>NZ_JBKAEG010000001.1:2180000-4977299 GCF_046557775.1 Nanhaiella sioensis
TCAAGGAACATGATCGTTTTGGTGGAGCCTAGCGGGATCGAACCGCTGACCTCCTGCGTGCAAGGCAGGCGCTCTCCCAGCTGAGCTAAGGCCCCTAAGTTTGAATATGCTTTTATAAAAATGGTGGGCCTAAATGGACTCGAACCATCGACCTCACGCTTATCAGGCGTGCGCTCTAACCAGCTGAGCTATAGGCCCTCTTATAGATTATGGAGATTCTAAAGAACAATACACCAATTTATCGATTTCTACATCTTAGTACTATTATGTACTTATGTTTTCTATCATTCTTTGTTGTTATTCAAAAGATCTCTCAAAACTAAACAAAACAAAAAGCGTCTTTTTATATGAAGTCTAGCTTCACATATTTCCTTAGAAAGGAGGTGATCCAGCCGCACCTTCCGATACGGCTACCTTGTTACGACTTCACCCCAATCATCTGTCCCACCTTAGGCGGCTGGCTCCTTACGGTTACCCCACCGACTTCGGGTGTTACAAACTCTCGTGGTGTGACGGGCGGTGTGTACAAGGCCCGGGAACGTATTCACCGCGGCATGCTGATCCGCGATTACTAGCGATTCCGGCTTCATGCAGGCGAGTTGCAGCCTGCAATCCGAACTGAGAATGGTTTTATGGGATTCGCTTAACCTCGCGGTTTTGCTGCCCTTTGTACCATCCATTGTAGCACGTGTGTAGCCCAGGTCATAAGGGGCATGATGATTTGACGTCATCCCCACCTTCCTCCGGTTTGTCACCGGCAGTCACCTTAGAGTGCCCAACTTAATGCTGGCAACTAAGATCAAGGGTTGCGCTCGTTGCGGGACTTAACCCAACATCTCACGACACGAGCTGACGACAACCATGCACCACCTGTCACTCTGTCCCCCGAAGGGGAACGCCCTATCTCTAGGGTTGGCAGAGGATGTCAAGACCTGGTAAGGTTCTTCGCGTTGCTTCGAATTAAACCACATGCTCCACCGCTTGTGCGGGCCCCCGTCAATTCCTTTGAGTTTCAACCTTGCGGTCGTACTCCCCAGGCGGAGTGCTTAATGCGTTAGCTGCAGCACTAAAGGGCGGAAACCCTCTAACACTTAGCACTCATCGTTTACGGCGTGGACTACCAGGGTATCTAATCCTGTTCGCTCCCCACGCTTTCGCACCTCAGCGTCAGTTACAGACCAGAGAGTCGCCTTCGCCACTGGTGTTCCTCCACATCTCTACGCATTTCACCGCTACACGTGGAATTCCACTCTCCTCTTCTGCACTCAAGTTCCCCAGTTTCCAATGACCCTCCACGGTTGAGCCGTGGGCTTTCACATCAGACTTAAGGAACCGCCTGCGCGCGCTTTACGCCCAATAATTCCGGACAACGCTTGCCACCTACGTATTACCGCGGCTGCTGGCACGTAGTTAGCCGTGGCTTTCTGGTTAGGTACCGTCAAGGTACCGCCCTATTCGAACGATACTTGTTCTTCCCTAACAACAGAGTTTTACGATCCGAAAACCTTCTTCACTCACGCGGCGTTGCTCCGTCAGACTTTCGTCCATTGCGGAAGATTCCCTACTGCTGCCTCCCGTAGGAGTCTGGGCCGTGTCTCAGTCCCAGTGTGGCCGATCACCCTCTCAGGTCGGCTACGCATCGTCGCCTTGGTGAGCCGTTACCTCACCAACTAGCTAATGCGCCGCGGGCCCATCCGTAAGTGATAGCCGAAGCCATCTTTCAAATAAGAACCATGTGGTTCTTATTGTTATTCGGTATTAGCTCCGGTTTCCCGAAGTTATCCCAATCTTACAGGTAGGTTGCCCACGTGTTACTCACCCGTCCGCCGCTAACCTCCGGGAGCAAGCTCCCTTTGGTTCGCTCGACTTGCATGTATTAGGCACGCCGCCAGCGTTCGTCCTGAGCCAGGATCAAACTCTCCAATAAAGTTTGATTGCTCATTTGTTCAAAAAAAAATAACGTTGACGCTTTTGTTTTGTTTAGTTTTCAAAGAACTTTAATGTCGTCTTTTGAAGCGACCTTTATATATTAACATAGTTATCTATCATTCGTCAATTGTTTTTCGTAAAAAAAACACGACTTTCTTTGACAACTTGTTGACCTTGATTAGTATAGCAGGGAAAGTGCATGAACGCAAGGTAGTAAGTAATTTTCATAATAATAAAACAACTAACTCTTTCTATTCATATTGCTCTTTCCATAAGTTTTATTGTTATATTTACAAAATTACAACAACCAAAAGAGTTTATCTAAGAAAAGATGCCTAGAAGCTTTAGTGTATATGTATTGATTTCTTAGTACGAAAAAACAATAATCATGCAAAGCAGCCAATTAATAAATAACAATAACAAAAATGAAGTTTAGTAATGTTGGCTCAAATACTAGCTATGTACATTAGTTGTTAATTTAAAGAAACATCATTAAATCGAAAGTAGTCTTCTACACGATTTCTTCAATATAGACGTCTCTATAATCTTTTAAATGAATGATTTCATTAGTTTTAAATAAACTGACCATCGGTCGAGTAGGGTTTTTTTCTTCAACAAAAACTATTTTTCCTGTATGGCCATTTGATAGCTTTACCTTTTGACCGTTAGCATAATTCGTAACTACTTTTGTTAACGCATGTACAACATTCGTATCTAATTTTCCAAAACTATCTTGAATAATCAAATCCATGACCACAAATGGAGATTGTTTCGCTTTATATTCACGTTCAGATGTCATTGCATGATATACATCTGCTACTGCAACTATTTTACTAAAAGGGTGCAGTATTCCTTTGAGCATTCCTATAGGGTAACCTGTTCCATCATCTCTAATATGATGCTGAAGAACCGCTTCCTTAACACCTTTTTTTAGCACGCCAATTTTTTCAACCATTTTATAGCTGTATTCAGGATGTTTGTTTATTTCTAATCTTTCTTCCTCAGTTAGAGAAGATTGTTTTTTAAGTATTTTAGGATTTATCTTTGCCATACCACAGTCACATAAAAAGCCTGCTAATGCAATTTGTATCCAATCTCCTTGGCTATATTGTAACTGTTTACCTAAAAAGCCAGCTAATAAACTAACGGTTACTCCATGATGATATAAATAATCTTCTTTTGTACTATGACGTAGTAGCACAAAAATAGCTGATGGATTTTCTAAGAACCTTTCTAGCAATGGTAGTAGTTGCTTTCTTATATCACCAATATCAACTGGTGAACCTGCTTGCCAGCTAATAAACATTTTTTTATAATACTGCACTACTTGTAAATAGTGATCAATAAAAGTTTGGAATTTTTCTTCTTTCTCTTCTATCTTTTCCCCATTTCGCTTAGTTGGTTTAAATAATTCACCACTTACTAGAGATGTTTCGACTTTCACATCATCAACTAAAAAAATATGTAAAATGTTTAATAATTCTTCATTTAAAACCGTACCTTTTGCCATAATAGGTCTATTTGAAATCGACTTGACATCATCAGAAAGAATACACCCTTCCTGTAATTGATCAATGGATACCTTCATGCATATCCCTCCTATTACTTTTTAATTTCCAAAAATATATAGAAAGGGTGACCGAAAATAAGCATCTGACTCTACAACTTCGCTATCTTGTATAAACAATTGAGGTTAAAAACCTCTATATACAGCATATAAAGCGTACTGTCAGATCTTTTCAGTCACCCTCTTTAATTAAGGCTTTTATCATAAACTTTGTAACTTTTAACAAAGTTAGCTCAG
Organism: Nanhaiella sioensis; assembly: GCF_046557775.1. NCBI lineage: Bacteria > Bacillati > Bacillota > Bacilli > Caryophanales > Bacillaceae > Nanhaiella > Nanhaiella sioensis. Next base: position 2,183,734 of record NZ_JBKAEG010000001.1, read on the forward strand.
GTAGATGAAGCATTAGCATTACCAATGTTAACAAACGGAAGAGCTATAACGAGCTACAGTGTTGTATAGATATTTGATTTCTTCAATTACAAAACACCTTAAAGTGAACCTTAGCATTATTCCTCATTAACATTTAATTCTTCATTAGCATTTAATTCTTCATCTTCTCCATCATATTCATCTTCAACTTCTTTTTGTACTTTAGCAACTGTTGCTACAAATTCATTTTCATCAGATTCATCAAGACGAATAAGTCTAACACCTTGAGTGTTTCGGCCCATCTGTGATATGTCACCTACATCCATGCGAATAAGTACTCCGCCAGCTGTAATAATCATAATATCCTCAGTGCCTGACACAGCTTTAACCGCTACAACAGTTCCATTCTTATCTGTAATATTACAAGTTTTTAAACCTTTCCCCCCACGACTTTGACTGCGATATTCTATCGCTGGCGTTCGCTTACCATAACCTTTTTTTGTAACAATGAGAACATTTGAGTCATCTTCTAAAATGTCCATACCAACAACTTCATCGTCATCTTCTATCGCAATTCCTTTAACACCAGTCGCAGTTCTTCCCATGGATCTTACATCTGTCTCGATAAAACGGATAAGGATACCATTTTTGGTACCAATAATAATATTTTTCGTTCCATCTGTCAGCTTAACAGAAATTAGTTCGTCATCTTCTTTTAAATTGAGTGCAATTAACCCATTGTTACGGATATTTGAGAAAGATGACAAAGGTGAGCGTTTTGATATCCCTTGTTTCGTAGTAAAGAACAAGAACATATCATCTCCAAATTCAGTGACAGGAATAATTGCATTTATCTCCTCATCCTTATCAATCTCTAATAAGTTAATAATCGGAATACCTTTTGCTGTTCTACCTAGTTCAGGGATTTCATATCCCTTCTTACGATACACTTTCCCTTTGTTTGTAAAATATAGAATTGTATCGTGTGTGGATGTAGTTAATAAATGCTCAACAAAGTCATCCTCATTTGTCCCCATTCCTTGGATACCACGACCTCCACGTTTTTGGCTGCGATAAGTTGATGCTGGAAGACGTTTAATATAGCCATTGTGTGTTAAGGTAATAACAATGTTTTCCTGGGGAATTAAATCTTCATCTTCTATCGAATCGAACCCACCTGTTGCAATTTCAGTACGTCGCTCATCATTAAATCTTTCTTTCACTTCTGCTAGTTCTTCTCTAATAATTTGCAAGATTTTTTCTTCATTTGCCAAAATTTCTTCTAGTTCTGCAATTAATTGTAAGAGGTTTTGAAACTCCTCTTCTATCTTCTCACGCTCTAAGCCTGTTAATCTTTGCAAGCGCATATCTAATATAGCTTGTGCTTGCTTTTCAGATAGCGAGAATTGATTCATTAAACCTTCCCGTGCAATATCTGTTGTTTGTGAACTACGAATAAGCGCAATAACTTCATCTAAATGATCTAAAGCAATTCGTAGTCCTTCTAAAATATGAGCACGCGCTTCAGCCTTACGAAGCTCAAAATCTGTTCTTCTACGAATAACGACTTTTTGGTGTTCCAGATAATGATACAAACACTGCTTTAAGTTTAATACTTTAGGTTGTCCATCTACCAATGCCAACATATTAATACCAAAACTAGTTTGTAATGCAGTTTGTTTATATAAGTTATTTAACAGCACATTTGCATTTGCATCTTTTCGAACTTCGATGACTATTCTCATTCCATTACGATCTGACTCATCACGTAAATCTGTTATGCCGTCTATTTTTTTATCGCGTACAAGTTCTGCGATTTTTTCTATTAACTTTGCTTTATTCACTTGGTAAGGTAGTTCGTTAACAATAATAACTTCTTTTCCACCATTTTTTTCTTCAATGACAACTTTACCGCGAATTGTAATTGATCCACGGCCTGTTTCATATGCTTTTCTAATACCACTCCGACCGAGAATGATTCCTCCTGTTGGAAAATCCGGGCCATGTATTATTTCCATTAACTCAGCAACACTAATATCAGAATCCTTACTTAGCGCCAATACGCCATCAATGACTTCTCCTAACTGATGTGGTGGTATGTTTGTAGCCATACCTACAGCTATTCCAGCTGCTCCATTCACTAATAAGTTTGGAAAACGAGATGGTAAAACAATCGGTTCTTTTTCAGATCCATCATAGTTATCTTGGTAATCTATCGTATCTTTATTAATATCACGAAGTAACTCCATTGATATTTTCGCCATTCGTGATTCTGTATAACGCATCGCTGCTGCTGCATCACCGTCTACAGAACCAAAATTCCCATGGCCATCAACGAGCATATAGCGATAGCTAAAATCCTGTGCCATACGAACCATAGTATCGTATACAGCTGAATCTCCATGAGGATGATATTTACCTATAACATCGCCAACGATACGTGCTGATTTTTTGTATGGCTTATCTGCAGTCATACCTTGATCATTCATTGCATATAATATACGTCGATGAACTGGTTTTAGTCCGTCCCTAACATCAGGTAACGCCCTTGATACTATGACACTCATTGCATAATCTAAAAACGAGGAACGCATTTCCTGACTAATATTTACTTCTTTTATACGAGAGCTTTGATTTTCAGACATGTGAATTTACCTCCTACGAGGGTGGTTGCATTTTTATTATTTAATAATCATAACATACTTTTTTAGTAGCACATATAAATGTCATTACATTGAGCATACTAATAACTATTTTATCCAAATATACACACTCTATATAACTCAAATAGTGATATTATCTAATATACTGAACTGCTATTAACATAATAAATGACACAAAAACCATCATTAACACCCATAACCAAGCAGTTTCTAAATTACCTGAATCTATTGCAACATAAATAGCGGTTGATGTTGTTTGTGTTTTTCCTGGGATATTACCAGCAAACATAAGTGTTGCGCCAAATTCACCTAGAGCTCTAGCGAAGCTTAATACTGCACCAGATATAATAGATTTTAATGCAAGAGGAATGGAGACAAAAATAGCTACTTTCCACTCATTTGCACCATCTATTCGTGCCGCTTCTTCAATACCAAAATCAATGGAAGAAAAGCCAGTTTTTACTGATTGATACATAAGCGGGAAAGAAACGACAACAGCTGCGATAACGGCTGCCCACCAAGTAAAAATAATAGATTGATTAAAAATTGTTTCAATTCCTCTTCCAACTGGACTGTTTTTGCCAAATATTACGATAAGCAAAAAGCCAACTACCGATGGTGGAAGAACGAGAGGAAGCATTAAGATTGTTTCAAAAATGACCTTCCCCTTAAAGTTTATTTTCGACATCATGCGTCCCATAATTAAGCCAATTATGAGAACAATTAAACCTGAGACACAAGCAATTTCAATTGATTTTTGTACTGGAGACCAAAACTCTACCGTCATGATTGACTCCTTATTCCAAAGGTTTAAATCCGAATTTTTCAAAAACAGTTAAAGCTTGTTCACTCTGTAAAAATTCAAAAAATTGTCCTACTTCATGAATATTTTTGGTATCTTTTATAATTCCTACTGGATAAATAATAGATGAATGATTTGACTTATGAGTAACATCTACGATTTCTATGTCGGAGGAAATTAATGCATCTGTTTTATACACCATTCCTGCATCAACATTACCTGTTTCCACATATGTTAATACTTGTCGAACATCCTTAGATAATATAAGCTTATCTTCTACTTTTTCCCATAAATCCATATGTAGTAGTGCTTCCTTTGCATATTTCCCCGCTGGTACTGATTCAGGAATACCGATTGCAAGTTGAGAAATATTAGGACTAGTAAGGTCTTCAAATTTACTAATGTTTGTTCCATGCTCTTTCGGTGCAATAAGGACAAGTTCATTTGTTAACAAATTTACTCCTTGTGCAATCATACCTTCATCAACTAAGTAATCGTACTTATCCTTAGCAGCAGAAAAATACATATCTACAGGAGCACCTTGAGTAATTTGTTGCTGTAACGCCCCAGACGAGCCAAAATTATAAGCAATCTTAATATTGTTATTACTTTGTTCAAAGAGTGATTTTAATTCTGATAGAGCATTTCGAAGACTTGCAGCAGCGGAAATAGTTAGCTCGATTTCTCTTTGCTCAGTGCCTTTACTATCATTATTTGATTGACTAGGCGAACATCCGATAAGTACAAAAACAATGGCCATGATAAAAATCTTTTTTTTTCTTAATATGAAAACCACCTCCTGAGTTAACAGTAGAAACTATTAAAATGTGGTTTTATTTTGGCTCTATTCATAAAAATTGTGACTAAAGCTTTTCTCTTAGATAAAAGAAAACAATTTATAGTAACAGTGATATGCCAAAGCCCCGTCATAACAAGACTAAATACGAATATACATAAATTTCTATAACATATCTATTATATAGATATTTTTGATTTAAAGCTACTTAATATAAAAGGAATTCATTAACCAAGTTAATATAAAACGCTACTTACATAATGCAAATATAATCAATTGCAGCACACATACACCTATTTTATATTAGATTCTATTTCTAATAGGCGAAAAATTTGTTGGCATCTTCACCAAGTTAGCATAGTCAGTCGTTTTTATAGGTACCATGAATTCACATTTTGCTTAAATTTCGAAAAACAATAAATAATGCGCATACGGCCAACATAAAAAGGGTTCCGGAAAGTCAATGCTCATTATTTCCGAAACCACGCTTTTTATCCAGTTAAACCGCATAACTCATATTAAATATCTAAGTTCTTAACATATTGCGCATTCTCTTCAATAAAATTGCGCCTTGGTTCTACTTTATCACCCATTAATACTTCAAATGTTTCATCAGCTTCAATCGCATCTTGAAGATTGACCTGTAATAACGTACGAGTATCAGGATCCATCGTTGTTTCCCAAAGCTGTTCTGGATTCATTTCACCTAAACCTTTATAACGTTGAAGTCCTGGCTTTGCATTACCTGTTAACTCTTCTAGAATTCCGTTTAATTCACGTTCATTATATGCATAAGCCACTTTCTTGCCTTGACTAACTTTATAAAGAGGTGGTTGTGCGATATAAACATAGCCAGACTCAATAATCTGTCTCATATATCGATAAAAGAAAGTTAATAATAATGTACGAATATGCGCTCCATCAACATCTGCATCAGTCATAATAACAATTTTATGATAACGAGCTTTTGAAATATCAAAGTCTTCTCCAATACCTGTACCTAAAGCAGTAATAATTGTCCTCACTTCATTATTAGATAATATTTTATCTAATCTTGCCTTTTCAACATTAATAATTTTCCCACGTAAAGGAAGGATAGCTTGAAAATGACGGTCTCGACCTTGCTTTGCAGACCCACCTGCAGAATCACCCTCAACCACATATAACTCACTGATCGATGGATCTTTTGATGAGCAATCAGCAAGTTTTCCTGGCAAATTCGAAATTTCGAGTGCATTTTTTCTACGTGTTAATTCCCTCGCTTTTTTTGCTGCTAGCCTTGCTCTAGATGCAGTAACTCCTTTTTCGACTATCCTTTTTGCTACTACAGGATTTTCAAGGAGAAATTTTTCCAATTTATCAGAAAAGAGAGAGTCTGTTATTGTTCTCGCTTCACTATTCCCTAATTTTGTTTTCGTTTGTCCTTCAAATTGTGGGTCAGGATGTTTAATTGATACGATCGCAGTTAAACCTTCCCGAACATCATCACCAGTAAGATTTGAGTCATTCTCTTTAAATATATTATGCTTTCTAGCATAGTCATTAATGATTCTAGTTAATGCTGTTTTAAAACCTGATTCGTGAGTACCACCTTCGTGCGTGTTTATATTGTTGGCAAACGAGTAGATATTACTCACATAACTGTCATTATATTGCAAGGCAACTTCTACTGAAATTCCTTCTTTTTCTCCTTCTACAAAGATCGGTTCATCATGAATAACTTCTTTCGTTCTGTTTAAATGTTCAACATAAGAAATGATTCCACCCTCGTAGTAGTATTCATTACTTTTATCTCCGACTCTTTTATCCTCAATCGTAATCTTGATGCCACGATTTAAAAAGGCTAATTCACGAAGACGATTTGCAAGAATATCATATTCATACTCTAACGTCTCAGTAAATATTTCACCATCAGGTTTAAAATGAGTAATGGTTCCAGTTATATCTGTCTCACCGATGACTTTTAAATCAGCACACGGTACGCCGCGCTCATATTTTTGATAGTGAATTTCCCCATTCAGGTGAACAAATACTTCTAGGTGAGTCGAAAGTGCATTTACGACTGAGGCTCCAACACCGTGAAGTCCACCAGAGACTTTATAGCCGCTACCATCAAATTTTCCACCTGCATGAAGTACTGTCATGATAACCTCAACAGCTGGTCGTCCCATTTTCTCATGAATACCAACAGGAATTCCACGCCCGTTATCCTTAACAGTAATACTATTATCTTCTTCAATGACTACATTGATTTCATCGCAATAGCCAGCTAATGCTTCATCTATACTATTATCGACAATTTCCCATACAAGATGATGCAGCCCTTTACCACTTGTGGTACCAATATACATTCCTGGGCGTTTTCTTACAGCCTCTAGTCCTTCTAAGACTTGTATTTGATTTTCATCATAAATTTGTTGATCTATTTCTTTTTGCTCCATTGTCACTTAAACCACCTGCACTTTCAGTGAACTCGTTCAAAAATGCTATTTTAAAAATTACTATAGAGAACAATTATATCTGACAGATCCTACACTTTAAGTCTAAAGATAGTCTTTATTCCATATTTCACTCGTTGTAGCACGTACCTCGAATTCACATCATAATTTGCTTAATATTTAGAATAAAATTGAATCTAGCTCTGAACCCATCTGTGCTCTTTTCTTCAGCGTATTCGATGATAGGGGTGAAAAATAAACTTTCTCTACGGTTACTACGACTGATTTTGTTTCACCAGAGAGTTGAACAGTATCACTCTTGTGTGCTTTTATAAATTCTACAATAATTGGAGAGGATGTGAGTAATTGCCGATCCAAAATCGCGATTATATCACTATTTCTAATAATCAAGTCTTCTCCTAAATGAATGAACATGACATCACCTCATGATAGTTTTGTCAGTTCTCCTGACACAACTTGGTAAGTAGAGGCCTCATCTAATGTACTATGATCAAGCCCATCTACACTTGTTGTCGTAACAAATGTTTGTACTTTTCCTTTTATTGTATTTAATAAATGAGATTGTCTATAATCATCTAATTCTGATAAAACATCATCTAGCAATAGAATTGGATATTCTCCTGTCTCAGCATAAATCAATTCAATTTCTGCTAATTTTAGTGAGAGAGCTGTTGTTCTTTGTTGCCCTTGTGATCCAAATGTTTGAACATCTTTACCATTGACATAAAAAGCTAAATCATCACGGTGCGGTCCAGCAAGAGTCATCCCACGTTCAATTTCCTTCTCTTTTATTTTAACAAACTTTTCCGTTAATGATTTTACCATTTTTGACAAACTAACATCTTCTGATACATCAACTGAAGGCTTATAATCAATCTGTAAACTTTCTAATCCTCGGCTAATACCACGGTGAATTGGTTCAGCCCACTTCTGTAACAGCTCTAAAAATTCATATCTTTTTATCAAGATTTTAGCTGCAGCCTCAACAAGTTGCTCAGTCAAAACGTCTAACATCGGGTCGCTTTTCGACCTGTTAAGCTGTAGTTTCTTTAAGTAATGATTTCTCTGTTGTAAAATCTTTTGATACTGATTTAAATCATGTAAATATAAAGGTGAGACTTGACCGATCTCCATATTGATAAATCTCCGCCTCACTTGCGGACTGCCTTTTACCAAATGTAAATCTTCAGGTGCAAACATGACAATATTCATATTGCCGACATATTGACTTAATTTTTGTTGTTCAATATGGTTATATTTAGCTTTCTTGCCTTTTTTTGATATAACTAACTGTAAAGGAAGGATACCATTATTTTTGTGAATCCTTCCTTCTATTTTAGCATATTCTTCATCCCATCTTATAAGATCCTTGTCATTAGACGTTCGATGTGATTTGACCATCGCCAAGACAAAAATAGCTTCCATAACGTTTGTTTTTCCTTGAGCATTTTCACCTAATATGACGTTAACTTTGTTTTCAAATGTTACTTCCACACTCTTATAATTCCGATAATTTTTCAGTGCTAGTTCTTCAATATACAAGTCAGCCACCAACTATACTTTCACAATAAAAGTTCCGAATCCAGGAATAACTACTTCATCATCTTGTTTAAGTTTTCGTCCTCTACGATTTTCAGCTTGTCCATTTACAAATACTTCATGTTCACTTAAGAACCACTTCGCCATCCCACCTGTTTGAATTACATCTGCTAACTTTAAAAACTGACCTAATGTAATAATATCAGTTGAGATAGTGATCATTTTTGTCATATATGATCGCTCTCTTTCCCATGTAATATTATGCTAGTTTATTTGTAAACATATTATGTTACTTTCAAAAATTACTTATCACTTCATTGTACTAAAAAATAAGAGGATAGAAAAGAAAGCTACTAGTTTTTTCTCATACTAGCAGCTTTCTTTTTTGCAAGGCTCTTTTTGTAAACTTTGTTGCTATTGAGACTAATTTAGGACAGCAACAAATAATTATATGCAATTGACTAAATCATAAACGAGAAAAGATGCTATAAACACTTGGTTTATACATACTTTATTTCTTATTACGAAAAGTAACAATCCATGCCAAAACGTTTCAAAGATAAAAAAGGATATATTTATTAGAGCTATATTCACTGTTTGAGAGTGAGCATGTCTATTTTTGAACTAGCCTTCAACTCGTGATCATAACCCATTCGATAGAAGGTTATATAAGATATTGTTGTTTCTTACATATTTGTACATCACACTTCTCTCTTAACATGAATTAATATGTGCGAACAGGTAAAATCAACTGTAGCATTGAATCATCGTGAAGAGGACGAATGACAAAAGGTCTCATCGCTCCAGTAAAATTAATATTAATATCTGTTTCTCCCAAAACTTTTAATGCATCAAGCATGTATTTTGAACTAAAGGAAATTTTTAAGTCCTCACCACTAATAGATTGACTTTGGACTTCCTCAATAACTTTACCAATTTCCGGTGAATTCGAAGAGATTTCAATAATCCCACCCTCTAAGATGGCTAATTTTACAACATTATTTCTATCCTCTCTAGCAAGTAAAGAAGCTCTATCGATAGCTTGTAAAAACTCTTTAGCTGACACTTTGATTTCAGTATTACTTTCCTCAGGAATTAAACGTGATGTATCTGGATAACTACCTTCAAGCAATCGTGAGAAAAATAATATGTGTTTTGTTTTAAACAGCACTTGGTTTTCTGTAATTACGATATCAACTGGATCATTTGAATCATCTAATATTTTATTTAGTTCATTCAAACTTTTTCCTGGAATTACAATATTATACGATACATCTGTCGTATTCAAATCAATTCTCGCTTTACGTAGAGCAAGTCGATGGCTATCTGTTGCAATACAGGTCAATTCATTATTTTCTATTTTTAAGTTTACACCTGTCAATAAAGGTCGTGTTTCTGACGTGGACACTGCGAAAACTGTATGTCTAATTAATTGTTTCACTAAATCAGACGGAACTTGAAAAGCATCATTTTCTTCAACTTGTGGTAATAATGGATATTCCTCTGCATCTAAGCCATTTAAATTAAACTCTGCTTTTCCAGATCTAATAATAGTCAAAAAGTGGTTTTGAACATCAATTTCTACACTTTCTTTAGGTAGCTTTTTAACAATTTCACTAAATACACGAGCTTGTAAAACAACACTTCCACTTTTGACTAGTTCAACAATTTCTAAATCTTCATGTTCTAGCGGGATAAATGATTCAATGGAAATATCAGAATCACTTCCTGTTAATGTAACTCCACTTTCATTTGCCACTATTTTAATACCCGTTAATATTGGAATTGTTGTTCTAGACGAAACGGCTTTCATTACATCTTGTACACTGCGTAATAAATAGTCTCGTTGAATAATAAATTTCATTATGAAGTCCTCCTTTAGTCATAAACTAGGTAACAATTGAATATATATATTTTTTTTAAAAAAGTAGTAGAAGTAATAGTAGGGGCTGTGGAATTGTGGATAACTAATTATAGCAAAGGAAACACAGTCTATCCACATGTGGATAGACTGTGTGTAATATGCGTTAAGTTATTCACAGTATTAAGAATAAGTATAAACCTACTATGCTTTTAAGTGAGAGTTAATATCATTCAATTGTTTTTGTAATTGTGAATCGGTTTGAATTAATTTAGAAATTTTTTCATGTGCATGAATAACAGTCGTGTGATCTCTTCCCCCGAATTCTTCTCCGATCTTTGGTAGTGAGAAGTCGGTTAATTCTCGTGATAAATACATAGCAATCTGTCTAGGAAAAGCGACTGATTTAGTACGTTTTTTAGCTTTAAAGTCTTCAAGTTTCACATTATAATGCTGACCAACAGTTTTTTGGATTTCATGGATTGTTATTACTTTTGGTGTAGCACTAGGAATGATATTCTTCAAAGCTTCAGCAGCTAAATCTGCGTTAATATCTTTATTAATAAGTGACGAATAAGCTACAACACGTATAAGTGCACCTTCAAGCTCACGTATATTTGAATCGATTTGATTTGCGATATATAACATAGCTTCATTAGGGATATCGAGTCCTTCAGCCTTTGCTTTTTTACGCAATATTGCTATTCTTGTTTCCAAATCAGGAGGTGTAATATCTGTAATTAACCCCCATTCAAATCTAGATCTTAAGCGATCCTCTAGCGTCGGTATTTCTTTTGGAGGACGGTCACTTGAGATGACAATTTGTTTACTTTCTTCATGCAAAGTATTAAAAGTATGAAAAAACTCTTCTTGAGTTTGTTCTTTTCCAGCTAGAAATTGAATATCATCTATAAGTAAAACATCAACATTACGATATCTATTTCGAAAATCAACTGCTTTGTTATCCCTAATCGAATTAATAAATTCGTTTGTAAACTTCTCGGAAGACAAATAGACTACTTTAGCTGAAGGATTATGCTCGATTACATAATGGCCAATCGCATGCATCAAATGAGTTTTACCTAATCCTACCCCACCATATATAAAAAGGGGATTATAAGCCTTCGCTGGTGCCTCTGCTACAGCTAATGAAGCTGCATGAGCAAATCGGTTACCAGAACCAATGACAAAGGTATCAAATGTATATTTTGGATTTAGCATATTTTGCAGTAGTTCAGGGTGATTATTATCCTGTTTTTTCACTTTTTTTGCAGGTACATTTGTCTCAAGGTCTTCATCTTGTTGATTTTGAGGAATAATAAATTTAATCGTTAATTGTTCGCCGGTTATATCGTAAATTGTTTCTGCAATTAATACTGAATATCTAGACTCGAGCCAATCTCTTGCAAATTCATTTGGAGCCGTAATGGTTAACGTATCATTTTTTAATGAATATGCTTTTGTAGCTTTTAGCCAAGTTTCAAAGCTGGGTTTACTTAGTTTTTTCTCAATTTCACTGAGAGCTTTATCCCATAAATCCGAAATATTTTCCAACACATGCCCTCCCTTACATTAGATTGCATTCACATAATTAGTATAACTGAATAAATATACACGCAGAAATTGTGTGGAGAACAGTTTATAATGATGAAAAGTAGTTTATCGACAAATCCCCATACTTGTGGACAAGCATTTAAACAACCTTTAATAAAATATCCACACGTTATCCACATTTTGTGGATAACGTAATTATAAAATAAATTATTCACAGATAGAAAACACAAATATGATAACAAAAAAATATAATAGTTGCAATGCTTTTTAGTGGCTTATCCACAACTTTAACAGGTTGTTTAAAAAAAATGTCCACATAATGAGATATTGGGTAAATGCTGTCGATAACTGTAGAAGAACAAAAATAAATGTAAAAAAGTTGTCCACAGAAATGTTTTATAACTTTAATAAAGTGAGAAAGTATGTCAATTTTTAAAAAATATTGAAGTTAAAATGATAGGTTGACATTTAATATGTTTCTTCTCTATAATTAGTAAGACTGTCTTTAACAGCTATTCCTCAGGGAGGTGTCATATAATGAAAAGAACTTATCAACCAAATAATCGTAAGCGGAGTAAAGTACATGGATTCCGTAGTCGAATGAGCTCTAAAAACGGACGTAAGGTTTTAGCTCGTCGTCGTCGTAGAGGAAGAAAAGTATTATCAGCTTAGGCCACTGAAACGTCAGTGGTCTTTTTTCAATTAGATAAGAAAGTATATACATTATGTTGGAGTGTTATTCATGCTTGAGCATTAACTATATGTAGCTCCAAAATCTATCAGCTTGACTTATAGCTGTCGCTTAAAGCGGCCGACTAAAGCTATTCATAAATATCTAGCTTTAGTGTTTGGCGGAAGGATGATAGATCTCGTAGGCTTTTCTTAATTTTGCGCATCATAATGTTAAACCCTATGAATTACAGGGGGATAAAAATGAAGAAAAAGTATCGAATAAAAAAAAATGATGAATTTCAAAAAGTTTTCAAACAGGGAAAATCCTTTGCTAACCGTCAATTTGTTATTTACGTACTTGAAAAACCAGATCAAGATTTTTTCCGAATTGGCTTGTCTGTAAGTAAAAAGATTGGAAATGCTGTATCTAGAAATAGAATAAAGCGATTGATTCGACAAGTGTTTACCGATTCGAAAGATGTTCTAAGAGCTGAAATGGATTACGTTATAATTGCTAGAAAACCAGCTGCTGAAATGGACTATGCGGAAATAAAAAGTAGTCTGCACCATGTATGTAAAAGAGCAAAAATATTAAAGAGTGGAAAATAAGCAAGGGAATTTTTGTTTAAAAAATGTTACAATACTTAATGGTCATAAATCTAAACTTTTATCAGATAAAAGATCAAATTGAATAATATTTGAGGAGGAAATTTGATTGAAAAGGCGAATTCTTCTAGTAATTGGTCTTATTGGTTTAGTAGCTATCATATCAGGTTGTACTGAAGTAAACCAGCCAATTACGAAAGAAAGTACCGGATTTTGGAATGAATATATCGTTTATCCACTATCATGGTTAATAACATCTGTAGCAGAACTCATGAATAATAATTATGGATTATCGATTATTATCGTAACAATTTTGATTCGTTTAGTAATTTTACCGTTAATGATTAAGCAAACAAAAAGCTCGAAAGCTATGCAAGCATTACAGCCAGAAATGCAAAAGCTTCGTGAAAAATATAGCTCTAAGGATCAAAAAACTCAACAACAACTTCAGCAAGAAACGATGCAGCTATTCCAAAAACATGGTGTAAACCCATTAGCGGGATGTTTCCCATTAATAATACAAATGCCTATTTTAATTGGTTTTTACCATGCAATCATGAGAACTGTTGAAATTAAACAGCATGAATTTTTATGGTTTAACCTTGGGGAAGCAGATCCATTCTATTTATTACCACTTATAGCTGGGGTAACAACTTTTATTCAACAAAAAATGATGATGGCAGGTACTCAAAATCAAAATCCACAAATGGCAATGATGCTATGGATTATGCCGATTATGATCATTATTTTTGCACTTAACTTTCCAGCAGCATTATCTTTATATTGGGTAGTTGGGAACCTATTTATGATTGTACAAACATATTTTATTAAAGGACCAGAAATAAAAACAGAAATTGCGGGAGGAGCGAATAAGAAAAAGTGAAGCAAATAACTGCTACAGGCCAATCAGTCGATGAAGCAGTACAATCAGCTCTAGAACAGTTAAAAACAACAAAAGACCGCACTGAAATAAATATCATCGATGAAGGCAAAAAAGGACTATTTGGTATTTTTGGCACTAAGCCAGCAGTTGTAAAAGTTACCAAATTGCATGATCCGATCGAAGAAGCTCAGCAATTCCTTCAACAAGTTACAGAAAATATGGGTGTTCACGTCAAAATTGAAGTTAAACAAGACGGGAAATATGTTAACTTCCAATTGTCAGGTGAAAAAATTGCAATCTTAATTGGCAAAAGAGGACAAACTCTTAATTCTCTTCAATATTTAACACAATTAGTTGCAAATCGATATGCAGACCATTATTTGAACATTATTGTTGATGCCGAAAATTATCGAGAACGTAGGAAAGAAACGTTGTATCAGTTAGCACAACGTTTAGCAGAAAAATCACTTCGAACTGGGAAGGATATATCACTTGAATCAATGCCATCATATGAACGTAAAGTCATTCATACTGCATTGGCAACAAATGATAAAGTTAAAACATATTCTTCAGGTTCTGATCCACATCGACATATAGTGATTAGTCCAATAAAATAACTACATTGGTGGCTCATAGGAGACCTAAGCAATAATACATTATTGTTTATAGACTACACAATAGTTTATTTACAATAAATGGTAATTGTTTGGTTGATGTCTTCAAAATTGAGTCGCTTTTTTTATTTTACAAACCGTACTCATTATTCCTCTATATGCATTTAGCGCTATTGTATGGCTCTTTTCTATTAAATTATTACGGAACTTCATGATTTTTCTCTATTTTAATATAATAGCAATTGTGCAGTTCTAAATTACAAACGCTCTTTTCGTAAACACTGTTGCTATTGTTATCAATTTAGTACTATAAAAAGTGGTTTTATAATGTTATTCATCGTTGTCCAGAAGGAAAAGATGCCACAAAAGTTAGTTGTGTAGGTGTTCTTTCTTAATACGAAAAACAACAATGAATCCGGAAACAGCCATTACAAAAGAAGAAACAACAATGTCAAATAAATCTACATAAAGATAACTGGAAGTCATGTAATAAAATAAAGATCTTATTCACATGTGGATAACTGATAATCATCTAGGTTTGTTAAAATGGGTTATTCAATGTGGATATTAGGGAAATGATAATACAAATATCTTTTTAGATAATTGAAGATATGGTATTCTTAAAATTTAGGGAAACGTTTTTAAATATATTTATTGTCATATTAATTAGGCTCTTTTCGTAAACTTTGTTGCTATAATGACTAAATTACATCAGAAAACGAGGTTTTATGTGATTGTTGCTGTTTTATAAAAGTTTTTTTGTGAACTTTATTGCTATTATCACCAAATTGGAAATGGTGACGAAACGTTTGTATACGATTGTTACAGAAAAAGATGTCACGAACGCTAGTTTTTGCTCGTGGTTATAACTTAAAAGCAACAACCATTGCGAAAATAGCTTAATAATAAATAATGCTTGTTATTTTATGTTAAGAGAGCGGTGAATAAAAGAATGGACTTTGATACAATTACGGCTATCTCTACTCCGATGGGAGAGGGAGCAATTGCGATTGTGAGGCTTAGCGGTGCTGAAGCGCTAAGTATTGCAGATTCCATTTTCAAAGGACCTTCAGATAAAAAATTGATAGAGGTTCCTTCTCATACAATTCATTACGGCCATATCGTAGATCCGATAAATAATGAAACGATAGATGAAGTAATGGTTTCAGTAATGAAAGGGCCAAAAACATTTACTCGTGAAGATGTAGTAGAAATAAATTGCCACGGTGGTTTAGTTTCCGTCAATAGAGTATTACAGACCGTAATTAAAGGTGGAGCTCGCTTAGCTGAACCGGGAGAATTTACGAAACGAGCATTTTTGAATGGGAGAATAGATCTATCACAAGCTGAAGCAGTTATTGATTTAATACGTGCCAAAACAGATCGTGCTATGAATGTTGCCTTACACCAAATGGAGGGGCGCTTATCAAAGTTAATTAATCGACTCAGACAAGATATTTTGGAGACCTTGGCACATGTAGAAGTGAATATTGACTATCCTGAATATGATGATGTTGAAGAAATGACTCATCAGTTATTATTGCCAAAGGCGAATAATGTACAGCATGAACTTCATAAGCTAATCCAAACATCTCAACAAGGAAAAATCTTAAGAGAAGGCTTATCTACTGTAATTATTGGTAGACCGAATGTAGGAAAATCCTCCTTATTAAATAGTTTGGTTCATGAGAATAAAGCAATTGTTACGGATATTCCTGGAACAACCCGTGATGTAATTGAGGAATACGTCAATGTAAGAGGAGTGCCTCTGAGGTTAGTTGATACTGCAGGGATACGTGAAACTGAAGATATCGTCGAAAGAATGGGTGTAGAACGCTCACGAGAAAAATTAAAGGAAGCAGATCTTATCTTATTAGTTTTAAACTCAAATGATGAGCTTAGCGTTGATGATGAACAGCTATTTCATGCCGTAGAGGGTATGGATGTAATTGTCATTATTAATAAGACAGATTTACCCCAAACAATTAATATGACTCGAGTAAAAGAATTAGCAAATAATTATCCTATCGTATCTACCTCTTTATTACAGGAGGAAGGGATTGAGCAGCTAGAAGAAGCAATTTCTTCATTATTCTTTGAGGGAGGCATAGAGTCAAAAGATATGACTTACGTATCTAACAGTCGTCATATATCGCTACTAACACAAGCTAAAGTTGCTATTGATGATGCGGTGAATAGCATTAATAGTGGAGTACCGATTGATATTGTTCAAATAGATTTGACAAGAGCTTGGGAACTTTTAGGTGAAATCATCGGTGAAGCAGTTCATGAAAGTCTCATTGATCAGTTATTCTCGCAATTTTGTCTTGGGAAGTAATCGAGGTGGATACAACAAGAAAAAAATATTGAATAAAGGGGGTACTCAAATGGGGTATCAAGCAGGTCATTATGACGTAATTGTTATTGGTGCAGGCCATGCAGGTTGTGAAGCAAGTTTAGCTTCAGCAAGGCTAGGAGCTAAAACTTTGCTACTTACAATTAATTTAGATATGGTTGCCTTTATGCCTTGTAATCCTTCTGTAGGGGGTCCGGCAAAAGGCATCGTCGTTCGTGAAATTGATGCTTTAGGCGGCGAGATGGCAAAAAATATTGATAAAACATATATTCAAATGAGAATGTTGAATACTGGGAAAGGTCCAGCAGTAAGAGCTTTACGTGCTCAAGCCGATAAGTTTTTATATCAACATGAGATGAAAAAAACGTTAGAAAACGAACAAAACCTAACATTAATGCAAGGGATGGTTGAACGATTAGTTATAGAAGATGGTATGTGTACAGGTGTTATCACTCAAACAGGTGGGATTTTTAAAGCGAGTACCGTTGTTATAACAACTGGGACCTTTTTACGAGGAGAGATCATTTTAGGTGATTTAAAATATTCTAGTGGACCAAACAATCAACAACCATCCATTAATTTATCTAAACATTTAGAGGAACTAGGATTTGATTTAGTTAGATTCAAAACAGGGACACCACCTCGTGTAAATAGTCATTCTATTGATTATAGTAAAACTGAAATTCAGCCAGGTGATGAAGTTCCTCGAGCTTTTTCATATGAATCTACAAAAGAAATGGCTGACCAATTACCTTGCTGGTTAACGTATACAAGTGAGCACACACATAAAATAATTGATGATAATCTTCATCGTTCTCCAATGTATTCAGGTATGATAAAAGGGACAGGACCACGTTATTGTCCTTCCATAGAAGATAAAGTTGTCCGTTTTAACGATAAACCACGTCATCAAATCTTTTTAGAGCCTGAAGGAAAAAATACACAGGAAGTATATGTACAAGGATTATCTACTAGCTTACCAGAGGATGTGCAACAACAAATACTTTCCACAATCCCTGGTCTTGAAAATGTCCAAATGATGAGAGCTGGTTATGCAATTGAGTATGATGCGATTGTCCCTACACAATTATGGCCTACATTAGAAACGAAGAATATACAAAACCTATACACTGCAGGTCAAATAAACGGAACTTCAGGATATGAAGAAGCGGCAGGTCAAGGTATCATGGCTGGGATCAATGCAGCAAATCGTGCTTTAGGAAAAGAAGAATTAATCTTAAGTCGTTCTGATGCGTATATAGGTGTTCTGATTGATGATTTAGTAACAAAAGGAACGAACGAGCCATACAGATTATTGACTTCAAGAGCTGAGTATCGTCTATTATTAAGACATGATAATGCTGACTTGCGTTTAACAGATATAGGGTATCAGATTGGCCTTATTCAGGAAGAAAGGTATCAACAATTTATTGCTAAGAAAGAAGCAATCGCACTTGAGAAAAAACGCTTGCAGTCATTTATTATTAAACCTAGTAGTATAGTTCAGGAGCATATTCGAAATGCTGGTGGTAGTGAACTAAAGGATGGGATTCGAGCATCTGATTTATTAAAAAGACCTGAAATGAGTTATTCAGATATTAAAGTTTTAGCTCCTGGCGAAGAAGAATTAAATGAAGAGATCACTGAACAAGTTGAAATACAAATTAAGTACGAAGGATATATAGAAAAATCACTACAACAAGTAGAACGTTTAAAGAAAATGGAGAATAAAAAAATCCCAGATAACATTGATTATGATATGATTACTGGGATTGCAAATGAAGCGAAACAAAAATTAACTGAAGTAAGACCTTTGTCTGTTGCGCAAGCATCAAGGATTTCAGGAGTTAATCCAGCCGATATTTCAATTTTATTAGTATATATTGAGCAAGGAAGGGTAGCTAGAGTGTCGAACGAATAATATATCCAGCAGCCCTGATTAAATCCTATATAAGCCCCTTTATCATAAATAGTTTACCTTCATCTGTGGAGATAAAGGGGAGTTTTTATACAAAGGCTGTTTGTGTAAACTTTGTTGCTATTTTAATTTATACTAAAAGAATTGGTTTTACATGATAGTTATCATGTTACAGAAGAAAATGTGCCAAGAGCGCTAGTTGTGTTCGAGTTTATGTCCTAATACGATAAACAACAAACAATGGGGGAACAGCCTTGATTAAGAGTCATGTCAAACAATTATTTAGCAAGTAGTTTAGCTATTCATTGTATATGGCGAATGTGTTATGATAACATCGTTTGACATGTTGTAAGTCAGTGAAGCATCAACACAGGACTTTCTAATTGTGCAATGAAAGGAATTGATTATGAATATTGAACAGTTTCAGCACATGCTGAATGAACAGGGGATAAAGTTATCCTCTCAACAATTACAACAATTTGAGCTGTATTATCAGTTATTAGTTGAGTGGAATAATAAAATGAACTTAACAGCCATAACTGATAAACAAGAAGTCTATTTGAAGCATTTCTTTGATTCAATTACAGCTGCGTTCCATTTTGATTTTACTAAAAACCTGTCAATTTGTGATGTAGGTGCTGGTGCAGGATTCCCTAGTATTCCTTTGAAAATTTGTTTTCCGCATTTAAAAATTTCGATTGTTGATTCTTTAAATAAAAGAATTAGCTTTTTACAGCATCTTGCTAATGAGCTGCACTTGGATCATACTTTCTTTTATCACGATCGCGCTGAGACCTTTGGAAGAAAAGCAGAAATGAGAGAAAGCTTTGATGTTGTAACTGCTCGAGCAGTTGCGCGTATGTCAGTATTGTGTGAATTATGTATGCCATTAGTTAAAAAAGAGGGCATGTTTTTAGCATTAAAAGCTTCTTCGGTAACAGAAGAGTTAACGAACGGATCAAAAGCAATAAATACTCTAGGTGGTAAACTGATTGATGTTCATCATTTTTTGTTACCAATTGAAAATAGTGAACGAAATATTGTTATTATTCAGAAAGAAAAGTCAACACCAAAAAAATATCCAAGAAAGCCAGGAACACCAAACAAGTTACCGATTGAATAATGGAATGTTTCACGTGAAACATTTAATAGTAAAATGTAATAGCAGGAACTTTATCCTTTTATAGAGAATATTAATTGAGGAGTTTCTAAAAGGTGGTGTGTATCATATGAAACATCATTTTTCACGAATCTTTGGACTAAGTGAAAAAGAAGAAAGAGAAATTATTGAAACAACAGAAAATGAAGAGATTAAAAAATTGCACGTAACGGATATCATCCCAAACCGATATCAGCCTCGGTCTGTATTTGCGGAAGAAAAAATTTCAGAATTGGCTTCAACGATTAGAACACACGGAATTATCCAACCAATAGTCGTTCGTATATTAGATGATCAAAAATATGAACTCATTGCAGGAGAACGAAGATGGAGAGCTGTTCAGCAATTGGGATGGGATACGATACCGGCTATAATAAAAAACTTCAATGACACAGAAACAGCATCTGTTGCTTTAATAGAAAATCTACAACGTGAGGAATTATCAGCAATCGAAGAAGCGATAGCATATGCCAAATTACTAGAATTACATAATTTAACTCAAGAAGCGTTAGCTCAACGTCTTGGGAAGGGACAATCAACAGTTGCGAATAAATTACGCTTGTTAAAGCTTCCAAATGAAATACAGCAAGCTTTAATGGAAAAGAAAATTACCGAACGCCACGCAAGGGCATTAATTGCATTAAAAGATCCAAGAAAACAAATTCAGTTATTACATGAAATTATTGAGAAACATTTTAATGTTAAGCAAACAGAAGACCGTGTTGTAAAACTATTAGAACAATCAAATGTTAAAAAGAAGGCTAGTAAAAAGGCTTTTAGTAAAGATATGAGGATTGCCGTAAATACAATACGTCAATCGTTATCTATGGTTGAAGACACTGGATTATCAATAAATGCTGAAGAAGAAGAATTCGACGAATACTATCAATTTACAATAAAAATACCAAAGAAATAAAACCTCATCTCATGAGGTTTTATTTCTTTGCGCTTTTTTACTAGTTCGTAGCATTTCTACCAATGATGGAGCTCGGATAAACCCTCATCCTACTATGTTAATAAATGCAACAAAGTTTATGAGAAAAAATCCTTTTCTTTGGCTTTGGAGTTGCTTTTACCTACTTTAGCTAGAGGCTGCTGTTAGTAGTGTTAGGAAACTATACGTGTAACTGTACCTTTTCTCCTGTTATATGCAATATAGCAACATTAAACTACCTCTCGTTAGCTAATTTCATAGACAAACCCATATTTAAAAAACGATTATGATAGACAAATAAGTGTTAGTAATATGAGGAAGAGTATTATTTTTTTGAGAAATTACAGTAAAATAGCATATTTTCATGATAAAATAGTGAAGTGGTAAAATTGATGTTCAATTAAAGGTAGGTGACATCGTGGGAAAAACAATTGCAATTGCTAATCAAAAAGGTGGAGTTGGGAAAACGACAACTTCTGTTAACTTAGGTGCTTGCTTAGCATACATAGGTAAGAAGGTCTTGCTAGTAGACATTGATCCACAAGGAAATGCAACTAGCGGAGCAGGGATTGAAAAGGCAGAAGTAGATCAGTGTATTTATGATATATTAGTTGAAGATATTGATGCAGAAGAAGTCACAATCCCAACTAAAGTTGAAAACTTGTATGCTATACCTGCGACCATTCAGCTTGCTGGTGCTGAAATAGAGCTTGTTCCTACTATTTCACGTGAAGTGCGCTTAAAAAGGGCATTAGAACGTATTAAAGACCAATATGATTATATAATTATTGACTGTCCACCGTCGCTAGGATTATTAACTATTAATTCTTTAACTGCTTCTGACGCAGTGTTAATACCTGTACAATGTGAATATTATGCGCTTGAAGGTTTAAGTCAGCTTCTTAATACTGTTAGACTTGTTCAAAAACATTTAAATACTGAGCTCACTATTGAAGGGGTTCTACTAACCATGTTAGATGCTAGAACAAATTTAGGGATTCAAGTGATTGATGAAGTGAAAAAGTACTTTCAAGATAAAGTATACCGGACGATTATTCCACGTAATGTAAGGTTAAGTGAAGCACCTAGTCATGGTGAACCAATTATCATATATGATCCAAAATCAAGAGGAGCAGAAGTTTATTTAGATCTAGCAAAGGAAGTGGTTGCAAATGGCTAAAGGTCTTGGAAAAGGTATTAATGCTCTATTTGCAAGTATGGATGTGGGAAATGAAGAAATAGTTCAAGAGGTAAAAATTAACGAGTTAAGACCAAATCCATATCAACCTCGAAAAACATTTCAACCAGAAGCAATCGACGAATTAAAAGAGTCTATACTACAGCACGGAATATTACAACCACTAATTGTTAGGAAAAGCATTAAAGGGTTTGAAATTGTTGTAGGCGAACGTCGATTTAGAGCTGCTAAAGAGGCTGATTTATCAACTGTGCCTGTTGTTATTAGAGATTTATCAGAACAGCAGATTATGGAGCTCGCTCTATTAGAAAATTTACAGAGAGAGGATTTAACTCCTATCGAAGAGGCATTAGCTTACCAAACTTTAATTGATAAATTAGAGTTTACACAAGAGCAATTAGCACAGCGGTTAGGAAAAAGTCGCCCTCATATCGCAAACCATCTTCGCTTGTTAGTTCTTCCTAAATCAATCCAAGTACTTATTTCTGAAGGGAAACTAACGATGGGACACGGGAGGACTTTGCTAGGCTTAAAAAATAAAGAAAAGACAAAAAAACTAGCTGAAAAAGTGATAAATGAACAATTAAATGTGAGACAACTAGAACAATTAGTTCAACAGCTAAATAAAGATGTTCCACGTGAAACATCTAAGCCGAAAAAAGAAAAGAACATATTTATCAGGGAAAGAGAATCAATATTACGTGATCGGTTTGGGACGCCTGTTGTCATAAAACAAAATAAGAAAAAGGGAAAAATTGAAATTGAATTTTTCTCAGAGGAAGATTTAGAAAGAATATTAGATATACTAGATACACCTACAAAATGATTTTCAATGGGCCATCATTAACGGTGGCTTTTTTTTATTAATCATTTTATATTATATTGAATGCAATCAGAAGGGGATATGAAATGGTATTACTTGGAACTGTAATTAATTGTGTATCAATTGTTATTGGTACGTTATTTGGAATGTTTTTGCAAAGAATTCCAGAAAGAGTGAAAACGACTGTTTTACAAGGGATTGGTTTATCCGTTTTCATATTAGGAATACAGATGGGACTCAAAAGTGAACAATTTATCCTTGTCATCTTAAGTTTAGCACTAGGAGGAATACTAGGTGAACTTTGGGGGATAGATCACAAATTAAATTTGTTAGGTAAATGGCTGGAAAATAAAATAGGGGCAAAGGATGAAGGTACAGTTGCTAAAGGTTTTGTGACGGCAACATTAATATTCGTTATAGGGGCTATGGCGATTTTAGGTGCACTTGATAGTGGATTAAGAAACGATCACAATATACTATTTACTAAATCAATACTTGATGGATTTACTAGCTTTGTATTGGCTACAACATTAGGTGTTGGAGTGATTTTTTCTGCTATACCAGTGTTTATTTATCAAGGTTCATTAGCGATATTTGCTACTCAAATCGACAAATGGATACCACCAAAGTTGATGGAATTACTCATAATAGAAATCACTGCAACAGGAGGTATAATGATTATCGCTATAGGTCTAAATATGTTAGGGATAACAAAAATCCGGGTTGCAAACATGTTACCAAGTCTATTGGTTGTATCATTATTTGTGACAGTATTGTATTTTTGGCCAATTTTACCGTAAATAACTGAAGCTTGTTGATAATTGTAACTACAAAACCATTCTTGCAACAATATAATAACAAGTTGGCTCTTTTCGTAAACTTTGTTGCTATAGTTCCTAAATTAGAAGAAAAAGATGTCATTAAATTTTGTTTAATTATTAGTATGAAAAATAATAATCTATGCGAAAATAGCCAACAAGTTATTGATGACTGCACCATGTACATTTTTATTTAATATGGTGCAGTTTTTTTATATGAACTAGCGGAGGAACCTAGATGATAATTCTTTTAAACTATATTGGTTGTGTGCCTCATTAATGGCAGTTGCAATCGTTTTAGCCATACTCATGACAATATGTAATCTAGTATTTTGTAGGACAAAAAACTCCATAAATCCACTCACGTTTACAATTCCCGTCATATGAATATCGCCTACTGCAGGTAATTCTTTATTTACCCCAGCACCTGGTTTAACAGGTCCATCTCCAATTGAAATATAACCTACACTATTTAACTTCCCTAAACAAGCATCAATACCGATGATAAATGGATTCCGGTATGCGTTATTAATTTCTATTAACTTATCTTTTAGATTTACAGCATGAATAGGATCCTCTAACGTTCCATATACATGAAAATGAGTCAAATTCTTTTCCTCAAGTTTTGAACCTACTAATGGTCCAAGCGAATCACCTGTTGATCGATCGGTACCAATACAAACGAATACAATTGGTTGCTGAATTTTTTGTGGTAAGGAGGAAAGGAGTTTTGTTGCTAAGCTATTAATTGCGTGACCATCATCATAAGACACCCGAGTACTTTCATTAACAATATTTAAAAATTTTGGTTTAAGATTCATAGCTTTCACTCCTTTGTAATAGTAGTAACAGTATACGGAGGAAAAATTAAAACTATACATAAAATAGTTAAATGAAAAGAGGGAGCATGAGTATGTTAAAGTCTGGATTGAAGTGGATGTTTTTAATATTAGGCACAATGATTGGAGCAGGATACGCCTCTGGAAGAGAGATTTGGCAGTTTTTTGGACAAGAAAGTGGACTTGCTATTATCATTTTTACTTTAATATTTATCATTAGTTGTTTTGTTATTATGAAAATAAGTTACGAGGAGCAATCTGAACATTTTCTACCTGTCTTGCAAAGGCTAGTAGGTAAACGATTATCATTAGCATATGATTGGATGATAATATTATATTTATTTACTACTACTGTTGTTATGCTTGCAGGTGGCGGAGCTACATTAGAAATATTACAGATTCCATATTGGATAGGGATATTAATTTTTTGCTTCATGCTTGTATTCTTGTTTATATGGGATTTAAAAGGAATTGTATCCATTAATATTTTTATTCTACCGATTTTAATTATTAGTTTGATGGTAACATTATTTCTGTTTTTATATAAAAATGGACAAAGTATTAATCTTAATCTAAATGAACAATCAAATTGGCCGTCTGCATTTACTTTTACAGCATTAAATATTCTACCTTTAGTTGCTGTTCTTTCAGCAATTGGTAAAGAAATAAAAAGGGTTGGAGAGGCATGGATTGCAAGTATAGGGAGTGGCTTACTATTAGGAATTATTTCATTTATTTATAATCAGTCATTATTACAAATAGCTAGTGAAATGATTCTTTATGAGATTCCGTTATTTGGAGTATTAAAATACTTTCCATATGCCATGTTGATTATTATGTCATTTTTATTATGGTCGGCCATCTATACAACTGCTGCTTCCGGCATATTCGGTTTAACAACAAGATTTCGAAAAAAAATAAAGCTCCCTTTTTGGCTCCTTGCATTGTTAACTTTAATTACTATGATTCCGTTTACTTCATTTGGATTTGCTACATTAGTATCTGTTCTCTATCCTATCTATGGTGTCATAAATTTATATTTGCTTGCAGCAATATTGATCCATCCTATTGCAAATCGGTATAAATGGGAATGAAAACTTGGTAATATAGTAGTATCGACTTTACTATAAGCAGTTTCCTGAATATTAAAGGCTCTTTTCGTAAACATTGTTGCTATTGTTTTCAAATTAGCACTCTAAAAAGTTTTTTTTATTGTTGGTCATCGTTGCACAGAAGAAAAGATGCCACGAACGCTAGATATAATCGTATGTAGCTCTAATTACGAAAAGCAATCATTAGTGCGAAAACAGTGATTACAAAGGCTCTTTTCGTAAACATTGTTGCTATTGTTTTCAGATTAGTACTATACAAAAGTGTTTTATGTTGTTAGTCATCGTTGTACACAAGAAAAGCTGCCACGAACGATAGTTATAATCGTATGTAGCTCTATTTATGAAAAACAACAATCAATGCGAAAACAGCTATATTAAATGATGAAAATAGATGGATGAAAGGATAGTGTAAGTTGGAAAATAAACAATTTGGAATAAATGATATTGTTGAAATGAAGAAACAACACCCTTGTGGTGTGAATAGATGGAAAATTATCCGCATGGGTATGGACATTAGGATTAAATGTGAAGGGTGTGCACATAGTGTAATGCTTCCAAGAAAAGAATTCACACGTAAAATGAAAAAAGTTATTGAAAAATATGAGGAATAATTTAAAGCTATCCGTACTTTAGTGTAAAAAATCATGCTAATTTGAAATAACCTCTTATAAGGGTGATACGAAGGTGAGAGTAAAGTATAAAACAGCTTGTCCGTTAAATTGTTGGGATAGTTGTGGTTTTGAAGTAACAGTTGAAAATAATATGGTTGTAAAAGTTGAAGGAGATCAAGATCACCCAATTACAAAAGGTAAAATTTGTGGAAGGGGTAGGATGCTTGAACACCGAGCGAATTCTAATGAAAGAGTAAAATATCCATTAAAAAAAGTGGATGGGACGTTTCAAAGAATTTCATGGGAGCAAGCGCTGAATGAAATTTCTAATAAACTAGCTGGTATTAAAAAAACATACGGTACGACAGCAGTACTTCATAGCCATGATTATTCAAATAGTGGTTTGTTAACAAACCTTGATAAACGTTTTTTTAATTGCTATGGAGGAGTAACTGAACTAACAGGTAGTATTTGTTGGGGAGCAGGCATAGAAGCACAAACTTGGGATTTCGGTAATTCATACAGTCATAGTCCAGATGACGTATTTAATAGCAAAAATATAGTGATTTGGGGTAGAAATGTAGCGCGTACGAACATGCATTTATACGCTAATTTAACCAAAGCCAAACAGCAAGGTGCCAATATTATAGTTATTGATCCAATGTCAAATGCAACTGCAAAATTAAGTAATGAATATGTTTCGATTAAGCCTGGTATGGACGGTTTGTTAGCGATAGGTATTATGAAAGAGATCGTGCGCCTCAATTTACAAGATCAACAATTTATTGATGACCATACGCTTGGCTATAGTGATTTACTGAACATACTTGAAGAAAAAACACTAGATGAACTTGAAGAGCTTACAGATGTATCGAAAGATATTATGACAAAATTAGCTCATATATATGCGAATGAGCCAACAATGACTTATTTAGGTTTAGGAATGCAAAGATATACAAATGGAGGGAATACGATCCGTCTGATCGATGCTTTGGTTGCAATAAGTGGTAATATCGGTATTCCTGGTGGAGGTGTGAATTTTGCTAATAAGCAAGTCGGTGATAGCTTTGACATAAATGCACTGTCATTGTCAAATCGCAGACAGCATAAAAGGACATTTACCATGATGCAACAAGCAGAAGGGATTCTTTTAGCTAATGATCCGCCTATTAAAATGGTCTTTGTTACATGTGGAAACCCAGTTACACAAGTACCAAATACAAATCGAGTGAAACAAGCTTTTTCAAAGGTAGACACGATAGTTGTTGTAGAACAATTTATGACTGATACTGCTCAGATGGCTGATTATGTATTACCAACTACGACCGTATTTGAAGAAGAGGACGTGTATTATTCGTCTATGTATCATCATTACGTGAATTATGGTCCAAAATTAGTCGAGCCTCCAGGTGAAGTAAAATCAGAATTAATGATATGGACAGAGTTGGCAAAACGCTTAGGTTTTGCAGATGATTTTGCATTTAATAGAGAACAATTTATTAATATTGGGTTAGGAGATTTAGTTACAAAAGGTATTACACTTGAGAGATTAAGAAAGTATGATCATTTACCTTTACCTATTGATCATGTCCCTTGGAGTGATAAGAAATTTATGACAGCAAGTGGAAAGTATGAATTTACTTCATCACAAGCAACCCAAAAAGGTTTTGATGGCCGGTTACGAATTGATTATCCACTTGAATCAAAACAAAAAAATCCAGATCTCCTTGGAAAATATCCATATACTTTGTTGTCCATTCATCCGTTGAGATCAAATCATTCGCAACACTATCATCTTATTGATTCTATGCAAGAAATTAAGGTAGAGGTATCAAAAGATGTTGCTGAAAAAGAAAGACTACAAGAAGATGATCTTGTAAAAGTGTTTAATGAACGTGGAGAACTAGAGGGACGTGTGCGAATTTTGAAAGAAGCACATCGCAATACAATTAATATAGATGAAGGTCAGTGGAGTAAGTTTGGTGGAAGTGTTAATTTGCTCACTCCAAATCGTATTTCAGATAATGGGATGGGGAGCACTTTGTTTGATTGTGTTGTAGCGATTGAAAAAATATAACTCCTTGTTTTTTTAACTAGGAATCACTATAATTGGGAAAGACTGAATTGATAGCGGATATATAAGAGGAGTGAAATTACAATGGCTTTAACTGCAGGAATTGTGGGTCTACCGAATGTTGGTAAATCTACGCTTTTTAATGCAATTACTCAAGCGGGAGCTGAATCAGCAAACTACCCGTTTTGTACAATAGATCCTAATGTAGGCATAGTAGAAGTACCTGATCATCGCTTGGAGAAATTAACGGAGCTTGTTCAGCCGAAAAAGACTGTACCTACAGCATTTGAATTTACAGATATAGCTGGAATTGTTAAGGGAGCAAGTAAAGGTGAAGGTTTAGGTAATAAATTTTTGTCTCATATTCGACAAGTTGATGCTATTTGTCATGTTGTTCGTTGTTTTGCGGATGAAAATATTACTCATGTGTCGGGTCAAGTGGATCCAATTGCAGACATAGAAACAATTAATTTAGAACTAATTTTAGCAGATTTAGAAACTGTAGATAAACGAATTGATCGCGTTGGCAAAATGGCAAAGCAGAAAGATAAAGAAGCGATGTACGAGCACGAGGTGCTTGTGAAGCTGAAGGAAACTTTTGAAAATGAAAAGCCAGCACGTTCAGTTGAGTTTACTGAAGAGCAAATGAAAATTGTTAAAGGACTACACTTATTAACGATTAAACCTATTCTATATGTGGCGAACGTCAGTGAAGAGGAAGTCGCGGATCCTTCAAACAATGAATATGTAACGCAAGTTAGAGAATTTGCAGCAGGAGAAAATTCAGAAGTCATCGTAGTATGCGCAAAAATTGAATCTGAGATTGTTGAGCTTGAAGGGGAAGAGAAAGAAATGTTTCTTGAAGAGCTCGGAATAGAAGAATCAGGCCTAGATCAACTTATTCGTGCAACTTATAGCTTACTTGGACTAGCTACTTATTTTACAGCCGGTGTTCAGGAGGTTAGAGCATGGACTTTCCGTAAAGGAATGAAGGCTCCGCAATGTGCAGGGGTCATCCATACAGATTTTGAACGTGGCTTTATTCGAGCAGAAACAGTGTCATACGACGACCTTTTAACGGCAGGTTCTATGACAACGGCGAAGGAAGCTGGTAATGTTCGCTTGGAAGGAAAAGAGTATATTGTTCAAGATGGAGATGTCATTCACTTTCGATTTAATGTGTAAAACAGTATCTATCGTTTAGGCTCTTTTCGTAAACTTTGTTACTACTTTAACTTAATTTGAGAAGCTAGATGATGGTGATAGCCATTGTCTTTGCTTTATAGAAGAAAAGATGTCACGAACGTTAGTTATGTGCGTGTTTGTTTGTTGGCAAGCACAATCATGTGAAAACACTCGACGTAAAAGTAATGGCTTCACATAATTGTGTTTTGTAAGACTCTTTAGGTGCATGCGCTTAAATGTATATACAAGGGTTAATTTTATTTAACAATAAGAAGCTCGAGTGTCTATCTCTTCGAGGTTACTTCGCCATTTCATTGGAGGACAAAAAGCACCTTCATGTGAAATGGCTAAATGTTTATCAGAAATTTGTAAGGCGCTTGCGATATTCTTTTCCATATGCTATAATCACGTATTGTGAGTAATTAATTCAATTGCTCCTTGCTCTCATTTGAGAGCCGTCAGACCAAAAGGAGGTGACTGTGATGAGAAAATACGAAATTATGTATATCATCCGCCCAAACATTGACGATGAGTCAAAGAAAGCAGTTGTTGAACGTTTTAGCAACGTTTTAACTGAAAAAGGTGCGGAGATTGCTGAAGTAAAAGAATGGGGAAAACGCCGTCTAGCTTATGAAATCAATGATTTCCGTGATGGTTATTATATGATTTTACAAGTAGCTTCTAATGCTGAAGCGATTAACGAATTTGATCGCCTAGCAAAAATTAGTGAAGATATTATTCGTCATATCGTTGTAAAAGAAGAAGAATAAATATAAATTGAAAGAAACTCTGTAAAATAGAGGTTCTTTAAAGGGAGTGGTTCTGATGATGAATCGTGTAATTCTTGTCGGACGATTAACGAAAGATCCAGAATTACGATATACTCCAAGTGGAGTAGCAGTTGCAACCTTTACGTTAGCTGTCAACAGAACATTTACAAATCAGCAAGGTGAACGACAGGCCGATTTTATTAATTGTGTTGTATGGCGTAAACCAGCTGAAAACGTCGCAAACTACTTGAAAAAGGGTAGCTTAGCTGGAGTAGATGGACGTGTTCAAACACGCAACTACGAAGGACAAGACGGTAAACGCGTATATGTAACTGAGATAGTTGCTGAAAGTGTGCAATTTTTAGAGCCGCGATCAGGTAATGAGCAGCGACCTGCAGGCAATAATCACCAAGGAAACCAAGGTGGCTACGAGCAATTTGGACAAAATCAGAACCAACGTAATAATAATAATCAAGGGTTTACTCGAGTAAATGACGATCCGTTTGCAAATGATGGACAGCCTATAGACATTTCTGATGACGATTTGCCGTTCTAATTTGCTGAGTAGTTTATTCGATTATTCTTGAACGTGTATATATAAATGAAATAGAAAGGAGGATGAACAATGGCAGGAGGACGCAGAGGAGGACGTGCTAAACGTCGTAAGGTGTGTTATTTCACATCTAACGGTATCACTCACATCGATTACAAAGATATTGATGTACTTAAAAAGTTTGTCTCAGAAAGAGGTAAAATTTTACCACGTCGTGTTACAGGCACAAGTGCTAAATATCAACGTAAATTAACTATTGCTATTAAACGCGCTCGTCAAATGGCATTACTACCTTATGTTACAGGTGAATAATAATTTTTAAAGCAGCGGGGGTTCCTTGCTGCTTTTTCCTTTCTTAAATAGGTACATACTTATGTTAAGTCTTGTTCCTCAGGCTGTTATAGCTATAGTGATTATTTCGTTCGCCGTATAAATACGGGCATTGACGATCTGTCATATGTCTGTCAACAGCCTTATGTAAAACGAACGTTGTTTATATCCAACTCCAAACCCTTCATATGAAAGTGCCTTCAGTGTTTGTCGGTTAACTAGGCGTCATACTCTATTGTTGAGATTGAGCAATCGCACTTTACTTTACGTACTAATGATGAATTGATATAGTAAGTGAAGAAAATGAAGAAATTAAGCCAACATGAGGTGGAACTGTGAAGAATACGAAAGTATTAACAGAAGGAGCTATACTACTAGCAATTTTTATTATATTAGTGTTCATTTCTATGTACATACCATTCCTTGGATCAGTATCAATATTTTTTCTTCCACTACCAATTATGCTTTTTACGATTAGAAATGGTTTGCGAAATGGCATAATATTAATTATACCTGCTATTTTATTAACAATTGCCGTTGGTTCAGTATTGGCAGTACCGCTTGCATTAATGTTTACAAGTGGTGGCATTGTTACAGGGTATTTAATAAAGAAAAAGAAAAGTCATTACATGACACTGTTAATTGGAACGGTCATATACTTAATTAATATTACATTTATTTATGTTGGATCGATGTTGCTTTTCAAAATTGATTTCATAAATGAAATGACATTATTGATGAATGAGTCAATAACGATGGCTACAAGTATGATGGAGGGCGTAGGACAAGATGTAAATGAGCAAGTCCTTAAGCAATTTCAAGCAACAGTAGATTTATTTCAGTACTTAATACCAAGCTTTTTTGTTATGACTGCGTTTTTATTTGCGCTCATTTCGTTAATTGTTTCAATACCGATTATTAAGCGTTTTAATATAAATATTGAACCGTGGCCACCTTTTAGAGATCTTATGCTGCCCAAAAGTGTCATTTGGTATTATTTAATTACAATCATTTTGTCTTTTGTTATAGAAGAAGAATCAAGTTTGTTCTTTCCAATGATAAATATTGATTTTATTTTGCAATTACTAATGATTATTCAAGGTATGTCTTTATTATTTTATTTCTTACACCATAAAGGCTATTCCAAAGTTGTTCAATTGTTTGTATTTATCATTTCCTTGTTTCTTATACCAATTATTCGAATCTTAGGTATAATTGATATAGGGTTCGACCTACGGAAAAGAATAGTAACTAAGCGCTAATGGGCGCATATATCTTAAAATTTAGGAGCTGAAAAACGTGCCTTCGTACTATAAAAAGAGTGTAATTCGGTATCCTATATATGGAATAATTAGTATTTCGATTTTAATGATACTTATTATTACTTTTTATCAATGGATCTACGGAATCATTGCTTTTATGCTCCTTGGCATCCCTATATACTTTTTTATTAAGTCCGAAAGGGTAATTAACCAATCGATAGAAGATTATATTTCTACTCTTTCCCACCGAGTCAAAAAAGTTGGAGAAGAAGCTTTACTTGAAATGCCCATTGGGATACTACTTTATAACGAACACTTTAATGTAGAATGGAGTAACTCATTTTTAACTTCCTATTTTCCAGAGGATACATTAGTAGGACGTTCACTACATGACATTACAGAGAGCTTAATTCCGATTATTAAGCAAGAAGTTGATGATGATATTATTACGCTTTATGAACGAAAGGTTAAAGTACATGTAAAGCCAGAAGAACGTCTGATTTATTTTTTTGATGTAACAGAACAGAAAGAAATTCAAATTCAATATGAGAATGAACGGACTGTACTAGCAGTAATTTTGTTAGATAATTATGATGAAGTTACGCAAGGAGTAGAAGATCAAACAAGAAGTAATTTGAACAGCCAAGTAACGTTTTTATTAAATAAGTGGGCAAAGGAAAACGGGGTTTTTATTAAAAGAACATCATCAGAACGTTTTATCGCTGTATTGAATGAATATATCTTGAAGCAATTAGAAACCGAGAGTTTTTCTATATTAGACGATGTTCGAGAAAAAACTTCAAAGCACCATTTGCCTTTAACATTAAGTATTGGTATTGGAGTAGGGGTTTCATCTTTACCTGAGTTAGGAGTACTTGCCCAATCAAGTCTTGATCTAGCACTCGGAAGAGGTGGTGATCAAGTTGCTATTAAGCAAACGAATGGAAAGGTGAAGTTCTACGGAGGAAAAACGAACCCTATGGAAAAAAGGACGAGGGTACGTGCGCGTGTCATATCGCATGCATTGAAAGAACTTGTAACTGAAAGTGATCAAGTATTAATAATGGGACATGTCAACCCTGATATGGATTCGATAGGTTCAGCAATAGGAATTTTAAAAGTTGCTGAAGTGAATGAGAAGAATGGGTACATTGTATTAGACAAAGATGATATAGGAACTGGAATCGAACGTCTGATTAATGAAATTAAAAAAGATACAAACTTATGGTCTAAATTTATTACACCTGAACAAGCGCTTGAAATAATTACTGACGAGACATTGTTAGTCGTTGTAGACACTCATAAAAGCTCACTAGTCATTGAGGAAAGATTAATTAATAAAACGGAAAGTGTAGTTGTAATCGATCATCATAGAAGAGGTGAGGACTTCATAGAAGACCCCCTTCTCGTCTATATGGAACCTTACGCATCTTCTACTGCTGAGCTTGTAACAGAGCTATTAGCGTATCAACCTAAAGGTTTAAAGATGGATATGCTTGAAGCAACTTCATTGTTAGCAGGGATTATCGTAGATACAAAAAGCTTTACGCTACGCACTGGCTCACGAACTTTTGATGCTGCATCTAATTTACGTGCTCACGGTGCAGATACTATACTCGTTCAAAAATTATTAAAAGAAAATATTGATCATTATGTAAAACGTGCTAATCTAATAGCAAAAGCGGTAATCTATCGATCAGGCTTAACAATAGCACTTGGAGATGCTGATGAAACGTATGATCAAGTGTTATTAGCTCAAGCCGCTGACACATTATTATCAATGAATGATGTAACAGCTTCGTTTGTTGTTGGGATGCGTAGTGATCAAGTAATTGGAATTAGCGCTCGATCTTTAGGTAATGTTAATGTCCAAGTCATTATGGAAGCTCTCGGCGGCGGTGGTCACTTAACAAATGCTGCAACACAGTTAGAGAATATGAGTATTGATGAAGTTGAACAGGAATTAAAGTTAGTACTTGATGATTATTTAGATGGAGGGAAAGAATCATGAAAGTAATATTATTAAAGGATGTTAAAGGGAAAGGAAAAAAAGGGGAAGTAAAAAATGTATCTGATGGATACGCTCAAAACTTTCTTTTCAAACAAGGCCTTGCAGTAGAAGCAACAAAAAGTAATATTAGTTCATTAGAAGCGAAGAAAAAAAAGGAAGAGAAGCAGGCTGAAGCAGAACTAGATCAGTGCAAAAAATTAAAGGCAGAGCTTGAGAAAATCACCATCGAATTTACTGCGAAAGCTGGTGAAGGTGGCAGATTATTCGGTTCAATTACGAGTAAACAAATAGCAGAGCAATTAAAAACGAAACATAAAATGAAAATTGACAAGCGTAAAATAGAGCTTGCGGATGGAATTAGAGCTTTAGGATTTACAAACGTATCTATTAAACTACATCCAGAAGTATCCGCTACTGTCAAAGTTCAGGTAATAGAGGAATAAATTAATTATACAAAATGAGTGGAAATGTGATTTAATGATAAAGTGTACATTTTTAAACGTACCTTTTTCTAAAAATCACATTTTTTCTATAGGATGGTGAAAGTGGATGAGTGATATGATAATGGATCGCATACCACCGCAAAATATTGAAGCGGAGCAAGCTGTATTAGGTGCTATTTTCCTTGAGTCATCATCATTGACTTTGGCTTCTGAAATATTAATTCCTGAAGATTTTTATCGAGCTGCTCATCAAAAAATCTTTCATGTTATGCTATTACTTTCAGATAAGGGTGAACCTGTTGACTTAGTAACAGTTACATCAGAACTAGCAGATGGGAAGCTCTTAGAAGAGATCGGTGGGCTAAATTATTTAAGTGATTTAGCTAACTCAGTACCTACTGCAGCAAATATTGAGTATTATGCAAAAATAGTGGAAGAAAAATCTATTTTACGTCGCCTCATTAGAACAGCTTCGACGATTGCTCAAGATGGCTACAGTCGAGAAGATGAAGTAGATGTTCTTTTAAATGAAGCAGAAAAACAAATTATGGATGTTGCCCAAAGGAAAAACGCAGGTGACTTTCAAAGTATAAAAGACGTTCTCGTTCGAACGTATGACAATATAGAATTATTACACAATCGCAAAGGTGACATTACTGGTATACCAACAGGCTTTTCTGAGCTTGATCGAATGACTGCTGGGTTTCAACGTAATGATTTAATTATTGTTGCAGCACGTCCTTCTGTCGGTAAAACTGCGTTTGCGTTAAATATAGCTCAAAACGTTGCTACGAAAACTGATGAAAATGTAGCAATTTTTAGTCTTGAGATGGGTTCAGAGCAACTTGTAATGCGTATGCTCTGTGCTGAAGGAAATATTGATGCCCAAAACTTAAGGACCGGTTCACTCACTCCTGAGGATTGGGGTAAACTAACGATGGCGATGGGGAGCCTTTCTAATTCAGGTATTTACATCGACGATACGCCAGGTATACGTATTAGTGAAATTCGCTCAAAATGTCGACGCCTAAAGCAAGAGAGTGGTCTAGGAATGATTTTAATAGACTATTTACAGCTCATACAGGGTAGTGGGCGAAGCGGGGAAAATCGTCAGCAGGAAGTTTCAGAAATATCCCGTTCATTAAAAGCACTTGCACGTGAATTAAAAGTACCTGTTATTGCTCTTTCGCAGCTTTCCCGTGGGGTTGAACAAAGACAAGATAAGCGACCGATGATGTCAGATATTCGTGAATCAGGAAGTATCGAGCAAGATGCTGATATTGTTTCCTTCCTCTATCGAGAAGATTATTATGATAAAGAAACAGAAAATCAAAATATAATAGAAATCATTATTGCCAAACAACGTAATGGTCCAGTCGGGACTGTACAACTAGCTTTTGTCAAAGAGTATAATAAATTTGTAAACTTAGAGACACGCTATGGCGATTCAAGTGTTCCTGCTGGAGCATAGTTTAGGAGATTACTAAAATAATAGAGAACCACAAAGTAGAGATTATCTACATGTGGTTCTTTTTTTGTTAACTAATACAATTTTCCGTTTTATGAAAAGTTGATCGTCTAAAAAGGAAGATGAAATATGATTTTTATTCTAAGCGAATAATGCTAAGCATTTATTTATATAATCAAACTATTATATGTTGTTTGTCCCAATTATCATGATGTGTTTTACGAAACAGTCATCGTTATACAGAAAAAAGGTGTTAGTTGTATATGTGTTTAATTTTTATTACGATCAATCTGTTAAAAATATGTTTAATCAAGTAATTAATAAAACTACGAACAAAATTACTAAATAAAATAATAATGTTCGGTTTTAATTGACTATACACGATGAAATTGGTACACTAATCATGTTTGATAATAATAAAAATGAAAGTTCGGAAAAAGCGGAGGTGCCTAGATGGCTTCAGTAGTCGTTGTTGGAACACAATGGGGAGATGAAGGGAAAGGTAAAATTACAGATTTTCTTTCAGAAAACGCAGAAGTAATTGCAAGGTATCAAGGTGGAAATAATGCAGGACATACAATAAAGTTTAACGGTAACACGTATAAGTTACATTTAATACCTTCAGGCATTTTTTACGCTGATAAAATTTGTACGATTGGTAATGGCATGGTAGTTGATCCTAAGGCTCTTGTTAAAGAACTGAATTATTTGCACGAACGTGGCGTTAGTACTGATAATTTACGTATTAGTAATCGTGCACATGTCATTTTACCTTATCATCTTAAACTCGATGAGGTCGAAGAAGAGAGAAAAGGCGATAACAAAATTGGAACGACGAAAAAGGGGATCGGTCCAGCATATATGGATAAAGCAGCTCGTATAGGTATCCGAATTGCAGACCTTCTTGATCGTGACGCATTTGAAGAGAAGCTATCTAAAAACCTTGAAGATAAAAATCGTTTATTAGAAAAAATGTATGAGGTAGATGGCTTTAAAATTGAAGATATATTAGACGAATATTATGGATATGGACAACAATTTGCAAAATATGTTTGTGATACATCTGTTGTGTTAAATGATGCGCTAGATGAAGGACGCAGAGTTCTATTCGAAGGTGCTCAAGGTGTAATGCTAGATATAGATCAAGGAACGTATCCATTTGTAACATCTTCAAATCCAGTCGCAGGCGGAGTTACAATTGGTTCAGGTGTCGGTCCTACTAAAATAAAACATGTTGTAGGTGTATCAAAAGCATATACGACCCGAGTTGGAGATGGACCATTTCCTACAGAGCTTACGAATGAGATAGGAGATCAAATTAGAGAAGTAGGACGTGAATATGGTACGACAACTGGTAGACCACGTCGCGTCGGTTGGTTTGATAGTGTAGTCGTTCGACATGCTCGTAGAGTAAGTGGAATCACTGATCTATCACTTAACTCAATTGATGTACTTACAGGAATCGAGACATTAAAGATCTGTGTAGCATACCGTTATAAGGGACAACTCATAGAAGAATTTCCTGCTAGCTTGAAAATGCTAGGAGAGTGTGAGCCAGTATTCGAAGAATTGCCTGGATGGTCAGAGGACATTACAGGAGTCAAAAATTTAGGAGAGTTACCTGCAAATGCTCGTCATTATCTTGAAAGAGTATCACAGCTAACAGGTATTCCTTTATCAATCTTCTCAGTTGGACCAGATCGATCACAAACAAATGTTGTGCGTAGCGTATATAGTTAATTATTGTTTCTTGCTTTAGTTTTTTTCAGGTTGATTGTTATTTTTCATTCTAGAGTCGCGATGGCAGCCTCTAACAACCACATGTATGTAAAGACAAAGTATATTTTACAATAAGACAAAAGGGCTAAAATGGGTAACTTTTAGCCCTTTTGACTGTTAAAAAGGTTGTATTGTTTTTTTGTTGTTTTTAAATTATAGTATTAGGATATACGCTTTAACAACCAATGCTCATGGATTGTTATTACTATAAAAATGATTGCAACCCAATATTGTCTTATTTAATTTAGTCAACATAACAACACAGCTTACAAAAAGAGCCCAAAAATAAATAAAATACTATTGCATTTTATTTTAAAAATATGTTAATATATTAAATGTCGCTGATAATCAATTGAGATTTTATGATTATATGGCCCGTTGGTCAAGTGGTTAAGACACCGCCCTTTCACGGCGGTAACACGGGTTCGAATCCCGTACGGGTCACTTATAAAAATTAAGTATTACATAATAAACTGTATAGAATATTTGGTCCCGTGGTGTAGCGGTTAACATGCCTGCCTGTCACGCAGGAGATCGCGGGTTCGATTCCCGTCGGGACCGCCATTTTATTACATAAAGAACTAAGAAATTATTGATGAATAGCAAGTATGGCTCGGTAGCTAGAGCAGAACGATTCATCTATGAAGAGACCTCAGAGTAGTTCTGAGAGGATCAATCTCTTGTAAAAGAGATGCGAGGGAATAAAAGCACAATTCATTACGGCTCGGTAGCTCAGTCGGTAGAGCAAAGGACTGAAAATCCTTGTGTCGGCGGTTCGATTCCGTCCCGAGCCACTGTCAAAGTATGGTCTGTATAGATCATACTTTTTTAATTAAATGATAATATTGGTAATAATTCTAGTAGAATGCTAGCTTTTATTACCTTGTATTTTACAAAAGACACTATTAAATTACAGCTATAATACAATTATGTTACATCTTTTGATCTAGTATGCCATTATTTTTATTTTATGATAAAGTAATAGAGTGTTTAAAAGAGAAATTTGTCACATTAAAATATAAAGAATTTTCTCTCCCAAGGCGCTGGAGAAACCTGTTTTAGGAGGAAAAGTAGTGTTAAAACAAACAAACATATATACTAAAGTACGTCATTTGATTAAACCTGTTAACTTTGATAAGAAAGCGCTTAGTATCGTCAAAAAAGCAATGGTTACGACTGTAGCAGTCGCAACACTAACAGTTGGTTCGGTAGAAGCTGCTAATGGTGGATCAGTCATATCTACAATCTATCATGTATATGTTAACGGAGAAAATATTGGAACAGTAGATGACAAAAAGACTATTGAGAAGGCTGTAAACGACAAGATGAAAAAGATGGACGATCGTAACGGTTATCTTGAATTTTCTGTAGGAGACCAGTTAACCTACATACCTGAAAAAGTCTTTAGTCCTGTAGTTAATAATGAAACTACCGCTAAGAAAGTTAAAAATAACATAGAGATATTTGCAGCATCAGCTGCCATTAATGTTAACGGAGAACCAATCGCTTATTTTGCAAACGAAGAAGAAGCAAATGAAGTGTTGAAAAAGATCAAAACGTCTTACGTGTCAGCAAAAGAGTTAGAGAAACTAGAGCTACAACAAAAGCCGAATGAATTACCGAATGACCTATCGGATGAATTACCGCCACTGAAGGAAGGCGAATCAAGAATTATAGATGTATCCTTTGATGAATCAGTTAAAGTTACTAAAGAGGACATATCACCAGATAATATCATTACTGTTGACCAAGGGGTTTCTTTATTAAAGAAAGGGACGTTGGCAGAGAAAAAATATGAAATTAAACAAGGTGATGTCTTAGGAAGTATTGCAAATGCTCATGACTTAAGCACAGAAGAGCTTCTTAAACTTAATTCAGATATATCCGAAAAGACAGTATTGCAAATTGGTCAGCAATTAAATGTTACTCAGTATGAACCATTTGTACATGTTCTCGTAAAAGAAGAGCATTATAAACGAGTTGTAATACCATTTAAAACCGAGACGATTGAAAAAGATACAATGTATAAAGGTGATCAAAAGGTAAATCAAGAAGGTCAAAATGGTGAGAAACTAGAGAATATTATTATTGTAAAAGATAATGGTACGCAAATAGAAAAAACAACGATTAAAGAAGACGTTACTAAAGAACCTGTAAATAAAATTATTTTCAAAGGTACGAAGGTTGTGCCTTCACGTGGAACTGGTACTCTATTATGGCCAGCCTCAGGCGGTTATGTTTCAAGCGAAATGGGACAGCGATGGGGAAAGCTGCATAAAGGTATGGATATTGCGAGACCGAGTAATTATACGATTAAAGCTGCAGACAATGGAGTCGTTGAATTTGCAGGCTGGGATGGAGGATATGGGAATCGAATTGTTATTAATCATAACAATGGTATAAAGACAACATATTCACATCTGTCATCAATAAGCGTCTCAGTTGGACAAACGATTGAAAAAGGACGCAAAATTGGCATGATGGGGTCGACAGGTAATTCAACTGGTACTCATCTACATTTTGAAGTATACAAAAACGGAAGTGTACAAAACCCGAGAAACTTCTTGCAGTAACCTCTAGCTTTGCTAGAGGTTTTTTTGTAATTCATATACTCCTCATGATAAAGTAAGGATACAGAATGTTCCGGGAAAGGAGTCTTTCTATGAAAAATAAAGTTCTTGTAGTAGACGATGAAAAACCAATTGCTGATATTTTAAAATTCAACCTAGAAAAAGAAGGTTACGAAGTTACATGTGCTTACGATGGAGTAGAAGCACTTAATCAAGTTGAAGAGGTAAAACCGAGTATTATATTACTCGATATTATGCTCCCACAAAAAGATGGAATGGAAGTTTGCCGAGAAGTAAGGAAAAAATATGATATGCCAATTATCATGCTAACAGCAAAGGACACAGAAATTGATAAAGTTCTTGGTTTAGAATTAGGAGCGGATGATTATGTAACAAAACCGTTCAGTACTAGAGAGTTGCTTGCACGTGTAAAAGCTAATTTAAGAAGGCATCAACTCATACGAGAAGAAGATACATCACAAGATGACAACAATTACTTATCAATTGGACCACTAGTCATCCAACCGGATGCTTATGTTGTTTCAAAACGTGGTGAAACGATAGAGCTGACTCACCGCGAGTTCGAGTTATTACATTATTTAGCAAAACACCTAGGTCAAGTAATGACAAGAGAGCATTTGCTTCAAACAGTGTGGGGTTACGATTATTTTGGTGATGTTCGTACAGTTGATGTAACAGTTCGACGACTCCGTGAAAAAATTGAAGATAACCCTAGCGATCCAACTTGGATTGTTACTAGAAGGGGTGTTGGATACTACTTACGAAATCCAGAGCAGGAGTAAATTTATTTATGAAAAAAGTTGGTGTGTTTCGTTCCATTCATATTAAGTTTATTCTAATTTATATTCTCCTCATTCTTATTGCTATGCAAATTATAGGGGTGTATTTTGTTCGGAAGCTAGAAGGTCAGCTCGTCGAAGGCTTTAAAGTGTCACTGGATAGACAAGAAAACATCCTATCCTACTATTTAGAGGAAGCCATAACATTAGAGCGAGATGAACAAGCAAGCACAGTTGAGGATGATGTCAAAAATATTTTGCGAGACTACGATTATCAGGACATTATTGAGGTACGTGTTATTGATATCAATAGTCGTGTCATAGGAACGTCTAATCCAGATAATGAGAAAATTGTTGGGAAAAGAATGACTGAGCGTGGGATTAATCTTGCGCTTATTGTTGGAACAGCTAGTGATGAATTGGTTATAGAACCAAATACAGGGTTCAGATTGCGTGTATTATCAACACCTATCAAGTCAAATGATGAAATTGTTGGTGCGATATACTTAGTAGCCTCTATGGAAAATGTCTATAATCAAATGAAGCAAATTAATCGTATTCTTGTAACAGGAACAGTTTTAGCTATGGTCATTACGGCCGTATTAGGGATCTTTTTAGCCCATACGATTACTCGTCCAATTTCAGATATGAGAAAACAAGCTCTTGCGATGGCAAAAGGAAATTTCTCTAGAAAGGTTCGTATTTACGGATATGATGAAATTGGTCAATTAGCATTAACCTTTAATTATTTATCTAGAAAACTCCAAGAAGCACAAGCGTCTACAGAGGGTGAGAGACGTAAGCTTGCTTCAGTTATTACACATATGACAGACGGGGTTATAGCGACTGACAGAACAGGACATATCATTTTAATAAATGATCCTGCCTTAAAACTATTAGGTATATCTAGGGAAGACGTATTTAATAAACCTATTATTTCGGCCTTAGGATTAGAGGATGAACTTAATTTTGATACACTTTTAAATGAGAGAGAATCTTTAATACTCGACGTAAGTACAAAGGATAACTCTTATATACTTCGGGTAAATTTTTCTGTCATTGAAAATAAAATCGGTATTACAAATGGCTTAATAGCTGTTTTACATGATGTGACCGAGCAAGAGAAGATCGAGCAGGAACGGCGAGAATTTGTTGCGAATGTGTCACATGAATTAAGAACGCCACTTACGACAATGAGAAGTTATTTGGAAGCATTAGCGGAAGGGGCATGGCAGGACAAAGATATTGCACCACAGTTTTTACATGTTACACAAACAGAAACTGAACGTATGATAAGACTTGTGAAGGATTTACTTCAGCTATCTAAGTTAGATAGTAGGGATTACTCATTACATAGAACACCTGTTAATTTTATTGAATTTTTCCATCAGATTATTGATCGATTTGAAATTTCAAAGAATCAATATGTAACTTTCAAAAGACAGCTACCAGATGAAAAAATTACGGTTAGTATTGATAAGGATAAAGTAACTCAAGTCATAGATAACATCATTTCAAATGCATTAAAATACTCTCCAGAAGGAGGACAAGTCAGCTTCTCTTTGAGGAAAAATGTTAATCACCTTGAAGTAATCATAAGTGATGAAGGTGTCGGTATTCCTAAGGCAAACCTTGCACATATATTCGATAGGTTTTATAGAGTTGATAAGGCTAGAAGCCGTAACCTAGGTGGAACAGGTCTAGGTTTGGCAATTTCCAAAGAAATGATAGAAGCACATGGAGGAGACATTTGGGCAGAGAGTGAGGAGGGCAAGGGTACGACAATTTTCTTTACACTCCCACTTGAAAAGGAGCAAGAGGATGAGTGGTCATGAAATTTGAGGTCTTAAAATCAATATTGCTAACAACATTAGTGCTGATCAGTATTATTTTAACATGGAATATTTGGACTTTCCAAAATAAGTATAAAACATTAGAAAATCCAGATATTAATCAATTTGTTTTAGTTAACAATGAAACTCGTGATGTTGAAGAACTGATTAAACCTAGTCAAATGTTTATTCATTATAATTACGATGATTATGGAACAAATGAATATTACAAAATTGATAAAATGGTATCAGAAATACAAAAATGGATTATTACGAATGTAACAAATATATCTAATACTATTCCACAAAAAGATTTTTTATCATTTATCCATGGAGATAATAAAATTGAAATAGTCTATCAAGACCAAGTTCCAGCTGAATTTACGAAGA
The DNA here is from genome assembly GCF_046557775.1 of Nanhaiella sioensis. Classification (NCBI taxonomy): domain Bacteria; kingdom Bacillati; phylum Bacillota; class Bacilli; order Caryophanales; family Bacillaceae; genus Nanhaiella; species Nanhaiella sioensis. The sequence goes on from NZ_JBKAEG010000001.1 coordinate 2,227,397, forward strand.
AAATGTTTCAATTTCAAAATCCAGATATTTTAGTCGGGCTGTATGATCGTATCGTTGTTGATGTGGATAAGGGAGAATTATATTTTGTTTTATATGATAAGCAAAGAGTGTATAAAGCATTACTAGATAATGTTTATTTAGAAAATATAAGGAAAAATTTCCAAGAAAAAAAATCGTATACACACTATATCCCATACGACATCAATGAAGTAAAACGCATTTATGTACCATCGGGAGAGCAAGCTGTATATCAATTGGAATATACGTATGAAACACTAGCTCCAGAAGTATTTAAGGATGCTCTTTTTAGTGATCCTAAATCTGTTCAAAAGGAATCATTATCTTCCCACGTGGTTGTGTATACAGATGGCTCACGATTTATGGAAGTAAATTCTTTAACGAATCGTTTAAAGTTTGAGAATCCAGTATCAGAGGATAGTGACATATTAAGTACCGCAAATACTGTATTAAAAAGCATTGATTTTGTAAATAGTCATGGCGGATGGACGGATAAATATCGTTATTGGAGCTGGGATGAGAACAGAGAAAAGTATACGCAAACGACAGAGTTTCAATTATTTTTACGAAACCTACCTGTTTTCAATGAAAGTAACCTTACAAAAATTGAACAATATTGGCGAAATGGCAAATTATATCGATATGAACGCCCGATGATTGAACTAAAAATTTCTGAACATAGGGAGGTTACTATACCAACGGGTGAAGAAATTATTAATCACTTGGAACAAATGGAACAATTTAATAAAAATTCACTTGAAGATCTAATCCTAGGCTATAGGCTTAGACGAGGTGAACGAGATGTTTTAATTTTTGATCCAGTTTGGTTTTATCGTTATAACAACATCTGGCGTCATATTAATGTAGAAGAGGTAGGAGGAGAGTATATTGGATTGGAATAAGACGAAAACCATTTTCATTATTACTTTTCTCTTGCTAGATATTTTTTTAATCTATCAGTTACTTGAAATGCGCAATAATAACCAATTAATGATACTGACAGAAAAAACAATTGAGGAAAATTTAGCTGCTGACGATATTACTTATGTTAAAATTCCTGAGGTAGAGGAGAGAGGAAAATATTTAAGCGGTGAAAGTAGATTGTTTACGGAAGAAGAACTAACGAAACTAGCTGGTCAGGATATACCTATTGTTGATACTACAATAGTAGAATCAACATTGTTAACACCGTATCCATTAGAAGAAGCAAAGCTTGACTTCCTACTAAGTCAATTTTTCAAAGAGTATATTATTGATGGCGATAAATATACTCTTTGGGAGATGGATGAGGAGCTAAACCAAATTATTTTCTATCAACTATTTAATGATAAAGTTATTTACAACGAACAAAATAGTAGTATTATCGTACAACTTAATGACATAAATGAAATTATTTCTTATAGGCAGACAATGCTTAATATAGAAGAATACGAAAAAGAAGAAGAAATTATTCCTGCGATAAAAGCGTTAGAAATTCTCCACAATAAGAACTTATTAAAGTTTGGTAGCCAAATAACAGAAATTGAGTTAGGATATTATTCAATTGTGCCATTTACAACTCCCCAATCAAAGGTTCTTACACCGACTTGGCAATTTGTCGTAAATGATCAGGAAAACTATTACGTCAATGCATTTGAGGGGAAAGTAATTGACGAGGAAAGTTTGGAGTGAAAGAAAGTATGAGTTTACAATTTAGTGTGCTTGCAAGTGGCAGTACTGGAAATGCGTTTTATATAGAAACGAACGAGCAATCAATATTAGTTGATGCTGGCTTAAGTGGTAAACAGATGGAGCGATTATTTCTTCAGATAGACCGTTCGATAAGTAATCTATCTGGAATTTTAGTAACTCATGAACATGTTGATCATATAAAAGGGATAGGTGTATTAGCTAGGAAATATCAATTACCGATATACGCGAATGCAAAGACGTGGAGTGCGATGGAAAGTAAAGTTGGTGAAATCCCTACAGAACAAAAGTTCATTTTTGATATGGGTAAAGTAAAATCGTTTGGCAATTTAGATATAGAGTCATTTGGAGTGTCACACGATGCAGCCGAGCCAATGTTTTATGTTTTCCACCATGAAGGTAATAAAATTGCACTTATTACGGATACTGGTTATGTCAGTGATCGAATGAAAGGAATTATTAACAACGCTGACGTATTTGTGTTTGAGAGCAATCATGATGTTGACATGCTAAGAATGGGTAAATATCCGTGGAATATTAAGCGCCGAATTTTAAGTGATGTTGGCCACGTATCGAATGAAGATGCAGCCATTGCGATGACTGAAGTTATAGGTGATCGTACGCAACGTATTTATTTAGCACATTTAAGCCAAGATAATAATATGAAGGATTTAGCACGGATGGCAGTTTCTCAGACATTAGAATCAAAAGGTTTTATGATCGGAGAGCAGTTTAACTTATATGATACTGATCCAAATCAACCGACAAAGCTCATAGCAGTCTAGTTCATAATCAAATCTTCCATAAAGTTGAATCGAGTTATAGCATTCATCCCTTAGAAGTTGCTTCATCCTTTTTACTCGCATAGAGTTGCATTTCTTACAAGAAAGCGTTCTTGGCTTCTTTTCTATTTTAAAAATTTAGAGCGTGGATATAACCTTATATGACTGTCCACTTTTTAAAACAATAGCATACGAAAAGAGCCTTCTCTAAAAAGGCAAAAACACCCTTCATGTGAAATTATGTGATGACTGTGTTAGTTCGTGGATATGATAGATTTATTAGTATTTCTGAGTATAATAAATATTACAAGCATTAATTGCAAAATCTAACATTCATCGGTGAAAGGGTGGATCACTTATGGGATATTATGATCAAGACTATGAGCAAGCTCAAGGAAAGCAAAAAGGAAATCGAGGCGGTTGGTTTTTATCAGCACTTGTTGGGGCTATTCTAGGAGCATTGCTAGTTGTTATTGCAATTCCTACTTTAGTTAATTTAGATGTTTTACCGTACGATATAGCTATTAACGAGGAGCAAGCTGAGCAACTCGAAACAAATAACGGGACTCCAATAAATGAGGGGACTAATAAAAATATTGCCGTCAATGTATCCTCACAAGTAACGGATGCAGTTGATAAAGTATCAGACGCAGTTGTCGGTGTAGTGAATATTCAACAAGCCGGCTTTTGGAGTAACAACGAAGCTGGAGCACAAGAAGCAGGAACAGGATCAGGAGTTATTTATAAAAAAGATAACGGTAAAGCTTATGTTGTCACTAATCACCATGTCATCGAAGGTGCTAATGCAGTAGAAGTAAGCTTGGCTGACGGAACCCGTGTACCAGCAACCATACTCGGAAGTGATATCTGGACTGACTTAGCAGTTCTTGAAATTGATGGTGAACATGTTACAACGGTAGCCGAGTTTGGTGACTCTGATCAAATTAATTTAGGTGAGCCAGTCATTGCTATTGGAAATCCATTAGGCTTGGAGTTTTCTGGTTCAGTAACACAAGGGATCGTATCAGGTTTAAATCGTTCTGTACCAATGGACATTAATGGGGATGGTACGTATGATTGGAACTCTGAAGTTTTGCAAACAGATGCAGCAATTAACCCAGGTAATAGCGGTGGAGCATTAGTTAACATCGATGGTCAAGTCATAGGGATTAACTCAATGAAAATAGCTGAACAAGCAGTTGAAGGAATTGGCTTCTCAATTCCAAGTAATTATGCGCTACCTGTCATTCAGGACTTAGAGCAATACCAGGAAGTGCGGCGTCCTTATATGGGAGTAGGAGACTTGGTATCGTTAAATGAGATCTCAGATTACCATAAAAACCAAACACTTCATTTACCCGAAGATGTTACAGAAGGTGTCGTCATCCAGCGAGTAGAACCTAATTCTCCAGCAAGCCAAGCAGGCTTAGCAGAATTAGACGTCATTGTCGCAATGGATGGTGTACAAATTACAGATACAATTGAATTAAGAAAGTACTTGTATAATGAAAAAGCAATTGGCGACACGATGGATGTCACTATCTTCCGAGACGGTGAAGAACAAACAGTCACACTGAAGTTGATTGAAGAAATATTTTAGATATTAATAGGTAGAGGCTTCTCTTTAGTCAAATTCGTTTGGCGTAGAGAAGCCTCTTTTTGAAGTTGGACAATAACAGTAGCTATTTTGACAACAAAGAGGATATTTTTTCAGTAAAAGCTTAAATTTCGATAGAAAGAGTGCTGATTTGGACAATAAAGAGATGGTCATAGGAAATTAAGTTAATAATTAGAGTTATTATATATGTTGGTAGATTTTTCTTTACATAAAAGTATAATATACTATAGATATGGTTCAAAGCATGCAACAATGCAATGTTATGCAGTGTAATTATTGAACAAATACATTAGTTAACCTATTGTCCGATGAAAGGATGAATAATAAATGGGCTATTATGACGATGGTCATGTTCACATACAAAAAAGATACAAAAGGAAGAGAAAGAAAAAAGGTTGGTTGTTAACTGTATTTATAGGTGCAGTTGTCGGCACATTCATTGTCATTATGTTCATTCCTCTATTAGCAAAATTAGATGTCCTCCCTTATAAGATTGTATATGAACACGAAAAAATTCAATTACCAGAGGCAGTTGATTCTGTCTCAGTTACAGCAGCCCCTAGTAGAAATATATCAGTCAATGTGATTACACCAATAACTGAAGCAGTAGAGAAAGTTTCAGAGGCAGTTGTCGGTGTCGTAAACATTCAAGAAGCAAGCTTTTGGTCAAGTAGGGGAACGGTCGAAGCTGGTACTGGTTCAGGTGTTATATATAAAAAAGACAATGACATAGCGTATATTGTGACAAATCACCATGTTGTTGAACAGGCTAATCGCGTTGAAGTAATACTATATGATGGTACACGTGTATATGCCGACATAGTCGGAACTGACGCATTAACAGATTTGGCGGTACTCAAAATTGATGCAAAGGATATAACGGTCATTGCCGAATTAGGTGACTCAGATCAGTTGAAAATTGGGGAAACCGTCATCGCAATAGGTAACCCATTAGGAATCCATCTATCAGGATCGGTCACAAAAGGCATTATTTCTGGTACAAATCGGTTTATCCCAGTAGAAGTAGAATCAAAAGGTAGAATCATTGATTGGTTTGCTGAGGTTTTACAAACCGATGCTGCGATAAACCCAGGTAATAGTGGAGGCGCACTCGTAGATATGAATGGAAAGGTTATCGGCATAAATTCGATGAAAATTGCAAGGCATGCTGTTGAAGGTATAGGCCTTTCGATCCCAATTAACTACGTACAACAAACGATTGAAAACTTAGAAGAGAATGGCGAGATTAGACGTCCTTATATGGGGGTAGAATTAACCTCTCTACAAGATATTCCGGTGGAGCATTTACAAAAAACATTAAAGCTACCAACAGAAGTGATTAAAGGTGTAGCTATCACTGGCGTTGAACGATCCTCACCTGCTGACGAAGCCGGTTTGCAAGAGCTTGATGTCATTGTCGAGCTTGACGGTGAGCAAATAAATGACTTAACAAGCTTAAGAAGGCACTTATATACGAAAAAGTCAGTCGGAGATACGATGGAAGTAACATTGTTTCGACAAGGATTAAAACAAACGATAACGATGAAGCTGTCGAAATATATTTTGCTGTAGGTAGATGTAAAAAAGGTAGGACGAGAGGGTGATATGCTCCCCTTAAGGTAGACAGATTAAAAAATAAAATCTGATTACCTTAAGGGGGCTTTTTTATGTCCAATAAATTTTTCTCTATTGAATTTAAACATGAAGTGGTGAGGGCATATAACAACGAAAACTTCACTCTAAAAGAGCTAACAACAATGTACCAAATTCCTAAAAATACTATTTATAAATGGGTAGAGCGATTTGAGAAAAGTGGAATTGATGGGTTAATTGACTCTAAAACATGGAAAAACTACTCCAAAGAATTAAAGGAAGCTGCAGTTAAAGATTATTTGTCAGGGGAATACTCTCAACGTGAGGTTGTTCGTAAATATGAAATTTCGAGTTGTTCCGTCCTTGAGAAATGGGTTTACAAGTATAATAGTCATAGTGAATTAAAAGATACGAAACAAGGAAGGACAAGGACTATGACTAACGGAAGAAATACGACTTGGGAAGAACGGATACAAATTGTAATGGACTGTTTAGAGAATGGCAAAGATTATCAAACAACAGCTGAGACCTACAAGGTCTCTTATCAACAGGTGTACCAATGGGTTAAGAAGTATGAAAATGGTGGAGATGAAGGACTTAAAGATAAACGTGGAAAAAAGAAAGAAGAAGTAAAGCTAACTCCAGAAGAGAAGATTGAACTCCAGATGAAAAAGCTAGAAAGAGAAAATGAGCGCTTACGTGCGGAAAATTTATTCTTAAAAAAGTTAGAGGAAATCGAAAGGAGGCGAAAGTAAGCTGCATTCGATATGAAGACAAGTATATTGCCATTCAGGAACTTAATGAAAGCAAAGGCCTGAGTATTCTATTGCTTTGTGAAGTGGCAGGTATTACGAGAGGTGCTTACTATAAGTGGCTGAAACGGAAGCCTTCGGCACAAGAACTTCAGAATGAAGAGATTATTAAAGAAATGATGGTTCTACATAAGAAGGTCGATGGGATATATGGATATCGTCGAATGACGTTAAATATCAATCGGAAATTTGATGAGAACTTTAATTACAAACGTATTTATAGACTAATGAAGGTAGCCTGCATACAGTCTGTCATTCGAAGAAAGAAAAATTCTTATAAGAGCTCTACTCCTCAACATGTCGCAGAAAATGTGTTAAATCGCGAATTCACGGCAGAAAAACCGAATGAAAAATGGGTAACGGACGTAACGGAATTTAAATATGGAGTATCAAAGAAAGCTTATTTAAGTGCTATTCTCGATCTATATGATGGCTCAATTATTAGTTATGTTTTAGGGAATTCGAATAATAACCTTCTTGTGTTTAATACTCTTGACCGAGCGATAGACCAACTGAACGGGGATTATCCACTAATACATAGTGATCGAGGATTTCAGTACACATCTAAAGGGTTTAAACGAAAAATAGATGCCGCTAAGATGAAACAGAGTATGTCGCGAGTAGGTCGATGCATTGATAATGGACCGATGGAATCTTTTTGGGGAGCACTGAAATGTGAGAAGTATTATTTAAATAAATATGAGAATTTTGAAGAATTATCTCAAGCCATAGAAGACTATATACATTTTTATAATTACGATAGGTACCAAAAACGATTATATGGCCTTAGCCCTATGGAATATAGAGCTAAAGCCGCTTAAGTGACTTTTTATTATTTCCGCTGTCTACTAGACAGGGAGCATATCAGGGTTATGAGAAGCCCTCTTTTTTATGAATAACTTTTATCTAGATATGTTGTATTGTTAAATGGTTTATAAGTAGGATTATTTATTGTATGAGTATAAGTTAATGTCTAGATTAGAGCTTTTCTCTGAGAGGTGGGTTCACCATTTCATCCCGAAAGCAAAAGACGTCTTCATGTGAAAGGCCTTGAGTTCAAGTGCTTGTTGGAGGAGTCGGGATGAGGATGACAAGATTCCTCCGTTACCGATAGGATGCGTGGAAGTGAAGTGGTTTTTCTTTTTAAGTGTGTGGATAAATATTTACGTTAATAATTACCCACAATAATATATGCTACAATGGATAACGGAAAAAAGAATTGCCCACATGTGGATAAATGTAAAGAGTCATTGTTTGGAGGAATGAGAACATGAAATGCTGTGATGAACATATAGATTTAGCCATTGATATGTATGTAGATGAACATGAAATTGCACCAGAAATAAATATGCTAAATGAAGAAGAAAAGTTGTCAACATGCTGTGAATTTTGTCGAAATCCAGCAACATATATTGTAGGGAACTAATATTCTCATACAAGATGTGGATAGAAAATGTGTATATGTGGATAACCACTGTGGATAACTTGTAAGTAAACTGTTTATAAAGCGGGGATAAATGTGAATATCTCAATTATTTCAATTGGAAAACTAAAAGAAAAATACTTAAAGCAAGGAATACAAGAATACTTAAAACGCCTCACACCTTATGCAAAGGTCAATATCATCGAGCTCCCAGACGAAAAAGCACCCGAAGCCTTAAGCGAGCAACAAATGGAGCAAATCAAACAAAAGGAAGGCGAGCGCATACTCGCAAAAATATCAGAAGACACCCATGTCATCGCCCTTGCCATCGAAGGCAAAATGAAAACATCCGAACAGCTCGCAAAAGACCTCGATCATTTGGCAACGTACGGAAAAAGCAAAGTTGCTTTTGTGATTGGTGGGTCGCTAGGACTAAGTAATGAAGTCATGCAGAGGTCGAACGAATCGTTGTCCTTTTCTAAGATGACGTTTCCTCATCAGTTGATGAGATTGATTTTGTTGGAGCAGGTTTATCGGGCGTTTCGGATTAATAGAGGGGAACCGTACCACAAATAAAAAACTAAAAATAAGTATCAGAATGTCTGTTGAATTTTTGTCTCTAATAAGTCCGCTAAAGATATTTTTAGATAGAAAAACCGCATCTCAATTGTTTCTAACAATTGAGGTGCAGTTTGTTTTGCCGCCCTAATAAGTAAAGATTATTTCAAATCAAACCGATCTGCGTCCATCACCTTCACCCAAGCTGCTACAAAGTCACGGACAAACTTTTCTGTATTATCGTCTTGTGCATACACTTCAACTATAGCCCGAAGAACTGCGTTTGAACCGAATACGAGGTCAAAGCGTGAGGCAGTACGCACGACTTCACCAGATTTGCGGTCACGGCCTTCATATTTGTTGAAACCCGCTGGTTTCCACTCAATCCCCATGTCAAGCAGGTTCACAAAAAAGTCATTTGTCAACGTGCCGACACGGTCAGTAAATACGCCGTGTTCCGAACCACCATGATTTGTGCCGAGGACACGCATACCGCCGAGCAAGACGGTCATTTCTGGTGCAGTTAGGCCTAGTAACTGTGCTTTGTCAACGAGCATTTCTTCTGGACTGATAGAGTATTCTTTCTTCTGGTAGTTACGGAATCCATCAGATACGGGCTCTAATACTTCAAAGTTTTCCACTTCTGTTTGGTCATCAGTTGCATCACCACGACCAGTAGAAAATGGAACTGTTACATCGAAGCCTGCTTCTTTAGCTGCTTTTTCGATTGCAGCGTTTCCGCCAAGTACGATTAAATCAGCAAGGCTGACTTTTTTATCAAGCTTACTTTGAAGGTCTACGTAGATTCCAAGCACTTTTTCTAGCTGAGCAGGTTCGTTAGCTTCCCAATCTTTTTGAGGAGCCAATCTAATACGTGCCCCGTTCGCACCTCCGCGCATATCAGAACCACGATATGTGCTTGCTGAAGCCCAAGCTGTTTTCACTAGTTCGCTTACGGTTAATCCTGTGCTCAGGATTTTTTCTTTTAGGTCAGCGATTTCGGCATCAGATAGTTCATAATCGGCTTCTGTAATTGGATCCTGCCAGATTAACTCTTCTTGTGGAACCTCTGGACCCCAGTATCTATCCTTAGGTCCCATATCACGGTGAAGTAATTTAAACCATGCACGTGCGAATGCATCTGCAAACTCTTCCGGATTCTCATAAAAACGACGGGAAATTTTTTCATATTCTGGATCCATACGCAAGGCCATGTCCGCTGTTGTCATCATCGTCTTTACACGTTTAGATGGATCTTCAGCATCCGGGGCCAAATGTTCCTCCTGCATATTGACAGATGCCCATTGAGAAGCGCCTGCAGGACTCTTTGTCAACTCCCACTCATATCCGAATAACAATTCAAAGTAGCCATTATCCCATTTAGTAGGGTTCGTTGTCCATGCACCTTCAATACCACTTGATATCGTATCACGGCCTTTTCCGCTCTTGTATGTGCTCTTCCAGCCAAACCCTTGTGTTTCAAGTGTTGCTGCTTCAGGGTCGTCACCTACTTGAGAGGCATCCCCTGCGCCATGCGCTTTACCAAATGTGTGTCCACCCGCGACAAGCGCCACCGTTTCTTCGTCATTCATCCCCATACGTTCAAATGTATCACGAATATCACGAGCACTTGCAAGTGGATCTGGCTCTCCGTTTGGACCTTCAGGATTTACATAAATGAGCCCCATCTGTACAGCAGCGAGTGGATTTTCTAGCTCACGGTCACCGGAATACCTGTTGTCGGCTAACCATTCCTTCTCTGAACCCCAATACACATCCTCCTCAGGGTGCCAAATGTCCTCACGTCCTGCTCCAAAACCAAAAGTTTTTAAGCCCATAGATTCAAGTGCCACGTTACCTGTTAATACAAGTAAATCCGCCCATGAAATCTTGTTTCCATACTTTTGCTTAATAGGCCATAACAGACGGCGGGCCTTATCAAGATTGACATTATCCGGCCAGCTGTTCAGAGGAGCAAAGCGCTGTGATCCAGTTGAGCCACCCCCACGTCCATCTGCCGTCCGATATGTACCTGCTGCATGCCAAGACATACGAATAAAGAATGGACCGTAGTGACCGTAATCAGCAGGCCACCAATCCTGGCTATCTGTCATTAAGTGATGAAGATCTTTCTTTAGAGCATCATAATCGAGCTTAGAGAATTCTTCTTTATAATTAAAGTCTTCTCCCATTGGGTTGGATTTTTTGTCATGCTGGCGAAGAATACCCAAATTTAATTGGTTCGGCCACCAGTCTTTATTCGTCGTACCTCTAGGCGCTGTCGTTGTCGTGATTGCACTATCTTTGTGATGAGTTACAGGACATTGCCCCGCAGCTGCAGCTGTGTGTTCTTTTTGGTCAGGATAATTGTTGTTTTCCATTCATCATTCTCCTTCCTATTTTTGAACATTTAGTCGAAGATAACATTACATCTTGCCACAAATAGGTGTTAGACTATTATGATAATTCTTACTCTCTATTATAGTGGACTGGGTGTTTGATTCAAAGTGATATGTGCTGTGGATGGAGAATTTTTAACAAAAGTTACTTTCAAATAGGATTCATCATCACACAAAATAGGGCCAAAAAAATTACCATGTTTATTAGAATTTTCGTAGTGTGAAGTTGTTAAACAGGATTTATCCGCTTCTTACTACATTATTTTTTGTGCAATTACGTTAATCAAACATCAACGAGATATTGCTGCAGAACTGATACAATTTTTATCCAGATCACACAGTTTACTGTCCAAATCGACTATATTCTATTGGAATTACACAGCTTACTATCCAAATCAGCTCCTTTACTATCCAAATTACATAGCTTACTATCCAAATCAGTCCTTTTACTATCGAAATAACACAGCTTACTATCCAAAACAGCCATTTTACTATCCCAACCTGCCACACCACTCATCATACTTTAGTTGTTCTAAAGAATAATACATTTGCATATGTTGAAGTGGCCTCATCTTGTCATATCATCTTCTTCAGGAGTCCTACGAATATATCTTCTAGTAGTCTTTATTAAGTCTACTTATTTAAATCGTAATATGAGTCATATTTTGTTAGCTTCATAGCTAAGTGATATGCTATAACAATATTAAAGAGAAATATGGAGGTGTAGCTCACATGAGTGATATCCTTATTCGATATTTGAAACATTATACTGATGCTAGTGAATCAGAGATAGAGATGATTGTTGCAGATATACCTATTGCAGAATATAAAAAAGGAACTATCCTTTTAGATCAGGGAGAGGTTCCAGAGAAATGCTATTTTGTCGTAAAGGGTTGCGTCCGCCAGTTTGCAGTTGATGAAGAGGGGAGAGAAACGACATATAATTTTTTTACAGAAGAACAAGCGGTGACGATTTTCAATCAGCATAGTTCTGATAAAGCATCAAAGTACACGTTAATCTGTGTGGAGGACTGTGTTCTCGTTGTAGGTGATTTATCGAACGAGGAACAGATGTATGACAAGCATCCAGGACTTGAGACGATGACGCGTAAGCTAATGGAAGAGATTATGGGTGAAATGCACGAAGATATTGCTACGTTTATTTCATCTCGCCCAGAAGAACGGTATAAGGCGCTCGTTGACAAACGCCCTGATTTGATTAACCGTGTACCACAACATCAGTTAGCAAGCTATTTAGGTATTACACCTGAGTCACTTAGTCGTATCAAACGAAGATTATAGCATTCAAATTTGCGCAGCATTGTTGTTTGCCTTCCTTGTTGAATACGATTTAATAGGTGTTTTACCACCTTTCATTAAGAGCCAAATGCAAAAGCCTAGCTCTCCAGCAGTCATTGGAATCATCAAAATCATCTCGATAGTTGAAGTCACATTTTCAAGCGTTGGAAAAAACCCGTCTAATAGATGGACCAACATATAACTTGCACCCCCTAATACAAGTAGAATGCTTATGATCTTTGGAACTGTTTTAGTTTTTGAAACGACAAAGCCCACTATTAATAGATGCATCCCAAAGACGATTAACCCAAACGACCAAACAGATTCAAATGCTAGTACAGACATCATGACATCAGAAGCGAGAAGACTGTCAGGCTGATTCAACAGCTCATTATTATACTTAATGAGATTATCTACCTGAATGAGATTTGAGACGGCAATAGCTAGTATGGCAGTATACATCAATCGAAGCCAAGCAGCTAGCGTTGCATATCCTTCATGTATTGGTTTTAAAAAGATATAAAATGCCCACGAAACGAGTATATCCGTTATTAATATAACTAACCAACCAAGTATTCCTGCTCTAAATAATCCTGTTGATGCTGAAATGTTATTAAATGTTTCAATTGAGCTATTACTAATCATTAAAGAACTATGAACATAGCCAAAAGAGAAAAATGCAGCTACGGTCATGATGAGCAAGGATATCCCTGCAATTAATGCTGATTTTCGAAGCTGATTTACATCTTGCTGTAATACTTCCATATAATTCCCTCCTAAGTCTTTTGATTGTATTGTAGTGAAAAAATGAATATGATTCATTGACTTAAGTCAATGAATCAATAAGAAAACAATCTATTGCCTAAGTAAATATACAAGCTTCTTTAGTAATCATATTACGATCATTTATCTGTCGAGCAAGACATTTATACGAGATTTCAAACTAGTATTTGTATAAGGTCGACCTTGCTTTATATTCCCTATTTTGTAGTAAACCTGACATAGAGGTGAGTCAAGCTTTCATACTATTAGTTACTTCATAACGATAAAGAGCACCCAATGAAGTGAAAGATTATTAGACGTGAAAAAGGTATGGTAAATCTACTTTTATTCTTTTGGTATGCCATTTAAATGAAAGTTAAGTTGATTCGGTTGGGAGGAGTGTTATGAAGCGTTTTTCAAAAGCGGAGCGCGGTTGGATTTTTTATGATTGGGCAAACTCAGCATATTCAATTATTATAACAACAGCTATATTTCCCTTGTTTTATAAAGAAGCTGCGACGAATAGTGGAATTTCTGCGGCAAATTCCACGGCTTACTTAGGCTATACAATAGCGATTGCAACCTTTATATTAGCAATGTTAAGTCCTATATTAGGTACGATTGCAGATTATCAAGGGTTAAAGAAAAAGTTTTTCGTATTCTTCCTTCTCTTAGGTGTGACTTCAACGGCGATATTAGCATTTATTCCGAGTGATCAATGGCTGCTGTTACTAGTTTGTTATACCGTGGCAACGATTGGATCTGCTGGAGCAAATATTTTTTACAATGCTTTTTTAGTAGATGTCATACCAAAGAAACACATGAATCGTGTGTCTACATACGGTTTTGGATTTGGTTATATTGGGAGTACAATCCCTTTTATCGTTAGTATCGCTATCATCATGTTATCTCAAAGTAGTATCCTGCCGATTAGTACAACAGTTGCAAGTAAGATAGCCTTTATGATTACAGCATAATGGTGGTTTATTTTTACTATTCCATTATTGAAACATGTTTATCAAGTTCACTATATTGACCGTGAACCAAAACCTATTAGAAATAGTTTTAAGCGACTAGCGAAAACGGTAAAGGAAGTTCGAAAATACCGTTCGTTATTTTTATTTTTGCTAGCTTATTTCTTTTATATTGATGGGGTAGGGACGATCATTTCCATGTCTACAGCATACGGAGCTGATTTAGGTATATCTGCTACAAGCTTACTCATTATCTTATTTGTCACACAGGTTGTTGCCGCGCCATTTGCCATATTGTACGGGAAATTAGCGGATATCTTTTCTGGTAAAAAAATGCTTTACGTAGGTATCATTATTTATATCATTGTTTGTATTTACGCGTTTTTTTTGCAAACTACACTCGATTTTTGGATATTGGCTATGCTGGTCGCATCGTCACAAGGTGGGATTCAAGCGTTAAGTCGCTCTTACTTCGCTAAGCTCATACCTAAAGAGAATGCCAATGAATTCTTTGGCTTTTACAATATCTTCGGTAAATTTGCTGCCATTATGGGACCATTTCTAGTCGGACTCACCTCACAACTAACAGGACATACGAATATGGGCGTCTTTAGTTTAATTGTTCTCTTTATTATTGGTGGAATTATTTTAATATTTGTTCCTGAACCGAAAGGTGTATCAGTACAACTATCGCAATAAAAACTTCCGCTTTAATCCAAGAATCCAGGTTCCCAAAAAAGCTCCATCACTGCATCGTAAAGGGCTTTCCTTGTTAATCGTTAATTCCTCTTTCAAATTTGTCATATTGAATTTCCCCTCTCTTTAAACTTTAATTTTATTATGCTGAAGGGATAAATTTAAACTTGTAATATAAGCAATCAATATATTCTTTAAGTAGCCAGTCCCATTTTTCAAAAAGAAAAGTTATCATATTCGGCAGCTAATCCTCCCTGTTAGTTCTAAAAAATGAAACAACTTTAATCTTTTTAAGAACATCTTAATGTATATTAAACACCTTTATTATTACTTAATACGAGGGCTTAGGAAAGTTAATTCCAAAGGTCTTTCCTAAACTTATGAATAAGTATAGAAAAATAATAGTGGCTGGGACAAAACTAGTCTAAATTAGTGAAAGAAAGGTTCTAATCATCGGTTTAAATGATTAGAACCTTTCTAATAAATCATTCCTTCGGAACTTTTCGATAATTCGCACTCATGGCGTTGTACTTTCTTAAGTTTACTGCTATGAGCGCAAACCTAATTCATTTTCCACCTTCTCTACATAGCCGCTATTGAATTTCTTAATTTTATGGATATTCGGTTCAGCAACCTGATCTTGGAGAAGCCAGTAGTTCTCTTAGCTCTTATTCGTTCAGCCAGTTTTCTCGTACCATTTGGCCTGTGTATTAAACATTTGGGCATAAGTACCTTGCAAACTCATTAGCTCGTCGTGTTTTCCCTGTTCAACCAGTTCACCGTTGGATAGTACTAGGATCACATCCGCATCTCTGCAGCTGCCTAGACGGTGGGATATCATAAAGGTTGTGTTCCCTTCAGCCAACTGGGCAAAACGTTCAAACAGCAATGCTTCAGCTATAGGGTCTAATGCTGCAGTTGGTTCATCCAACACAATAATATCGGCGTTTTTGAAAAAGGCACGGCTTAATGCAATTCTCTGCCACTGTCCGAATGACAGCTCCTGACTATCCATAAACTCCCGGCCAAGCAGCGTTTCGAAGCGCTCAGGTAAATCCTCAATAAAAGCTTTAGCCCCTGACTTGCCGGCGGCTGTTTCGATTTGGGACAAATTACCCATCTGATCGATATCCCCAAACCCTATATTTTCTCTTGCACTAAGCTGGTAATTGACAAAATCCTGGAAAACTGCACTAATGTGTTTTTCAATCTCTTCGATCTCCATTACGTTGACTCCGTCGTACTTCACAACTCCACTATCTGGTTCGTATAAGCCGAGCAAACATTTAATCAAAGTGCTTTTACCAGCTCCGTTATCCCCGACTATAGCGACTTTTTGTCCAGGCCTAATGTGAAAACTAATGTTTTTCAAGACAGGCTGACGGGAATTGGGAAAACGGAAGGTAAGCTTATCTACCGTAATCCCCTTCTGAAGAGGAAAGGCTATGTTGTTTCTCTTTTGTTCTATCGGTTCCGGCCGGTTCAAAAATTCAAATAACTCACTAATAAATAGAGATTCCTCATACACTTGAGCTAAATTTAAAGCAATAATCATGATGCTTGTCTGAGTGGAATTCAATGCCTGAGTTAGCGCTACAAAAGATCCGACCGTTAAATGTCCTTGCATGGCAATGAACACAAGAATCATGATGGAGCATAGTGTAACTATGCGGGTAAACATATCCATCCAAAAGTTTGTTTGCAGATTTTTTTTCTCTAGCGCAATCTTCTCATTCCCATTTTTCCAATAAAGGGACGACCAGCGCATCAGCAAATAAGGAAACAACCGAAAGATTCGTACTTCTTTGGAAGCTTCCTTACCAGTCATGAGTTCCATCAAATACTCAACCTTACGGACTGTTGGGGTTTGTATCATCATTTGGGCGAATCTTTTGTTGCCCATTTTCAAGTTCACAAACAAGGAAGGAATAATGAGCAATAACATACCACCGGCTAACGAATAGTGCAGACTGGATAAAAGTATTAAATACGTGCTGATTGTCAGAATATTTTGCATTAAAGAGAAAAAGTTTTCGATAATGTGCAGACCTCTGTACGCCATGTTTTGCGTTACCCGTTGCAATTGATCATAGTAAGTTGGTTGGTCATAGTGAATAAGAGATAAACGTGAACATTTCCGTGCAATCATCTTCCCCAATTCATAATTGGCTTTCATTTGAATTTTTACTAACAGAAGTTTGCTTAAGGAAGAGAAGGATAAATCAACCACAAACAAAACAGCCTGTAGCCCGATCCAAAACAGCATGGGCATGATAGAGGTTGTTTGTTTCCCAATTAAGCGAGCAGCTTCATCTATCGTTTGTGTGGTCAACAAAATCTGTGCAGTTGGAACCACTGCATGAACAATACGTACAATAATTGAACCAAATAATAAACTTGGCGCAGTTTTCCATAGTAATGGAAGGATGTGGACAAACAAATTCCTAATTACTTCTGAACTCTTACGTGAAGTATTAAGCTCCATGTTTTTTCCTCTTTCTCCATAGTAGAATTATGCAGCAAATTTATGCTTCGTCTTTTTGGCAATGGATAAAAGCAATCGTAAATGCTCTTCTGTATTGATGAGTCCTTTAGCTAAAACATGTCCCTCGCCATCCAATGCATAGGCAAACGGGATGAGCGAAGTTTGTAAGTCCTCAAATTGTTCGGCGTGTTTAACAGGAAGGGTAATCTCGTAATCACGTACGTGTTGCGTAACTTCTTCCAAATCGCCCAACATCATAACAGAAAATTGATATTGGGGATTCTGTTTAGCGACTGATAAAAAAAGCGGAAACACCTTTTTGCACATTTCACACCAAGAAGAGGCTAACAGCACGATGGATACTTCTGATTTAGCTTTAAAAAGCGTCATATCTTTGTTATCAATTGTAAGTGCCTTCTCAATTGGAAACACGGTACCAATATCTAAGCCCATATCGGTGTCTGGTATTTCTTTCACCATCTGGATCTGTTTTTTCATTACACTAATCGAAGAATACGCAAGCAAGAAAACGACACCCCACAGAATAACATAAGATAGCATGAATAAATTCGACATGGAAAGGCACCCCTTAGTTGATTTTAATAGACGATTGGTTATATTGATACAAGACTGAAGCAATCAAATATGCTGCAAATATGCCAAGACTTGCGATTATAGAAATAAAAAACTCTTCGAATGTAAATGTCGCGAGATGTTGAGTATTACGATTTAAAAAAAGTATTAATCCTAATATGAAAAATACGAGGATGCGTCCCACCGTTTTTCTTCCGAATTCCTCTTCAGACAAGCTGCCAAAGCAGTTACATTTCAAGTGTTTTCCTCTCGCCCGAAAGACTGACCAGCCAAAGGAAATCAACAGCGCAAACAGCAGCAATTCCGCTGCGAAAGTAAAACGATCGAGTACAAAAGAAGCAGATACAATCAATTCAGCCAGAGGAATACCAATCACACCAAACGGAATCAGCACCTTTGGAATCTTTAATTCTTTCATCGTTGTGCGAAACTCCCCTAGATTGATCCATTTAGATAACGAAGAAATAAAGAAAATTGTAGCTATAAACAGCTGTATAAAACCCAGATATGCCACCTAAATTCCCCTTTCCATTGTTAGATATTGAAAACAAAAAAAATGAAAGGACAGGGAATGTCCTTGTCCTCTCAGACTTGATTTTAATTATATTCTATCAGCAATTACAATATTGCTCGACTGACCCACTCCAATAAATCCATCTTTCCCAATATTTTTTGATTGTTGGTGTTTCATACTTACAAACATCAGTAGTACAAGCCTTATGCACAACAGGATCGCTCATATTTTCACCTCCTATTTATAATGCTATTTCAAGATTTAAACTACTATTAGACTTGATTTTAATGACAATTACAAGCTTGATATGTACTACCATCTTCATATACCCATGTTTCCCATTTTCTAGTAATCGTTGGTGTTTCATACTTACAAACTACAGTAGTGCAACCCTTAGCCACAACTCTCATATTTTCACCTCCTATTTATGATGTCAAATTATGGTTGATTTTATAATATTTAAAACATCAATTTACTAAATAACTTCCTTATAACTTTATAACATTGACTAAAAATGTAGGATAAAGAATTATTATGATTCTAACTGCAAGTACAAGCTTGCTCAACTCGACCATCCTCATATACCGTTTTTTCCCACTTCCTAGAGATTGTTGCTGTTTCATACCTACAAACTATAGTAGAGCAATACCTAACCACAACTCTTGCCATATTTTCACCTCCTATTTATGATGTTATCTAAAAATTTTAACTACTATTCAAGGATACCATACAACTAACAAAATTTCTACATATTTCTATATTTTCTATATATTTCTACATATTTCTACATAGTTATTAAAAAATATGTCAAATTATAGTTAATTTTATTAATACTTAAAATATTAATTTACTAAATAACTTTCCCTATAGCTTTATAACATTGACAAAAAATGTTGGATCAAGAAGTATTATGATTCTATCTGCAATGGTGTCTTCAGCTTAATTGCTCTCTTCATCATTGGTAGGATCATTCTAATATTTGTTCCTGAACCGGAAGACTTATCAGTACATGACAATGTTACGGTAAAGTTATAAACCTTATCACAAAATAAATAACAGCACTATGATGTTTTGATAGTTCTGCCTCTTTTATATGAAACTATCGTTTAACCCCTTGAATAACCATCCCAGTATACATTAAGCTCGTTGCTTACGAGTCATGACATCAAATATTACAGCTAGAGCTAAAACGCCTCCACGGATAATATATTGAGGAGCGATTCCGACTCCCATTAAATTCATACCGTTTGTTAACGAAGCCATAACGATTGCACCGATAATCGCACCTGTAACTTTACCGACTCCACCTGCTGCAGATACACCACCAACGTAAGCAGCTGCAATGGCATCGAGCTCAAATAATGTACCCGCTGTTGTTGTTGCCGATTGCAAACGAGCGGTAAATAAAATACCTGATAATGCTGAGAGCATCCCCATTGAACCGAAGACGAGGAAGATAATTTTATTGACGTTAATTCCGCTTAGGTGTGCTGCTTCAGGGTTACTTCCCACCGCATAAATATGTCGGCCAAGTACCGTCTTTGTCGTAAGGAAATGATACAAAATAACGACTAGCAACATAATGACAACCGTCCACGAAAAGCCGTTATAGCCTGCTAAAATCCATGTAATATAAGCAATAATGGCTGAAACGAAAATGAGCTGTAAAATAAAAATTTCTTTAGAAACGACTTCAAAATTGTATTTAATTTTGTTTTTGCGGTTAGAAATAGCGCTATAAATATAAAATATGATACCTAAGGCACCAACAAGCAAGGAAAGAAAATGTAACCCGTTAATTTGCAAAATAGATGGAATATATCCATTACCTATTGCATTAAAGGCATCGTTCTGAACAATAATTGTACCGGATTTTTCAGTTGCTAGTAGGATTGCACCTCGGTAGATTAGCCATCCTGCTAACGTGGCGACAAAGGAAGGAATCCCTACTTTAGCTACTAGAAAACCTGTACTAAAACCAGCCAAAATTCCAAGTATTAAAATAATAGGTATAACTAAATATACTGGCATCCCGACTTGCGTGAGGAGAATAGCGGCGATTGCTCCAAGAAATCCAGCTAAGAAACCGATGGATAAATCAATATGTCGAATGATGATAACGAGCATAACACCGACAGCTAACACAGCGATATAACCAGCTGAATCTAGTAGATTACTAATGTTTCGGGAAGACATAAATAATCCGTCTGTTAGAATTGTAAAAGTAATCATGATAATAATGAGGGCAATATACATCCCGTAGTCACGGATGTTTACTTTTATTAAGTCCTTTGCTTCATTAAACAATTTCATATACTTAACCTCCTATTGCGTAGCGAGCTGCATAATTTTCTCTTGATCGGCATCAATAGCTGACAGCTCTCCTTTGATTTCTCCTTCAGCCATCACATAAATGCGATCACTCATACCAAGAACTTCCCCAAGTTCTGAAGAGATCATAATAATACTCATGCCTTTCTCTATTAGTTCGTTCATGACAGAATAAATTTCAAATTTAGCTCCAACGTCAATACCACGTGTCGGTTCATCCAGTATAAGAAGCTTTGGACCAACAAACAGCCATTTACCTAGAGAAACCTTCTGTTGGTTACCACCACTTAATTTGCCGACAAGCTGTTGAACAGATGCTGCTTTTATTCCTAAAGATGCTGTATATTTTTCTGAGACTTTAATTTCTTCGTTGTCATTGATGATGCCTTTTGAAGAAATGCCATTCATATTTGCGGCCGATATATTATTCTTAATATCTTGTAGTAAGAAAAGCCCATCACCTTTACGGTCCTCAGTAACATAGGCAATTCCTGCTTTGATTGCATCACTCGGGTGTTTAAATTGTTGTGGTACTTCGTCAATGATTAATTCACCTTGTAGCTTATAAGATTTAGAGTTTCCGAATATGCTAAGTGCTAGTTCAGTCCGACCTGATCCCATAAGACCTGCGATTCCGATAATTTCCCCTTGTTTTACATGAAGATTGACATTTTTGGCAACATCTCGCCCTATTTTCGGATCATAGGCTGACCAGTTTTCTAATTCGAGAATCTTGTTACCGAACTCTTGCTTACTCCTCTTCGGATAAATATCTGTAATCTCTCGACCAACCATATTTTTTATAATAATCTTTTCGTTAATTTCGCCTTTGGAAGCATCTAATGTACAAATGGTTTGCCCATCGCGGAGGATCGTTGCTTTATCTGCAATTGAGATAACTTCCTTTAATTTATGTGAAATCATAATGCACGTGATGCCTTGCTTTTTCAACTCTCGTAATAAGTTCAACAAGTTTTCACTATCATCTTCGTTGAGTGCCGCAGTTGGCTCATCTAAAATAAGTAGCTTTACTTCTTTGCTTAGCGCTTTGGCAATTTCAATTAACTGCTGTTTTCCTACACCCAAATCTTTAATTAACGTTTCAGGATTAACTTTTAAATTTACCTTTTCTAGCATTTTCTTGGACTCAACGACTGTTTGATTCCAATTAATTACTCCGCCACGGTCCACTTCATTGCCAACGAAAATATTCTCATAAACTGATAGATCAGGAAACAGCGCAAGTTCTTGATAAATAATTGCGATTCCGGCATCGACACTATCGTTAATTTTGTTAAACTTTTGCACGCTACCATTATAAACAATGTCACCATCGTATGTTCCGTATGGATACACACCACTCAGCACCTTCATCAGCGTCGATTTTCCTGCGCCATTTTCACCGATTAAGCAGTGTATTTCCCCTTTTTCTACTTTAAAATTAACATCACTGAGCGCTTTGACTCCTGGAAATTCCTTCGTAATCTGATGCATTTCTAGAATATACTCGCTCATGATTAACCTCCCTTACGAAAAAAACTAAAATAATTAGAAATAGTGACAGACGTATCTATCACTATTTCCATAAAGCCTGCGCATTCTATTTATAGAGGTTGTTCAAAAAGTCTGGCAAGATGACTGTACTTGTATTGGATGTACTAATCACACGTTTAGGCAGTTCTTTGTAGGACTTCCTTTATAAGTATCTTCGAGTATTCCTCGATACAAGGCTGTAATGATGTCCTCACTTCAGTGCTCAAATCTTCGTCAACTTATTCTTCGCCGTCCTTATTGTCCACCTTTTTGAACACGCTTTTATTGATCTTCAAATACGAATTCGCTCTCTTCATAGTAACCAGAATCAATGAGCTCGCTCTTAACGTTTTCTTTATCCACGACGATTACATCAGTTTGTTTTGCAGCTACTTCTTTGCTTTTGTTGTCATAAGAACCATTTGTTTCAGGTTCGCCACCATCTAAAACAGTAACTGCCATTCCGATTGCATCTTTTACAAGTGTACGAACATCTTTAAATACGGTCATTGACTGCTTACCATCAATAATATATTGAATAGAAGCTTGTTCAGCATCTTGCCCAGTCACTATATAGCTTGAAACTTCAGGATCAGATTCAAATACATCAGCGATAGAGCGTGCTGTTCCGTCATTTGGTGCAAGAATTGCCACGTCTCCCTTCATATCTGCTTCTACAGCTGTTAAATGTGTTTGAGCCTTATTTTTCGCTTCATTAGCATCCCAGTTCGTCGTAACCTGTCCTAGTATTTTACCCCTTTCATCACGTGAAAGCTCTGCTTTATCTTGTAAAGCTTCTGCTTCACTAGAGTTTGCGATAATAAAAGTGCCATCAGCGACCTTTGGTTGCAGAACGCTCCAAGCTCCTTCAAAGAACAAGAATGCGTTATTGTCAGAAGCAGCACCAGCATATAAATATAAAGGAGTACCTGAGCCTTTTGCATTGTCAATTAAAAATTGTCCTTGAGCTGCACCAACTGCAAAATTATCAAATGTAACGTAATAATCTACATCTTTTGAATCAGTAATTAAGCGATCGTATGCAATAACTGTAACATCATCTTTTTTAGCTGCCTTAACTGCAGCCCCTGCAGCTGCCCCGTCGTGTGGAGCAATAATTAAGACATCGATTCCTTTGTTAAGTAATGTTTCAACATTTTCTTTTTCCTTAGCTGACGATCCTTGGCTAAATAATATTTCTGTTGTATAGTCTGAATCTGCTAAAGCTTCTTTAAATCTTTCCTCATCTTGTACCCATCTAGGTTCGTCTTTCGTAGGTAAAACAATACCGATACTTACATCGCTACTGCCTCCTGTAGCATTACTACAGCCTACAGCTGCAAATGCAAGCATCATGACGACGATGGCTGTTATCATTCTCTTTTTCATCAAAAATCCCCTTCCGAATTAAAGTAGTTTCTCAATAACTCAAATATAACAGTCACCAACATCTATGAAAACGCTTTCTATTAGCACTATTTTAATATTGTCTGTATTTTTTTAATATTAGTTTAGTAAGTTGCTAGCTTACTTATAAAAATGCGTATCTACTGGAAGTGTTAAAAACCGCCAGGATGCATCTTGGCGGTTTGTGAATGATACATTCTTTTATTATCTGTCGTATACCTCTTCAATAGAATGAAAGTCGTCAGCGATAATTGTTTCATCGATATTATGCTTATTTACTGCAATTGGTGAAAGGAGAACAGAAGGCACCTCGAACTTCCCATTATTAATGGTAGTCTGAACATCAACAACTTGACCTTCTGCTAGCTTAACAGCAAGCTCAGCCGCTTGTTTTGTTAAATCAATAATTGGCTTATAAACAGTCATTGTTTGTGTTCCATCAACGATTCGTTGAACAGCAGCAAGCTCAGCATCTTGACCAGAAACTGGAATTTCACCTACAAGCCCTTGTTCAGCGAGTGCTTGAATGACAGCTCCAGCAGTTGCATCATTAGCAGCAATGACAGCATCAATCTGATTATTATTCGCTATTAAAGCTGCTTTCATATTTTCATAAGCATTTTCAGGTAACCAATCTTTTGTCCACTGGTCATATACAATCGTAATATCTCCTCTGTCAATGAATGGCTTGAGGACGTTAAATGCACCTTTTCTAAATAAATGGGCGTTATTATCTGTTTCTGCTCCGCCGATATATACATAATTTCCTTTTGGAACCAATGATGTAATTGCTTTCGCTTGAAGCTCACCTACTTGTTCATTGTCATATGATACGTATAAATCAAGCTTAGCGTTTTTCACTAGTCGATCATAGGAAAGCACCTTAATACCAGCTAAATGGGCCTTTTCAACGATCATTGCTGTTGATTCTGCGTTGTGCGGAACAACGACGAGTATGTCGATGCCTAGACTAATTAGTTTTTCTGCTTGTGAGATTTGCAAAGCATCGTCACCATTTGAAGCAAAGATTTCTACTTCTGCGCCAAGTGCCTCTACTGCTTCTTTGAAGCGATCTCTATCCCTTAACCAACGCTCCTCCAATAATGTATCCATAGAAAAGCCAATTTTAAGCTTTTTTTCTTCGTCTGCAGAATCAAATGTCGTTTGTTCTTGTTCTGGCAGAGTTGAATTTGTGGTCGAATCTCTTTCATTTACGCATGCTGTAGTCAGTGCAAGCATAGCAAAAAAGAACAATAGTAGACTTCCTTGACAAAATAACCGTTTCATAGGAATAGTTCGCTCCTTTTCTACTTAAAGGGAAAACTTTTATTAACAGTTTTAGCTCCCAGCGATACAGGTGGATTTGTCAATCAGATGGAGCATACCTCCACCGATTACGAAAATGTTGAAGTTTTTTAACGACTTGGTTATTCCTTCATTCCGATAAGTGATTTACGATATTCGGTCGGTGATGCGCCACACAGCTTTTTAAACACTTTACTAAAATAGTTTGGGTCGTGATAACCGACTTCGAATGTAATTTCTTTTAAGCTTTTTTCAGGATTCATCATCAGCTTCTTCGCCTTTTCGATGCGACATTCTGTTAGGAAGCTGATGTAGTTCACCCCAAGCTGTTCTTTAAACATTTTACTAATATAAATAGGGCTAAGCCCAACTTTTTGTGCGATTTTATCTAGTGAAATTTCTTTATGGGAATGTTCAATAATGTACTGTTTAATTTGTTGAATCGTGTCATCTTCTAATTGACTACAATAATCTACGTAGGACTGCCACATATAATCAAGTAAATAACTTGTCTCAGCTTGAAGCTGTCGAAAATCATGTATTTGTGTCGAGAACAATGGGGTATATGGCTCAACTCCCAGTTCAGTTAACACGCGAGATGCAATCCAAAGCAACTCTAGTACACGTTGCTGTGATTGCATTACGTTTGTTTTTTCACTCTCATAGCGGTGGATTAAATTTATCACATATGAAGAGAATTCCTCCCATTTCCCATTTCGAACTTGATCAAATAGCTTCTTTTCCAGTTGTTTTAAATTTTGATCGTTTGAGTTCACATCATGTGATGGTAAATCGGCATAAAAACGGAATCTTACATGAGGCTTAGCCTCTTTAGTTGCTATAAGTGACTCCTGATAAGAATGGCGTATTTTGTCTAAAGAATGACATACATTTCCTATACCGATAAACCAACTACTGTTATTAGTAGATTTCGGAATAGATAGAATGGATTGAGCAAGAGAAACTGCTTGTAAACGAAATGATTTCTCTTGTTGTCTGAACACGATAATTGGCAATTGGCGACCATATAAGGCTCCAACCCAACCTCGTTCTGTCTTTCTTACCTTCTCTTTTATAGCCGAATAGAAACGTTCTGCTCCTTTTGGAAGCAGGACGCTCATTACAAATTTTTCGTTTGACATTTGAATGTCTAATAGCTGAATTAACTCGTCTAAATGTATGTCATGCATATGATCGAAGAGCAACTGTGTCACTACATCGGTTTCAACGATGGGTAATGTTTTTTGAAGAGCATGTTGTTGAAACGTACTTATTGCCATGGATTGTCTTTCTTGTTCGAGTAGACTCAGTACTTTTCCGACCGTGTCTATAATTTCACTCGTCTTGCTTGGTTTCAGTAAATAGTCCTTCACTCCGAGCTTCATTGCTGTATGGGCATAATCAAACTTGGCAAAAGCAGTGATCATAATAAATTTAATATGTGGGTGATCTTTATTAATTCGCTCAATCGCTTCAAGTCCATTTATTCCTGGCATCTGAATATCCATTAAGACTAAATCTGGTGAAAATTCTTCTACCATCTCGATAGCCGCTTGTCCATTTTTTGCTTGCTCAATAACAAGACCTGAGAAGCTTTTTTCTAAAATGTATTTTAGACCTTCTCGTTCTACTTGTTCATCATCAACGATTAGGAGTTTCATCATGTTTTTCGATTCTCCTTTTCTTCGGAATTTTCAACACAACCTTTGTACCTATTCCAAGCGTACTTTCAATATCCATGATATTTTCATAGCCATAGAAAAGTCGTAACCGTTTACCAACATTACTCATGCCAATCCCAGTTGAGTGTCCTTCGGTATCGATACTGTTTCCCTCTAATATTTGTTTCCTTTTATGTTCGTTCATCCCAGGGCCATCGTCCTCAATTTCAATTGTCACTTCGTCAATACTGTTGATTGCACGGAACCAGATGATGCCACCTTCTTCTTTTGGCTCAATAGCATGTATTACCGCATTTTCAATGATTGGCTGTAACGTTAGCCTTGGAATTTGTAAATCTAGACATTTTTCGTCTAAATTTATATGAAATTGTAAGCGATCGGTAAATCTTGCTTTTTGTATATCAATATATTGCTGAAGAATGTTAACCTCTTCAGCAAGAGTAGTAGATTTGTCTAAGCTTCTTAAATTATAGCGCAACAAGCTGGCAACGCTTACTATAAGGTCACTAGTCTCTTCAGAGCCTTCCATATATGCCTTTTTGGAAAGCGTATTAAGGGTGTTATACAAGAAATGAGGGTTCATTTGGCTCTGTAAACTATGGAGCTGGCTTTCTTGTAATAAGAGCTTGTTCTCCTTAAGTTCATTTTCGAGCTGTGCATTTTGTTGTACTTCCAGTAGAAAGTTATTAATATTAATTCGCATACGGTCAAACATCTTAGCGAGAAACGAAATTTCATCATTGGAATCAACTTCAATTTTAGAATTGAATCGTCCTTTTGATAATTCAATAGCGGCTTGGGTCAACTTCTTTACTGGTCTAGTAATTCTCAAGGAGAACCAGTAAGTAAATTGCACGAGCAACAAGGTAATTAACAATAACAGCCAAATTCCAAGCTTTTTCAGTTCTTCTGATTGTTCAATAATTCCACGATAGAAACGATCGTACGTGTTTAGCTCTTTGTCAATTAATGTGAGTGTCATCTCAGATATATATTTAGATATGTGCGTAGCCTCTGTTAATACTTCTAAGTAATCTTCTGTTTCTTTTTCTGTACGGAACAGAAGTGAGCGTTCCGTTGCTTCAACGAGACTATCTATTAAATTTTCATAATTGGTTAAGGCAAAATCATTTTGGTTATTTCTAAATTTAGACACTTCATTCTTTTTATTTTGAAGTTTATTTATGTTTAGTTGAAGCGCTTCCAAATTTGCTAATGAAGGATTGAGTAAATAGTTGTTCAAATCTGTGACCATTTGCTGACTGACACTTGACACCTCATTCATACTTAAATAGCGTTCAAGAATATCATTATATTGATTTTGCGTTTTTTGATTATAATAGGTGAGTGAAATCCAAATTGCAACCATGATGAATAGAATGACTGTGGCTAGTGCCCATATTTTCTTTTGTAGACTGTTCATCGCACATCCATTGCCTTTACAACTTTTATATCTGTGAAATAGCCACCTAAATTAAGTTGCTCTTTCTCATCCTTCAGCCATTGCGTAATAAGGCTTACACTCAGTTTTCCCATCTCGTGAGGTGATTGTTCAATAATTCCATCGAGCTTTCCTTCTTTAAGAAGTGATAACGACTCTCGGTCGTCATCAAAAGAATAGATATAGTAAGGTTCGACTTGAGATCTGCTCTCAATCTCAAGAACCATTGTTTCAGAAATATTGGCATTCACAGCGATAAAAGCATCGACATGAGGGAACTTATTCAACATATCTTTTGTTGTCGCATTAACGCTCTCCCTAGTTAGAGAGGTTTCTGCTTCGATAGCCTCTATGTGTGGAAACGAGCTTAAAATGTCTTTAATACCTTCTAATCGTTGTTCCTGATAATACTGATGCTGACGGTCAAACATGAGAATCACTTCCCCTTTATCTCCCATGTCTGATATTAACTGCTTAGCTATTAGCTGCCCTGCCAAGTATTGGTCAGAGCCGACATATGTCCGTCTTAGGCTTTCATTCATCGGAACGTCATTGGCAACTGTAATAACTGGAATGCCATACGATGCAGCTTTGATCTTCGTTAAATTCTTAAAATCATCTGTATCAAAGCCTTGAACAATGATGCCATCAACTTGTGAATAGATAGCAAGTTCAATTTGCTTCAAGAAGTCCTCTTTGTTATTACCATAACTGCCCCAAATCTCAAGGCTTGCCTCTTCACTTTGTGCTTGTTCAAGTGCACCTTCCCCAACCTTAACCCAAAATGGAGTATCTAGATCTTGGGTAATTAGAACTAGTCGATAGTCTGACTCTGCCTTGGCTAATGTCTCTGGTAATTGCCAATCAGTTCGAAATACTTTACTGGCCGAAAGAAATGTGAAATAGAATAGGATGATAGAAACAAAACTAAGTATGAAAACTACGATTTTCTGCAAGAGAATAATCTCCTTTGTTTCTTATTCTTTGGCTATTTTCGTAGTATTTGTTAGACCATGGCACTTTTTTTCTGTAACTTGATAGCTAACATACAAAGTCACTTTTTATGGTGCAAATTTGGCGATAGTAGAAACAAAGTACGAAAAGAGCCTATTCTTTTAATCATCTTATCACAAGTAAGTAAAAATCTACTATGCTATTTTTCGCTATATTAATGGAGGAATATGGTCATGGCGGATTTTTCAGATGTAATGATTGGCTGTTGTTGCTTTAAGAGGTAAACACCTACACAACTAGAGTTCGTGGCATCTTTTCTTTTACAACGATGACCAACAATATAAAAACTTAGCAACAAAGTTTACGACAAGAGCTGTTGCATAATTATGTTTTACGTGTTGATCAATCTTATTTGCATTGAGGTATGCGGTCCTTATACTTGATATAGGAAATGCATTCGAATAGAGAAGTATTTAGCTAAGTATAACTGTAATATTTGAAGATGTTAGACAGGGGAATGGTTGTGTCAAAAGGGGGACCAATTAACCCCCTTTTTAGTCTTCCATTAAGGTATAAAATAACTCTCCACATTTACTATATTTCACTTCAATTATTTTAAGCTTACAACTTCTAAACCCTCATCGTGTAAATAACTGATTATACTTGGCAGTGCGTCTATGACAGCTTGTGATTCATGGAGAAGAATAATAGATCCGGAAGGGTTTGAGCTTCGAATATAGTTAATGATTTCGTTTGAGCTCTGAACCTTCCAATCCTTTGGATCCTTATTCCAAAGTACCATCTTATGTTGATGTTTTTCCATTAACTCAATAGTTGACTCATTATTTGAACCATAAGGAGGCCTAAATAGAGTTACGGGCTCATTCGTTAGTTCTTCAATTAATAGATTTGCTTGGATGATTTCATGTTCTTGATTGTGTAGGGAGAGATTTGTAAGTTCTTTATGGTACATTGAATGACTACCGATCGAATAATTGTTAGATTGTGCATACTTTACGTATTCAGGATATTTCTTAACATTCTCACCGGTGAAAAAGAACGTACCACCAACCGTATGCTTCTTTAATATGTCTATAATCTCTGTTGTATATTTAGAAGGACCGTCGTCAAAGGTTAATGCTACCTTGCCATCAGGGATGCTGAAGGTAATTGCATCATTCAGTTGCACAAATGGAATTTCGGATATAATATTCTCATTCTTCTTTATTTCTTCCTTTGCAGGTGATTCTTCATTCTTTGGAAGTGATTCAATAGTTTCTTTTTCAACACTCTCTGCTAGCACAGGAGTTTTACTAGACAAAAGATTAAAGTACGAATTGTTAGAAAAACCTAGCAAAATAGTAGAAATGACAATAAATGAGGCAACGGTAATCCAAGCAACCTTATGCTTTCTATTATTAAGAAATTTTCCTTTGGGATGTATTTCGCCTTCTTGTTTTACTTCAGTATTACGTGCGGGTTGTAGCTTATCATTTAAAATTTGATTGATTTGTTTGGAATGTTTAAAAGCGTTTAGTCCTCGTACATACTCATCAGAGCAGGAAAAATAGATTTTTTCACTATTGTCTCTATATGTTCTCGTTATGTAGCTTCTATGTTGCTGTATATTTGAATTCCAAGAGGTGTGAAAGGACATTCTATATTTAAATTTCCCAGAAAAATCAGTCGATTCTTTTAAGCTTATAGCTGTTTCAGTATCAATTTCCCAAAGGAGTTCAATATCTATTTCAAAAGAATATTTGACTCGTAAAAAAGATTTGTTCAGATTGTTTTCTATTGATAATAGTTCTAATAGCTTACTATGATAGACTGACATACTGTCCCCTTTCTCTTAGAGGTAACTAAAGAGCTACATGCTCATGTTTACTCTGTTGTAGTAGATGTAGTTGTTTTTGGAGAGAAAGAAAAAGACAGCCGATCCGTAAAATCATTAATTGTTTGCATTAATTCTGCTTTTTCATCTTGGCTTTGTTTGTATTGTTCTACAACCTTGTGATTCTCTACTTCTAAATCTCTAATTTTCTCTTCAAGTTCTTTTATTAACATCATTTGTTCATATTGCTTGTTAGTTGATTCTTCTTTGAGTTTGTTATATTTAT
The DNA here is from genome assembly GCF_046557775.1 of Nanhaiella sioensis. Taxonomy (NCBI): domain Bacteria; kingdom Bacillati; phylum Bacillota; class Bacilli; order Caryophanales; family Bacillaceae; genus Nanhaiella; species Nanhaiella sioensis. Next base: position 2,258,386 of record NZ_JBKAEG010000001.1, read on the forward strand.
TAGTTTCTTTCTCGAGTTGGTTTGTTATATTTCCAAACTCTATTTTCGACGAACTTTGATAGTCTTTAAAATCTTCAAGTAGCTGATCATAACTCATTTGTTTGTTAGTAAGGTTAGATTCTAATTCACGAATTTCCTTATCTTTATCTAATAAAATTTGTTCCTTCTTTACTTGGCTATGTTTTAAGCGGCCTATCATTTCATTCGCCGAATACAATTGGCTTTCAAGTCCCTTATTTTTATATTGAATCAATTGTCGGTCATGTAGCATATTTTCTAGAGAAACTATTAAATCTAAGGCTACTTTGTCTTGATCATCTTTTGATAATAAGTTTTTTTTACTAGTTGTTTCAGATTGTTCGAATTCTTTGAATTCTTCATCAATAGATGATTCTTCAATCATTTCTTGGGAAACATCTTCTTCCATATTTATATTGTTTTGTTCAGGTTGACTTTGATTAGATAGGACTCCTTTTAACCAACCTCTTGAATTGCTCTTTGTATCCTTGGCCATCATTTTCTCTCCTATCTCAATGTATGAATAAATTATTGTTTATCAGATAGAATGGTATTAAATACTTACTAGAGTAGTATTAATCATCATTATACACCTTTTGAAGCCTAAAGTGGTAAATTCTAATCTTATTGTACGATTATGTAAATGGATGTCAATGTATGGCGAAAAAAATTGACATTTGTAGCGGAAAAAGATACTTAAGTTATAGGTAAAAAATACTATAAATAGCAAAAAAACGAGACTAATGAACTAATTCTATTAGTGTTTATATATAGAATGGGCATGTATTCATTGCAGACTCTTTTCATAAATTTGTTTTATTTTTAATAATATATGAACAGGTAAATAGGGGTTGTGGTGAAGTATTTATTATAGTTAATAAGAAATAAACCTAATTTGGCAAAGGCTTTGATGAGTGTGGATAAAGATGAGGATGAAAAGGATGAATATCATTAGCAGTAGTTGTCACAATAAACTGTTTTGGTAGTTAATTAGGTCTGGCTTACAAGTATTTGAGCCATGTTTCTTTACAACATTGTTAAGGTGCTAATTACATAAATATATTTATAGTAGAAAGATACTGTTTATGGTAGACTAGTACTACATAAACTTCTTCAGAATTTTTAAAAAATAATGATCTTTTCGTAAATTTTGTTGTTATAGTTCATAAACTAGAAAGTAAGAGTGTCATTTTAATCAATACTTATCATTTTAGAGAAGTAAATTGTATTAGTGTTTTTTTATCAGTATGAAAAACAACAGTCTATGCAAAAACAACCAAAAAAACACCGCTTTTTAATTATTAGCGGTGTTATATTTCCTAACTTATTAATTTGTATCAGTAATAGACAATGATGGTGGTAATTGATCTTCTTTAGATGCTAGAGCTGTTGACCCTAACGCACCAACAATTATTAGGCTCACAGAAAGTGTTAATATGATTTTCTTCGCACGTTTCATTATTTATCCCACCTCTCAATAACTAATTATATTTTACTATATACCGTCTAACGATAAATTTGTGATAAATGAGTATTATGCGAGATTAGGACTATCATGCTCGTGATTTCTTCAGAATTCGTCAATTAATATAAACATATTGATTTTTTATGGAAAGGGGAATTCGTTTTCATGAATACAGAGAACCTGTTACCAAAAATAGCATTAAACCTGAGAGAGTTGAGAAAGTTTCAAAAAATATCTCAAAAAAGGTTAGCTGAAGGGATATGTACTCAGTCATATATTAGCATGATTGAAAAAGGTGAAATATCACCATCTGCAACAATATTACATGCCTTTGCTATTCGTTTAGGGGTTGATATTAATTATTTCTTTGACGTTCAGGAAAATTTAATGTACCAGTATCAAGACGAATTGATAAAGCTCATAAAAGAGGCAAGGTATAAAAATGATTATGCAGAAATACGTCAGTTACTAAAAAGACAGGAACAAAATCCGTTTATGAGTTCAACTAAAATGCAAAAATTTATGAATTATCATAAAGCGTTGTGTTGTTATTTTCTTGACCATGATGCTAAAAAAGCTATAGAAATACTAAATCAAACTTTATCTACAGATGAACATACTCAAGGTTTATATCATTCAGAGGACATTGAAGCATTAGTTGCTATTGCAAGTATTCATACTGAAGAAGAAAAATGGTCAGAAGCAAAACCATACTTTCTACAAGCTTTTGATATTGTGAAGAGGTATCCAGCAGCGATAAAAGTTCAGACAATGCAAAAAATTTATTACAATTATATTCGTTTGTTGTATCAGTCCGGGTCATATACGGAAATTATTCAACTAGCTAATAAAGGAATTAACTTGTGTAAAGAAAATGATAGCTTATATTTACATGGACAATTATTATATTATAAGGCTCTTACATTAAATAAACTGGAACGGTTTGATGAGGCAATAATATTTCTTGAAAAAGCTATTATGGTATTTAGCGTTCAGGAAAATAAACAGCTTGTCGATTATACTAGAAAAATAATAACTAAATTTAAAGACATAGAAAAAAGCAATAGGTAGCGAGCTGCTCTTTGCTTTTTTCTATGTCTTTTTTTATGGGTGGAGGCAGGGTTCAAAGTTCTTAGCTAGTCTATAATTATTCTTTTCGAAATTATTTCGCGTCAGTAGTTACTTGTAATTTTATTTTTTTCGGTAAAATTACCTAGATTATAAAACATACACGAAATATTTTTACTATATTAAGGTTTCTAGGCATATTTTAAAGCAAATCCCATATGTTTTAAATTAATTACACGTTTTAAACATACGATTTCATGGAGCATCGTTATAAATAGTGAATAGTTTCACGAAAAAATTCGTTCTTTAGCATTATTCGACAATTTATGACGAAAGTTGCATATACAAATATGATGTATTTTGCAATGATATTCATGTAACGGTCGTGCGTATTTTAAACGGTGTAGTTTTTTATAGAGGGGGGGAAACTAGTAACTTTGTGTTCACTTTAAAGTCTTGTAATTTAAATTTACGAAACATTTAGTAAACTTAAACTCTTATGATTATTTTGCTATATTCTATTAAACGAGGTGTGTTGAGTGAAATTTAAAAAAATATTATCTGTTTTGACAGCGGTTACAATTAGTGCGTCTATGATGCTCCCATCTTTACCAGCTACAGCTGAAATTTCAGAAAATGATGTACCCGTTGGTGCAGGTGGATATTCTACAGTTGCCAAAGGGACGCAATTGTATGGGTGGGAACTTCACCCAAGAAGAACACCACAGGATTTTGACTATTCAACAAGTAATTTAGATGGGAAGCCATTACCTACAAATGACTGGATTAGCTCAGTATTATGGTATCAATATTCAGGGGCATTATATGCACACCCTTTGTCATACCAAGCAACTCCAACTGGTTTCGAAATAAGTAACCCTCCTAAAACTGTTAATACATTATTGGATGGAGAAAATGAACTAGAAAGGGAGCATAGACCTGGACAAATAGATCTTGAGGTTCAAGCGACAACATTTTCTCCGGTAGATGCACGAGCAGATAAACTTTCTGATTGGGCGGCTGACATTTTAATGGCAAGTCCAGACGGTAGTAAAAATATGAAAGCTACGATTGCTCATGGAAGTCCATATGCATACTTCACATTTGAGGGTGGCGAGCCTAAAGTTGTTTTTAAAAACCCAACAACGATTGTAAAGCATGATAATGCATATCTACAGTTATCCGTAGATAATAATGGTCAAACAAACTACTATGGGCTATATGCTCCAGCAGGTTCTACATGGACTATGAATGGAACTGAAGTAGTTGCAGATTTACCAGATGGGAAAAATTACTTTACAGTTGCTGGCTTACCTGACGGTAGTGAAAACACATTTAACTTCTATAAAGAACGCGCTTTTGCGTTTATTACAGATACAAGAGTAGATTGGAATTATCATGAAGCAAGTAGTACGTTAACGACGGATTATACAATTACAACTACACCAATGGAAGGTGCCAATAGAGAGACAATTACAGCGTTATATCCACATCAATGGAGAAACAACCCTCTTATTCCAAACTCAGCGCATTTATACGAATACAATTCAATTCGGGGAAATATGAAAGCGATTTCTGGAACGTCTTTTAGTACACAATACGTTTACAACGGAATATTACCGACAATGCCAGAGCTTACAGATCCTGCTGATATTGCAAAATTAGAAGATTATGTAAGGCAATATTTTGATTATGGAATGTCTTTAAATCCAAATTTTGTTCAAGCTGGAGCAGATGGTGGTAATGGCGGCTATGATACGTATTGGATGGGGAAAAATTTAGGACGTAATTCTAATATCATGCCAATTGCCGATCAACTAAACGACGAACATAAAAAGGGAGAATTTATTGACTCAATTAAATCAACACTAGAATGGTGGTTTACACCGACAAAATATAATGAAGCTGGGCAACCAATTGAAGACAATTATTTTTATTATGATGACCATTGGAAAACGTTAATTGGTTATAGTGCAAATTATTTTTCAGATACGGAATTAAATGACCACCATTTCCATTGGGGTTATTGGATTTATGCAGCAGCACAAGTTGCTCTACAGGAACCAAACACAGCAAACGCTTGGGATAGTAACTCACAATGGGGAGGTATGGTTAATGAGTTAGTTGATGACATCGCAACAGTAGATCGTAATTCAGATGACTACCCATTTCTAAGAAACTTCGATCCATATGCTGGTCACTCTTGGGCAAATGGCATGGGCTTCATAGATGCAGATGATTGGAGATATGGCGGGAACAACCATGAGTCTTCATCTGAAGCGATGAATGCATGGGCTTCACTCATACTTTGGGGCGAAGCTACAGGGAATTCAGAAATAAGAGATGCTGGAATTTATATGTTCACAACCGAGCAGCAAGCTATTAATAATTATTGGTTTGACATTTATGGAGATGTATTTGAACCAGAGTTTTCAAATGATGATGCAGTAATGGTATGGGGAGGCAAATATAACCATACTACTTGGTGGACAGAGAATCCAATAGAAGCACATGGGATTCAGATGTTACCGATTACACCTGCATCACTTTACCTAGGTAGGGATCCAAATTATGTGAAGCATAACTACGATAATACGTATGCGGAGTTTCCAAACTATTTACAGAAAAAAGCTCAATATGGTTGGCAGGGTCTAGATAATCCAGATACGTGGCAGGACATTTTAGTGTCATACTATGCATTGTATGATCCAGCGGAAGCGTTAGCAAAATGGAAGGATGAGGATTCAGAAGTAGACCCAGCGGTTGGAGTAGAGTTTGGTGAAACGAGGGCGCATACGTATCATTGGATAAGATCTTTAGATGTGTATGGCTTACCAAACTTTGATATTACAGCGAATAGCCCATTATATTCTGTATTCTCCAAAGATGGGAATAACACATACGTTGCTTACAATGCATCAGATTTTGAGCAAACAGTAACATTCTCTGATTGCTTTGAATTAGTAGTCCCAGCTAACGCAATGGCTCAAGAAACTGCAGTTAGCCCTGGTGGAAACTGCTCTGCAACACCTCCTGGTGGAGGTAATACAGATCCTGATATAGAAGCTCCTAGCTCACCAGAAAATCTCCAGTTGTCTGGAAAAACAGCAAGTACCGTAGATTTAACATGGGCAGAGGCTACGGACGATACTGGCGTAGTGGCTTATGACATTTATCAAGATGGTGAGCAAGTAGCAAGCACACCAAGTGTAACGTATCAAATTACTGGATTAACAGGTGAAACGACGTATACATTTGAAGTCATTGCTAGAGATGCAGCAGGTAATTTGTCAAATCCAAGCAATAGTTTAATCGTAACAACAGATCCTGCTCCTGATGATAATGAAGCACCAACGGCGCCAACAAATGTGGACTATTCAAGTAAGAGTGAGACGACAGTCGATTTAACATGGAGAGCAGCAACTGATAATATAGCGGTAGAAGGCTACGATGTATATCAAGATGGTGTATATGTTGGATCGACAACAGCGACAGCGTACCAAGTGACTGGCTTAACAACAAATACAACCTATACATTTGAGATCATTGCAAAAGACGCAGTAGGGAATGAATCTGTAGCTAGTAATCAATTAATAATAACAACTGATGCAACACCAGGTAGTGGTGGGAATAATGAGATTGTTACAGATAATTATACGATTAATATAATTGATCAAGGAACAGATATCACTTTTAAGTTCACACCAACTGGTAATGTTTCTAATTTCGTTGATTTACATTATAAAATTAATAATGGTGCACAGCAAAACGTACGGATGATCGAAAATGGTGTGACATGGGAATATACAATTCAAGGGTTGAGCGAAGGTGATACAGTAGATCATTCCTATACTTACACATTAGGTCAACCTGCATATGTGTCTGAAACGTACAGTTATATAGCAGGATCGGATTCAGGAAGTCCACCAAATGATGCAGAAGCACCAACCGCTCCTCAGGGTCTTATAAGCACTGCACAAAGTGAAACGACTATTACAATTACTTGGGAAGCTGCTTCTGATAATGTCGGAGTAGTGGGTTATGATATTTATAAAGACGGAGTGTACGTTGATAATACAGCATTAACTACCTATCAAATTACCGGACTATCAGGAGACACAACCTATTCCTTTGAAGTGATTGCAAGAGATGCTGCTGGTAATGAATCAGCTGGAAGTACAATAGATGTTACAACAGAGGCGCCACCAATTGACGGAAATCCAGATAACGGAACAATTAGTCATGAAGATTTTACAATTGATATTGAAAACAATGGTGGTAGTGCGACATTTCATTTTACACCAACAGGAGAAGCTTCTAATTTTGTAGACTTACATTATACGATTAATGGTGGTGCACAGCAAAATGTCGGTACGACAAATAATGCTGGGACGTGGGAGTATACAATTAATGGCTTAACAACGGGTGATACCATTGAATTTTTCTACACATATACAATTGGAACACCAGCATATGATTCAGCTTGGTATGAATATACACATTGATTGTTGTTTTACTTGGCATCTGAACTCGTTAGAAACACATACATGAAGTCTAGTCGTTATTATGATGTGAAATATTAGGTAAGAGTTGTAAACATTCAATATTAAAGCATGTTGTAGATCATACATTTCTACGACATGCTTTTTGTTTTGTGGTAGGATAAAATGGCAAAACTGTTACTAACATAATGATAATAAAAATTTGAAGATAGGATGACACGATGGCTGCTGAGATACGTTTAAAGGTAAAACCAAAATTTATAAACAAATTTAAAAATGGTTATCCGCTTATTACGAAAGAAGCAATTGTCAATATCAATGATTTAAAAGAAGAGGGCACAGTTGTTAAGGTTGTCGATGATCGAAACTCATTTATCGGAAGAGGCTATTATGGCAAACAAAACAAAGGATATGGCTGGATTTTAACCCGAAATAATGGTGAACAGCTTAATCAACAGTTTTTTAAGGAAAAAATTAAAGTAGCGCTTCATGGAAGAAGTCATTTTTTCGGTAAGGAAGATACAACTGCATTTAGGGTTGTTAATGGGGAAGGTGACGGCTTAGGTGGTATAACAATTGACTATTTCGATGGCTACTATGTCATTAATTGGTATAGCGAAGGCATATATACATTTCGCGAATATGTCATTAACGCGTTAAGTGAGCTTGTCGACTATAAAGCGATATACCAGAAAAAAAGGTTTGCAACAGACGGTAAATATATTGAAGAGGATGGCTTTGTAACTGGTGAAAGAGGGCAGTTTCCAATTTTAGTAAAGGAAAACGGTGTTCATTTTGCCGTGTACTTAGAAGATGGAGCGATGGTTGGTGTTTTTTTAGACCAAAGAGAGGTAAGGAAAACGATTAGAGATAAATATGTAGAAGGCAAATCAGTGTTAAATTTGTTCTCCTACACTGGCGCATTTTCGGTCTTTGCGGCTTCGGGTGGTGCATCAAAAACAACGAGTGTTGATTTAGCGAATAGAAGCTTAAGTAAGACTATAGAACAATTTGAAGTGAATGGCATTAACTATAAAGAACACGACATCATCGTAGAGGATGTTTTTAAATACTTTAAGTATGCTGTGAAAAAGGAGAAAAAGTTTGATGTAGTCATACTAGACCCGCCTAGTTTTGCCAGATCAAAGAAATTTACTTTTAGTGCAGCGAAGGATTATACAGATTTAATAAAACAAGCTATTTTAATTACCGAACATAACGGGATGATCGTTGCTTCAACGAATTCAAGTGCCTTTAATATGAATAAATTTAAAAAGTTTATTGAAATTGCTTTTAAAGAAATGGGGAGACGCTACAAAATAATTGAACAATTTTCTCTCCCAGAAGACTTTAGAACGGTGAAAGAGTTTGAAGAAGGTAACTACTTGAAGGTAGTGTTTATTCAAATTACTGGTGAATAACAAAAGGGATGCCGAGGCATCTCTTCGCTTATGAGATATTTTCTTTGTTTCTTCTACATATTCATCGTTGTCTAATACTTCAATAGCATTCAACAGATGTAAAAAAGTTCCAACAAAATTCTTAATGTCTAAGCTTGGAATTACGGACTATCCTCTTCATCATCTACATGTCTCATAATTATGACAGGATGATTACTAGCTTTGAAGTCTTGAATAACATTTTCCATTTCTTAAAATCACCGAAGTTAACAATATCCTTTTACACATCAATGACTTGCACCCACCCATTACTTTAATAGGGAATTATTCAACATAGAAGTTTGTTTTCCAACCAAATAAATTCCAAATCTTGAAAAACAAAAAAAGAGCAGGAAGAAAAGCCTGCTCAATTGGTTTCGTTGTTTGCGCATTATGATATAACTTCTTAAACACTTAGGGACTTTTTAAAAATGATGTCTCACAGACAAACATCTAGCAACTAAGGTAACAAGAGCTTTTTGTTTAAATTACTGTGCAACTTGTTGCTTTAAATTACCTTTTTGAGAAGCAGACTTTTGTTGCGCTTTAATTTTATTAATATCCATACGGATAAGGAAAGAAGTAATTAACGCGATTGTTAAAAATGCTGCAAATATATAAAATGTAGCATTATAACTGTTTGTTGTATCTTTAATATATGATACGAGCATTGGTCCAAACACGCCTGCCATAGACCAAGATGTTAATAAATACCCATGAATTGCACCTAATTGCTTTGTACCGAATAAGTCTCCTATAAATGCTGGTAAAGAGGCAAATCCTCCACCGTAAATGGTTAAAATAAGGAAAATCAATGTAACAAATATCGCCTGGCTAGAAACTGTTGGTAAGATTAAAAATGCTACGAGTTGAATTGAGAAAAATATCGTAAACACATTTGTTCTACCTAAATAATCTGATGCAGTAGCCCAGCCGATGCGTCCACCACCGTTAAAGAAGCCCATAATACCTACCATACTTGCAGCGGCTACAGCTGTCATACCTACTTTTTCTTGAGCCATTGGTGAAGCAACTGAAATGAGCATGATTCCTGAAGATATGTTAATAAACATCATTAACCATAACATCCAAAATCGTTTTGTTTTTACTGCCTCGTTAGCAGTAAGCTGAGCAAGGTCAGCTTTGATTTTTACTTTTCCTTTTTCTGACGCTTCCTTCATCCCAGCTGGTACCCATCCTTCTTCAGGTCGAGCTATATATAATGCTCCTGAAATCATGAGAATAAAATATGTGATGCCTAGAATGAAAAATGTTTGTGATAATCCAACGTTCTCAATTAAATAGTTCGCTACTGGGCTACAAATTAATGCACCTGCACCAAACCCCATAACTGCCATTCCGGTAGCTAAACCACGGCGATCTGGGAACCATTTAACTAATGTAGATACTGGTGCTATATAACCTATTCCCAATCCCATTCCACTAATTAATCCATACGTTAAATAGTAGCCATATAATGATTCAAGTTGAATAGCAAATCCAGTCCCTATAAGACCTGTTGAAAATAAAATGGCTGCAACGATAGCTGAAAAACGAGGGCCTTTCTTCTCAACTAGCTTGCCAAAAAATGCTGCAGATGTTCCTAAACAAAAGATAGCAATTGTAAATGCTAAGGCAGTTTCAGTACTGCTCCACCCTAATTCATCATGAATTGGTTTTTTATATACACTGTATGCGTATACAGAACCGATTGAAATATGGATGGCAATCGCTGATAAAGCAATTAACCAACGGTTTTTTTGTTTCATTCGAAACCTCTCCTTTTGTTATGTTAATTGTAAATGAATGAGTTAAGTTTGTGAAAACTATCACAAACTTAATGTAATTTAATTATACTGTGTAAAAAAACGATTGGTATAAAATTATTATGACGACTTTGTGAAACATTGAGCATGATAGCTATTACATTAGGTTTTGCACTAATTGTTGCTTTATCGACTGACAACCTATACAAGTATACAGCTGGCATGGGTGGTATTTCTTCATTGTTAAAGATGACAAACGTATATCAGTAAGCAACAAAGTTTACTCATAGAGCTAATTACTTTTCTGTTAGAGGGTTATCATGATATGACATTTCAACCTATTATAAGTAGTATGGGGGATATGTTGGTAGGAACTTTTTATGAAAAAAATAATATGATATAAACGAATGCCTATATAACATAATTCTTTGCTTTTTTGTCCATTTTGTTTTAGCACTCTCAATTAAATGGAGGCGATCATTTGTATCCTCAATACCCATATTACGGGTTTAAGCAAGTAACACAACAGGTTCCTATTGCATTTCCGCCACAGCATCAAGAAGTTCATCCTGGGCTTGAATATGAAATGATACCGAGGCCAATTTCCGAAGATCCTCATTATCGAAGTGGCAATAAGCTGCACAATAAAGTTGCTATCATCACAGGTGGAGATAGTGGAATTGGTAGAGCTACTGCCATAGCTTTTGCCAAAGAAGGTGCCAACATAACGATAGTTTACTTGAATGAACACCAGGATGCAGCTGAAACGAGGGAAAGGGTAGAGAGCTTAGGAGGAAAATGTTTAGTCATAAGTGCGGACTTACGTAAGGAAGAAACGTCACAGCAAGTAGTCAAGCAAACAATTGAAACGTTCGGAAAGTTAGATATTCTCATCAATAATGCTGCTGTTCAATACGTGCAATCAAGCATTCTTGATATATCATCTGAACAGCTTGAAAATACATTTCGAACGAATGTCTTTGCAATATTTTATATGACAAAAGCAGCACTTCCGTATTTAAAAAATGGAAGCTCAATCATTAATACGGCATCTATTACAGCCTTTCAAGGTCAAAAATTCTTAATTGATTATTCTGCTACGAAAGGGGCTGTCACTACTTTTACACGCTCGCTATCTTTATCATTAGTTGAACACGGAATTAGAGTAAATAATGTCGCTCCTGGCCCTATTTGGACCCCGCTAATTCCTTCGAGCTTTTCGGCAGAGCAAGTAACACAATTTGGTTTAGAAACACCGATGAAACGTGCTGGGCAGCCCTTTGAGCTTGCACCTGCCTTTGTATATTTAGCTTCTGATGATTCTCGATATGTGACAGGTCAAACAATACATGTAAATGGGGGAGTGATTTTAAACACATAGCTGCTTTATTGTTGGTCAAGGATCGTTATTGGAAAGAGAAGTTCAGCCTTCATATGACAAAGAGGGGCTTGACCTTTTGTATGTTCTAACAGGCAGATTAATAGAAAATTAGATATAATAAAAACACTATAGTTTTTTTATGGAGGGGAGTAAAAATAAGAGTCTTAGAGGTTCTCATGTTACTATTTGTTTTCTTAACAATAGTAGCTATCATATTTAAAAGCTTTGGGAATATGAAAATAGCAAAATTAATACCTTTTCTAGCAATACTTGTGTTTATTCCACATGTGTTATTTGAAGGAATAAGATGGCAGCTTTATCCTGTTTACATAATTATTGTGTTTCAGTTTTTAATTACAATATTATTTCGAGTAGGATTATTAAAGAAGCGAAGGTTGGAAAATGACAAAAAACTGATACGAATGAGTTTGCCTATTGTCATAAGCGGATTCCTATTAACAGTGTTATTTTCCTATGCATTCCCTGTATACAAAATTCCTACACCATCAGGACCACATGAAATTGGTACGATATCATTTGACTTAATAGATGATAGTCGGGAGGCTATTTATAGTGAAGATATAACCGACAATAGGAAAATAAAGCTACAAGTTTGGTATCCTGCACAAAATGTAGGTTCGTATGAGCAAGTTCCGTGGCTACAGGACGGTAAAATAGTGGCAGAGGGTGTCTCGAAATTAATGGGATTTCCGGATTTTGTTCTTAGTCACACGTCTTTAGTGAAGTCGAATGCCTCCCTTAATGCCCCTATTAGTAATGAAAAGGAACAATACCCTGTCATTATTCTGTCTCATGGCTGGACAGGATTCAGAAATATTCATACAGATGTTGCAGAACTATTAGCGAGTAATGGGTTTGTTGTAGTAGCGATTGATCATACATACGGGTCAGCTGTCACTGCTTTTAATGATGGTGAAGTAGCTTATGTTAATGATGAAGCATTACCAGATCGTGAAGAAACTCCTAACTTTTTAACTTATGCTAATACGTTAGTAAAAACATTTGCAGGAGATATTGAAGCTACACTTGATCAGTTAGAAATGATGAACACAGAGCAAAATAGTTCTCCTTTGAAAGGTAAATTAGATTTAGCCAATATCGGTGTGATCGGTCACTCTACTGGGGGAGGGGCTGCTGTAGCGACTGCACTCCATGATAAACGAATAAAGGCGTTAATTGGATTGGATGCATGGGTTGAACCTATAGAAGAACAAGAGCTGGATAGCGGACTACAAATTCCATCTCTGTTTTTAAGAAGTCATGAGTGGGAGCAAGGCTATAATAATGAGCATTTGTATTTATTGTTAGGCAGTAGCATAGCTCCTGAGTTATATCAAATTAACAATACCGGTCATCAAGATTTCTCTATGATTTATATGTATTCACCATTAAGCAAATATTTTAACATTACAGGAAAGCTTGACGGGAGAGAGGGTGCAAGCATTCAACACGACTTTATTCTTACCTTTTTTGAAAAATATATTTATGGTCAAGTAACGAGCACAATAGCAGATGTGGCAAAGCAATATGAGGATGTACAAATCATAACTTCATATCGTAACGAATAACCTCTGTTGATTAATTTAGCTATTATTCCAAAGACTGTTTTCGTTTTGGTTGTTTTTCGTACAAAATAAACACGGATCAAACTATAGTTTCGTAGCATCATTTCTTCTATAATATGATGATAATCACAAAAGACTTCTTTTTTACTGTGGTAATTTTGTATAAATAACAACAAAGTTTACGAAATAAATATTCATTTTTGACCTAGGTATACATATAGTGAAGGTGACAAAAACGAGGTATTTGTGTAGTTGGGATAATGTGATAAGAGTCTTTTCTAACCTTGTGGTGGAGAAGACTCTTATTCGTTCCTTTAAAATGTGGTTAGTTTTTCTTCTTCTTTATAAAAGTTAGTATGAAAACTGAAATAATAATTAGTATGCCGAGTGCAACATAGTTAATGTTACTCAATGGGTTGTCAAGATTAATCTGCTCAAGATTATCTGCTGTTGTAGGCTGTTGTATACTATTTAAAGTCGCAATATCGTCTTGCGCAGACCCCATTGATTTTGTTGGACTGCAAATGGATGATACAAGTTTGTTATCTGCATCCAAGTGTGCATACACTAAATAGTCTTGTTGTAATGAAAAGTTAATACCACAGCTTGCTGAGTCTATTGCTGTAAAAACCTTCACTTGTGATTGTTCAATACCCTTCCAGCTACTAGTTACTTCGAACAATACCTCGACATCGGAAAAATGAGATTGGAGAAATGATTTACTTTTAGAAACATTGATGACTTTTCCTGAAAATATGGCGCCATACTGCTCGTAGGCTTCTTCAACTGGGGGTGATGGGACACAAGAGCAGGCATTAGCTTTTGTAGTTAACATGGGTATTAATAACATGAAAACCAGTAACGATGTGAGACATAATCTAACGTATTTCATCAGCTACCCTCCCCTCATACTTTAAGTTCTATTCACATATATTTGACGATTAAACGAATCAAATTGTTACAAAGGATGCTGTGTTTGGGTGCACCTTTCTTAATTACATATTGTAACAGAACATATTAGAGTTGAGATAAATGTCAATGATGCTATATGAATCCATTTTATGAGGATAAATATATCAAATTGAATAAAACTAATGCTAATAAACGAAATTCTGATAGAGTGATGGAGATTGGGGCTGAGTAGTTATGAAAAATGTTGAATGTGATTTTTCACCTATGAAACAACAGTTGAAGGCAGATATGAAGCAGGTAATAACTAACTTAGAGGAAAGTTTACAATCAATTGATGATGATAAAAAATGTTTGTTAGGAGAGTTAGAAGATATTAAAAAAAGCTTTGTACAGATTGAAATGAACGCAGCATCATTTTATTTAAATTGTTATTTATCCTCTTATACTGATAAATATGAAGATATTTCACTTAGTATTCAACATATGTCGGATCGTCGACATGGCGGCTTAATTGTTGTACAACGACAAGATCCTCTTAGTTCGTATATCCAATCTAATATACCGATTGAGGCTCAACTAACCTCCTCGTTATTAGAGTCTATTTTCTTTCCGGGAAATCCACTTCATGACGGTGCCGTCATTATTCATGGAAATCAAATAGTTTCAGCAGCCAATGTTCTCCCACTTTCAAATCACTATATAGGCAAAAGCAAATTAGGGACACGCCATAGGGCAGCGCTTGGTTTAACGGAGAGGTGTGATGCGTTAGTATTAATTGTTTCTGAAGAATCAGGGAACATATCATTTACTATTGGAGGACATCTCTATCCTATCGCTAATGCGAAATCACTATAGCAGGATGTTCTTTTAGTTGTTATTATTGTAATTTAATTTAAACAACAAGTGAGATCATATTTACACCTATCATCTTTTAAAATGAAGAGTAGGGCTACGATGCTATGAATAACGATGAATTTGAAAAAAATTTAGCAAAAAATAAAAGGATTTTTTAGTAAACTTTGTTGCTATTTTTATTAAAAATTTATTAGAGCTTAATCATTGTAAAAGTAGGAAAGAAGCCCGATCACTAAATGTATAAGTGTTTATATCTTAAAATGGATAGCAACAATCAATGCGCAAAAAGCTAAATATAAAGACCCCAGCTCAAGAAGAAACTGGGGGTTTTAAAAATGCACCTATACATTTAGCCGTGCTCTTTTACACCTTCATTAGCAGTAATCGTTGTTTGTTCCCTGTCAAACTTAGGTAATGCAACCGCGTAATAAATTCCTACTACTAAGACACAAATACCGACGAGCCAGTATAAACCTTCAACGGTAATAATTGCTGGGAAAGTTACCGCAATAATACCCAAAGTAATCGTTTGAGAAAACATCATTAATGGGTCAATCCAGCCCTGCACCCTTCCCATCATTTTTGGATCTACAATTTTAGGAAGCCAACCACCCATTGCTACATTAATCATTGGTATATTTAAAGCTACAATGAACATAATTGAGAAAAACAATACAAGGTTTGTTGCGTATGCTGCTGCGACAATAAATAAACCACTAAATAACAATCCAAAGATCATCATCTGATATAGCTTGAATTTTTGCGCTGCTATGGAGGCGACGACACTGCCAATTAAAACCCCAACGCCAAATACAATTCCTGAGATTACGGCCATTTCTTCGTACGTGTCAGATGCTAATTTATATTTAAGTATAAATACTTGCATAACTGAAAAGCCACCATTAATGATCCCAAAGATGAGAAAGCCGATTACTAAGGAAGCTAATAGTCGATTCCCAAAAATATAGCGTAAGCCTGAATTGAAATCTTTAACAATCATTTTAATTTGCAAGTCTTTAATCGTATGTTTTCCATTAGGTAAGCGTACTGATTCTGGAATATTACATGTGTGAAGAAGTATTGCACTTATGATGAATGATATACAGTCAACGATAATTGCCCCTTCAATTCCTACTGTCCAATAAGCTATAGCTCCAAGTCCATTTCCAAATAACATAAATAAGCTACCTAGCATTTGATTTAATCCAGCAGCCGTTGTATAATCATCCTCTTGTAAAATTCCTTGGATAATACCCGTTTCTGCAGGTATGAAGAATTTTGATACAGCACTTCTTAAAAATAGTATTGAAAAAATAAGTGGCATCCATCCAAGCCATATTGAAGCGAGAAAAAAAACTGATAATATAGCTCGAATCCAATCACTGTATATGGCTATTTTTTTCCGATCCATGCGATCAGCTAATACACCAACGAAAAAAAACACTACTAATGTCGGAAGAGAATACATCATTTCATTAATTGTGGCATAGGCAGGTTGACTCGAGAAACGATCTAATAAGTAAAATAGAAAAGCTGTCAAACCAATTACCGAACCCATTTGTGAA
The DNA here is from genome assembly GCF_046557775.1 of Nanhaiella sioensis. NCBI lineage: Bacteria > Bacillati > Bacillota > Bacilli > Caryophanales > Bacillaceae > Nanhaiella > Nanhaiella sioensis. The sequence goes on from NZ_JBKAEG010000001.1 coordinate 2,274,943, forward strand.
GTAAGGTGTGCAAAAAACACTTTCGTATAATTACGGTTTTTAAAAACGGCAAAAGTCTTTTTCATTTTTTTCTCCTTATCGTTTTTTCTTTAGGATCAGTATATTTGATAAAAGGACGTATTGTAACAGTCTGTTGATTGGTTGTAGCTCAGTCCCTAGACCGAGAAGGTGAGTTTGGACAGAGAAACAAATAAAAGGCTCTGTTTAATAGTAGAAAAGATGCCAACAACATTAAATGTATATGTACTTATATTCATGTTTGAACTCAATGTAAAGGTAAACCACGAATAGTGTTTTCCTCAAATTAGGATGCCATGTTGTAACTTGTACATGGAAGTATAACATGAAGGCTTAAAGATGACTGAGCTATAAAATGAAATATTTACTAGCATATTAGTAGATTTTATGAGGTAACAGATATAGTAAATTTGGTTTATGATCAGAAAATGAGTTGGTGTGAAACTTTTATCTTCTTAGAAGTCTGTTAAAACGAAAGTGTTTCGTGAAACCAAGTATTTCTAAACTAATCAAATGTTTTGAAAAACAGTAAGATAATACAAAAAAAGTAGGTCTTTATATCTGTATGTATGCTAGTCCAGTGTTACAATTCTGTTACAATAAATACATGTATATTCCTATTGTAGTAGTAATTTTTCTCGTTTATTCTAAACATATCCCCATTACGAAACAGGGATAAATTTATTCGAAAAGGAGAAAAAGTATGAAAAAGCTGCTTACAATTGCTTCAGTAACACTCCTTACAGGTTCTTTATTTTCCCCATCTACGAAAGCGTTTTCAGGAGAAGTTAATGCAGGTGCGGGAAGCTATTCGACCGTCAAGCCTAGTAATGTATCTGATGTGCAAGAAATGATTTATAAGACTTCAAACATAGCTGGAGCGATGCCAACAAATGATTGGTGGAGCTCTACAGCATGGGTGCAATATTCTGACGCCCAATATCCTCATCCGTTAGCCATGATTAATGAATCAGCTGGGCTTCGAATCTATAACCCTAGCAATAATATAGAAGGCTTAGGTGGATTTACGAAAGGTTGGATGAATGATATAGATGATTTTGTTCTTGGGCATACTGGAACAAGCTCATTTGGAGATACGAAAGTTGATGGATTTAGTGATTGGTTCGTCACAAATGAATCCAAAAGTGGATCAAACGTTTTAAACGTTACGTATGGTCATGGTTCACCGTTTGTTTATGCGACCTATGAAGGGGGCGACCCAAAAATTACACTCCCTTCTATTCCGCCGACCGTTTGGTATGGTGATGAAAATAGTAATGTGCTAGGTATTACAACTGAAAAAGGTAGTCATTATGCACTATTTGGTCCAACTGGTTCAACTTGGTCAGGTTTAGACACTAAGACGTTAACAAACCATCTAAACGGTAAGAATTACTTTTCTATAGCTGTTTTACCTGATAATTCTTTAGAGACATTAAAGAAATTTGAACAATATGCATACTCTCATGTTGTAGATACAAAGGTTGACTGGTCTTATAATGAGTCAACAAGTGAGGTAGAAACAACGTACAACTTTGTAACAGAGGCAAAAGAGGGTTCTAATGAAGGGACGATATTCGCTTTATACCCACATCAGTGGAAAAATACAAATCAACCATTGTTAGACTATACATTTGATTCAGTTCGTGGGACGATGAAGGTTGCAGAAGGCAGTTCATTCAAGACAACAATGGCTTTTAATGGTGTATTACCATCATTACCTGATTTAGGGACATATGATAAGGCAACATTAGCAAGTTATATAGATGAGGCACAAACTGAAGTTGACTCGTCAACTGATACGTATTGGTATGGTAAACGTTTAGGTGAACTTGCAACACTTGCACCAATTGCTGAGCAAGTTGGTGATACAGATGCAGCTAATCAATTCCGCCAAGAAATGAAAGCTGGCTTAGAGGATTGGTTAACAGCAAGTGATCAAAGTGGCAATTTAAACAACGAGCGCCTATTTTATTACAATGATAATTGGGGTACGCTGTTAGGATATCCAGACAGTTTTGGGTCAGTTGAAGAAATGAATGATCACCATTTCCATTACGGATATTTTATTAAAGCTGCTGCAGAAATAGCACGTGTTGATAAAAACTGGGCTAGTAATAGCCAGTGGGGACAAATGATAGAGCTGTTAATTAGAGATATTGCAAACGCTGATCGCAATGATGAAACGTTTCCATTTTTAAGGAATTTTGACATGTATGCAGGGCATACTTGGGCTTCTGGTCATGCTAAATTCTTTGATGGTAACAACAATGAATCATCATCAGAAGCAATGAATGCTTGGGCTGGTCTCATTCTTTGGGGAGAAGCTACAGACAATAAGGAATTACGTGATTTAGGTATTTACTTATTTACGACTGAAATGAATGCCATTAATGAATATTGGTTTGATGTTACAGGAGAAAATCATGACCCAGGATTTACTAGAGAAACAGCTAGTATGGTTTGGGGAGGAAAAACTGTCGGTGATGCAGTATGGTGGACGAATAACCCAGAGGAAGTTCACGGTATTAACTGGTTACCTATTACAGGGGCTTCGTTATATTTGACACAATATCCAGAATACACGAAACGAAATTACGATGCACTAGTAGCTGAAAATGGCGGCGAAGATTGGAATGTTTGGGAAGATCTTATTTGGATGTACCGTGCCATTGAGAACCCTGATGATGCAATAAGGCAGTTTAATGCTAGAGCGGATATATTTGAGCCAGAGGCTGGAAATTCCAAAGCAAATACGTATCACTGGATTCACAATTTAAATGCATTAGGAAATGCTGACCCTACCATTACAGCAGATTATCCAATCCATGCAGTCTTTACGAAAGGTAATGTAAAAACGTATGTCGTTTATAATATGACAGATTCAGTAAAAACAGTGACATTCTCAGATGGCGCGACAGTGACTGTTGAACCACATCAATTCAATGTTGGTAACGGGACAGGAACTACAGATCCAGGTGGAGATCCAGGCGGAGATCCAGGGGATAACCCAGGAGACGATCCAGTTATTAATGCTTTCGACCAAATCGAAGCAGAGCAATACACTTCAATGAGTGGAATTGAAACTGAGCAGACGACTGATGTAGGCGGCGGCTTAAACGTAGGTTGGATTGATAATGGAGACTATCTAGTATTTAATCGTGTTGATTTTGGGACTGGTGCAACTGGTGTAGAAGCTAGGGTAGCTACAGAATCAGCTGGAGGAACGATTGAATTAAGACTTGATAGTATAGAAGGAGAGTTAATCGGTACAGTAGACATTACACCTACAGGTGGATGGCAAAACTGGGTAACAAACACTGGGGCTATTACTAATGCCACAGGTATACATGACCTATATGTAGTGTTCAAAGGTGAAACAGATGCTGGAATGGGTAATTTAAATTGGTTGACATTCACTAATGATCCTGTTGATGACGATAGTAATGTAATTACCGCAGATGATTATACAATTGAAATGATCAATGATGGGCAAAATGCTAAGTTTATTTTTACGCCTAACGCAGGATCATCTGCATTTGTAGATTTCCATTACAAGGTTAATGATGAGGTTCAACAAAATGTAAGAGCTGTGAAAAACGGAGAGAACTGGGAATATACTGTTAATGGTTTACAAGCAGGAGACTCAATTAATTTCTTTTATACGTACGAAAAAAGCCAATTAGCGTATGATTCTCCTTGGTATGAGTACGCACATTAAAAAATAATATTTACTTGAAGGGGGGATCAGTCTAAATTAGACTGATCCCCCCTTTCTAATGGCAAAAAGTTAACATACCCTTCATTCTATTGGATAAAAAGCTAACTTAATTAATCAAGCTGCTTCCATTTTTTCTTCAATGTTGGTCTTGTATAGTTTTGCATTGTTTCGATTAACGTTTCGGCATCCGCTGATTTAATCATTAAGTCTAAATGAGAATCATTAGAAAACCCTTCTTGAACACTATGCTTGACCATTTCGACTAATGGATCAAAATAGCTGTTTACATTATATAAACCTATAGGTTTTTCGTGTATACCTATTTGAGCCCAGCATAACACTTCAAATAATTCTTCAAAAGTACCGAGTCCACCCGGTAATGCGATATATCCGTCAGCTAGTTCTCCCATTTTTGCTTTTCGTTCATGCATGCTATCAACTTCAATGAACTCTGTTAATTGTTGATGCACCATCTCACCTCTGAATAAACCAGATGGCATAATTCCAACAACTTCTGCCCCATGAGATAATGCTGCATTTGCAACCTCACCCATTAAGCCAATTTTAGAGCCACCATATATAAGTCTGTAGCCATTTTGGCCAATTATTTTACCTAAAGTTTGTGCCTTTTGTAAATATTCATCACTTACACCAACATTCGAACCCGCAAATACACAAATCGATTTCATTTTTTCATCTCCAACTTCAAAATAGAAACTATTGTAATTCTACTATACTACATCTAAATAATATTTGTTTGGTATGAATAAGTATAAAATTCTAAACATACTATTGGAAATAAGATGAAATGCCTATTGTAGCCAGCATTGTCGTATGAAGGTATACAGCCAAAGAGGACAAGCGTAGCGGTAAGTGGTTGATAGCAAAAATAAGAATTGAGGAGAGGTTCAATGAGAAAGCGTGATGTAGTATTGATGTTGCTTTTAGTAGTGATATTTTCTACAGCTTGTGGAACGAACGAAACTACCAATAGCAGTGGAGCAGATCAAAATTTCGACTTAGTAGAACAAGGAAAACTAACGTGGGCTAGTAGCGGCTTGTATAAACCTTTTAACTACTCAGAAAACGGAGAACTAAAAGGATTTGATGTTGAGATTGGTTATGCACTAGCAGAAAAGCTTGGACTTGAGCCAAATCCTGTTACCACACCATGGGAAACAATATTGCAAGGTTTAAAAGGAGAAAAATTTGACATTATTTTAGGAAGTATGGCTATAACAGATGATCGATTAAAACAAGTTAACTTTACAGACCCATATTATTATTCAGGTGGTACAGTTTTTGTTTCGGATGAAAATAAAGAAATTAAATCAGCAGATGATTTAGCTGGGAAACGAATTGGCGTTGTAGCACAGAGCACATATGATGAAGCTGCGAAGAAGTATACTGACGATATTAAGTATTATAACAGTGATGTTACAGCACTCAATGATTTAACAGTAAAAGGTCGGCTAGATGCGGTTATTACGGATTCAATCGTTGGCTTTGAAGCTCAAGCAGCAGGTTTAACTATTAAAGATGCTGGAGACCGTCTGTGGGTCGAACGAATTGGTATTGCGGTTAGAAAAGATGACGAAGAATTGTTGGAAGCTTTAAATGAAGTGTTAGAAGAAATTGTTACGGACGGTACGTATGTAGACATTTCAAATGATTTTTTTGGTACGAATCTATTAGATGTCAATCTTGAAGGTGTTGAAATATATAAATAATAGTAGGTTTATTATGCGGATAGGGGGTGCGGCCTATGGTTATTGTTGATTTGTTCTTAAGAACATTTTCCGGATTTATAGAAGCTAGCTGGATGACTATACGGTTAACGATCGTAGGTCTAACACTAGGTTCATTGTTAGGTATTATTTTTGCTTTCTTTAAAATCTCTCAATCTAAGCTATTGCAAACAATTGCTTCAATATATATTACGCTAATTCGTGGCACCCCTTTAATAGTACAAATTTCTTTTTTGTATTTTGGTATCTCTTCCCTTATTGTTTTATCTGGATTTTGGGCAGGGTCAATCGCATTAGCTATTCATAATGGTGCGTATATAGCTGAAATATTTCGGGGAGCCATTCAAAGCATTGATAAAGGACAACGCGAAGCAAGTAGTTCACTAGGTATGACGAGAACACAAAGTATGTATCGAATTATCTTTCCACAAGCATTTAAACGATCGATCCCCCCACTTGGAAACCAATTTATTATTTGTTTAAAGGATTCTTCGTTAGTATATGTCATTGGGGTTGCTGAGATTTATTCTTTAGCAAATATGGAGGCGGCAAACTCATTCCAGCAGTTTGAAGCATTCTTTGTTGCTGGACTATATTATTTAGTTTTAGTGATGATATTTACGTATTTATTACATGTGGTGGAAAAAAGGGTCGATGTTGAAAAAGTGAGGTGAATAATAAACAGTGCTAACGGCTAGGAATGTATTTAAAGCATTTGGTGATCTTCAAGTGTTGCAAGGTATTGATCTACACATTAAGCCTCAAGAGGTAGTAGTTTTGGTTGGAATTAGTGGTTCTGGAAAAAGTACATTGCTAAGGTGCTTTAATTTTTTGGAGACAATTGATAGTGGAGAAATATTAATTGATCATAAGAAAATATCTCCCGAAAAAGACAATTTATCGAAGGTGAGAGAGCAGGTAGGGATGGTTTTTCAGCATTTTAATTTATTTCCCCATAAAACAGTTATTGAAAATATTATTGAAGCACCTATAATTGTAAAAAAAGTTAATAAAAACGAAGCTATACAAGAGGGTTTAGCATTGTTAGAAAAAGTTGGACTACAGGACAAAGCACATGCGTATCCTCATATGCTTTCAGGTGGTCAAAAGCAACGTGTAGCAATTGCAAGGTCACTTGCTATGAAACCAAAGGCAATGTTGTTTGATGAACCCACTTCTGCACTCGATCCTGAGCTGGTGGGAGAGGTGCTCCAAGTAATAAAAAACCTTGCCAAAGAAGGAATGACAATGGTTATTGTTACCCATGAAATGAATTTTGCACGAGACGTAGCAGATAGAATTGTTATGCTACACGAAGGCACAATAATTGAGACGGCTGCTCCAAAAGATTTCTTTGAAAATCCAACACATGAGCGCACGAAGCAATTTTTAAAGCTTGTAAATAGATAAAAACCGTGAGGCTGGGACATAACTAGCCTCAAAAAATGAAAAAGGTGAATTTGAGTGAGCTCAAATTCACCTTTTTTCTATTTAGAGTGGTAGGGCCTCTATTACCTTATTTGTTGGCAGTGATTTTGTTTAAATTCACAGCCATTAACGCAAGGCCCATTTCGTTTTCCACCTTCGATTTTCCACGTACAGAAAATCGAGAGAAACACAAATTCGCCTTCAAAAATCCAAAAACTGGTTCCACATCGATTTTTCGTTTTCGATAGATGGCACTCGTTGTCTCTTCTGAAAGCTTCGCTCTTACATATTCTTTTTGCTGTTCCCATTTTTCATTCACCATTAGTTTTCGATTGTTGCCTTCTTTTGCTTTTGTACATAATGAACGGAATGGGCATGCGGAACAGTCTTCACACTCGTAGACTTTGAACTTCCGTTCAAATCCTGTACGGTCATTGCGAATAGAATGATATTGAAATTGAAGGCGCTTTTGATTAGGACATGTATATGTATCTGTTTCCTCGTCATACTCCCAATTTTCGGGATTAAATGTGTTTTGTCGGTACTTTTTCTTTTGTTCCTTTAAATATAAGTTATACGTAATAAGCGCTTCTCGTTTTCTATTAGAAAGGATATCATTATAGTTCTGTTCACTACCATAACCTGCATCTGCAACAATGTGGTTCGGTAACTCGAAATAATGTTGCTCAATTTCATCTAAAAATGGAATTAATGTACGTGTATCTGTTGGGTTTGAAAACAAACTATAGGCAAGTGTGTATTGACCTTCCGTTGCGATTTGTACATTGTAACCAGCTTTCAATTGTCCGTTTTTCATATAATCATCTTTCATTCGCATAAATGTCGCATCGGGATCTGTTTTAGAATAACTATTACGTGAGCCAAAGGTTTCTAAGTCTTGTTGATATTTCTGTTTACGTGAGACGAAATCAATCAATTGCTTTCGAATTTGTTTTGGGTACTTACGTTCACTTCTTAAGGCTTTTCGTTCTGAAACGTCTGACGTATCTTCAATTTGTTTATCATACTTGGTTACGACATCGTCTACTTTTTGAACCAATTGAGCGAGCTCATCCAATGATAACTGTTCAGCCGTTTCACGTTGAATTTCAGGTATGATTTCATTCTTAAGTAACTCATTGTACAGCTGGTTTGACTTTTCAATTAAACTCTCATGATAGTTCTCTATGGATTTCTTCCAGACGAACGTAAATTTATTCGCATTTGCTTCGATTTTTGTACCATCAATAAAAATCGCTTCTTGATCAATAAGTTTCTCTTCGATCAATTGGCAACGGAATTGTACGAAACATTCACGAATTAATTCTTTCACTTCTGGTTGAACACGGAATCGGTTGATTGTGCGGTAGCTTGGTTCATATCCTTGAGCTAGCCACATCATACGAATACTGTCTTTTAATAGGGCTTCAATTTTGCGTCCAGAAAAGACAGATTGCGTGTAGGCACATAGAATTATTTTAAGCATCATGCGTGGATGATAGGCAGGACAGCCTTCATTTCGGAGAAATGGTTCAAACGCTTCCTGAGGGATACTTTCAACTAAATGATGGACATGGAAGGCAATATCGTTCTTTTGTAATTTTACTTCTAGATCTAAAGGCAAAATTAATTGATTCATGATATAATTTTTAAACATAAGGACCCTTCTTTCCGATGAAATTTGGTGTGGTAACTTTATTTTATCAGAAGTGGTCCTTATTTTAATTCCAAAATAAACAAAGCCGGTGAAATTTTACTTCTTGTAAAAATTTCACCGGCTTTTTCATCTCAAAGGTGGGTTTTGTCCCAGCCCCATTTTAATTTGAAGGACTAAATATTTGAAGCTACTTAACATTTCATGAGATTGCTTACCATTGTTGCAGTAGCTTTTTAACTTTGGGCTATGGACACGCACATAAAGCGCAAGGTGGCATTATAAACGAAGAATTGATGTCTGGAACTGGTTTTTCGGGCTTATTTCAATACGAAAGTAGCCTCAAGAAAAAAATATGAAAGAACCTCCGTCATTTAATCTCTTGTATGAAAAAGACTATTTCTTACCAATATATATATTGTCAGGTATATGTCGATAAGAAAGACCATGTGGCAACTTTGTTGCAATTTACTATCTATTGGAGTAGAGAGAGGTTTTATTCAATCCGTATTGATGAATGTTGTAGAAAAAATGTAATGAATAGCTAACTGTATAGCTAGAGTTTTTATTAGAAGGCTGTTTTCGTATTGGTTTCGTTCTAAGAAATAACCAAGCGGTCGTGGCATCTTTTCTACTTTTTCTAGGGTCAGGTCCTGTCTTACTATCCATTGTTAATAAGAATAGCAACAAAGTTTACGAAAAGAGCCTAGTAGAACAAGAATAACTAATGTGAAAATGATCAAAAAGAAAAATAATTTTTAGAATTTGTCCATGATATATAAACATATAATTTAATGTATGATAGAATATCAATTAAATAACCTTGTTTTATAGCGTTTTAAAATATTATTATGTGTTTTTCACAAGGACAACTGTTTATCTTTAGATGACAGCTTACCACAAATATGAAAATGGAAACGAGACAACATATTGGAGGGATTAACCATGTCAAGTCATGTTTTAGCTTCTTTTTTACAAAATAACTTAGAGGATTTAAAAAACAACGGACTATATAATGTCATAGATCCAATAGAAAGCCCGAATGGGCCGATCATCAAAATTGCTGGAAGAGAATTGATTAACTTATCTTCTAATAATTATTTAGGCTTAGCGACTGATGAACGATTGAAGGAAGTTGCTATAAAAACGATTGAAGAGTATGGCGTGGGTGCAGGTGCAGTCAGAACGATAAATGGAACGATGGATTTGCACGTTAAGTTGGAAGAAGAGTTAGCAAAATTTAAACATACAGAAGCTGCAATTGCTTACCAGTCAGGGTTTAATTGTAATATGGCAGCAATTTCAGCTGTAATGGATAAGAATGATGCGATTTTGTCTGATGAGCTAAATCATGCATCTATTATTGACGGATGCCGTCTCTCAAAAGCAAAAATTATTCGCTTCAATCATTCTGACATGGATGATTTGCGTCAAAAGGTAAAGGAAGCGAAACAATCTGGACTTTATAACAAAATTATGGTCATTACAGATGGCGTATTTTCGATGGACGGAGATATTGCAAAATTACCTGAAATCGTTGAAATAGCTGAAGAGTTTGACCTGATTACATATGTAGATGATGCCCATGGCTCTGGTGTTCTAGGGAAAGGTGCGGGAACAGTTAAGCATTTTGGTTTATCTGATAAAGTAGATTTTCAAATTGGTACGCTGTCAAAGGCCATCGGTGTTGTAGGTGGTTACGTTGCAGGAAAAAGAGATTTAATCGATTGGCTAAAAGTAAGAAGCAGACCATTTTTATTCTCAACTGCATTAACTCCAGCTGATGTAGCAGCATGTACGAAAGCCATTGATATATTAATGAGTAGTACGGAATTACAGGAAAGATTATGGGGAAATGGAGATTATTTAAAGGAAGGTCTTCGCAACTTAGGGTTTGATATTGGTCATAGTGAAACACCAATAACCCCAGTAATCATCGGTGATGAAGTGAAAACTCAACAATTTAGTAAGAGATTAAATGAAGAAGGTGTGTATGCTAAGTCAATTGTTTTTCCAACAGTACCAAAGGGAACGGGAAGGATTCGTAATATGCCTACAGCAGCACATTCGAAGGAAATGTTAGATCAGGCGATTGGTATATTTGAAAAAGTAGGAAAAGAATTAGCTGTTCTCTAATAGTTCGGTTCAAAAGGCGGAGAAGAACAAGGGAGTGTAGCTATAGCATGATACCCTTGAGAAACTCCATATCAAAATGATTTGGGGGATGTAAGATGAAAAAAATCATGGTTACTGGTGCATTAGGTCAAATTGGTTCCGAGTTAGTCATGAAAATGCGTGATATTTATGGACCGAACAACATCATTGCAACTGATATTAGAAATATTGATAGTGCAGTGGTACACTCAGGTCCATTTGAGATTCTTGATGTAACAGATGATAAGAAAATGTTCGATTTAGCTAAAGGTTATGAAGTAGATACGATTATTCACTTGGCAGCGCTGCTGTCAGCTACTGCTGAATCAAAGCCATTACTTGCATGGAATCTTAATATGGGAGGACTTGTTAATGCTTTAGAAGTAGCTAGGGAACTAGGGTGTCAATTTTTTACTCCAAGTTCAATTGGTGCTTTCGGACCGAACACGCCAAAAGAACAAACACCACAAGACACCATTCAAAGACCAACAACAATGTATGGTGTGAATAAAGTATCTGGTGAATTATTATGTGATTATTATTATCATAAGTTTGCAGTTGATACGAGAGGTCTACGTTTTCCAGGATTAGTTTCTTATATGACTCCACCTGGCGGAGGAACAACTGATTATGCAGTCGATATTTACTATCAAGCAATTGAAAAGAAGCAATATACTTCATTTATTAATAAAGGAACGTATATGGATATGATGTATATGGCAGATGCTGTTCATGCAGTTATTACATTAATGGAGGCTGATGAAACACGTCTTAAGCATCGAAATTCTTTTAATGTATCTGCAATTAGCATTGCACCTGAGCATATTGAGGTAGCTATTCAACAACATATTCCAGAGTTCAAGCTATACTACGATGTTGATCCTGTCAGACAATCAATAGCAGATAGTTGGCCTAATGCCATAGATTGCTCAGCTGCTAAGGATGAGTGGGATTTCAGTGTGAATTATGACTTAGAAAAAATGACAGTAGATATGTTGGAAAAGCTAAAAAAAAAGCAATTAGTTAACGTGTAAGGTTTATATTAAACCAAAATTCAACAAAAGGGTTAGAAATGGACATCTTTACATAATGAGATGTCTATTTTTATTTGTTTTCTTATTTGCGAATGCAGCAATAGTCTTTGTTAAAGATTTTGCTATGGTGCATTTGCTGTTTCACTTTGGTTGACTCTGTTAGTAATCTTTGTTGTAATTTTTACTTAAAACGAACAGAATGGAGCGTATTACGAGAGTTCAATAATTGTAAAAAGGAAGGAAAAATACCAGCGTGCTGATATGTAAGTACGAAAAGCAACAATCAAGGCAAAACAGCCTGTTGACAAGGTCCTCACCTGTTACCATACTCTTACTCAATAAAAGAAAACAAATCGTTACTTCACTTTAAATTCTTCATCTACTAGAACGATAAAGACCGTTCATAATCATAGCTTTTTATCCGTATTTTTATCCATCATTATACACAAAACCTATCCTTGTACTGTTTTAGGACATAATGAAGCTGTGTCCATGGAATTATACTAGGATCAAAGCTTCTATCTATGTTTTTACAAAAGTAAATGAGATATATAGCATAAACTAATTAACAATTAAATATAATCTTATATATTAATTTAGTCACTGCTATTTCCATACCATTTTTTAATAATAATATATTTTAAGGGGGAATCTACCAGCATATTTAAGATAAGAAATTGAAGAGGATAAATTATGAATATCTCTATCATGGGAATAGCGTCTGATAGTTTAGTTACTGGATGTTATCCTGCAGAGATAGGTTTAAAGCAAGTTCATGGGGCAGCAATTTAGAATTACTCTATCGATAGACTAAGTGTTAATACCAATCAAGTAGATTGGATTGTGATATAGAAGTTTAAGCAATTTTATCAAAATACTATTAGTTATGGTGTACTTGGCATAAATTTTATTAATGGGTTAAGATATTTCGATTATTGTCACTTTTTGAATTATCACGAGTTATTACAAGAATATTCAATTAATTAAATTGTAAATAGTTTAATGGCGGGCAAGCTATTTGGATAATTAATAGATCGTTCTATGTACAATACTATCATAGTATCCTGATATTTATTGCAAAATAAAAATGTCTAGTGTGATGCATTTTACTATAGTCCTGTCTTCGAAATTAATAAAGCCCACGGTCACTTTTATAGGCCATTTAAAATCTACTAAACTACATTCGAATTGAACATTACTTACTTCGAGAAAAATAGATAAAGTTAAATTCATTTTTTCACTATTATCACTGTTAAAACGATCTAACTATTAATTAAAACAGCCATGAATATACAATTAATTCTAATTATATGGGCATAATCACCACTACAATACATATAGTGTATTAGTAGATTTGAATTATATAAATCTGGGGGGATTTGTGTGGAAGAGGTTGTCATGAAAGAGGAAGTAAATGAAATAATTGATAATATGCCTGTTGTTGATATTGCAGGAATAGGTTTTGGACCATCAAACCTTGCATTAGCTATAGCACTTGAAGAGTCTGATAGCAATTTTTCTAGTGTGTTTTTTGAAGGTAAAGATCATTTTGCATGGCACCCTAATATGTTAATAGATGGAATGCAGCTACAAGTTTCTTTTTTAAAGGATCTAGTAACCTTAAGAAATCCACAAAGCTATTTTTCATTTATAAACTATTTAAAAGTACAAAATCGATTAAATGATTTTATTAATTTACGAGATTTTTACCCAACAAGGTTAGAATATAATGATTATTTTCGTTGGGCAGCAGGTCATTTTGCTAATCAGGTACACTATGGAACAAAAGTCAGTAGAATTGAGCCGTATGGTGAAGAAAAAAATCATAGAATTAAATATATTAAAATGACTACAGAAAACTTAAAGACTGGAGATGTTACAGAGTTTTTAGCGAAAAATATTATCGTAGCTACTGGTGGTAAACCAAACATTCCAGAACATCTCGAAATAAACTCTGATAAAGTTATTCATTCAAACCAGTTTCTTTATAAACTAAAAGAAAACTATCCAGATACTAATAAGCCATATCGTTTTGTAGTAGTGGGATCTGGTCAAAGTGCAGCAGAAATTTTTTATTATTTAATGAATCATTATAAAAATGCCCATGTAACTGCTGCTTTTAAAAACTATGCCTATAGGCAAACAGATGATAGCCCGTTTGTAAACGAGTTATACCACCATTCAATGGTAGATTTTCTTAACAATTTAACATCTGAGCAAAGATCATCTTTTTTAGATGAACATCAAAATACGAATTATGCTGTAGTAGATGCGCAATTAATTAAGGATATTTATAAAATGATATATATTCAAAAATTATCTGGTTCAAACAGATGTGAAATAAAACCATTTATGGATTTGAAAAATATTGTTGAAAAGGGCGAGGATTTAGCTGGTGAGTTTTTAAATATGAAAAATGAACTTGAAGAGATATCAGCTGATGGCATATTTTTAGCAACTGGCTATCAAAGAAAAATTCCATCATTAATAGATGGTATTACTGAATATATGGAAAAAGACGAAAAAGGTCAAGTCAAGGTAGATAGAGACCATAAATTAGTTGTTAAAGACTCCTTGTCACCATCAATTTATGTGCAGGGTTTTAATGAACAAAATAATGGCTTAAGTGACACATTATTATCAATTTTACCTTTTAGAGCTGGCGAAATTTTAAAGAGTTTACAGCTTAATAATTTTGTAGAATAACAATTATCCGATTATATAGCAGGAAAACTTAAATAATTGGGAGGCAACAAAATTGAATATTCAAAAGCTTAACGAAAATGAGTTTTCTCACGAATATGGAATACTTTGTAAAAGAATTGCTGCTTGGGAGAATGTTCCTGATCCTCCTTTTGGATCTTCATATTGTGTTATTAAACCAGGCCATTCTTCTGAACCACATAATCACCATGAAGGCGAATTATTTTATATATTAGATGGTTGCGGAGTTATTGAAGTTGATGATGAGATAGCAGAAGTTGAGAGTGGGGACGTCATTTATTTAAATGCTTTTAGTACGCACTCTTTAAGAAATAATACGAACCATAAAGATTTAACATTTTTAGCCGTATGGTGGGAAGATAGTAAATTACTAGAGGAAGCGCTCGATACAGGTTCTCATAATTATGCGCATAAGACGTTAATTACTGCCCCGCCACCAACACCTAATGGCGATTTACACCTTGGTCATCTATCTGGGCCGTATTTAGGCGCAGATATTTTTAATCGATTTTTGAAGCTACAAGATCTTAAGAGCCATTATATAAGCGGGACAGATGACTTTCAAAGTTATGTTCCCCTTAAAGCAGATCAGCTCAAAAGATCCCCAAAAGAAGTAGCCGATTCTTTTGGTAAAGTGATTGAAGATACTTTTTCTTTAGCTTCGATAAAAATGGATCATTTATACAGACCAAACCACTCTGTTGAATACTTAGATTTTATCCAACAATTTTTTATGAAACTATATAACCAAGGTAAGTTAATTGAAAAGGAAGTACCATCCTTATTTTGTGAATATTGTAATTGTTATTTATATGGTGCTCATGTCAAGGGAAATTGTCCTCACTGTTTAGAAAGCAGTGATGGAAATGGGTGTGAGAAGTGTGGTCAACCGAATGATTGCACAGATATGCTCGATGTAAAGTGTAAGCAGTGTGATCATATTCCTTCAATAAAAATGACAAAGCATTTATACTTTCCTCTTCAAAATTATAATAATCAGCTACGTGAATACTATAAAAAAGTTACGATGGGTTCACATCTACGTTCGCTTTGTGAAAAGCTATTATCAGACGGGTTACCCGACATTCGTATCACCCATATTTCAGATTGGGGAATACCAGTACCATTAGATACGTATAATGATCAAATTTTGTACGTTTGGTTTGAAATGGCACCAGGTTATTTGGCTGCAACCGATCAGTGTTTAAAGCAATATGAGACAAATGACAGTTGGAAAACGATATGGAAAAATGATCAATCAAAAAATATACAATTTTTTGGTTTTGATAATGGTTTCTATTATGCAGTCCTTATTCCAGCGTTACATATGGCATTTGATTCTGACATGCATTTACCTGATGTTTTTGTAACGAATGAATTTTTACAATTAGATAATTTAAAGTTTTCTACGAGTAGAGGTCACGCTATCTGGGGTCAGGATATTTTTAGAAAAATTCCAACTGACCAAGTCCGTTTTTTTCTTTCCTACATTCGTCCAGAAAATAGACAAACAAATTTCTCTTTATTAGAATTTGAGCACACGAATGAACAGGTGTTAATGAATGAGTGGCAAAATTGGCTGCAACACTTATTAGATAAAGTAAATCATCGATACGATGGAGTAACTCCTCACGTAGGTAATTGGTCAGATAGGCATCTATCTTTTTATGAAATGATAAAAACCACTGTCACTGAAGTAACTAAGGCATATGAAGCAGATAGCTTTTCACCACAACAAGTAACTAGATTATTAAATGAGTTTGTTCGTAAATCCTCAGCTTTTGGTGAATCCGAGCAATATTTAGGTGATATTACCTCACTAATTGATGACTATCAAACAAGTATATCGCTAGAACTGACATCGGCAAAACAATTAGCAATATTAGTTGCGCCAATTATGCCACAGTTTTCACAGTTACTTTGGAAATGCCTAGGAATAAACGAACCAATTAAATGGGAATATAATCCAATCATAATAGAAGGTAATTTACGAATTTCTAGTTCCCAGGATACATTCTTTCTTCCTATTAAGGAATGTCTAAGAGAATTAGAGGTGAAGTAACTTGATGGAAAGAGATGTAGTTATAATTGGTGGAGGAGTCATTGGTGCATCCATATTATATTATTTATCGAAAAATGGATATAATAATGCTGCATTAATAGAGAAAAGTCATTTTGCTTGCGGTTCAACTGCAAAATCTGGTGGGTTCATAAGAGTCTACCACTCTAATCCACTTTTAACGGAGATGTCGATGGAAAGCTTTTCATCTTTCAAAAATTTCGAACAAGAAATAGGTAGGTCCTGTGGTTACGTAAAAACAGGATTGCTACATTTAATACCTGACAATCAAGTTACCTACATGTTAGATGAAGTAAAAAAGCTACAACAACAATATGAATATTCAATTGAAGCTTTGACAATAAATGAAGCGAAAAAGCTGTTCCCTTCTCTTTCGTTTGATGGAGTCGGAGCAGTTGCCTATGAACCAGAAGGTGGATTTGCAGATCCAGTTCTAACAACAAAAGCTTGGATTGATGCAGCTAGATCTTTAGGAGCAATAGCAATGGAAGGCACAGAAGTCACAGATATTGTACTTGATAATGAGAAAGTAGTAGGAGTCAACACGACAGCAGGTTTTATCCAAGCAAAGGCAGTTATTCTAGCTACAGGTGCTTGGAGTTCAACTTTTATACAGCAGCTTCAATTAAACTATCGAATTCGGAGTAAAAGTATTCAAATTCAATTTGTTAAGAGACCTGAAGAAGCATTGATACCACCAGCTTTCATTGATAATACGACAGAGTTATTTAGTAGACCAGATACTCATGATCTTGTACTAGTTGGCTATCCAACAAATCAGTGGGATATAAATCCCGATGATGTACGTGCAATGGATTATGATGAAACATTAAAGGTAAACCAGATCGCTAAGAAGCGTTTTCAATGGTTTGACAACATCACCTTTTCTGGTGGAAGGTTAAGTTTTGATGGTTACACAAATAATGAAGTAGGAATTTTAGAAGAAGTATCTGGGTTAAAAGGCTTAATAATATCAGCTGGATGGAGTGGTGGAGGGTATAAACTTTCTCCAGCAGTAGGACAAAGAACCGTTAAACTCATCAAAGAAATGGAATAATAAATAAATTAATTAATTAATTTATGTTTAAAGTAAGGTTGGTCAAGAAAGGGCTCTTTTCGTAAACGTCTTTTTATAGTTCCTAGAGAAGAAAAGATGCCCTGGAACAATAGATATCTACGTATTTATATCTTAGAGCGAAAAGCAACAAATAATTCGAAAACAGCCAACAAGTAATTATCATAAAATACTAACTACTTATAAAGAAGGAAGGTCAGTAGATGAAAACTGTAAAAAAAGCAATTATCCCTGCCGCAGGCTTAGGCACTAGGTTTTTACCAGCAACAAAAGCAATGCCTAAAGAAATGCTTCCAATTGTAGATAAGCCTACTATCCAATACATTGTGGAAGAGGCAGTTGCTTCAGGTATTGAGGATATTATGATTGTCACTGGAAAGGGTAAACGCGCAATTGAAGACCATTTTGACACAGCTTTTGAGTTAGAACAGAGCTTAATAGAAAAGGAAAAATATGACCTGCTTCATAAAGTTCAAGCAGCATCTAATATAGCTAATATTCATTACATTAGGCAAAAAGAACCGAAGGGTTTAGGACATGCTATTTGGAGTGCAAGAAAGTTTATTAATGATGAACCATTTGCTGTTTTGTTAGGGGATGACATAGTCGTATCAGACCCACCTTGCTTAAGGCAGTTAATTAATGAATATGAGGAAACAGAAGCACCAATTATAGGTGTACAACAAGTACAAGAGCATGAGACTGAAAAATATGGAATTATAAACCCTATAGAAAAAAATGGCCGACGTTATCAAGTTAGTGAATTTATAGAAAAACCAAAGCAAGGTACAGCTCCGTCAAATTTAGCAATAATGGGTCGCTATATATTAACACCACAAATATTTCGATTTTTGGATAAGCAGGAAGTAGGGGCTGGGGGCGAAATACAGTTGACTGATGCCATTCAAAAGTTAAATGAAATACAACGTGTTTTTGCTTATGATTTTGATGGTGTGAGATATGATGTGGGTGAAAAATTAGGTTTTATTCAAACGACATTAGAGTTTTCTATGAAAAATGACGAGATAAAGTCCTCCGTTATACGTATAATGGAAGATTTACTTCAGAGAGAAAAAGTAAAACCTCAAGCATAAAGAATACAAACAATATTGAAGAAATCAATAACAGGGATTAAGTAATGTAGGTCAATTATATAGCATAAATAATGTTGATTGTGCGCTGGAATTATTGATCCAATGTGACAAAGAAGGGGACCTCATATAAACAAGCAGAAAGACAAAAGAGGCAACCGACAAGGATGTACGAGTTCGAAAGTACTATTTTGAATCAAATATAGGTTATTATGTGTGGTCGGGACTTCCACTTTGACCATAGAATTATATATACTTAAAGTAATGAATACTAAATGAAGAAGGTGGAAGTAATGGAAAGGTTATATGAACTTCTTAAAAACCATTATGATGAGATGGTGGAAATCCGGAGACATTTACATCAGCACCCTGAGCTTTCTTTTAAAGAAGTAACAACACCTGCATACATTGCCGATTATCATAAGCACTTAGGCCATGAGGTTAGAACAGAAGTAGGAGGACGTGGAGTTGTTGCTACGTTACGAGGTGGTCAACCTGGAAAGACAGTGGCACTTCGAGCTGATTTTGACGCATTAGCAATCCATGAAGAAAATGATGTGGAATATAAGTCAAAGGTTGACGGAGTTATGCATGCTTGCGGACATGATGGTCATACTGCGACATTGTTAGTATTAGCTAAGGTGTTAAATATGATGAAGGAAGAGTTACAAGGAAATATCGTCTTTATTCATCAGCACGCAGAAGAGGTAGCTCCAGGAGGGGCGATTGACATGATTAATGATGGCTGCCTTGATGGTGTTGACGTAATTTTTGGAACACACTTATGGGCAACTTCACCTGTTGGACAGATTTCATGTAGGGAAGGTGCACTCATGGCTGCCGCTGATAGATTTGAAATTACTGTACAAGGTAAAGGAGGTCATGGGGCAGAGCCTCACCTTACAAAAGACTCAGTAGTTATAGGAGCACAACTTGTTACAAATCTGCAGCAAATAGTTTCTAGAAGAGTAGACCCTTTACAATCGGCAGTAATTTCTGTAGGGTCTTTTGAGGCGAGTAATCCATTTAACGTCATATCAGATTCTGCTGTTCTAATTGGTACAGCTCGATCATTTGATGAGACAGTGAGAGATCTAATTGAACAAGAGTTAGAGAGAGTTGTCAAAGGAACATGCCTTTCTTCTGATGCGGATTATACATTTAACTTTACAAGAGGTTACCCTCCTGTAATTAATCATCAAGCTGAAGCTCAGTATTTAATGGATATAGCGAAAAATGTACCTGGTGTAGATGAAGTTATTACGTGTGAGCCTTCTATGGGAGGAGAGGATTTCGCGTATTATCTTCAACATGTACAAGGCGCATTCTTTTTCACAGGAGCAAAGAGCCCTACATGGGAAAAAGCTTATCCACATCATCACCCTAAGTTTAATATTGATGAAGAGGCTATGTTAATTGCTGCCAAAACACTAGGAGCAGTGACTTTATCTTACATTGAGCAATATGCTACTATAAACGCATAATGGAAGTTGTTTAATATTTTATGAAATTATTAGATTCTAGTTTGCTATAAAGAAAAATGGCTACAGCATTGTTAAAATGTTGTGGCCATTTCTGCTTTCTGTATGTCTAGCTCCAGCGCCTATCCCCTCGAGTCGCTTCACCATTTCTCATGAAGTCAAAAAGCGACTACAAGTGAAATGCTTCCAGCGCTTGTCAGGGATGAACAAGGCGCTTACGCTTTTCTTAATAAGTTAGGGCTTTGGAGATGACCCAGCCTATTGCTAATGACATTAATAATAAGAATGTACCAACCGCACGGTTATCTTTATCAATTGCTTCTTTAATACTAAATCGAATCGTCACAACTTCAGCTAAAATGGAAGCAATAATTTGTGCGAGTATCCCGATTGAACCCCAAATAATCATGTCAATGATAGAGATCGAGTATTCCATTGCCGATCCAATAACAAAGGCGATACCAAGGAGCTTACCACCAATGACCATAGCTGCTGCTCTGTTCCCCTGTCCTATCATTTTGAATTTTTCATTCTTTGTCGTTAGTTCAAAAACAATAAGCCCAATAATTAACATCAATAGTGCAGTACCAGCATAAGCTAGAAAGTTTAAGTATAAATTCATTATAGTTCTCCTCTCAACATTTTCATCTTTTGATACCGATTGGCAAAAAGTAAGATAGATTATCAGTTATTTTGTTTCCGACACGATAGCCAATGGCACTTGCTCTTCCTTGGAGTAAAAAAGAACCTATAATAATATGGCCTTCTTTCATTCCGTTCACTGTTTGAAAGCTAGTCGTTGGTAACTCGACTAATTGTTGGTACACAGGCAAAGAGCTCGTATAGGACTTATTCTTATCCTCTAGTATTTTTTCTCCTTTTGATGAGAATATTTCAACAGTATCTCCTTCTCGTCCGAAAGAAGGTTTTTTGACATAGTTTAGTTCATTTGCTATTAAAGGGTCTGCCTCTAAATAAGTAGGGAGAAAATATGTTGATATTCGATCATGCTCGATTTTAGAAAAAAAGTCACTCTTATCCTCATGTAGCCCCCAAATGGCTGCAAGAATCGCTTTAGATTGTAATAAAAATGCTGAGGGTGGATTGATAATTGCAAGCTTTTGATCACGAACAAGGTCAAGTAACATGACCCCTATATTATTGTTAAACTCATCTTTATCACATACCAAATGCTCTAATGGATATGTTTGACGATATAACACATCGATTTTACGCCCATTTTCATCGTATAATCCTTCTGATTGTTTAATTTGTAGCTTATGAAGCGGCACGAATCTTGAAGGAATATTTGCCAAGTCTTGAAGGTAAAGTGAGGTGTTTAAATCTTCATCACTTTCTTCGTGGGATGTAAATACGACATACGGGTTGCTTATCTCCTGTACATAATTAATACTAGAGAAAATCGCCTGTCGCACAGAATTTGCTAAAAGTTCTTCTTCATGATGATTAGGGTTTTGATACCCGAATGCATCACATACCTTACCGTTTATTGAGAATAGCTCTTTAATAAAGGTAGGTGTATCAGCATTAAATTCTAAAACCTTATAAGTGCTACCTACTTTTACTAGATCAAGTCGTGCAATGATCGTTTCTACGTCGATGGTTTGTAGACGAAGATAAGGAATTGATTCATTGGGGAACCCAAGCTGCTGCAGTGTTTCGTTATTAACGTGCCTTAATAGTCGAGCAACCTTAAAAAAGATGCTCCCAATGTGACTTGAAGCAAGGCGGATGTTTTCTACTTCATCCTTAGTGAGAGGATGAATATCAAATAATGCGTATTCTTGACCATACATGTCAGGCCAAAATTTGGGTATACGATCGTAAAACTCTCTTCTGCGAATTTCCCATTCCTTCATCGTAGTAGTTATTACCCTCCGTATGATCCACTGCTACTCTTACCAAATCCAGATGAACTACTTGAACTTGATTGTGACTTTTGAGTGGAAGTTGTTGACTGTTCAGAATTAGTTGACACGGAATTATTTGAAGATTTAGTTTGTGACTGGTTTGATTGGGAGGTGGAATTGTTAGTATTATTATTTACAGCATTCGTTGAAGATGAAACAAAACTTTTACTATACTTCCCACTTTTTATGTCAGCTTTTGTTTTGAATAGCTTATTTTGATAAAAATAATGACCGCGATAATCTGAATCATCGTCATCACATTCATACATTTCATCATCAACATCCCAGTCCCACTCATCACAGCCAACTACCGATGGCTCGATTGGAATGGTTCTTGTATCCCCATCTTCGCTATCAGTTGTTTCATAAGTATACTCATTTGCCGCACTTGCACAACCAGATAACCCAGTTGCAATCACAGCCGCTGATAAACCTTTAATTAATTTTGTAGTTTTGCTCATAGTACACCTGCTTTCAAAAAATCACATTCATATCGTACCATAGAAACTTAATGTTGTAATTAGGTACATATGGTAAAAAATGATTGATTTGTCCTTCTTTATAAAGAGTATTTTACGATCATATTTTCTTCCCCTTATCTCTTTTACGTGTTGCGTTAATAAAAGTTTCATCCTACATGCTTCCTGTTGTTAATGATGTAGCTTCTGTAACCGAATTATCGATAGACATCTCTTTGTGGAGATAATACGCTACAAACGGTAATTGTAAACATATATTTAATTTTTAGTGAGAAAAACATGGTAAAGCAGATATATAAAAGTTGACAATTATTTTAATGTGTTTATAGTAGGTAGTATAATAACTACTAAAGGGAGTAAGAAGTGGAAGAAATTTATAATGAACTTCAAAAGTTGGGTTTTTCTAAATATGAATGTAAAGCTTATATAAGCTTGCTAAAGAAATCTCCTAGTACAGGATATGAAATTAGTAAGCTTTCAGGAGTTCCACGATCGATGATATATGAAGTGATAGCTAAATTGTTGGATAAGGGTGCGATATATAAAGTGCCTTCTGATCCAGTGAAATATAGTCCTGTACCTGCTAAGGAATTAATTACAAGGTTTAGGAGCCAATTTGAACAGTCATTTGATTACCTAGAAAAAAATTTAATGACATTAGAAGGAGAACGCGAAGCAGATGTTATTTGGCATATCCGAAGTGACGAACTAGTTATAGCGGAAATAGTTGATTTAATTGGCAAGGCTGAAAAAGAACTATGGTTATCAGTATGGGAGCCACAAACTCCTATGATACAAGAAGCTGTCGATCAGCGTCATGAAGAAGGAGTTAAAATCTTTACTATTTTGTTCGGTAATCGACATTTACAATTAGGTTCGACTTATCACCATAACTACATGCCACCAGATGTAGTGAAAGAAAGAACAGGTGGTCATTTAACAATTGCTGCTAGAGATGGAGAAGAGGTAATCATAGCAAATTTTTCTGAAGAAACACCTGCTTGGGCAGTCAAATCGAAAGATCCTGCACTTATATTAGTCGCAACTGAATATATTAGGCATGATATTATGATTGAAGAAATCACTCGTAAATTTGGTGAGGATAAATTAGATTCACTATGGAGAAAGGACAATGACCTTCTTCATGTTGTAACAGGAAAGCGGTTCAAATGAATTGAGCCGCCTTTTTTACACACGAATTATTAGTAGTTAGAAAGATAACATCTAATATTAAGTTGTTATGTAAACTTGTGAAGGGAGAAATGTGATGCCTAGCATAAATGTTGAACAAAAAAACATATCCCAGAGAAAAAAACTACAAAATAGTCACTTGTTCTTAAAAGGATCAAGGGTTGCTCTACCAATTGCGATTGGTTATTTTCCGATTGCAGTTACATTCGGAATGATTGCTGTCCAATCAGGTTTGTCGCTATGGCATTCAACCTTTATGTCAATCGCTGTCTTTGCAGGTGCGAGTCAATTTATGGCAGCAAGTATGGTGATGGTCAATGCAACAGTAATCGAAATTATTGTAGCTACATTTGTCCTTAATTTTCGTCATTTCATTATGAGCATGTCATTCATAAATAAACTAAACCATATTCCGATTAAGTGGAAAGCTTTGTTATCTTTCGGTATAACAGATGAAACATTTTCAGTATTTTCATTACAAGGTAAGGAAAAAGATGCCACAAATCATTTTTTTATTCTAGGCATATTTGCAACAGCGTATGTATCATGGATAGCAGGGACTCTTGTTGGTGGACTTTTTTCGAGTATTTTTCCGCCGGTTATTAGTCAAGGTATGTCCGTCGGTCTATATGCAATGTTCATTGCCCTGGTAGTACCAGTAGCGCGGAAATCAAGGTTAGTATTGTGCATCGTTGTAATAAGTATGGTCATTTGTACATTTGCGTCAATGATTGTAAGCTCAGGTTGGGCTATTGTCATAGCTACACTTATAAGTAGCCTCATAGGTGTGTTTTTCAAAGAACGAGAATCTATACAACAAAATAGCTAGTAAACTTGCATTGATCAAAGTATACCCAATCACAAAAGGGTAGGTTAATAAATGTTATCAATGATAGAAATGAGGTTTGTAGATGATATGGAGATATTATTAATTATTATTGGTATGGCAATTGTAACATTTATACCTCGTGTTATCCCAGCATTTGTCATTAATTTTGTTACATTTCCCAATTGGGTTAATCGTTGGTTATCATATATCCCATATGCTGCATTGGGGGCACTGATTTTCCCAGGGATTTTAACAATTCAAGAAGATAATATTTTTATTGGCTTAACCGGAGGAATTGTTGCTGTATTATTGTCGTTATTACGTTTACACATTTTGTTAGTGTTATCAGGTTCAATCATAGCTGTCGTTATCATGTTAATAATGATGTAGTCTCTTTTCGGAAGCTTTGTTGCTAATGGGTAGAGTGATGAAGTTTTATCTGAGCCCCATAACGATGAGGTCATAATAAGACAACGCAAAAAAGGTGGATACAATCTTGTTCCACCTTTTTGTTATTTTCAAGTAAGTTATTTTACAACACGTAATACTACATCGATATTACCACGAGTAGCTTTTGAATATGGGCAAACGTGATGAGCTTCTTGAATTAATTCCTTCGCCACATCAACTTCCACACCAGGGATCTTCACATCAAGTTGAACTGCTAATTTAAATCCGCCAGCTGGATCGTTTCCAATTGATACTTGTGCAGTTACTTGAGTATCTCCAATCGCCATCTTTTTATTACGAGCAACTAATTTTAATGCACTTTCATAACAAGCTGCGTATCCTGCTGCAAATAATTGCTCTGGGTTAGTTCCACTTCCACCAGGACCTTGAAGTTCTTTCGGCATGCTTAAATCTAATTGAATAGCACCATCACTTGAAGAAACCTTTCCTTCTCTTCCACCTTGAACTGTAGCTTTTGCTGTATAAATTGCTTCCATTTTTCATTCTCCTTTATAATAAGCGTTACACAATTTAGTTGTGCACAATTTAATTTTGTAATACTAATATAACTAGTAAAATTTTATTTGTCAACAGTTTTTATTTATGTTTTGGAAGAGTATTGTGTCATCAGAATCATTATGTGCTGATCAACATGTAAATATTCAATATGTTTTTACGTTAAAAATAACTAACGTATTCTGAGTAGTTGACAATTAATGTGTAAAAAGATAATTTTATTTGTAAGAAATTAATTGTGCACAACTTTTTTGAAATGTAGGTGGAAAAAATGAACAATGATGAATTACTTAAATTAGATAACCAGCTCTGTTTCTCTGTTTATGCCTTATCTAGAGAAATTACTAAAATGTACCGACCATTATTAGATGAGATTGGCATAACATATCCTCAATATCTTGTTTTACTTGTACTGTGGGAAAGTGGAGAGAGCACAGTGAAAGAGTTAGGTGAACAATTGTTTTTAGATTCTGGGACTTTAACGCCCTTATTAAAAAGAATGCAAGATGGAGGGTTGATCGTTAGAGAAAGGTCTAGTGTAGATGAAAGAAGAGTGTTAATTAAATTAACAGAGGACGGGAAACTGTTACAAGAAAAAGCTATTTGTATACCAATGTCATTAATTGACAATGGTGAGATGTCATCAAATGAATTGGTTAGTATGAGGAAACTAGTTCAACAGCTACTTAATCAAGTACATCAAGTGAATGTAAAAAAGTAGTGATTATCATACATGCAATTATATAAAATGTTAAAATTAAAATGTAATGATATTTAACCACTTGCATTAATGTAGATTTTTGATAAAATAATTTTCAAACTTATATATTTATTAAACGATGAAGGATCAATAGTAACTGAAAATGTTGTTTAAGCGAATCAGGGATGGTGGAAGCCTGATAAAAAATCAGTGAAACGGCAATCTGGAGTTAATTTTCCAAAGAGGGTACTTAATTATTAGTATCAACTAGGGTGGAACCGCGGGAGACAAACTCTCGTCCCTAGGCGCTATTCGCCGAGGGATGGGGGTTTTTTTGTTTTTTCTCTATCTACAGGAGGAATAGTAATGATATAAAATATGGGCGTTATTAGGTGTAAAAGCTTAATAATTTCCATATAAAACACATTTTTTGAAGGAGTGTCTAACTATGTCTGTAACAATGGAGCAAGTTGTAGCACATGCAAAGCATAGAGGGTTTGTTTTCCCAGGTTCGGAAATATACGGGGGATTAGCTAATACATGGGATTATGGACCACTAGGTACAGAGTTGAAAAATAATATTAAAAAAGCTTGGTGGAATAAATTTGTTCAGCAATCACCTTATAATGTAGGACTTGATGCTGCCATCTTAATGAACACAAAGACGTGGGAAGCATCTGGACATTTAGGAAATTTCAATGATCCGATGATTGATTGTAAAAAATGTAAAGCAAGACATCGTGCCGATAAGTTAATTGAAAATGCACTTGAAGACAAAGGGATTGAATTGGTAGTTGATGGACTTCCATTTGAAAAAATGGAAGATTTGATGACAGAGCATCAAATTACATGTCCAGATTGTGGAAGTGATGATTTTACGGGTATTCGTCAATTCAACCTTATGTTTAAAACACATCAAGGAGTTACTGAATCAAGTACCAATGAGATTTATCTACGACCAGAAACAGCTCAAGGGATTTTTGTTAACTTTAAAAATGTTCAGCGAACAATGAGAAAAAAGTTACCTTTTGGTATCGCTCAAATAGGAAAAAGTTTTCGTAATGAAATTACGCCTGGTAACTTTACTTTCCGTACAAGGGAATTTGAACAAATGGAAATTGAGTTTTTCTGTAAGCCAGGTGAAGAAATTGATTGGTTTGACTATTGGAAGGAACAGGCTGAACAGTGGCTACTTTCTTTAGGTATGACGAAGGATCACATTCGTTTGCGAGATCATTCTGATGAAGAATTATCTCACTACAGTAATGCTACAACTGATTTTGAATATAAATTCCCATTTGGCTGGGGTGAGTTATGGGGAATTGCATCTCGAACGGACTACGATCTTAAGCAGCATATGGAACACTCAGGTGAGGACTTCAATTATATTGATCAGACGACAAATGAACGTTATATTCCATATTGTATTGAGCCTTCGCTTGGTGCGGACCGTGTAACATTAGCATTTTTAATTGATGCTTATGAAGAAGAAGCATTGGAAGATGGAACTTCCCGAACAGTGATGCATTTTCATCCAGCTTTAGCACCTATTAAGGCTGCAATTTTGCCATTATCGAAAAAACTATCCGATGAAGCAAAACAAGTATTCCAAGATCTTGCTAAAGACTTTATGGTTGATTACGATGATGCCGGCTCTATTGGGAAACGTTATCGTCGACATGATGAAATTGGAACACCATACTGTATCACATATGACTTCGATTCGAAGGATGATAACATGGTAACCGTTCGTGATCGTGATACAATGGAACAACAGCGTTTACCTATTAATGAATTAAAAAGCTTCCTAGAAGAAAAAGTTAGATTTTAATAGAAAAGCGTAAGCGCCTTGTTCATCCCCGACAAGCGGTGGAAGCATTTCGCTTGAAGTCGCTTTTTGACTTCATGAGAAATGGTGAAGCGACTCGAGAGGATAGGCGCAGTAGCTGGACAGGTAGAAAAGTGTAGCCGACCCAATTCCATCTAAAACCAGCCCACGTCCTGTGGGCGACGGTGGAACCCAAAAACACCAGAGGGTGCATTTTACCTTCTGGTGTTTCTTTGTAAGCGATCCTTAGCTAAAAAATTTAAAAAAGCGTAAGCAGCTGTTTTGATGCAATCAAGAACCTCATAGAAAGTAAAGGGCTTCAATAAATGAAAGTGTGATTTATTAGTCAAGTAACTTAAGATTCAGGAATGATAGTAACGGCAAGTGTTCGAACTGGAATATCTTCTTCATTACGATCGTTAGCATGATTGTAGTATTTAGTTATTAATGTATTGAGGTCGCTTTGAAATTCTAAAAACTTTTCATCATTTAATTTTAGCTCCACTACCGAAAAAGTAGCGCCATCCTCTGAATTACCTTGCTCTTCTAATTTAGTCAAATAACTTTGATATTGATTCAATAGTGTCAATTGATAATAGGAAACATAATCAATTTTTTTTTCACTAGAAATTGTTTGCCATTCTGCAATATTTAGTCTAGCTGCATCCTCATTTAAGGTGTAATACTTTTCTGAAACAGATTTCACCTTTTTTTCTTTCAATACGCTAATAACACCAGCATCAAGCATAACTTGTATATGTCTGTATAGTGTTGCTTGGGGTACATCTTTAATGAGCTTAACCATCTCTAATGGTGTTAGTCCATTTTTATTGTTGCGCATAAGCACCTGAGAAATTTTCATTCTCACAGGGTGCATTAAGATTTCTACCTTATTTTTCATATATCTCACCTTTTATTAGTAGTGTGTTTTACTGTTCTAATTTCATTCTCATTATAAATAATAATAATAACGTTTGCAATACGTACAGTTCAATGTTATCATTATCAATAATGATAATAAAATTGAGGAGTGATAATATGAAGTTACATTATGGGCTGGATGAATTAAAAGGTGTTGATTTTATGCCTTTGTTACCTGTTATTTTGCCAGTGATAGCATTGAGTACATTATTGGTTTTAATTGCGTTAATTGACTTGTATAGGCATCGAAATACGAGACAAAACGTACTTATGTGGTCCTTTATTATACTTTTGGTAAATACATTTGGACCGGTATTTTACTTTATTCATGGGAGAAAGGATGGTGAGGTAAGATGAAATTAGAGGTTAAGAATGTAACAAAAAAATTTAAGGGTAAATTGGCTGTAAATCATTTCTCAATGGACATAAAAACAGGAGAATGTGTAGGTTTAATAGGACCAAATGGGGCGGGGAAATCTACATTATTAAAAGTGATCTCTGATATTATTTTTCCTAATTCAGGAGAAGTGCTATTGGATGGGAAGCATGTTTCAAAAATGAAGAGGGAAATCGGTTATTTGCCTCAACATCCAGAATTTTTCCCATGGATGACAGCCATTGAAACATTAATGTTTATGGGTCAGTTATCTAATGTAAACAAAGAGGAATTAACTCACTCAATACCTAATGTTTTAGAAAAAGTGGGGTTGAAAGGAGAAGAAAATTCAAAAGTAGGTACATTTTCTGGTGGAATGAAACAACGGCTTGGTATAGCTCAAGCTTTATTACATCGACCTGCACTTATCGTAATGGATGAACCAGTATCAGCTTTAGATCCCATTGGGAGAAGAGAAGTGTTAAATTTGATCGAAGAAATTAAAAAGGAGACGACAGTATTATTATCAACTCATATACTTGCAGATGCTGAAGAAATATGTGATAGATTTATTATCATTAAAAATGGGAAGAAAATTAAAGATACTACTGCCATCGATTTGTTAAGTCAGTATAGTCAAAAGATCTTGAGAGTAGTGATTGATAGCAATGATCAAAAATGGGTTGATGTTGTAAAAGCACTTCCCTTTGTGAAGGATGTGGAAGTCACTGGACATACATTGAAAATAAAAGTCGAAAATATAGAAACAAGTAAAGATTTATTGTTAAAAAATGCATTAGAACATGAAGTAAACCTGGTCAAGTTTGAAATCAATAGTGATACATTAGAAGATATTTTCTTGAGAATGGTGGTGGGAGCATGAATAGCTTTATTGTCCTAACTAAAAAAGAGTTTGTACAGATGTTACGTGACTATAAATTAATTTGGCTTCCTCTTATTTTTATCATCCTAGGGATAACTCAACCAGTGGTCACACTTTTTTTACCATCAATCATTGAATCATTAGGAGGGGGGACAGGTATTACAATTGATCCAAGTATATATACCCAAAGCGGAGGAGAAGTACTTGCAAGCACTTTTGGCTCACAATTTGATCAACTTGGACTTATCATTCTTATCATTTCAACAATGGGTATCATACACACAGATAAAGTAAATGGTATGTTGGCATTTATTTTAACAAGACCAGTTAATATTATTTCATATATAAGTGGAAAGGTTATACCAAATTTCTTAATGGCGTCTTTTGGTGTAATAATAGGATTCTTTGTTTCTTATCTATATGTTATTTATCTATTTACACATGTTTCATTTTCACGAATGATTATTGCTATGTTATTTTATCTTGTATGGGTACTATTTATTGTCACATTTACAACGATGATTAGTACTATCTTTAACAGTCAAGGACTTATCGCGATTCTTTCCATTGTCTTTCTACTAGTGTGTAGAATGATACTCGGTTTGAACCCTATTATGGACTTTGTTAATCCTGCTATAATGAGTAAAAATGGTATGGAAGTGCTAGCTACAGGGTCAATAAGTTCTAGTGCTGCCGGTAATTTGTTTATAACACTTATATGGGTTGCACTTATACTTTTTGTAATAAATTATTGGATTTCCAACAAAAAGTATAATAAATAGATGGGCTACAGATAAAAAAATATGTATAGCCTTAGGTGCGTATGATAAAAGGCTATTTACTAATAATATAGCATTTATGCTATTCTCATTGTTTTCAGAACAATAGATACTATGAAACTCTAGTATAGTGTCGAATTTATACCTTTGTACTAATAGCAGGGGACACCTGTTTCGAATATGAAGATATTATAGCGAATGCTAAACAAAATAAATCAGCTTTATTAAGAAGAATTACTTGGAAAGTGGGAATTATAATTTGAGAATAATCTTGAGGAAATTACAGCACATCGTTTGTTATGGTATAAGAAATGATCGCTCAAAAAACATGACTAATCATTTCTTATACCAAATTTTTTCAAACTAATGTTATTCGTGGTTGCTCACACAAGATTTGGGTAAATAAATTTGCTTACAGTGAGTGTTTTTCATTTTATTTTACATCATAAATGAGAATTATTATATTGCCCAATTCCCGTTACGAAACAGTGGTTCTTTTGTTCCGTCAGGTAATAAACCGTCAATATCCATATCAGCGGTACCTACCATAAAGTCTTCGTGAAGTACACTTGTATTTACGCCGTTTTTCTCTAGCTCTTCTTTATCCATCGTAGTACCAGCCTCGATACATGTTGGATATGCACTACCGATAGCTAAATGATTAGAGGCATTTTCATCAAATAATGTATTATAAAAAATAATATTAGAATTTGAAATTGGAGAGTCATGTGGAACTAATGCGACTTCTCCTAAATAATGCGACCCTTCGTCTGTTTCAATAAGACGTTTTAATGTTTCTTCACCTTTTTCAGCTTTGCAGTCAACAATCTTGCCATTCTCAAAGGTTAATGTAAAGTTTTCAATCAAATTACCACGGTAATTAAATGGTTTGGAACTCGATACATAGCCATTTACACCAGTTTTTAGTGGCATAGTAAATACTTCTTCTGTCGGGATATTCGCAATGAAATACGTACCATCTTCATTTTTGCCTCCACCCCCAAGCCAAATATGGTTCGTAGGTAGCTCTATGGTGAGGTCTGTATTAGATGCTGTATAATGTAATGCTTTATATTTCTTTTCATTGAGAAACTTTACACGAGCTTGTAAAGTTTTGTCATGCTCTTGCCATTGTTGAACTGGGTCTTCTAAATCAACACGTGTTGCTTTAAAAATGGCATTCCAAAGCAAGCCTACCTGCTCTTCCTCTTTTGCATCAGGAAATACTTTTGCTGCCCATTCTTTCGACGGAACAGCGATAACAGTCCAACTAACTTTATCTGATTGAATATAGTTTCTAAACTTTTCTAATGCTTTACCTTGTGCTTTTTGTGCAGCAGCGACTCTATCAGGGTTAACACCTTGTAATAAATCTGGATTTGTAGAAGTAATCGATAAGAATGCTGCTCCATCTTCAGCCATCTCTTCTCGTCCTTGAGCTTTCCAAAGTGGAAATTCTTTAAATGCATCGTCTGGAGCGAGGTCGTATTTCATTCTTGTAATCGTGTCGTCGCCCCATTCAACATGAACATTTTTTGCACCAGCTTCATAGGCTTTTTTAGTAACAAGACGAACAAATTCAACTGTTGAAATTGATGCTGATATATATAGGGATTGTTTTTCTTGAATATTTACACCAATTTTCACAGCTAATTCTGCATATTTTTCTAAATTACGCTGAAAATTTGCCATCATTAGATTCTCCTTTATCATAATATTTTTTCGGTATGTGAGGACATGATATACTTATGTAAGAAAATGATCCTTTCATCATTGTACACTAACTAAGTTAAGTACGCATAATGAATAGATCCAAGGAAATACAGTTAAGTGCTACTGTTTTATTTCTCGAATATTTTCTTATTATATCATTATCTTCCTATAGATTTTCAAATGTCTAAACATATTAAAAGGCTGTTTTTTACATGCATGTTGTTTTGCGTACTAAACAATAAGTACGTATTCAAGCTCTTAAATGATGAAAGCTGAATACAACTCATCTGCCTTTTTAATATAATTACAATAGCAAAAAAGTATACGAAAAAAGCTAATTGAAATAAAGAGGTGTCAAATGGTTGGTGTAATGGCTACAAAAAAAAGAGAATTAAACAAAAGACAGATGAACAGTCCGGTTGGACCGATTTTATTAATAGCATCAGATGAATTTTTATATGAAATTATCTTTGTTTCGTCAAGTACCTTCAATAAAGAGTATTATGATTCAATGAATAACAATGAAAATAACGAAATTTTAAATGAATCGGTAAAGCAATTAGAAGAATATTTTCGTGGACAAAGAATACAATTTGATCTTCCGTTGAAAGTGGAAGGAACGTCATTCCAAAAACAGGCATGGCAAGCACTAACAACGATTCCTTTTGGACATACGATAAGCTACCAAGAACAAGCTCAAGTGTTAGGTGACCCGAAAAAAGCTAGGGCGATAGGTGGCGCTAATAGTAAAAATTCAATACCTATCATTATCCCTTGTCATCGAGTGATTGGGAAAAATGGTAAGCTAACAGGGTTTGCTGGAGGAATTGATATTAAAGAGGCATTACTAAAGCATGAAGAAAAATACTATAAGAACGTAACTCACCCTTAAGAGGATGGAGTTACGTTCTTAGCTACATCCTATATTGTTACATAGCTTTTTCAGCTACTAAATTTTCTAATGTTTCGATCATATCTTCTAATTTCTTGAAGCTTGAAACGATATTTTTAATACGATTATTTTGTTCTTCCATATGTGCCAGTATCTCTTGAGATGAAGCAGAGCTTTGCTGTGTTATGCTTGAGATTGACAAGATTTCGTTTGAAATACGGTGACTATCCCCTAAGATTTCAGCAAGCATGTCATTAACTTTTCCGGATTCTTCTTCTACTTCTTCACTTGTACTTTTAATTGTTTTAAAGGTCTCTTGGACGACCTTCATTACTTGCTCACTTTGTAAAATTGCATTTTCTCCGAGGTTTGTTTGTTCGGCAGCATGTAACGTTTTGTCTTGTATACCATTTAAAATAGAAGTGATTTCTGCAGTCGAGTGTCGAGAGTCCTCCGCAAGCTTTCTCACTTCGTCAGCAACGACCGCAAAGCCTTTTCCGTGTTCCCCTGCACGTGCTGCTTCTATTGCCGCATTGAGAGCTAGCAGGTTTGTTTGCTCTGAGATGCCAGTTATTTTATTTACTATCCCTTCTATCTTATGATTTTGATTGCTTAAGTCATTCATAACAGCTACTGTCGAATTTATTATTGTGTGAACTTTCTCTATTTCTCCCATTAAAACTTCAACATTGTTGTTGCCATCTTGTATCGTTTTCAATGTCTCTTCTGATAGGTTATTCATATGGTTGGAGACGGATGTAACATTCTCTATAGAGCTATCTGCTGATTGAATAGCTTCATTAATATCAACAACACTAGCGGCTTGACTTTCTATCCCTTTAGTTACTTCTAAAAATGAAACAGTAATTTCTTCAGAAATTTCTTCTGTTTTTTTGGAGTGATCTTCTAAGTCAGTTTCAAATCTATGTAAAAATTCAACTGTAGATTTAATATTCCCAAGTAAAGAGTCGGTATGTTCTTTCGCTTGTAAAACTTGTTCATATGTTTCTTGATTTTCTAAACGCATACGTTTACTAAATACACCTTGAATAATATTTACCAATATAATAAGTACAATCATCGCATCGATACCGATAATATCGGTCTTATTCATTGCAGCAAAAGCAGTAGAATCATGATTCAAAAAGAAATAATTGGATATAGCAATATTTGAAATAGCGGTTAAAATGATAGGTATGTAATTTTCATACAGTGAGATCACTGTTACGTAAAGAACAACTAGGAAAAACATAATAATTGATGGGTCTACACTAAAAACGACATATGTAGTAATAACGGAAGAAAGAACGACTAGATACATCGTATAAAAGATGAATTTCCTTTTCAAAATTAATACAGTGATGATTGTGTTAATAATTAGATCAGGTATGGATTGTATAAGGCTTAAGCGTAATCCAGCATGGAAAAAATTCCATAAAAAAACACTTGTAAATGTAAACCATAGTATTGAGATAAGTAGTTTATTTCTTTTTTCAACTAATTCTATGTTTGTCATAAGTATGAACCCCCTTACCTAAAATGCCTCTTGGGCTCTTTGATTTTACCATTTTTTATATAATTAATTCATTAAGATATAAATTCGGTTTTTGACATATTTGTGACAATAGAATTTCTACTTCATATATTGAGAAGGCTATTTGATATAATATTAATATAAATAACTAGGCTTTTTTCGTAAGCCCTGTTGCTATTTATCCTAAACTAGAAGATAATGATGTTGTTTTACTTAACAGTCATTCTTTTTTAGAGGAAAAGATGCCAAGAAATCTAGTGGTATACTTTTGTATGAATAACAACAGTCTATGCGAAAGCAGCCAAAAATTATTACAGCGTCCAACCAGAGGTGATCAAAGTGGATGTTGGGGCTATTATCTTAGCAGGTGGCCAATCTAAGAGAATGGGCACAAATAAAGCATTATTAAGGGTTGAAGGAAAATACAATATTGTGAGAATGAAAGAGGCGTTACAATTGATGTTTGAAGAAATCATCCTTGTAACTAATCAAGAGCAACAATACAAGTTTTTAGAGATCCCCATTGTTCCTGATCTTGTAGATGCAAAAGGACCTCTTGCTGGCTTGCAAGCTGGTTTACAAGCGGCCCAAAATGATAAAAATGTTGTTGTGGCTTGTGATATGCCGTTTATATCTACATCAGTTACATCATATTTACTGTCGCAAGCGAATGGTTGTGACGCAGTCGTCCCTATTATTGGTGGCAAAATCCATCCATTGTATGCAGTTTATAGCAAAAGTGCATTACCAATTATTCATTCATGCTTAAAGGAAAATCAATTAAAAGTTGTAGATGTATTATCTCGTCTTCAAGTACGATACATTAATGAGCAGGAGTTAATGAAGTTAGAAGACATTGACTTAGGAAGAGTATTTTTTAATATGAACTATCCGATGGATTATGAAAAGGTAAAACGTTGGGTAAAGGACAAAGATCCTAATAAGTAGTTCGTTTTTTTTAGGTGAACATGATAAACTACATTTAGTAGTTATCTCTAACAATATGTGCATGCATCATAAAAAGGAGATGGTATGAATGTTAACAAACATCGGAATACCTGGATTAATATTAATTCTTGTTTTAGCTTTAATAATTTTTGGACCGAAAAAATTACCTGAGATTGGTAGAGCTACTGGAGAAACATTAAAAGAATTTAAAAAATCAGCTCGTGAGCTAACGAGTGACGTAACAGATGAAGTAAAAGAAGTGAATCAAATCGTCAAAAGTGAAGAGAAAAAGTAATAATTAGGTTGATCCACCTTTCAAGGCGAATAAGTTGGGTTAACCTTCTTTTTTTGGCTATTTTCGCATAGGTTGTTACTTTCTTTCCAGGATATAAGCACGTATACATCTAGTGTTCGTGGCATCTTTTCTACTTTTACAATTATTTAGCTCTCATAAAACTTATCATACTGCCCATTTTTAGTAAAAATAGTGACCCTTTTTTTTTATTAGTCTCTTCTCAATTTGGTGATCAGAGTGTCTGCGTCTTTGTTATTTGTTTTGCGATACTTCCCCCTATAGGTCATATTCAATTTGTCATCCTAACGAAACCACATTTAGATCGAATGTTTTTCCTTACCTTGATTAGATAGCTTGTTAGCGTCAATTGGCTAACTCAAGCGTCAGGCATTCCACATGAAGGAAGTTAGTACCTTCATGTGGGATAGGGCTTTCTATGATGGTCATTTCTGCAAACCCTTTGTTGTTAACAAAACTGTATTCGACCTAAAAAGACTACTAAGTAATTAATTATAGTTCTTGATATAACGATGAAGCTTCATTAAATTCTCATCTAGCAATGCTTTTTTAGTTAAATATCAACAAAGCTTACGAAAAGGAACATTTAAAAACATTGAAATGATATGATTCTTTGTGCATCAATGCCAAAATATACCCACCTTACTCCAGTCCATCTGTACCCTGAAACTGATTTTCTTCCAATAAATGTAGGATAAAACCAAAATGATCTTCTACCTCGAAGCCAAATATACGTGTATCGATATAAACATCTAATAAGTGCTCGTGGGTCAATAGCTTGTAAGTCAGGTTGATGTTGCTGAGGTACAAAAGAAGGTGGTGGAGCAGAAGGAGCATGATGGAGAGCTTGGGTGCCATGAATTGGCGTCGATCCAGGGAAGGGTAACATACTACCTCCTGGATGAATATGGGGATGGGGACGTGGTGGTGGGAATCTAAAAAAATGCATGATAAATAATCTCCTTTCTACTAGTTAGAATTAGAACAATATATGTTTTACACTATGGATTTGTGCCTACAGTATTTGGAAAATCATTCATTAACTCAACCTCTTTTCTCCCTCTTTTTCACTTATTTTATTTCTAAAAAATCCCAAATAAAAAATATAACAGTAGATACAAAAAACTATAACAGATAAAAAAATAATAGATAACAAAAATCAGGAAATTTATTGTACTATTCTAAAAAAATAATAATTATAGATATGTGCCGGAGATAATGTGTGAAATATAGATGATGAGTAACTTTTATATTATACAAGCATACTAGATGATAATTATATTTTATAATGAGTATAGAAATTAAACTAATACAGAATATGATTAATGAATAATACAGGTTTGATGGATAGAGGTTATACTCATTTTAAGAATATGGATAAACATTTGATATATTTTTCAAACGTTCATTTTTTTGGTAAAATTAATTTCATACAATACTTAAAAAGTACAAAAGGTGAAATTATGGAAAAAAACAAATTAAAGAAAGTAATTGAGGCAGCAAAACTATATTACTTATTAGATTATAATCAAAGCGATATTGCAAAAAAACTTGGTGTATCAAGACCAACGGTGTCAAGACTTTTGCAACAAGCAAAAAACGAAGGGATCGTTCAAATTAAAATCAATGATCCTACAGAGGATGTTGAATCTTTATCTGAAGAACTTGAACAAAAGTTCAAGTTAAAAAAAGCGGTTGTAACATCTATTCCTCATTATGAAAAAAGCGTCATCCATAACAGTCTAGGAGAACAAGCTGCAATATATTTACATGAAACAGTCAAAGATGGTGATATCATAGGCCTCACATGGGGTAGAACCTTATATAATATTGCTAATAAGTTAAATCAACAAAATTTAAAAGATGTGCAAGTTGTTCAACTGAAAGGGGCAGTTGGTCACTCAGAGACAAATACTTATGCTGATGAAATTCTTCATTTATTTGGCAAAGCCTTTAACACCACACCTCATTATTTACCAGTTCCAGCAATCGTTGATCATGTGGTTGTTAAACAAGCAATGGTGGCAGACCGACACATCCACCGCATTTTGGAGCTTGGTAAAAATGCTAATATTGCTTTATTTACTGTAGGCCCCATTCGATCAGAATCTTTGTTATTCAGACTAGGCTATTTTACAGAAGAGGATTTAGACATGATTTTCTCCAATGCTGTAGGAGATATTTGCTCTAGGTTTTTTACAAAAGATGGGGAAATATGTAATGAGAGCTTGAATGCTAGAACTTTAGGTATTGAATTAGACGATTTAAGAAATAAAGAACAGTCCATTCTCGTTGCAGGGGGAGCGGATCGACTAGAAGGAATTTATGGTGCTTTAATGGGAGAATACGCCAATGTGTTAATTACAGATCAAATTACCGCTAAATCTTTGCTGGAAAAGCTATAATTAAACCTCGAATATGGTAAGTTATTCAAATGACATTTGTGCGTTATTTAGCAGAATGTGAATATGATATATCGAAGAAGGTCGATGAAATATAAAGAGTCACTCGTTTTGACATAGAAACGAGTGACTCTTTATTGTTGATTCTTATAACATTGTCAAATAATAGACATAACGTTTGTTCAATATTGTGTTTACATTTGTTCAATACCTTGTTATAGTAATATCGAAAATTAAATTTTGTTCAATTTATTTTTGGAGCATGAAGCTAATACAATACGATTCTCTTTTAGCATAAACCAGCTTTTTTAGAAATGAAAACGGTTTATGACAATAGAACAAGATTTGTTTTTATTTTGTATTCTTAAATGGTTCATGAACAAATGTTCATAAATGATTCAATGTTTAACAAGTAATTATAAATCCACTATAGGGATTAAAAAATAATTATTTAAGAATACTAAGCATCGTAAGCATCAAGAAAACTGTCTTAGGGGTGTTCTTCATGAATTTTTTATGGGGTATCATTGGTGTCCTTGTAGTATTAGGAATCGCATTTTTGTTTTCAAGTAGTAAAAAATCAATTAAGATCCAAACTGTTTTGATAGGTTTGTTAATCCAGTTTACATTTGCTTTTGTAGTACTAGAATGGGAAGCTGGAAAAAGAGGTTTGCAAACATTTTCTGAAGGCGTTCAAGCAATCATTAATTACGCTAACGAAGGTGTTAACTTCTTGTTTGGTGGATTATTTGCCGCAGAAGAAATTACATTTGTCTTTGCCTTTAACGTTTTAACAATTGTAATCTTTTTCTCTTCTTTAATATCTGTGCTTTATTATCTAGGTATTATGCAACTCGTGATAAAATTTATTGGTGGGGGGCTTTCCAAACTATTAGGAACAAGTAAAGCTGAATCATTATCAGCAGCTGCCAATATTTTCGTTGGACAAACAGAGGCTCCGCTAGTTGTTAGACCGTTTTTAGCGAAGATGACTCAATCAGAGTTATTTGCGGTAATGACAGGAGGTCTTGCTTCAGTTGCCGGATCAGTTTTAGTCGGATATTCATTATTAGGTGTTCCGCTAGAGTATTTGCTTGCTGCAAGTTTCATGGCTGCACCAGCAGGTCTGATCATAGCAAAAATTATGATGCCAGAAACTGAAAAATCTGAGACGACTGATGATATTAAAATGGAGAAAGATGTAGAATCAACTAATGTCGTCGATGCAGCAGCACGAGGAGCAAGTGTTGGTCTTCAGCTTGCGTTAAATATTGGTGCAATGTTACTTGCATTTATTGCATTAATTGCATTATTGAATGGTTTATTAGGTGGCGTAGGAAATCTATTAGGCTTTGAAGGTTTAACGATTGAAATAATTTTAGGGTATTTATTTGCACCAATCGCTTTTGCAATAGGTGTACCTTGGGCCGAAGCTGTAACTGCTGGAGGATTTATCGGTCAAAAGTTAGTGTTAAATGAATTTGTGGCATATGCTTCTTTCGCTCCACAAATTGAAGACCTAACTCCGAAAACAGTTGCTGTTATAAGTTTTGCACTTTGTGGATTCGCAAATATATCATCATTAGGAATTCTCTTAGGTGGGCTAGGAAATTTAGCGCCAAATCGTCGTGGTGATATAGCAAGAATGGGATTAAAGGCAGTGTTAGCAGGAATGCTTGCGTCATTGCTTAGTGCCGCTATCGCTGGAATGTTATTATAGATTAGAATATACAAATTTCAGAGGGTTTAGTAATTTCATAAAATGGAGGAAAATATAGTGAATAATAACTTAGCAAAAATGATCGATCATACTTTATTAAAACCTGAAACTCGTCAAGAAGAAATCGAGAAATTAGTAAATGAAGCGAAGGAATACAAATTTGCTTCAGTATGTGTAAATCCAACGTGGGTAAAGCTATCAGCTGAAATGTTAAAGGATACGCCAGAAGTAAAAGTTTGTACAGTAATTGGATTCCCTTTAGGTGCAACAACTCCTGAAGTGAAGGCATTTGAGACGAATAATGCGATTGAAAATGGAGCAACAGAAGTTGATATGGTTATCAATATTAGTGCATTAAAAAGCGGGAACGATGAACTAGTTGAAAAAGATATTAAAGCAGTTGTTGAAGCAGCAAAAGGGAAAGCATTGACAAAGGTTATTATTGAGACATGTTTATTAACTGAAGAAGAGAAAGTCCGCGCTTGTGAATTATCAGTTCGTGCAGGAGCAGATTTTGTAAAAACTTCAACAGGCTTTTCAACGGGAGGCGCAACTGTTGAGGATGTCGCACTAATGCGTAAAACGGTTGGACCTAATATCGGTGTGAAAGCATCTGGTGGCGTTCGAAACTTACAAGATGCTGACGCAATGACAGAAGCTGGTGCAACTCGTATCGGAACGAGCTCTGGCGTGAAACTAGTAAAAGGCGAAGAATCAACGACTTCATATTAAGTCTCATTTTCTTAGTGCTTATTCAAAATATTTGAAAAGAAGGGTTAACAATGAAAGAACTAGTCTTAAGTTTATTAGCTGGTATGATAATCGGCATTGTATTTAAAGCATTAAAACTTCCATTACCAGCTCCACCTGTTTTAGCAGGCGTATTAGGCGTATTCGGTGTGTATCTTGGGGGAATTGTAGCAAACTGGTTATTCGGTATGTTTTTCCAAAGCTAAATTGAGTTTAGAAAAGGGTTTATTTCTTATCTATTAGTGAGTGTTCAAAAAGAGTGCAAATGTAAAAGCAAGTCCAGCTAAGAATTGCATCTTTCAATGGCAAATACGGATTAAACAATTTTGACCATTCTGATCATGTTG
This sequence comes from Nanhaiella sioensis, assembly GCF_046557775.1. Classification (NCBI taxonomy): domain Bacteria; kingdom Bacillati; phylum Bacillota; class Bacilli; order Caryophanales; family Bacillaceae; genus Nanhaiella; species Nanhaiella sioensis. The sequence continues at coordinate 2,316,653 of NZ_JBKAEG010000001.1, forward strand.
CTTGACTTTTTGAACAAACTCCAAAAAAGGGTTGAAGGGATGAGTCAGATGAACAAAGAAACTCTCATTCAAGAGGCGAAAAAGGCGAGAGAGCGCGCATATGCGCCTTACTCAAAATTTAAGGTTGGCGCTGCTTTATTAACAAAGGATGATCAAGTCTATCATGGGTGTAATATAGAAAATGCTGCATACAGCATGTGTAATTGTGCAGAAAGAACAGCCCTTTTTAAGGCTTATTCTGATGGTAATAAAGAGTACAAAGCTTTAGTTGTAGTCGCTGATACTGAACGACCTGTTCCACCTTGTGGTGCTTGTCGACAAGTAATATCAGAATTGTGTAACCCAGATATGGAAGTTGTATTAACCAACCTAAATGGTGATGTTCAAGAAACCACTGTACAGGATTTATTGCCAGGTGGATTCTCACCAAAAGATTTAGAAAAACAATAATATGTCGCAAAACTAATAGGCAGGCCTAACAATAATAGGTCTGCTTTTTGTATGGAAACGGTTAGTTAATAATTTGAAGAATACTTCTATACGTCTGCTTTCGGCATAGATTGTTGTTTTTCGTACATTTCGTTCTGTTTTTTCTGCTTTTAGAATTATTTAAGTCTGATAAAACTCATTGTATTGTCCATTTTTTATAAAAATTGCAACAAAGTTTACGAAAAGAACCTTGATGAATACTTAATTTTCCATCGGTAAAAATGGTTAAAAACTTTTCTCCATGTTTTGAAACTAATTGCCTTAACGATACGTATAAAATATAACAGGAATAAACTTGTTTACAAAATGTAACAATGCTAATATAAGGGGAAAATAACCTTAATATTCGAATTTTTTATGTGCAATGTTACATTTTGAACTCTATAGTTAGGAGAAGAGTGAACATGAAAAAATTGATCCTTCATACTATAAGAATAGCTATTTCATTTAGTATAAGTGTTGTTGGTGCGGTTGTACTTTTCTTTGTGACTGGTTTTATATGGTGGGCAGCTATTTTAGGTGGGGGTGCCACTTACTTTCTCGTTTCGGCAATATTTCGTAGAAAATTTCTACCGTCCAATCAGGACGTTGTAAAAGAAGAAAGGGCATATGTTAAGAAAAATATTCGTGAGATAAAACCTAAAGTTAAAGAAATTGGGAGCTATCGATACAAAGTTCGCTCTATTAGAGTATATCAAACAGTAAATAAGGTTCATAAAATTCTTAAGCAAATTTTAGAGATAGCTGAAAGAGAACCACAGCGATATAGAAACGTTCAATCTGTTTTTACAACGTATGTGGACTCAACATTACTTATTGTAAAAAAATATTCTGAGTTAGCTTCACAACCAGTCAAAAACAAGGAATTGTATATATCGATGAGAGAAGTGGAGGAAACACTTGAAGAATTAGCAGCATCCATAGAAAAAGAACTCCTACAAATCCTTTCAGATGACATTACAGACCTTGATATAGAATGTAAATTAGTAAAGCAGTCACTTCAGGAAACTGGTTATTCATTTGAAGAGCGTACGAAAGAACAGACTGCTTCAGCAAAAAACAACATTATTAGATGAACGATATTGCTAGGCTCTATTCGCTATAGTAAAAGAAAGGGGAAAAAAGAATGAATGAAAAAGAATTAAACCTTCAAATGAATCGTTTAGATACAGCTAATATTGATACACTACTAGAAAACCCATTTGGTGACCCACAGCGTTCATTAATGAACGAACAAAGTACTGAAACAGTAGAACCAACAAAGCTTATTTTAACTTTGAAGCCCGAACATCAAGTAAAGGCCAAATCATTAGCTGAGCAAATAGACCCTACTAATCAACAAGCAATTGTTCAATATGGTGTAGCGGCTCAGGCAGAGTTATCTAAGTTTTCTCATGATATGTTAAATCATGTGCAAACGAAAGATGCAGGTCCAGTGGGAGAAGTAATAACAGAATTAATGAGTAGAATTAAAGAGGTAAATCCAGAAGACTTCGAAGTACAAAAACGTGGTTTCTTCTCTCGCGTATTTGGTTCTTTTGCTCAATCGGTTAATAATATACTGTCAAAGTATCAGAAGATTGGACTTGAAATTGATAAAATAGGCGACAAGCTTGAAAAAAACCGACAAATGCTATTTCGAGATATTATGATGCTTGATACTTTATACGAGAAAAATAAGGAGTATTTTGAAGCATTAAACATTTACATTGCCGCAGCTGAAGTCAAGCTAGAAGACCTTCGAACGAATACAATCCCCATCTTGCAACAAAAAGCACAATCTTCTGGTAATCAAATGGAGATTCAAGAAATAAATGACCTTATGCAATTTGTTGATCGATTAGAAAAGCGAACTCATGATTTAAAGCTCAGCAGGCAAATTACAATTCAAACTGCTCCACAAATTCGAATGATTCAAAATATGAATCAGACATTAGTTGAACGTATTCAGTCTTCAATACTTACTGCAATTCCATTATGGAAAAATCAAATTGTTATAGCTATTACTCTTTTCCGACAAAAGAAAGCTGTTGAGGCGCAAAAGCAAGTAACAAAAACAACGAACGAGTTACTATTAAAAAACTCTGATATGCTTAAAGCAAACACAATTGATGTTGCGAAGGAAAATGAAAAGGGAGTAGTAGATATTGAAACACTAAAGCAAACACAAACGAATTTATTAACAACATTAGAAGAAACGTTAAAAATTCAGCAAGAAGGCAGAATGAAGCGCCAGCAAATTGAAAAGGATATTACAACAATGGAACAGGATTTAAAAAACAAGTTATTATCGATGAAAAACGCATAATTTGCTTGAAAGATGCTATTTATAACCTTTGTTGCTTTAGATGCAATATTTGAACAGGCAATGTATAAATGAACACTATAAAGGGTCAGCCCACAATAAGGTACAAGCTAGTCGTTGTACTTTATCGTGGGCTGGTTTGTTCTGACCTACTTTTGTTTAATTTTTACCATATGTCCAATTGTGATAGCCGTACAAAATCGCCCTAGACGTTCTAGTGTTTATAAAGCAAAAAGTGATGAAAACAGCCTTTGGTAATCTTTTGAAATGTTGCCTTCATTGTTAATTTACTTATTAAGGTATTAAAAACGTTCACAATTAACGTTCCTGGTATCTTATATAAATAGATATAATTACCATTTTGATGTTCTAATTTAGTTGAAATTAAAACAAGTTTTACAAAAAGAGTCTTTATTTAAGAACTTGTAAAATAAGCTGTAATTTGAATAGGTGAGGGGTAATATATATAAGTAAATAGGACGAGTAAAGGGACTGAATAACAATGAAAAAGGGGATAAGAATAACGCTGTTTGTTATTGTTTTATTCGGTTGTATAGGCGGATATTATTATATTAAACTTAAGCCGGTAAATCATTTTGCTGAACATAAAATACCGCAAATCGCAATACCCGAAAAGGTAGACGAATTAAAAGTGCAAGACAGTCTTCAAAGTAAGGAAGAAGGAGAGAAACAAGAAGAAAATGCTGATATTACAAAAGGTAGGAAGGCCATTCACTTACAAAAAAAGAATTTAGATAAGAAATACAAACAAATTGATAGCTTTAATTTGTTACTTCTAGGCCTTGACGCACGTAAACAAGAAGCTTCACGTACAGATGTAATTATGCTTGCAAATATCCATCCCGAACAAGAAAAGATAACTGTTTTATCTATTCCACGCGATACATTAGTTCAAGTAGAAGGTGTAGGTGCCACTAAGATTAATCACGCTCATTTACTTGGAGAGCTTAAAGGCGGAAATGGATCTGGGACGGAAGCTACAATACAAACGGTAAGTAATTTATGTAAGTGCACAATTAATTATTATGTGAAAACAAATTTTGAAGGCTTTATAGATGTTGTGGATGCCGTGGGTGGTATTGAAATAGAGCTAAAGGAACCTATAACATTGACAGATAAAAATATTACGCTTGATAATAAAAATATTCTTTATCTTGATGGGGATCTAGCTTTGTCACTTGTTAGAGAACGTAAATCATTGTCTGAAGGAGATTTTGGGCGCCAGCAACATCAAGCACTCGTACTAAAATCATTAGTCAAGACAGCCCTCCAGCCAAAGAATATTCCAAAGGTACCTACCATTTATCGAAACGTTAAACAAGCAATAATTGATACAAACGTATCTGAAAGTGATATCTTTAGTATGGCTATGCTGTTTAAAGGGATTACAACCGAAGATATCTCCTATTTTCAATTACCAGGAAATGAAGGGTATGCGATGGATCCTTTAGTTAATTCGCGATTGTATTATTGGATACCTGATGTGAATGAGATGAATGAACTGTTGAAACATTTCAATAAAGAATAATATATTAGTAGTGATGCTATGAAAGTTGATAGGTGGTTTTGAATGACAATACTTAATAATGACTGGTCACAATTATTAGAGGAAGAATTTAACAAGACGTATTATAAAAAGCTACGTCAAACTTTGAAACACGAATATAATACTGAAACGATTTACCCTGATATGTATAGTATATTTAATGCTTTACATCATACACCATATCATAAAGTGAAAGTTGTCATTATTGGACAAGACCCTTATCATGGTCCAAATCAGGCACATGGCTTAAGCTTTTCGGTTCAACCTGGTATTCCTGTTCCACCCTCGTTAAAAAATATATATAAAGAATTACAAAATGACATCGGTTGCACTATACCGAACCATGGATATTTATTAAAGTGGACAGAAGAAGGGGTATTGTTGTTAAATACAACATTAACTGTGAGGAAAGGACAGCCCAGCTCCCATCGAGGGCTTGGGTGGGAATTGTTCACAGACAAAATAATTGAAGTATTAAATGAACGTGAAAAGCCGGTAATTTTTATTCTTTGGGGTAGACATGCTCAAGAAAAACAAAAACTAGTTTCAAATAGTCATCACTTTATCATTGAGTCACCTCATCCGAGTCCTTTTTCTGCTAATCGTGGTTTTTTCGGCAGTAACCCCTTTTCGAAAGCAAATAGTTATTTACGGCAAATTGATAGCGAAGAAATTGATTGGCAAATCGATTCACTAAATACATAGATAAAGGCTGTTTACGCATTGATCGTTGTTTTTCGTATTAAGGGGAAAAACACGCATATATCTAACGTTAGCGGCATTTTTGTTTACTATAAAAATTATGTGGCTTGGATAAAATGTATCTAATTGTAAAAGGTTTAGCATAAATAAATGGAGTTTACGAAAATACCCTAGGTATACTATTAAAGGTATATTTGCTGAACCGTGAAGATGATAGTGATACAATAAAAACACAATATAATTAATGGGGAGCATAAAGGGTGAAATAATATGAGTGACCAAAGAGTAAATTGTTTTAATTGTACCCATTTTTACACAACGTGGGATCCAAAATTCCCAAGAGGCTGCAAAGCTTTTAATTTTAAAACAGACATTATTCCATCCTTACGTGTATTCCAATCCTCAGGGAAGTCGTGCATGAAATTTCAGGAGAAGAGAAAAAGAGGGTCTTGATAGAAGGAGGGGCGTGGTGAAAGTATCCAAACATATCGTTATTTCTTTAATAGGAATGACGATAATTATTATCGTTGGAGGACTTGGGTTTGCCTTTCTTGAAGGGATTAGTTTTTTTGATGCTTTGTGGATGACAGCAATTACCGTACTGACGGTAGGTTACGGTGATATTATTCCTCAAACAATAGGCGGGCGCATATTTGGCTTGCTCATTATTCCTATTGGAGTTGGACTAGTAGGGTATACACTAGCAGCAATGTCGGCTGCAATTATTGAAGGAAAGTTATCACAAAGTGTATGGAGGCGTCGTATGCATCAACAAATTGACAATCTATCAAATCATATGATTATTTGCGGAATAGGTCGTGTAGGTGAACAAGTGCTGCAGAGATTTATACAAGAAGGGGTTCAAGTTGTTGTTATTGAACGTGATAAAGAAAGAGTGGAACAAATAGAAGAGAATTTTCTATACATAGTAGGTGACGCAACTGAGGATCGGGTTTTATATAATGCAGGAATAGAACGAGCAAAAGGGTTAGTAGCAACGTTACCTGATGATGCTTCAAATGTATTTGTGTCATTAACTGCAAAAGGATTAAACCCAGAGATTCAAATTGTGGCTAGAGCAGAGAAAGTTGAATCTGAAGAAAAGCTTCGCATTGCTGGAGCAAGCAAAGTTATTAATCCTTCCTCACTAGGGGGGAGGAGGATGGCAATGTCAGTTGTAAAACCTATTAGTGTTGACTACATAGATACGATTCTACAATTAGGTAAAGACGAATATGGGGTTGAAGAAATTATGATCCAACCTAGATCAAAAGTTGTCAATAGCTCTTTACGAGATAATAATATTCGCAGTGTGTACGGTGTAACGATTGTAGCGATAAAAAGAAAACATGAGCTAATTAGTAACCCTCACCCAGATGAACGATTAAAAGAAGGTGACTTAACAATAGTGTTTGGTGCAAAGGATCAATTAGTGAAATTTGAAGAAGCTACAAAATCTAGTATATAATAATCATTTATCCTATACTTTGGAACTTTCTTAAAGGCTGTTTACGCATTAATTGTTGCTTTCTGTACTAAGAGCCAAACACGTACATGATTAGTGTTCGTGGCATCTTTTCTTATGTACAACAATGACGAACCAAGTAAAACCACTTTTTATTGGTACTAATTGAATCACAATAGCAACAAAGTTTACGAAAAGAGCCTTCTTAAAAAATATGAACTCAGGAGGTGGGGAGTTTGAAGGTACCAGTTCAAATGATACTTGATAAAATTGGTGAAGAGCTGTCAAAAGCAAACCAGTCAAATGATGAAGGCAGACTTCGCGAACATATTGCTAGTATCCACTCTTTGTGTGATGTCGTATTATCATCTAATTCTGTAGAGGACAATCGTAAAAAAACGATTCCAGAAATACAACAAATGTCAATTAAACAACATAATAAAGTAAATGTAGATGAAGCAAATGGAGATTCATTACTAGATTTTTAAAATTGGGGGACTAACAAAGATGAAAATATTGCTAATGATTGGAGCAATTAATGGTTTTTTAGCGGTAGCACTAGGAGCATTTGGTGCACACGGTTTAGAGGGCAAAATTCCAGCAAAGTATATAGAGACATGGAAAACTGGCGTCACTTATCAAATGTTTCATACTACGGCAATCATGATTATCGCTTTGATTGCAGGTAAATTTCCAAATACACCTTCACTTACGTGGGCTGGTTGGTTTATGTTAATTGGAATTATTTTATTTTCCGGAAGTCTTTATGTTCTAAGTGTTACTCAAGTAAAAGTGTTAGGAGCAATTACACCATTAGGTGGTGTGGCGTTCTTAATTGGATGGGTACTTCTCGGGTATGCAGTCATGAAACATATGTAAAAAAGGGGGTGTCTAAGTCGAATTTCGACAAATAGACTCCCCTTTTCTATTGGTAAAGCTCTTTTCATAAGGCTGTTTTCGCATTGATTCTTGCCTTTCGTTCTAAGGTGTAAGCACGTATATATCTAGCGTTCGTGGCATCTTTTCTTCTGTACAAAGATGAATAACATATTTATGGTACTAATTTGATAAAAATAGCAACAAAGTTTACGAAAAAGAGCCTTTCATAAACTTTATTGCTTTTTTTCACTGCCTAGGATTACATACCTTATGGATATTTATCCTAAATGCTATCGTAGCGAAGCCACCAGAGTCCTTCAAGGGCACTTCACCATTCCATCCGAAGGCAAAATGCGCCTTCATCTGAAATGGATCGAATGCTTGTTAGGAGAAGTCATGGTTAATGACATTTCACCTGGCCCACAAGAAGAGGGCTGCTTCTAGGTGAAATTGTAGTTAGTTTAGTTTTTTTATCACCTAGGAGAGTAGCTTACAATTCTATCTGGGTAATATTCTATTTCTTCATCAAAGGTAATATAATCTAGATACACCATCAATAATACATAGCGCTTTTCCGACTCAGAATCGCTAAGTATGATATGGTCACGCCCAGCAGCCTCAATCATTCCTTTAAATATTTGTGTTCTTCCTTCTCGACCATTTTCAAAGGTCATATAAACAGTTGCTACCTTCCCTTTATTTAATCGTAGTATATTTTCAATATAAGATTCTTCAAGTGGTAACATATCTGGTACTTGTGGACCTGTTGTTGGGGCAGAAGTTGGTTGTGGTACTTGTTGTTGCTGTCCATATTGGTACGGGTATCTATATGGGTATGATGTCTGGGATTGATAAACTCCATAGTTCCCCTGATTATAATTATTTGTCATCAAATTCCTCCTCTACATCAAAATAGGTTTAATACACTTTAGGACATTCCGACTGAGTCGGTGCAAAAAAACAATGGGATTTGAAACGTCCGGTATTCCATTGATTAAACCATTGTGCTGGGCAATCGCCTTCAGGCCTGAAAAACCATAATGTATTTGTTGCAGGGTGAAATCTTTCTCCATTTATGAGTCTTCTAGCTAGCTGTTTGTCAGATTCTCTTGCACGCTGATAAAAGTATCCTTTTATGGTTGCTTCAAATCCACCCGGGCGCTGAAAGACCATTTTTTGTATTGATGTAATGTCTCTAAAATCTAAACAACTGGCTCTAACTCGGTTCACACTAGTATTACCGGCCATTAACATACCGAGTTTGCCATCTCCCTCTGCCTCTGCACGAATTAAGCGTGCAAGTAAATCTACATCTTTTTCTGTATAAGGAATTACCGCCATCTTCTCACCTCACTTACAAATAGGTATCCACCTACAATTTCGTACAATATTACTCTATTTAAGTAAGTGAAAATGGTTCCTTATTTTTGAAAAATGATGATTTCTATTTAATAGATATGAGTTGAGCATTTTAGATATGCATTAAATTCAAGTAAAAAGAAAATGACCCATATATGTATATGAGCCACTTTCCTTTTGTTTGAATGAGTATAGATATTTACACGTGTAGTAGTTGATTTAATTTTTCTTCATTCAAAAGGTTACCGACAAAAAACGTTCCAAATTCACCATAACGAGCACTTACCTCATCAAAACGCATTTCGTACACTAACTTCTTAAATTGTAAAACATCATCTGCAAAAAGTGTTACACCCCATTCGTAATCATCGAAGCCGACTGAACCTGAAATTACTTGTTTAACTTTTCCTGCATATTTCCTACCTATCATGCCATGTGAACGCATTAATGCTCGACGTTCCTCCATCGGGAGCATATACCAATTGTCATCACCTTGACGACGCTTATCCATAGGATAGAAGCAAATATGATTTGCTTTAGGTAAGGTAGGGTATAGCCTTTTTAGGATTTCAGGGTTTTGATACGGGTCTTCATCAGCTGGTAAGTAGTTACTTAACTCAACCACTGACACATACGAATATGTAGGAATGGTATACTCAGCAAGTTTAGTTTTATTAAATGCATTTTCTATTTCATTAATTTCTTCCATTGTAGGTCTTAAAATCATGAGCATAAAATCTGCTTTTTGCCCAACAATTGAATAGAATGCATGGCTACCCTGTTGGTTTTCTTCAACAAGACCCCATTTTTCAAGTAAACCAACAAACTCGTGAATTGCGGTTTGACGCTCATCACTTGTTAGTCGTTTCCAAGAAGACCAGTCAATTGCACGTAAATCATGTAGACAATACCAGCCATCTAACGTTTTAGCTGCTTCACTCATATTGATACCCATCTCCTTCATTATGTATGATATGACAATTATAGTTTACTCTAATTAGATCATGATATAAAATATATAGCATTTCTAATATACCACAGTTTATGCATTACTAAGAAACACGAAACATTTTTGTTCATTAGTGTTTCGTACTAACACGTACATCCCTAGAGTTTGTGGCCAGCTATCCTTCTATAAAACAGATGACACTTGCATGAACTTTCTTTGGTTTTTATAATTCAGCAAAATAATAATAAAGAGCTTTCTGAAAAGGCTAACGCTGTAATATGTGTGAACGAAGTGTGACTACGTATATTAGTTTTGACAAATTTACCTCTACTTACGTATAAATGTGTTTTTTTTGTGAATTATGAAAAGATAAACTTCTTTCATGTAAGCGTTATCTTAAGATAGATTTATTGATTTTCAGTAATAGTCAAGTATTCTAAATATAACGAGTAATGATGAGAGCAAAGGAGGAAAAACATATGTCACAGTTATTCAACATATTAGAAGAGAAAATTAAGGGTGAAAACATCCGTATTGTCTTTCCAGAAGGGAATGATAATCGAATTTTAGAAGCTGTAAGCCGTTTAGCACAAGAGGAAATTATTAAACCAATCATTATTGGGAATCCAGGTGAACTCCAAGCAAAAGCTGAAGCACTAGAAGTATCGTTGAGTGGAGTAGAAATATACGATCCTGAACAATATGATGAAATGAGCACGTTAGTCGATGCTTTTGTTGAGAGAAGGAAAGGCAAAGTTACAAAAGAACAAGCTTACAAAATGTTACTAGATGAAAATTATTTTGGTACAATGCTTGTATATACAGAAAAAGCTCATGGGTTAGTAAGTGGCGCAGCCCATTCTACAGCAGATACAGTTCGTCCGGCATTACAAATAATTAAAACAAAAGAAGGTGTTAAGAAGACATCGGGTGTATTCATCATGGTTCGTGATACCGAAAAGTATGTATTTGCTGATTGTGCAATTAATATTGCACCTGATAGTCAAGACTTAGCTGAAATTGCAATAGAAAGTACCCATACAGCACAAATGTTTAATATTGAACCAAAAGTTGCTATGCTCAGCTTTTCCACAAAAGGTTCAGCCAAATCACCTGAAACCGAAAAGGTAATTGAAGCAGTTCGTTTGGCAAAAGAAAGAAACCCTGAATTAATGGTTGAGGGAGAATTGCAATTTGATGCAGCATTTGTACCTTCTGTTGCACAAAAGAAAGCACCTGATGCGCTTATTCAAGGCGATGCTAATGTGTTTATATTCCCGAGCCTTGAAGCAGGGAATATTGGATATAAAATTGCTCAAAGATTAGGGAATTTTGAAGCGGTAGGTCCAATATTGCAAGGGTTAAATAAGCCTGTCAACGATTTGTCCCGTGGTTGTAACCAAGAGGATGTATATAAATTAGCTCTTATTACAGCAGCTCAAGCACTGCAAAAATAATGAAAATATGTTAGGGGACGCATATCATGTATACTCAGTCAAAGAGCTTATTAGAGCAAAATAGATGGAGAATCATTGATCAATCTAGTGTAGGTCCACATTTTGATGCGCTCCAATCCTTTGCTATTGATGATACGTTATGCTCTTCTGTAGGGAAAAATGAAGCTGTGACAACAGCACGTTCATGGGTTCATCACAATACGATTGTGCTGGGTATTCAAGATACAAAGCTCCCTTACCTAACTGATGGCGTTCGTTATTTGCAGTCGCAAGGATATCGAGTGATTGTAAGAAATTCAGGGGGCTTAGCAGTTGTATTAGATGAAGGAGTTTTGAATATATCTCTCATTTTCCCTGATACAGAAAAAGGGATCGATATAAATAGGGGCTATGATGCCATGGTGGAACTAGTAAAGCATATGCTTTCTCCTTTTCATTTACAGATCGAGGCTAAGGAAATCATCGGTTCATATTGTCCTGGAAGTTACGACCTAAGTGTAGCAGGAAAGAAATTTGCAGGAATTTCTCAACGAAGGGTTAGAGGTGGAGTAGCGGTACAAATTTATCTTTGTGTGACTGGTAGTGGGGGAGAGCGTGCAAATTTGATTAAGGATTTTTATAACAAATCAATCAAAGGCATCCAAACTAAATATGTTTACCCTGACGTAAAGCCTGAAACGATGGCTTCATTAAACGAATTGACAGGTGAATCAAGCACAATTCAAGATATGATGTTAGCATTGTTAACTACGCTAAAGAATATGAGTACGTCTATCTATTCTTCTCAATTAACAGCAGATGAATTAGCATTATTTGAACACAATTATAAGAGAGTCATTGAACGCAATGAAAAAGCACTTAACATCTAGGTTAGGTGCTTTTTCATATATCTAGTTCCATTGTATATCCTCTTGAGGCGCGTCAGCATTTCACTTGAAGTCAAAAAATGCCTTCAAGTGAAATACTTCCAGTGCTTGTCGGGGATGATCAAGGCGCATGCGCTTTTCTTTTTGTCCAGCTACGCCTCCTTGCCTCTCGAGTCGTTTCACCTTTTCATCAGAAGACATAAAGCGTCTTCTGTTGAAAAGGTTCCAACGCTTTCCAGGCAGTTCAAGTCGGCTGCGCTTTTCTACTTGTCGCCGATAAGCGGGCACCTTGCGCTTTTCTTCCTACTTCGCCATTTTTTCAAGGTTGCCGTTTTTATCCATCTTAAAGGCTGTAGCCGGACTTTGTTCTTCCTCAATTAAAACTAGCTTTCTTGCACGATTCATGATTTTCATTAGCGTATCGTAATCTTCTTGTATTGAAATAGAACTTTGCTGTAGTTTTGAAATGTTTTCAGAAAATGTTTTATTTTGTTTAGACATTTCTTCATTTTCTTGTCGTAATCTTTCATTTTCTTTACGTAGAAAATCGATATTACTAGTGTTTTGTTGTAATGATTGTAAGAAAGAGACCACCTGATCTAGTGTAACGTCCTTGTTACTTTCTATAGCATTTATATTTAAGTCTTTAATAGAAGGAACAGTCGGTTTATATAATAGAGTCTTTTTAACCTGTTGGTGTTTTCCTAAAGAGCGTTGCCGTTGCTTACGTTGCTTTCTTGCTAACTCTAGCGCTTTCTGATAGTTGTTACGTACGACTGCATTCCAACGAAAGCCACATGCTGCCGATGTGCGGTTTAATTTGTCTCCAACTTCTTCAAAGGCATTTAACTGTGTACTACCTTCACGAACATGTCTTAGTATTGTTTCAGCTAATAATAAATCATCTTCTTCTGTCCATGCATCCTGTCTTTCTTTCATACTCTCAACTCCCAATTTTTATAAAATATTTTATTAATAGCATTGACAAGTTCAAATTGCTTTATACTTACTGTTTTTTATTTTAGTTTCTTTCGGCTGTTTGCTGCTTTCGTCATTAGTGCTAAAGATGAATATAACAAGCGTTCGGGGCACTTTTCCTCCTATAAAAACTATAAAATTCATATATTACACATCAGTTACTCAAATGTAAGCGGAAAAAGCAATAAAGCTAATGCGAAGCTTATTATCGATAGTGCATATAATTCTTTCCAAGTAGATTAAGATATTATCTCTGGCAAATGGTGTAATTAAAACTCAGCACTTGCATTACCCATCAATTAAATGTACAATACCCTTTAGCCATTGACGAAATAATATATATTTTTATTATTATTCATGAAGAAGGTTTTAGAAGGGGCTGTACTGTATGGCAAATGAATTTCGTATTTGTGACGATTGTCAAGCAACAAATATTAAAACATTGCTACCTCGTTTAAAGAAAATAGATCCAAATGCAAGCATAGATATAGGCTGTCAGTCCTACTGTGGACCTGGGAGAAAAAAAGCATTTGCATTTGTAAATAATCGTCCTATTTCCGCAAAGGATGAAAATGAGTTACTCGAGAAGGTAGAGAAAAAAATGAAGAAAAAGTAAAAATCACCTTTGTTTTATGAATAAGGTGATTTTTACTTTTGTAACGGATTATTCCCATGTGCTTATAAATTTTTTTAGTGAGATAAATAATGATAAAATCAAGAGTTTTTTTGTCATTGATTAGGAGATATAATATTAAATATGTCAAACGAAAAGAGGGAATTGGATGACATATGCCAATGAAAAACTGACGGAGGAAAAGGTTTTTAAAGACCCTGTCCACCGATATGTCCACGTACGCGATAAAGTCATCTGGGATTTAATAGGAACTGCAGAGTTTCAGCGCTTGAGGCGAATTAAACAGTTAGGTACAACTTATTTAACCTTTCATGGTGCAGAGCATAGTCGGTTTAGTCATTCACTGGGAGTTTATGAAATTATTCGTAGAATTATAGATGATGTATTTGACGGCCGGCCAGAATGGAATAGTGAAGAGAGGCTACTCTGCTTGTGTTCAGCACTGTTACATGATTTAGGTCATGGCCCATTTTCACATTCTTTTGAAAAGGTTTTTCACCTTGATCATGAAAATTTTACTCAATTAATTATTCGTGAGGATACAGAGGTGAACCGTGTTTTGCGAAAGGTTGGCCAACATTTCCCAAAACAGGTCGCTGAAGTGATAGCAAAAACATACGAAAATAAGTTAGTAGTCGGTTTAATCTCAAGTCAAATAGATGCAGATCGTATGGATTATCTACAGCGAGATGCTTATTATACGGGCGTTAGTTATGGACACTTTGATATGGAACGAATACTTCGTGTGATGCGACCTCGTGAAGATCAAGTAGTAATAAAACAAAGTGGCATGCATGCTGTAGAAGATTATATTATGAGTCGTTATCAAATGTATTGGCAAGTATATTTTCATCCGGTTACTCGCAGTGCTGAAGTTATTTTAACAAAGATATTGCATCGAGCTATGCACTTATACAAAGAAAACTACTCATTTAAAAGCCCACCTGTACATTTTTACTCATTGTTCGAGAATAAACTTGCGCTTGCTGACTATTTGAAATTAGACGAAGGTGTGATCTTGTACTATTTTCAGGCGTGGCAAGAGGAAGAAGATGCTATTTTACGTGATTTGTGTCAACGTTTTTTAAATCGAAATCTATTTAAGTATGTCGAGTTCAATCCATCGAATGACGAAATGACTAAATTAATTGAATTAACAAAGCTTTTTAATGAAGCAGGCATTGACCCTGAATATTATTTAGTAGTTGATTCCTCATCAGATTTACCTTATGATTTTTACCGTCCTGGTGAAGAAGAGGAAAGATTACCTATCCAATTATTAATGGCGAATGAACAAATCCATGAGCTATCGAGAGAGTCAGCAATTGTTGAAGCGATTTCTGGAAAGCGTAGAACTGACCATAAACTTTATTTCCCTCAGGATTTGTTAGAAGATCGTTCATCCAATCCAAATATTAAGAAAAAAATAACAGAATTACTATATACGAAGGTTAAGTCATAGATGTATTTAAAAGGGACGACAACATTGTCGTAAGTATATCCTATATAAATTTAGCCATTTTTCCATTTTTCCATTCTTTTTTTAAGGTGTGTTAAAAGGGCGTTAGGAGATGAACGGAATTGTTATTAGAACATGCAAAAGTTATGAAAGCATTCTCGGAAGCAGGAGAGATAGTCGGACGTAAAAAGCTTCAAAAGATGATTTTTATCGCAAAAAAAATGAAAGATCCATTTTATGAAAAATATAATTTTCATTTTTACGGACCTTATTCCGAAGAACTTACATTACGAGTTGAAGAGCTTTGTAATTTAGGTTATATACATGAAGAAATTGAGAAGAAAGCAGGATACTCCCAGTATCGATATTCACTAACTGAATCAGGAGAACAATTCTTGAATCACTATGAATTGGACATGCCTTTTTTGCAAAATTGGATCTGTGATTTAAATGAGCAAAATGCTAGATTTTTGGAGCTTGTCTCTACGATTATTTATTTTGAAGATTTAAGTAAGGATGAAGTGAAGGAAAAGGTATTCACGATAAAAAGTAAGCAAAACTATTCAGAGGAAGAATTTGAAGAAGCTATAACATATATTGACGTCTTAAGAAAGTCAGTAACAAGCTAAGGCTGTTTTCGCATTGCTTGTTACATGGCACTTTTGCTATTAAAAATAGTAGTAACAGAGTTTACATAGAGCTTAAAGGAATGAGCTAATCACTCATCCCTTTAATGTCTACCTTTTATTCATCACTTAAACGTTTTCCACCAATAGCATAATGACTTTTAGTCATCTCATCTATAAATACTACAATTTTTTCAGCAGGTGCACCTGTTGTTTCAGAAACAGCAGCAGTTACCTTTTCAACAAGCTGTTTCTTCTGTTCTTCTGAACGTCCCTCAAGCATTTTGACAGTAATATATGGCATTTGATGTCTCTCCTTTTTACAGTGGTAAGGTATATAAAAATTAGCATGTGTAAGCTTTGCGGAGGAGCTATATTCATAGTATGGACGCTAGCTATATGGACGGGCTTTTCAAAGTTTAGCTACAGAGCTCAAACCACTTTACCGGAAGCAAAGCACTCCATGCATGAGGACTCCGATGTTTATGGAATGTTAAGACCGTTTCAACATTCTTTTGCCCTATCCTTGGGTTCACTTTTGCTTAACGCTCTATGTACAAAATACACTTATGTATTATCTCCGCTTTTCGTTTTAATTCTACCACGTTTAATTTAACAATTCGAATTTTCATAGTCAATTGTGTATACTATTATTGCATATATAAAAAGTGAACAAAAAGGAGAAACATAGTGAGCAATTTTTTAGCATTTCCTATTGAACAAATCCCATATGTAGTGATTGCTTTAGTAATAGCATTTACCTTACACGAATTTGCTCATGCTTATGTCGCATATAAATTTGGTGACATGACAGCAAAAAATCAAGGTAGACTTACACTTTCACCACTTTCACATTTGGATCCAATAGGAACTTTATTAATATTTATTGCAGGTTTTGGCTGGGCTAAACCAGTACCCGTTAATCGTTACTTCTTTAAAAATCCTCGTTTGGCTGGTGTCTTAGTATCAATAGCTGGACCTTTAAGTAATTTGGTAATTGCTTTTGTTGGGCTATTCATTTTGAATGCTATGGTTCATTTTGGTATCATTGGCCTTTTACCAATAGGGTTTGGTGACAGCTTATATTCGTTTTTTATTATACTAATAAATTTAAATGTTCTTCTATTCGTATTTAACTTGTTACCATTTCCACCACTTGATGGGTATCGCGTCATTGAAGACTTATCACCACCTGATATTCGGGCAAAATTGACACAGTATGAAAACTATGGAGCTCTCATTTTTTTAATATTAGTCATAACACCTTTAGACAGATATACAATTCAACCGATTTTTAATACGTTTATTCCTTTTGTTAATAACATACTAGCAACCATAATGAATATTATATTTTAGTGTATTTTGTAAGGCATGTTACTACAGTGTAGTGAAGTAACTTCAATATAGCAGTTTCGCAAAGGAGGAAGATATGGTATGGAAAAAGATAACAAGAAAAAAGTTGGGTTTACAATTATAAAAAAAAGTGATTCGACAGATGGCCATGGTGGGTTTGGAGTAGGTGTTTTAAGCTTAGATAATATATCACCTGTTATTATTGATGTAGAAGAAAAATCTGCTGTTGTTGATATCGGTGCAATGCATGCGCGTAGTGATGTAGAAAGAGGGATAAAATTTCTACCAAACAGAGATGAAGTACCTAATGGAAAATCATATTGGCTCGTTTGGGTTACGATAGAACAGAATCAGGAAGGACCGTTTTATACAGGTGTAACTGCTTGTGAAATGACTGTTGATCGTGACATACGTCGTGGTTATAAATCGCTTCCTGAACATGTAAATAATATGGATAGATCGCTTAAGCGCCAGATTATCGTTGAACATATGGATGTATCTTCAAAGCAAGTGCTAGCAGAATTTTTACAAGAGCATAATATTGATATGTGGAATAGATCTGGTGAGCAGCTAAAGAAAGATCTACAATCATCATAGTGCTATTATATTCTATCGAGTCATCTTAATTTATAATTGTTTTCGTATTAAGAAGTAACACATGCTTCAAGAGTTTGTGGTTTCTTTTTTCTGTTGTAACTTACTTACCACATCTTCTCATCTTGATTAATAAGCGCCAAATTTTACAATGATTAATCTTGATGTTTTAAACGAATCGGAGTAAACTTAGTTTTAATGTTATTCACATGTAAAAACTAGGACAAAAACCCTTAACTATGTATGATTAGTTAAGGGTTTTTTACTTATCTAATGTCATGCTATGCTCGTTTAATGTAATATCATTGAAACCAAACTCTAGCAATTTATGTGTTAATTTTTTCTAATATGAAAAAACAACAATTAAAGCGAAAACAGCCTAATTAAACCAGTCAATAAACCGTTTAAACCAACCTTTATCCTCAATAGGTGCTTGTTTTTTATCAAGTGGCGGCTTTTGTGAGTGTTCATCACAATATTCCTCTGGCTCAGTCCCTTTAACATAATACATTTGTAAGGTAATAGGACAATCATTTGTGGCTAATTTTCCATTGTCCGGGTTAATGTACACTTTTTTAAGATTTCCGGTTGAGTTTCGAAAAGTGAGCACAGGTTCTTTTGTTAATGATTGTTCCATGAAATTAGCCCATATACGTTTTGAATAAGCTCTTTCATCTACTTTATCAATAGTGTAATCTCTGTCATATCCTGTCCATATGCCAGTTACTATTTGTGGTGAATAACCAATCATCCAGCTATCCGTCTTTGTAGTGCCGGATTTGCCAGCATATAGCCTAGTTAAATCATTTTGAATAATGCTACCTGTTACGTTCGTGTAATCGTTTAATTTCTCATCAAACATTCCTTTCATTAACTGCGTCGTAACAAATGCTAGGTCCGGATCAAGAACTTGTTCAGGTGATGGAGCCTCTTCAAAAATAATATTACCATGATGATCAATAACCTTTGTGATGTACGTAGGGTGTATCTGTTTTCCATTGTTAGCAATAGTAGCATACGCTTGTACCATGTCAATCATCCTGACAGGAGAAGTACCGAGAGCTAGTGACGGTACATTGTCTAGTTTACTTGTAATCCCCAATTTCTTAGCAGTTTCTACAAGAATGTTATTCCCTAAATATAAATTAGTTTTTACTGCATATACATTATCGGACAAAGCCATTGCTTGTGCTAATGTAATCGTATCATCTGCGTAATAATTATTATAATTATGAGGTGTGTAAGTCGCTCTACCTTCATCAAAGATAAAGGTTGTTTGTTCACTTCGTAACTTTGTTGAGGCAGTAAAACCTTTTTCTAATGCAGCATAATATAAAAAAGGTTTAAAAGTTGACCCTGGCTGCCTTTCAGCTTGAACAGCCCGATTAAAGGGACTTTCATCATAATCTCTTCCTCCAACCAATGCTTTTACTTCACCGGTATATTGATCCAAAGCTACGAAACTGACTTGTATATCAGATGAAGGATTAATAGTGTTAGAAATTGATTCTTCAGCTAACTTTTGTAGCTCTATATCAAGTGTTGTATACACGTGAAGTCCGCCCATTTCAATAATCCGTTCATCAATGTTTAGTTTGTTCACTAATTCATTCTTCACAATGTCCTGGAAATAGAGCCCTACTTCTTCATGCTTAACCTTTTGCTGTTCGACATATTGTAATTCTTGCTCATAGGCTTTGCTTGCTTCATTTTCTGTAATGTAGTTGTTATTAACCATAGCATTTAATATCGTCCATTGCCGATCTTTTGCTTTTTCTTCGTTAATAAGTGGTGAATAATGTGAGGGTCCTTTTGGAACCCCCGCTAACATACTTGCTTCACTTAACATTAAATCGTTAGCTGACTTTCCAAAATAGTATTGAGCAGCTGCTTCAATTCCATAAGTCCCATGCCCATAATATATCGTATTTAAATAACCTTCTAAAATGTCATTTTTGCTATAGTTCATTTCTAAACGTATGGTATAAAGTGCTTCATCGAATTTTCTTTTCCAAGTTTTATCATGCTCTAAAAATAAGTTTCTCGCATATTGTTGTGTAATTGTACTTGCTCCCTGAACCTTTGCTAAGGCTTTTATATCTGCTAACGCAGCACCTGCAATTCGCTTAAAATCAAATCCAGGGTGTGAAAAAAAACTTTGATCTTCTATCGCAATCGTTGCTGCGATTAAAGAAGAAGAAATATGATCAAGTGAAATCCAGTATCGCTTTTCTTTGCTATGGCTTTCTCCGATGATGACATCGTCATTTGCATAGTAAATTGTAGATTGCAGTACAGTTAACGGTGGGGCACCTTTAACGGTTGCATACGTAAAAAGAGAAATTAAAGTTACCGACATGAAGATTAGTAGTATAAGAGTAACAAAAATAAGAGCTCTAAAATATTTAAGTGCTTTTTTAAATCGTTGATTTGTGATGATTTCCAATACCAATCACCTCATCTTTCTATCACAAGAACAGTATGGGGTGGATTTTTCTTTTTTATACCTTGCTAAAAAATTTGCTTGCAATTTTGCTAGATTCATCTATACTTTTTTTAGCTAATATCTTGCTGACGGTATCAAGTACCTTATAAGATTTGAATGACAACATTCCACCGTTACTCGCAAGGTGTGAGCAACGGTGGAATTGCGCGTTGTGCTTTTCTTATTTACATTTCCTGATCATGTTTGGGAAAACTAATAGAAGCTTAAAGATAGAAAGGAAGAGGAATAAATGGAACTATGGTTTACAGAAAAACAAACTGAGAGTTATGGAATAACAGCGAAAATTAAGCGTACTTTACATACAGAGCAAACTGACTTTCAAAAATTAGATATGATCGAAACTGAACAATTTGGAAATATGCTCGTTCTTGATGGCATGGTTATGACAACTGAAAAGGACGAATTTGTTTATCATGAAATGGTTGCCCATGTACCGTTATTTTCTCACCCTAATCCAGAAAATGTACTAGTTGTAGGCGGTGGAGATGGTGGGGTAATCCGTGAAGTTCTTAAGCACCCAAGTGTAAAAAAAGTCACTTTAGTGGAAATAGATGGTAAAGTTATTGAGTATTCAAAGAAATACTTACCGAGCATTGCGAGCCACTTTGACAATCCACGAGTAGAAGTCATAGTCGGTGATGGCTTCATGCATATTGCCGAAAGTGAAAATGAGTATGATGTTATTATGGTAGACTCAACTGAACCAGTTGGACCTGCAGTCAATCTATTTTCAAAGGGTTTTTATGCAGGAATTTCAAAAGCCTTAAAAGAGGATGGGATCTTTGTTGCTCAGACAGATAATCCATGGTTTAAGCCAGAATTAATTGCAACTGTACAAAAAGATGTGAAAGAAATTTTCCCACTAACTCGTCTATATACTGCAAATATACCGACATATCCAAGCGGTCTATGGACATTTACATTAGGTTCAAAGAAATATGATCCACTTCAAGTAGAAGATGGTAGATTTCATGATATTGATACGAAATATTATACGCAAGAGCTTCATAAAGCAGCTTTTGTCCTTCCGAAATTTGTTAGTGACTTAACGAAGTAGTTTACAATAATGAAGTATCTTTAGAATGGGGGAAGCAAAATGCGTTTTGATGAAGCTTATTCAGGAAATGTTTTTATTAACAGCCATCCACTAGTCGAAGAAAGTGATGCTGTGATCTATGGAATGCCAATGGACTGGACAGTTAGCTTCCGACCAGGATCAAGATTTGGTCCTGCTCGTATTCGTGAAGTGTCACTTGGGCTAGAGGAGTATAGTCCGTATGTAGATAGGCATTTAGATGAAGTGAAATATTACGATGCTGGAGACATTCCACTTCCATTCGGAAATCCCGCGAGAAGTCTAGAAATGATTGAAGAATTTGTAACGAAAGTACTACAAGCTAATAAGTTTCCACTTGGGTTAGGTGGCGAGCATCTTGTTTCGTGGCCGGTTTTTAAAGCGATGTACAACAAATATCAGGATATGGCAATTATTCATATAGATGCACATGCTGATTTACGAGAAGAATATGAAGGTGAGCCTTTATCACATTCAACTCCAATTCGAAAAGCATGTGAACTGATTGGGGCAGAAAATGTGTATTCTTTCGGCATTCGTTCAGGAATGAAGGAAGAATTCCAATTTGCAAAGGATTCAGGCATGTATATGGCTAAATTTGATGTGGTTGAGCCTTTGAAAGAAGTATTACCTAAACTTGCTGGTCGGAATGTATATGTAACGATAGATATTGACGTCTTAGACCCTGCCCATGCTCCTGGAACAGGTACTGCTGAAGCGGGAGGAATTACTTCAAAAGAGTTATTGGATGCCATTACACTTATTTCTAATTCTAAGCTAAATATTATAGGTGCTGATCTAGTAGAGGTAGCACCTGCGTATGATCCAACTGAACAAACACAAATTGCTGCTAGTAAATTCGTGCGTGAAATTTTACTCGGTTGGGTAAAGAAGTAATGTTTCAAAGACAGTAATTACGTATCCTGCGCTTTGATGTTATTGAATTTAAATCCATTCAAAATTTGTGTGAAAGACTGAACTATTTGTTAAAAAAGTTCAGTTTTTTCTTTAATAGCGAAATGAGTTCGGACAGTAAAGTCTTTATTTTGGACAGTAAAGAACTGAATTCGGACAATAAACGACTCAATTTGAACAGTAAGGGGTATAATTCGGCTAATAAAAGCATCAGGGATATTTTAGTAAGTCAATTACCTGGTATTACTACTAATTTGAAATGATAACATTAAGATTAGCTGGAAAAGTTGATAATGGTTATTGAACAATCGGATAGAAACAGCAAATCCGAGTGAAAACTAGCAAATGTATTTGAACTTTTTTTTAAGAATCATTATACTATTTAAGTCAATAACGTACGTTTGAGGAAGTGTATATTTTGGTTCAATCAGATGGAAAAGGTATTCCAATTAAAGTTAATTTTGTTTCTGAAATAAAAGATGGCTCAAAAAGCGATCGTGTTGCTTTTACGACAAATGGTTTATACTACATAAAAGGAAAAACTACATATTTGTCTTTTAATGAAAGTGAAGCACCACATGAAATCAAAACGATTGTTAAAATAAATGAACATGGTGATGTGCTGATTATGCGTAAAGGTGCCGTATCAATGAAGCAGTATTTTCAGCAACATAAGGAAACATACGGAAAGTATCGAAATGAAATCGGCTTATTAGAAATGGTTACGACAACTGAACAAATAAAGTACGAGTGGACTGAAGATAAGAAAAGTGGATACTTGTTGTTAACATATTTGTTACGAATACAAGGAGAATTAGCTGGACGGTACAATGTAACGATACAATTTAGGGAGGAACAAATATGAACATTGTTGAGCAAATAAAGGATCGATTGAAGGATGAAATATCTGAAGCTGTCGTTAAGGCAGGGTTAGCTACAAGAGAGCAACTTCCAGAGGTTATTCTAGAAATACCTAAAGAGAAGGTACACGGTGATTATTCTACAAATATGGCAATGCAGCTTGCTAGAATTGCTAAAAAAGCTCCTCGAATGATTGCGGAAGAACTGGTGAATAATTTTGATAAATCAAAGGCATCTATTGAAAAAATTGACATAGCTGGCCCAGGATTTATTAATTTTCACATGAACAACAGCTATTTAACCGAGTTAATCCCAACGATATTAAAGGCTGGTGATTCATATGGAGAGACAAATGTTGGTCGAAAAGAAACCATTCAAGTAGAGTTCGTATCAGCGAATCCAACAGGCGATCTTCATTTAGGTCATGCACGCGGCGCAGCGGTAGGTGATACATTATCTAATGTTTTGGCAAAGGCAGGATATGATGTTAGTAGAGAATATTATATAAATGATGCTGGCAATCAAATCAATAATTTAGCTTACTCTGTAGAGGCACGGTACATGCAGGCACTTGGGATGCAGCAAGACATGCCAGAAGACGGTTATCATGGGGAAGATATTATTGGAATTGGAAAAGAGCTTGCAGAGCAACATGGTGATAAATTTGTTCATATGGATGAAAATGAACGATTTACATATTTTCGTGAGTATGGTTTACAGTTTGAGCTTAGTAAACTGCAGAAGGATCTTGAAGCGTTTAGAGTTTCCTTTGACAAATGGTTCTCAGAAACTTCATTATATGAAAACGGTAAAATTGATACAGCACTTAATGCATTGCGTGAAAATGGACATGTATACGAAGAGGATGGTGCAACATGGTTCCGCTCCACAACTTTTGGTGATGACAAGGATCGCGTGTTAATCAAAAATGATGGGTCATATACGTATCTAACTCCAGATATTGCTTACCATCAAGATAAGTTGGATCGTGGCTTTGAAAAGCTGATTAATATTTGGGGAGCAGATCACCACGGTTATATTCCAAGAATGAAAGCAGCTATACAAGCACTAGGGTATGAAAAAGATACACTTGAAGTAGAAATCATACAAATGGTTAACTTATTTAAAAATGGGGAAAAGGTCAAAATGAGTAAACGTACTGGTAAAGCTGTTACAATGCGAGAGCTCATTGATGAGGTTGGTCTTGACGCAGTTCGTTATTTCTTTGCGATGCGCAGTCCAGATTCACACCTTGATTTTGATCTTGATTTAGCGGTATCAAAGTCTAATGAAAATCCCGTATACTATGCCCAATATGCTCATGCACGGATTTGTAGTATGCTACGTCAAGGTGAGGAGCAAGGCTTATTAATTGATGAAGAAATTGCTTTACAACACATTACATCTGAAAAGGAAATTGACCTTCTCAAAAAGTTAGGGGAATATCCGATAGCTGTAAGTGAAGCAGCACAAAAGCGCATTCCACATCGTATAACAAATTATATTTATGATCTCTCTACAGCACTGCATAGTTTTTATAATGCTGAAAAAGTGATAAACATAGAAAATAAAGAACAAAGTAAAGCTCGCCTTGCGCTTATGAAAGCAGTGCAAATAACTTTACGGAGTGCACTATCTATAGTAGGAGTTTCAGCACCTGAACAAATGTAGTTTATCGCAAGTGGTCAACGATTTTTATAGTATATTATATTAACGAAAGGATAGAAAAAATACTATCCTTTCGTTTGTTTAGGATTCAACGTCTTTCTGCTGGGTTGTCTATGGATTCGTACTTTGCTATTTCACATGAAATAAAAAGCGATTTAACGCTTATAGAGAATGATCAAGGAGCTTCCGCTGTTCTTTTTGTCCAACTCCATCACCTATCCCCTTGAGTCGCTTCATCATTTCACATGGAGTCAAAAAGCGACTTCTCGTGAATGCTTCCAGCGTTTGTCGAGGCAGTTCAAGTCGGCTTCGCTTTTCTTTCTGTCCAGCTCTGCCTCCTAGTCCCTCGAGGTCACTTCACCATTTCATCCGAAGGCAAAAAACGTCTTCGGATGAAATGCTTCCAGTGCTTGTCGGGACTAAGCAGTCGGCTCCGCTTTTCTTCCTGTCCAGCTACAGTGCCTATCCCCTCGAGTCGCTTCACCATTTCACATGAAGTCAAAAAGCGACTTCTTGAGAAATGCCTCCAGCGCTTGTCGGGGATAAACAAGGCACTTTCGCTTTTCTTATAAAAAACCATTGATTAATGTTGAAAAAGATTCTTTACCTTGATCTAGTAACGAGCGTTTTGTAAAGTAATCAATTGTTAATGGTTCTGCAAGCTGAATGTCTTTTTTTATTGTCGTCTTCACTTGTTCATTAAATTTCTGATCATAAATAAAGCAGTTGATTTCATGGTTGATAAAAAAACTCCTTTTGTCAAAGTTTGCAGTCCCGATATCACATATGTCATCATCGATTGCTACGACTTTTGCATGATAGAATCCGTTATAAAACCGAAATATATGACAACCAGCAACGAGCAATGGCTTAAAGAATGGATATGCAGCTTCTTTAACAAATGGATGATCAGCTTTCATTGGGACGAGAATATTGATGTTCACTCCTCTCTTTGCTGCAGCAAGTAATTCATTGACAATTTCTTTACCAGGAATAAAGTAGGGGGTCCCTATATAAATTTCTCTTTTAGCTTGTTTTATCATTGTAATGAAAGATTCTTTTAGAAATGCACCATCAGATGGTACGATACGGTGTAATACAATGGAATCATCGTTTAACTTTATCTTCTTTGGTTCGTCTTTAAGCTTTTCTTTTGTTGCCGAATACCAATCTTTATTAAACTGTTTTTGTAAGTCAACAACTCCTTCTCCGATAATTTTTAAATGATAATCACGCCAAAATCCCATTTTAGGATCTCTCCCTAAGTATTCTCTTCCAACGTTAAACCCACCTAGATAGCCAACCTTTCCATCTATAATTGTTATTTTTCGATGATTACGTCTATTTAGTGTATAAAAAAAGAATGGGAACTTAGGGGTGTTGCTATAAGAGAAGGAGATTCCATTTTCACGTAAAGACCGTACAATTTGTTTAGAAACTTTAAAACCACCGAGCCAGTCTACTTGTAAACGAACCTCAACGCCTTCCCTTGCTTTTTGCTTTAATAATGAGAAAAATTCTGAGCTAATCTCATCATTTTTAATAATAAAAAATAGCACATGAATGTGTGTTTCTGCGTTTCTAATGTATTGAAAATAATCATTGAAGAATTCATGACCATTTGTAAACAAAGTTAACTCACCTTGATGTAATGGATATGTTTTATCCGTTACTTTTTTCATATACTTATGTCGTCCAAGTTTTAAATCCAAACGTACCCACATAATTAAGAGTAACAACAAAATTGCTAGAAAAAGAACAAATTTCATTCATTTATCCCTCCATCCAATACATCATTGTGTTATTTTTACCGATTTTAGCTGATTTTATTTTTTGCAAAAAATAATAAGAGTTCATTATTTATATAAAAAATATTGACTGAATGCTCATTCATTATATAATGGAATTATAATATTAGTCAGAAAATTAATTATTTGAGGGGAGATTACTACCGTGGAGAATCTACTAATCATTAATTTAATAGCATTCCTACTTGTAACCGCTTACGGTTTATATTTATTTGCATACCTTGTGAAAACAAGAATTGCGTATATAAAGTTAGGAAAGAAGGTTGAATTTGATAAAAAATATAAAGAACGCCTGAATAAAATATGGATAAACGTGTTTGGGCAAAAAAAATTATTGAAGGATAAAAAAAGTGGCGTAATTCATGTCATGTTCTTTTATGGTTTTATCCTCGTTCAATTTGGAGCGATTGATTTTATTTGGAAAGGATTAAAGCCAGGTTCTCATTTACCGCTAGGACCTCTATATCCTGCGTTTACTTTTTTTCAAGAGCTTGTTACTTTAGTCATTTTAGTTGCAGTTATTTGGGCATTTTATCGCCGTTATATTGAAAAGCTTGTTCGTTTAAAAAGAGGATTTAAGTCAGGTTTAGTGCTTATATTTATCGGTGGCTTAATGCTTTCAGTTCTTCTTGGTAATGGCATGGGGCTAGTATGGCATGGTGAAGAGTTATCGTGGAGTGAGCCAGTTGCTTCGTCGATAGCATACCTTTTTGGATGGATTGGTGAAACAGCTTCAATCGTTGTCTTTTATGTGTCATGGTGGATTCATTTACTTATTTTATTAACGTTTTTAGTTTACGTACCACAATCTAAGCATGCTCATCTGATTGCAGGTCCTGCCAATGTATTTTTTAATCGTTTATCAAACCCTGGAAAGCTTGAAAAGATCGATTTTGAAGATGAAACGCAAGAAACTTATGGGGTAGGGAAAATTGAAGACTTTACTCAAACACAATTAATTGATTTATACGCATGTGTTGAGTGTGGACGCTGTACGAATATGTGTCCTGCAACAGGGACAGGAAAAATGCTCTCACCGATGGATATCATTTTAAAGCTACGAGATCATTTAACTGATAAGGGAGCAGCTATTACTTCACAAGCTCCTTGGGTGCCAACATTTGCATTTTCAAATACTCAAGGGAATCAATTAGCTGTATCTGGCGCTGGAAAAGGTGTGAATGAATCTGCAGCAGCTGTAGAGCTTGCATATAACCCGAGCTTAATTGGTGATGTCATTACGGAGGAGGAGTTATGGGCATGTACAACGTGTAGGAACTGTGAAGATCAATGTCCTGTAATGAATGAACATGTAGATAAAATTATTGACCTTCGCCGTTATCTAGTTCTTACAGAAGGAAAAATGGATGCAGATGCGCAACGTGCAATGACGAATATCGAGCGACAAGGTAACCCATGGGGATTAAATCGTAAAGAAAAAGACAAATGGCGTGATATTCGTGAAGATGTGAATATCCCAACTGTGAAAGAAATGAAAAAAGCTGGAGAACAGTTTGAATATTTATTATGGGTGGGCTCGATGGGAGCGTTTGATAATCGAAGCCAAAAAATAACTCTTTCATTCGCTAAGCTATTGAATGAAGCGGGAGTAAAATTTGCTATCCTTGGTAACAAAGAGAAAAACTCAGGTGATACGCCAAGACGCTTAGGTAACGAATTTTTATTCCAAGAACTAGCTGCGAATAATATTGCTGAGCTACAAAAACATGATGTGAAGAAGATTGTAACAATTGACCCACATGCTTATAATACTTTCAAAAATGAGTATCCAGACTTCGGATTAGAAGCTGAAGTATTCCATCATACTGAGGTATTAGATCAATTAGTAAGAGAAGGGAAGTTAGTACCTAAGCACGAAGTAAAAGAAACAATTACATTCCATGATTCTTGTTATTTAGGTAGATACAATGAAGTGTATGAACCACCTCGTGATATTTTAAAAGCTATCCCTGGTGTGGAGCTTATTGAGATGGAACGCAAGCGCGAAACAGGTATGTGTTGTGGAGCAGGTGGAGGACTGATGTGGATGGAAGAAACGACAGGAAATCGCGTTAATGTGGCTAGAACTGAGCAAGCATTAGCTGTGAATCCAACTGTCATTAGTTCTGGATGTCCATACTGTTTAACGATGTTAAGTGATGGCACGAAGGCGAAGGAAGTTGAAGAGCGTATTGGAACATATGATGTAGCAGAACTTCTAGAAAAATCAGTCATTGGTAGTGCGGAAGAAGTAGCATCTTAAATTTTAGTAACATAAAACAGATAGAAAATTTAGTAAAGTATTTCTATTTTGACTATTTTTCAGTACAATAGAGTTATAAATTAAGGCTATTTTCGTAAACTTTGTTGCTATTGTTATCAATTTAGTACCACAAAACTGGATTTATATTGTTAGTCATCTTTGTACAGAAAAAAAGATGCCACGAACACTAGTTGAGTACGGTTTATTTCTTAATACGAATAACAACAATTGATTCGAAAACGTCCTAAATCAAAGTTAGTAATCTAGAGGTGTGCTTAAGTACACCTCCTTCAAATGGAGATGAATGAGCGAGCGTTCAGTCAGCTATACAGAGCAGTTCTTTTGGCAAGCATAAGGTGCTGGTACATGTTCTAGCTGTACTGAGTCGCTTCATTCTACACCTCCTAAGTAAAAAATCGGTTCATAAAAGGAATCATAGTTAACGACATGCTACCGTTGCTGACAAGACGTAGGTCGGTTTTAGTTGGTATAGGAAAGCATTGACCTTTACTTATTTGGCTCTTTTCGTAGCTTTGGTTCAAATTACGCCAGCAAACCACATTCCATAGGATGGGTATTGTTATTAGCAAGAACAGATGCTTCGGATTCATGTGAAGACAGTTTTTTAACGCAAAAATGAAAACGCTTACTAAATAAACCACAAAATTTATGGAGGGGATTTACATGGGGAAAACAGTTATTTTAAGTGGGGTTCGTACACCTTTTGGAAAGTTTGGAGGCGGTCTAAGTTCTAAAAAAGCTGTTGATTTAGGCGCTATAGCTGTAAAGGAAGCACTAGTACGTGCGAATGTGGAAGCTTCAGATGTAGATGAAGTGATTCTAGGCTCTGTGCTACAAGGGGGACAAGGTCAAATTCCTTCACGCCAAGCTTCTAAATTAGCTGGAATCCCTTGGGAGGTAAAAACTGAAACGATCAATAAAGTTTGTGCATCAGGCTTACGCAGTGTCACTTTAGCTGATCAAATTATTCGTGCTGGAGATGAAGAAGTGATCGTTGCTGGTGGGATGGAATCGATGAGTAATGCACCTTACATGATGCCAAAAGCTCGATGGGGTATGAGAATGGGTGATGCGGATGTCAAAGATTTGATGATTCACGACGGTTTAACATGTAGCTTCACGGGAGTACATATGGGTACATATGGAAATGGGGTAGCTGCAGAATTTGAACTTAGCAGAGGAGAGCAGGATCAATGGGCTTTCAGAAGTCATCAACGCGCTATTTCGGCAATTGAATCAGGTAAGCTTGCTGAAGAAATTGTATCTGTTGAAGTACCTCAACGAAGAGGAGAATCTATCATTGTTGAGCAAGATGAAGCACCTAGAAAAGATACATCTATCGAAAAGTTGTCAACTTTAAAGCCAGTATTTGATCAAACTGGCACGATTACAGCAGGTAATGCTCCAGGCGTTAATGATGGAGCTGGAGCTCTAGTTCTTATGAGTGAAGAGAGGGCACATCGTGAAGGCAGAGAACCTCTTGCAACAATCGTTGGGCATGCAGCTATCGCTGTTGAAGCTAAAGACTTTCCGAAGACACCTGGTTTAGTCATAAATGAAATACTTCAAAAAACTGGAAAAACAGTGGGCGATATCGATTTATTTGAGATTAATGAAGCATTCGCCGCTGTGGCATTAGCAAGTGGAAAAATAGCATCACTTGACCAAGAAAAAGTGAATGTAAATGGGGGTGCAGTAGCACTTGGGCATCCAATTGGAGCTAGTGGAGCTAGGATTATTATTACACTCATTCATGAGCTAAAGCGTCGTGGAGGTGGTTTAGGAATTGCTGCTATTTGTAGCGGTGGAGGCCAAGGGGATGCAATCATGGTTGAAGTTAAATAATGTCAATAAATGCTGTTAACTAAGCTTTAGGTATGGGGGTATAGAAATGAATATAAAAAAAGTTATGGTCATTGGAGCAGGACAGATGGGGTCTGGTATTGCTCAAGTATGTGCGACAGCAGGCTTCTCAGTCATACTGAATGATATTAAAGAAGAGTTTGTAAATCGCGGCTTAGCTAATATTTCGAAAAATTTATCGAGACAAGT
Organism: Nanhaiella sioensis; assembly: GCF_046557775.1. Lineage (NCBI taxonomy): Bacteria > Bacillati > Bacillota > Bacilli > Caryophanales > Bacillaceae > Nanhaiella > Nanhaiella sioensis. The sequence continues at coordinate 2,347,504 of NZ_JBKAEG010000001.1, forward strand.
AGAAAAAGACCGTATGTCGTTAGAACAAAAACAAACGATATTAGATCGAATTACTTCTTCAGAGCAATTACAAGATGCAAAAGACATTGATATAGTCATTGAAGCAGCAGTTGAAAATATGAAAGTGAAGACAAAAATTTTTGCTGAGCTCGATCAAATTGCTCCTGAACATGCTATTTTAGCAACAAATACATCATCACTTCCAATTACTGAAATAGCGGCAGCAACGAAACGTCCAGAACAAGTGATTGGTATGCATTTTATGAATCCTGTACCAGTTATGAAGTTAGTAGAAATTATTCGTGGTTTAGCTACAAGCGACGAGGTGTACGAAGCGATTGAAGCGATGACAAACCAACTGAACAAAACACCTGTAGAAGTCAATGATTTTCCAGGGTTTGTTTCAAATAGAATTCTCATGCCTATGATTAATGAGGCGATTTATACGTTATATGAAGGTGTAGCATCCGAAGAGGCAATTGACCAAGTGATGAAGTTAGGGATGAACCATCCAATGGGCCCCTTAACGCTTGCAGATTTCATTGGTTTAGATACTTGCTTGTACATTATGGAGACATTACACGAAGGGTTTGGTGATGACAAATATCGTCCATGCCCATTATTAAGAAAGTATGTGAAAGCTGGGTGGTTAGGAAAGAAATCTGGCCGTGGCTTTTATGTGTATGAGTAATTAGTGATAAGGGGGAACAGAAAATGAACCTGAATTTTACAGAAGAACAAGAAATGATGCGGAAGATGGTTCAAGATTTTGCACAAGCAGAAATTACCCCGTCCATTGAACAAATGGAGCAAGGAGTATTTCCTCGCCACATCATAAATAAAATGGCGGATCTTGGTCTCATGGGGATTACTATTCCTGAACAATATGGCGGTGCTGCGATGGATTTTACATCGTATATTATTGCCATTCACGAACTGTCTAAAGTAAGTGCTACGGTTGGAGTCATTTTATCTGTGCATACTTCAGTCGGAACAAATCCGATTCTATATTTTGGGAATGAAGAACAAAAACAAAAATATATACCTAAGCTTGCATCAGGGAAATATTTAGGAGCGTTTTGTTTGACTGAACCGAGTGCAGGGTCTGATGCCGCTAGTTTAAAAACGAGAGCAGAAAAGCAAGATGATTATTATATTATAAATGGTTCGAAAATTTTTATTACAAATGGCGGGGAAGCAGACACGTATATCGTATTTGCCCGCACTAATAAAGATCATATAGGCAGTAAGGGGATTTCAGCGTTTATCGTTGACAAAGATACACCTGGTTTAATAATTGGTAAAGATGAACACAAAATGGGTTTATACGGGTCGAGAACAGTCCAGCTTTCTTTTGAAGATATGAAGGTTCCTGCTGAAAACTTGTTAGGTGAAGAAGGTCAAGGATTTAAGATTGCAATGGCAAACCTTGACGTAGGAAGAATTGGCATTGCTGCTCAATCACTAGGAATTGCAGAAGCAGCTTTAGAACATGCAATTGCTTATGCCAAAGAACGACAACAATTTGGTAAACCGATAGCTGCACAGCAAGGGATCGGATTTAAACTTGCAAATATGGCTACAAATGTTGAAGCTGCAAAACTACTAGTCTATCAAGCTGCATTTTTACGGGAAAATCAGTTGCCATGTAGCAAGGAAGCATCGATTGCTAAGTTGTTCGCTTCCAAAACGGCTATGGAAAATGCAACAGAAGCCATTCAAATATTTGGTGGATATGGATATACGAAGGAGTATCCTGTCGAAAGATTATTTCGTGATGCCAAAGTAACTGAAATTTATGAGGGAACAAGTGAAATACAACGGATTGTAATTAACAAACATTTGTAGACGTTTTCTATTTAATTTAAGGGGGATTTTGATATGCATTTCAAATTATCTGAAGAGCATGAAATGATTCGCAAAATGGTCCGGGACTTTGCAAAAAATGAGGTTGCGCCTACTGCTGCAGAACGTGATGAAGAAGAACGATACGATCATGGCATATTTAAAAAAATGGCAGAGTTAGGTTTGACAGGTATTCCTTGGCCAGAGGAATACGGAGGAATTGGTAGTGACTATTTGGCTTATTGTATCGCGATAGAGGAGCTATCTCGGGTATGTGCTTCTACAGCAGTGACATTATCTGCGCACACATCTTTAGCGGGTTGGCCAATTTTTAAGTTTGGTAATGAAGAGCAAAAACAAAAATACTTAACACCAATGGCGCAAGGAAGTGCGGTAGGTGCTTATGGTTTAACAGAACCAGGATCTGGGTCGGATGCAGGAGGTATGAAAACGACTGCAAGACTTGATGGTGACAGCTATGTACTAAACGGCTCCAAAATTTTCATAACGAATGGTGGAATAGCAGACTATTACGTTGTTTTTGCAGTAACGGATCCTTCTCATAAACATAAAGGCACGAGTGCGTTTATTGTTGAAAAAGATTTCCCAGGGTTTTCTATAGGTAAGAAGGAGAGTAAACTTGGTATTCGTTCCTCACCAACAACTGAAATTATTTTTGAGGAATGTCGTGTACCTAAGGAGAATTTATTAGGTCAAGAGGGAGAAGGCTTCAAAGTTGCTATGATGACACTGGATGGTGGGCGAAATGGCATTGCTGCGCAAGCAGTTGGTATTGCTCAGGGAGCACTTGATGCGGCGACTGAATATGCAAAGGAAAGGCATCAATTTGGTAAACCGATAGCTGCCCAGCAAGGGATAGGCTTTAAGCTAGCGGATATGGCAACAAGTATTGAAGCAGCTAGATTATTGACTTATCAAGCAGCTTGGTTAGAGTCAGAGGGTTTACCATACGGTAAGGAGTCTGCTATGTCTAAGTTATTTGCAGGAGATGCTGCTATGAATGTGACAACTGAAGCTGTACAAGTATTTGGTGGGTATGGTTATACGAAGGAATATCCAGTTGAACGTTTTATGAGAGATGCAAAAATTACCCAAATATATGAAGGAACACAAGAAATACAACGCCTTGTAATATCACGCATGTTAACGAAATAACTAATTAGGTAACGGCATAATACCAATTTATGGTGTGAGTAGATTCATCCTCACACCACCTTTTTAAATAATCGTAGTAGAGGTAGGGTATATACTCTTCAAACGATGCTTTAGATATATCTCGGCTGAAGGTTGTGATTCAATGAATAAACGAGAGGTGCTTGCTTCTGTTAAGGATGAGCAACTCGTTAAAAAGAGACGAAGCCAAATGATTAAAGGAGCAGTAACACTTTTCAAGGCGAAAGGCTTTCATAGGACAACTACAAGAGAGATAGCAAAGGCTTCTGGTTTTAGTATCGGAACTTTGTATGAATACATCAGAACGAAGGAGGATGTTCTTTATTTAGTATGTGACAGTATTTATGATGAGGTGCATAACCGCTTAGAAGAAAATATCGATACAAAGCAAGGGACCACTGAAAGCTTAAAACTAGCTATTTCATCTTATTTTAAAGTCATGGATGAAATGCAGGATGAAGTACTCGTTATGTATCAGGAGGCTAAATCACTTTCTAAGGATGCGTTGCCTTATGTGCTAAAAAAAGAAATAGAGATGGTTGGCATGTTTGAAAGTGTTATCAATCGCTGTGTCGAAAACAATGAATTTCATCTAAGTGATAGGGCGATAAAGTTGCTAGCACATAATATCTTTGTGCAAGGCCAAATGTGGGGCTTTCGACGCTGGGCACTTCAGAAATTATATAGTTTAGAGGAGTATATAGAACTTCAGACGGAATTATTACTAAAGGGAATAAGAGGGGGGCACCATGGATACTGAACAAGTATATCGTCCAACAAACCATATTCGTTTTGTGACAGCGTCCAGTTTGTTTGATGGGCACGATGCATCAATCAACATTATGAGACGAATTCTTCAAGCGAGTGGCGCAGAGGTCATTCACCTTGGTCATAACAGATCTGTGGAAGAGGTAGTAAATGCTGCTGTTCAAGAGGACGTACAAGGTATAGCGATATCTTCTTACCAAGGTGGTCACGTTGAGTATTTTAAGTATATGTACGATTTATTGAAAGAAAAAGGAGCTTCACACATCCGTATATACGGTGGTGGTGGAGGAGTAATCATTCCAAGTGAAATAAAAGAGCTACAAGAGTATGGCGTTGCTGGAATATTTTCTCCTGATGATGGGAGGAACTTAGGGTTACAAGGAATGATTAACAAAATGTTAGCAGAATGTGATTTTCCCACGATGTCGTCTTCGTTAGCGGATGAAGTAGAAGAGGTAAAATCAACAAATAGTAGGTCTATAGCTAAAATGATTACTGCTGCCGAAATAAATGTGAATGAAACTGACGAGTTAGTTTCTACTACTCTAGAACGCATAAAGGATTTAGGGCAGCATGTACCAGTTATTGGGATAACTGGTACTGGAGGTGCAGGGAAAAGCTCGTTAACCGATGAGCTTATTCGTCGTTTTATAAATGAAATTTCGAATATAAGAGTAGCTGTTTTATCTATAGATCCTACAAAGCAAAAAACTGGAGGAGCACTTTTAGGAGATCGTATACGCATGAATGCAATTTTTTCTCCTAACGTCTATATGAGAAGTTTAGCTACAAGAGGTTCTAAATCTGAGCTGTCATTAGCTATTCATGACTCAATAGCTATTGTGAAGGCAGCTGGGTTTGATCTTATCATCGTAGAGACGAGTGGAATAGGTCAAGGAGATGCAGAAATATCGGAAATATGTGATCTTAGCATGTATGTAATGACGAGTGAATTTGGCGCACCTTCACAGTTAGAAAAAATTGATATGATAGATTTTGCAGATATGGTAGTCATTAATAAATTTGAAAGAAAAGGATCTGAGGATGCTAGACGACAAGTACAAAAGCAATATCAACGCAGTCATATGTTGTATGATCAAGAGCTAGATGAAATGCCAGTTTTTGCTACAATGGCTAGTCAGTTTAATGATCCTGGTACGAATACTTTATTTGTTGCTTTAGTTAACAAAATTAATGAAAAATATAGTACCAATTGGACGACTGATTTGCAAATGGTAACAGATGTTGAAAAGCAAAATATCATTATTCCGAATGATCGACGTCATTACTTAAGAGAAGTTTCTGATACAGTGCGAGACTATCATCAAAAGGCTGAGCAGCAAGTGCAAATTGCTCGAAAGCTCTATCAAATTGATGGTGCAATAGCAAGTGTGAAAGAAAAAGAAGGAAATGAGGCTGTTATTTCCTCGTTAACAGCGATTAAAAATGAATTTGATAATATGCTAACGAAGGAATCAAAGGCTATATTAGAAGGTTGGGGCGAACAACAGAAAAAATATTCTTCTAAACAATTTACCTCATTGATTAGGGGGAAAGAAATAGTAACGGAGTTAACTACGAAAAGCTTGTCAGGCTTAGACATACCTAAAATCGCTTTGCCGAAATACGAGGATTTTGGGGAGATTTTACGCTGGGTTTTCAAAGAGAATGTACCTGGGGCATTTCCATATTCAGCTGGCGTATTTCCGTTTAAACGTCAAAATGAAGATCCGAAGCGTCAATTTGCTGGTGAAGGGACACCAGAGCGAACAAATAAAAGGTTCCATTATTTATCAAAGGATGATGCGGCAAAACGGTTAAGTACAGCATTTGATTCAGTTACATTATATGGGGAGGACCCAGATTATCGCCCTGATATTTATGGAAAAGTTGGAGAAAGTGGTGTAAGCATTTGTACGCTTGATGATATGAACAAGCTATATAAAGGGTTTGATCTATGTCACCCCTCCACATCTGTCTCTATGACAATTAATGGCCCTGCTCCAATCATTTTAGCTATGTTTATGAATACTGCAATAAGCCAACAAGTCGAAAGAATTGAACATGAATTATCAAGACAGTTGACAGAACATGAGCTTGAAGAAGTTAAAGTGAAAACATTAGCCAATGTTCGTGGAACTGTTCAAGCAGATATTTTAAAAGAAGACCAAGGTCAAAATACGTGTATATTTTCAACAGAATTTGCATTACGAATGATGGGAGATATACAAGAGTATTTCATAAATAATAATGTACGAAACTATTATTCTGTTTCAATTTCTGGCTATCATATTGCTGAGGCCGGAGCAAACCCTATTTCACAGCTAGCCTTTACGTTATCCAATGGATTTACGTATGTTGAGTATTATTTGAGTCGTGGTATGAATATTGATGACTTTGCACCAAATCTTTCTTTCTTTTTCAGCAATGGTCTTGACGCTGAGTATACTGTAATTGGAAGAGTTGCTCGCCGTATTTGGGCGACTGTTATGCGTGATAAATATAAAGCAAACGAAAGAAGTCAAAAACTAAAATATCATGTTCAAACTTCAGGGCGTTCATTACATGCCCAAGAAATTGATTTTAATGATATTCGGACTACTTTGCAAGCACTGATGGCACTTCATGATAATTGTAATTCATTACACACTAATGCCTATGACGAAGCGATTACAACTCCAACTGAAGAATCTGTAAGACGTGCAATGGCGATTCAAATGATTATTACGAAAGAACATGGATTAACTAAAAATGAAAATCCAATGCAAGGATCTTTTATTGTAGAGGAACTCACAGATTTAGTTGAAGAAGCTGTTCTACAGGAATTTGATCGTATCAACGATCGAGGTGGCGTGTTAGGTGCGATGGAAACACAATATCAGCGAGGAAAAATCCAAGAAGAATCGATGTATTATGAGATGAAAAAGCATTCTGGAGATTTGCCGATCATTGGTGTAAATACGTACGTGAATCCTAATCCTCCATCTGAAGATGATATTAATAATATGGAGCTAGCTCGAGCGACTAAAGAAGAGAAAGAAACGCAGATTCATAATTTAACAAGCTTCCAAAAGCGGAACGAAAATGTTGTAAATAAAGCGCTGGAAAATTTGAAGTCTACTGCAAAAAACGGAGGAAATATCTTTGAAGAATTAATGACAACTGTAAAAGTAGCAAGTCTAGGCCAAATTACAAAAGCACTCTACGAAGTAGGCGGCCAATACCGCCGTAATATGTAAAAAGAAAAGCGAAGCCGACTGAATTGCCTCGACAAGCGTTGGAACCTTTACAACTGAAGACGCTTTATGTCTTCTGGTGAAAAGGTGAAACGACTCGAGAGGCAAGGAGGCGGAGCTGGACAGGAAGAAAAGCGAAGCCGACTGCTTAGTCCCGACAAGCGCTGGAAGCATTTCACTTGAAGGCGCTTTTTGCGTTTAGGTGAAATGGCGAAGTGACCTCGAGGGGATAGGCACTGTAGCTGGACAGGAAGAAAAGCGAAGCCGACTGCTTAGTCCCGACAAGCACTGGAAGCATTTCACTTGAAGTCGCTTTTTGACTTCATGAGAAATGGTGAAGCGACTCGAGGGACTAGGAGGCGGAGCTAGACAAAAAGAAAAGCGAAAGGCGCCCAATTTCACCTAAAACCAGCTCATGTCCTGTGGGTAACGGCGAAATGTAGTCATCCTGACTCCGACGACAAGCATAAGGCGAGCCGGACAGAAGGTTGTTTTTTAACCTTCTTGTCGGTTTGGTTTATGACCTCGAGGGAAAAGTGCTGGGACCTCAGCACAAGGAGGTTTATTTAATCTTCAGGTTGTATAGCTGAAGCGCCTTCGAGGGAACAGTCTGTATGACTTTTCGTTCTATTAATTAACATTTTTCACAAATACATAGAATTGAGTAGCATAAAGTGGTTGAATTTGTTTATAATGAATGGTATTACTTAGAGTGGAAGCAATGAAAGGAAGTGTCCCTTTTGAGTTTAAAACAGTATTCGTTGGACCAATTAAAAGAAATGTCACTTATTGAGATTGCATTTGACATTTTATCAAGCAGAAAAAAACCTATTATATTTAAAGAGTTAGTTGATGACATTACAGCTTCTCTTCAATTATCCCAAGATGAAATTAACGCAAAAATTTCTCAATTTTATACTGATATAAATATTGATGGGCGGTTTATTTGTGTTGGTGAAAATCTATGGGGATTAAGGTCTTGGTACCCTTATGAAAAAATTGAAGAAGAAGTAACTCCTACGGTAAAATCGAAAAAGAAAAAATCGAAAAAAGCATCTGAAAAAGCTACTAAAAAAGTAGAAGAAGAGAGTTTCGATGATCTTGACAATTTTGAAGAAGAAGATATTGAACTTGATCTAGATGACATCGATGACCTTGATGAGGAAACTGATGAAGATCTAGAAGAAGATTTCGATCTTGAAGAAGATGATGAAGATCTTGATTTAGATGAGGAAGAAGATTTATAATACGCTTGACTTTTATAAATGAACTAGGTAGAATCTTTTTTGGGCTCTTTAAAAAAGAACTTATCTTAACTATTAAAATATCCTGCTCCCTTGCGAATATTCGTAAGAGGGGCATTTTTTATTTTTTAGGATAAGAAATCCATGGTGCTGTGCACTAAAAATGATTATCCCCTGTTATAAAGGTTTTGCCGTTTTATACAATCTAGCGGACCTATTAAGCAAGGGTGAACGACAAGCAATGATACTAAATAGTAATTTTTATCGTGCTTTTTGAACATCCTCATATATATAGGATTTTGAAAGGGGAAAAACAATGACAAAATATATTTTCGTTACTGGCGGAGTTGTATCATCATTAGGGAAAGGTATTACAGCAGCATCATTGGGAAGATTATTAAAAAATAGAGGATTAAATGTAACCATTCAAAAGTTTGATCCATATATTAATGTCGACCCTGGAACGATGAGTCCATATCAACACGGAGAAGTTTTTGTTACTGATGATGGAGCTGAAACAGATTTAGATTTAGGTCATTATGAACGATTTATAGATATAAATTTGAATAAATACAGTAATGTAACAACAGGGAAAATTTATTCAACTGTATTAAAAAAAGAACGACGTGGTGATTATTTAGGTGGAACTGTTCAAGTTATACCACACATCACGAATGAAATTAAAGAACGTGTCTTTAGGGCTGGGCGAGAAACAAACGCTGATGTTGTTATTACAGAAATCGGTGGAACAGTAGGGGACATCGAGTCTTTACCATTCTTAGAAGCCATACGACAAATTAAGAGTGATATCGGAAGAGACAATGTAATGTACATTCATTGTACATTAGTTCCATACCTTAAAGCAGCTGGCGAAATGAAAACAAAGCCTACACAACATAGTGTAAAAGAGCTTCGTAGCTTAGGAATTCAACCTAATGTTATCGTTGTTAGAACAGAAATGCCGATATCTGATGATATGAAAGATAAAATTGCATTGTTCTGCGATATTGATTCGAAGGCTGTTGTAGAAATGCGTGATGCAGATACATTGTATTCTGTACCACTTGCAGTTCAAGAGCAAAAGCTGGATCAAATTACATGTGATCACCTGAAGTTACCTTGTAAACCTGCTGATATGACTGAATGGGAAGAGCTTGTTAATAAGGTGAAAAACCTTTCGAATAAAACAACAATTGCCCTTGTTGGTAAGTATGTTGAATTACAGGATGCATATATATCAGTTGTTGAGGCAATGCGTCATGCAGGTTATGCATTTGATACAGATGTCAATATTAAGTGGATTAATTCAGAACATGTGACGAAAGATAATGTTGTTAATCTACTATCAGAAGCAGATGGTATTTTGGTACCGGGTGGTTTCGGAGACCGTGGTATTGAAGGAAAAATTTTAGCGATACAGTATGCGCGTGAAAATAAAGTTCCATTTTTAGGAATATGTTTAGGGATGCAATTAGCTTCAGTTGAATTTGCACGTAATGTTGTTGGCTTGCAAGGTGCTCATTCTGCAGAAATAGATCCTGAAACACCGCATCCTGTCATTGATTTATTGCCTGAGCAAAAGGATATTGAGGATTTGGGTGGCACATTAAGATTAGGTCTTTACCCATGTAAATTATCAGATGGAACAAAAGCCTCTGAGGCATATAAAGATGAAGTAATTTATGAACGCCATCGTCATCGCTATGAATTTAATAATCAATATCGCCAAATGCTTGAAGAAAAAGGGTTTGTATTTTCTGGGACAAGTCCTGATGGACGTCTTGTAGAAATAATCGAATTAAAAGATCATCCTTGGTTTGTTGCATCACAATTTCATCCGGAATTTACGTCACGACCAACTAGGCCTCAACGATTATTCCATGACTTCATCCAAGCTTCAATAGTAACAAAAGCGTAGCCGACTGGCAGTTCCGACAAGCGCTGGAAGCATATCATATGAAGGTGTAATTTGCCTTCGGATGAAATGCTGAAGCGACCTCGAGGGACTAGGAGGCGGAGCTGGATAGTAACAAAAGCGTAGCCGACTGGCAGTTCCGACAAGCGCTGGAAGCATATCACCAGAAGGAGCATTTTCCTGCTGGTGAAATGATGAAGTATGAGGAATCGAAGCTAGTTATATTAAAGAGTAGATGACATAATGTCACTTCAGCCTATGTTCATCGAAGATTTAATGTGAATAAAAAACAAGAAAAGCCTAATGAGGATAAATTCCATTAGGCTTTTATGCATTCTTTTTTCGTATGCAATTCTTTTTGAGGAGATTGATTCTGTTGTAAAAATTCTTTTATTTCTGCAACTGTAAGTTTACTATCTAGTGCTTCACATATTAAGTCAACCCATTCACGATCTAAACGAAAATTATTTTTTACACTCTCCATTTTTTCCTCCCTTAGAAAATAATCCAGGTAGCACAGCCATCATTGTTACTACCTCTTCTAAAAAACTATTTGAATAGTTTTTTAGAAGAGGTAAGAAACTTTAGACCTGTAACTTTGCGCCCTTATTTTTCAACAAGTTAGCCATTTACTGGAGGACTATATCAGTTATAAAATTTATAATAAGGTTAGTTTATTACAAAAATTACAAAAAGAGTGTAGAAACCTGTCATGGGTAAAAAAATTTTTTGAATGTGGGTTTGATAAGACTTATCCACACTTCTATTGTTTTTATGAGCAAAAAAATAGTCAAAAAGTCATAAAAACCGACAATGTAATATTGTCGATAATTCTGAAAGGTATATATTTTTTGTTAAGATTTAGTATTCATCTAATATCTCTTGCATTGTATAAGCTAGCGCATGATAAGTAAATAAAGCTATCATAGTTGTAGGAAAGCCAAATCGTGTTCCATCGCTATTGGTTATTAAAGGTTTAGCTAACTTCGTATCGATAACAATATCTGCTATGTTAGAGAGTGTAATTTCATCATTATCTGGTGTTGCGACGTTGCATATTGCAACAGTAGGGATGCCTCTTTTTCTTAATGCTAATGCTATATTAATTGCTGCTTCATCGGTTGAGAATCGCGTGATCAATAGTACTCTATCTGTCTCATTAAGGGAATTGAAGTGATTAATTGAGGGTAGCTTTTTTATGTGTAATAATGGCTCTGCACCAATTGAGGATTCAATTGAAATTGCTTCCATTTCATTCACTCCATGTAGGTATATTGAACCATCACCGAATTTTGCTTGTGCCAATAATCTAGCTCCATCCTCAATTTGGAACTCTTCATTATTAATAATTTTAGTAAATATTCCGCTTAACTGAGTAGTAAATATCTTTAGCATCTTATGTAAATCCTCCAATGGTTTATAAAATCAAGCCAGAAAGTCAAATTGGTAATAAAAACTTTCGAATTAATTACTTATTGCTTTACTTTTCTTTAGCAAGTTTAACTGCAATTGTGCTTAAATACAAATTCCTAAATTGTATCGTTCCAACTATTTAATTCACATAGGTTGCTTTATAATAAGGGATAAACTCAAAGACAAAACGAGGGGTTAACAGACCTTTCCTTAACAACTGTTAAAACCCCATAAAAGCCCTTAAATCTAAGCTAATTTAGTAAAAATAGTAATATGTTTAAGAAAAGGACTTTTGAATAAAATTGAATAATCTAGGAAGGAATGTAAAATAAAATCAATATAAAGAAGGAAAATGTGAAGTTAACGAGAAATACAAAGTAGTTAAGTAGGGAAACTTATTTAGAGGAGTGAAAAAGAATGGGGCACAAAATACTAATTGTCGATGATCAATATGGCATTCGTATATTACTTAACGAAGTATTTCAAAAAGAAGGCTATGTAACATTTCAAGCTTCTAATGGAGTTGAGGCATTAGATATTGTGAAAAAGCACTCACCTGACTTAGTATTGCTAGATATGAAAATTCCAGGTATGGATGGAATAGAGATATTAAAGAGAATGAGGGTAGACGATCAAGATATAAAGGTCAAGGTCATTATTATGACAGCGTATGGGGAGTTGGACATGATTCAAGAAGCGAAGGATTTAGGAGCGATTACTCATTTTGCTAAACCTTTTGATATCGATGAAATTCGTGTAGCGGTGAAGGAGCAATTGTCAGTTGGTTCTGTTAAACAATGAATTTTTAGTGAAAATTGCGATGTAAGCGATTACTACTTAAGCGAAACTATTGAGCTTTGGCAAGTAAGTTGGTATGCTATGAAATGTAACTAAGTTATGATCAAATGTGAGTATTCTTCAATGGATAAAAACTGCACTGTTCAATAAATTTTGTGAATGACTCTAATAACATTTGGACAGTACATAGTAATTGATGAATTTGGATACTCTACATATGATGAACTTATAGGAAAATATACTAATTAGCTGCCTTAAGGAGGATAATGATATGCCTTTAGTTTCTATGACTGAAATGCTTAACAAAGCAAAAGATGAAGGATATGCAGTTGGACAGTTTAACCTGAACAACTTAGAATTTACACAAGCAATTTTACAAGCTGCTAAAGAAGAAAACTCACCTGTTATTTGTGGTGTTTCTGAAGGTGCTGCTCGTTATATGGGTGGATTTAAAACAGTTGTAAAGATGGTTGAAGGATTAATTGAAGATTATAACATTACAGTTCCTGTGGCGATTCATTTAGACCATGGTTCAAGCTTTGAAAAATGTGCTGAAGCAATCCATGCAGGCTTTACTTCTGTTATGATTGATGGTTCTCACCATCCACTTGAAGAAAATATTGCTATTACGCAAAAAGTTGTTGAACTTGCACACCTACACGGAGTTTCTGTGGAAGCAGAATTAGGCCGTATTGGTGGTCAAGAAGACGATTTAGTAGTTGATGATGCAGATGCAATGTATGCTATTCCATCAGAGTGTGATCAACTTGTTCGTGAAACTGGAGTAGACTGCTTTGCGCCAGCTCTAGGATCTGTCCACGGACCATACAAAGGTGAACCTAACCTTGGCTTTGACCGCATGAAAGAAGTTATGGAATTAACAGGTATTCCTTTAGTACTTCATGGTGGAACAGGAATTCCTACGAAAGATATTCAAAAGGCTATTTCATTAGGAACATCAAAAATTAATGTAAATACTGAAAACCAAATTGCTTCAGCTAAAGTCGTTCGTGAAGTCTTAGCTGAAAAAACAGAAGAGTATGATCCACGTAAATACTTAGGACCAGCACGTGAAGCTATTAAAGAGACTGTAAAAGGTAAAATGAAGGAATTTGGTTCATCAAATAAAGCGTAAGTCTTACCAAAGGAATTACACATCATTTCTATATTGCGTGTTTTTCTTATAACATTTTCATATAGTGATTGCATATGAAATGGTAGGCTAGCCAAATAATCTCTATACACAGAGAAACCGCCTTTGCACAACTATTGTGCATTATTTCATTATCTTTGTAGATACTTGAAATGAAGGGCGGTTTTGTTTTTTCTTCGGCTTTTTTTCATATGATTCGCTGCGATAGCTCCCAAATTAGGTTAGAAAGTATTTTATTGCGTGTAAAATGACTAGAACTCATGTATATTTATTAGTACGAAATAAACGAATAATTCGAAAACATTGTTTTATTATTATATTTTAGGAGGAAGAATGATAATGAAATTTTTTATTGATACTGCAAACATTGAAGAAATCCGTGAAGCTCATTCAGTTGGAATTTTATCTGGTGTAACGACAAACCCAAGTTTAGTTGCGAAAGAAAAAAATGTTTCCTTTCACGATCGTCTACGTGAAATAACTTCACTCGTACCCGGCTCTGTTAGCGCTGAGGTTATTGCTACAACAGCACCAGAAATGATTGAAGAGGGCAAAGAGCTCGCTAAGATCGCTCCAAATATTACGATTAAAGTTCCGATGACTATTGAAGGCTTAAAAGCTGTGAAAGCTTTTTCTGATGAAGGAATCAAAACGAATGTTACGCTCATTTTTAATGCAAATCAAGCATTGCTTGCTGCAAGAGCTGGCGCTACTTATGTATCACCATTCCTTGGCCGTTTAGATGATATAGGACATAATGGTATGGACTTAATTGCAACGATTGCAGAAATTTTTAATGTGCACAATCTAGAGACGGAAATTATTGCTGCCTCTATACGTCACCCTATGCATATAACAGAAGCTGCGCTAAATGGTGCTCATATAGCAACTGTTCCTTATAACGTGATTATGCAACTCTGTAATCATCCGTTGACAGATCAAGGTATTGAAAAGTTTCTAGCAGATTGGAATAAAAAAAATGACTAGAAAATATTTTTAAGAGGATCATTTCCATACATTATTTTTGCTTTTTCGTGTAAACTATTAGATAATACTTAATTCATATGGGTAAATATACCAATTATTATAAATTAATATATAGTTTACTTCGCTATGGTGGATGAAAAGGGAGGCAAAAAATAAGTGTTGAAGGAATATATCGAAACCGAGTTTTTTGAGGAACTTTTGATAATCCACTTAGAAGGGAGAAAAACATGGAAAAGTTAAAAATAGCCGGTGGTTATCCGTTAAAGGGATCAGTGAAAATTAGTGGAGCTAAAAATAGCGTCGTTGCTCTTATCCCAGCAACGATCTTGGCGGATTCACCTGTCACAATTGAAGGTATACCAAATATTTCGGATGTACAAATGTTAGGTGGTTTATTAGAGGAAATCGGTGGTAACGTAGTACTTAATGATAAAGAAATGACTATTGATCCTACTAATATGATCTCCATGCCTTTGCCAAATGGTAAAGTGAAAAAATTACGTGCCTCTTATTATTTAATGGGTGCGATGCTTGGTCGATTTAAAAAGGCTGTAATTGGGTTGCCGGGAGGGTGTCACTTGGGACCTCGACCAATTGACCAGCATATTAAAGGCTTTGAAGCACTTGGAGCTCAAGTAACCAACGAACAAGGTGCGATTTATTTACGTGCTAATGAGCTAAGAGGTGCCAGAATATATTTAGATGTAGTAAGTGTTGGTGCAACGATTAATATTATGTTGGCAGCTGTCAGAGCAAAAGGGAGAACGATTATTGAGAATGCAGCAAAAGAACCTGAGATTATTGATGTAGCCACTTTACTCTCTAGTATGGGTGCAAAAATCAAGGGTGCAGGAACTGATGTCATCCGAATTGACGGGGTAGAGCATCTTAGTGGGTGCCGCCACTCAATCATACCGGATAGAATTGAAGCTGGTACATACATTATCGTTGCAGCGGCAACTGGAGAACAAGTGTTGGTAGATAATGTAATTCCGTTACATCTCGAATCACTTATTGCTAAGCTACGTGAAATGGGTGTTTCAATTGAAACAAGTAATGATCAAGTGCTAATTTCTAGTTCAAATAATTTAAAGGCAGTCGATTTAAAAACACTTGTGTATCCCGGTTTTCCGACAGATCTACAACAACCTTTTACTTCTTTACTAACAAGAGCACAAGGTACAAGTATTGTTACTGATACGATTTATGGTGCACGCTTTAAGCATATTGATGAATTGAGACGTATGAATGCGAATGTCAAAGTAGAAGGTGGCTCATCCATTATTTCTGGTCCAGCACGATTACAAGGTGCAAGAGTGCGAGCGAGTGATTTGCGAGCAGGAGCTTCATTGGTTGTAGCTGGTTTAATCGCTAATGGTATAACAGAAATAACTGGATTAGAGCATATTGATCGTGGTTATAGCCACCTTGAGGATAAGCTTTCAGGTCTCGGTGCGACGATATGGAGAGAGAAAATGACTCAAGAAGAAATAGAACAGTTACAAAACTTATAAATAGAGTGTTTACATTATTTGATCATTTATAAGATATAAACATAAAAACTATAGCAACTATATAAAATGTAACTAACCGTTTAAAAGTAAGAGAAAATAGTAACAAGGTATACGAAATAGAACCTTTGATACAGTTTAATATATGCTCACTGCTTTTCAACTTACGCTTTTTAAAGTAAACTGTAAAGTTGAAGGCAATTTTTTGGGGGGAAGCACGTATGGAACGAAGTTTATCTATGGAGCTTGTTCGGGTAACTGAAGCAGCTGCTTTAGCATCAGCACGATGGATGGGTCGTGGGAAAAAAGATGAAGCAGATGATGCTGCAACTTCTGCAATGAGAGACGTATTTGACACTGTACCTATGAAAGGTACTGTTGTGATTGGAGAAGGTGAAATGGACGAAGCACCGATGTTATACATTGGTGAAAAGCTTGGAACTGGTTATGGACAACGTGTGGATGTTGCTGTTGATCCACTCGAAGGCACTAACATTGTTGCTTCAGGTGGATGGAACGCGCTTGCAGTATTAGCTGTTGCTGATAACGGAAATCTATTGCACGCGCCTGATATGTATATGGATAAAATAGCTGTCGGTCCAGAGGCTGTAGGACATATTGATATCGATGCGCCTGTAATTGATAATTTGAAGGCTGTTGCAAAGGCGAAAAACAAAGATATTCAAGATGTTGTTGCAACAGTTTTGAACCGCCCTCGACATGAGCATATTATTGCACAACTTCGTGAAGCAGGAGCGAGAATAAAGCTGATCGATGATGGAGATGTAGCAGGAGCTTTTAACACTGCGTTTGATCATACTGGTGTTGATATTTTATTTGGATCTGGTGGCGCTCCGGAAGGTGTTCTAGCTGCAGTTGCTTTAAAATGCTTAGGGGGAGAGATTCAAGGTAAACTCCTACCACAGGATGATGCAGAGGTAGAACGCTGTAAATCTATGGGACTTGATGTTAGTCGAGTTTTACGTATGGAAGATTTAGTTCGTGGTGATGATGCTATTTTCTCTGCAACAGGTGTTACAGATGGTGAGCTTCTTAAAGGGGTTCAATTTAAAGGCACCTATGGTTCTACTCATTCGATTGTCATGCGTGCAAAATCTGGAACGGTTCGTTTCGTAGAGGGAAGGCATAGCTTGAAGAAAAAGCCAAACCTTGTCATTAAGTAATATAATTATTAACTAGCTAAAACGAGGGTTTTCTTAACAACCCTCGTTTTCTTTGACTGTTTTCGCATGATTTGTAGCTTTTCGTAGTAAGAGCCAAACACGTACACAATTGGGGTGTGGTATCTTTTCACTACTTTTAATTGGATAACGATAGCAACAAAGTTTACGAAAAGAGCCTTTTCTTTTAAAAAAACTGTCTTTGCCATGATTGTTAAAGAATTAAATTAACGATTATGAAATTTTTTCACTGTAAAAGGTGGTTACTGTTGTTTTATTACTGTAAAAAACATGTATGATACATAGTGAGTAGTATCTCCCCTCGTAATCACGATAACTTATACTAAAATCACATCTAATTGTTCAAGTTTAGCAAAGAAGTATATGGGAAGAGCCTTCAAAATCATGCTAAATGACTTATTTCATATACCTTACTGTACATTGTTCATTCTTCAACAGTCATAAGTTAAGTAAGTAAACTAGACATTTTCCATGCACTGTTTTCTACGGAAAATATGCTCATGAGACGCATAATTAGATATGTTTTGCTGTTATAAATAAAAAATAGTTGAATATGTATACGAAAAAAGGGTAAAATAGAAAGTGCTACGTAAAAGAAAAACTTGTATTCTTCTTTTTTTGCTTCATGTGAAAGCCTTCCAAACCTTCGTTTTTCAATACTAACAAATAAACTAATGAAAAATGAACAAGCAATGCGGAAAAAGAATTATCATTAATTCTACCTCTTTAATAAGATAGCTCACCTAATTATTATTCATTCCATTTTTTACCTACTTATTTAGAGGAAATAATAACATTTAAAGAGTGGTGTTTATATGAGTCTAACAATTGGAAAGTTAGAGGAAATGAAGTTAAAGGAATTGTACGAGCTTGCTCGTGAATTTAAAATAACTTATTATAGTAAGCTTACGAAAAAGGAATTAATCTTTGCCATTTTAAAAGCAAGGGCGGAGAAAGACGGATTATTATTCATGGAAGGTGTTTTAGAAATCATTCAATCTGAAGGGTTTGGATTTCTAAGACCAATTAATTATTCTCCAAGTTCAGAGGATATCTATATTTCAGCTTCGCAAATTCGTCGATTTGACCTTCGAAACGGTGATAAAGTTTCTGGGAAAGTAAGGCCTCCTAAGGAAAATGAGCGATATTATGGATTACTACACGTAGAGGCAGTTAACGGCGACGATCCAGAAACAGCTAAAGAGCGTGTGCACTTTCCAGCATTGACTCCTTTGTATCCAAATAGACAAATTAAGCTTGAAACAGCTCCACATAAATTGTCGACACGCATTATGGACGTTACAGCACCTGTTGGCTTTGGACAACGTGGTTTAATTGTAGCTCCTCCAAAGGCTGGTAAAACCATGCTCTTAAAAGAAATTGCTAACAGTATTACGACAAATCAACCTGATGCTGAGCTTATTGTACTGTTAATTGATGAAAGACCAGAGGAAGTAACAGATATTGAAAGGTCTGTTGCAGGAGATGTTGTTAGTTCAACGTTTGATGAAGTACCAGAAAATCATATAAAGGTTGCAGAGCTTGTATTAGAGCGCGCGATGCGACTTGTTGAGCATAAGAGAGATGTAATCATTTTAATGGATAGCATCACACGATTAGCACGTGCGTATAACTTAGTTATCCCACCAAGTGGACGTACATTATCTGGTGGTATTGATCCAGCTGCTTTCCATCGTCCTAAGAGGTTTTTTGGAGCTGCTAGAAACATTGAAGAAGGTGGAAGCTTAACGATATTAGCTACTGCATTAGTTGATACCGGCTCAAGAATGGACGATGTCATATATGAAGAGTTCAAAGGAACTGGTAATATGGAGCTTCATTTGGATCGTTCATTAGCAGAGAAAAGAATTTTCCCTGCAATTGATATTCGTCGTTCAGGAACTCGTAAGGAAGAATTATTAATTCCTAAGGATCACCTTGATAAGTTATGGGCGATCAGAAAATCTATGTCAGATTCACCTGATTTTGCAGAGAAGTTTTTAAGAAAATTAAGGAAATCAAAATCAAATCAAGAATTTTTTCAAATGCTTGAAGAAGAATGGAAAGCGATGGGGCATTCATCATCTAGGCGAGTTTAAATTTTTGATAAAAAAAGAATTGTTAGTATCAGGTAGTTGCAAAAGATGAGAACCCTTGTTATAATTTCTCATGTGTGTTTCTAGATGGAATCTGTTAATGGGGTTATTTCCTATTTTGCTCCATTCTAGATGAATAAGAAGTGTTCTAAACATTTCTTTTGCACTTTTTAATAACCTCGATAACTCTGTCTCAGATGATTCAGGGCGGAAGGAGATGAAAATAATGAAAGCTGGAATTCATCCAAATTATTCAAAAGTAACTGTTAAATGTGCTTGTGGAAACGAGTTCGAAAGTGGCTCTGTAAAAGAAGAGGTGCGTGTTGAGATTTGCTCAGCTTGTCATCCATTCTATACTGGACGTCAAAAATTCGCTTCTGCAGATGGACGTGTAGATAAATTTAACAAAAAATACGGCCTTAAGTAATCAAGTAAAACAGGCGAGTTATTCCATATCTTGCCTGTTTTTTACTTTGTTTTATACTTAGTTAAATATAAAAATATATAAAAATATTTGATATGAAATTACAGAAAAAAGGGAGACGCCGTTTCATGTATGTTATGAAGCAAACTGGCTGGCTTGAACTAATTTGTGGCAGCATGTTTTCTGGGAAGTCTGAAGAATTAATTCGACGAGTGAGACGTGCGCAATTTGCAAAGCAAAGTATTCAAGTTTTTAAACCACTTATAGATAATCGTTATAGTGATGAAGAAGTAGTATCTCATAATGGGACATCTATTATTGCTCATTCTGTAAAAGATTCACAAGATATTATTTCGAATGTAACGTCTACAACAGATGTAGTAGCAATTGATGAAGTTCAATTTTTTGATGAAGACATTATTCAAGTTGTTACACAATTAGCCAACCAAGGTCATCGTGTCATCGTTGCTGGTCTAGATCAAGATTTTAGAGGAGAACCGTTCGGTCCTGTTCCTGCGCTAATGGCTATTGCTGAATTAGTGACAAAGTTGCAAGCTGTTTGTGCCATTTGTGGTTCACCAGCGAGTAGAACTCAGCGATTAATAGATGGTAATCCTGCCTATTATGATGAACCAATTATTTTAGTAGGAGCATCAGAATCATATGAACCTCGGTGTCGTCATCATCATGAAGTACCAGGTAAACGTAGCATGAATATGGGGATAAATAGTAACAATGTCGGAAAATAATGCGCAGCAAATAGTTGTGCATTTTTTATTGGCTAAATTACATAACGCTTCATTTTAAGTCTCTTTTTGAGACTTTATTGCTATTTTTATTGAAGACTCTTTTCATCAACTTTGTTGCTATCGTCATAAGGTTAGTAACAAAAACAACAAAGTGGTTATAAATTTTAAGTCGTCGTTATGATAGAAGAAAAGACGCCCAGAATTCTAGTTGTGTACGTGTTTATTCCCTAATAAGAAAACTACAATCAATGTGAAAACAGCTTAATATTAAGGTTTCTAGAAAAAAATAAACAATATAAAAATATCCTTTTGTTGTTACTATGTAATGTATCTGCCTAGTGGGACACCTCTGACGGATAACGAGAGCTATCATAAATGACGACATTTCTTTGACTCCTTTGTTAACGTATAATATAATTACAATGTTATGGACTAAAATTGAGGTGAATGATGTGTTTGATCGTTTGCAAGCTGTAGAAGAGCGTTTTGAAAAATTGAATGAGCTATTAAGTGATCCTGAAATCGTAAATGATCCTAAAAAATTACGTGATTATTCTAAGGAACAATCAGATATACAGGAAACAGTTCAAAAATATAGAGAATATAAATCTGTTAGCGAGCAACTTCAGGATGCAAAAGCAATGCTTGAAGAAAAACTTGATGCAGATATGAGAGATATGGTTAAGGAAGAGATTAATGAACTTGAAAGTAATGAGTCCGAAATTGTGGAGCAATTGAAAGTTCTTCTTATTCCTAAAGATCCTAATGATGATAAAAATGTAATTATGGAAATACGCGGTGCAGCAGGTGGAGATGAAGCAGCTCTATTTGCAGGTGATTTATACCGAATGTATTCTCGTTACGCGGAGATTCAAGGGTGGAAAACAGAAGTCATAGAAGCTAGTTCAACTGGAATTGGTGGCTTTAAAGAGATTATTTTTATGATTAATGGTAAAGGCGCCTATTCAAAGATGAAATTTGAAAACGGTGCACACCGCGTACAGCGTGTTCCTGAAACTGAATCTGGTGGTCGTATTCATACTTCAACAGCTACTGTTGCATGTTTACCTGAAGCAGAAGAAGTTGAAGTAGACATCCATGAAAAGGATATTCGAGTGGATACCTTTGCTTCAAGTGGGCCAGGTGGACAGAGTGTAAATACAACCATGTCAGCTGTACGTTTAACGCATGTACCAACAGGTACAGTAGTATCTTGTCAAGATGAAAAGTCACAAATAAAAAATAAAGAAAAAGCGATGAAAGTTTTACGTGCACGTGTATACGATAAGTTTCAGCAAGAAGCACAAGCTGAATATGATCAAAATCGTAAACAAGCTGTAGGCTCTGGTGATCGTTCAGAGCGTATACGGACATATAACTTTCCTCAAAATCGTGTAACTGATCATCGAATTGGCCTAACAATTCAAAAGCTAGACCAAATTTTACAAGGTAAGCTAGACGAATTTATTGATGCGCTTATATTAGAAGATCAATCAAAAAAAATGGAGCAAGACGATAATGAGTAAGCAAAAGAGAAAAATATATGAAGCCCTGAATTGGGCTTCTTCTTTTTTAAAGGAATCAAATAGGGATGACAATGTAGGCGAATTATTGTTACTTCATCACCTTCAAATGTCGAGAACGCAACTGTTTAGCAACATGAGAACGGACATCGATACTGAGATAGATAGAAAGTTTACAGAAGATATACACACTCATTGTAATGGTGTTCCGGTTCAACACATTATTGGATATGAACATTTTTACGGAAGAACCTTTCGTGTAAACAAAGAAGTATTAATCCCGCGTCCAGAAACAGAAGAGCTAGTGCAAGGTGTCCTACAACGTATAGATAAGTTATTTCCAAATGGAAATCGTGTTAACGTAGTAGATGTTGGAACTGGGAGTGGTATCATTGCCATTACATTAGCTTCTGAGGGGAAATCATTACAAGTCACTGCTACTGATATTGCAAAAGAATCACTAGCCATTGCGAAATTAAATGCTGAAAACCTCGAGACAGAGGTTACGTTTATTCAAGGGGATTTGCTAACGCCTTTTTTGAATAGTGATACAACTTTTGATGTGATCGTCTCGAACCCTCCTTATATCCCTAACAACGAGATTAACAAACTATCTCCAGTTGTAAAGGATTACGACCCTATGCGTGCTTTAGCTGGTGGTGAGGATGGACTTGATTTTTATCGTCGTTTTATGACGCAATTGCCTTACGTATTAAGTGAGAAGGCAATTATTGCTTTTGAAGTAGGGGTTGGACAAGGTAAGAGCGTTCAATCATTACTACAACAAACTTTTAGAAATGCAGTTGTTGAGGTTGTATTTGATATTAACGGCAAAGATAGAATGGTTTTTGCTGAGATATCTTAATATAAAGGCTCTTAATTAGGCTATTATTTCTCAAAGTTCATTTTTCCTGCTTATAAAATTTTGGACTCGGATAAAACCCCGTATTAATGTGAAAATAGACGAAAAGGGCCCTTATTTATCTTAAGGTCACCTCAAACATAGATACGAAATCCAAAAGCGTCTTCTTATGAAATGCCTCCAGTGCTTGTCGGGGATGACCGAGGCACTTCTGCTTTTCTGTTCATCTACTAGATTTTTTTAATTTTACTAGTTTAAGATTTTTTTATATTGTCCACACTGTTTTAGTGAAGGGGCGGTGCTAGTAAATGGGGAAGAAAAACATTGCTATTATATATATTTTATTATTAGTTTTTGGAGTTAATATTGTGTTTTATGGAGAGCAAACAAATGTCCAGGCAAATGATACTGTCATTATTCCAGATGAGGCGATTCGTTTGCGCATACTTGCTAATAGTGATTCTAGTGAAGATCAAGCTTTGAAAAGGCTCATTCGAGATAAGGTCAATGAACAAATTACACAATGGGTTGAAGAGTTGACTTCGATTGAAGAGGCAAGAAAATTAATCAATACCCGTGTTCACATGATAGAGCAAATTGTTGAATCGGTACTAAGTAACCAAGGTAGCAAACAAAATGCTAGCGTAGAGTTTGACGAAGTAAGTTTTCCGACGAAACTATATGGAAACTATTTGTATCCTGCAGGTGAATATGAGGCAATATTAATTACGTTAGGTGATGGAGCTGGAGCTAATTGGTGGTGTGTTTTATTTCCTCCTTTATGCTTTTTAGATTTTTCCAACGGTGAAGCAGTTGATATGAATGACAACAGTGAGAATGAGCTTAAGCAAACGAAAGAAACGAAAAATGAAAAGGTCAAAGTGAGATTTTTTCTTATTGAATGGATTTCAAAGTTATTTGATTAGGATTCACTTCGTGAACTTTGTTGCGATGTTAACTAATTGATGCGGCAAGATGTTGATTTTAGCAAATAGCCATTGTTTACAAAGAAGAGAAGGTACCTGACAGGCTTGATTAATAGCAATGTGTTCATGTTGATAAATGAAATGATCTCTTTATATGATATTCTAGTTTTAATAATCCACAAGTTATCCACTATAACATGAGCTTTATCCACATTTTGTGGATAAAGCTTGTTTTCTAGTGTTGAATATTTTATAGTTTTAATAGCTTATCAACATGGTGGTTATAAATTAAGATAGTATATTGATGAAGATACTAATGTTGAAATAATAATACTTATAAGTAACTACTGCAGCTAAGAAGATAGGAGTGAGATGGTTGAGTACTAAAGTTTGGGTTGTGGATGACAAGGGAATTAATCCACAAAGTTATCCACAAATTAAGCAAGCGGCCCGATTGCTTAATCAAAATGAAGTTGTAGCTTTTCCGACTGAAACTGTATATGGATTAGGGGCAAATGCTTTGTCGGACGAGGCTGTGACTAAAATTTTTACTGCTAAAGGACGTCCAAGTGATAATCCACTTATTGTTCACATTGCCGAGAAAAAGCAGTTGTTTGATATTGCGGAAAATGTATCGGATGTAGCGTTGAAGTTAATAGATTATTTTTGGCCAGGTCCATTGACGATTGTTTTAATGAAAAAAGAAGGAATATCTAATAAAGTTACAACTGGTTTAAGTACTGTTGCGGTTCGAATGCCTAATCATGAAATTGCTTTACAGTTAATTAGAACGAGTCAGTTACCTATTGCTGCTCCCAGTGCGAATCTATCTGGGCGGCCAAGTCCTACCTCAGCAAAACACGTACACGATGATCTAAACGGCAAGATAGCTGGAATATTAGATGGTGGTCTTACTGGAGTAGGTGTAGAATCAACTGTCTTAGATTGTACAGGCCAAATACCAGTAATACTCCGACCTGGTGGTATAACAAAAGAGCAGCTTGAGGAGGTTGTGGGTAAGGTGGACATAGATCATGCCTTAGTTGAGGAAGGTCAAACACCTAAGTCACCTGGAATGAAATATACCCACTATGCTCCACAAGCACCACTGTTCATTGTGCAGGGAACAAGTAATTTTTTGCAATTGAACATTGATAAACAAAGAGCTAGTGGAAAACGCGTTGGTGTGATAACTACTGATGAAAATAAACAAAAATATAATGCAGATATCGTTTTAAGTTGTGGACAAAGGAATGATTTGTACAGTGTTGCTAGTAATTTATATGGTGTTCTTAGAAAATTTGATGACACCCAGGCAGATGTTATTTTAAGTGAGAGTTTTCCTTATGAAGGAATTGGCCATGCAATTATGAATCGTTTAATGAAAGCTGCAGCACATCAAACAATAGAACAAAAATAGTACCCTTTTCTTCTATTTCCTACAGTACAAGCATATGTTTAAGAAAGTCGTTATGTAATTATATAGGCTATTTTTATTTGCGTTGTTATGTCGTCGCTTTAAATAAAAAGATGACACGAACTATTACGAAAATTAACAATCAAATCGAAAACAGCCTTTGCATATGTTTATCTAGACTGGTCTTAGGGATGTTTGAACTTCCTTTACTAGATCAAGTGTAGGAGGTAGGAGGGCAATGGGAACGATATTTGGGGAAATAGTTACTTTATTTATCATGGCATTTGCTTTAGGTATGGATGCTTTTTCTGTAGGTCTTGGGATGGGATTAATCCCTCTACGTCTAAAGCAAATTTTTTATATTGGTGTTACGATAGGCTTTTTTCACATTTGGATGCCATTGGTAGGAATGGTTATTGGAAGGCTGTTGTCCGAGCAGTTCGGTGCAGTTACTACCTATGCTGGTGGGGTGTTATTATTACTACTCGGTATCCAAATGCTTATATCGTCCTTAAAAGAAGATGAATCATCACTAATAACCCCTGTTGGATTGGGTTTACTTATCTTTGCTTTAAGCGTGAGTTTAGATAGTTTTTCTTTAGGTTTAAGTTTAGGGATGTTTGGAGCGCGAACAGCAATTACTATATGTATGTTTGGTTTGGTGAGTATGGTCTTGACTTGGACAGGGTTGCTACTAGGTAGATCAGCTCAAAGGTGGTTAGGGACATATGGAGAAGCATTAGGGGGAAGTATTTTATTCGCTTTTGGTGTTAAATTACTTTTCGCTTGAAGAAATAATGATAAATAGCATAGTTAGAAAATTCTAGTTCATCCGTCTTGGGTCTTTATACTTTTCTTCCTTAGTAACTTTAGCTACCATAAGCTTATTTTTTTTGCATAAAATAAAAATAAATGTATATTATTACCTATATAATGCGACAAATTTCGATTATAATGGTAGTGATGGTATAATTTTTTGTAAAATACTGTTGTAAATCAAAGAAGTTCAAACACCATAGAAGCTAGAACGAAAGTCATATATAGATCTAATAGCATCGGAGGATTAGAATGACAAAGATACTATTTGTATGTACTGGGAATACGTGTCGTAGCCCAATGGCAGAAGCATTGTTAAAACATAAAAACATGGGCAACATTCAAGTTCGATCAGCGGGTATTTATGCAAACAATGGAAGCGCTGCATCAGCTAACGCCAATGAAGTACTGAAAGAAAAGGAAATTGTGTTAGATCATATTTCTAGTCAGCTTGAAAAAGAACATATTGATTGGTCCACATATATTTTGACGATGACGAGCAGCCATAAGCATCTCATTGTGAATACATTTCCTGAAGCTATATACAAAACTTATACATTAAAAGAATTTGTTGAAGGAGAAGGTGGAGATATTAGTGATCCGTTTGGTGGTTCGGTACAGACGTATCGTCAAACGATGAATGAGTTAGAGCGGTTAATTGAGAAGTTATATAAAAAACTTAAATAAAGCTACTTTTCTTAAACTTTGATGTAATTTTCGCAAAACCCGAATAGTTAAAAGAGGTTTTACGCGATTGTCATCTTTTTATAGAAGAAAAGATGACACGAAGCACTATTTGGAGTACTTATTTCTTAGCACAAAATAACATCAATGTGCAAACTGAATCAACAAGGGGATCTATTGTTTTATTATGGGAAGGGGAGTCTTACTATGGGAGAGAAGAAGAAACGGTATAAATTTGGTTTAAGACTTAAGCTTGTATTGTTTATTACCACTGTAGCGTTAATTACATACTCTACTTCAGCGATCTGCATCTATTATTTTTATGATTTCGTTAATGGTTACTTTGCGTTAAGTGAAGGAGCTTTCACGATTATCACTTTAGTGTTAGGAATCCTTTGGTCTAGTATTTTGGCATATTTCATTGCTGGGCTTATAACTAAACCATTACAAAAATTAGAAGCGGTTGCAATGAATGCAGCGAATGGCCAAATTAATGAAGATGTTCCCGTAAAAAAAGCTGATGATGAGATTCGATCATTATCTATTGCATTTAATAAGATGCTAAAGAGTTTAAGAGAAATGGTACATAATATTGAAGATAATTTTGCAAATACAAATAACAAAGTAATAGAAATATCAACTGCTACTAATTCTGCTTCGGTACAAGCTGAGAACATTGCTCACACGATCGAGGAGATTTCTAAAGGAGCAGATGGTTCAGCTGTTGCTGTTCAAAGTACAGCAGAATCTGTTGATGATGTATTGATGTTGGCAAAAGAAGTACAAGATAAAGCTGTTGCATCTGAACACCTTTCTAAAGAGATGGTTAACCGCTTAAATGATAGTAAAGTAGTTATACACTCTCTCGTTTCAGGAATTCAAAGTTTAGCGGAAAATAATCAACAATCTTTAAAAGCGGTTGGTAGATTAGAAGAGAATGCAAATAAAGTAGAAAATATTATTTCATTAGTTGGCGATATTGCTGAGCAAACGAATTTGTTAGCGTTGAATGCATCCATAGAAGCTGCTCGTGCAGGGGAGCATGGGAAAGGTTTTGCAGTTGTAGCAGAAGAGGTTCGTAAGCTTGCGGATGAGAGTGGAACAGCTGTCCAAGGAATAACGGAGTTAATCAAAAATATTCAGCTTGAGGTTCAGAATGTCGTTCAACAAATCACAGATCAAGTAAATGTAGCAAACAAAGAGGCGAATAAAGGATCAGAGACAAACGAAGCTATTGCAGAAATGACTGAATCAGTAAATGAAGTTGTTGAAGCGGTCAAATATATTACTAAATACGTGATGCGTCAGATGGATAGTATTAATCATACTGCTGTACAATCACAAGAGGTCGCTGCAATTGCTGAGCAAACATCAGCAGGAGCAGAAGAAGTAGCAGCCTCCACGAACGAACAGGCATTAGTTATCGAAAATATTGATAAACTCGTAACTGAATTATCTGGACAAGCTGATAATTTGAAAAAAACGATACAACAATTTAATTGTTAATTACGTATTATAGTGAGCTAATGTCGAATTACACACATGAAAAGATACAAAATGAGAGCAGCACAAAAGATCCTATTTTGGTTTAATCGTGAGTAGGTCGAACAATAACCGACGTCGATAAGTTTAAAAAATTATCAATTAAATACATAGCGCAAAAGAGTTTTAGTTAGCTATACGTATATTTATAGCAAACTAAAACTTTTTTGCTAGGTAACTTTCACATAATTGTACTATTCCTTATAAGAGATAAGCACGTATACAAATAGCGTTCGTAGCATCTTTGCTACTTTTAAAATAATTGAGCTCTCATAAAGCTCATTATAAAGTTCATTTTAGCAACAAGGTTTACGAAGAGAGCTTTTTCATAATTCCTGTTCATAAAATGTGTTACTACTGTTACTAAAGAAGCTTTAGTCATTTTGTATATGTTTACAAGAAAAAAATTCCAGCTTTAGTGTGTGCAATAATTAAAATGCCGAAGCGTCCTTATTATAAACACTGTGTGCATTAAAATTTGTTTTACCTATTATCCTCTATCAATTACTTTTTCGTTATTTTTCCAACCTCTTCTATCTATTAAACTTGTAATGTGAGCGATGTGATGACGCCCATGCCAAGCATAAATACCAATAGCTGTTTTCAATTTAACTACTCCTGAATCTGGATGGATAAACTGCTTTTCTAAATCGCTAGGTTGTAATGAGCGCAATAATACTACCCATTTTTTATGTAAAGCTGTTAATAGATCCAGTGATAAATCAATCGGTGCTGATGAAGAATCGTGTAACTGTGCAAACCCTTGCTGATCATAAGCTTTAATATGTGGCTCATTTTCAGTCAGCGTCCACTTAAATCGAATAAAACCATTGATATGAGCATCTGCCACATGATGTACAACCTGTCTAACTGTCCATCCCTCTGGTCGATACGCGGTATTTAACTGTGCTTCCGATAAACCTTTTACAGTTTGTTGAAGCCTTAAAGGTGTTTTTTCTATTTGATTAATCCATAAATCTAGTTGTTCTTTGGCTAAATTATCGTCTAGCTTAGGTTTACCTATCGGGTATCGTAAATCTTCCATCTTTCTTCCTCCTTACTTCAATAGAATCTTTAACATTATTTTACACCAAGAAAGTTTATCAAGTAGTTAAAAGTTAAATCAAAACTATATGGTCTTTTTACCGAACAAATTATTCTCAGCTCAGAAGAGTTTGAAAATTCACGTGTAACAATGTGCATAAAGTATTTGCTTGTTCTATTCCAAATACACTATCATATAGACGGATACCTCTTTGGGGCAATAATACGTAAATGGAGGCTAAATAATGAAAATAGCAATTGCATCAGATCATGGTGGAGTAAATATTCGTGAAGAAATTAAAGGCTTAATGGAAGAGATGAACATAGATTATGTTGATCTAGGCTGTGAATGTGGCGAATCAGTTGATTACCCTGATTATGCACTACCAGTTGCGGAGAAAGTAGTGAGTGGAGAGGTTGATAGAGGTATATTAATATGTGGTACTGGGATAGGGATGAGTATTGCAGCTAATAAGGTGAAAGGAATTCGATGTGCTCTTGTCCATGACTTATTCAGCGCAAAAGCAACGCGTGAACATAATAATAGCAATATTTTGGCTATGGGTGAGCGAGTAATAGGCCCTGGACTAGCAAGAGAGATTGCGAAAGTTTGGTTGACTACTGACTTTGAAGGTGGACGACATGAGAATCGAATTAACAAAATTACTAAATACGAAAAATAACACGAAGGAGAGCGAGCCGACATGAGTGCTGATATATTAAAATGGCAGCAGCAATTACATATGATTTTAAGTGAGTTCCAACAAATTGCATCGCTAGGGAATCAACAGCTGTTAGTCGTTGGTTGCAGTACGAGTGAAATCTTAGGCGAACGAATTGGAACATCTGGTACGATGGAAGTTGCAGAGATGGTCGTAAAAGAATGTATGGCATTAAAAGAGATGTATGGTTTCCAAATAGCATTTCAATGCTGCGAACATTTGAACAGGGCGTTAGTTGTAGAAAGACAAACAGCATTAGACAAACAGCTTACAGAAGTAACAGTAACACCTATTCGCTCTGCAGGTGGGTCGGTACCTACATATGCTTATCACCATTTCATTGATCCGGTTGTTGTAGAGTTTATAAAAGCAGATGCTGGTATTGATATCGGTGATACTTTTATCGGCATGCATATTAAGCATGTGGCTGTTCCAGTTCGGTGCTCCATCAATCAAATTGGACATGCTCATGTCACCCTTGCTAAATCAAGACCAAAACTTATCGGTGGTGAAAGAGCTGTTTATGCGAGTAACAAAGAAAATAAACAATGTTAATCTTATTTTGTTATAACAGCACTATTGCTTGATTCTTATTAATATTAAATGGAAGGATGATGACAATAATGGAATGGGAAAATGATGCAAAAGAACTATATGAGGAGTTACTTAAGCTAATTCCAGTTTTTGCTCGACCAATGGCTAAAAAAGGAATTGAAAGAAGAATCCTTGAAATATCAGATAATAAAATATCAATAGATGAAGTTATAAGAGGGTATCTTATGGCAGCACCTGGAAATATGAAGGGGCGTGTCATTGATGTGTTAAAATCGAAAAACATCGACCTTACCCCGTACAAGGATATAGTGGGATAGTTTGTTAACTGTTTTTCAATCTGTTATTGGGTTGATGATAAAATGTTTTCAATAACGATGTTGTTAAAACAGTAAAATCATTGATTAACATGGCTTTTCGTAGGTGATCTATGTTTTTAACAATGAAATTGTTCTTTTAGGTGACAACATCCAAGGAAACATAGGGATAGCATCGTTTCTACAAGAAAGGATACATGATGAAAACAAAGCGGATAACAACGGAGAATGAATTAAAAACGGCATTTCATATTAGAACAACAGTGTTTGTAGAGGAACAAGGGGTACCGTTAGAAGATGAATTTGATGAATACGATCAATTAAACGGAAAATGTGATCATGTTCTTGTTTTTATCAACGATGAAGCTGTAGGGACTGGTAGAATTCGTTTTGTTGATGGACAAGGCAAACTTGAAAGAATATGTGTCTTAGCTCCATACCGTAAATTTGGTGTTGGAAAAGTCATTATTCAAGCACTTGAAGGAATAGCAAAGGATAAACAAATAACAAGAGTGAAGTTACACGGTCAAACACAAGCAGAAGGCTTTTACAAAAAGCTTGGTTATGATATATTGTCTGATGTTTTTATGGAGGACGACATTCCGCATGTATTAATGGGAAAAGGTTTGAATGTTCGTAGTTCCGAACAATAACACCATGATAAGTGTTTTTTGTTCTTTTTTTCGTGGATCGGGGTATAATCATGTGCTATAATAGAAATTAATTTTCGGAAAAAAACATATGGGCAGAAGCCATCGGAGGGGATTTACATGAAAAACTTATCGCAGCAAGATCAAACCGTTTTTAAAGCAATGAATGAAGAATTGACTAGACAGCGTACAAAAATTGAATTAATTGCATCTGAGAATTTTGTAAGTGAGGTAGTAATGGAAGCGCAAGGATCTGTATTAACAAATAAGTATGCGGAAGGTTATCCTGGTCGACGTTATTACGGAGGCTGTGAGCATGTTGATGTTGTTGAGGATATTGCGCGTGACCGCGCAAAACAAATCTTTGGTGCTGAGTATGCAAATGTGCAACCACACTCAGGTGCACAAGCGAATATGGCTGTGTATTTTACGATCCTTGAACATGGCGATACAGTGTTAGGAATGAATTTATCCCACGGTGGTCATTTAACTCATGGTAGCCCCGTCAATTTTAGTGGAGTCCAATATAATTTCGTAGAGTATGGTGTAGATCAAGATACTCATCGTATTAATTATGAGGATGTTCTAGAGAAAGCTAAACTGCACAAACCAAAATTAATTGTTGCAGGAGCAAGTGCATACCCACGAGAAATAGACTTTAAACGTTTCCGAGAAATTGCTGATGAAGTAGGGGCTTATTTAATGGTTGATATGGCTCATATTGCAGGCTTGGTAGCTGCAGGCTTACACCAAAATCCAATTCCGTTTGCAGATTTTGTTACAACGACAACACATAAAACATTGCGTGGACCACGTGGTGGTATGATTTTATGTAAGGAAGAGTTCGGTAAGAAGATTGATAAATCAATTTTTCCAGGAATTCAAGGTGGCCCGCTTATGCATGTCATTGCTGCAAAAGCAGTTTCATTTGGTGAAGCACTTGAAGACAGCTTTAAACAGTATGCAGGAAATGTTATAGCTAACGCTAAGCAACTTGCTGAAAGCTTAAAAGAAGAAGGTATCACACTCGTTTCCGATGGTACTGATAATCACCTTGTTTTACTAGATGTCCGTTCGTTAAATATTACAGGTAAATTGGCTGAAAAAATCCTTGATGATGTAGGTATTACAGTGAACAAGAATACAATACCATTTGATCCTGAAAGTCCGTTTGTTACTAGCGGAATTCGTATAGGTACAGCTGCTGTAACAAGCCGTGGCTTTGATATAGAGGCTATGAAAGAAACGGCAGCAATCATTGCGTTTACGCTCAATAACCATGATAATGAAGAAAAGCTGGAAGAAGCGAAAGAACGTGTAGCAACTTTAATTAAAAAATTCCCATTATATGAAGATAAATAATATGACATAAGCTAGACTGCATTTTTGCAAGTCTAGCTTTTTGTTTGTGGTAAAGTGTTAA
Organism: Nanhaiella sioensis; assembly: GCF_046557775.1. Classification (NCBI taxonomy): domain Bacteria; kingdom Bacillati; phylum Bacillota; class Bacilli; order Caryophanales; family Bacillaceae; genus Nanhaiella; species Nanhaiella sioensis. Next base: position 2,380,517 of record NZ_JBKAEG010000001.1, read on the forward strand.
ATTTAGGTAATTATTCGATTAACTTTGAGACTGCTATAAAAAAAGAAAACTTACCTCGTTTGAAGAGGTGTTATTAGGAGATGTTATATATCATGTCTTTCCCATCCAAATGGGTTTTTATAGAGCATTTAACATAATATTTAATATGATAATGCCCCCTTATATGAGCTGGGATTGAGGAGCTAGTGCTTTTCTTAAGTGAAGCTTGAACTGTTGGAGGTTTTTCTGTAAAATCAATTGAAGTGAAAACGAAAAGGAGAGATATTAAGATGGCGAAAGTATATGTGTTTGATCACCCCCTCATTCAACATAAGCTTACATATATTCGAGATAAACATACAGGTACGAAAGAATTCCGTGAATTAGTTGATGAAGTAGCAACTCTCATGGCATTTGAAATTACGCGTGATCTTCCACTTGAAGATACGGTTATTGAAACACCTGTTAATAAAACAAACTCAAAAATATTAACGGGGAAAAAATTAGGTATTATTCCTATTTTAAGAGCTGGCTTAGGAATGGTAGATGGCATCCTAAAGTTGATTCCTGCTGCAAAAGTTGGACATATTGGACTTTATCGTGACCCAAAAACATTGCAACCAGTTGAATATTATGTGAAGCTTCCTTCTGATGTAGCTGAACGTGACTTTATTGTAGTTGATCCGATGTTAGCAACTGGAGGGTCAGCAGTCGAAGCAATTCATTCATTAAAAAAACGTGGTGCCAAAAACATTAAATTAATGTGTTTAATCGCTGCTCCTGAGGGCGTTGAGGTAGTTAAAACCGAACATCCTGATGTTGACATATATCTTGCTGCTTTAGATGAAAAACTTAATGATCATGGCTACATTGTTCCAGGTTTAGGTGACGCTGGTGATCGATTGTTCGGAACGAAATAAATTCATATTTTTTGAAAATCAAGTAGAGCAGACTTTACTTGATTTTCTAGGTTTGTTAAGGGTCTGATTCCTCTCAATGTATTGTATTTGCGCTTGAGAGTTATTGAATTTGACCTTTTTCGTTTAAGTTTTACGTATTCAAATGGTATAACTAAGATAACATTGTTAGTGGAGGCGTCTGGAGATGACTAAACGGATAAGAGTGATGACGATTTTTGGAACTCGTCCTGAAGCAATTAAAATGGCACCGCTAGTACTAGAGTTGCAAAAACAATCCGAGCATTTTGAATCAATTGTAACTGTAACCGCTCAGCATCGAGAAATGCTTGATCAAGTTTTACATATTTTCGGGATTACGCCTGATTATGATTTGAATATTATGAAGGAACGTCAAACGTTAACTGACATTACAACGAGAGGGCTTGAAGGCTTAGAAGATGTAATGAAAAAAGTACAACCGGACATCGTGCTTGTACACGGTGACACGACAACGACTTTTGTGGCGAGTCTTGCAGCGTATTATAACAAAATTGTTGTCGGTCACGTAGAGGCTGGACTTCGTACTTGGAACAAATTTTCACCGTTTCCAGAAGAAATGAACAGGCAGTTAACGGGAGTATTAGCTGATTTACACTTTGCTCCAACTTCTAAAGCACAAGCTAACCTTTTAAATGAAAATAAAGAGGAACAAGGAATATTTATTACAGGGAATACTGCGATTGATGCGTTAACAACGACAGTGAAGGATCAGTATACACACCCTATTTTAGATCAACTCGGTCATGATCGACTAATTTTATTAACAGCACATCGTCGCGAAAATGTTGGCGAACCGATGCGGAATATATTCCGAGCAGTGAAACGTCTTGTTGAAGAACACAGTGATGTTCAAGTTGTGTATCCTGTTCACCTAAATCCTGCTGTAAGAGAGCTGGCAAATGACGTGTTAGGAAATGATTCGCGAATTCACTTAATTGAACCATTAGATGTGATTGATTTTCATAATTTTGCCTCAAGAGCTCACCTCATCTTGACAGATTCAGGTGGTGTTCAAGAAGAAGCGCCTTCCTTAGGAGTACCTGTCCTTGTACTTCGTGACACAACCGAACGCCCTGAAGGCATTGATGCAGGTACATTAAAATTAGCAGGAACTGATGCAGGCACGATCCATCAATTAGCAACTGAACTTCTCACAAATAAAGAAGAATATGAGAAAATGGCACAAGCGAGTAATCCATATGGTGATGGTGAAGCATCTAAGCGTATAGCGGAAGCCATAAAGTATTATTTTAAACAATTAGCTAACAGACCAGCAGATTATTTAATATAGAAATTTTTAATATAGGCTCTTTTCGTAAACTTTGTTGCTATTGTTAGAACTAATAAGTTGTTTTATATGGTTAGTCATTGTTGTACAGAAGAAAAGATGCCACGAACTCTATTTGTGTACGTGTTTGGCTCTTAGTACGAAAAGCAACATTTAATGCGAATACAGCCATTAAAAAAGACTGATGAGCGTCAGTCTTTTTTAGTTTGGACAATAAAAGTGGTTGCTTGGACGGTAACAGATACAGCTTCGACTGTAAACTAGTTGATTAGGACAGTAAATCTGTTGATTAGGATAGTAAACCCACTGGTTTGGATAGTAAACCCATTGATTAGGATAGTAAATCTGTTGATTAGGATAGTAAACTTGTTGATTTGAATAGTAAACCCATTGATTTGGACAGTAAACCTGTTGAATAGGATAGTAAACCTAGAAGTTTCGACAGTAAAGTAAGAGTTTTGGAAAAAAACACCGCATTTTACTCGAAATTAACATGTATTTCTCACATAAAATGATTCCATTCGTATAAAACTAAAGCCGGAGGTGATGCTATGCGAGTATTCAGGCAAATGAATCTACTATTTCTTCTTATCTTACTTATAACATTGAATCTTACTTATCAGCATGATGAGTTTAAAGCAGCAAATCAAGTTATAACTTACCCTGACAGACCCCCTATACCAAAATTTGTTCCGAATAAACAAGAGAAGGCTATTATTGTCGTTGAGGAAGAGCATTTTGAAAGAGCGAAAAAGCAACTATCCAACTCACTTCCATCAATACGTGTTCATCAAATATATGAAATAGCCTTTAAAGGTTTTGCTGTAGAAGGTAAGTCACAGGATATACATAAATTATTACAGAAATCATGGGTAAAGCACTCTTCTTCCGTTTCCACATATCGTGTAACGCTTGAAAAGAGCGTTCCTTTTATCGGTGGTCACGAAGTAAGGGGGTTGTTTGATCCTGAGAATGTAAGATTAACTGGAAAGGGGATGAGAGTCGGTGTCATTGATACAGGGGTAGATTATACACATCCAGATTTACAAAAAAACTACGGAGGAGGATTTGATGTTATTGACGATGATAATGACCCAATGGAGACGATTGCTGCTGAAGGATTACCTACACTGCACGGTACTCACGTAGCTGGAATCATTGCAGCGAATGGAAAGGTGAAAGGAGTCGCACCAGAAGCAGAAATTATCGCATATCGTGCATTAGGTCCAGGAGGAGTTGGTACGAGCGATCAGGTCATTGCAGCTATTGAAAAAGCGATTGAAGATCAAGTAGATGTTATTAATCTATCTCTTGGAACTACAGTGAACGGTCCGGATTGGCCTACTAGTTTAGCGCTTGATAAAGCTGTTGAACAGGGCATCATTGCTGTCACGTCAAGTGGTAATTCTGGTCCTAGCATATGGACGGTCGGCTCACCTGGTACGTCCTTAAAATCGATTTCTGTTGGTGCGTCAACGCCTCCAATGCATAATCCTTTTATTAAGGTCGCTTTTCACGATGAAGAGATCGAGTTATCTACCATGCAAGGTTCACGTGCTTGGGACATAAACAAACCGACTTCATTTGTTCTTGGCGGTCTTGGTACCAAAGAAGATCTAGTTGATGTGAAGGAGAAAATTGTCCTCATTGAGCGCGGAAAGATTACCTTTACTGAAAAAGCATTAAATGCTCAAGAAGAAGGTGCGGTTGGAGTAATTATTTATAATCATAAAGAAGGAGATTTCCTCGGAACTCTTGAGGAGCAGCCAACAATTCCTGTAGTATCAATGTCACAAAAAGAAGGCATATGGCTAAAGGCACGGCATGATGAAGGTAAGAGGCTATTGTATACGTCTCAACGACCTAGTAAGGACGTGTTAGCTGACTTTAGTTCAAGAGGACCTGTTACATATACTTGGGGTATTAAGCCTGATATTGTCGCTCCAGGCGTGGCAATTGATAGTACGGTTCCGAATGGCTATTTACAATTACAAGGCACGAGTATGGCCGCGCCCCATGTGGCAGGGGCATGTGCGTTAATAAAACAAGCTCATCCTGATTGGACGCCAGAGCAAGTAAAGGCAGCTTTGATGAATACAGCTAAAACTCTAACGAAGGAGGATGGGAGTTTATATGAGCCCTATGAACAAGGAGCTGGAAGAATTCAACTTGCCGAAGCCATTAGAGCAAGTACTTTAGTATATCCTAGTTCAGTTGCCTTCGGGCAATTTCAAACACAGGATGTTCGGCAAAAGAAAAAAGTGACACTCACCATTGAAAATCAATCTACAAAGCGTGCTTATTATGCATTCGAATATCCAAAGCATCAGGCTGGACTACAATGGGGTTTGCCTATGTCCTTTACATTACAGCCTAAAGAGAAGAAGCAAGTTGATGTTAAATTTGATATTACACCAAATATGTTTGAGGGTGGCTTACATACAGGAGCATTTGTCATAAGAGAAAATAACAAACGTATTACATTACCTTATCTCTTTGTAGTAGATGAACCGGATTATCCAAGGGTGATAGGCTTTGAATTTACAATTGGAGACGAACCAGCTACATATCAATATGAGCTATATTTGCCCGGTGGTGCTGAAGAATTAGCTATAGCCTTATATGATCCAGATACATTTCATTTTATTACATATTTAGACTGGCAAAAGGATGTAGAGCGAGGTTTATTTGAAAAGACATTATCGTTTGATGAAGTTCCAGCAGAAGGTGTTTATAAAGCAATTATCTTTGCCAAAAAAGAGGGGAGGGAGGATTCGTTTGAAACAATGGTAGTCATAGAAGACATCGCTGACAACGAAAAATAGTGTAATCTAATAATATAACATTTTGTCGGCTTATGTAATGTGAACATTTCACAACAAACAGATTGACATTGACTATGTGCTATTGTATGCTTACAAAGGATGTAAAAAATAAGGCTTACAAGCGGGTAAAAACAAGACTTTTCAGACATTTTTTAATGCTGTTTTGAAAAGTATTATTGTGAGGTTTATGTCGGAATGCGTCAAAACCAACGACACCCTTTACGAGCGATGGCACTAATGTCGACCATTCTCTCGCAACTAGTAGGTTCAGTTTTATTTGGCATTTTTTCTGGAAGATGGATCGATAGTAAATTGGAAACGGCACCATTGTTTTTAATTATTGGTCTTCTTATTGGACTAGCAGCTGGTGTATTTGCTATGGTGCGCATGATCAACCACTATTTTTCGGGAGATTCCTAATTATGCAAGATTTGCAGCAAATGTCTATACGTTATAGAAAATACATATTATTTCTGCTTTCAATCTACGTGTTAGGTTGGGGGTTCACACCATATCAATCGGTTTTTTTAGGGTTGATATTAGGTACAATAATAAGTTTGTATAATTTATGGATCATGGTTCGCCGGTCAAATCGGTTTACTAAAGCGGTGGAAGAAGGTACTAAAGTTCGTTCACTAGGAACATTTAACCGGATGGCTTCAGCTGCACTTGTCGTGTATATTGCATTACAATATCCAGACAAGATTCATTTATACTCAGCAATTTTGGGATTAATGACGATCTATATCGTCATTATAATAGATTATTTTTTTCAACTCATTCATCGCGGGGAAGAGAGGTGAATAATAAATGAATCATGGAGCTCCAATTCAAGAATTTTTAGGCCTTAATTTTAATTTAAGTAATGTATTAATGATGCTAGTTACTGCTACAATTGTATTTATTATCGCAGTCATCTGTACTCGTTCTCTATCTATGAAACCTACAGGTAAGCAAAACTTCATCGAGTGGGTAGTAGACTTTATTAAAGGAATTATAAATAGCTCGATGGATTGGCAAACTGGTGGAAGATTCTTAACGTTAGGATTAACGTTATTCCTATACATCATTGTTGCCAATATGTTAGGTCTACCATTTGCGGTTCAAGTAAATGGTGAGCTATGGTGGAAATCACCGACTGCTGATCCAGTCGTTACGCTAACATTAGCGATAATGGTTGTTGGATTGTCACACTATTATGGTGTGAAAATGAAAGGTGTAAAAGAATATGGTAGAGACTTTATCAAACCATTTCCTTTTATGTTGCCATTTAAGATTATCGAAGAGTTTGCTAACACATTAACACTGGGTCTTCGTCTTTATGGTAATATATTCGCGGGTGAAATCCTTCTAGGATTACTAGCAGGTTTGGCTACAAGTGGGTATGCTGCAAGTATCGGTTCTGGAATTATTGGAACTTTAGCTTCTATTCCGCTTATGTTAGCTTGGCAAGGTTTCAGTATATTCGTTGGTGCAATTCAAGCGTTTATCTTTACAATGTTAACAATGGTTTATCTGGCACACAAAGTGAGCCATGACCATTAAATAAATCTACTCGTTCAAAATTAATTTTTGGACACATCTTTTTAATTCATACTATTACTTTCACAAATTAAAGGAGGACTTTTTATTATGACAGGTTCTGTTGGTTTATTAGCAGCAGCAATTGCAATTGGTTTAGGAGCACTAGGTGCTGGTATTGGTAACGGTCTTATCGTATCTCGTACAGTTGAAGGAATGGCTCGTCAGCCTGAAGCACGTGGTATGTTACAAACAACAATGTTCATTGGGGTTGCACTAGTTGAGGCACTTCCTATCATCGCTGTTGTTATCGCATTTATGGTAATGGGTTCATAATAGTAGATCTTTGATTAGTGGGGTAATGGCGAAGAACATGTTCAGAGAACCTTCGCCATTCCTTTTGTTTAAATAATATAATTTTAATTTTCTTACACATACAATCGTTCAAAGACATTAGGTTTTTGAACGTCTTCATGAAATCTCTTGAAGGGAGTGAACGAAGATATGTTCAAATTAGACATGTTGGTATTAGGAGCAGGAGCTGGTGGAGAAGGCGGTGAGATACCACTTTTTAATGGTGGAGATATTCTCGCACAATTAATTATCTTCCTTATCCTATTATTGCTATTAAAGAAGTTTGCATGGGGTCCACTAATGGGCATTATGAAACAACGTGAAGAACATATTGCTAACGAAATTACGACTGCTGAACAAAGTAGCAAAGAAGCTCAGGGGCTTCTTGAAGAACAGCGTCAGTTATTAAAGGATGCACGTAAAGAAGCGCAGGAACTTATTGAAGGTGCGAAGAAAATTGGTGAGGAGCAGAAAAACGATATCGTTAATGCTGCCCGCATCGAAGCTGAGCGTGTAAAAGATTCTGCAACTCAAGCAATTGAGCAAGAAAAAGAACAAGCTATTGCTGCATTACGTGAACAAGTAGCATCGTTATCTGTTCTTATTGCATCGAAAGTAATTGAAAAAGAACTAAATGAACAAGATCAAGAAAAACTTATAAATGATTACATTCAAGAAGTAGGAGAAGGGCGATGAGCAAAGAAATCGTAGCAAAACGATATGCGCTGGCTCTTTTCCAATTAGCAAAGGAACAGAATATCCTTGATCAGATTGGTGAGGAACTTCGCGTCGTTAAACAAGTGTTTACAGACAATGAGCAGTTTCTTTCTGTTCTGCATCACCCTAAGGTATCTGTTGCTAAGAAGAAGGCATCGCTACAAGAGGCTTTCAAATCTGCTTCTTCAGTCGTGGTGAACACGCTTTCTCTATTAGTAGAACGCCATCGCTTAAACATCGTTGTTGATGTAGTGAATGAGTTCTTATCATTGTCAAATGATGAGCGCGGTGTTGCAGATGCTAAGGTATTTACTGTTAAGCCTTTATCGGATGTAGAAAAAAATACGTTATCAAATGTATTTGCGACAAAGGTTGGTAAGCAGTCTCTTAATATTGAAAATATAGTTGATCATACACTGATCGGTGGCATTAAAATCCGGATCGGTAATCGTATATATGACGGGAGCGTTAGCAGCAAGCTAGAGCGTATTGAACGTCAGCTCGTAGGAAATAGATCGTAGATAGGGGTGAAATTCATGAGCATCAAAGCTGAAGAAATTAGTTCACTGTTGAAAAAACAAATCGAAGAATATCAGTCAGAAGTTGAAGTTAATGATGTAGGTACAGTTATCCAAGTAGGTGACGGTATCGCACGTGTACATGGCCTCGATAATGCCATGGCTGGGGAGCTTGTTGAATTTTCTAACGGTGTCATGGGAATGGCACAAAATCTAGAAGAAAATAACGTAGGTATCGTTATTTTAGGGCCTTTCAGAGATATCCGTGAAGGAGACGAGGTTCGTCGTACTGGACGTATTATGGAAGTTCCTGTTGGAGAGGAATTAATCGGTCGTGTCGTGAATCCACTTGGTCAACCTGTCGATGGTTTAGGACCAATTGAATCGAACAAAACTCGTCCTATTGAAAGCCCAGCTCCAGGGGTAATGGATAGAAAATCGGTTCATGAACCTTTACAAACAGGAATTAAAGCAATCGACTCACTTATCCCAATTGGACGTGGTCAACGTGAATTGATTATCGGAGACCGTCAAACAGGTAAAACTGCAGTTGCGATTGATACGATTCTTAACCAGCAAGATCAAGATATGATTTGTATTTATGTAGCCATCGGGCAAAAAGAATCTACTGTTCGTGGTGTTGTTGAAACATTAAGAAAGCACGGTGCATTAGATTACACGATCGTTGTTACTGCATCTGCATCTCAACCTGCACCATTATTATTCCTAGCGCCATATGCAGGAGTAACGATGGGTGAGGAGTTTATGTACAACGGTAAACACGTGCTCGTTATTTATGATGATTTAACGAAGCAAGCCTCTGCATATCGTGAGCTTTCACTATTACTTCGCCGTCCTCCAGGTCGTGAAGCTTATCCTGGTGACGTATTCTATTTACACTCTCGCTTATTAGAGCGTGCTGCGAAATTAAGTGATGCAAAAGGTGGCGGCTCAATTACAGCCCTTCCGTTCATTGAGACGCAAGCAGGTGACGTGTCAGCATATATCCCTACAAACGTAATCTCGATTACAGATGGGCAAATATTCTTGCAATCTGATCTATTCTTCTCTGGTGTACGCCCTGCCGTGAATGCTGGTTTATCAGTTTCTCGTGTTGGTGGATCTGCACAGGTGAAAGCGATGAGGAAAGTATCAGGTACATTACGCTTAGACTTAGCGTCTTACCGTGAGCTTGAAGCCTTCGCTCAATTCGGATCTGATCTTGATCAGGCAACACAAGCGAAGCTTAATCGTGGTGCACGTACAGTTGAAGTATTAAAACAAGGTTTGCATAAACCTCTAAAAGTAGAAAAACAAGTAGCTATTCTATATGCATTAACTCGTGGATTCTTAGATGATATTCCTGTAGCAGATATTTCACGTTTCGAAGAGGAATATTTCTCTTGGATTGAGCATAATCGCAATGAGTTATTTGAGCATATTCGTTCAACAGGAAACCTTCCTGAAGAGGCTGATTTTGATGCAGCTATTGAAGATTTCAAGAAGACGTTTGCTGTTTCTGAATAATTGATGCTAAGCGGCGAGGTCTTACATTTGTAAACATACGATCGCCGCTAATTATATAAAAATTTTTCTTATTTTGAACAACCTTAAAAAGGTGGTGAGAACCTTTGGCATCCTTACGTGATATAAAAACGAGAATTACCTCAACGAAGAAAACGAGTCAAATTACGAAAGCGATGGAGATGGTTTCAGCTTCGAAGTTAAATAGGGCTGAAAATAATGCTAAATCGTTTGTACCATACATGGAAAAAATTCAAGAGGTTGTAGCTAGTATCGCATTAGGTAGTACCGGTGTTAGCCATCCGATGTTAATGAGCAGACCTGTGAAGAAGACTGGTTATATTGTCATTACTTCTGATCGTGGTCTTGCAGGTGCATACAATAGTAATGTTTTACGTTCTGTATATCAAAAAATTCAAGAACGTCATAGCTCTACAGATGAGTATGCTGTCATTGCATTAGGTCGTATCGGTCGCGATTTCTTTTTAAAGAGAGGAATACCGGTTAATTCCCATATTGTTGGCCTTGCAGATCAACCTTCTTTTACAGAAATTAAAGATATTGCAAGTCAAACAATTGATTCTTTTGTAGATGGTACGTTTGATGAGTTGTATTTGTACTATAATCACTTTATTAGTGTCATCCAGCACGAAGTAACTGAAAAGAAACTACTACCATTAACGGATATAGCAGCTGAGAGCAAGCTTTCTTCTTATGAATTTGAACCTTCTCAAGAAGATATTTTAGAAGTGTTGCTTCCTCAATATGCTGAAAGTCTCATCTATGGTGCCTTATTAGATGGTAAGGCAGCGGAACATGCAGCTCGTATGACTGCAATGAAAAACGCTACGGATAATGCAAACGAGCTTATTAAAGGTCTTACACTATCATTCAACCGTGCGCGTCAAGCTGCAATTACTCAAGAAATTACTGAGATTGTTGCTGGTGCATCTGCACTTGAATAGGAAAGATCATAGATTTTCACAAGCAAGTTAGGAGGGAAAACGATGAATAAAGGACGCATTCTTTCAGTAATGGGACCGGTTGTTGATGTAAAATTTGATAACGGCCATCTTCCTGAAATTTATAATGCCCTTAAAATTGAGCATAAAGCACGTAATGAAAATGAAGTTGATATTAACTTAACATTAGAAGTTGCTCTACACCTTGGAGACGATTCTGTACGTACGATTGCAATGTCATCTACAGATGGACTTGTACGTGGATTAGAAGCAATTGATACTGAAGCAGCAATTTCTGTACCAGTTGGTGATGTTACATTAGGACGTGTATTTAACGTACTAGGTGAAAACATTGATCTAGATGAAGCAATCCCACAAGATGCTCGTCGTGATGCGATTCACAGACAAGCACCTTCTTTTGAGAAGCTTTCTACAGAAGTAGAAATTTTAGAAACAGGAATTAAAGTAGTTGACTTATTAGCACCGTACATTAAAGGTGGAAAAATCGGCCTATTTGGTGGAGCAGGTGTTGGTAAAACCGTTTTAATTCAGGAATTAATCAATAATATCGCACAAGAACATGGTGGTATTTCAGTATTCGCTGGTGTAGGTGAGCGTACACGTGAAGGAAACGATTTATACCATGAAATGACTGATTCAGGCGTTATTAAGAAAACAGCAATGGTTTTCGGTCAGATGAATGAGCCTCCTGGTGCACGTATGCGTGTTGCATTAACAGGTTTAACAATGGCTGAATATTTCCGTGATGACCAAGGTCAAGACGTGTTATTCTTTATGGATAACATCTTCCGCTTTACTCAAGCAGGTTCTGAGGTATCAGCATTACTTGGTCGTATGCCTTCTGCCGTTGGTTATCAACCAACATTAGCAACAGAAATGGGTCAGCTTCAAGAGCGTATTACATCAACAAGCGTTGGTTCTGTAACATCGATCCAAGCAATTTACGTTCCTGCCGATGACTATACTGATCCAGCTCCAGCAACGACGTTTGCTCACTTAGACGCAACGACAAACCTTGAGCGTAAACTTTCAGAAATGGGTATTTACCCTGCGGTTGACCCACTTGCATCAACTTCACGTGCTTTAGCACCTGAAATTGTTGGAGAAGAGCACTACGAAGTTGCTCGTCAAGTACAGTCAACACTACAGCGTTATAAAGAATTACAAGACATCATTGCGATTCTTGGAATGGATGAGCTTTCTGATGAAGATAAATTAATCGTTCATCGTGCTCGCCGTATTCAATTCTTCTTATCTCAAAACTTCCACGTGGCTGAGCAATTTACAGGCCAACCTGGTTCTTACGTTCAAGTTAAAGAAACAGTTCGTGGATTTAAAGAGATCCTTGAAGGGAAGTATGACAACCTTCCTGAAGATGCGTTCCGCTTAGTAGGACGTATTGAAGAAGTAGTTGAAAAAGCGAAAGAAATGGGCGTAGAAGTATAATTATTGGGACCTAGGAGGGTATAAAATGAAAGTGGTTAAAGTCCATGTAGTTACTCCCGATGGCCCGGTTTTAGAAGAAGATGTGGAGATGGTAATTGCAAAGGCTCAAAGTGGAGAGCTTGGTATTTTACCTGGTCATATTCCGATGGTTGCTCCATTACAAATTGGGGTAGTTCGTCTAAAAAAGGGAACCGACACTGAACTTGTGGCTGTTAGTGGAGGCTTTCTAGAAGTTAGACCTGAAAAAGTAACGATACTTGCACAAGCTGCGGAAGTTGCAGCTGATATTGATGTGTTACGTGCAAAAGCAGCAAAAGAAAGAGCTGAACAACGTCTAAGAGCTCAACAGTCAGAAGTTGACTTTAGACGAGCTGAGATGTCTCTTCAACGTGCGATTAATCGTTTGAACGTTACAAATAAACACTTTTAATTAAAAAGGCTTTCTGTATCATACAGAAAGCCTTTTTGTTTGTGATTTTTGTCATTGACGATCGGTTGAAAATTGAGTAATGTTGCTGATGGAAAATTCAATATTTCGTCCATGCTTTATCGACACAAATATTGGTATTTGCTATAATGTTAACGGTTAAATAAAATATTTTTTTCATTACAAGGCACGACAAACGGAGGGGGAACATGGAGCAATTTAACTTATACATCAACAATTATTTAATCGTATTCGTTTTTCTATGTCTAGGAGTCTTGTTACCTGTAGCTGCATTAACAGCAGGTCGGTTTTTACGTCCGCATGCACCTAACAGTGAAAAACAAAAGACGTACGAAAGCGGTATTGAACCATTCCATGATTCACGTGTGCAGTTTAACGTAAGGTATTATATTTTTGGCTTAATGTTTGTGATTTTTGATGTTGAAACAGTTTTCTTATACCCATGGGCAGTTGCATATGACGAACTCGGTATTTTCGCATTAATTGAAATGCTTATTTTTGTCGTTATGTTATTAATCGGGTTAATATATGCATGGAAGAAGAAGGTGTTAAAATGGATTTAAAAATAGAAAACATTTCAGCAGAAGAAATGGAAGAATTAAAACGCAATATATTTTTTACAACACTTGAACAATTGAAGGGTTGGGCGAGAAGTAATTCTTTATGGCCATTAACAATGGGACTCGCTTGTTGTGGTATCGAAATGATGGGGGTTGGATCATCACATTATGACTTAGACCGTTTTGGCTCTTTTTTTCGTACCTCTCCACGACAATCTGATGTCATGATTGTTTCTGGGACAGTAACAAAAAAAATGGCGCCAATCGTTAAGAGGTTATACGATCAAATGTCTGAACCTAAGTGGGTAATAGCAATGGGGTCTTGTGCAACAGCGGGAGGACCATATGTTAAGTCTTATGCAGTTGTCAAAGGGGTCGACCAGATTGTACCTGTCGATGTATACATTCCTGGGTGTCCGCCAAATCCAGCAGCACTTATTTATGGAATAAATAAATTAAAGGAAAAAATTCGCTACGAAGCTAAGACAGGGAAGAAGGTGATGTAGCAAATGAGCAAAGATCTTGACCAACAAAAGAAGGAAGCTGCAAAAAAAGCTAAAGAACTAGCATTAAAAAAACTAGCAGAGAGGAAAGCTAACGATGCTAGTCTTAAAGAAGATGAAAGTGATTCAAATATTGATGTAGCTAAAGCAAAAGCTGCCGCAGCAGCGAAGGCAAAGGCTGCTGCATTAGCCAAACAAAAAGAGATTGCAAAGCAAAAAAATGAGGGCGAAAAATCAGCACAAAAGGAAGCGGTTACAAGTAGTTCTAATGATGAAACAGACCTTGAAAAGCAAAAGGCAGCCGCAGCAGCAAAAGCAAAAGCCGCTGCGTTAGCCAAGCAAAAAGCAAAAGAAAAGAACGAAAGAGCTTCTGAAGGTGATGAAGCGAAAGCAAAAGCTGCTGCAGCAGCAAAAGCGAAAGCCGCTGCGTTAGCCAAACAAAAAGCAAAAGAAAAAAACGAAAAAGCTCCTGAAGGTGATGAAGCGAAAGCAAAGGCGGCAGCCGCAGCAAAAGCAAAAGCCGCCGCAGCAGCAAAGGCAAAAGCCGCTGCTTTAGCAAAGCAACAGAGGGATAGTGGCAATGATAAAGTAGAAAATGATGATGCCGCAGCAGCAAAAGCGAAAGCGATTGCAGCAGCAAAGGCAAAAGCGAAGGCTGCCGCTGCAGCAAAAGCAAAAGCAAGTGGTGCAACAGAGTCAGATCAAACAGTAGAGAAAAAACCATCTCAAAACCAACCTTATCTCGATAAATATGTAAAAGTAATTGAAGAGCATCTTGGCAAGGAAGTTTTGTCAGACTCATATATTAATGAGCTTTCAAAAGATGTTCCTACACTAGTAGCAACACCTGACTCATATTTTAAAATAGCAGAATTCCTAAAATATAATGAACAGTTAAGCTTTGACTATTTATCGAATATACACGGAACAGATTTTGTTTCGCATATGGAAGTTTATGTGCATTTATACTCATATATTAATCGGCAAACTGTTGCCTTAAAGGTCAAAATAGATCGTGAGGAACCAATTATTGATTCGTTGCAACCATTATGGGAAGGAGCGAATTGGCCTGAACGGGAAGCTTATGACTTATTAGGCATTAATTTTAAAGGTCATCCTAACTTAGCACGCATTTTACTTGCAGAGGATTGGGTTGGATACCCGCTTAGAAAAGACTACGAACCGTATGATGTGGAGGTTTAACTGATGATTCGAACAGAAGAAATGCTCCTTAACGTTGGACCGCAGCATCCAAGTACACATGGTGTATTTCGGCTTGTGGTCAAAATAGATGGTGAAATCATAACGGAAGCGACACCAGTAATTGGTTATCTTCACCGTGGAACAGAAAAACTAGCAGAGGACTTACAATATACACAAATTATCCCATTTACTGATAGAATGGATTATTTATCAGCAATGACGAATAATTACGTCCTTTGTCATTCAGTTGAAACAATGATGGGGCTTGAAGTACCTGAACGAGCTGAATACTTACGAGTATTGGCGATGGAGCTTGGACGTATCGCAAGTCATCTCGTCTGGTGGGGAACATATTTACTAGATATCGGTGCAGTCAGTCCGTTTCTTTATGCATTTAGAGAACGTGAAATGATTATTAATCTGCTAAACGAACTTTCAGGTGCTAGACTTACCTTTAATTATATGAGGGTAGGCGGTGTCAAGTGGGACGCACCAGAAGGTTGGATTCAGAAGGTAGAAGAGTTTGTTCCATACATGCGCGAACAGCTTAAAGGGTATCATGACCTCGTCACAGGAAACGAGATCTTTATGAGTCGTGTAAAAGGTGTAGGAACTTATACGAAGGAAGATGCACTTGCATATTCTTTAAGCGGAGTAAACTTACGCTGTACGGGCGTTAAATGGGACCTACGAAAAGACGAGCCATATTCAATCTACGATAGGTTTGATTTTGATGTACCTTTTCGAGAAGAAGGCGATGCATTAGCACGTTATTTCTGCCGCTTAGAAGAAATTGAAGAGTCATTAAAAATAATTGAACAAGCTTGTGAACAGTTTCCAAATGAAGGTCCAATATTGGCGAAAGTACCTAGGATTATTAAAGCTCCAAAAGGTGAAGCGTATGTCCGAATTGAATCACCTCGTGGAGAAATAGGCTGTTACATTGCAAGTGACGGTAAGAAGGAGCCGTATCGTTTAAAATTCCGTCGTCCTTCATTTTATAATTTGCAAATCCTCTCAAAATTATTAAAAGGGGAAAATATGGCGAATTTAATTGTTATTTTAGGAGCAGTTGATATTGTTCTTGGGGAGGTAGATGGGTAATGATGCAAGACTTATTGCATTCCTCACCAACTGTCGGAAATCTGGGCATTTTTTTAGGATTAGGTACGCTATTTTTATTTGTAGTACTAGGATTTGTTACATATGGCATCTTAGCAGAGAGGAAAGTAATGGGATTTATGCAGGGACGTATAGGCCCAAACCAAGTGGGGGGCCGTTGGGGCTTATTACAAACTGTTGCAGATGTTCTTAAACTGCTATTAAAAGAAGATGTCGTAACGAAGAATGCTGATAGACCACTATTTTTAATTGCTCCAATCATTGCCTTTGCTCCTGCATTTATGGTATTGGCAACAATGCCATTCACGGATGCATTTCAATTTGCAGATATTGGTGTGGGATTATTGTATTATATCGCTATATCTGGCTTAACGACAATTGGGGTTGTGACTGGTGGTTGGGCATCAAACAACAAATATGCATTATTAGGTAGTATGCGTGCCGCTGCACAGATGATTTCTTACGAGATTCCACTTGTAATGTCAGTATTAGGGGTCATCTTCTTAACTGGAAGCTTAAATTTAAATGATATCGTTCAAGGTCAAGAAACTTGGTGGAATATATTTAGGCAACCAATTGGTTTTGTCGTCTTTTTAATTGCTGCTGTTGCAGAGTTAAATCGTGTACCTTTTGATTTGCCAGAGGCAGAGTCAGAAATTATTGCAGGGTACCACGTCGAATATTCAGGGTTTCGCTGGGCATTTTTCATGCTAGCTGAATATGTTTACTTTTTTGCGATGGCTTCACTAATAACTGTATTATTTTTAGGTGGATGGCATCCTATCATGTTCCTTGATTTCATTCCTGGAGCGGTTTGGTTTGCTTTAAAGTTTAGCTTCGTAGTATTTTTACTTATTTGGTTCCGTGTTGCATTTCCACGCGTACGAGCAGACCATCTAATGGAATTTGGCTGGAAGGTGTTACTACCTGTAGCTCTTGCAAATATTTTTATTACAGCTGTAATTAAGGAAATTATTAACTACTTTTAGAGGAACATCCTCATCTAGTAATATGTCATTAAAAAATAAGGGGTTGGGTACATGCTAGGTTTAGCAAAAGGATTAAAATATACCCTAAATAGTGTAACGAAGAAGAAGGTTACGTATGATTATCCGAATGAATCATTACCACTTCCTGATCGTTTTCGAGGAATACAAAAATTCTATCCTGAAAAATGTATCGTTTGTAACCAGTGTGCAAATATATGCCCGACAGATTGCATTAGACTGACTGGTAAGAAGCACCCTGATCCAAATAAAAAAGGGAAAATCATCGATACTTATGATATTAATTTTGAAATTTGTATTTTATGTGATTTATGCACGGAAGTTTGTCCGACTGAAGCAATAGTCATGACCAACAACTTTGAGCTTGCTGAGTACAGTCGTGATGAGCTATTTAAAAATCTAGAATGGTTAGATGAGAATGACCAAAACATTCGAAAGGAGAATAAGGCATGAGCGGTGAATTTATAGCACTAATAGTACTTTCACTAATCGCTATAATTGGCAGTATCCTCATGTTGTCTCTAACAAAGGTAGTACACATGGTCATTTCACTTGTGTTTACGTTTATTAGTATTGCTGGTGTTTATGTCCTGTTGTCTGCAGAATTTGTAGCGGCTGTTCAAATATTAATATACTCTGGTGCTATTACGATTATTATGTTGTTTGGTATTATGCTGACTCGTCATAATGATGAAACGGGTGACTCTAAGGCAAGCATGCTGCGTAAGCTTCTTACCTTAATGGGTGTCATAGCTTTTGGAATCGTTGTCATGCTAGGAATTGTTAATCTTGATTTCGGTCAACAAGCGACTACCTTACATGTAGAAAATACAAAGCAGATAGGTATAGCGCTTTATTCTAAATTTGTTATACCGTTTGAGTTAATGTCTGTTCTTTTGCTTGTAGCACTGATTGGGGCTATTATTTTAGCAAAAAAAGATGATGAGGAGGCAGACAATAAATGAGTTCAACTCCTTTAGCTGGTTATTTATTATTAGCGTTGTTTTTATTCTGCTTAGGCTTGTATGGTGCGCTGACGAAAAAAAATATGGTCATTGTGCTCATTTCGATTGAGCTAATGCTCAATGCTGTAAATATTAATTTAGTAGCATTTAGTAAATTTGGAGTCAATCCAAATATTACTGGTCAAATCTTTTCCCTTTTTACGATAACTATTGCTGCAGCAGAGGCGGCGGTTGGTTTAGCTATCTTAATGGCGCTATATCGTAATCGAAAGACAGTTAACATCGACGAAATGGATTCGATGAAGCATTAATGGACAGTTTATCTTCACTGACTAAAAAAAGGGGATCGTGATACGATGATGGAATATGCATGGTTAATACCGCTTTTCCCGTTAGTTTCTTTTGTGCTTCTTCTCCTGATTGGTAAGCGTTTGAAGGAGGGGAGTGCATATGTAGGTATTCTCATGACGTTGGTATCTTTTACATTGGCAATTTTCGTATTGGTAGAGCGGCTAAGTGAACCAACATTTAAGCAAGAAGGTACATGGCTTACGATTGGGAATATCAACTTAACAGCGGGATTTGAAATCAATCAATTAAATGCACTAATGCTAGTAGTAGTGACGCTTGTCAGTTTTCTTGTACACCTTTATTCAAAGGGATATATGCATGGAGATGAACGGTTTCCAGTATTTTATGCATATCTAGGGTTATTTACATTTTCTATGCTAGGATTAGTGATTTCACCAAACCTACTTCAAACATATGTATTTTGGGAGTTAGTTGGTGTAGGGTCATTCTTATTAATCGGTTTTTATTTTTATAAAGAGGATGCGAAAGCAGCTGCCAAAAAGGCGTTTATCATGACAAGAATCGGTGATGTAGGACTATTCATTGGTATGATTCTATTATTTTGGCAGGTCGGTAGCTTTGAATATGATGACATTTTTCATGCAGTATCAACAAATGTGATACCAATGGAAATGATTACATTAACAGCTATTTTAATTTTTATTGGAGCGATGGGTAAATCAGGTCAGTTTCCATTACATTCATGGCTCCCTGATGCGATGGAAGGTCCGACACCAGTATCTGCACTCATTCATGCAGCGACGATGGTAGCTGCAGGGGTATATTTGGTTGCATCGATGTTTCCTTTGTTTACTGCAAGTGAAACAGCATTGACAACAGTTGCTATTGTTGGTGGCTTTACAGCGATATTTGCGGCATCGATCGGACTTGTTCAAACGGATATTAAACGAGTGCTAGCTTATTCAACGGTTAGTCAGTTAGGGTATATGATGCTTGCACTAGGCTCTGCCGGCTATGTTGCTGGGGTATTTCACCTGACGACACATGCATTCTTTAAGGCATTGCTATTCTTAGCAGCTGGTAGTGTCATTCACGCAGTTCATACGCAGAACATCAATGAGATGGGTGGTTTATGGAAAAAGCTGCATCTCACAGGTCCGTTATTTTTAATTGGTACGTTAGCAATTAGCGGAGTACCATTGCTTTCTGGGTTTTTCAGTAAAGAAGAAATTTTAGTTGCGACATGGACTCATGGCAATTATGGGTTGTTTTGGATCGCTGTCATTGCAGCATTCTTCACAGCATTTTATATGTTCCGCTTATTCTTTTTAGTATTTACGGGAAAACAAAATGGAACTACGAAAGAGGTACACGAGTCACCGTTATCCATGACGTTTCCGATGATTGTGTTAGCTATTTTAGCAATTGTAGCTGGATATATAAATACACCTTGGTTTGGAACGTTCTTAGGTGATTGGTTGGCAGAAGGAAATGAATACTTGGAAGCTGCACATATTAAAGCCCCAGCATGGATTATGATTGTGGCAACGGTCGTTTCATTTGTCGGTATTTTTCTAGCATATTTAATGTATGGGAAAAAATCACTTGCAAGGGATACCTTTTCTTCACGTGAATCGATTGTTTATAACATTTTGTTAAATAAGTATTACATAGATGAGTTTTATCAAGCAACGGTTGTTTACTCGACTAAAGTGATTAGCTTATTTATGAAATATATTGAGAAATTTATCGTTGAAGGTATAGTGAATGGCATTGCATTATTTACACAAAGCATAGGTAGAATAGGGTCCAAGCTGCAAAATGGTCAGATTCAAATGTATGGTGCAGTGACTATTATTGGTTTAGCAATCTTATTAGTGATCTTTGCTTTGACAGGGGGGTATATCGGATGAACGCATCTTTCTATTTATCACTATTAATATTCTCCCCATTGCTAGGAATTATTCTTCTCATGTTGATTCCTAAAACGCAAGAGAAGCAAATTAAGCTTGTAGGTTTTTTAGCAACATTACCTGCATTATCCTTATCACTCATTGTTTTTGTGAAATATGTAACTGGTGAAGCTTTAAGTCAATATGCTGAAAAATATGAATGGATTCATTTAGGTCAGTTTCCAGGGGTACCTGAATTTGCTTGGAGAATTGATTATGAGCTAAGTCTCGACGGTCTAGCACTCGTCATGATCGTACTTACAACAGTCCTTTCGACTCTAGCGGCGATTGCGTCTATTCATATTAAAAAAGAATGGAAAGGCTATTTCATGCTTTTCCTGTTATTAGAAATTGGTATGCTCGGCGTTTTTGCTGCTGGGAACCTTATCTTATTCTTTATCTTCTTCGAAGTAACGCTTATTCCAATGTTTTTCCTCATTGGAAAGTGGGGCTATTTTGCCAAAGAAAAAGCAGCGTTCAGCTTCTTAATCTATAATGGGATTGGTTCAGCTATCCTATTAATCGTTATTATTATCTTATTTGCGAAAACTGGAACAGCCAATTTTGAGGATCTTAAGGTTGCCTTAAGCTACCCTGTCGATCAAATTGAATTTTTCTTTCCGATTTCTGAACAACTTCGTTTTGGGTTACTCATTGCACTTATTGTTGCATTTGGCGTGAAGCTACCTATATTTCCATTACATAGCTGGATGCTACGTGTTCACGTCCAAGCACCACCAGCCATTGTAATGCTTCACTCAGGTGTCCTATTAAAAATCGGTGCTTTCGGTCTCATTCGGTTTGGTATGGGGTTATTCCCGAACGAGTTTGAGTCAATAGCAATATGGCTAGCGATATTAGGTGTTATTAACCTGTTATATGGTGCATTTTTAGCACTTATTCAAACAGACTTAAAAATGGTACTAGCTTATTCAAGTATTTCACATATGGGAATTGTGTTAATTGGACTAGCTGCATTAAATGAGACTGGCATTCAAGGTGCGATTTTTCAAGTCGTATCACACGGCTTAATTTCAGCATTGTTGTTCTTCCTCGTAGGTGTAATGTATGAACGTGTCAACACCTCATCGATTGACAAGCTTGGTGGTTTAGCCAAGGCGATGCCTTTAACAGCAGGGTTCTTACTTGCTGGGGCAATGGCATCATTAGGATTACCTGGCATGTCAGGGTTCGTAAGTGAATTTATGGCATTTGCTGGTTTATTTAAAGAAATGCCTGTCATTGCGGCAATAGGGGCACTGGGGATTATTTTGACAGCAGCTTATTTACTACGAGCAGTGTTGCAAGTAACATTTGGAACTGCAAAGCAATCATATGGGAAACTAGCTGATTTCAAAGGAGTAGAAATGGTTCCTGCACTCGTATTACTCGGTTTTATTATCTTAATAGGTGTATACCCAACTGTTCTATCAGAGCCGTTAAAATCAACTATTGAGACTATTATGTTAGGAATAGGAGGGTGAGCGGGATGGATCTCGATACTTTGCTTAGTTACGAATGGGGAATTATGGCACCAGAGTTCGTCATCCTCGGTGTTGCAACCCTTCTTTCATTAATAGACTTATTTATGGGGCAAAATAAAAGTCGTAAGCCACTTGCGTGGTTAGGCATTGCTGGGATTGTCGTTGCTATTATCTTTTTAGTAGGATCATTTGATAAAGACGTGACATCCATTTTATATGATACGTATCGACTTGACTCTTTCGGTAAAGCATTTAAGCTATTATTGCTAGTAGGTGCTGGCTTAGTGTTATTGCTTTCTATGAGCTATCAGCCAAAAGATAAGCTAGAATACCGTGGTGAATTCTATTATTTATTTTTAACTGCACTACTAGGCGCTATGATTATGACTTCAAGTGGAGATATGATTACACTATTTGTCGGCCTTGAATTACTTTCTATTTCATCATATATATTAGCTGGATTGCGCAAAAAGAATCAGCTATCAAATGAATCAGCGATGAAATATGTAGTAAATGGTGGAATTGCCACAGCACTAACGTTGTTTGGAATGAGTTATATTTATGGATTAACAGGTACTACAAATGTAATTGAAATTGCATACCAGCTTTCAACAATTTACGATACGAACTTGCAATACATGTTATCATTGGCATTTTTAATTATGTTCGTTGGCTTAGCGTTTAAACTAGCAGCTGCACCTTTTCATATGTGGGCACCAGATGTCTATCAAGGGGCACCTACACCAGTAACTGCGTTTTTAAGTGTAGTATCAAAAACGGCTGGCTTTGTAATTATTATGCGTCTGTTCTTATCCATCTTTCCACGAACACCAGCAGGAGGAACAAGTGGGAATTGGATGTTTTTCGAAATGCAAGATTACATTGCATTCTTAGCAGGAGCATCGATGATTATTGGTAATACCATTGCGTTAAAACAAAGAAATGTTAAACGTATGCTTGCCTACTCTAGTATCGCTCATGCTGGGTACGTATTAGTAGCTTTTGTCACACTCTCACCATTTATGATTGACACTATTTGGTTTTACTTAGCTGCGTATTTACTAATGAATTTAGGCGCATTTGCAGTATTACAACTAATCACTGATAAATCAGGTTCTGAGGATATAAGCCAATTTGCTGGTCTATATAAACGCTCACCAATTTTAGCAGTGACGATGACCATCTTTATATTATCGCTTGCAGGTATTCCTGGAACAGCAGGATTTATTGGGAAGCTAAATATATTTATAAGCGCATTTGCTTCTGTTCCTAGCCATTACGTACTCGCATCGATTTTAATCGTGACGACTGTCATATCTTATTTCTATTACTTCGGCATATTGACGCAAATGTTCTTTCGTCCTGCGCCATCGCAAGGTGCATTTAACGTCTCATTTGGTGTCATAGCTGTTATCGTCATTTGTGCAATTGGTACAATCCTTCTAGGGTTGCTGCCTGGGATTGCATTTGACTTTTTATACGATACTTTTAACTATTTTAATGATTTTGTACGCTAGTAGAGGCCGAGAAGGACAAAGTTTTATTGCTCTTATAAAGGAATGAGACATTGAAAGTAAGGTGGAGTGAAAGTAAACACTCACTGTCGAAGCGTCCATTGGTCATTTGAATTCACAAACATAGGGGTTTATTGATAAGATAGAAGGAGAGGTGGACAATGCTACCTCTCCTTTTTGTGGGAAGGCTCAGTGGTCCTAATTGAAAGATGCTATGAACGGAGCAGCTTTTCAAGTAAAGAAGATCAATGGCAAACTACCTGAAAAACGATGGGAGGCATATAATTATGACAAATTATGGTATAGATGCGTTTGTTAGCATCCTATCACATTTGATATTTATTACAATTACATGGTGGGCACTACAATCGCTAAATTTTGAAAAGCTCTTTAAAAAAAATCGTGTATTCCAAGCCCGGACATTATTTATTTTAATCACTATTGCACTCGGTTCAACCATTAGCAACTTCTTTTTAGACTATCTTTTCTGGTCGAAACAAATTACAACGTTATTTAGCTAAATTTGTACTTAAAACTGCCTAGAGTGAACTTTGCATAGTATCACGAGCGATTTGGATAGTAAAGTGCTTAGTTTGGCTAGTAAAAGGTGAAGTTTGGCTAGTAAAACGCCAAAATTGGATAGTAAAACCTCAAGTTTGGATAGTAAAAGGCGAAGTTCGGATAGTAAAGCCCCAAGTTTGGATAGTAAAACACCAAGATTAGATAGTAAAACCCATAGTTTGGATAGTAAAACCCCAAGTTTGGCTAGTGAAACGCCAAGATTGGACAGTAAAACCCCAAATGCGGACAAGTACTGCTTCTATTGTTGTTAAGATAATGAAAAGAATGTAAGAAAATTAAAGGAGAACGAGTAAAAGGTGGAGAATTCTTCAAAAAAATAATGTGAGGTGATGAAATGATTAAAAAAGAAAGGCAAATCCCACCTAAGATAGAAAAATTAGAGGCTTTATTAAGACGGTTGCCACCTACACACTCCAAAAAAGAGATGCTCAGTGAAGAATTAGCAAAAGCGTATGCTGGATTTCGAGGAGAGAAGTCGCTTGATTATTTTTTTGACTTTCTCCCAAGTGAAAAGTATTTCATACTACATGATTTAAGAATTCCCGATAGTGAAAACCGTTATTTTCAGCTAGATACACTCATCATATCGGCATGTTTTATTCTCATTATTGAAGTGAAGAACATCTCTGGCACACTCACATTCGACCGAACCTTTCACCAGCTGATTCGAGAATTAGATGGAAACGAAGAGGCATTTCCTGACCCCTTTTTACAAACTAGTAGGCAAGAAAGTCAACTGAAAAATTTACTAAAGAAGTATAAATATCCATCTATACCAGTTCTATCACTCATCGTCATAAGCAAGCCTTCAACAATTATAAAAACCACTTCCCACTTTAAGGAAACCTCTCAAAAAGTGATCCACGCTGCATCACTCCCAGCCAAACTAAACAATCTAGCTTCCGTATATAAAAAAGAAATATTAACTAAGAGAGACCTTAATAAAATAATCCAACTGCTCGTAAAACAACATTCTCCAACATATCCGGATGTGTTACAAAAATTTCACATTCAACCCTCTGAGATCATTACAGGAGTTCATTGTCCAATATGTTCTACCCTTCCGTTACATCGACAACGAGGTACTTGGAGTTGTCCCGTATGTAAATCGAATATTGAAAATGCTCATGTTTATGCTTTAAAAGATTTTTATCTCCTCATTAGCCCAATCATTTCTAACAAACAATTACGTGAATTTCTTCAGCTACCTTCCATATCCATTTCCACAAAAATATTGGTATCCCTAAACCTACAACATTCTGGGAATTATAAAAACAGACAGTACGAACTTTCACTCTCGAAACTAAATGAAATAATAAAGGCTCATTCCGCAAAGCTATGACTAAGTTGCCATCTGCTTAATACTTAACAGTCATATTAGTAACCCATTTGCATAGTAACGTGTTTACTTTCCTTCACTTATTTTCTTGTCTAAAGATGACGAGTTTTTCCAAGTATGAACTACGTTGATGTGGCAACAATGAAAATAAGGAGAGGAAGTGGCGAGAGATGAAAAATAAACTTCATAAAATATGTATGTTATTTATTGTAATGATTTTACTAAGTATTTATGGAAATTCGATGACTAGTGCAAATGAGTCTGTAAATAAACTAGAGGAAATTGCAAATGTATACGAAAATAATCATATTACGATCGAAGAATGGAGCCTCTACAGTAGACAGGCATTAGAGATCAGCGATCAGGTGGAATTCGAACAACGGATAGAGGAGCTTAAGGAGAAGACTGGCAACTTTAATTGGGATATTTCTGAAAGTTCAAATAAATGGGAAGCTGTTGGGACATTTGAGCACTTGGAAAAAAACCAAACAGAAATTGTAAAGCTCATCTCATCATATGATAATGGACATCGGTATTCATACCTATTTTATGAGGTGAAAGGAAATCACACCGATTGGACTAGTGTAAATGGCACAACAAAAAACAGAATAGCTGACATTTTTACTGATGATGTCACAATTTTTACTTGTATCAAGGGCTATTTAAATGATAAGATTGAAGAGGTTTTGTATAAACGAGCGGACAAAATACTACAACAATTTAATGCTAGAGCAATTGAGGCGTTGAACGAAGAGACATTTGTCTCAATTTCTGCATATACTGATGATTGGAAAGATATTATTCCAACAAAAATTGAACCGATCAATATACAAGTAGCCTTGCGTAGTACAGGGTTAGGTGGGAGGACTAACGTTGTAGTTGGAACACCTATCATAACATCTGAATATTAATATTATATAGAAAATGGACGCGGAGGGGAATATACCTTGGAAAAAATCATCGTCCGTGGCGGAAGAAGGTTAAGTGGTACGGTTAAAGTAGAAGGTGCAAAAAATGCCGTTTTACCTGTAATCGCTGCATCTTTATTAGCGAGTGAAGGAAAAAGTATAATAAGTGATGTACCTGAGCTCTCCGATGTATACACGGTAAATGAAGTGTTACGTTATTTAAATGCTGACGTAACATTTAACAATAATCAAATTATAGTTGATGCATCTAGAGAGTTAACGATAGAAGCACCGTTTGAATATGTTCGAAAGATGAGGGCTTCTGTATTAGTAATGGGATCGTTATTAGCGAGGAATGGTCAAGCAAAAATTGCTTTACCAGGTGGATGTGCAATTGGCTCAAGACCAATTGATCAACATTTAAAAGGCTTCGAAGCGATGGGAGCAACTGTAAAAGTTGGTAATGGATATATTGATGCAAAGGTAGATGGAAAACTACAAGGTGCAAAAATATACCTAGATTTCCCTAGTGTAGGTGCTACTGAAAATATTTTGATGGCAGCTACGTTAGCTGAAGGAACAACGATTATCGAGAATTGTGCAAAAGAACCAGAAATTGTTGATTTAGCAAACTTTTTAAATAAAATGGGTGCAAAAGTGCGTGGTGCTGGAACTGGTACGATACGTATCGAAGGTGTAAAAACCTTATATGGAACAACACATCAAGTGATTCCAGATAGAATTGAAGCGGGTACTTTTATGGTAGCAGCTGCAATTACTGGCGGTGATGTATACGTACAAGGAGCAGTACCGGAACATTTAAGCTCATTAATAGCAAAGATGGAAGAAATGGGCGTAACGATTACTGAGGAGCATGATGGCATACGAGTAATTGGTCCTCAAAAGTTAAAAGCTGTAGATCTAAAAACGATGCCTCATCCTGGATTTCCAACAGATATGCAGTCACAGATGATGTCATTACTGTTATGTGCAGAAGGCACTAGCATGATCACTGAAACTGTTTTTGAAAACCGTTTTATGCACGTTGAAGAATTTCGTCGAATGAATGGTAATATTAAGATTGAAGGACGTTCAGTCATTATTAACGGTCGTTCTGATTTACAAGGTGCAGAAGTAGCTGCTACAGATCTCCGTGCAGCAGCAGCTCTTATTTTAGCTGGGTTAGCTGCTAAAGGGCATACAAGGGTTACTGAGCTAAAGCACTTGGATCGTGGATATGTGAGCTTTCATGAGAAATTAACAGGCCTTGGAGCTGATATTGAACGTGTAGCGGTTCAAAGAGATCAATTAATACCTTTTGATCAGCATGTAACAGATGTGAATGCTTAAAGGACCATCCTTTCAACGGCTATGAATGTAACAATAAGTATATAATTAAATAATTTTGAAAAAAAAGCAACCGTTGAGGTTGCTTTTGTATTTTTGGGATATAAAGTACTAGGTTTTCTTATCATAAAAGGTTGTCCACCTCCATAAGCATATATAGAAGTGTGGTTTCAAAGATCTTAGGACTACACAAAAAATCTTTTTGGAGGCTTGAAGCGATGAAACAAGTAAAACCACTCGTTATACTAATTTCTGTACTATTTGCCATGATTATTGTAATCCCCTCATTGTTAGTTTTCCCTTTCTCAGCCAAGGAAGGTGGAAAACTCATTGAAGAATCGAAGTCGGAACCTTCTCCCACCTTAACTACGAACACATTAAATTCCGAAGTGGAAGTGGCTGTCTATCGTAGTCAAGCTAAAACGATCGAGCATGTCCCTCTTGAAGAATATGTCGTTGGAGTCCTAGCATCAGAAATGCCTGCAGATTTTGAGCTAGAGGCATTAAAAGCACAAAGTTTAAGTGCCAGAACTTATATTGTTAAAAAGATGATAGGTGGGCAAGCAGTCGGCGTACCAGAGGGTGCCGATGTTACAGATATGGTACTTCATCAAGTATATAAAAACAAAGATGAGTTGAAGGAATTGTGGGGGATTGATTATGAACGGAAGATGGAAAAATTTCAAGAGGCAGTACGTTCAACTGCCGGTCAAATATTAACTTATGATAGTACCCCAATAGAAGCATCCTTTTTCTCAACGAGTAATGGTTATACAGAAAACTCGGAGGATTATTGGGAAAATCCATTCCCCTATTTAACAAGTGTAGCAAGTCCTTGGGATGAGACTTCCCCAAAATTTCATAATCAAGTAACGATGACGGTGGCTGAGTTTGAACAGAAACTTAACATAAAATTACCGAGCGATGGTACAGTAGGAAAAATTATTGCAAGAACACCTGGTAAACGTGTTGACACTGTAGAAATAAGCGGTAAAACCTTTAAAGGGAGAGAGGTTCGTGATCAATTAGGGTTATCTTCATCAGATTTTACATGGGTACGTAAAAATGATCAAATTGTCATCTCAACAAAAGGTTATGGGCATGGTGTTGGTATGAGTCAGTATGGCGCAAACGGAATGGCTGAAGAAGGAAAAACATATCAAGAAATTCTTACACACTACTACAAAGGAGCGCAAATTAGTGATGCAACTCCTTATTTAACGAACTTTATCGTGAAAAATTAATTATTCGATCCTGTGTAAAATTAATAAAAATCAGTTAAGAAAGCTCTCTTCCATTGTAATAAGCAAAAAAATTAGCCCAATTTAGGGCTTTTTTTAATTATTATGGATAATTTTTCACATGATGGGGATATTAAATCAAAAAAATATAAAAAGATTGTATAAAAATATGAAAATGTGTTCAAAATGGTTGCTGAGGTGATGAATTCATGAGAGAAGAAAAGAAATTCTCAAAAATGAAACGATTTTTTAAACGTCGTTGGGTTCTTCCAGCAATTTATATTGCTAGTGCAGCAATCATTCTAACAGCTATCCTTTGGTATCAAAACAGCAAAAATGTTGCAGATTCTGATCAATATGATCTTGATAATGTATCATTGCAATCCGATTACTTTGTGGATGATGATTCTGTACCAGTAACACAATCGCTTGAAAGTTTTATGTATCCAGTGACAAATGTTGAAGAAATGGAAATTCAAAAGCAATTTTATGATGCCGATGCATCTGACGCAGATCAAGAAGCAGCTCTGTTGTACTACGACAATCAATATATTCCAAACAAAGGTATTGATATTGTAACGAAGGATAATAGTGTCTTTGATGTAGTTGCTTCTGCTAGTGGAACTGTTACAAGAACGAGCGTTGATTCAACCCTTGGGAATGTTGTAGAGATTGATCATGGAAATGGGATCGTAACTGTATATCAATCACTTGCTGATATCCAAGTCCAAGAAAATGATATGGTGGAACAAGGGCAAGTTATTGCACAGTCTGGTAGAAGTCTCTTAAATAGTGAGGCAGAAAATCACGTGCATTTTGAAATACGTAAAAATGACGAAGCGATCAATCCAATTAATTTATTTGGAAGTCCTATCACTTCTTTGTTAGATGAAGATGAAAATATGGATCTAGAGGCTTCTGAAGGAAAGAAAGAAGAAACATTGCCTGAAGAAGAGCAGAAAGAAGCTGAAGAAGAAGTAGAGGAAGAAGAAGAGGAAGCACCAGCTGAAGAAAAAGAAAAAGAAGAGGAAGCTCCTGCTGAAGAAGAAAAGCCAGGAGATGAAAAAGAAGATAAAGATTCATAATTATCTGCTTTAGTATAAAGTGAATAGCTTGATACAATTATGACCATTCTCATTAGAGAGTGGCTTTTTGTTTGTTGTCAATTTACTGGTGGTTTTAGGTGACCATTATTTTAGCTAAAAGCTCCTTTCGTAACTTTGTTGCTATTGTTAGTCGTTGTACAGAAGAAAAGATGCCTCGAACGATAGCTATATTCTTATTTAGCTCTAATTACAAAATGCAACAATTAACACGAAAACAACCTAACAAAAAAATTCCTCGAACGTTAGGTGTTTCGTGTTTATATCTATGTGCAAAAAAACAATCAATGTGAAGACATCCATTGCTTTGTAACAATTTATACCTTTATGGAAAATAATCTTGTATGAACATACAAAAATACATTTGTTTACATCGTCAAATAAGTTATTTCCTGTTTGCAGGATAGCGGATCTTTTGTCGGAAATTTAGTTTCAAAAAGGATCATGGTTGTAATTTAAACAAAAAATTAACAAATCCCTTGTCCCTCTTGACTTTTATGGAATATATAATCATCCAAGCTAATAAAATGTTACAAACCTGATAAAAGAGAGTGTTTGAGGTGAGGGGCTTGGGTTTTATGATAACGATATAATTTATTTCATTTATACAACAACTTATTACTGCCGTAACAAAATAGAGCATTTTAATCGTTGGAAAGAAAACGAGTCTCCTTTGACACTTCTCACATCCAATTTAGGGAGGGCGAGTGGTGTGCACGATTACATCAAAGAGCGTACTATCAAGATTGGTAAGTATATCGTGGAGACGAGAAAAACCGTTCGTGTAATAGCGAAAGAATTTGGCGTTTCCAAAAGTACTGTTCATAAGGATTTAACAGAAAGATTACCTGAGATTAATGCAGAACTTGCAAATGAAGTGAAGGAAATATTAGATTACCATAAATCAATACGTCATCTACGCGGTGGAGAAGCAACAAAATTAAAATATAAGAAAGAGGGTGAACGAGAAGAAGAGACTGTCCGATAAAAAGAAAGAGGATGAATCATGAATTGGGTAGAGCCCGGTTTTATAGCCTATATGTTAAATAACAATGATTAATAAATCCTGAATATAATATGAAATCACACTCAATTGAGGCATCCTCTTTTCATATATTTGATCTAGCTCTTAAAATTCGACTATTTTTTTACATCATTGCCTTCTAGGCGTAAATTTGTGATAAAATATAAAATTAGAGAAAGTATCGGGAATTTTGCAAGGAGGCTTATAATAATGTTTGCTAGAGATATCGGAATTGACTTAGGTACAGCGAATGTGCTCATTCACGTAAAAGGAAAAGGAATTGTTTTGAACGAACCATCCGTTGTTGCCATTGACCGTCAATTAGAAAAAGTGTTAGCAGTTGGTGAAGAAGCAAGACGTATGGTTGGTCGAACACCTGGAAATATTTCAGCCATTCGCCCACTAAAAGATGGAGTCATTGCGAATTTTGAAATCACCGAAGCAATGCTTAAGCATTTTATTAATAAACTAGATGTAAAAGGTTTTCTTTCTAAGCCACGCATACTTATATGCTGTCCGACGAATATTACATCGGTCGAGCAAAAGGCGATAAGAGAAGCGGCGATGAAAAGCGGCGGAAAAAAAGTTATTTTAGAGGAAGAGCCGAAAATAGCAGCAATTGGTGCTGGTATGGATATCTTTCAACCGAGTGGAAATATGGTCGTTGATATTGGTGGTGGTACGACTGATGTTGCTGTTTTATCAATGGGAGATATCGTTACATCTTCTTCGTTAAAAATGGCAGGGGACAAGCTTGATATGGAAATTCTTCAATACATAAAACGAGAATATAAGTTATTAATTGGTGAGCGTACAGCAGAGGACATTAAGATTCAAGTAGCAACCGTATTTCCTGGGGCACGTAATGAGGAAATAGATATTCGTGGACGTGATATGGTATCTGGATTACCTCGAACAATTACGGTCAGATCAGAAGAAATTGAAAAGGCATTGCATGAATCTGTAGCACTTATCGTCCAAGCTTCAAAAAGCGTACTAGAACGAACACCACCAGAATTATCTGCAGATATCATTGATCGCGGAGTCATTTTAACTGGCGGAGGAGCCTTATTACATGGAATCGATCAGCTATTGTCTGATGAGCTGAGGGTTCCCGTACTTATTGCAGAAAATCCAATGGAATGTGTGGCAATTGGTACTGGTATTATGCTTGAGAATTTGGACAAGCTTCCAGTACGTAATTATGGCTAAGCTGCTACTAATTGTTGTTTTACGCACAAAAAATTAAACAAGTTCACAAATAGAATTCATGGCATCTTTTTTTATATCATACGATGACAAACGCATAAATCACTTGTTGTGTTTAGTAGTAGCAAAATTTACGAAAAGAGCAGCGCATGGATAACAGGTATATAGATTTAAGGATGAGGTGATAACAATGTTACGTGGATTTTACACAGCAGCATCAGGGATGATATCACAGCAGAGAAAAGCGGATATGTTAACAAATAATATGGCAAATGCAAATACACCAGGTTATAAAGCAGAACAAGGGTCCTTACGAGCATTTCCAGAAATGCTATTGCAGCAACTAGGTACGAATTCTATTCCAGGACAAGAGTTGAAGAACCTTCCTTTTGCAAAACCAATTGGTGAACTTAATACAGGTGTATATTTACAGGAAACTAGACCAAACTTCACTCAAGGTGACTTGAGAGAAACGGGATTACATACTGACTTAGCGTTACTTGATGTATTTGTACCAACTAATGAAAATACAAATAATCAAGGTGGACTATTTTTTACAGTACAAAGCGCAAATGGTGACACTTTGTACACTAGGAATGGTAATTTTACGATAGATGGACAAGGGAATTTAACAACTAGTAGTGGTTATTATGTCCTTGATGAAGATAACGCACCGATAAATGTGGGCAGTGGTCAATTTACAGTTAGCAGCGATGGAACAGTGTTAGAAAACAATGAGGCTATTGCTCGAATAAATATCGCTTATGCAGCTGACACGAATAGCCTTATTAAAGATGAGACCGGGATGCTAAGAACAGAAGATAACCAGCCTTTGCCAAATGTGAATACAAACGAAGATATTGTATTTAATATTGAGCAGGGTTTTATAGAAGGGTCAAATGTTGACACAGCACAAACAATGACAGAATTAATGACTTCCTACCGTGCGTTTGAAGCAAATCAAAAAATATTACAAGCATATGATAAAAGTATGGATAAAGCAGTAAATGAAATTGGAAGGCTACGATAGAAATAAATTAAGACCGGTAATTCAATTGAGCATACACTCTTATTATTACTGATTATTGGGAGGGAATATGTAATGAATAGGTCAATTTTGACAGCAGCAAATACGATGAGTCAGTTACAACACAAACTTGACACAATTGGGAATAATCTTGCCAATGTAGATACAGTCGGCTATAAACGTCGTCAAGCAAGCTTTACCGAGCTGTTGTATCAGAATTATAATAATCAACCAAGAGAGGAACAAGAGGTTGGTCGTTTAACTCCTAATGGTATTAGGATAGGGACTGGATCGAAATTAGGTCAAACGAATATGATCATAGCTCAAGGAAGTCTAAAAGAAACAAACCGCCCGCTTGATATTGCTTTTACTGAGGAAGGACAATTTCTTCGTGTAGCTGTAGAAAATAATGGCGAGCAAGCTGTTCATTATACAAGAAATGGTGCACTCTATCTTTCACCTCTTGAAGAAGGATCTGATGAATTGATACTAGTAACGAGTGACGGATATCCTGTGCTTGATAACTCTGGTAACACGATTAATATTGAAAATGATTACCAAGACATATCAATCGATGAAAATGGTACAATAAACTTAATAAATAGTGATGGGGAAAAAGTAGAAGGCAATAACCTTTCTATTGTTAAAATACATCGACCACAACTACTACAGTCTGTCGGTGGAAATTTACTTGGATTACCGAATCTAGAACAGCTTAACTTAGATGAAGAAGAAGTTTTAACATTATTAACTGACGATCTTCAGCAACAAATTAGACTACAAAATGGTACATTAGAACAGTCCAACGTTGACGTATCAACTGAAATGACGGAAATGCTTGCAACGCAAAGGACGTATCAATTTAATGCAAAATCGATTTCTATCGCTGATCAAATGATGGGCCTCGTAAATGGAATTCGATAATAAAGATTGTTCAAAAAACCAGGGGAATACGGCTAAATAATTTTGAATAAGGTACACTAGTCCTGTGAATATTACAGAATGTTTCAGCAGGAGGTAGAAATATAAATCTATGCTAGACATTGCTTTATGATTTATTCTATGGAGTAATTTCCAATGAACAAGGTAACAATGATGTTTATTTAGCATGTTATGCAGTTTTGATATTATTCCCCCTTCCTTTTTGAACACGCATCAATATTCTAAAGGAGCAAAGATCATTGACAACGAATGCAAATCAGTCTGAAACAAAGACGCGATCTCAATTGAGACAAGAACGACACCAACACCAACAACAACAAGGGGAAGAGCATACGAGTAAAAGAAAACTGAAAGCTCGTGTTCGCTTAATTCCCATTTGGTTAAAATTAATGATTGTTGCTGTGCTACTTGTTCTCAGTCTGTTATTAGGTGCCATTGTTGGTTATGGTGTCATTGGAAATGGAGACCCATCTGATGCATTGAAAAAATCTACGTGGCAGCACATTTTTAATTTAGTTGAAAAAGATACAAAGTAAGAAGGAGATTACCGAATGATGTTAGATGTAACAGCAATTAAAGATATTATACCCCATCGTTATCCATTCTTATTAGTTGATAAGATCCTAGAAATAGAAGAAGGCAAACGAGCTGTAGGTATAAAGAATGTCACAGCAAATGAAGAATTTTTTAATGGACATTTTCCTGATTTTCCGGTTATGCCTGGTGTTTTAATTGTAGAAGCACTTGCACAGGTCGGTGCAGTAGCTATGCTAAAAAAAGAAGAAAATCGAGGCAGGTTAGCGTTTTTTGGTGGGATTAATAATTGTAGATTTAAAAAACAAGTGAAGCCTGGAGATCAATTGCGTCTAGAGGTAGAAATGATTCGTGTGCGAGGTTCCATAGGGAAGGGAAAGGCTGTAGCTACAGTTGATGGAGAAGTTGCATGTGAAGCAGAAATTATGTTTGCTCTTGGTGAGAAAACCGAGTAAATATATTCTTTAAAAAGAATGTTGTAATAACACGATTACCCTAGTGGTAGTCTTTTTTTTTTTGGCTTTTTAGGCAAACCTTATTTTTCGTACGAATAAATATACACGTATACAATAGCTACCGCGGCATCTTAACCCTTTTATCTGCTTGGGTTATGAGAAGAGCCCTTGGTATGGTAAGTTTTTTAGGATCTTGCTAAACCAACTCTTATACGAATGTCGTTAATAATGCAATGAAGATACAAATGAATATGGAATTACCTAAAAATAACAATATTTTAATGAAGAATTTTAATCGATTTTGGGAAACATATTCAAAGACAAACCTTTGGATGTCTAAGAAAGGATTAATAAGGAGTGATTTTCATGAACAAAAAATGGTCATTAACATTAATGAATTCATTATTATTTGCGTTACTATTTACGGGTTGTAATACAAATCCGGAAAACCCTCCACCACCTGAGACTGAAACACCGATGGAAGAAGAAATGCCTGAAGAAGATTTAAATAATAATACTTATGAGGAAGATATGATGGAAGAAGAGGAAGAAAATCAAGAGGGATAATATACGTATTACTTTTAATGCCCACTTTTGTGGGCTCATTTTAGTTAGACTGTTTTCGAATTGATTGTTGCTTTTCATACTAAGAAATAAATACTTATAAGTAAGCGTTCGTGGCACCTTTCTCATTTGACATGAGGTCAATGGCAAATAAATTTTTATTGCTGTCAGAAAATTAGTCTCAATAGCAACAAAGTTTACGAAAGCTGTTTTCGCTTTGATCGTTGTTTTTCGTATTAAGAAGTAAATAAGCATATAACTAGCGTTCGTTGCATCTTTTCTTTTGTCCAACGATGAATGGTACTAATTTAGATAACAATAGAAAAGAAAACAGCCTTTTTGAGTAAAATCATTCTCCAAATTCTATTCTTCGAAATACTTCTTCACAATGTAACAAATTTCCTCAATATTTGTCATTTTGAATAACTATATGGTATTATTAATAATTAGTCAGATTAATTTTGGAGGTACGGATAGTAAATGTTCAAAAATCTTCCACACGGTATAAAAATTAGTATTTCTCGCTCAATATCTGCAGCATTCGAACAGTATATGAACAAAATTGAGTGGAATGAAGAAAAATATGATACCAATGATTTTATTCAGCATTGGAGACACTATGCAGACAAAAATGCATCATGGTTTGATAAAATAGAAGATGAAATTAAAGAAAATCCTTTATTTCATGAACAGCTCGCTGATAAAATTAATGAAACAATTGAGAAGCTTTTATCAGAACAACCAACAAACGATCAAATACAACAAATCGAATCTCTAGTTAATGAACTGCAAATAGAAGATATTGATTATGCGTGTAAATCAGAAGCGAAATACCATATTGACCAATTAACAAAGGCTGTAAAAAAAAACAGCAACGACAAAAATTAACTGAAATCTTGTATTTTCAGGCATTTGAAGAAGAATTACCTGAACAGGCATATAGTCTTGATGATCTCACAAAAATTGGGAAGCAAGCACAGGATAAGCTTAATGCGGCAGAAGAACGAACTGATGAGCTTGATGATATGACACAGGATAAAGACTTTAAATTATACCATTAACAATATAAAGTATCGATGGACAGGTACCATACCCCTATATGGACTGTCCTTATTCAATAGGTACTACCCCACACTTAATCCAGCATCCCTCTTATAAAACTATTTCATTATTAAATTCATACTCTATAAGAACAGACTTAAAGAAGGTAGTATAGTAGGTAGGATTAAAAGTAGTAATATTTAGATAAAAATTCTATCTTTTCATAAATTTGAGATAATTATACTATATAATATATATTATCTTTTTTTAGGGGGTTTTTATGTGAGTATTTACTTTTACCTTACAAAGGTGTCGGTATCAGAAGTGCGGAGCGACACAGAGGAAAATGGTTCATTCTACAAAATTCTCATTAATGAAGATCCAGCGATGTATAATCATAAAAATACACATTTAAAGAATTTGGATGATGTCATTACTAACCAAATTATTTATCACTTCGATGACGTGCAAATACCTTTATCTGCTTTACCAAAACCACACTCGCATTCCACTGCTTTTTATTGTAAAACTAATTCCATCATTGAACTAGACTTTTTATCTAATGATAAAAAACAATTTGTAGTTGCATCGATTTTCCTGGAACATCATAAAATACGCTTATTAACCTATAAGTGGAATAAACGAATGAAAGAGTATATCTTACAACCATTGCATGTAGAAGATAGTTTTATGGAAGTCTCAATTCAAAGGGTATTAAAACGATTTAGTGTTATGAAGGGGAATGTTTTTTCATTTATACTTTTTCCGAATGATAGAAAGAATAAATAGTAGGCCGCAACGATGTGATAGAGCCGAAATATGAAAAAGGGTCAATCTTACAACTTTGAAAAATTGATTCCATTCACGGTAAATGTAGAATATATAGTGTAAGGTCAGACCCTAGGAATACCTCAAATTAATATTATTATGGTTAGCGTGTATGCCACCATGCATGAGACGCATTGTTGTATGGTAAGTTGTAACAAAGTGATAGATAGCATACATGCACGTTTCACCACTTAACGACTATTGTTATTAAGCTGTTGTTTAAATTCTTGTAATAGCTGTTCACCTTGTAAACCTCTTTGGAGTAAGTCAGTTAATAATATTTCGGCACGTTTCGTTCTTCGATTGATTAAGACGCCATCCATTAAAACGCTCACACTATCCCCCATGGTTGTAATCTTCTTTACTTTTACAGACATTGTTGCTGGATCATTGTCTTCTTTGGAGATGACTGTTTGAATCGGAATGCTCTTTATTTGACTCTGTTTATGTAGTTCATTGAATAGGTGTAAATAGTCTTGGGCAATTAAAATATCAAGTAACCACCTGTTTTCGCCGTCCTCTTTATTAATGATTAACCCATCAAGTAATGAGATGCCTTGCTTACTAACCTGTATTTCGTCATCATTTAATATAGTGAGGGCAACTAATCTGAAGGTTTTCATGTATACACCTCCCTCATTTAATAAGAAACAACTTCATTTCTTACAGTATATCATAATCAATGAGGGATATTTTTAAAAGAAATAATGACAAACTTTCGTTAATGCGTGTTTTCAATGGAGTGGCTTTTCGTTTTGTAAATGACTTCATCCAGATAATATGAGATACGTGGAAAGTAGATTATGGATGATTTATTCAAACGAGTCGGTCCTTTCATAAACATATTGCGCCCCATTGAAATAATAAGTCCCAAAATCATGTGCTTACTTAAGCTTATATCCTCACAGGTTGCGCTTTTGGCTAATTTTATCCAACATTGAAGTGAAGATTTCTTAAATCTAGTTTTTTTTCGGAAACTTTGCTGCTTACTTTCACTTACATTTGAGAAACTGGTGTGTACTATATGATTTTTATAATTGCTAGAGAAGAAAAGGTTCCCAGAACTTAGTTGTTTTTCGTATTTATCTCTTATGACTAAAAGCAACTTATAGCTATGAAAGAATAACGCCTAGTTTTGGTCGTTGAGATCTTCAGCTAGGGATGTGAATGGGTAAGGATTCATCTATGCTAGTGAAGCTGTTACATTCATCCACAGTCAAAGAAAGAGTATGTTGCTTTGTAGAATGTGTCAATTAAGCTCATTTCCAGCACCATCATAGCTTTTGCACATTTTCTAGCTAAACGTTCCATCATTTCTTCTGTTAACTCGTATCATTCATTGCACTACAATATAATTAGGCCAATCACTGAATCTATTATCCCTCTTTTATGTTGTTTATATGTATAAATTAAAATAGTATGAATGCGTTTAACGTTTTAGTAAGAAGAAAAAATGGGTATAATAAGCAACAAAAAATCATAGTTTATGAAGAAGGTTATTATTTTAAATAAAAAGTATACAGCTTGAATTTAAGTTAGTAGATTGAGGAGGCGATTCTTGAATAATGAAAATAACAGTAGCGGGAGCTGGTTATGTAGGTTTATCAAATGCGATACTATTAGCGCAACATAATGAAGTAATAGCGATAGATATTCATCAGGAGAAGGTAGATTTGATTAACAATAGACAATCTCCTATTGTAGATACAGAGATTGAAGAATTTCTAACAACTAGGGAGTTGAATTTATCAGCAACAACAGATGTATATAAAGCTTATGAGCATGCTGACTATGTTATTATTTCTACACCTACGAACTATGATCCTGACAAGAATTATTTTAATACCAGAACAGTTGAAGCAGTTATAGCGAATGTCCTTGCAGTTAACCCTAAGGCTACAATGATTTTAAAATCAACTGTTCCTGTAGGATATACTACCAGGGTGAAGGAAATGTTTGAGACCGATAATATCATCTTCTCACCAGAGTTTTTAAGAGAGGGTAAAGCTCTTCATGATAATTTATATCCTTCAAGAATAATCGTTGGAGAAAAATCTGAAAGAGCAGAAAGGTTTGCAAGCTTATTAGCAGAAGGAGCTGTTAAAAAGGACATCCCTATTTTATATACAAACGCTGCTGAAGCTGAGGCAGTAAAGCTTTTTTCAAATACCTATTTAGCGATGAGAGTTGCCTATTTTAACGAACTAGATACCTATGCTGAAATCAGAGGACTAAATACAAAAGAAATTATTGATGGTGTAGGGCTTGATCCTAGAATCGGCAATCATTATAATAATCCTTCTTTTGGGTATGGTGGATATTGCTTGCCGAAGGATACGAAGCAACTATTAGCGAATTACGAGGATGTACCTAACCATATCATTGGTGCCATTGTAGATTCAAATCGAACGCGAAAAGATCATATAGCCGATCAAATTTTAGCACAAAAACCTCAAGTTGTAGGAATATATAGGCTGACAATGAAAACAAACTCAGATAATTTTAGAGATTCATCGATTCAAGGAATTATGAAAAGAATTAAAGCCAAAGGAATTGAGGTTGTAGTGTACGAGCCAGCCTTAAACGATGAACTTTTCTTTCACTCAAAAGTTATTAAGGATTTGTCTCAGTTTAAAATGTTATCAGATGTCATTGTTTCAAATAGGCTAAGTGACGAAATTGAAGATGTTAAAGAGAAAGTATACACGAGGGATTTGTATAATACAGACTAGGTAGAATAAGAAGTAAACTGAAAGGGTAGAGCTTACATGGTGAGTGGCCGAAAAAAGCCGTGTTACATCATTTTATGGATTACTGTCATTACATGGATGATACTTATTTTTTATTTATCCTCACAAGTGGAGGAGCAATCTGATCATCTAAGTAAAAACATCACACAAGTTATAATAGAATCAGCAGAAAAGGTCTCACCTCAATCTGAATTTAATTTACATAAAATGAATCGTTTAGTAAGGAAAAATGCGCACTTTATTGCTTACTTAGTATTAGGAATGCTAGTTGTATTGGCATTGAGGAACAGTGGATGGTCTAGTTTGAAATCCTTTGGTGTTGCTCTAATGATTTGTGTGTTATTTGCAATATCGGACGAATTTCATCAGCTATTTGTGTCTGGCAGAGGTGCTCAAATGAGGGACGTTATCATCGATAGTGCTGGTGCTATCGTTGGTATTAGTATGACCTTTCTGCCGAAAATTTTTCAGATGAAATAATAAATATGAAACCTCTTAATCTACGTTTGCTGTGGATTGAGAGGTTTTTTTAATAGCTAAGAAGTTTCAGTTACATCTAAGTCAAACTCCATCACGTTTACCTCTTGATGTCGCTAGCAAGGCATGCCCCTCTCTTTTATATACTTGAATAACATTAAAAAGGTCTCTCATTATGCGTTATCTTCACACTAAGAAATAAAGACGAATATAACTAGCGTTCGTGCATATTATTCATAAGTTATTGATATTGATATAAAATCCATTTAAATTATTTGAATTTTATGAAATATTATTAAGTTTTATGAAAAGCACTTTTTGGATTATTTGATTAGCAAAAAATGACATATTGGTAAATGAAGACGCATAGTATTGTTTATCTATAAATTATTGAAAGGTAGTGTGAGTGAGAATATTATGCTAGACAACAGAAGTAGTCATACGTACATAACATGGAAAGCGAGTTAGGTAACTTGAAAGTATTGATTCGTAGATTCATATCGAAACGTAACACAAGGAAAATTGTTAATTAGCTGCAATTCATATGAATAAGATGAGGGGGAGCAATAATGGGTACAAAAATTATGGTAACTGGTGGATGTGGTTTTATTGGATCTCATATAGTAGATCAACTACTGGAACAACAGTATGAAGTTGTAGTAGTGGATAATCTCAGCTCTGGTCGTTTAGATAACATTCCTTCAAATAAGGTTGAGTTGTTTGTATGTGATGTTACAAGTGATGAATTCCATGAGGTTGTGCAAAAAGCAAAACCAGATTATATCATACATCAAGCAGCACATGTATCAGTTGTCAATTCTACTGTGAATATGATGCACGATGCTGAAGTTAATATTAAGGGTTCTTTAAATGTAATTGAGGCAGCCAAACGGTTTAAAGTACAAAAGATAATTTTTGCATCATCAGCTGCTGTGTACGGTGAAACGCAATACCTACCCATTGATATCTATCATCCTACAAAGCCCCAATCTCCATATGGTTTATCCAAATGGACAACAGAGGAATATTTGAAAATGGCTTCAAAGTATTATGGTGTGAAGTTCAGTATTTTAAGGTATAGCAATGTTTATGGACCACGTCAAAACTATTTGGGTGAGGGTGGAGTAGTAGCCA
This sequence comes from Nanhaiella sioensis, assembly GCF_046557775.1. Classification (NCBI taxonomy): domain Bacteria; kingdom Bacillati; phylum Bacillota; class Bacilli; order Caryophanales; family Bacillaceae; genus Nanhaiella; species Nanhaiella sioensis. The sequence goes on from NZ_JBKAEG010000001.1 coordinate 2,422,206, forward strand.
TCTTTGCCAATCAAATGAGTAATCATGAGGAAATTAACATATATGGTGACGGCGAGCAAACGAGAGATTTTATTTATGTTAAGGATGTAGCTGCTGCTAATATTCGAGCCTTGAAGAATGGTGATGGATTAGTCTTAAATGTTTCTTCAACTATGCCAGTAACAATTAACCATTTATTTAAGACAATGACAGCTTTGCTAGATTATAAGCAAGAAGCAAGCTATCAAAATTCTAGAAAAGGAGAACTAGCGAATAGCGTATTATGTAACAAATCTACAGAGGAACATCTAAGTTGGAATTTGTCCTACTCATTTCAAGAAGGTTTAAAAGAAACGATAGATTATTATAAAAACTACTCTTTAGTATAAGGTAGATTTCACAAAGATTGCCTATCACTTCACTAAAAAGATGTTGGTTGGCAATCTTATTCTTATGCTTTTCCACCCTTTATGATAGAAACTCTCTTAATTTTTTAATAATGATAAAAACAGTATTAATAAGTAATCAAGTGCATATAATGAATTAAGGTTTTGTTTAAACACATTTCAGTGTTCAATTTCCAACTATAAAAAAGTAGATTTGTATGTTTATAGCATTAGTTAGAGGAGGGATACTTGTTGCCCATAGAGAGTGAGGATTGGAAGTAGGATAAATTGCTAAACAAAACAGGAGGGAAGCAGCGTATTGAAAACAACAAATAACTTTTTCGACACTTATGTTTCTGCTACTTACATAGAAAAAGATAGTTTTAAAGTGCAAAAGAATATTATATTTCCAGTAATGAAAAGGTGGGCAGATATACTTCTTTCGCTAATCGGATTGTTAATAACATCTATCGTTATTATCGTATTTGCTATTTTGATAAAACTGGAGACACCAGGACCTGCATTTTTTATTCAAAAAAGAGTGGGTAAAAACGGAAAATACTTTAATTTGATTAAATTGCGATCTATGTGTGTAGATGCAGAAAAGAATGGAGCTCAATGGGCCCAAAAAAATGATCCAAGAGTGACGAAGGTTGGAAGTTTTATGCGAAAAACAAGGATTGATGAATTGCCTCAATTTATTAACGTATTAAGAGGTAACATGAGTATTATAGGTCCAAGGCCTGAACGCCCGATGTTTACAGCTCAATTTAATGAAGAAATTCCTGGCTTTATAAATCGCTTATCAGTAAAACCGGGACTAACTGGATGGGCTCAAATTAATGGTGGATATGAGATTACTCCAAATGAGAAACTAAAGCTGGATCTTTATTATATAGAGAATCAATCTATTTTGATGGAGCTGAAGATTATGTTAAAAACAGTTCGCATCGTAATTACAGGAAATGGAGCAAGGTAGTAAAAAAGATTTTAAATATGAGGAGATAAAAAATATGATTTTAGTTACTGGTGCTGCAGGCTTTATTGGCTATCATTTATCACAGTATCTATTAAAAGAAGGACATGAAGTTTTAGGCATAGATAACTTAAATGATTACTATGATGTCACATTAAAAGAAGATAGATTGAAGCTACTTGAGGTAAACAAGATGTTTACATTTGAGAAGGTAGATTTGAAAGACCAAGATCAAGTGATGCATATATTCAATAATTACCCAATATCTAAAGTAATTAACTTAGCAGCACAGGCTGGTGTTCGATATAGCTTAGAAAATCCTTTATCTTATATCCACTCTAATGTTCTAGGCTTTACAAATGTATTGGAGGCGTGTAGACATCATGGCATTAAACATCTCATATACGCATCATCAAGTTCTGTTTATGGTGCTAATAAAAAAATGCCATACGCGGTTCAAGATAATGTAGATCACCCTATAAGTCTTTATGCAGCGACAAAAAAGTCAAATGAATTACTCGCACATACGTATAGTCACTTGTATGGTTTACCTACTACTGGTTTAAGATTTTTTACTGTATACGGCCCAATGGGAAGACCTGATATGGCTTACTTTAAATTTACGAAAGCAATTATTGAAGGGAAACCTATACAAGTATTTAATCATGGAAAGATGAAGAGGGATTTTACTTATATAGATGATATCGTAGAGGGAATTGTAAATTTAATAGATAAGGTTCCACAATCGAATGAAAGTTGGAATAGAGAGCATCCTGTGCCAGATTCAAGCTATGCACCGTATAAAGTATACAATATTGGTAATAATCGACCAGTCGAATTAATGACCTTTATCGATACGATAGAAAAGGCCGTTGGAAAAAAAGCAATCATCGAATACCTTCCGATGCAACCAGGAGATGTAAAAGAAACGTATGCAGATATAGATTCATTAACAAATGATATCGGCTTTACACCATCAACTAGCATTGAGCAGGGAATACATCAATTTGTCGATTGGTACAAAAAATACTACACTCCAATAACGAAATAGGGGAAGTTGGTTATATGAATCATAAGCATGTAAAGGTTCTTCATATGTCAACAATTGATTTAACGATAAAAGATATGCTGCTAGATAAGATGGATGAACTAAGAGAGTTAAATTATACCATTGATTTTCTTTCTGATGATACCGGCTTAGTTACAGAAATAGAGGGCAGAGGTTATCGTCACATTACAGTAAGTATGTCTCGCAAAATAAAACCATTAAAGGATCTCATTAGTATTATGAAGATTGTTAAAATCTTGAAAAATGAGAAATATGATATTGTGCACACACATGCAGCTAAAGCAGGTGTCATAGGTCGAATAGCGGCTAAAATAGCTGGAGTAAAAATGATCATTCATACAAGTCATGGCTTACCTTTTTACCAGGGGCAATCTAACATAAAAAACTTTGTCTATAAAGGTTTAGAGAGAATGGCTAGCTTTTTTAGCCATGCTTACTTTTCTCAAAATAAAGAAGATTTAAATGTTATAAGGAAGATCGTACCAAAAAGAATTATAACAGCATATGAAGGAAATGGTATTCCCTTAAATAAAATTGATAAGCATGAAAAGTTAGCGACTTCAAAAAAAGCAGAGCTGCTACAAAACATGGGTATCAACAATAATGAATTTGTATTTTTAATGGGTGCAAGGTTTGAGGGTGTTAAAAATCATCAAATGCTATTGAGGTCAATTGCCAATTTAAAAACCGATCGTTCGTGTAAGTTTCTTCTTGCTGGTACAGGAGATGAATTAGAAAGTATGAAGTTATTGGCTGAGAATCTTCGTATTACAGACAAAGTTTTGTTTTTAGGATATAGGGAAGATATGTATGACTTAATCCAACTATGTGATGCTGTCATTCTAACTTCGGAAAAAGAGGGGATACCGAGAATTTTAATGGAAGCCATGGCGTTCAATAAGCCGGTATTAGCTACAAATGTACTAGGAACGAAAGAATTAGTTGTGCATAATCAAACGGGTGAATTAGTAGAATTAAATGACATAGAAGGTTTGACAGAAACAATGTCCAAGTGGATTTCAGAGAATTATAGATTAGAGTTAGAACAATTTGCAAAGAACTCGCGAGAAAGAATAATTAGTGAATTTACCGAAGCGAAAGTGGCAGCTAGGCTAGATGTTCTTTATAAAGATTTAATAAGCAAAGAATATGATATTAATGCAATGAATGAGAGGCTGAGGAGCTATTAAACTAGTAATGGAATAATGGAACTATGAGTTTTACAATTTGGTGTTTATACAACAGATTGAATATTAAAGTTTCTAATAAGTGAAGGTGAAACTCTATTTATTAAAGAAGGAGAGGTTATGATAAAAAAAAATATTTCCATTGTAATGAGTTGTTATAATGCAGCTGAAATAATTGGGAGAACGATAGAATCAATTAAAACCCAACAATTTCAAGACTATGAGCTTATTATTGTTGATGATTATTCAACCGACAATACAGTAGAAATGATAGAAGAGGAAATTACATTAGATCCTCGAATGACTTTAATAAAAAATACAGAGAATATAGGTTTGACAAAATCACTTATTAAAGCAATTCGTTTATCTCAAGGGGAATATATTGCGAGAATTGATGCTGGAGATTTAATGTACCCTGAACGACTTAGAAAACAAAAGGAAATTTTGGATGAACATGATGACATTGGCTTAGTTACTTCATATTGTAACATTATTAAAATGAAAGATGGAATAATGATAGAACAATACGATAAAGTATTAGAAGCTGAAAATATTAAGAGATCAATGGCTCATGGTAATAGAATTGAGCATTGTACTACAATGTTTAGAAAATCTATACATGATGCTGTTGGTGGTTATAACAAGGAATACTATACTTCGCAAGATTACGATTTGTGGGTGAAAATGCTCCATGTTTCTAGTCTATATGTTATTCCAGAGATATTATCAACGAGTGTTTATGATATAGGTAATTCTATCACCTACAATAAAAATAAAGTTCAATTAAAAAATGGAATAAAAATAAGAGTAAATGCAATGAAAAATAGTTATCTCCCTAAAAAGGCTTGTATGTCAGGTATTATTAAAGCACTGCTGATGTATATCTTACCTGGTAAGGTGAATACCATGCTAAGAAATTATTTTAGCCCTGTAAAATCAAGGAGCTTGGAGTAAATGGTTATGATAAGTATTAATGATACTAAGCCTGCTGTGGCTTTATTATTTGGCTATGTAATGTATTTTACCTTGAAACCTTTTTACTTCTTTAGTAGTGGATCTTTACAAATTGCCGATTTTATTTTGTTGGCCACCTTCGGTATACTTCTTATTGCTCTAAATGGAAAGTTTCTCGCTCCTGAACCCGTTATGTTAGTTTTGAAAGTTGCACTGGCTTTTTGTTTGTATGTAACTTTTATAAATATTGTTTGGGGTATTATTAATCAAGAATGGAGTGCTTACTTTAAAAATACGTTGTTTTATATATTTAATTTCTTTTCAATATTAATGATCGTTGGATTATATAAAGTATACGATGTAGCCTTTTTGAGAGCATCAGCTTTAGCCGTCCAATTATCCATTATTACTCAATTTTTGCTCTTCATCATATATGGTGGTTTTTCTTCTTCAAGAATGGTGTTGTTTTTTAATAACCCTAATCAGTTAGGTTATTATGCAATTTTAATCGCAGCTCTGCTCCTTGCTTTAAAAGCTTACGTTATATATAAACCTTTATATATCATATCTATATTTTCTAGTTTAGTCATATGTTTAATATCTTTGTCAAAAGCCGCAATACTAGCATATCTTATTATTTTTATTCCTACGATTGTCAAACGATTTTCTGTGAAGAATGGTAAATGGATCAAAACTTTGTTTATACTACTTTTAATTATTATCCCAATTGGAGTTGTTTTCCAAGATGAAATTGTGGACAATCCATTAACGACCAGTGTAGTTGAAAGAATTAATAAAATCGGAAAAGATAATGATGACTCATTAGGTGGAAGAGGGTACGATAGGATTTTTAACCATATCAATTATTTAATATTTGGAGCTGGAGAAGGTTTATACGATCGTTTTGAAAGTCAAATTTTTAATAAAGAAATCCATTCAACAATTGGGAACCTTATTTTTTCATATGGGATAATAGGTCTATTTATTTTTTTATTTATTATCATTTATATAGAAAAGGTAGAGGGGTTTAAAAATTTTAGTTCAATTATTGGCTTAATGTTTTATGGTCTGTTTCATAATGGAATTAGGAATACGATGCTATGGATATTTCTAATGATTTTAATAATCATTGCTGTAGATTTTAAAAAAAGAAAAGCGAATAATATATCCTTCAAATAATCTTGCAAACTAAGTTAATTGAATACTTTGTAAATAATATATTTTGTTATTTTTGACTTTGTAGCTGATTTGATTAATACCAAAATTGTTTGTTTTACCAGGAGGCTACTCATGAAACATAAAATTGCATTTTTCATAGGAACACTGTCAACAGGTGGAGCTGAAAGAGCGGTATCAAATTTAACATTAAATTTATCGAATGAGTTTGATACCAATATAATTCTATTTGAAAATAAAGCAAAGGTTGAATACCCCTATAGTGGAAAAATAATTAAAGTGAGGAATGTAAAAGCAAGCAATGTCATTTATAAATGTTTAGCTCTTTATTATAGGATGAATATCATTAAGAAGCTGAAGAAAAAAAATGAAATTAAAACAATGATCAGTTTTTTAGAATATCCGAATCTAATCAACTTACTAACTAGAAAATATGGTAAAACGGTTATTTCTGTTAGAAATCACATGTCTACGAAACACAAAAAAGGGCTTAAAGCTTTCTTTTGGAAAAAAACCATCAAAATCTTGTATAAAAAAGCTGATAAAATCGTGGCAGTTTCACACGAAATTAAAAATGATTTAGTTACGAATTATGGCATCGATGAAGATAAAATAACAATTATTTATAACTCATACCCAATTCAAAGAATTAACGAATTATCAAAAGAACCCATTGAAGAACAGTATAGAAATATATTCGAACATCCAGTGATTATCACAGCTGGAAGGTTAAATAAACAAAAAGGACAATGCCATCTCATTAGAGCATTTAGTAGAGTGAAAGCTTTAAATCCAAATGCGAAACTAGTTATTCTTGGGGAAGGTGTATTAAAGGAAGAACTAGAACAATTGGCCGAGGAGTTAAAAATTAAACAAGATGTCCACTTTTTAGGCTTTCAACAAAATCCTTTTAAATACATCAATAAGTCAAAGGTATTTGTTCTCTCTTCTTTATACGAAGGTTTTCCGAATGCATTAGCAGAAGCAATGGCTTGCGGTATTCCTATCATTTCAACAGACTGTTTATCTGGTCCTAGAGAAATATTAGCCCCAACTCATATGGGTGTTAAGAATATGACATATGAAATTAATAGAGAGATGTTCGGAGTGTTAACACCAGTTTGTAGAGGTAATCATTTAAGGGAAAAAGATAGCTTACTAGAAGAGGAATTAACGTTAGCTAATCACATTCATCACTTATTAAATAATGAAGATTTGCGAAAATACTATGCAAATAGAAGTGTTGAAAGGATAAGTGATTTTAATATAAATCATATTATTAAGGAATGGGAAAACATGATTTCTAAATTCTGTTAAGGATGACTATATTATTTAAGAGGTATATAACTTTGGATAATAAAGAATTAAAAGGAAAAATGATAAATGCTACTAAATGGGCAACGTTAACTGAGATCGCTGCAAAAGTAGTTACTCCTATTACTAATATGATTTTAGCTAGAATCTTAGCTCCCGAGGCGTTCGGAGTTGTTGCGACCATCACAATGATTATTAGCTTTGCAGATATGTTTACAGATGCAGGGTTTCAAAAATACTTGGTTCAACGTGAGTTTAAGGATAAGGAAGAAAAGCTGAAAAATACGAACGTTGCTTTTTGGACAAACCTTGGAATTTCTTTGTTTCTTTGGGGAATAATCATTATATTTAGTGATTTAATTGCTACTTTAGTAGGAAATCCAGGTTTAGGAATCGTTGTTGCGATTTCTTGTATGGGATTACCTTTAACATCCTTTTCAAGTATTCAAATGGCATTATACAGACGAAGTTTTGATTTTCGGACTTTATTTACAGTAAGAGTAGGGACTGTATGTATCCCATTTTTTATTACGATCCCTTTAGCACTATTTGGTTTAGGTTATTGGTCGTTAATTATCGGTATGATTGCAGGACAATTATTTAGTGCAATTGTATTAACTGTAAAATCAGAATGGAAACCATCATTATTTTATAAATTCAAAATATTAAGACGAATGATGTCGTTTAGCATATGGTCGTTAATTGAGGGGATAATGATCTGGTTTACCATTTGGGTAGACGTTCTTATTATTAGTGGTGCCTTAAGTGTCTATTATTTAGGAATATATAAAACATCTATTATGATGGTCGATGCTTTATTCGGGCTTATTATTGCTTCAACTGCACCTGTTTTATTTTCTGCTTTGTCACGTTTACAACATGATAATGAGAAGTTTAATCTTTTCTTCTTTAAAATCCAAAGATACGTTTCCTTGATCGTATTTCCACTGGGCATTGGTGTATACCTATATAGTGATTTAGCGACCCAAATATTTCTAGGGAATGATTGGTATGAAGCTAGTGATGTCATTGGTTATTGGGCGTTGACTAGTGCAATTATGGTAGGTGTCGGGCGATACTGTAGTGAAGTGTATCGAGCTAAAGGTCGCCCTAAACTATCAATATTAGCTCAAGTATTACATTTAGTCGTCTTAATTCCTGTTTGTCTCATTAGCGTTAAGTATGGGTTTTGGGTGTTAGTCATTGCGCGTTCATGGGTTAGGTTGCAGGGTATCATTGTTAATTTATTTATAATGAAGTTTGCAATCGGGATTTCTATAATTAAAATGCTAAAAAATGTGCTCCCTTCAGCTTTATTTGCAACTTTGATGGGTTTATTAGGATATCTTTTACAACAAATGAAAGATGGCCTCATCTGGGATTTTACATCAATTTTATTATGTATGGTTTTTTATTTCTCGCTAAATATCCTTTTCCGAGATACACGGTTAGACCTAATCGGTTTAGTTCAACAAATGAAAAAGAAATCATAAAAAAAGAAGTTATTGTCTGGATGAATAATAGTACAGGTGGTGGGTAAATGAAGATTGGAGTTTTTTCCGATCCACAGGGACATGAGAAGGCTATTGTAGATGCTTGTATTGATAGAAATGTAGATTATGTCATTATTGATATTTTTGCACCTAATTGGATAGAGCAGTTTGAGGAGGCTGAGTGTGACGGTTATATTGTACGCCCTCCTACTAAAACAAGATTGTGGCGAAACGTGTTCCTTAATAGAATATGGTTAATCAAAGATAGACTAGAAGGTAAATGCGTTCCTGAGCTTGAGAGCATTTTATATTATGAATCTAAAATTATGATGACTGACTTCTATAAATTAAATGAGCTGCCACATGTCTCGTCAAACACCTTTTTTAATATAAAAGAAGCACTACATTTCGTTAAACAAACAGAGGCATTACCTAAGATCATTAAAAGTGATGGTGGAAATTCAGGTCTTGGTGTCAAAAAAATAAATTCTAAAGTTAAATTAATGCTTCAAATATACAAATCTTTTTTTACAAAAAATATATTTAGAGGCTACCATACAATAAGTGATCTACCAAAGTTTGTGAAAAGCTATTTAAAGCCTATAAAAATGTATAAAAATATGAATAGAGAGTATTTTCCATACACTGAAAGGGGGCAGGGGTACATCCATATTCAAGAACATGTGGATATGAAAACAGAGTGGAGGATCATTAAAATTGGCAAATCTTATTTTGGATTTAGGAAACCAAAAGGGAAAAATGGGCTGCGAAGTGGGTCTGGTTTTCTTGGTGACTGGGTCGATCCTCCAAAAGAATTGTTAAATTTGGCTAAAGCATGGTGTGAAAAATTAAAAATATCCTCAATGTCCTTTGATATCTTTGAAGATTTAGAAGGTAATTACTTGATTAATGAAATGCAAGTATTTTTCGGATCAATTTCTCCTAGTCAAATGTACATTGATGGTGTTCCAGGAAGATATAAGTGGATAAATGGTCACTGGGTTTTTGAGGAGGGAGAATTTTGTAGGTTTAATTGCAATTTGTTAAGGATAGAGATGTTAAATGAAATGATCTATAAGAAAGAACTAGCAGCTAGTATTAACTAGAAAAAAGGCTCGCCAATCGGCGAGCCTTTATCATTTTCCATAGAGTGATGAGGTTAAAGGCACAGCTCTTGAATATACTGGTCAATAACTACTGTGTTTATATCTAATTGTTCGTTACTATCATTGCTTAATGATATAACCTTTAATTTTTTCTCATCAATATTGATAACAGAAATATCATGCTTCAATTGGCTTAAAATTTCATTTGATATTTGTATATGATTTGGTAACGCTTCCAAAACGTCTCTTTCAATTCTACTATAGTTTGATTTTCTTTGGTGTAGTCTTTTAAGAACTTCTGTATGTTTGACGTGAAGGTCTATAATTAACAGCGGCTTTGAGTAAACCATCTCTATTAATTGTTTTAAATCGAGTGGTTTAATGAGATGATGGGCACTATACTCAATTGACCAAAGTGCTTGAAAAAAACCTTGATCTAAAATATGGATCCCTTTTTTAATAGAATTAGATTTGATAATGGCTATTACAAATAAAAGGTTTGTACCAGTTTTGATAAAGTCTTTAAAGCTTTTTTGATGTGTTTTAAGAATAATCTTAATAGCATACATGCATATATTTGGAGCTGTAATTAATATTCTTATAATATATAATAATTTTGTTATTTTTTTGAAAAACTCTTTCTTTGAATTTATTTTATAGGTTGGTTCATTCACATGAAAGCCTTTAACTGATAATGATTTAGCCAACATATGTGACAGTGTTGTTTTTCCTACACCTGGAATGCCGATAAATTCTATCATGATGTCGTTATGGTTATGAAAGTTTTTTTTACGTGACCCCATATCTTTGTTTTCACCCCTGAAAGAACTTCATTTAATGATCGATTTGCATCTATTTCTATAATTGTTGCTTTTCTTTAAATGTGCTAATGACTTCGACTCTCTTTTGAAACTCCTCAAACCTCATATCTTTATTCTCTGAAATGCGATATCTGCTGAGATATTTAATCTATCAATGAGATCAGGAGGCTTCATATGTGCCTCTTTTTCACTCTACTTTCTCACCTATCCAAATATTAAATAATTTAATTCTGTGCAAAAGAACCGAATCTTTTTAACTTTTTTCTCTATATATATATCGTTTATCTGTTCAATGCTTTAGTAGCTTTAGTGGATATCTAATGAGAGAGCTCGTTACCATCACCACTACCTAAATACATGTTATAAGTGTCTAGTTTGCTAGAAAAAAAAGAGGTTAATTCTGCGGTAATAGTAGATTTACTAGATCCATCACAGCCAATAAAGGAGATAATTAAACCACCAACAGGAAGTGTTATGCTACTAAGAGTATTTGTTACCCTTGAGGTTGCGCTAGTGACGGCGTCATAAGATGTACCAACGAGTCTATTGTTTTCCTGCTTTTTAATCCTGCTAATAACTCATGCGTAAGGAGAAGTGAAAAGTCGTTGTATATAACGTCAAGGAAGATATTGTCTACTACTAATGAATTGTGGATAGGTGTTAATTGCTATTATTCTCGATGTGTGAACAGTCCTATTATTTTCAAAGAATCATTGCTTCTAGTAAGTTTATGTATTAGCTGTGTCCTAATCAGATTCTTTATCCTATACCCATTGCTTTGAAGAGTATTTAATGTTTTCATGGTCGTGTATTTTGAAACACCCCTTTCTGCAGTATTTTACAATCTTAATGAGCAAAAGTTTTACCTTGATTAAACTCCCCAATTTTATCTACTAGATTACTTATAAAAAATGCTGACCTTTCATACTATGATAGAATTGTACAAGTTATTACTTTTGAATTAAAATGATAAATTTGGGGAGTTAATTTGAACTAGAGATTATATATTTGTAGTAATCAATTGACCGTTATTATCAACACTTATTTTGTACCTACTACCGTTAGGTGATTTAAGGATGTAAGCATCCTCCCCTAAATCATGTTCGCTCGGCATTGGAAATGAACTCATATCAAATGCACCCTCCACTACTTTTACACCTCCAATCCAAAAGGTCCCAGACCCTTCTCTTGATCTGATCCGTATTGAACCTGTTGGATTGCCATCGGTCGTAAATTGAAAAGCTAAAAACCTCATGTAAGGGCTAGGATAAATATCTTGATTTGCTATTCTGTTGTTATCTGGATCCTGAATATATACCCTAATTTCATTTTTTAAAAATATCCCTATTGTATAGGTAGTATTTGGTTTAAACGTAGCAGTGCTATTGATTCCCTGGTAGGTAGAAGTCATGGTAATTTCCTGGACATATTCTCCTATTGCTTCAGTATTCGAAGGTAATAGTTGTGCTTCACCGACTCCTTTATCGACATCAGGAATCCAATTTTCTGCGATGCCTGGATAACTTCCTTCCTCGTTGAAAAAACCATATCCATCAAGTACATCTTGATCAGGTTTGCGGTCTCTTAGAAAATAAACTTTAGATAAATCCTCAATGACCATAGGTACTGACTCAATTGCACCAACAACAATATCCTCACAGTCTTCGGTAATCCATACCCCAACGTTTCCGTATTTATCCCAACCATATGACCCTAATGCTCCACCTGCTTGTCTTCCAGTTAACCCACTAAGCTGTATGTTTCTTGAGCTTCTAATCATCAGCCCAATATCTATATTTTTCAGTGCATCTTGACCACTTATATGAACCCCATTCGTATCTTCAACTAAAATATGATAAACATTTCCAGCTGAAGGGTTACTATAATTACCTTTTCCTTCAAAATAATTTCCAGCAACATTTACCCCTGCACTGCCAACATAGATACCACAATACTCATTAGATTCAAGTGTACAACCATGGACAAAAGACTCTACAGCTGCTACTACACCACAGTTTCCATTAGAGAGTGCCCAACAGTTCAACACATTGGTAGTTTGAGATTCAGAGCCCGCATGAAATCCGTTTTGACCATTTTGATTTGACATACATGCAATGAAGATCCCCTTCCATGATTTTTCATGATAAAAACCATGTCTCCCACATTGATCAGCAATAATATTTTGAAGAAACCATTGATGTACGTCTACGATATGGATTCCGTCTCTTGGTGCATTTTGAACACGAAAATCAGACCACGTAAAGTTGTCAGTTCTTGATCCATTAGACAAATAAATTAAATCCTCATTACCAGTGTTTGATGTTTCCTTCCAAATTAATTTTGAATATTCTTTTCCATCGCCGATTATATTGATTGAGTCCTCAACTAGTAACGATTCATAGATGGAATAATTTCCAATAGGAATATATACAGTTTTAACATCACCACTGACAGCAGCGTCAAAAGCAGACTGTATTGCTCCAGTTGAATCGCTGTTTCCAGTAGGATCAGCTCCATAATCTAAAATGTTAACAACATTCATTTTTTATCTCATCCTTTTTTTGTTATTTATATATTCTGTGTAACACCTGCTTCAAATGATTGGACAAAATTACTATTTTTAATAAATATCAACGTCTATTCAGCTCAAAAAAAGTGGAATACAAGATTCATATAAACATAGGATGTAATAGTGTAGGTAGATTAATCAAAAAGGGAAGGAATTTATGAGAGTATTTCAATTAAAATTCGAATCAAAAATCAGATATTTTACAAAAAACAAGGATTATTTAGAGTTATTAAAGGGTTCTAGTATGACATTTATATTACGCCTTTTGTCATTTATTCTGTTATATGTATTGAACTTTATGATTGCAAAAGTTTATGGAGCTGAAGCATTAGGTATATATACTTTATCATTTACATTTATAACGATCTGTTTGACGCTCGTGTTACTTGGAACAGATACAGCAATCATAAGATTGATAACAGAATATCGTAGTCAGTATTCTTTGAAGCAAGCAAACATCATTTTTACTAAAGTTATGAGATTGTTATTACCACTCTCTGTTTTGTGTAGTGTTATATTTTTTATCTTAGCTGAGCCGATTGCTATCCTAGTATTTCAAGAACAATTGCTCATACAACCATTTAGAATAGTCTCCATCGTCTTACCCTTTATGGTTATGACAAGAATGTACTCAAAAGCATTTAGAGCGATCAAATCTATCACAAAATCTATATATTTTGAAATTATTGGAATTCGTTTTGGGAACCTAATAATACTAGTTTTTTTCCTGCTTTTATTGAATAAAAACATCATGCATATTATATATGCTCTTTCAATCGCTATTACGATCACCGCATTTATGAGTATGTTTTCTTGGCATAAGTACATTCAAAAAGATGTGGAAGACCAAAAACTGTTGCTTAATCAAATAGAAACGAAAAGTTTAAAGGAAATACTTCAAATTTCAATTCCTATGTATTTAACGTCGGCTATGACACTCATCTTAAACTGGACAGATGTTGTTATACTTGGTGTTTTTCAAAGTACTAGTACTGTAGGGGTTTATAGTATCGTTCTTAAACTATCACTGTTAATTAGCTTTTCACTGTCTTCCATTAACATGATTATTTTGCCTAAATTTTCTGAGCTGTATTGGGAAGGGCGAAAGCATGATTTAATAAAGATTTTCCGTTTTTCTTCTAGACTCATCTTTTGGACGTCTATTCCACTGTTATTTATCACTATTCTTTTCGCACCCGTTCTGTTGGGGATTTTTGGAGATGTCTATGTCGAAGGGGTAATCCCTCTTATCATTTTATGTATTGGCCAGTGTATTAATGCATGTGCTGGCAGTGTAATGAACCTGCTAAACATGACAGGGAATGAAAAATTAGCTAGGAATGCAATTGTCATTTCCGCAGCTACGAATGTATTGGGTAATTTAATATTAATACCAATATTTGGAATGTTAGGTGCAGCTGTTGCTACATCATTAAGTATCATTATTCGGGAAATTATGGCTTCCATTTATGCTTATAAAAAATTTAGATTTCGTACATGGTATATTCCATTCGTAAAATAAAATAATGATATCAGTCATTGAAAAGTGTTTAAAGTCAATCAGAAGCAAATTGATGATTTAATTAATTTTTAAGTATTAGACATATGAATTGTTATATAAATTTTTAATGGTATCTGTTCATTGAAAACAAAATACGAAGCTTTTGAAAAAGTTTGGGTCGAGGTCTTAGATTCAAAGACTATTAATCTTATAGAAGAGTTTTATGTGTAAGGTTGCTTAAATCGTTTTATCTAGTAGTCATGTTATTTTTAAGTATTGGTATAGTATGCGAACCAAATGGAAGGTAGAAAAGTACTACACACTCTAGTTATCTTGATAGATATTTAGTATTAAAAAGAGATAGTAGGAATATTTGTTAGTTATGAACATAAAATTTAATATCACCAATTATATGAAAAACAACAGTACTTTTGTAAAAACACTGTTCATAAAGCTTTTGTGATGGCTATTGCATTAGAACGAAAAAGGTATGTTTAAAGTAGTCTTTAAAGAGGACAAGGTGAATTCATTGTAAACGTATGATCATCATTTCTTCTATAAAACGACGACTGTTGAGTAAGACTATATCTTTATCTTCTACTTTAGGAACTTATAGGGACAAAGCTTACTACAAGAGAGCCTTAACAAAAGTGCATTTAGGTAATGTGATGGGTGGTAGATTGTATGATAGTTTACTAGTTTAAGTAATTAACAAAAGTGATAGAAGAACAAAAGTAAGTAAATATATCATTGGAGGAAGAGATGGAAGCAGAAATCGATTTTAAACAAATACTTTATATCGTTATTAAAAAAATATGGATTGTAATCATCATGATGATAGTAGCTATTGTTATTAGTGGATTAATCAGTTTTTATGTTCTAACTCCTACCTACAAATCATCTGCACAAATACTAGTTTCACCGACTAATTCTCAAGTACAGCCATTCAGTTCTAATGACATACGACTCAGCTTAGAGTTAATAAATACTTATAGCGAAATTATAAAAAGTCCGTTTATTTTAGAACAAGTAGTGGAGGAACTAGAGTTAAGCTATTCTCCTTCAAGTTTAAATAAGCTAATTACAATACAAACGGAAAGTCAATCACAAGTCTTTTCGATTGAAGTGATTGATGAAGATAAGGAATTGGCCGCACAAATTACAAATACTATTGTACAAGTTTTCAAAGAAAATATTTATGAGCTAATGAATGTAAACAATGTGACAATCTTAGCTGAAGCTAAGGCTTCGAGCAACCCTATTAAACCAAACCCAAACCTAATCATTGCTCTTTCTGTTGTAGCTTCTATTTTAGTTTCGTTAGTACTCATTTTTTTAATAGAGTTTTTCGACAATTCCGTGAAATCAGAACAAGATATTGATGATTTAAACATGAATATACTAGGTTCTGTGAATAAAATAAAAAAGATAAAAGTCAAAAAAGATTCGACAAACATAGAAGTTCAACTAGAGAGGGGAGTGAGTAACCTTGAGAACTGAAAAAGGCAAAGCTAAAAGTAGATTACGAGGTAGGATCGCTTATTTGAAGCCAAAAACAATAGTATCGGAACAGTATCGATCCCTACGGACAAACATCCAATTTAGTATGAATGCTCATGCCAAGCAATCAATTGTTGTTACTTCTTCGATTCCTAATGAAGGCAAGTCTACTACGATTACTAACTTATCAATCTCATTTGCACAACAAGGAAAACGCATATTAATTGTTGATGCTGATCTTCGAAAACCAACTTTACACAATATATTTAGAATATCTCAAGAAAATGGACTAACAAATTTTTTAGCAGGGTTTTATTCTTCGATTGATGATGTCATTTCTAATACTGAAATAGATCATTTATCCATCGTTCCGTGTGGCCCAATCCCAAATAACCCTGCTGAACTACTTAGTTCAAAACGTATGAATGACTTTTTGGAAGAAGCGCTCCAGAAATTTGATCTGGTTTTGTTAGACACTCCTCCTGTTTTAGCAGTAACCGATGCACAAATTGTTTCCAATTTATGTGGTGGTGTTCTGCTTGTGGTAAAAAGCGGAAAAACAGATATAAAACAGGTGAAAAAAGCTAAAGAATTACTGGAGCAAACGAATGCGAATATTTTAGGAGCAGTACTAAATAAAAAGGTAGCAGGTAAAAATAAATATTTTAATTATATTAGATAGGGTTTTCTCGTAAACTTTGTTGCTTTTTTAACTAGTTAGCAACAAGGCATGATCAAATCTCTGTTATTTAAAGTAGAAGTGCGAGCGTGAAGTGTGTATGTGTGATTATCTGATTATCAAAAAAAATCATTCAAAGGATTAGACAAGAGAAAAGGCACAAGTTTTTAACTGTGCCATTAGCGTACATTAATGTTCCAATTGATTTAACTCTTGCATACACTCTTGGACAAGGGTGACTGCCTGACTCATTGAAGCTCCGCCTCCAAATGCTGTAGTCACTCCACAAGCTTCTAGTATTTCTTGTTCAGTGCATCCTTGATCCAAACACCCTTTTATATGGTAAATAATACAATATTCATCTTGAGCATATAAACTAATACCTAATGCAATCAATTGCTTTTCCTTCTGTGATAAGCTACCTTCCTTAAAGCATTCTTCAGTAAAAGAATGATACTTTTTAGCTAGCTCGGGCATCTTTTCAGTAAATAAACCGAGTCCAGCCTTATAATGATGAAGAGATGCTTCCGTTGAATTTCTAGCTTCAAACTCCATTTTCATCAACTCCATTTCTAATTTGCAAAGGTCAACAGTTATTATAAGCTAATTGAGAAGTAATTAAACGAAAGAAGATGACAATTTTCTTTTTACTTTCGGTTGGTTTAAAATAGAATATCTAATATGAAAAGCGGCCATTTTTGAACACTAATAGCCTATAGCCCATCAATTATTAGTTAAACTTTTTTAATCCTGCATGCTATTTTAAACTTTATAAGAATAGCTAGGATCGTTTAACTGATTACTAATGTTTCTTTTCGTAAACGCTGTGTTATTTTTTACTATGATGAATTTTGTGAGAACTTAAAAATGTCTTGAACGCTAGATGTATACGGGCTTTATATCTAAGAACGATTAATGCGGAAACAGCCAATATTAATCAACATTAGTTGATGGCTAAAAACCTTAGCGAGTAATTTTGTATTTAAGGTGTCATTGTAGTTCCATTTAGGTTTCTTATGATGTGTGAGGTATGAAAGGTAGGAGAGAGGATTGAAAAGGATTCTAGTAACTGGAGCTGCTGGCTTTATAGGAGCACATGTATCAAGACGGTTATTACAGGATGGCTATGATGTTGTTGGGGTTGATAATTTAAACGATTACTACAATGTCTCGTTGAAAAAAGATAGATTAAAATTGTTGGAACATAAAAACTTTTTATTTAAGAAATGTAGCATTACTGACGAACATGCGATCATGAATGTGTTTCGTGAATATCAGCCAACTGTAGTCATACATCTAGCTGCTCAACCAGGTGTGCGTTATAGCTTAGAAAACCCTCATGCCTATATTAACTCTAACATAGTTGGATTCGTTAATATGCTAGAAGCTTGCCGCCGTCATAGTATAGAACAGCTTATTTATGCCTCCTCAAGCTCAGTGTATGGTGCAAATACGAAGCAACCATTTTCTGTGCATGATAATGTCGATCATCCTGTAAGTTTATATGCAGCAACGAAAAAAGCTAATGAGCTAATGGCTCATACGTATAGTCATCTTTACAATCTTCCGACTACAGGTTTACGCTTCTTCACAGTATACGGTCCGTGGGGGCGTCCTGATATGGCACCATTTTTATTTACTGAGGCAATTATAAATGGTGAACCAATTGATGTTTATAATAAAGGGGACATGAAGCGAGATTTTACATATATTGATGATATTGTTGAAAGTATAAGTAGATTATTACAAAAAAAACCTGAGCCAAATGAACATTGGTCTGGAAACAATCCTGATCCTGGAACGAGCTATGTACCGTACAGAGTATTTAATATTGGCAGTAATAACCCGATCAAATTGACTGACTTTATTCAAGCTATTGAGGAAAAGTTAGGTATGACTGCAAAAAAGAATTTTTTGCCCCTTCAAGCAGGCGATGTTGTAGAAACATATGCGGATGTTGAGGATTTAATAAATGAGATCAAGTTTAAGCCTCAAACATCACTGAATGAAGGAGTAAGTAAGTTTATTGATTGGTATTTAAAATATAATGAAGCTTAATCCATGTGGACATCAGGTGAAGGAAATACTCCACCTGAATGCTCTTTTCTTGTAACTTTTGCTGTTATCGCTTTGTCTGTTGACTTTCGTTCTAACATATAAGTACATACACATCTAGTTCTTGAGGCACCTTTTCTACTTTTATAATGATTGAGCTCATATAAAACACATAGTACTGTCCATTTTTAGTGAAAATAGAACATAGTATACGAAGAGCCTACACTTTAAAACGTCCAACCATAGCCTGTAATTCAGCTGCGGTATTTGCAAGAACGACCGTCGCATGAGAGATGTCTTCCATCGTTGCGCTTTGTTCTTCTGTTAGTGCAGCAACGTTTTGGGTATTTGCTGAAGATTGCTCCGCTATGTTAACAATTTCCTCCGAAGCTACCACAATATTGTTAGCGCTTGCATTTACATGCTCAACGGTTGTTGATACCTCTGTCGATTGTGTAGCTATTTCTTCAATCATCTTCGCGATCTCATTGAATGCTTGTCCAGTTTGGTTAATTAATGAAAGGCCGTTCGTAACATCTGTCTTTCCTTCAATCATAGATTGCACTGCTTTATCTGCTTCGAATTGAATTTCTTCAATAAGCTTTCGAATGTCTTCTGTCGCACTACCAGATTGTTCAGCTAACTTTCTAACCTCATCTGCTACAACAGCAAATCCTTTCCCATGCTCACCAGCCCTTGCTGCTTCTATGGCTGCATTTAATGCTAATAAATTTGTTTGTTCAGCTATTTCGGTTATGAGTGTAACAATCTTGCCAATCGCTTTTGATTTTTCGCCGAATTTGTTAACAATCTCTGAAGCGAAAGCTGCTTGCTGCTGAATTTGAGTCATTTGTGCTGCCGTTTTTGTGACCGCTTCAGTTCCTAAGTTTGCTTGTTTGTTTGTCGTTTCTGTTAACCTCGCTACAGACTGGATAGATGAAGCAACTTGGTTAATGCCTGATGAAATATCTGACATAAATTGTGATGTAGAGGCTGTTTTTGAGAGTTGATTGTCTGTTCCAGACGCGACGCCTTGAAGAGCGAGAGCGATTTGCTCAGTTGCTCTGTTGTTCATTTCGGTGCTTGAAGACAGTTCCTGTGAACGTTCTGATACTTGAATCGATACATCATAGACTTTTGTAATAAGCTGGTGCCATTCGTCACTCATTTCGTTTATTGATATCGCAATTGGCTTTAAGCTTCCGGTTCTGTTTTCATCTAGACGAGATGTTAAGTCACCTTCTGCAAGTCGATTCGTATGTTTAATGATCATGGTCATTGGACGGAAAAACTTTTGGTAATTTAAAAAGCTAATAAGTGAACCGATGATTGCACCTCCAATGATAACACCAATCACATTAGTAACAAATGAGGTTCGTTCTAAACCAATTATGGTACTTAATGATATACCTAATATAGAACTACCGATTGCAGCAAATAAAATTGTCCGAATTAAGTATCTTGTAAGTGAAACAGGACTTGACATATGCTGTTCTCCTCTCAAAATATTTATATTTTTACATATTATACTAATATCTTCTTATTTTGTCATGAACTGATTGAGCTAACTAATAGATAAAGAAGGAGAGAGTCGTATGCGCGTTGATATTCTTTGCATGAAAAACACCCATTTATTAATAGCAAGAAGGGCGTTTTCTATATAAGTATAAGGCTTCTTTTATCAATTTTCGCAGGAATAGGTCGTTTCATCGAAAGAGGTGAACACAAATAAGCTAATATTCGTAGCATCTTTTCTACCTAAACAATTAATGAGCACTCATAAAACTCGTCAAATTGTCCATTTTTAATAAAAATAGCAACAAAGTATACGAAAAGAGCCTTTATCAAATCTTGATTTGCATTGTGTGAATGAGATCTTCAAAGCCAAACTCGTCATAAAGATTTTTGGCGGGATTTTTAGCAAAAACATTTAGCTGAACGTATTTATAACCATGTTGCTTACATTTATTTAAGCCAGCTTTTAATAATTTATTTCCGATCCCTTTTTTGCGATGTTCTTCAAGCACATATAAGTCTGCAATATAGCCGATATACGTATTTTTAATAGAATCTATCGTTCCTGTAACAAGAACCCAGCCTAATAGTTTGTGGTCCTCCTTCGCAACTAAATAATAGCCATTACTTAGGGCCATTTTGATGCCATTCACTGCATGCTGTTCATGCCCTTTAGCGTAGCCCATCGTGCTTTCAACAGCTACCTTCTTAGCATGCCGAAATATTGTTTGCATATCACCATTTGACGCTTTCACTATTTTCATTTTGACTCTCCTCGCACCTTAAGTTATTTACTGTATATTCACCGTAAATTTGAAAGTGCATGTCACGGTACTAAAAACGCCAGAAATCATGCTAGTATAAAATAGTATTTTTTGTGAATGTACTGGTTATTATTTGAATTTAATAGAGTAATAGTATATAAAGATAAAAAGGGTTAAGGGATATTGTGGTTATCACTACTAAAATGTCAGCAAGATAAGATAGGGTTTAGTTTATGAAGCTGTTATCCTTCCATTGAAGAATGGGTGGCAGGAATACTAGCTGTATACGTATTCTAACCTTCATTCGAAAGTAACAATTACCCTTAATGAATGAGGGCAGTTAGTGAAGCTTTCTTGCGATTGTCATCGCAATTAACATTGGATAGCTCGAAAGCTAATTGTATTCCACTATATTTTTTAGCAAGGGGTATTTTCATAAACTTTGTTGCCATAGTTCCTATTTTCGTAAACTTTGTTACTAGTTATCAAATTAGTACCATAAAAAGTGATTTTATATGTTAGCCATTGGTAAAGAAGAAAAGATGCCACGAATGTTAGATATATACGTACTTATACCTTAGAACGAAAAGCAATAATCAATGCGTAAACAGCCATTAATAATAAAGTTGTCAGTTTTACTAAACAGTCACCGTTTTAAAGAAGCAGGTGTCTTCCCTTCTAGTTGTTGAATACACTAGAAAGAAAAGGCTTCACATTGGCTTGAAATCCGTAGCGATCTGTTCTGTTAACTGTAATTAATGCTAAATAATGAATTGAAAATAAGACTTATGGAAGGTGTATCATGTTAAAAACAGAAGGAATAAAACCGATCATTTCTACACAACAATTTCTCGACATTTTAAAGTATGCACACCAACAAGGCAATGGCTCTGAAACGATAACGGCGAAAGAATTAGTAAGTAAATTATCAGCAAAAATAGCAGGAGAAGGAGTAAAATAAGCTAACTGAAACAAATTGTTAAACTGTCAAGAACACACTGACGGTGTCATATGATCTAGTGAAATGAGTATAATGAAAAAAAGATATAATTTTTAAATATTTTGGCTATAAATAGTAGTTGAATAACTGTTAAAAAAGGATGGAACAGGTCAGGGTGAGGTAGTTCAATGAGCTTTGGTAAGGGCAACTGCAAATAGCAAAGGTGGAGGGTGGAAAATAGGGTCAGCGCTTCCTTTGTCAGTTGTTTCCCACACTTGATACCAACCTTTTTAAGGATATGCATATAGAAGGGGATTATAAATGAAACAAAAAGCTGTACTTATACTCATTTGGTTGTCTGTAATTAGTTGTGCGGCCGTCATTTTTTACTTTTCATCACAACCATATTCACAGCAAGACTTAAGACCACAACTAGCAAAATATATCGACAAGCAATGGATTATCGATTATTTCTCACATATACAATTTACTTATAGTGGATCGGAAATCAGTGTGGCAAGTAAGGGACCTTATTCATTTCTTGAGTTTTTCATCCGAAAAGGTGCTCACTTCTTTATTTATTTTTTATTAGGCTTTTTAACATTTAATGCTCTAGCGATGATTTTCCGAAATAAATGGAAATGCATGATCTATGCGATGTCATTTATTATTATTTATGCTGCTAGCGATGAAATTCATCAAATGTTTACGGGCAGTCGTTCTCCGCTTATAGCCGATGTCCTTTTAGATAGCTTTGGTGGTTTAGTGGGAATCCTAACAGCTGCAATAATTTTCAGAAGATCTGTGAAAATAACTGGATTCTATGTCTTCAAGAAATAATGATCGTTCAGCTCCTAGTTTTTTAGATGATGTACATATGGAAAGTAGCAAACGATTCATCACTTGAATGAATCGTTTTAATGATGCCATTAATTGAAAAAGTCATATAAACATAGTACTGATATGTTTATGTGGTGATATTAATTGTCTTTGCCTTATACTTTTTTCGTTACTTGATTGCTTAAACGAGATGATATGTGATTCATACAATTTTACATCACAAAAGATGCTAAGAATTTTAGTTGTGATCGTGAGTATTTCTAAAGTAAGGTAGGAGATAGGGATATGTGCGAACATTCGATAATTTGTCTACGTGTTACTATGATTTAAAGCCTAGAGCTGAAGGTTGTTTTACTATGCACCACATGTTTGCTAAATAGATATTTTATCTACCTGAATGTGCTGTGAATTACATCTACCTAGCGTTTTTCCTTCCTATCATGCTTTACTTCTTTAGTTTCTTCTCCACTAATTGTAACAGTTGCTGCCACTGCTCAGCTTTCCCCTCGTGTTTTGGGTTTACTGTAGTTTTCTTTCGTCCTCTCGTTCGTTTAGGCTTTTCCAAATCTTCCTACCTCCTTGATCGATGTTTTAGTTCGCTATGAGATGGGTCCCCCATACCTAAGTAGGGGGGAGGTATTTATAAGGAGCAGCTAATTGGCAAACTGGTTGCCTCTATATCTACAACAGCTCATTAGGTGAAGCCTACTCTAGAGTTTAATATGAACTTTATAGCTGGTTAACAAATATAAGATGAAACGTATTCAGATCACCAACTTACAGCAGCAAGTTTTGCAGCTCCTCTGTAGATAGTTCTGTAATCCATGCTTCAGTTTGAATAATTTGATCGTTTAGCGCTTGCTTTTGCTCAAGCATTTGATCAATTTTTTCTTCAAGCGTACCAGTCGAGATAAATTTATGGACGTGCACGAAACGTTTTTGCCCAATTCGGTGTGCTCGATCAGTTGCCTGATTTTCTACTGCAGGATTCCACCAACGGTCAAAATGAATGACGTGATTAGCAGCGGTTAAGTTTAAGCCGGTTCCACCAGCTTTTAATGATAAAATCATGATGTTTACTTCTTTATTTTGAAAGCGTGCGATCATTTGATCACGCTTTGTTTTAGCTAAGCTACCATTCAGGAATAATATTTCTTCACCGAGCTCATCTTCTAACAATTTTTTGATCATATTACCCATACCAATATATTGTGTGAAAATGAGACAGCTTTCATCACTTTCACGAATATTGTCGATAAGCTCTCGTAGCTTACCAAGCTTTGTAGATCGATTCAGTACATCAAGCGGTTGCTCTTCTTTTAAATAGAGAGCAGGGTGATTACATAGCTGCTTCAATTTACTGAGCATCGTTAGAATTAAGCCTTTGCGTTTGATCCCTGTTTCTTGCTCAATCTTTGTAAGCGTGTCTTGAACAAGTTGTTCATATAATGATGCTTGCTCCACAGTAAGCGGGCAATATTCCTTTTGCTCCTGTTTATCAGGTAAATTCAATGCTACTTCTTGATCGGTTTTTGTGCGACGTAATAAGAAGGGCCGAATTAATTTTTGTAGCTTATTAATGTGTTGCTCAGATCGGTCCTTTTCAATCGGGTTCACATAGTCTTTATGGAACTTACCTAAGCTTCCTAAATAACCTGGGTTACTAAAATCAAATATTGACCATAATTCCGAAAGTCGATTTTCCATCGGTGTACCCGTTAACGCAATATGGTGTTCACCTACTAATTGGCGTATCGCTTTAGACTGTTTCGTGTCCGCATTTTTAATATTTTGTGCTTCATCGATGCAAATCGTTCCCCACTGTATCCTTGAAAGATCTTCAAAATCAAGGTGTGACAGTCCATATGAAGTGATTACTACATCGGCATTGTGAACAGTAGACTCAAACATATCACCTTTTGCACGGTAAGAACCATAATGCAAATGAATACGTAACGAAGGTGCAAACTTTTCAAGTTCTTTTTGCCAGTTTCCTAAAACGGAAGTTGGACAAATTAATAGAGATGGCTTATGTTTTTTTTCTTCCTCTTTAACCTTTAACAAATAAGCAATCATTTGAATCGTTTTGCCAAGGCCCATATCATCAGCTAAACATGCACCGAAACCAAATTTACGTAAAAATAACAGCCAGTCAACACCTTGTTGCTGATAAGGACGCAGCTCACCACAAAATGTAGCTGGGATTGTTGCTGAAGGAATCTCTTGAACTTCATTAAGCTGCTTTAACATGTTTTTTAAATGGCGATTCAATTCAATTTGGATCTTTGCAAATGGTCTGTCATCCGCAGTTGATTGACCATCTGTTAACTCATCTCGTAATAGCTCTTGTTCAAGAATGTCTCGAAAATGCAAGCCTTCTTTGTTTGCTTTCTCAAGAACGCTTTGTACTCTTCTAATAAATTCTGGGTCAAGCTTCACCCATTTTCCCCGTATGTTGACAAGGCGTCGTTTCTGGTCGACGAGTGTCAAAAATTCGTCTTCCGATAAATCGATACCATTTGTCGAAAATCGCCAATCGAAATCTATTAGCTGTGTTAAGCCGACAAAAGATTTTCTACCGTTGGATGATGTCGATTTAACCTTCGCTTTCATAGAGAGGTTCGTATCCTTTAATGCTTGCCACCATGATGGTAGCAAAATTTCAACACCTGCTGAGAGCAATGTTTCACTTGCCTCGGTTAAAAATTCCCATGCGTGCTGTTCTGTTAACTTTGCCAGTATACCTCTTTCTGTTTGTAGCCAAGGAATAAGTTTTCCCCACAATGTTTGTTCTCTTTCAATGCGATCAATATATGGCTTCCATTTGGTTGGCAGTTGATCTTCATTCAAAATCATTAGCTCGTCTTTATTGTCCTTTGAGCGTAAAAACGTTTCTAACAGCCAAATTCCATCATCCTGTTCAGGTTCATCAAGTCGCAATCCAACAGTAAAGGGCGTTGTATCTAGTTTCCAACCGATCTTTTCTAACCAATCATCTTCACTAAAGACGATCGTCTGAGGGTGAATTTGATCATGCTTCGGGTCAATCTCACTAGACTGGAGGCGTTGATGTTCATCATGTGCGTTGAGGCTAATGAGTGGGAAAGTTTGTTCAATGTCATTCCATACATTTTTTAGTTCATCATCGGATTGAAGCCAATTTGCTAAAGCACTAGAGAACCATGCTATTGCAATACTTTCGTGCTCTTCATTATGATTAACAGCTTCCTTGATCTCTGAAAGCCAAAAGTCAGTTAATTTCCACCTGAATCGTTGGTGAAGTTTCCAACTATGATAGTCTGGTAAAAAGTCTGTACTCGTAAGGGCTTCTTTTAGCAGAGGTGCAATTTTCCTATATAGCTGGCTTTCCTCACTCCAGTCAACATGTATAAATGAGTTATGAACATCTTTAGCAAAAAAGTCGAGTGCTTCCCAAGGAGAAAGAATGACTCCCTTCACACCTTTTACGGTTTGCATTTTAAGAAATGATCCATAAAAAGAGGCTTCATGCCAGAGAAATAGCTTCTCATAATCGTTCTCCTCAACGACGGAACGATCGTATATAAAAAACTGATCTTCAACTATTAACGTGTCGATATGCAACGCTAATGTACTATTCATGAAGCAACTTTCCTTTCCTTAACTCTTCCTGAAAGGCACGCAGTCTTTTATGGGACGTGGCGAGCTTGTTTATATATATATTCCAATCATTTTCTCGCTTTAGCTTACGATAATGTGCGCGCAGCTTTTTTAAAAATTTAATAGCTTGCTTATAGCTTTGACGATTTTTTAGCTTCACCATTTTCATGATGGAATAGTGATAGTAGGGGAGTAGCACTTCGCGATCCTTTTCCTCAATTTCCTTTAGCGTATATCTGTCATGCTCATCAACAGCGAAACCTACTAAAATTTGTAGATCAACCCATTTTTTATATTGTTCATGTGTATACAAATAATCATCAAATTCATAATAGCTATAAGGTAACAGCTTTTCCATCGCTTCGACATATACATCGTCTTTATTAGACTCTGAACTGTAATCAGCAAGTAAATGTAATATTTTTCTTGTCATCGTTCGACTTTGGTCATAGGAGTGGGAAGACGATATATACTCATCTAGCTTCGTTAACATATCGTAAACCCAGGGATCCATTCTTGCCCATGCTTTTTTGTCGGCTAACTGTATGAGCCATGTAAAGCTGTACGGTAAGGCAGTAGGGTCATCAAGCTGTGAATATAAGCTAATGGCATCCTCATCGTTTTTATCTAAAAATGCCATATGTGCAAGGGCTATCACATATAAATCAGCTTTCTTATCCTCATTTTCTTGCTCGTCTAGTCGTGTTTGTAGCCATGCTCTTTCTAAGTCAACCCATTGTTTTTTTTGCAATAGCTTAGACCAAATGACGCGATAAACAGTCATTCGATCATATTTAAATTGATTTATTGGAATAAAGAGCGTATGAAGCCTTTCAATACTCTCTTGTAATAAAGAATCAAAAATAAATGGTAATGTAACGTTACCAAGTAGTTCAGCTTGTTCTATGATGTCATCTACGAGGTGGTGTATATATGGAGTAACATAGTTATCCATGCCATAACTTGACATGCTTATGTGAGTTAAATGTTCGTTCATCTTTGCCATGGTTGTTAAGCCGGCATGCATGGTAAATAAGCGCTTTAATTCTAGTTGAGTCGGTGCTTCGCCTTTTAAGTTAGCGTAATAGCGATGATAAAGGCTAGCAAAAAAATAATTGTCGTCATGTGAACGCTGCTGTAAAAAAGAAGTATATTCTTTTTCAAAAAAATCCATCCAACTAGCGATAGATTTTTCTTCATATTTCGCAATGACCTTCTTGGTACCTAGCTTACTTAAAGCTATATTTTCGACAATCTTTGTTCTACTTCTCTTCCATTCCTCTAAGAAGTTACCTACGCGATCGACTGCAGCATAAACCGAAAAAAAGACAGCAAGCTGGTGTCTACAAAAATGTTCTGCTGTACAAGTGCATTCACTGAATTGAATAAAATCCAAATCAAGGCTGACATCAAATGGTGTGACATCTTGCACTCGCGCTCTGACTACGTCTTCTTCAACGTTGACGTTATATACGTTTCCTTGGCGATAAAGAAGAAGACCTTTATTCGCTAATATTCTGTCCTTCTCGTTGTCTGGGGCAAGTAATTCTTTAATTTTTTCTGCGCAATTGACAACTTGCTCCTTAGAAAGCACATCTTGAAGCATACAAACCCTCCATTATGACAAATTCACACCGAAAAATACCATATCTTATCATTGTAAACCACCTCATACAGCACTGTCGACCCACTTTTGGTAAAACAAAGGAATAACCTCTAGCACTTAACGGAATGGGAAACTGTCGAAATAGTCTCATGGGTATAGAAGTTAACAACAAAATTCAATATTGAAGAACCTTTCAACAATCCGTGCATGAACTTTGTTTGCGATTGCTATTAAATTGTATCAACTAGGGGTGTGTTATACGATTGTAATTGTTTTTAGAAGAAAAGTGATGATGCACCTCATTATTTTATAGGTACATATATTTATGTGTTAGCAACAACAGTTTTATTGAACGCTTTAAAGCAATGTCTACTTAACAAAGAAATCCACTCATTGCCGATGGTTATTCCATTGATAATGAGTGGGTTTATCTTTCATAAGCTTCAATTGGTAGGAGAGGCTGTTTGTGTTAAATCTGCTAAGGGAAGCTGAACTCATTCCCAATCCAATGAACTAACACGCTTAAGCGATCCAGCGTAATGACTCAGGTACCTTTCTTACAAGGACTTATGGTGTGTATTCACTATTCAATTATGCTACCATTCTTGCTTTGCTAAAAATGGAAGATCTCTATTACATGCCCTATTTTATATCAATAATTTGAAATTGTTCCTCTTGATCAACAATTTCTTCAGCTTGTTCACTTTCAGTATTTTGTTCAGGATTTTCTTCAGGATTTGATTCTTCAATCTGTTCATCATCACTCGATTCTTCTTCAGAGGATTCATCTGTCGTATTATTCGTATGTGAGCTCGTTGTTTCAGTATCACTGCTCTCGGCTTTATCATCCTGAGGTTTTTCTTGCAAAATAATTGGCCAAATGACTAGATTAATTAACACTAAAAAACAAACAAAAAAGCTTATTAAGGATTTTTTTAACATATTCACATCTCCAAAAATATAGTTGGTAATAAAGAAGGTTGTCGTTTATAAAGGTTTGTTATAGTGTTTATATCCCTCCAACACCATTCTTCTTATAAGACGAGACATATTTTCAAACGAAGTGGCTCCTTACACAGTATAGGAGCCACATTTTCAGAATAGGGTACGGTGAAAGCTTATCTCACTTCATGTTTTATGTTTTCAAGCACCTTGCCATTTTGGTCGAGCGCTTTAAAATTCAGCTTATCTCCTGGCATAATATCTACTATTCCAAGATTAAATGTATTATTACCAACGTATTGCATCGTTATGTTATCCATAAGTACTGATTGTACATTTGAGCTTGTTGTCACTGTTACATCTGCAAACATATCATATTTTTCAACTTGAATAGTCATTTTTGCTTGTTCCTGACTATCAGCTGTACTTGTATCTTGCACATCATTTTTAACTGCTATAGGCGAGCCGCCCGTAGCAACTTGATCTGATAAAGAAAATGGCATGATTACGCTTTTCTTGAGTGGATCCATATTGACTGACCGAACAGACTTATCAATGTATAACCAATATTTTGTATCGGTTTTGTATTGCTCAAGTGGAGTAATCGTAATTGTTTTTCCATTTGAGCTAACTTGTAAATCAGTTTTCAAACGCTTATTTTGGTTATCAATAATATATACTCTATCATACGCAACACTTTTAGTTCTTACCTGTTCATTAAATGATATCTCCCACCGCTTGAGAGGGTCACTTATATTGCTTTCTTCCCATAACTCTGGGTCAGAAGCTTGGAGCGGATCATTTGGAAAAGAAATAGCTAATGCTAAGATGACGAACAACGTAACGAAAAAAACGACAATTTTATTATTCATTATTTATCAACCTGTACCCTTATATCATTCATATTATGTTCATTCAAATAAGTATTAAATAGCTTAGGATCTGCCATGAGCTCAGCTAACGAGTTACTTTCGCCAGCTGTTTTATATTTATAATCTTCTATTACATTTGTAATAAGTTGATCTTCAGAAACTACTTTGACAAATTTCTTATCTTTAATCTCAAGATTTTTATCAAGAACAGTCACTTTTACATCAAAATTTACAGGTAGATTACCGAAACCAATATTATATTCTTGTCTATTACTACTATACTCATATCTTTTGGCGTACTTTGTCGCAATCCTCGTATTCTCTTCGTAGATTTCAACTTTTACTTTTTCAACATCTTTACTATTTACGAAAATATCGATACTCGTTAAAGTATCAGTTACATCAGTAGTAACTTGATCTTTAAAAGCACCTTGTTTTTTATGGTTTACAGCAATTTTATCAACATATCTCTCGGGAGCTGTGACTATTAATTGACGTGGTGAATAGTTTGCAAAAAGCTTCGAAATTTCTCCGCTTTCAACAGCCATAACTTCATAAAAAGTCATATAATTCGTTTTAAAGTCGTGTGTGATTTTACGAGAATATAAGCCATTCGATAATTCAATAGAGTATGATTCAATCTCAAGCTTATAATCTTTATTAAAAAGTAGCTTATTTTCAGGAATGACTGTTAATACTTCATCAGAGACCTTAACTTGCTTAATCTTTTCCTCTTTATAATTATTGTTTGAGAGCTTTCTAAGTAATTTAATTTTATTTATATCGTATTCTAATATATCTTCGTTGAATTCAAAATAAATATCAGTACCTAATGGAACATGTTGGTCATTATCCTCTGGCTTAGATTCAACTAAATTTGGGTATGTAACCGCTGAAGCTGAATTCGTTATAAATGGTAAAACTAATAATATTGAGATAATAAAAATCATATACTTTTTAAACATGTGAAAACTCCCTCCAGTAAAGGCTTAGTATACCTATCATATATAAATGAATAAATGTTATATAAATAAAAATTCTTCTTTTTATATATCGTACACCAATTTCAATTATTTAGGATTTTAGCGAATAAATACAGTATTGTTACAATTTCATTATCAATTTTTATCAAACTATCATCATTTGACATTTTTCGATATAATATAGATTAACTAACGTTTTACTGAAATTGTAAAGGAGATATTTTTGTCATGACTAAAAAGCTTTGTATAGTAGGCTTAGGATATATAGGATTACCGACCGCAGTAATGTTTGCTAATCATGGTATGCGTGTCCACGGAGTAGATATTAATGAAACAGCAGTGAAGATGATACAAAATAAGCAGTTACATATTGAGGAAGCAGGTCTACAAGAAAGATTAAATAGCGCAGTAGATAGCGGGAATTTTACCGCGTCAACGACACCTGAAGAAGCTGAAGTATTTATTATAGCTGTGCCTTCACCGATTAATGAAGACAAGACAGCCAATTTAGATTACGTACGAGCAGCAACAGAGGCAATTGTACCTTATGTGAGGAAGGGAAACCTCATCATTTTAGAATCAACAGTTCCACCACGTACAGTTGAAGATGTTATGATCCCTGTATTAAAAGAAGCTAATTTAGATATCGGTACAGAGTTATTTATTTCACATTCACCAGAACGAGTTATTCCAGGAAAAGTATTTGAAGAATTAACGAATAATGACCGGATCGTTGGTGGGATTAACGAAGAATCAAGTCGTCTAACAGTAGAGCTTTATAGGACTTTCGTAAAAGGAAAGATTCACGTGACAGATGCGACGACAGCTGAAATGGTTAAGGTAATTGAGAATACGTACCGTGATGTTAATATCGCTTTTGCGAATGAATTGGCCAAAATTAGTGAAAAATTAAATGTTAATGCTTGGGAAGCAATTAAACTAGCGAATTTCCACCCTCGTGTGAATATCCATTTGCCTGGGCCAGGTGTAGGCGGACATTGTATTGCAGTAGATCCTTGGTTTTTAGCTGAATTAGAGCCGGACCTCGCAAAAATGATTACACTTGCTCGTCAAACAAATGATGGTATGCCAGAGCATACTGCAAGAAGGGTAAAAGAAATCTTAGAAAATCAAGGGATTAATCATGGACGTGTCGCGGTGTTTGGTCTTGCCTTCAAAGGTAACATAGATGATATGCGTGAAAGTCCATCACTTGATGTCATTCATCATTTACGCGAGCTAGGGCTTGATTGTTCAGCTTATGATCCGCATATTAAGGAAAATAAATTGGATATCCAAACTCAAAGCATTGAAGAAGCAGTTGATCATGCAGATATCATTGTCATATTGACAGATCATAATGAATTTAAGGTCATGGATCCAGAATTATTCGCTAATCGATTACGGACGAAAATCGTGTTTGATACGAAAAACTGTATTCAAGCAGAGAAATGGAAGGATCATGATTTTGACGTCCTTCGTTTAGGCGACTCGAAAAACTAACGAGAAAAGTGAGCAAGGGTGGTCCTTACTAACGTAAAGATTTAACATAAAGTATGTTAAAATTAAAGAGACAATTGGGTCATGAACATCCTGTAAAAGGTGATGAAAGAGAATATGAAGGAAACAATATTAGGTATAGATGTATGCACACATTCGTATGATGAACTAATTGATGAATTATTAAATAATATGAAGGAAAATAAAAAATCATTTCTTGTGGCAATCAATCCTGAGAAGGTAATGAAAGCCCAAAATGATGCTACATTGCGCAAATTATTAAATAGTGCCACGTATCAGATTCCTGATGGTATAGGAGTCGTTCTCGCATCAAAAATGAGAAGAGGCAAAATAAAGAGTAGAGTGACAGGTATTGATACAATGCTTAAGCTTTGTGAGGCAGCCGCTAATAACAAAAAAAGAGTGTTTTTATATGGAGCAAAGCCTGGGGTAGCTGATCAGGCAAAGGCAAGGCTTGAGGATAAATATCCGGGAATACAAATTGTCGGTTCCTTACATGGATATGAGAAGGATGAGCAGGTGGTTTTTGATACAATTAATCATGCTAAGCCTGATATTATTTTTGTCGCCTTAGGTAGTCCTTCTCAAGAAAACTGGATCATAAAACATATGGATAAGCTGCATCCTACTGTGTATCAAGGTGTAGGTGGATCTTATGATGTTATTTCTGGAAATTTAAAGCGTGCGCCAGAGTCATTTCAAAGGCTTGGTTTAGAATGGCTATATCGGTTAATAAAGGAGCCATGGCGTTTTAAAAGGCAATTAATCTTACCTAAATTTCTAATAAAAGCGATGAAAAGGTAACAATTTTTCATTTTACATTCTTTTATCATATGAAAGTAGATTTTTTTAAAAAAAGGTATAAACTAACGGCAAAAATCATTTGTTATTAAGGCTTTTCAATGGTAATATATACTTGTAGGATCTATTTATATCCTTTTTGCTTTTGAGAATATAATATCTCGGTTGGTAGCCCAGTGAGAAAAGCGCCTATCCTAGGATAGGCGTTTTTCTTTTGGGCTGTTTTTTTGCATAGATTCCAAATAACTTAACACGAAAATAACTAGATTTAGTGCACCTTTTCTTCTATAAAACGATGAATGCGGAGTAAAACGGTATCTTTATCTTCTAGTATAGGAACGATAGACACAAAGTTAACTACTAGAGCCTTCTTCTTTCTGCTTAGACTGTTTTTCGTTCGACGAAATAATTGCGTTTACAACTAGCGCTCATGGCATCATTTCTTCTATTAAATGAAGTAAAATTACATCTTATCTTCAAATAGGGATAATCGCAACAAAGTTACGAAAGGAAACAGTACTAGTTAGTGTAGGTGAAAACATCATTCATTGTTGCATGAACAAATGAAAGCATGAAAAAAGAGGAACGATTGACCGTCCTCTTTAAACTAAGCTGTTTTCGAATTCATTGTTGCTTTCCGTAATTAGGGTTCATTACGAATATACTTAACGTTCGGGGCATCTTTTCTTCAGTAAAACGAAGAGTAACATATAAAACCACGCAACATAGTTTACGAAAAGAGCCTTAGACTATAAATGATGATTTAAGATAACATATTAAATCATCATGTTATTTTTGGTTAGCTTTTTCGTTTTGTTGAGGGTATGCCTTCCAAGATTGTAAATCTATTTGTTCTTTCAATAGTAAAGATGGTGGAAAAATAAACGTCCATGGTTTGCTCGTATTTGCTTTTACTTGAAGTGAATTTAACGTAAATCCACCTTTAGCAATAACTTCACCTGTAGCATCCTCGACAATTAGCGGCAGCTTCTCTAGGTTAATATGATTTGGACTGCCGTTTCGAATGAGCATCGTTACGTGCAGGCTACCGTCCTGTGCTTGTTTAGCTTGTAGAGACATGAAGTTAACTTCTCCTGGCTTTGGTGCTGGTGTTTCTTGAACAAGCTTAGCAAGCATCTTCTTATCTTGGTCTGCTAGGCTCTTTTCCCAGCTTTCCTCTAGGTCAAGTGCATGAGGTTTTTTTATTTCAAAGGCTAGTCTCCAGCCCGTACTTGGTAGCTCAGAGGCAATAACATGCTGCTCCTCAAAGTGAAACTCCCAAGGACGACTACTTCTAGCAGGAAGGTTGCCAAGCCCTTTTAAATTAAATACTTTTCTAGCAAGCCTTTCGCCATCAGGGCCAATGAGTAAAAGTGCCGTTTCATTAAAATGAATAGATTTGTTTAGACTGTTGCGCACAAATGCAGAAACAACATAACCATCCTCTACATTTTTTAGTTCAATTCCTGATAAGGAAACCTGGTTCTCTTTTAATGGAGACAACTCATTATTTAAAAACTGGTAATAGTATTTTTCTTCCACACCGACAGTTGATGATGGGTGAAAGCTCAGCTCTGTTTTCACTTCGACATTTGAATGAGATTGTTCGTCAGTTCCGAGCACTTCATTTGCACTTACTGTACTGTCTTCTCCTTGTTTTTGTATATTTTTATCTTTTTTCTTGAAAAATGGTAACATCTACAAAACTCCCTTCACTTTTTCACAGGAATTTGGTGGGAGATCCCACCAAATACTTTAATGCTTTAAAATGTCAGGGGCGAGTCCCCCGAATTGATTGCTTACGTCACGTTCAATTTTTTCGTACATGATCGTAAATAGTTCAAGTCCTTCACGCTGGTATTGGCGCATTGGGTCCTCTTGGCTGTAGTGTCGAAGTCCTATTCCTTCTTTTAAGCGTTCCATTGTGTCTATATGCTGTAGCCAATGGTGGTCTGTAAGAGATAGTAATGATCTTTGTATGACAAACTGTAGCTTCTCACTTTCTTTTTGATTCTCAAGCAAATCAAGGAATGTAGCAAGAGCTTCATTAACAACTTCCTTGACATCGTTAATATCAGCAATATCATTTGAGAATGAAACAGCATTTTCACCGAACACGGCATTTAGCTTCATTTCTAATGTTGATAAATCCCACTCTTCAGGTAATTGCTCTTCCTTGCATATGTTTTCGGTTTCATGATGCACATGGGATGAGATCATTGGAATAGCAAGTGATATGGCGTCTTTTGTCTTTAGTATGTTATCTCTTAAATCATAGATTGTATTTCGTTGCTCGTTCATAATGTTATCAAGCTTCAAGTGATATTCACGGATAGAGAAATTACTTCCTTCGCAAATACGTTGAACACGTTCAACAAATTCATCAGCTTTTTTATTGTTAATCAAGCCATTGTCATCAGCTTTAAAAGCTTTTTGTAGTTTTTCCAGCTCTTCTTTGGCAAAGCGGGTGAACATTTCATCCTCCAATGAGATATAGAACTGTGAACAACCTGGATCACCTTGACGTCCAGATCGCCCCTTTAGCTGATTATCAACTCGGCGAGCTTCATGCTTTTCAGTACCGATGACAAATAACCCACCAAGCTCAAAAACACCTTCACCGAGCATAATATCTGTTCCACGACCAGCCATGTTTGTAGCGATAGTAATTTGATTTTTTTGCCCAGCTAATGAAATAAGCTCAATTTCTTGCTCAATGCTTTTGGCATTTAGTAGTTGAAATTGCAAACCTTCCTTTGTTAAATATTCAGCAACCTGTTCTGATTGTAAAATTGACGTCGTTCCTACTAACACTGGTTGTCCCGTCTTATGAATCCGATTTACCTCATTTGCGACAGCGGTATATTTATCGTCAATCGTTGCAAAGATTTTATCTGATAAATCAGTTCGTTTGATCGGCTTATTAGTTGGAATTTGCCTAACGTCCATGCCATACAATTCTTGAAATTCTTTCTCCTCGGTTTTCGCAGTACCTGTCATACCAGATAATGTAGGATATAATCTGAAGTAATTTTGAATTGTAATCGATGCCTGTGTTTTGTTTTCTTCAGTAACTTCTAAGCCTTCTTTCGCTTCAATAGCTTGATGAAGACCGTTACTTAAGCTACGTCCTTCCATTGGACGACCGGTAAACATATCAACTAACAAAATCTTGCCTTCTTTTACAATGTAATCAACATCACGTTTAAACATGACATTTGCACGTAATGATTGAATCATATAGTGATATAATGTTTGGTGCTCAAGGTCGTATAGGTTTGGAATGCCAAAGCCTTTTTCTATTTTCTCAATCCCTCGTTCGGTTAAATTCGTCGTTTTTGTTTCATCATCATATATAAAATCTTCATCAAGAACGAAGGTTTTTACAATGCGTGCACATAAGTAGCTTAGTTCAGAGCTAATGCCAGTTTTACCCGCAATAATAAGTGGTGTTTTCGCTTCGTCGATTAATACGCTATCTATTTCATCAATGATGGCAAAATGATATGGTCGTTGTACACGTTGGCTTATATCAAAAACCATATTGTCTCGTAGGTGATCGAATCCGAACTCATTTCCAACACCATAAGTAATATCAGCCTTGTAAGCTGCTACCTTTTGATGAGGCTCCATCATCGGGATATTTAAACCGACAGAAAGGCCTAAAAACTCATGAATTTTCCCAATAAGATCGCGGTCTCGCTTCGCTAGGTATTCGTTAACTGTAATGACATGAACCCCTTTACCTTCCAACGCACGCAAATAACTTGGCAACGAAGCAACCAACGTTTTCCCTTCTCCTGTTGCCATTTCAGCTATGTTTCCTTCAGTTAATACAAGTCCTCCAATGAGCTGTACATCGTAATGACGTTGTCCTAGCACACGTTTAGCAGCCTCTCTAACTGTCGCAAACGCTTCGGCTTGAATATCATATATCGTTTTTCCATTGTTAAGCTGCTCTTTAAAATAGGAAGTCTTTTGTTTCAGTTCAGCATCTGATAATGCCTCAAAATCAGCCTCTAGCGCATTTATGTGCTCTACTGACCGATAATATTTTTTAATTTTTTTTTCTTGTGAATCTCCAAGCATTTTTTTAATATAGGTTAACATGGTTTCTCTCCTTAACCTTGTTATATGGCTTCGTTTTTTGTTTGTAAATTCTCTAAATATCGTCATTGAAAAGAGGGATATTGCTTCATCACTGCCAATATTTCCTCAGATAGAAACAGTATAGCATTGTTTACAATTACTTTCATCTTATGAATCATACCCACTATTAACAATGATTACCTTCTATAGTGAAACAAGCTGACATTTTAGACAGACATTTTCTTTTTTGTTTCTACATTTATATTGTTGTGATATAGTATTTAAGTCTAGTAAAAAATGGATAATAGACTATTTAGTAGATGAATTACTAAAACTATGAAACCTTTGTAGGTTTCAATCGTTAAATGTTAAGAGGGGTTTTACTAGCTTCATAGTTTCATTTAACATTTACACATCTAAGGAGGAAAAAATTTATGAAAAAATGGCAAAAGTCTGCTCTGTCATTGGGACTAGCTACTTCTTTATTAGCTCCTAGCTTTGCCTCAGCTTCAACAACATTGAATATAGAGCCAGTGGTAAAAGAAGAGTTACCATTTCACGCTTTAGATCAATTTAACTTAAAGGAACAAAAAAGCTTACTTGCAATGAATATGAAAGCTGATGCTAATGAGCAAATAAGTGAGGATACGCTAATAATTAAATATAATAAAAAGCTATCTAACACTGTACATAACCGTGCAGGAACGACGCTAAAGCGCTCTATGCCAACACTTGGTTATGATATCGTAACCGTTAAGAAGGGACAAAGCTTGCAAGAGGTGGTAAACTACTATGCTTCTCAAAACAATGTAGTAAATATATCGCCAAGCTATACATATGAAAAGCTTGGTGTAAAAGCTGATCCAAAGGCAAAGGATATGTATCATTTATCATTGTTACAAATTGATGAAGCATTAAGCCTTGCGGGAGATCATGCGGTGACTGTTGCAGTCATTGATACTGGTATCGGCTCGGATCATCCAGAGCTTAAATCGCAAATTTTACCACCTTATAATGCTGTGAATCCTGCAAGTCAAGGTGTTGCAGACTTACACGGTACACATGTTGCGGGTATCGTTAGTGGTGAGGCAAACAACGGCGTAGGTGGCTACGGTATAAATCCAAATGCAAAAATTTTACCGATTGATGTGTTTAATGGAGGATTTGGTGCGTATGACTATTCGATTGCTGAAGGGATACTTTATGCAATTGACAACGAAGCTGATGTCATAAATATGAGTCTAGGTTCACCTTTCCCAAGCCCGATTGTAGATGAAGCAGTACAAAAGGCAATTGATGCTGGCATTGTTATCGTTGCTGCAGCAGGAAATAATGCCACAGACGATTATTTTTATCCAGCAGCACATGATCGTGTAATTAGTGTAGGGGCGACAAACGATAAAAATAATTTAGCGGACTTTTCTAACTTCGGTCCACAGGTTGACATCGTAGCTCCTGGAGAAGGAATTTATAGCTCGATCTTTGATACTCAAAAGAATGCTTCCTCATTTTTAAAAGCTGATGGAACATCAATGGCTTCACCAGTTGTAGCAGGTGTTGTTTCCTTACTATTATCAAAGTACCCTGATCTACAGCCTTACGAAGTGGAAGCGGTTCTTGAGCGTACAGCAACTGATCTTGGAGAAGCTGGCTATGACTTAACCTATGCAAATGGTTTAGTAAATCCTGTTGCTGCACTACAATATGATATTACTCAATTACCAGAGAGAATTCAGTGGGATGATGAAAAGATTTTGAGCGAGGCATCATTAATCACTTTTAGTGAAGATCGTTTTACGACGCAAGGTAAGCTACAATCTCCAGAAGAAAGACATTGGTTAAAAGTAAACCTTGAAGAAGGTCAATCCATTCAAACGATTTTAGAAGCAGCTGATAATTATGATTACAAATTAGAGCTACGTTTTTATCCAGCTACTAAAACGGAAGCAAGTGAAACAATAGAAGTGAATGATGTTGTTGCTGGTGGTTTGGAAGGTAGCTTGTTTACGGCAATAGAGAACGGGATGTTAGCAATTGGTGTTACAGATACGAACGGAAATTATAGTTTGCAAGGAAAATCATCGTATGAGTTAACAGTAAATCGCTATGATGAATTACATGAAGATGGCTTAACGATAGATAACCCTGCAATGATCACATCTTTACCATTTGATAGTGAGCAGCTTGAAATGGCACCATTAACGATGTTATCAGTAGATAACAAGGGTGAAAAAGTAAACGATAAAGACTATTTTGCTCTTACGGTTGAAGAGCTACAAGCTGTCAATATTTCATTATCTGAGCTTCCAGGTGTTAATACTTCATTAAATGTATATTTCGCTGAAGACTTAGAGCTTGCAGATGAATACGGCTTATGGCCATTTGCATCAGCTAACACGGGAACTTCTGGTGAAGGAGAATCAGTAACGTTTGAAGCTATGCCTGGTATGGAATACATCATCGAAATTTCTAGTGAACAAACGTTAGATTTCTTTAGTTTACTGTTCCTAGGAATGGACTTGAAGAATGATGTATCAACGTCTGCAGTTCCATATCATTTGCTTGTTGAGAAGGTAGACTTTCCAGTTGATGAAGATAGCTTGTCGTTTGAACCAACTCCAGAAGAAGAGCTTATGTCTGGAGAAATCGATAAATCCGCATACATGACGTCTAAAAAAAATGCAGCGGAAGATCAATTGGATCTATTATTTGAGTCAAGCTGGAGTGAGTTTTCTCCAGAGGAAGTAGAGCTCATTATGGCTACTGCAATCGATTATACGATTGGAGAGCAAGCTGAAGGGTATTTCCAATATAGCGGAGATAGTGATTTTTATACGTTTATGCTCGACCAGGAGCAGGATGCGATACTGCAATTCGATTTAAATAAAATGAATACAATGATACCTACCTTAACAGTATATGAATACAACGAGGAAGAACAAACATTAAATGCTGTGAATCAATCATTTAGCTTTTTAATGGAAATGGAAGAAACACCAACGATCACCATTCCGTTAGAGAAAGACAAGCAATATTATGCGAAGGTTGAAAATGGTAGCTACCAGCCAGCGAAAGAAATGTATGAAATGTCATCAAAAATAGTATACGATGTGCCATTTGATGAAAACGAAAAAAATGATGAACCGCTACAATCGACTATTTTAAAACCAAATGTTTCAGTGAATGGGAGCTTCATTTTTGCTGATGATGTGGACACTTACTATTATAAGCACCGTAGTGAAGAAGAGTTATTTGGCTTATCTGTCAAAGTAAATCAGCTTACAGATCAACAAAAGCTAGAGCTGCCATCAGAAATCAAATCACCATTAATGCTCGGGTTTATGATTGTTGAAGATACAAATGGTAACATGTTTATTGATGGGGATGAAGCGAGAAAATCAATCGTATATGAACCTGATTTTGTGA
This sequence comes from Nanhaiella sioensis, assembly GCF_046557775.1. Taxonomy (NCBI): domain Bacteria; kingdom Bacillati; phylum Bacillota; class Bacilli; order Caryophanales; family Bacillaceae; genus Nanhaiella; species Nanhaiella sioensis. The sequence continues at coordinate 2,462,909 of NZ_JBKAEG010000001.1, forward strand.
ATGTTGAAGGAGATTTGAACGGCTCATTTAAAGCGCGAGAGGGCATCGGATATTTTGTTGTCGCGATGAATTACGGCTCTATATTCTTCGGGCAAACAGTCAAATCGTATGATATTGCATTAAATACACTTGACAGCCAAGATGAAGATGCTGATTCAGTTGTAACTAATAACATCCCTTCAATGCCACTTCAGTTTGTGAAAAATGAAGATGTGTATGAGGCTGTAGGCTATTTAAATGCTGGTGTTGACTTTGGAGATAAAGACTATTATCAATTTGATGTGTCAAATAGCGGGGAGTATGAGGTGTCGTTACAAATACCGTCAAGTATAGATGGTGACTTAACAATTTACAGCAATGAGGGTTATGTTGTGAAGACCTTTGATCATTATGGATCTGGTGATGAGGAAATCGGAACTGTACAATTAACAGAAGGTACATATTATTTCGAAGTGAAGGATTCACAACTAAATGCAAGTAATGAACCGTACACATTGCACGTAAAATCAACAAACTAATCGTTTTAAACTAGGCTGATGCCAAAAGTATTGTTACTTTTGAGCATCAGCTTTTTTTGAGTTTTATCAATATGAGTTAGGACCTTAATAAACTCCCAAAAAAATATAGTAATGCTATTATTTTACTGGTATATTATGTTATAGTATTCTTGTTCTAGAAAAATATGGAATTATTATTACGTGGTAGATCTAATTCGTATTTTTTTATTAAGTATGGGAGATTGAGAGCTTTTCTAGAATTGTGTGCAACCTCAGGGTTGTAGGTAGTTGAATCGTCTATGATTAATAGAATGAGGAGGAGAAAATGGGTATGAAAAAATGGAAGAAAACTGCGTTGTCATTAGGTTTGGCATCTTCATTAGTCGTACCAAGCTTTACATCAGCAGCCTTTACACCAACACCAGCCGATGTCACAGGATTAAAGGAGCAAGAGTTTTATAATGTGCTAGATCGATTGAATTTAACTAACAAAGAACAGCAAGAGCTCGCTTTTAAACAACAATTAGAAGCAAATGATCAAGTTAGCGAGGATACGCTCATCATCAAATATAGCACAAAGCTATCTGACAAAGTACATAACCGTGCAGGAACGCTCGTTGAACGATCGTTCCCAACGCTTGGATATGATGTTGTAAAACTTAAAAAGGGCCGTAGCTTACAGGATGCGATGCAATATTATACTTCCCAAAGAGACGTTGTAAACGTATTGCCAAGCTATACGTACGAGCTACTTGGTGGTAAGGGTGATCCGAAAGCGGACAGCATGTATCATTTATCACTGTTACAAATCGATAGAGCATTAAATCTTGCAGGGGATCATGAAGTGACTGTAGCAGTCATAGATTCAGGAATTGACGTAGACCACCCGGATTTAAAATCCAAAATATTGCCACCGTATAACGCTGGTGATCCTGCGAATCAAGGTATGCCATACCATCATGGTACACACGTTTCAGGAATAATTGGTGCAGAGGCCGACAATGGAGAAGGTGGGCATGGAATTAATCCTAAGGCAACGATTTTACCTATTGACGTGTCTTATCTAACTGACTATGTCATTGCAGAGGGAATCTTGTATGCGATTGAGCAAGAAGCAGATGTCATTAATATGAGCCTCGGAGGATCGATGCCTAGCCCGATTATGGAGGACGCAGTACAAAAAGCACTAGACGCTGGCATTACAGTTGTAGCTGCAGCAGGAAATAGCACATCTGATGCATATCATTACCCAGCGGCGTTCGATGGAGTCATTAGTGTAGGCTCTACAAATAGTGAAAATGAGCTTTCATATTATTCGAATTTCGGACCAGCTGTAGATATTGTAGCACCTGGTGAAGACGTCTATAGTACAGTGTTTAACCTTCAAAAAAATGCATCATCCTATGTAGAAATGAGTGGAACATCGATGGCATCTCCAGTCGTTGCAGGTGTCGTATCACTTTTATTATCTACATACCCAGATTTAACACCAGCTCAGGTTGAATTCATACTTGAACAAACAGCCATTGACCTAGGTGAAGCAGGGTATGATTTAACATTTGCTAATGGTCTAGTTAATCCAGTGGGTGCTTTACAATTCGACATGAATCTCTTACCTGACGTGATAGAGTGGAATGACGAAAGAGTATTAGCTGAAGGTGCTGAAGTATCATTTGTTGAAGAGGCCTATTCAATAGAAGGAAAGCTTAGCTTACCTAACGAAATAGCTTGGCACAAAGTTGAGCTTGAGGAAGGTCAATCAGTCCAAATGATCTTAAACGGTGCAGAGGATTATGACTATAAGCTCGATCTTAAATTTTACGCTGAAGGAACAAATGAAGCTAGTAGCATACTAGAAGTAAATGATATGCTGGCTGGTGGTGCAGAAGGCCGTTTATTCACAGCCGTTGAAAAAGGAACATTAGCCATTGGGGTTACCGATGTGAATGGAAATTATAGCTTGCAAGGGAAATCTTCCTATGAGCTCACGTTAACTCGTCATGATGAGCTTCATGAGGATGGGATTACAAAAAATGAGCCTGTCAGCATTACAGAATTACCATTCGATAGTAACGATCTTGATATTGCTCCGTTAACCTTTTTACCTGAAGAAGACAAGAATGGAGAATTAATTTCGGACAAAGACTATTTCACATTCTCAGTAGATGAACCGCAAATTGTAAGTATTTCATTGTCAGAAGTAGTAGGAATAGATTCAGCAATTAATGTTTATTTTGCAGAAGATTTTTATCAAGAGCTTCCGGTAGGGCTTTCAGCAGAAGAGCTTGAATGGTATAAACCGTGGGCAATTGAGAGCATGAATGGAGGACGCATGAGTGAAGGTGAAGTCCTTACGTTTGAAGCGATGCCAGAGATGGAATATGTAATAGAAACATCTAGTGAGCCAGTGGATGATTTCTTTTTCTTCTTCTTTGATCCATTTAATCCATTTTTTGATCCTTCTCAAATGATGGTAGAAGAAGACAATATCCCAGCTTCTGCGGATCCGTATCAAGTAACAATGAACACAGTTGAACTCCCAGCGGATGAAGATGCAGAGCAAATGGACAGTTATGAAGATGAATTTATTGCAGGTAAAATAAGCAAGCAGGAATATATGCAATTAAAGAAGGATGAAATCGAACAAGATTTAGTGATCACCATAGAGAGTTATTTCGAAGAGTTTTCTGATGAATTTCTTGATAGAATGACTTCTACAGCCATTGAATATACTGTTGGAGATGAAGCAGAAGGATATTTCCAAACGTATGGTGATGAGGATTTTTACACTTTTACGACTGACAAAGATGCTGTATATAAATTTTCATTGAATCAAGATAAATCGATGATGCCAAGGGTGACGATTTACGAGTTTGATGAAGAGGAGCATGATCTTATTGCAGTGGGAAGATCAGGATATAGCATTTATACTGGAGAGCCTGAACCGGTATTGACAATTGCTTTACAAAAAGAGAAGAGCTACTTCTTAAAAGTAGAAAATAGAATGTACCGAATTTCAGAGGTACCGTACGAGTTAACATCTACTATACTTGCTGATGCACCACACGAAAAAAATGAACAAAATGATCGACCTCTTCAGGCGACGATTATAAAGCCAAACCAACCTGAAACTGGGTATTTTGTATTTAATAATGATATTGATATGTATTATTATAAACATCGCAGTGCGGATGAGATTCTTGGATTTGGCCTAAAGACAAATGAGCTAACTGCTGAGCAAGAGGAAGCTATGCCGAACGAATTGAAAAATCCGTTAATGATGTCCGCACAAATCGTTGAAGATACGAATGGAAATATGATCATTGACGATGATGAAGCAAGTAAATCATTAAACTATTATTCGTTTTTCTTAGAAGATACGAATATATCAGGTTCGTTTAAAGCGAAAGAAAACGTTGGGTATTTTGTGTTAACTGCATCTACTGCATTTTTAGGCATATCGCTTAAATCTTATGATATATCCATTCAAACACTGGGTAGTCTGGATGAAGATGCTACCACAGTCGTTACGAATAACATCCCGTCAAAGCCACTTCATTTCGTGAAAAACGAAGCAACATATGAGGCAGTCGGATATTTAAATTCAGGTGTTGATTTTGGGGATAAGGACTATTATGAATTTATTGTCGAGCAAGACGGTACATTTGATGTAACATTAGACAGCCCAGAAGGATTAGATGGTGTTGTAACGATCTACAATGGTCACGGTGTAGCTGTACTAGAAATGGATAGCTACGGTGTAGGAGATCAAGAGATTTCATCTGTATCATTAACAGCAGGAACATATTATTTTGAAGTGAAAGACGCATACTTACGATTTAGTAAGGAGCCATATACATTACGTGTAACAAGCAATAAATAGCGTGACATACATGGGCTGAAGGGATCATGCAACCTGATTTCCTCAGCCTATTTGATTTAGATCCGATGCAATAGGAAAGAGTAGCATATAAAAGAAAATAATAGTTTAATTGCAAAAAATATGAAACTTTTTTGTGATTTATACGTCTATAATAAAAGGGAACATAATAGTTTTATAGAGGATGTTCAAAAGCTATAACCTATTTTGAACATGCAAAATGATCGCACTTTGAAAGAAATGAAAGGGGAGTATGTAAATGAAAAAGTGGCAAAAAACAGCGATGTCATTAGGGCTAGCATCTACTATGTTGGTTCCTAGCTTTGCATCTGCATCGACGACACTGAACAATGCACAGGATTTTAAAGCAAATCAGCCCTATAATGTACTCAATCAATTAGATTTAACTAAATTAGAGAAGCACAAGCTTGCATACAAGCAGAAGACGGATGCGAGTGAGCAAATTAGTGAAGATACACTTGTGATTAAATATGAGTCTAAGTTAACAAATGCCATGCACAATCAAGCAGGTACGCTACTAGAACGATCCGTACCATTGCTAGGGTACGATATTGTAAAACTGAAAAAGGGACGCAACCTTGAAGATGCTGTTAAATATTACTCTTCGCTGGATCATGTTGCTAGTGTAACACCAAGTTATACATATGAAACAGATGCCATTAGCAATGATCCAAAATCCGAAAATATGTACCATCTATCTCTACTTGAAATTGATAAAGCGTTAAGCCTTGCAGGAGACCACGAAGTAACAGTAGCGGTTATTGACACAGGTATTGATGCCAATCACCCAGACTTGAAATCTCAAATTTTACCACCGTATAATGTCGGTGACCCGAACCATACAGCATCAGTAGATGTGCATAGCACACACGTATCAGGAATTATCGGTGCCGAAGCAAATAATGGTGTTGGTGGCTACGGCGTCAATCCGAATGCAAAGATTTTACCAATTGATGTGTTTGGAGGTATCTTCGTTAATGATTACGTGATTGCAGAAGGAATCTTGTATGCGATTGAGCAGGAAGTAGACGTCATTAACATGAGTCTGAGCTCACCTTTTCCAAGTCCTATTTTAGAGGAGGCTGTTGAAAAGGCGATTGATGCAGGAATTGTCATCGTCACCTCAGCAGGGAACACGGCTTCGGATGGATATCGTTATCCAGCTGCCTTTGATGGCGTCATCAGTGTTGGTGCGACCGATATGAATAACAAGCTAGCTGACTTTTCAAGCTATGGCGCGTACGTTGATATCGTAGCACCAGGTGTAGATATTTATAATACGGTATATGATTTTACGAAGCAAGCTTCCTCATACGCAGAGCTTAGTGGAACGTCAATGTCGTCGCCAATCGTTGCGGGTGTTGCTTCGCTCTTATTATCTAAATATCCTGATTTAAAGCCGCATGAGGTTGAAGCGATTCTAGAGCGAACAGCTAACGATTTAGGCGCTGAAGGCTATGATTTGAAGTATGCAAATGGCATAGTTAATCCTGTAGCTGCATTGCAATATGATGTGAATCATTTGCCTCAAGTGATAGATTGGACAGATGAGAGGGTATTAGCAGAAGCTACGACAATTTCCTCTGCTGAATATACACAAGAAGGAGCGCTCACTTCACCCGAAGAGGTGGATTGGTTCCGATTTGATCTAGAAGAAGGTCAAGCTGTTCAAACATCGTTAATGGGTGCGAGCCAATACGACTATGAATTAGAGCTCCGTTTCTTTCCTGAAGGAGCGACAGAAGCAACAGAAACAATTGAGATAAATGATGCATTCCTAGGGGGGCAAGAAGGCACGTTATATACAGCCCTTGAAAATGGAACATTGGCTATCGGAATTACTGATGCAAATGGTAACTATAATATAGAAGGAAAATCTCGCTACGAGCTGAAGCTTGAACGATTTGATGAGCTACATGATGATGGGTTGACAAAGAACAATATCGCGGCTATTTCTGAGTTGCCATTTAATAGTGACAATTTGGAAAATGCGCCACTCACTTTCATACCTGAAGCAGATAACAATGAGGAGTACAAAGCTGATAAAGACTATTTCACCTTTAGTGTTGAAGAGCCTGAAGTTGTTTCGATATCATTATCTGAAGTACCTGGTATTGACTCAACATTGAATATTTATTTTGCAGATGATTTCAATAGGGAAATTCCTGCAGACGTACCAGAGGAAGAACTCTTTATGTTTGAGCCATGGCCATTTGTTCGAGCAAATACTGGTCAAACAGGTGAGGGAGAGGTAGCTACCTTTGAGGCGATGCCAGGTATAGAGTATATTATTGAGGCTTCAAGTGAACCGGAGTTTGACTTCTTCTTTTATTTCTTTGAAGGTATAGAAGCACCTTCGGATGTCCTTCCTGCGTCAGCAGTACCATATCAGCTAGTAGCTGAAGTGGTCGATATTCCAGAGGATGAGGATGGCTATCCGATGATGGAAACATATGAGGAAGAATTGATAGAGGGGACGATTGATCAAGAGGAATATATTGCGTACAAAAAGGATGCTATAGAAGAAAATTCTATTTTTATTGGGTCTAGTTGGTCTGAATTCGACCCTGACGAAACTGAGCAAATTATTAGTTCTGCTATTCAATACAACATTGGTGACAATATTGAAGGGTATATTCAATACTCTGGTGACCGTGACTTTTATACGTTTACCGCTGACAAAAATGCAGTCTATCAATTTGAGTTTGAAAATACAAAAACGATGATGCCTTGGGTAGAGCTTTATGAATATGACGAAGAAAGTAATGAGCTGTATTGGATTGCGTATACTGACTTTTATTACGGTAGCATGGAAAACCGTAAAATGACTGTTGCGCTAGAACAAGGTAAGCAATATTACGTTAAAATTCAAAACGACCTTTGGCAGCCGTCGGCAGAACCTTATCAAATGTCATCAACAACCCTTGTCGATGTGGCACATGACGCAAATGAACCAAACGACAAGCCGATTTTAGCAACGATATTAAAGCCTGGTAGCTCAGTAAGTGGCTCGTTCATTCTTCCTAATGATGTGGACACGTATTACTATAAACATCGTAGCGATACGGAAGTATTAGGTATATCCTTAACGCCAAATCCATATTCAGAGGAACAAGAGCAAAGCTTACCACAAGATGTTAAGGGCGCGCTGTTAATGGAGGCTGTTATCGTTGAGGATACGAACGGTAATATGATGATTGATGATAGCGAAGCAGAAAAAGGAATGATGCTCATGCCAGGGTTCTTTAGTCCAGATGGAAAGATCCAAGGCTCATTTAAAGCAAAAGAGAACGTAGGATATATTATCGGAGCGATGAATTATACGTGGGATGGTTTATCAGTCCAAACATACGATATTTCGTTGTTCGAACCTAACACAGATGACGAGGATAGTAACTCGGTGGTAAGCAATCATGTTCCATCGGAGCCACTTCACTTTACAAAAGTTGAAGGAGCATATGAAGCTGTTGCTTACTTAAACGGTGGCGTCGAATTCGGTGACAAAGATTACTATGAATTTAATGTATCAAATGACGCAGCATTTGACGTGTCACTACAAGTACCATCATCAATTGATGGCGCTGTGACTATTTATGACAGCGAAGGTGATGTTGTGCAGGAAATCGACTTCTACGGAGTAGGTGACGAGGAAGTCGCTACAGTATCATTACAAGCGGGTAAATACTATTTTGAAGTGAAAGATGCCGCATCTAAATCAAGTAAAGAATCATATACTTTACGAGTAGCATTTAGTAAGTAGCATATAACATCATAAAAAGGTTGACTCAAAAGGGCAATGGCTCACAACGGTTCGTAATGAGAGTGAGCTATGACCCTATGAGTCACCTTTTTTTATTTTATGGCTCCAACCGTAAACTTGGTTGCTACAATGTTAGAACTTTATCATGTTAATGGAAGGGAAATGCAAACAAACACGGGATTTAGCATGTTTTTTGTGCGAAAGTAGGTACATAATATACTAGGGCATATGTAGTGAAAAGCTTGATGAGGATCTAATCGTGTAACATTTACTAAAACATAATGCTCATTTAGTAACATTCATTAAAGTCTATTAGCGACTGAGCATCATTTGTAGTAGAATAATAGAAAAAAGAGGAGTGGAGATATTGAAAAAGGTACTACCAGCGGCCTGTCTTTCGTCATTCATATTGCTATCAGGGCAGCCTAGCATACAAGCGGTCGCAGAGACAACAGCATCGATCGAAAAAGATGAGGTCGTGCAATTGACAACTGCTGAAAAGAAACAATTATTATGGGAGGTTGCTGTTGAATACGGTATTCCGCCTGAGATATTAAAGGCTATCGCACAAAAAGAAACGGATATGACACAATTTAATGAGGATGGCACGCCATATATTTCAGAGGATGGCGGCATCGGCATGATGCAAATTACTCTTACAGAGGAACAGCAGCTTACTAGTGACATAGACGTGGAGCGCTTAAAGACTGACCTACGCTATAATATTGAAGTAGGAGCAAGTATTTTAAAGGAGAAGTGGGAGTGGGATTTCCTGCCTATTATTAATGATCATGACCCTACTGTGATTGAAAACTGGTATTTTGCAGTAATGGCTTACAATGGACTATCAAAGAGGAATGATCCAAACTTTGAAGAGAATGAGCCGTACCAAGAGAAGGTCTTTCAATCCATTCGTGAAAATAGTTTACTAGATATTAAGGACATACCAAAAGTAGATATTACTTATGCTGATCCAGACAAGCCGGAGCTGATGACCTTTTCTGTAGCCTCTTATGATTGGCCCGAGCTAGCTACACAATCAACTCAATTATTAACGACAGGTGATCAAGTTTATACATTAAATAATGCTGCGTCATATTCATATATTCGTCATGATGTAGATGGTGAACATGCTGGCAATTTACCACACTATACCCCTTTAGAAATCGTGAGTGGACCTTTTGAAAGTGATAACGATGCAAACCATCTTGTTTATTACGAAGTAAAAGGGAACGGAGTAGACGCATACATATCATCTTCTAATCTTCAGCAAGGAAATGTTTCAGTTTTTCCTGATATCGAAGATCGTGAAGTAGCAGCAGCAGTTACTTATTTACAATTGAAGGGTATGATTTCCGGTCATGTAGACGGCACATTTAAGCCGGACGATACTTTATTGCGCAGACATGCTGCGTCTATCTTAGTGAAGGCTCTTGACTTAAAGCTACCTGAGGGCTATAAGATGAAGGCAACTGATATGGAACAGGGCGAACTAGGCTATGATGAGATGGTCATTGCTGAAGCTCATGGCATAATGGGTGTCGGCGGAAAGCTGCGTCCTAATGAATATTTGACGAGATCGCAAATATCTTCAATATTAGCTCGTACGTATACAGATACATACGAAGCAGCTACAACAAATGTAGCATTTATAGATATGGATGATACATATTGGAATTATGAGGATATTAATCTACTAGCGAATAATGGCATCACTGACGATCAGGCGTTTCGCCCGGAAGACGATGTTACGCGAGCTGAATTTTCACTGTTTTTAAAACGGACGCTTACACTTGAAAAGTAAAATATTTTAAAATATATATAGGTTAAGTCTAGATTGATACGTCTAGACTTTTTTTATAGTAGAATGGTAGAAAAAACAGGTGGTGTACATATTGAAAAATTTACTTCGGTTGTTTGTCATTTCATGTGTATTCATGCTTGCTTATACGCTTGACGTTGAAGCAGCAGTATTTGATGAAACGAAGACAACGACAGCAGCCCAATTTCAGTACGAGGATTATTACACGTTAATGCAAAGCTATACAGGTGATAGTGGTGTAACGATTGAAAGCTATAGCTCCAAATGGAAAACACAAGAGCAGCTTATTGAAGTTGAACAAGAGCTATTGCGTAATAAGCACGGTGAGGAGCTTGAACTATTAGGGAAGGTTGTTCTTCTCCCTGACTATCCTGCCGGAGACGAAACACTAGGACAGTATTTTGCACTTTATGAATTACGTGGAACAAAGTGGTCTCTTTTACCAGACAGGAAGATTTATTTATATGGTGTCGATGATTTCGCGACAGTGCCAGAAATTGCTCAGACATTATCGCATGAATATGGCCATCACTTTACATTTTATCATTTAATAGAAGGTGAGAATCTAGAGCCTGATGAGTGGATGAAAAGTCATTACGCTGAAGTTCGAAGCCTTTCAACAAATCACAAAGCTCATAGTGACGGGTCAGGGGATTATGTATGGGGGCTAGCAGAAATTTTGGCGGAGGATTACGTACAGTTATTTGGTACAGAGCTAGCCATTATGGATCATGCTCAATTAAATGGCATCATTCAGACCCCATTCGATAATGTTAATATTCAGGAATATTGGCGTGAAGTGCTCAATTCAAGCGAGTATGAAGTAAGGGAGCCGATGGATTTATATCTTCTTGATTACGAGAAGAACATGCGGGATAGTTCCTATTATAATTTGCAGTTCCATACCTCTTCAATAAGTAACAACCCAATCTTTTTAATTGGCCAAGACGGAGAAGGTATATATAAACCAATAACGATTGGTACAATTGAGACGAGTAGCCCATCAGCTAGTTGGTATAGTCCATCCGAGCTTCAAGCTAATCTTTCCTGGGTGTTTGATAGCTATACATTTAAGCGTGTTAAATTTATTACACGGCAGCATGAAGAGGTAGGATTTAACCGTGGCTCCGAGTCGTTAAGAATAACGTATAATAATATAGAAGAAAGTAAGATTACTAACGAGCAATTGAACCTTCAAAACAGCTTAACGTTTCTGGAAAAAAAGCAGCTATTATCAGAAATAGCCAATGAATATCGCATTCCAGCAGAAGTACTAAAAGCGATTGCATATGTTGAAACAGGCATGATGCAATTTGATGACGAGGGGCACCCGATCATCTCAGAGAACGGCGGGCTTGGTATGATGCAAATAAGGCTGTCTGATGAGGAAATGAATGAACGAGGGATTGATCGTCATCAATTAGAGACCGACACACGTTATAATGTAGAGGTCGCAGCACAACTGTTAAATGAATACTGGGAATCAAGCAAACTACCGAAAATTAACGAGCATGACCGAAGCATTATTGAAGACTGGTATTTTACGATCATGGCATATGACGGATTAACTAAGCAAAATGACCCGCATATTGAACATGAACAAGCCCCTTATCAAGAGCGTGTCTTTGAGGTTATTCGTGAGCATAGCTTAGTCGATGTTCAACAAATACCACCTTTTGATCTTGTTTATGATGATACTAATGCACCAGAACAACTAAGTTTTCCAACGATGTCCTATCAATGGGACGGGTTAATGACGCAAACAGCTCAGCCCTTCAGCAATGGTGACCTTGTATATACGAACAATGCTCATGCATCCTATTCGGAGTTTAGCGATGAGCTCGATGGAGACACAGTGAAAAACGTCTTTGACTACACACCGCTTCAAATAATTGCAGGACCCTTTGAAAATAACGACCCTGCGATCCATTATGTATATTATGAAGTGCTAGGCAATGAGATGGGTGGCTATATCGCATCGGTGAATGTACACAAAGGTAATGTCACGATCTTTCCAGATATTGAGGATGATGACCTGGCAGCAGCGGTCTCGTATTTACAAATGAATGAGGTCATCAATGGCTATGAAGATGGCACTTTCAAACCAAATCATACACTGCTTAGAAGACATGCAGCGGCAATCATAGTAAGAGCACTTGATTTGAAGCTTCCAGAAGGCTATGAAGTAAAAGCAACAGATATGAATATAGGTGATTTAGGCTATGAAGCAATGGCTATCGCTGAAGCAAATGGCTTAATGGGTGTAGGAGGAAAGTTGCGTCCGAATGAATATGTAACGAGATCACAAATCGTCTCTATTTTAGCCCGTGCCTATACAGATAAATATATTCCTGCTAAAACAAACAAGATCTTTACGGATATTGATGAAGCATATTGGAACTATGAAGATATTAACCTATTAGCAAATAACGGCATCATTCCTGAGCAGACCTTTCGACCGGCGGACGACATTACACGTGCTGAATTTGCGCTATATGTTATGCGAACGATGCTTCTTGAATAGCATCAAATATAAAAGCGATACTCCCTCGGTGGAGTATCGCTTTTTAGCTTTTGAGAATTGTATAGGTAGCATTCTTTAGTCATGATCAATAACGATGTATGACTTTATTAAACAACAATTATGTAATAGTTGAAAATTCTTAGTACAAGGCACGATAGAGAAATGCTGCAAATTGAGAACGGTTTATTTCCGCGTCTGGCTTGAATGACTGATCTTCATATCCTGTTGTAATGCCTGAGGCAGCGAGCCTTTGAATGGCATCGTATGCCCAGTGTGATGCATCAACGTCAGTAAACTCAATCGGTTCTTTCGCCTCTTCTAGTGAAAACAGCGTAGCAAACCATGTTGCAAGCTGTGCTCTCGTGAGACCATTGTCTGGGTTGAAGTTTCCTTCCTCACCACCGTTAATTCCTAGTTCTTGCAATGCGTTAATCGCACCTACAGCCCAATGATCACTTGATACATCCTTAAATGTTTCCGTTCGGTTAGACATATCTAAATTCTTTGCTACAGCAAGTAATGCGGCTACATCAGCCTTTGTAATAATTGTTTCCGGATAAAAATAGCTATCCTCATATCCAATGATTAATCGATCTTTAGCCAATGTTTCAATTTCGTTATACGCCCAGTACGTCGTCGGTATATCATGGAATGAAGCTACTTGTAAATCATATGAAAGGTAACGTCTTGCACCTAAATAACGAGCTTTCCAATAATAAGGGTCATTTAAAGAGCTAATTGAGACACCCTTACCATTTTGAGAATGAATAAATTGATCATCTCCAATATAAATGCCTGAATGAGATACGCCACTACCGCTCGTATTAAAAAACACGAGATCACCGATACGGAGATTAGCTCTATCTACTGTTACTCCACTATTGTATTGCTCACCAGTTGTTCTCGGTAAAGAGATCCCAGCTTGACCAAGTACGGTACGTACATAACCTGAGCAATCAAAGCCACTCACAGTTGTGCCACCGTATTTATATGGAACACCGATATATTTTTTGGCAGCAGGCATTAACACGTCATAATTTTGCGCTGCAGCATATGTACTTATCGTATTAGATAAAAATACAATAAATAATGTAACTATTATGAAACTAAAACGTCTAATAATATGAATCACCCCATCACTTGGAAAATTACGCATCGTTTGCTAAATTTCTACACATAATTTATCTTATCATATTAATCTATTGACTTAGTTTACAGTTTTGTAACAATTAAACTGAAATCATAGTAATAAAACCCATCCTAAATACATATACTGAAATGTTCATATCTAGTATCAACTAATAATAGTAGAAACGATGTATCATTTATTTGTTAGACAAACCACGTCTTAGGTATAAACTTATAAATTATTTTTGGCAAATTTTAAAAAAAGCAATTAAACTCTTGCATAAACTGACATTTCTTGTAGAATAGTAGTTGTAAGACTAGTATCTGTTTATGGTAATAAATTGTTAACAGGAATTCGTTGACATTTGTTCCTGAAATAATTATACTAGTACTTGTTTATAATTGGATTTAAGAGATTTATAGCTTACTAACACGACTTATTAAGTACATATTCTCTTAAATTGAATTACCTTAAATTTAGAATTACAAGTAGCAAAAGGGAGGAAATTATCTAATGGCTTACCAACCAAAGTCTTATCGTAAATTTTTAGCTGGATCTGTGTCAGCTGCTTTAGTAGCAACTGCAATCGGACCAGTAGCAGCAAGCGCTGAAAGTGCTAGCTTCTCTGATGTGTCAGCTGACCATTGGGCACATATGTACATTACTGAACTAGCAAATGAAGGAATTATTAACGGGTTCCCAGACGGAACATTCGGACCTCAAGTTGAATTAACTCGCGGTCAAGCTGCGAAATTATTCCAACGTGCTCTTAACTTAGAAGTTCCTGAAGATTTAACTTCTTTTGACGATGTAGCAGACTCAACTGACGAAGAGCTTAAAGAAGCTGCTGCTGCAGTAAAAGCTGCTGGAATCTTCAAAGGTAGCAACGGTGTATTCGGAGCAAGCGACACGTTAACTCGTGCTCAAATGGCTTCAGTTCTTGTTCGTGCATTCGGCTTAGAAGCAAATGACGAAGTTGAAGTTACTTTAACTGACTTAGACTTAATCGATGAGTCTCACAGAGAGAACGTTGCAATCTTATTCCAAAACGGTGTTACAACTGGTAAAGAAGACGGAACTTATGATGGAAGCGGAAGTGTACCACGTGCTAACTTCGCAGCATTCTTATACCGTTCATTAAACATGGAAGCATCAGCAATTTCTGAAGTAACTGTTGTAGATAGCACGACTATCGACGTAGTATTCAACAGCGTACTTGAAGAAGTTAATGTTGAAGACTTCACTTTTGACAACGACCTTGAAGTATTAGAAGCTGAAATTCTTGTAGAAGAAGAAGCTGGCGAAGAGGAAGTTGAAGCAGCTGCTGAAGGCATGACTACAGTACGTCTTACTACTTCATTACAAGAAGATGGTGTTGAATATACACTTTCTTACATGGGAGAAGCTGTAGATACTGTAATTGGATTTACTCCTGTAGATCCTGAAGTTGTAGCTGTAAATGCTCTTAACTTAAAACAAGTTGAAGTAGTTTTCAATACGCTTAATGATATAGATGAAGATGAGTTATATGATGCTTCAAATTATACATTTGTAGATGAAGATGATAATGAAATTGAAGTGAGTGACGTTGAAGTAGATGGTACTACTGCTGTTCTTGTATTAGATTCAGCTGCACCAAACCAATCAACTTTCACACTTGAAATTGGTAGCTCTGTTATTGATACGGAAGATACAGAGATTACTTTCTTCGATACAACTATTCCAGAATTAGTTGAATCTAAAGTAGTAGGAAATGACACAATTAAGTTCATTTTCAGTGAGCCGATTAAAACTCATGATGAAGATGGCAATGCATTAGACTTGACAGATGCATTCGAATTTGGGAACAATGATTTCTTTGTTAAATCAGTAACTCCTGTAAATGCTGCTGAGACTGAGTTTAATGTTGAATTATATTCTGAGTTAGAAGAAGGTAAACTTCAAGTTTCTATTGATAACTCTCTTGAAGACTATGCAGGATTTAACTTAGTTGCAACAAAATTTGAAATTGATGTAGTTGAAGATACAGAAGCTCCAACTGTAGTTGATTACAAAAATGCGACACCATTTGGTGTAACATTAGTATTTGATGAGGATATTGCATTCACAGATGATGCTGATTTGATGAAGGATTTCTATCATACAAACAGCAAAAATACTGTAGTAACTGATGCTGAAATTGTGAACGGAAATGAATTGAAGTTAACGTTTGCAAATGGTGTAAATGAAGATGCAGATAATGCACTTCCACCAGGAACTGCATACATTTATGTAGATGGCGAAGCTATCGTTGACTTATGGGATAATGTTAATGAGAACCAAATCCGTTTTGCGGTTGAGGTTGATGTTGACACTACTAAACCTGAAGTAGAAGATATTACTGCTGTGAGTGAAAGTAAGTTTGAAATCGAATTTACTGAACAACTTGAATCAGTAGACAAAGATAACTTTACGCTTCTAAAAGATGGCGACGAAAAGAAATATATTAAAAAAGCATACTTCAAGGCTGATTCAGAAAATAAAGTTGTTGTACTTGAATTTACTGATGCACTATCAGGTGAATATAGTCTTGTGATTGAAGATCTTGAAGACTTATCTGGCAATGAAATTGATACAGTAACAGAAACTTTCAATGTTGATGATTTAACAGCTCCTGTAATCAACGAAGACTTCACAGCTAAATTATATAGTGCTGATGAAGACATTCAAAAGTTAGTTGTTGATTTTGGTGAGTCAATGGAAGTAGAAGGGGAATATTCGATTGTTGATCTAGAGAAATATGTTCTTATAGATGGAACAACTGAAATCCACTTAGACGAAGTTGATGATGTGAAAATTAAAGCAACAGACAAGAACACGAAAGTTGAAATATTAATTCCTGCAGATGAGCTAGACCTAGATAAAGATGGTGGTTATGACCTTAAGGTTGCAAGAGTTGCTGATGCTTCAGGTAACAAGACAACTAAATTATTAGATTCAGTTAAGTCATTTGACGATGCAGGACATGTTCGCTTTGACGGCGATGTTGAAGCAATCGCATCAGATGAACTTGTAGTTACATTTAACGATTATGTTAAATTCAAAGAGCAAGACTTAAAAGTAGTTGTTGACCCAGCTGGTCAAGCTATAGAACTTACTATAAGAGATTCAAAAGTAAGCACAAATGATGATGACAATACAGTTGTAACATTAAAATTAGCTGAAGATCTAACAGCAGCAGGACTATTTGACGAAGATGCTGATCCTACGACTCAAGATCTTAATGTAGTAGTTGAGGTTCAAAAGGACCTATCTGAAAACGGATATGGTGAAACATTAGAACTTACTGATTCTGCTAATGTTGTAGATGGTATCGTTCCTGAACTTGATGCTGATAATGTATCTGTTGACGATACTACTGGTGAAATTACTCTAACGTTTACTGAAGATATTAATGCTCTTGATCTTGTATTAGCTAGTAGAGAATTTATCATCACTGATGATGAAAATGATACTTTATTAGCAGGAGTTGACTATCTGTTAGCTGCTGGTGTAGAGGCAAATGAACTTGTAATTCAGCTTCAAGATAACAATAAAGATTATGCAACTGATTGGGCTGGAACATTAGATATTGAAACTGTTGAATCAATTAACTATATCTCAGATGGTCGTAATGAGTTAGCAGCATTTGATGATTTAGAAGTTGAAGTTGATACAGAAGCAGCAACAAATGCAGCAGATGTAGCAGCAGATGAAGTTGCATTGGATGCGGCGGCATTAGCATTTAAGGTTGGAAATGAAGAAGATACTTTAGCACCAGCAATTGAGCTTGTAACAACTGGGGCTAATGGAAGTACAATTACTTGGGTTTCAGGTACGGCAGCTAACCTTAGTAATGCAGGTGTAGTTACGCGTAAAAATGCTGGAGATGGTACTGAAACTGTTGTGTTTACAGCAACAATTACTAAAGGTACTGCTCAAGAAACTGCAGTATTTAGTGTTGCAATTCCTGATGCAACTGACTTAGGTGGCACAACATTCGGAGACGTAGTAATTACTAAACCATAAATTTTCATTAATAGTTTAGACTGTCGAGTAAAACTCGACAGTCTTTTTTATGAACTAGAAAACCCCTAGGCTAGGTGTAGGGTTCCAATAAGCTTTCCGCTTGGTATAAAAAACTCTTATGTGTCTGAATTATTTTGGTTCGCTAACAATGTCAGTATACGTAGAAGTTTTTTGTTAGAAGAGACTAATAGTCTAGCACACACGAAAGTTACTAATTAGATAACAAGTATATTTTGAAAATACTACCGGAACCAACAGTTGTTTAGCATGCTCTATGGGTATAATTATGAAGTGCTCACTTTCATCTCCAATTCGCTTTTAATCGGAAGATAATAAAAAAGCAAACCTAGTAAAAGTAAAACTAGGCTTGCTTCTTCGTACATATCTTTTTGAAGTTATCTTTCTATTTGATTAAGAATTATTACTAATGTATTTTTCACTCTTCTTAGCAGAAACTGATACTTCAATGTCACTAACAACATTGTTGTGTAAGTCAGTGATTGGTATCAACTGCTCAACATACTCACCAATAAGGTCTTCAACTTCGTCTCCATTTAAATCTACGATAAGGTAAACAATTTCTTCTTCTACAGTAGTAGATTCAACCTTATACCTTCCTCCTCCAACTTCAAATGACAGTCTAGATAATGTATCATCATCGATTTCCTCTGTGAAGGTCATACTAATAACAGCTTTTTCGTCATCACCTTTTAATGAATGGACATATACTTCATCCTCCCCATCATCTTGAGCTATTTCAGGGGCTATTTTATCATTTATGAGTGCACTTTCAATCTCTAATACTTGCCCAAATCGATTAGTAGTAGACGGCTTTTTAGTAGTAGTAATATATACGTTATCACCACGGTATGTTGCATCATGGTCTAGCTCATTTGCTATCGTAAATGTTAATATCGCTTCATCGTCTTCCATATCCAAATCAAAATTATCTATCGTAAGGATTTCGTTTGAATCAGCCTTCTTATCATCATCCTTATCTACAAAAAGATCAAAATCATCTACATCGAAGTCATAGAGAGGCTCATCAAAAGTGACTTCAATCGTATTTATTGTTGAAGCGATAACATGATCCTCTCCAATTGTAAACGTGTCAGTAGAGTCAAGCCTAATAATATTTGATAGGCTATCAGTACGATTACCATTTTTATTAGCAACCATTGCTACTGAGAGGCTTATATCATCTAAATCATGTTCTTCAATTGCTTCAAAAATTTCTTCAAAAAAGTCCTCGTATTTTTCAGATAATGTCCCATTCTTTTTAATAACAATTTCAAGTTTCTCTCCACCATCGTATGGGTTCATATCAATATTAATATTACTATCTTCATCTAACGTTTCTAATAGCACAGATGTATTATCAGTTGCTAATTCGTACTTACTCAAATCCTCAATAGAATATTGACCACTTGTTGCCATTTTCTCGTTAAAATCAATAATGAAAAACAGCTCATCGTCATTGACAAATACATTAGCTGTAAAGTCTTGTGGTGGGACTTCGCTGCCAGCTACAAATGTATAGCTGTTTTCATCTAATTCATTGCCAAATAAGTCTTGTATATCATAAGCTTTAAATGTGTATTCACCTTTGGTAAATTCGCCATAACGTGTATCAAGCGTTACGATATACACTTGATCATTATAAGAACTTTTTTCTACTTCAACCTTTTTAGTAGTGATCTCATTCCCATCATCATCGTAGACGGTAAGATTTTCATCTTCTAAAGCTGTTTCGTTATTAACTGGTTCTGAAAAAGTTACAAGTAGTTGAACATAGCTGCTTCTTGCTTCATCCTCTTCAATCATTTCAACAGCTTCAATAATTGGAGACGTTTCATCATCCTTTAAAATGATTCTCTCTGTTATGCTATTATTTTTATTCCCCCATAAATCAGCAACGACAGCCGAATCAACGTAAATTTCAGTTTGATCATCTGTAATTAATTGTTCATGATCAAATATAACAACGATTTCTCTTTCATTTTTTTGATACACAACTTTTGCATCAATGGAACGGCTTGAATGGTGAAAGCTCTCCTCTATATCATTGTCGTCATCAAGCTCAATATCTTTATTAAAAACTAGAGTATATTGATTAGGATAAACATTACTAATTTTTTCTAATGTAGGCTTTGATTCATCATATTCTACTATAAACGGAATAGAAGACTCCTTCACTTTAAAGTTAGCATAATCACGTATCTCATTATCGAGAGTTAGCGTATGTTCTCCTTCTTCTATGTTTGAATATAGCTCTATGTTTACAGCTTTCCCGTTATCAGCTACAGTCATTGATTTAATAGAAAAATTATTATCATCAATGTCAAACGCTGACTCTATGTCCCTATTCGTAATTTCTTCCCCATGTATTGCATCAAAATCCATTGCTTCAGAGAAAATTACTTTAAGGTTGCGTTTACTAACCGCTGTAACTTCAACGACCTCTGGTATATGGGTATCCAAAAAGTTAACATCTTTTGCGTATTCTTCACCGGTTATCGTTTTATCAATTGTAATAAAAGCATTTGAGTTATTTTGTTGGATTTTCTCAAGTGTGATGACGATTTTGTCTTTATAGGCTCTAACTTGAGCTATATCGATATCGTCACCTTTTGAGCTAGCTATCTCATAATATCGTTCATTTTCTAGTATGTCTCTATTATACCTGTCATGATTCAAATCAATCTCAATTTGACGCAAATTCGACGCTTTAACACCCCTTATCTCCAAAGGACCGTCTTCTATAAGTACTGTTGTATATATTTTTTTTCCACTACCTGCTATGGAACCAGTTAGCTCGTAAACGCCAGGTATTGAAAAGTCAAAGTTTTCATTATTCCAGTTAACTGTTGCTTCACCATCTCTACCATCAGAGTAGGTTACTTCCACAGTCTCAGGTAAAATTACCGCTTCACTTATATCAAATGTCATGTCAGGAACCCGCTCAACAGATTGTATTTGGTAGATAGACCGATACATAAATGCCGCAAATTGTCCTCGCTTTACCGCTTCCTTAGGCGCATATGAACCATCATTTTTTCCTGTTGTAATGCCATTTTGAAATAGGACTTTTACCGCTTCGACATATTCAGCGTCGATGTTATGTAGGTCCGTTAAGGTGACATCCACATCATTATTTTCTTGTAAATCAAATGCCTTCACGAGCCACATAGCCATGACATCTCTCGTAAGGGGTGCACCTGCATTAAATACGTTTTCACCATTTTCCTTTAAGAGGTCAGCACTCTTCATCGCTGCGATGTAATCTGCAAATTCTGAGCCTGGAAGTATATCAGTATACTCTCCAATTAACTCATCGACATTATTCGGAATTTCAAGCTGGAGTGCGCGGGTAAAAAGCTTAGCTGCTTGTCCTCTTGTTAACGCTTGATAAGGTTTAAACGTGCCGTCAGGATAGCCGGTAATAATGCCTTTTTCAACAAATGTTTTTACCTCTGTATAGAATGTTTCGCCCTCTTTTAAATCTGAAAATGAAACCTCTGCATGTATTGAAGCTGGTACAGCTACGCTCGTGACGAGAGCAGCTGATAAAGCTGATGCTACAAATTTTTTATAACTCAAATGGAAATACCTCCTTAAATTTCGTTAAAAACTAGTAATTACCAATTTAAGAATACTACAAATCTAGTCATATTTAAAGCAATCTAGTAAGCTATTAGACATAATTCTCATGAGTACTGTCGACCCATGTATTAAAGAAATGGAACGACAATTTATAATCATTATTGGAATATATGATTAATGGAAAATTACAAGAAGTCTACAGTTTGAGGGATTTGCATGTAGTTTAGGTTATGTTGATTGGACTAGTAGTTCATAAAAATCACTCTGAAGTCACAATTACAGTCAAAGAGGAGTTCTCATGATTGATTATGATAGGCTCTTTTTGTATACTTTGTCGCGGATTTTACTAAAAAGTTTTAGAAAGCAGCTCAATTATTTAGAAAAGATGACACGAACCCCCAAATGTACACTTGCTTATCTCTTAGAGCGAAAAGCCACAATCTGTGCGAAAGCAGCCTTATTGTATGACAACATTGTATATATTGGATACAAAATAGGTAAAATATGAAAATGCTTATTGTTCAGCAATCACATGGTGAAAAAAGTACAAAATGGTTTGGAGGAAGGAAGCATGGTCATAAAAAAAATGATGGCATACTTTATGCTGTCTGTAGCACTAGCAGGGTGTACGAATGATGAAGGTGAAAAAAATGAAACTGAGCAAAATGCACAACAGGAAGGTACACATGTCAATCAAAACGAAGATTTGACTAAACAGTTAGAGGATGAAGAAGGGGTGATAAGTGGGCAAGTGTATGTCAATGACGACACTGCTGTTGGCACGCTTGTCTTAGAAGATAACGTAAGTGATCAGGACGCAAAAGAAATAGCAGAAAAATATGCTGATAAACTGAAAAACGAATACAACAATATGACCATTAATGTACAAGCAATCAGAGGTGGTGAAAATGTCGAAAATATTCTGATAGAGCCAGAATAAAATTATGCTTCAGCTAGTCACTTTTAGCATGCCGCAAGTGATTGTTAACGTGTTTATATTACCAAGGTACCATTTTAGATTTACAAGCAACATAAGTAAAGTGGTTTAAGTTATATAAACAACATATGTGTTTTGATCATGCATTTATCTTGCGAGCAGGCTGGAGACAAGTGATCTAAATAATGTAATGTTGTTGCTGTTTTTTAAAAATATAGTTTGACACCTTTATTGAATGTTCAAGATTACAGTGTTAGTACGATGAATAGTTCTGAACACCAACCTGTTTCAGAACTATTCGGTTAAAAACTTCCCTTATACTCCTGCTGATATATTAAAAAGTAAAATCCATTTCCAAGATCATGCATGCTATAGACTTCGTAATACCTCTGCAAAATTACCTCTAAAATAATCAATGAATGTCATTTTCCTATCTACATGATTCTTACCTACTTACCTACTTTCTTCTTCTTAAAATACAAAATCCATGTCCTTTTATTAGTATATCAAAAAAGTATTAATAATCTCTTAAGAATGAATTTGTGAATGTGATTATGTTTATGTTGTCATAATCATCGTATGATATGGTCAAGTTTAGACAAATTCTATAAATTTTTTCTATATTGTATAAATATAGAAGTTTTTGTATTGTGAAAAAATAAAATGTTGAATAATGGCAATTTTCAGAGAATTTATTGATTTTTATAAATTTTTCCAATAAAATTAAATCGCTTTAGCATATTTTTCTATTAAGGGGGGATTTTTGTTTTTTAAAAAGATTAAGAGAGAGGGGTAATCGTTGAATGGTTCGTAAAAGTGTTAATCAAGTAAAGAAAAGTGTAATTTTCATGTTGATTCTATTGCTAGCAATCTCGCAGCCTGGTTTCGGGAAAACAACATTTGCTACATCAGAATCTTCAAACCTACTAGATCTTACTTCACAAGTTAAGGGAAATAAAGCTGATATCCAAGCAAATTCTCAATTTGAAGATGAGGATGAAGTTCGAGTGATTGTTGAACTAGAGGGAGATCCTGCAATAACATTCGCACAAAATAAAGGTATAAGATATAAGGATCTAACTCAAACGAAGAAGGTAGAGCTTAATAAGGACATCGCTGAAGAACAAACAGACCTTTTATCACAATTACAAAAGAAAAGAATTGAGCTGGATGTTGAGAATCAATTTTCGGTTGTTGTTAATGGAATAAGTGGAAAGATGAAATTCGGTGATATTGAAGATTTAGAAAGTTTATCTAGCGTCGCTAGTGTACATATCGCGACTAAATATGAGCGTCCCGAGCCTGAAATGAATAGTAGCGGTGATATTGTGCAAGCTGCAAAAGTATGGGAGTCTGTACACGGCTATAAAGGTGAGGGCATGGTTGTAGGTATTATCGATTCTGGTATCGACCCGTGGCACAGAGACATGATTTTATCTGATGATAGTACTGGGGAAATCACTGAAGCAGAAGTAGATGAACTGAGAAGTGGTGAGAAGCAATTACCTGGTAAGTACTTTACAGCAAAAGTGCCTTATGGTTATAACTATATTGATAAAAATGATGAAATCCGTGACTTAGGACCAGGCACGACAATGCATGGTATGCATGTGGCGGGTACAGTAGGAGCAAATGGTGATGAAGCGAATGGTGGTATTAAAGGAATAGCTCCTGAAGCACAATTATTAGCATTAAAGGTATTTGGTAATGACGTAGAGATGGAATCAACGTATGGTGATATTTATATTAAAGCTATTGATGATGCTATCGCTTTAGGTGCAGACGTATTAAATATGAGTTTAGGTGCTACAGCTGGATTTGTTGATTCAACTTCACCTGAACAACAAGCAATTAAACGAGCTGTGGACAACGGTGTAATGATGTCGATATCAGGAGGAAACTCAGCTTATTTGGGTGTAGGGTGGGATTATCCACCATATGCTTCTAACCCAGATATCGGTGTAGTAGGATCTCCTGGATTATCTTATGAATCACTTCAGGTTGCATCCCTTGAAAATTCACATATAAAGCTTGGTGAAATTGCTGTAACAGTAGGGGATGAAGAGCTATCTATCGGATATCAAGCACAGGATACACCATCATTTGGTAACTCCGAAATAGAAGCGGTTTATGTTGCAGATGGACAAGAAGACAAATATGAAGGTAAAGATGTTAATGGTAAAGTGGTTTTTGTAGTAAGAACTGGAGACTTCTTATATGCACAAATTCAAGCTCAAGCAGAAGCAGCTGGGGCTGCAGGAGTAATTGTTCGTGGTAAGGAAGCTCATGGTGACTATGTTAACATGGCACTTGACAATCCAACAATTCCAATGGCTTCTTTAAGTATTGCTGATGGAAATATGTTGGAAGAGAAAATATTAAATGCTGGTGGGTCAATGCTAGTTACTTTTACTGGTGAGCTTGTAGATGTACCAAATACACAAGCTGGTTACATGTCAGACTTTTCTTCTTGGGGTTTGACACCTAACTTGGACTTTAAACCAGAAATTACAGCTCCAGGTGGCATGATCTACTCTACTTTGAATGATGACGAGTATGGTGTGAAGAGTGGTACCTCAATGGCAGCTCCACATGTTTCTGGAGGATCGGCACTTGTTCTGCAACGTGTTGAAGAAGATTTTGACCTAGAAAACGCTGATAAAGTCAACATGGCAAAAAATATTCTCATGAATACTGCTACACCAGTCGAAGATCCTGAGGGCTCTACGGTCTATTCACCACGTCGTCAAGGTGCTGGGTTAATGCAGCTGCTTAATGCCATGAATACTCCAGTAGTTGTAACAGAAAAAAATAGTAATGAAGCTAAAGTAGCTTTGCAAGAAGTAGGCGATATGATTAAGTTTACATTAACGGCTACTAATTATAGCGATAGTGACGTGACATATGAAGTTACGGCAAATGCATTAACTGATTTAGTTCTTAGTGATGCTGAAGGACAGCAATATAATGTATTAACGGCACAAAATATTGATGATGCTCATATTACCATAAGTGAAGAGTCCATTACCATTCCAGCTAACGATAGCGCGGACATTAACGTTACTATTGATGTATCCGAGGCTGACGCTTACTTGAGTGAACTAATGGAAAATGGTTACTTTGTTGAAGGGTTTGTTACATTTACAAATAATCTTAATAACGAAGATGATCAATTATATCCTGAATTAACGGTTCCTTATGTCGGTTTCCATGGTGATTGGAATGCAGCACCGATTGTCGATGGTACTATTTATGACGATGAGGAAACATTTTATGATATCACAGGCTTATATGGTGGAGATGATTTCCTTGGGTTCGATTTTGGTACTAATTCGTTTCTAAAGGAAAAGATCGCCTTTTCACCTAACTCAGATGGTGTACATGATACTGTAACACCAGTTGTATCTCTTTTAAGAAATACGAGTGTTATAGAATTTAGTATTCTTAATGCTGAAATGGAGAAATTAAGAACAATAAAGACAAATAATAATGTTAGAAAGCATTACTTTAATAATGGAAACGAACTATTCTATAGTTTCGATCCCACAACTAGCTGGGATGGATATGCTAACCTTGAGCGAGTTCCAGATGGTTTATATTATTATCAAATAAAAACTCAGCTAGACTATGCTGGAGAAGAGGAACAACTCACTCAAATACCTATCTTTGTTGATACAATCTCACCTGAAATTACGAATGTAGAATACGATGAGGAAACTTTGAATCTAGTAATAGAAGGTGAAGATAGTGGAATTGGTATTCACTATTATGGTGTTATAGTAGACGGTGGAGATGCTATTATCATTCCATATTCTGAAGACGGTATGGAATCTTATGTGTTTGACACAGCTCCAGAAGAAGGAGCAACTATAGATGTAGTAGCAATAGATTATGCTGGAAATGCTGCTATTAAGACGCTCTTTGGTGCGGGAGACGAAACAGTCCCTGGAATTGTTGCAACATCACCTGGTTCATACGTTTATAATAATTTTTACACATCCTTAGATATGGTTGTATCAGGATATGTGACAGATGCTTCTGAAGTATTTGACTTAACTTTAACAGGAGATGCTGTTGTCGGATCACCAGTATCCATTCAATTACAATGGAACGAACAAGAAAGCTACTATGATTTTAATACCCCAATCTCCTTTAAGGAAGATGGAATTCATGAAATCCGTATAGCGGGTGAAGATACTGCTGGAAATAAAATTGACTTTTTACGTGAGGTTCTAGTTGATACTTCAGCACCAATCATTGATGTTTCTGGCTTACCTGAAGATGGATATGTAGATTTGGAAGGACCAGACCCTGTAGTGACAGTTTCTGTTACTGAAAATTTTGATCAGCTACGTTTTTACTTTAATGGAAGTGAAGAATTTTATGACCCATTTGAAGAAAATGAAATGCAACCTATAACTATGGTGGAGGATTATGAATTAAATTTAGTCGAAGGACATAACACATTTGCCTTTGAAGCGGTAGACGTTGCTGGAAATGTTACAACAAAAACTGTTTCAATTTATAAAGGTGAAAATCCACCTGATGCTCAAATCGAAGAATTATCAATTAATCCTAAGAACAATGTAAGTACACATCGTCCTGTGACAATAGCAGCAAGCTCTACAGACTCAATTAATTGGGATGTAAAATTGATTGATCCTACTGGTGCAGAAATTGCACTTCCTGCAGACGCTGGAACAACATATTCAACTACCTTTGTTCCAGACGAGTTTACGGTTAACGGACTTTACGAAGTTGTTGTTACAGGTTCTATAAACGACCAACAGATCAATGAAATTACAGATACCTTTGAAGTGTATAATTACCCGATTAAAATTAAATCGGTAGATGTCCTAAATGAAGCTGGAGAGGCAGCTACGACATTTACACAAAGTGGTAAAGTGAGAATTAAGGCAAATATTGAAAACTTAGGACCTAACGCTGAGAGTCCGCTAGTCATTATTCAAGTGAAGGATGATCAAGATATTGTTGTTGATCTTTCATTCTTCACGATCGATCAGTTGATAGATGGTGCTAGCAATGGATTTGGATCAGAATTACAGCTTAGTAACTTAGATAAAGGGACTTATTCAATCGATGTCTTTGTATGGGATGATTGGAATAGTCCGTCTGCTCTATCTGAAGCAAGTAAAGGTATTGCAACATTCACTGTAGAATAATATTTTTGTAGAATGTTAGGGAGAAGGGGAGATTTTTTGCTGCCCTTTCTCTCATACTTTTTACTCAACAAAATGAGGAGTGAAAATGTTGAAGAAGATTCTTCTTAATATATTTGTTATTACATTGATGATTTTCGGGAGTGTCTTACCGGTTTTTGCTGAGGGTACGAGCAACCTACATGCTGAAGCTGGCAAAAAGGCTTATACACAAGAAGAAAATGTTGAAATAAGTGGAATGTTATTAAATAAAGGCCCTTCTCTAACGAATGAAGAAGAGCCACCAGGAGAAGAACCACCAGGAGAAGAACCACCAGGAGAAGAGCCACCAGGAGAAGAACCACCAGGAGAGGAGCCACCAGGAGAAGAGCCACCAGGAGAAGAACCACCAGGAGAGGAGCCGCCAGGAGAAGAGCCACCAGGAGAAGAACCACCAGGAGAAGAGCCTGTTGAAGAAGAACAAGAAATTACAGTTGAAACAGATGAATCAACTTATTTCATAGGTGATACGGTTGAAATATATGGTGTGGTAACAGAGGATGACGTACCGGTTCAAGCAGCAGAAGTAACGATAACGATTGAAGACAGCAATGAAGTATATAGTGAAGTGGCTTCAACAGATGATAATGGTCATTTTGCCTTTAGCTTCGATGCTACGGAATTGGGTGACCATCAAGTAACTGTAGAGATAGGAGAAGCTTTAGCAACAACGAGCTTTGAAGTCATAGAAGAAGAAATACCTGTCGAAGAAGTAGTCGTTGTATCAGTTGGAACTGACTCACATACATACCATCCAGGAGAAGCTGTTGTGATTTCTGGTACGGTTACAAAAGATGGAGAGCCAGCTGTACAAATACCTGTTACGATTACTGTTAAGAAGAATGGAACAGTTATAGAATCATTAGGCCAAGAATTAACAAATTCTACAGGGACCTTCACTGATACATATAGACTTCAGGGTAATGCTGCAGAAGGTGAATATGAAGTAAGTGTTACTGCGGTTGATGTAACTGATACAGCTACTTTTGATGTAGAAGAAGTGGATGAGGTTCCTTTAAAAGAAGTGACAGTATCAACAAATAAAACTAAGTATGCTCAAGGTAGTAGTGTTTCTATTTTTGGAAAAGTAAAAAAAAATGGAAGTGCTGCGAAACAAATTACTGTAACGATTAAAGTGATGGATTCAACAGGGTCGATCATCTATACTGATCAGGCGAAAACAAATAATGAAGGAACATATAGCTCAACTTGGTCTTTAGGAGCTGATCAAACTTTAGGAACGTATAGTGTTGAAGTCACTTCAGTTGGGATAAAAGAAACGACCTCATTTATTGTTGAGAAAGGTGACCCTGAACCAACACCGGGATCTGGAAGTGGTGGCGGGATTCCAAAACCAGGAGATCCTACGAAAGATGATGGAGAAAGTGAAGTGGTTGAAGGTGAGCTGAAGGTAGTCATAGAAGAATCAGATATTATTGATGATCTTAATGATGAGACGAAAAAAGACGTTGAAATTGACATTGAAGCTTCAGGTGCTGAAAATGCAACTACGGTAAGTGCTGAAATTAAGAAAACAATACTGAACGAAATTGTGAAAAATAGCAAATCATTAGTCATTAATACTGGCAAAACAACGATAAAGTTATCACCAGAAACGATTAAAGGGCTTACTGAAATCGCAGGTGAGGATGTTCTTATCTCAGTCAAAATAGGACAGGCTGCTGATATTACAGCACCAGAGGTAGTAGAAGGACAAATAATTGTTTCAGATGTGTTTGATATTACTATTCATTCTGTCGTTAATGATAAGCAAATATCAATAACAGAATTTAACGAACCTATTGAGGTAAGCATACAGTTTGATCGATCACTTGTAGAAGATACAAGAAAAGTAGCAGGTTATTACTTAAATGAAAAAAAGAATGAGTGGGAATATGTTGGTGGTATAGTTAAAGATGATTTAGTCGTATTTAATACTTTGCATCTTTCAAAGTATGCTGCTATAACAAATGATAAAACGTTTGCTGATATTGTAGGATGGGATTGGGCGAAAGATCAAATTGAAGTATTAGCTTCAAGAGCAATTATTAAAGGAAAATCTACAAATGAATATGCCCCTGGAGATAACCTTACAAGAGCTCAATTTGCTGTATTAATTGTCCGAGCATTAAATATTCCTACGGAAGAGTATAAGGGAACTTTTTCAGATATTCCTGAAAGTTTAACGTGGAGTGCGCTTGAAATTGAAGCCGCACAGCGAGCAGGAATTGTTACAGGTCGTGCTGATGGAACATATGGGCCTAATGAAAATATTACTCGTGAACAAATGGCTACAATGATTATTCGCGCAGTAAATTATAAGCAACCTTCTTTATTAGAAGGTGTATCAACTGAGCTAACTTTTACTGATGCTCATATGATTGAGGCATATGCAAAAGACTCCGTTGCCATTGCTGCAAAATTAGGAATACTGAAAGGAAAAGAAGATGGAACATTCGCACCAAAGGATTCCGCAACAAGAGCTCAAGCTGCCGTGTTACTTTATAATCTACTAACGAAATTAGGAGAATTTTAAAAAACTAATAAACAAGTTGTGTTTAAAAGAGGGATAGCTCAAACCAAGAAGCTATTCCTCTTTTTATGCTAATTTAATTGTTAGCACTATATTAATTATCTATCTATAAAAGTCTCAGCTGCTACGATTGAATAAATGATGTGATGTTATTGAATTTAGTATTAGGTATCTAGTTAGAACCATTCAAAAATAATTATCATAACGCTTATCAAATATATTTGCTTGAGCTAACTACCTGGTATGGTCATTCAGCGTTTAATTATTTTATTACTGCCTATTAAGAGAAACTAAATGCTACTAATTTAGTAGAAAATCCCCATGTAATAACAAAAAATTTAGAAAAATCACAAAAAACCGACACTTAATTTATACATTTATGGTAAATTATACTTAGATTGGATGAAAGGAGGTTAATTATGAGTAGAATAACTGAAATGATTCTAGGGATTATTGGTGGTTTACTAGGATTTGGTGGTGCCTTTATTGCTTTATTTGTTGGTACAGTAGATGAAGTCGTTTCTGGATCTAGTGAAATAAGCAGTCTAGGTGCAAGTGCTTTCTTATTTAGTGCACTTGGAATAATAGGAGCGATCGTTGTGAAGTTTAAAGCCAAACTAGGCGGTTGGCTCATGTTACTTAGTGGTGTTGCAATTTTAATATCTATTAGTTTATTCGGCGTTGTTCCTGCCCTATTTCTAATTCCAGCAGGCTTGATGGGTATTTTGAGAAAATCAAAAACACAGAAGCTAGAAGCATAACGAGTTGAAGGTAAATAAAGTATAGCGCACACTTGAAATTAACTGAATAGTCTATTATTTTGAAAGCCTGTGGAGAAACTCTACAGGTTTTTTTATTGTGTTCGACATATGAGAGGTTTGCATAGATTCTTAGCAATTATAAGGAGATAGGAAGCTTCTTAGCTAACGTTATAATACACATCGCTGTTCGTTGCATTTGTTTCTCAACAATATAGTGAGACTCTTTCATTTGCAACTGCTCGCCATTTGTAAATGTAATAATTGACTGTATAGTTGTATTTGTTGGGGCTTCATACGGTTCGATAGACTTTATATGGTGATAGAAAATCCAGCTGTTTTCAAAGCGATGTGGTGACTGCGTAGGAAAAGCGAAGATATCATATTGGGGATTAATCGGTATGGGAATCTTCTGTTTTGAGCCGGTTAGATGTGTCATAGCTTTCCGCCTGCCATCATAGGTAGCTCCTCCTTCTAAGCAAGCTGCTTTGACGAGCTGTAACGGTGTTTTAGCAATAGCCAATTGCTGTTGTTGTTCGTAAACAATGGTGTCATAGTCACAATGAGTAGCGGGTAAAAGTATCATTGTGCTTTGATTGATGTCATACTCTTGTAATACTTTTTCCATAGGAAATGACACTCCTTTATTGAGGGTAATAGCAGGTAGGGGAAACGCGAGTCTAATCAAGCGGAGATAGAGACTTTTCTACTTATTGTCGTTTAACGCTTTTAGTTCAGCTGTTACATGTCAAACAGGCGGTCAACACTCATGTCCAAACCTTTATGAAGCTTATAAAGAGTAAACGTCGTCGGGATTTTTTCTCCACGTTCTATTTTTCCTAGATTTTTATCATTAAGATCTGTAATTTCTGCTAGATCCTCTAGCGTTAACTCCTTACTAAATCTTCTTAATCTCACATACTTACCTACAGCTTTTCCGAAATTCTCTCGTTCTTCCAAGTGCTTCGCTCCTTTTTTAAGACTATTATCAAATGGAAAAATGAGAGATAACACGTCCTGTAAGACTCTAAATGTAAATAACTAGGAAAAAAGAGAACTTTTTAATAAAGGTTGTTTTTCACAATGCTTGTTGTTTGGTGTATGAAGAAACATACACGTACAAAACTAGCTTTCACGGCATCTTTGCTTCTGTAAAACGATAAAAACCACTTCCTAAAGTACCAATTTAGTAACAATAGCAACAAAGCTTACGAATAAAGCCTTTATATAGGCTGTTTTCGCAGTAATTGTTACATATCACAATAAAAGCTAACCACGAATATAACTATCATTCTAAAGACTATGAAAGTCATATAAAACACATCAGCTACTTAAATGTAAATGAAGAAGTTAACAAAATTTACAAAAATAGTCTTTATAAAAAATTGAATCGCTTCTTTCGTAAACATGCATCAAAATAACGTTTTAAAACCATTTTCAGCGTTTTAAAATCTGCCTGTGCACGAAAAATAACAAATAATTGAAAAAAACACTTGAAAGTGACGAGTGTGTCACTTATAATAAATGACAAGATTGTCACTTAGTGACGGCAATGTCACTTTATAATAAATATTAGGGGGAATTAAACAATGGAAGCTACAAAGCAAAACAGTTTGTTAAAAAATAAGCAATACGTATATTTGATTGCGTCACAGCTCGTATCAAGCTTTGGAGACTGGTTAGACATTCTTGCGTTAATGGCATTAGTTGGTTTGAAGTGGGAAGTATCACCATTACAAATGGCTGGTGTCATGCTCAGTATGGCACTGCCGATGATCTTATTCGGTCCATTAGCTGGTGTGTTCGCAGATCGCTTTGATCGCAAGAAAATGATGATACTATCAGATATCGTTCGCTGTCTCGTAGTCATTGGATTCGTCTTCGTAACAAGTCTTTGGCAAGTATATGTTTTATTATTTATTAAAGGGGCTTTCAGTAGTTTATTTGTACCAGCGAAAAACGGCAAGCTAAAGGAAATTGTAGATGATGAACAAATGCAACAGGCGATGGGGATTAGTGGCATGATTGATAATGGAAGTAAAATTGTCGGACCGATGATCAGTGGTGTTCTCGTGTCAACGGCTGGTATCTACTGGGCATTTTATATTGATGCGGCAACATTTATTGTATCTGCACTATTACTTATCGGCATCAAAAGAAGTACTTACGAGAAGGTTGAAGCTAAGCCTGCTGAACAAAAGGTTGCTTTTTTAAGTCAACTGAAGGAAGGTTTCCAATTTCTAAAAGGTTTTCCGAGTTTGTTATTTGGCTTAATCGTGCTAAGCCTGTCACTATTCGTGCTACAAATTGCAGATTCGCAGCTCGTCATTTTATTTCGCGATATAGATGGCAATACGATTGATCTACTAGGCTATTGTATGGCTGCGAGTGGAGCGGGCATGTTCATCGTATCAGCAATCCTTACGCGGAAAAAGAAGTCGTTACCAATCAATTTTGCGATTGCAGTAGGTGCGACTGTTCTGGGCTTATGCTTTGCGGTGCTTCCGTTACTCATTCATCTACCGGCATCAATGATTATGATTATCTTTCCAATCTTATTTTTTATTGCGGGTACATCAGCAGGAATCATTATCATTTCATTTAACGTTGGCGCTCAAAAAGCGACTCCTGTACAATTAAGTGGTAGAGTGTTCGGAACGATTAATAGTATGACGACGTTTGCAGCACTCATCGGTATGGCTATGGGTGGGCTGTTAGCTGAAGCATTTGGTGTAGTTAGTGCAATTCTTCTGTCAGGAAGCCTATTAACAATTGTAGGAATCGCGACATTTATTATAACAAGATTTTTAGAAAGAAGGGATCGAGTTGCCAAAGGTCACGGACGATTACAAGGAGAAACGACGTCGTGAAATATTGGACGTAGCAGAAAAGGTATTTTGTGAAAAAGGGTTTGGGTCAACGACGATGACTGATATCGTTAATGAGACGGAATTTAGTCGCGGTGGAGTATATAAATATTTTTCAAGCACTGATGAAATGTTTCAAGCCATTATGGACGATAGAGATAAAAAATTTAGCGCTTACTTTAATCAACTTGCAAGTGACTACGAAACGATATGGCAAGCCCTTTGCTATTATTTAGATGAGTTCGAGGGCAATTTAAAAAGTCTTAAAAGCGAATTCGGCATAGTTCAATCAGAGTATTTTATTATGAGCTCAAGATACAAGGAAAGAGGACCATTTTTACAGTTAAGAGTGGATAGAAATATGAAGGTCTTAGAAGACTTTTTACAAATTGGTGTCGACACAGGTGAGTTCAAGCCAATACAACCGTTAGAGGCTATTGTGCTCTTTCTTAGCAATATTACAGACGGCTTATACTTACATACACATATGGTTGGCTACGAAAGAGCACATATTATTGAGCAATTTAAAGGCTTGAAAATGTACCTTACGCAAGCATTAGGGGTTGTTCAGAACTAGCTACTGGGATATGTTATTGTTGCTGATAAATACATTCGTGAAAATGATCTAAATGGTTAAGCTAAGAGCAATGTGACTAGGCATATGCTCTTTTTTGTGTGCTTTACTTGCTTATATATAAAATGTTCCATTTTAAAAGTCTATAGGCTTTTTTGCGAACAGCAAATTGGATTTATGCGGCAGAAGTCTTTCTTTTTACAGAAGAAAAGATGCAACGATTACTAGATGTTTACATGTTTTTCTAAGTTCCAAAATCAGCCTTTATTTATGCTTGACGTCTAATTCATGTGATGAGGAGTGGTTGATGTGACAACAGACTATAAACCTATACTGACACTTGGCATAACGATGTTATTATTATTTGGCTGCAATAATAATATAGAAGATGGCATGAACGTAATCGCAAGTGAAAAGGTTTTACCAACAAATTTTCAAAAAATTGCTTTTGAGAGACAAGAAACGCCTTACAGTGATTACTTAATGAGCAAAGTCGTGAATGAATCAGTCTTTGAAGAAGTATGGGATTTATTCAATTTTGAGGATGATATGCCACTTGTAGGCTTTAACGAGAAGGTGGTTTTTTTCATTGGACTTCATGAGTCTGGCACTTGTCCATACAACATAAAAAGTATGAAGCAAAGCTCTAATAACAAATCGATCACTGTTTCTTTATCCTCGACGAAGGGTCCTTGTACGAGTGATGCAACACCGAGAACATTTGTTATTGAAATTGATAAAGAAATGGCAAAAGAAATAGAGAGTGTTGTTATTGTTGAAGGCAGATTAGAAACTAGCGTACCATTAGCAAAAATTTATAAAAAAGACTTTTTGACAGAAAAAAGCGTAGTTCTTTTTCACTGGTCATAAGTCTATTATCATACATCCATTATGTTGAAATAATAGTTTGTGGAAATGTAAGCAACGTGTTTTCATCATTTTGCCACCATCATAAGTTTGTTACATAAATAGATGACATTCTTCATGAAACGACAAAAAGCTTTAATAACGTCGTTCATTGACGAGGGCAGTGCTATTATGGCGCTTGCTCTTTTTTGTTTGCTTTGTGAAACTACTTTTATACTTTTGTACGCTAATACCATAATGTTGTAAATGAGAGAAATAATGTATTTATATACAAAGATAGAATGGGCTAACCACCTTGTTTTGAACAATGAAATCCCATGTCCAGTATATCTATTAATGACCTAGTATCAAACTATATGACTATAAAAATAACGTGGAAAAATGTATATTCATGTCTTTATAGGAGGAATTATTCAATTATGGCAAAATGTATTGAACAAATATTTTGAATTTTGTAAAGTTTACATGTGGGCTAACTTTGTAGAAAGTTTTACAATTTTATGGTTCCAGATACGATTGTAACTTCTATTCATATTTTTCACATTTGATTACTTTGTAAAATCCTTTGAAGGGGCTCACTAAAAAAAGAGAAAAGAGGAGAAAAATGAAAAAGAACAGAAAAATTGTTTCATCAGCACTAGCAACAGGATTAGCAATAAGTACGTTACTCGTTCCAGCAACAGGCAGTGCATCAGTAGAGGTAAAATCAGAAAAAGTGTCTAAAGAACAGAAGGAGAAGACAAAACAGCAGAAAAAGCTAGATAAGCTACGTGAAAAAACAACAAAACAAAACGGGAAATTTAAAGTGTCATGGGACGAAAAGAAGGGCGTTCCACGCCATGTATCTGGTAAACTATCAGATAAAAGCGCCAATATTTCAAGTTTCCTTGAGGAGAATAAGGATGTATTTAATATCGAGGCTGGAGAGTTTAATATTAACGATGTAGCAACAGATGAGCTAGGTATGACACATTATCGTACGCAGCTAACTGTTGACGGAATTCCTGTATATGGGGCAGAGCTTCTCGTTCATACAGATGCTAATGGTGTTGTCACAGCTATGAATGGCCAAGTTGAGCCAAAGCTTGAGAATAAAAAATGGAGTAAGTCTGTTAAGCTCTCACAAAAAGATGCGATTCAGGTAGCTGAAGCAAGCTTAAGCTTCACACCTGATGCAAATACGTATACGACTGAACCAGCTTCCGACCTTTATGTATATAAGCACGAAAACAAGTGGATGCCAGTTTATATAGTGGAATTACAGTTCCTTGAGCCATATATTGGGCGTGAATTTGTCTTCATTGATGCGAAGAAAGGTGATGTGTTGAGGTCATTTAACCAAATTCAACATGCAGAAACGACAGGAACAGGAACGGGAGTATTAGGTGATACGAAAACACTTAATACGTATGAACAAAATGGAACATATTATTTATCTGATCGCACGAAACCAATGACTGGCAATATTGAAACGTATGATGCTGGTGATCAATGGGCTACTGGTACACTTGTGTCAGATAGCGATAACAACTTCAACTCTTCTCGTCAAAAAGCAGCAGTAGATGCGCATTATTATGCGGGTGTCGTCTATGATTACTTTAAGAATGAGCATAACCGTAATAGCTATGACAATCGTGGTAGTGATGTGGTTTCAAGTGTTCACGTTCGTGACCCTGATGCATTAAATCGCCCATGGAACAATGCGGCATGGGTTGGTACTCAAATGGTGTACGGTGATGGAGACGGCACAACATTTACAGCACTGTCAGGATCATTAGATGTTGTTGCACATGAGTTAACACATGCGGTAACTGATTTTTCTGCTGATTTAGTATATGAGTTTGAGCCTGGTGCTTTAAACGAATCATTCTCTGATGTGTTTGGTATTATTGTCGAAGCTGGCTATGAAGGTTCAGTAGATTGGTTATTAGGTGAGGAAGTATATACCCCTCATATAAGCGGTGATGCATTAAGAAGTATTTCAAATCCAACGCTATACAACCAGCCTGCTCACTATGATGATTTTGTTGTGTTACCAAATACTCAACAAGGTGACTGGGGCGGTGTTCACATTAATAGTGGTATCCCTAATAAAGCCTTCTATAATATCGCGACAACGATAGGGCTTGATAAGTCAGGAGACATTTATTACCGTGCGTTAACACAATACTTAACGTCACAATCCCAGTTTATCGATGCGCGTAACGCATTGTTACAATCAGCTGCTGACTTATTCGGTGAAGATGGTACAGAATATAACGCAGTTGCTGATGGCTTTTCAGCAGTTGGAATTGGCGGTGGTGGTCCCATCACTAATGATACGTTTGAACCAAATGATTCATTAAGTGAGGCTCACAGTATAACAAGTGGTGACACATACACTTCTTACATTTCTTCTTCAAATGACGAAGATTTCTATACGTTCACAACTGGTGGTGCGGGAGACATCACTGTGGATTTAACAAATGTTCCTAAGGATTACGATTTATATTTACTAAATGCTAGTGGTTCAACTGTAGCTCAATCTGAAAATGCAAGAACATCGAACGAGTCGATTACCTTCTCAGCTTCTGGTGCTGATACATTCTATGTGAAAGTGATTGGCTATAACGGAGCGAATAGCACGAGCCCGTATTCCTTAACGGCATCGTTCCCGGGAGAAACGACGACAGAAGGTGAATGGTTCTATGAAAATGCGAGCTATGATACACCACACCCATATTCTAACAATTTTACTGATACATTTACGTATCAAAAAGCAGGTGCTCAACAAGTAGCCATCCATTTCTCAGCATTTGAAACAGAGGCAAGATATGACTTTGTTCATATTACAGACGGAAGTGGTGCAACTGTAGCATCGTATGATGGCGCGCAAGATGCATTTTGGGTTGTAGTTGATGGTGATGAAATTAATGCGACATTAGATACGGATTTTAGTATTACAGCGTACGGCTATACAATTGATCAAGTTGGTTACTTCAGCGATACACCACTCGTACAAGGATTTGATCAAGAAGCAACAGAAGCATTTTATGATGAAATAGAAGAAGCAGATAAGCCTGATCCAGAAGCTTACGTTGCTCCAGAACGTGAGGAAAAGGAAGAAGTAAGTGAAGGCGAGGAAAGTGGCAACGAAGAAGGTAGCGAAGAGGAAGATAACGGAGGAAACTAAGGTTAGCTAGAATATGCATATACCCTAGCTGATAATGACAATTTGAATAAATTGGCGGTTGGTAAGCCGTTTACTCAGACCTACAAGTACGTAACGTACTTGTAGGTTTTTTAACGTGAAGGGTTTTTTAGGCTTGTATTTAAGGTGCAGTTTTAAATCATTCTCTGCTTGTACAGACTGCACTGACAAGCTATTAGAAAGTTATTTTGCTAATGCGACTTAGATGAGAGTATAGGTAGAAGTATTTTATGCGGTGGCCATAGATAAACGATGTTAAGTTCATTAAAATAGTAGAAGGTAGTAATTATTTAAATGAAACAAGGGTGCCATGAACATAGCTGTAATACGTAATTCTTAGTACGAATATTAACAATTGATGCAAAAACAGCCTTATGTATGCTTTTGAGCTAATTACCATATTAGAACAGCAAGTAATGGGTTTATGTTAGTAATTAATTTAATGAAGAAAAGTGCTACGGACATGAATAGAAAAAAACAATTAATGCGCATACAGAGTGACGTAGTCAGCCTGTTTAATGAGTAAAATACCATATTGTTTTATAAATATAACTATAAATATATTTATATAAATCGTCAAAATAGTAAGATAAATAGAGAAATGCTTATAAAATGTGCATATTTTGACGAATCATGACAAATTATCAGATTTTTTGTCATGTATATTATTGTGATAATATATATATCCCGGGGCCTATAATTGAACAATATCTTTATGTGAATGTTTATTTCCACGTAAAACGTTCCGTAATAGGTGTAAGAGAAATAGCTAGTTAACTAGAACTATTTTGATTAGCTTCACTAATTCAGTTTATGTGTTTACCTTGAGTACGATTGTGATAGGTTTTTTATAGCATACATGGATTGTTGATTCAACATTGAGGCATAAATAGGTATCGATTTATATCCTAGTAATCACATAAATACTCTTGTGATTGACGGTATGTCAATGCATGCACATATAGAGAAAAACTTTTACTGAGAGGAAGAAATCTATGAAAAAGAGAAAAGTTGTTTCAACGGTTCTAGCAGCCTCATTAGCACTAGGTACTTTGTTAGTTCCAACTACAGGCACTGTTGATGCAAAATCACTTACAGAAAATTCGACAAAGAAGATCGACAAAAAAATAAAACAGCTAGAGAAGCTAGAGAAAATGAAAGAGAAATCTAACGGAAAATTCCGAGTTTCTTGGGATGAGAAAAAGGGTATTCCGCGCTATATTTCAGGTCAATTATCAGCACAAAATGTTGATGTGCTAACATTCCTTGATGAGAATAGACAGGTATTTGATTTAGAAGCTGGAGATTTTACGATTAAGCAAACAGTTACTGATGATCTTGGTATGACGCAATATCGTACACAGCTGACTGTTGATGGTATTCCAGTTTATGGCTCAGAAATGCTCATTCAAGTTGATGGTGATGGTATCATCACTTCCATGATTGGTCAAGTAGAGCCAAAGCTTGAACAGAAGAAATGGCGTAATTTTGTGAAGCTATCCGCAGAGGATGCAATTCAGGTCGCTGAAAGCAAGTTAACTTTTACACCAGAAGCAGACACGTATACGAAAGATCCAGCTTCTGACCTTTATCTTTATAAGCATGAAAATAAATGGATGCCAGTTTATATTGTTGAATTGCAATTCCATGCACCATACATTGGTCGTGAATTCTTTTATATTGATGCAAAAAAAGGAGAAGTACTACGATCATTTAATAGAATTGAACATGCTGCTGAAGTAGGGACTGGAACAGGCGTGCTTGGTGATACGAAAATAGTGAACACGTTTGAACAAGACGGGACGTATTATTTATACGATACTTCGAAGTCTATGAATGGTGTTATCGCAACATATGATGCCGAAAATACTTTTAGCCCGTTGTTAAGAGTTAACCCGCAACCTGGTGTATATGTAACGGATGATGATAACGTCTTTGATTCAGCTACTCAACGCGCAGGTGTTGATGCTCACGTATACGCTGGAGTTGTATATGATTATTTCTTGAATAACCATAATCGTGACAGCTATGATAATCAAGGTGGCAATATTATTTCTAGTGTACACGTTGGCACGAACTATAACAATGCTGCTTGGACTGGAACACAAATGGCGTATGGTGACGGTGATGGGTCACTATTTACATCATTATCCGGCTCATTAGACGTTGTTGCACATGAGCTTACACATGCGGTTACGGACACATCCGCTAATCTCATATATGAATATGAATCTGGGGCACTGAATGAATCATTTTCTGACGTGTTCGGTGTACTCGTCGAAGCAGAACAAGACGGAGCAGCTGATTGGCTGTTAGGTGAGGATGTGTATACACCTGCTATAGCGGGAGATGCATTAAGAAGTGTTGCAAACCCGACATTATATGGACAACCGGATCATATGGACGATTTCCTCGTGAAAAACGATGAAAATGCGCTTGATTGGGATTTTGGTGGGGTTCACACAAATAGTGGAATTCCGAATAAAGCATTTTACAATATTGCATCTGCAATTGGTCTTGAAAAAGCTGGCGATATCTATTACCGTGCTTTAACAACTCATTTAACATCACAAGCTCAATTTATTGATGCACGAAATGCTTTATTGCAATCTGCCGAAGATTTATACGGAGCAGGTGGGGTAGAATATCAAGCAATAGAAAGTGGTTTTACAGCCGTAGGAATCGATGATACACAAGCAGCTTCTAGTGACAATTTTGAGCCAAATGATACATTAAGCACTGCACACGCTGTAGTAAGTGGAGCAATATATACATCTTATATCTCTTCTGCTGATGATTTAGATGTATATACATTCACTGCTGGGGCTAGAGGTCAAGTGACTGTAGATTTAACAAATGTACCAGATGATTATGACCTATATTTATTAAATCGTCGCGGAGAAACAATAACCGCATCACAAAATGTAAACACACTTGCGGAATCACTTACTTATACGGCATCTGCTGGTGAAATATTATACGTAGCAGTCGTTGGTTATGATGGTGTATTTAGTACAAGCCCATACACATTAACTGTTACTTATCCATAAAAGACTTAAAACCATAGGTAGGTAAACCATATTGAACATACATGTCTAAGCCACCCCCCCTCATATTTTTACATGTGAGGGGGACTTTTTTATAAAAGACGCTATTAGAAGCTTACTTTATCTAGTTCAACGATGGCCATCGTACATCTAGAAATACAAATTAATTTGTCCTGTTCATCCACAATTTTAACTTCCCATACGTGTGTTTTTTTTCCTCGGTGTAACGGTGTACCGATAGCGGTCACAACACCACCTCTTTTGGCACGTATATGGTTTGCATTAATCTCGAGACCGACACAGCCTTCTTTTTCCTGATCAATGAGGTTGAAAGCTCCGAAGCTTGCGACGGTTTCTGCTAGAGCTACAGAAGCACCACCGTGTAAAATTCCAAAAGGCTGACACGTTCGTTCATCCACAGGCATTGTAGCGACAGTGCGCTCTTCACTCACTTCTACTATTTCAATACCGAGATGACTGACTAACGAATGTTCAAAATTTAATCCGTTGCTCATGAATACTCCCCCTTATGCTCTTTCTTTTATTGTCACACAACTTATAAAAATTTACCAATTCTTTCACTCTCTTATCACATAAATTCACATATTTTAACA
This sequence comes from Nanhaiella sioensis, assembly GCF_046557775.1. Taxonomy (NCBI): domain Bacteria; kingdom Bacillati; phylum Bacillota; class Bacilli; order Caryophanales; family Bacillaceae; genus Nanhaiella; species Nanhaiella sioensis. Next base: position 2,504,798 of record NZ_JBKAEG010000001.1, read on the forward strand.
ACAATTGTCGCATATTTGGTTGCTAGAATATAATCGAAACCTTATTTTGTATAGAACAGACAGCATGAAAGGTTATGAAATCATTTGCTCGATCGAGTATTTAATCATTTTAATGAAAGAGGAGTGTTAGTAATGTTAACCAAAAAGAAATTACTTGCAGGTAGCTTAGTCCTAGGGATGATGCTCCCGACTTCTGTGTTTGCAGAGGAGCCTGTAGAAAGTGAACAATCAACGATTATTCAAGAAAATGAAAGCATTAACCAAATCTCAGATGAAGATAAGGCAACAAAAATTTTGGCAATTGTAGAAGCTCGTACTCCAGATCAGCTTGACACATGGAATGCTGCGATTGAAGCGCGCAAGGAAGCTAAAGAAAAGCTACAAGACAATCTTGAAGTGCAAAAGCAGGAGTTTGAAGACGAAAAACAACTCATTAAAGACCAAATAAAGAACGGTGAAATAGCTCGTGAAGAAGGGCAAGATGCCATTAAGCAGTTATGCGAGGAATATAAAGCAAACAGGTCTGCACAAAAAGAAGAAAATGAACAGTTACACGAAGAGCATAAACAGCAGATGCAAGAGCTGAAAGCATCTTTAGACAATGCAGTAGCAAATGATGATGAAGCTACAATTACTAGTACGTTATCAACAATGCTAGATGAATACACTGCATTCACTGACCAGCTAGAGAGTAATATAGCTGAATAAATTAGACAAATACAATTAGCAAACTCGTTCGAGCAAAGAAGATAACATTATAGTTTAAGTGAATATGTTACTTATAAGGAAGGTCCCGCTTTATTGATTGCGTGGACTTTTCTTTTGTTAAATGTTGAAAAAACGATTGTATGACCATCTTCCATAACATGATATCTTATGAGTATGAGTTGGTAAAAATGCTTGTTCATTTTGCTATAAGTTTGGTAGATCAGATGATGTTACTGTAATTCCCTTACCAAATTAATGGAGTAGGATATTGTTCTGAATATATCCTACTTTTTTGTGCAGTCATTTGGTTTATATTAATCGATATATTGAGAGATGTCAGTATCGAAGGATAATATTTTTCAAGAAATTCCTCCATAAATATTCCGATAATGATGGCTTCTAATTTTAAAATTGAAATGGCGAAACAGTAAGTCAGAGTGTTTTCAATTTCTGCAACGCTTAGTTTAAAAACCATTTTTATTACCTCCTTACTCAACTCTTCTTTCACATGGAAATATAGATCGTAACGTCACATACATTTGCTTTGCTGTTGTCACGATTCGTCCAAGAAAGAGAAGATCGATGCTACTACGTCTAGTTTTTTGAAGTTGCATCGATTATGTAGTACCGCAACGTTATTTCACTTCCAACTACTTAAAATGTGTACTTATGTGTTATTAAACAATGCTGAACTTTTTTATGCTACTAAGGGAATATACTTGTTATTATATGGGGATTATTTGTAAACTAAAGGCATACCGTTAATAGATTGAGTGAAAAGACATAGACTAAGTTTTGTAGCTATTGTTCTTTATGTGAAGTGAAAGAAGTTTGTAGTTCATTGACCACGAACTTTAGTTGAATGCATGTGAATTTAAACAAGCTTTTGAGTAAGGGTATAAAAGGGGTGTCTATATTGATAACGATTAAACGTTTAACTGAGTGTTCTGTACAGGATGCAGTTACTGCTTGGAATGAGGGGTTTACAGGGTATTTTACCGATGCACAGATGACTATTGATTCATTTTTGAATCGACTTACACAGGAAGGTTTGTCTGCCAACTATTCAATTATTGCTTTTGATGATAAGGAACCTATCGGCATTGTCTTAAATGGCATCAGAAACATCAATGGTAAAAAGGTGTCATGGAACGGTGGAACAGGTGTTGCACCACAATATAGAGGTACAGGTGTAGGGAAGAAAATGATGGCAGCAACCTTAGCAATCTATGAAGAAGAGGGTGTTGAAATCGCAACATTAGAAGCGATTAAAGAAAATGAAAAAGCGATTCATTTGTATAAAAAGCTTGGGTATGAGATTGAAGATAATTTGCTTTTTATCGCTCATGAAGGATCATTTGACTCGAATCCTTTTGAAGAACACCTCGCTACATACAACTTTATTAAAACTGTTCCACCGGCAGTTCAAAACCTTTCATTTTATAAAAATATGTATTGCTGGCAAACGCAGTTTAAGAGCGTGAGGGATGGAGAAGCATTCATTGCGGTCGATGATCATACTGGTGAAAGTATAGGCTATGCGTTATTTAAGCGAATTTTTAATGATGAAGGCGTTCATGTAACTACAGTATTGTATCAGTGTGAAGCAGCACCTCATAGAAGTGACCGACAACAAATTAATGCAAGTTTATTATCGCAATTATTTGCTCCGTTTGATCAAAAAATAAAGCGAATTACAGTCAATTTAGCAGCTACGAATCAATCGGTAGTCTCATTTCTTGAAGAGGCTGGATTTGAGAAGAGCGTAGAACAAGTATATATGAAAAAAATCATGCTCGAAGAATAAGTAGAAGTGAGTAGATTATCTCTTAGTAAGAGAAAAAATTAATATGCAAAAGTAAAAAAGAGGCTGGGACATAACTAGCCTCAAAAAATGAAAAAGGTGAATTTGAGTGAGCTCAAATTCACCTTTTTTCTATTTAGAGTGGTAGGGCCTCTATTACCTTATTTGTTGGCAGTGATTTTGTTTAAATTCACAGCCATTAACGCAAGGCCCATTTCGTTTTCCACCTTCGATTTTCCACGTACAGAAAATCGAGAGAAACACAAATTCGCCTTCAAAAATCCAAAAACTGGTTCCACATCGATTTTTCGTTTTCGATAGATGGCACTCGTTGTCTCTTCTGAAAGCTTCGCTCTTACATATTCTTTTTGCTGTTCCCATTTTTCATTCACCATTAGTTTTCGATTGTTGCCTTCTTTTGCTTTTGTACATAATGAACGGAATGGGCATGCGGAACAGTCTTCACACTCGTAGACTTTGAACTTCCGTTCAAATCCTGTACGGTCATTGCGAATAGAATGATATTGAAATTGAAGGCGCTTTTGATTAGGACATGTATATGTATCTGTTTCCTCGTCATACTCCCAATTTTCGGGATTAAATGTGTTTTGTCGGTACTTTTTCTTTTGTTCCTTTAAATATAAGTTATACGTAATAAGCGCTTCTCGTTTTCTATTAGAAAGGATATCATTATAGTTCTGTTCACTACCATAACCTGCATCTGCAACAATGTGGTTCGGTAACTCGAAATAATGTTGCTCAATTTCATCTAAAAATGGAATTAATGTACGTGTATCTGTTGGGTTTGAAAACAAACTATAGGCAAGTGTGTATTGACCTTCCGTTGCGATTTGTACATTGTAACCAGCTTTCAATTGTCCGTTTTTCATATAATCATCTTTCATTCGCATAAATGTCGCATCGGGATCTGTTTTAGAATAACTATTACGTGAGCCAAAGGTTTCTAAGTCTTGTTGATATTTCTGTTTACGTGAGACGAAATCAATCAATTGCTTTCGAATTTGTTTTGGGTACTTACGTTCACTTCTTAAGGCTTTTCGTTCTGAAACGTCTGACGTATCTTCAATTTGTTTATCATACTTGGTTACGACATCGTCTACTTTTTGAACCAATTGAGCGAGCTCATCCAATGATAACTGTTCAGCCGTTTCACGTTGAATTTCAGGTATGATTTCATTCTTAAGTAACTCATTGTACAGCTGGTTTGACTTTTCAATTAAACTCTCATGATAGTTCTCTATGGATTTCTTCCAGACGAACGTAAATTTATTCGCATTTGCTTCGATTTTTGTACCATCAATAAAAATCGCTTCTTGATCAATAAGTTTCTCTTCGATCAATTGGCAACGGAATTGTACGAAACATTCACGAATTAATTCTTTCACTTCTGGTTGAACACGGAATCGGTTGATTGTGCGGTAGCTTGGTTCATATCCTTGAGCTAGCCACATCATACGAATACTGTCTTTTAATAGGGCTTCAATTTTGCGTCCAGAAAAGACAGATTGCGTGTAGGCACATAGAATTATTTTAAGCATCATGCGTGGATGATAGGCAGGACAGCCTTCATTTCGGAGAAATGGTTCAAACGCTTCCTGAGGGATACTTTCAACTAAATGATGGACATGGAAGGCAATATCGTTCTTTTGTAATTTTACTTCTAGATCTAAAGGCAAAATTAATTGATTCATGATATAATTTTTAAACATAAGGACCCTTCTTTCCGATGAAATTTGGTGTGGTAACTTTATTTTATCAGAAGTGGTCCTTATTTTAATTCCAAAATAAACAAAGCCGGTGAAATTTTACTTCTTGTAAAAATTTCACCGGCTTTTTCATCTCAAAGGTGGGTTTTGTCCCAGCCCCTTTTGCTATTATCACATAACATCACATCATTCCACAACATTTCTTCCATAATTATCAAATAAAATATATGTAAACATCTAAAAAAATCGGGTAGCAATAAATGATTTATGTTTAGCTTATCGTACGTGTACGGAGTGTTGTTTGCGTAAATGATGCTTGGATTGTTCTTCATTTGAAGAGAAGCTCGAGGTTTACACAACCGCTATCGTTTTATAAGAGAAATGATGTCATGAGGTCAATTTTTAGGCATGTATTTTTTTGCAAACATGCAGTAATTACAAAAACATTCTAAGTAACATATAAGGTTTTGTGTAGCCCCACTCGTACCCTACAACAATGGCTTAATCAACAGCTTTAACACGAGTAATATATTCATAAATTACTGCATTACTGCGATTGGAGACAGTACCCCGCTGTCGTAATGCATAAAAGCATAAGAGGACTGACCCGAAAAGGCGGTGAAGCATGAATACAGTTTTGTTAGTTGAAGATGAGGTGCCGATTGCACGAGTTCTTCGTGCGTACTTGAGTAAGGAAGGCTTTCAAGTGGAACATACGAAGAAAGGTAAGGATGCGCTTCAGGCATTTGAGGTACATAGGCCTTCACTTGTGCTATTAGACATTATGCTTCCTGATGTGGATGGCTGGCATGTCTTACAGATGATTAGGAAGACGAGTTCATGCCCTGTGATTATGATTACAGCATTAGGAGATATTAATCAGCGTTTAAAAGGGCTGAACAACGGTGCAGATGATTACATTTCAAAACCATTTGTTGCTGAAGAAGTAGTTGCTCGAGTGCATGCTGTTTTAAGAAGGTCAAAGTCTATTGAAGATCACACGGTGAAGCACTTCGGAAATTTAGCAATCGATATAAGCTCACATCAAATTCTATTAAATGGAACTGAGGTTCACGTAACACCTAGAGATCTAGCATTACTCATATTTTTAGCAGAGCATACAAATCAAACATTTACACGAGAGCATCTGATAGAGCAGGTGTGGGGCATTGATTATGAAGGAAGTGACCGGGCGGTAGATTTAGCAATTAAGCGCTTAAGAAAATCACTGAAAGAGTGGGATTCATCTGTAGGTGAAATTAAAACGTTACGGGGAATGGGGTATCAGTTAAGTGTTTATGAATAAAAATAAGCGCATTCCCTTATTGAACTATTTAGTAAGTAGGTATTTAGTTACTTTGATTATTGGGCTAACAGTGATCGGTATTGCTTCGGTTGTTTGGATTAAGGATGAAGCAATTAGAAATAAGCTAGAATTAGCACAATATCTCGTTGCAGATGTTGCAGACCGTTTAGTAACTGAAGATGGAAACATTGAAAGAATACAAGGTAGCTCTCCGTTGTTTAACCGCGTAATAGAAGAAATCATTCAAGATCCTAAAAGATTAAATCGTTTGGATATTAGATCAATGATCATAATTCAGGATGAAGATGGGCAAGTCGTTTATCCGAATTTTCCGCGTGGATTATCAACTATTTCTCCAGAAGAGCGTCAATTAAATTTGCTTCAAATGAATGAAGTTGAGAAAGTGGAATTCGATTTGTTAGGGTTGTCATATGTTATTTCGTCACCTATTGAATATGAAGATCGTTCCATAGGAGCAGTAGCCATCATTGTACCAGAAGAAGAATTTTCCTCAATGGGAAGACAAATGGATGAAGAATATCGTTTACTAGCTATTTTACTAGGAAGTTTAGCGATATTAGGCTTGATCATTATCTATTTGTTATCAAACAAGATTATATCCCCTATTCTACAAGTCTCTAAAGCTGCCAAACAAATTCAAGATGGGAATTATAATGTTCACCTAGCTACTGATACACAAGGGGAAGAACTTTATGACTTAATTGAATCATTTAAAGAAATGACTACCCGCCTTAAACAATTAGAGGTAATGAGAACAGAGCTGCTTGCAAGTGTGACACATGAACTGAAAACCCCCATTGCATCAATTAGTGGTTTAGTGCAGGCTGTGAATGATCAAATTGTATCTGGTGATGAAAAACAAGAATTTTTGGATATTACGTTAAATGAAGCACGCAGGCTACAGCTGATGGTGGAGGATTTACTTGATTTTAATTCATTTACTCTCGGCGAAATAAAAGTAAATTGTGAACAACTTGATATATATAAGTTCATACAGGAAATGACTGATCAATGGAAGATGACTAATGATGAACACCATCTCATTCAAGTCAAAGTTTTATCTTCTAAAAAACCTCTTTTTGCATACGGAGACCCATATCGTATGCAGCAAATCATCATAAACTTACTAAATAATAGTAAGCATGCATCCTCAAAAGAGATTGAAGTGAAAATATACGAGCCAAATAAAGATTTTATTGCGATTGATATCATTGACAGTGGATGTGGTATCCCTTTGGAAGAGCAGTCATTAATTTTCGAGCGCTTCTATAAAGGCAAAGTGCAAAAAAATACAGTGAGAGGTTTAGGTCTTGGCTTACCAATTAGTAAACTTCTTGCCAATGCTCAACACGGAGACTTGTTCTTAAAAGAGAGCTCAAATGACGGAAGTACCTTTACCTTATTACTTCCTATAAAAACAACGACCAAGAGGGAGGAGGATATCCCAAAAATCAACATTTGAAAAACCCCCACAATAATTAGCAAGTGGGGGGTGATATAAAAACGAGTTAAATTCTTATGGACAAAAAACAAACATCCACAGCTTAAATTTTCTGCATCAAGTGGGAAGTTCATGCTTTCCAAGCTGCAATTCCTCCAGCTAATTCTTACACCTTATAACCTTTATTTAGTAGGAGTATAGCTGCTTTTGCAGCAGTATTAAATTTCTTCAAGTTATGCTCCATATAATAATTTATCAACTTATAAAATCAGCATATATAAAAATTATTGGAGTTTAAATAATAAGTGGAATAATCACCGAATACATTATAATGAGTGTTCAAAAAAGGGACAGCAACTGAAGAGCAAGCAGTCGTAGAAAAGATACTCCGAACACTAGACGTATACGTGCTTTTATCTTAGTACGAAAAGCAACAATTAATGCTCAAACAGTCTTTTGGAAGAACAACAATGAATGTGTTATCAGCCTTTTTGAACAGTTGTATATAGAAGAATTGTGTGAAGGAGGATATGATATGCAAATCCATGTTGTACAAAGTGGGGATGCTTTGTGGAGTATTGCACAGCGGTATGGTGCTGATATAAACCAAATTATTAAGGCGAACGGAATCAAAGATCCTAATGTGCTAGTCGTTGGTCAAGCACTAGTTATTCCTTCGCCGACACGCCAACACGTCGTACAGCCAGGTGAAGATCTTTGGAGAATCGCTCAAATGTATGGTGTCAGTGTCCAATCAATCATTGATAAGAATGCGATTGCTGATCCAAATCGTATTCAAATAGGTCAGTATTTAACCATCCCTGTAGCTTTACATCATGTCGTACAGCCAGGCGAAATGCTTTGGATGATTGCGCAAAGATACGGGGTAAGCGTTCAGGACATAGCTGTTGCAAATCAGCTTGCGAACCCCGATCTCATTTTCCCTGGTCAAGTGTTACGCATTCCAGAAAGTGTAAAGCAGTTAGCTGATGTAAATGCGTACATTACTAGAATGGGTGAAAGAGGTGTCGAGCTCGTTGATGAAGTAGGAAATCTACTAACCTATTTATCAATATTTGAATATGCGGTAAAAGAAGATGGTACGATCTCAACATTAAGTGATAAAGAAGTTATAGAGGCAGCTGAGAAATATAATATTGGTTCCTTAATGGTTATTTCGAACCTTTCTGGAGGGAATTTTGATTCAGACCTAACTGCGACGATCTTTGCAAGCGAAGAATTACAAGATACATTGATTACGAATATTTTAGAAACGATGAAGGAAAAAGGCTATGCGGGGTTGAATGTTGATTTTGAATTTGTATATCCTGAGGATCGTGAGAATTATAATAATTTTCTTCGGAAAACAGTTGCAAGACTTCATCCTGAAGGCTTGTCGGTGTCAACAGCTTTAGCTCCGAAAGTAACAGGCACAGAGTCAGATTTACTTCGTGCTGCGCATGACTATCAGGCTCATGGCGAAATCGTTGATATGGTCTTTTTAATGACCTACGAATGGGGATGGTCTGGTGGACCACCGTTGGCCATAGCACCACTCAATTCGGTGAGAAAAGTATTAGATTACGCTGTTACTGTCATACCGAGAGACAAAATTTTGATGGGAATTCCTTTATATGGTCGAGACTGGAACATTCCTTTCGTCCAAGGTACGTCTGCGTCGACATTAAGTCCACAAGCTGCTGTAGAACGTGCAGGAAAGTACGGTGCTACTATTGAATATGATCCAACATATCAATCACCATTTTTTAGATATTACGATGAAGAAGGAGCACATCATGAAGTGTGGTTTGAAGATGCACGGAGCATTCAAGCAAAACTAGACACAGTGAAGGAGTATCATTTAAGAGGCTTGTTCTACTGGGTTCTTGGATTGCCATTTCCACAAAATTGGTATGTACTTGATAGCAACTTTAAAGCTCACAAACATATTTAGGAAACATAATCGAAGTGTCATAATTGACGTGTAGACGCGTGGGAGTTTGTTACTGTTTTTACTAAAAATGAGCAGTCTAATGAGTTTTATGAGAGCTCAATCATGGTCAAAGTAGAAATAATGTAACGCTAGCATGTATACGTGCTTATATCATAGAGCGAAAAGCATCAATCAATTCACAGCCAATTATAAGAAACTCTTAGCGATTCTTGGTTAAGAGTTTTTCTTATGGTGTTTTTTACTTCCTCACTTCTCTACGGTGGTGGTTTCTAATTAAAAAAATTGTTAACTATGCTAATTTTGTATTTTTATGTTTGTTAGACGTGCAAATAAGCCATTTTCACTTACAGAAATTGCATTTTCGACACGTTTTGTGCGATAAAAATGCAAAATTGGCCATTTTACTTACAAGCAACGGCTTAGGTATGATGGGACTATCAAATAAGAAAGGAGCTAATAAATTGATAAATCAGGTCATACTCGTTGGACGCATGACCAAAGATCCTGATATGCGGTATACGAATGATGGGACGGCTGTATTAAACTTTATTTTGGCGGTAAATAGAAATTATAAAAATGCCCAGGGTGAGATCGACACGGATTTTGTTAATTGTACAGTGTGGAGAAAAGCTGCTGAAAATACAGCGACGTATTGTAAAAAAGGGTCGATCGTTGGAATTACTGGTAGAATCCAAACGAGACGCTACGAAAATCAAGAACGGAAAAATGTGTATGTAACTGAAGTTATTGCTGAATCTGTACGGTTCATGGATGGCAAAAAACCTGAATCAATTGCAATTTAGTAGAAACCCCCAACAAATAGATCCTCGCTACACAATGCCTCTCATATTCTTCAACGATCCTCAAGACAAAAAGTTTCTTCAATGTATCTCCAATATAAAATACCAACCTAAATTGGTTGGTATTTTTTTGCGCCTTAGGCTCTTCTTAAAAACTAAGTTACTATTGTTGTTAGCAATAGACAGAAGAAGTGCTATTATACACGCTTATATTTTAAAGTAGAAAAGATGTCACGAAATTTAAAACTATACATGTATCTATTATTGTTCGAAAAACAACGATCAATGAGAAAATAATACTAATTCACGAATACTTACAATATATGTTCAACTGTAAACATCTCACTCATTAATGTTGGCAGCTGTGGAAACTCAAGTCTTATTTGCCAGAAGCCTACTCCACCTAATCCATATTCACGAACTAGCTTGAACTTTTCATTAATACTTTTAACATCCTCAAACCAGACGATACGTCTTTTGTTTTCTTCATCAACAAACTCGATCCATGGGGACGCTGATTCAACATCGTATCTAATTGGAATTTGATATTGCATTGCAATTTTTGTGACCGCATGTGATGACAGGGCACGTGCACTCATTCCTTGTGTGAAGGGTACTGTCCAATCATAGCCATATAGAGCCGTTCCTAAAACGATTTTGTTTCTAGGAATTTGTGTAATAGCAAAATCAAGTACTGTGCGAACTCGTTTAATTGGCGCAATAGGCCCTGGCTGACTGAATCTCCAATGCCAATCATATGCCATAATAAATACAAAATCCATTGATGGTGCGATTGCCTGATAATCTAGCCCTTTATGCCATGCTTCAGATTCCTTTGCTAAAACTGCGATCGTCGTAAGGTACCCATCCACTTTCATACGGTCGTTGAGCAATCTACAAAACTCGGAAAATGAGTCTCTGTCTCTTTCGGTTACAGCTTCAAAATCAATATTTACCCCAGAATAATTTTTACTTGATACAATTTGATAAATATTATCTATTAATCTTTGCGTATTTTCTGCGGATGATAATACTCTATGAATCATGTCTGCATTAAAAGCGGTGACCGTTGCTAATGGCGCAATTCGATTTTCACGTGCTGTTCGTATGGCACTTTCATCATCAAGGTCACTAAGATTACCGCCTTCTTGTAACTGATAATCGAATAAAGGTACATAATTAAGCCACGGTGCAAAGGTTGTTAATTCTTCTTCTAAAGGAATAGGATCTCTTAATGTTACATAGCCCATCTCGTCAGCTGTAATGATTGATTCATATCCAACACTGTCAGCTGAATAGCTAGGTATATTTGGAAGTGTCAGTTGCATTCCTGGATTGATCATATTCGGGTTCTGGATTTGGTTTGCATCTATTAATGCTTGCGTAGAAACATTCGTCATTTCGGATATTTTATATAAAGTATCCCCTTGCTGAACAATATAAACATTTTGTCTAATAAGAAGCGACTGACCAGGAACAATATTACCATTTTCTAAACCATTCACTCTCATAATATCTTGATAAGAGGCTCTAAATTTTTGCCCGATGGAATATATAGAATCTCCCTGCTTAACCGTGTATATAATCATTTCATAACCTCCCGAATGCTTCACATAATCAAACAACATCGTCTAATTCGCTCATAAAAGTACACAATAACCCATCTATCTTAAACTATTCATACGTAACAAAAATATGCCACTATTTTTGGGATCTTAAAGTGTTAAAGTTATAATAATTATTTTCATGTTGCGTGTTCATAACTTTTATTAAATGTTGCTAGAAATGGTTATAATACATACTAGATTACTATGCTAGGGAGCCCCCTGATGAGAGTGTGTAAAGATAAAGTTCTTAAAAGAGAGGAAAAGAATTAATAATGTAAGGACTTTCTCAATATACTAACCTTCGAACCTAATTGTCATTCGTGAGTTGAGGATATGTTGTTTTTTAGGCTTTTTTCGTAAACTTTGTTGCAATTTTTATTACAAATGGACAGTATGACGAGTATTATGAGAGCTCGATAATTCTATAAGTAAAAAAGATGCCACGAACGCTAGTTGACTACATGGTTCTATCTTTGAACGAAAAGTAACATCAATGTGAAAAAACAACACGGTTTTTGAAACATTCTCTTCTTTATAAACGTAGTAATTGTACATAAACCATATCTTTTATAACAAACGCATTCGATGATATTAAGAACACCTTTTTAATAAACATTTTATTGTAGGGAGTGCTTTAGATGGAAAAGAAAAGGGAATTAGGGGATTGGAGATTATTTTCAGCTCTTATTAAGGAGACAAAGCCATCCAAATTATTAATCTCAATTGCGATGGTGATGAGTATCTTCTCGACAATCGTTTCACTGGCGATCCCCCTTTTTACAAAAAACTTAGTTGATCAATTTTCATTGTCGTCATTTAATCAAATTCATGTCGTCTTGTTAATTGTAGCATTCGTCATTCAGGCAATTGCAGGAGGAGTTTCTCTTTATCTACTAAGCTATATAGGCCAATCTATCGTAGCAAAGATAAGGGAACGGTTATGGAAAAAGCTGTTAGTGCTTCCTATACGTTATTATGACCAAAACCGAACAGGAGACACAATAAGTAGAATGACCAACGATACTGCAGTAGTCAAGGAGCTAATCACGGATCACTTAACCAATTTCGTCACTGGCGTTATATCAATTATAGGATCTGTTGCCATATTACTGTATCTTGATTGGAAAATGACCTTGATAATGCTGCTGGTTGTACCAGTGTCCCTATTTATATTACTACCATTAGGGAGACAAATGTATAAAATATCAAAGGATTTACAGGATGAAACAGCAAAGTTTACAACTGTACTTAGTCAAGTACTCTCTGAAGTTCGACTTGTAAAAGTCTCTAATGCAGAATCTATTGAGCTTGAGAATGGAAGAAGGGGTATCAATAATTTATTCAAGTTTGGGTTGAAAGAGGCAAAAGTACAGGCTTTAATTGCACCTTTAATGTCGTTTGTGTTAATGGCTTTACTCGTTGTTATTATGGGATATGGTGGTTTGAGAGTGGCATCAGGCGCATTATCTGCCGGAGATTTAGTAGCATTTATCCTTTATTTAATCCAAATTATTATCCCGATGAGCCAATTTACAGCATTCTTTACTCAGCTTCAAAAAGCAATGGGTGCAACAGAACGGATCATTGATATCTTAAACCATGGTGAGGAGCACGTAACGAGCGGGTCAACTGTTACAAATGTTGATCAATCAATAAATGTGAGAAACCTTACTTTTTCATACGAAAATGGGGAGGATATTTTAAGGGATATTAGTTTTTCAGTAAAAGCAGGAAAAGTGACAGCCATTGTCGGACCGAGTGGTAGTGGAAAAACGACATTATTTTCACTTATTGAAAGGTTTTATGAACCGTCGGATGGATTCATACAGCTAGGTGAAGAGCCGATTCATCAATTTTCTTTAAAATCATGGCGTAATCAGATTGGTTACGTATCTCAAGAAAGTCCGATTATCGCAGGAACAATTAAGGAAAATATCATTTATGGAACGGAAAATGAAATAAGTGAAGCTGAATTACGCAGAGCAGCACAGATGGCATTCGCCGATCAATTTATTGAAGAACTTCCTCAGAAATATGAGACGGAAGTTGGGGAGCGTGGAATTAAGTTATCCGGAGGGCAAAGGCAAAGAATTGCAATTGCTAGAGCACTATTAAGGGATCCGAAAATATTAATGCTTGATGAAGCAACGTCTAGTTTAGACAGTAAATCGGAGATTGTCGTACAGGAAGCATTGAAAAATTTAATGAAAGGTAGAACGACATTAATTATTGCACACAGGCTATCTACCGTTGTTGATGCTGATCAAATTATCTTTATAGATAAAGGCATTATGACCGGTAAAGGTACACACGGCGAACTATTTGAAACGCACAACATGTACCGCGAATTCGCGACACACCAGTTGGGGGTCTGAACAAATAGACCTATACCTTTAAATCCTTACATGAATGAAGTGAATGGGGTCGCAGTTGAAAGACCTTATTCCTTTTTCATGATATGTACAGAAAGCAGGGCAACTAAACTAGAGCAATGTTATAAGGAAATACGATATAGATTCTTGAATCTCAATAGAAGAAACACCATATATACCATAACAACCTTATACAATTCTATCTTTCCATAGAGGGTTGTCTGATGGTTTATAAGATTGAAATAAAGACTCCATTTTTTCCCCATCCAAAGAGTAAATAGGAGTTTGTGAGTTTGTAACAAGTGATCTGTGTAAGTTTTCTACAGGGTACGAGCTTTCATTAATAGACAGTTCACACGTTATTTTATCTTTCACACGCTGAATTTTAGGGAAATCTTCTAATCGCTCCTCTAGTAGGAATGGCTGAGCTTTTTTCATTTCAGATAATTGACCATTTCCTGAGAATTTTAATAAGTCTAGCCAGTAGGGGATAGTAATGATCATTGATAAGAATTGCTCGAAATTTTCTCCAACTTTTCCGGCTTGACCCTCTGAGTTAATGTAATAAACTGGTAGATCTTCTATCCCTTCATTGTGGAGTAAAGCGAAAATACCTCCTGATCCATCCTCAGCTATAATCATTGTTTCAACGCTAGTTTCAAAATTAAATTTTTTTACATCGAGATTGGGTGTGATAATCTCCAAATCAAAATATTCCATCAATATATCACATATATCTCTATTTTTTTCAATCGTCTTTAACAATTGAGGTATTTTCAATGAAGTCCCCTCCTAAATATGATATGTACTTAAGTGGATTCTAGGTTTTTCATATAAATCCTTTATTGTAATCAATTTTTATACTGAAGGTATTTGTGTGAAGTTGAAAACGAACGGTTGTTTGTGAAATGGATATAGGTTACAATTCCATTTGAAAGGGGAACATATCGTACACTAATCGTAATGACTATTGTTCACTATATGTTGTAAAACGAAATCATATCTATATCAATGGAATTTCTTATAGGCTGTATCGCATTGCTTCCTGTTTATCAAAGGCTCTTTTCGTAACCTTTGTTTCTTTTGTTCACTTACATTTGAGTAACTATTGTGTATGATATTTTAGTCTTCAGAGAAGAAAAGGCACCTAAATCTAGTTGTGTGTATTTACTTCGTAATACGCAAAACAACATGATGAAAAGAGCACTATTAGTAAAGCTTTCTTAAGCTTTATTCCTGCATTATGGGAATTCATTTTTTATAATACTGACCGATAATAGATGTAATAATATTGCTGTGAAACTTATCATACAAACTATTAATAACCTTATTAACATCATTTTTTTATAACTATCAATTTTAGCTAGGTTTCAGATTTATCATTGAAAACACATTCTAACAAAATAAGTTAACATCATTATAGAAAGGATTACTGTTAAAGTGAAATTGATCCTAAAAAATACTATCCCTTATATAATTATCATTTTTCTATGTTCTTTAGGTTTATACTATACGAGCAATCCCAACAATATCCCCAATTCACTATTGGGATCTTTTCACTATATTACATATAGTATATTTATCGTGCTCATATGCTTTAGCTTTTGGTTTAACAAAGTGAAAGCATTTTTGGTAGGTATTTTACTTTTTATTGCTTTATTATGTATAAACTATTTATCAACTCCTTCACCTGCTTTGTTAATTGAAATTTTTGCTATCATTCTGCCATTAAATATAGCTATTGTGGCACTTATTAAAGATGGTGCTGTTTTTTCTATTCAAGGTCGTATAATGAGTATAATTTTATTATTAGAAGCTGCTATATTCGTATGGTTATTTCGAAATAGAGGTGAACAGGCCTTCCGTTTCATACTCGATTATGAGTTACCAATTAGTAATTTTAATTACGAGAATATGCCACAGCTTTCAATTGTGTTATTTCTATTACTTTTATCGACCCTAATCATTATCAACATAGTAAATTATTCTGTTGAAAATACTTTCCTATTAGGAATATCTATTTGTTTATTTTTAGCCTTTCATTTCCAAGATAGAGTATTAAATTTAGAAATCTTCTTTTCACTTAGTGGGCTGTTATTAATATTATCTATTATTAATAGAACATACTCTATGGCATATATTGACGAACTTACTCGTATTCCATCGAGAAGAATGCTAAGAGAAGATTTAATGAAACTGGGAGGTAAGTATTCAATAGCTATGCTCGATATCGACTTCTTCAAAAAATTTAATGATAAATATGGTCATGACGTTGGTGATGAAGTATTAAAACTAGTAGCTAGCTGTTTACAAAAAGTAACCGGTAATGGGAAAGCTTATCGATACGGAGGAGAAGAATTTACGATCATATTTCCTAGAAAGGATATAAAAGAAGTTATTCCGCATTTAGATGAATTAAGAAAAAAAATCTCAAAACAAGAATATGCTTACAAGAAACAATACAAAAATGGTAAATCGACCACTCAAAAATTAAAAGTAACAATAAGCATTGGGGTCGCTCAAAGAAATGAAACAAACAAAGCAACTGATGAAGTCATTAAAGCGGCAGATAAAGCTTTGTATCGTGCAAAGAAAAAGGGGAGAAATTGTGTTAGTAAATAAAGTTAAGCATGATCATTATTAAAGAAGAGAAGATAAAAAGAATACTATTTATAAATGACAGTATTTCTTATTAATCATTATTAAGGCAAAAGAAGTTTTACATAGAAATTTCATGAAAGATGCTGATAATGCAAATCATATGAAATTTGAATAAATATGCACAATAAAGGTTTTTTTTAGTGGAAAAATATGCAGAAAAAATTATTTTTTCGAAAATTTTTGTCGCCTAATAATATTTTTTATTGTGATCTTTAACTTATGGTGGCTAGACTTGAAGTGGAGAGAAAATGCTGTTTTGACAATGTTTATCCTATTATAAAATAATAATAATGGAGCTATTGGTGATAAGCCGTAATTATTTTACGGCCTGTTATACCCATTAAAGTCTGAATAATTTGAATTATTTCCATTTTCTGGTTTGACTAAATATTTATAAGGAAATAGAATGATAGTATTCCTTATAATAGTAACAAAGGAATTTTTTTTACCTATTATAATTAAGAAAGGGGTTATTCGGTGAGGTTTAAGAAATTATTTCTCATGATTACGACATTTTTCCTCATTATGTCCAATGTTTCATTAGCGACAGCATCTCCATATCAAGCTGAAACAGATGCGGCCGATGAGAAAGTGTTAGATCCAAATGAAAAGGTTCGTATTATTGTAGAGTTAGCAAGTGAGCCAAGCATAACTTATGCCAACAAAGCAAAAGTAAAGTTTGGTGATTTAAATGACAATAAAAAACAAGAATTAAAGGAAAAGGTTATGAAGGAGCAACAATTTGTTAAGTCAGATATTGCTTCTAAATCAATAGATTTTGACTATGAAGAGAGTTTTACAACAATACTCAATGGTTTTAGTGGAGAAGTAGAATATCAATCTATTGATAAAATTAAAGCCTTAAGTAATGTTAAAAATGTTTACATTGCTAATGAATATTCACGACCTGTAGTAAACGTGAATAAACAACCAAATATGATTTATAGTAAGGACATGGTGTCTGCACCTGAAACATGGGAAGATTATGGATACCATGGTGAAGGAATGGTAGTTGCTGTATTAGATACTGGTGTTGATCCTAGCCATAGAGATATGGTGTTAAGTGACGGCACTGCTCCTGCATTAACGCAAGAAGGTGTTGCAGAACTCGTTTCTCAACATAGTTTAGCAGGGAAATATTTTACTGAAAAAGTACCTTACGGATACAATTATGCGGACAATAACCAGGAAATTCTTGATTTAGGTCCGGGTGCTTCATACCATGGTATGCACGTATCTGGAACGGTAGGTGCAAATGGTGATGAAGAAAATGATGGCATTAAAGGAGTTGCACCAGAAGCGCAAATCTTAGCTATGAAAGTATTCGGTAATGATCCTGGATTAACTGGGACATACAGTGATATTTTCATAAAAGCCATTGATGATTCTATCTCACTAGGTGCGGATGTCATAAATATGAGTTTAGGAGATTCAGCACAATTTAATGATCCAGAAAACCCAGAAAAAGAAGCGATAGAAAGAGCTGTGAATAGCGGTGTCCTTGTTGCTGTTTCAGCTGGAAACTCAGGACAGATTGGGTATGGATATGGCGCGTTGCCTTTTGGTGCTAATCCTGATATAGGAGTTGTAGGGTCTCCGGGATTATTTCCAGAAACTCTTCAAGTAGCAAGTATTCACAATGATTATATAGATCTTGATGGATTTAAATATGAAGCTAGTGATGAGACTGGCGAAATCTCATTTATGTCCTCGTCATCAGTTCATCCAGATGATTTAACTAAGAAAACATATGAAGTGGTATACGCAGGGTTAGGTCGTAAACCAGGGGATTCGGATGTTGCTCCATCGGCTGATGACTTTGTAGGTTTAGATCTTAATGGAAAGATTGCATTGATTCAGCGTGGTGAAACGTTTTTCGTTTCAAAAGCGTTAAATGCACAACTAGCAGGTGCAGCTGGCGTGATCATCTATAACCATTCACCAGGTTATGTATCGATGGTATCTGATCCTGAAATTACTATTCCACAATTGTTTATTCTTCAAGAGCATGGAGACATATTGTATAGTCTATTAGATGCAGGTGAGGATGTTTCAATAACTTTTACTGGAGAAAAGATTACTTTGGTAAACCCACAAATAGGAGAATTAGCAGAATCAAGCTCATGGGGAGTAACGCCAAGCCTTGATTTTAAACCTGAAATTACTGCACCAGGTGTAAATATTCTTTCTACATTTCAAGATGATAATTATGGCTTGATGTCTGGTACATCTATGGCATCTCCACATGTTGCTGGCGGAGCAGCGCTAGTATTGCAACGTGTAAATGAACAGTTTTCTGTAGATAGTACAGAACGCGTTCAACTTGCAAAAAATCTATTAATGAACACAGCGGTAGTCATTGATGACAAAGGTGATTTCAATAGCTATGGTACTGGAAATGGATATTCTCCTCGTCGTCAAGGAGCAGGCTTGATGAACCTACATGGCGCTATGAGTACACCTGTAGTTGTTACAGAAGTCAAATCAGGTGAAGCTAAGGTTGCCTTGAGGGAAATTGGAGATAAGACAACATTTACTTTAAAAGCTGAAAATGTTTCGAATGAAGAAGTAACGTATCGTTTAGAAGGTAGTGTATTAACTGATCTAGTGATGGAAGGCGTAAATCAGCTTGAATCTCAAGGTATATATGTTGATGGTACAATAAGTGAGGAGCAGCCTTGGACGGGTGACTTCCCAATCACATTTTCTTCAACTCATATTAAAGAAGAAGCTGGGGAACTGCTTTTAACAGTACCTGCAAAGAATTCGGTGACATTTAATGTGAATGTCGACCTAACTAACACCATTGATTGGGTCTCAAACCTACCATTGGATGAAGTATTCGAAAATGGCTACTTCGTTGAAGGTTTTGTTAAGTTAGTCGATACGAATGATGTGAACCCTGAGTTAAGCATACCTTATGTCGGTTTCCATGGAGACTGGGACGCAGCACCTGTTTTAGATGAGTTAAGTGGATCAGAGCAGTCTTATTATAGTGTAGCAGGTCTCGTATCTGATGATATTGAAATTGAAGAAGTAGAAGGAGTAGAAACACCAATATATAACTATTTAGGATATAGTCCAGTTGATGGAATCGTCCACGGAGATAATTTGGCGATTTCTCCGAATGGTGATGGCTTCAATGATGCGGCTATACCATATTTAACATTTTTAAGAAATGCTAAGGAAATAGAATTTTCTATTTTAAATAGTGACAAAGAAGTGATTCGTAAGCTAGCAACATCTCAACATGTTAAGAAAAATCTCTTCGATAATTCTGGGGATAAATTAGCTCACTTATTTGAAGATGCAGCTTGGGATGGAACAGCTAATAACAAGCAAGTTGCGGATGGGTTATACTATTACGAAATAAAAACAAAAATTGATTACCCAGATGCAGATTGGCAAACTCTTTTACTTCCAATTTATGTTGATACGTACAGCCCTTCTTTAATCGTTTTATATGATGAAGAGTACGGTAAGTTATCCATTAAGTCTATTGAAAATGGATCAGGCGTTTCACATTATGACGTTCAAGTAAATGGTAGTAGTGTATTAGAGGAACCTTTAGCTAGTGATGTTACAACCTATCGTTTAAAAGATGTAGGAGAAGATGATACGATTAAAGTCGTTGCCTATGATTATGCAGGAAATATGGTGAATAAGGTAGTAACTTCAGATGAGGTGATCCCATTTGTCGTAGTTGATTCACCAGCTCCACTTACTCCAGTAGCGTCAAGAACTGTTCCTGTTACTGGAAGTATAAGTGATGATGCAGAAGTCCAGGAGCTAAAAGTGGATGGAAAAATAGTCGATTTCACTTGGGATGCTGAGAAAAATCAGTACACATTTGCTACAGAGGTTCGATATGAAGAGGATGGTTTTCACGACATTTACTTCAGCGCAGTTGATAGTGAAGGGAATGACATCTCTTTTAGAAGAACAATAATCGTTGATACAACGGCTCCAGTTTTGGATATTGAAGTACCAACTTTTGTTGATACTGAGACTGCATTACTTAAAGTAAGCGTAGCAGATAATTTCGATGAACTTAAATTTTATATTAATGGCAATGAAGAGTATAAAAATACTCTAAAAGAGCCTTTTGAAATGAGAAGTATTGCATATGATACTGAAAAAGAAATTCAGCTTGAAGATGGAAAGAATACAGTTGTGTTAAAGGCTGTTGACCTCAGTGGGAACGTAACTGAAAAAGAAATCACCATTTATCGTGGTATTGAGGAAGTAGAGCGTTTTACAGATGTCTCACCATCTTATTGGGCTTCAAATGAAATTGATTTCTTACAGCGTTTAAGTATTATTAAAGGTGCTGATTCAACTTCATTTATGCCTGATAAACAAGTAACACGTGCAGATGCAGTTGTTTGGATTGTAAACGCGTTACAATTAGATACAAATGGAGTGAATGAACCAAATTATACAGATGTTCCAGTTGATCACCCTGCTTATAAAGAGATTGCAGCGGCTACACAAGCCGGCATCATATCAGGAAGTAATGGTTCATTTAAGCCAGAGGATACATTAACCCGCGCACAAATGGCAAAATTACTTTCATTAGCTTTTGAGCTATCAACTGATTATGATGCGCAATTTACTGATATACAAGCTGGTCATTGGGCAGAAGACTATATTAATAGTTTAGCAGCTCATAAAATTACTACTGGTAAAGGAAATAACACATTTGGTCCTGGAGAGGAAACAACAAGAGGCCAGTTAGCAGTATTCTTGGCTAGAGCAATTAATGATAGGTTTATACCTTAGTACATCACACAACATAGCTTAAATTAAATAAACCCTATACAGTAGTCGTGTTAAAAAGGACTACTGTATAGGGTTTTTGTAACAATTTAGTTATTACTTGCTACGTCAACAATTCTTCCTTCAACAACTGGGCTTACCGTTTCACGGCTCATTAAACCTTCTTCTACAACAGAATATAATGTGAACCCTGTGTTAAACATTTCTTTGTTAGCGAACATTTCATATCCATCTCCGCCAACTCCAACGAAGTCATTTGTTGCTAGCTTGTAAGTTTTTGATTCATCAAGTAACTCTTCGCCAACCTTCACTTCTAATACACGCTCACCGGCTGGTTTAGTAGAATCATAAGTGAATGACATACCAGCGATTTGTGCGAAGCGTCCTGCACCTTCTTCAACACCACTAACACCATGCTCTAATGCTGCTTTTAACTCTTCACCAGTTACATCAATTACGACTAATGTGTTAGGGAATGGAAGGACAGTGTTTAGCATTTTCTTCGTAATGTCACCAGCTGGAATTTCATCACGAATACCGCCACCATTAGTTAAAACAACATCAGCATTGTAACCATCAATCGTTAATGTTTTCTCAAGCATAATGTCAGTAATTAAGTTTCCTAGATTTGTTTCTTGAGAGCGAATTAAATCACGAGCACCATCTAAATGAACATCAGTAGTAGCAATTGTAACATTTAATTTTTCATCAATTTCAGTTACAATTTTTTCAACCATTGCAGCTACTTCAGGATCAGCTTCAACTGTTTCATCATATTCTACTAACCCGCCATCGAATGCAATGACCTCATCGTTGTAATAGTATAAGTCTGCACGGCCTAATGATTTACCGTATTCCCAATCTTGAACAATATACGTACCATTCACTAATTCAGGTTCAGTAAGTGGTGTATGTGAATGTCCTCCAACGATTAAATCGATACCATCAACAGCTTCAGCGATTTGTCGGTCAACTGTCACACCTACGTGAGAAACGACAATGACGTTGTCAACTTGCTTCTGCACTTCAGGAATTAATTCTTTTGCTACTTCAACAGGGCTCTTGAATGTTAGCCCAGCAACATTATCTGGGTGAGTCAATACAGGTGTATCTTCAGCAACAAATCCAACGAAGGCAAACTTTTTACCAGCAACTTCTTCATAGTGAACTGGAATTAATAATTCCGTTCCGTCTGGCTTAAATACGTTTGCAGAAATCATTGGGTAGTTCAATGCATCACGTAGCTTCAATGTTTGCTCGTAACCAAAGTCAAATTCATGGTTTCCAGCAGCCATCACATCATAATCCAAATAGTTTAAGATAGGTAGAAGTGATTCACCTTTGTATTCATTCGCTAATACTGTTCCTTGGAACGTATCTCCACCATCAAGTAATAAGAAGTTTTCGTTTTCAGCACGCCATTCGTTAATTAATGTAGAGATTTTTGCATAACCATATTCTCCACCAAAGCTATTTTCTTCAATGTGACCGTGAATATCATTTGTATGTCCGATTGTAATATGGTTAACAACAGCTTCTCCAAGTGCTGTTAAAAAGTCTTCTCTCGTTACTTTTTTGCTATCTTCAAGAGCAAGCTCGTATCCTAGCTTACTAGCGATCTCTGTAACTTCATCAGAAGAAAGCTGTTTATGAGGAAATTTCGCTTGGTCATCGGAAATTGCATCATTTGATTTTGCCCATTGTATATAATCTTCAGCAAAGTTTTTGCCTGTAGATTCTTCTAGCCCCTCAACACCTTTTGTTCTAGCAAGAAAGATTAGAGTATCTGCTAGCTTAACGTGTTGATTCAATTTATAGTTTCCAGATTGATTACCCTTTAAAATACTTTCTTCTTTCATCCAATCAATATGATTTACTTCAATGGCTTCCGCAAAAGTAGTACTAGCAAACAAAGATGTAGATAGAGCTACTCCAGCTAAAACGCTTCCAACTTTACCAAATGTCTTCATATATTCTCCTCCAATCGAAAGTTAACTTAACTATTAAAACTCTCAAACACTCTCTATTATAAGAAATTCTATAGATTTCGACAATAAAAATTTTATACTAACAACATTTACCTCATTCTAGAAAAAATATGTAAGTAACCTTAAGTATGGATAAAATACCAAAACAATGGCTTTTTGACATTTATAAACTATGTGCTATATTAATAGAGCGATAGAAAAACGGTTTAATAAAACTACATATGAGGTGAACTTTAATGAAGAAAAAGTTGACAACGCTTGTTGCATCTTCTGCTCTAGCTTTTAGTCTGATAGGGACAGATTTAGCTAAGGCAGATACGAACTTTGATGCAGTCAAATTAACTGATATTAACCTAATGCAAACAAAAGGTATTGTAAAAGGTTTTAGTAACGGTGACCTTGGTGGTGACCAACTGGTTACTCGTGCACAACTTTTAATCATGTTAGATAGAGCTGGCGAGCTTGGGGAGGAAAAAGCTGAGCTATCTTTTAAAGATGTTTATACACAAGAACATAAAGATGTAGTAGCAAAAGCAATTGCTGCTAATCTAATAGAAGGCTATTCAGAAGCTGAGTTCGGTCCGAATGACACAGTGAATAAAGAGCGGTTTGCCAAAATTATTACTCTAGCATTAACAGACGGTAATATGCCTACTGTAGATGAGAGTGTCTTAAACAATTTTACAGATGTAGCTGATATTTCAGATTGGGCACGTCCTTATGTAGCTTATTCAATACTTGCAGGAGTATTCGATGTGAACAACGGTGAAGCGTTTGGCGCGAAGGACAACCTTACTCGTGAAGAGGCAAGTGATGCATTAAAGCCAGTAATTTTTGATGTTATTGATATTCTTTCAACGAATGATATTCATGGGAATATTGAGTTTGATGAAGCAAAACAACGTGGCGGTATGGCTGTTGTTGGTGGAATCGTTGATGCATTCCGTTCAGTAAATGCAGACGGAACAGTCGTGCTTGATGGTGGGGACATCATGCAAGGAACACTGATCTCAAATTCATTTGAAGGTGCTTCTACAATTGACACGTTAAATTCAATTGAATACGATGCTGCTGCAATCGGGAATCATGAATTTGACTGGGGAGTCGATGTATTAAAAGAGCGTATTGCACAAGCACAATTACCGATTATGGGTGCAAACGTGTTTGATGAAGAAACAAATTCACGTGTTGATTGGGCTGAGCCTTATGTGATTCTAGAAAAAGGTGACTATAAAATTGGTGTCATTGGTTTCGCTACACCAGAAACAAAATCTACTACACTTTCAACACATGTAGAAGGTTTAATATTCCCAACACCAGCTCCGATTGCTGAAGAGCTAGCGAAGGAATTAAAAGATCAAGGTGTAGATCTTATCTTTGTTACATCTCACTTACCAGGATGGGCTGAGGAAGAAACGAATGAAATCGTAGGTGAATTAGCAGATTTAGCTGATGCATCAGCTGGCTCTTTAGATGCGATCGTTGGTGGACACTCACATAAACGTGTGGCTGGTATTGTTAATGGCATTCCTGTAATCGAAGCTGATAAATATACGAGAGCAGTGGGTCATATAAAGTTATTCGTTGATAAAGATAGCAAAGAAGTTGTATCACAAGAAGTAGGCTTGCTTGAAACAAATATTAATCTTACTGCTTTAGACGCAGATACTGATAGTATTGTAAAAGACTATCAAACGAAAGTGAAAGAAATAGAAAATGAGATTGTTGGTAGCACAAACGGCGAGTTAACTCGTGATTACTCTGAAGGTGATTTTGGGGTAACCCAATTAGGAAATATGATTACTGATGCAATGCGTGAAAAAGCAGGAACTCAAATTGCTTTCCAAAATTCAGGTGGGATTCGTGAAAACATCGATGCTGGAGAGATTAATTACGGTGAAGTATTTAAAGTACTCCCATTCGATAACTATAATGTAACATCTGATATGACTGCTCAGCAGCTGAAAATTATTCTTGAAGGTCCTGAAGACAGATTACTTCAAATACAATTCTCAGGTTTAAAAGTAGTGATTGATGATGCTCGTGAGCTTGGTGATCAAATAGTTGATATTACGTTAACGGACGGTACACCAGTTTATACTAATGGTGAGTTTGCAGAAGGTACGTTCTCTGTTGTGACAAACAACTTCTTGTCAACAGGTGAAGGTGATGGCTATGCTGCATTTGGAGAAGTAACATGGACTGACTCAACTGACTTCCAACGCGAATTATTTGCTGATTATTTGCGTGCTATGACAGAAGAAGTTGATGCAGCATCGATCATGGATGATCGCTTCATGAAAAATGAATAGATTTGTTTTAAGGGGCTGCTAGTTTACTAGCAGCTCTTTTTTTATTTCGGTTAACCCCACATGTCCCCTATTCTATTGATTACGATTTTATTTTGAACTTACCCACACACTATGTCCGTATTAATATAAAAATAATTGCTTAGGAAATAATTTTGTGCTTTATGTCGTTTTTTGATTGTAGATTAACAAACTATTCATTCAAATAACTACAAAGGTTGGTATAATAGAAAATAAAAGATTAGGGAGTTCTTTATGAAAGTTTTGTTACATTTACTCATTTTATGTGTATGTTTATTTGTTACTACTATTAATACAAGTGCCGAGGAAAAAGCTAATGAGTGGCTGTTATATTTCGACAAAGAGGCAGATTTAGATAGATTCTTAGAGAGTCATGGACAAGGTGTTATAAGTATTGAAAAACATATAGTAAAAGGGTCATTTACAGAGTATGAAATACAAACAATTCAACAAGAAGGGTTTGTAAGTTTAGTAGAAAAGAATTATTCGAAAACTGCAGCGTTAGAGCTTAGCCTCTCTGATCCACTTGTAGTAGACCAATGGGGATTGGACAAAGTGAACGCAGAAGATAGTATGGCTAACTATTCCACAGAAAGAGATAATTTAATGATTGGAAATGAGATCATTACGCCTGAAGGAACGATAACTTACAACAATCAATCGTTGGAACAAACAGAGTTTACTATAGTCCTTGGTAGTGAAGCTATTTCCAGACTTTCCATTGAGCTTGAACATGTTGAAGATATATGGCAGCTCGAGGTGTTCAATAGTAGTGGTGAAAGAATTGCAATGAACGAAGGTAATTTGCAAACGCTAGATGTGCTTATACCAAGAGATGATGCCTTTGACTCAATAAAGGTAATGGTCCAAACAAAAGGGGTTTGGAAGAAGAAGCCAATCATTAACAACATCATTGGTGTGAATCATTTGTTAATTGCCGTAATTGATTCAGGTGTATCACAACACGAGG
This sequence comes from Nanhaiella sioensis, assembly GCF_046557775.1. Classification (NCBI taxonomy): domain Bacteria; kingdom Bacillati; phylum Bacillota; class Bacilli; order Caryophanales; family Bacillaceae; genus Nanhaiella; species Nanhaiella sioensis. The sequence goes on from NZ_JBKAEG010000001.1 coordinate 2,531,266, forward strand.
ATTATTGCGGGAATGTATTATATAGCTTAGGAAAGAATTATACTAGTGACGATGAATATGTAGATGACGAGTACGGGCACGGTACACATGTTACAGGGATTTTAGCTGCATGCTCCGATAATGAAGTAGGCGTTACAGGTATACTGGCAAATGCACCTGTTGATATCTTACCTTTAAAGGTATTAGACAAGTACGGTAACGGAAGTGATTATGAACTAGGCGTAGCGGTGGATGATGCCGTTCAATTAGATGTTGATTTGATTAACCTTAGCCTTGCAGGAAAAGGAGAAACTAAAATGCTTCGCGAAGCAATTGAGCAAGCAATTCAACAGAACATTGTTGTAGTAGCAGCTGCAGGTAATTGGAAAACAGCAACTGACAAAATTTATCCCGCTTCTTATCCTGGAGTCATTACTGTTTCTGGTACAACAGCATTTAATAGGATTATTTCTATTGCAAATTATGGCTGGGAGGTAGACATTAGCGCACCTGGCTCAGATATCTTAAGTACATATAAAGATAATTCATATAAAACTTTATCAGGTACATCGATGGCTGTGCCATACATCTCTGGAGCAGTCGCCTATATGAAGCTTGATAATAATCAGTTAGACGTATTACAAATAAGATCAAAGTTGCTAGCAACTGCGAGGGACTTAAACATTGATGGTTATGACATTTATTCCGGAGCTGGCTTGTTACAGCTTACAAAGGCAGTTCAGGAAGAAACTACCGAAGTGATTGAATGGCTCACCTTAAAAGATGGACAGACCTTAATTGAGGATGAGATGAACATACTAGGTTTATCTAACGGATTGATAGGGTCTGATATCCATATATTTGTTGATGGGCAGTTGTATTCATCTGAAAAAGCTGAATCCAATAGGCTGTTTATAGATTTTAGTAATATTGATGCATTCCAAAGTGACCCTACTTTATCCGTCGTAGCTATGAGTGAACAACGAGTTCATGCGACAGACCAAATTAAGGTACTTATGTCAAACAGTGAAGAAGAAGAACACGAGTTTTCCGACGTTGCAGATGATTTCTGGGCGTACGATTACATATACGAATCACAAGAATTGGGTTTTGTTCACGGATATGCCGATGGTACTTTTCGGGGAAATAATGAAATTACTCGCCGTCATAGTGTGATGGTTTTGGGGCGCTTGTTTAATTGGGAGCTTCCAGCTTCCATAGAGATGACATTTCAGGACGTTCCTATCGAATTGTCTGGGTCTTTAGCGATTTATTCTGCTGCAGACAAAGGGATTATTAAAGGTTATAGTAATGGAAGCTTCTACCCTGAAGAAGAATTGACAAGAGGGCAAATCGCAGTGATCTTGCATAGGGCTCTTCAGAAGAATGATCATATGAATTCACCAAATCACTATCAATTTAACGATTTGGAGGAAGACCATTATGCGTACAATGCAGTGCAGTACTTAACAAGTATAGGAATTGTTAGTGAGCAACCGATTTTTCGACCTGAAGAGAAAATTACGCGGGCACAATTCGTTGCCATGCTTATGAGGACATATGAGCATCTTCAAAAATAGAATGTTACCAGTTATTTGGATAAAGGAAATATTAATATGACGAATCTTATAATTTGTAGTATGATAGAAACTGTCTGATATTTGTATACATCAATTCGTTATACATTATCTCTAACAATTAGGAGTTTTAAATTCCTTTTATGTATTCATTTTTGCTTAAATGAAGGTGCAAAATAGTACAGCCCAACAATAGATTTTAAAATGATTTTATAACATGAACTATTAAAAATAGCGAGGGTCTATATTTATGGAGAACATTAAATCGTATCGATTTCTATTAATAGGTTTTTTAATCCTAACTTTGTCATTAACGTTAACACCTAAATTAGCTCTAATTTCTATTACGGCAATTTTTGCAGTATATACTATAGTAAATCCGAAAAATGCACTCTTGTTACTCTTGCTATATGTTCCAATCAGGCCATTGTATGCAGAAGCAAATCCTGGACTGAAGTATATTGGGGACATCATCACAATTTTACTTTTTTTAATAACAGTATATCAGTTGCGACATGATATGCGTTCGATTTTTCGATTTAAAATTTTTGAATGGGCATTCTTTTTATTTTGCCTTGTAGGTGCCGTTTCAGCCTATATGACAGGCGTATCGATCGTAGCGATTGTATTTCAGCTTCGCACTTTTTTAATTATGTATTTACTCTACTACATAATATCTAGAATGAAAATTGATAAGCAAGACATCACAAAGTTTGCTTGGGTAACAGTTTTTGTCGCTATGCTTATTAGTGTACATGGGATTATTGAGAAGCTTTCGTTGAGAACATGGCTATTGCCGCAAGCTTGGGTTGAAAGAATTATTTCAGAAACTAACTTTGCTCGTATTTATGGAATGCCTGGTAACCCCAATACACTAGGTATGTATCTTGGCGTAGCGATCGTCTTAAGTTTATACCTGTTACATCAGGCAGAGGGACAAACGAAGCGTTTCCTATATGTTGCGTTAACATTATTTAACGGAACGATGCTATTAACATTATCTAGAGGAACGCTCATTTCTGTTTTTATAGGCTGGATAGTATTTTTAGCTTTGACAAGGTATTGGAAACCAGTCAAGCCCTATGTTGTCACGCTAATTCTTGGTATACTGCTCGTATACTTTCCTACGAACGGTGGGGTTGCGCTAGTACAATATATTAATGACCAAGATTATGGTAAGGGTGGCTTCATTAATAGGATCCAGCATACAGTTGATGATGAGACGAAAATACTAACTGCAGAGACTGGAAGAATTTATTTTATTGAAAAAGGTTTTGAAGTTTTCAAGGACTATCCAATGATGGGATCAGGCTTTGCAACATTTGGTGATTCGGCTACATTATCGTTTTCATCACCAATATATGAAAAATATAATATTTACTCGGATGGATATGGTGAAGGTAGCGAAAATAAGTATTATTTCCAAAATTTTTATACCGATAATCAATATATTCAGGTTATAGCTGAAACAGGAGCTGCGGGCGTTATATTGTTTGCTGTGTTCCTCCTAGGAATGCTAGTTCTCTTTTGGAAAAGAAGAAAAGAAGATTTATTTTCGAATGTGATGATTGCATTTTGGGTGGCAACATGTGCAAGTGGGTTGCTATACAATATTTGGGAAACTAAGATTTACACCTTATATTTCTTTATGATTCTAGGTGCATACGCTGCAAAACACAAATTAGTGCTACAAGATTAAACAGTATACTTAAACGATAACCTATCGCATTTTGCGATAGGTTTTTTATATTGTGTAAGGCGTTTTGCAAACGAACGACTGTGACGAGAGGTGCTCATAATGAACGTACGATCATGTAGTCAACAGTATCATCGTCTCATTTATTCCTACGACTCTCTTCATAAACTTTGTTGAAATATACAGTTTTTATAAAACCTCATCATTGTAAACGTATAAAAGATGCTGGTTTATACGTGCTTATATATTAGAACGCAAAGCAACAATCATTGTGCAAACAGACATTCCTAAAAAGAACGTCATAAAACGTATTTGTACCCTCATATTGATTTATTCTTCTCCGAATATATGTTGAGGAGATGTTGTAATTTCGTGTAATACTTTGTCACAAAAGAATATATGGTGGTTACTAACTAGTGTAAAATTAATTGTTTAATAGAGCTGCATTTTTAATTAAGTTAAAACAGTCCTTGTCGATTTATATGGTATTTTGTGACGATCTTACTAAGCTATAAGAATGATGTTGTTGGTAAATGTAACTATTTTGTTACTATTTTTCTAGCATCTTTCATTATAATTTTATGAGGACTGACTACAAGTTGTCGAAAATAGTGCAATAGATAGGTAGCGTATCTCGACATTATCTGCTAAAATATGTAAGGTGGTGAACAAGATTAATAGCTTTGAAAGGAGTGTAAGGGGAGACAGCATGAAAACAATAGTTTCATTAATTACGTCGTTAGTATTAATTATACAAATGCTTAGTTTTAGCATGATTACAGAAAGTGTACGTGCTGAAAGCTACTCACAAGATCTATTAGACCAGTTTCAAGTTTCACCTGGTGTCACATATAAAAATACGAAACTTCAATCATCATCTACTACACAGGTTGCTAATGTATTAGATATTCAATTGAATGACCCATTCACATCAATTGAAGTAGGAATTCCATCCCCTCTAAATAAATTAACTACTGTTTCAAGTAGTGCAAAAGCAAATAGTAGTGCAGAGCATCATGTAGTCGGGGCGATAAATGGTTCGTTCTATCATACTAGTAATGGTTTACCTGTATACATGATTGCCAAGGACAATCAAATTTATAATGGTGGCATGATTGCCTCTGGTAGAGATCAATATGTAAATGAAGCCATTGCATTTGGGATTTTAAGCAATGGGCAAGCAGAAATTGATCATTATAATGTAAATATAGCTCTTGAACATAACGGAACTACATATCAAGCAGACGGCATCAATCGTGGTCGTGGCTATGATGAGATGATTATCTATACGCCAAGTCATTCTAATGGATACACAGATACGAATGAATATGGAACGGAATTCATTGTTACTACAGACCAAGCATTAGAAGGGTTACCAAGCTTTGGTGATGTTTACAATGGTACAGTTCAATCCATCCGTAACTATGGGGATAATGCAAATACTCCTATTCCGAAAAATGGCTTTGTTCTTTCTATGACAGGGAAGTGGAATGAACAACTTAAACATGTAAAAGTAGGGGACCAGCTTCAAGTCTCTTTAAATATTGATTCTAAGTGGCAAGACTCAAAGTATATGTTAACGTCTGGACCTATGCTTGTGAAGGACGGCAAACCGTACTTAACAATTGATGAAAACAGCTCCCGTGCAAAAGAAAAGGCACCCCGTTCAGCTGTTGCCATTGATAGTAGTAAAAACCGAGTGTTTTTTGTTACTGTTGATGGTAGACAATCTGGCTATAGTACAGGAATGAATCTTAAAGAATTCGCAGAGTATGTTGCGAGTCTTGGTGCAGATCGTGCCATCAACCTTGATGGTGGTGGATCAACAACGATGGTCGTTCGTGAGCATGGTGATCAATATGCATCAGTAGCAAATAAACCTTCGGATGGCAGAGAACGGGCAGTTTCAACTTCTCTTCACGTTGTAAGCTCAGCACCGAATGACACACCGAAATTTTTAGAACTCCATATGAAGGAGCAAGGGAAAATTGTTGAAGGTGCATCAGTCGAAGTAGTTTATGACTTTGTGATGGACAAATATTATAATCCACTATCCTTTGATTCTTCTAAACTTTCATTGGAGGTAACTAATAATCTCGGAAAGTTTGAAGGCATGAAGTTTATAGCAGAGAACAGTGGTACAGGAAAAATTATCGCTACGTATGAAGGTGCTGTGAAAGAACTTCCTATCACTGTAGTAGATACGATTGATAAATTAACAGTTTCACCTGATTCATTAGTCGTAGCTTCAGGTCAAACTGAACAATTGAATTTACAAGCATTGGATTCAAATAATGACAAGCTCATCTATGATAGCAGTTTAGTTTCTTGGTCTGTAACAGAAGCAATAGGGACGATTTCCAACAGCGGATTGTTTACTGCAGCAGAGTCTGAAGGATCTGGAAAGATAACTGCAACGTTAGGAAAAACGTCAGTATCCGTACCAGTAACTGTGAACAATAAGCCGTTAAGCCTTGATAGCTTTGACGATGTTTCAAAATGGACTGCTGAAACGGCTCGATCATCTGCCTCAATTGCAAAGAGCAGTGAATCAGAACCACGTCAAGAAGGTTCTGCATCTCTAAAACTAAGCTATGATTTTTCAGTTGGTGAGGAGGGAGTAGCAGCTGCTTATGTAACTGCGAAACAACCGATCAAAGTAGCAAGTAAACCATTAAAGCTTGGTCTTTGGGTTTACGGTGATGGAAAGAGTCATTGGTTACGTGGAAAAATTATTGATAGCGCGGGCAAGACCCATACGATTGATTTCACTACCGAAGGTGGCTTAACTTGGACAGGCTGGAAATACGTTGAAGCTGATATTCCACAAGACGTTCAAGCACCAATTGAGGTGAGTAAAGTTTATCTAGCCGAAGCTGTGGAAGATAAGCAAGACAGTGGTGAAATTTATTTTGACAAGCTACAAGCTGTTTACAGTGCATCGTATAATGAACAATTATTTTCAGATGTTCCAGAAGATAATTGGGCGAAAACTGAGATCGAATATTTAGCAAGTAAAGGGATTATTAACGGCTACCCTGATGGAAATTTCTTACCGTATAACAACCTAACTCGTGCTCATGCCGCAGTGCTGCTAGATAGAGCACTGAACCTTGACACAAGTAACATAACTAATCCTAACTTTAAGGATGTATCAACAGATCATCAATATTATAAAACGATTGCAGCAGTAGCAAATGCAGGGATTGTTAAAGGGAAAGAAGATGGCACGTTTGATCCAGAGGGGACTTTGACTCGTGGCCAAATGGCGGCAATATTACAGCGTGCATATGATTTAGCTGGACAAGCAGCTGCTGACTTTAAGGATGTCCCTGCTGATCATTGGGCGTATAAAGAAATTTCTGCATTAGCAGCAAATGGTGTGACGACAGGGTATGAAGATCAAACTTTCAAGCCCAATAATTACGTCACTCGTGCACAATTCAGTGCATTTTTATACCGTATTTTAACAAAGTAAATCTACTTACGCGGGAGGTAGTTCTCGCAAAGGGCTTTTCAAAGAGGGTTCTTATGAGCAACGCGTGAACATTGATGTATTCGATAGAGCGTGTGAGGAACCCTCTTAAACTATTTAACAAGGCGTGGAACAACGATTGAGGACAAGCGTTTACCTTTCTTCTACGTCTTTTTTTACATATTTACAATGACCACATAAAAAAACATAGCAGACGCTAGCTTTATTTGTATAGCTGTTTGCTATAGAAAGGGTGTAACTCGTGGGGGAAAAACTATCTTTATGGATTTTAATGCTTTGCTTCTCTACATTTTTCCTCGGTGCTCAAGTCAATGCAGAGTCCGATCTTCGTGCGACTCAAAACACAGAGCCTATGACACAGGTTGATCCTGAAGATCCACCAGAGGACGAAGGGGGAGAAGAAACGGACGATCCTGTTGATGAGGAAGAGCAAGAAAAGGATGAAGAATCCGATGAGGACTCAGAGAATAATGAAGAATCTGACGAGGAAACAGCAGCAAATGATGAAGAAAATCCAGAAGGTTCTGATGAGGAAGAGCAAAGTAATGAGGAAGAACCGGAAGGAAATAGTGATGATGAGGATGTTGATGAAGTAGCTACTGAGGATGATCCAACGGACGATCCAGAAAATGAAGGGGAACCTTCTGATGAAGAAAACAATGATCAGTCTGATGACACTGATCAGCCAACTTTTGAAGATTTCATTGATCAAGATCAAGTGTTTATCGATATTAATAATGACTATTGGGCTATGCCAAACATTCATTACTTAGTATCATTAGAGATTATCTCAGGCTATACTTTAGAAAACGATGACAAGCAATTTTTTCCAGAAAACAACGTAACCCGGGCACAGGCAGCTAAAATGATTATTGAAGCGTTAGGAGAAAGCCAGCTTGAGGTAGCGGATGCAACTTTTACTGATGTACCAACGAATCATTGGGCATCAGGGTATATCGAAAAGGCTGTGCAGCTTGGTGTTATTTCAGGATACGGTGATAAATATCAACCAAATGACACGTTGAAAAGGTCACAGATGAGTAAGATTATTACAGAGGCTTTTTCTCTACAGCAAACACAAGCACAGCAACAAATCGATGCAGTATTTACGGACGTAGACGCTAATTATTGGGCATCTAATTACATATCGGCATTGTATTATCAAGGGATTTCAAACGGAAGTAATAATCAATTTAAACCGGAGAAAGCTGTGTCAAGGGCTGAGTTTTCGGTGTTCTTATCGAGAACATTAAATGAAAACTTTCGAATGACAGTCCCAGAACCAGAGCCAGAGCCAGCTCCAGAGCCTGATAGTGAAACTGGAGAGTTAAAAGGAGTCGTTACTGTTGAGACCACGTTAAATGTTCGTCAGTCGCCATCAACAGAAAGTGAAGTGATTGGCAAGCTGTTGAATGGAGAAATCGTTGATGTAATGGACTTAAGTGGCAATTGGGCACATATTCAGTTTAACAATGAAACTGGATATGTACACAAAACATATCTTAAGCTGTTATCAACAGATAAAGGTAACATGATCGAAAATCGCATTATCGTCATTGATGCTGGACACGGTGGGAAAGATCCAGGAACGTCGGGTTATGATGAGCAAGAAAAAAATATCGTTCTTAAAGTTGCTAAATTAGTTGAGCAAAGACTTGCCGAATTAGGAGCTCACGTCGTTATGACGAGAGATGATGATACGAAGCTAGAGCTTCAGGATCGCGTTGACATAGCGAAAGAAAATTATGCAGATATATTTGTTAGTATTCACGCGAATTCGTCAACCAATCAAGATGCAAATGGTACTGAAACTTACTATAATACTTCTACGAATGAAAATGGAGCGGAAAGCAAGCTATTAGCTAGTGCTATACAATCTGAAATTGTGAAAATAGTTGGATCGGCTGATCGTGGCATTAAGGACAATGAATTGTATGTAGTTAAGCATAATGATATTCCAAGCGTCCTCGTTGAGCTGGGTTTTCTCTCAAACGAAGTGGATGCTGAATTGCTACTTGATGATAATGTATTAGTGAAGTATGCAGATGGAATTGTTTCAGGAATTCAGTTATATTATCAATTATTTTAACACCAACATAGCAACGAGCTGTTTAGCTCGTTGTTTTCTTTAGGCTCTTTTCGTAAACTTTGTTGTATAGTTCCTAAACTAGTCGAAAGACGCCGTTTTACGCTATAGTCATCGTTTTTAGAAGAATAAATGACTATGTATAAGTAAGTTTTTAGTGCAAAAAACAACAATCCATACGAGAACAGCCAAAATGTGAAGGGTGCCACGAACATCGCTATACGTGTTTATAGTATGAAAAATAACAATTAGTGCATTTAATCGACAACAATTGCACGTTCATTTTAACGAAGAGAAATCCCCATGCACATAGGATTTGATATAGCTACTCTTGTAAGAATTACTAGTTGATATCACCTTAATTCAAGAGAGCAACAGTTTTATTATGACATATGTATGGTATAATATTCGTGGTATTTTTAATAAGAAAAGGACGAATAGACATGAAAATTGGGATTGTGGGTAATTATGGGAATAACAATAACGGGGATGAAGCGATCCTGTTAGGTATTATTCAACAATTAACGACACATTTTGATGTAAATAGAAAAGATATTACGGTCTTTAGTGATAACCCAGATTTTACGAAGCAAAAATATGGAACGGAAGCAGCCTCACTTTATTATAAAAAAGGGTCGGCTGTTAAAACATTATTACATACCGTGAAACATAATCGGAAAGTAATGAAAGGGTTAGATGTTGTCATCATTGGTGGTGGCGGCATTTTGATGGACTTATACAAGCGTGAGGCACCTTTGTTTGGAACGTACGGCTTATTAGGACGCTTCTATGGAGCTAAAGTGATTGTTTACGGATGTGGAGTAGGCCCATTGAATACGTCCATTGGTAGATTATTTATTAGACTTCTGACGAGAGTTGCTGATAGTGTATCGGTGCGTGACCCTCAGTCGAAGGAGCTACTTAGGAAAATTGGTGTTAAAAAGGACATCGATGTGATTGGTGACCCTGCTTTTTCCATCACTCCCGAAAAAACACACAAAAGCAGCGAGAAGATAAAAAAAATTGGTGTAACAAGCCTACCGTATTATAACTTAAAATATTGGCCTGAAGCTAATGATGAAAAATATGAAATGTATGTAAATGGGATGGCTCAAAACCTAGATGCGCTTATTGAAGAAAAAGGTGTAGATATTACGTTCTTTTCAACAAAATATCCACAGGATGTATGGATGACACAGGAAATTTATGACCGGATGAAATATAAAGATCATGCTACTGTCATTGATGATCATTTGCAACCGCATCAACTGATTAATATATGTGCAGAACAGGATGTTGTCATCGGAACGAGACTTCATTCTATCATCTTCTCATATCTTGTAGAAACACCGTCCATTGGTGTAGCGTACCATCATAAGGTTGAGCATTTTATGAAGATGATTGATCAAGAAAAGGCTTGTATTCCAATAGATAACTTATCATCGAACGATACGATATTTTTGTCATCGGTAAATGAAATGGAACAAAATTGGAAACACACAGAAACACTTGTTAAGAAAATATCCGTTCAATTAAAGGAGAAAGCAGCACAAGGGTTAAAGCAATTTCATATGTTGCCGAGAAAAGAGGGTAAGTAACATGAAGAAAAAAGTACTTGTACTAAGTAATATGTACCCTAATGATGACGGCATAACTTTCGGTATCTTTGTGAAGAATCAGGTGGAAGCTCTGAGGAAGCAAGGATTAATTGTAGATGTCATTGCAATTGATGACCCAAGTAATCGCAAAGTGAACGTAATAATAAAATATTGTAAGTGGTTGCTGCAAGCTTTGTGGACTTTACTAATAAAAGGAAGATCATATGATGTGGTCCATGCACATTATGTTTTTCCAACTGGGGTAATAGGCTTGCTATTTCAACAAATTCACCGTACGCCATTAATTGTTACTGCTCATGGCGGTGATATAGATCGCATGGCTAAGAAGAATCCACGGATTCGAAAGTGGACACAAAAAATATTACAACGTGCTAATCATGTCATTGCGGTTGGACAAGGACTGTATGATGAGATGCACGAGCAATATGGCGTTGAGAAGGACAAACTGTCGATCGTTAACATGGGTGTCAACAGAAAAGTCTTTGTCCCATACGAGAAACGAGCTGTCCGTCAACAGCTTGGTTTGAAAGAGCATGAACGTCCACTTATTTTTGTCGGTAATATCATTCGTGAAAAAGGACTTATCGAACTGATTGAAGCATTTACTTTATTGAAAAAAGAACATAAGGATGCAGTCTTGTATGTAATCGGTCAAAGTCGTAACGAAAACTTTATGAATGAGTTACAACAGAAGGTTAGTGAACTACAGACAGCTGATATAAAATTTCTTGGTGCATTAACACAGCAGGAACTTGCTAAGTGGATGTCAGCTGGAGAGGTTTTTGTCTTACCATCTCATATGGAAGGGTTCGGTCTTGTAGCAGTTGAAGCGATGTCTTGTCACACGCCTGTAGTAGGAAGTGATGTTGGAGGTTTATCGTATTTGCTAGCAAATCAACATGGGATATTAGTGCAACCACAGAATGCAGATGCACTTTATGAAGGAATTAATGCAGTTTTAAGTGATGACCAACTTAAACAGCAATTAATTAACAATGGCGAGAAACGCGCAGAAGAAAATGACGAAGATACTCTTATCGATAAGCTAATAAGCATTTATCATAAAGGATGAAAGACATGAAGAATCAACTTTTTAAAGCGATTGGAATCGTTACGATTATTAATATAGTTGCTAGGCTTATTGGTTTTGCTAAAGACGCAGTAGTAGGTATGTTATTTAGTAAAACAGAAGCAGATGCTATATTTTTTGCCTATACGATTCCAAACCTCATTTACCTAGTTGTTGGTGGTGCAATAACCACAGCATTTATTTCAATTTATAGCAAATTACCGACGAAAGAAGAAAAAACAAAATTTCTAAATATCGTATTTTCTTATATGACGGTTATTTTTATTGCTTTAACCATATTGTTAATGATATTTGTCGATCCAATCCTTAAATTATCCTTTAGGCAGCTTTCTAGTGAAAGCTTTGAAATTACAAAAAATCTTTACTTATGGATGACTCCGTCTACCGTTTTATTAGTACTATCAATATGGTTAAGTGGAGTATTAAATGTTCATAATCGATTTAGTTTATCGACATTTTCAACGTTATTATATAATTTAGTGTTTTTAATATTTGGAGTCGCCCTTATGCCGATACTCAGCTTTTATTCATACGGGTTTGGTGCGTTACTCGGTGCAGTTTTTATGCTTGTTGTGCTCATATACGGAATCAAAAAAGAAAAGATCCAATTTCGTTTTCAGTTTGCATATACAAATGAAATGAAACGATTAGTCAATATGACAGTTCCACTTATTTTAGGAGGGGCTGCGTTACAATTTTACATTTTTATTCAACGTATTTATGCTGCACGGTTCCCTGAATTTGATGGGTTAACGACACTGTTAAATAATGCTTCCAAGCTTACACAGTTCCCTCAAGCAGTATTAATGACAGCTGTTACGACTGTTATTTATCCGTTGCTGTCTAAAAAGGTAGCAGCGAATGAGATGGATCAAATTGAAAGCTTATATCAAAGGGGTTTACGAGTACTTAGGCTGATGCTATTACCGATCACGGTGTTTGTCTATTTTTACGCACAAGATATTGTCACGATCGTTTTTGAATATGGAAAATTAACAGCAGACGACACAATATTGACCACTCCACTCGTGCAAATATTAGCCATTTCTATGTATGCTCTCGCATCAAGCGCATATGTAACGAGATTTTTCTATGCGATGGAAAACACATTCTTACCTGTTTTGATTAACGTTATTTCCGTATTTGGTGTAACAGTTCTCGCAACAAATATTCTTATCGACTATGAAGGCACTAATGCCATTGCCTGGGGAACGACAATAAGTGCTATTTCAAATTACATTTTACTCGTGATGTTTGGACGCTTCATCCTACGCTTAAAAGTGTATGGGAAAGAGATAATGCAAATTTGGAAAACATGGATCTTTATTTTGATCTTAGGTACCATTACATACGTTTCTTCCATTTGGCTCTCATTTGCTTCTTCCTTCATCAACGTAGCAATCGGGTTCGTGATATTTGTAATCGTAGGTGCGCTCCTTATGAAATTATTGAAATTTCCTGAGCTTGAAATATTTACGCGTTACTTAAGAAGTAAGAGAAATAAGCAAGTTGTTTGACGGGGGAGGGGTAAAGGATGCTTCATAAAAAAGGGTTTTTATTATGTACTATTACCGGCTTATTAATCACGTCTGCTTGTTCACAGGAGCAAAAAACATATGCAGGTAAAAATAACGAGGTAGCAACAGCAGAGTGGACGGAGCAAGAGCTAGGTGAAGTAGCTGCAAGTACACAAAGCGTAGAAGATAAAGTTGCTTTACTTGAGAAAGAAGTAGAAGATCTTTTAATGAGTTCAGAACAGTCAACTGAACAGCCGGTCTTTAATGATGTGCAAGCTGATTATTGGGCTTTTGGAGAAGTTATGAAATTGTACAAGCAAGGAATTATTTCAGGCTACCCAGCTGAACAGCTCTTCAAACCTGAAAATACAATTACAAGGGCACAAGCAGCAAAGATGATTGTCATAGCACTTGACCTCCCACTATCTAAAACACCGTCCGTATTCAATGATGTAGAGCCAGGTAATTGGGCCGAACAGTTGATTATGACTGCTTTTGAACATGGGTTGATTGACGGTAACAACGGTTCGTTTATGCCAAATGAACCAATGCGAAGAAAACATATGGCTGTTGCATTACAAAAAGGCTTTCAATTACAGCCACTAGACGTTGCTTTTACAGAGTATGTGGATGTAACAAATGATAACAGTGATGGTGACATATATGACGCTATAAAGATTGTTACCCAGCACGGCATTGCGACAGGAAGCAATGGTTATTTTAACCCAAGTGAGCCAACGAAACGCTCTCAGTTTTCTGCATTTCTTGTACGAGCATTGGAAAGAGATTAAGTAGTAAATACACAAAAGGTGAAAACATCTAACAAAATAGGGCAACATAAAGGAGACTTATTATCGTAAGTCTCCTTGTTTGTGTCTATAGATGGATATAAAGCTTTTTTGGTGATCATCTGACTTCGATACCAATGTAATAATGCTTTAATATTTGGTCGTATGTATAGCCTGCTGATGCCATGCTTCGTGCACCCCACTGACTCATGCCTAGACCGTGGCCCCAACCGTCGCCTGAAAATTGATACGCTTGAGTAAATGTTGGATAAAGAGCTGTTGACGTTTTAGTTTTTAATGTAATGTTGTCGTCGACGATTGTCTCTGTCGCATTGTCTGTTGTTTGTAGCTCATAGCCGTAAAGGTTATCTACACGAGTTGTTGAGCCGTCTGCAAGGATGATTTTTGCAGCTGCATCACCAGTAACGGTAAATTTGGAGCTCTTTATGTACTCTCCGAAGATGGTGCGAAATCCATCAGAAGAGCTTGTAAATGTAGGCTTTAATGAAATGGAGGATCTAGTATTCCTTTCATTGTCATATACAATGGCTTCCATTTGTTGTACTGCACCAGCTATACTTCTTTCAGTTACTTTTAAAGAGAGTAAGGTGTTTTGTGCATTACCAAATAGGCTGTTAGTTATCGTTGTAGCAGGGATGCTCATGCTCCAACCATAATGAGTGTTATCTGGATGTTGATCAAATGAATCCTCTACAGCTCGAATATAAGGAATAGGATTTGACCATACATCTTCACTATTTTCAGTATAACCACCACTACTAGCATGGAAAAATGCCTGAATAGGTTCGTTGTTATATGTTGCAAATATGCCATTTGTTTCAGCGATTGCTTGATTAGTCGTTGCTGCTTCGTTCGTTTTACCACGATAAACCTGACTTGCAACAGTCATGTTTAAATATTGTGATGTTTGCATTTGAGAGAACGCATAACTCCGTGCTGCTACAGCTTGTGCTTTTAGTGCTTCATATGGCCAATAAGATGGCATCTCACTAGGTACAACACCTTTGATGTAATCTTCAATATGTAACGTGTTAACTAAGTTAGGTGCTTCTTCTGTTAGTTGAGGTGTAATTGAAAACGAACCTCGATACTGTACAGGCATCGGTCCAGAGCTCGTCTGGATGTTAGATATTTCTACAGCATTTTGGTCATTTTGCTCTACTTCATAAAGTCCATATCCAGAACTCGATTCGTAGGAGTCACCATTGGTTGTAGCGATGACTATACCATTCTGTTGCTCAAATATAATGTCTGTAGTATAAGGAATTACCGATTGATCTTTTAGGTTCACAACATGATATGACCCAAATATTTTTGCTGAAAATGTTTTTTCTGGTAACAATTTTACCTTAATACTCGTCTCATAGAGTGGAGGTGATATACCTGCCGTCCCAGATCCAGCAGAGATTGTTGGGAGTAGAGCTATAAAAATGATTGACATGATAGCGATGGCTAATTTTTTCATCGTATGTACACCACCCTATCGTTATGAGTTATTTTCAAGCTTATTTTTTAATTGATCAACTTGATCTTCAAGCTCTGTCACTCTTTGTTCTAAATTCTCTACCTTATCACTCAGTGGATTAATTTTTGACAAAACCCATTCTACACTTGCAATGACAGGCTCTGTATTGGCGGCAGTCTTAACTGTAAATATTGATAGTGCAAGCATACTAGTTACACAAATTGCTAGAATCGATTTCTTAGAGAATTTCATTTTTTTGTTTCCTCCTTGTATATAATGGTCAAAAAATGAAAGATTTGCACGAATATTATTATAACAAAGAAATGGTGGCCTGCGTTTCGCTATTTTGAGAATGCGATAGAAGTAGCAGGAAACTGTTAAAAATAGTTGTCTAGTATTCTATTTATCTTATAAAGTAGTTATGATATAATGCAATTTGTATAACTAGAAAACAAGATAGCAAATATACTTAAATTTAGAATTAATTGTAAAACTTTATGTAAAAAAGAAGATAGTTTTGAATCAAATTGGGCAACATATATTACTAAGGAGGGTCTACATGATTTATTTGACCTCATTGATTTGTTTAATAATCTCCATATTGATTACGCCGCTTGTAAAGAAATTTGCGTATAAAATTGGAGCAACAGATCGTCCGAATCAGCGCAAAGTACATCAAAAAATCATGCCGCGTTTAGGTGGCTTAGCGATATATATAAGTTTTCTAATCGGTGTGTTGATTTTACGACCTCAAGATGAATTTCAATTAGCTATACTTATCGGTAGTGCCATTATTATCCTCACAGGTGTATTAGATGATGTATTTGAATTATCTGCGAAGATAAAATTAGGTGGGCAGTTATTAGCTGCCGGTGTGGTTGTATTAGGTGGTGTACAAGTTGAATTTATCAACTTGCCATTCGGTGGTGAATTACAATTTGGCTGGTTCAGTATACCGTTAACAATACTTTGGATAGTCGGCATCACTAATGCCATTAATTTAATCGATGGCCTTGATGGTCTAGCAGCAGGAGTATCTGCTATCGCATTGATTACAATTACTGGAATGGCGATGATTAAAGGTGATATATTTGTTGTCAGTATTGGGTTAATTATGCTTGGAAGCATTATTGGCTTTCTATTCTATAATTTCCATCCGGCTAAAATATTTATGGGTGATACAGGAGCGTTATTCCTTGGTTACATGATAGCTGTTCTATCACTCCTAGGATTTAAAAACGTTACATTTATCTCCTTGATTGTGCCAATCATTGTGTTAGGGGTACCGATTTCAGATACATTCTTTGCGATCATTCGTCGAATCGTAAATAAAAAGCCGTTATCTGCACCTGATAAATCACACTTGCATCATTGCTTGTTACGACTAGGGTATAGTCACCGACAAACCGTTCTTGTTATTTACGGTATAAGTGCCATGTTTGGAGTTGCTGCTGTTATTTTCTCACAAGTAACGATATGGTATGCACTCGTCATTATTTCAGTGTTATTACTTGTCGTTGAGCTATTTGTTGAAAAGATCGGCTTAATTGGTGAAAATTATCGTCCACTAATTAATTTCATACGCGGCATTTTATATGCACCAAATGTAAAAAAATAATTAATGGAGGATGACAAATGATCTAACCCAATGAATTTGTTGGGCAGGATCATAGTCATCCTCCTTTTTTAGCATCTATTTAAAATGATTAAATTTATTTATTTTAAGGGTGAGCAAGACTTCAAGGGCTGACCTTCAGTTTGTGTTAGATGTGATATGTTTGTACATCCCACTTCTCATAACATAAATTAATATGTGCAACTATAGCATTGAATCGAAGTGAAGTGGACGAATGACAAACGGTCTCATCAACTCCAGTATCTTTCCCAACACTTTCAATACAGCAAAGCATATATTATGAACTGAAGGAGAGTTTTAAATCTTCATTAACTTAAGAGAAGTTAGTATTAAAAATAACACAGCTCTACTCGTCAAATATAGACGAATAGAGCTGTGTTTCTTAATTATGATCGGATGTTTGTTGCTCGTTGTTTACAACCGAATCATTTGCCGTATGATCTGCATTCACATTTAAATGTGTTTTTAATTCTTGCTTAATATTTTCTAATTGTTGTTTATCTAGATCGTAATAATAAATGCCGTCAATCATTGCATTACTACCTTGCAATTGGAGATTATCAATTGTAAAGCTTGATGTCGCATAATCATAGAAAGAAATCATCTCGTCAAAGGTAAGGTTTGTTTTAATGTTGTTACCAAGTGCTTCGATGATTGCACTATATTTTGTAACAGAACCTAATGAAGCTGCTTTTTCAGCAATTGCTTTCATCACGAGCTGCTGGCGTTCACCACGCATTAAGTCAGAATCTATTTTTCTCGTTCTGGCTAAAGCAAGTGCTTCTTCACCGTCAAGTGTTTGTAGCCCTTGTTCAAGATAAATGGCTCCTTTACGATCTTGACTGTCCTGCTCAGAAAATGTAATTGGAACATCGACTTCAATTCCATCAAGTGCGTCGACTAAATCAACGAATGCGTTGAAATTCAATTTTACAAAGTAATCAACTGGAATATCAAGTAAGTTTTCAACTGTCTCAACTGCACCGTCAGTTCCACCGAAAGCATGGGCGTGATTTATTTTGTCATTATACCCTACTGAAGGGATATAAACATATGAATCTCTCGGCATACTTAATAGTTTTACAGACTTTTCTTCCTCATTAAATGTAGCTAGTAATAAAGCATCTGTTCTACTATTACCACTACCTCTTGCTTCACTATCATCTACACCCATAAATAGAATTGAAATATTATCTGCTTTTGGGTGTACGACTTCTTCGCGTTTTTCTGATTTTTCGCCTCTGACTAATTCCTCATTTGCCTCATTGGCAGCTGATTGTGCCTGGTTTAATAAAATGGAACCGTATGTTGTCACGCCTAATATAATGGCTAATAATGGGATCGTAAATAAATAAATTATTCTTCTTCGCTTCTTTTTACGATGCTTTAACTTAAGATAGCGTCTATCATTATTCATAGCATTCTACTCCTTTAAGTTTTAAAGATTGTTCGAATAGGCACAAACAAAGTTTAGTAAAAGAGCCACTATTTAAAATGATGGTGGCTACTGTTGAACTCAAAAAAAGTATAACAGCTTCCATTGTACCTTTTTTTATAAGTCTCGTAAATGGGGAAATTTAGTAAAATGAAAGCTAATATTATTCATAACGAACTAAAATGCCTTACTTCTAGGTGCTGTTAGTGGCTTAATGTGTTTCCATCTGGTTGAACAAAACATAAGCCACTATATCTAGTATAACATGTTAGTGGCTGGTGCTAATATCCAATAATTAGGATGTTGTTGAACTGTAGAAATAAATGCTTTATTGTTCGTTATTAGAGCTTTCATTGTTAGGAGGCTCAACGTCTTCTAGGTGATCTTGCAGTTCTTTTTTAACTTCTTCTAAATAAGTTTCATCTAATTCGAAAATATATGCTGCTCCAGCTGTTGAATCATACCCTTGTAGCTGTAGCGTCTCAATTGTGAGATCAGGCGTGGCATATTTGTATAATGAAGTGATTTCAGAGAAAGTAGCAAAATTATGTTTTAAGTTGTCTCCAAGTGCTTCAATCATCGTGCCATACTTCGTAATCGAACCGAGTGAAGCGGCTTTATCAATAATCGCCTCAATAATAAGCTGTTGACGTTTACCACGTTCAAAATCATTATCAAGCTTCCTTACTCGTGCTAACGCAAGTGCTTCCTCACCAGTTAATGTTTGCAGGCCTTTTTCTATATAAATGCTATTAAGTCGATCCTGACTATCTTGTTCAGAAAATGTAATTGGTACATCAACTTCAATACCACCAAGTGCATCAACAATGGCAACAAATGCATTAAAATCCAATTTAATATAGCGGTCAATCGGTAGATCAAGAAGCTGTGAAACAGTTTCAATGGTTGCTTGAGTTCCGCCATTATTGGAATGTGTGATTTTGTCTTTACTATCCTTATAAGGAATATATACATAGGAATCACGTGGGATATGTAAAAGCTTCACAGATTTTTTTTCTTCATTAAATGTAGCAAGAAGTAATGCATCTACATTATTTGCATCAACCCTCGTTTCACTATTTTCTATGCCCATAATTAACAACGAAAAGTTATCTTTTTTCTTTATAATCGCTTCTTGTACTGGTGGACTAGATGTATCCTCATTAGTCGGAACCTCTCGTGAATTTTCAAATGCATTTTGAGCTTTTATATATAAATTTGCACCATATGCAGTGGCAGCTATGATGATAATGAGCACTGGAATGATGAAGATAATAAGCCTCTTGCGTCGTTTTGATATAACCTTTCCTGATTTATTGTCCTGATTGTCTTTCATTCCCTCACCCTTCTTCGTTTCGTGTAATTCCTTATATTGTAACGGTCTCCTCTAAATATGTGCTTATGCCTTCAGAGATGACGGCTTTACCGTTCGTTAAATCTGTCATCCATTCAATAAATTGTTGTTTATGCTCTTCTTCTACATATACCTCAATATCGACATCTTCTAAATAGTGAATTTCTTTTAGTTTGTATATTGAAGAACGCAGCTCATTTTCGAGCTTCCCGAGCCAATTATAATCAATTTTGGTGTGCATCACACGCATCAGCGTTCTTTCGACAATACCCGTCGCTTGAAGCCCCTCAGATACAGCCTTCCCATAAGCTCTAACAAGCCCCCCTGCACCTAGCTTAATTCCACCAAAATAACGAGTGACAACGACGACGGTATCTTTTAGGCCTTTCTTCTTTAGCACTTCTAGCATCGGTACACCTGCCGTGCCACTAGGCTCGCCGTCATCATTTGCTTTTTGAATTTGGTCTCTTTCACCAATTAAGTATGCAGAACAATTATGAGAAGCATTCCAATATTGCTTCTTAATATCAAGTATATATTGTTGTGCTTCTGCATCAGTCGTTACTCGCTTTACGTGACAGATGAAGCGGGATTTTTGAATCGTAATTTCATGTTCTCCATTTCCCTTTACGGTATAATACTTTTGTAACAAACTGATAACCCTCCTGAATATACTTCTCGATCAAACTTTCGCCATTCTTTTAAATGTCGTTCTTTTTCGTTATAATTCTCCATATATATTATAAAACGACAAAAATTTTACAGCAAATAGTTTTCCGCAATATTTACATTAATGGAGCAAAGTCTGTTTTGCAAATAAATACTGTACTTATTCTTTATTTTTGTAAAATCATTTAGCTTTTTAGGTTGTCGATATGAAATAGGTACTATTAACTATATTGCTTCCAATTTGTATGAATTTTTTAAAAAATATCGACAAAAATAGCGAATTTTGTCGACGTTTAAATGGGAAAATATACTTGTTTGCTCCATGATATAATTAAAAGCAAGAACCTTCTTAAATCACTGTAGATTGAAATTTATACATATATTGCAATAATCATGAAAAATTTGTCTAAAATCGATTGCTAATACAAAGCCCAACAATATATAAAGGAGGAAAAATGACAAAGAAATTTAATACATTAGCATTAGATAATATCCTAAAAAAAATGATAGAAACTGTCGATAGTAGCAAAGGTGAAATTTTTCAAATAAGTGAGCAATCGCGTACGGAATACGAAAAATTAAATGAAGAACTTTTAAAGACAAAAATTCTAGTAAATGACGTGATTGATGAAGGTGACAAGTTAGATACTCATGAAAAGTTTGCAAGGCAACGACTTGTAGAGGTGAGTAGACATTTTGATCAATATAGTGAGAGTCAAGTTCGCGGTGCTTACGAGCAAGCACATGCGCTACAAATGAATTTATCAATGGTTCGAGAACGTGAAAAACAGCTTAGAGATCGACGTGATGACCTTGAAAGAAGGATATTAGCATTATCGGAAACGATTGAGCGAGCGGACCATTTAATGGGACAAATTTCAGTCGTTCTCAATTATTTAAACAGTGATTTTCGACAAGTTGGAGAATTGCTTGAAGATGCCATTCAAAAACAAGATTTTGGTTTGAGAATTATTGAGGGACAAGAGGAAGAGCGGAAAAGGCTATCACGTGAAATTCATGATGGACCTGCTCAAATGCTCGCAAATGTTATGATGAGATCAGAGTTAATAGACCGATTGTACCGTGAACGTGGAGCAGAGGAAGCATTTAAAGAGATACGTGATTTACGGACGATGGTACGCTCCACTCTCTCTGAAGTAAGAAGAATTATTTATGATCTACGTCCGATGGCTCTAGATGACTTAGGGCTAATCCCTACCTTAAAAAAGTATTTGTCAACAGTTGAAGAATATAATCAAGTAGTCATTCTATTTCTTAGTATTGGAAAGGAAAAAAGATTACCTGCTCGATTAGAGGTAGCACTTTTCCGCCTAGCACAGGAATCGGTACAAAATGCCATTAAGCATGCTGACCCAAGTAAAATCCAGGTGAAAATTGAAATTGGAGTGAATAATGTTATACTGGTCATTAAAGATGATGGTAAAGGATTCAACATCCATGAAAAAAAAGAAAATGCTTTTGGACTTATAGGAATGAATGAGCGAGTAGACTTATTAGAAGGTGAAATGACAGTAGATTCCAAAGTGGGTGTAGGTACGGTAATTATGATAAGAATCCCAATTCCTGTTTAATGATCATTCAAGACGTAGTGGCAGGTGTGGTAGGGTAATTTCAAATAATCGAATGTAATAAAAGGAAAAGACATAGAGTAATACGCATGTAAATGCAGTAAAAATACTATTATTTCTTACCGGTAGAGGATTAAGCTATTAATAAATATAGTAACGTAGTTCTTAGTAGCCTTGAAAAGTATGGGGAGGATTACATTGAATACTAAAATAGTTATTATTGATGATCATCAATTATTTCGAGAAGGTGTAAAAAGGATTTTAGATTTTGAGGAGAGCTTTGAAGTAGTTGCGGAAGGTAGTGACGGAAACGAAGCTTTACAACTTGAAAAAACATTTAATCCTGATGTTATATTAATGGATATAAATATGCCAATTGTAAATGGTGTTGAAGCGACAAGATTACTAATAGAAGAAAATAGTGAAGCGAAGGTCATCATTCTTTCGATTCACGATGATGAAAACTATGTTATGCATGCTTTGAAGACTGGTGCTAGAGGCTATTTGTTGAAAGAAATGGATGCGGATGCATTAGTTGAAGCGATAAAAGTTGTAGCAAATGGAGGCTCATATTTACATCCAAAGGTCACGCATAATCTTGTAAATGAATTCCGACGCTTAGCTGATGGTGGACAAACGAATATGGGAAATGCCATTGAAAAAACTGAAATAAGAAGACCGCTTCATATCCTTACTAGACGTGAATGTGAAGTGTTACAGCTATTAGCAGACGGAAAGAGCAACCGTGGAGTCGGTGAAGCATTATATATTAGTGAAAAAACAGTTAAAAACCATGTAAGTAATATTTTGCAAAAGATGAGTGTTAATGATCGTACTCAAGCAGTTGTAGTTGCCATTAAAAATGGCTGGGTGGAAGTACGATAAATGAGGTAACACCTCACCTTATGATTGTGTGAATGAGAAGGTTAGGGTTTATGATCATATTCGTCGTTTAATAATTGAAATAGCTTGTGTATTTTCTATACAATTTATAAACAATATCATGTAAAATAAATGATGGTATAAAGATGTTATTAAGCTCAAACATACGGCATAAGGAAGGATTGTAGGAATGAGGACGGCAATTTTAACTGATAGTACGGCGTATATTCCATTGGAAATTCGTAAAAAGCTTCATATAGAAATGATTCCATTAATGGTTAATTTCGAGAACGAATCATATAAAGAAGAAATTGAAATATCAGCAGACGATTTTTATGACAAGGTTCGTGGTAATGGAGAGCTACCAACAACCTCACAGCCGTCAATTGGCTTGTTTGTTGAGAAATTTAAACAATTAGCTAATGATTTTGACGCAGTCATTTGTATTCACCTCTCCAGCGGTATTAGTGGAACTTATGCTGGTGCAGTTTCAGCTGGAGAAATGGTCGAAAACATAAATGTCTACCCATTCGATTCAGAGACGAGCTGTATGCTCCAAGGCTTTTATGTAATAGAGGCAGCTGAAATGGCAAAGGAAGGTAAAACTCCTGAAGAAATAACCTTGAGGCTTCAAGAAATGAAAAAGTCAGTCCAAGCTTATTTTATGGTTGATGATTTATCACACCTTCAGCGTGGGGGACGCTTAAACAGTGCTCAAGCATTAATCGGCAGTCTTCTACAAGTGAAGCCAGTTCTGCATTTTGTTAATAAAGTGATTGTGCCGTATGAAAAGATTCGTACACGCAAAAAAGCACTTCAGAAAATGATAGACATGTTTGGAGAAGAGGCTTCAAATCAATTACCAATGCGAGCAGTCATCATTCATGCAAATCGCGAACAACAAGCTGAGCAAATAAAGAGTGAACTTGAAAAGCAGTATCCACATGTCGAATTTACATTAAGCTATTTCGGAGCAGTTATCGGCACACATCTTGGAGAAGGTGCAATAGGTATGGGCTGGTATAGGAAGTAATTTATGGCTCTTTTCGTAAGCTGTCTTGCTATTGTTATAAAATGAGCATCGTAGGAAGAGAGTTTTTATTTTTGTCATCGTTTTACCGAAAAAAAAAATGATCTGGATGTGTACATGTAGTACAAAAAACATCAATCATTCGAAAACACCTTAATTTATTTATATCTCATTCACAGCAGGGGGGGCATAAGCGAACCCCTACTGTAGGATCACTTAATAAGCTGGTCATGTTATAAGATACAACGCTACGAAAACTCATTGAATAACAATTTATGTCAACTACTATTAAACTAAATATGACTATTCATAAATTATGAAAGGAGCTCGAATATGCGGTTTTACGAGTATCGAGAGCGGTTAATACCTGAGCCTCTTGCTACTTCTGAGCTTAAAAAGCATCATCTCCAAAAAAAACCACTCGGACAGTGTTCATTCATGTCACCTCCAACTTGTAATTCTTCTTATGTCTACAGTAAGCAACTACAGCAATACTTATTTGGAAAGCAACTGTTGTTACACGATATCCCCTATCCTCTAGACCTTATCCATGAGCATTATGTAAATGGCTACCTTACTTATCAACAAGGAATTACTTTTAAACATGGAAATTATTATTGTGAACGGTGTGGTAATCGAAACAAGCGGCTCTTTTCCAGCTTCTTATGTGCTCGATGTCATGAAAAATGTACCTATTGTAGAAAATGTATTATGCTAGGGAGAATAAGTGAATGCACACCTGTCATACATTGGATTGGTCCAAGCCCAGATTCTCCGAGGAATGATGGTTCATTACAATGGGATGGTACATTGTCAAAAAGTCAAAAGCTAGCCTCGACAACAATTAAAGAAACAATAGATCAACATAGTACCCTTCTCGTGTGGGCTGTGTGTGGATCTGGGAAAACAGAGGTGTTATTCAGTGGAATAGAAAGAGCATTGCAAACGAATAAATATATATGCATTGCAACGCCAAGAACAGATGTTGTGTTAGAGCTTGCACCGCGCTTACGAGAAGTTTTTCCTTCTATTAATATTAATGCATTGTACGGCGGGAGCGCTGACTTGAAAAATAAACTTGAACCATTGACGCTTTCGACTACACATCAACTTTTACGTTATTATCGTGCTTTTGACGTTGTGATCATTGATGAGGTTGATGCATTTCCATATACTGTAGAACCTATGCTACGATATGCTGTTAATAACGCTAAAAAACTAACGGCATCAACAATTTATTTGACAGCTACCCCTCATAGTCAATGGCAGAGGGAAGTAAAAAGACAACAAAGGAATGCGATTGTCATTCCCGCTAGATATCACGGTTATCCACTGCCTTTGCCCTCGTTTCGCTGGTGTGGAAATTGGCAGAAGTGCCTGTTGAAGCATCATCTTCCTACAATCGTCACCTCATGGCTATCTATGCATCTCCAATGCAAAAAGCAAGCTTTGCTTTTTGTTCCTTCAATTGATGTTTTGCACACAATCACAATGATTATAAAGAAATTTGATCAACGAATTGACAGTGTTTCATCCAAAGATCCAAAGCGTAAAGAAAAAGTTGCGGCTTTCCGTAAAGGCGACATTCAAATTCTTGTGACGACAACGATACTTGAAAGAGGTGTGACGATACCAAACATTGATGTGGCAGTACTAGGTGCTGAGGATCGTATTTTTACTGAAAGTGCACTCGTTCAAATTTCAGGGAGAGTAGGAAGGCATGCTGCATATCCAACTGGAGAAATCATTTTCTTTCATTTCGGAAAAACAAAAGCGATGGTCAGAGCCAAAAGACATATTCAATACATGAATAAAAAAGGACAAAGGCAGGGCTACATTAATAATAAATAGTTTGATGTTTTATAAGGGAGTGATTACGATGAAGACATGTCTTCTATGTCACAAACCATATCAAATGGAAGTAAGCTGGCGTGCTATATTGACTTTGTCGCCTGAACAACAAAAGATTTGCCACGAATGTCATAGAAGGCTTACAATAATTGAAGGAAAGCTATGTAGTATATGTGGTCGTCCTTTACAGGATGTATCGTCAACAACAACATTATGTTACGACTGTGTTAGGTGGGAAAATCAACAAGAGTGGCGAGATGTACTTCAGCGTAACCGATCTGTTTATATGTATAATGACTATATGAAAGAAACACTTAATCTTTTTAAATTCCGTGGTGATTATGCAGTTGTGCATGCCTTTAAGTCATTATTTCAACAATGCTTTAAAGAACATTTTCAAGATAACTATATGATAGTTCCCATTCCTTTAAGTAATCAACGTTTATATGAAAGAGGCTTTAATCAAGCAGATGCAATAGCTCATTTGCTAGATTTATCATTGTCTCATCCTCTATCACGTAAACACGTAAAAAAACAATCAAAAAAATCAAGATATGCACGTATCCATTCGGACAATATGTTTATATTTAATGAAACTGTTCTTGTGAAACACCAACAAATCTTACTTATTGATGATGTATATACGACTGGAACAACCGTCCGTCATGCTGCGAAAGCCCTATTACAAGCTGGGGCAAAATCAGCTTCTTCGCTCACTTTAGTGCGAGGATAAATATGTCATTTCTTTATTATCAATGCTGTTTTCGCATTGATTGTTATTTTTCGTATTAAGAAATAAACACGTAGTCAACTATCGATCGTGGCATCTTTTCTTCTGTACGAAAATGACTAACATATAAAATCACTTTTTGTAGTACGAATTTGTTAACAAAAGCAACAATGTTTACGAAAAGAGCCATTATCAATTAGAACATAGAATGCTATAGTAGACTAAAAATATGAATACACATAGTACGGGAGGATTATGATGAATGAATTAATGAATTGCCCACGGTGTGAGAGATTATTTGTAAAGCATAATATGAGAGAAGTTTGTGATCAATGCTATAAAGAAGAGGAAGAAGCATTTAACAAGATTTATACGTACCTACGAATCAAAAAAAACCGCAGTGCTACAATTGCACAAATTGTTGAGGATACAGAGGTAGCTGAAGAATATATTATCAAATTTATTAAAAAAGGGCGGTTAAGCCTTAAGCAATTTCCGAACTTAGGATATCCGTGTAAACGGTGTAACGATTTGATTCAAGAGGGTGAACTATGCAAAAAATGTGTGGCTCAATTAAAAAATGAATTAGCTACATTTGAAAGGGAAGAACATAGACAGGAACATATGAGGAAGCGTGAACGCAAGTCTATTACTTATTATTCTCTTTACAAAGATGAATAATTTACTATTGTTTATTAAAATTTATTGTTAACAACCGATAATAGTAACAAGAGGGGAGTTCACTCATTAATGAAGGTGAGGGATACACATGAAAATTAATCAGTTTAAACCAAATGGCTTATATGCATATAAGCAGCAAACGAACCAATATAAAAATAACATAGATAAGCATACGAAATCTGATCGAATCGAAATTTCTTCAGCTGCAAAGGAATTACAGGAAACCTCACAAGTTGAAATCGATCGTCAGCAAAAGGTCGAATCGCTAAAGCAGCAAGTTCAAAATGGTACTTATACAATTAATCGCGAACAGGTTGCTAAAGGATTGTATCATTTTTACACTAAACAATAACACAACATAGATATTACAGATAAATAGGGGGAGTACGATTGTCTTCTCAAAAATTATTACAAACTTTAGAAAGCTTATTTAAACAACACGAAAGCTTGTATGATCTAAGTATAAAAAAGGTAGATGTCATAAAAAGTAGTAATATTGAGTCTTTGGACAAGATTCTCATAGAGGAACAAAAGCATATTGCCATCATTAATAAGCTGAATGAAGAACGAAAAGCAATGGTTTACGAGCTAGTTAGTGGTCATCCGATTTCAGGGAATGAGCCAACGATGACTGATTGTATCAACATCGTTTCTGGTCAGACGAAACAACAGTTAGCTGACATACAAAGCGAGTTAATTAAAGTGATAGACAAGCTAAAACAACAAAATGAACTTAATCAAGCGCTTATATATCAATCACTCCAATATGTTAACTTGTCTCTAGATTTACTCATCCCACAGCCTACTTCATTCAATTATGAAAAACCAACGTCAACTACATCACATGAACAAATAGTTAATCGCAGCATGTTTGACTCAAAAGCGTAAAGAAACGGAGGAAAGTATACATGCGCTCTACATTTCACGGATTAGAAACAGCCCGTCGAGGCATGACGACACAGCAAACAGCGCTAAACGTCCTAGGGCATAATATCGCAAATGCAAACACACCTGGTTACACAAGACAACGAGTGGATTTCGTACAAACAGAACCTTACCCACCTGCGTCAATAAATAGACCAGAAATCCCTGGGCAAATGGGTACAGGTGTTGAAGCGGGAGAAATACAACGTATAAGGGATCGTTTTCTAGACATTCAATATAGAAGTGAAAACAGTAAGCTCGGTTATTGGGAATCTCGTGCAGAAGCCCTTTCTCGAATGGAGGACATCATGAATGAGCCTTCTGATTCAGGTTTATCAAGCACAATCGATGCTTTTTGGAAATCTTTAGAGGATTTAGCTGTTGATCCATCAAACTCAGGAGCGCGTTCAGTTGTTCGAGAAAACGGTCGTTCAGTTGCACAAGCATTTAATTACATAGCGAGCTCATTACAAGCTACACAACAGGATTTTAAAGACAAGCTAGATCATAGCATTGATGAAATTAATACACTAGCGACATTGTTGAATAATGTTAATCAGCAAATTGCTGAAGTAGAACCACACGGCTTAATACCAAATGATTTGTATGATGAGCGTGACCGACTTTTAGACCAAATATCTAATCTTGCTAACATTGAAGTATCGTACACTTCAAGTGGGGGACATGCCCCTCCAACAGCAGACGGGATTGCAACTGTCACTCTCGTTGATGATTCTGGGAACTCACTTGGCACACTCGTAGATACATCCGGTAATGTGAACGCATTAACGATTAATTACAATGCAACAAATGGTTTGGCTGAATCGATTGATTTTGACGGTAATACGATTGGTGTTGATGGTGGCTTTGCTTCAACAGGTAGCATTAGAAGTTTAATAGATTCATACGGCTATACAGATGGGACCTCAAAAGAAGGCGTTTATCCTGACATGATCAAAAAGATTGATGATATGGCCTATGCCTTTGCAACGGAATTTAACAATGTCCATCAATCAGGTTGGAATGTAAATGATATTGATGCAGGTACGCAAACCCCAGTTAACTTCTTTGAAGCACTGACGAATCCTGAAGGGGCTGCAGCTCTTCTTCAGCTATCAGCTGAAATTGAAGCATCAACGGATAACATTGCGGCGTCTGCAACCGGTCAGCTTGGGGATGGTGGTAACGCTGTCGCATTAGCAGAAGTGAAAAATAACGCATTAACAATTGATGGGGAAACGACAAATTTACAAGATTATTATGAAGGTGTTATTGGTGAAATGGCTGTTATTTCCAAAGAATCGATTGTTTTCACAAATAATGTCGGTTTATTACTTAGTACAGCAGAAGAAAATCGTTTATCCGTGAGCAGTGTATCTTTAGATGAAGAGTTTACGAATATGATTAAATTTCAGCATGCATACAACGCATCGGCAAGAAATATTACAACGATTGATGAAATGTTAGATAGAGTAATAAATGGAATGGGAATAGTAGGTAGATAGGAGGAATAAAACATGCGAGTTACTCAAACGATGATTGCTGATCGCTCACTTCGTAATATTAGTCAAGGCTACTCTCGACTCGGCGAATTACAAGACCAGTTATCTACAGGGAAGAAAATTACTAGACCTTCAGACGATCCAGTAATAGCGATGAAGGGCATAGCTTATCGAACGAACTTGACAGAGGTAGAGCAATATCAACGAAACCTTTCAGAATTATACTCATGGATTGAAAATTCCGAAGATGGGCTAGACCATGCAAACTCTGCTCTTGCCCAAGTTCGTGATCTAGTATTAAGAGGAAAAAACGGCTCGCTATCGCCTGAGGATCAACAAGCGATAGCGGATGAGCTGTCTCAAATTAAGGAAGATTTAATATCTGTAGCGAATACGAAGGTAGCTGGGAAATATATTTATAATGGGACAGCGATAGATGAAGCTCCTGTCAATGCAGGACCTCCTATAGTTGCAAATATCAATACGGATGCATTTAATATTTCTGTTTCCAACGGAGTTGATATGAAGGCAAATATAAATGCAGATAACGTGTTTAGTCAAGCACTTTTTGACACCATTCAGGATATTGAAGACAGCCTTAACGGGCTGGCATCAGGCTCAGGAGATTTTGATACACTATTAGACGAGGTTGATGGGCATTTATCTAGCCTTTCCGCTGAGCGATCTGAGCTAGGTGCGCGCTATAATCGCGTTGAGCTAGTCGAGGATCGCCTAGCCCAACAGGAGCTCATCGCTACTAAAATTTTATCTGA
The DNA here is from genome assembly GCF_046557775.1 of Nanhaiella sioensis. Classification (NCBI taxonomy): domain Bacteria; kingdom Bacillati; phylum Bacillota; class Bacilli; order Caryophanales; family Bacillaceae; genus Nanhaiella; species Nanhaiella sioensis. The sequence continues at coordinate 2,561,656 of NZ_JBKAEG010000001.1, forward strand.
CAATGAAGATGTAGATTTAGAGCGGGTCATTATCGATTTAACTGTACAGGAAAGTGTTCATCGTGCTGCTTTAAGTGTTGGCGCAAGTATTATGCAGCCAACGTTAATGGACTTTTTACGATAATCAATGATAAAAAATATAGCTATCTTCTATTGGAGATAGCTTTTTCATGAAATAAGGGGTGAAAGCGCTATGCAATTACCACAAATTCGTCAACAATCAAGCCTTATCCAAATGGAAATGCTGACGACACCCGCAACTGTAGAAATTGAACAACCACCAGCCGAGGTTTCGATTGAACAGCCTAAACCGGATGTATTAATAGAAACTACGCCAGGAAAGCTAACGATAGATCAGACACAGGCATGGGAGGATATGGATTTAAAACATATTTTCCGAAGAATTGAAGAAGCAGCTGAACTTGGCTATAAGGATTGGCTTGACGGACTAGAGCGTCGATCACAGCAAGGTGATGAGCTAATGCGCATTGAAAATAGAGGAAATCCAATCGCCAAGCAAGCGAAGGAAAATAGTGAACGACCATTATATGAGAAGAACATTGGTTTTATTCCTTCACATTTTAGTGTGAAAACCGATTATGAGCCTGCACAGGTTCATATCGACGTGCAAGTTCATAGGCCAATAATTGAAGTCGAAGTGCATAGACCAATTATCCGTTATCAGCCTGGTGATGTTTATACTGCTGTAATGCGCTCTAACTCATTAGAAATTGATTTTGAAAACTTGAAATTTGTCGGTAATAATTTTGAGATTGAAATTTAGTTACGGGGTTGTGAACTATGGAAATTAATACGAAATATCATGGTACGGTCAATATAAATAATGACGATATGATTACTTTTGCGAATGGTATTCCAGGCTTCTTAGATGAAAAGGAATTTGTCATTATCCCGTTTTCACAAGGGACACCATTTCAAATTTTGCAGTCTGTATGTAGTAAAGATGTCGCATTTACGCTCATAGAACCATTCTCCTATTTTCAAGATTATACTTTCGAGCTAGATAGCCGTACGCTCGATCAATTAAATATTATATTAGAGGAAAATGTCGCAATTTACAATATAATTACAGTTCATGAGCCGTTTACAAACACGACTGTTAATCTTCAAGCACCGATTGTAATAAATGCAGAAAAGCGAGTAGGAAAACAAGTCATTTTAACAAATACGTCCTACCATACAAAGCACAATTTATTTACTCAGAAGCAAAAATTAATGAAGTAAGGGGGGAGCAGATGTGCTAGTGTTAACGAGAAAAGTAGATGAGGCCATTCAAATTGGTGAAGACATCGAAGTGACAGTATTAGCCATTGATCGTGAGCAAATTAAGCTAGGTATTAAAGCACCGAAGAAAACAGAAATACATCGCAAAGAAATTTACTTGTCTATTCAACAAGAAAATATTGAGTCTGCCCTCAACTCGAAAGATATCCTACAGCAACTAAATAAAACATTAAAAAATAGTTCTAACCAACTATCATGATGGTTAGGACTTTTTATTTTTCACGCTCATTACATATATCCTGAAAATTTTACAAGAAAATATTAAAAAATCTATTAAACAATTAACAAGCGTGTCGATATATATAGTATAACTGGTAGATTAGATGCATAGGCGGCCGACTATTGTATGTAATTACCATACTTTATACCTATTCCATATGGATGTGGAATACAAAATTCAAGGAGGAATTTAACAATGAGAATTAATCATAATATCGCAGCTCTTAACACTTACCGTCAATTAACAGCAGGTAACAACGCAGCATCAAAATCAATGGAGAAATTATCTTCAGGTCTTCGTATTAACCGTGCTGGAGATGACGCAGCAGGCTTAGCTATCTCTGAAAAAATGCGTGGGCAAATCCGCGGCTTAGATATGGCTTCAAAAAACGCTCAAGATGGTATTTCTCTAATCCAAACAGCTGAAGGTGCCCTAAACGAAACACACTCAATCCTTCAACGTATGCGTGAGCTAGCTGTTCAATCAGCAAGTGACTCAAATACTGATGCTGATCGTGCTGAATTACAAGAGGAAATGAACCAATTAGTTGAGGAAATCGATCGTATATCTACTACAACTGAATTTAACACAAAGACATTATTAGACGGTACTAGAGAAGGTGTGGTTCAACAAGAAGCCTCTATAAGTTATGATAATGCAGGAGATACAGTCCTTTTTGGAGATGTGGGTTTAACTGTAGAATCTGACCTTACAGCAACACCACCTGTAGATTCTTCTGCTGAGGATATTACTGTAAATGTGAAAATTATTGAATTTGATGCTGCTAACGGTGCTACACTTCAGTTTACGGATTCATATGGAAATGTAGCTACAATGGAACACAATGGTAATGCAACAATAACTATTGATAATACAACTACCGCCGACCCTAATGGTGGAACGAATACCTTTTTAACCAATTCTGGTTCATTTACGCTAGAAATTAATGAGGACTTTTCAGCAGAGGATCTTGGGAAAGAAATAACTTTTACTGCTCGTAAAGAAGTATCTGAATTAACTGATGATCGATTGAGCTTTCATATTGGTGCGAATTCATCACAAAATATGAGTGTAAGTATCGGAGATATGAGTGCAAGTGCATTGTTTGTTGAAGGGGTTGACGTGACATCTGCTGGAGGAGCAGAAGCGGCAATATCAACAATTAACCATGCTATTGAAACTGTTTCTGCACAACGCTCACAACTTGGTGCATTCCAAAACCGTTTAGAGCATACAATTAATAACTTAGGCACATCTTCTGAAAACTTAACAGCTGCTGAGTCTCGTATCCGTGACGTTGACATGGCGAAAGAAATGATGGAATTCACGAAGAATAACATTCTTTCTCAAGCAGCTCAATCAATGTTGGCTCAAGCTAACCAACAACCACAAGGCGTACTTCAATTATTACGTTAATAACTGAAGCTAGCATACATGAAGGAGAGATCTTAGATCATCTAAGGTCTCTTTTTTTAGACACAAATATGTTATTGCATGTTAATCTTTTATAAACTATACCTCAAAGTAAAATTCAGATTGTTATTCACCATTTTAGTGCTTAGTTTCATGATGAAAAATATGAGTGCTAAACCTTTAATTATTGTTGTATCAAAGGCTACTTAGTGCTTATTAAGGCTAAGGCGCTTACAGCTTTTCTTCATTATATGAAAAGCTTTTTTATCTTGTCACAGAGAGGAGTTTATTATGAAAGTGTTTTCAGAGAAATGGATAAACACAAAATATCTTGCATTATTTTTAGTATTTTTCTTTGCGTTTTTTGTGAATCATTCTAATGCGATTGCAGAGAGTGAAATTGGGAATGATTTTATTGAATTTGATGTAGCACCTAATACTACTAATGATACTTATGCAGGAAGATTTACAATAGGAACAACTGGGGGTAACCCAGCCAATGATAGAGATAATAATAAAAAAATGCTATATGGTCATGAAGAGGGTGTTCCGTGGTCTTCTATGACTTCATTAAATATAGATGGCGTACCTTTCTGGTTTGAAGCTGATAATTCAGGTACGTATGATTACGCAAATTTATCTCATTCAACAGTACAAACGAGAGGCGATATTTCTATCCAACAAGTATTATCTATTGTGAAAAATCAAAACACAAATAATGATGATACTGTTGAAATAAAGTATCTAGTTACTAACAATGGCAATCAAAGTCATGAGGTTGGGTTACGTATTATGTTGGACACGATGCTTGGGATTAACGATGGTGCTCCATTTAGAATACCAGGGGAAGGTATTGTAAATACAGAAACAGAGTACACAGGTGATAACATTCCTGAATATTGGCAAGCATTTGATGATATTGAAGAACCAACAGTCATAACACATGGAAGCGTTTTTAATGGGACTACTTTCAAGCCCGATAAAATCCAATTTATAGGTTGGTCAAGAATAAGAGGTAAAATATGGGATTATTCGATTTTACCTGGTCGAGACTTTAGTGGTAACAACGACAGTGATGAAGATAGTGCAGTTGCTATTTATTGGAACCCAACTGTATTAGCTCCTGGTGAAGTAAAAGAATTTAAGACCTTTTATGGTATAAGTGAGCTTTCACAAGATTTAACACCACCTTTAGCATTAAGTGTAACTGGTGCGAGTATTGTAGAGGCAACCGAGAATGGCTACAGTCCAAATCCGTTTACAGTTACTGCTTATATTACTAACGTTGAAAATTATACAGAGACGAATGCTAGATTAAACATTGTTTTACCAAGGGGTTTAAAGCTAGCTGAAAATCAACAACAAGAAATAAGTATAGGTTCTTTAAATCCTAACGAAGAAAAACAAGTTTCTTGGGATGTAGAAATAGAACCAAGTGCTGACATAAGAGAGCTTGAGTATGTAGTAAATTTATTGTCAGATCATGATGAGAAGTTTGTAGCGAGAACGATTACGATACCGCCTTATGAAGTGATTAAAAATGTAGAAATTGAACCTGAAAACATCACTTTATTAAGAGGGACGACACACCAGTTAACTGTAACAGCTACAAAAGATGATGATTCCGTTGTAGATGTGACATTAGGAGAGACAGGTACAACATATAGTAGCGATGATACGAGTATAGCGATGGTCGATGAAAATGGACTAGTAACAATCCCAGAAAACGCTACAAGCGGGATCGCATATATTAGAGCATATCATAACGGAAAAACAGCAGTAGCGACAATTGAAGTACTCGATGTTACTGCAGAGAGTTTAATCTTTACGCCAGATGAATTAACGCTTGCGCAAGGAGAGACAAGTCAGCTACAAATATTAGCAAATTTGTCTGACAATACGCAAATTGATGTAACGGGTAGCACAACATATAGCAGTGCTGATGAAAGTCAAGTAACAATAGATACGAGTGGATTGATCACCATTCCTCAAGATGCACCAGGGGGCACGGTGGTCATTACAGGAAGCTATGAAGGAATTAGTGGGACTGTAACAGTGACCGTCCCAGCAGCTGTCCAAGGAATTACATTAGATCCATCAGCAGTGACGTTGGCACAAGGAGAAACGCAACAAATCTCAGTCGTAGCCAATATGTCAGATGGATCAACAAAGGATGTAACAAGCGAAGTAGCGTACAGTAGTGATGACGCAAGCCAAGCAGCAGTAGATGTGACTGGATTAATCACAATTCCAGCAGATGCTACAGGTGGAACAGTGGTCATTACAGGAAGCTATGAAGGGCATACAAGTACAACAACAGTAACCGTCCCAGCAACAGTCCAAGGAATTACATTAGATCCATCGACAGTAACGTTGGCACAGGGAGAAACACAACAAATCTCAGTCGTAGCCAATATGTCAGATGGAACAACAAAAGATGTAACAAGCGAAGTAGCGTACAGTAGTGACGACGCAAGCCAAGCAGCAGTAGATGTGACTGGATTAATCACAGTTCCAGCAGACGCTACAGGTGGAACAGTGGTCATTACAGGAAGCTATGAAGGGCATACAGGTACAACAACAGTAACTGTCCCAGCAACAGTCCAAGGCATCACATTAGATCCATCAACAGTGACGTTGGCTCAGGGAGAAACACAACAAATCTCAGTCGTAGCCAATATGTCAGATGGAACAATAAAAGATGTAACAAGCGAAGTAGCGTACAGTAGTGACGACCCAAGCCAAGCAACAGTAGATGTGACTGGATTAATCACGATTCCAGTAGACGCTACAGGTGGAACAGTGGTCATTACAGGAAGCTATGAAGGGCATACAAGTACAACAACAGTAACTGTCCCAGCAACAGTCCAAGGCATCACATTAGATCCATCAACAGTAACGTTGGCACAGGGAGAAACACAACAAATCTCAGTCGTAGCGAATATGTCAGATGGAACAACAAAGGATGTAACAAGCGAAGTAGCGTACAGTAGTGATGATGTAAGCCAAGCAGCAGTAGATGTGACTGGTTTAATCACAGTTCCAGCAGACGCTACAGGTGGAACAGTGGTCATTACAGGAAGCTATGAAGGGCATACAGGTACAACAACAGTAACTGTCCCAGCAACAGTCCAAGGCATCACATTAGATCCATCGACAGTGACGTTGGCACAGGGAGAAACACAACAAATCTCAGTCGTAGCCAATATGTCAGATGGAACAACAAAAGATGTAACAAGCGAAGTAGCGTACAGTAGTGACGACGCAAGCCAAGCAGCAGTAGATGTGACTGGTTTAATCACAGTTCCAGCAGACGCTACAGGTGGAACAGTGGTCATTACAGGAAGCTATGAAGGGCATACAGGTACAACAACAGTAACTGTCCCAGCAACAGTCCAAGGCATCACATTAGATCCATCGACAGTGACGTTGGCACAGGGAGAAACACAACAAATCTCAGTCGTAGCCAATATGTCAGATGGAACAACAAAAGATGTAACAAGCGAAGTAGCGTACAGTAGTGATGATGTAAGCCAAGCAACAGTAGATGTGACTGGATTAATTACGATTCCAGTAGACGCTACAGGTGGAACAGTGGTCATTACAGGAAGCTATGAAGGGTATACAGGCACAACAACAGTAACAGTGCCAGCAACAGTGCAAAGCATTACATTAGATCCATCAACAGTGACGTTGGCACAAGGAGAAACACAACAGATCACAGTTGTAGCGAATATGTCAGATGGAACAACAAAGGATGTAACAAGCGAAGTAGCGTACAGTAGTGATGATGTAAGCCAAGCAACAGTAGATGTGACTGGATTAATTACGATTCCAGTAGACGCTACAGGTGGAACAGTGGTCATTACAGGAAGTTATGAAGGGCACACAAGTACAACAACAGTAACTGTCCCAGCAACAGTCCAAGGCATCACATTAGATCCATCAACAGTAACGTTGGCACAGGGAGAAACACAACAAATCTCAGTCGTAGCGAATATGTCAGATGGAACAACAAAGGATGTAACAAGCGAAGTAGCGTACAGTAGTGATGATGTAAGCCAAGCAGCAGTAGATGTGACTGGTTTAATCACAGTTCCAGCAGACGCTACAGGTGGAACAGTGGTCATTACAGGAAGTTATGAAGGGCACACAAGTACAACAACAGTAACTGTCCCAGCAACAGTCCAAGGCATCACATTAGATCCATCAACAGTAACGTTGGCACAGGGAGAAACACAACAAATCTCAGTCGTAGCGAATATGTCAGATGGAACAACAAAGGATGTAACAAGCGAAGTAGCGTACAGTAGTGATGATGTAAGCCAAGCAGCAGTAGATGTGACTGGTTTAATCACAGTTCCAGCAGACGCTACAGGTGGAACAGTGGTCATTACAGGAAGCTATGAAGGGCATACAGGTACAACAACAGTAACTGTCCCAGCAACAGTCCAAGGCATCACATTAGATCCATCGACAGTGACGTTGGCACAAGGAGAAACACAACAAATCTCAGTCGTAGCCAATATGTCAGATGGAACAACGAAGGATGTAACAAGCGAAGTAGCATACAGTAGTGACGACGCAAGCCAAGCAACAGTAGATGTGACTGGATTAATCACGATTCCAGTAGACGCTACAGGTGGAACAGTGGTCATTACAGGAAGCTATGAAGGGCATACAAGTACAACAACAGTAACTGTCCCGGCAACAGTGCAAGGAATTACATTAGATCCATCGACAGTGACGTTGGCACAAGGAGAAACGCAACAAATCACAGTTGTAGCCAATATGTCAGATGGAACAATAAAAGATGTAACAAGCGAAGTAGCATACAGTAGTGACGACCCAAGCCAAGCAACAGTAGATGTGACTGGATTAATCACGATTCCAGTAGACGCTACAGGTGGAACAGTGGTCATTACAGGAAGCTATGAAGGGCATACAAGTACAACAACAGTAACTGTCCCGGCAACAGTGCAAGGAATCACATTAGATCCATCGACAGTGACGTTGGCACAAGGAGAAACACAACAAATCACAGTTGTAGCCAATATGTCAGATGGAACAACGAAGGATGTAACAAGCGAAGTAGCATACAGTAGTGACGACCCAAGCCAAGCAACAGTAGATGTGACTGGATTAATCACGATTCCAGCCGATGCAACTGGAGGCACAGTAGTCATTACAGGAAGCTATGAAGGATATACAGGTACAACAACAGTAACAGTGCCAGCAACAGTGCAAGGAATTACATTAGATCCATCAACAGTAACGTTGGCTCAAGGAGAAACACAACAGATCACAGTTGTAGCCAATATGTCTGACGGAACGACAGTAGATGTAACGAACTTAGTGACATATAGCAGTGCAGATGAGAGTTTAGCAATGGTAGACGCTTCTGGATTAATCACGACCTCACCAGACACCAATGGCGGTAATGTAGTAATCACAGGAAGCTACCAAGGAATAAGGGGCTCAACAACAGTCACCATTCCTGAAATAGTATTAAGCATTACAGCTGATCCGTTGGAAATTACTTTAAAGCCGGGAGAAAGTCAGCAGCTACTCGTATTAGCTAACTTGTTTGATAATACACAGATGGATGTAACAAGCAGTGTCACTTATAGTAGTAGTGATGAAACACTTGCAATGGTGGATGTAAATGGCCTTATTTCCATTCCAGATAAGGCTATTCCTGGAACGGTATATATTGATATGAGTTATGAAGGGAAAACAGTAAGAACGACAGTAACAATCCCGCAACCACCAACAGTCTCTGGAATTACATTTGAACCTGGTGAAGTGACGTTAAGTCAAGGTGATACTTTACAAGGTCAAGTGATAGCAAACATGTCTGACGGTACCCAAGTGGATGTGACTAATAGTGCAACATTTGATAGCAGTAATGAAAATATAGCAACAGTAGATGAGAATGGCTTGATTACAATTCCAGACAATGCACCAGAGGGAAGTGTATATGTTAGAGGTTATTACGGAGGTAAATCAAACTACGCAATTGTCACAATAGAGCCAGGGCCAGATGCAGTAGTAAGCATAGAAGTTAACCCGACAGAAGTGACGTTAAAGCCAGGAGAAACCCAGCAGTTGCAAGTAGTGGCAACAAAGGGAGATGGCTCACAAAGTGATGTGACAACAAGTGCGGAGTATAGTAGTGATAATTTAAATGTTACAGTAGATACGGCTGGTCTCATATCAATCTCAGATATGGCTGTAGCGGGTACATTCTATGTTGATATCAGCCATGAAGGTAAAACAACAAAGGCAAAGGTAATAATTCCGCAACCACCAACAGTCTTGGGAATTACATTTGAACCTGGTACAGTGACGTTAAATCAAGGTGATACTTTACAAGGTCAAGTGATAGCCAATATGTCTGACGGTACCCAAGCCGATGTAACGGATAGTGCAACATTTAATAGTAGTAATGAAAATATAGCAACAGTATATGAGAATGGCTTAATCACCATTCCAGACAATGCACCAGATGGAAGCGTATATGTTAGAGGTTATTACGGAGGTAAATCAACATACACAATCGTCACAGTAGAACCAGGGCCAGATACTGTAGTAAGCGTAGAAGTTAGTCCAACAGAAGTGACGTTAAAACCAGGAGAAACCCAGCAGTTGCAGGTAACAGCAACAAAGGGAGACGGCTCACAAGCAGATGTGACAGCAAGTGCGGTGTATAGTAGTAATAATTTAAATGTTACAGTAGATACAGCTGGATCCATAACAATCTCAGATACGGCTGTGGCGGGTACATTCTATGTTGATATCAGCCATGAAGGGAAAACTGCAAGGACAAAGGTAATAATTCCGCAGCCGCCAACAGTCTTGGGAATTACATTTGAACCTGGTACAGTGACATTAAGTCGAGGTGATACTTTACAAGGTCAAGTGATAGCCAATATGTCAGACGGTACTCAAATGGATGTGACGGATAGTGCAACATTTAATAGTAGTAATGAAAATATAGCAACAGTAGATGAGAATGGATTAATTACAATTCCAGAAAATGCACCAGATGGAAGTGTATATGTTAGAGGATATTACGGAGGTAAATCAAACTACACAATTGTCACAGTAGAGCTAGGGCCAGATGCAGTAGTAAGCGTAGAAGTTAGCCCAACCGAAGTAACGTTAAAGCGAGGAGAAAATCAGCAGTTACAGGTAACAGCAACAAAGGGAGATGGCACGCAAGCTGATGTAACAGCAAATGCAACATACAGCAGCAGTAATATAAACCAAGCAACAGTCGATGCAAATGGTTTAATTACAGTATCAGCTACAGCAGGAGCAGGCACAGTATATATTGACATGAGCTATGAAGGAAAAACAGCGAGAACGATAGTGACGGTTCCACAGCCTCCTACAGTTTCAAGCTTAACGTTTGAGCCGAATACAGCAACGTTAAATCAGGGAGAGACTTTACAAGGTCAAGTGATAGCGAGCATGTCTGACGGTACCCAAGTGGATGTAACGGATAGTGCAACATTTAATAGTAGTGATGAAAATATAGCAACAGTAGACGCAAATGGTTTGATCACTATACCGGCTACTTCACCAGGAGGAAGTGTATATATTCGTGGTTATTATGGTGGTAAATCATCATATGCAATTATTACAGCGGTTACAGTCCAAATACCACCAGATCCTAGTGAAGTTACAAACTTAACAGTTTCTCCAGACACAGTAACGTTAAAACAAGGAGAAGAGCAGCAACTACAAGTGACAGCAACACTAGGAGATGGCACACAAACTGATGTAACTGTAAATGCAACATATAGCAGCAGTAATGAAAATTTAGCAACAGTAGATGTTAATGGTTTGATCACAATATTAGCTACAGCAGGAGCAGGCACAGTATATATTGACATGAGTTATGAAGGAAAAACAACGAGAACGACAGTAACGATTCCACAACCACCGACAGTCACAGATATATCATTTGAGCCTGGTACAGTGACGTTAAATCAAGGCGAGACATTACAAGGTCAAGTGATAGCACATATGTCTGACGGTACCCAAGTGGATGTAACGGATAGCGCAACATTTAATAGTAGTGATGAAAATATAGCAACAGTAGACGCAAATGGTCTGATCACTATACCGGCTACTTCACCAGGAGGAAGTGTGTACATCCGAGGTTATTATGGTGGTAAAGGATCATATTCAATCGTCACTGTTCCTGCACCATCAAATATTACGAACATAAACGTAACAAGTCACCCACACAAGTCATTAAGACTTACAAGTGTTAATCAACAACACGAAGTGGCGAATACTAACCAACAAGACTTCACATCAAGGTTCATGTTTAGAAATATAAAACCAAGCTTTACAGATTTTAATAATATCTTATCGATATTAAAGCCTTCTTTTAATGGAAGTATGTATATGCGACATAGCTTTTATGTTATTGAGTAGTAGGATCATTCAATAGCATGAAAATATGAGCATGATGGGGTTGACTCTTTAAGGGTCAACCCTTCTTTAATAGATGGTCATGCAATTTTATTTGTTTATAGTCAATTTGTAATATTCCATTATGCTAGATGATGATCATATAATTCTTTCTTTTTATATTGAAGCTATTCTTTCCTATCAACTTTTTTCCAATATTACCGATATAATGAGTAAGCAAGCGGTAAAGGGGTGAGTTTATGGATATGAATCATATGACAACAATTGTTCCTTACACCACACCTTATATAGAAGGTCAGAAAGCTTTTAAAAATCAGAAAAATATGGAGCAGAATGTTAATAGATTATTAGAAGAAACCATAACATATGTTCCTAAATCTAGAATAGAAAAACTGTTTGATGAATTAAACAAATTTGTTGAATCGACAAGGACATCTATTAAGTACGAATACCATGAAGAATTAGAGGAATATTACGTCACGATTATAGATGATTTGACAAAAGAAGTAGTCCGAGAAATACCAGCAAAGAAAATACTAGATTTATATGCAGCAATGACAGATTTCATTGGTTTAATGGTTGATGAAAAAATATAACATATGGAGGTAATAAGATGCGTATAGGTGGTTTAGCTAGTGGAATGGATATTGATCAACTCGTTAGTGATTTAATGAGAACAGAGCGTTTGCCGCTTGATAAATTAAATCAACAAAAGCAATTGTTAGAATGGCAGCGTGATGATTATCGAGAAATGAACACGCTGTTAAAGGAATTAGATACTTTTATTTTCGAAGGAATTGATCGTGAAGGTAACCTACTGTCAAAAACAACGGTAAGCTCTGATGACAGTGTTGTGACAGCAATTGCTGATTCTTCTGCTTCGGATATTTCGACTGAGATCGAAGTGTTAAATTTAGCTAAACCAGCCACATGGATATCTGATGGGACAGCTAACTTTATGGCTGGTACAAATCGAACGATTAGTTTATCAGTCACAAATGGCGATGGAACTGTAAGTAATAATATAACGGTCGATATTTCTGATACTGACACGTTAGATAATGTTATCAAGAAGCTTAATGATACAAAGGAGCTTGATTTAAATATTTTCCACGATTCAGAAACGAACAAAGTTGTCATTACATCAAATGAACCAGGTGCACAGTCACAAATTATGATTGACGACCCTGAGACGGAGGCGTTTTTTCAAGAAATAGGCTTTACAGCAGTTGCTGGTGCAGAACTAGGTGATACGGATGGCAATGGAGTAATTGATGGCTCAGATGCACCAATTAAAACAAGTGGGGAAGATGCAGCATTTGTAATAAACGGTTTAAGCACAACCCGTTCATCCAATGAATTTAAAATTAACGGCGTATCCTATACATTAAAAGGTGAAAGCCCTGGAACAAAAGTAAGTATTTCCACATCGACAGATACAGATAAAATTGTTGATACAGTTGTACAATTTGTTGCCAAATATAATGAAATCATTGATACAATAAATGGTAAGCTTTCTGAAAGCCGTAATCGTGACTATCCACCTTTAACTAATGAGCAAATGCAGGCAATGAGTGAGACTGAAATTGAATTATGGGAAGCACAAGCGAAAAGCGGCTTAATTAGGAATGACTCAATGCTATCGAGCGGCTTAAATCAATTAAGAATAGATTTATATTCTCCAGTATCTGTTGACAATGGCTCAATTATGCTAAATGATTTAGGTATTAATACTACAAAAGACTACTTAGAAAATGGGAAGCTTGAAATTGACGAATTCACATTACGTGAGAAAATTGCCGAAGATCCAGAAGCAGTTTATGAATTGTTTAATGCAGAAGGAAGCTCTCATGAATCAAAGGGACTTGCTACAAGATTACGAGATACACTGAGCACAACGATGGAACAAATCGTAGAGAAGGCAGGAAATCCACTTAAGACAGATGAACAATTTTCGATAGGGAAAAACTTAGTATCGATCGATGAACAAATCGATAGCTTCGAAGATCGATTAATTCAAATTGAAGACCGATATTGGAGACAGTTCACTGCGATGGAGCAAGCGATCCAACGTGCAAACGAGCAATCAGCGTATTTACTTGAGCAATTCGGCGGTGGTTATTAATTAAAAGGAGTGCAAAAGTAATATGACATTAAATAATCCTTATCAATCTTATCAGACAAACTCTGTTGTCACAGCGTCGCCAGGAGAGCTTACGTTAATGCTATATAATGGCTGTTTAAAATTTATTAATCTAGCTCGCAAAGCCATTCAAGAGAATAGCATTGAAGAAAAGAACACCAATCTGTTAAAGACACAAAACATTATTAAAGAGTTAATGGGATCGTTAAACATGGATATAGAAATATCTAAAGATATGATGACGATGTATGAATATATTCATCATAGGCTGGTTGAAGTGAACATTAACAATGATGTTGAAGCACTTACAGAAGTAGAAGGACATATAACTGAGTTTCGTGATGCATGGAAGGAAGTTATCCTTATCAACCGTCAGCAACAGCCTGATCAAGGCGGGCGAGCATAGTGGATACTGTCTTAGCGTTGCACAACGTATCCAAGCAGCTGTATGACATATTACATAAGGAAATTACTAAGGATGAACGTGACGGTCATATAGCAAGTATAGAGGAACTGATAACGACAAGACAGACATTAATTGATGCGCTAAAGCCACCCCATACGGTAGAAGAGAAGAGGCTGGGAGCTGAAATAGTGTCTATCAATAAGGATATCGATGAGAGATTACTGCAATTAAAAAATACAATTAAGTTCGATTTGACTGACATCAAAAAAAGAAAGCAATCTACAAACAAGTATGTTAACCCATACAGAAGTTTACTTACAGATGGTGTATTTTACGATAAACGAAAATAGGTGACACAATGGTTACACTTGATGCTGTACAGTTTGAGATGGTTAAACAATATTTTAATTTGTTAGATACGATTGAAGAAGGCTTTGATTATGTAATTTCAAGCTTTGAAAACTACGAACAAACTGAAAGTGATCGGATTTTTGCTGATATTCATGCTGCATTTTTAAAGATTTACGAAACAAATCAATTTATGGTTCAAATCTTTCGTGAGGATGCGGATGTAGAATCTCATATCGATCAATTCGAGGATGTAGTACATGAAGTGAATAAGCTTGAAGACGTCATTTTTGACGTGGCTGCAAAGCAGAGGTTAATTGTAAGCAATATTAATCCAGTCTTCATAACATGGAAGAATTCCATTCAAAGGGCGCTACGTAAGTATATTCAACAGTAAAAAGATGTTGGTTCATTAGCATTCCCTTAACATGTATTGTTAAACAATTTGTTAGAAAGAGTTCTTAGGGATTGATCAGCTTAAAAATGATCAATCCCTTTTTAATTCCTCGCATAAAGGAAAAAGGGGAAGGTCATGATTCATAAGGATCCTATTTTGTGCATAACAATAATTACCCTCTAAAAAATTAATTTGTAGCTTGCTAAATATCGGTCGTTAGGGACGAGTGTTTTATTCTCTTCCACCAACAACTGTAAGTTGCTTTTTCATAAGCTGGGTTTGATATAAAAATCTTTTAACTAATTTTACATACTACCTTCTTCTAACGTCTAATTTGTAATATATCGGTTATGTATATAATGAAAATCGTCACAATTTATTCACAGATTATTTGACGTTTAAGAAGGAAATGATAAGGGCATTGTAGAAATGTATATACATAGCTTAAGAAAACCGCTTAGCGGATTTCTAGAGATAAGAGGAGGGTATGTGGCGTATAGATTTTAAACAACTTCCACACAATCTTAACTCGAATAAGTTATAAGTTTCAAGAAAATGAGGATAAGAAGGATGGGGAATTGTAAAGTCTTATTCCTGGACTTTTTGAACATCCTTTCAAAATGGAGTTCAAAAATGAGGATAAAAAGGACGAAGAAGATCAAGGCGGTGGAGCTTTGAGTACCAGGGTGTATGCTTAAAGGGTACATGAGGATCGGAAAAGCAAACCAACGCAGATATTCACTGTCAGTTTTCCCGGACTTTTTTGAACATCCTCAAGTTAACTAAAGGAGGAGTTCGTGTATGATTTACAACATTCGTGGTGAAAACATTGAAGTAACTCCAGCATTGCGTGAGTATGTTGAGAAAAAGATAGGTAAATTAGAAAGGTATTTCGATGATTCTTCAGATGCCACAGTTCATGTTAATTTAAAAGTTCATAGTGATAAGCATTCTAAAATAGAAGTAACGATTCCAATGTCTCAGCTATTGTTAAGAGCAGAGGAAAATCATGAAGATATGTATGCAGCGATTGACCTTGTGCTAGATAAACTTGAGCGACAAATTCGCAAGCATAAAACTAAGGTGAACCGTAAGTTCCGAGATACTGGAACTCCTAAATATATGTTTACAAATGAGCCTGTAGCGATACCTGATGAAGAAGAGGATGACTTAAAGCTTGTCCGTACAAAGCGCTTTAACTTAAAGCCGATGGACAGTGAAGAAGCAATCTTGCAAATGAATATGCTCGGTCATAACTTCTACGTATTTACGAACTCAGAGACGAACCGCACAAATGTGGTTTATTTAAGAAAAGATGGCAAATACGGTTTAATTGAACCGAATTAAAAAAATCGATAAGAAAACGTTAGGTTGTTCATAACCTAACGTTTTTTAATGTTTAATGTGAGGTAAGAGTAAAGTGCTTGCTATGTATGAAATTGCATATGATCTTTTGCATTATTGGTCAATTACTCATTGCTCTTTTATAGAAACGTTACTTTGTTAATAATATAATAGTATATGTCGAGTAACCTTATATTTGTGGTTTATGGCGAGAAGGAGTTTGTTGTGAGGCTTTTTAATTAATGTTAATGAATGGAGGTGAATATGATGGAGAAGATTTTATTAGAATTTATGAGCGTAATGCGGGAATTTAGAACAAAGATAAATGGACGTTTCACGAAGTTAGAAGGTGAAATGGGCGAGCGCTCTACCCAAGCTGATAAACGCTTCACAAAGCTAGAACATGAAATAAATGAGCGTTTTACAAAAATAGATGAACGTTTTACACAAGTGGATAAAAGCTTCACGAAGCTTGAAGGTGAAATGGACGAGCATTTTACAAGAGCAGATAAGCGACTATCGAAAATTGCAAACGATGTAACGGAAATTAAGGAAGCTGTTGTAAATAACCTTTCTCAGTGAAAGAGTCATTTTAAACATATTGAACAATCTCTTCAGCAACATCACTCCATGTTTCAGTTCATGACTGATGAAATTTTAAAAAAATACCGCTATTAGTATGTACTCCATCACCATTAACTACAAATTGAATAAATGAAAACGAAAGTAGTTGAAAACTCAATCTAGGTCACTTCATGAAAAAACTTCCGCACTTCTAATTTTACCCATTGATCAGTCTTGGACGTCTACAGCCTAATTATGAATGATTTACAATGAAAAAAAACGAAGTGGTTGTCACATATCCCTCTTTTAACAATACTTTTCGTAAACGGAGTTATTTAAAAAAATACGCTTATAAGAATGATCTAACTCTTTTTCAAACAAGTTTAGTTAAGGTTTTTGAATGAAATAAAAAATATTCATATGATTCTGCCTTCTTATGCTCCCACATTCCTCCAAAATGTTGTTCACTTTGTCTCAAAATGTTAATATTAGAAATAGGATTTCTATAAGGGAAAAAACTTAGTATATACATTATTATATATCCAGTGTGAGAATGTGTCGTATCGGGTGTAACTTATATGAAAAATAGAGGAGCGTTTTGAATGCTTGGAATGATAAAGAAAGTACTTGATGGTAATAAACGTCAAATTACTAAATTGGAAAAGCTTGCAGCACAAATTGATTCATTAAGTGCAGATATGGATAATTTAACGGATGAGCAGTTACAATCAAAAACAGCAGAATTCAAAGGTCGTTATGATAAAGGGGAAAAGCTTGATGATATGCTTGTTGAAGCCTTTGCGGTTGTTCGTGAAGCAGCTAAGCGTGTGTTAGGTTTATATCCATACAAGGTACAATTAATGGGGGGTGTTTCCCTTCATGATGGTAATATTTCTGAGATGAAAACAGGAGAAGGTAAAACGTTAACAGCGACAATGCCGGTATACTTAAATGCCTTGACAGGAAAAGGTGTGCACGTTGTAACTGTCAATGAATATTTAGCAAGTCGTGATGCTCATGAGATGGGTCAGCTATATGAATTTTTAGGATTAACAGTCGGTTTGAACTTAAACGGTATGTCTCGTGAGGAAAAAATAGAGGCGTATGCAGCTGATATTATATATGCAACGAACAATGAGCTAGGGTTTGATTATTTACGTGATAATATGGTGCTATACAAAGAACAGATGGTTCAGCGACCGCTGTATTATGCGGTGATTGATGAGGTTGACTCAATTCTTATTGATGAAGCAAGAACACCTCTAATTATATCTGGTTCAGCACAAAAGTCAGCACAATTATATGTACAAGCTAATGCGTTCGTACGTACGCTAAATAAAGAATCAGATTTTATTTTCGATGAAAAATCAAAAGGTGTTCAGCTAACTGAAGAAGGCATGAATAAGGCTGAACGTGCTTTCGGTATTGATAACCTATTTGATATTACACATGTTTCATTAAATCATCATATAAATCAAGCGTTAAAAGCGCATGCTAGTATGCATAAAGACATTGATTATGTTGTTCAAGATGGCGAAGTTGTGATCGTTGATCCTTTTACGGGACGTTTGATGAAAGGCCGTCGATATAGTGAAGGTTTACATCAAGCAATTGAAGCCAAAGAAGGACTTGATATTCAAAATGAAAGCATGACACTGGCAACAGTAACGTTCCAAAACTATTTCCGTATGTATGAAAAGCTTTCTGGTATGACAGGTACGGCAAAAACAGAAGAAGAAGAGTTTAGGAATATTTATAACATGCACGTTGTCGTCATCCCAACGAATAGGCCAATCGTACGTGATGATCGTGCTGATCTTATTTATAAAACGATCGAAGGGAAGTTTCGAGCAGTTGTTGAAGATATTGCCGAACGCCATCAAAAAGGGCAGCCTGTACTTGTTGGAACAGTGGCTATTGAAACTTCTGAAATTATATCTAAGTTTTTAAAGAAAAAGGGTATTCCTCATCACATCTTAAATGCGAAAAATCATGGGAAAGAGGCACAGATTATCGAAGAAGCCGGTCAACCTGGTGCGGTAACGATTGCAACGAACATGGCTGGACGTGGCACAGATATTAAACTTGGTGAAGGTGTGAAGGAAGCAGGAGGACTTTCGGTAATTGGTACAGAACGTCATGAAAGTCGCCGAATTGACAATCAATTACGTGGTCGTTCCGGTCGTCAAGGAGATCCAGGGGTGACACAATTTTATTTATCCATGGAAGATGAGCTGATGCGTCGCTTCGGATCGGACAATATGAAAGCGATGATGGAGCGACTCGGCATGGATGATACACAGCCTATTCAAAGTAAAATGGTTTCAAGAGCCGTTGAATCAGCTCAAAAACGTGTTGAAGGAAATAACTTTGATGCTCGTAAGCAGCTTTTACAATATGATGATGTATTACGTCAGCAGCGTGAAATTATATATAAACAGAGATCTGACGTCCTGTCATCAGAAAACCTTCGTGATATCGTTGAAGGTATGATTAAGTCAACGATTGAACGATCTGTTGAATTGCATACACCGAAGGAAGAGCTTCCAGAAGAGTGGAACCTTAAAGGTATCATTGATTATACAAATGCAACAATGCTTGCTGAAGGTGATGTCTCACTTGACCAAATTAAAGGTCAGGAGCCTGAAGAAATTAGTGAGCTCATCTATGCAAAAGTAAAAGAACGTTATGATGAAAAAGAACAACAATTAGCGCCAGAGCAGATGCGTGAGTTTGAAAAAGTTATCGTTCTGCGTGCGGTTGATAGTAAATGGATGGATCATATTGATGCGATGGATCATCTTCGTCAAGGTATTCACCTTCGAGCTTATGGCCAGATTGATCCATTACGTGAGTATCAAATGGAAGGATTTTCGATGTTTGAAAATATGGTGGCTTCAGTTGAAGAGGACGTTGCGAAGTATGTGATGAAAGCCCAAATTCGAAACAACCTCCAACGTCAAGAAGTCGCAAAAGGACAGGCGGTTAATCCAAAGCAAGACGGAGAAAAGCAAAAGCGCAAACCAGTTAAAAAAGCAGTCTCCATCGGCCGAAATGACCCATGTTATTGCGGAAGTGGGAAGAAATTTAAACAGTGCCACGGCAAATAACGGGGATCTGACCCTCGATGCTATACAGAGATAAAGGTTATTTTATTCTTTACTGTGAACAAAGGTGAGTTGGCAGTGGATGCTAGCTCACCTATTTTCTATGATTTTGTTTTAATGTATTTAGATTACAGTCAAGAGGATATACATGTAAGGTAGGTAAAAATTATTATTGAGGTGGAAAATAAATGGATTTAGTTGAAATTAAGCAAGAGCTTGACAAAATGGCTACTCGTTTAGCTGATTTTAGGGGGTCTCTTTGACCTCGATACGAAGCAAGCTCGAATAGATGAGTTGGAAGAATTAATGGCAGCACCATCCTTTTGGGATGATCAACAAGCGGCTCAAACTGTCATAAATGAAGCAAATGGCTTAAAGGACTTAGTTAACAAGTTCACAGCGCTAAATGAGACATTTGAAAATCTTGAAGTGACTCATGAGCTAGTCAAAGAAGAGCCAGATGATGATTTACAAAAAGAGCTTGAAAGTGAATGTAAAGCATTAACGAAGGACTTAAATACATTTGAATTAGAATTGTTATTAAGTGAACCTTATGACAAAAATAATGCGATTTTAGAGCTACATCCAGGTGCGGGTGGTACAGAATCACAAGATTGGGGTTCAATGTTGTTGCGTATGTATACACGTTGGGCAGAGCGAAGAGGTTACAAAGTAGAAACCTTGGATTATTTACCAGGAGACGAAGCTGGTATTAAAAGTGTCACACTGTTAATTAAAGGGCATAATGCATACGGCTATTTAAAAGCGGAAAAAGGTGTTCATCGCCTCGTTCGAATCTCACCTTTTGATTCGTCAGGTCGTCGTCATACGTCTTTTGTATCATGTGAAGTGATGCCAGAGTTTAACGAAGACATTGAAATTGATATTCGTACTGAAGATTTGAAAATAGACACGTACCGTGCAAGTGGGGCGGGTGGTCAGCACGTCAATACGACTGATTCGGCAGTAAGGATTACTCATACTCCGACGAACGTTGTTGTTACGTGCCAATCAGAGCGTTCACAAATTAAAAACCGTGATCGAGCGATGAAAATGTTAAAAGCAAAGCTCTATCAAAAGAAAATTGAAGAACAACAAGAGCAGCTCGCTGAAATTCGTGGTGAGCAAAAGGAGATCGGTTGGGGAAGTCAAATTCGTTCTTACGTATTCCATCCGTATTCTCTCGTGAAAGATCATCGTACGAATACTGAAGTAGGTAACGTACAAGGTGTGATGGATGGTGAGCTTGATTCATTCATCGATTCGTACCTTCGTTCAAGACTTAACTAAACTGATAATGCCCCATTCTATATGAGTGGG
Source organism: Nanhaiella sioensis (assembly GCF_046557775.1). Classification (NCBI taxonomy): domain Bacteria; kingdom Bacillati; phylum Bacillota; class Bacilli; order Caryophanales; family Bacillaceae; genus Nanhaiella; species Nanhaiella sioensis. The sequence goes on from NZ_JBKAEG010000001.1 coordinate 2,582,671, forward strand.
GTTTTTGTGTAACTTATTATGAGAATAGTTTTTTTGTGCTTACTACTTAGGCAAGTAAATCCTCCATTAGGACAGTAAACGAAAGAATATGGCAAGTAACAGCATAAAAATGGACTATAACAAGCATGTTCAACAAAAAAATAATAGGTTTACACAATATACAGAACATTTAACCCAAACATGTAGACAATCATAACAAGTGAACAATAAATCATATTTAATCAAATCAATTTGGCACCAAAAACTACTATATATAAGTACGAGATTAAATTATTCATCGAAACTCCCTCTTCTGTCTCTTATTAAGTTCTATGCGTTAAGTAATTTTCATTTTTTACCACTTATAAGATAGTTCCTCAAACAAAAAATAAGCAATAAGTTCCTTCTATAGTTTACTCCTTTAACACGTTATATGGTTAGCATTTACACGATATTTCCACCATGCTATACTCTCATAGGCAATTAGTAAAATTGTCTACATGACTTTTAGAATTGTGTTTAAAAAGGTGGAGAAAAAAGGATGAAGAAACGAAGCCGTAAGAGTCAAGCATTGGACCCGAAAATAATCGCAACACTAGACATATGTTATATACTGATTGGATCGGCTATTGTTGCTCTTGCTTTTAACTTGTTTTTACTACCGAACAATGTTGCCTCTGGTGGGGTTAGTGGAATTAGTACGATTACTAAAGAGATGTTTGGATGGAAGCCTGCTTATGTGCAATGGGCATTCAATGTACCATTATTTATCGCTGGCGTAATATTACTTGGTCGTAAATTTGGGATGAAAACATTAATTGGTACAGTATTTTTGCCGTTTGTTGTTTATTTATCTGAAAACCTCGAGCCTGCTACTCAAAACCCACTGTTAGGGGCATTATTTGGAGGAATGGGTGTCGGACTAGGGCTAGGAATCGTTTTTCGTGGACAGGCATCAACAGGAGGAACAGATTTAGCTGCGCAAATTTTTCATAAGTATACAGGCATTTCCCTTGGAACATGCGTCGCATTTATTGACGGTATCATCGTTATAACAGCGGCTATTGTATTTGATATTGAAAGTGGTCTATATGCAATTATCGCATTATTTGTTACGAGTAAAACGATTAATTTTATACAAGTTGGGTTAGGCTATTCAAAAATGGCAATGATTATTACAAATGAGCAAGAGGAAGTCCGCAGTAAAATATTGCATGAACTTGATCGAGGAGTGACAAAGCTCTCAGCTTTTGGGGGCTATACGGATGACGAAAAGCCAATTCTTATGTGCGTTGTGAACCAAACAGAGTTCACTAAATTGAAACAATTAGTTAAAAGCATTGATACATCAGCATTTGTCGTTGCTATGGACGCTACCGAAGTCCTTGGTGAGGGTTTTAAAAGGGCCTAAATTGGGTATAATAAAGTTATATTTTACTAATTTCAGACATGAGGGGGAATCGCAAATGAAAAAGAAATTACTTGCATTATTGATGGGTACATCTCTTGTTTTAGCTGCTTGTGGTGGTGGCGGAGATGAAGCTACAGAACCAAAAGAAGAGGCTGAAACTACACCAACTGAAGAAACTGAAACAGAAACAGGAGATACAGGTGCAGTGAATGTTGCTGCAGCAGAAGATGTTTATAAACAAAGCTGTGCTGGTTGTCACGGTGGAAATTTAGAAGGCGGATTTGGTCCACAGCTAGAGGATATTGGCAGTAAGCTTTCACAAGCTGACATTGAAGATATCATTGCGAACGGTCAAGGTTCTATGAGTGGTGGAATCATTACTGGCGATGATGCAGTAAATGTTGCAGCATGGTTAGCTGAGAAAAAATAAGTTTTTGATAAAAATTAGCTTTTACATAAAAAGTCATTCCATTAATACGGTTTGGCTTTTTTTATTTGTAAAATCTTGACTAAAGCTACTGCGGTACACCCCTATACAATTACCTCCTTTATCTTTTGGATTAATTATTAACTCAATTTCTATTTTTCACCTGCTTTAGACCTAATAGTAAATAAGAAGAGTTTCTATATAAACAAATAGCAACTAATTTACAAAGATCTTTTAATTTAGGAAAAAAGCTTTATTTTTTTATCTCTTTTGACAATGTTCACGATTAATTGAGTGAGTCTGGTGCTCTTTTTGAAATATAACTGTAATAATTTTTTGTCCTAAATAGTCTATCTTTGATGTTATAATGGATACTGTGAATGTAAAATTATTGGATTTATCCATATAATTTGTCAAAAAACAGACTAACAAGAGTGTTTTTTACATAAAATGACAAAATTTAGGTGATATTAATGATAGAAATGCAGGATGTGTATAAAACTTATCCTAACGGGGTCCTTGCGATTAACGGGATTAGTGTGAAAATTAATGAAGGTGAATTTGTATATGTCGTTGGACCTAGTGGTGCTGGGAAATCAACGTTTATTAAAATGATGTACCGTGAAGAAAGGCCTTCAAATGGTTCGATTATGATAAATGGAATCAATTTATCAAGTCTTAAAGAAAAAAAGGTTCCTTTGTTACGAAGGCATATAGGAGTTGTCTTCCAAGATTTTAAACTTCTTCCTAAGCTTACTGTTTATGAAAATGTAGCATTTGCTTTAGAAGTAATTGAAGAGAATCCAAAATACATAAAACGAAGAGTGATGGGAGTATTAGATTTAGTTCGCCTGAAGCATAAGGCTCGTTTTAAGCCAGATGAATTATCTGGTGGAGAGCAGCAGCGTGTATCTATTGCCCGTTCCATCGTTAACTCTCCAAAAATAATGATAGCAGATGAACCTACGGGGAATCTTGACCCAGATACAGCGTGGGAAATCATGGACATATTTGAGGAAATTAATAATAGGGGAACGACAATTTTGATGGCGACTCATAATAGTGAGATCGTAAACAAAATTAAAAAACGAGTTATTGCAATTGAAAATGGCAAAATTGCCCGTGATGAAATGAGAGGGGACTATGGTTATGAAATTTAGTACTCTCAAAAGGCATACACGGGAAAGTGTTAAAAACCTAGGAAGAAACGGGTGGATGACCTTTGCTTCTATCAGTGCAGTGACTGTTACTTTGCTGTTAGTAGGTGTTTTCCTTGTCATTATGATGAATATGTATCACTTTACTCAATTGATAGAAGAAGATGTAGAAATACGTGTGTTCATTGATACTGTAGCTACTGGTGATGAGGTCAAGGAGTTAGAAAAGAAGATTGATAAAATAGCTGAAGTTAAATCTATTACCTTCGTATCAAAGGATGAAGAGCTTGATAGCTTAGTAGAAAGCCTCGGACCAGTTCTTGATATGCTCAAGGGTGATAATAACCCTTTATCTGATGTATACGTTGTGAAAACGAATCAACCGATTGAAGTAAATGAAGTAGCGAAAAAAATTGAAGATTTCTCAGCAGTCGCACAGGTTGATTATGGTGAAGAAGTTGTGAACAACCTATTTAAAATCTTTAATGTATCACGAAATATAGGGTTAGGTTTAGTCATAGGACTATTATTTACCGCAATGTTCCTGATCTCAAATACGATAAAAATTACGATTGTAGCACGCAGAAGTGAGATAGAGATTATGAAATTAGTTGGCGCAACTAATTCATTTATTCGCTGGCCGTTTTTCTTAGAAGGGCTATGGCTTGGAATATTAGGGGCAATTTTACCAATATCTATCATTCTAACAGCCTATTATTATTTACAAGAAAATGCACAGCCGATGCTATCTGCTGACTTTCTACAAATGCTCCCATTTTACCCATTTGCACTGCAAATCGCTTTAATACTCATTTTGATTGGTGCATGTATCGGTGTTTGGGGTAGTTTAATGTCCGTTCGAAAATTCTTAAAAGTATAGATAAAGAGATAACATAAAAAATGATCTTAGTGTGTGAAAGAAAGAGATAATGAAAACTCAATGTTTGGAGGAATAAGACTTTGAAGCCTTTCAAATCAAAGCTATTATTACTTGGAGTTTCAGTTACAGTTGGGCTTAGTGGACTATTAGTTACTTCGGATAACAATGCTGCTTTCGCAGTAACAACACAAGAAATTGAAGATAAGAAAAGCGAAATTAAAAATATCCAAAGTAAGAAAAGTCAAGTTGCTGGTGAAATTACTGATGCAGAAAAGGAAGTTGAAGAATTACAACGGGAACAAGCTGTGTTACTTGATGAAATTAGACGTTTAGATATTGCCGTAGCAGAAACAAATGAACAAATTATTGCAAAGCAAGCTGAAATTGAACAGAAAAAGGAAGAAATTGAAGTATTAAAAGGTAAAATAGCTGATTTGAAAGAACGAATTGAAGCAAGAGATGAGCTTATAAAAAATCGTGCTCGTTCCTTACAAGAAGGAGGAGGAGCAGTTAGCTACTTAGAAGTTTTGCTTGGTGCAAAAGACTTTGGTGATTTCATAGGACGAATGAGTGCTGTAGCTAAAATTGTTAAAGCTGATAAAGAGATTTTACGTGCTCATGAAGCGGACAAGCAGTTGAAGGAAGAAGAGGAAGCCAATCTTACACAACAGAAGGAAGAATTAGAAGTAAAACTAGGTGAACTAGAAACATTACAGGCTGAGCTAGAGCGACAATCACAAGAAAAAGAAGTGTTTATGGAACAGCTAAAGGATAAAGAGGAAGAGCTAGAAAGAGAGATTCTTTCAAAAGAGGAAGAACAAGCGATTCTTGCAAAGCAAGAGCAGGCAGCAAAAAACCTGCTAAAAGCATTGGAGGAAGAGAAAAAGCGTGAAGAGCAAGCGAGGCAGAATGGTGGTTCTGCAGGATCAGGGACATTTATTAAACCAGCTGCAGGATCATATACATCTGGCTATGGGGCACGCTGGGGTACAACTCACTTTGGAGTAGATATTGCAAAACGCGGAACAGTACCTATTGTAGCATCAGCTACAGGTGTTGTATTCAGATCCTATTATTCTACTAGCTATGGTAATGTTGTATTTCTACTGCATGATATTGATGGACAAACCTATACGACTGTTTACGCACATATGAATAGTCGAGCAGTTTCAGAAGGACAAGTTGTAACCCAAGGACAGCAAATTGGTTTGATGGGTAATACTGGGTTTTCCTTTGGTCAGCATCTTCATTTTGAAATACATAAAGGCTATTGGAATGCATCAAAATCAAATGCCGTAAACCCTAGAGACTATATTAACTAAGGAAATTTCATACAAACATTCACAACGTAAAATGTTGTAAAAATAATAGGAAGCATATAAACCTTAAACTAGCTGTTATGTTTTTACAATAACAGCAAAGCTTATGAATGTACCTTCTCTATATATGATGTTCAGACTTCCGTATAACAGAATTTATTGAATACCTTGAGGTAGTCTGTGTAGAAAGACCGTAAGTGCTCATGTACTTACGGTCTTTCTTTAGCATTGCTTTTTAGTATACATCATTTGTAGATTCATATAGAATAAGAAACAAGCGGTAAGCTTCATTACAAAAAAACAAGTCAACATGGGTACAATATACCCTATTCGTATGGGCTGAAAGTCTTGGTTTAAATGTGCTTTATTTATAATTTCTTCAGTTAGTTCCAGCCTATATTTAGTGGAATCAGCATTTTAGATTTGGTTAGCTTAAAAGACGATTTCATCCGGCTCATTCAAAAGCACAGCCTTCATAAGAAATGATTTCAGCATTTGGTGGTAGCTTATAGTGGTGACAAGGGCATTGAAGAGGTGTAGCTATTAAGGTGTAGATAATATGCAAAGGAGTGAAAAATTTGTCTCTAGCGATAAGTAATAATAAGCTTTTACAAGCAAAGAATGTTATGGAATTACAAAAAAAAGAAATGACTGAATTTTTAAATAATGCTGATAACATTGTCGAATCATCCAATAACCTAACGTACCTTTCAAACGATATTAATAATCAAGTGAATGAGGCATCTCAGTATGCTGAAGATGGCACTCAAACAGTAGTCCGTACTGTAGAAGAGATGAACAGTATTCAACAAGCCTCTACGGAGTTATTAATAAAGGTTGAAACATTAACTGGATTATCTCATCATTTAACTGAAATGATTAAATCGTTACAAAATATTTCTTCGCAGACGAATCTTTTAGCTTTAAATGCCTCGATAGAAGCAGCCCGTGCCGGTGATGCAGGGAGAGGGTTTGATGTTGTCGCAAAAGAAATTCGTAAGCTATCTGAAGAGAGCGCAAAAGCAACAAAACAGGCGCAAACTTCAATTTCATCCATCTTATCTGAGATTCAAGATATTAGCGATCTTTCAAAGGATGGACAACATAAAATAGGAACAGGGATTCAAAGTGTTCAAACGTCAAAAGAGCTATTCGATTCAATCCACTCAGCGATCTCAGTTGTAGCTAACCAAAAAGAAGAGCTAAGGAATGTAACTGAAGAGATCAATCAAATGAGTCAAAAGGCTAACACGATAAGTCAAAGTATATCTGAAAATAGAAAAGTTATTGCAATAGGTTTAGATTCAGCCATAAGTGTACATAGTTAACTAACGATAAGAAAACTGAGCAGTACATAAGGCGTTGGACCATATCGGTTAACGACGGCTCTCATGCCGTGCATACATTCAACAGGCATATTTAACATGGTCCATTCAGCAATTGCTACCACCATTTTCTCAGATAATATCCATTTCTTGAAAAAATATATGTACGATAAGGATGCTTAGAATCGCAATAATAACTGTCTTTATGACAATCAAATACAACAGTGACAGTAAAAACATTGAATGGTCTATCATAAATGATCGATATATATTTAAGATAATAAATTCATATAAACTAATTGTGCCGAGCTTTTGATATTGCTCGGTTTTCTCCATATACAAATGCATGTCCTTTTTTAATAAAAGCAATTCATTGCACAGAAAAGTAATTGTTTAGATTATTGAGCGCGATGTTTCGTATTTGTATGTAAATATATGGATTTATTACGATAGGATTTGAAAAAAGAGTTGGAAAGCTTTAAACTATATATAACGACATAAAATGAAATAGTTATTCATATAGTTGCTGTAAAGGCATCGCACTACACCGTGTGATGCCTTTGCTACAATGTTTTCATAAATATGTAAGATCATACGTTATTTTGGTTACGCTTAATAGTGTGTGTTCAAATGGAAAGTTGGACATCATGATATAATAGTGAGTGCGAAGTTAAGGGGGAACGTTGTTGTGAGTCGAAAAACAGCAGTAATTTTGATCGTTATCTCGATGCTACTAGGAGCTGGAGGTACTTACGCTGGAGTAAAGTATATTGATGATGATCAACCAGTCATTCAGTCGGACCAGTTGACTAGTGTAGAAGACAAAGCTGTTCAGCAAGAGGTCACCAATGATGAAGAGGATTTTACAAAAGTTGAAGAAGTGTTTGAATTAATTAAAAATCGTTATGTAGAACAAATTGATGACTCAGAGTTGATTGAAGGAGCCATCGAAGGCATGATTGAAACGTTAGAAGATCCGTTTTCATCATATATGGATAAGGAGACAGCTGACCAATTTAATCAGTCACTTTCATCGTCATTTGAAGGAATTGGTGCAGAGGTAAGTATGGAAGATGGCATTCTTACAATTGTAACACCCTTTAAAAATTCTCCTGCCGAAAAAGCAGGGCTAAAGTCTAAAGATAAAGTTATTAAAGTAGATGGTGAAAGTATAGAAGGCTTGGATCTATTTGAGGCAGTGTTAAAAATTCGTGGAGAAAAAGGGACGACCGTCGTTTTAGAGGTGATGCGAGAAGGTGTTTCTGACACTATAACTTTTGACGTTGTGAGAGATGAAATACCTATTGAAACAGTCTATTCATCTGTAAAAGAACACGCAGGGAAAAGCTTAGGATATATTCAAATTACTTCTTTTTCTGAAGACACGGATGAAGATTTTGAGCAACAGCTAGAACAGCTTGAAAAACAAAATATAGATGGTCTTGTTGTTGATGTTCGTGGTAATGGTGGAGGTTATTTAGACAGTGTAGAGAAAATGTTAAAACAATTAGTTACTAAAGATAAGCCATATGTACAAATTGAAGACCGCAATGGTGAGAAGCTACGTAGTTCTTCATCATTAAAGGAACAGAAGCCATATCCAATCGTAGCTCTAATTAATGAAGGTAGTGCCTCTGCATCCGAAATCTTTGCTGTGGCGTTAAAAGAAGCAGGTGGTTACGATATTATAGGGGAAACATCATTCGGAAAAGGAACAGTTCAACAGGCGATTCCGATGGATGATGGTAGCAGTGTAAAGCTTACTCAATTTAAATGGTTAACCCCAGATGGAAACTGGATTCATGAAAAAGGTGTGGAGCCAACTATTGAAGTGAAGCAACCAGCTTATTTTTACACAAATCCAATCCAGTTTGAAGAAGATTTAACCTATGATATGAATTCTGAACACATTAAAAATATTCAAATCATGTTAAAAGGACTCGGCTTCGATCCAGGCCGTGAAGACGGCTATTTCGGGAAAGAAACTGAAACAGCTGTATCGAAGTTTCAGCAAGCGAATAACCTTGAAGCCACAGGAGTTATAAATCAAGAAACAGCAACACAAATAGAAGATAGAATTATTGAGGAAATCGGTAAAGAAGAAAATGACGCTCAATTAAAGGCAGCATTGGAACAACTGACAAAATAAGTTGCAAAAAGGTCTGACATTACAATTAAATTCTGTATAAAAATCTTTTTAGAGATGTTATACAGGACATGATTGTGTGACAGACCTTTTTTCTTTATATTTATATCCCTGTTTCTTCATGTGAATTTTTGTAGTAGACAAGATTGTCAGTCCACTCATCGAATTCATAGATAAAGCCTTTCCTTATACATTCAAACTCCATACCTACACTTTTGGCTAATTGAATGGATGGTGCATTATCAATATTAATATGAGCTTCAATACGATGGAATTTTCATTCTCTGAAGGCCATATTAAGTGCTTCATTTACAGCCTCTTTACCATAGCCTTTCCGCCAATGATGATTATGAACCGTATAACCAATCCTTCCCCATTGAAAATGATCTCTTGCTAAAGTGGAAAAATCAATCATTCCTACATGTGTACCTGCTTCTTTCAGGAAAATACCAAATATGTACACTTGATCATTCAATGCGAATTCTTGATGCTTTTCTACTAAATTGTTAAACCACTCACGTGTACACATACTCATATCAATTTTTCCTTCGTCATGCCTATGTTGAGATTGGAGTCTATTATTAAATTCGTTAAGCCAGTTTTCGTAATCTTCTTGTGCTAATGGTCTTATGACTAATCTTGTTGATTCTGAAGCTGTATTAAACTGCTGCAAATAAACACCCCTAAATACTTTATAGTTTCTTTTAATACTTAGATATACAACTAGTGCTCTTTTCGTAAATCAAATTAGTTTCAAAAATGTGGTTTTATATCGTTAGCTATCGATGTACAGAAGAAAAGGTGCCATGAACTCTAGTTGTTTATTTCTTAATGTGAAAACATCCTTTATAAAACGCTCATAAAAATTTATGTAACTAAATTACTTTAGTAAACAAAGAGGTATAACGATCTAACTCATTTGCTAGATCACAGACACAATCATGTGAAATACTAAATAAATTCGTATTTGATGTAATAGTCATAGGTGTAAATTGTGTAAACACATCATATCATGAAAGGCCATGCAGAGGTTGATATTGAACGTATCCTTTTTTCCAACAATTTGATAAAATAATAGATAACTAATTGTACGTATTTCATAGATAACCGAGGGGGTGGCTTAGTGGTAGAAGAATGGGTATTAGAGTTCCTTAAAGCGATTGGTCGCTTTTTCCTTCATCCATTAACATATTATTTTATTGCATATACATTACTAATCGGCTTTATCCGTGTGAAGAAAGAACGTCGTGATTTCCATGTTCGTATTTATGATTCTTTTCTTGAGCTTCGATCCTTATTTTCAGTCGGTCTATTTGCCGGAGCAATTCTTTCAATCGTCACAATCGGGGTAGGAATTGTTCTAACACTAGAGACTATTGTTATTGTTGCAATTATTACTTTGATATTAAGCTTTATGATCACACCTAGATTGTTAACACCAGCAAATGTGTTAGGTTTAACATTCTTTTCTTTAATATTATTACCGAAATTAGACTTGAATGATTTGGCTATGTTGTCATTTTCGTCAGACCAGTTGTGGACAAGCTTGTCAGGATTAGCCATTCTACTCGCATTATTTATGGTAATGGAAGGTTTTTTAATATGGAAAAAAGGTGGGGTAGGGACGTCGCCTTATTTGAAAAAAAGTAAGCGTGGATTACAAGTAGGGGCACATAAAGCACAACGAATTTGGATGTTGCCTGTACTATTTCTATTGCCGGGTGAAGTTATTACTACTCAAATACCTTGGTGGCCTGTCTTTTCCATAGGACAAACTGAGTATGCGTTATGTTTCGTTCCTTTTGTCATCGGTTTTTCAATGCATATTCAAGGTATGCATCCATCTGAAATGATCCAACAAACAGGAAAACGCGTTTTATTGCTCAGTTTGATTGTAGCTACTGCTGCTATTAGTAGTATTTGGTTACCTGTATTTGCAACGATTGCTGTATTCATTGCGATACTAGGAAGAGAAATGATTGCCATCCAACAACGATTGAAAGATGACTCCTATCCTTTTTATTTCTCACAGCGTGATCACGGTCTTGTTGTGTTAGCTATTATCTCCCAGTCTCCAGCAGAAAAAATGGTAATTCAAGTTGGAGAAATGATTACGAAAGTGAATGGTGTAACTGTTCGATCAGTAGAAGAATTTTACGAAGCTATACAAAAAAATAGTGCTTTCTGCAAGCTTGAAGTCATTGATGTGAATGGTCAGGTACGCTTTACACAAAGAGCGTTATACGATGGCGAGCATCATGAGCTAGGCATACTATTCGTCCAAGATGATAAGAAATGGGATAATGAAGCGGTATAAATGTGTAAGTTTCCAAGAAAATGAAGAAGGAAATCTAATTATAACAAGTATAAAGATCCGGGCTGGCGGTCAGCTTTTGTTCATATCATAGATATAATGGATGCAAAAATTCTTTTCTCCTTCTACGCCAATCCATTCAATGTACTATATTGCCGTGGATAATTATAGTACCAAATATCTAAATTTAATTATTAATGCATATAATAAGAAAAGTTCCAGGCCTATACTTAGATAGAAAATTAAACGCATATCAGTGGAGTTTTGCAACTATATAGGTGTAAAAGCATCAATAATTTTTTCCGATTAATTATGAAAAACGCATTAATTGAATAAAGTGATATCACTGTTATTCCATTTAATTCTGAATTATCCCATTAGTAACGTATTGTTCTTATAATATCCCAATCCATTTAATTATGAATAATTATAATAAAATTGAAATAGAGGTTCACTCGCCATTTATTTATATATCATATGACTGTTGAGTATTCTCCTATTTTAGGAACTATAGCAACAAAATTTACGAAAAGAGGGGCGTTAATAGACGCTCCTCTTTACAATAATTGCATTGTGGTCATACAAGTTTGATCTGTTTTATAAGTAGAAAAATTGTTTTCTGCCATTTTTCCGTCATGAGTTATTCTAACTTCGTATTCTTTGTCACGTGGTAACCACATGTCAATAAAGCCATTTTCTCCAGAAACCATTGTTTCCTCAATAATTATATTCCCTGTTGCATCTACGATTACAACATCAAATTGCTCATTTGCTAGTTCACCTTGGCAGCCTGTCAAGCTATGGTTTGTACATGGATGTGTATTCTTTACATATGGTGCAATTGAAACAAAGAATTCATCATCTGGTAAATCATACTCACGTTTCTCTCCGCTAGTTTCCTCTACAATGAGTTGCTCAGATGTAATAGATGCATTCTCCGCGTCAATGTTACCAATACTGTAGTCATTTACTAAATCTTTAATAGACTGTGGATCCATTTCTTGTTGAGATTGTGTCTGTGTATTTTCTTCACTGCAGCCTACTAACAAAAACGCAGTTGAGAGGACTACAAATACACTTTTCAATTTCATTAATATCCACTCCTTATTAGTTTCTATATGGTATTATACAGTATTTAATGTTAATTAGATAAAAAGCAAAATGGTTATCACTAAAATGTCATAATTCGTTTCTCGACCGTTTTAACATGTTGAGTAAGAATGAGCTACATCTCGTCTAGTACAAGGGACATAATACTTATTGCTGTACGAACAAGGCAAGAAGATAGCAAGCAGAACTAAATGTCAGCCACATATTCTGGTTGTCAATTGGGAATTAGCTACATTCAGTATATATGTAATATCTTCGTGTATTTAGTTGGATGTTAACAAAATGTTTTAAGAATCTGCAAAGTTTCTCGATTTATTTTTAAGATAATAACAGTAAATAAATGAAGGAGGGAAAAAGGATGAAAAACAAAATAATGGTCGGCATACTAACTGCAAGCTTAGCAATTGGAGCTGGTACTACTGCTTTAGCAAATGGAGGTCAATCAAGTAATTTCATGATTAATGACAATAAGATGAATAACATGGGTTGGAACGAAAATAACTTTGAATGGACTGAAATGAAAGAATACATGGAGGAAGTACATCCTGATCTCGGGGAAGAGGATTTACAAGAAATGTATAATTCTTGTCATGGTGAAAGCTCAAAGTCATTAACAAATACAACATTATAATATTAACACATTCTAATCGTAAGTCGATTTATTAGCTCTGGGTCATAAGTAGATGATGTAGATAACTGAAACAATCCCTTAGTAGGGTTTAAGTAGTAGCTAAATGCATATGTGCTTATACGTTAGCTACATTCAGTGTGAAAACAGCCACATGTATAGAAGGTTGAGTACAAATTGGTTGTTATTTACTATGAAAAAGGGCGTAACCTCATTACTTAGGTATACGCCTCCTTTTGATAATAATTGTTATTTTTGCAGACAAAGTCCACGGATTGTTGATTGGAGACATTACTAATTTCTTTAATAACAGAATCCATTTCATTGGCATTATTGTTCAATGTTCATTGAGTTTATTAAAAGACACTCACACTTAAGTTTGACTGTTTTTATCTTTACTACTTGTATTTGTTTGTTGTTTATAAAAGCTTGTTGTAATTACATAGCCTAGAAAAATAATTGCATACAGACTAAGATTATTTTTCCAGCTAAAAGCCTGTATATCAAAAAAGATAGAATATCCAGGAACGTAAAAGTAACTTATTATTATAATAAACACTGCTGGGATTCCTAGAAATTTTTCACTGGCTATGTTGGCTAGCGGTATTTGTCCATAGATTACTTTATTGTCCAAATAGCACGGTTACTATCCAAAAAGCTGCGTTTACTATCGAAAAATGATCTTTTACTATCCAAAAAGCTGCGTTTACTATCGAAAAATGATCTTTTACTATCCAAAGATGCCCTTTTACTATCCAAAAAGCTGCTTTTACTATCGAAAAATGATCTTTTACTATCCAAATATCTGCCTTTACTATCGGAAAATGATCTTTTACTATCCAAAAAGCTGCGTTTACTATCGAAAAATGATCTTTTACTATCCAAAAAGCTGCGTTTACTATCGAAAAATGATCTTTTTACTATCCAAAAAGCTGCGTTTACTATCGAAAAATGATCTTTTACTATCCAAAAAGCTGCTTTTACTATCGAAATATCACTTTTTACTATCCGAATGTCTACTTTTACTGTCCAACTACAAAAAAAGAGGCTTCTCTTCGCGATACAATTGAGAAGCCGCTCTATCTCTTCAATCCAAGTAAATGTGACTATTTGCTCGTCAACATCGAAGGTAGTGACCTCCCCGTCGTGTCTCCAATTGCTTTTTTAGACAGATTTACCTAGAATTATAAACGCTCATCACAGTAACATTAGTCAATTCCAACGAGTTTTTTATATTCATTTATCGTCATTCCAGGAGGAACATTCAAGCGGTTTAATAGGTATGGATTATCACCTTTTTTTACATAGCCTCGTTTAGTTGTAAAAGCCATTTTAAATCCTTCCTCTTTCACAACTCTTACTATATCTTCATTATATTTGCCAAAAGGATAAGCAAAGTAATCTGTCTCCAAGATTGATTTATTCAATCGCAAATCTTCTTGTACTTCTTCAAGGGGCTTAGCGACTAAGTGACTTGTTTGTCCTTTTAGCCGATGCATATTATGTGTATGAGCGGAAACGGAAAAAACATCTCTCATGTTATCAATCATTTGAGTAGTCAAATATTGAAATTTTGTAGCTTTTGGATTATATGGTGCCCCTTCATTCGGAGTACGGCCAGTTATAATAAATAGATTTCCAAGTTGTTTATTGGTTTTTAATATTGGATAAGCATATTCATTAACAGACTGTAGCCCATCATCAAATGTCAACGCGACGACTTTTCCAGGTAAATTCGTCGTACCATTTAGATAACCTTCTAAATCTGTGAGTGTAATAGTTTCAACTTCTTCCTCAGCTAATATAGTCATTTGCTGAGAAAATTCATGCGGGGGAATGATATTGAGATTACCAGGGTAAAGATTGTCTTCATCGTATGAAAAATGGTGGTACATTAATATTGGAATCCCATCATCAAGTTCTACGTCTGACTTTTTTACATAGCCGACCTTACCTGCTATCTTCACTTCATAATAATCGTTTGACTCAGTCATGATAGGATATCTTAAGTTTTGAGCAATCGTTGCGATAGGATGAAGAGAATCTGATGGTTTTTCAAATATATTTGTTTCTTTAATCGTAATAAACATATCGTTTGTGTTTTTTGTAGACTTCAATCTGTATGGTTCTTCATTAACAATGACATCTGTTTTTTTTACATATCCATTTCCGTTACCAAAGGAAATTTGCCACCATTCATTGCTATAATCACGTAGTATCTCGAATGTATGTCCATTTTGTAAATACCCTACAATGGTGAATTCTTCCTTCCTATTATCGTATACAGGAGTAAAAGCGCTATTAGGCTCTAATTCTAGTATGCTTGTTTGTTGACTTGCTTTTGAAGGTGTGTAATTAATACTCATTGCAGATTGAACAATGCCAATAACGAATGCAAAAAGCAAAAACAATCCTGCCATGACACTTAAAGACTTAAAAATCATTTTATACCTTTTCATATTTTCCCCTTGTTCCAATGATGATTGATTATTATTACTAATAATGGAAGATAGAATGCTATAGTCACCTATTATATAATTAATAAAATTTGAGAGCTATAAGTAAATGAGCACATTACTTAGTAACTAATCTTTGTTGATATTAGTATAGATGTCTAATTCATTTCAATGGTATGTATATCCAATCGTAGTTTAGTAGCTAGGTTATTGTGAAGAGGGAATAATTACATTTTTTGCGTATGATATTTAGGTGGAAGGAGGTAATGAGTTTAGTTGTTATTTGTAGGCTGTTTTCGCATAAACTGTTGTTATTCGTACTAAGGTCTTAACACGTATAAATATAGAGTTAGTGACAGCCTTTCTTCTGCAAATCAAAGTATACCAAACCACTGCATGCGGTTGAAAATATGTGAATAAAAGCAATATATTATACGAAAATAGCCTTTTGTAAAAGCTTCTTTCACAATCTTTCTTATTATTGTATTAAAGTTAGGGTAACTAAAAATGTTCGATTAGTATTATTTTTTAAGCTGTAGAAGCAATCCTATAACAGCCTAATTTTTTTATTATACTGTTGTCGACATGATTTAGAGGCTTTCTTACGTGAAATGATAACAAGCGCTAGGGAAATCTCCCAGCGCTAGTAGTGTTACCGTTGTACTACTTGTTATGAAGAAGCTGCTTTATTCGACTTTGGAAAGACTGAATATGATAGTGAGATCACCGCATCAAGTGTTAGAATCATCATCCAAATTCTGCTTAGGTTATTTACAATTGCGTTGTTAAAAGGGAAAGTAGCATTTTTATTGTTAAGCCAAACTGTAAATAGTTGTTCGATGCTGTTAATATTAACAATTTCTTCTGACAAACCGTAAGAAATGAATAATATGAAATGTACAATAGCAAAGATAAGAAAGTGAGAAAAAAATTGTTTTCGTTGATTTTTGGCATGAGCTTTACCATATAGTACTTTAGCTGGTTTAGCTTGAGGGATAGGTTCTCCTTTCCATAGAGCAACTTTTTGTTGAATAATAGTATCTAACTTTTGTGCATCAGCTTTACCGTATGTGAGAGCGTAGACGATAATAACTAAAATAATGATCTGATAGCTCGTAAAATCTCCTGTTTTTAAATAATCAAAAAACCCCATTGCTGCAATCCATAGATCATTTATGATAAAAATGAGAAATAAAAGCATGCTCAGCTTTTTTAACCCAAACCAATAGCGAACAGTCAAAAATGATATCATAAACACCCAAAAGAAGATTTCAGCAATAATTAAAAAAATCCATTTATGTTCTAGCACGAAATCCATAAAGAACTTCTCCTCCTAATTTTTAAAAGAGCTTTGGACTCTCATTTCAATTTTCAATATGACCTCTGAAATTAAACCCTAGCTAACTCCTTATATGTGATACTAGGCCAAAGCTGTAGCTACTACAGCAATACCATTAAAGCAACCATGAATGATCATAGCTGGTATGACCGACCCTGTCCGTTCGTATGTCCATGAAAAAACAAGTCCACTTACAAAAGTGATTGGCAGCACATTATATGTTGGTATGTGAACGAGCATAAAGATTAATGAGCTAACCGACATACCGGTATATATCCCGCATTTCGCCCTTAGCCATTTATAAATAAACCCCCGATAAAAAATTTCTTCATAAAAAGGAGAAATTACACTAGCAGATACAAACCCAATGATAAAGTTAACAGGAGTGACCTGCGATTGAATACTAGCTGTTTTACTATTTTCATAGTTAACTCCAAACCACGACATAGCAAATATTATAATGACACCAACAATGATTAAAAGTATTATCCAAAGTATAATCCATGTCAAATATTGAATTGGAAACGATCGTAAACCAATATCCTTCCATGTTAAATGATGGGGCTTTAATGAAATCATATAAATACTGTATAAAAAACATATTGCCATTATTAGCCCAGTGAGGGTACCTGCATATAGATCGTTTGCTAATATATTATTTATATACGCATGTAATAAATATTCAATAAGTATGGGTACAACAACGAATGCTACTATAAGTGCTCCTATGAATTCCTTCCATGTCCAAACTTCATCTTTAAAATCTAATCGTTTAATTTGTATACTTTCCATAAATAAATCCTCCAAATTAATGTATGTTTTAGCTATGAATGGTGAATGACTTCGATATGAATAAATTCCATATGATACAATTATTGTAAAAGGTGACGTAACGTCACTTGCAAGTACTTTTTCTAAAGTGTTTTATGGGATATTGTCAGAATAGATGGCATTTGTTTAACAATCGTTATGAAAATAACTATCCGTAAACTTTGTTGATATAGTTCCTATAAAGGAAGATTTTGCTCAATCTCCACCTTTTTATAGAAGAAAAGATGCTCCGAAAAATTCGTATATCCATAGAAATGTTTTACCTAAATGGTTTTTAGAAAGTTATTTTTCTTAATTTAGGCGTAGTTCGTTATGAAATTATTTCATCAATCGTGCTTGCTAATAGGGGGAATAGAAGTGATATATTATTCAACGGGTGACGCTTCAAAGAAGCTTCATCTTTCCGTACGAACGCTTCGTTACTATGATCAAATAGGACTCGTCGAACCGACGATTAAAGAAGACAACGGTCGACGTCTTTATTCAGAGCAAGATATGCTTAAACTAGAAAAGGTTACAATACTAAAAGCTCTTTCACTTTCTCTAGATGACATTAAAAAAGTTCTAGATCAAATCACTGTTCAAGACATTTTAGCTGTCCATAAAAAGTCATTAGAGAACCAAATTCTTGAGCTACAAGGGTCGTTAAATCATACAACGACGATTTTAACTAGTATAAGAGTGGAACAACAATTAAATTGGGAGGTTTTGTTACCACTAATAGATGAATATCTACATCGTAAGTCAGCAGAACAAAAAGAAATGATTTGGAAGGAGTTTTTTAATGAAAAGGAAGTTGATGCACTCTCAAATAACCTTCCAAAAATGGGCGAGGACGATGAGCAAACTAAGAAGTGGATTAACATTATTAGGAGGGTGGAGTTATGTTTGAAAAACAGCATAAAACCAGAATCTGCAGAAGGTCAACTCATTGCAGAAGATATACTATTACTGTCGAAAGAAACCTTTCATGGTGATGAAGATCTGGAACTGAAATTTTGGGAAGTTCGCAAATCAAAGGAGAAATCTCAAAAGCTAGGACTATATCCGATTAATGACGAAGTTGTTAAGTTTATCGAACAAGCTATTGATTATATTTTAGAAGAAAATTACATATGAAACGGATAAACAAAATCATCAAAACTATAAAAGGAGAGATAAGATGGATTTCAAAGAGCTACAGGAAAGTTGTTTAACAAAACGAGGTGCTTATGAGGATTTTCCATTTGGGGATGATGCGCATGTGATGAAGGTAGGAACTAAAATGTTTGCTATTTTGTCTCTAGGAGAAACCCATCCTGCCATTAGCTTAAAATGTGAGCCAGATGTTAATGAAATACTTCGTGACCAATATCCCGCCATTAAACCAGGTTATCATTTAAACAAGCGACATTGGAATACAATTACAGTTGATGGCACAGTACCAAATAAACAAATCTTACAAATGATTGATAGGTCTTATGAGTTAGTGTTTAACAGTTTAAAGGCTGAAAAGGCAGAGATTAACGAAAAAAATTAAAAGCTTTTTTCGCAAAACAGAAACACAGCTTCAATTACGTTGATGGCTAAGGTCAATCAGATCAAAACGCCCTTTACCAATGCCAATGTAATTATCACAACAAAAATACAGGCTCTTTTCGTAAATTTTGTTGCAATATACAAAATACTCAACAGTCATCGTTTTATAGCAGAGAAGATGTAACGAGTTTATTTATAGTACGTAAACCAATAATCTATGCGAAAAGAAAAAAAACATTTACATATAATTGAAATGCAACGTATAATAAAAGTGAGTAATCACTCACTGAAATGGAGGGATACAACGTGAATAATGATACTTGTATTTCAGTTAGTCATGTAACAAAGAGATTTGGTAAAAAAGCTGCTCTACAAGATGTAACATTTGACATTTCCTTCGGAGAGTTCTTTGGCTTACTTGGTCCATCTGGAGCTGGAAAAACAACGCTTGTAAAAATGATAGGTGGAATAGATGAAGTAACTGAAGGGTCGATATCGGTTTTAGGCACTAAGATGCCTAATTTAAAGATGATGAATAAAATCGGTTTTATGGCACAATCAGATGCGTTATATAATGAGCTAACAGCATATGAAAA
The DNA here is from genome assembly GCF_046557775.1 of Nanhaiella sioensis. Taxonomy (NCBI): domain Bacteria; kingdom Bacillati; phylum Bacillota; class Bacilli; order Caryophanales; family Bacillaceae; genus Nanhaiella; species Nanhaiella sioensis. The sequence goes on from NZ_JBKAEG010000001.1 coordinate 2,602,107, forward strand.
CATTGATTTTTTTGCAACGATTTATGGTTTAAAAGGGAAGGTAAAGCAACAAAGAATTGATAAAGTATTAGAACTTGTCAACCTGCTACCAGAAAAGAAAAAGCCTGTTCACCAGTTTTCTGGAGGAATGAAACGGCGGTTATCACTTGCTATTGCTATTGTTCATGAGCCAGAAGTTTTATTATTAGATGAGCCGACTGTTGGGATTGATCCTATCTTAAGACAATCGATTTGGGATGAGTTAAGAAGATTAAAAGATAACGGAAAAACAATCATCGTAACAACACATGTCATGGATGAAGCAGAGAAGTGTTCTCGCCTCGGTATGATACGAGAAGGGTGCTTAATCGGACTCGGCACACCAGATGAATTAAAAGCGCAAACGAGTGCTAACACTCTAGAAGAAGCCTTTTTAACATTCGGGGGTGTAAGAGGATGAGAATAAGAGCGATGGTTATACGAATTATTCGTCAGTTCTTGAGAGATAAACGAACGATAGGTCTCATGTTAATAGCCCCTATGTTTATTTTATGGTTAATGTCGCTAGTATTTGATGGTAACGAATACACACCTACAATAGGGATGGTTGATGTCCCAGATATGTTGTTAGAGCAACTAGAAGAGGAAAATGTAGAGCTACTTTCGATAAATCAAGAAGAAGCAGAAGCAAAGCTTACTGAGCAAGAAATAGATGCATTTATTATTATGGATCAGAATGTACCGCACATTAGCCTTGAAGGTAGTGATCCGACTGTCAATAAAGCGGTTTTATTATCAATACAACAAGCATTTCAACAGCTGGAAAACGAGCAACAATCATTAATAAAGCCTGAATTCACATATTTACATGGTTCAGATGAGATGGCCCTCTTTGATAACATTGGTCCATTTTTAATCGGTTATTTTGCATTTTTCTTCGTATTTTTAATTGCAGGGGTCTCTTTCTTACGAGAAAGAACGAGTGGTACGTTAGATCGTATATTATCTACACCGCTCAAAAGGTGGGAAATGGTTATAGGTTACGCTTTAGGATACGGTATATTCACAACCGTTCAAGCGACTATCATTGTGTTCTTCTCAATAGAAATTCTTGATATTATTATGGTTGGATCAATTTGGTATGTGTTACTCATTACATTTCTACTGTCATTAACTGCACTCACTTTAGGAACATTCTTGTCTGCATTTGCTAATAACGAATTGCAGATGATCCAATTTATCCCGCTAGTTATTATTCCACAGGTGTTCTTTTCTGGATTATTCCATTTGGAAACAATGGCACCGTGGTTACAGTCATTAAGTGTAATTATGCCGATGACGTATGGTGGGGATGCTATGAGAGACATTATGATCCGTGGTGGAGGCTGGGCTGATATACAAATTGATGTATTCGTCTTGCTTGGATTCTCTTTATTATTTATGGTATTAAATGTAGTAGCTTTAAAGAAGCATAGAAGATTATAAAAGTATAAAAAGCTGGAATTTCAACATGGTGATAGAAGAAAGCAAAAGCTAGCAGATGTAAGGAGTTAATCATAATGCAGGATAAAGAGTGGCTTGAAGAGCTTCTAGAAATGGGTAGTCGTGACGAAAAACTTAGCCCTAAGCAAAAGAAAATCCTTGAAGCTGCTGTTGAAATATTTTCCGAAAAGGGATTTGCAGCATCATCTACTAATGAAATAGCCAAAAGGGCTGGGGTAGCTGAGGGTACAATTTTTCGACATTACAAAACGAAGCATGACCTATTAATTTCAATCGTAGTTCCAACTTGGACAAAAATTATTACACCATTGCTCGCAAAATCATTCGTGAAAGAAGTGTTTAAGAAAAATCAATACAATCAAGCGGAGGATTTTCTACGAGCGTTATTAATTAACCGCTTAGAATTCGCTAAGAAGCATTTACCCATGCTGAAAATCCTGTTGCAAGAGATCCCTTTTCAGGAGGAGCTGAAAGAGCAATTTACGAGTATATTTACAGAACATATATATGTTCAATTGCAAAAGATTATTGAACATTTCCAACAGCAAGGGGATATTATTGATCTCCCTTCAAAAACGGTTATCCGTATGATTTTAACTACTGGTATTGGATTTATTCTTACAAGGTTATTCATTTTACCTGATGCTGAATGGGATGACGAACAAGAGATTGAGCACACTATTCAATTTATGCTCTATGGTTTATCTGGGAAAGAAGACAGGTAAAGAAATGACATACAAAGAGCAATACAATAATAGCTGTATGTACAGGGTTAATGTTAAAAAGTAGTCAATATGAGATCCATTTAAAAGGAAATGTGTGTAAAATCATACATTTCTTTTTGTTATTTATGTGTCTTAAGTTTTGTACTTTTTTATATAACTAATGTGAATGTTACCTCTTATATAGAGGCTCTTTTCTTCAACGTTATTGCTATTGTTATGCGAATATGGTTCTTACACGGTTAGTCATTGTTGTACAGGAGGAAAGATGCCACGATTTTTAGTTGTCTACGTGTTTGGCTCTTAGTACGCAAAGCAACAATTAATGCGAAAACAACCTTTATAGAAGAACATATGCCAAGCCACTGTAGTTGGATACATTATTATTTCTACGTTCGAAAAAAACAATCAAAGCGGAAAAAATTCTTACTTAAAAATCTAATTAAATTAATACAACTATTACTATTCTAAAAAATATTTACAATTATCTGTACATTCGTTAGTATAAAAATGGGTATTAATCTATTTTTTTGAATATTAACAATGGATAGTTTAGTATCTAAAAAATATAAGGAGGAGATTGAGATGGTAATAACAAAAAAGTTGAAGGATTTTCATAAGGTTAGGAATTGTAAAACGTAGAAATAAGAAAAAACTACAACGGAGTGTTCAACAATGACAAGCGGCTTTTAATAACGAGGTATTGTTCTAGAAGAACTAAGCTATAAATACGAAATGAAAACAAAAAGCTTCTAGAGTGGAATCACTGACGGATTTGTTGAGCATTTCAATAAGGAGAATGATCATGGGGAAAGTGACATCAGATATTAATATTGTAGAATACCATAACGGATTAGCTGAAGCTGTAGCAGATATGTGGAATAACAGTCAAGAGGGCTGGGGAGGTTCCACATCTGTTAAAACAGGTGTACAGGTGAAGGTACAGGAGGCAAATTCTAGTAATATTAAAGTATTTTTAGCAATGGACGGAGAATTGGTAGTTGGTTATTGTTCTTTATCTGAATACCGTGAAGATCGAGGAGCAATGTATATTCCATTATTAAATGTTCGCCCAGATTATCATGGGAAGAAGATTGGGAAAATGCTCGTCACAAGAGTATTAAACGAAGTAATTCAAAGGAAATGGCCGCGTCTTGACTTGTATACATGGCCCGGAAATACGAAGGCTGTTCCTCTTTACAAAAAATGTGGGTTCTTTTGGGAAGATCGTGATGATACTACACATTTGATGAATTTTATTCCAACTGTGCTCGCTACAGATGCAGTGAAAGATTATTTTGCAAAAGTAGATTGGTATACTGCTAGTGATCGGCAAATTGAGGTCGTACCAGACGATATTAAGCGTAATCATTTTGTTTATTACGAGTATTCTTGGAACGACGAGTACTATGGAAAATTACGTATGCATTTTGAAAGGTCAGGCCGTGGTTTACGGCTTATTGAGACGGATGACTATTTAATAGAAGCTACAGTAGAGGACTTTGAACTTGTTTGTAACAAATCCCATCAAATCCAATTTCATGTCATAAATAAAAACGATAAGCCACTTCAACTTCGATTTGAAGGGGAAGAGCAAGGGCAAATTAGTTTCTTATATGAGAATGAAGTCAAGGTAAAAGGTGAAAAGACTATTGAAGCGATGTTTTCAATCGCTGACTATGTGGAAGAGCAAAGTCCGTGGCGAACGCATCCAGCTGTACAAGCAAATGTGTGGATAAATGGCAAAAAAGCTACTTTTGCAATTGGAGTGAATCCAAAATTACCTGCAAATATAAAAGCTGCTGCACCACAAGATCAATTTATGGCCGGGGAAGAGGTAACCTTTTTCCTTGATATTGAAAATCAATCGAAGGGCGAGCAAATATTTTCTTTCTCACTACCTTCTACGAATTTGCTAACGATTAAGCAACAAAAGATAGAAGTAACATTACAAGGGAAAGAAAAAATGTCTATACCGATCGATGCATACTTACATGACTATGGTTTTTATGGACCGGAAATAGAAGTGTCTGTTATTAGGGACGGTCATATTGAACAAACCTTTAATAAACGAATTGGGGTTGGCTTTAAAGGGATTGGCGCACAATTTGACGGGGAATGTGATGAATACTGGCATATATATAATGGGAGCTACCAAGGATATTTTAGTAAGTTTAATAATCAATTCATTCCCGGTCGTATTATGAGTGATTCTCAACCGACAACGCTCATGTTTCCTAAGCTTGGGAAGCCGTATAACGACGAGTTTTCTAAGAAAAAACCAAAGAAGGTGGAGTTTGAGCAACAACAAGGAGCAATGATTTTAAAGGCAACATTTGAATCAGAGTCGATGAATAATATTTCATTTGTTTATATTTATAAGCTTTTTGCAGAAGGTTTAATAGAGGCAGCAGTACAACTGACGAACGAAGGTAATGAAGCTACATCAGAAGATGTGTGGATAAGTCAGCCGATTTATCATAGTCTGGAAAATCCAATTTTTCATTATAATCATGACCTAGTTGAACACGGTAAAGGCTTCACTTTTTACGGAGAATGGGAAAGCTCTAAGCTTACGGAAAACTGGATTTTTTCACAGTACAAACCTTACCCTAGTGGATTTTGCTGGCCAAAGCAATCGCAGTTGCAATTTGAAAACTGGTACACATATTGTGAACAAAACCTTGGTAAGCTTGATGGAGGAGTGACTGTACAAACAGAGCCAATCTTCATCAACATGGGTGCCTTTCAAACATGGAAAGAATTCCGTCGTTTCGCGGAAAGAAAGCCTGTCAACAAACAGTTGCCACAGGATGCAATTGAGGTTGTATATAATGCTAGAAACCCTGTTATCTCAACAAATGAAATCGTCATTAAAACTGAACAAAAGAAAAATACCTCATCAGATGGAACTGTCCAAGTCACCTTGGCAAATGACACATATGCAGGAGAGCATGAAGTATCTGTCCCAGTTAAGCAGATTCATGATCCGTTCGTACATGTGAAGGTGAAAGATCGACGTAATAATATAGCATATTATTCAGAACGTGTCTTACTGAAACCTTCAAATGATAAAGTTGTGCATCATATCGTTGAAGAGGATGACCTAAAGGTTCATAGAGTGAATAATGGTTTAATAGAAATAGGAGCATCAACAGACTTTTTTCCTACGCTATTTTCATTAAAAATGAATGGAGTAGAGTGGCTAGATTCATCCTTTCCAAAACTAACATCTAAATCGTGGTGGAATCCATGGTCAGGTGGTATTCGTAGCACAATGAGTGATTTGAGTAACCGTTCTTGGAGCAAGGAATCATCTTCGGTTCAGTTTGCTACTTTAAACGATCAATTTCATAATGTTTGGGAAGGTTTAGAAATTTCAACGAGCATTACGAAACACGAAAAATATAAAGGACTTAATTTTCACCAATATTTTGTTATGCTACCAGGGGTACCTGTCGTCGCTCATTTCTCGAAAATTGATCAACATACAGGCTCGTACCTACTCGATAAAAAATTGGAAACTGAATTGTCAATTAAACCAAATTCATATTTGGATAAAACCTTTATACAAAATGGTGATGTGAAGGTTACTGGTGGTGGTGCGGAATACGAGGCTAAATTAGAACTTCAGCATGCGTTTGGTGGGGATAAAGTAGACGAATTACTACACATCATTCAACATGATGAAGTATCTGAAACTGAAGTATATATGAACAAGGATGTTAATTTTACAAGTATCAATCAAAAGCTACACTTAGCTAATCGTCAAACAATATTTACAAAACCGTTACTCATTACAGTAGGCAAGGGTAAAATTAATCACAAGGCACTGCATCATTTAGCAAATTTAGTTCTAACAAAAGAGGAAAAATTGCATGAAAATTATTGATGCTCACTTGCATTTTTCAAATATTAATAGCTTCTTTCAAACTGCAGATGAAATGTCAAAAGTTAATTACTCATCTGAAGGAATCGTAAAGGAATTTGAAGACGCAAATGTCGTGCTTGGGATTGCGATGGGGTTAACTGAAACCTCCAATCAAGGATTTCCTTCAAAGTATGCACAAACACCTATGGGGATTGATTTATCGTCGTCAATTCCTCCTTCTATTGTATATTGTGCAGGGGTTAATCCTTATACTTTAACTAAGGAATCATTGCGAATGCTCGAGAAAGAAGTTCAGAAGCCTCATGTAGTTGGGATAAAAATTTATTTAGGGTACTACCCTTTTTATGCGTATGATGACGTTTATAAGCCAGTATATAAAATAGCTGCGAAATATGGGCTACCAGTCGTATTTCATACAGGAGATACTTATTCAGAGAGAGGCTTATTAAAGTATTCCCACCCTCTTACACTTGATGAAGTTGCTGTAGAGCATCGTGATGTCACTTTTATGATGGCTCACTTCGGAGATCCGTGGGTGTTAGATGGAGCAGAAGTAGTATATAAAAACTCTAATATGTACGCAGATTTATCCGGTTGGCTTGTTGGTACAAAACAAGATATTGAAAAGCATGTAAACTCCAATTTTTTAGATCATATACGTCATGCTTTAACGTTTTGTGATCGTTACGACAAGCTATTATTTGGCACAGATTGGCCACTTGCTCCGATACAAGCATACATTGATTTAGTGAAGGAGCTAGTACCAGAGCAGCATCACAAGGATGTTTTTTATCATAATGCAATAAAAGTGTTTCCGAAAATTAAACCATTTTTAAATGTATAAACGTTTTGTTATTTTTGCAAAAGATATATAATGCCGTTTATTTCTTGCTAAAGATAAGGCTGGCCAATAACCTTTATAGTAATACGCATACATGTGTTAGCTATTTCGACAAAGGTTTTATAGGCCAGTCTTTTTGTTCTTTGAAAGGCACTTTTATCGCTAGTGTTACCAATTAAAAGAGCAAGAGATGGTTATACACGATTATTATATAAAGAAGTGATGGTGCCACGAGCTTTTGGTGTATATGTGTGATTTTTTTATTTTGAAAACGAAACAACAGTTAATGTGACAACTAGCTTTGAAAAAATGCTATTTCTTTAATATTTACTGTTTATATATTATTGTGATTCCGTGACGATTAAGTGTAAAAATTGAATAATGCAAAGGTTTGCTGTTAAGATGGATATAAGAATGTAAAGTGATTAAAAAAATCTTATCCGATAACAGAAAGTGGAGGTTATAACATGTATGTAGTGATGAATGTGTTAACTGTACCTGAAGACGGTAAGTCAAAAATGGTTGAGTTATTTAGCAAAAGTGCTGAAAATATGAAAAAGGTACCAGGTTGTGTAGAATTTCAATTTTTAAGCTCGTCGGAAGAAGAGAAACAAGTTGTGTATACAAAATGGGAAAGCAAGGAAGATTTTAAGGCATGGACTGAAAGCCATGCTTTTCGTCAAGCTCACGCTGAGCGTCGAACACGAGGCACAACTGCAACTGGATCAAAGATAGAAATCTATGAAGTCGTACATAGCTCGTAATATGTGACATGAAGATGTTTAATTAATATGTAAATGAGATGTTTAAAAGGTGTTAACTATGTTATTTTTAGGTTGTGAAAAAAAGAAAGTAGGAATATATTTTCTAAGGTTTCCTATATGATCTATTTAGCGCAAAAAAATTTCCTCCTCGGAAGGGTACTTTGTGTAAAAAAATATTAGGAAAAATTAGACTTTAAGCAACCTTAGCCCGCTACTCAAAGGGCTAAGGTTTTTAAGTTTCTGAAGATGCTTGTTTAACGATTTGAAAAAACAAGTGAAAACCCTACTTCTATATGTAGCTCTTGAAAGCGATATACTTTTTACTTTTCTGTAGTAATCGTCCTTGACTTAACCTCGCACCCTCTTGAATTCCCTAACCTTGTTTAAGAATGTGATTTCTTTTTTTTAAGGGACTATTCCCTTTTCTTATTTTCTCACCTGTAAATGAATTTTCTCTTTTTTTGGAAGTCCTTATTTTTCTATGCCGTTCATGTTTATATATTAGTGGCTATTTCCCATTATAACCAATTTTGTATTGATATATTTTTTACTTAATCATTTTTTCTGCAAACAATGTAACACATTCTGAATTTACTCACTCTCCTGGTTCTTACCACTATCATAAATCCTCTATCCCTTACCAAACACCCATTCATTCATAATGACCATTATAATTTTCCTCATGTATGGAGTACGGATCTATTTGAGGAAACATCTATCAATAAGTGACTATGTTCCCTGTTTTGAATAGTAGAAGAAAAAATCAACCTTTTTCTCGACGGAAAAATGTGGTATAAAAATAGTTGGGTATTGTCGAAAAGGGAAGAATATTGCAATTTATCACATTTTATGTCTGTAATTTACAAAAAAATCCATAGGAGGGTTGTAAAATGTCAAACAAATTTAAGCATCATTTTTTTATTCGTTTATTTTTATTCATTTTATTAAGTCTATCATTGACTTTACCCATTAATGAAATACAAGCTTTAGCAGAAGAAACAGGTAGTGGAACAATTGATTCTCCTTATTTAATTTATTCTGTCGAGGGTTTAAAGGGGATAAGTAATGAATTAGGTGCGCATTACAAACTGATGAATGATATAGATCTCACAGGTGAGGAATGGACACCAATTGGCACTAACAGTACCACGTTCACAGGTACATTAGATGGGAACGGATACAAGATACATAATCTTGTAATCGATCAATCTAGTACAGACTATATCGGGTTGTTTGGTTATACATCGAATACAACGGTTACAAATCTAGAATTAAGCGATGTCCAAATTACCGGGAGGAACAATGTCGGCTCCTTAATCGGTTATACAGCTGGAACGACAATCATCGAGAACGTGAAATTAACAGGAAATAGTACAGTTAATGGAGCAAGTAACGTAGGTGGATTGGTTGGTAATGGGAGTGGCACGCTAACCACGGAGAACGTGAAATTAACAGAAAACAGTACAGTTCATGGAGCGAACAACGTAGGTGGATTATTTGGTTCTACGAACACTGGAACGTTAAATAAAAGCTACGCTTTAGGGACTGTAACAGCAAGTGGAAATGCCGTAGGTGGACTGATTGGAAGTAACATAAGAATGTATGTGAATGAAAGCTATTCCACATCCAATGTGAGTGGTGAAGATTATGTAGGTGGACTGATTGGACAAATTCCAAATCAGTCATACAACATTGACATTACGAACAACTATGCTTTAGGTGATGTGAGTGGAACAAGGTATGTGGGAGGCTTAATCGGCTATACAGATCGAAGCAGTTTCTCCTATACAATTAGAATCGAGAATAACTATGCCGCAGGGAGGGTAACTGGAACATCTAACATATCTGGATTAGTTGGATCTGGTAGTGATACTCGATTAGTAAACAGTTATTATGATGGGCTTGCCGTCGGCTATATCTCAAGCAGTGTCAGTCGTTTAACAAGTGCGATGAAGACAAAAGCTAATTATGTGAACTGGGACTTTGAAACCATCTGGGGAATTGATGAGGATTCATCTTATCCATACCTCCTACAATTGGATGTCCCAAATGAAACGAGTGTAGGGTTACCAGTGAATGAGGTAGCAGGGGGACATGGTACGGAAGAGAATCCATACTTAATTGAGACGATAGAACATTTGAAAAATATGAAATATGAGCTCGGTGCGCATTACAAACTGATGAATGATATAGATCTAACAGATGAAGAATGGACACCAATTGGCACTAACAGTGCCGCGTTCACAGGTACATTAGATGGGAACGGATACAAGATACATAATCTTGTAATCGATCAATCTAGTACAGACTATATTGGATTGTTTGGTTATACATCGGATGTAACGGTTACAAATTTAGAATTAAGCGATATCCAACTTACAGGGAGAAACAATGTCGGCTCCTTAATCGGTTATACAATTGGAACGACAATCATCGAGAACGTGAAATTAACAGGAAGTAGTTCAGTTAATGGAGCAAGTAACGTAGGTGGATTGGTTGGTAATGGGAGTGGCACGCTAACCACGGAGAACGTGAAATTAACAGAAAACAGTACAGTTCATGGAGCGAACAACGTAGGTGGATTATTTGGTTCTACGAACACTGGAACGTTAAATAAAAGCTACGCTTTAGGGACTGTAACAGCAAGTGGAAATGCCGTAGGTGGACTGATTGGAAGTAACATAAGAATGTATGTGAATGAAAGCTATTCCACATCCAATGTGAGTGGTGAAGATTATGTAGGTGGACTGATTGGACAAATTCCAAATCAGTCATACAACATTGACATTACGAACAACTATGCTTTAGGTGATGTGAGTGGAACAAGGTATGTGGGAGGCTTAATCGGCTATACAGATCGAAGCAGTTTCTCCTATACAATTAGAATCGAGAATAACTATGCCGCAGGGAGGGTAACTGGAACATCTAACATATCTGGATTAGTTGGATCTGGTAGTGATACTCGATTAGTAAACAGTTATTATGATGGGCTTGCCGTCGGCTATATCTCAAGCAGTGTCAGTCGTTTAACAAGTGCGATGAAGACAAAAGCTAATTATGTGAACTGGGACTTTGAAACCATCTGGGGAATTGATGAGGATTCATCTTATCCATACCTCCTACAATTGGATGTCCCAAATGAAACGAGTGTAGGGTTACCAGTGAATGAGGTAGCAGGGGGACATGGTACGGAAGAGAATCCATACTTAATTGAGACGATAGAACATTTGAAAAATATGAAATATGAGCTCGGTGCGCATTACAAACTGATGAATGATATAGATCTAACAGATGAAGAATGGACACCAATTGGCACTAACAGTGCCGCGTTCACAGGTACATTAGATGGGAACGGATACAAGATACATAATCTTGTAATCGATCAATCTAGTACAGACTATATTGGATTGTTTGGTTATACATCGGATGTAACGGTTACAAATTTAGAATTAAGCGATATCCAACTTACAGGGAGAAACAATGTCGGCTCCTTAATCGGTTATACAATTGGAACGACAATCATCGAGAACGTGAAATTAACAGGAAGTAGTTCAGTTAATGGAGCAAGTAACGTAGGTGGATTGGTTGGTAATGGGAGTGGCACGCTAACCACGGAGAACGTGAAATTAACAGAAAACAGTACAGTTCATGGAGCGAACAACGTAGGTGGATTATTTGGTTCTACGAACACTGGAACGTTAAATAAAAGCTACGCTTTAGGGACTGTAACAGCAAGTGGAAATGCCGTAGGTGGACTGATTGGAAGTAACATAAGAATGTATGTGAATGAAAGCTATTCCACATCCAATGTGAGTGGTGAAGATTATGTAGGTGGACTGATTGGACAAATTCCAAATCAGTCATACAACATTGACATTACGAACAACTATGCTTTAGGTGATGTGAGTGGAACAAGGTATGTGGGAGGCTTAATCGGCTATACAGATCGAAGCAGTTTCTCCTATACAATTAGAATCGAGAATAACTATGCCGCAGGGAGGGTAACTGGAACATCTAACATATCTGGATTAGTTGGATCTGGTAGTGATACTCGATTAGTAAACAGTTATTATGATGGGCTTGCCGTCGGCTATATCTCAAGCAGTGTCAGTCGTTTAACAAGTGCGATGAAGACAAAAGCTAATTATGTGAACTGGGACTTTGAAACCATCTGGGGAATTGATGAGGATTCATCTTATCCATACCTCCTACAATTGGATGTCCCAAATGAAACGAGTGTAGGGTTACCAGTGAATGAGGTAGCAGGGGGACATGGTACGGAAGAGAATCCATACTTAATTGAGACGATAGAACATTTGAAAAATATGAAATATGAGCTCGGTGCGCATTACAAACTGATGAATGATATAGATCTAACAGATGAAGAATGGACACCAATTGGCACTAACAGTGCCGCGTTCACAGGTACATTAGATGGGAACGGATACAAGATACATAATCTTGTAATCGATCAATCTAGTACAGACTATATTGGATTGTTTGGTTATACATCGGATGTAACGGTTACAAATTTAGAATTAAGCGATATCCAACTTACAGGGAGAAACAATGTCGGCTCCTTAATCGGTTATACAATTGGAACGACAATCATCGAGAACGTGAAATTAACAGGAAGTAGTTCAGTTAATGGAGCAAGTAACGTAGGTGGATTGGTTGGTAATGGGAGTGGCACGCTAACCACGGAGAACGTGAAATTAACAGAAAACAGTACAGTTCATGGAGCGAACAACGTAGGTGGATTATTTGGTTCTACGAACACTGGAACGTTAAATAAAAGCTACGCTTTAGGGACTGTAACAGCAAGTGGAAATGCCGTAGGTGGACTGATTGGAAGTAACATAAGAATGTATGTGAATGAAAGCTATTCCACATCCAATGTGAGTGGTGAAGATTATGTAGGTGGACTGATTGGACAAATTCCAAATCAGTCATACAACATTGACATTACGAACAACTATGCTTTAGGTGATGTGAGTGGAACAAGGTATGTGGGAGGCTTAATCGGCTATACAGATCGAAGCAGTTTCTCCTATACAATTAGAATCGAGAATAACTATGCCGCAGGGAGGGTAACTGGAACATCTAACATATCTGGATTAGTTGGATCTGGTAGTGATACTCGATTAGTAAACAGTTATTATGATGGGCTTGCCGTCGGCTATATCTCAAGCAGTGTCAGTCGTTTAACAAGTGCGATGAAGACAAAAGCTAATTATGTGAACTGGGACTTTGAAACCATCTGGGGAATTGATGAGGATTCATCTTATCCATACCTCCTACAATTGGATGTCCCAAATGAAACGAGTGTAGGGTTACCAGTGAATGAGGTAGCAGGGGGACATGGTACGGAAGAGAATCCATACTTAATTGAGACGATAGAACATTTGAAAAATATGAAATATGAGCTCGGTGCGCATTACAAACTGATGAATGATATAGATCTAACAGATGAAGAATGGACACCAATTGGCACTAACAGTGCCGCGTTCACAGGTACATTAGATGGGAACGGATACAAGATACATAATCTTGTAATCGATCAATCTAGTACAGACTATATTGGATTGTTTGGTTATACATCGGATGTAACGGTTACAAATTTAGAATTAAGCGATATCCAACTTACAGGGAGAAACAATGTCGGCTCCTTAATCGGTTATACAATTGGAACGACAATCATCGAGAACGTGAAATTAACAGGAAGTAGTTCAGTTAATGGAGCAAGTAACGTAGGTGGATTGGTTGGTAATGGGAGTGGCACGCTAACCACGGAGAACGTGAAATTAACAGAAAACAGTACAGTTCATGGAGCGAACAACGTAGGTGGATTATTTGGTTCTACGAACACTGGAACGTTAAATAAAAGCTACGCTTTAGGGACTGTAACAGCAAGTGGAAATGCCGTAGGTGGACTGATTGGAAGTAACATAAGAATGTATGTGAATGAAAGCTATTCCACATCCAATGTGAGTGGTGAAGATTATGTAGGTGGACTGATTGGACAAATTCCAAATCAGTCATACAACATTGACATTACGAACAACTATGCTTTAGGTGATGTGAGTGGAACAAGGTATGTGGGAGGCTTAATCGGCTATACAGATCGAAGCAGTTCCTCCTATACAATTAGAATCGAGAATAACTATGCCGCAGGGAGGGTAACTGGAACATCTAACATATCTGGACTAATTGGATTTGGTAGTGATACTCGATTAGTAAATAGTTATTATGATCGTGTTGTTACGGATTTAGGTGTTGAAGATTCATACGGACGTACTACAGTTGAGATGATGGAAGGAGATACATATGTAGGGTGGGATTTCTCTACAATTTGGGGAATTGAAGAAGGTTTCTCTTACCCGTATCTTAGACTTTTTAATGAAGTAGTAACGAATCCTTTAAGCTTAAGTGCAGAAACAATAAATGAGGGAATCTCCCTATCCTGGTCTGCAGTTGATAGTACTTCTAGCTACAACATTTACCGTTCTACAAATTCAGGAGAACCATATGATTTAATAGCATCAAATGTACAAAATACAGTGTACCTTGATACAACAGTTGATAATGGAAATACTTATTTTTACGTAGTCACCTCGATTACTGAAGATGGAGAAAGTGACTTTTCTAACGAAGCAAGTGCCTCTCTAATACCTTTAGCTCCATCAGAAGTAGAAGTTACAACTGGTGATGGTGAAATTACGTTAACCTGGGGAGAGGTTCCGAATGTAACTACTTACAATATTTATCGCTCAACCCAAAGTGGAGGACCGTACATCTCAATCGCTCAAAATATTAACGAAACTAACTACATTGATATTGATGTATCAAATAATGTGAATTACTATTACGTGATTACAGCAGTCAATAATAGTGGAGAAAGTGAATATTCTCTAGAAGTATCCGGGATACCAAGCACTTTAATTCCAACTATACCAGTAGGTATCAATACAGTGAATGGAGACGGGGAAGTTACCGTATCATGGGGAGAAGTGACGAATGCAACGACATATAACGTTTACCGATCCACAACGATCGGTGGTCCATACATCTTAGTTGCCCAAGATGTCAATGAAACAAGCTATATTGATGTAGACGTAACGAATGACACGACGTACTATTACGTAGTGACGGCAGTGAATGAACATGGAGAAAGTGGCTATTCTGAAGAAATATCTGGAACACCTGGAGTGCTTGTTCCATCAGCACCAGTAGGTATTAGTATAGTGAATGGAGACGGAGAAGTTACTGTATCATGGGGAGAAGTGACGAACGCAACGACATATAACGTTTACCGATCCACAACGATCGATGGTCCATACATCTCAGTTGCCCAAAATGTGAATGAAACAAACTATATTGATGTAGACGTAACGAACAACACGACGTACTACTACGTAGTAACGGCAGTGAATGAACAAGGAGAAAGTGAGTATTCTGAAGAGGTATCTGGAACACCGGGAGTGCTAGTTCCATCAGCACCAGTAGGTATCAGTATAGTGAATGGAGACGGGGAAGTTACCGTATCATGGGGAGAAGTGACGAATGCAACGACATATAACGTTTACCGCTCCACAACGGTCGATGGTCCATACATCTCAGTTACTCAAAACGTGACTGCAACAAACTATATTGATGTAGACTTAACGAACAACACGACGTACTACTACGTAGTAACGGCAGTGAATGAACAAGGAGAAAGTGAGTATTCTGAAGGGATATCTGGAACACCAGGAGTGCTAGTTCCATCAGCACCAACAGATATAACGATCGTAAATGAGGAAGGACAAGTTACAGTATCATGGGGGGAAGTAACGAATGCAACGACATATAACGTTTACCGCTCCACAACGATCAATGGTCCATACATCTCAATCGCTCAAAATATTAACGAAACTAACCACATTGATATTGATGTAATGAATAATGTGAATTACTATTATGTGATTACAGCAGTCAATAATAGTGGAGAAAGTGAATATTCAGAAGAGGTATCTGGAACACCAGGAGTGCTAGTTCCATCAGCACCAGCAGGTATCAGTATAATGAACGGAGACGGGGAAGTTACTGTAACATGGGGAGAAGTAACGAATGCAACAACATATAACGTTTACCGCTCCACAACAATTGATGGTCCATACATCTCAGTTACTCAAAACGTCAATGAAACGAACTATATTGATGTAGACGTAACGAACAACACGACGTACTACTACGTAGTAACGGCAGTGAATGAGCAAGGAGAAAGTGAATATTCAGAAGAGATATCTGTAACACCGGGAGTGCTCGTTCCATCAGCACCAACAGATATAACGATCGTAAATGAAGAAGGACAAGTTACAGTTTCATGGGGAGAAGTAACGAACGCAACGACATATAACGTTTACCGCTCAACAACGATTAATGGTCCATACATCTCAGTTGCCCAAAATGTGACTGCAACAAACTATATTGATGTAGACGTAACGAACAACACGACGTACTACTACGTAGTAACGGCAGTGAATGAACAAGGAGAAAGTGAGTATTCTGAAGGGGTATCTAGTACACCAGGAGTGCTAGTTCCATCAGCACCAACAGGTATAACGATCGTAAATGAGGAAGGACAAGTTACTGTATCGTGGGGAGAAGTAACGAACGCAACGACATATAACGTTTACCGCTCGACTACGATCAATGGTCCGTACATCTCAGTTGCTCAAAACGTCAATGAAACAAACTATATTGATGTAGACATCACGAACAACACAACGTACTACTACGTAGTGACGGCAGTGAATGAACAAGGAGAAAGTGGATATTCTGAAGAGGTATCTGAAACTCCAGAAGTTCAGGTTCCATCAGCACCAACAGATATAACGATCGTAAATGAAGAAGGACAAGTTACTGTTTCATGGGGAGAAGTAACGAACGCAACGACATATAACGTTTACCGCTCCACAACGATCAATGGCCCATACATCTCAGTTGCTCAAAATGTGACTGCAACAAACTATATTGATGTAGACATTACGAACAACACAACGTACTACTACGTTATTACGGCAGTGAATGAGCATGGAGAAAGTGGCTATTCTGAAGAGATATCTGAAACTCCAGAAGTTCAGGTTCCATCAGCACCAACAGATATAACGATCGTAAATGAGGAAGGACAGGTTACTGTATCGTGGGGAGAGGTAACGAATGCAACGACATATAACGTTTACCGATCTACAACGATCAATGGTCCGTACATCTCAATCGCTCAAAATATTAACGAAACGAACTACATTGATATTGATGTAACGAATAATGTGAATTACTATTATGTGATTACAGCAGTCAATAATAGTGGAGAAAGTGAATATTCAGAAGAGATATCTGGAACACCGGGAGTGCTCGTTCCATCAGCACCAACAGATATAACGATCGTAAATGAGGAAGGACAGGTTACTGTATCGTGGGGAGAAGTAACGAACGCAACGACATATAATGTTTACCGCTCCACAACGATTAATGGTCCATACATCTCAGTTGCCCAAAATGTGACTGCAACAAACTATATTGATGTAGACATCACGAACAACACGACGTACTACTACGTAGTAACGGCAGTGAATGAGCATGGAGAAAGTGGATATTCTGAAGAGATATCTGAAACTCCAGTAGTACAGGTTCCATCAGCACCAACAGATATAACGATCGTAAATGAGGAAGGACAGGTTACTGTATCGTGGGGAGAAGTGACGAACGCAACGACATATAACGTTTACCGCTCCACAACGATTAATGGTCCATACATCTCAGTTGCCCAAAATGTGACTGCAACAAACTATATTGATGTAGACATCACGAACAACACAACGTACTACTACGTAGTGACGGCAGTGAATGAGCATGGAGAAAGTGAATATTCAGAAGAGATATCTGAAACTCCAGAAGTTCAGGTTCCATCAGCACCAACAGATATAACGATCGTAAATGAGGAAGGACAAGTTACTGTATCGTGGGGAGAAGTAACGAACGCAACGACATATAACGTTTACCGCTCCACAACAATCAATGGTCCGTACATCTCAGTTGCTCAAAACGTCAATGAAACAAACTATATTGATGTAGACATTACGAACGACACGACGTACTACTACGTAGTAACAGCAGTGAATGAACAAGGAGAAAGTGGATATTCTGAAGAGATATCTGAAACTCCAGTAGTACAGGTTCCATCAGCACCAACAGATATAACGATCGTAAATGAGGAAGGACAGGTTACTGTATCGTGGGGAGAAGTGACGAACGCAACGACATATAACGTTTACCGCTCCACAACGATCAATGGTCCATACATCTCAGTTGCTCAAAACGTCAATGAGACAAACTATATTGATGTAGACGTAACGAACAATACGACGTACTACTACGTAGTAACGGCAGTGAATGAACAAGGAGAAAGTGAATATTCAGAAGAGATATCTGAAACTCCAGAAGTTCAGGTTCCATCAGCACCAACAGATATAACGATCGTAAATGAGGAAGGACAAGTTACTGTTTCATGGGGAGAAGTAACGAACGCAACGACATATAATGTATACCGCTCCACAACGATTAATGGTCCATACATCTCAGTTGCCCAAAATGTGACTGCAACAAACTATATTGATGTAGACATCACGAACAACACAACGTACTACTACGTAGTAACAGCAGTGAATGAACAAGGAGAAAGTGGATATTCTGAAGAGGTATCTGAAACTCCAGAAGTTCAGGTTCCATCAGCACCAACAGATATAACGATCGTAAATGAGGAAGGACAAGTTACTGTATCGTGGGGAGAAGTAACGAACGCAACGACATATAACGTTTACCGCTCCACAACGGTCGATGGTCCATACATCTCAGTTGCTCAAAACGTGACTGCAACAAACTATATTGATGTAGACATCACGAACAACACAACGTACTACTACGTAGTAACAGCAGTGAATGAGCATGGAGAGAGTGGATACTCTGAAGAGATATCTGGAACACCTGGGGTGCTAGTTCCATCAGCACCAGTAGGTATTAGTATATTGAATGGAGACGGGGAAGTTACTGTATCATGGGGAGAAGTGACGAACGCAACGACATATAACGTTTACCGCTCCACAACGATCAATGGCCCATACATCTCAGTTGCTCAAAACGTGACTGCAACAAACTATATTGATGTAGACATCACGAACAACACGACGTACTACTACGTAGTAACGGCAGTGAATGAGCATGGAGAAAGTGGGTACTCTGAAGAGATATCTGGTACACCTGGAGTGCTAGTTCCATCAGCACCAACAGATATAACGATCGTAAATGAGGAAGGACAAGTTACCGTATCATGGGGAGAAGTAACGAACGCAACGACATATAACGTTTACCGCTCCACAACGGTCGATGGTCCATACATCTCAGTTGCTCAAAATGTCAATGAAACAAGCTACATTGATATAGACATAGCAAACAACACAACGTACTATTATGTAGTAACGGCATTGAATGAGCATGGAGAGAGTGAGTATTCAGAAGTTATTGTTGCTGACCCAGAGGCGACAATAGCAAACCTTGTTATTACTATGGAAGATGGCGCTATATTTAGTTACGATTTATCTATTAATCAAATAAATGATTTCGTAACGTGGTTTGAGAATAGAGCTAATGGTGAAGGACAGGATTACTATAAATTTGAATACGATAACAGAGTAGATTACATCGTATACGAATATATTATGTATTTTAGTATCACTTACTAAACCTGAAATTTACAGAAGTATAGTAATATCTACCTCTAGATAGAGTCGCTTAGGCGACTCTATTTTTTAACGATTTAGGATTGTATGTAAATGTAAACAAAATCCTTTACTAGTAGTTGCCTTCTATGCAAAAAAACTAGTGGCAGCAAGTTACTCTGTTTATCCTTTTACCAGGCGCTTCAGATAACTACTCTGATTGTATTATAAATACCAAAGGTGTTTTGAAATGGTCATTTATAGTTTACCTAAACGGTTAAATATGATTAGTTATTATCAAAATAAGGACATGAATAATTTTTTAAATTTAATACAATTTACGTGATCCATTCACTTAGGACATTTTTTAAAACATTCAAATTATATAAATCTAAATTAATATTCAGTTCAGTATGCAATTTTTGATTAGTTATTTTTTAAGTTGCTTTCTGTTAGTATATAAACCATGAGTCATTATTATAGGAGGAATTAATGATGTTACATACTCTTACAAAAAATATATATTATATGGATTTTAATCAAGAAACAGATCAGCCGATTTTATTACTTGTCGTAGGTAAAGAAAAAAGCCTTGTAATAGATGCTGGAAATTCACCAAAACATGCGGGGAAATTTTTAGAGGAAGTCCGTCAATTAAATGTTCCAAATCCAAGCTATTTAGCTATTACACATTGGCATTGGGATCATGTTTTTGGAATTGAGACAATGAATCTCCCGACTATCTCACACGATATGACGAAAGAAAAACTTGAGGAAATGAGCCGATTTGAATGGGATGACAAATCAATTATAGAGCGTGTTCAAGCAGGGATAGAAAGTGAATTTTGTCAGGATTATCTATTAAGAGCGATGACAGAGGATGAAAGAAAGCAATTAAAAATACAGCTTCCAGATATGACGTTTTCAGGTAAATTAACTATTGACCTAGGTGGAGTGACTTGTATATTGGAACATGTAGGTGGAGACCATGCACCCGATTCTATCGTGATCCATGTACCTGAAGAGAGAGTGCTTGTTATCTCGGACTGCTTATGGGTTGATATTTATGAACGATCATTTAAATATTCAAAAGAAAATATATATCCTCTAATAGACAAAATATTAAGCTATGATGTCGATTACTATGTCTCATCACATATAAATCCTGAAACGAAACAGCAATTGGCCGACTATTATCTAGATGTAGTAAAAGCGATAGGGGACCTAGTGGAAAGTAACGATACAGAACAACAGGCAATCCAAAAATTCGTAAACCACTACAACAGAAAACCAAATGAAGATGAACGATTCTTACTAAAAGCATTTATTAAAGGGATCTGACCTCCGCTGCTGTAGCGTTAAATGAGTGGGAGGTCAAATCCCTTAATTTTATTTTGGTAGTATGAAAACTCAATTTATGTATGATATATACAGTTGTATCTAAGTCTCAATGATAAAAAAGTGAGCATGGTCTTTTCCGCATTAATTGATGTTGCTTTTCGTTCTTACCTATAAGTATGTCTTCACCTAGCGTTCGTGGCACCTTTTCTATTGTACTACGATGACTAACATAAAAAATTACTATTTATAGTACTAATTTAATAACAATAAATAAAGTTTACAAAAAGAACCAATTAAAGTTAAAAAGAACCCCCCATCACTTATGCACTTTAAAAGTGATGGGGGTTAGACCTGTTATACTAGGCCTAGACCTCTTACGACTTGTGCGATAATAAATGTTACACCCACAGCAATCAGTGTAGGAATGAGAAATGATAAAAATGTCCATTTTGCACTTTTAGTTTCTTTATATATATTTACTAATGTTGTTCCACAAGGATAATGGAGCAATGAGAACAGCATGACATTAAGGGCTGTTAACCAAGTCCATCCGTTATCGATGAAGATATTCTTTAAAGAATTTAAATCTTCTACCTCTAGCATAGCACCTGTAGATAAATATCCCATTAATAAAATTGGCAAGACAATTTCATTTGCTGGTAACCCTAAAATAAATGCCATTAAGATAAAGCCGTCAAGACCGAGCAGCTGTGCGAATGGATCTAAGAAGTTGACAACATACATTAAGATACTCGTATCCCCAATATAAATGTTTGCGAAGACCCATGTGAGTACACCTGCTGGTGCAGCGATAATAATTGCTCGTTTCAACACAAATACAGATTTATCAAGCGTAGCTCTTACAATAGTATTCCAAAATTGTGGCTTACGATAAGGTGGGAGCTCTAACGTGTAGTGAGTTGGAACACCTTTTAAAGCAGTTTTAGATAACACCCAAGATACTGATAATGTAACAACGATACCAAATAAGACGATGCCCATAACAGTTGCTGCTGTAACAAGTGTGGCAGTACCTCCAGTGTAGCTTGCAGCCATAAACAATGATGCCATTAAAATAATTGTTGGCCAGCGTCCATTACAAGGTACAAAGTTATTTGTAAGAATTGCTAGCATTCTCTCCCGTGGAGATTCTATAATTCTAGTCGACATGATAGCAGCGGCGTTACATCCAAAGCCCATCGCCATCGTTAACGACTGTTTTCCATGTGCGCCTGCACGCTTGAATAACCGATCCATATTAAATGCTACACGAGGCAAATACCCATAGTTTTCTAGTAAAGCAAAGACAGGGAAGAAGATCGCCATTGGTGGTAGCATGACGCTTATGACCCAAGATGTCCCTCTATATAGTCCTAATACTAATACCCCATGTAACCAATCTGGTGCATTTACCGCATTAAATGCAGCCGTAATGTAACCTTCGATGGTGCCAAAAAATGTGGCTAGCATAGAAGATGGTACGTTCGCTCCTGCGATTGTTAGATAAAATATGAGCCCTAAAATTGCTAGCATAATCGGGAAGCCCCAAATAGGAGAAGTGAGAATTTTATCTATCTTTTCAGATCTTTGAAATCTATCTTGCTGATCGAACGTCAAAACATCTGATGTAATGGCATTTGATGTTTCATAAATTTTAGAAACAATTTGATCTCTCGTTCTATCGTCAGAAGAGCTTACTGACCCTTGAGCAAATAATTGATCAATGGCATCCTGGTTGAACTGAATTTGACTCTGCAAGGTGTTGAACCTCCTTTTTTCCTGATAAATGAAGCTTAAGTTCTTCTATTAAGCTCGTATCTCCATCTAAAATACGCAGTGCAATCCATCTCAAAGGTAAGTGAGTGCCAAGCACATTTTGAATTTTTGGAATGAGGTTATTAATCTCCTCCTCCAATTCATCGTTATATTGAATTTGGTATGGTTTAGTTTCTATTTGTCTAAGGCACATTTTATTTATTTGATCTAACAGAGTATTAATTCCTGTTTTGTTTCTGGCAGAGATTTTTACTACAGGAACGCCAAGAGTTTTAGCTAGTTTTTCTTCATTAATATGAATTCCTTTTCTCTTAGCTTCATCAATTAAATTGACACAGACAATTACTCGGTCTGTCATCTCCATAATTTGTAGCGCTAAATTTAAATTTCTTTTTAGCGCAGTTGCGTCTATAACAACGACTGTAACATCTGGCTTTTCAAATAATATATAATTCCTTGCTACTTCTTCGTCGGCTGAATTTGAGTATAATGAGTATGTTCCTGGTAAATCTATCACTTTAAATTGGTTTTCTTGATATTCAAAATCTCCTTCAGCTCGCAATACCGTTTTTCCTGGCCAGTTACCAGTATGTTGTCGTAAGCCAGTAAGAGTATTAAATAACGTGCTTTTTCCGGTATTGGGGTTCCCTGCGAGCGCAATCGTAAATGTACTCAACGTGATTCCCCTCCTATTTTCGTAGCATAAATTTTAGAGCTTTCTTCTTTTCTTAAAGCAATGACAGTGTCACTGACCGCAAATGCAATTGGATCACCCAAAGGGCTACGCTGTAGGACTTTTACAGTCGCTCCAGGAACGAAGCCCAAGTCTAGTAATCTTCTTCTCATTGTTCCAGAGATATCTAACCGATCAATTTTCACTTCATCTCCAGAAGTAAAATGGTACAATTCATTTATTTTATTGGATTTATTCATAAATATTCCCCCTGGCCTAAATGTGTGGGTGAAACTTAATATGTTTCCCTCGACCAACTTTTAATTACATCATATGTAGTAAGTGCCTAATTGTCAACTTTATTTAATTAATTGTAAGAATTTTATTGACGATTATAAGAAAGCTATGATAATTTTGAAATAAATTATTGTCAATATGAGCATATGAACATATAAATATTAATAAAGAGGTGTGATTATGAATGACTGACAAAAAAGATCTTATTGATATAAAAACAGCTTATGAGGAATTAGATGAAGAAACGTTATTTATCGTTTCTCAAACGTTCAAGGCTTTATCTGATCCTACAAGAATTCGAATTCTCCATTTGTTATCAACTCAAGAATGCTCAGTAAATGAAATTGCGGATAAATTAAGCTTACTGCAATCAACTGTATCTCATCAGCTACGCTTTTTAAAAAATTTACGATTAGTGAAATACAGAAGGGCAGGCACAACTTTATTCTATTCTCAAGACGATGAACATGTAATGGATATTCTTGAACAAACTATAAACCATGCTCTACATCATTAGAATAGTAAAAAGGAGCTAGACAATGAAAGAGTACAAAATTGAAGGTTTGAGCTGCGCGAATTGTGCAGCTGATATGGAAAAGCAGATTAAAGGGCTAGATCATGGTGAATCAGCTGCCTTATTATACAACTCGTCTAAGTTAAAGGTTGATGAAAGCATCGACCTCAACAAAGTTAAAAAAATTCTTGCTAGTGATGGTGCATCCCTTATAAAAACTGAAGGTCATGATCATTCACATTCCCATTCCCATAACACAAATAAAATAAAGATGCACTTAGGGATTTCTACGACGTTATTTTTGTTAACCATTTTATTTGAATCATCAATACCAACTCTATTAGCTGTTTCATTATATTTTGTGGCAATTGTCATCAGTGGATATCAAACATTTATAAAAGGGGCTAAAAATTTGGCTCGTTTTAAATTCAATATTGATACGTTAATGACCATCGCTTTAATTGGAGCAATTTCAATCGGTGAATGGAAGGAAGCGACAATTGTTGCCATCTTGTTCGGTTTAAATGAATACCTTGAAGGACTTGGTATGGAAAAGGCCAGAAAATCAATGGAGAAATTACTACAAGTTGCGCCAAAAGATGCAATATTAATTACGAATGGTGTTGAACAAATCGTTCCTATTTCGACTTTAACAGAAGATGATATCGTTCTTGTGAAGCCTGGGACAAAAATACCTTCTGATGGTGTCGTAATAGATGGTAAAAGCTCTGTGAATGAAGCAGCGATTACTGGTGAATCATTACCAGTTGAAAAAGAAGCAAGCACCAATGTGTTTGGTGGCAGCATTAATAATGAAGGTGTCCTTAAGGTGAAGATTTTAAAAGCGTATGAGGATTCATCCTTGGCCAAAATCTTACACCTTGTGCAAGAAGCACAGGAAACAAAGACACCAACTGAGCAGTTTATTAATAAATTTGCTAAGTACTATACACCAATTATCATGATCATTTCCTTACTTGTTATGATTGTACCCCCATTGTTATTTGGGGATGCTTGGGGACCATGGTTTTATCAAGGTTTAGCTGTATTAATCGTAGGCTGCCCATGTGCATTAATATTATCTTCACCAATTGCGATAGTATCTGGAATTACACGCAACGCACGGAACGGTATTCTCGTAAAAGGTGGTGTTTTCTTAGAGCAATTAGGGAAAATTGAGTCCATCGCATTTGATAAAACTGGTACGTTAACAAAAGGACAGCCTCACGTAGAAACAATTATCGAATATGATAGCAATTTGTTAAACATTGCAGGAGCTGTTGAAAGTAAATCTTCACATCCATTAGCAAAAGCGATCATGAAAAAGGTAGCAGAAAAAGAAATAGCTTACGTTGAAGCAGATGACATAGAAACGGCCACTGGCCGCGGAGTCATTGCGAAAATTAGTGATAAAACTTATTTTGTCGGTAATGAAAAAAGCATGCCTCACATACACTTTGATGAAAAAATACAGTTAGATATTGATCGCCTAAAGAGCGAAGGGCTCACACTAGTTATCGTCGCTGATCAACATCATGTGTTAGGAATCTTTGGTATATCTGACGAAATACGTGAGGAAAGTAAACATGTTATGGAAGAGCTTCACAAAAAGGGTATAAAACATACCATTATGCTTACAGGGGATCACGGAAAAACAGCTGAAAAGGTAGCAGGAATAGTAGGCGTAACAGATTTTTATGCAAACCTTCTTCCAGAGGAAAAAGTCGATAAAATAAGAAATATACATGACCATGGAAAAGTAGCGATGATTGGTGATGGTATAAATGATGCACCTGCTCTAGCGGTCGCTGATCTTGGCATAGCGATGGGAAAAGGAACAGATAGTGCGATTGAAACGGCTGATATTGTTTTAATGCAAGACCATCTAGGTAAACTACCAAGCGCTGTATCCATTGCGAAAAAGGTGAATAGAACGATCAAACTCAATATCACTTTAGCACTAGGATTAAAAGTCATTGCCTTATTATTAACAATCCCTGGCTGGCTTACTTTATGGATTGCCATTCTAGCAGACATGGGCGCCACAATCCTCGTGACACTCATCAGCTTAACAATTATGCTAGAAAAATAAGGGGTCTGACACCCGCTGCGTTAATGAGTTGGAGCAGTTAGGGTCAGACCCTATAGCTTTGCTTACGTATTGATTAGTAGTAAGTATCTTCTTTGCGGAAATAAAAATAGCTCCTATTGTAGAGATGAGACCATAATTATCCCTAATTTTTTAGAAATGTCTAGCTCAAAAAAGTTGCTATTATACAATAAATACCATACTGTTGGATGAGAAAATGAAGCTTTTTCTTAAGTGTAAATAACAATTTATTAATGTTTACTTTTCCCTGTGCGTGCCAAGTTTTCTTTAAAACTCTACATAATGCCATTCTACGATAAATAACAGAAACCTCTAAAAAATATACGAGCTATACCACGAGTGCAAAACTGTTAATTTCATTTTCATCCATTTCAATCCTTTATTAATAAAAAAATGTTGTTTCGTACTAACATATAAACACGTATACATCTATCGTTGATGTTATTAAAATTATTGGTCTCATAGGAATAATAGCAATAAAGTTTACGAAAAGTGCCCTGTTATTTTCTTTCTTTTAAGTAATGGGGTTTGTTAAAAAATCGAATATAAGTTCGTATTTTTGTTTAATTAATGATAAAATATGGTACAATGATAATACAACTTTTACGGGATTGGAGGCTTTCATCAAAAATGGATCAGTTCGAGTTAGTCTCAGCTTTTAAACCGTCTGGTGACCAGCCACAGGCAATTACTGAAATTGTAGACGGTATTAAACAAAAGAAAAAGCATCAAACATTATTAGGGGCAACTGGTACGGGAAAAACGTTTACGATCTCTAATGTAATTAAGGAAGTTAATAAACCTACTTTAATTATTGCTCATAATAAAACGCTTGCAGGACAGCTATATAGTGAGTTTAAAGAGTTTTTTCCTAATAATGCTGTAGAATATTTTGTTAGTTATTATGACTATTATCAACCTGAAGCGTA
Organism: Nanhaiella sioensis; assembly: GCF_046557775.1. Taxonomy (NCBI): domain Bacteria; kingdom Bacillati; phylum Bacillota; class Bacilli; order Caryophanales; family Bacillaceae; genus Nanhaiella; species Nanhaiella sioensis. Next base: position 2,629,204 of record NZ_JBKAEG010000001.1, read on the forward strand.
TGTTCCACAAACGGATACTTTTATTGAAAAGGATGCCAGTATAAACGATGAAATTGATAAGCTGCGTCACTCAGCAACTTCTTCATTGCTAGAACGGAAAGACGTTATTATTATTGCGAGCGTATCATGCATTTATGGTCTAGGTTCCCCAGAGGAATATAGCGAGCTCGTCGTATCATTACGTGTTGGAATGGAAATTGAGCGTGATCAAATGCTTAGAAAACTCGTCGATGTTCAATATGATAGAAATGATATTGACTTTAAGAGAGGAACGTTTCGCGTACGTGGAGACGTAGTTGAAATCTTTCCTGCATCACGAGACGAGCATTGTATACGTATTGAGTTTTTTGGAGATGAAATTGATCGTATACGTGAAGTCGACGCTTTAACAGGAGAAATTATCGGTGAACGTGAACACGTGGCTATTTTTCCTGCATCTCATTTCGTAACACGAGAAGAAAAAATGCAAATTGCCATGAAAAATATTGAACAAGAGCTTGAAGAGCGTTTGAAAGAGCTTCGTGACAATGACAAATTACTTGAAGCTCAAAGAATAGAGCAACGTACTAGATATGACCTGGAAATGATGAGGGAAATGGGTTTTTGTTCTGGTATTGAAAATTATTCGCGTCATTTAACACTCCGGGAAGCGGGATCTACACCATATACGTTGATCGATTATTTTCCTGATGATTTTCTAATTGTTATTGACGAATCACATGTGTCATTACCACAAATTCGAGGAATGTTTAACGGTGATAAAGCTCGAAAACAGATGCTCGTAGATCATGGTTTTAGGTTGCCATCAGCATTAGATAATCGCCCTTTACGTTTTGAAGAGTTTGAGGAGCATGTAAACCAAATAGTCTATGTATCGGCGACACCTGGTCCGTATGAGTTAGAGCATTCCCCTGAAATGGTTCAACAGATCATTCGTCCAACAGGGCTTTTAGATCCATTAATTGATGTGCGTCCAATTGAAGGACAAATCGATGACCTAATCGGGGAAATTCAAGTGCGTATAGCGCGGAAGGAACGCGTGCTAGTTACAACATTGACAAAGAAAATGTCAGAGGACTTAACAGATTACCTCAAAGAAATAGGTATAAAGGTTACATATCTTCACTCAGAGATTAAAACGCTCGAACGAATAGAGATTATACGTGATCTCCGACTCGGTAAATTTGATGTCCTCGTTGGTATCAATTTATTAAGGGAAGGTTTAGATATACCGGAAGTTTCTCTAGTTACTATTTTAGACGCCGATAAAGAGGGATTCTTAAGATCGGAAAGGTCGCTTATCCAGACAATGGGAAGGGCTGCACGTAATGAAAATGGAAGAGTCATTATGTATGCTGATCATGTGACCAACTCAATGGATATTGCAATCAAAGAGACGAAGCGGCGCCGTGAAATACAAGAAGCTCATAATAAAAAGCATGGCATTACGCCAAAAACAATAAGAAAAGAAGTTCGAGATGTCATACAGGCAACTTATGCAGCGGAAAATCAAGAAACTTACGAAACAAACAAGCCAAAAGTAACAATGACCAAAAAAGAACGAGAAAAGCTAATTGCAGATATGGAAAAAGAAATGAAGGTTGCTGCAAAAGCGCTCCACTTCGAACGTGCAGCTGAACTGCGTGACATATTGATCGAGTTAAAAGCGGAAGGATGAAAATAAGAGCATGGTAAAGGATAAAATCATTGTCAAAGGAGCTAGAGCTCATAATCTAAAAGACATCGACGTCACAATACCAAGAGACCAGCTTGTTGTCTTAACTGGTCTTTCTGGTTCAGGTAAATCTTCGTTAGCATTTGATACGATTTATGCGGAAGGCCAACGGCGCTATGTTGAATCATTATCAGCATATGCACGTCAATTCTTAGGGCAAATGGACAAACCTGATGTCGATGCAATCGATGGGCTTTCTCCGGCCATATCGATAGACCAAAAAACAACAAGTCGTAACCCTCGTTCAACAGTCGGTACAGTTACTGAAATATATGATTATTTAAGGCTATTATATGCTCGTGTAGGTCGTCCGGTATGTCCTAATCATCATATAGAAATTACATCTCAAACGATAGAGCAGATGGTTGATCGCATTTTGCAATACCCTGAGAGAACGAAAATGCAAGTTCTTGCTCCAATCGTTTCTGGGCGTAAAGGGACACATGTGAAAACTTTTGAGGAAATTAAAAAGCAAGGTTATGTTCGTGTTCGTGTTGATGGGGAAATGACCGAGCTTACAGAAGATATAACATTAGAAAAAAACAAAAAGCACTCAATTGAAGTCGTCATCGATCGGATTGTCATCAAGAATGGCATTGCTTCAAGGCTATCAGATTCACTAGAAACGGCTTTGAAGTTAGGTGAAGGTAAAGTAATCATTGACGTAATAGGCGAAGAGGAGCTGTTATTTAGTGAGCTTCACGCATGCCCGCATTGTGGATTTTCAATAGGGGAATTGGAGCCGAGAATGTTTTCATTCAACAGTCCATTTGGAGCGTGTCCAAGTTGTGATGGACTAGGTACCAAGCTTGAAGTAGATCTTAATTTAGTCATTCCTAATTGGGATCTATCATTACTAGAACATGCTATTGCTCCGTGGGAACCACAAAGCTCTCAATACTACCCTCAATTGTTAAAGGCTGTTTGTGATCATTACGGAATAGATATGAATGTACCTGTAAAGGACATACCAAAGCATTTGTTTGAGAAAGTATTGTATGGTAGTGGGAATGACGAGATCTATTTCCGTTATGAAAATGACTTTGGACAAGTGCGCGAAAATCATATTATTTTTGAAGGGGTCATACCTAATATTGAGCGGAGATATCGTGAAACGAGCTCGGATTATATTCGTGAGCAAATGGAAAAGTATATGGCACAGCAGTCTTGCCCAACATGTAAAAGCTATCGCTTAAAGAAAGAGAGTTTAGCTGTTTTAATTGATCAGAAGCATATTGGTGAAATTACTTCTTTTTCTATTACAGAAGCGTTGGATTTCTTTGAAAACCTTAAATTGACTGACAAAGAAATGACAATAGCTAATATGATTTTAAGAGAGATTAGTGAGCGCTTAGGCTTTTTAAACAACGTTGGACTAGATTATTTAACTTTACACCGGTCAGCTGGAACACTTTCTGGGGGAGAAGCCCAAAGAATTCGTTTAGCGACACAGATTGGTTCAAGGTTAACAGGTGTTTTATATATTCTAGATGAACCTTCGATTGGATTGCATCAACGTGATAACGACCGCCTTATTCAGACGTTAAAAAACATGAGGGATATCGGTAATACATTAATCGTCGTGGAACACGACGAGGATACTATGCTAGCAGCTGACCATTTAATTGATATTGGCCCAGGCGCAGGAATCCACGGTGGTCAGGTTGTTTCTGCAGGTACGCCTGAAGAAGTTATGAATGATCCAAAATCATTAACTGGTCAATACTTGTCGGGAATCAAGTTTATTCCTCTACCAACAGAACGTCGTAAGCCGGATGGCCGTTATATTGAAATCGTTGGTGCAAAGGAAAATAACTTAAAAAATGCGAAAGTCAAAATTCCTTTAGGTACATTTATATCTGTTACAGGTGTGTCTGGATCAGGGAAAAGTACACTGATTAACGAGGTTTTACATAAATCCTTAGCTCAAAAGCTTCACAAGGCAAAATCAAGACCTGGTGAGCATAAAGAAATTAAAGGAATTGACCATTTGGACAAGGTTATTGACATTGATCAATCACCAATCGGACGAACTCCACGTTCAAACCCAGCTACATATACTGGTGTGTTTGACGACATTAGGGATGTATTTGCCGCAACAAATGAAGCAAAGGTTAGAGGATATAAAAAAGGGCGTTTTAGCTTTAATGTTAAAGGTGGTCGCTGTGAAGCGTGCCGTGGTGACGGAATTATAAAAATTGAAATGCACTTTTTACCTGATGTTTATGTTCCTTGTGAGGTATGTCATGGGAAACGTTATAATCGTGAAACGTTAGAAGTGAGGTATAAGGATAAAAATATATCAGAGATATTAGAAATGACTGTAGAGGATTCACTCACTTTCTTTGAAAATATTCCTAAAATAAGACGAAAGCTTCAAACGATCTACGATGTTGGTTTAGGTTATATCACGCTTGGACAGCCTGCTACGACGTTATCAGGCGGTGAGGCTCAGCGGGTAAAATTAGCATCGGAATTACACCGACGCTCAACGGGAAGGTCTCTTTATATTTTAGATGAGCCAACGACTGGTTTACATGTAGATGATATTTCAAGGCTATTAAAGGTACTTCAAAGACTTGTAGAAAATGGAGATACAGTTTTAGTTATTGAACATAACCTAGATATTATTAAAGCAGCTGATTATTTAATTGATCTTGGCCCTGAAGGTGGAGATAAAGGTGGGAAAATTATTGCAACAGGGACACCTGAACAGGTAGTTAAGCAAGACGCTTCTTATACTGGGAGATATTTAAAGCCTATTTTAGAACGAGATCGAAAGCGTATGGAAGAAATGATAAAAGAAAAAGAGGAGCTTGTCCTGAAAAAATAAGGCTGTTCGTAAAATTAAAGGCTTAATTATATTGGCAAGATGTGTTTATGTGCGATTATCATCGTTTTATAAATACGAAAATCTAAATAAAGGATTATATTTAAGACACTGGGATAAATCCCAGTGTCTTTTGCTCGTTAAGTATTAAGCTCCTAAAAATAGAACTAGGAATATGCCTAACGGGATGAGAAAGCGAACGCTAACATACCAAAATCGAAATAAATAGCTCCCAACCTGTGATGAAACATTAAAACTTTTTTCTAGTATTGGGCGAGTTACTTGGTAACCGACAAATAACGAAATAAGTAATGATCCCACAGGTAGAGATATGTTGCTTACAAAGTAATCTGCTAAATCAAATATTGTTTTATTAAATACTTTGATATCTTTCAACATCCCAAATGATAATGCTGACGGGATACCTACAATGAAAATAATGATCCCACCAATCCAAGTAGCGACTTTTCTTTTTTCTTGTTGTTCTTTAATCAGCGCAGCTACGATGATTTCTAAAATTGAAAAGGAGGAAGTTAACGTTGCAAATAATAGCAATAATAAGAATGTTGTTAGAAATAAACCGCCAAATGCTAACTCATTAAATACAGCAGGTATAACGACAAATATTAGTCCTGGACCAGTATCTGGCTCGAAACCAAGGGAAAAAACAGCTGGGAATATAGCTAGTCCTGCTAATAAAGATATGACAATATTCAATGTTACAATCCATGACGCTGATTTAACAATATTTTCTTCTTTAGGTAAGTATGAACTATATGTAACCATGATGGAAATTCCAAGGCTTAATGAAAAAAGTGATTGCCCTAATGCAAGAAAAACGGTCTCTTTTGTAACTTCTCCTACATTTGGCTGTAAGAAGAATTTTACCCCCTCTATCGCACCATCAAGTGTTAATGAGCGGATAACTAAGATGATAAAAAGAAGAAATAGAGCCGGCATCATAACACGGCTAGCTCGTTCGATCCCTTTTTGTATCCCACCTTGCACAACAAGTATAGTTAAGAGAATAAATGAAAATTGTGCAATCGTTGCTTCTAGTGGACTTGCAATGATTGAATCAAATAGTTGTCCATAAGATTCAGTTGGAAGGTTGCTCAGGTTCCCCGATGCACTTCTAATCAAATATAAAATGATCCAGCCACCCACAACACTATAAAAAGATAATAATATAAAACTTGCAATGACACCTAAATAACCAATTCCGTACCATAGGGATCGAGGGGCTAATTGTCTAAAAGCGGAGATGGCATTTTTACCTGTTGCTTTGCCAATGACAAACTCAGCCAACAACATAGGCATGCCGATAAGAAGTGTAAAAAGTAAAAACAGGAGAAAGAAAATCCCGCCCCCATTTGTGCCGGCCATATATGGAAACTTCCAAACAGCTCCTAGCCCGATTGCTGAGCCTGCAGCTGCTAAAATAAAACCTAGCTTTGAATTCCATTGTTCTTTCTTCATGATGTATAAATCACCTTTCTTTGCGATATGCTAAAAGCTCATTTCGTATGGTTCATTGTTGTTATTACAAAATAACAATGATATATTATACCCTTTTGTCAGAGGTTTATAGTAGAAAAGATACGTGTTTACTGCTATTAATACGAAAATAGCCAAGCTAAAAAAGTTAATGAATACATTAACATGAAACACAATCGAATTCAAATTAGTCATGAAAAGTGAACGAGTATTAGTAAGCGTAAAATGTGATGGACCTCTCCACCCCCATTATTTTTCTACGCTCTATTCATTGTTATTATTACTTGACTTTTTATTCTAATATTGGATATGCCACGAACTTAAGTGGTACCCCGTTAAATTCCTTCGTAAGAAAGACAACAACGAAGGTGAATCTCTATAACAAAAAGGTCTGCACCCTTGCTGTGCTATGCAGCGTGGGTGCAGACCGTGAATATAGGTTGTTAGGAAACCCATGTAGGAACTAAGCATGCATATGATTAGTAAGCTCCTAAGAAATAATTGTTCTTACATTTTAAATTGACTAGACTTTTCACTAAGTTCATTAGCCAATGTCACTTGCTCATTCGTGTAATCTGCTATTTCCTTCATCGAATCGACTTGTTTTTCAAAACTGCTGGAAATCTCTTGCATAACAGCGCTTGTTTGCAAACTTGTTGCACTTGTTTCGCTTACGTTATTTTGGATCATAGTCGCCTTTTCTTGAACGTCTATAAGGTTATTATTTATTAGTGATAGTTCCTCTAACATAGCATTAAAACGAATACTAACGTCTTCAAAGCTATTCATGACGATTGTTGTATTTTTACCATTTTCTTCATTTTTATTATTTGCAAATTGTAATAATTGTTGGAAGTTAGCCATTTTATCAACATTCACTTTCACAACTTCTAAAATTTGTTTAGAAACTTCTGATGTTTGTGTTGATAAGTTTCTTACCTCTTCTGCCACTACATTAAAGCTTTTGCCATCTGCCCCTGCTCTATTAGCTTCAATTGATGCATTTAAGGACACAATTTTAATGCTGGAAGCAATATTTACAATTTGTTTAGATAACTCATCTATATTTTCGAAACTGGACAATAACTCTGTAAATGAAACTAATAATGTGTTGTTCGTTTCTTCTACGTCTTTAGAATTATTTGAGACATTAGCTAAACTCTTAGAAAAAGAGTTAATCTCATCATCTGTTTTAGTTACATTCTTCTTAAACATGTCCAAAGATTCAACCGTTACATGGAGTTTATCTGTTAATTCAGTTACGTGTAGTAAAGAATCCTCAGCTGCACTGGCTTGTTGATCTACCCCTCTAGTTATTTCCTCTACTGCCCCTGCAGTATTTTCAATATTGGTATTACTACTTGTCATATTAGTCTTAGTCTTTACAGAAAGGTTCTTTAATTTCTCAACAAATTCTTTTATATCCAAAAAGGTTGTTTTCAATACTTCTACTAAACCATCAATATTATCAGCTAGTTTGCCTAATTCATTCTTTTTATTTGAGCCTGTACTAATTCTAAAATCACCAGATGATAAGCCTTTGTATTTATTAATAACCTTTACAATATCTTTAGAAGTGCTTATATAAACCCAGCTAGCAAAAGAAATGATAAGTATAACTAATGTAATAGAGAATATGATGACTGTGAAAATGATGTTCTCAGCAAGCTTTTCTAACTCTGTTTCAGTTTGTAAAAGGTATTGGAAGGAGGCTCTGTCATGAGTTGAAAATGCTTGCATTAATGTAAGGTAGCTATTCTTTTCTAAATCATAGTCTATTAAAAAGGTTTCTAAATCAAAATTAAGCATTTGCTCTCTTATAGATTTTAAACTGGATTCAAATTGACTGTAATTTTTTATTATGCTATCTAGGTGTTGTGAATCTTCCGTGCTGTAATAATCTAATAACGGGTTTTCCGTGAATTGGTTTAATAAACTATCAATCAGTTCCATCGATTTATCTAAATCTGTAACCATTGATTCATCATACGAATTAGAAAAATCGACAACGATCCCATGGGCTTCATCAATTTTGCCAAGTATGAAATGTAAATCCTCAATAACGGCTAAACGATTATTGTATTTCTCTTCAATGTGACCTTTATAGCTGTTCATACTTACAATGGGGCTGATGGCTAATGTGATAACAGTAATTGTGACAAAAACCATGAGTAAAATGAGCTTCATTCTTATTGTCATATCAAAGATTTTAGTAAAAAAAGAACGCATAAATAAATTCTCCTCCTATAAATTATTGTGAGCCAACTAAATCAAGCATCATTCTCATGTACGTGAGTAATTTATTGTTCGTTATAATTGAATGCGTTTCCAATTAGGTGTATCGAAAAAATTCTTTGTCTTGCTAATTTGCGTACAGAAAAAAATTCGTAAAATATGTGAGATAGTGCATGCTGTTTAGTTCTTTAGGACTAATTAATGTAAAATATGTAAAAAATATCCAGATTTTGTCGTATAATATTTATCCGTACCGAAACAATTCGGCATAATTTGATGAAATCCCTCTATTGACGAAATTTTTATCTTATTTATTTTACCATTTTGTAAAACACATAAGGAAAAAATATTTTATTTTTAATAGCTTTTCACTAAATTGACAAGATGTCCCATTAGTTGTGTTGTAATCAAACTTTTTTCCTATAAAAATAAGGACAACTAATAGAGAATTTAATATTTAACCATCATTTATTAATTTTTAAATAGTTTTAGGAAAATTCATGAAACTTCTTCTGGCTCATATTCGTATAATAGGCTAAAGGAGATGATGTCATTGTGGATATAAATAAATTATTGTCTTCATTAAGTTATTTCAGCGTGTTTTTTGCACCATTTTTATTTCCGATTGTTGCATATTTTGTAACTGAAAGTAATGAAGTTAAATCACATGCGAAGAGTGCTTTTGTTTCACACCTATTACCGTTTGTATCTATCATACTTGCTATCATTATTGCATTTATAGATATATTTTCTGGAGGTGTAGCTTTTACAACAGTATTTTGGCCAATAGTCATCATTATCATTGTAAATGTAGGAGTAGTTATTTGGAATATTATTAGAGGCATCCAAGTACTGATTCAATAAACTGTAAGTAAAATAGAGTGAATGGAGTATTGTTATAGGTCCAATCTCTACAGAAAAACTAGCTTAATAAAAAACTTTAATTAAAAAAATTGAAGAGAAAAGTGAGGGTGTTTTAAATGGTTGAAGATCGTAAACGGATATTGAAAATGGTTGAAGAAGGTAAATTATCACCTGATGAAGCGTTAACACTTTTAGAAGCACTAGATGATCAGAAGGAAAAGGGAAAAGAGGAGCAAGTAGTAACTACGGACTTATCGACAGATATTGACTATGAAAATGCTCAACAACGTCCGTATAGTCGTGAAACAAAGCAAGCTTCAACGAAAGAAAAACTCATTGACTTCATGAATACAGCAGTAAAGAAGGTGAAGAATTTAGATTTAGACTTTAATTTTGGACCTTCGGTTGACGTTCATCATATCTTTCAAAATTCGAATGTATTCATTGATAAGGTTGATTTAGATGTGTATAACGGGAGTGTTGAGCTAATACCGTGGAATGAAAATGATGTTCGAATTGAATGTGAGGCGAAAGTATACAAAGTCGAAAATAATGAAGAAGCAAGAAGAGTATTTTTACAAGACGTGCTATTTTCCACTGATAATAGTCTAATGCGTTTTGCTGTTCAGAAAAAACAAATGAAGGTTCATACAAAAATTTATATTCCTGAGAAAGATTATAGCCAGATCAGAATTCGGGTATTCAATGGGCCGGTTATTAGTACAGGGTTTAAGGTGAAAGACTATAAAGCAAAAACATCTAACGGTTCAGTGACATTAGAACGCATGCATGTTGATGAGATGGAAATTGAGACCACGAATGGAGCTGTTGACGTGTTCGATAGCTATAGTCGTGACTGTGAGGCTGAAGTAGTTAATGGTGGTATTAATGTAAGAGGTAGCTTTGAAAGAGTAGACCTACAAAGTGTTACTGGCAGTATCAAATGTAAGATAAACAATGAAAAAGCGCATACCGTTTTTGCTAAGACGACAACGGGTAGTATAGATATTACTGTCCCAGACGGATTGACAATGGAAGGTGATTTGAAGTCAAGTGTAGGTAAAGTAAAATGTTATGTGCCTAATATTAATATTATTGAGGAAAAAGACGAAATTGTGCAAAAAATATTAAGGTTTACGGTAAATGATAAGGCAACTGAACCGCTTCATTTATTTGCTGATTCAAAAAGTGGCTCAGTACACGTTACTACACATAGTAACGATTAACGAGGATTACTTTTCTACACTCCGTTTTACAAAGGGGATTACCTTTGTGAAGTGGAGTTTTTATCGTTTACCGATCACTTCAATTAAGGGTCTGATAGATATTAATTCGAAGCACCTTCAGCCACTCCCCTTCATACGAAAAAAGTCAATAAGTGCTTTTATGGATGGAGACTCAAGACTTGTAAGGTTTGCTAAGCCCTTTTGGCTGTCTAGCTTCAGCGTCTCACTTAGAGTCGCTTCAACTTTTCAAAAGTGTCTTCAAATGAAAAGGATCCAGTACTGTTTAGGGGTTTCATGGCGCTTAGGCATTTCTTGTTTGTCTAGCTTTGCCTCCTAGTCCTTCGAGGCTACTTCAGCATTTCATTCGAAGTCAAAAAACGCCTTCAAATGAAATGCTTCCAATGCTAGTCTGGACTAATCTATAGGCTTTGGCATTTCTTCTTTGTTAGTAGGGAAAAAAACTGATAAAATAAAGAAAGTGTTTGTGAGTGTTCAAAAAGGAGGGTTTCTATGCCTAAGGTTAGAACGATAGACATTATAGATAAGTTTCAGTTAGAGTTGATAAGTGGGGAAGATGGGATAAATAGACCGATTATTACGAGTGATTTATCTAGACCTGGGATTGAAATGGCGGGATATTTTACTTATTATCCAGCAGAACGAATACAGCTATTAGGTAAAACAGAGCTTTCATTTTATGATAAGTTAACAAAATCGGAAAAACAGCTTCGTATGAATAAATTATGTACTGATATTACCCCAGGAATTATTATTTCAAGAGATTTGGACATTCCTGAAGAGTTAATTGAAGCTTCTGAGCGTGAGGTAGTACCTGTTATGCGTTCATCAATGAAGACAACACGCTTAACGAGCCGTTTAACAAACTATTTAGAAAGTAAGCTTGCACCTACAACTGCGGTTCATGGTGTGTTAGTAGACATATACGGTATAGGTGTATTAATTACAGGAAAAAGCGGTGTTGGAAAAAGTGAAACTGCTCTTGAATTAGTGAAGAGAGGGCATAGACTAGTTGCTGATGATTTAGTTGAGATTCGTGAAGAAGACCAAAACACCTTAATAGGAAACGCACCAGATCTGTTGGAACACTTACTAGAAATTCGTGGCTTAGGAATTATAAATGTCATGACATTGTTTGGTGCGGGAGCAGTTCGGAATTTTAAAAGAATTTCTTTAGTGATCACGTTAGAGCTTTGGGATCAAGCTAAACAATATGACCGTGTTGGTCTTGATGAAGATAAAATGAAAATTATTAATTCAGAAATAACACATTTAACAGTTCCTGTTCGTCCAGGAAGAAATTTAGCAGTCATTATTGAAGTAGCAGCTATGAATTTTCGATTAAAGAGGATGGGTATGGATGCTGCAGAACAATTTTCAAATAGATTAGCTGATGTCATTGAAGATAGTGAAGAGCTATAAGGTATACATATTTAATGTAGAAATAAATATTAGGAGTTGAGAGGATGGAAGAGCAAATACAGCCGTTAGATCGTGTTTTTCTTGAACTTGGTCCATTGTCGATTCAATGGTATGGAGCGATCATCGGTATCGGTGTCATTTTAGGTTTATATTTAGCTGTCAAGGAATCAGAAAAGAGAGGTCTTCATAAAGACACGTTTGTAGACTTAGTATTATTTGCAGTACCGATTGCTATTATTTCAGCACGTCTTTATTATGTCATATTTAAATGGGATTATTATTCAGAAAATCTCTTAGAAATTGTAATGATTAACCAAGGTGGCTTAGCCATTCACGGTGGTTTGATTGGGGCGGTGTTAACGGCTATCGTCTTTGCGAGGAAAAAAGGTATTTCTTTTTGGAAGCTTGCAGATATCGCTGCACCGAGTATCATTTTAGGACAAGCTATCGGTAGATGGGGGAACTTTGTCAATCAAGAAGCACACGGTGGTGTTGTGACAAGGGAGTTTTTGGAGAACCTACAGTTACCAGACTTTATAATCAACCAGATGTATATTAACGGAGCGTATTATCACCCAACATTTTTATATGAGTCAATTTGGAGTTTCACTGGATTTATTATTTTACTACTGCTAAGAAAAGTTAATTTAAAACGTGGTGAGCTATTCTTAACGTATGTCATTTGGTATTCATTTGGCCGCTTTTTCATTGAAGGAATGCGAACAGACAGCTTAATGCTAACTGAAAGCTTACGTGTTGCGCAGTTTATCTCGTTGTTATTAATTGGTTTTGCAATTGCTATGATTATAGTCCGACGAGTAAAAGGGTATGCAGATAAAAGGTATAAAGATTCATAGAAGCTAAACAGTATAATAAGTGACGTTCAAAGTGAACAAATGTAAAGCAATTGGGTATTTACCAATTGCTTTACATTTTGTTATTATTCTAATTAAAAAGCTAGGAGTGGGAATTTGGTTGGGTCAGTTAAAAAGGGGTTTATTGTAGGGTTACAGACAACATGGACATTAGGGAAAATCATTTTTCCAGTTACATTAATAGTGACGATTTTACAATACACTGTTATTCTACAATGGATTATGAAAGGCATATCACCTTTGATGGGCTTGTTTGGACTATCAGGAGATGCAGCAATCCCGTTGGTTCTAGGTAATTTTCTCAATCTGTATGCTGCTATCGGTGCGATTTTAACACTTGATTTGACTGTAAAAGAAGTATTTATTTTAGCTGTGATGTTATCGTTTTCTCATAACTTGATAATAGAGTCAAGCGTTGCTGCAAGAGTAGGGGTAAAGCTCTGGATAATGATGGTTACTCGTATAGGATTAGCAGTTATATCAGCTTTCATGATTAATATTCTATGGGCAGGCGGAAATGAGTTAGCTCAATATGGATTGATATCCAAGGAAGAAGAAGTTGTTACAGGATGGGGAAGTATCATCATGGCTGGGGTAGAAAAAGGCTTAATAGGTATTTTACAACTTGCACTTATCGTTATTCCACTTATGATCGGTATACAAATATTAAAAGATCTAAAATGGTTAGAGACGTTCTCCAAGTGGATGTCTCCCTTGACGAAATTATTAGGTATGAAGGAGAATACGTCAACAACCTTAGCAGCTGGACTTTTATTTGGACTTGCATATGGATCTGGTGTGATGATTCAAGCAGTGAAGGAAGACGGTGTGTCTAAAAAAGATACTGTACTTGCATTTATATTTCTCGTTTCATGCCATGCTGTTATTGAAGATACACTCGTATTTATACCTTTAGGAATTCCAATTTTACCATTGTTATTAATACGTGTTTTCGTTGCAATACTATTAACGATGATTGTCGCTTTTATATGGAAAAAAGCAGAGTTGCATAACAGAAAGGAAGCTAACTATGACCATTAAGACGATACTGTTTGATTTAGACGGAACATTGATTGACACGAATGAATTAATTATCCAATCGTTTATGCATACATTAGAGCAGTACTACCCTAATGATTACTCAAGAGAAGATGTGCTCGAATTCATTGGCCCACCGTTGTACGAATCATTACACTCAGTAGATAAAGATCGTGTTGAGGATATGGTAAAAACCTATCGCGAGTTTAATTTAGCAAATCATGATTTACTCGTAAAGGAATATGATAGTGTGTTTGATACCGTTAAAGCACTACACGAGCAAAAATTCAAGTTAGGAATTGTGACAACAAAAATGAGGTTAACGACAACAATGGGGCTAAAGCTCACAAACCTAGATCAGTTCTTTGATGTTGTCATTACTTTAGATGATGTTGAACGTGCAAAACCAGATCCTGAGCCAATTCATAAAGCATTACAGCAACTGAATGCTCTTCCACATGAAGCGATTATGGTCGGTGATAATCATCATGACATGTTGGCAGGGCAAAATGCTGGTACAAAAACTGCCGCCGTAGGGTGGGCGATTAAAGGTAGAGAACATTTAACACAATACAGCCCAGATTATGTTTTAGATAAAATGAGTGATTTACTCTCCATTGTAAAGGCTGAGAATCAGTGAGAAAAACAACAAGATATCCTGTAAATGGAGCAAATTCATTATGGCATGTATATAAAACAGTTCCCTTTTGGAAAGTAGTAAAAAACTTTCTCGTTATCCAAACAGCTCGCTATACGCCATTTTTAGGGATGAAAAACTGGTTATATCGTACATTTTTAAGAATGAAAGTTGGCGAACAAACATCTTTTGCATTAATGGTAATGCTAGATGTCATGTTTCCAGAAAAAATTACTGTAGGACGAAATACTGTGATCGGCTACAATACAACAATATTAGCACATGAATACTTAATTGAAGAGTACCGTCTTGGCGATGTTATAATTGGAGATGAGGTGCTAATTGGGGCTAACTCCACTATTTTACCTGGTGTAGTAATTGGTGATCGTGCGATAGTGTCTGCAGGGACGCTTGTACATAAAGACGTACCTGCTGGAGCATTTGTAGGCGGGAATCCCATGCAAATGATTTACACAAAAGAAGAGATGGAAAAACGTATCGAAAATGGTGTAACCGATCAAATCATGAGCTAATGCTTACATAGCAAAGAACCTGTTTCAACAAACAGGTTCTTATTTATGATATAGGCTTTTCTCGAGTTGGTAGCTGCTTTTGGAGCTAGTAATAAATATTGCCTATTTAAAGGTTAATCTTTTAGTTAGTAAAAATGCTGCGTCAACCTAGTCCCTTCAGATCACTTCATCCTAAAGTAAATTGTACCTTCGGTGCTTCACGGGACTTCGATCAAGCCTTTCAATTTTTAGCTGCTTGGGGAAAATGCCCTCTCATGCTTGATGAGACTACCCAGTCGTCTCCACTTTATTGTTTTCATGCTTGTTTTCGGAGAAAAACCACTTCATCATAGGTGGTGTAACGATTGTTGTAATTAGGACGACAACTACAATTACTGCAAATAATTCTTGGCTTAACAATGCGGCTTCTAGTCCAATCGCTGCAATAATTAATGCTACTTCACCTCTTGATACCATACCAGATCCGATACCCATAGAACTTCTCCAATTGAATCCAGCGGCTTTTGCACCAACTGCTGAACCAAGCAGTTTTGTAAGGATAGCTACGATACTAAGAATGACGATTAGTCCAATGTTATCACCAATGCCGAATAATTCTACAGTAACACCAATTGATGTGAAAAATACAGGTACAAAAATCGAGTAGCTGATTGTTTCCACTTTTTCAAACACTTCATGTTTATGATTAGTTAAACTGATCGCAACACCAGCAATATAGGCACCAATGATTGCTGCAACACCTGCATACTCAGCGATAAACGCATAAGTAAAACAAATGATTAAGGCTGCAGAAATGACTGACTCAGTTACTTTTAATGGTGCAAACTTATTTAATACCCAAGGGACTACTTTCCAAGCTAAGCCTATAGCTACGGCGAAGAAGATAACTTTCTTTATAATTACTTCCCCTAAATGAACATCCCCACCTGCTAAGCTCATTAAAAAGGCCAATGATACGATAACGAGAATATCATCAATGACAGCTGCTCCTAATATCGTTGCACCTTCTTTTGATTTAAGCTTATTCATTTCTTTCAATGCTTGGACTGAAATACTTACGCTTGTAGCAGAAAGTAATAATCCAAGAAATATAGCTTCAAATGTAGGTAAACCAATAATTACTCCTGATAAATATCCGATTGATAAAGGTACGATGATTCCAAGTACACCTACGTAAGTTGAAGCTTTTCCAGTGCGTTTAAATTCATCAACATCGGTTTCTAAGCCCGCAATAAACATTAATAAAATGACACCGATTTGACTAATTTCACTTAAGATTTCTGTATCGTTAACGATTCCTAAAACGGTAGGGCCTAATACAATCCCTATTAATAACTTACCTAGAACAGATGGCTGGCCTAGCCTGACACTAATATCCCCTGCTATTTTTGAAGCAAATAAAATAGCTGCTAATTCAATAATAAGCACTGCTTATCTCCCCCTCTTTGTATACGTAATAATCAACTATAGTGCTCGTAGAATTCTTTTTCCCTAATAAAAGACCTTTAAAAAGTAATAATTCCTCAGTAAACATCCGTGTTTAGTGGTGTTTTTGTCAATATTACTCCAATGTTTAATACGACTCACTTCTTAAAAAGATTCAAGAATTAATGATTTCTTTCGTAATATTCAACTTGTGTAATAGTAGGCTATATTAGTATCTCTCCTTTCCATCATTTTTTATCTAGAATGAATGAAGTAACTTTTGGTACTCTATTCATTATTTTTCTCACAAAAAAACCCTTACCAATGATGGTAAAGGTTTTTTACATAAAAAGGCCTTTACCAAATGATAAAGGTCTCGCTAACAACGTATGTTGCCAACAAAGCCGAGAGTATGATACTCCGTAATGACGACTTTGCTGTAAAAGCTACTCCCCTTTAGGAGAAAATTTAATTATATAAATGATAATAAAATAAACATTATAATTTTGTCAATTAATTAGGCTCAGTTGGTAAAAATTGTTGCTGTAGCTTCTAAACTATAAGCTGGAATTTGTTTTAATCAAGAAAAAGTGCCATCAGTTTTAGTTGTATACGTGTTTGTTTTTTATTACGAGAAACAACAATCTTTAGGTAAACAGCCATTTATTAATATGGATATTCACCCATTATTTGTATATTTAATGCTGTATCTATGCAATATGGTATTTTTTTAACTTCTCACAGACACCTTTTAGAATACAGCTACCTGTAGGTCACTACAGTATAAGTAGAAGAAGATTAAATTAATAAGCTCTATATAATATTATTTCAAAATAATAAAACCTCATTGTGAACAAATTAAATCATGAGCAATATATAACAATTTGTATCTTGACGGATGATAAAAGCCAAGTTACAATACTAAAAACTTTAATTTATTAGCAAATTAGCGAACTAAAGTGTTTTGGTTCAATTTTGGAATAAATTTCTATGTAGCTAGCGCGTAATTGACATGGCCTCCGATGCTTGTAAGGGATGCCTAAGGCGCTGAAGATTCACAAATTATTAACTAAAGGGCGGATTGAAATGCAGAAGCTTTTTATGTTTGAAAAGCCATTAGGTATGAGAGACACATTACCTTCTTTGTATGAAACTAAAAAAGAACTTAGGAGTGAGTTACTAAGGGGGATTGAGCAATGGGGTTATCAGCTAATTGAGACGCCAACGCTAGAGTATTATGATACCGTAGGGTCATCATCAGCGATTGCGGATAGGCAGCTGTTTAAACTCTTGGACCAGCAAGGTCATACGTTAGTTTTACGGCCGGATATGACAGCCCCTATTGCTAGGGTAGCTGCATCAAAATTATTAGCAAATAAGAACCCGTTACGTCTTGCCTATTCAGCAAACGTTTATCGCGCTCAACAGCGCGAGGGGGGACGTCCAGCAGAGTTTGAACAGGTTGGAATTGAGTGTATAGGTGATCAGACACTAAGTGCAGACGCCGAAGTGATTGCTCTGCTAGTATCTTTATTACAAAATATTAGGTTAGAGACATTTGCAGTTACTGTTGGTCACATCGGATTTGTTAATGAATTATTTTTAGAAACGGTCGGTAATGAAGAACGTGCTAACACGTTGCGACGCTTCTTATATGAAAAAAACTTTGTCGGATATAAAGAACATGTGAAAGGTTTGTCTCTATCATCTATTGATAAACAACGTTTATTACAATTATTACATTTACGTGGTGACGAAAATATCATAGAGGATGCTATGCAGCTTGTTGACGGGGAGAGAGGTAAACAATTGCTTCTGGAACTGCAACTAGTATGTGAGCACCTACGATCGTTTGGTGTTTCCAAATTTATAAAATTAGATCTTACATTATTGAGCCATATGAGCTATTATACAGGTCTTTTATTTGAAGTATATGCAGAAAAAGTAGGTTTCTTACTTGGAAACGGTGGGCGCTATGATAATCTACTATCCAAATTTCATGTTGATGCACCAGCAACAGGGTTTGGAATAAGGATAGATCGTCTATTAGAAGCGCTTGGATATTGTGGTCAAGAACCTCTTATTCATAGCGTCATTTACAGCTCTGATAACTTAAAACGAGCAATCGAGTTTGCAGACGAACGTAGAAAGAATGGTGAGCGTGTCATACTCCAAGATATATCTGGCCTTACGAACGTCGATGCTTATACAAAATCTTTTGCACAGGTTTCTTTTTTTATAGGAGAACAAAGCTGAAATTAATATATTGTATCTCATCACAGAAGGGAGATGAATAGGCTTGCTTACTATCGCTATGCCAAAGGGGCGCATTTTTACGGAAGCAGTTGAATTACTGAGAAAGGCTGGCTATCGGTTGCCTAATAAATTTGAAGCTTCACGTAAGTTGATTATAGATGTAGAGGAAGAACAAATTCAATTTATCCTTGCTAAGCCGATGGATGTGACAACGTATGTTGAATACGGTGTAGCTGATCTCGGTATCGCAGGCAAGGATGTCATGCTCGAAGAAGAGCGAGATGTATATGAGCTACTTGATCTTTATATTAGTCATTGTTACTTAGCAGTTGCTGGATTGCCCGGTGTAAAAACAACAGATGTCGCACCAAAAGTAGCGACAAAATATCCAAATATTGCATCTACGTATTTTAGAGAGCAGGGAGAGCAAGTTGAAATTATAAAACTGAATGGTTC
The DNA here is from genome assembly GCF_046557775.1 of Nanhaiella sioensis. Lineage (NCBI taxonomy): Bacteria > Bacillati > Bacillota > Bacilli > Caryophanales > Bacillaceae > Nanhaiella > Nanhaiella sioensis. The sequence goes on from NZ_JBKAEG010000001.1 coordinate 2,648,251, forward strand.
TATAGAATTAGCACCACTCATCGGCTTAGCTGATCGCATCGTTGATATCGTTTCAACAGGTCAGACTTTGCGGGAAAATGGACTTGTTGAAATGGAGCATATAGGACATGTAACTTCGAGACTAATTGTAAATCCAGTAAGCTATCGAATGAAGGAACAACAAATTGGTGAGCTTGTTGAACGTCTTGCATCAATTATTGAGCAACTCGATTTTGTGATGGATGGTGAAAAAATGCTATGAACATAAAACGGGTATCAAAGGACATGACGTTGAAGCGAACAATTGATAGTGGAACAGAACAGCAGAGACAGTCAGTATTATCAATTATTGAGCAAGTTAAAGAAGATGGAGATGTAGCTCTTAGAGATTTAACAACGAAGTATGATGGTGTTCAGCTATCCTCTTTTCGTGTGACTGATGAAGAAATCTCAACTGCTTATGAAAAAGTAGATCAAACACTCATACAAGTAATGAGAGAGGCAGCAGAAAATATCCGAGATTATCACCAACGTCAAGTACGACAAACATGGATATCGATGAAAGAGGACGGATCATTATTAGGGCAAAAGATTACGCCGCTTGATGCTGTAGGGGTATATGTTCCTGGGGGAACGGCAGCTTACCCGTCTTCTGTCTTAATGAATGTCATACCCGCACAGGTTGCAGGCGTTGAACGCATCGTTATTGTTTCACCTCCTCAACATGATGGAGCGTTACCTCCCGCAGTTATTGTAGCTGCACATGAAGCAGGAATTAAAGAAATATATAAAATTGGAGGAGCACAAGCCATAGCGGCGCTTGCGTATGGGACTAAATCAATTCGTTCTGTTGATAAAATAGTCGGTCCAGGAAATATATATGTAGCACTTGCGAAACGTGAAGTGTTTGGGCATGTTGCTATTGATATGATAGCGGGACCTAGTGAAATTGTTGTATTAGCAGATGATACAGCAAATGCAAATGAAATTGCTGCTGATTTATTATCGCAAGCAGAGCATGATGCATTAGCCTCAAGCATCGTTGTGACACCGTCTATAGAACTTGCAAAACAAGTACGGCATGAGATTGAAAAACAACTTGAAACATTACCGCGTAAAGAAATCGCTCATGCATCATTACGAGATTATGGAGCGATCTATGTCACAAATAATTTAGTGGAAGCCATTGATGTTGTAAATGAACTTGCACCAGAACATCTAGAAATTATGACCATAGACCCAATGTCTATTGTAGCAAGTATTCGTCATGCTGGTGCTATCTTTCTTGGAAGGTATAGTTCAGAGCCAGTTGGTGATTATTTTGCTGGACCGAACCATGTTCTTCCGACTAATGGGACAGCGCGTTTTTCAAGTCCGCTTTCAGTGGATGACTATATTAAAAAATCAAGCATTATTTCATATAGTAAGGATGCGTTAATTACTAACGGAGCAAAGATTGCTTCTTTTGCGCGAGCTGAAGGATTAGAAGCACATGCCCGTGCCATAGAGGTTCGTTTACCAACTGCTGATAAGGAGGGATCATGATGAGGAATACGAGTGTAAATAGAGTAACGAATGAAACATCGATTCAGCTATCATTTGATATTGATGGAAAGGGAAATGCTGACCTTGAAACGGGTGTTCCATTTCTAACACATATGTTAGATCTGTTTACCAAGCATGGACAATTTGATTTAGCAATACGTGCAAATGGTGACACTGAAATCGATGATCATCATACGACAGAGGATATAGGTATTTGTTTAGGACAAGTGCTAAGAGAAGCTCTTGGTAATAAGAGTGGGATTAAAAGATACGGAAATGCTTTCGTACCTATGGATGAAGCACTAGCACAGGTTGTTGTTGACCTCAGTAATCGCCCTCACTTTGTAATGAAGGGCGACTTGCCTAGTCAACGTGTCGGTTCCTTTGATACTGAGCTCGTTCATGAATTTCTTTGGAAGCTTGCGCTTGAGGCGCGTATAAATTTACATGTAATTATTCATTATGGTCATAATACACATCATATGATTGAAGCAGTGTTTAAAGCATTAGGTCGAGCGCTTGATGAAGCAACTATGATCGATCCGAGAGTAAAAGGGGTACCATCTACGAAAGGGTTGTTATAAATGATCGGCATTGTTGATTATGGTATGGGGAATTTATATAGCGTGAGTAAAGCATTAGAACGGATGGGTGTTGACTATGTTATAACTGATGACCAGCTTCTGCTAAAACAAGCGAAAGGTTTAATTCTTCCGGGCGTTGGAGCATTTAAAGACGCGATGGCAATTTTAAACGACAGCGGATTGACTACATTTTTGAAGGATTGTGCTCAGCAAAGGAAACCACTCCTCGGTATTTGCCTAGGTATGCAGTTATTGTTTGATGAAAGTGAAGAAAATGGACTAACAGAGGGGCTTGGCTTAATTAAGGGACGTGTCGTCCGCTTTCCTCAAAATGACGCTTATAAAATACCACATATGGGATGGAATAAACTACATGTTAGCCAACCTTCATCACTTCTAGAAGGTGTGAAAAATGGATATGTATATTTTGTACATTCTTATTATGTTCAAGCAGGTAAGCAGTCAGATGTGATTGCAAGTAGTGAGTATGCTGTGGATGTTCCAGCTGTGGTTGGTAAGGGTAATGTCTTTGGAACGCAATTTCACCCAGAAAAAAGCAGTGATACAGGCTTAAGAATACTAGAAAACTTTGTAGCGCTTGTTGAAGGGAAGGTGTTGTCGTCATGAAACAATTTATGATTTATCCAGCGATTGATATTAGAAATGGCAAATGCGTTAGATTATTACAGGGCGACTACGCTAAAGAAACGATTTATGGAGAATCGCCATTAGCAATGGCGCAGCTCTTCGAAAATCAAGGAGCAACTTGGATTCATACTGTCGATTTAGATGGAGCAAAAGAGGGAAAGCCAGTGAATGACAGTAAAATCATTGACATTGCTGAACAATTACAAGCAAACGTACAGGTTGGTGGTGGAATTCGAACAGAGGCTGACATCGTCTATTATCTAGAGAAAGGTATTAAGCGCATTATATTAGGATCTGCAGCAATTAACAACCCACCTTTTGTCAAAGAAATGCTTAAGAAATATCAGCAACATATTGCCATAGGTATCGATGCAAAAGATGGTTATGCAGCGATAGAAGGTTGGCTGGAGACGTCGACAATCAAAGCGACTGTAATTGGTAAGGAGCTTGCAGAACATGGAGCGGAAACTTTTATCTTTACAGATATTAAGACGGATGGCATGCTGTCAGGTCCTAACACCAATGCCGTCGTTGAAATGGCACAAGCTACGAATAAGCAGGTTATTGCATCAGGTGGAATTTCCTCACTTGATGATGTGAAGAGCTTAATACAATACAAGCAAATAGGTGTAAGTGGTGCGATTATTGGAAAGGCGCTATACACGAATCAATTTACTGTAAGTGAGGCAGTGAGTGCGGTGAAAGACATATGATTACGAAGCGAATAATTCCATGTTTAGATGTCAAGGAAGGAAGAGTTGTGAAGGGAATCCAGTTTGTTGAACTACGCGATGCAGGTGACCCTGTTGAATTAGCCTCCTTCTATGATCAAGAGGGTGCAGATGAGCTAGTCTTTTTAGACATATCCGCTTCACATGAAGGAAGAAAAACGATGGTTGACGTCGTGCAAAGTGTTGCTGGTCAGCTAGCCATTCCGTTCACGGTTGGTGGTGGCATTAATAGTTTAGCAGATATGAAAAAGATGTTGCGTGCAGGTGCGGACAAAGTTTCAATAAACACAGCGGCTGTTAACAACCCTCACCTTATCACTGAAGGGGCAAATTATTTTGGTTCACAATGCATTGTCGTAGCCATTGACGCAAAATATGATCAAACTATTCAAACATGGCGAGTGTTTACACACGGAGGAAGGCAGGCAACTGAATGGCGCGTTATTGACTGGGCGAAAGAGGTTGTTAGACGCGGGGCAGGAGAAATTTTATTAACGAGTATGGATAGTGATGGTGAAAAGAGTGGTTTTGATATTGATTTGACGAAAGAAGTAAGCATGGCGGTTTCTGTACCTGTAATCGCATCTGGGGGAGCGGGTCGTGCAGCTCATTTTGTCGAGGCATTTACTGAAGGGAAGGCTGATGCTGCATTAGCTGCATCAATTTTTCATTACAAGGAAACATCAGTTAGAGAGGTAAAAACCTTTTTACATCAGAAGGGGGTGCATGTAAGGTGACGGTACCACATCTTACATTTAATGACCAAGGATTAGTGCCTGCAATTGTTCAAGATATCGTCAGTAAGGAAGTATTAATGTTAGCATATATGAATGAGGATTCTTTAGAAAAGTCTATCGAGACGGGAGAAACATGGTTTTATAGTCGCTCTAGACAACAGTTGTGGCATAAAGGCGCAACGTCAGGAAACACTCAAAAAATTATTGAAATGAAGTATGATTGTGATAAGGATGCATTACTAGTACTCGTTGAGCCAGCAGGTGTAGCTTGTCACAAAGGCACATATACATGCTTCACAGAAGAAATCATAAGTGCAAAAGAACAGCTAGGACATGAACGCTTTGCTATTATAAATCAGTTAGAGCAAATTATTGCAAAAAGAGAAACAGAACGTGAAGAAGGCTCTTATACTACGTATTTATTTGATAAAGGTGTAGATAAAATATTGAAAAAGGTAGGAGAAGAAGCCGCGGAGGTCATTATTGCAGCAAAAAATCGTAATAGTGATGAACTCACCTGGGAGACAGCTGACTTACTTTATCACTTACTCGTATTGTTACGTGAGCAGAAGCTTCCATTAGATGATGTGCTAAATGTTTTAGAAAAAAGGCATAAGCAATAAATTGAAATTTCCAATCTCGAAGGTTTATTTAGGCGAGAGAAGAAATTGTGTCAACGACGATAAAATTCCACCTAGTATTTTTGAGTATAGATCAAGCTAGGTGGAATTTTGACGTTTTTCAATTGATATACTAAGCAGTATCTTTTTTAGGCAGTAGCGCAATTAATATTAGACTAACAATGGCAAATCCGAGAACAACGTAATATACAGAGTGAAGAGAGAAGGTTAGTCCATCTTGAAGTATTTGTTTTACACCTTCAGACAGCTGATTCCTTTCTTCCTCATTAAGTAAAATATTTGCTGAATTAATCGTTAACCCTTCAGTGTTGGTTTCCTGTTCATGAATATATCGCTGAAACTGATTGTTTAAGATTCCTCCAAGTAGAGCCGCACCTATTGTATTACCAACATTTCGCATGAACATGTTTGCTGCTGTGGCGACCCCCCGTTGTTTCCAGTCAACTGTACTTTGAATAGAAACAATAAAAGAAGTAGTCGTTAATCCCATCCCTACACCGATAAAAAATGAGCCAGTGGCAGCAGTAATAGGTCCTGCATCAGGAGACATGAAAACAAATATCATGCTTCCGAATATTAATGAAGCCCCACCGAACAAGGATGTTGTTCTAAAGCCGATTTTCAATAATAACCTACCAGCAACGGTCGCTGCAATTGGCCAACCGATGCTCATCGTCGTCAATGTAAAACCAGCAACAATCGGTGACTGTTCCATGACCCCTTGTACAAATGCAGGTAGGAAACTAGAAATTCCAATAAGCATAATGCCTGTTGTCAAAGAAGCCATATTAGCAATAAATATGGAGCGCTCTTTCCATAAGTTAAAGGGCATCATCGGATCTACAGCACGTCTTTCTTGAAAAACGAATAACGTAATTGCAATGATTCCTATCGTTAGTAGACCTAATGTAGGTAGTGAAGTCCACGACTGATTATTACCGCCTTCGACGAGAATAAACATAAAGGAAGCAATTGAAATGGTCAATAGTACAGCACCAAGGTAGTCAATGTCATGTTTCTTTTTTTCAACGTCTTCATGAAGAAAAGCCCATAAAGCGATGATGGCCAAAATACCAAGTGGTATATTAACCCAAAAGACATACCGCCAGCTAACGTACTCAACTAATAGCCCGCCTAAAGCAGGGCCGGTAATTGCAGAAATTCCCCAAACACTTGATAAATATCCTTGGATTTTGGCTCTTTCCTCTTTTGTATAAATATCACCGACAATGGTTGAAGCGATCGGCATAACAGCTCCTGCTCCAAATCCCTGTATGACACGAAAAAGAATTAGCATGCCCATTGATTGAGCAAATCCACATAATATAGAGCCTAATAAGAAAATGATAATACCAAAGGTAATAACTGGTTTGCGACCAAATAAATCAGACAGTTTACCATAAATAAGTACTGTAACAGCATTCATTAATAAATATCCTGAAAAAACCCAGCTATATAAAGAAAAACCCCCTAATTCTCCAACAATGACTGGCATAGCGGTAGATACAATGGTAGCTTCGATAGCAGCCATAAACATAGCAAGCATCACAGCAGCCAGGACTAAAGGTTTTTTTGTTTGCTTTTTCATTGGGACATTTGCAATATCATCTGCGGCTTGTCTCATAGGGTTGCTCCTTCCTCTTTAACGCACATTATTATAGTATTATAACCTAAAACTTACACTGTTTTTGGACAACATATGTATGTTATACTACCATCGGTGAAATGAACTTAATTTTAAGTATTTAATTTAATAAGTAGCAGAAATTATTTATGGCTGTTTACACTTTAAATGTTGTTTTTTGTGCTAAGAGTTAAATCTGTATACCATTAGGTTTGTGACTGTGACTATTTTCATCATAAATGGTTTTGGGTTATTAGTACCAACAGCAACAAATTTTTTGGAAAGAGCCAGTTTAAATATTAAGAAAGAATTGTATGTGTACCTCATGCGCCATCAACGCGAGGTCATAAAGTCAAAATGCAAGAAGATTAACGAGTAATCTTCCTGTCATTTCATCTAATTTAGCAGATATATTAATGAGTAGTATTGTCCACAAGGCGTGGACTGATTTTGGTGAATCTAGCACCTTATGTTTAACAGGAAATACACTTTTGAACAAATTGAGTGTTCAAGTAGGAAGATATTTTTATGGAGGCATGAATGGGGAAAAACTCAAAACAATCAGCGATTATCATTCCATTTCAAGATGATGAGAAACTTTTCTTGAAAGGAAAAAAAGCTTATCGAAATAGCGATTTATATAAAGCGAAGAAGTATTTATCTCGTGCAATACAACTGAAACCAAATGAGCCGGAGTATTTATGTCAAATGGCGATCGTTCTTATGGAGAATGGAGAGTTTCAGCAATCAAATATTATGTTAGCTAATATATTGGAAAATGTAGACCCAACGATGGTGGAATGTTCATATTTTATGGCAAATAATTATGCTCACCTAGGGTTATTTCAAATGTCACGCAAATATGCGCTTGAGTATCTTAAACAAGCTCCAAATGGAGAATTTAGTGAAGATACTGAGGATCTACTCGAGCTGTTAAGTATTGAATATGATGTAAGCACAGAAGCGCAAGATAGTGAGGAAGATGCGCTCATCTTAAATCAAGAAAGAGCGCGAAGCTTGTTAGAAGATGGTCAGTTTTCAGAAGCTATACAATTATTAAACTCTATGATTAAGGAAAACCCTGAATTTTGGTCAGCTTATAATAATTTAGCGTTAGCCCATTTCTACTTAGGCGATTTAAATCGTGCTATACAAACCCTTGACGAGGTTTTTGATAAAAATCCTGGGAATCTACACGCGCTTTGTAATATGGTTATCTTCTTTTATTACCATAAAGAAGATGAGCTTGTTAAGCCACTTATCAATAAACTTGAAAAAGTATACCCAATCACGGTTGAGCATCGCTACAAGCTTGGAGCGACCTTTGCGCTAGTAGGAGAGTCTAAGCTAGCGTACAAGTGGTTAAAACAGCTTTATAAACAAGGGTTTGAAGGTGATGGCACGTATTATTATTGGCTAGCAAATGCCGCGTATTACTCTGATCACGAAAGCTTTGCAAAGAATATATGGAAAAAAGTTATTGAACTCAGTCCAGATAGGCACGGCACAGAGCCTTGGAAAGTGCATATTGCTCATGAGGTTGTTAAAGGCGCAAACTCACTATTGAAGAGTGAAAATAAATATGAACGATTGTATGGTTTGTTTTTAGTTAGTCAAGGAAGTAATGTTGAACCAACTGGCATTTATCAAGAAAATGATCAAACAAAATATACAACATTTGAAAGTGAGTTTGCTCAATATATGACTGATAAAATTAGCCAGAAGGGATTAAATAGTCATACAGGCTACATTAAGAATTCATACATGATATTGGATCATATTTTTAAAAGCAATAAACTGAGTCATGTAGAAATGGCTGACCTTTTCAATAAGGCATGCTTAGTATTTGATAATGGAATAATTATGAAATATGAACTTTTGAATACACAAGCTTGGGCTGCAGCAATTGAATATAAATGGAAAAAGTTATTACGTAAAAAAGTTACTCAACGAGAGGTTGCCTTAAAATATGATGTTTCGGTAAAAACTGTTTCAAAATATGGTGAATTTGTGAATGTTCTTCTTCAGTGAGCAGATTATTGGACGATTCATTCGGTGTCTTATAGGATACAATTAAGGAAAGGCGCTTTTCGTATACTTTGTTGCTATGTTAAAAACTAAAACAGCACATAAGTATTTATGAGATTATCATCGTTAATAAAGATAAAAGGATGCCTGGAACTTTACGTGCTTATATCTTAATACGAAAAGTAACAATCAATGCGAAAACAGCCAAAGGAAAAGGTATTATATATTCATTGACTTATAGAGATGTTCTAAGTGAAAGAATATTTTATAACATTCTTATGAGTGAATCAGTTAATAATGAAGGAGTGAATAAAATGGCAGAAGATACAATTTACGATGTAGTAATTATTGGAGCAGGACCTGCTGGAATGACAGCAGCGGTATATACATCAAGAGCTAATTTGTCAACGATTATGGTGGAACGTGGTGTTCCTGGTGGTCAAATGGCGAACACTGAGGACGTTGAGAACTTTCCGGGATTTGAATCAATCTTAGGGCCAGAGTTATCTGATAAAATGTTCGAGCATTCGAAGAAATTTGGTGCTGAATATGCATATGGCGATATTAAGGAAATTATAGATGGTGAAGAGTATAAAACTGTGGTCACTAGTAGTAAGGAATTAAAAGCAAGAGCAGTTATTATTGCCACTGGTGCAGAATATAAAAAACTAGGAGTGCCTGGTGAAAATGAACTAGGTGGTCGAGGTGTATCATATTGCGCAGTTTGTGATGGAGCCTTTTTTAAAGGAAAAGAACTGGTTGTTGTAGGTGGTGGAGATTCTGCAGTAGAGGAAGGGGTATACCTAACTCGTTATGCATCTAAAGTGACGATTGTTCATCGTCGTGATCAGCTTCGAGCGCAACAAATACTACAACAGCGTGCATTTGATAATGACAAGATTGATTTTATTTGGAACCATACTGTGAAACAGGTTAATGAAAAAGAAGGAAAAGTGGGTAGTGTGACACTAGTTGATACTCAAACAGGTGAAGAACAAGAATTTAATACTGATGGTGTGTTCATATACATCGGTTTAAATCCATTATCAAAACCGTTCGCAAACCTTGGTATTACGAATGAAAATGGATATATTGAAACGAATGAGCAGATGGAGACGAAGATTCCTGGTATTTTTGCATCAGGAGACATTCGAGAAAAAACCGTTCGACAAATCGTTACAGCTACTGGTGATGGAAGTGTTGCAGCCCAAAGTGCAGCGCATTATATTGAAGAGTTAAAAGAGAAATCGAAATAATTATAACAAAACCGTAATAACGTTTTAACCGAGTTGTAACACAGGTGCAACAATTATTAGGTACTATAAATATAAGTAATTGACCCCCTTTTATAAATATATCCTTGGCACGGGAAATGACCCCGTGCCCTTTTTTTATATTACTTTATTCCGTGATGATCCTCTAATTTTGAACGTTAGAGGTATACGTACTTATTTCTAAGACTGAAAAAATAATAATTAATGCGAAAACTACATTATATAGGTATGTTATGAGCTATAATCTCTGTTTGTCATTTATGACAATACAACGACCTGAACGCAATGTCCTTTGCTTGTCTTCTGAAACAGATGATGCCAATCGTTAGCGATAGGACGGTTGATATTGAGTGGAAATGAGTGCCTTCCGTATTTCTTTTATACCATTTATTGTGACGAGCAAGTAGAAATAGTATAATTAATGGTATAAATACAACGAGGTGAAAGGCGTGCAAAGAGTAACTAATTGCGTCTTAGTTCATGAAGGTCAAGTATTACTTTTACAAAAGCCTAGTAGAGGCTGGTGGGTAGCACCTGGTGGAAAAATGGAACAGGGAGAATCCATTAGAGAATCTTGCATACGTGAATTTCGTGAAGAAACAGGTATATTTATAAAAGATCCAAGCATCAAAGGTATTTTCACAATATTGATAAAAGAGCAAAATCAAATCATTTCGGAATGGATGATGTTTACCTTTCTATCCACACAATTTGATGGTAGCAATGTGAAAGAGTCAGAGGAAGGGAAGGTTGCATGGCAGAAAGTGGATCAAATATCCAAGCTACCTATGGCGCCAGGTGACTATCACATTATTGACTATATGGTTAATGGAAAAGGTATCATTTATGGTACTTTCACATATACGCCGAACTTTGAGTTGCTTTCTTATCGATTAGATCCTAGTTAAACGTGTTTGAGGGGGTAATAGTATGAGTACTGGCTCAATGAGTGATATCCAAATGGTCATTATTACAGGAATGTCTGGTGCAGGGAAAACGGTAGCCATACAAAGCTTTGAAGATTTAGGATATTTTTGTGTTGATAATCTACCGCCTTCTTTACTTCCGAAATTTCTAGAACTTATGAAGGATTCCGGTAATAAGATGAATAAAGTAGCACTTGGAATGGACTTAAGAGGAAGAGAATTTTTTGAAACACTATTTGAAGCACTAGATGATATGGCAGAGAAATCGTGGATCACACCTCAAATCTTATTTTTAGATGCCAAGGATGCGACTTTAGTCAGTCGTTATAAAGAGACGAGGAGATCTCATCCGCTGTCTCAAGAAGGACTTCCTCTTGAAGGTATTCAGTTAGAAAGAAAAATGTTGGAAGAATTAAAGGGAAGAGCACAGCTGATTTATGATACATCTGATTTAAAACCTCGTGACTTGAGGGAAAAAATATTACAGCAGTTTGCAACCCAAGGTAAACAAATTTTTACTGTTAATGTTGTTTCTTTTGGCTTTAAATATGGTTTGCCGATAGATGCTGATTTAGTCTTCGATGTTCGTTTTTTACCGAACCCTCATTATATTGATCATATGAGACCTAAAACTGGTCTCAATGAAGAAGTTTCATCATATGTATTAAAATGGAATGATACGCAAAAATTTTTAACAAAAGTTGTTGATTTATTGACTTTTATGCTGCCACATTATAAAAGAGAAGGAAAGAGCCAGCTCATCGTTGCAATTGGATGTACTGGTGGTCAGCACCGCTCCGTAACACTAGCGGAGTATTTAGGTCAGTATTTTGAAAATAGCTATAAAACTCGTATATCTCATCGAGATATTGACAAGCGAAAGGAAAAATAATACATGGAAAGAAAAAAACAGCCTAATATTGTAATTATAGGCGGAGGTACAGGCTTACCTGTCTTATTGCGGGGCTTAAAGCAATACCCTGTGAATATCACCGCTATCGTTACAGTGGCTGATGATGGTGGGAGCTCAGGAAGACTTAGAAACGAGCTTGACATTCCACCACCTGGTGATATTAGAAATGTGTTAGTAGCTTTATCAGATGTTGAACCATTGGTTGAAGAGTTGTTCCAGTATAGGTTTGAGGATGGCAATGGTTTGTCTGGACATTCATTGGGAAATATTATCTTAGCTGCAATGACAAATATAACAGGCGATTTTGTTCATGCAATTGGAGAAATGAGCAAAGTGTTAAACGTGAGAGGTCAAGTGTTACCAGCTGCTAATAGAAGCGTTAATTTGCATGCTGAAATGGCAGATGGAACATTGGTATCTGGAGAATCAAAAATACCTGATTATGGAAAGAAGATCCAACGTGTCTTTTTGACACCAGAAGATGTTAAGCCGCTTTCTGAGACAATAGCAGCAATACGCGAAGCAGATTTAATTGTTATTGGCCCCGGAAGTTTATATACAAGTATTTTACCTAACCTATTAGTTTCTAATATAGGAAAAGAGGTTTGTGCTGCAACAGCAAAAAAGGTCTATATGTGTAATGTGATGACTCAGTTTGGAGAAACATCAAACTATACAGCAAGTGACCATGTTAGAGCACTTTATGATCATATGAAATGCGATTTTCTTGATGTGATTATGGTGAATGAAGAGGAAATCCCTGCGTACATTATGGATAGATATGCAAAAGAAATGGCTCAACCAGTCATATATGATATCGAACGATTAAAGGATTTAGGGTTAGATATTATTCACGATAATATTATTAGCTTTGAAGATGGAGTCATTCGACATGACACAAAGAAAGTAGCATCTCTCTTATACTCACTTTTACAGAATGTTCACAAAATCCATGGAATGTAACGGTCGTATACAAAGTACTCATTTACCTTTTATGTACGAGTGTGATAGCATTTTAATGGAACTACTTAATTTTTGAATGCAAAATACAATTTTGTTTGTATTTGCATATACTAGTTATATTGGAAGGAGTCAAGGAGGTTGCTCAATGTAAGTAACCTCAGAGGTGACAGAAGCTATACCGCCTTATTCTGCGTCGACCTTTTTGTCCTCCTATTTAACGGCATATAGATAAAAGGGGCTGAGAGGTATGTCATATGCATCAGAGACCAAAAAGGAACTCACAAATATTGAAATTAAAGATTGCTGTGCAAAGTCAGAGCTCTCTGCATTAATAAGAATGAATGGGTCATTAACTTTTTCAAATCGTAAACTCATTGTAACTATCCAAACTGAAAATGCAGCAATTGCAAGACGTATCTATACATTGCTAAAGAGATTGTATGATGTCTCAGTTGAACTATTAGTTAGAAAAAAAATGCGTTTGAAAAAGAATAATGTATATATTGTTCGCTTAATTGAAAGCGCTAAAGGTATTCTTGAAGACTTAAAAATCATCGATGAAGGTTTCTCGTTTCTTGGAAGGATTTCAGATGACTTAATTAAGAAAAAATGTTGTAAAAGATCTTATTTACGTGGAGCTTTTTTAGCAGGCGGATCGATCAATAATCCAGAAACGTCTTCATACCACCTAGAGATATTTTCGTTATATCGGGAACATAGTCAAGCACTTTGTGAATTAATGAACACCAGCTTCCAATTAAATTGTAAAATGATTGAAAGAAAAAAAGGCTTTGTAACGTATTTAAAAGAAGCTGAAAAGATTGCTGAATTTCTAAATATTATCGGTGCCCATAGTGCATTGTTAAGATTTGAAGATGTCCGTATTGTTAGAGACATGAGGAATTCAGTTAATCGCTTAGTGAACTGTGAGACTGCCAATTTAAATAAAACAGTCGGTGCAGCTATTAGGCAAGTAGAAAATATTCGGTATATTGATGAAACAGTAGGGCTTAGTTCACTTCCCGACAAGCTTCGAGTTATTGCAGAGCTAAGAATTACTTATCAAGATGTTACATTAAAGGAACTAGGTGAAATGCTACCTGGTGGAAGCATTAGTAAGTCAGGGATTAATCATCGCCTTCGAAAAATAGATGAAATCGCAGACAAGCTGCGATCAGGTCATTCTATTAAAACAAAATAATAGCTTTTGAAAAAGGGAGGAACATGAAATGGTTGAAAAAAAAGTAGAGGTACAATTGAAAACAGGATTACAAGCTCGACCAGCAGCTCTATTTGTTCAAGAGGCGAATCGTTACGCTTCAGATATTTTTTTAGAGAAGAATGGCAAAAAGGTAAATGCTAAAAGCATTATGGGCCTAATGAGCTTAGCGGTTAGCAATGGTTCAACAATTACATTGTATGCTGATGGGCAAGATGAAGAAGAAGCACTTGAAGCATTATGTAATTTTGTTATTCAAAATGGCTAAATAAAACCCTCTCACAACAGTGAGAGGGTTTTTTGCTTATTTAGTAAGTAGATGATTACTTCGCTGGGTGTAGAACTTTATCGATTAAGCCGTATTCTGTGGCTCTTTCAGCAGTCATAAAGTTATCACGCTCTGTATCACGTTCGATCACTTCTAATGGCTGACCAGTACGATCAGAAAGGATGCCATTTAATTTATCACGTAAGAATAAAATGCGCTTCGCAGCAATTTCTATTTCAGTTGCTTGACCTTGAGCACCACCTAGTGGTTGGTGAATCATCACTTCACTATTTGGTAAAGCAAAACGCTTGCCTTTCGTACCAGCAGCTAATAAAAATGCACCCATTGATGCTGCCATTCCTATACACATTGTTGAAACATTAGGTTTAATAAACTGCATCGTATCATAAATTGCCATTCCTGCAGTAATTGATCCTCCAGGACTATTTATATACAAAGAAATATCCTTTTCTGGGTCCTCTGCTGCAAGAAATAGAAATTGGGATACAATTGAGTTTGCTACATTATCATCTATAGCGCTACCTAACATTATAATACGATCCTTTAATAATCGTGAGTAAATGTCATATGCTCTTTCTCCGCGATTTGTCTGTTCGATAACAGTAGGAATTAGATTCAATTTAATTATCCTCCTTTTTAAACTTTATTTAGATATTTATGTAATTTTTATCATACACCTATGGTCAATAAAGGTCAAACGAAAAGTACTAACAATACTATCTTATTCATGTTTTTTTAAATCCATACCTGCTATACCTAAATACTACTGAATTCTGCTTGCATTGTACATCAATCTAACATATAATATTGAAAGCAATCTGTTATATGCCCTCGTAGTGTAGTGGATAGCACGAGAGATTCCGGTTCTCTTAGGGTGGGTTCGAATCCTGTCGAGGGCGTTACATAAGAGAAAAAATCTTCTTTTTAAAAGAAGGTTTTTTTTGTTCAAGAAACTTGGAAGGGAAGAGCGCCTTTAAATGATAGAGCTTCAGATGAATAAGGTGCTTTTTAATAGTTGTCTAGATTCGCCTCGAGACGTTTCGCTTCAAACCATAAAGGCAAAAATCGCCTTCACAGTTTGAAGCTCCAACGCTTATCGAGGCTGAGCAAGTCGTCTCCACTTTTCTAACTGTCTAACTCCAGCACCTATCGAGTCGTTTCACCATTACACCCAAAGGCAAAGAGCGCCTTTATGTGTGATGATTCCAGCGCTTGAAGTGGATGACCAAGGAGCTTCCGTTTTTCTAGATGTCCAGCTTTGCCTTCTAGCCTTTCGAGGTCACTTCACCTTTTCATTCAAAGGCAAAAATCGCCTTCAAATGAAAAGCTTCCAGTGCTTGTCGAGTCTGCTTAGTCGGCGTCGCTTTTCTAACTTCCATTGTTTTACCATACACCTATTATCTCATATATTGTAAAATAGATATGGGGTGGAGAGCATGGAAATGAGACCGGGGTTATTTCAAGAACAAACGTTAAAGCTTACGATGACTAAGGAACTATCTCAAGCAATTGAGCTTCTTCAATATTCCTCTCAAGAACTACTTACCTTTTTACATGATATAGCTATAGAAAATCCTCTTGTTGAGATACAGGAAAGTACACCATTTGATATACCTAGAAAAAAAACTTCCAACACATCATCTCAAAGTAAGCAACATAATTGGTTGGAAAATATCGGGGGAGAGCCTGAAAAACTATACGATCATCTTCGTTCACAAATATTACTATTACCAATAAGTAATATAGAAAGAAATGTTGTTGATCATCTCATAGAAAATATAGATAATAACGGTTATCTTCATTTTGAGGCTCAAGATGTCATTAATCGCTTTGGGGTTACTGCGCAGGATATAACTAAATGTGTAGAAATTATTCAAAACCTTGATCCAGTGGGAGTTGGGGCAAGGAGTGTTCAAGAGTGCTTGCTTATACAGCTACAAAGGGAGCAGCATAGGAACGAATTAGCTGAAGTTATTATTAAAGATTACTTTGAATTGTTTGCACAAAAATCGTGGAAGGCTTTGGCGAAGATTTTGAATGTAAAGCCTAAAGAGATTCAACAAATATTTGATCATATACAATTATTAGAGCCTCGTCCTGGACATATTTTTCATCATGAACAGACAACCTATATTATTCCTGATATAATTATTGAACGCAAAAATGGACATTTTGAAGCTGCTATTAACGAAGATTATTTTCCAAAGCTATCATTTAACGTCCAATATGAGCAAGACCTATCTAATGTAGATGATGAGAAAGTGAGTGCTTTTGTAAGAGAAAAAGGTTTACAATGGGGATGGATTATCAAGAGCCTCGAACAAAGAAAGCAGACGTTATTAAGTGTTACAAAACAAATCATATTGAGGCAGACGAATTTTTTTGTTCATGGGTTATCATCTTTGAAACCCCTTACAATGAGAGAGGTCGCAGAAGTAGTCGGATGTCATGAATCTACTGTCAGTAGAGCCGTTAAAGGAAAATATGTACAGACTCCCTTTGGTTTAGTTGAAATGAAGGTATTTTTCAGTAGTAGTCTCAATACGTCTTCTAATGAAGATGCTTCTTCAACAAGAGTTAAAGAGTTAATACAGCAAATGATAAACGAGGAAGACAAAGCAAGTCCGTTGTCTGACCAAAAACTAGTTAATCTGTTAAATAGAGATTTCAAAATCATTGTGTCACGAAGAACAATTGCAAAGTATAGAGATCAATTAGGTATCTTGTCTTCTTCAAAAAGAAAAAGATATGATTGAAGAAGGCGTTTTTGTTTTGAAAGGATGAAAGATATGAGCAAAACAGTAATCATGTATACGAAGGAAAACTGTCCTTTATGTGACAAAGCTCAAAAAATATTAGTTGAACTACAAGCTGAAATTCCTTTTCAACTTGAATTAACTGATATTTACAAGGATGATCAGCTATTAGAGAAATATCAGTTAATGATACCTGTAGTTGAGATAGCGGGCGAAGAAATTGCGTATGGAGTTATTCACAAAGATGTAATAAAAAAGCGCTTACAGCAAGGATTAAATGGTTGATTAAAGGGGTCAGTCCTGTTAGAATAAGAGTTGTAACAGGGGTGATTTTTTTTACCACATGCGGGACATAATATGTCATAGGTGGACTTTAAAAGTCCCGGATGGTAATTTCACCAATTTTAAGGAGAACTGCAATGCGTTCATTAATTGAAGTTCAACAAAAATTATTACCTAACCTTCTAGAGGTTATGCAAAGGCGCTATCAAGTTTTACAATATGTAAGGTTAATGCAACCTATAGGCAGAAGAAGTTTATCACTTAGCCTAGGTATGAGTGAAAGGGTCTTACGTGCTGAAGTACAATTCTTAAAGGATCAAGATTTACTTTCTGTACAAGCGTCTGGTATGACAATTACGAAAGATGGTGTCTACGTTCTTCGGCAGCTTGAGGAGATGATGAAGGAAATCTCTGGACTAAAGCTACTTGAAGAGAAGGTTAAGAAAAAATTAGGCCTACAAGAAGTAATTGTAGTATCAGGGGATAGTGATCAATCGGCTTGGGTTCAGAAAGAAATGGGCAGAGCGAGTGTTGCATGTATTAAAAAGCGCTTGAAAGATAACAGCATCGTTGCGGTAACTGGAGGTACGACTTTAGCTGCTGTAGCAGAGATGATGACTCCCAATACCGAAAGTAAGGAAACCTTATTTGTTCCTGCACGAGGTGGCTTAGGAGAGAATGTAAAAAATCAAGCGAATACGATATGTGCAAAAATGGCTGAAAAAGCAATGGGTAACTACCAACTGCTTCATGTCCCAGATCAAGTTAGTACTGAAGCCTACCAATCGATTATAGAAGAACCTGCGATTAAAGAGGTACTCACGCTTATAAAATCATCCAGTATAGTTATACATGGTATCGGAGACGCTAAAACTATGGCTATACGCCGAAAAACTTCAGATGAAGATATGAAGAAAATCGAAATGGCGAATGCTGTAGCAGAAGCCTTTGGATATTACTTTAATAAGCATGGAGAAGTCGTATATAAAGCTCAAACGATTGGCCTACAACTTGAAGACCTAAAACATAATAAATCAGTAATAGCAATTGCTGGTGGTGGCTCAAAGGCTAAAGCAATTAAAGCCTATTTTAAACAAACAAGTAACGCCTTGCTCATTACCGACGAAGGTGCTGCAAAAGAGTTAGTTAAGGGTTAATCCCTACCTAATATATTTAAGCTTTCTATTTTAAGGAGGAAATTATCATGACTGTAAAAGTTGGTATTAATGGATTTGGCCGTATTGGTCGTATCGTATTTCGTGCTGCATTAAAAAACCCTAATATTGAAGTAGTTGCTGTTAATGATTTAACAGATGCAAATATGCTTGCTCATCTTTTAAAATATGACTCAGTTCATGGAAAATTAGATGTTGATGTAACTGTTAATGGTAACAATTTAGTAGTTGACGGTAAGGAAATCCTTGTAAAAGCAGAACGTGATCCAGCACAACTTGGTTGGGGAGATCTTGGAGTTGATGTTGTAGTTGAGTCAACTGGACGTTTCACTAAGCGCGTTGATGCTGCTAAACATATTGAAGCTGGTGCTAAAAAAGTTATTATTTCTGCTCCTGCATCAGATGAAGATATTACAATTGTTATGGGTGTAAACGAAGATCAATATGATGCTGCAAACCACCACGTAGTTTCAAATGCATCTTGTACTACAAACTGTTTAGCACCATTTGCTAAAGTATTAAATGATAACTTTGGTATCCGTCGTGGTATGATGACGACTGTTCACTCATATACAAATGACCAACAAATCTTAGATTTACCACATAAAGATTACAGACGTGCTCGTGCAGCTGCTGAAAATATTATTCCAACGACTACTGGTGCTGCAAAAGCTGTGTCATTAGTATTACCTGAATTAAAAGGAAAATTAAATGGTATGGCTATGCGCGTACCAACTCCAAACGTTTCTTTAGTTGACTTAGTTGCTGAGGTTGACAAAGAAGTTACTGCTGAAGAAATTAATGCAGCTTTCAAACAAGCTTCTGAAGGCGACCTAAAAGGAATCTTAAATTACAGTGAAGAGCCATTAGTATCTGGCGATTACAACGGTGACCCTGCTTCATCTACAATTGATTCACTTTCAACAATGGTTATGGAAGGAAATCTTGTGAAAGTTGTATCTTGGTATGACAATGAAAGTGGATATTCTCATCGTGTTGTTGATTTAATTGACTACATGGTTTCAAAAGGCTTGTAAGATAACATAAATACATTGCAATAGGGGAGAGGGGAAGTATTCCCCCTCCCTTTACTTAAGAAAAGAGAATTTGATATAAATACTTCGCTTATCATGATTTAGTAATGATTATGAAGAATCATCAGAAATGGAGGCCTTTTGCAAATGAACAAAAAGACTGTAAAAGATGTTGATGTAAAAGGAAAGCGAGTTTTTTGTCGTGTCGATTTTAATGTGCCTATGAACGATGGAGTTGTCACTGATGACACTCGTATTCGTGCAGCACTTCCAACAATTCAATATTTGATGGAGCAAGGTGCAAAAGTAATTTTAGCAAGTCATCTTGGACGTCCTAAAGGAAACGTTGTGGAAGAACTACGCTTAACTGCGGTTGCAGAACGTTTAAGTGAGCATCTTGGGAAACAAGTAGTTAAGACGAATGTTGCATACGGTGAAGAAGTAAACAATGCAATTGCTAGTTTATCAGAAGGTGATGTACTTTTACTTGAAAACGTTCGTTTCTATCCAGGGGAAGAAAAAAATGATCCTGAATTAGCAAAAGCTTTCTCAGAGCTTGCTGACATATATGTAAATGATGCTTTTGGTGCTGCACATCGCGCGCATGCAACAACAGCTGGTATTGCAGAACATTTACCAGCAGTATCAGGATTTTTAATGGAAAAAGAGCTTGAAGTGCTAGGCAAAGCTTTATCTAATCCTGAGCGCCCATTCACAGCAGTTATTGGAGGAGCTAAAGTAAAAGATAAAATTGGTGTAATTGATAACCTTCTTGATAATGTTGATAATCTCATTATCGGTGGGGGATTAGCGTACACATTTATCAAAGCATTAGGACATGATGTTGGTAAATCATTATTAGAAGAAGATAAAATCGATCTTGCAAAGTCATTTATTGATAAGGCAAAAGCAAAAGGTGTGAACTTTTATATGCCTGTTGATACGGTTGTTGCAGACGATTTTTCAAATGAGGCTAACATAAAACATGTAAGTATCGACAACATTTCGAGTGATTGGGAAGGTTTAGATATTGGTCCAAAAACAAGAGAAATATACCGAGATGTGATTGCAAAATCTAAGCTTGTTATTTGGAATGGACCGATGGGTGTTTTTGAAATGGACTCTTTTGCAAATGGAACTAAAGCAGTTGCAGAAGCACTTGCGGATGCAAATGATACGTATTCTGTTATCGGTGGCGGAGATTCAGCTGCAGCAGTCGAGAAATTTGATTTAGCTGATAAGATGAGTCATATTTCTACAGGCGGTGGAGCTTCACTTGAATTTATGGAAGGTAAGGCTTTACCAGGTGTTGTAGCATTACAAGATAAATAATTAACGAGGTTGTTCAAAATGTAAGAGATAAATGAGGGACGAATTACTGAGTTGTCCATCCTTTTTGAACACGACCTTATAGTAATTTCCCAATAAATGCTTGTTCAAGAACGATTGAAACTTCTTGAACATCCTCTAGAATGAAAGGAATGTTGTACGATGCGTAAACCAATCATCGCTGGGAACTGGAAAATGAATAAAGTACTTTCAGAAGCAGTAAGCTTTGTTGATGAAGTGAAAGGGCTTGTGCCTGCTCCTAGCAAAGTTGACTCAGTCGTTTGTGCTCCAGCATTATTCTTAGAAAAGTTAGTGGCAAGTACTACAAGTACTGATTTAAAAATCGGTGCACAAAATATGCACTTCGAAAACAGTGGTGCTTTTACTGGAGAAATTAGCCCAGTTGCACTTGAAGATTTGCGAGTAAGCTATGTAATTATTGGACATTCTGAACGTAGAGAGATGTTTGCTGAAACTGACGAAACTGTAAACAAAAAAACAAAAGCAGCTTTTGATCATCAACTTACTCCTATTGTTTGCTGTGGTGAAACATTAGAGCAACGTGAAGCTGGTCAAACGAATGACCTTGTAGCTGATCAAGTGAGAAAAGCGTTGGATGGTTTAACATCTGAACAAGCAAAACAAACTGTTATAGCATATGAACCAATTTGGGCAATCGGTACTGGTAAGTCATCTACATCAGCAGATGCCAATGCAGTTTGTGAACATATTCGTTCAGTTATCGCTGAGCAATTTTCTCAAGAGGTGGCAGATGAAACACGTATTCAATACGGTGGAAGTGTAAAGCCTGAGAACATTAACGAGTATATGGCACAACCTCATATTGACGGTGCGCTCGTCGGTGGAGCAAGCCTAGAGCCTAAGTCTTTCCTGCAGCTCTTGGGGGCAGCAAATCATGAGTAAAAAACCAGTAGCACTTATTATTTTAGATGGCTTTGCATTTCGTGATGAAACGAAAGGGAATGCTGTAGCCCATGCAAAGAAGCCTAATTTTGATCGGTATTGGAGTAGCTATCCTCATGCAACATTAACAGCAAGTGGGGAAGCAGTAGGACTTCCAGAGGGTCAAATGGGTAACTCAGAAGTTGGACATTTAAATATTGGTGCTGGTCGAATTGTTTACCAAAGCTTAACACGTGTCAACGTAGCCATTCGTGAAGGTGAATTTGAGAGTAATAATACTTTCTTAAATGCGATGGATCATGCGAAGAAAAAAGGTTCAAACCTCCATATTTTTGGCTTATTATCTGATGGGGGTGTTCATAGCCATATACAACATTTGTACGCGTTGTTAAAACTAGCTGCAAGTGAAGGTGTAGAAAAGGTTTATGTTCATGGTTTCCTAGATGGTCGCGATGTTGGTCCGCAAACAGCGAAAACCTACATTCATAGTCTTAATGAAAAAATTGCTGAGATTGGTGTAGGAGAAATTGCTACAATTTCTGGACGTTATTATTCAATGGACAGGGACAAAAGATGGGACCGTGTAGAAAAATCTTATCGCTCCATGGTTTATGGCGAGGGACCGACGTATCAAAGTGCGATTGAATGTGTAGACGATTCTTATGCGAACGGCATTTATGATGAATTCGTGTTACCTTCAGTTATTGTCAAAGATGATGGCTCACCAGTAGCAACCATCCAAGATGATGATGCGGTGATCTTCTATAATTTCAGGCCAGACAGAGCAATACAAATTTCAAATACTTTCACGAATGAAGATTTTCGTTCGTTTGACAGAGGACCAAAGCATCCGAAAAACTTACATTTTGTTTGTCTAACACATTTTAGTGAAACGGTAAAAGGATACGTAGCCTTTAAACCAGTAAATTTAGACAACACAATTGGTGAAGTCCTATCACAAAATGGCTTAAAGCAATTAAGGATTGCAGAAACTGAAAAGTATCCGCATGTCACCTTCTTTATGAGCGGTGGTCGTGAAGAAGAATTCCCTGGTGAAGAACGGATTTTAATTGATTCACCTAAGGTAGCAACGTATGATTTAAAGCCAGAAATGAGTGCATATGAAGTGACTGATGCGTTGTTAAAGGAAATTGACGCAGATAAGCACGATGCAATTATTCTAAACTATGCCAATCCTGATATGGTTGGGCATTCCGGAATGCTAGAACCAACCATTAAGGCGATAGAAGTAGTGGATGAATGTTTAGGAAAAATAGTTGATGCAATTGAAGCCAAAGGCGGAACAGCTATTATTACCGCTGACCATGGAAATTCAGATGAAGTGGTAACTTTAGAAGGAAAGCCAATGACTGCACATACGACAAACCCGGTTCCAGTAATCGTAACAAAAAACGGAATTGAGTTAAGAGATAAGGGTAAATTAGGTGATTTAGCACCTACAATGCTACAATTATTAAATGTAAAGCAACCAAGTGAAATGACTGGAAAATCATTAATTAACGAATAAGGAGAGATAATTATGTCAATCATTGTAGACGTTTATGGTCGTGAAGTATTAGATTCTCGTGGAAACCCAACAGTTGAAGTAGAAGTATATACTGAATCTGGTGCATTTGGACGTGCATTAGTACCAAGTGGTGCATCAACTGGAGAATATGAAGCTGTGGAATTACGTGATGGTGATAAAGATCGTTATTTAGGTAAAGGAGTTATCCAAGCAGTAAATAATGTAAATGAAATCATCGCTCCAAAAATGGTAGGCTTTGACGTGACTGATCAAGTAGCAATTGACAAAGCGTTAATGGCATTAGATGGGACAGAAAACAAAGGTAATTTAGGTGCAAATGCAATTTTAGGTGTATCAATGGCAGTTGCACGTGCTGCGGCTGATTTCTTAGAGATTCCACTATACCAATATTTAGGTGGATTTAACGCAAAAACATTACCTGTTCCTATGATGAATATCGTAAACGGTGGAGAGCATGCAGATAATAATG
This sequence comes from Nanhaiella sioensis, assembly GCF_046557775.1. Lineage (NCBI taxonomy): Bacteria > Bacillati > Bacillota > Bacilli > Caryophanales > Bacillaceae > Nanhaiella > Nanhaiella sioensis. Next base: position 2,671,870 of record NZ_JBKAEG010000001.1, read on the forward strand.
TAGATATTCAAGAATTCATGGTTATGCCTGTAGGTGCACAAAACTTCAAGGAAGCACTTCGTATGGGTACAGAAATATTCCATAGTTTAAAATCTGTTCTTAAAGCAAAAGGGTATAATACAGCTGTAGGTGATGAAGGTGGATTTGCACCAAACCTAAGCTCAAATGAAGAAGCGTTACAAACAATTATTGAAGCTATTGAAAAAGCAGGCTATAAACCAGGCGAACAAATTATGTTAGCAATGGATGTAGCTTCATCTGAGTTATACAACAAAGATGATGGCAAATACCATTTAGAAGGTGAAGGCGTTGTGAAAACGTCTGAAGAAATGGTTTCATTCTATGAGGAGCTTGTTGAAAAGTATCCTATCATCTCAATTGAAGATGGATTAGATGAAAATGACTGGGAAGGTCATAAGCTACTAACAGAACGTATCGGACACAAAGTTCAATTAGTAGGTGACGATTTATTTGTAACAAATACGAAAAAGCTTGAAGAAGGAATTGAAAAAGGAATTAGTAATTCAATCCTTATTAAAGTGAACCAAATTGGTACATTAACTGAAACATTTGATGCAATTGAAATGGCAAAACGTGCGGGCTATACGGCTGTAATTTCTCACCGTTCAGGTGAAACTGAAGATAGCACGATTGCTGATATCGCTGTTGCAACAAATGCAGGACAAATCAAAACTGGTGCTCCATCACGTACAGATCGTGTTGCGAAGTATAATCAATTGTTACGCATCGAAGATCAATTACAAGAAACAGCACGCTTTGATGGTTTAGCATCATTCTATAACTTAAAGAAATAACATTATTGAAGACCTCATGTAATGTGAGGTCTTTTTAGTTTTGGTTAGTATTTCTTAAAGGATTATTATTATCTTTCTGTAACTCTTAATTAGACTATTCGTGATATGGTTGGTTAGACAAATACTATAACTTTTTCCTTCTATACCCATAGCTTTGTATTTTGAATCACGGCTTATTGCGTAAAGGAGTCAACAGAGATATACTTCTGCTCTAAATATTCTTCTATTCCAAAGTACCCGCCTTCTCTACCTAATCCACTTTCTTTATAACCGCCAAAAGGAGCTTGCGCAGCTGATGGGAGTCCGTCATTTACACCTATTACTCCATACTCTAAATTGTTCATGAAAAATGTAGCTTCATCTAAACTAGTTGTGAATACATATGCAGCAAGACCATATTGACTGCTATTTGCCCTGTTCTCTACTTCCTCAATCGTTTTAAAAGAGGTAATAGGGGCTAACGGTCCAAACGTTTCGTCCTGCATACAGACCATATCATCTGTCACATTTCCAACGACAGTAGGCTGAAAATAATGACCTTTTTCTTCCGAGACCTTTTTCCCGCCTGTTAAAATAGACGCACCTTTCTCTACAGCATCTTCAATATGATACATAACTTTTGCTATAGCCTTCTCATTAATGAGGGGTCCTATATCAATGTTATTGTTCAACCCATTTCCCAAGGTTAAACGTGAAGTACGTTCTACTAATCTAGCTGTAAAGCTTTCTATCACATCTTCATGAATGTAGAATCGGTTAGATGCAACACACGCTTGACCTGCATTGCGGAATTTAGATTGAATGGCTCCTTCAACAGCTCTATCGATGTCTGCCTGTGCTGTGACAATGAATGGTGCATGTCCCCCTAGTTCGAGAGATAATTTTTTTACAGAATCAGCTGCTTCTTTCATTAGAAGTTTTCCTACAGGTGTTGATCCAGTAAAACTTAATTTTCTAACCCGCTTATCTCGTAACCAAGCATCGCCAATTTGTTTAGCATTACCTGTTACGATATTTATTACGCCGCTAGGGAAATTAGCTTTTTCTGCTAATTGTATTAACTTTAAAGCGGTAAAAGGCGTTTCTTCTGAGGGCTTTACAACGACGGTACATCCAGCTGCTAATGCTGGGGCAAGTTTCCTAGTAATCATTGCAGCAGGGAAATTCCAAGGTGTAATAGCAGCAACTACTCCTACTGGCTCTTTTTTTACTATAATATGTTTATTAGTTGTAGAGGCTGGAATCGTATTACCATAATTTCGTTTCGCTTCCTCTGCATACCATAACACATACTCATTTGCATATTTGATCTCTGCTAAAGCTTCCTTTAGTGGTTTTCCTTGCTCAATCGTTATGATCCGAGCTAGTTCATCTTGATTCTCTTTAATTAATTGATACCATTGATAAAGAAGTTGACTTCTATACCTTGCAGTCTTTTTCGACCATAAAGCAAAGGCTTTTGATGCTGCTTCAATAGCTAGAACTGCTTCTGTATGCCCGCCATTTGAAACTTCTCCTATTATTGCTTTCGTTGCCGGGTTTTTGATAGCAATAACATCTTCTGATGCTATCCACTGACCGTTTATAAAATTTTGCTTAATAAACATCTGTCCCACCCTTTTATTTGTTTATCTTAGTCTGTTATTAAGTGTGAAAGTATACTTAAATAAGTTTACCGTTCGAACAGACTTGCATTTTTCCGTAGTCAAATCTTCAGAAAAGAAAACAGCTGAAACACAAATTGAAATTCTTCATGTGCCAGCTGTCAATATAATTAATCTTTCTTTAATGCTTTTACAATTTCTTGAGCGATACTTTCCGATGATGCAGGGTCACGGCTCGTAATAATTTGATCATCTGCCCAGATCGATAATGCTGGCTGGTCTAATTTGCCGACATATGTGCCTACTTTAGCCAGCTCTTGCTCTACACTATATGGTAGAAATTCTATTACTTCCTTTGGTTCATAGGCATCTGGAAAAGCAGTAACCTTTTTCCCATCGATGATTGATTTACCGTCTTCTCTATAAGTGAAAGCTAACACAGAAGGTGCATGACACTCTGCTGCAACGATGCCTTTATTATCATAAATTTCATTTATTAAACGATGAGCATGTGGATCGTAGGAAACATCGAACATGGGTCCATGTCCTCCGACAAATAATATGACATCGTAATCTTTTCCTTGTAAGTCAGCTAAACGTAACGTATCCTTCCAACGCCCAAGCTTTTCAAACTCTCTTGATTTCCCGTCTGGGTCTGTTTCATCATTTAAAGAAAACTGATCAACCATCCCATCTCCGCCTTTTGGTGAAGCAATTGACACAGTATGACCTGCTGCTTCTAATACATTTAATGGAACATGAAATTCCTCAGACCAATAACCTGTTCGATATGATTTTACTGCTATTCCATTTGATATAACCATTAATATATTTGCCAATGTATATACCTCCTAATTATAATAATTATTGATGTAGTATTGTTCTTATTGGAAAATTGTCTTCGTTACTTCTATAGGTTATCATCAATATATAAGATTATGTACTTCCATTATGTTAGATGGGAATAACAGAAAGTTATAAAGGTGAAATACATGAAAATTGAATGGTTAGAAGCATTTCAAATAACTGCAGAAACGAAAAGTTTGACTAAATCGAGTGAATTATTACACATGAGTCAACCTGCTTTAAGTAAACAAATAAGAAATCTTGAGATAGATTTAGGCGCTAGTTTATTTATTCGCTCTTCTACGGGTGTTCGATTAACTCAAGCTGGTGAAATATTATTAAAAAGCAGTAAAAATATCTTAAAGGAAGTCAATTCTGTACGTAAAGAAATTAATCTAAGTCAAGGAATTGGTGATATTACAATAGGATCCTGGCCGAGTATAGCAACGTCTTATCTTCCATATAAATTTGCTAAGCATAAGTTCAATGATCAATTCAGAGTAAAAATTTCTCATAGCTTTTTGGAATTATTATCGGGGCTAGAGAAGGGGTTAATAGACGTTGCATTATTTGATGATCGAGAAATCAAACATTCTTATTACTCTAAGTTTTTATTTTCAGAACGCTTTTTCTTATTTATAAATGCCAATCATCCGATTTATGCTAACCAAACCTCTATTTCCTTTCATGAAATAAAGGATGAATCATTTGTTGTACTTCCCTCTACATGCGATGCTAGAATGCTCGTTGACAAAGAATTTGCGTCAAAGGGCTCTACTTTAAAGGTTGCCTCAGAAATTGAATTTGGTCAAAGTATATTAGGTTTTGTTGAAGCAAACCTTGGTATGTCCATTCTTCCAGAAATATTTATACAAAATAGTTCAGAGAATGTTAAAGCTATCGAAATTCAAGATTTTAATATATCACGTCATGTTTCTCTAATAGCAAATGACGAAGCCATCGGGAATAAATTAGTTTCAATGCTAAGGTAACTCTACTTGAATACTATAAATGCCATAGTGCAAGAGACATTGGGTGGCAGCGAAAGATTATTAAACATCTCCTCATAATAAATAAGTATAGGTACAGCTGGAATAACAAATAGTACAAATAATCTGTTACGGTAGTGCTTGAAATACTGTCACTACCTGAAAAGGACTTGTCTGTAGTTTTAAGATATGCTAAATTATAATAAGTGAATAGTACGATTTTCTGGAGGTGTATCATATGTCTACATTATTTGTGACATTATTAGTGATAGATTGTCTAGCTCTCATTACGGTAGTTCTTTTACAATCAGGGAAAAGCGCAGGATTATCAGGTGCGATTTCTGGTGGAGCCGAGCAGCTTTTTGGAAAGCAAAAGGCAAGAGGATTAGATGCTGTTTTACAAAACTTAACGATTATTTTGTCTGTATTATTTTTCGTGTTAACAATTGTATTAGCATATATGGGTCTTTAAGGGTCAACATAGCTAAATAAAAAAAGCTTACAAGCAATATTATTATTTCATTAATGTACTATCATGCTCAGGGTTTTTCTCTAGGCGGTTCAGATAACCTGATGAAATAAATACAAACGTATAATAAACGGTAACGTAAATTATCGTATATAAGATGACACAAAAAAACGCTTGAATATTAATTCAAGCGTTTTTCATTATGAGTATTGTCTTATTCAATTCAAACTGCCCCTAGAAAAGACGAACGATAGAGAGACGAGTAGTTTTACCAAATTATTCACCTTTGCGTTGGATCCTAGTAAATTTCAAATAAAAGGGTTCAATTCTATTGAAAAACCACTGAATCACCAACCCGTGAATGACTACTCCGACTATTGAATTAAAAGTTACACAAATATAACTTACAGTGTGATTTACCTGATATATATCACGTCCAAAAAACATCAATTGCCCTATCACAAAGTAAAAAGAATGCCAAAAAGATATAATATTGCTCTCTAGTTGCCATAATAGCAGTGCTTCTACAGAAAATATTATCAATAAGGCTAAGATAATAAGTAATTTTGATAAATTAGATATCCGTTGAACCAATGGCTGTACATAATATTTTGTAATGGTCTTAATCCTAAATAAATAAATGATTCTTACAAGGCGGGCCAATTGAAAAAATTGATCAAATGGAATAATTGCAACGATGAGTAAGGGGTTATTTTTTATGAATTCCCATTTGTTTTTCACAAAAATTAATCTACAAATGAAATCTAAGAAAAACACAACCCAAACTACCCAACTTATAATGGAATTAAAAGAATTTTCTATCCAAAAAGTAAGTATGATTAAAATTACTAAGCTTATCATAATTAACTCATATAAGATCTTCACAATACACTTACCCCTTTTATTCCTTTATCAGTCAAAAAACTGAATAACGACGAACAGTTTGTAATTAAAGAAATTTTTCAATATCTATCGTAACATCTTACAAGTTACCAGGTGGTGGAAATGTACGTTTCCAAACATTTATGATATAGAAAAGCAATATCTGCATAAAATAAGAAAGACCGCAAGTGTCTATAGAACTCACGGTCTTACACAATAGACGATTCCCTCAGAGCTGACCACTCTTAGAAAGCCCATTTTAGTGAATTAAAAAAAGTTGGGTTATATTGATCAGCACTCAGTTCTTCTTGTTTGCACAGGTTCTTCCTTTTTATTTTCTCAATTGTTCTTGTAATATGTCTATGAATCTCGCTATAAAAAAATGATCCTATGAATGGTCTTTTTCTCTCCTCTTCCTTTCGCGAAAAAAATCTACTATTTTCCTCTATACTGGTAGAATTATCTGTCCATAACCTCCAAAATATAATCGTAGATTTTTTGTGGTGACTTTATAACTATATCCTTATGTCCGAATCTATTATTAGTATCTACGCCTTAAATGTATTACATTTTACTAGCTAAGAGAGATTTTATCATTTTACGGTCAGAATACCCCACTTGAATCAAGACCGTGAGATCTGATAAGTGAAGGGGAGTATAACAACCTACTTTAAGTGGATTATGTCACTGTAGTTTTTCGATATTTAAAGACAATTTGAATTGTTAATATTGCACTTACTAACATAGCTATTATTAGTAAAATCCGTTCATGATAAGACAAATTAAAGACAAAGCTTAAACTAAACCAAAGAAGACAACTTAGAAGATTCGAACTGAATAATAACCCCCAAATAACTCCTTTAATTTTTATGTATAACGCACTACCTATTAGATATTTGATATATATAAAGCTAACTATGCCTACTACTAATACAAAGATTAATGATTTCATAAATGGCAATACAATAGGCTCTTCCCAAGGCATATCAATCAGAATTATATTAGCGTAATATATCATATTGAACATAAAGACAAAAATTAGTATATACAAAAATAATACCCATTCACTTACATAAATCACTGGGAGTAAAATCTTTTTAATAGTTTTTCACCAACCTTATTACTCCATAGTCTTAAACATAACTTTGTTTCGTTAATTTAACAGCCCTTCACCATCCCCATAATTATTTTAACATAAAATTACAATTATACTTTATCCTTATTAAAGAAACATAGCGAATAGCAATCTATCACATAGTGTTTAGCAGAGTGGTAAAAGTTATAATCATTTTTTTCTAGTTCTGTAAGCAACGATAAATAGTTGTTAATAAAGAAGAGAATTGTCCATATAGTATTTAGAAGTATTGATATATTATTTATATAATAAATAGGAGAACTTAATGGAAGAGATAAGCTCATTTGATCATTGTCGAATGACTTTAGATTATAATTGGGATTATTCCTCCATTCCTAATACTTATTTAATATAAGTAATTAAGAGTGTTACTTAATACTATTTACAGTTGTAAATAACAATTCTCTAGTCTGTTCCCCAGCTTTTTTCCATGAAAATTGTCTAGCCCAATTTTTAAATGATGTTGCTTCTTTATAATTATTAGCTTTAAATAGTGTCTCCTCTAGCGCACTAACGATAGAATCAACTTTATAGGGATCACAATAAACAGCTAGTTCACCGCCTACTTCACATAATGAAGATCCATTTGATGTCACGACTGGAGTACCACAAGCCATTGCTTCGATAACTGGAAATCCAAAACCTTCATATAATGAAGGGTAAACAAAAGTTTCAGCATTTTTATAAAGGGTTGGGAGGTGTTCATCAGGAATGTAACCTGTAATAACGATGTCATTAAAATATTTACTGTGTCTTATATTAGTGAATAACTCACCATAAGGCCACAACCCTCCTCCAACTAACACTAATCCAATATTATCGTTATGAGCTTCTCTTAATTGTTCATAAGCATTTAAAATTCGTTGGAGATTCTTTCTAAATTCGAACGAACAGACTGATAAAATATATGGTTTATTTATATTGTACTTATTCAGTATAGCTTGGCTTTTAGATGTGCTTTCGACTTCTTGTTCTGACAAAAAAATATTATCAAGTCCTGGATATATAACAGTAATTCGTTCTTCCTCAACAGAAAATAACTCGATAATATCATGTTTAGTATGATTTGACACTGCAATGATATGTTCAACATGTTCCACTGTTTTACGAATAAATTCATCCATTAATTGATGAATTAGCGTATTTTTATAAAACTCCTCTAGCTTTAATGGAATTAAGTCATGAATTGTTAATACTGCTTTGAAATTTCGTTGTTCTGGAATTGGATAAAAAGGAGAAAATATTAAATCCAAATCAGATGAATTCCCTGCTAATTCTATGCTTTTATTGGCATACTCAAAATTATAGTTGGGTAAATCGATACTAATTCTATTTAAGTGATTTAAATGATCAGCAGGTCCACCTAGCAAATAAAACTGGTCCTCATAATCTTTTACTATTTCATTAATTACATTATGAGTATACCTTGCTACACCGGCTCTATGTTGACAATCTAACACCCTTGAGTCTAATCCTATTTTTAGCAATAGTTAATCACCCCTTTATCCTATTTATAAATATTTACCTACCTTATCTAGAATTAATAATAGCTTTCTATAATATGAAAGAGCTAGACACCATCAGTGATTTTGTTCAATTTAACTACACCAACGATGAGTCAGGTAAAGACTCTACACCGACCCAATCCTACTAGAGATTTAGGAGGCTTATATCCAAGTAATGAAACTGAGATAATTATGGGAAAATAAATAGATATATATATAAAGTCTTTTAGTTAAAGAATGAATATGAATAATTAACATAAATAAGAACCTTAATCATTAATTCCATCTAACACTACAGATGATCACTCATTTAAGGATAATATGCATCTTTTTCATTGTGGTTTATATTAAATAAAGCTCGGGAGAAAAGTTAATACTTTCTGAGGGGGGAATTTTAGAAGTCTTTTTACAGAAGTAAATATGCTGGGAATCCAATATTATGTATGCTTATTGGTGGTTCTACAACATCGACAGACACACATATACTATATTAAGAGTAATTTAAGGATGGCTAGTGGTTATTAACGAAGAGTTGTTTTGGAAAAGTCTTTTTGTATGTGCCCCCGATAGCGAAACATGTTTTTCTACACGTCAAGTAGTAAGGAGTTACAGAAGAAATCCTTCTTCATCAAACATAAGAAGTTTTATGGTATCTGAGATATGGATATTATATATAATTATTAAATTATGTTTAATTCGTAGCACTCCTATAGATAAAATCGTTTTGATCCTCAATTATTCGAAAGAAGGTGTTTTTTTTATGACACTTGCATATGTCACAAATCAAGGATCAGGAACTGTGTCGGTCATTGATACGAAGACCCACAGTGTCATTACTACCGTGGATGTGGAAAGTGATCCATTTGATGTAGCAATAACACCGGATGGAAAGCTTGCATATGTTACAAATAATGCCTCAATGAACGTGTCAGTTATCGATACGAAGACCCACAGTGTGCTTGCTACCGTGGATACCGCTGGCACTCCTGCTAATGTCACCTTTACTCCAGATGGCAAACTCGCTTATGTTACAAACGCATCGTTTATGGGAACAGTGTTTGGTATGTTCACGACAGTCATCGATACAAAGACACACTCCATAATAGCTACCGTACCAGTGGGATCGAATCCATTTGATGTAGCAATAACACCGGATGGAAAGCTTGCTTATGTCACAAATAATGACTCAAGAAACGTGTCAGTCATCGATACAAAGACCCACAGTGTGCTTGCTACTGTGAATACGGGTGGTGCAGCTGCTTCAGTTACTTTTACTCCAGATGGCAAACTCGCTTATGTTACAAACGCATCGTTTATAGGAACAGTGTTTGGTATGTTCACGACAGTCATCGATACAAAGACACACTCTATAATAGCTACCGTACCAGTGGGATCGAATCCATTTGATGTAGCAATAACACCGGATGGCAAACTCGCCTATGTCCCAAACAATGGATCTAGAAATGTATCGGTTATCGATACGAAGACCCACAGTGTGCTTGCGACCGTAGATACGGGAGGTGCAGCTGCTTCAGTTGCTTTTACTCCAGATGGCAAACTCGCTTATGTCACGAACACAGAGGTTTTTGGGACAGAGCCGTTGCTAGGTATGTTTACGACAGTCATCGATATAAAGACACACTCCGTAATAGCTACCGTACCAGTGGGGATGGGTCCAGTTGATATAGCGATAACACCAGCTGGAAAGCATGCTTATGTCATAAACAATGGATCAGGGGACGTGTCTGTTATAGACACGAAGACACATAGTGTGCTAACTACTGTGCAAGTGGGGATAAATCCTAGGGCTGTCGCATTTACGCCTAAATAACTTTCAATTTACAAAGATGTTAGTTATTTGGAAAAGTATGTATTGCAAATGAATCATTATTATATGACAAAATGATTAATAAGTTGAATAGTTCGAAGAGGTAAGCGTAGCTTACTATTGGACTAGTTGAAAATATTATTCATGAAATGGCGCTGTTCAGTAATGATACTAATTACGTATTTATTTATGTTTTGAGCAATATTTTAGTAACCTATATATAAATGCTTTGTTATGGTTATTAATCTAAGAAGCCGAATTCCAGAGGGAATCGGCTTTTCTGCTTTGTTTTTTTAATTCTACCTTCTATAAATAAGATCCTAATTAGTTCCAGTGCTTTTTCAGGGTGACCAAGGTGCTTAAACAATTCTAGATGTTCAGCCTAAAGTGGTGTAGTCTTGAGTCGAAAGGAAAAACACCTTCATCTTCATGTGTTAAGGTTCCAGTATATGCAATCCAGCTTTTCTTTTTACCCATTAACTATCTTTCCACCGTTTATATGTAGTATTTGACCAGTCATATATGATGAATCATCACTAGCTAAATATACATATGCTGGGGCAACCTCACATGGCTGCCCAGGGCGTTTCATTGGCGTATTATTCCCAAATGTTGCTACCTTTCCGCTTGAAAAAGTAGAAGGGATTAAAGGGGTCCAAATTGGACCGGGAGCAACACCGTTTACACGAATACCTTTCCCTACCAATGACTTTGCCAATGATCTAGTAAAGGCAACAATTGCACCTTTTGTAGCTGAATAATCGATGAGCTGTTCATTTCCTTCATAAGCTGTAATAGAAGTAGTATTAATAATGGCACTTCCTTGCTGTAAATAGGGTAATGCAAACTTTGTAAGATAAAAGAAGGAGAAAATATTTGTTTTAAACGTTCGTTCTAGTTGTGCTGAGGTAATATTAAGTAACCCACTTTGTGGGTGCTGTTCTGCAGCGTTATTTACAATGATGTCAATCTTTCCAAAAAGCTCTATGGTTTGCTTTATCGCTTGCATACAAAAAGATTCGTCACCAATATCACCATCAATTAACAGACATTTGCTACCTTCGTGTTCTACAAGTTCTTTTGTTTCGGTCGCATCTTCATGTTCATTCAAATAAATGATAACAATATGTGATCCTTCTTTTGCAAAATGTATAGCGACTGACCTTCCTATTCCACTGTCCCCACCGCTAATAATCGCAACTTTATCTTTTAGTTTACCACTCGCCTTATAGGAAGGCAGAGCTGAAATTGGTTTTGGATCCATCATGTTTTCCAGGCCGGGTTGCTGATTTTGATGCTGTGCAGGTATTTTACTTTGGTTCATATGGAAATCCTCCTTCGTCATAATGCTATTAATAGTATGGAAGTGACGATAGAGAATTATTTATTGGAAAGTGTAATATTATAAGTACCTAGCTATCATTTTTTTAGGATGTTTTCATATAGACTGTTGTTTTTTGTACGAAAAAATAAACACACTAAAAAATTCTTTGGGGCATCTATTCTTCTATAAAACGATGAATGTTAAGTAAAACGACGTTTTTATCTATATAGCAACAAAGTTTACGTGAAGGGCCTATATTTATAAAAAATCCTATGTTAATTCTACTGCAGTTTCACTCCAGCTCCATAACCTATGCGCAGCTTCGTTATCTTGAGCTCGTTTTGAAACTGGAGTGATCTTCTTTTTATAAAAATACTCTCCAGTTATACCTTTAACTTCAGGGCTTGTAGCGAGATAAACAGCAGTAGCTGCCCCTTCGGCTGGTGTCAGGAAAAAATACTTCAACAATCCAACGACGGTCTTACCGAAACCTGTGTTGCGGTCGACACCAATATTTGTAGCTACTGCGCCAGGATGGAGAGCGTTTACAGTAATAGAGGATTCTCTTAATCTTTCAGCTAGCACTTTAGTGAATAAAATATTCGCTAGTTTAGATTGTGAATAGCTTTTAAAAGTCCTATATTTTTTCGTTAGGTTAATATCGTTAAAATGTATTTTTCCAATTTTATGAGCTCCAGAAGATACATTAACAATTCGAGCTTCCTTAGAGTTTTGCATAACATCTAGCAATAAGTTAGTTAACAGAAAATGTCCAAGATGGTTAACACCTATTTGTGCCTCATAACCATCTACTGTTTCTTGCCTTTTTAAAGAGATAACCCCAGCGTTATTCACTAATATATGCAAAGCATTATATTTTTCTTTAAATTGTTTGACGAATGAACGAATACTTTCAAAGGAACCTAAATCACAGAGCATTAAATCAATTTTGTTTGAATTGCTTTGTTCAATCGCTTCCTGTAAAGCTTTGTTACCACGTTCTTTATTTCTACAAAGCATGATAACTGTAGCCCCAGTTTTGGCGATTTCAACGGTTGTTGCCAACCCCATTCCTGAGTTAGCTCCTGTTACAATCGCGATTTTTTCATCCATTTATATTCACTCCCCACGAAATAGTAGTATTATAGATAACTCCTATATTGACTAGGAAATCTAAATGTTATTATATCGTATATTTTACAATTATATGAGATTTGTAGCTCGCGTATCACATAGCGATACAATTAGGGTTGATTGAAAATTCAATGTCTATTAGCACGATAATCCCAACTTAAGTTCTGAAACAGGCTATATAAAAGTCTCCGATGACAGCAGCTGGGTCTCTCGAAAATACAGATTAGGGTCGAGATGGAGAAGGGGCAAATCTGACATAAAGCTATATTGATGTTTTTTATTACAAAAATTTCTATTTTTAATATAGGCTCTTTTTGTAAATTTTGTTCCTTTGTTATATTAGACCGAAAAAGGGGTTTGGTAAGATGCCATGAATTCTAGTTGTGCACGTGTATATATACAAAAAACTTAATGAGCTGGTATTATTTATTTTCTCTAAGAATACTTTCGTACAATCTAAAAGTAATACGCTTTTAAGTTCTTCCCTGCCCGGTTAACATTAGAGGTGCTTTTTGTTAGTGGTTATCAGCTGAGTATAATGATTCTTTCATTAATGTAGAGATATATAATGCTTCAACACAGCAATTTTTTAAGTGTGTTTCATTTGGATTAGACAATTATTTTATAGGAGAAAATCTCCAACTTTAAGTACAAAAATGATGTTATTTTTCCATTCTACATGAATGAATGGTTAAGTCCGATATACATACTATGAATAAAGATTTATTAAGTGAGAAAATGGTGAATTTGATCTATAATAACGTTTATATGGTTTTGAGCAAACTATAACAGTATTTTGCATCGTGAAAAGGAGAATATACAATGAAACAAGTCGTCCCAAAGCCGTTTACCTTTGAAGCAGGCGAACGTGCGGTGTTATTATTGCATGGCTTTACAGGTAATTCAGCTGATGTAAGAATGCTAGGAAGATTTTTAGAAAAGAAAGGCTATACGTGTCATGCGCCTATTTATAAAGGACATGGTGTTCCTCCAGAGGAGCTCGTTCATACAGGGCCAGAGGACTGGTGGCAGGACGTCATGGAAGCCTACCAACACTTAAAAGATAGAGGACATGAAGAAATAGCCGTAGCAGGTCTATCACTTGGGGGGGTATTTTCGTTAAAATTAGGTTACACTGTACCTATAAAAGCAATTGTTCCTATGTGTGCACCGATGTATATTAAGAGTGAAGAGGTCATGTACGAGGGTGTACTTGATTATGCAAGAGAATATAAGAAGTTTGAAGGGAAATCTGTTGAACAAATTGACATAGAAATGCAGCAGTTTCAGCAAACGCCAATGACGACCTTAAAAGCACTACAGCAGTTAATTGCTGGGGTTAGAGATCAAGTTGATTTAATTTATGCACCAACATTTGTCGTTCAAGCAAGACATGACAACATGATTAATACAGACAGTGCTAATATTATTTATAACCGCGTAGAATCACCAATTAAGGAATTGAAATGGTATGAGGAATCTGGCCATGTGATTACACTTGACAATGAGCGGGAGCAGTTGCATGAAGATGTTTATACCTTTTTAGAAAGCTTAGATTGGAATAGCTAATTATTATATAATCAATAATACAAGCGAGTTTAAAAAGAGAAGGGTAGAAGAATTTGTTGTATTTCAATGAGGTTACTACCCTTTGCTATGGAGTGTCTAGTATAATATTCCAAACAAGCTGTGTGAAAATGCTTTAAAAAGGAGGGGAGATACAATGGAAGAAATCCAGCAACATACCGATAAACTGCTATCTTTTATGAAAGAAGAGGCGTATAAGCCATTAACAGTACAAGAATTAGAGGAAGCGTTTGGTATAGAAGATTCATCTGATTTTAAGCAATTTGTCAAAGCACTTGTCTTAATGGAGGAGCAAGGGCTAGTCGTTAGAACAAGAAGCAATCGCTATGGGCTACCAGAAAAAATGAATCTAGTTAGAGGCGCGTTAACAGGTCATGCAAAAGGGTTTGCGTTTGTCGTTCCTGATGACAAATCACTTGATGACGTCTTTATTCCACCAAACGAATTAAAAAATGCAATGCATGGCGATGTCGTCCTTGTTCGCATTAACCCGCATTCTTCTGGCTCAAGAAAAGAAGGGTCAATCGTAAGAATATTAGATCGTGGTATTAAGGAAGCTGTAGGGACATTTGTGGAAAGCAAATATTTTGGGTTTGTTATTCCTGATAATAAAAAAATTGTAAATGACATTTTTATTCCGAAAGGGAAGACTGGTGGTGCAGTTGAAGGACATAAAGTTGTCGTTCGCTTAACTAGCTATCCAGAAGGTAGAATGAGTGCCGAAGGAGAAGTTATAGAAATATTAGGTCATAAGAATGACCCGGGTGTCGATATTCTTTCCATTATTCATAAACATGGACTACCTCAAGAATTCCCATCTGCAGTAATAGAAGCAGCAAATTCAGTTCCTGATACTATATCAGAAGATGACATCAAAGATAGACGTGATTTACGTGACCAAGTTATTGTGACGATTGATGGTGCGGATGCTAAGGACTTAGATGATGCTGTTATGGTAACTAAACTATCGAATGGTAACTTTAAACTGGGAGTACATATTGCCGATGTCAGTCATTATGTCCAAGAGGGGGCAGAAATTGATATTGAGGCGCATGAAAGAGGAACGAGCGTTTATTTAGTCGATCGTGTGATTCCGATGATTCCACATCGGCTTTCAAATGGGATTTGTTCCTTGAATCCTCAAGTAGATCGATTGACCTTATCATGTGAAATGGAAATAAATGAAGCTGGTGATGTCGTTCATCATGAAATATTTCAAAGTGTCATAAAAACGACTGAACGAATGACGTATACGGATGTAAACAATATTTTAACTGATAAGGATGAAGAGTTAAGAAACAAGTATGATTCTTTAGTGCCTATGTTTGAGGATATGGCTGACCTTGCTGAATTGTTACGTAACAAAAGGATGCAACGTGGGGCAATTGATTTTGATTTTAAAGAGGCAAAAGTTCTAGTGAATCGAGAAGGTGCCCCTTATGATGTCGTACTTCGAGAGCGGTCAGTAGCAGAAAGGCTTATTGAAGAGTTTATGTTACTTGCAAATGAAACTGTCGCTGAACATTTTCATTGGATGAATGTACCTTTTATATATCGTATTCACGAGGATCCTAATCCAGAAAAGTTAAATCGCTTTTTAGAGTTCATTACAAACTTTGGCTATGTAGTAAAAGGTTCAGCAAATGAAATCCATCCTCGTGCTTTACAGGAGATCATTGAGGCAGTTCAAGGACAACCAGAAGAGGTTGTTGTATCAACAGTTATGCTACGCTCTATGAAGCAAGCTAAATACGACCCAGAAAGCCTTGGTCATTTTGGGTTATCGACTGATTTTTATACTCATTTTACGTCACCAATTCGTCGTTATCCGGATTTGATCGTTCATAGGTTAATACGTACATATTTAATTAATCGTCAATTAGATGAAAAGGTTCAACAAAATTGGCAGGAGAAACTACCAGAAATTGCTGAGCATTCATCAAGTATGGAACGACGTGCGGTCGACGCTGAGCGTGAAACGGATGAACTTAAAAAGACGGAGTTTATGGAAGATAAAATTGGTGAAGAGTTTGATGGAATTATAAGCTCAGTTACTAATTTTGGTGTATTTGTTGAATTACCAAATACAATTGAGGGGCTTGTTCATGTTAGCTATTTAACAGATGACTATTACCGCTATGATGAACGCCACTATGCCATGATAGGTGAACGAACGGGAAATGTATTTCGTATTGGGGATGAAATAGCTGTAAGAGTTATTAACGTAAATAAAGATGAACGTTCAGTAGATTTTGAAGTAGTAGGTATGAAAGGTCGCCGCAAAACTTCAAAAGACGTACCAAAGGTCATCCATGCTGGCAAAGGACGCAAAAAAACGCATTCTTCTCGGAACAAACAGCATGATAAGAGCGAGAATGGTGGAAAGAAAACCAAGAAGAAAAAGAAGTTTTACGAAAATGTCCCTAACGCTAAGCGTAAAAAGAAAAAGAAAAAGCGCTAGTACTACATAGCTACGAGTAAAATCGTAGCTATGGATTTCTTTAGTATTAATAATATTGATTGCAAAATACGTATAAATATTTGAAAGTTGTATAGAGGAGTTGTTAATATAGTTGCAATCTGAATTGGGCCTCTGTTAAAATATAATATACGTTTATATAGGGGGAACAATTGATGCCACGCGGTCAAGGAAAAGTTATATCACAAAATAAAAAAGCATATCATGATTATTTTATTGAAGAAACATATGAGACTGGCATCGTTCTGCAAGGTACAGAAATAAAATCGATCCGAGCTGGTAGAGTTAATTTAAAGGATGCATTTGCGAGAGTGCAAAATGGCGAGGTATTTCTTCATAATATGCATGTAAGTCCGTATGAGCAGGGAAATCGTTATAATCATGATCCACTTCGTACGAGAAAGCTGTTATTGCATAAGAAGGAAATTAGCAAGTTGATCGGGTATACAAAGGAAAATGGTTATGCTATCGTTCCACTTAAGTTATATTTGAAGAATGGCTTTGCAAAAGTATTACTCGGCCTAGGAAAAGGTAAGAAGAAGTACGATAAACGTGAGGACTTAAAGAAGAAAGAAGCAAAACGTGAGGTCGAAAGGGCATTCCGCGATCGTCAGAAGTCGTTTTGATTACCCATAAATTGTCAATTGAAAAATAATGTGTATGTGCTATAATAATAAATGTAGTCACGATAACAACATTAACTAACATAACTTAATATATTTTGTAGCTTATCTATCCGTTTGTTACTTCCTTAAAGTTGTTCATCCTAAATATTGAACAACATTTTATAATGGGGACGTTACGGATTCGACAGGGATAGTTCGAGCTTAAGTTGCGAGTCGAGGGGATCGGCCTCGTTAAAACGTCAACGCCTATAACTGGCAAAGAAAACAATAACTTCGCTTTAGCTGCTTAAGTCAGCTAGCGGTTCCTCCCTCCATCGCCCATGTGGTAGGGTAAGGAACTCACTTTAAGTGGGCTACGCCGGATTCCACCGTCTGAGGATGAAGGAAGAGAACAATCAGACTAGCAACTTGGAAGCCTGTCGATAGGCTGAAGAGTCTGCGAAATACTAATATATCGACTACACTCGTAGAAGCTTAAGTGACGATGTTTCTGGACGTGGGTTCGACTCCCACCGTCTCCACCAAATACATACATTTGGTGGTTTTATTTATTTTGTGACGTAAAGCATAAGATTTCCTTTTGGAAGCTTTATGCTTTATTTTTTTAGGAAATTTAATGCTATATTTTTTGTAGCTAGATAAAAAAACTTTGCTTTTGATAAATAACTTACATTAAACTCAGTGTTGGTGATATTTAACTTTTTGGTGTTTAGATATCTCAAATATAAAAATGGAGCGGATTTAACTACAATTAAGGAGTTAATTTCAGCTCACCAGTCTTTTATCGTTGGTATGGATCTAAAGTATATAGGGAGTTTAGAGAATGCGCCAATAAAAGATACTAGAGAAGATCCACAGAAAAGGATTAATGAAATTTGTAGTGAAAGTTAAAGGGCTGATTTCAGACCTTCTTTTTTTGAAACACATGTGATATTAAAGTGAGTCAACCCACACCAACGTACATAGAGTATAGTAACAATAAAAAAATGATGTTGGGGTGGATTTTATGGGAGTTGCTTATGTTAGGGCTGGTAGTATGATATCTGTAATTGATACGAAAACACATAGTGTGATTGCAACAATACAAGTTGGAGGGGTGCCAGTAAATATAGTCTTTACACCAGATGGGAAGTTGGCTTATGTATCAGATACTGGTGAAAACAATGACACAGTATCTGTCATAGATGTGAAAACACATAGTGTGATTGCAACAATACAGATTGGGAACAATCCAGATGATGTAGCCTTAACACCAGATGGGAAACTAGCTTATGTGACTATTGATGGGGAGAGCACATTATCAGTGATTGACGTGAAAGCACATAGTGAAATCGCAACAGTGCAGGTTGGAGGCAGTCCAGATAAAGTCGTATTCACACCAGACGGGAAACTAGCTTACGTATCAGCCACTGGTATGGACAACGGCTCTATATCTGTAATAAATGTAAAAACACATAATATGATTGCGACTATATCAATTGGTGCCGAGCCGGATAAGATTGCTTTCACGCCAAACGGGAAACTAGCATATGTGACTATTGATGATGAGGGTATTGTATCGGTGATTGATGTAAAAACTCACAGTGTAATTGCGACTATACCTGTTAGTGATTTTCCAAATGATATAGCTTTTACCCCAGATGGGAAGGTGGCCTATCTTAGAAGTCAGAACCCAAATAGGTTAGTTGTTATGGATACAAAAACACATAGTGTCATTGCCTCATTAGATGTAAATGATGTTGTATCCGATATTTCCTTTACCCCAGATGGAAAGTTGGCCTACGTGCTATTACTTAATATTGGTGATTTACTTGTGATAGATACAAAAACACATAGTGTCATTGCAACTGTTGGTAATATTGGGGCTTGCAATAATTTTGTTTCAATTGAACCTAAAGGACAGTTTGTCTATGCATCGAGTGCAGATGATAATAAAATATCAGTGGTTGATACGAAGACGCACCAACAAATCGAGACGATTGATTTACTCGATAGTGCAGGTGATGTTGTATTCTCACCAAAATAAGAATAAATAAGCACAAAAATAATAAGTGACGGCCCGTATCTTTATTTTAATTAGTGAACTCAATGATTTAAAATCTATAAATTTATTAGATTAACGACAATTCTGAATTTATTATTCCACAATTTGGTGCAAGAAGGTAGTTAAGGGTATCCAGACTACATTAGGAATAATACCTATTACAAATAGGTCAACCAGAAAGTTACTGGATGACTTCATAATACGATATAGCGCTGTTCAGTAATAATACTGAAAGCGCCTTTCTTTATGTATTGAGCAATATTGTTAAACAAAGTTACTAAGGGCTAAAATCAACCCTAATCCATTTTTTTGTAAAAGCTCGATATAACCACATAACCTAAAAATATAGTAGCATATAGACTAAGACCACTTTCCCAGCTATGAGCCTGGAGCTCAAAGAAAAGAGGATATCTCGGAAGGTAAAAATAACTTATTATAACAATAAACATAGCTGGTACGCCTAGTAATAGAAGTTTTTCAAGATGAAGTTTCCATTTACCTTGCTTTTTGATTTCTTTGTAAAAAGTCGGTAATCCAATCACAATACCGAATATGAAATTAGAAATTACGTAAAGAGTAGAATACATATAAAACAAAATAGAAAATCGTTCCCACTCTGCATTAAACCAATTATCAAACTTACTCTTAAAGAACCAAAACACTATAAAAACAATAAAATAAATTGTATACTCTTTAATTTTTTTGTAAGAAATCATATTTCCCCTTCTTATTAATTTAGTGATAATAGAATTTTAACATAAAAGACAATTGTATAAGAAAAGCTCTTTTTTCAATAAACCAGTTCATGTTTTATCACGATTTTCCAATAAAAACTTTATTTATCCATGCTATACTAAAATAATCCATGACAAACAACCTTCCGAATATACAGTTTGGAAGGTTGTTTTGCTTATAATATGGTACAGATCCAGTGTAAGAGCTTATTCACACAAGAGATAGCCGCAACCACGCTGAAATCAAACCAGTAACTTGAATTAATTAAAAATTAAGGTTTGAAAATAATTATCAAAATCCAAACTCATCGTATACATCATTAATCATACCATTTCATTTTATTAAAAAGATTGTATTGGAGGAGTGAAGATATTGAGGTCTAATGTAATTAAACCTGCTTTATACTCATCTCTTATTTTGTCTCTGGTATTTATAACTCTATCCCTAAGTAAAATCTGTTATAAACTATATCCTACTTTCCGATTTGTTGACTTCATTAAGCCCTTAACATACAGAAGAACGGGGAACCCAAGTGAAGAGACTAGTGCCAACACACTAAACAAAGTAAAATGGTTTGTATAACCGAAATACTCTAACATAAGCCCTCCAATCAAAGGACCGAATGATCCTCCAATTGCAGTAAAACCCATCGCACCAAAATACAAACCTTTTAAATCATGTGGTGATATTTGATCAATAAATAAATCTGTCATTGTAAACATCATTACTTCACCGACCGTAAATACGAAGACCGACAAGAATAAAAAGGGTATAGAAGTAAAAAACGCAAAGCCTAGTAACCCAATAGATGTCGTTAATGTTCCAATCATGATTGATGTTAGTGCGGAATAACGTTTTCCTATCCTTGTTACTGGGTATTGGACAATTAATACTGTTATAGCGTTAAACACGATAAGGTAAGAGAATACCTCTACACCATTTGTTATAATTGGTGAGGAGGCTAAATATTGTGGGATGGTTGAACTAAATTGAGAATAACCGCACACCCCCATAATTAGTCCAATGACTGCGAAAAAAAATACACGATCAGCACTAAGTACCTTCAATGCTTTTGCCATGGTTACTCGTTCACTTGTTTTAGTGTTTAAACTATCATCAATTTGGTTTATAGAAAACATGGCAAGCAGAACAATAAAGTAAAAAGCATAAATAACTGCAGTCACAAAAAATGCTGATGTTGAAGATGAGCTACCTATCTTTAATCCAATAAGGGGACCTACTGCAGCACCGATATTAATGGCTGCATATCTAAGGTTAAACACCAACAGTTTATTTTTTGGCTTAGTAACTTTTGAAAGTAACGCCCTAGACGATGGCTCAAAAAAAGAACGACATAAACCATTTAAGGCATTTAAAATAAAAAACGTAACTACACTTTCTGCTAAAGCAAAGCCAACAAAAACAAAAATCCAAATAAAAATGGAATATTTCATGACCTTTTCTTGCCCATATAAATCTGACAAATAACCACCGATGAAACCACCAAATAGGCCTACAATTGAACTAACTCCAATAATAGCACCAGCAAAACCTGGACTAGCCCCCTTCACTGAAGTGAGGTAAATTGCTAGGAATGGGATTGTCATAAATGTAGCCATTCGAGCAAAGAGTGTACCAATGATTATGGTGAGACTTATTGGATGAATTCTTCTTATTCCCAACTTACACTCCTCCCTCCGAGTTACTCTATGTATCCTTCGTTCAACTCTATCGAAGGTGGTAAGAGTTTTCTTCTCTAGATCAGCTTATTTTATTATACTAAATATGTCTTAAGGACGGTATGAGAATTAAGAATGATATATTAATACAACTTTAGAATGAGAGGTTAGTAATAGTGGAAGGCATTCCTGTTAAAGAGAAAAGTTTGTTGAATCATATATATCTAGTCTAAATACTTGAGACGATTGAGGAGTTACTTTTTTCATAGAATAGTTATATAAATGAAGGTGTTAAATATTGAGTATACATTTATTACATATTGAAGGGGTGTTGTATTTATTACATCGCTTTACTTCTGTTATCAAGTAGGAGTATTATTAGTGATCAAAGTTGTAACCTTTTTGTAATCTTCTTTTAAATAAATCGTAATAAAATACAATCAACAAGAAGAAAAACCAAAAAATTGGAGGTTATACAACATGATAAAAATCATAATTGCTAGTATGTTAACAATGTCATTAATCGGTGGAGGATTAGTATATCAGAAAACCGATTTTGCAATAAATGATCATAAGGTTACATTATCTGAGAGTGAAGAATCACAAGAGAATCCGATACGAAGAGAAGATATGGAAAATTTTGATGAAATAATGAAGGAGCAAATGGCAAAGTTTAAAGGTCCGAATGAAGAGAGTATGTACGATTTGTTAAATCATACATTTGAAAACCCAGATTGGACCTTTGAAAGTGATGATTATAATGCAATGCTATTTCATGGGACAAAGAATAGTAAAGAATATTATATATTTTTTTACTATCAACAAGAAGATATAAATATAATTTTAGATGGACAAAGCATAAGAAGAACGAATGAAGAATTTAATGAATGGCTAAGTGAATTTTCAATAAATAATAATCAGGTTACATTATCTGAGAAAGAAGAATTACAAGAAAATCCGATACGAAGAGAAGATATGGAAAATTTTGATGAAATAATGAAGGAGCAAATGGCAAAGTTTAAAGGTCCGAATGAAGAGAGTATGTACGATTTGTTAAATCATACATTTGAAAATCCGGATTGGACCTTTGAAAGTGATGATTATAATGCAATGCTATTTCATGGGACAAAGAATAGTAAAGAATATTATATATTTTTTTACTATCAACAAGAAGATATAAATATAATCTTAGATGGAGAAAGCATAAGAAAAACGAATGAAGAATTTAATGAATGGTTAAGTTCGGAGTTACTTTTATAAAGACTCTTTTCGTAAACTTTGTTGCTATTGTTACCAAAAAAGTGTTTTTATATGGTAGTCATCGTTTTTTTTTACAGATGAAAAGATACCACGATCTCTATTTATGTACGTGTTTATGAAATTTTTATGGATACTGATAATATTCACCAACAGGGTGCTAATCTGAAATAAAGATTAGCGTCTCTTTTATTTTAGGGCCATATTGTGGAATAGCAAGTATTATTGATTAATAATTTTGTAGGTTATAAATTGTAGGAAGATCCCTATATCTAGATAGACTTAATTGCTTGCTAACAATAACCTGAAAGATAATTAAATCCCACCTTCGTTACATAAGTGGGATTTTTAAAATTCCATACTTAGGATAACCAGCTAACACGTTCTATAAGAATTAACTAAGACCTTTGGGGTGCAGCCGTAAATAATTTTTACTTCAGACTTATTTTGAACTTTGTTTTAACAAAATAAGGATGAAAACAGTAGTATTTAAGGAACGAGTTTAGAACATTAGTGAATCAAATATTGCTGCTCAAGCAACCACAGTGCTGTTATCTATAAATACATGATACACATGTCAAACTATTCCTGGTATATCTGTTCCAAGTATGGTTAGTGTTTAATGATGATCTATCAGGATTATTAAGTCCTTTGAATATATATTAGGTCTTTTCTAGCTATTACCGTGGATAGATTAGAAAAAGGCCCATTACTAGTAGAGCGTTGAAGAATGAAGTCTAATTCAACAAACATAGTACCTTATGGTTGAATGACTGGGGCAGAGAGGGGCATTTTAGAGAACAATTCAGAATTTAAGTCAATTTTAACTTCAACCATTGTTGTTTAAGTAGTACTTGCAATGATTAGAAGTTTATAGTGACATCGATCTTTTTAAAAAATTAGTTGTATTAGTAGATGTTGAAAAAATATATATGCAATTGATAAAAGATTAAATTTAAGATATGGAAATTATTGAATTATTGAGGTTATTAGATTGAAGTGGAAGCTATTTTAATTAGATGTGATAAGACTTATTCGAAACTATGGAACCATACAGAAAATGAGAACATCTTAATCGCGGAGTTATTCTTGCCTTATGATCCTCGACTGAAAGAATGGTTAAAAAGATAGACAAAGGATTGAATAAGTCAAAATAAAAATTTAGTTATTTATATAGAAATAGTTATCCATGTTCTTCAATCCTTCTTAACATTTGCTAAAGCAATTGTTGATGTAAGGAATACTGCAATTGATCCGAACAATAAAACTATTATTATAAAAAAAGCTGCTACTGTATCATCTCCAAATGATTCTCGTAGACCGATTGGAGACATAATCGTCACAACGGAAAAAGCTAGAATAAAAACAAAAGAAATAACTTTAGCCACTTCAAGGTGGTATATGTTAAGGTTTTTAATTTCTTTATAATTAGGTTCTTTTGACATTGTTATCACCCTTTCTTTATTTTGGATAATTATACCATGTCATTTTATCTAAAACTATATGTTCATTTGCCTTTTATGAACAAAAACAACGAACACTAAGTTCGATGTTTTTCCAATAAACTTTTTGAAATCGTTTTTCTTGTGAGCTTTTGTATATGTTTAATCATGATCAGTAACCCAAACGCATGTCCCTCCCTTTAACACACATTTCTCGTGTTCATTCCTTACATCATAAAGATAGGTCATAAAATACTGAGGGCATTTGTCATTATGCTGTTTTACACTTTGACCAGTTATCACATGACGTCTTTAGGATTCCAAACAATTTATGAAATGTTGACCAGATCTCACAAGTGTATATTTGGGATGAATTGAAGTCGAACTGTTGCCTGGATTCACAGGTTTTTCAGCGTGATCTGACTACGTATATTAATATAACAACTTGTCATTGGAGATTTCGTTATCTTGCTATTACATTCTAAAATACATACATAAGCTGGGTTTCAGGTTTATACTAAAGCTAGAGGTGATTCAAAATGACAGACGATTGGAAAATGAATCCACATTGGGCTTTTCAACAACCAGACTCTGACAAGCCAATCCTATCCGCACCTGTTTCTGATGAACAATGGGAGGCCATTGCCAATAATGATGTTTCTTATGACGGACAATTTTTTTATGCAGTGAAAACAACAGGGATTTTTTGTCGCCCTTCTTGCAAATCAAGATTACCTAATAGAGAAAATATTGGCTTCTTTGAAGATGCTAATCAAGCATTAGCCGCACATTTTCGCCCATGCAAACGGTGCAAGCCAACAGGGAAAAGGTTGCCAGATGACGAGTGGATTGCTGTCATAACCGAATATGTGGATAGCCACTACAATGAAAAGTTGACGCTTGAAGTCCTTGCGCTTATGAGCCACGTTTCTCCTTATCACTTGCATCGAACGTTTAAAAAAATCAAAGGCATGACCCCAGTGGATTACATTCAGCATATCCGAATGGAAAAGGCAAAAATGTTATTGACTACTATCGATGCCCCGATTGCTGAAGTCGGTAAATCTGTCGGGCTTTCCAATACGCCTTATTTTATTACGCTGTTTAAGAAGAAGATCGGACAAACGCCTGAAGCTTATCGTCGACAGCAAAAACAACGCTTGAAGGAGGCTTTTTCAAATGACACTTAACAAAAGCAGCTCTCTTTATTGGTCCTTGTTTTCTTATGAAAACTGGAAGGTTTACATTGCTGCAACAAGAAGAGGCTTATGCTTTGTCGGATCGCATAATCAACCATTTGAAGAATTGGTGCAATGGTCAAATCATTACTTGCCTGGAAACGATCTGATTCAAGATGACGAAAAATTGCAACCATTTGTAGATGAGCTTAATCGTTATTTTCAAGGAAAACTCAATCGTTTCACGATTCCAATCTTTTATCGCGGAACACTTTTTCAGGAAGCTGTATGGAAAGCACTATGTGATATTCCGTACGGTCAAACTCGATCCTACTCAGATATTGCTCGTCAAATTCGAAGACCTACTGCGGTTCGGGCAATTGGGAGGGCCATTGGAGCAAATCCAATCCTAATTACGGTTCCATGCCACCGTGTGATCGGCAAAAATGGATCGCTGACGGGATATCGCGGCGGAATGGAAATGAAAACACATCTGTTGGAACTTGAACGAGGCTCAGCTACCAATGAGAAGGAGCAACAACATGTCTAAACAACATATAACATCTTTAGCCGATCTCAAATGGGCAGAGCTGCATCAAATGCTTGATGAACAGGGCTACGCCAAACTGCCACCACTTTTAAATGCGGACTCGTGCGCTAGTCTTATCAATAGCTATGAAGACGAATCTCTATATCGCAAGACCATCGACATGAAGCAATATCGTTTCGGAATGGGGGAGTACAAGTATTATCAAACGCCTATTCCTGATTTATTACAACAACATCGTGATATATTGTATCCGGAGCTTGCGAAGGCGGCAAATCGCTGGTTAGAACAGCTGAATAGATCACCGGAGTACCCGGAAACCTTGGCAATGTTTCTCGATCAATGTCATCAAGCGGGGCAGAATCACCCCACTACACTAATTTTGAAATATGAAGCAGGGGGCTACAATTGTCTCCATCAGGATTTGTACGGTGATATCTTCTTCCCTTTTCAAGTCGTGTTTACTCTGAACCAACGGAACGAAGATTATACAGGCGGTGAATTTTTACTCATCGAACAGCGACCACGGGCACAGAGCAGAGGTCATGTCATTACGCTCAATCAAGGTGAAGGTCTCATCTTTCCAACCCAACATCGACCGGTATTGGGTACGCGTGGCTATTACAGGGTGACTCTGCGACATGGCGTTGGCACGGTCACCTCTGGAAAGCGTTATAGTTTGGGGGTTATATTTCATGATGCGAAGTGAACCCAAGCCGAAATGTCCTCCATGTAAGCATGTAACAAATCAGCATTGCTGCTTCTTGTCTAATCCGTACACAAAATATGATTTAGCAGGTGGTTGCAGATGACAATTGAGTATTTATATAAAACGCCGAAAACATTGCTGAATAAGGGAACTGGTTTTTTGTCCGGATATAGCCACTCATTGAATCCATATACGGGATGTGCATACGCCTGCTCGTATTGTTATGTGCGTCAAATGCCTGTCTCCACTTTTCGTAAGACAGAATGGGGAACTTGGGTAGACATTAAGAAAGATGCTGCGTCTACATTCCAAAAAGAATTGCTCAGAGCTAAGACAATAGGACCGGTCACCATCTTTATGTCATCTAGCACGGACCCTTATCAATCAATCGAACACAAAGAGAAAGTTACGCAGTCTTTACTGAAAATCATGGTGGAAAGTCCACCGGACTTCCTGCTTGTTCAAACACGAAGCCCACTTGTTCGCAGGGACATTAAGATGTTGCAACAGTTGGGAACCAAAGTTCGGGTAAGTATGACAGTAGAGACTGATAGAGAAGATATTCGCAAGCATTTTGCGCCGTACGCTCCTCCTATTCCGGCAAGGCTTAAAACACTCCAACTGCTTGCTGAATCCGGTATTCCCACACAGGTTGCCATCGCACCTGTATTGCCAAGTAGCGAGCGATTTGCAGAAATATTGCGGCCCCTGGTTAGCCGAGTATGTATTGATGATTATTTTATGGGGGACGGCAGCGGTGGGAAACGAACATACAAGTTGGGCTTACAAGAATTATATAGAAATCTGGAAATGGAAGAATGGTATCATCCTTCCGCCTATCAAATGGTTTATAAGCGCATGCTACAGTATTTTTCAGAAGACGAACTTTTCATTAGCCAGAGGGGTTTCGAACCATAGTGCTGTCATAAGGACCACCTTGTCCTCATTTTGGAACTAAAAGTGTTTTGATACTGACCTGGTACAAAAATATGGCTTCACCTTATCTTACTTATGTTGTACAGGATCTTTATATGTATCTTCCATTTAGCTAAAAAATGATTGTATACAAAACGACTGCAACCTATGGTTTTAGCAATTAATCGTTTTTGTTCTTTGTTTGGATAGATTATAAATTAAAAGGTTTTATTGACGAGCACCGTCTTCACCTCATCTATCTATTAATAGGTTGATTGTTCGATATCACAAGCGAATTTTGGCTTACGCCAATGGTCAATTAACCCCCACTAAACCTTTACTCGCTTTGCATTGTTTTTGTTTGAGGTGGGGGTCTTCTGACTGGGAAATGATAAATATGAATTAACGGGGTTGTATCATGAAAAATAACAAACATTTTAATTTTTACAAGCTTTGGCTAGGACAGTCTATAAGTTTGTTAGGTACCCAGTTTACACTAGTAGCTTTGCCACTTTTTGCATTAGAGGTGCTAGAAACAAGTGAGGCGAATGCTGCCTTGCTTCGTGGGATTATATTCATCCCCTACCTAATTTTCGGATTAGTAGCTGGTGCTTTGATAGACGTCCTTCACAGAAAAAGGGTTTTGCTAATTTGTAGTATATGCCAAGGCGTTTTATTTTTATCAGTATTCATACTGACTGTAACAAATATAATGACGTTCCCTTTATTGGTGTTTCTCATGTTTTTAAACGGCATATTTACTACTTTTTACAATATTGCAATTCCTTCTTTCTTACCGGAAATATTAACAGATAAAGATAACTTGAAAAAAGGAAATGCTCAACTAGCTCTATCGGAGTCTCTTTCTATAGTAATTGGTCCTATGCTAGCAGGAATTGTTATTACTCTAGTTGGATTAACAGGCTCATTCACTGTTGACGCAGTAACGTATTTTGTTTGTTTTGTATTTGTATTATTTATTTCAAGGTTTAAACCGCATACAGAGGGCTCTTTAAAAAACGTAAATGTAAAATCCATTTATAAAAACATATATGAAGGGTTGATATATTTTAAAAAACACCCTGTGTTAGAACCAATTGTAAGTTGTGGCGCTGTTTACGGTTTTTTTAAATACATACTAAATAGCATTTTAGTAATATTCCTTTATAAGGTAATGGGTCTATCTGAACTTGAAATAGGATTTATTGTAGGTTCAGCAGCGGTAGGATTTTTAATAGGCAATACGATACTTATGAAAAAAAGTCAACAATTTAATAATACTAAAGTGCTTATTTATAGCGCTACTGTATCAGTTATTGGTCTGTGCTTTATACCGATCATGGGATATTTAGGAACCGTTATCGGCATAGTAGCTGCAAGTATCATACATGGTATGGGAGAAGGTGTATTTGGCCCTTACGCTGCAACCATACGACAACTTGCCTCACCAAGCCACATGCTAGGCAGAGTAAATGCTGTACAGCGTACGCTTAATTGGGGAGCTTGGGCATTAGGGAGTTTTGCTAGTGCATTGTTAGTTTCAATATTTGGACTTCAAACTACGTTATTTATAGGGGGCTTCGGAACAACATTGTGTTTAATAGTGTTGTTAAGGCGAGGCGTGTCAAAAGGAACCAACATTGAATATATGACTTCACTTTAGAGGAGATGATTATGATGTATAAGATATTAAAAGGAACTGAACTAGAAAATACACCACACGTTTTATTTGTAGGGGGATGGACAAAGCCTATACAAGATGCTTTAGAAAGAGGATTTACTGTTTCGTATATAGGGTCTTACACTAAACACATATATTTCGATGGAACGATCTTAGAAAAGTGTTTCTATAAAAAAGAAATAGACACAACAAATATACCCATATGTGTATACTACGCTGAAGATTTGTACAAAGAGAAACCGTTTGATATGGTTGTATCTTTCAACGAAACGGCATTAGATACGGCTTCTATAATTGCAAAGATTTTTAATGTTAAAGGAACTTCTTACAACGCTAATATGATAACCCGTAATAAAGACATGATGCGTGAAATTTTAGCAGGCAAGGAATTTTCGATAGATTCGATAGTTTGCAATAATATAAAAGATATTGATGAATTCTTGAACAAAAAAGATAGTATTATCATAAAGCCCACCAGTGGTGCAGGTGGTAAAGAGGTATCTAAGTTAGACAGGGGAGATGACGTAGAGGTATTTATTAAAGATAACGGTATTCAGCTACCTATTTTAGTGGAAGAGTACGTTGAAGGTGACGTGGTTTATACGGTAGAAGCCGTTTCTTATAACAAAAAACATTCTATACTTGCTATATCAGCTGAAGTATTTAAAGAAGATACGTTTTTAATAAACTATACTATTATGCCGGCACCTATAGATGAATTTCAAAAAAAATTAATCATTGAGAAAGTCATGCTATTTTTGGACGACATGCAGCTAGAAGACGGCCTTACTCATACGGAGGTAAAAATAGACAAACAAAATAACCCAATAATCATAGAGTCTCAAGTCAGAATAGGTGGAGGTAATATTTGGAAAATGGTAGAATTAACAACTGGCATATCTCAATTTGGATACTATTATGATGCGTTAGCAACTAAAACGATCGATGAATTTAGATGTGTACCTTCTAAATGTCAAGCTATGTCTTTAAGTTTGATTCCAAAACCAGGTTGCCTAAAAGAAATCAAGTATGAAGGATTAGCTAACATATCCGAGGTCGTATTAATTGATCTATTAGTAAAAGAGGGCGACACCATACCAACTATTGTAGACAGTACTCAACGTAAAGGTTATATATTATTTACGGCGTATGATATAAATCATATGTACGAAGTTGCAGACAAAATATGTAACAATATAACGTTTGTTTATCAAGATTTATCAGAATGGAAACCTTCTTTTAAAAAGATATTTACAAGGGATGTGACACATGACTGGTCTTTATCTCAATCTCATCAAAAAGGACAAGAAAAACGACAACTGTCGATTAACTAATAATAGGTAGACTACTCCAGAGAATAGATACTTAGTTTTCCAAAATAGAAACAATTTCAGAAAACCAATCGATGAGTAAATTGCTTTCAAGGAATCTTCTTTGAAAAGAGACAAGGGATTATTATAGATATTCAGAGAGGGAGGAGAATCAAATTTTGATTGTCAAAAAAAGCTATAACGACAAGATAAGGGGGTGTTGCGTTGGTTAATGTAGAAGTACCGTTAAGATGTACAGGTGTTGCGGCTGTATTATTAAAAAGAGTTGGAGCAGATTACAAAGTTCTATTGCTTAAACGTGATACAGCAGTTTTACAAGATGTTTGGTGTTACATAGGTGGGAGTATAGAAGAAGGAGAAAAAGCGTGGGAAGCTGCTCTTAGAGAAATTGAAGAGGAAACAGGGATTACATGTAATTCCCTCTATACCTCGAATCTATTTGATCAAATTTATTCACCTCAAGAAAATTACATCTATATTGCTCAGGTCTTCATAGGTTATGTGGATGAAGCACAAAAGGTAAGTTTAAACTATGAACATAATGATTATAAATGGGTTTCCTTCAAGGAAGCATTTGAAACAGTTTCATTACCAGGTAACGAAGAAGTACTTCGTTCTATCGAAAAATACTTTGCTAATCGTAAACCATTACATTATCTACGTATACAACAATAAAATCATGCCTGTACAGGAAAAAAAGTGTTCAAGCAAAAAGTATCGTGATAAATGTGAAATAATGAATATTGAGTAGGGTGGTTAGTCTGTAAGAAAGATTTTCTAACTCACGGTCGTTATTATATCTCTAAATCTAATAGGAATTAAAAATTCTTTTGAATTATACTTTGCTAGGAGAACTAGTCAACAAGAGGAGTAAGTTTGGGTTTCCACCTTGTAAAAATAATGATACGAAGCTACAGATGTACAAAAACTAAGCAGTTGTGATCATCAACTTCTATGTTTATACAGTAAGGACAACTACGTTTTAATAATTGTCTTGAAAAATTCTTGAGTAAATTATCAACGGTTTATACAGCTAAAAGGCCAATCAAAAATTTGATTGACCTTTTAGCTACTATTAACAATAGAGAAGCTTTTTGTTTGTTGGTAGATGATTCATTTTTCCAACCACAATTCTCTATACTCTATCCAACCAAGTGCATTTAGAGAGACACCTTTTAAGCTGTTATGGTGTACTGCATTTTGTCTGTTGTGATATAAAAATATAACGTTATAGCTGTTTCTTATGATGTTTTCAATGTTATTTAATATGTGCAAACGCTGTTCTTTATTTGATGTTTTTAATGCTGTTGCTATTAATTCTTCTATTTCTTCTTCATAATTTTCTCGCTATAAGCGAGCCGATAAATGAACCTTTCTCTTTATAAACACCGATTAATTCAATTTCAATATTTGCATCAAATACTTCACCTGCTACAATTAGATCAGCCTGCATCATGACATCCTTTTTTCTTAATTCCTCGATTGGAAATACCGATATTTCGATGTAAACACCTAGCTTTTCAGCTGCCCTTTTTATCCACTGAGCATCTTCGATATTTAATGGCATTTCATATGTATACAAATGAATGGTTTCTCCAGCGTAACCACTTTGAGCTAGTTTTTCTCTAGCTTTAGTTATATCGTAGTCGTTAATGTATGTTTCTATTAGATTACTGGACAGGAAGCCACTTGCTGGTTTATGCCTTAGTCCACCAAGGTCTTCTATTAATGAGGTCCTATTAATTGCAAGATGAAATGCTTTACGAAAATTCACATTTTGATATGGTGATTGTTTATGTAAATTGAACGCCAAATAAAAACTCTCATTTTCAAACCGATTTAACTCGTTGAAGCCTTCTCCATCTCTCAATGAATGAGTTATATGCAAGTATTTAAAGTTAAGGCTTTTTAGTTTTTGTTCAACTGTAAAGTCTGGCCATATCCATATTTCAATTTGGTCTAGATGAGCTCTTTCTTTGAAATAGTATTCATTTACTTGTAATAATAGCTTAGACTTGTCGTTTCGTTTAATAGAAAATGGACCTGTTCCAACCGGGAATGTTGAAAATTCTACATGCTCATGTAAATCATTAGGGACAATAGACAATTTAGAAGAATTTAGAACATTTACAAATAAAGAGTTAGATTCAAAAAGTTCAATCTGAATGGCATGTTCATGCATACAAGTAATTTTTTTTATACCGTTAACCATCCATTGATGTGGTGATTGCGTTTTAGGATTCTGTATTCTTTGTAAGGTATAGGCCACATCTAATGATGACATCGTTTTTCCATGATGAAAACGTATACCCTTTCGTAAATAAAATGTCCACACCTTGTATGTTTCATCATTAGTCCAATAATGGGCAAGATGAGGTTCAATAGCTTTCGTTTTCGGGTTAAAGATAACCAATGTGTCAAACACTTGTTTAACGATATGAACTTCAGTTCGACGCATTGCGAATGCAGGATCTAGAAATGGTATTGGTCGATAAAATGGGAAACGAAGGATGTCCAATTGCTGTTGTGAACTTTCTTTTTGATGATACCCTAGTTGTTGTTCCATCCAGTTGAAGAACATTACACTGCCATCATTGCTTACATTATATGTATTTAATAAAGTATGCGCGCTATGTAAGTCACCTGACAAAACTCTATGTTTTGCAAGATCTACTAATAAAAGGTCTTTCTCTTTTAAAAACATAATTTTAGAAGATTTTCCTCTACCTCTTCCAGAAGACCACTTTATCCAGTTACGGTCTTCCATTTTTTTGATTAAAATATTGGCATTTCTTTTTGTACTATATAGAATTTCACTGATTCTAGTTAATTTTACTTCAATCCATTCTCCGTTCTGTTCGTTAGAAAAATGGGTTCGTAATTGTAGGTAGTGCTCTTCTACTAACATTTGTCACACATCCTAATAGGTAGATTTTTAAAGAGACATTGTTGTTATTATCTTTCGTGAATTTGATTAGGTAAAATACAGGAATAAAGTGAAAGCAAGATATAGTTGCAATAGGTATTAAACAATTAATTCCTAAATTATTTTGATAGCATTGCTCTTACAATAACAAACATGTAGTTGCGAAGATGTGTTAGCGAACAATTTACTAATAATATATCAATTATACCCTTTTTTTATTTTATTATTGACTATGCTAATCTCGATTAAATATTTACTAAGGACGTTAAGACTAACTAATAAATGTCAACGAAAGTATAAGTGTGAGAGGGCTTAGGTTATATCCTTGGGGCGTACATGGGAATACGTATGAAATCAATATTATTACTTTGAAAATTCAATAGTGGGTACTAGAATTACATTGAGTTCCATTCTTACGGGTCAAGCGTGTGACGATGGAATATACAAATGTTAGTAATAAAGGTGCTGAGAAATTTTTACAAATAATTGATTGACAGATAAGCCTTACTCTATATGGAGTAGGGATTTTTTAGAAACAATAAAGTAATAGAATACTTTAACTAACACAAAATCAAGCTATTCATAGATGGCTGTTCAAACTAATTGAAGCTCCCAACAGTGCAGTTTCTTCTTCATTCCCCACTGTTGGTTAGTTAAACCAACCAGTTGACACGAGATAAAAGGTGAAAAAACAATATAATTCTTTCAGCTTTCTTTCATCTTAATTGAGTTTAAACTAATAAATAGGCTCTTTTCGTAAACTTTGTTGATAATAGCTCCTAAATTAGAAGAAGGTGTCATTGACTCATAAATCATCTTTGTATAGAAAAAATGCTACGAAATCTAGTTGTATTTGTGTTTATTTATTAGTACAAAAAAGATCAATCTATGCGAAAACAGCCAATAAATAACAGTAGAAAGGGGAAGATTATGAATCTACCTAAACCAAAAGAAAACATATCTATTCGACAAAAGAACGAACATTCATCACTATGGATGAATAAAAATTTTGTTATTCTTTTCATCACTGGATCAATTATTGCTTTTGGAAGTAAGGTTTATGAATTAGCGCTTCCGTTGATATTATACACTTTAACAGCATCCTCAGTAGCAATGTCCACAATGAGGGCTATTGAATTTCTTCCTAATCTATTATTGGCAATGTTTATTGGTGTTATCGTTGATCGTGTCAATAAAAAAAGGTGGTCTTTATGGGCGATCTTTTTACAAATTGTTGTGCTTTTTCTGTTATTTATGCTCATCCAAATTGGGTTTGAGAACTTAATCGTTTTCTACAGTGCTGGATTCATGTTGATGACTTGTAGTTACGCTTATTTTAATGCAAGGGCAAGTATAATTAAGCAAGTATTACCAACAGAGTTATTAACTCCTGCTAACGCATCATTTGCATTTATTACTACATTTATTGGGATAATGGGCCCTGCAATAACAGGTTTAATATTATTTTTTTCTAATTTGCATATCGGTTTACTTATTACAGCAATTGCTTTTACCGTTGCATTCTTCCTACTCATGTTATTGGATTCAAACGAAGCTGAAATAGAGAGGGATACAAATTTTCGTGAAGGATTAAAAGAAGGCTGGAAAGAACTTAGAAATAATAGGCCACTCTGGATGATCACCATTCTAGTTATCTTTACTAACTCCACTTCGGGAATGGTAGATACAATGATTATCTTTTTTGCTAAGGATGTATTACAGCTAAATAGTTCACAATTGGGAATCGTCTTATCATGTGCTGGCCTTGGAGGATTGGTAGGGAGTAGTGTTGTTACGTGGATTCGCAATAAAATGGCGGTTGGTGTGATTCTCGGAATGACAACATTATTATCAGGTTTAACATACTTTATGTTATTTATTGCAAATAACATTTGGATATTAGGATTCAGTTTGTTTTTATACGGATTATTTGGAACGATCTCATCAATTTGTATTTGGTCATATCGCCAAGAAACGACGCCACATGAACTAATTGGAAGGATTAGCGGGATTACAGGTTCAATGTTTAAGATTGGTATGCCTATCGCAATTATTGCATCAGGCTGGATTGCAGAGTGGTATAATCCTTCGCTAGTATTTTTACTTGCTTGTATGTTTAGTCTATTAATTTTTCTATGGGTTCGTAAATCACCTTTGTGGAAATTGGTATAAATTTAAGAAGGGTTTTAAATAATTGGTAGCAAACAGGTATCAGAGTGAGCAAATTGAATAACTTTTTGTTAAGCAATATGGAGCACATTTTGAAAAAGATGTGCCTTTATTCAAATTAAGAGGACAAGACATTGAATGAAAATTTGTCTAGTTAGTTAGGAAAATTTTAAAAATACATTTTAAGAGTTTTTAGAATGGATCATTTCAATCTGTTTGTTAAAAAGTGATAAAAGGATCATACCTAGTAGTCAGTATTTTTCTAATTAGGTATGAACCTTCTATGGATAGAAACAATTTAAGCTCTCAAAGAAGCATTTATGATAACTCCGTCATTATGATACCTGCTGGAATTTGGCACTATGTAATATCCTAACTGGCACCATACACTGTGACTCAATTAATTGTTGACTAGTAACAGAACCTCTTCTTTGACTGTTGGCCATGCGGGAGAGGTAGTATTTGTCAACATGAGATGTTCTGCAGTAAGAAGGTTAACATATTTTACACTATCTCCTGCCCTTTCTGCTTCACGGTGAAAGTGATCACTAATTCCGATCGGTACGTGGATATCAAGTGCACCATGAATAAGTGTCTGGTGGACACCGATTGGAAGAAGTTCAACAGGAGAAGCATGTTTGTAACGCGTTGGATATTCCTCTGGCGATCCCCCAATTAATTCAGCTGTTGGATTATCTGGTTCGCGAGATAGCACCTTGTCACGATAATGATGCACACCATGCATCATTTCAAGGTCGTTCACTCCAGCAAGGCTAACAGTACCGAGAATAGAGATAGGGTCTTCGATGAAAAGCTCGCTATCCTTTGCAATACTATGGCGTGCAGCAATCCAGGTTGCGAGATGACCACCAGCGGAGTGACCGATTGTCACAACTTTATTCAGGTCGAGTGGATAAGATTTTGCAAGGGTACGTATGTAGTCACTCGCATTCGCAACATCAATTAATGTACCGGGCCAACCTCCACCTTCTTGGCCTGTGCGACGGTATTCAATGTTCCATGTTGCGATCCCGCTTGCTGTTAAATCCTGAGCAGCCTTTCTCATTCTCTCAAGCGTGACTCGTTTTCGCCAGAATCCACCGTGAATGACAATGGCGACAGGATGAGGCCCTTCACCTTCAGGAAGAAGTAGTTCACCAAATTGATTTTGGTTTGTTCCGTAAAATATTTTTTCCATGCTTCTTTCACCTCAATTGTTGATGATTGATTTCAATTTTATTAAAACATAGTTTTTATTCGAAACAAAGTTATATTAAGAAAGCCGTTGGTCAACTTTGTGGTTATCGTCTACAGATGCTTCAGTTCTACTACTATACACCTTTTTAGTTATTAGTTTAATAAACAAGAGGAAAAATACTTTCCATAACATTATAGAAATTTAGCTTAAATAGGACTGAAATCAGTCCTTTTTGCATTGTTATAGAAATGAATTATTAAAGAGTTGTAGACTTCATTTTTTTATGGAAGTAGGAGCTTTAAGCTAATGAGTGTCATCTTAGTTGTAATTCACTATAAACATAAATATATTTATGTTTATCCATGAAACTATGTGTAAATGGGAGGATATATACTACAAATTTCATCTGAATAATGCTCAGGGTAAAATCATGCTGCGTTTCATTTTGATATCATAACTGTATTCCTGTATTTCCCTTTTGCCAAATAAAAAGAACGTTACTTAAAAGTAACGTTCTAAGAGGTAAATAACAATTTAAAATATAAATCACATTTCATGATGATAATGATGTTTCCTGTTTTTGTTCCAGTCTTTTCTTGTGTAAAACAGTGAGATATGAAAGGAAACTCAGTACTATGAAAAGAGTTGATGATAAGTACATCATGGCATATCCAAGATAATTAGCAATAAAACCAAGAATGAATGATCCAGATGCAATACCTATGTCGTTTCCCATAAAGTATGTAGCTGTTGCAGTTCCTCGTCTTTCAGCGGGAACTAACTCAAGCATTGTAGCATGCAAACTAGGTAGCATTAACCCAAAGCTTATCCCTATAAGTGCTGCTGATATATTAAAGGTGAGGACAGTTTGAGTTTGACTTAACAGTAATACACCTATGATAGCTAATATAAAGCCTGGAAAAACTACCAGATGGGAACCATACTTATCCGATACTTTTCCCGATAGTGGACGTGCGAAAATTAAAGCTATAGATAAAATCCCTAGAAAATAACCAGCTAAATCAACATTACCACGTTCTTTAGCGTATAGGGAGATGAAGGACACAATTCCACCATATAGGACATACATAAGACCAGATACAATTGATATCGGAACTACTTTGTATTCGAAGAAATTAGTTAATTTAAATTTCTTTTTCGAACGTTCCTTTGATTTTTCTGTCTTAGAAACTTTGATAAAGTAGCCTAATACAAAACTCGTTATCGATAATAATGTACAAATAAGAAACATCGTATAGAAATCATAAGCCTGTAATAATACTAGTCCCAAAAATGGACCAACAATCATGGCAATGCTTGCAAAGGTACTATAATATCCCATACCTTCGGCTCTTCTCTCTTGAGGAATAATATCAGAAGCTATTGTTCCTGAAGCAGTTGTAGCCATTCCAAAACCAAAACCATGCACGAAACGCAAAAGAAAAAAAACAAACAGACTAGCAATTCCTAAATAGAAGAACATACAAAGAGCAAATAAAATCCTAGCCAACAAGAATACATGTTTTCTACTGTAATAATCAAGCCATCTACCAGTTAAGGGTCGCGAAAAGATTTGTGCTGCCGAAAAAAGACCAATAATTAGCCCTACATGCTTTTCTTCTCCTTGTAAAGAATCGACTATAAATAATGGTAATGTGGGTAAAAGCATATAAAAGCTTCCAAACATAAACAGGTTACTAAGAGAAAGAAAGATAAAGTCTTTTGTCCATAGTTTATTCATAAATTAATCACCCTCCAAAATTAATTATAACACAAAAAAGTATAAATTTTCCAATTTTAGAAATAAATAATATTTTTGTAATTGTTTGACAAAAAAATTAATCTGGTTTATAATGTTAATAAGTTACATAAAAGGGGTGATTTTCCATGATGACATTTGAGAGTCCTGTAGTTGATCGTCTATCTGCACTTTTCCCTGCATAAGCTACTAAGATAGTGAATTCTCTCTGAGAATTCACTATCGCTTTTTTATTAGATAAGAGTTTAATAGGAAAGGGAGGATAATAACAATGGAAAATGATAATGCTTTTTTATCAGCTATCCTACATTTAAAAGAGGTTGATAATATATCTTCACTTTGGACACAGGGTGTTTGTAGAACAATAGAACATGAAATACCTTTTCATTTGGGACAAGTATTGGAGCCCTCTACATTAGTTGAGGTGTCTCGAGTAACAGAGTTACCCTTAGAAAAAATTCTAAAATTAGACTATGAAACTAGTGGATTTATGCGTGATATAAAAGATAATATAAGCAATATGTCATCGTTATCGTCTATAGAAAAATTAATTTTATCCTACCGTTTAACATACATAGCGCGCTATGATTTAGCCATTTCTATTTTTTCTTCAATCAATATCGATGATTTAGTTGTACAAAATAAAATTCAATACTATTTTTTAAAATTTATTTTGCAGAATCGACAAAATCAAAATCAACATGAAAAAGAATTTACAAAGATGATGGAATTATTCGAAGTACACACATTACCAGAATCACAAATTTTGATGGTTTGCTCAAATGCGATTGTGTGGAAGCTAAAGGCTAAGAGCATTGGAGAGAAACTTTTTAATTGGTTTGTTGAGTATGGTTTAAAAACTGCCGATAGTTTAGGAGAAGGAAGAGATTTTAAAGAGCATATTGCTTTATCACAATTTTATCGTGCTTATGCAATGATTCCAGCAGAGGATTTACTAATAAACGAAACAAGAAAAGAAATGGAAAAATCTTTATACTTTGCTAATTTAGCTGTTCCTAAAAATAGCTGGCAGGAATATCGTAAATCAGATGCCATCAAAACTATTTATGAATCCGAATTAAAGGAGCATTTATATGTATCCAAAAATCTGCAGGCAGCTGAAAAAGCAGGTCGAAACCTTCTAAGATTAGATCCGAATTGGAGTATTTCGTATCATGAGGTAGCAGAGGTCTTTTTAGCATCTAATCAGGTTGAGAAAGCATTAGAAATGTTTGAAAAATCTCTACATGTTGGTCTTCCAAGGTTAATATTCACCCAGTATATGATTGGGCATTGTTTAGGTACGTTAAAAAGAGAAGAAGAGGCTATTGATGCTTTTGTTAAGACGTTAAAATTAGACTCATACAACATATCAGCTGGAATTAATGGGTATAATTTTGCCAAAAAACTTAATCATCATACAGAAGGTTTCTTTAAATCATTTTTAGATAAGTGGGAAGAAAAAGGTGTACTTGAGGCAAAGCATAAAGAATTTATTAATGTCTAAAAATGAATCCATAGTTTCAGGTGGGCGAATTAGCGTCACCTTATAGTAAACATAGTGATTAATGAGTCGAATAGTACTAAGATAAGCTTAGCTTACTATTGGAGTACATGAAAATGTTATTCCACAACCTGGCGCTAATCTAAAAGATAAGCGTCTTTTTCTTGAATAAGAGCAGGAATTTTTAGAAAGTGAACCGAACTTTTTAATTGAAGTTATTTATGTATTGGAAAAGCTAAGATTTTTATTGATAGGGGGTTCAGAAAATGAAAATAAGCAAAAACAATGCTGAACATTACATATTGGGAGATATCGTTGAAGGGTGGCACTTAGTGAAAAATCAAAATTTAAGTGTTATTCATGAACGTATGCCAGCTAATACATCTGAATCAAATCATTACCATCAACAATCACACCAATTCTTCTTTGTCTTATCAGGAATAGCAACTATTAAGGTAGATGGTAAAGAGATAACCTTAAATCCTCAAGAGGGAATTGAAGTTCCTCCTTTGGTACCCCACCAAATGTGTAACAGGTCAAATAATGAAGTTGAGTTTATGTTGATTTCCCAACCATCAAGTAAAGGTGATAGGTTTTTGGTAGATTAAATTTATTGAACAATTTGACGCAAGAATGTGGTTAAGGGTATCCAGACTACATTCAGAATAATACCTAATAAAAATAGGTCAACTAGAAAAGTTACTGGCTGACTTCATAATACTATATGGCGCTATTCAGAAATGATACTGAATAACGACTTTCTGTATGTTTTGAACAATATTGCGTAAATCAGATACTGTAGTAACCACAATGGACAATTTGTCAACTATGTTTAAGATGATTCAACGACATAAGCAAGTTTCCTATCAGGCGTAAAGGCGACAATACCTTAAACGCCGCCCGCTATTTGAATGATAGAGATCATGCTATGCGTTTTCATTTCAATGACAGATACAGTTCCAGAGATCATTGTGATATAAGCGAGTTTTCCATCAGGAGAGATGGCCATAAAACGTGGACTACCCCCAACTTGCACAGTTGCAATAACGCTATGTGTTGTTACACAGACACAGTTGTATCGTCATTGTTCATGACATAAGCGAGTTTTCCATCAGGAGAGATGGCCATAAAACGTGGACTACCCCCAACTTGCACAGTTGCAATAACGCTATGTGTTGTTACACAGACACAGTTGTATCGTCATTGTTCATGACATAAGCAAGTTTTCCATCTGGCGAAAAGACGTCAAGCTGTACAAAATTTTTGCAACAATACCAACAGGTATCGTTGCAATTTTTCACATCAATCACCGTCCTCGTCAAATAAAGCCACCTCTTTTCAATACTTGTTATAATAAAGATATGGAAAATAGGATTGGTTAATTCGCAAGCTATGAAACACAAGTGATATTGTGTTAATCAGCCTGTGCTCATAGCGCTTTTAATTTCTAGCTAAATACTTTTACAGTTGCAGCTTCAAAATCTAATATATCATTAGTATTTTGATCAAGTAATGCCACTTGAAATAAATATTCTCCTGTTTTATTGAAAGTTCCAAGAATGTTAGCGCATGTGTTTAAGATTACATCATCAAAAACATGAACACCTACTTCGTTAAATTCAATTGGTGAGCCCTCGCTAAACACAAAGTTTATATCATCTACTTGATCGGGATCTCCTAAAGCTACTAAAACTTTTGTGTCCCTTTCTAAATCAGTAGTTGAAAAAGCGCATACTTGAATAAACTCTTGAACACCGACTTCTGCGGCGATTGGTTCCTTAAGACGAACACAAAAAGACAATATTAATACACCTCCTTAATAGAAACTACTATAGTGTATGCTATAACTTCTTTTTAGCTTGGACGAAAAATCCTAAATTATGGTATTTACCAAAAAAATACACAAGTACATAGTAAAATATGAAACTTAATATAAATTGTGGTTACTAAAAAATGAGAACTGTAGACTTTAAAAAATTTAAAGTTCCAGTGTTTTTATTTTGAATGGGATAGTATTTATAAATTAATTGTCCTATCGCTGAAAAAGAAGATACATATAATATTGTACTAATTCTGTGATAATGGTGATGAGAAGATGAGCCAGTATTCTGTTTACTAATTAAATGTTATTTATTCAACAAAATGGCGTAAATCTGTAACAAAGGTTAGTGCTTTTCATCATTTTTGAAGGATAAAATATAAATAAAATGCTCTTAGTCTTATATAGTTAGTTCTAGTAAAGTTTAAATAGATCTAGTCATCATCATCTAACATATTTCTGACCCCCTAAAGGTTTATGGGAAATGTGGAAATTTAAATTGTGTTCATTACTAGTTTTTAAAGTTTAAAAATTCTGATAAAATAATATAATAGTCTAACTTGGGAAGGGGCATTATTATGATAATTATTTCGTTCGCAAATTTGGAAATTACTCATGCAAAGTCTTGTATTAGAAATTAATACTTCGCATGAAGTGAAGAATAAAATCACTGCTGCTTTGTATTTCCATTTCTGATATATGGCTTTGCACCTTATTTATAGTAATTAATTACGAATAAGGGGCTGCAGAAATGAGTTATATAAATGCAAACAAAATTCTACCTGAAAAACTTCTAAAAGAACTTCAACAATATGTTCAAGGGGAAACAATATATATCCCTAAGACGAAGAATAATTTTCAAAAATGGGGTACATGTTCTGGTGGAAGGCAAAAAATCAATGAAAGAAATACTTCTATGAAAAATGATTTTAAAAACGGGAAGACTGTTTATCAATTAGCTGAACAATATTTCCTT
Organism: Nanhaiella sioensis; assembly: GCF_046557775.1. Taxonomy (NCBI): domain Bacteria; kingdom Bacillati; phylum Bacillota; class Bacilli; order Caryophanales; family Bacillaceae; genus Nanhaiella; species Nanhaiella sioensis. Next base: position 2,714,962 of record NZ_JBKAEG010000001.1, read on the forward strand.
TCAACTGAAACTGTAAAAAAAATAATTTATACAAAGAATTAATGACATTAGAACTGATCATCTAGCAAAATAGATGCTCAGTTTTTTTATGGTGACCTTGATTACTAATGATTCTTGCTATTTATTTGTGGTTAATCATCAATTAGTCTTAATAGTAAGAACCATGAGAAAAGCTGCAATGTGAAAGGGTGTATTAAAGTATGGCATACGAACAAAGTAGCCCATTATCAAGAAAAGAAGCTTTACAAAAGGTAGCAGAACTTTCGATAGAAAGATATCATCTACAAGTTAAGCGATTAGAATTTTTGAGTGAAGAGACCAACTTTCTATACAAGGTTATAGATAGCTTGGGTGACGTATATGTGTTAAAAATTTTTGAAGATGAATATAGCTCTCTTGAAGATAACCTTACTGAAATATTTTTTATGGACATTGTAAATAAAACAAACCACATTTCAGCACCAAGAATGATCCCTGCTAAAGATGGTGAAAAATTACAAGTTATTACATCTGATTATACTTCTACACCGAAACATGTTGCTGTATATAGTTGGTTGGACGGTGAAGAGCTAGAGGAAAATGAAAATGATAAGCGGTTTGTACAATTAGGTGAGCTAACTGCTCATTTGCATAACGCAACATACGGGATTTCGGTCCCTACAGAGCTTGCCCCAAAAATGTGGGATGAAGTGTTTTATTTTAAGGGAGAACAAGCAATATATAAGCAAGAAGAGTTTCAGAAATTTTTGTCAAAGGAATACTATCAAATAATGGACGGTATTATCCCTTATTTAAATAATAAATTATCGTCTTACTATAAAAATAATATCAAAGACATTCAATTAATACATGGTGATCTAAATCCATCTAATATTAAGGTGCAAAATGAACAAATGCACATTATTGATTTTGCAGATTCTATGCTTGGTTTACCAATACACGATTTATCAATTATGTTGTATTACTACAAGTATAATAAATCTCAAAATTTTGACGAAGTGAAAAAACTTTATTTTAAGGGCTATAGAAAGATCCGTGATTTGCCTGATGTAACTGACTATGAGCTAGATCTATTTATGACAGCTAGAAGAGTAAGTTTCCTGAATTATATATTAGAGGTTAGTGAAAATCCAACAAATTTTATAGAAAGAAATATATCTAGAGTGAAAGATTTCTTGGTGAGATATAACATTAACTTATAAATACATTATACAGGAATGATCTCTTTGTAATATGTAGTTGATTGGTTTTTATTTCTATAACAACCAATTCCTATATAAATCAAAAAATGGATCGGCTACACTTTATGGGAAATGTATTTTTACAGCATTCTGACTTGCAGAATATATTTAATTTTCACCTACAAATATTTTATTTTGAGTAATAACAGTTTATTTAAATACAGTAGGAAAGCTAATATTCAGAAGTATAAGAGAAAGATACGTAATGACACCTTTATCGAGTATTGTATTTATATTATGTTTAATGATTTCTTTATCATAGGGTAGAGATTATCACATTGGTAAAATGACATGTTTTGAAAAATATAATGATATTCTACAATATAGTGCAAATCTAAAATAAAGATTTGTGCTCTTTTTATTATTAGGAGTTTGTTTAAGTGCAGGGTTCGTTCGTTAACAGAAGTTACCTTATTATTTTTAAAGACAAATAGATTTTTAAAAAATATATGAAAAAAATATTTGACATTAAACTAACTTCAAGGTTTAGGATATACATATGGTAATAAAAACCTATTATTACCTACTACCAGTAAATGGACTCTAAAATTATATAATCAGAGGGAGAAAATATGGAATTTAAAAAGCTTGAAAAAACATTTAAAATTGTCGGAATGAAAAATAAAGAAAAATTAAAAACTTTGGAAATGAAGTACCGATGAATGCTCAGAAATTTATGAGTAGGGTAGACGAAATCTCGAACCACATTGGAACAGAGATCGCTCTCTTTGAGCCTAAAAAGGGCGATGACCATCTTGAAGGAGAATATTATGTAGGAATTATTGTGTCGGATTCTATATCAGAACTTCCTTCAGACATGGAATATATTGAAGTAAAGGATGAATTCGTTGTAACGAGAGGGAGTATCATGGAAGTCGGTGAACTTCATTCTAAATTAGGAGAATGGGCTAAAGAACAAGGGTATCATAATAAACAAGGTTCATACATAATAGAAACTTATCATCCTGTAGAAAACGGTGAAGAAGTAGAAATCTATATACCCATCAGCTAGTTACAAAAGAAGCACATTAGGTATGGAAATATGATGGATGCTTACTAACAATCTGGCGCTAATCTAAAATAGAGATTAGCGTTTGCCATTAAAGAAGTTAGCATGAATTTATTTTAGCTTCTATATTATTTCTATAGTTAAGCCTTCAACCGTCAAAGAAGTAAGTATTGTGTCATTTTTAAGCGTTTGTTTTGTAGATTAATATATGCTTTCTCTACCAAAAATTTACTAATGACAATTCAATTTTAATATTATAAGATTGAGCAAACTATTCATATCATGGAGGAAAGTATGTTTGCTACAGTAATGTGGTCAATTTATTTGATCTTTCTAGCAGCTTCATTGATTGTTTTTTTATACGTGGAGAAGCTTAAAACAAAAAGGAAAAAACTTGATTTAGTAATGCACATTATCACTTTTATCGGGTTATTCGGTTATGTGTACAATGTTCAAATGTTAACTCCTTTTATTTGGATGATAATATTTGTATGTGCATTAATATGGGGGATAACAGGAATCGTTTTTCCTCCAGGTTATATAAAAAAACTATCAATTATAGAAAGTATTTTTGGAGTATTAATCAGTATTCCTCTTTATTATGGTTTGTATCAATATGCATTTTAAAGTCATGTAACCATTCTTAATGATTGGATACACAGGTGCCAAGTACATAGTATGTATTACATTATAAACCGATATGACATCCAATTAAGGAATGACCATAGACCGTAATGCTCGAAAATAACGAGAAAATAAAATCAATTCTTTGATCCGTAATCTTATAGCTAAATAATGTAATAGTGCCAGAGATTCGATCCCACTACATAGCGCATTTCTAGAGAAAGAAATGCGCTTTTCTTAATGAATTGGGCAAGTGAGACGCAAGGTAGAAGAAAGAATGAAGGTAATCAAATTCCCCGCTCTTCACAATATTCATCAACAAGCTGTTCAATTTGATCAAGCTCTGGATATTTACCAGAAAAGGAAAATGTCACTTCATCAACAAGTTCGCCCTTGTTATATACGTGAATTGCTCCATTTTTCTCAATTAAACTATATTCAGGTTCAAATCTATATCCATTCCGGTCTATTGCACCCATTTGTCATAACCAGCTCCTTAAATGTAAGTTAACCTCTGCATTTATTATTGCACGCATGATAAGTTAATAATCTCAAATTTTTCTGTCCATTCTTAGTTAATCAAAAATGCCAACTAGAACTTTAAAACAAATAACTAATTGATTAAATCTGTGATCACATTAGAATAGTGAGTTTTTCAAATAAAGCAATACGGCGCTTTTCTCTATGGATGAGTCTATATATTGGAATTTGTTAAATTAACTTACCGAAAAAGGAATTAGGTTGATCTAATTCCTTTAATAAAGAAATGAGAGAATTCATTGAATAGCATAAATAAAAATTTGAATTTTCTATAAAATTGGTTTACAAATTCCATAAAATACAATATCATGTAAATTATTAGAATTGATAAGGAGGCTCTTCAAAATGGTAAACATAAAACTTACTTCAACGAATTTAATAAAGTACTTTGAAAGCCCTCTAACGGAAATTTTGTATTAATCTTTTTTGCATGTGTAAGCCATAGAGAGGCTCTCTATGGCTTTTTGTTAAGATGGATTTACTTTAGTTTACAAATAAACTAAAGTATTGCGATCTAGTATTATGTATTGTGAAACACATCTCTTTAATACTAGAAATAACTAAAAAGACCATAGCTGGTCTTTTTTTATTTTGTACACACAAAGACATAAATAGAAAAGAAAACATCATTCACAATGATTTCTTTGTAAAGGTAAAGGAGTTTTGGAAAATGAATCGAGATCAATTAAATAAGGAATTGAGGAAGAAGAAAATAAACGCCGTTTACATTACTCATGAGGGAAAGAATATATATGAATATTATAAAAACAAAAAACAAAAGGAGAAACTTCATAAAATAAACTCATGTACAAAAAGTGTCATATCTATCTTGATGGGTATTGCGCTAGATAAAGGATACTTAGATTCAATACATTTACCTGTATATCAATTTTTTCCTGAACTTTTTGAAGCTCAGGAAGACAAGAGAAAAATGGACATAACCATACATCATCTATTAACTATGTCCGATGGACTGCATTTCCCAGAGTTTGGTGAATGGAATTGTTTTGCTCCAATGACATATCATAACGATATTGTTAAGTTTGTAATTGACCGCCCAATGGTACACTATCCTGGAAAACATATGAACTATAATTCAGGTTGTTCCCACGTTTTATCAGCAATAATACAAAAAGTAACAAAGATGAAAACAGAGGATTTCGCTAATAAAAATTTATTTAAACCGTTAGGAATTCAACAATACCATTGGTATGCTGATAAAATGAAAATTAACAAAGGTGCGGACGGACTTATTTTGAAAATTGAAGACATGTCGAAGATTGGGCTATTAGTGTTGCAAAATGGTACGTTTAATGGAAAGAAAATCGTATCCTCACAGTGGATAAAAGAAGCTACAACTCCACACTTATGTACATATGATTACATAGGACATTATGGGATGCACTGGTGGGTGAATAAATTAGACGAGGAACAGGAATTTTCATATGATAATACTTTTTACTTCGCACTAGGTTTTGGAGGGCAATATATTATTATTTCTCCACCAAAAAATCTTGTAGTTACAATAGCTAGTGAGACGTATGATGATAGTTTCAAGCCAATGAAAATTATTCGTAATATCGTGTTAGACAATAAAATTTGAAGTAAATGAAGTCTAAATAGATTGCATGAATACCTGACTACTTATATACGCAACGGAGAACGGCCCTTCATTCTACAAATATCATTATGAAAAACAATGATTAATAAATCGCTTAGTTCTAAGGTAGACTTAGCTTACTATTGGATTACATGAAGATATTATTCAACAACCTGGCTTTTTAAAGGAGTCCATAACCTGGTGATTTAATAAAGATCTTTAACTTATAAGGCTTGTTTGAATCTATTGTAAAATTAATTTATCCCCTTGTTATCTTACACAAAGGGGATTTTTTATAAAACTATGTAGTTGGCTTTACAAGTTTACTGGAGATCCTTTGTGAAAATTTGAGTAATCAAACAAAAGAAACGTCATTAATGGAATGGACTAGTAGATAGGTGATCTGAGCGCTAGCTGTGCTAATTATTCTATACGCCTAAGAATGAACATAATAACTATGATGAATATTATAGATTATAGTTCAACTGTATTTGCCATTTGGATGAGTTTTCAATTGTGAAAGGTATCCCAGAAAATGAAATAGTATAAGATGATTCATATAATGAATTTTACGTAACTCTACAAAAGCAAAAAACGTCAAGAAATCTCAAACTGAAAGAGATAGAATTAAACAAGAGAGGAGAGTTAAACTACCAATGGGATATCATTATTCGATTCAGAAAGTGATTGATTATATTGAGTTAAACCTACAAAATGACTTAACACTTGAAGAACTAGCCAATAAAGCTAACTTTTCAATCTATCATTTTCATAGAGTATTCCATACGTTGGTAGGAGCATCGGTAATGGAGTACGTTAGAAAAAGGAGGTTAGTACAAGCGGCTTATAAAATTTCCTGTACAGATATTCGAGTAATTGATGTTGCTTTGGAAAATGGATTTAGGTCTCATGAAACCTTTACACGTTCTTTCAAAAAACTATTTAAAATGACACCTAGCGAATATAGAAAACGACGTATTAAAACACATTTATATCCAAAGGCAAATGTACTGCAGCGTCGATATAATCCCTACTTAGGTGGAATTGAAATGGATTTTCATATTAATAAAAAACCTGAATATAAAGTGGTTGGTTATGAGCTAAGAAAGACGATAGATGATGGAAGGAATTTTAAAGAAATTCCACATTTTTGGAAGGTATATATAGAGCGAAATTTAGGTGCGAAGATAAAAAATTGTATTCATAGTGACAAAATGGTTGAGTTAGGCATTTGTACAGATTTTAATATAGAAACTGGAGAATTTTTATATATAATCGGAGCAGAAGTATATGATTTTGATCAAGTGGAGGAAGGTCAAACTTCTAAAATATTTCCAGAAACAGAGTTTGCTGTTTTTACTACACCAAAAGTAAAACCAGCAGATTTTAGTAAATCAATTCAAGAAACTTGGCGCGTAATATATGAAGAATGGTTCCCACACTCTGGTTATGAACATGCAGGTACTACCGAGTTTAGTGAGAGATGTAATATAAATTCCCAAAATTTATTACAAAATAATATTTATGTTCCTATAAAAAAGGTATCGTTTTAAGTCAATTAATGATACTCAACTACAACTCTAAGTATGTCTTATTTAAATAGGAATTCAATCTGTGGAATAGATCATTGCTACTTATAAAATAATGTTTGGTGTTTTTTTGTTATAAAGGAAATAGGAGTATAGATAGTTCATTGCATTGGGATATAGGGGAATATAATTCTATATTATTAGGAGCTGAATTTTATGAATGAAGAATGGTTTGCTGGTTATCGAAGAGTCGAGCTTACTGACGAACAATTAGATGTAACATTTTCAATATTTGTTATGTATCCAACGAGTATTCCTGAAAAAGTGGATAACATTGGACCATATCAATTGAATATTTCAAGTAATGCTAAGCCTCAAGCAGGTGTGTTTAAATTGGTGTTGATATCTCATGGCACCGGTGGTTCACCTTTAGTTTATCGAACGATTGCTTCCTATTTGGCTCGCAAAGGATTTGTTGTAGGAATGATTGAGCACCCATTTAACAATATAAACGACAATACATTAGAAGGTACTGTAGATAACCTAACGATTAGGCCAAAGCATATTTCAATGGTGATCGATTGGTTCTTTAATAATGAAAATTTCTCGAAAATTTTAAAACCAGATTCTGTTTCAGTTATCGGACATTCTATGGGAGGGTACACAGCATTAGCTGCAGCAGGAGGAGTACCAACTTCTTTTCCATATGAATCTTCTGATGGAAAAGTTCATCTTGTTAATGTTACACCTGATTACAGAATTAAATCTTTAATTCTGCTAGCACCAGCTTCAGTCTGGTTTAAAGATAAGGGTGCTTTGGATGACATAAACATCCCTATATTGATGTATGTAGGGGAGAAAGATCAAATTACACCTTCTTTTCATGCAGACATTATATTGAATGGGATACCTGACAGTACAACGATCCTACATAAAATTGTTAAAAATGCAGGACATTTCTCGTTTCTTAGCCCATTTCCAAAAGGAATGACAAATACATCGTTTCTTCCATCACAAGACCCACCTGGATTAAATAGAGAGCAGTTCCATCGTGACTTAAATGAAGAAATTACAGAATTTTTATTTGAAAATCTATAATAAAAATAATGACATTTTTAAAATACACTAAGAATGGTGAATGTACTAGCTCATGGTTATTCATGGTACAAGAATGTTGTAGAGCTAGAATAATAATCGAAAATTGATTGGTTGAACTCATAATCCGTAGGACCTTTTATAAAACATAATAGAGTGGAAAGAACCTGTAGGAAAGGTAGAAAATCCTTTAATGGCCTTGTTATATTTTCTACTGGTTATTTTTCTCGTACTCAACCTCTTCTTGTTCTTTGACTTTCTTAACTAATTTATAATAAACATGATGATCAATAAAGCTTATTATGGAAATAAGAAAAGCATACGGACCTATTACTCTTCTAATAGGAGTGTCTAACACGTACAACACGATTACTGACACGCTACCTATCAATACAACATAATTCAGAATCGACATCCCCCAATATTTACGGTCTGATAACTTCATTAACATTATTATTGTTTTGTTTTCTAACATAAAAACTACTTCCTTCCCAGATTCTCTTGCTATAATTCTACCACTAGTATTTTTACATTTAATAAGTTGCTTCAACATGTTTTACTATAAACCTGAAATTAAGAAAAGCGTCTTTTTTATGTCCATATTCTGTAAAAAGGGATTGCTTAAGTACTAAACATTTGAAATAATCGGTGTTAAGTGTTGATTATTGTTTTTCGTTTAAGAAGCAAAACTTACACAACTTGAGTTCGTGGCATCTATTCTTCTGTACAACTATACCTAACAATTTAAAGCCACTTTTTATAGTGCTAATTTGATTACAATAGCAATAATGTTTACGAAATGAGACTTTAATGAATACACTCGGTTGTAAGGGAGATATTTATGATTAAGAGAAAAGAATTTACAGCTAAAGAATATATAGACAGATCTTTAGTATACTTTATTATATCGGGAGTAATGCTTTTAGGAATGCTGTTTACTATATTAATTGAAGGTCTCGACAAAAGTGTCATACCCCTACTTCTTTTGATAATAACATCTTTTATAGGGGGAGTTTCATACAGAAGGAAAGGAAAAAAATAGAGTTAGTAACGTATATGGCTATATAAACTATTGTCATATCATTTAGTAATAAGAAGGATAGATGTTATCGAATTATCATCAAATCAAGTGTAATTTTACCAAATCAGAATAGCATGTTCTTTGTAGACAAGGGAGGCTGCCAAGTATGAAAATCGTTGTTACGAGTATATTTGTGCAAGATCAAGACAAGGCACTAGATTTTTATTCAGGAAAGCTTGGATTTGAAAAAAAGGAGGACGTTCCTGCCGGGAAATTTAGGTGGATAACGCTCGTTTCTCCCGATGATCAGGACGGGACAGAGCTTTTACTCGAACCGAATGACCATCCTGCCGCTAAAGAGTATCAAGAGAAGATATTTGCCGATGGCATCCCAGCAACAATGTTTGGTGTAACAGATATTCAAAGAGAGTACAAACGATTAATGGAAAAAGGTGTGAAGTTTTCTATGGAGCCTACAGCAATGGGTGAAGTCACAATAGCTATCTTCAATGATACATGTGGCAACCTCATTCAGTTAGTACAGAAGTAACTTATTACTAACTAAATGATCTATTGTGAAATTTGTTGCTATCATTCCATATAGCTGTCATTTTACTAAAGAAAATATGGCAGAAAATCTAGTAGTTTTCGTGTTTATTTATTCGTACGAAAAACAACCCCTTCATCAATAAGGAGCCTTTCTCGAAGAGGCTTCTTTTTTCATTGATAGGGGTATTAATTATTATCTTAGAAATCATAAACACTAGTGTTTAAAATAATCCTTATTGAGTAAAGAACTAAACCACTATATTCGTAAACGTAATGTGAATGTTGTTACGGAAATCTTTACTAAGGTTGAGGTACGATATCTTTTGTTAGGTAAGCATCAAACGTAACCCCAAGATTTTCACCAACTGTAAATGGAGTTAGATTAATTTTAAAATACCCACTAGCACCTATTTCAATATTAAAACCAACCATGGTTGTTGAAGACTGCATGTCTAGTTGTGCTACGCCATCACTATTACTAAATTGTTGATCCTTTTGTACTTGGTTTCTTACGAGACGTACATCTGCACCTTCTAAAGGCTTTCTTTGTGCCAACAAATCATCTACGGTTTTAATTCTATTTGGCGCACTTAATGAGTAAACTGTGATTTTGGTAGTGTTAGTTTGATTAAGTATTAAATCAAGGTTCGGTGGAACTGAGATAATAGGTGTTGTGAAGTTCAGTGTAACCGTAACACCTTCCATATCATTCGTAGCAAAGCTAGTTCCACTAGGGGGATGAAATGTGGGAAAAGTAGTTACTGTATTCACACTTTGACCGAGACCGTTGGCAGTAGCTCGTCCAAATCCGTTGGAATCTGTAGTTAATGAATTTATCGAAACCGAAGGGTTATCTGTCGTAGTCACCACTTGAACGCCTTGAAGAGGCATAAGGTTGCCCTTATTATCTTTTCCAAAAGTATAGACTTGTAGAGCATCTGACATAATTTCACCTCATTTCTTTTAAAATTGTACAAATATTAATGAAGATATTTCACCTAATAATGATAATGTAAGAATATTAAACGATGGAATAAATATTACAACTGAGACTCTTGTTATATTCTAAGAAACTAGTAAAATGACCTGGATCGATAGAATGGGTAAATGGTGATATATAATATTGTGAGTGATGTAATAAATTTTACTCTTCAACAGTATATGTTGGCTTAGCTTTCTCGTTCGGGAAAATCGGTAATTATCTCGTAGAACATAAATTTTTGCTTGAAAATAATAATACAATTATCTTTGGCAAATTAGGTATAACCTGAAATGAAAATGATTTAGGTTACAAGGAGCAGAAAATAGACCTTTTTGTTTGTGAAAAAGAAAAGAGCTGACTATCGAAATATTAGATTTACATAAATGTAAAAATTTGATAATATATCCTGAGGAAAATAATAGGAGGATGGTAATGATGTCAAAGGGACTTATTGGAAAAATCCTCATCCTATTAGGATGGATCATAATTGGGATAAAGGCTGTATATTATCAAGAAGATGTATTCCGTTATATTTTTATTGGGGCTGCAATAGTGATGTTTATTATGGGAAGTATACTTATTCCAACTTACTCAAATAAAAATGAAGATATATAAACGAAGTTAAATAGTTGTTTAAAATATAACAACCGAAGGTGAGTACAGGAAGAACAGAAGGAGGAAAGTCTAATAGAGAAGCAGCTTTCTTTATGACTATTATTTTCTTTGACTAGAATGATGTCATAATTTATTATTAAGCAGATATTTCCAACTCTTAATATATTGAAAGGAGAAATTTTATGGTTAGCATTGGGAGTTTGTTAGCTTTTGCATTGGTTTCACTTGGTATTGTATGTTCTCCAGGTCCTAACATGATTTATCTTATTTCTCGTTCTATTACTCAAGGACGAATTGCAGGAATCATCTCTCTTTTAGGTGTTATGCTTGGATTTGTGATTTATTTAGTTGCGACATTACTTGGACTTGCTTCATTATTTAGTGCAGTTCCCTTTATTTATGAATTCGTAAAATGGGCAGGTGTTGCTTACCTACTTTGGCTTGCTTGGAATTCATTTAATGCAAAGACTTCAATTTTAACCCCTCAAACCCTTTCTATTGAGTCCCCGAGAAAATTGTTTCTAATGGGATTCATGACTAATTTACTAAATCCTAAAATTGCAATTTTGTATGTATCTTTACTTCCTCAATTTCAAGATCCAGCACAAGGTTCATTACTTCTCCAAGGTGCTACTCTAGGTCTTACGCAACTTATAATTAGTTTTATCGTTAATCTGCTCATTGTTTTAACAGCTAGTAAAATAGCTGTATGGTTTTCAACACGTCCTACATGGCAAAAGGTTCAACGGTGGTTCATGGGTAGTGTGTTGACTGGTTTAGCAGGACACCTAGCTTTTGAACGAGTAGGTAAATAAATAGTTGTTATTAAACAATAAGTACTTTTATGTAACACATCAGAAAAGTGTTTATTTGCGAATATGGCAAAATACCAACATTCACCCATTACTATTAAGTTTTCAACTGTAAGAGAAGTGAGGGTATTGTAATTTAGTTCTTATTGTGTGGGTATTCATTTACATATCACTGCCTGGTATTTTAATTAAAAATAGACAAATAATGTTCTATTCATATGTGATAGTGTGATAACTAATATTTAATATAAAAGACTAAAAAGGAGGAAGTTGTAATGCACTCAAAATTGTACTTTGCTGTACCCCTGTATATGGAGAAAAACTCAGATGTAGCAATCCCTATATCTTATGATTACTGGATACCTCTAATTACATACCTTTCAGCACAAAGTAATACGGTTGAAATACATTGTTGGAATGTGGAAAAGAAAACTATAAAGGAATTGGTGTCAATAAAAGGTACTAATATAAAACACGTACTAAACGAGATCACCATTTTACAAACTGAATTACATCCTCATCTGGTAAACTATCTGTTATCCGATTACTTGGATAACATGGGGAGAGTGAAATGGTTTTCTCTCTTTTTTTATAATGATGAAACTAAATGCTTTAACTCAGGACATTGGGGAACAGAATTTTTTGTTCATAGTACAAACAAAGACGAAGTCCATAAACTCCGTACCATTATGCCAAATGATACTATTTTTCATGAAGACATTTAGAAGATTTGTGGATTAAACCACTTTATACTGACTCTACATAAACTAAGTGTTTCAGTGTAGTAACTAAACTAACTAGGAATTATAGTGTATAGAGTATGAATAATCAAAGCCTAGTGAGTGGATTGGGAGTTGGAATTTATGCATGAGATCGTAGTGAATACTATTTCGTAAACTATTGCGAACGTTCATTATATCTTTTGGGAAAGTGTATAAAAGCGGCTTTCTGAAAAAATCTATTATGGATTATCTTTAACAAAATGATAATAATGAATTTTTTGAAGTATCGTTGTAAAAGAAATTGTGTTAATATTTAGTTGCCTAAATATTATGAAAAATAATGAGGCAATATTTTTTTAAAGGAGGTAGATATGATGACTAACAAAAAATATGACGTAAACAATACTACGGGGGATACGTCTAATTAACTTATATAGCGGTTCCCCAAATTTGAAAGGGGAAAATCACTTGAATCAAGTATTATTAATTATTGATGCTCAACAAGAACTAATTGATGGGAATCAAGAAGAAAGTGCGGTTTTTAATAAAAAGCAACTTATTAACAATATTAATTTAGTTATAGAAAAAACAAAAATATCCGGAGTTCCAGTAGTCTTTGTAAGGGATCAGGATGTTGCTGAAGGTAAAGGAAAAGGGTTTCAAATTCACGATGATATAAATGTACATTCAAATGCAAAGATTTTCGATAAAGCTGCTACGAATGCATTTCATGGGACAGGACTTTTAAACCATTTAAGGTCTCAAGAAATTGAGCATGTTGTTATTATGGGCTGTGCAACACAGCACTGTATAGATAGTGCTGTAAGAACAGCAACTATTAGTGGTTTGGATGTCACATTAGTCGGTGACGGACATTCAACAACGGATAGTGATGTTTTAAGAGCAGAAGATATTATAAATCACCATAATAAAACTCTCCATGGCCATTACAATGTTGAACACTTTTCAATGGTTAGAAATGCTGAAGAAGACTTATTTCAACCAACACATGATTCATACAGATAAATAAAAAATTGCAACACACATGTGTAATAATAATGATATAAACTTATAACAAATGCTCATTTGAATCAAAGTTTGTACCATTTTAAATAAAATAACGTATACATCCACATAAAAAGAGCCCTTTTGATGAAGCTTTATCAAAAGGGTTTTTTTTGTTATTTTGATACGAAATGATTATTGAGTTGATTAGTTTTTAAAGTAAATGTTATTCCACAAGTATGGTACTTGAATCGGATATACGAGTTTTAACAACTTTACTATTATATTTTTAATGCTGTAAAGCAGTTTATATGTAAGTAATTATATTAACCTCGTAAATGAATTTAGACGAGGTCAATAATTGTATCGGAGGAACGAAACTTAACAACCAACGTCATTCAATAATATGAGTATTCATTAAGGAACACACGTATCAATTTGTTCATGTAGGAGAATCTCACTTATATTGCAGGTGCAGTTCATACCTTTTAAACGCTTAAGAGGCGACGTTTAAAAGGTATGAACATGTGAAAAGAAAATACTATTTATTCAAGTCGTAACATATCAAGTACTTTGGAGATGTGTTGCGATGTATATATATCAGCTCCACCTAGTCGATCAATCCATCTAGGAAGAAGATCGTCATTAGCTACTTTAATAACTTCATTATAATAAACATCCATGACATACCAAGGGTTCTCAAAACCTACTCTTTGACCAATTTCAAATTGACTTACCTCTTGCATAGCAAGTTTAGTAGTTTCAATTATATCTTCGATGTATTCTATTTGAGTTTCTACATCCTCACGTGTGCCTAAGCGAGTAACGTGACCAGAAACTAAAGTGTCAAAGTCATATTCTAATATTTTATAATGCGCATCTATCCACCCTGGAATATTATCAGAAAGAGCTAAATAACGAAACGGTACCCAGCCTGGGAAAACGATATCCACAGCCATTAAAACTTTTTGGTCTGGTACAGAAATAAATATATTTCCTTCTTGATGATTATCTCCAATGTAATCTAACTGAAGCTTTTTATCTCCAATTGATAACACTTTTTTATCGCCTTTAAAAGTTTGTGTAGGGATAGGGCGGTTAGGGTCTTGTCTTTCTTCTAATATGTTTGCTGTTTCTTCATGCGCAATAATCTTTACATCATCAGGGAACATAGACGCAGCGCCAATATGATCTTGGTGTGCATGACTATAAATGACATATTTTATCGGTTCATCCGTTACTTCTTTGATCGCTGCTAAATACTTATCTCCAAGTGTAGTTGGGGCATCCACTGCTATAACTCCTTTGCCAGTAGTCATAAACATCGTACTGAAAATACCATCCATTACAGCATAAATTCCATCTCCTATTTCCTCGACTAGATACCCTTTATCCATAGGGATCATAGCTCCTTTTGCATTATCAGGAAGTGGGGCTGGATATAACTCACTATCTTCATTTTCTGAACTTTCATTTAATTTTTCATTGTTGTCATTAAACCCAGCTGCAAAAGAGCTTCCGATTATACCAAACATTAACAAAAGTGAGAGTAAAGCAACTAAATAATTTTTTTTCATAATTTACAGCACCTTTCTGTAGTTAAATTTATATTGATAACTGGCCAGTTAAACAATAAAAAATATTATTTATCCTAATTATATATAATCTAATATTATTTATTCTAATAATATTTATCTCAAAACTAGGATAATTTATATAATAGATGATGATTAACACTTTGTCAATATTTAAGTATAGGGGCTTATATGTAGGCGATATGTGTATTAGTAAGAAGAATTTCTTGTAAATTGGCTCATAACGCTAAAATATTTTGGAGCATGT
The DNA here is from genome assembly GCF_046557775.1 of Nanhaiella sioensis. Taxonomy (NCBI): domain Bacteria; kingdom Bacillati; phylum Bacillota; class Bacilli; order Caryophanales; family Bacillaceae; genus Nanhaiella; species Nanhaiella sioensis. The sequence goes on from NZ_JBKAEG010000001.1 coordinate 2,730,148, forward strand.
AGGCTGATTCAGTAAAAAATTAAGATTTTAGTCGTGAAAGCTTCTTTATGGGCTACTACACAAATTGTTAAATAAATAATTGAACTAGCTTCCAGAACTCTTGTTGTGTACTTATTTTATTTCTTAATAAGAAACACAACAATCACTGGGAAAACAGTCATCTTAAATAGCTTCTCTGAAAGAAAAATTTTATTTCAGAAAGCGTTATTACAAATGATTAGAAGTATTCGCTTTCAATAAAATGGTGTTAAGCTGAAATAAGACAAGGGTCTTTGTTATTTTAGTAAAATATTTGGTAACAAAAGGTTGCCTAAGTACTAAACATTTGAAATAATTGGTCTTAAGTTAGAGGGCAGAGTTTAGATATAAAGGATGTTTTAAAGAGTGAAGTTATAATTATACAAACCTATTACTAGTAGAGAGGTAAATATATGAAGAAGGTTCTCGACTTTATTAAGAACATGTTTTTAGATGTGTTTGCGTCAGTAAGTGGATTTATTTATGGATTCATAGTAGTAAGTTTAGCTATTGTTGTTATTGTAGCAATAATTTATTTGTTTCTATTCACAAAGAATTTAATTATGTAAAGGTTACATAAACAGACTGTTTCTGCTGTTTCTGCAATAATGTTGAAGATAAGTGTATAACTGACCAAATATAAACTAGAAGGTTGAAAAAATGAAAATATATGAAACTGAACGTTTAGTTTTAAGACAAATAGATAAAACCTTCGTCGAGGAAGTACTTGCCTATTATCAAAGAAATAAGGACTTCTTAGCAAGTGGGAGGCACAAAGACCTTCTGATTTTTATACTCTAGAGGTTCAAGAAAATAATATAACAAAAGACCTCGAATCTTATAATGAGGGAAATTCTTTTAAGTTGTGGATATTTAAAAAAGCAGATCAAGGCTATGCTAGAGTTATAGGCTGTATTTCTTTTAGTGTAATTGTTCGTGGGATACTGCAGTCTTGTATTCTTGGCTACAAAATAGATAAAGATGAAATAAATCAAGGGTTTATTACTGAAGCTTTAGAAAAGGCCATTAAAGTGGTGTTCGAAGACTTTGGCTTACATCGTATTGAAGCACCTATTATCCCAAGGAATAAAGGGTCAATTCAAGTAGTAAAGAAATTAGGCTTTGAATATGAAGGTTTGTCTCGAAAAATGATGAAAGTAAATGGTGTATGGGAAGATCACATGCGATGGGCAGTAGTAAACGAATAACGAGAAGTTCTGATTGAGTCAAAAGAGGTATGCAAGCTAAGTAATCTGCAAAATGGCTCAAAAGAATTGAACAACAATGGACTGTTGATCAGTCCATTTTTTTGATCTTTAATCAATTATAAGGAAGGGTTGAATAAGAAAAAACAATTGGCCCCTATAACAAATATTAAATTGGTGTAATATTGTTATTAGAGAAAATTATAGGAGGTTTATGATGACGGAAGATTTTTATTGCGATGAGGTACTAAGTGGTAAAACTCTAGTGAATAAAGTATTGGAAACTAATAATGTTCTAGCTTATTATCATACAAGGCCTTTCTATCCTATACATATTGTAGCCATACCAAAAAGGCACACCTCTTCTTTAATTACATTAGAAGAAGATGATAATGAGTTATTACTTGAAATGTTCGATGTAATAAAACAGATTGCTTCGAAAGTTACTGAGGAACATGGTGCTTGCAGAGTAATAATCTAGGAGATTACCAAGATTCTAAGCATCTTCATTGGCACATAATATCTGGAGATCCTATAAAATAGTGTACGCTGAAATGGATAAATACGGGCTAACGTATAGTAAACACAAGTAATTGATTGATGAATTGAAAACATAATAGAAATGATATCTATCAACATTCAAATAAAAAACTATGCTTCTGAAATACATGTAAGCATAGTTTTTTTATTTCTATATATAAGTCCAAGCTATTCTCTCATCAATGAATATTATGAACTATAAAGGTTGAAGGAGGTGTATAAATGGCCAAAGGAAAAGTACGAACTACTGGTGTCTTGTACCGAGAAGTCGGTGCTGATAATGGACATACTGAAATTCTAAATCGTGGTGAAGAAGAATGTACAATTAGAGCTACAGCATTTGATTGGGATGAATTAAATCAACCATCAATAATTAAAGAAGAGACAATAATGATTCCTCCAGGAACTCGTAGAACATTTGATTTTGATATGACTCGACACGCTGAACTCGTGATCGAAACGGAGAATAAATGTAAATGTATGTGTGTATTTGCAAACCTGTATTTTCGTGACAAAGATAACTGTACTGTAGGTACACCTATATATAACAATGATTTCGTAGAAGTACCATGTGATTGTTACTGATCAGGAAGTTATTATTAATAATCTTATAAATAGGCTCTTTTCGTAAAATTTGCAATTGACCTGATTTTAAATAAGAAAAGATGCTACGAATACTTGGTTTATACGTATGTAGTTCTTAGTACGAAAAGCAACAATCAATGTGAAAACAGCCTATAAATATGTAAACTCTCTCTGTTTCCTCGTGAAGAGAGGAAACGGGGAGAGAGTGTGATAATTTTATGATGTACTATATATTAGGTATATCATTATAGTTTCGAGTTTTTATTTATGTGATAGGTCAAATAAATTATTATTAAGAAACTCATAGTTAGTAAGGTGAAAAGTTCCATTTCTTCATATGTAAAAAAATGAAACTGTTAATATTTTGTATAATCAGGTTAGGATTCTTCTAACACCTATGGGAGTGGCAGTTACACAGCTATCTACTATTGTAAAGAAATAATTACCTACACAACAGCTATCCATCCCATTACCATTACATATAATTTCTATTTGAGTTACATTTTTAAATACGAAGCTTCTACTATTCCCTCGCCCTATAGAATCTGGGTTACATGGTCTCCCAATACTAAAAGGGATGTCGTTTCCATTTGAGGTAACAACTACATTGACTCCACAATCAGATTCAGGAGCTACTTCGATACTTCCATTCAAAGTTGGTGCAATCCCTTCATTTATAAAGAAAACCGTCTCTCGTTGCCCGCAAGATATATTAAAATTACCAAAGAATTCTCCAGCTGAAACGGGACAATTACAGCATGCAGCACTTGTCTCTTTGGTGACACTTTTTCCACAACATGGTGTAGTCTTATATGTGCTCATTATGTCAACTCTATTCTATACTTGATTTTATGAAACATTATATGCCTTAATATAGAGGGTTGTGTGAGAAATGAGCATAAAAACCATAGATGGTGCGTGATTGATGAAGTATACACCCCGATAGTTTATTGACAAAAACCTACTAGATTAGTGTAATTTGAAAGTGTGTTAGTGAGCAAAATAAAGTAGAGTGTCCTAAATTGACATCAAAATAAGTTTGAATTATAATCGTTATTAAAGACCTTTTAAGTCTGTAATTATTGTTAAAGTGAGGTTAGAAAATGAAATTTTCAAAAGCAACAAGTCACGCTTTGCATACGATGTTATACTTAGCCACCATAAATGCTAATAAACCTGTTGGAGTACAAGTTCTTGCCGAAAAATTAAATGTTTCACCCACATATTTATCAAAAATATTAACGAAACTTGTTAAAGAAGGCATGGTTACTTCTGCGTCAGGTGCTAATGGAGGATATTCATTGTCTCATGGGTGGGAATCAATTTCATTTCTCGATATAATTGATGCAATTGAAGGAAGATCTTCATTATTTGATTGTTATGATCATGGACCTGAATGTCCGATACAAAAAGTCATGTTAAGTTCAGAAGAAAAAATGGAAGAAGAATTAAGAAAGCGTAAAATTTCTGACTTAATTAAATAAAGGTTTTTATCATATACTTTGTTGCTATTGTTTCTAAAAGAAGAATTGATGTCGTAATTCTCAACAGTCATCGATTTATAGAAGAAAGTCAAGAAAACTTGTTTTATACGTGTTTATATTGTTGTACAAAAACAACATTCAATACGAAAGTAGCTTAAATAAAACAACAGGTAACGTTGTTTTATAATTTAATTACGGATATAAAATGTCTTTAATATCATCGAATATAAATGGAAGGAGTGATCATAATTGAGAAGCGACTTATTTAATCAGAAAACATGGGAGTCTGCTTGGGAAAATGATCCTAATACAAATGTGAAAATAATGCAAAGATTGGGGCAGGTGGGATCTTATAATACAGAAGGCTTCAGAAAATGGGCTAAGTCTTATGATGAAATGTCGTTCAGTGATGAAGGTAGACAACGAAGCAATAGAATTTTAACATGGATTGAACAACAAGGTGTTAGCTTTGAGGGGATATCTGTGTTAGACATAGGAGCAGCATCTGGTGTATTTAGCATCCCTATGGCAAGAAAAGGAGCAGAGGTTACAGCTATCGAACCTTCTTCAGATTTAGCTACAATGTTAGCGGAACATGCAAAAAAACATTCTGTTCAAGTCAATATCATTCAAAAGCCGTTTGAGAATATATTGGAAGGCAATAATAAGCAATCCTTTGATCTCGTTTTTTCATCTATGTGTCCGGCTATAAGCAATTGGAAGATAGTTGAAAAAGCACTCGGCTTTGCGAAGAAATATTGTTATATAAGTGGGATGTCTAGTAGAAAAGAAAATCATTTAATGGATGAGCTATTACCAATTATAGGTGTAGAGTCGCAAGGAATTGGTTCCTCTGATATGGCATATCTTTTACAACTACTTTTTCTAAAAGGTTACTCTTATCAATCTTTAATTGAAAGACATGTAAAAATTGTGGACATAGATATCGAAAACGTCGTAACTAAATTAACGGAATGGTTTGTTGAATACGGAATCCCTTTAGAAGATAAGCTACTTAAAAAATCCGAAGAATATTTACTTGAAACATATACAGGTAAAATCCCCTTAAGAATGGGAGGGAGATTCGGTAAGGTACTTGTTCAACTTTAATTTAATTACAGATATAAAAGATCTTTAATAATTGTTATAAATATAAAAACAGAAAAGGATGATTCAAATGAATATTTTTGATTGTATTGTTATCGGTGGAGGAGCTGCTGGGTTAAGTACTAGTTTAACTTTAGGAAGGGCAAGAAGAAATATTGGCTTGTTTGATGATGGAACCAATAGGAATAGAGTCACTCAAGAATCTCATGGATTTATAACTAGAGACGGAACGAAACCTCATGAATTTAGAGAAATAGGGTTAAAAGAATTAGAGAAGTATTCTGCAATATCTTACTTTAATACAAAGATTACGGAGATAATTAAAGATAATGGAAAATTTATTGTTAGGACCGAAGACGATAAAGAATTTATTGCGGGAAAAATCGTCTTAGCCACTGGTGTTCAAGAAGTATTTCCTATACCATCTATTAGAGAATATTATGGTAAAAGCATTTTTAGTTGCCCATATTGTGATGGCTGGGAGATGAGAGAAAAGCCATTGATTGTTATAGCAGAAGATGAGCAATATATGCTTCATATGACAAAATTAGTTTACAACTGGTCTAAGGATTTAGTTCTCATCACAAATGGCGTTGAAATAAGTGAAGGTGGAGCCTTAGAGCTGCAAAAGCGTCATATACAAATAAAGATGGAGCCAGTTAAAAAATTAATAGGTGCTGATGGGTATTTACATGAAATAGAATTTGAATCAGGAGAAACGATTGCGAGAACAGGAGGGTTTGTTGTACCAAAGTTTTATCGCCCCATTTCATTTGTTGAACAGCTAGGTTGTGAAATTGATGAAAATGGAGTTGTTGTAACAGATGGAATGGGAAGGACAACTCAAAAAAACATTTATATAGCTGGGGAAACCGAAAAATTGGTCCCTTCATCACTATTGATTTCGGCAGCAGAAGGAAATAAAGCTGCGATCGCTGTAAATACTGATTTAACTGTAGAACGTTTTTGAATATCTTGGAAAGAATATTGCAAAAACATCCTTATTTAAACGATAGGGGTGTTTTTGCTTTTCTATATAATTGGGCTAAATAAACTTAGAATAGTAATGGATAAAAGCTGTTGGTTCGGTTTAGATGATGTACCCCCTAACCTTTATGGGGGGTGAAAATTTGTGTTTGATGGAGCAAATGAAGGAGGATCATTTCAGTCATAAGTATGAGAGAAAAACAAATCTTTTGCTCGGTTTCAGAAAATGGGTATCAGCCTATACTTAAAGTATCAAAACTTAAGGGTGATAACATTGTTAAAAGGTATATTGAAACGCAAACGAAAAAATTCATCTAATGTAGATATATTTAAGGAAATTGAAGAAAGAAAGCAGGAGCTTTTAATGAAATATTACATAAATATTTGATTATAAGAAGCAGCCCCACATACTTAGTAGGGCTGTTTTTTGAGTCAATATGTTGATTTACTTTTAAAACTCATACCAAATGAACCTTGCTAACAGCTAATATTGAAGATGCAGATAAGCTACTAAAAGTTGTACGAGGGGAAAGGGCTAAATACAACTTAGCCATATATGTACCTCCCTGTTCCGTTCATGAAAGGAGGGTGATCAGGGAGGTTGGCAGAAGGATCTTATAAATTATAGTATGCCATTTATGTGTAATGAGCGTGTATTTGTGTACTAGGTAATTTTCATTAATTTTTGCTTTTTTTGATCTTTTTCGTACTTTAAACAGCCCTTATTTATAATCTGATACTATAAACAATAAAACCTCAATTAAATAATTATCTTACATATAGACAGCTGAATCATCCACATTCCCAACTGCTACTGATTCGGATGGGGCATGTGGGTCTGAAGAACAGCTTTAATGGAAGCATTTGATGTAGTTGGTGTGAAATTAATTACTGTTTGTATAAAAGAAAATAGACTCTCATTCTATAAAATGACGAGAGTCCATTTAAATTCTGTTGAAAGGTAGTAATTGTGTGTTTTTTAGACTGCTTTGCTTGTTAATTTTCATACTATGATTAACACATATACATAACTAGCGTTCGTGGCATCTTCTCTTTGCTACAATGATGACCAACGTATAAAACAACATGTTGCGGTTCAAATTTGGTAGCAATTGCAACAAAGTTAACGAAAGAGCCATTTATTTATAAAGATATGCTACTCCTTAGGGATAGGTTAGTCCGAATCCATAAGGGAATAGTGGATCGTAGGGAGTGTCCCCAACATTAATTGGAATTTGATCTTCTGTGCGTGGCCAACTTAGTGGCAGTGTACCAGTAAAGTTGTAATCTCCAAAGAGAACATCTGACACGCCTTGACCCTCTGTTCCAGGAAGCCATGCTGCAATAAATGCATCCCAATTTTCTAGCTGATCAGTGACGATCATCGGTCTTCCAGAAACTAAAATAACAACGGTAGGGACACCAGATCTCTTGATTTTTTGAAGAGTTGCAATATCTGTTCTATCCAGTCCTAAATTTGTTGGTCGGTCTCCATTACCTTCTGCATATGGTGTTTCCCCAATCACAACTACAGCTACATCATAACTAGAGTCTAATCCGATAGCCCTCTCATTATACGTAACTTCAGTATTCTGAGAAACTGTGCTTTGAATACCTTCTAATATAGTTGTTCCAGGTGTAATATCTCCACTACTACCTTGCCAACTAATCGTCCAACCACCAGATTGATTCCCAATATTATCAGCATTTTTCCCTGCGACAAATATCTTATTTAAATCTTTTGATAATGGGAGGATACTATTATCATTTTTAAGGAGCACTTGAGATTGTCTTACAGCATCTCGAGCAATATTTCTATGCTCTTGCGATCCTATAGTTGATGTGAAGGTTCTATCAGTAAAAGGTTGTTCAAATAAGCCGAGTTCAAATTTTTTCGTTAAAATTCGTTCTACTGCGTCATCGATTCGTGAAATTGATACGCGACCTTCGTTTACCTCTGTACGTAATGTATTAATAAATGTTCTATAGTCATCAGGAACCATTACCATATCTATACCTGCATTTATAGAAGTTTGGACATCACTAGCATAATCGCCAGGCAATTGATCAATGGCAGCCCAGTCTGAAACAACAAATCCTGTAAATCCTAGTTCTCCTTTTAAGACATCTGTAATGAGATACTTATGTCCATGTAATTTTTCTCCATTCCAGCTACTATAAGAAATCATAACTGAACCGACACCTTTTTCAATAGCGTCTATAAATGGTGCTATATGAATGTCTCTCAATTCTTGTTCAGAAATGATAGTATCACCTTGATCGTCGCCTCCTAATGTACCTCCGTCACCTACCCAGTGCTTAGCATTTGCCAAAATAGAGGAAGGGTCATTTAAGCTTGTACCCTGTAATCCCTCAATTATCGTAGAGTATGAACTAGCAATCTCTGGATCTTCACCATAGCTTTCATAGGTTCTGCCCCACCGTTCATTTCTATTGACACATAAGCATGGAGCAAACGTCCAATCAATTCCAGTTCCAGCTACTTCTTTGGCCGTAGCTTCACCAATTTCCTTTAATAATGTAGGGTTACGCGTAGCTCCTAAGCCAATATTGTGCGGGAATATGGTTGCTCCATATACATTATTATGACCATGTACAGCATCGATTCCATAAATAATTGGAATTTGAAGGTTTGACGAGAGTGCAATTGATTGGTACTGATCATACATGTCAGCCCATGCTTCGGGTGTATTAGGATTTGGGGCTGATCCACCACCGCTTAATAACGATCCAATATGATATGATGCGATATCGTTATCAGAATTTAAGTATCTTCTGTCTACTTGTGTCATTTGTCCGATTTTTTCATCTAATGTCATTCGAGAAATTAAATCAGTAACCCGATCGGGGATAGGTGCATTTGCATCTTGATATATTGGGACAACTTCTCCATTTGCGATATGATCAGCACTGAACAAGGATGCTCCTATTCCTATAATGATGATGGCACTTAGTATTATAATAAATAATTTTTTTTCTAAAGGCCTTTTAGTCAAATAAATTACCTCCATTACCTTATAAGTTATTTTGGCTACAACATAGATCAAGAAACCTCATAAAGCTTTCCTAAGAAGCATAAAGATTTTAAAACATCTACCATAACCATATAGGAATAGGTGGATTTAAGTGTGTTAGAATATGCAGGTTAATTACAGTAATAGATGGTTATAAAGGATATATTTTATCTAATAGATTGTAAGAATTGGAGCTACACCATAAAGTGTTGTAACGAAAAAAATGCGATAGGAGTAGATGTTCTAACAAAAATAAAGAAAGAATCGTTAAACATTGTATAAATAAAGGAATAGGATTGGTTTTTTCGATCACCTCCAAAAAGCTTTGTTTATACATTCTTGCTTCTCTTACGAAACCCTTTGACTATAATTGGAGGAATTTGTCTTTATATAGGAGTTATTAGAGAATAGTAATTCATAGTTAGGAGTGGAACGAAAACCAGCTAAAAGAAACGTTGATTAATTTCTAATAAACTGGAATTTTTCTTCAGATTAGGCTCGGGCTATTTAATCTTTACAAGAATTGCAGTCTTCTTTATAAAAAGCAACGAGATTTAAATCTATTGTATCTTCCATGAAAATAGCTCAGTTCAGTAATAAATCAGCAATGTGCGTTTTTTGCTTTATGTGGGAGATTTGTTTGATAGGGAAATTAATAACAAAATATTATGTTATTGTTAAATAGATGAATTTTTATATATTTTTGGCAGGAGGAATGACAAAATGAATACAACACAACAAAACAGCACTGCTTGGGATAAGAAAGTAGAAGAAGGTTCTAGGTACACTAAATCTGTTAGCAGTGAAACGATAGAAAGAAGTAGAAATGATGAATGGGAGATCACAGTGACAACTGAAAAACCTGTCCCGAGAAATTGGTTTCCTTATTCGTTAAAGGGCCTAAAGATACTTTGTCTTGCTTCTGGTGGGGGGCAACAGGCTCCTATTCTTGCTGCATCAGGAGCAGATGTAACAGTAACCGATATATCTAAGAAACAGTTAGAACAGGATGAAAAAGTTGCTAAACGTGAAGGTTTAACGTTGAAAGCAATACAAGGAGATATGGTTGATCTTAGCGATTTTGAAGATGAATCTTTTGATATGATTATCAACCCTGTTTCAAATTTATTCGTAAAAGATGTACATCCTGTATGGAGTGAAGCATCTCGAGTATTGAAGGATAGAGGAATCTTGATCACAGGATTCACTAATCCTCTATTATGGATTTTTGATGACACTCAAGAAAGAAAAGGAATCTTAGATGTGAAACATGCTATACCTTCATCTACTCTAGATCATTTACCTGAGGATGAGGTTCAAGATTATCTCAATTCACATCAAACGATAGAATATGCTCATACTTTGGAAGACCAAATTCAAGGTCAAATAGATGCTGGCTTTGTCATTGCAGGTTTTTATGAAGACGATTTCGGTGGAACAAGGGTTTTAGATAAGTATATTAAAACTTTTATTGCTACGAGGGCGCTAAAAATAAAAGTGTAATGAATAGACAATAAGATCACCCTCTCTTCAAATTGTGTAGAAGTTATTAATTCGATTTAAAAATAATAGAGAATAGAAGTGAGGGTAAGATAGTTTATTATTAACTTTGAAAAATTTGTTGACCCTTTGGAGTTCATTAGAATAGTTTTCAAATTCTCAAAACTTGGCGCAAAACTGAAATAAAGATGAGCGCCCTTTTTCATTGGTTGATAGATTATTGTTTTTCGTACCAACAATAAACACGTATATAACTAGATTTCGTGACATCTTTTCTTATGTAAAACGATATGTTTATCTCTTAGTTTAGGAAAAGAATCTTTTCATTTTAGGTTATATATTGTACAAAGGGATTGTCTAAGTAAAGAACATTTGAAATAATTGGTATTAAGATAAAGGGCAGGATTGCTTAAATAATAGAAATGGTGGTTGAAATGATAACAAGTGAAATGAATGACATAAGTAAATGGCAGATTGAGCTAGAGATTATGAATTCAAATTCAAATTATAACCTTATGTCTAAAAATAAAAACACAATTAATTTTGAAGATATACAGTCAGAGTATGAAGAGTCTAAAAAGTTGAATACCACACGCCTTTTAATCAAAAAGAATAAAAGTTACATAGGCTTAGTAGATTACTGTATAAATAACTCATCAGATAATACACCTTGGATAAGTTTGTTTGTCATTCATAAACAGTATCAAGGTGCAGGTAATTCGCTTGTAGCATATGAGCATATAGAAAACCTTATTAGACAGGAGCAAAAAGAAAAGTTACGTTTGGCAGTTCATAAAGAAAATAGTAGAGGGATAGATTTTTGGAGTAAATTAGGATTCAAAAAATATAAAGAAGTAATTTTTGAGGATAAGCCTCATCTCTGTTTAGAGAAAAACTTCTAAAGTCTTTTTCCATAAACGTGGACAATTGCTGAACATAGTAGCTGCCAAGCGGTTAATGTAAGAAGAGTACAGAATGAACTTAGAGTCTTTTACAATAATCATACAGCACAGGGATTTGGGGAGGTTTTTCTAATAGAAATAAGAGAATACGACACTAGTGATTTAGCACAACTCACAAGTTTAATGGCTGATTTAGGCTACCCTGCATCAATTGATGATATGAAAGTAAGAATGGAACGTATCGAATCCAATCCAAATTACTACACCTTTGTTGCAGAAAAGGAAAAATCTCTAGTTGGGATGATTGGAATAACAGTACATACAACATACACAAGTAACGAAGCTAAGATTCAAATAACCTCGCTCGTTACGAAAAGGCAATATCGCGGTCAAGGTATTGCAAAATCCTTGGTTAAATATGTAGAAGACTGGTCAATGAGAAGAGGCTCTAATTTTATCTATCTTTTAAGTGGGAAAAGTGAGAAGAGAGTAAAAGCACACGAACTATATAAATTTCTTGGTTATGAAATAACGGGCTATAGGTTTGTAAAGCATTTGTAACGTTGACCTCTTGCAATCTATCTCATTTTTTTAAAAAGATAACAATGAGATTGTATTAAGGTATTCTGAGCAAATCAACAAATTGTTACAGCATAGATTATAACAATTTCATATGAATTAAGGGAGATTAATTATGATTATTCGGAAACTAAATATAGATGAAGAACCTCCGATGGAATTGTTGTTATTGGCTGACCCTTCAAGAGATATTGTCAATGATTATGTAAATAGGGGAGAATGTTATGTAGCCGAAAGTGAACAGCAAGTTATTGGAGTGTATGTAATACTTCCAACAAGACCTGAGACGGTTGAGTTGGTGAATGTTGGAGTTGTAGAAAAGCTACATGGTACAGGTATAGGGAAGCAATTGGTGATGGATGCAATACAGGTAGCAAAAGCAAAATGTTATAAAACGATTGAAATTGGAACTGGAAATTCAAGTATTGGTCAATTGGCTCTATATCAAAAATGTGGTTTTAGAATTATTGGTGTTGATTTGGACTTTTTTATTAAACATTATGAAGAAGAAATTTTTGAGAACGGTATACAGTGTAGAGATATGATTCGATTATCTCAAGATTTATAATGTAAAAAAGAAAGAACTTTGTTCTATAAACCGTGCGTTTACTAAAAGGTAGGACTTATTGATGGACAAGAAAAAATTACAACAAGAATATCAATTAGAAGGTATTCAGCATATAAGGGAATTAACGTCAGGTAATACATCAAAAACTTTCCTAATAGAAACAGAGAACGGAAAGTATATTTTAAGATCGCTTTTATCAATTGAAGAAGCATGCTTTGAGTACGAGTTGCATTCGCATATACAGTCTCGCTCTAATGTTGCAATTGTCCCTAATATTCTTCAAACAATTGATGGAAAAGCATGGATTAATCTACATGGGGAGGTCTACCATCTACAATCTTATTGTTCACCAAGTTCAGTGAAACCAACTATACAACAATGGACACAGAAACTTGTTTTGTTAAGGAAAGCTCTATTAGATTTTGAGTGGGCAGGAAAAAGAAATGACAGATTTAACTTAACTACAACTTGGAATAACCTACGAGATGAATGGTATAACGTGAAACAGGAAGTAGTGACATTTAACATGGATACGATGTTAAATCGCTTGAGCCATTTAGAACAAGATGATAGCTCGTGGATTCATGGAGATTTAGGTAGTTGGAATACAATATATAATGATAATACTAATAAATACTTTTTTATTGATTTTAGTGAATCAAGAAGAGGTAATCATTACTTTGATATTGCAGCGCTGGTAACCTCCCAAGCTCCTCGTGCAACCTGTTCAAAAGATTTAAAATCGTATATAAAGAGTTTTTCAATGGAATATATGAAATATGATTACATTGATATAAAACAATTAAGTGAATATGTCCAACTTTGGTTTATTAGGGGAGCTTTAACAGCTTTTGCGCAAAATAAAATGTCCCCTTATTGTGATTATTTCTTAAAGATGCAAGAAATATATAGTGACGTATTCATAGAAATATCATGAAGGAAAAATAATATTAGAATTAATCATATGAACAATAGGGCAAAAAAATACCCTGTTAGTTAACCGCTCTTCAAAGCTACTAATATATCACTCAGTATACAAAATTACATTTGAAGATTTCATACTAATATTGGAAACATGGAGGGCTATATATGTATACATATATTTACATGGTAAGACACGGGGAGTCACCAAAGGATGGGAATGAAAGAACAAGAGGATTAACGGAAAAAGGTAAATTAGATTCTTGTCGAATAACGGAATTATTACAGGGAGAGGGGATCGGGGTTTTCGTTTCAAGTCCATATCAACGAGCAATTTTAACGATAGAGGAATTAGCTCAGCGCTCGGGACAAAAAGTAATAGTATTTGAAGATCTTAAAGAAAGGATCTTCATTAATGGAAACGAGAGAATATCTGATGAGGAATTATTCCCTCTATTGAATAAGTCATACTCAAATCCTGATTTTGCTTTACCGGGAGGGGAGTCTAATTCACTTTGTCAACATCGAGCTATAAAGGTCTTGAATAAATTATTGAAAGAGTACAAAGGACAAAAAATAGCATTAGGTACTCATGGAGCAGTAATGGCTTTGATGTGGAGTATTATGACGATAAGTACGATTTGAATTTTTTGTTAAATACCTCTAAACCAGATGTATACAAAATGGAATTTAATGATCAAACATTAGTAGATGTAACAAGATTATGGAGTACATAACATTAAGATGGAGTAGGGTGGTATGTACAAATCGAGTTTACCCCTTCTAGATATTGATATCTAAAGGGGTATTTCAAATTGGGATATGTTAACTGAGTGTCGTTAAAAGAGCATCAATGTAGAAGATTAGCATAGTTGTTGAGGATAGGATATTTCACTCGCTATAATAAATATCTTTTCTTTAAATGAGTGAAACTTTACAATAAAGATTTCCTTTCAGGCTAAAGTCCGCAATTGAATCTATCATCAGACTAATAAAACACGATACCATAACGAGCCATACTGTACTAGCCTTTCATTCAATTAAATCAGTTATATTGGTTACTGCCACATCGGATAATCTAAAGCTAGTTCATCCTCCAATTTACTTAAAAATTCTTTGCTTTTTTTCATTCCGGCTCATAATAGCTATTAATGAACTTAAGATGGATGCTATCTCTGAAATAATAATTTCTCCAGTTCTCTTCAAAGTAACATCTCTTTTTCTACGGTGATTAGGTTAAGAGTTATCATAGTTTGTAAATTATGATAAAATTAATTGTTGGAATATTAAGATTATTACTATAGGGGAGAATACTATATTGACCATATATTGGAGCTTGTCTGAATATGATGATCCAACTTAATACGATATAGGGAATATAGAGGTTTGACCGATATAACAGAGGATTTGACCCGTAAACATAGTGATTTGACCGATATAACAGAGGATTTGACCCGTAAACATAGAGGTTTGACCCCTAAATGTTGCCTTACTACTATTGTTAATGAAGAAAAAATGCTACGGCCAGAATTGAGTCTGTGCTGAGTGAATTTTTACTATTTACATATGAGGTCATAATGATTGTTGAAAGTATGATGATATATTTTAGCTTTTTAATAAAACAATGACTAGTATTACTATTCCACCTATTATAAATATTGAAATAGGGAGAAGTATAGCAAGAGATAATGGCCAACTCCAACTTTGAATTTCTGCAACAATAAATAATATGATTCCAATACCAATTAGTATCTTCCCAGGCATGGAACGATTTTTAGAAGGTAATTCTTTAGTTATCCACCAAGCGAAAACAACAATGAAAAAGGGTACTCCAATAAAGAATAAACTTTGTACCAACATTATTTTTTTCTACCCCTTTACAATATTCTTATAAAAATTTGTTCTTTATCTTATCATTAGCATACAGGTTATACGACCTTAATTTTTCATTAATAGCTCTAGCTACTAATAATACTAGATAATTATTAATATATATATGAAGAATTTCTTAAGATTTCTAAACCTATATTTTTCACGGCTTATGTGACAGCTAACATTAATCCATAATGATTATTGAGTCGATAAGTTCTTGTTCTAGAAATGAATAAGCGGGGAGCCAGGAGCACGACCAATGGATCATGCTATTGTTACCAATTTGAATCGAAACATGCGGTTTTAACGTTTGTCATCGTTTTATTTAGAAAATAAAAGATACCACAAATTTTAGTGTGTATATGTTTATAACTTAGTAAAATAAACAACCGAATATAGCCATGTTAATAAGTTGTCGATATAGAAAAGGTGTTTCCCCAGGATCATATATAGTAGAGTCTCCATATGATTAACAGATATTTAAGCTTGATTTGCTTATAAGATTTTCACTACTATGTTTAACGGCTTGGGAAGGTAAAATCTAAAAAAAGTGTGATAATAGAAGGGAGTTAATAATGACTAATTCCATCTTATCTACGAAACTCAATATCCCAATAATGAGGCGAGAGTTAGTTATACGAGACCGTTTAATTAAGCAGCTAAACGATGGGATGTATCGGCATTTGACTCTCATATCAGCTCATGCAGGTTTTGGGAAAACGACATTAGTGAGCGAATGGCTTGCCAACTGTAATTGTGCTGTAGCTTGGCTGTCGTTAGAAGAGGGCGATAATAATCCTCACTCTTTTCTCTCTTATATTATTGCGGCAATACAGACAATAGAGGAAGATCTAGGTGATGAACTTTTGAGTTTACTCGGATCTCCCCAGCCACCCAAATTGGAGGATATCTTAACTTCTCTTCTCAATGAAATCACTTCAATTCCATATAATTTTATTCTCGTACTTGATGACTATCATACGGTTCATACACAACCTATAAACGATGTCATGACATTCTTTTTAGAAAACATGCCTCCACAGATGCATATGGTAATTACAACTCGTGAAGACCCTAAACTTCCTTTGGCACGTTTACGAGCAAGAGATCAGCTGACGGAAATACGCAACTCAGACTTACGCTTTACTAGCTCTGAAGCTGCTAGCTTCCTAAATCAAGTGATGAATTTGAAGCTGTCAAAAAACAATATCGATAACCTATTAACGAAAACGGAGGGATGGATTACTGGCCTTCAATTGGCTGGGATTTCCATGGGCGGACATGATGACCCATCAAGCTTTATAAAATCATTTACAGGAAATCACTCTTTCATAGTTGACTATTTAGTAGAAGAGGTTCTTAAACAACAGTCAGTATATATCCAGAATTTTTTATTGCAAACATCAATTTTAGATCGTTTATGTGGCTCATTATGTGATGCAATAATGCAAGATACATTTCTTAAAGGGCAGCAATCACTTGAGTTTATAGAAAAATCGAATCTGTTTATTATTCCTTTGGATAATGAGCGTCGCTGGTATCGGTATCACCACCTTTTTGCAGAGTTGTTAAAACAAAAATTGTTGCATAGCAGTGATGATACCTTAGTGAGCAGTGGTATAGATATTGCGCAATTACATATACGCGCAAGTATTTGGTATGAAAAAAACAACTACGAGATTGAGGCATTTCAGCATGCTACAGCTGCTGGTGATGTAGAAAGAGCTGAACGTATATTGTTGGGGAATGGGATCCCTCTTCACTTTCGTGGAGCTGTTGTCCCTGTAATGAAATGGCTTGAAACATTAACAACAGACACATTGGATGCTCATCCTACATTATGGGTTATATATGCTTCAGTTCTCTCTATGTCTGCTCGATATAACGAGGTTGAGCCTAAATTACTCGCTGCTGAAAGGGCCTTGCATGGACTTGAGAAAAATATGAAAACTCGGAACCTTATAGGGCATATTGCTGCCATACGTGCGCTGCTAGCTACAGCCCAAAATAATGTGGACGTGATTATTTCCGAGTCTCTTATTGCACTAGAGAATCTAAGCCCAAGTAATTTAGCGGTGCGAACTGCAACTACTTGGAAGCTAGGTATAGCCTATGAACTACAAGGTGACAATACCAAAGCGAAACAAGCATATTCAGAAGCTATTGCTACTAGTAATGCGTCTGGAAATAGAATAATTGAAATATTATCCACAATCGCGCTAGGGAACTTACAAGTAAAAGAAAACCTGCTCATGCAAGCATGTAAAACATACGAGCAAGCTCTAAAAATGAAGGATGAAACGCCGTCATCATATTTGTATCCTGTATATATTGGTTTAGCCCGTATTTATTACGAATGGAACGATTTAGATGTAGCCATTGAATATATAGAGAAAAGTAAACAACTAGCGAAATATATAGAAAATTACAATCAAATCATTACGTGTAACCTTCTATATGTCCAAACATTGCTTGCGAAAAAGGATCTTGAGAGCGCAACTAGCATCTTAAATGAAATAAAACAGTTTGCTTTTCAGTATGACTTAGAAGATCGGATGTCAGAAGTCAGTGAGACAGAGGTACTTTTATTGTTAAATCAGGGAAAGGTTCATGCTGCACGTAAATTAGCTGAAACATACAAACTCCCCCATAGTCAGGCAAGAGTATATCTTTCTCAAGGAGACACCGCTAAAGCCCAGCATGAGTTACACACTTACTACCAAGAGGTAAAGCAAAATGGCATGAGAGAAAAAATGTTGAAGTTGAAGGTTTTACAGGCAGTAGTTTCTTATTTAGATGGTGAAACAGACGAAGCATTACAATTGTTAACAGACCATCTATTAGAAGCAAGCTCTGGTCGCTTTGTTCGAACTTTCCTTGATGAAGGGGAGCATATGGAACAATTATTGATTAAAGCATATGCTAATGGGATTATGCCAGAGTATATAGACCTTTTACTACAAGCATTCAAACTTGATTATGTAGCACAACAAAATATGACTCAACCCCAGCTCCTATTTGATGCTTTAAGCGAACGTGAGCTTGAGGTTTTACAGCTAATAGGTCAGGGGTTTTCAAACAAAGAAATTAGTAAAAAACTATTTATTGCATTAGACACTGTGAAAGGACATAATCGAAGGATTTTTGAAAAGCTTCAGGTTAGAAGGCGCACTGAGGCTGTAGCCAAAGCACGTGAGATGGGGTTGCTGTAGAATCTTATTCGTTTGTCGCTTAAATATCTTACACCTACATATTGAAAAACAACACTAAAGTGTCTATGGATTTTAAAAAAATGGAAGTAAAATAAAATACAGGCTTCTGAGACTCTGCTTTAAATAACTGAAAATGTTCATAAGGAATATAACATCATAATTGAGGAAGATATGGAAATATTGTAAACTGCCAACCTCAGTTCACAAAAAGGAACTAATAGAACTAATGAAAAGGCTATTTGTAGGTTTTTCATAACCTAGACAGCCGGTGGTCGGTCTTGTATTCTCTCGAGTCGTTAAATGAGTAGGTAAAATTATTCGCTAATTTAACAAAAGATGAAAGGAGAACAACATAATGAAACCATACAGAATGACTGCAGTGATCGTGGGTGTCCTCTACATCATCGGAACGGCATCAGGAATTTTGAGTAAGTTAGTTACCAGGAATCTATTTACTGGGGAGGATTTTTTAAGCAAAATTGCTGCCAATCCTTATCAGCTTAACCTAGGCGCATTTTTTATTCTCATGATGGGGCTTTCTTTAGCGGCGATGCCTGTGTTCTTATACCCACTTTTCAAAAAAAAGAATGAAGCCCTGGCACTAGGGATGGTCGTATTCCGAGGACCACTAGAAGGAAGTGTATATATCCTAGCGGTAGTCAGTTGGCTATTGTTAGGCGTGTTCAGTAAAGAATTCACAGCGGCTGGAGCAGAGGAGGCATCTTTACAGGTAATTGGTAATGTCCTGTTTCAGGCAAATGACATTATGAGTCCCGTTACGACTATTGTTTTTATCATCGGGGCAATGCTGCTGTACACCCTTTTCTATCTCACCAAACTTATCCCTCGTTGGTTGTCCGTCTGGGGTTTGATCGGAGCGGTTATCTATCTGGCTGTCGATTTATTAAAGTTATTTGGGCTAAATCTTAATTTAGAAATGTTGTATGCTCCGTTGGGTGTGCAAGAGATGATAATGGCACTTTGGTTGATTATTAAGGGATTCAACCTAGTGGCACTTGATGAGTTGCTGACTGCTAAGCACGGCAAATAAATGCTAATTATCATTTCAAACGCACGATAGGTAATATATGAAAAGCTCGACGTGAGATAATTTAGACCCAATTGCTTTAAATAAGCTTCTTTTAGAAATTTGTTGCTCTTTCACTAAAACTCGAGTAACTGAGATGTACTATATGATTTTTGAAGATACCGATGTGTATATTTTTTTAGTACGAAAACAACCTAGTACAAAAAGCATTATCTGAACGGAAGAACTAGGTTGATAAGCAGTTATGATAATTATAAGGAGGAGATATCAATAAAAGCGATTACATGCATTAAATACGGTCCACCTGAAGTCCTTCAGCTTAAAGAAGTGGAAAAACCCATTCCAAAAAACAATGAAGTACTCGTGAAAATACACGCAACTGCAGTAACTGCAAGTGATTGTGTAATTAGAGGTTTTAACATGCCTGGCAACCCTAGCTTTCCTAAAAAGCAAATCATGGAACTGATGATGAGAATATTTCTTGGGTTTTCAAAACCAAGAAATCCTATAATCGGACTCGTATTCTCAGGGGTCGTAGAATCAGTAGGTAACGATGTTGATCTATTCAACAAAGGTGACCAAGTATATGGATTTACAGGTAATAGCCGTGGGACATATGCTGAGTACAAATGTGTATCTGAGAAAGAAATTGAGCAAGGGGAATTGGCGCTAAAACCTAAAAATATAAGTCATAAAGAAGCGGCAGCGATAGTTTATGGTGGTGCTCTGGCAATGCATTTTATGCAAGATGGTGATATCCAAGATGGAAAGAAAGTGCTTATTTATGGCGCTTCGGGAGCAATAGGGACGACTGCGGTGCAACTAGCAAAACAATTAGGTGCTGAAGTCACTGCGGTATGTAGCTCAACAAATAGAGAATTAGTGAAATCTCTAGGTGCAGACAAAGTAATTGATTACACTAAAGAGGATTCATTAAATCAATTAGAACTTTATGATTTTATCCTTGATGCTGTTGGAAAAAACAAAAGCTCGAGATTAAAAAGGCAATGTGAAACAGCACTTAGTAATAATGGAAAATACGTGTCAGTAGATGATGGATTTTTAAAGATACATCCACAGTATCTTATTAAACTCAACGAGTTAATTGAAGCAGGACATGTTAAGGCAGTCATAGACAGAAATTATCCATTAGAAG
This sequence comes from Nanhaiella sioensis, assembly GCF_046557775.1. Classification (NCBI taxonomy): domain Bacteria; kingdom Bacillati; phylum Bacillota; class Bacilli; order Caryophanales; family Bacillaceae; genus Nanhaiella; species Nanhaiella sioensis. The sequence continues at coordinate 2,750,867 of NZ_JBKAEG010000001.1, forward strand.
AGATTGTTGAAGCACATAAATACGTAGATCAAGGTCACAAAAAGGGGAATGTAGTCATAACTGTATAATATTTTGCGAATAAGGATGTTTAATAACCATACTACCCCAATAACTTAAGCTAGAACTGACCCTTTATAGCAGCTAATTCAAATTTGACTTACCGCACTGTTTTAAAAGCCAGTTGAAAAATTATCAGGAATAAATATGAACATGCTACTTTAAGTGAAAAAGACAATGACAAGTATATATTGATAAAAAATTTGTTAGTTGATTTAAAGAGAAAAATAAGGATAATTTATTAAAATGGCGCCTCTTTCCAAAAGAAGGCGTCATTTTTATGACTTGGAGCACGTATATTACATAGCTATTGTTGATCGAGCTACTCGTTTTAGCAATATCGTTTTCTTCTTCTACTATTTCACCTTGTTTCACAGCCCTTAAAATGCCAAGTAATGAATGCTAATAACTAATTATTAGTAAAGACTTAAGAAATTCTTCACTATTATGTATCGGGGTTCTTAAGAATCACTTAGTAATATTAGTATCAAATAAATGGTCGGTTGATATTTTTGCAATATAGAAATTTAAAAAGAATGTATCAACCTTCCTACAATAGAGACATCTAGGTCCTAAATATAACATGGGTCTGTTATAAGAGAAAATGAATTGGAGGTATCCTTATGATTGAAGTGAAAAATGTCATAAAAAAATATGGTAGAAAGCGTGTATTAAAGGATGTGTCTTTTACTGCTAAAAAAGGGGAGGTTACTTGTTTAATTGGTATTAATGGTGTAGGTAAAACTACCATTATGAAATCGATTATGGGATTAATGCCTATAGATAGTGGTGAAATCCTCATTGATGGTGAAAGGCTCCATAAAGGGAGCTATGAGAAAATCACCTTTATTCCAGATTCAATCACGATGTTACCACATATGAAAATACATGAAGCCTTTACATTCATGGCTGATTTTTACGATTGCTGGAATCAACAACGTGCCACAGAGCTGCTTCAATTCTTTAAATTAAATGAAGCTGACAGAATCTCAGATTTATCGAAAGGAAATACAGCAAAAATGAATCTTCTACTAGGATTAGCGATGGATGTTGAGTATATCCTAATGGATGAGCCTTTTTCAGGTATTGATGTGTTTAGTCGTGAAGAAATTGCAAATGTGTTTACTAGTGAATTAATAAAAGATCGTGGCGTCATCATTACCACACATGAAATAAACGATATTGATCATTTAATAGATAAAGTTGTTTTACTAGAAAATGGTGAAGTTTTAAAAGAGTTCGATACAGAAGAAGTGAGAAAGAGTCATGGGAAATCAATCATCGATGTGATGAGAGAGGTGTATATAGTATGAAACGTTATATGAAGTTAATTGATTTTGAGTTTAATCGTTTTATAAAATTATATGTTGTATTAATGGGGCTAACGTTCTTTTCACAAATGGTCGGGGTCATTTTTCAATCAAGAAGGTATGTAAATCGAGCTAATGAACAAATATATGGAAATTTCATTCCGATGGATGTGTTTTTGCAAGAGAATGGAACGATGTCCTTTCTAAATATTTCAGAAACGCTATTTTTTAAGGCACCGATATTATTTGCTATCGTTACGTTAATACTATGTGTGTTTTTTATATGGTACCGTGATTGGTTCGGTAAAAATACATTTAGTTATCGTTTATTAGCGTTACCAACTGCACGTATTAATCTTTATTTAGCAAAGGCGACAACGATTCTACTATTAATATTAGGTCTCGTAGCCTTCCAGTTATTATTGTTACTCATTGAAGGTCAAGTTTTCCAATGGATGGTCCCTCATGAGTTTCGTACCGATTTAACTTTCATTGAAATTACAACTCAAGACACATTACTAAAAAATTTAATTCCAACAACTTTCACTGAATTTCTACTTTATTACGGAAGTGGCATGACATTTGTATTTATTGCTTTTACCGTTATTTTGTTTGAACGATCTTATCATTTAAAAGGGGTGTTCTATGGCATTATCTATAGTGGTTTATGTCTTTTCATTTTGTTGGCTCCTTTATTAATAAATAAACTTGTTTTAAAAGATTATTTGTATCTCAAGGAACTATTTTTTTTGGATCTAGGAATTGGAGGAATTATCTTAGTTGGAAGTATTTTGATCGGACATTTCCTTTTAAAGAAAAAAATTATGGTTTGATAGGAGGCCAAAACTAATGAAACGATTTGGAAAAACAATTTTGCTTTGTATTGTTACTGTAATAATAATAGGAACTTTTTATATGCAATCTAGTATAGCTGCAACAGAAAATAAACTACTTGAATGGAAAAAAGTAAGTGGAAATGAGGATGCAGTAGAAAATATAGAAATATTGGCAGGCGGTTATACAAAAGAAACGCGTGAATATCACAACTTGCAAATTACAAATAAGAATACAATTAATCGAAATAACACGCCGTCTCTGCTTGAACAATTGTCAGAGAGTTGGATACACCCCATTATTTTGGAATGGAGAGAACAGTACAACAATTTTATGCGTAGTAAAAATTCAATTAACTTAAATCACTATTATGAAGATGATAACGTACTAGTTTATGTCGGTGATATTTGGGATTATCAATCTCGATCCAATATTTCATTTAATATTGATATTCTTAATAAAAAATCTGAAGAAGTTACCTCAATCCAGTTGAAGTTACCAAACAAAGAAAGTTATGATTTCCTAGACGTAAGAGAGGTTCAATTAATTAATGGCATAGCTAAGGTCTTTGCAAGTGGTCAGCGGAAAGATGGAGGAGAGGATTTAACGGTTTACACGTTTGATATAGATGAGCAAGAGTTCATGAATAGTGAATTACTACTTTCTACACCGATTATACCAAGTACGATAACCAATTTCTATGCAACCATAACGATGATGAATGATTTAAAATCTGTTGAACCTCAAAAATATCTTTTAATGAAAGCAGATGCTACGATTTATAGTGAAAATGGTGAGACGGTACAATATGACGATGGTTCAGGTTCAGATCCTAATGAACTTGTTATATACAACATAGAGACAAATCAATCCAAATCATTGACTATACCAGATGAAATGTTAATATCTTCTAATTCATCTACAATTGTTGGTTCAACGCTATTCTTTCCATCTCAACAAGAAGATGAATTTGGAGTCATTATGTATGATATAGAAAAGGAAGAATGGGGCGATAAAATAACTTTCGATTTTCTTAATGAACAAACTGGTTATGATATTAATTACAAATTAATAAATGGAAAAATAAACATATTTCATCCAACAACCAATGGTTATGCCCTTTATGTTAGTGATTTATCCTCAGGGGAATTATTATATAAAGGAGAACTTACAAGTGAAAAGTATGATCAATTGGGTATTCAAAGTTTAAGTTAATGATCTAAAGCAGCTCCAACAATGGATTATTTGGGGCTGCTTGTCTTTATTACATTGTTGATAGAGGTTTTAACCTAAAAAGTGAAAATAGTTTCCTTAATAGATTAATGAGTATAACAGTAATTTCTTAGTTGGAAAACTAAGCGAAAACAACCAAAGTTCAAGAAGGGAATGTACTTATATGTATTTAAAGTTTCCACGCACCTTTTAACAATTTGATACCTTCTATAATCTCAGCTTCAGATAAGCCTCCATAACCTAGTATTACTTTAGACTCTTCATGCTTTGTAGATTCATCGTAATATGTTGATAATGGATATACTTTTACACCAACCTCTAGAGCTGAAGTAACAAGCTCTTCCTCTACCATTTCGTTACTAACTTCTAGAATAATATGTAGCCCTGATTTTTCGCCAATGATATTTACTTGATTCCCAAAATCATTAGTAATAGATGTTATTAACATATTTTGCTTCTTCCGATATAATGTTCTCATTTTATTTAAGTGACTGTCCCAATACCCTTCTTTCATAAATCGAAATAATGTATCTTGATGTAACCTTGAAGCTGCTTGTTTATAAATAGAGAAATACTCTTTATACCGATCTATTAGATGTGGAGGTAATATCATATAGCTTATACGAATAGATGGAATTAACGATTTTGAAAAACTTCCTAAATATATTACATTGTCATACTTATCGAGACCTTGTAATGATGGAATTGGTTTTCCTTTGTATCGAAATTCACCATCATAGTCATCCTCAATGATATAGCCCTTGTTTTCATGAGCCCATTTTAATAAATCAATCCTGCGTGAAATAGGCATAACCATTCCAAGCGGAAACTGATGGGATGGAGTAACGTAAACAACACTCGCTCCGCTTTGTCTTAGCGATTGCATATTAATTCCGTCTTCATCAACAGGAATTGCAGCTGTCTTATTTACTTGATTTTTTATAACAGCCATTGTTCCATTAAATCCAGGATTTTCGAATGCAAATACATGGTTTATTCCTATTATTGTGCATAATTGACTTATTAATTGCTGTGTGCCAGCTCCAATCACTACTTGGTCCGCGGAACATCTAACGCCTCTGGATGCAAAAAGATGTTTTACGATAAGCTCTCGAAGTGATATTTCTCCTTGCGGGTGCCCAAAATTAAAGAGTTCTCCCTGGTCTTCATATAATGACTGGATAGTTAATTTTCTCCATAATGTATACGGGAACTTTTCTAAATCTACTCTTCCGACGTTGTAATCGACTTTAATGTTTGTACTTTCTGCTTTTCTATTATTGATTTGTAGTGGGTGAGGATGATGATGAGATAACAATATGCTGTTATCTAAATCCGTTACAAAGTATCCTTTTCTTTGTATGCTTCTTACATAGCCTTCAGCACATAACTGATCGTATGAGGCCTGAATGGTGTTAAGGCTAATACCTAGATGTTGTGATAACTTTCGTTTAGACGGGAGTTTTTCTTTTGGTCGAATACTTCCGGCTATGATTTCTTTTTTAATATAATTAGTCAATTGAATATAAATAGGTTTTTCACTCTTAGTATTTAATATGGGTGTTAATTCAATCACTGTGAATTCCTCCATTTATTCCTGGTACCATTCATTTTATGAAAACTGATACTTTTAATTATATCAATCTATGGTTAAATATGAATAACAAGCGATAGGAGTCAGTTGAACTTTATTGAAAACAAATGTAAATAATCAAGATGTATTTTTATAACGTACATAGGAATCATTCAACACAAGGTATGGTCAACTAATGATTGTAATTGTGCATGTTATTCAAACTTATGATATGAAGTACAACTTGTTTAATAAATTAGAAGGGGAGTTTGTTATGAAATATAGACCTTTAGGTAATACAGGTATTCGTGTATCGGAAGTTGGGTTTGGCTCATGGCAACTTGGAAATAGGAAAGATTGGGGAGAAATGAATGATGACAAAGCCATTAAGCTAGTTCATGAAGCTATTAATCAAGGCTGTAATTTCTTTGATACGGCACCTAACTATGGATTAGGAAAAAGTGAAGAGTTGTTAGGAAAAGCATTAGTTAGTAAAAGAGACCAAGTGATTATTAATACAAAATTTGGCCATCATTCGAACAATACTCAAAATTTTGATGTGAGCTTATTACGTCAATCACTCGAAGGAAGCTTAAAACGTCTAAATACTGATTACGTCGATTCGATATTATTGCATAATCCTCCGTTTCAATTTCTTAATGGAGAAAGTCCTCATTATGAATTACTAGAGCGTTTAAAAGAAGAAGGAAAAATTCGTGCATATGGTGCTTCGGTTGATTCAAGTGTTGAATTATTCGAATTACTAGAAAGCACAAATAGTCAAGTGATTGAAGTCATGTATAACATCTTCCATCAGGAGCCTGCTAAAGCATTTCAATTAGCAAAAGATAAGGGTGTTGGCCTTATTATTAAAGTCCCGCTAGATTCTGGTTGGCTTTCTGGTAAATATAATGCACATAGTACATTTGAAGGTGTGCGTAGTCGTTGGTCGAAAGAACAAATTGAAACAAGAGCAAAATTATTGTCTAAGCTACGTTATCTTATAAACGATGGGTCAACGATGGTGCAAACTGCTTTACGGTATATTTTAGCTTGTCAGGAAGTCTCGACGGTTATTCCAGGAACGAAAAATATTCAACAGCTATATGAAAATAATTCAGCTACAGAAAAGGCAATGTCAATAGATATGGTCAAACAAATACAACGGTTTTGGGAAAAGGAATTGCAAAATCAGCCGTTACCATGGTAGACGTTCTTATTTGATAGCTTTATATTGCTCTTTAATTTTAATAGTTTATCTTGTTGATTCAAGCTATTATTGAAAATGTTTGCTTACTAATTTTGTGAATTTAACAAAATTGAAAGAATATTAGGTTGAGGGGAAATGTAACATGGCAGTGTGGGAAAGGTGGGTACCAATTGAAGGAATTCCTTCAAAGATATATAATTCGGCACTTATAGATAATAAGGAAGGACTGACGTTAACATTTATTGATGAATATGACGAGACAGAGATAACGATGACATTTGATGTAGGTGTATTGTCTTATTCAAATACTGAAGAAGGCTCATTAATTAAAATGCTATATTCACTATATAACAATTATGACGAAAGATTTTATAGTGAGTGGTCTCTATTCAAATTAGGTGATTCGGAATATTTAAGTTGGTTTCTTGAAGAGAATGGTGGTTTATACGACACTATTAATATTAGTCATTACGTATTTCTTACACCAAATGATGTAATAGAAGTGTTGTCAAAATACCCACCTACTATAGCATTAACAAAGCTTGTTTAAGGCTCTTTTTGTAATATAGAAGATAAAACTGTCGTTTTATACAAGACAAAATACCCCGAATATTAGTTGTATACGTATATATTTCTTCGCACGAAAAACAACAATCTAAACGAAAGAAGCTTATGACGAAAAACAACAATTAATGCGAGAACAGCCTTGTTTAGAGATGTAGGTGGTTTATTTTTTAATAATCTCATATGGTAGCCCAAGTAAAATAGCTTGTTAGGAAATTCTACTATAGAAAAAATTGAGATTAGTTTACCTGACAACTAAGTTAAAACTTATTAATCTATTGATAGCACTTTTCTTTTTAAATAATCATGAACGACAGTGCTCATTAACTTTGGGAACTGCATCCACATATAGGCGTGCTTAGACCCTTCAATATGCTTAATTTCACTTTTTCCTACTAATGTAGAAAATTTTATCATTATTTCTCTAGCCTTTAAGTTGTGCCACTCATCATCACTCGGTAACATGAGAATAGGACATTTAACTTTCTTATAATATTCTTCAAACTTAACATCCCAATAATGTTGAATATATTCCTGTCTTGCAAGTAGCGGAAAACAGTTAGTAAAGTATCCGTCTTCAGTTTTTGACATATTATGTTTAACAAAATTTAAGAAATGTTCGTTCCATATACCTTGCTTTTTAAAGTCATTTTTCATTGCATTAACGAAATCATCCTTTGTGTTGAAAGCTGGTCTTGTAAAATTCATTAAATCTATACGTCTTTTGTCAATTGTTTCTGTTTTTATTTCTTCACTATCATTTATTAAGCCATAAGGTCCAAATTCATTGTATAAAGCCCCTTCACATATAATTGATTTGACCATGTCCGGATATGATGAAGCAAAGCTTAATGCAATTTCTGCACCTAATGAGCTACCTACAATATGACACCTCTTAATCCCTAATTCTTTTAATAACAAATTCATATCAGCTGCCATATCATCAATATGATAACCCTCTTTTGGACTATCTGACTTCCCATGACCTCTTATATCTGGAACAATTAAATTAAAATGATTTGTAAAATATGGGATAAGACTATCCCACATATGGGAATTCCCAGAGCTAAAATGTAAAAAAAGAATCGTTTCTCCTCCAGGAATTGAATATCTGACATTGATACTGACCCTATTCTTTAGCGTGAATAATTGTTCAATCAATTTTGCTTCCCTCCTAAGCTGTTTCTATATTCCTTTATTAAGAGTGATTACTGTAGACTTACTAATTCAAAAATAATTATAGCAAAGCAACTCTGACATATACTTGTCAGGGTTGTTAATGTGTTTTTACATTGACACTTTTCGTAAACGTTGTTTTTTATAAAATTACCAAAGTAAAAAAGAAGTCTTATGTCATTGTCATCATATATAGAAGAGAAGATGCCCCGAAACAATAGTTGTATCCATGTATAGTTATTAGTAAGAACAACAACTATACATGCGAAAACAGCCTTTACTTACAAAGGCATTATTGTGCATAATACAGTATTCAATAGGAGATATGTAAACAGAACAATTAATTACATTGGTATTTATGATTCACTCAAGGAAATAGATATGATCACTGGGTTATAGGATAAAAAATACATAATTAGTTCAATATTAAAAATATATCAATTTTTTTTGATATATAACTTGCAATATATTCTCACGTGGGATATAGTATTAATTAATCAAATAATTTTGATTTATAAAGAAATGAAGAAACATTTAAGCAAGAAACGAATGCATGTTCATTTCATGAACAATTTAAACACTTGAGATTTTGTGTAACATTTTTTTAAAATGCTGACATAACCAAACAAGAAATAGAAATTTATTATCTTTAAATTTAAGTTGTCAGATTCGTTCTACTTGTTGTTCATTTTTTTTGATCTATACATCAAAAAAAGTTGATATATATTATTCATTAGGAGGTAACAAAGTATGAAAATTCATGTTGGTTTAAATGTAACAAATTTAGACGCTTCGATTGATTTTTATGCGAAGTTATTCGGAACAAACCCAGCAAAGGTCAAACCTAACTATGCGAAATTCTTGCTAGAAGAGCCAGGGTTAAATTTCACATTACGTCCTGTAGATAGTGTAGCAGGAAATCACATTAATCATTTCGGCTTTCAAGTGTCTAGACCAGAAGAGTTAATAAAGAATAAAGAAAGATTGGAAACTCAAGGGTTCTTCTCTAGAGATGAGAAAGATACAACATGTTGTTACGCTAGGCAAGATAAATTTTGGATCACTGACCCAGATGGCCATGAATGGGAATTCTTTTTCACCAAAGAAGACACTGAGGAAGACACTATTAATAATAATTGCTGTGCTTAATATGAAAAGGGAGGGAGAAATACTTATGAATGATTATGAGTATGAACAAATGATGAAAGAACAAATGCGCAAACTGGATTTGATTAACAGAGAGGCATGGAAATATGAGCCCTTTTATCGATCAAAGATGTCTATCTCAATCAAATCCCTCTATTCTAAATTAACTAGAAAATTATTTCGAAAACAACAACCTGTACCTTGCTGCATAAGCTAACTATATTGAAACTGCCAAAGATCAGTTGAAAAGCCTGATCTTTGGCAGTTTTGTTTCATAATTTTATTGGCTTCCTTGATTCATTTGGGCTAAATCCTGCATAACGTCAGCGGCAACATCAGCCAATAGCTCTGAAATGTGAATTTCTCGAGATGTTTGTGCGCCATGTTTTAATACTTTGCCTATCAAATATTGTGTTTTTTCTTCACCAGCACGTTCGATAAACATTTTGCGTTCAAGGTCGATGGCTGCTTGTTCATCTTTAAGTGCTAAATCAACAATATCCTTTATCATGTCTATATTGCGATGATCAAGGAAAGTTAATGGAGGTACAACTTGCTGTAGCATTTCTTCAATAGAATCTGATGGAATATGACGTGTAATCAGACCAAAGCGCTCGGCAGTAGGAGCATCCATATCTGCACTCGTCAAGAGGAATTCTAAAGCTCTTGTACGGCCTAATCGTCGTGCAGCTTGTACACTTCCTTGTCCACCTGGAGGTATGTTTGTACTTAACTCGGGTTGAGCGAACACTGCATTTTCAGTTCCATATACTATATCGCAAGCCATAACAAGTTCATTTCCACCACCTCGTGCTGCACCGTCAACGATTGCAATCGTAATAGCACGCATGTTCTTAACGTCCTCAATTAGTTGCATAAAATTCTCCGTTCCTGTTATACCTTCTTCTTTACGATTTATAACAAGCACATCTAAGTGAGCACTGAAGAAATGTTTATTGTTTGAACGGAAGATGACCACTTTATTATGCTCATCCTTATTTAACTCACTTATTACTTGTTGCAATTCAACTATTAGATCATTTGAAAGTAAATTTACTTCACCATGATCTATGAGCAAAGTTGTAAACCCCTCACCTTTCTGCACGGTTACACTTGTTTTATTCAAAATGCTACCTCCCTTTTTTATTTACTTTAGTTAGTCTTTCTTTCATCAAAGAAAATATTATTTTTTATTTGAATTATGCAATGTATGAAGTTCTTTACTAGTACTGATAAATAGCAATAGCACGACTTTTTTTCATATACCTAAAAGCTCTAAAATTATGAATATTTGATAGGAAGATGGGGGTTTATCTGAACCAATAAGGTATACATGTATACTGCTTAGAAGAAAAACATCATTTAATGTAAAAGTAGCTTACTGAGTAGATTTTGTAATGTACAAAGAATCTTTCATCATTGAGGCATAATAGAAGGGAAGGATATTACAATATTTAGAAAAGACAATACCTTGTAGCAATAAATATCTTGAAAAAATTTGTATCTGACCTTTTAGTAATAGTCTAAAAAAACATGCCATTAATAGTCCGGTTTGTACATAAAGTGTTAGTAATTGTTAAAGATTATGTGATGACAAACTACCCTTTTGGTGCAAATCACAAAAGTATTATCTGGATGTACGAATAACAAATTATACTGCATTTAAATATGGGAAGGGGGTATAATAAATCACTGTTAATATCTTTAATTAAAATATCTTGAATTAGAGATAATGTTAGTGTAAACTATTTATGAAAGAAAAGAAAAATTATAAGGAGTGAAGCATCATGAGTTTAAGACCATTAAAAGGCAACCATCATGTTTCTGCCATAACAGCTAATATAAAAGAAAACTATAATTTTTATATAAAAACACTTGGTTTACGTTTAGTAAAAAAAACGATCAACCAAGATGATACTTCTATTTATCATTTATTTTATGCAGATGAAAGAGGAACTCCAGGGACAGATTTGACTTTTTTTGAAATCCCTAATGCTGGAAGAACTTACAAAGGAACCAATAGTATTACCTTAACAGCGTTACGTGTTAAGAGTAATGATTCCTTAACCTACTGGAAAGAGAGGTTTGAACATTTAGGTGTAGATCATGATGAAATCTCTCATCATACTGGAAGAGCGACATTAAGCTTTCGTGATGTTGAGGGTCAACGACTGGTTCTTGTATCAGATGAAAATAATAAGGGCGTTCAAGGTGGGAAGCCGTGGGATAAGAGTCCAGTACCAGTCGAGCATGGCATTGTTGGGTTAGGTCCTATTACTTTAACTGTAGCACATGCTGAATCCACTGCAATATTTTTAACAGATATTTTAGGCTTTCGTGAAACTCGAAGCTTTCCTTCCTATGCAAAGGAGCAGGATACAAATATTCGCGTTTTCGAATCAGGTGAAGGAGGTACTGGTGGTGAGGTTCACCTAGAAGAACGAAGTGATCTTCCAATTGAGAGACCAGGAAGTGGAAGTGTTCATCACTTGGCTTTCCGTGTTGAAGATCGAGAAGAATTAACCAAATGGGTGGAGCGGTTGACTGAGAGCAGAGTGGCGAACTCTGGATTCGTTGAGCGATACTATTTTGGCTCCTTATACTTCCGTGAACCGAATGGGATTTTGTTCGAACTTGCAACTGATGGACCCGGATTTGAATCAGATGAGGACTTTGAGACTCTAGGTGAAAAGTTAGCTTTACCACCATTTTTTGAAGGTCAAAGGGAATCTATTGAGAAGAAATTAAAGCCACTTGATACTAAGGAATAAACAGAGGAGAGGGATAACTTGAAACATATATATAAACAGGGAAGTCGACCAGATTTACCAACATTACTTCTCCTTCATGGGACTGGTGGAGATGAAAAAGATTTATTACCTCTTGCAGAAATCATTGAACCAAGAGCATCTATATTGAGTGTAAGAGGGAATGTAGATGAAAACGGAATGGCACGTTTTTTCGCGAGACTCCGAGAAGGAGTATTTGATGAGAAGGATCTAGTGTTTCGCACAAGTGAACTTAATAAATTTATCGACGACAGCGCTAATGAATATGATTTTAAACGAAATAATGTAATTGCGGTTGGTTATTCAAATGGTGCAAACATTGCTGCGAGCCTTATGTACCATCATAAAAATGCGTTAAGAGGCGGTATATTATTTCATGCGATGGTTCCACGACGCGGGATAACACTTCCTCATTTAAATAATCTACCAGTGTTCATCAGTGGTGGTAAACATGACCAATTAATTTCTACTAAGGAAACAAAAGAGCTTGTTAGAAATCTTGAAGAATCACATGGACAAGTTACAGCGTATTGGACAGAAGGAGGGCATGAACTTCGAACGGAAGAGCTTAATGCCGCAAAAATTTGGTTTGAGGAAAATTTTATTTAAACGAAGGCTGTTGACGAAACTCAACAGCCATATTTTTAGTTTCACATAGCGTTCATAAAAATGTTATTGCCTATATTCTTCGGAAGTGGGCTTTTTTTATGTATGTACAGTAGATTCACTATTTAAGATTAGGAGATTTTTAGCTTGAGGATGGTCAAAAGTAGGAAAAAATATGATTTAATGGTATAAACTGTATCACAAAAGAGGAGATATGTAGTTTTTTTTATAATGCAGTTTGTAACGTTTTCATGGAACGAAATCATGCTCAAACGAGATTGAGTTAAAAAAACGTAAGACGAATATAATGACAAAGTATTGTATTACAGGTGGAGCAGTTGTCGTAGATAACGAAAGGAATATACTTCTGAAAAAAGATCCTACTAGAGGATGGGAACTGCCTGGTGGACATGTAGAAAATGAAGAATCGATTTCTAGCTGTGTAATAAGAGAAGTTAAAGAACAAACGGGAATTGATATAGAGATATTGAAGTTTTGTGGTATTTCACAAGATATAAAGAGCAATATGTGTCATACTTTTTAGATAGCTCGACCTGTTGGAGGACAAATAACTACATGTAATGAAAGTTTAGAGGTAGGTTTCTATAGTAGCCATGATGCAATGGAAATGATACAGCGTGAAGATTTTAAGTATGAACTTCAACAATGTTTAGATGAAAAGGAGCATCCTTTTTATATACACAGTTGACTGAGTTGAGGATTTCACACCATTCATACTGAATATGGTAAAAAAGTTATATTAACATAAGGCTCATTATGTTTGTTTCTATTGAGACTAAATTAGAATAACAACCAATAGACCTCATTATAAATGATGGAAGATGCCACTAAAGCTTGTAATATGAAGATTTTTCATAGTACGAAAAGTAGCAATAAATAGGAAAATATTCCAATGTATATAGTGTAGAGTAAGTGTTGGCTTTTGCTATACTCTTTTAATTTTTTTGGCCAAGTAACTTTTCTGCTCAACTTCTCGTATTATTTAGCTATATGAACTTTTGGAAAGCTATATATTGACTTCATGTAAAAAGAATTTATACAATATAGATAATTGTTATCTACTGATCTTTTCGTAATTTTGTTGATATTTCTAGCAACAACTTTACTGCTAAACGAGATCTTATGCGATAGCATGGTTTTTTAGAAGAAGAGATGTCACAAAATTCTAGTTGGATCACGTTTAGTTTTTATTACGTAAAACAATAATGACTGAAAACAGCTTTATGTATAAAGGAGAAATGGTAATGCAATACAGCGTAGGTGTTGAGTACGCGCTTCATAGCTTAGTTTATTTATGTTCCACTTCAAATATTGGACCCATAGGAATTAAAGATTTAGCAAAAATACAAGGGCTATCAGAAACATATTTATCCAAAATTTTCACGAAATTAGTAAAAGCTGATATTATTACTTCAAGTACAGGCGTGAAAGGTGGATATGTATTAACGCAACGACCTGAAAATATTACTTTTTGGGATGTAGTAAGGGCAATTGAGGGAGAGAAGCCATTATTTCAATGCAGGAGAATAGTTGACAAAAATATGTTTAACGAGCCATGTAGCGAAGGCGAATGTTCTTCAGACATACCTTGTCGAATAAATCTAACGATGTTAGAAGCTGAAAATAAAATGCGGGATTATTTAAAAAGTAAAACTCTTTTATGGTTAAAAGATACATTGGATCAAGAATTACCAGCTGAAACGATTGAAAAAACAGCAGAATGGTTTGATGAGCATATAAAACCTTAATTAAAACCTGAGAAATCCATTGACGCATTATTTTAACTCACCTAGTTCATTAATGAAACTAACTAGGTTTTTTTGTGTTTTTACACAATGATTGAATCTACAAATAAATTACAAATTGGGAGTTGACAAAAATAAGAAATAATATGTATAATCCAGATAAGGGTTATCTATAAAAGCAAAAGCTAATACCATGTTCGTCGTAATTAGATCAATCAATAATTAAAATCGATATTAGTTATAGTAGTTGGGGCTTCACCTAAATTTTTTTGATTTCTATTACAGATAACTCTTATCTTAATTATATCTGAAGAAGGAGTGTTCATTAATGAAGACAAGATTTATTATGGGAGACGTTGATCCGGAAGCATATAAAGTTATGTTCGGCTTAGAAGGGTATGTATCTCATTCTTCAATTGACAAAAAAATGTTAGAGCTTATTAAAATCCGTGCGTCACAAATTAACGGGTGTGCTTTTTGTATTGATATGCATACGAGAGATGCTAGGAAAAATGGAGAATCAGAAGAAAGAATATATGCCTTAAACGCATGGCGAGAAACGGATTTTTATACTGACAAGGAAAGAGCGGTGTTAGCACTAACCGAATCTATTACATTAGTATCAGAAAAACACGTACCTGATGCTGTTTATGATGGAGTGAAGAATCTCTATTCAGAAAAGGAAATTTCAGAACTAATTATGTCCATTATTACAATAAATGCATGGAATCGAATCGCTATTGCTACACGTATGATGCCGATGAAAAATGAACAGTAAATACAGTCAAGGAACTTGAAACAAGTCAGGTGGAAATGAACGCCACCTGACAGACGAATGTAAAAGAAAGGTAGGACTTTTGGGTTAAAATGAAGTGGGAGACCTATAGCATTTTCAATAATCATGAATTTCTAGTTTTCTCATAAACTGTGTTTAATCCATAAAAAAATATCTGACTTTTTGACATATTAACTGTTTTCTGAAATTTAATTATTAGTATAATAATAAATATTTAATATGTTTAAAAGGAGGTTATGATATGGATTTGTGGCGAAATAAAGAGTTTTCTATATGTACGAATAACGAGTACTTAAATTTAGATATTATTCATCGTTATTTGAGTGAAGAAGCATACTGGTCAAAAGGGATACCGATGGAGAACATCATAAAATCTATAGCAAATAGTTCGTTATGCTTTGGGGTATATAAAGGGGAAGTAGGAACAGAGGGGTGTGCACAAGTTGGCTTTGCAAGAGTAATTTCAGACTTCTCATCTTTTGCTTACCTTTGCGATGTATTCATATTACCGGATTTTCAAAAATTAGGTTTAGCAAAATGGTTATTGGACATTGTTAACAATCATCCCGAACTTACAAATGTTCGAAGATTTATGCTTGCGACGAAAGATGCTCATTCGTTATATACGAAATACGGTTTTGAGCATATTAATAATCCAGAATTCTTCATGCAAAAGGTTCGTAAACCTTCGTATCAACAATAACTTGCAATAAAACGATGTTATGTTGTCGGAATAGGCTTATAATCTGTACGGTTTAATTAATTAATCAATTGCAAGATGTATATATCAACAAAGAGAATAATTGATTATCTATTTTACAAAGAATACTTCTTATTTAGGTATTCTTTTTTTATATTCTTATGTCTATATATCATCATGGTTTCGTCAGATTACTTGAACGCACAAAGAGTCACTGGAATGAAACTTCTCCAACACTTACAAGATTCTTATTAATTACGACGTAAATTGTCGTAGTTGTATGCTAATTTTTATTTAATAGCACAACACATTATTTTGTATAAGACAGTTTTCGTATTGTTGTCGTACGAATATCGGGAGGTATTTTGTACAAATAACAACAAAACTTACGACAAGGACTATTAATAAAGAAGGAGTGCAATTTCAGTGGCAGAACCATTAAAGAATATGTACACCGAATCATTTTTTATTCAATTTGCTAATATTGTTAAGGAAGCGTATCCTCAGTTTGACTCAAATCATTTTACGAAGCTTATTTACTGTGATGACTGGGATTCAAAAGAATTAAAGCAGCGAATGAGACATATTACAATATGTTTACGTGAAACATTTCCTCCTTCTTATGAAGAGGCATTAGCTATACTATACAGCATTGCACCACGGTGTCGAGGGATTGAATATTTATTCTTTCCTGATTTTGTTGAAGTATATGGTCTTGAACATTGGGATATTTCTATAGCAGCATTAGAACACTTTACAAAGTTCTCGACCTCGGAGGGGGCTGTAAGGCCATTTATTATTGCCTCCCCAAAAATAATGATGGAACAAATGCTTCAGTGGGCAAAGCATGATGATCATCATGTTAGACGACTTGCAAGTGAAGGGTGCCGCCCAAGATTACCATGGAATATAGCATTAAAAGATTTGAAAATTGATCCAACACCTATTTTGCCAATACTTGAATATCTCAAAAGGGATTCATCTGAATACGTAAGGAGAAGTGTGGCGAACAATTTAAATGATATTTCAAAAGATCATCCCCATATAGTGAAAAAAATTGCCAAAGAGTGGTATGGTCATGATTCTCACACTAATTGGATAATCAAACATGGCTGTCGTACACTCTTGAAGCAGGGAGACCCTGAAGCTTTAATTCTATTTGGCTTTGATACTCCTGAAGGAATTACAGTCGATCAGTTATCTTTATCATGCGAAAAGCTAACTGTAGGTGATGATCTAACATTTTCTTTCTCTATTACAAATACATCAAAAAGACCAAAAAAACTCCGTGTAGACTATGAAATTCACTTTGTAAAAGCAAATAACAAAACTTCAGCAAAGAAGTTTAAAATAACAGAGAATACATTTGTAGATACAAAAACCTATACGAGAACCCATTCATTTAAGGATCTATCAACTAGAAAGCATTATGAAGGATTGCATATGTTAAAAATCCTTATAAACAGTGAAGAAAAAAAGCAAGAAAATTTTTATTTGTACAAACCCGTTTAAATATGATCAGATTAAAGCTTATATAAAAAAAGCTGACTGAAAAGGTTAGCCAAGTTAAAATGAAAAGGGATTGCCCAATAGATATAAACCTTTGGACAATCCTTTCTTCATATCTTCCATTTGTGTATAGAAATACTATTCTTCCGTTTAGGTCCTTTTAATATTTTTCAATAACTCTAAAAACGAGCTGAAAATGTCCAACCTTTATCATTTTTTTCTTTAATCCTTGCTAAGAAATATCTCTAACATTGATCCCCACTTCTTTAGTTTTAAAAAATACGTAAAATGCTTCTAAACCTTTTATCCTGTAAAAAAAGAGTAGGTTATACACAACAGCCATCGCTGCAAAAGAAAAAAGGTGCTACGAAAACAAATAGCTATCAACAGCTTATTCACAATCACCATGTGTTTGTGGAGTGGATCTACAGTTTTGTTATTCGCTTTGATTCGTTGTAGGAAAACAACGAGTGATGATAACTGATATATAAGTTGGTCGAGATAACACAAAATGATTCGGTCATTCACATATCCATACATATTGAAAACAGCTAAAATAATTCCTAATAAGCTTATGTTTTCAAAAGTGGAGGTGTGTCATGGAAAATAAAGGAGATAATCAGTCAGTTCATTTTCGTAATGATATACAGCTATCAGGAGTCTTTCAGGAAAATGAAATAAAATCATTGAAGGGAGTTAAGTGGAAGTTTCAAACTGATGGAAAAATATATTCTTCTCCAATAGTTTTTGATGACACTGTATATATTGGAAGTGAAGATAAGCATTTCTATGCAATTGATAAGAAAAATGGGGAAGTAAAGTGGTGTTTTCCAAGCGGTGGAGCGATACGTTCTGCAGCTAGTATTGCCAATGAGCTGGCATACTTTACTTGCACTGACGGCTTTCTTTATGCTGTCCAAATTGATTCAGGTGAGCTATTATGGCGTTTTGAAACAAACGGGGAAGCTATGGTCGACCCCTGGGATTACTTTCTTTCATCACCTATAGTAAGTGAAGGAATCGTCTACTTTGGTAGCGGTGATCATCATATATATGCTGTTCATGCTCTAACAGGAGAAGAAATTTGGAGGTATAAGACTGGAGGTGTAGTACATGCAACACCGGCAATATACAATCAAACATTGTTCATAGGTAGCTACGATGGTTATTTTTACGCACTACATATTCAAACTGGGAAAGAAAAATGGGTGTTTAGGACAATAGGAGACAAATGGTTTCCGAATGGCGACATTCAAGGTTCGGCATCTGTTTCTAATGGGACAGTCTATTTTGGTAGTCGTGATTTCAACCTGTACGCGATAGACGCTGAAACAGGCAGAGGTGAATGGAATTATAAAGTATCAGGAACTTGGGTTATTACAACACCAACTGTGAAAGATGGGCTTGTCTTTTTTGCTTCATCAGACCATTCTAAAATGTTTGCGATGGATGCTAAAAGCGGGCGAGAAAAGTGGAATTTACCCCTCCATATTAATACGTTCGGATCAAGTATAATAGCACATAATACTTTATATTTTGGAAATATGAACGGGAAGTTTTATGCTCTTAACTTACACACAGGAGAACAACAATGGGTATACCAAACCGAATCAAGTAAGGAAGGCTTCGAAAAATGGTTAGATGATGAAGGTAAGTTAGGTGAAGAACTTAATGAACAACTACGAAATGCAAAGGATATTGACGAATATAGTAAAGTTTATGATACGATTATGTCATTAGGGTCAATCATTTCAACCCCTTTCATTGAAAATGGATCAATCTATTTTGGTAGTACTGATGGCTGCATTTATGCACTTGAATAATAGGTGCGGACATTTATAATGAGCTTATCACAACCTACAAACTTCAGGAGTGGAGTATGAATATCATAAAGTTTCCGATACCCCCATTTCCTTTATTTGTGAATGGGGGCCAATATGTATTTAACAAGGGAGATCGTCATTTTAGAAGGACATTTCCTGTATTCGATTTACTATATGTAAAATACGGAAAAATATTTATTACTACGAATGATGTCCAATATGAAATAAATGAGGGGCAATATCTTATTATCCTTCCAGGTGAGGAGCATTATGGACATAAAGACTGTATAGAAGGTAGTCAGTTTATATGGCTGCATTTTCAGTATGAAAAAAAGTATGACTTAGAAGTAAATGAATCAATTGATTGGTCCAACATCGTACAGAACATCCCGTCATATATAGAACCAGCAAACCTACTTTTGAAAATTCCTCAATATGCTAAGATACGAAAAAAAGAATATATGGAAAGGTTGATGGATCGAATTATTGCTTCTAATGACCTGCAAAATCCTGAATTATATTTATACCAACAAATATATTTTCAAGAATTTTTTGTTCAGTTACAAAAAGAAGCAATGACTGTTCAGAATACGTCTGAGAAATTAACAGAACAAGTGATCGTTTATATAAAAAATCATTTTCAAGATCAGGTTACTTTAGATAATATAGCAAGAGATTTACTCTACCATCCAGATTATATAACCCGGTGTATGAAAAGAACAATCGGGGTGACACCGATTCAATTCCTAACTCAATACCGACTCTCTCAAGCGAAACATATGTTAACTAATTCAGATGAAACCATTAATTCAATTAGTAAAGGTGTAGGCATCAAAGATTATGCTCATTTTTCAAAGTTATTTAAGCTACATGTAGGTGTCAGTCCTGCAATATACAGAAAAGAGACTCAGCGAAAATAATAGGACTTTGTCTAAAGACCTATAAAACTATGAATTTGACCTGTAAATGTGCCAATTTGACCCGAAAAACATAGAATTTGACCCGAAAAAGTATAAATTTGACCCAATAATGTTTGTAATAGACCGATTAAACAGATAGACAGCAAAATATAGATCATTCTTATGCAGGAAAGCTAAATTTGTAGATAGAATATATATTTACAAATGATAGAAGGAGAGATGATATGATTGTAAAGCCCCGCACCACCCCCATCTATATTAAAAAACTAGAAGCTTTAGTGAGAAGACTTCCGCAAAGTCACCCAAAAAGGGTAGGGATTTCAGAACAGCTATCTAAGCGTTTGGCTGGCTTTAAAGGAGAACAAGAAATAGATTTTCCACTAAGCTTTCTTCCTGAAGAAGAATATCACCTTTTTCATGATTTAAGGCTATTTGATGGAACTCATTACTTTCAACTTGATACCCTCATTCTTTCTCAACGTTTTATCCTCATATTAGAAGTTAAAAATATTAAAGGAACCCTCTATTTTGACTCCCATTTTAACCAACTCATACGAACGATAGATGATATAAAAGAGGGATTTCCTGATCCCATTTTGCAAGTGAAAAGACAGAGTGCTCAACTAGCAAAGTGGTTGCGGATAAGTAACTACCCCATAATTCCTATCGAAACGTTTGTTGTTGTTAGTACCCCTAGAACGATGCTTCAAACTTCCTCTAATAATCAATACATTTACAATAAAGTGCTCCATAGTGCAACACTTCCTTATAAAGTGAATGAAATACACAAATCACATCAGAAGGAAGCTCTTCAATTCAAGCAGCTTCGTAACCTTTCTAACGAATTTATTAACAAACATGTGCCATTAGAGGTGGACATACTTCTTCAACAAAACATTTCTCAATCAGATATACAAACAGGTGTCCAATGTCCTAATTGCTTCTTTCTTCCTTTAGAACGAGATTGGGGTAGATGGAGATGTTCACAATGCAGCACAATCTCAAAAGATGCCCATGTACAAACTTTTGAAGACTATGCTCTCTTAATAAACTCTACGATAACCAACTCATCTGCTAGAGAGTTCTTGCAAGTTTCATCCAGTACAATTGTGAAAAAGATATTGTCTTCGATGAAGCTACCTCATAACGATCTCAAAAAGGGGAGGAAATATTACTTAAGTTAGCTAGTCAAACTGTAATTTAACCTTAGAGTGAAGTGTCGACATATTAGTTTTGTAAAATGAGATCTGCCTTTTTCTCAGGAAGTTCATTTTGTAAGTAAAATGCTTCTGCTTTCCAATACCTATTTTTAAACTTCGTGATGTTTCTCTGTGTATTTGTACTTTCACGAAGAAACCTATGATCCCTCGGACAATCTAAATAAACAACATAATCATAAAATTCCCGCCACTCGTATCGCTGAAGGAAAACCCCTTCAATGATAATGATACAATTTTTAGGAAGAGAGATGCTTCTCACTTTGCATGAGTCTGAGTCACCTTCATAATAAGGAAGATTGAGCTCGGTTGCATGTTTAAGTTGTTTGAAAAAATGCTCCTTTAGCCAAGCTTTGTTCCACTGTAAATGATAATACTCATACCACTCTTCTTGCCCAGTATTGTAACGGTTTTTTCGCTCAACGATGTGGTCATCAATATGGAAGGTATGATATGGAATATTTAATTCTTGCAAATGATGACTAAGCTTACTTACAAGCGTAGTTTTGCCAGAACGACTTAAGCCATCAATGCATAAAATAAATCGATTGTTGTATTCGGTAGTAGTAAGAAGTTGTATTAATGAATTCACATTATGATCCAAATTAAAAAACCCCTTTTAGCTATTTTCTAAATTGTTGTGGATGTTCAATACGTGTTGAAAGAACTAATACTAGCCTTAATCTAAAGGTTTGATTATTAACAATCTGTACACCCATCATATTCAGTATTGATACAATTAAGACATGATTTATGCTCACTCGTCATACGTCACACTTTGTTTGAATTTTTAATTTACACGTATCAAGTTGCATTTTGGAAATTATGTAAAACTAAAATCATAATAACAAAGTTTGCAAAAATATTCCTTCTTTACTTTACATAAATAAAGGATGTTTTCGCACGGATTGTTGCTTTTTGTATTAAGACATAAGCACGTATACATCTAGTGCTGGTGGCACCTTTTCTACTTTCTTTGACATCAGAACCCATCTTATTGTCCATTATTAATAACGAAAAGAGCAAAAAAAATCAGTAAGGGCTAGCATGATATAAATATAGCCCTTACTGACTTTTAAGTTATCTCGTTCTTGTCACTCGATTAAAAATAGGATCTTTCAGCTCAAATTCATAAGTGAGACCGTTGACGATTCCTACAACGTGATGACTATCATAAAGCTCTAACATAAATGCTGCCATTTCTTTGGCAGTATGATATTTAGGAATAACGCCTTCATATTGAAAATCTTCAGCATCAATTGAGTGTTTTCCAAATTCTGTTTCTGTTGCAGCAGGAGCCAAAACCTTTGCTTGCATTTTTGCATTCTGATCTGTTAATTCTTGAGCAAGCCCTTCAGTAAATGCACTTACGTAAAATTTAGTTGCACAGTAGGTTACAGCATCTGCAACAATTGTATAGCCGCCACCCGAAGATACATTGATAATCTGGGTACCTTCTACATTTGAGTAGTCACGTACATACAGTGAGGATAGTATCGTTAATGCTTCAATATTTAAATGGAGCATTTTTTCTATTTTATTTAAATTTTGTTCACCAATTCCTGCAAAATTTCCAAATCCCGCGTTGTTAATCCATGTTTCTATGTCTAAATCTTGGAGGTCTTCATATAGTTTATGTGCGTTTTCAATTACCGATAAGTCAACTATTCGTATGATAACGTCTAGGTCCGGAGCTACCTGTGCGATTTTGGACTTCAATTCTTCCAACTTGTCTTCTCTTCTAGCAACAATAACTAAGTTTTTTCCTCGAGCGGCAAATGCCAAAGCTGCTTCATATCCAATTCCAGAACTTGCACCTGTAATGACGGTATATTTCATTTATCAAATTCCTCCTTGACTCATTTAAATTGATTCTTCTCACATAGATTGTTGTTTTTCCTACTGAACAATAAAGCCGTATACAATTAGAATTCGTGGGATGTTTTCTTTTATAAAACAATATCTTTGCCTTCTAGTTTAGGAATTATAACAACAAAGTTTACGAACAGAGTCCTTAATTTCAAACTGCAATGTAATTATATTCCTTAGAGCTTACTCTAAGTCAAATGGTTTTTATTTTTTTAGACTTTAGAAAAATAGCCACTGAACTATATCGAGCTTCTCAATTGTGGATGGTTGCAAACGAGCAATAATTGAATTGATATTGTAACCAATAACGACTATTATTATGCTATACGATATATCGTATAACATAATATATGTAATGATAAAGGTGATAATATTGAATGAAAATGAGCGAGCACCAATGACTGAGGCGATGTATTATGTTCTTCTGACTATACATAAACCACTTCATGGTTATGCAATCATGAATGCGATTAGAGAAGCGTCTGGTGGAAGAGTGAATATGGGACCAGGAACACTCTACGGTATTTTGAAGCGTATGGAAAAAGACAAACTCATTTTTTTAGAAGATTCCGATGGAAGGCGCAAAAACTATCAAATTACTTCAAGTGGTCGTAAAGCATTTAAACAAGAATATATGCGTCTTACTAAAATGGTAGAGGATGGGGATGTATTATTTAGAGGGGAAGATTCAAATGAAAAATAAGCTAAAAAAGAAATTCTTATGGCTTGAGAGTTGGTATATTGAGGAGCAGGAAGCATGGTTTTCTAATATGACCTTAGAAGGATGGAAGTTGATAAATATCGGTCATTTCTTTGCAACATTTGAAAAAAGTGAACCAGAAAAAGTGAATTACAGATGTGATATATTCAAAGTTAACGATCAATACTATAACAGAATTGATTTTTATCAACAGGCTGGTTGGGAACATATCGGCTCACGTGGTTTCGTTCAAATATTTAGAGGAAGTGACGATGTTACATCTGAAATTCATACTGACGCTAGTGAACTAGCAGAAACTGTATCTCTACTTAAAAGGGATATTACTAAAAGGTGTTGGATGGTTCTATTTCTTTCAATAATAATTATTATATTGCAAATGAGTACATTATTTATCGATCCTGTTGACAATTATGTAGAAGATAACTTCATAGATGCAGCAGTAATGATACTTATTTACGTTAGTGTTTGCTTTAATATGATTACTGGCATGTTCCATTTGTCAAAGCTAATGAAAAAAATGAAAGCGGGGCATTTATTCGACCGTAAATTAGATTACAAGAAGAAAATGAATCGGAGTAAAATGATAGGAAGTGGTACGATTGCGCTTGCGACGATTTGGATGATTTATATAGTGAGTAATACTATTATGTACATTACTCAAGAAAGATTCCCTGAAATCCCCAATAAAGAACTACCTATCGTTCACATGTCAAATGTATTTGATAATTTTGAGTACGTTACAAGGAATGGTGAGATTGATAGACGGGCAAATTTTTACACAGAACAATCGAGTATTTTAGTACCTAATTATTATGAACTTGAAGAGCAAGTTATAGTCCCGAATACGATGTGGGATGACAAAAGTGGCGTTTATCGTCATTCACTTAAATCTTATGGGTATGAAATAAGGAGTGAATGGTTGGCAAAAACATTTACACAATCTTTAAAAGATAAATATACTAATGACTATGATGGGTTTTACGAGCAACAATTTCATAGTGAATTTGATGAGCTATGGCTTAGGAAAACCGATACTAAATCTGATTTTATTGCGAGAAAGGGTCGTTTTGTTTATCGGGTTGTATATCGTGGAATGGAGTCGACTGAAGACATAATTGACCTATCATTTGCCAAAGTGCCAAATTAATACGAAAGATTCCCTTGACAGCTTCATTTGAGAAGATACCAAGGGAATTTTTGTTTACATCTTTCTTTGTTCGTTCTTTTTCAATTCATCCCATTCACTTAAATAAAGCATCTCATTTAAATCTAGCGGGTCACCTTCTAATACCGAGACAAACTCTAAACTGTTTCCATCAGGATCATAAAAATAAACTGAAGCAGCAGGCATCCAAGTAAATACGATTGGTTCAATCGGTTCTCTACCAAAAAAATCTTCAGCAAGCCTAATATCTCTGTCCTCTAACCATTCTATTGATGTTTTTAGTTTTGCTAATTGTACGCTGAATGCAAAATGTCGCTTTGCAATTTCTTGCCCGGCTGGTACTTCCCATAGGCCAAGCATTTGTTCCTTATTTCCAATAAAAAAGAACGCGCATTTTCTTTCATGAATTCGATGCGCTAGTTGAAGTCCGAGCTTTTCAAAAAACGAAATGCTTTGTTCTAAATCTTTCACTTGTAAATGGGTTTCGTATATACTCTGTATCATCTAAATCACTCCAATTGTTTTTGGTAATTTAGATTTTAACAGTTATGTATGCTTATCTCATACGGTAGGAAGAAGTAAAGTAATCTACAACTTCTGACCGATTTTGTGTTTAAAAATTTCTAACCCTTAGTACATACTTTCCACCAATATTGCCATAGGGGGAATATACTTTTACCGTATAATCACCTGATCCATATTTACTTAAATCCACTGCATATAACCTCTCTTGTGATTTAGCTGTTTCTGATTTACCAATGAGAGTACCGTCAGGAGCATATACTTTGTATTTATAGTTATAGCTATTATGCAGGTTATTTAACCAAAAGTTACACTCCGAACCTTTTTCAACATCTAAATTTACGGTATAAATTTTGTTATTCTCAGTAAGCACATCTTCTACTTGAAGTTCTGCTTCAGCAAATTGCTCACCAGATGTATTCCCCAACTCCACACTTTCTTCTAATAATGTTGATGAAGAAAACAAAATGATAATAATGCACATTGCTGCAACCATACCTGCTATTGGGAGTAAATTGGATTTTAATTTGCGCTCTCTCTTTGGATTACTTATCTCACTTTCTATTCTTTTTCTAAGCTCGAATTGTCTTTTAGAATCCCAAGAAATACTTTCATCTAAATTCTTCACATCTTTAAAGAGGTTATGATCATGTTGGTTACTCATAAACCCATTCTCCCTTCGACAATTCTTGTTGTAGCGCTTTTAGAGCTCTAAGTAAAGTTGATTTAACTTTACTCTCACTCCAACCTAAAATTTCACACGTTTCTTTCGTAGACATCCCCTCAATTTTTCTAAGTATGACCACTTCACGATAACTCGGTTTTAACTTACCAAGAGCTTCATACAATTCTTGAAAGCTTTCATTGATCATAATAGCGCTTTCTAATGTATTGTTAGCTTCTTTCTCTCGGTATTGATGACTAAAGTGCTCAAAAATATTAAATTTTTTCCGTCTCATATAATCCATTGTAATATTGTGAGCAATCCTGAATATCCAGCTTTCAACTTTATCTTTATTTTTTAACTGACCATACGAGTTATATACTTTTATAAAAGTTTCGTGGGTTAAGTCTTCAGCTGTATGGTAGTCTTTAGTTAATGTAAAAATAAACTTTAAAACTCGCCTACTATACAAGTCATATAGGGAAAGCACTTCATTTTTCTTTTCATCTCGTTGCACTATGTTCCCTCCCTAGTTATTGTCGGTTTTTCTACATTGTAAATGTTTCGTTTAATATATTTATATGAAACGTATTGTTTAAAATATCCTATGCTCATTATTATAATCTTCTTCGTTCATTTATATAAAAATCTTTGTTTTTCGCTATATTAAAAGGGCTATGTTGGATAGTCAAGGCTGTCAGTGTTAAGTAATGATGGTATTGAAATGTAAAAAAGGCTCTTTTCGTAAGGTTTGTTACTATTTTTACTAAAAATGGCTCGTATGATGAGTTTTATGAGAGCTTAATAATTGAAATAGCAAGTTACCACGAAAGCTAGATATATGTGTGCTTAGAGAATAGCACCCAATGCGCCAACAGCCTTCTTTAAAAATAGTACAGTCAAAATGGTGTAACGAATTGTCATTTTATGCGTCTTACATATGATAATTGAATTGTTATAAGAGGAAATAAAAGTTAAAATTTAGCATTCAATAACTTAGATAAACTTTTGAAGTATTCAACGTCAATCCAAAGTGTAATTGATCATACGATTAAATATAAAAGTAAAATCACTAGCTGTTCATATAAAATAGTAATACTTTATGAAGTAAAATAAGGATAAATTGTTAACTACAATGAACATTTACTACTATATAAAATTTAGTATTTCAAGCAACTAAGAGAACAGGAGTAGCAAGTGAGCAGTGAATTTATCAAAATCATTATCGTTTCTATGGCCTTGACGATCGGTCATCTCAATCAAGAGGTAAAGTATATTATTGTTGGCTTAGTTTTATTAGTCGCTTTGGAAATTTATTTTACCTTAAGAAAGGGTAAAATTAAAGATGATTCTGAGTAGAACAGTTTTTATACCGTTTAGTCATTTGACCGATAACACTCATACATTAACATCTTAATTATTTGTGAGCATTACGCTGTCCGAGGTAATATAAGAATAGGGGGGATGGGATGTCATGTATACAATCAGTGAGGTCGCTAAAATATTAGGAGTCAGTACTCATACATTACGGTATTATGAAAAAGAGAAAATCATAGAACCAGATCGCAACAAGAATAAAGATAGAATGTATAGTGATGCACATCTTAATTGGCTTCGATTTGTGATGAAACTAAAACAGACACAAATGCCAATTGCAAAAATTAGAGAATACGCACAATTGTATATTGAAGGAGAGCATACAACAATCGCTCGCTTACAACTGCTTGAAGAACATAGGAGTGAGATTCAAAATCAAGTGAAAACCTTGGTTGACACGGAAAAGATGCTTGAAGACAAAATTAACTCATATAAGAAAATGGTTAGTATGAAACATCTAGGCTCCGTTGCTACTAAACCAAAATAAGAGAAGGATTCAATTTAAATGAAAGTCTTCTTTCTAAACTTTGTTGCTATTGTTACCAAACTATTACCATAAAGCGACGTTTAATTTGTTAGTTTTCGTTGTACAGAAGAAAAGCTGCCTCGAACATTAGTTATAATCGTATTTAGTTCTAATTACGAAAAGCAACAATGAATACGAAATCAACCACATGAAAAAACAACAGGGAGCAGGCCTGTTGTTTTTAGCTAATGATCTTTTCATACCGATATTAAAATCATATACAAATGTTAAATTTTAAACGTCCAGCTAATGATGTCCCCAAGGTTAAATGTATAAAACCTTGGTGAAAACGGTTAAAGTTACATAATAAAAGTTATTCCGCTTTCTGGATATGGTCAACTTGCAGTACTTTCTTTTCACTAGAAGATTGCCATTGTGCTAGTTTAACTAAATAGGGTGCGATATTTGCAGGGTCATCACCTGTTGTTACCAAATTCGTTTTCATCGCACCAGGGTTAAAAACGTGTGACGTAATGCCATTTTTATGTTCTTCATCATCTACAGTATAGGATAATGCTTCAATGGCCGCCTTGCTTGCAGCATAGGCACCAAAACCAGCAGCACCTTCCTTCGCTAGGCCTGAAGTAATGTTGATGATCTGTCCTGACTTTTGGCTTCTCATAACTGGTAAACATTCTCTTATCATTAAGAATACACTTGTAGCATTATTCGTTATTTGGTACTCCCATGAATCCAAGGGGCTTTCAAAAATGTGATATTGTTCAAATACAGCCGCGTTATTTATTAATATATCAATCCGTTCGAACTTAGCCGTAGCTGCCTGTACAAGCATTCTAACATCAGATTGAGATGAAACATCTGCACGGATAGGCAGAACTTTAACATTATACTGACTTGTGATGTAGCGCTCAACCTCTTCAAGCTTAGCATACTCCCGTCCACAAATGACTACATTAGCTCCACATTTAGCAAAGGCAATGGCAGTTTCTTTCCCTAAACCGCTCCCAGCACCAGTTATAATGACAACTTTCCCATTTATATTTTGCATATCCGTTCCCCTTTTTTCATAAATTCCGGAATCCTTATGTGAATGATAGTATATTACACATCATCTAAAAAGTCAATTTATTCTGAAAATTTAAATAGTGTTAACAACAGCTATTATCTTTAAGAGTAT
This sequence comes from Nanhaiella sioensis, assembly GCF_046557775.1. NCBI lineage: Bacteria > Bacillati > Bacillota > Bacilli > Caryophanales > Bacillaceae > Nanhaiella > Nanhaiella sioensis. The sequence goes on from NZ_JBKAEG010000001.1 coordinate 2,780,078, forward strand.
TAATCATACACAATAAGGGTATTTTCTTTGACTGAACTTGCAATTTATTGTAAGATACATTTAACAGACCGTCGGTCGGTTTGTTTGGAAAAGGAGGCTAATAAGTTGGAGTTAAAAGATAAGATTATACAAGCAGCGTTTGATTTGTTTGCGGAAAAAGGGTTTGAAAAAGCAACAGTATCAGAAATTATTAATTTAGCTGGCAGTTCCAAAGGGGGATTTTATCATCATTTCAAATCGAAAGATGAAATTCTCGAAGCAATCACCTCGCGTTATATAGATGAATTAAAAACTGATTATGAGAAGCTTCTTCAACATCAACAACGTTCAACTATTGAATTATGGAATCATATTTTTACACAGCTGATTGAATACAAGCTTAGCAAAATTCCTGAATGGCCAAAAATGAGAAAAATCTTTTCATTTAATGGAAATCATATCATTCTAAAAAATTTTGCTAGTCAATTTGAAGTAATGACGACGGAATTATATACACAGCTCATTTTGCAAGGTGTTCGAGAAGGAGTCTTTCATGTTAAACACCCAAAAATGTTGGCTGGATTATGGTCTAGAGAAATGATTAGAGTAGTTTCAATATGTAGAAAGCTTATTTTTTCTACCGATGTCGAAGCATATGAAGAATTTGAAATGTTGTTAGCTTTTAATGAAGATCTTATCAATCGTGAATTAGGTGTTTCTAGTAATATGATTCAAGTTAAAGAAGTAGCCCTTCAATACGTTCAGCAATCTAGAAAGCGGCTTGAGCATAAGGAGGAATTTGATGATTAGATGGTTTTATGAAATAGGAGAGGAAGATTTTCAAGCTGTTGGCGGCAAAGGGTACAATTTGAGCAAAATGTATAATCAAGGCTTAAATGTACCAAATGGCTTTGTTATTACTTCAGATGCTTATAATTCATATATTCAAAAAAATTTCATAGGAGAAAAAATTAGCAGGATTTTAAATGAAGAGACGTCAACGAAAGAGAAATCCTTGACTATAAAATCATTATTCACTAAAGAGTTGTTTTCAATAGAATTACAAAAGCACATTGAAGATCAATTGACTAAAATCGCTAGTAAACGTGTAGCTGTTAGAAGTAGTTCAACTGTTGAAGATTTACCTGGAATGAGTTTTGCTGGGCAATATAGCACGTATTTAAACGTAACACGAAAAGATATCATTGACAAAGTTCTATTATGTTGGCAGTCCCTCTGGAATGAAAGAGCAATTGATTATAGAACTAAGTATGATGTTACGTCAGATTTTACTCATAGTGTCGTCATTCAAGAGATGATCAATTCTAAGTTATCCGGTATTGTATTTACAGCAAACCCAATTACAGGGAATAGAAATGAGATATACATTAATGGATCTTATGGGCTTGGGGAAGCGATTGTAAGTGGTGAAGTGAATCCAGATCAGTATACGGTAGCGAAGTCGAATGGAAAGGTACTGATAGAAGAACTATCTTCAAAAGAACGCTTGTGTCAATATGGTGAAGATGGGATTGAATATGTACCAATAAGGGACGGTTTAAAGAACGGTAGTTCATTGGAAAATCTGCACATCGAATCGATTGTGAAAGAAGCTATTAAGCTTGAGGCATACTTTAGTAAACCTCAAGACATTGAGTTTGCTATAGATCATAACGATGAATTATATATTGTTCAATCAAGAGACATCACTTCATTATTCCCGATAGACAGTTTTATTCAAGATAAAAAACTTAGAGCATATTTATCAGTAAGTACAGTTATGCTAGGAATGAAGGAGCCTTTTACACCGTTAGGATTTGAGCTGTTTGGGCATATGGTTCCGACGATCGTAAACGTGATGACAAGTCGCAATAAGCCATTGGATGGTGGATTTGTAAAAGAGGCTGGTGGAAGAATATTTGCTGATATCACTTATTTATTAGCAAATAAATTTGTTGGAAAGCAATTTGCGAAAGCTTTTGCGGGAAACGATCTCCCACTCGAAGGTACGATGAATGCTGTATTAAAACGTCATGGAAAACAGTTTACTAACCAAGGAATCAAATTTAAAATACCTTGGGGCATCATTAAATATGCTATTAGTATGGTTAAGCCATATGTTGAAGCTAATAAAATCGCTTCCGAAGACAGATATGGACAGATGAAGAAGATAGGTCATGCTGTAGTAGAAGAACATATGAAGCTCGCATGTTCTCTCCAAACTGTTGAAGAGAAGTTGGATTTTATTAAGGATACACTTGTCAACGCATTCATATTATCTCAGAAGCAAGCCTTATATTGTGTGGAATTTGCTAATTTCTCAAAAATTAGTAAAAAGCTCTCGAAAATGTTAGGTGATGATTTTGATATCGTTCCGCTAACAAAATCATTCCCAAATTGTATAACTGTTGAATTAGGTATGGAACTTAATTATTTGGCAAAGTACTTTGATGAAGAGGGGATAGAACCAACAAAAAATCACCCTAAAGTGCGACAGTTGTTAAAGGAATTTGGACACAGAAGTACGATTGAATTAGATTTTGGTGTGAAGAGATGGTCGGAGGATCCAGCATATATCATGAACTTAATAAAATCATACATGGTAGATCAAATGTACAATCGGAACATTGAGGAAGTTCATGGGAATGCGCAAAAAGCAGATCAGTTAATTAATGAAATATATGAGAGAATTAAAGTATTAAAAGGCAAAAGAAGAGCTAGGAAAATGAGAAAGATGATCATTGATTATCGAATAGCTGCTGGAATGAGAGAGTATCCAAAGTTTGATATCGTCAGAATGTTGGCACTTGCGAGAGAGGTTATGTTAGAAGTAGGTCAGTTGTATGAACAGCAAGGATTAATTGAAGATCAAGAAGATGTCTTTTTTTTAAGGACGCAGGATATAAGAAGTAGGGAGCAATTAAGGCTTACCATTCTAACGAACAAAGAGGTATATAAAAGGGAGTTTGCTAGAACAACGATCCCTCGCATTGTATTAAATACTGGAGAAACATATTATTCAGCTCAAAATGTTGATCCCCATAGCAAAATTCTTCAAGGTGTTCCTTTATCAGCAGGTATTTATGAGGGTAAAGTAAGGGTTATTTTTGACCCGAATAAAGCTGAGTTATTAGAAGGGGAGATTCTTGTTACTGAAAGTACGAACCCTGCTTGGACACCGTTATTCATGACTGCAAAAGGGCTAATCATGGAGTATGGTGGTCCTGTTAGTCACGGTGGAATTGTAGCAAGAGAATATGGCATTCCTGCTGTTGTCGGTATACCTTCTGCAACAGCAACATTGAAGGATGGACAAATGGTTAGAATTAACGGTGAGACTGGTACGGTTGAAATATTAAAACAACAAGATATGACTCATTAACTTTGAATTTAATTTGTTTTGCTAGGTTCATATTTTACATGAACGTTATTATCGTAACTTTGCGGCTGTTTGTAAGAAATCACAAGACCAATTGGGGTTCTCTGCCATTGTCATCGCTTTAAAAAAGTAAGACGAAACGCCATTTTTACAAGTTTTTATTTCTTAGAGTAGCAACCACTGCTGTGGAAATATCGAACAGACAAATGGTGGAAGGGTGAGTAAGCCTGACTAATTGCTTCATTTTGAAGACCACAAGCGCTCAAAATTTTCACATAAATATAAGATAGAGGGTACCATCAAATGATAGCACCCTCTTAAAACCTACTTTTTCTTGTTCTTAACTTCTAATAATTCTGCAATGATTTTTCCGTGGTCTGTATTGTCAATGAAGCCTGCAAATAGTTCCTTTTGAGGACCATATGCATATACTGGTACTTCTTCACCAGTATGTCCACTTGTCGTCCAGCCAGATAGAGAACGAGTATTTACGATAGCTTCGATAGCATTGTCAATAACAGTCAATGTATCTTCTTCAGCTTTAGCAGCATCTTTTACAGCATGTATTTCTTCTTTAGTTAATTCTAAATCGATGTACTTACTTAGGGCTTTTTCTACCTCTAATCCTTCAACAATTTCATTAGCAATGAAATCAGGCGTTTTCTTAAATGCTTTGATCGGTTCAACGAAGAAATTATAAACACCGTTAGCGCCGATAGAGAATCCTCCAGTTGAATGGTCAGCTGTCACAACAACAAGTGTGTCACCATCTTTTTTCGCAAACTCAATCACTTCTTTAAAGGCATTTTCAAAATCTTGCATTTCGCTCATCGCTGCGACGATATCATTATCGTGACCCGCCCAATCTATTTGACTGCCTTCTATCATTAGGAAAAAGCCGTCTTTATCCTTTCTTAAGCGGTCAATTGCTGCTTTTGTCATATCTTGTAAAGAAGGAATGTCAGCAGTACGGTCAATCATTTTGTCCATACCTTTTGGAGCAAATAAACCTAGAATTTGGTCGTTTTTATCTTTTAACAATTCATCACGTGTTGTAACATAACTATATCCATCCTTTTGGAATAACTTAGTTAAATTGCGGTCTTCGCGTTCAAAGTATGATGTACCGCCTCCAAGTAATACGTCCACTTTATGCTCTCCGTTAATGAGGTCATCATAATAATCATCAGCGATTTGATCGTAATTCTTTCTAGAATCATCGTGAGCAGCATATGCAGCAGGTGTTGCGTGATTGATTTGTGATGTAGCTACTAAACCTGTTGCCATACCATCTTCTTTTGCTTGCTCAAGAATTGTTTTTACATCTGATTTATCGTTATCTACAGCAATAGCGCCATTATATGTTTTTACTCCACCAGACATTGCAGTTGCCGCTGCAGCAGAATCAACAACATTTTCTTCATGATCGTCTGGGTATGTAGTTTGTAATCCCACTAAGTATGGATCGAAAGCTGTTTCTTCATATTTTATCGTGTCTGGATTATCATTCATATAACGAAGAGCTGTCATATAAGGAACACCCATTCCGTCACCGACCATAAAGATCACATTCTTTACTTTGCCATTTTTTGATGAGGCTGCATTAACAACTTTTTCTTCACCATGCAAAAGGCCGATACTGCTTACTGTTAATGTACTAACAAGTGCCACAGGTAACAGTGACTTCTTCCAATGCCATTTTTTCATAACATTATTTCCTCCCTATATGTTTGATCATATAATAGTTTAAGAGAAAAATGTAAAAGAGGTATTGATAAATTACTAACATTTAGTAAATAAAATGTAAATCGGTAAAATAATGGGATGTTATTGACCGAATAATGACTAATGGTGAAACGTACTTTAAAAGAGAATACTAAGCTAGAAGGATGACCTTTGATTAACTGTGATGTTGTTAGTAAAGACTTCTAATTCATGATCTTGCTTTTAAGTTTGTTTAAAAAAAAGGCATGAAAAAATTTTATCACCCGTATCTTTTTTTTATCGTTATTCGTTTTATATATTGAGAGGTGCAAAAAGGAGGAGTAGATGTGTACACAAATGCTAAATCTTGCACGAACTTGGACGATCAACATGCAGCCTTGTCATTAAATGAATTAGAAAAGCATTATCAAAAGCTAACAAAATACTGTCATTTTCTTTCTCAAAATAGTTGGGATGGGGATGACCTTGTACAAGAAACATTGCTCAAGGCACTACAGCGGTATAAGGATTTGCCTGATATGAATTCCGCATTGTTAAATAAAATAGCTTATCACCAATGGATTGATAGTTGTCGAAAAAGACAGCGAGAAACAATTGAATCTACTCCAGAAACGATTGTTACTGACGTTGATCACTTAGAGCATTCTTTAGATATCATCCAAAAATTAGTGTCAAAATTAACACCAAAGCAAGCAGTCGTTTTTATTTTAAAGGAAGCATTTCAATATCAAATTACTGAAATTGCAAATATTTTAACAACGACAGAAACGGCTGTTAAAAGTATACTTCATCGTGGAAAAAAGCGGATAAAAAACATTTCACTTGATGATCCATTGTCACCAGTTCATTGCTTGTGGCCAGAGCAAGAACAAGAACAGTTAATCACTTCACTTTATTTGTCATTAAAAATGCAAGATCCTGAAATACTTATCCGCGTGATTCCAAGTATTGATTCTCTAAGTAGTGATAGTGAAAAGCCAGTATGTAATAGTAAGTTGATACGTCCAATATCCTCTCGGGCTGGCATAATTTCTATGGCAGCTTAGATAAATATGATGATGGAGGAAAGAAATGAGTACAATACCTTATGTCATTGAACAAACAAGTCGTGGAGAGCGTTCCTATGATATATACTCAAGGCTTTTGAAGGATCGTATTATTATGGTTAGTGAAGAAATTAATGACCATATGGCTCAAAGTGTAGTAGCACAGCTATTATTTTTACAAGCTAATGATGAAGAGAAAGATATTTCACTCTATATTAACAGTCCAGGAGGTTCGACTTCAGCAGGTTTTGCGATTTTTGATACGATGCAATATATCCAACCTGATGTACGAACGATATGCACTGGTATGGCGGCATCCTTTGGTGCAATGCTTTTACTTGGTGGAACAAAAGGGAAACGTTATGCGCTTCCAAATAGTGAAATTATGATTCATCAGCCTTTAGGAGGTGCTAAAGGTCAAGCGACAGATATAGAAATTTCAGCTAACCGAATTGTCAAGCTTCGATCACATATTAATCAAATCATTGCTGATCGGACAGGGCAATCACTCGATAAGGTGTCTAGAGATACAGATAGAGACAATTTCATGAGTGCAAAAGAAGCAAAGGAATATGGGCTTATTGATGACATCATTAACTAATCAGCAAGTGTATGAGAAATTTCTTGACACCAAAATAAATATCCATTAATATACTTTTTAATAAAAGCACACAAAATTTGATGACGAGAACAAGTAAACTAAATGATCCGTCCTCCAGAGAGCTAGTAGGTGCTGAAAGCTAGCGTTCGGACTTTAGTTGAACAATCATCTCCGAGAAGTCAAGCTGAATGAAGTAAGCTTGAACGGATTTCCCCCGTTAATAGGAACACGTATGATTGTACGTTGCTAAGTGCTATTGACCGGCGTCGATAGAAAAAGGGTGGTACCGCGGATACCCCGTCCCTTTATAGGGATGGGGTTTTTTGTGTGCTTTTAAGCTCTTTTCGTATCCATTGTTACGTTTATTAAAGGCTCTTGTCATAAGCTTTGTTGTTATTTTTACTAAATATGGACAGTATGAAGTAGATAAGATGGTACGAACTCTAGAAGTATAGGTCCTATATATCTAAGAACGAAAAGCAACAATCAATGTGAAAACAGCCTTATTAAATTACAACAGTTATTCATGGTATGAAGTTGCCATGAAACTTTCAAAACGAAAACAATAATACGAAACAGCTAAAATTAAAAGGAGTGGTACTGTGAGAAAGGTTGATGTGAAAGAACAAGCAAGCGATAGAGAAAAGAGAGTCCAACAACGTTGGAAAAAAGAGGATACATTTAAACAATCAATTAGCAATAGAGAAGAAAGCACAAGCTTTGTATTTTACGAAGGACCGCCCACTGCAAATGGCTTACCCCATGCAGGGCACGTGTTAGGTCGTGTTATTAAAGATTTAGTCGCACGTTATAAAACGATGGCTGGATATAAAGTGTTACGCAAAGCAGGATGGGATACACATGGTTTACCTGTAGAATTAGGTGTTGAAAAGCAATTAGGAATATCGGGTAAGCATGATATCGAAAAATATGGGATCGAAAAATTTATAAACAAGTGTAAAGAAAGTGTGTTTGCTTATGAACAACAATGGAGCACCTTTACAGAGCTAATTGGCTATTGGGTGGATGTAGAGGACCCGTATGTGACATTAGAAAATAGTTATATCGAAAGTGTATGGCATATTCTTGGAACGATTCATGAGCAAGGACTTTTATATAAAGGACATCGTGTGTCACCATATTGTCCTAGTTGCCAAACATCGTTAAGCTCCCATGAAGTTGCACAAGGATATAAAGATGTAAAGGATTTAAGTGTAACTGTTAAATTTCCTATCAAAGATCGTGAACATGAATATCTTCTTGGTTGGACGACAACACCTTGGACGCTTCCTGCAAATGTTGCTTTAGCTATTAATCCTCAAATAACCTATGTAAAAGCTAAAAAAGGTAAAGAGGTGTATTACGTAGCAGAAGCATTAGCTGAAAATGTACTACAAGAAAATTATCAACTTCTTTCACGAATGAAGGGGGATGAGCTAGTAGGAATAGCGTATGACGCTCCATTTGACAACATCCCTGTAGAGAAGGGTCATATTGTTATTGAGGCGGATTTTGTAACTGATAGTAACGGAACGGGTGTCGTCCATATTGCACCAGCATATGGAGAAGATGATTATCGCGCTGCACAACAATATGAGTTAAGCTTCGTCAATGTAGTCAATGAATCAGGTCGTTACACAGATGACCTTCCGATGTTTGCAGGGAGGTTTGTGAAAGATTGTGATGTAGATATCATCAAATATTTAGCAGCAAACAATCTTTTGTTTCATAAGCAAAAATATGAGCATAGCTATCCTTTTTGTTGGAGGTGTGACTCACCGTTACTGTACTATGCGACAGATAGCTGGTTCATTAAAATGACTGCTGTGAAGGATCGCTTACTTAGCAATAACGAACAGGTGACATGGCACCCAGAACATGTGAAGCACGGAAGGTTCGGTAAATTTTTAGAAAATGTTGTTGATTGGAATATAAGTAGAAATCGATATTGGGGAACACCTCTAAACATTTGGACATGTGAACAGTGCGATCAACAATTTGTCCCAAAAAGCATTCAGGAGTTGCAAGCGAACAGTGTAGAGCATGTTGATAAAGATTTGGAACTGCATAAACCTTATGTTGACGATGTGAAGGTTGAATGTCGAAGCTGTGGGGGCAATATGAACCGTACTCCAGAGGTAGTGGATGTATGGTTTGACAGTGGCTCAATGCCATTTGCCCAACACCACTACCCATTTGAGAACGGAGAATTGTTTAAAGATCAATTTCCTGCTGATGTTATTGCTGAAGGTATTGATCAAACTAGAGGTTGGTTTTATAGTTTGTTAGCAATCTCGACATTATTCACAGGAAAAGCTCCGTATAAAAGAGTACTTTCACTCGGTCATATTCTCGATGAAAACGGCCAAAAGATGTCTAAAAGTAAAGGGAATGTTCTTGATCCACTAGAATTAATTGAAGAATTTGGTGCGGATGCGTTAAGGTGGGCGCTTATAGCAGACAGTGCTCCTTGGAACTCGAAGCGTTTTTCCAAAGCAGTCGTTGCTGAAGCTAAGTCTAAGCTCGTTGACACGTTTGTAAATGTGCATAGTTTTTATACTTTATATGCAAGCATTGATCAAATCTCACCTAATTTATTTACAAATGTTCATTATACGAGCTTAGATCATTGGGTATTATCTCGCTTAAATAGTACGATCCGAGGAGTAAAGTTGTATGTTGATGATTACCAATTCACTTTAGCTGCAAGGTTATTAAATACTTTTATGGATGAAGTAAGCAATTGGTATGTAAGAAGAACGCGCCAGCGTTTTTGGCGTGAGGGAATGGACGATGATAAGCTAGCTGCATATGCGACGCTTTATGAAGTGCTAACGAAAAGCAGTCAATTGTTAGCTCCGTTCACTCCTTTTGTTGCCGATGATGTTTTTGAGAACTTGACGGGAGAAAGTGTACACTTAAGCGACTATCCTGTAGTGGATGATACAATCATTAATCGTCAGCTTGAACTTGAAATGGATGCAACACGCCAAATTGTAGAACTCGGAAGGCAAGCTCGGAATAATGCAGGATTGAAAGTGAAACAGCCACTTCAACAGCTTATTATCATGACCAAAGATGAGAAGTTCACATGGTTACAAAGTCATACTGACATCATTAAAGAAGAATTAAATGTTAAAGTGATTATGAATGAGAGTAATGAGAGTCGATATTTTCATTATTCCTTAAAGTTAAATTTTAAAAAAGCTGGCTCTAAATATGGCAAATACAGCAGTCACATTCATCAGTATCTTCAGAGTCAATCAGCAAGTAAAGTGGCAGCTCTGTTAGAAACGGAAGAACTTACTGTGGAAGTTGATGATAAGAAGTTTCAGGTAAGTTTAGAGGATATCATTGTAGAAAAATCAACAATTGGCGAATATCAAATGGCAGAAGGACCTTCAGTTACGGTTCTTCTGGACACAAAATTGACAGCGGATCTTTTACATGAAGGGAAAGTTCGAGAGCTCATTCGTGCAGTTCAGGAATATCGTAAGAAATTATTGTTACCTGTTGAAAAAAGAATCGATATTTCACTGCAGCTTGATGATGAAATGCTACAAGCAGTGAATAGCTTTGAACATTTATTACGTGAGAATTTATTAGTGAACGAACTTGAATTTGTTGAATCGTTAACAAATTATGAAGAAGTAAAGGTAGGAAGCGATACGGTTCGAATTGTTATTAAGTAAAATAGGTAGCTAAAATGAAATCTGTTGCTATCTTTAAAAATCGGAACAGCTTAAGAGGTGTGATGGAAAAGGCTATTTCCATTTTAATTGTTGCTTTACGTCATAAGAACTAAACACGAATATCACTCATGTTCGTGGCATCTGTTCGACTGTAAAATGATGACGAAAAGTCACTTCTTATGGTACAAATTTGTTAATAAAAGCAAAGTTTTATGAGAAGAGCTTAAGTAAAAGATGCCAATATATACCTAGATTAAAGGTTGAATCACTCATATTTATTGAAAGTACAAGATCAGGTGGAGAAACTAGCCACCTGATTTATGCTGTTTAACGTAGTCCATAAGAAATGTAGTGAATGGGATAGATCTTTGTTAATATCTTCTAATATCTTATGGTTCGGAGTAGTTATTTACTTACATGTAAGAAACGATTATAATTAGAATTTGTGAGCATTAAAATCCAATTAGAAAAAGAGAGATACAATTTTGTACTAGAGCTAAATCCTACAATCTAGCAAAAGTTACAATGGATATATTATTAAGATCGAGAAGATCGTAATTGAAGGGGAAAATGAAGCTTTATGATAGAATTTTTTCAAGAAATATTTAATAGCTATGCATCATTTTTTTCACTAGAAGCAATTAAACAAGTCGTATCAGATCCTACTAATTGGACTATTATCGGTAGTTTAATTATTTTAGAAGGTTTATTATCGGCTGATAATGCGTTAGTTTTAGCGGTTATGGTCAAACACCTTCCTGAAAAGCAAAAGAAGAAAGCTTTATTCTATGGTATTCTTGGTGCTTATGTGTTCCGCTTTATTGCGATCGGCTTAGGTGTCATTTTAATAAAAATTACGTGGGTAAAAATTCTCGGTGGAGCATATTTGCTTTGGCTTGCGATTTCCCACTTTATCAAGAAACATAGCGAAAAAAAAGTGAAAAACAAGAAAATGGGCTTTTGGAGAACAGTGCTTGCTGTGGAGCTCATGGACATTGCTTTCAGTATTGATAGTGTTATAGCTGCTTTTGGAGTCTCGAGTGAGATTTGGGTTATTTTTATCGGTGGTATGTTAGGCGTATTAATGATGCGTGGTATTGCTCAAGTATTTTTAGCGCTTATAGAGCGTATACCTGAGCTTGAAACAGCTGCATTTGTGTTAATTGCTATTATCGGTCTAAAAATGCTTGCTGCTGCTACTTTTGGCATCCATGTCGAAGAAGGACTGTTTTTTGGAATTTTATTAGCGGTATTCGCTGTTACCTTCATTATTCATTATATTAGAAGAAATGGTAAACAAGCTGAAGGAACTGAATTAGGTGAATGATAAGCAAAACTGCTGATTACTTAACTATAAGTATTGTAGCTTAGCAGAAGTGACCAGATATAATAGAAGGATAGAAAAAGCGCATTAATCGCTGCTTTTTTTATCCTTCTTTTTTCTTTACTGCAATTCCTTCTCGTCCACCTGGCATTGACTTTCTGTGCCTGCGACCATTCCGTATTAACATCTAAATCTGTTGCTTTTTTTAAAAGTTCAAAACTTATGAATACATTGTCTTTAATTATTGTATGATTCATCGCGTTTGTTGGTCATTTTCATTCTGTTCTAATGATACATGAGTAATTTTTATATAACCATCCTCAAGTATTTCACCTTTAATTTCTTTATCTCGTTTAACAGTAAGTCTATCATGATACTTTAAAAAGGGGCTTAGGGATAAAGTATACAGTATGTTTTTAATCATTCACTAAGAAATTTGACTAGCATAATAGTTTGTCATTCTTATGTTTATTATAAAATTCTATTTCATAACTAAAATTCATAATTATCTAAAAATTACTTGTAAGTATTTTATCAAATAAATTATACTGTTATAAAAAGATGGACTTGAAAGGAATGAAAAAGGTGCTAACTCATTTTGAATATCAAGGAGTAAAAATAGTCCAGTCCACTGTTTCTTTTATGAACGTTAAGCTAAAGAGCTATCTATACTTTGTTGATGGTTTGTTAATTGATACTGGTCCCAGCAGCATGGAGGATGTCTTAAAATCACATTTAAAAACGATACCTTTTACACAGGTTGTTCATACTCATCATCATGAAGACCATACAGGGTTATCGAAATGGATACAAGATCATTATGATGTGCCAATGTATGTGCACGAATCAGGTGTAGCTGACTGCACTCACGTAAAACCAATACCACTGTATAGAAGGTTATTTTGGGGAAATAGGAAGCCTTTTACCCCAAAAGCAATCCCTCCAATTATCGAAACAGAGAAATTTAAATTTGAAGTCATTCATACCCCAGGCCATGCTCACGATCATGTTGTCTTATTTAACAAGGATACTGGTTGGTTATTCAGTGGCGATCTTTACTTAATGTCACGACCAAAATCCATGTTTGCGTTTGAATCTGTTCCTGTATTAATCGAATCTATGAAAAAAATATTAACGTACGATTTCACAACAATGTTTTGCTCCCATGCAGGGATGATTGAGGATGGAAGAAATAAAATTGCTATAAAGTTAGCCTACTTGGAAGACATTCAACATAAAGTACTTACACTTCACACAAAAGGGGTATCTCCAAAAAGAATTCAAAAACAGCTTTTTCCGAAAAGAACCCCACTAAACTATTTTTCTCTTTTCGAAAATTCTGCATCACATATCGTACGATCAATTCTTAACGAAGAAAAGTTACTTGGATAAAGAAAGAATTTTTTAGAACGGTTGTATTTCTATATTACAAATTACGAATGGTAAGTAATTTAAATATGAAATACAATCTTTTTGTTTTTAATGAAAGGTTATTGTTGATTTGGATTGTTTTGCTAACAAAATAAACAAGTATACAACTATCGTTTCATCTTTTTATCTACTACATAACAAAGACAAAGCGCATATCATCACGTTTTGCTTTCGTAATTTACTGTAACTAACAACAAGTATACGACAAAACTGAATGAAAAATACTTAGGGGGAAATATGTGTCTTTTTTTCGTTCATGAGAAGTGGTTTTTCAATCAAACATTGCTCTTGAACGATGAATAAAAAAGTGATAGTATGAATTAGGTTAAAATGGTAATTTTTTTTAGGTACAATTACTTAGTATAGTAAAGTATAATGGTTTACTGAGTTGAATGCGTAGTAAAAAGTTCACTCACAAATTGAACGAGGTGAGGCTCGTATTGGGAACAATAGCATTTATTTTTAGTAGACTTTTAATCTATTTAGTAGTTATTTCCTATGTAGGATTAGTATCATTACACACTTTTACCTCACCAACGTCCTCATTTTTTACTGATAAGGAAACATTCGCTGGTTTCATTACAACTACTTCTGTAGACAGTGACTCACCATCAGCACCAACAAATCTGAAATTTACTCATAAAAGTGAAACAACAGTAGATTTACTTTGGTCAGCAGCAACTGACAATATAGCAGTTGAAAGCTATGATATTTATCAAAATGGAGTGCTTATTTCCTCTACAACAACAACTACTTTCCATGTCTCTGGATTATCAGAAAACACAACATATACATTTGAAGTAGTTGCTAAGGACGCTGCTGGTAATGAATCAATTGCAAGCAACCTGTTAATTGTGACAACGAATGCCGCACAGTACATAATTGAAATACTTGATCAAAACAACGAAGTTACATTAAGGTTTACTCCTAAAGGTAGTCAATCTAGCTTCGTAGATTTGCATTATGATGTTGAAGATGGTACACAGCAAAATGTACGTATGAATGCCGATGGAGGAACATGGGAATATACAATCGGAGGGTTGAGTGCAGGGGATACGATCGATTATTCATTTACGTATACATTAGGCGGACAAGCAAATGACTCACCTGAATATAGCTATACCGTTGGATCTAGTGGAGGAAGTATGCCTGATGCAGAACCACCTACGGCACCAACAAACCTTAGATACATACAAAAAAGTGATTCAACAGTGACTATAGCATGGGATGCTGCAACAGATAATATCAAAGTAGTAGAGTATGATATTTATCAAGATGGAGAAATCATAGCTAGTACGGTATCGACTGTATATCATGTTACAGGATTAACAAATAACAGCACATATTCATTTGAAGTAATTGCCAAAGATGCAGCAGGAAATGAATCTAACGCAAGTGATCTTATAGAAGTGACAACCGATGAAGAACCAATAGGTAATAATGACTATATAATCGTTGAAGACGAATATACCATCGAAGTTATTGATCATGGCAACGAAGTTACAATCATGTTCACTCCGACTGATGGTGTGTCAGACTTCGTAGATCTACACTATGCTGTCAATGGTGGGGTACAGCAAAATGTTCGCATGAACGAAAATGAAGGACAATGGGAATATACAATCATAGATCTGAGTGAAGGTGATACGATTGATTTCTCGTACACATATACTTTAGGTCAGCCAGCATATGAATCAGATCAATATAGCTATATCGTAGGATTAGGTGGAGGAATCATACGAAATGACACAGAAGCACCTGCACCACCTAATAATCTTATTGTATCAGCAAAAAGTGCTACGACTATAATGATTACTTGGGATGAATCTATTGATAATGTTGGGGTAGTAAATTATGATATTTATCAAAATGGAGTTTATATAGACAGTACAACATTGACAAACTATGAGGTTATTGGATTGACAGAAAATACAACATATTCATTTACAGTTATTGCAAAAGATGAGTCAGGTAATCAATCAACTGGAAGCACAGTTGATGTTTTAACAGATACTGCAGACATTGTTGACGAAACGATTGAGCATGAAGACTTTACAATTGAAATGATAAACAATGGTGACAGTGCAACTTTTATATTCACACCAAACATAGCTGGAACTAGTTTTGTAGATTTACACTATACAATAAATGGTGCACAACAACAAAACATTGCCACAGCTAATAATGATGAATCATGGGTGTATACAATCAATGATCTAACAAATGGTGATATTGTATTATTCTTTTATACTTACTCCTCTGGTACAGCAGCATCTGATTCGGATGAGTATGAATATACTCATTGATATAGTAGTGATTGCTGACATCTACTCAATCTCAATGATATAGAGTGAACTATACTTATAGTTCGCTCCAACTGTTGTAGTTGAGTTATCTATATTTACAAATAAAGGGGCTAGAGATGAAACTTCAAAAAAGAGTGAGTATGTTGTTAAATATTCTTTTAGGGTCAGTTTTTCTTGTAATGGTTTTATTAATAGTCATATCGCGATTTTCTGCAAATGAGCCTACCATATTTGGATATCAAGTTAAAACAGTGTTATCTGGATCGATGGAACCTTCAATAAAAGCTGGATCGATCATTGCGGTAAAGCCTGGTGGAGATATGACTCGTTTTAATAAAGGGGACGTCATCACCTATATGAGAGACGAAAATGTACTCATAACACATCGTGTTATAGATGTGAGAAATGAGAATGGCGATGTTTTTTATACGACCAAAGGAGATAATAACGCGACGCCAGATACAAATGAAGTATGGTCAAAACAAGTAGTTGCAGAATACGACGGGTTTACTATCCCGTACATGGGGTATATTGCTAATTACTCGAAATCAAAGGTGGGTAGTGCTACTCTTCTACTCGTCCCAGCTATATTATTTATCCTTTACGCACTTAGTTTATTTAAGGAAATATTTACAGATACATCTAAAAGCAGGGGAAAAGAACTCTAGGAGTATTTGTAGTTACACCAAGTTTTTTATAAAGGTTTATATAAAACATAAGGAGGAATATAAGATGAAGAAGAAAACGAAATTAGGGTTGGCAATAGGATCTTTGATAATGGGAATATCTTTACTAGGTGGGACATTTGCATTTATTACTGAAACAGAAGAATTTGCAGGCAATAAGATTACAGCAGGTAATTTAGATTTACTAGCAGATCCATCACATACGGCATTGTTTAAAGTATCAAATCTATTACCAGGTGAACAGATGACAAGAACAATTGAATTATCGAATATAGGTACACTCGATATCCAAGAAGTATTGTTTGATATGAACTATGAACTTACAGACGCAAACCCAATTGATACCGACGATTCTTTAAATCAATTAGATGAGGACCTCAAAATAGAAATACGTGTAGGTGATGAACTTATTGATGGACTAGATGGTGTTTCTTTATTTGCTGCAAAATCAGCTGATGAAAAAAATATTATCAATGCTGCTTTAACACCTGATGATGTCCAGCCGGTTGAAGTTGAAATTATTATTACATATGAAGATAATAATAATCAAAATCACCAAAAAGGTGATTCTATTGATAACTTAGTATTATCATTTGATGCTAAACAAGCTGATATAATCGATCCAGAAAGGGCCAACGACTTATAAAATATCACTTTACATTTCGTGGGAATAATATAAATAATTAATAACAGTAAAAAAAATAACAATAATTAAAGCCGATGTAACTTTAAAATGATTACATCGGCTTTTTAAGATTATATTACTATAAATGCACTATTTTTAAAAATATAGTAAGACATAAAAAATTAACTCTACAGGAAATACATTATAACTTATAGTTGTCATTATTCCCACTTAAACGTGAAGCTCGCCACGATAAATGCACCTATAAGCCAACCGATCAAGATGATCGCTTCTAGCCACATAGTTGTCAGTGACGCACCTACATTCATAATTTCACGTAAAGCTGTGCTCAGATGTGAAATAGGAAGCAATTTAACAACAGGCTGTAAAAAATCAGGCATATTGTTAATTGGGAAAAATACGCCTCCTAAAAATAGCATAGGGAATGACAGAAAGCCTGCAATTGGAGCTGCACTTTCTGGTGTTTTGGCAATTCCGGCAATAATAAAGCCAATAGCCATAAATGCTAACGTTCCTAATATAACAAATAAGGTAAGGTTAAGCCATGAGCCACTTACTTGAACATCAAAAACGATATTTCCAATAATCAAAACAATCATTGCTTGTAAGCCATTAAGTAATAATCTTGCTGTTATTTGTGCAGCAATAAATGTTGAAGCCTTTAGTGTTGTGCCTTGCATTCTACGTAAAATGCCTCGCTCTCTCCACGCTGAAATTTGTCCTGCAACACCGTTCATGTTGTTACTCATAATCATCATTGCTACGATTCCTGGTACAAGAAAATCAATATATTGTAGATCCAAGGCTTCAACACCTTGTGCTTCTGTTACTACGACAGGATGATAATCAACCATTTGCTTACTAATTCCATCAACTACACTATCAACAAGTGTTAAGCCAATTTGAGAAACTGCAAAATTCGTTTCATTATAATATACTGGGATCTGAAATACAGGTCCATCTTCATTTACTTCGGTCATACTTTCAGAAAAACCTTCAGGAATAATGACTACTAGCTGAAAATCCCCTTTCTTTAATAGATCTAAAGCGTCTTCTTCGGTGATGTCTTGTTCTAATTGAATCGTTTCATTGTTTTCAAAAACTGCAATAAATTCACGACTCGACTCCGATTTCTCTTCATCTATAATAGCTAATGAGAGAGAGATGCTGTTGCCTGATCCGAGGAATGAGCCGAGCATGAGCATGAGAAATACGGGGAAAAATAATGTCCAAAATAATACTTGCCGATTACGTGCAAATATGCGAAGCTGAGCTAAAGTTAATTGCCAATACGCTTTCATTCCTCTCTCAAACTCCTTCCTGTCATATGTATAAACACATCTTCTAACGTTGCGGTTCTCGTTTGTAAGTCTATTAATTCTACATGTTCATTTGAAGCTGTTTCGATGAGACTCGTTAACGTATTTTGTAAATGATCTGTATAAAGGACATACACATCTTCTCGTTGACCAACTTGTTTGACGCCATCGATGTTTGAGAAATCCGTGCCATTTCCACCTTGTAGTCGAAATTCAACGGCACTATCTGATTGAAGGTTCTTTACTAAGTTTGGAGGTGTATCCAATGCGATTAAATGACCTCGATCCATGATGGCTATGCGATCACATAAGATATGAGCTTCATCCATATAATGTGTAGACAGCATAATGGATTTACCTCTTTCTTTTAATTTAAGAATAATGTCCCATAAGGTTCTTCTTGCTTGTGGATCTAATCCTGTTGTTGGTTCATCAAGAAATAAAATTTGCGGGTCGTGAATTAATGCCAATGCGATGGCTAGACGCTGTTTTTGTCCGCCAGACAGAGCTTTAACCCGATCATTTTTCTTTTCAGTCAATATCATTTCGTCAATTAATGCTGGAATTGAGACGTTAGTAGGATAAAAACTTGCATATAGCTCTAAAATCTCTTCAACTTTAAGTAACTCAAATAATGAAGTAGATTGTAGTTGAACACCGATCACATTTTTAACCTTTTTCATTTCTTTTTTTATATCAAAAGTTGCAATTGTTGCTGTGCCATCATCTGGTTTACGTAGGCCGACTAACATCTCCATCGTTGTTGTTTTGCCTGCACCATTCGGCCCTAATAAGCCAAATACTTCACCTTTATAAACATTGAACTCCACGCCGTTGACAGCGGTGAAATCCCCATACCTTTTCACAAGTTTTTTTACTTCAATTATTGGTGCTTGTTCCATGTATGTACCCTCCTCACTAGTACTAGTGAAACTCCCATAAATATTATTGTAGCATTTTCCTAATATGGATACGATTGTTTTGTTTTTCACACAATAAAAGCATGTGTTGACTAGGTTATTTTTACAATAATCTTCTAATCTATTAAGATCAGATGTATAATTCATTTAAAACTAGTGAGGAAAAAATTATATGGAAGAAAGAATTAACGATGCCGATGAATTTGGGCACGTAAATGAGGTAAAAAAGCTTAAACGTATACTATCAGTAAATGATAGAAATCGGATTATTAAAAGTATAAGGAAAGAAGCTAGACCAGATACATATTATTACGTCATGGTTGTATTGTCATGTTCAGTAGCAACATACGGTTTATTATCAAATAGTACCGCGGTAATTATAGGAGCCATGTTAATAGCACCGCTGATGAATCCTATTCTAGGTAGTGCACTTGCATTGATTAACGGAAATAACAAATTATTGAGGGTGACGATAAAAGCAGAGTTTATAGGGGCATCAATTGCGATCATCTTGTCAGCACTATTAACCTTGCTACTACCGGTATCAGATTTAACACCAGAAATTCTTTCTAGAACAGAGCCTACATTAATTGATTTAATTATTGCTTTAGCTTCCGGGGCCGCAGGGACGTATGCGATATGTTATCGGTCAGGTGCTACACTACCTGGAGTGGCGATAGCTACCGCGTTAATGCCGCCATTATGTGTAGTTGGAATTACGATTGCCAAGCAAGAATTTCAATACGCTGCAGGTGCATTACTTTTATTTCTTGCAAATATGGTAGCAATTATCGTGATAGGTATTATTATTTTTAAAATTGCTGGATTTACCAATCCGACGCTATCAAATTATTTAAACATATCCGTTAACGAAGAACGCAAGACATTGTTTAGTAGACTAGTGACGAATAATATCATTTATCCATTTACATTGCTCCTCTTAATTTGTATTCCATTGATCATATTTATGGCGAATTCTATAGAGGCCGACAGGACAGAGAAAACAATTAGGAACGCACTTGAAGAAGGATTAACTGTTCTCTCACCTGAATCAAAAATTGTGTCCGTTGAATTTAACAAAGAGGAAAATGAATATACGATTAATACGGAATTAAATACTGAAAGAGTGATCTATCCAGAGGATATTCGCAAGCTTGAGAATAGTTTGGAATATAAGTTAGCTTCACCTGTAAAATTGCAAGCAGATGTGACACTCGTTCAAAAAGTAAGTAATGAGACTTCCACTAATGCTTTTCAGTCGTTATTCCCAAAACCTGAAGAAAAAATCGTTGAAGTCATTGAAACAGGTACACCTGAAGAAGTTATCGAACAAGTAGTATCAGAAAAGCTGCTATTATTCGAAGGTACAGAACTTGAGGATTTTATGTTTCAGTATCAACGTGGGACAGGAGCGTATTTAGTTGAACTCACTATTGACGGGGGATCCATCTTAGATGATCAATTTAAGAAGACGATTGAAAGTGTCTTAGAAAGTCAGCTCAAACGAAAGGTTATGGTCGTTTTGCGAGATAACGGGCCGGTAATTGATGAAGAACAAGAAGTAGAGGATAGTGTAAAAGAGGACCCGGAAGTGAAGGAAGAAGAAACTGAAGAGTCTGTTTCAGAAGATCAAACAAATGATGCATCGTAATCTTCTATATAAATCTTTATTTTGCAGACTTAATGGTAGCTCTTATCGGTCAATTTTACAGTTTTATGGGTCAGATTGTTAAGTTATTGGGTCACTTTCATAGTTTTATCGGTCAGATTGTTAAATTATTGGGTCAAATTTGCATGTTTATCGGTCTTTTGACAAAGTCCGTCTGATGAAAAATTATATTTAGTACATCTACAAATAAGTTAGAAACCTAAAGTAGTATTGGATGTAATTGAAAAGTGGAGTTTGATCCGTAATAAAATTATAGAGGGGGACAAGTTACCCCTTTCATAAGAGGGGGGATTACTCATTGACTGGAGACCATAGAATAAGAAGAATAGGAAAATTTGCAGAGAGTCACCAAGTAAGTATTGATACGGTGCGTCATTATATGAAGCTAGGACTTATTGTTCCCGAAAAACGTGGTGGACATTATATTTTTGATAAACGATGTAATGATGATTTTGAAAGAGTATTAATTCTAAAGGAAATTGGTTTTAGTCTTAAAGAAATTCAATCTCTTCAGCGTGCGTATAGGTTTTTTAAAGGTTCAAAGCTTGAGAAAGAGATGTACAAAGAACAACTATTGCAGAAAAAAGAAGATTTTGAAAATCAAATAGAAAGTTTAACAAGAAATAAATATAAATTGGAAGAACAGCTTAGAATATTAGATGAAGAGAGAAATCAGCAAAATTATTCTAATCAAATGGGAATTCATTTAAGTTACCTTTCTTTCTTTTGCTGTCCACTTTGTCAAGGAGATCTAATATTAACAGAGGGTCAGGTAATACAACATCAAATAATTAATGGATGGTTGTCTTGTGAATGTGAGGAGCAGTATGAAATAAAAGATGGAATTTTATTAGTGAATAATGAAAATAAGACAGAAGAAGAGATTGTGAACGACGAGTTAATAGTTGATTATTTAAATGAAACGAACCCTGAAGTATTAGATGCTGTAAATAAAGGAAATGAACTCCTTTACAAAAATGTGAGTATTCAGGATTGGGAAGGGAAGGTTGTTTTAGACGTTGGCTCAGGGACAGGAATTTTTTTACGCTTATTTTACAATGACTTACCTCAAGATACCTTATATATAGCTGTAGACCATGATTTTAAAGTTCATAAGTACTTGAAAGAGCATTTGGAGAGTTTAAATATTAGAAAAAAGGTAATATTCGTTTGTGCAGATTACTTAAAACTTCCTTTAAAATCGGGTGTTACAGATATTCTAGTAGATTATTTTGGTGTAACGAATTATAGTTTGGCTAACGATTCATACATACTTCCCATGCTAGATAAGTATACTAATAATCAAACAATCCTAATTGGTACTAGCATTATTTACCATAGATTTGGAATTAATAATATTATTCCACCACAAAGAAGAAATTTATTTCAAAAAGAATTTTTAATGAGTAGTATGCATGAATTAGGCTATAAGGTTGAATTTGAGAATGAGAGTAAATATCCAACGAGTAGCTCAAAGTATAAATATGAACAACTAGTTTCAGAAAATGATATTGCAACATATTTTACATACATTGGGAAGAGGTAGACGGATTGCTAGTACATAATAATTCTAGGAAGGAAATTTCCCGTAAGCTTTAGTAGGTTGTTCGTTGGTTTACATACTTTATGACCACTCTAAATAAATCTATTTTAGTAGCACTTGCTACTTAGTTGTATATACACATTCTACTGTCAAGAAGTAAGATTACAATAATCTCATAAGGGGTGAGGCTTAAGTCCTTTTCCCTCATTAATTGTTGCTTTTCGTAAAATGAACTAACCACGGATATTACTATGGTTCGGGTGGTCATATAAAACACGTCAGTTGCTGAAATGTAAGTGAAATAAGCAACAAAGTTTACGAGAAAAGACATTTAGAATGAGATTAAATCATAGACAACAATCAAAATCATAGATCTTATTGTTTGAAAACATGGTGTTAGCACCATGTTTTTAATTTTTTTAATGATTAAAACTTTATTTTTATACCTTGATATGGACTTCACACAATATCGTAACATGATTAAAGAGAAGTATAATGGCTCAAGTCTTAAAACATATTGTGAATAGCTGCTCTCAAAGCGTAGGGAAGATTCATGGAAAGGATGAAAAAATGGAAACAGAGTATGAGATAGTTAATGTGAGTAAGCAGTTTAAAAAAGGAAAGGTTAAGGCTAATGATCAAATAAGTTTTAATGTGTATAGAGGGGAGATTTTAGGTTTATTAGGACCTAATGGAGCTGGAAAGTCAACACTGATTAAACAAATGGTCGGGCATTTGAAGCCTTCATCTGGGAGAATCAATTTTAGAGGATTAGATGTCACACACCATAGCAAAATGATAGCACAAAACGTGTCCTATTATTCTCAAGATCCAAATGCATTAACTTCATTGCGCTTATGGGAAGTTTTATATTTTACTGGAAGACTTCGTGGTATGAAAAAAAAGGAGGCTTTGGCTCAAACAGAATTTTTACTGAACCGTTTTGATCTGTACGATTTAAAAAACAAGTTATTAAAGGATGTTTCAGGAGGGCAAAAAAGAATTTTAGGTATTGGCACTGCTCTAATAGGTGAATCTTCAGTATTGATCTTTGATGAACCTACAAATGAATTAGACCCTAAGAAACGAAGACTAGTCTGGGATTTGATTAAGGAGAGAAATCAACAAGGGTCCACTATCATATTAGTCACTCATAATGTTTTGGAAGCCGAGCATGTAGTAGATCGTGTAGCAGTTGTAAACCACGGAAAACTACTTAATATTGATCATATATCGGTGATGAAACAGCGTGTGGACCAACGTTTAAAATGTGAAATAACAACCCATATAGGGAGAAGTAAAGAGGTTATTCAGTTTTTGAGTCAGTACGGTCAGCCTATAAGGACAGGTGAGAATAGGGTAAGGTTACTCGTCGCTAAAAAAGAAGCAGGTGCTGTCATTGATTCACTCGCCAAAGCATCTAGTCTTCCCATTTACGAGTATTCACTTGTACCGCCAAATCTAGAAGATGTTTATTTTCATATTGATGACGATTCTGAAGAAAAAATTCACACAGAAGAAGGACTGGTATCATGAGCTATCAACTATCCAACGAGGAACAAGTGAAAGGTGAAGGATTACTCATGTTATATGGAGTAAGACAATGGCTTGTGGAGTGTGTCATTTTATTTCGCATCCAATTCTCTATGATTAGAGAGCAATGGATTTGGGTATTCATTTTGGCTTCCCTTTTTCCATTTTCAACCCTCTTATTTTTGAAATTTTTCACTGTCAATCCGACAGATGAAATGATGATTCAAATTATATCGGGGAATATGATCTTTTCTATAATACTTACAGGTTTTAATATGGTAGCTCAAGAACTTTCTTGGCAAAAACATTTGGGGCATTTTACCTTTTATGCGTCGCTGCCAATTGCAAAAATAAATTTTGTTTTAGCAAATTTATTACGTGGTCTCTTATCAACAATGCCATCAATTATCATTTTAGCGATCATTGGCCAACTTGTATATGGTGTTCAATTGCAGTATAGTTGGGGAATTATACCTGTATTTTTCCTTTCTATATTCAGTATAGTTGGTTTTGGGGTGTTTATTGGATTTTGGTCTCCTAATCCTCAACTAGGGAATATGTTAGTACAAGGGTTATGGATATTCCTGAGCTTTTTGACCCCTGT
Organism: Nanhaiella sioensis; assembly: GCF_046557775.1. NCBI lineage: Bacteria > Bacillati > Bacillota > Bacilli > Caryophanales > Bacillaceae > Nanhaiella > Nanhaiella sioensis. The sequence goes on from NZ_JBKAEG010000001.1 coordinate 2,804,481, forward strand.
TTTGATGCCAATAGAGCAGTTACCTGAGGTCCTTCAATGGATTTCTTACATTTTTCCTACTACATACATTGCAGAGGCTTTTAGAACTATATTTATTTCCGGATGGGATTTGTCAGTATCTATAAACCTTGTAATTTTGTTTGGTTATTCAATATTTTCTTTCTTATTAATTATGAAGAAAATGGATTGGCGAGTAAATTAAATAGTAAACTTAATTTTGCTCCTCCAATGATGTGTATAATCCAAAAAGCACTAGTTGTCCATGAAGAACTAGTGCTTAACCATGTAAAATATAACTATCATTTAGACCTACTATCATTTAGACCTATGTAAGTTCTGATTATGATTTAAGTTTTGGCAATTTGTTTTCTTCGTTAACATGAAGGGCAAGATCAACTCATAATGGTAAGTCCATTTGTTTAACAACTATGTAATTCACCATTAAAAGATACTAGTCAACACCCATTCTTCTTTTGTTTACAATATGCTATACGATTTTTATAAACACGCCTTCACGAAACTTGTGTGCTGCGTGGTCATTAAGTTGTGCTACCGATGTGGAGAGTTCCGATGCTTTCTTAATAAAATCGTTTATAACAACAGCTGGATCAATGAGTCTTGCTTTATGTTTTCCGTGAATATCGTAATGGGTATTATTGAGCTCTAACTTCACATTGCTATTGATTTGTTGTAGGATTGCGAGTACTTCAGCATTATTACTGGTAGTTAGTTTACTCAATAGGGTGTAATCATCGTCTAACAAATCATCTGATGTTATTAATTTATGCTGTAAGGAGATTTTTATAGCTTTGCTTAAAAGATGGTAGCTATAAACATTTTCTGGACTCATGAAAAAATCAATGACCTCTTTATAGTATGTTTCAGTAAACCATTCGGCACTTTGAAGTGATTTTACACAGATTTTCTCTTCTTTTACAATTAATGAATTCAAAAATTTGTTTATTTCATCCTTTGAAATATTAAAATAACTATGCATATCTCGAAGTGTATAATCGATTCTATCAGCGCATAGCTCCGGTAAAGGCTGTTCTAAAATTGACCATTGTTCCATGGGGAAGAGTATTTCTTTATAGTCATGCCCATGGTTTGAGAGGATAGTAGGGATATCAGACTGCTCAATGATCTTGTCAAATATTCGTTCATGAAAATCTTCATTCTCATTTTCGTATACGTAATCGACAACATGAGAGAAAGCTGTGTGTGATACATCGTGTAATAATCCAGCAATTTGTTCCTCTAGACAGCCACCAAGTTTTCTTATTAGCAACATTACACCAATAGAATGATCGTAGCGGGTTATGTTCCATTTTTCATTCATTAAATAGCAAGCTCCTCCTTGATGAACCTTCTTAAGTCTTTGAACAGGAGGAGATAGGATGAGCTCTTTTAATACACCATCAATTTCAAAATTGCCATAAATCTTATCATGAATAATCATTAATTGAGATCTCCTTTATGTAATAAGGAGTATTATATCATGATAATTAGAAGGAGCATCTTTTGCAGGTGCTCCTCACTTAGTTAAAAATTGTTATAAAGTGTTATATCTTCTACAGGAAAACGATTTGTTGCATGGGCATCTTTCGCTTTTTTTCCAATCGTTAATAACATGACTGGTACGTACCGTGAAGGAATGTTAAATGTTTTGATGAACTGTGCGCTATCGTAGCCAGCCATAGAGCAAGTGTCATAACCTCGCGCTTTTGCTATGAGCATGAGCTGCATAGCCGCAAGGGAAGGATTAAGTATGGCAGAATGAAGAGCCGCTTCTGGAGATTGGTATGCTCCATTTATTTGTCCAATTAATGTGGACTTTGCTTCTTCTGTCATAAATCCAGCTGCAACTGCTTCACTGTAAACTCGTTCAGCATTTTTATTTGCTTCAAGGTCACCTAAAATGGCAATGACTGCTGACGCATCAACGACTTGTTGCTGATTGAAGGCAATCGGCAATAAGGTGTTTTGTAGGTCTGGGTCATCAACAACTAAAAATTTCCAATGCTGAAGATTCCATGCGGAAGGAGCTTTTGCTGCTTCCTGAATCATGTCGTTAAGCTCATTTTTATCAATTTTTACTGAAGGGTCATAAACCCGGATAGAGTGTCTGTCATTAATTACAGTTGTTAAATCAACATTGGTTGTAGTCATATTGCTCCTCCTTGAGTATGTTTTGTTACATTTACTATTAGCTTGCTCGTTCGAATGGTTTCATAGCCTTTTTCCTTTTATCATCTTTCTCTTCAGGCGTTAGATCCCAGTTGAAGTCATATACAGCTCCTTCCCAATCGCCATACATTGGATTAGGAAATACTATGAATTTTGAACCGAAATCAGCCTTTAAATCATCTACCGAAGAGTTACGCTCTGGAACAGTCTGTTTATCAAAAACATCAGCAAAATCTGCTAAATTATCTCCGAAGAGAAGAATGATTTCATGGTCCGCTAGAACTTGATCCCTTCTTGCTTTTTTACTGGATTCATCTGTTTTCAACAAAATACGGTCTTCAGTACTTTGAGGAATTCCGTGATACTCCATATTTTTAATTGTAGCTTCCTTTTGTTCGTCTTTACGGTTTGAAATGTAGTAAATATCAACACCTTGTTCGTCAGCATATTGTAGAAATTCAAGTGCACCAGGTAAAAGCTCTGCGCTAGCCGAGTTAATCCAATCATCCCATCCTTCAGGATATTCAACCTCATTTACAGCCGCATACGCTTGGTACGGGTCATTATCTAAAACAGTTTCATCAAGATCTAAAACGATTGCTCTCTTCTTTTCAATATTCTCTGTCAAATTTTGGTCAAGCATCATTTTGCCAATATTATACCCTTGATAATATAAAGCATTTCGTTCGCCTGACGTTTGATGCCATAAGGTAGACATAATATTTTCAGCAGGGATATTAACCGTTGAAGCTTGGGGTGCTTCTTCATTTGTTTCATTTTGCTCTTCAGTTGTTTCTTCTCCAGCTGCATTTTCGCCGGTCTCTTCATTAGCATTAGGTGTACCGCAGCCTGTAATAATTGCGAAGCATAATGCGCTAACGAACCCAATACGAATCAAATACAATTTTGAACACATTTTTTCAGCTCCTTTATATTGTTAGTACATTGATCCTCTATATTTTTTACTGAAAGAGTAAAATTATGAATATGATAATAGGTAGATTGTTATCAGAAATTTCTGTTAAAATAGTGGGAGATATCGTAGGATTTTTTTAATTTGATAAGGAAGTAGGCGATTTACATGAATTATCAATATTATAAAGACACTTTACAGCATATACAAAAACCATTTGCTTATATTGATCTGGATTTACTGGATGATAATATCACAGAAATTTTAAAGGCCAGTAACGGAAAAAAAATACGCTTGGGCAGTAAATCAATAAGAAGTGTACCAATAATGAAACGAATTATTGAAAGTAATGAACAGTTTGAAGGCATTATGTGCTTTACTGCTAATGAGGCAATTTTCTTAGCTAATTATGGTTTTAATGATGTGTTAATTGCTTACCCTGTTGTAGATCAATCGTATTTAACAGCAATTGCAGAGCAGGTTAAGAAAGGCTCTTTAATCACGTTAATGGTTGATTCTGTAGAACATGTTAAGCTAATTGACCAAGTTGGTGCAACGTATAACGTGGTAATCCCCATTTGTATAGACGTAGATATGTCTGTCGATTTTCCACGCTTTCGATTCGGTGTATACCGCTCACCTTTGCAATCTGCCAAACATGTGGATGACATTGGACAAGTAATAAAAAAATGCCAATACGTTAAACTAGACGGCATAATGGGTTACGAAGCGCAGGTTGCTGGTGTAGGTGATGCTGTAGCAGGAAAATCAGCAAAAAACTTTATTGTAAGAAAGCTAAAAAGTCATTCGATTCAAGCGATTAGTGAAAGAAGAGCAGAGGTTGTTAAAAGGGTAGAAGATCTTGGTTTTTCATTGAGGTTCGTTAACGGAGGCGGTACAGGGAGCCTATCATCAACTTGTAAAGAGCACGTTGTTACAGAAGTAACAGTAGGTTCCGGATTTTTTTCACCAAGCTTGTTTGATTCTTATCAAGATTTCCAATATAAACCTGCTGCAGGCTATGCGTTAGAGATTGTTAGAACTCCGAAAGATCGGTATTATACATGTCTTGGTGGTGGATATATAGCTTCAGGTGCAGTTGGAGATGATAAAACACCTAAGCCGTATTTGCCATCAGGTGCTCGCTTGCATGCCTTGGAAGGGGCGGGAGAAGTTCAAACACCGGTTTTCTATGAAGGGTCAGAACCTTTATCCTTAGGTGATCCGATATTTTTCCGCCATGCCAAAAGTGGTGAACTATGTGAGCGATTTTCGTGTTTGTATGGCATTTCACAAGGTGAAATCGTTGGAGAATATGCAACCTATCGAGGTGAGGGGCAATGTTTTTTATAGGATACGGCCGTTACAGAAAATGAGCCAGACACTAAGGTTTAATACATATCTTAATAAGCAGTTGTAGCATCATTTTTCTAAACTAGGTGGAGGATTTTCTCCACCTAGTTTTTTAATTTCCTATCTTTTTTTATGATGTCATTCATGAGTTTTTTTAAACTTTGAAAAGACTGTTTCCCATTGATTGTTGTTTTTCGTAATAAGACCTACACATGAATATATCTAATGCTCGTGGCATTTTTTCTTCTCTAAAAACTATAAAAATCATATCATACACATCAGTTGCTCAAATTATTGTAACAAAAATTCAAGTAAGTTTACGAAAAGAACCTATAAAACCGGATGTTTTAGTTCTGTATACATTTGGTTGATATTTGTTATAAGCACATAAATTCCACCAGATTAGTTTTTCGTTAATACTGCGCATAGGTTTGAGTATATGTAATATAAAGGATTATGTTCTTTTTATTAGAATATTATGAATATTAATATAATAAAAGGGGGGGAGTTTATTGGAGGCACCATCAGAGAAAAGTAAGCGACTTCTTTTTAATACGAAACGTCGTCGGGTAGTATTCTATAGTATATTTACAATTATTATTGTTTGCGCTCTGTTACTTACAGCCGGATATATTTACGTTCTACAAAGTAAACCAAAAACAAAAGGTGAAATTATAATTAGTGGATTACAACAAGAAGTTTCAGTATACCGTGATGAAATGGGTATTCCTCATATTGAAGCAAATAATTTACATGATTTGTTTTTTGCTCAAGGGTACGTGACCGCGCAAGAGCGTTTGTTTCAAATGGATTTAATTCGGCGTCAAGCATCAGGTCAACTAAGTGAAGTCATTGGTGAAAGCGCAGTGGATACGGACAAATTTTTCCGCACAATTGGCTTACATCGTGTTGCAAATGAGACATGGGATATTTTATCAGAAGAGACACAGCAAATATTAACTGCTTATACCAATGGGGTAAATGCATTCATCGATACAGTTATTGAAGAGGGGGGGCTTGCTGTTGAATTTCGGTTAATGGGTTATAAACCGGACATGTGGACAGTTTACGATTCAATTCTTGTAGGTAAGTATATGGCGTATGACTTAGGAGGACATTGGGAGGGGCAAGCTTTCCGCTATTACTTAGCTCAAAATTTTTCTGACGAACAAACATTGGATCTGTTTCCGACATACCCTGAAGACGGGGCAACCATTTTGCAAGCATTACGTGAAAATCCACTTAATGTGAAAGAAAGCTTGGCATCTGCTCATATGCCAAATGAGTTAAATGGAAGTAATAATTGGGTTGTAGCAGGGGAAAAAACCGAATCGGGCTATCCGTATATTGCGAATGATCCTCACCTCGGACTTGCAACTCCTTCTATATGGTTTGAAACACACCTAAAAACATCAAATTTTGAAGTAAGCGGTGTGATTGTACCGGGAGCACCTGGAATCATCTTAGGTAGAAACGAGCATATAGCGTGGGGAATTACGAATGTTGGTCCTGATGTCCAAGATTTATATATTGAAAAAAGGAATCCAGAAAATGACTTAGAATTTGAATACATGGGTGAATGGGAAAAAGCAACAGTCATACAAGAGCCAATTGCTGTTAAAGATGGAGAAGACATTGATTACCAAGTTCTAGAAACCCGTCATGGGCCTATTATTTCTGAGTTTGCGCATGATGAGAAGTCAGAAACTGCACTTGCGCTGAAATGGACGGCACTCGAACCTTCACCAGAGCTTGAAGTAGTATTGAAATTTGGGAGGGCTGAGAACTGGGATGATTTTAAAGACGCACTCACATACTTTTATGCCCCAGCTTCTAATTTTGTTTTTGCGTCAATAGATGGAACGATTGCTTATCGTGCAAATGGGTTAATTCCAATTCGAAAGAATGGGACCAGTCTTGTACCTGTACCTGGTTGGACAGGTGAGTATGAATGGGAAGGATTTGTTCCTTGGGAGGAGCTCCCAACGATAGTAAATCCAGAAGAAGGGTTTATATCGACTGCAAATAATAAAGTAGTTGATGATAGTTATCCTTATCATCTGTCAAATATATGGGCGCAGCCATATCGACAACAACGGATTCGCGATGTGTTATTAAGTAAAGATACATTTTCAATGGAGGATATGAAAAACCTTCAACTTGATAACAAGAACTTATATGCACAAGAGTTTGTACCATTGTTCTTATCACTAATAAATAATGTTCAACTAAGATCCATTGATGAAGAAGTGTTAAGTAAAATGCGTCAATGGAATTTTATAGATGATAAAGAGTTAGCCGAACCGCTCGTTTTTCATTTTTGGATGGAAGAAATCTCAAATGTGTTGTTTGAAGATAAGATCGACGAGGATATGATAGGTTTTTTTAGGGGAAAATCACAAGTTGTTGATGAACTGATTCGAAGGGCAATTGGAGGAAATCCAGGGCCTTGGATTGAAGATGCAGGGGGATTAGACAAAGTTGTTTTGAATGCATTACAGCGAGCTATTGACAAAGCGGCTGAGCTACAAGGGAATAATGTAGATAAGTGGAAATGGGGCAATTTTCACGAAATTATTTTTAGTCACCCTCTTGCCGCAATTAAACCATTAAATTTATTATTTAACTCATCACCAATCCCGGTAAGCGGTAGTAATATTACTGTCAAAGCAGCTAGTTGGAATAGAGAAACAGGAGAAGTTAATCACGGTGCATCATGGCGAGTAATACAAGATTTAGCTGATATGACAACAAGCTATAGTGTTGTTGGACCTGGTCAAAGCGGACACGTATTAAGTAAAAACTACCACGATCAAATGGAAAGCTGGGCTGAAGGAGAGTATCATGTGACAAGCACAGATTCTGATAACTACCAGAAAAATGCGCATTTATTGTTATTGAAACCGAAATAATTAAACTAATATTTAGAAGGTATGCGTCATGGCTAGTAGATGGTCATAATTTTTTGTGAACTAACATTTTTTTCAAAGTATTGAAATAGAATATATAGTCATCCTCGTTTAAACAAACTTTCTATGGGGATGATTTTTTTATTGACGAAAAAAGGGGAGAACGTATTCATGATTAAAAGTAAACTAAAAAAGTATAAAGCAAAGGCACTTAATAAAGTAGACAGATATGTATATTTACTAAACCCACCTAAGGTTGAAGAAGCTGCACATTGTGATTTTAATCTAAATAATATGATTTACTACAAAAATTATGGATCCAATGGTACTTGGATTTCTCCTGATAGCCGAAAATCACTTAATATTCCTTTCAATAAGAAGGAAGGTATGATTGAATGGACTTTTAATACTAAATCAATGGAGGGCATATCAAATCCAGATTATATATATTTTTTTATGATTCGAGATAATTCATATCCTACAGCTATTGAAAATAATTTTTTCTTATGCTTTTACAATGTTCATCAACGAAAATTTAAGGTTTGGCTCTCATTAGATCAAGAAGTAAATTCAGTTATTATTGATACACCAATGTTATGCTGTGAAAAACAAAGAACAGTTAGGTTAACTTGGAATGAAAACGAATATTTTCGAATTTACTTTAATAATGCTAAAGTTAATGAAGTGCCAATTGGGACTTTTAATGTTCAACCTGAGAGAGTCTGTATAGGTGAAAATATGGAACCTACATACCCATCAAGACGCAGTCGTTTTTTATGTAATGAGCTCATTATATTGTCAAAAGATATAGGGAATTCTCCTATTCCAGAAAATATGTTAATAGACTTCTCGAAAAAATAACAGTAATTATAAAATATAGTAAAGTAGTTGAAATTAAACTAGTCATGTGAAAATTAACCGCTTGAAATTAAATAGTAGGAGGAGTCATAAATGAAAATATATCAGTTTAACAGAAATACGGGAAAAGAAATAACACAATTTGATTCAAACTTTGTCATGTCGCGTATAGGTATCATAAATAAAAAAGCTCATATTGGGTTTATGTATCTAAATAAAGAAGGTGTCGTCGGCTATCACCAAGCAGTTTCTGATCAGCTGCTATTAGTCGTAAGTGGAAGTGGCACTGTTAGAGGTGAAAATAATGAAACACAAATTGTTGAAGCTGGTGATGCAGTGTTTTGGAACAAAGGTGAGTGGCATGAAACTGTATCAAATGATGGATTAACAGCCGTCGTTATTGAGAGTGAAGAACTAGATCCGTCAGCATATATGAGGTTGAGAAAATGAGGCTCAAAGAAACTGAAATAGTATTCATTGGACAAAGGACAACAGAAAAATGAATAATGTTAAATTCAAAAGGGGCTTACTAAGTTGTTAACACAATGAATGAGATAGCCCCTCCAACAGTTAAGACAATTACTTTCTATTAAAAGTCAAAATTATCGGGATCTGGTCCGAAACGTAAATCTTCATTTAAGTCATTTATTGTACGCATTTCTTCATTTGTTAATTCAAAATCAAAGATAGAAGCATTTTCAATGATTCGATGCTCTTTTGTTGATTTTGGTATTGTTACAACACCACTTTGTAAATCCCATCTTAAAATTACTTGAGCTACTGTTTTGTTATGTTTGTTTGCAATCTCAGTTAAAAGTTCGTTATCTAGTAATTTTCCGTGCATTAAAGGTGACCAAGCTTCAAACTGAATTTGATGATCTCGGCAAAAGTTACGCAACTCTTCTTGGAATAATTTTGGATGGAATTCTACTTGATTCACCATAGGCTTTATTTCTGCTTCAGTTAATAAATCTTGTAAATGATGGACATGGAAGTTACTTACACCAATTGCACGGACCTTTCCATCTTTATAAAGCTGTTCGAGAGCGCGCCACGTTTCTTTGTATTTGCCTTCTACAGGCCAGTGAATAAGATAAAGGTCTAAGTAGTCGAGGTTAAGTCTCGCAAGACTTTCTTCAAAAGCACGTAAAGTTGATTCAAAGCCTTGATCAGAGTTCCAAACCTTTGATGTAATAAATAATTGTTCACGGGGTATCTCGCTTTGTTTAATCGCTTGCCCGACACCTTCTTCATTTTTGTATATTGCTGCTGTGTCAATGCTTCGGTACCCAGCACGAATAGCAGCTTTAACTGCATCTATTACTTGCTTGCCATCCTCAGCCTTATATACCCCCAACCCTAACCATGGCATATCAATGCCATTATGTAATGAAACTGTGCTTGATATTGAATTCAACATAACCAACTCCTTAATTTTCATATCTCTTAATATTATGAAGTAGAAGGGATAAAAAATGAATTTTTTGATCTTCATTTTTTTATTTTTGCATTATGTTTATAGTTTTAATGTATAATCTAGGAATAAATAGGTATCTTATTACAACTTTGGATTAAACAGGGGTGAAGAAGCTATGGGCATATTAAGTGTGAAAAAGCTTGAAAGGAATATTGGGAATACGGTCTTATTCCCACCTATAGACTTAACAATACATAATGGAGACATCGTTGCAATCCAATGTAACATTGAAGTTGGTGGACAATTCATTCAAATACTGACCGATAGATTACCTAAATCTGGAGGAGAAATTAATTATTTTCAAAAACCATTTGTTGGTAATTTTAAAGATATAAGTCCTAACATAGGTGTCCTATTGTCTGATGATGGCTATTATGAACGCCTGACACCGAAACAATATTTACAATTCATTAAGCGGCTGTATAATGTGGATGGCGATATTGAAGTTATTGTTAAAATGGTTGGTTTAATAGATAAACAGAATACAAAAATCGACAAGCTTAGCTTTTCTGAAAAGAAGCGTTTGCAAATTGCCCGGGTAATTTTACAAGATCCACAGTTTTTCATCATGGAAGAACCAACACAAAATGTTGATATTGAAAGTAAAATGATTGTAAAAAGGATAATTGAAGAACTTGCTGAGCAGGGGAAAGCAATATTATTGACGACGAGCGATCTTGAAAATGCGATTATTATGACGAACTGTGTGTATCGTTTGAATGGAGAAGGGTTAAAAAAGATAGATGTAGCTGATGGCGAAGGCGTTAAAAAGGAGATTATTAAGAATAACAACAGGACGACAAATAATAAAGCAGCTTCAAATGCGGAAATGACTGAGAAAAATATTCAAGATGTTGAAGAGGATCAAGTAATCAATACACAAGTTCGTTTTGAAAAGATTCCGGCTAAAGTGAATGAAAAGATCATTCTCTTTGATCCAACAGAAATAGATTTTATTGAAAGTAATGACGGAATCGCTCATTTACATGTGAAAGGGGAGACTTTTGCGTGTTCTTATACATTAAATGAATTATTTGATCGCTTATATCCATTTGGTTTCTTCAGGTGCCATCGTTCTTACATTGTAAACTTGCAAAAGGTAAGAGAAGTTATAACCTGGACACGTAATAGTTATAGTTTAATTCTAGATGATGCGAAAAAAAGCTCAATCCCGTTATCAAAAGGTAAATTAAATGATTTGAAGGGCATAATTGGAATATAAAATTTGATGATATTACATAATTTGAAACGCCAATCATCTATAAAAAGGATTTATTCATCAACAGATATACTCTTTTCACCTAAAATTTAATGCTAGTAAAAAGAAATGAGCCTATACTAAATACAACAGCGAAACAAACAATTAACTAAATCGGAAATTTTAGGATAAGGAGTTAATGTTATGAACAATATTATTGCAGTAAGTAATTTAGTTAAGTCATTTAAAAATAAAGTAGCTTTGAAGGATGTTTCTTTTAATGTGAAAAAAGGGGAGACTTTCGGTTTCTTAGGTCCAAGCGGATCAGGAAAAACAACAACTATTAAAATATTAACATCTCAACTTCTACATACATCTGGAGAGGTTCAAGTGTTCGGAGAACATGTAAGCAAATTAAAAGATCCTGCTTATATGAAAAGAATTGGTGTATTAACAGATAATAGTGGGCTATATGATCGACTGTCTGTTTACGATAACCTTGTGCTCTATTGTAAGCTATATGATGTGGATGTGAACAGAATTGATGAAGTATTAGAATCTGTCAACCTAGTTAATGAGAAAAAAACACAAGTTAAAAAGCTATCTAAAGGAATGAAGCAACGAGTCACGTTGGCTCGTGCCATTCTTCATAAGCCTGATCTATTATTTTTAGATGAGCCAACATCAGCATTGGATCCAGCAAATACGAAAAATATTCACAATGGTTTGCGTCAATTAAATGAAGAGGGAACGACAATCTTTTTAACAACACATGACATGTTAGAGGCAGAAGAGATTTGTGATCGTGTTGCATTTCTTAATAATGGTGAGATTGAGTTACTCGATACCCCTCAAAATTTACGCACTAAATTTGCAGATCCTTCCATTTCACTATTGCTAAAAGGGGATCGAACTATAGTTGTTGATAAGGATGAACAAGGGGCAAAACAAATTTATGAACTGATGAAATCAGGTGATGTTGTTTCAATACATTCAAATGAGCCAACACTCGGAGATATTTTTGTACGATTAACTGGGAGGGAGTTAGTATGATATTTTCATTGAAAAGAGTAAATGCAATTTTTATTAAGGACTGGATTGATTTATTAAAAAATTCTTATATGTTATTAACAATCGCTATGCCGTTAGCACTTGCAGCTTATCTAGGTAGAGTAGGTGGCAATGACGAACTCTCTCACATGTTTTTGATTAATTTAACTTTTACGCTAGTAGGGACTTTCGTACAAGCTTCTATAGTCGCTGAAGAAAAAGAAAAAAATACACTGAGAGGACTATTACTTTCACCAGCTAGTACATTGGAGATTCTAGTAGGAAAAAGTACATTATCAGCCGCAGCTACAATGGTTGTCGTTGCTGGTGTTATGTTTCTTAGTGATTTTCAGATGGTATCTTTACCAATCTTCATATTGATGTTAATTGTAGGATTGATTATATATATTTCGGTTGGTACAATAATAGGTTTACTTTCTCGTACAGTAATGGAAACCGGAGTAGTTGGAATGCCAATTTTGGTCATATTAGGAATGGGTTCTATATTCACTTCGGTGACAGATAATGAATTGATTATAAAGCTAGTAAGCTATTTACCGAGTGAGCAATTTAATTATATGTGGACTCAATTTAATGATACTGGAAGCTATAGCGATATTTTTGGAAATCTGTTTATTCTTCTTATTTGGGTAGTTGTAGCGATTGCTGTTACGTTAATTACTTATAAGAAAAGAAGGTTTGACTAGTAAAAGCTATACAATAAAACAGCCAGGGAGAGAGCATACTCTCTCCCTGGCTGTTTTTTATAGGCTATTTTCGTAAACTTTGTTGCTATTTTTATGAACAATGGACAATTTGATGAATTTTATTAGAGCTTAATAATTGTAAAAGTAGAAAAGATGCCCGGTACACTAGATGGATGCGTGCTTATATATTAGTACGTATATCAACAACCAATGCGAGAATAGCCGTTTTTGGGTCGATTAGTCAAGAAGAACAATTAGTATAGCTATGCTTTTGCTTTTTTGAGGACTTGATCAACAGGCTAGTTCTTATAATCAAATTGAGCTTCAATTTCCGCAGTTATGCTAATTTCTCTAGGCAGAATGGATGTAGTAGGAGTAATTGTTGTAGACATAAGTGGTTGTTCTTCAGAAAATGTCCTGTATGGAGGGTGACCAAGCTCTTTAATCTTTGTAGGAGTTTGATTTATTTGTGCATGAATCGTTTCTGCAATGACAGCAGCTTTTCGAATGGCATGATTTACAGCAACTTGTAGAGCCTGCAGATAGTAGGGGTCAGGATCTGATAATTCAAAACTTAACCTTCCAGCACTGCTAGCTCCATTTTGAAATGCTACATCATAAATTTCGCCAGACATATGGCTGTTTCGAACCGTAATTTTTAACTGGTGTGTAACTTTAAATCCTTCTAGTATGCTTTCGTTATCAACTGTTTTATACTTTGGAAATACGTTATATGCCATTGTTTCAATATCATTTTTGTCAATTCCCAACTCAATTAAAGAACGAATAAGCTGTGTTGACTGTAATGCATTTTGTTGTTGAGCAGTGGTGGCGCTCTGATCCTCAGTAATAACACCTAATTGCATAGAAACTAGGTCTGGTTTTACAGTTACTTTCCCACGTCCTTCGACAATGATATGTGGCTCAACTTTGTCATGTTGAGTGTGTCTTTTATTTAGCTGTTTAGGAAAAGGATTGTAATAAGGGTACGAATTCATCGAAACAACCCTTTCTTTTTTAGGAGTAATAAATTGTATGTAGTAAAGTGTAAGATTATAATATATACAGTTAAAGTATTTGTTCAAAGGGGCTGAGATGGTGGAACAAAAATTTATAGAGCAGTTTGACGGTTTACTTGAAAAATATACTGATTTATTAGTTGGTCAACATACTCCTGATACAATCAAAAAGGTTGAGATGTGGGCGCTTTATACTCATATTGCGAAAAGCATGCCTGCATTGGCTAAGCATTGGAATGAAATGTACCCAGATGCAAAGGAAGAAATGAAGAAGGTTATCGCTGAAATTAAACAATTAAATGAAGAACATCGTACATCAAAGTAGGGCAGACACAAAGAGTTGTGTGTGTCCTACTTTGGTAAAGGAAGCTTTGGTTAGACTGGTTGCCGAAATGTTATTTCCCTAACCTCAAGTTCTAATAAAAAACAACAAGCACCTTTAAATAAAGCGCTTGTCGGGGGGAGTCCGGATGAGAGATTTTTCTTATTGGGTCATATTGTTATATGGAAATTGACTCGTATAGCCTTGGAATTGTTGATAAGATTGTTGTAGCTTCTGTTGTTCACTAGCCTCGATTTTGTACCAACCTTTTTGGAACATTAGGTTGTATAGCTGTCTTTGACAATTTTGCGTTTCGTTAAAGACATTTTGTATATCTTGATAAAGTGCTTGATGACTTGCTTCATTCAATGCTGTACAGTAAGAATCTGTCATATATTTTTCAGTTGCAAGCATGTCATTTAAAAAATCACGTTCGTTCATTTCAGGTGTTTGAGGTGTCGGTGTTTTTGGGTTTTGAATTTTGTTTTGATTATTCATTGATGATGTTACCTCCTTATTGCATTGGTTGGGTTGGCTGATTGTTATTTTGCAAATGGGACATTATTATACCGTAATGTCGTTGATGCATTTGTCCAGCTCGCTCTATAGCTGATATAATTTCTTGATCTTGACATTGTCTAGCAAAGAAATGTGCTTTCTTCATAGCTAATAAATTCCAAGAAAGCATGTCAGTTAAGTACATCGAGTCTTTTGTTGATATTACTTGTGGTGGCTGTGGCATTGCCATTGTTTGGTTTTGAGTCATATTTTGTTGCTGCATCATTAAACCCTCCTTATTAACTTCAAAATTTATCGTTCCCTAACGGCTAATACCTATACAAATTATTATTAACGCTTTTATCGTAAACTTTGTTGCTATTATTACTAAAAATGGACATTAAAATTGGGTTTGATCTTAATGTTGAAAAGATGACACGAACGTTAGAAAAACTTAAAACGAAAAGCAACAACCAATGTGAAAATAGCCTGTTAAACAATTTGTCATATTTTCGACAAAAATAGCGTTAAATTATATTCAAAAATAATAAAAGATGATAAAATAATGCTGGCTAGTAGAAAAAATAAATACAGCCTTCTTAAAAATGCGAGTTTAAAAAGTACGAAGAAGAAATCATGGTGGTAGGCGTATTAAAGTAGGGCTACTAACTGCTCGAAAAAACACATACGATCATGAACAGTGAAATTACACATAGCTACGAAATGAGATTTACTCAAACTACGAAAAGGAAAGCTCATTTCAGGTTAGCTTGTACAAAGTTTATACAACATCTTTTTCCACACTTTTTGAGGACTCTGCTAACTCAAATGAATGCGGTTACAAAAAGGAGGTTATTATAAATTGGAACAAGTGATGAAAAACTTTTTCTTATTTTTATCAAAGAATAAACCTATGACAAAGTTAGCAAAAAAATACGGTTTGCGTTTTGGTGCAGGTAGGTTTGTTGCAGGGGAAACGATTAACCTTGCTGTTGATGTGATTAAAGAGCTAAATAGTAAAGGGCTAGTTGTAACAATTGACTATTTAGGTGAATTTGTTGATAACGAAAAAGAAGCTAACGAAATGGCAGATCAGTCAATTGAAGCAATTAAGGCAATTGGTAGAGAAAATTTAGATTCACAGCTATCATTAAAAATGACTTCTATGGGTTTGGATATATCTGACCAAGTGGTAATGAGCAATATGCGTAGAATTTTACAAGCTGCAAAAGACAATGGTGTGTTCGTTACTATCGATATGGAAGACTATTCTCGATGCCAGAAAACAATAGATATTTTCAAAGAGTTAAGAAAAGAGTTTGATAATGTAGGGACAGTTATCCAATCATATTTATATAGAACAGAAAAAGATATTGAAGACTTAAATGACTATCATCCTAATCTACGGCTAGTAAAAGGGGCATACAAAGAATCCCCTGAAGTAGCATTTCCTGATAAGAAAGATGTAGATGACAACCTTAAAAAAATTATAAAAATGCATTTATTAAATGGGAATTATACAGCTGTAGCAAGCCACGATGATGCGATTATAGAATATACTAAACAACTCGTTAAAGAGCATAATATTCCGAATGATCAATTCGAGTTTCAAATGTTATATGGAATAAGAACAGAACGCCAACTGGAGCTTTCAAATGAAGGATATAAAATGAGAGTGTACGTACCATATGGAACAGATTGGTATGGCTACTTTATGCGTAGGTTAGCGGAAAGACCAGCAAATGTTGCGTTTGTAGTAAAGGGAATGGTCAAAAAATAAAGATTTTTGGACTTCTCCATAACTTTGTATGATTAGTGAACGAATAAAATAGTAGAATGATAAATTATCAAGATAAAGCCAGCCTTATTCGATAGATGTTTGAGTGAATAGGGTGGGCTATTTTATTATACTTTGCGTAATATTCATACTAAGGTGATAATCTCTAGGGAAGTAGATTCTGAGTCCTTATTGTCTAACTCTTAAGCCTATTTCACTTTATCTTGGAGGTTAGTATTGATTGTTATTTTTTGAAAAAAAACACAAACAGTTTTTGTCAACTGTTCTCGCATTAATTATTGTGTTTCGTACTTAAACATTAACACGGCATATATTATTTCTTGATATAAAATGACGTCAATGAATTATAAATCATTTTGTTTTGCTAATATTGTCACTCTAGCAACAAAGGTTATGAAAAGAGCCATACGATAAAATCATTATCCATTATCGAAAGGCTCTTTAGTTTTTAAAATAATAAAAATTTTAATTTCTCTTCATATTAATAACAAATTTATATCGATCAGCTCGATAAACTGATTTAACGAGCTCTAGCGGCTGCCCGTTTGTTAACTTAGTTTGTCTCCGAATATATAATATTGGTGCATTTTTATTTATACCTAAATCTTTCGCTTCATCTGCTCTCGCAATTGACGACTCAATAATTTGCTTTGCAGAGTCTATTTGTAAACCTAGTTCATTTTCAATGTAAGAATAAAGTGAACGATTGACTATGTCTTCGGTTAGGCCCTTTACCAAATTTGCAGGTATATAGGTTGTTTCAATTGCCATCGGTAAGTCGTCAGCAAATCTTATCCGTTTTATTTCATATAGAGGGTCATGTTCATTTATTAATAGCTTGTTTGAAATACTACGGCTTGCTGGAATAAGCTCAAATTTAAGAAGTTTACTTCCTGGTTTCATCCCTCTTTTTTCCATATCCTCAGTAAAGCTTGTTAAGCCTTGTAATGTTTGTTCTATTTTCTTTTCACCAACGAAAGTACCTCTCCCCTTTTGTCTATATAAATATCCTTCATTAACTAAGTTTATAATCGCCTGCCTGATCGTCATGCGGCTTACGCTAAATTGTTCAGAAAATTCTCTTTCTGAAGGAATTGCATCACCAGGGGTAAGTTCTTCATTATCTATTAAATTCTTTATATATTCTTCAATTTGATAATAGATTGGCACAGGTGATTCTCTGTCGATCATTTCTAGCTCTCCTTTCGCTATTAAGTTAGTGAAAGCGCTGCTTTATCTGCTATGATTGTAACATGTGGATGTTCATATAAGGAAGATGCAGGAAATTCTTCGCTCATATTTTGTTCTACTAATAGTTTATGGACAGCTTTTCGTTTATCTTTACCTGATATAAGTAAAAGTATCTGTTTACTTTCAAGAATAGTTTGAATACCCATCGTAATCGCATATTTAGGAACTTCATTAATGTGTTGAAAAAATCGCTCATTTGCATATCGAGTTGATGAGGTAAGTTTTACAATATGCGTACGGGTCTTAAAGGAAGTATATGGTTCATTAAAGCCTATATGACCATTGTGTCCGATGCCTAATAATTGTAGATCTATGCCACCTAATGAATGAATAAGCTTATCGTAGTTGTTGCACTCTCTTTGTAAATCGTTTGCCATTCCGTTCGGAATATGTGTTTGAGAGTAAGGAATATCAATATGATTAAAAAGATGCTCATTCATAAATGTAAAGTAACTATTTATGTCATCCTTAGCTAAGCCTACATATTCATCTAAATTAATAGTCTTTACATAACGATAAGATGTGTTGTTCTTTTGAAAATCATTAATCATTTGTTTATAAGCACCTTTAGGAGTGCTACCAGTGGCTAAACCTAAAACAATATCTGGTTCATTTTGTATTTTTTTTATAATATGCTGAGCGGCTTTTATACTCAAATCATGGTAGTCTTCTGCTTGTATGATTTTCATGAGCAATTCACCTCGTGTATTTATCTCTCGTATGAGATAACTCCTCGACAGATAGTCATAACTAGATTGTTTTGTTCATCTAAAATAATAAGGTCTGCATCTTTATTTTCTTTTATACTACCTTTACGATCAAAGACGCCACATTGTTTAGCAGGGTTCTTTGAGGTAATTAAGGTTAATTCAGTAAGAGATGCATTTGTGTAAGTCGAGATATTTTGCATTGCTTGATCCATCGTTAATAAACTACCTGCTAATGCTCCTCCATCCAAAGTTGCTTTACCATTTTTTACGTGTACATTTTGACCACCTAGGTCATAGATGCCATTTCTTAAACATTTTGCACGCATCGCATCGGTAATTAGAATTGTTCGTTCACATCCAATGGAACGGTAAGCCAATTCAATCATTTTAGGAGAAACGTGTATACCATCAACAATCATTTCAACAAATAATTCATCTCGCATCATTGCTGCACCTACAACACCTGGTTCTCGATGATGTAAGCCGCTCATGCCGTTAAATAGATGAGTAATGTGAGATGCTCCAACACGAATGGCATCAACTACTTGATCATAAGTAGCGTTTGAATGACCGATGGAAGCAACAACACCATTTGAACTTAAATATTTTATCAAGGCGAAACCATTGTTTATTTCGGGTGCAAGCGTCACAAGTTTAATATTGTTACCTGAAAGCTTTTGCCAGCTTTTAAATAATGATATATCTCCCTCCATAATGTAATCATAAGGTTGTGCACCTGCTTTTTGTGAATTAATAAATGGACCTTCAAGGTGAATTCCCAATATTTCAGCTTGACCATCATTCTGAGATTTCATATAGTTACCAACATTACATAATGCCTGTTCTATTTTTGCATACTGTTGTGTGATTGTAGTAGCTAAATAGCTAGTTGTACCTTCTTGTGGTAATGCTTTCGAAATTGTATCCAGTGCATGTGGAGAGGCGTCCATAATATCAGAACCATGTGCACCATGAATATGAACATCAATCATTCCTGGTAGGCATTTATAATTGTTAGGAAATTGAATGATGTTAGTGTCAATTTCATCTATGTGTTCACTGATTGACTCAATTTTGCCATCAGTAATCTTAATAGTACCTTGTTCAATCGTTCTATCTTCGGCATAAATTGTTAAGCCTTTAATAAGCATATCGAAAACTCCTTATGCTTTTTTCTATATCATATCATGTTAATTATTAGTTGTCTAGACAACTATACATATATATAAATTGGTATAGACAACTATATATTATAATGATACGATATAGTTGTTCCACTAGGCTACCTGTAAAATATTAATTGCAAGTTTTAGCAAGTTGATGGAGAGGTTGAAAAACTCTCTATCGGTGCAAATTATGAATGCGTTTACAAATTGTTCATGCATGCGTTGGTTAAATATCAGAAAATTTAGTTAATTTAACAAGCTCTACAATATGTTCAATAGTGACCTTAACATTATTACTTAATAAAAGAAGGCTCTTTTCGTAAACTTTGTAGCTATTTTTACTTAAATTGGACAGGATGATGAGTTTTAAGAGAGCTCAATCATTGTAATAGTAGAAAAGATGCCACAAACGATAGACATCTTAGAACGAAAAGTAACACTCAACGCGAAAACAGCCTTAAAGAATGACCACCGAGATGTAAAATTAATATCACCATTAATTAAAGGTCACTTTCTTTGTAAGTTGTACTTTAGACTCATTTCTGTGATTGGTCAGATTAAAAACAATGGGGTGGTGTATAGGGAGAATATAAAAAAGATTATTAAGGAAACGGAGCTTATTTTCTTGGGGGTGGATGTATGCTTACTCAATATTTGGATGAAGTTGAGAAATTGCTTAATAAGGTGAAATCCAATGAACAAACGTTATCAAACGCTGCATCAATATTAGCAAATACACTTGAAAAAGAAGGCATTATTCATATATTTGGTTGTGGACATTCGCATATCATTTCAGAGGAAATCTTCTATCGTGCAGGGGGGCTAGCATGTGTAAACCCTATTCTTATAGAAGATTTAATGTTATTTAAAGGCCCAGTAAGGTCTTCAATGCTTGAAAGGGTTAATAATTTTATAGAAGTTAACCTTGAAAAATATCAAATTCAAGAAAATGATGTTTTTATCGTTGTGTCTACTTCAGGTATTAATCCAGTTCCGATTGATGCTGCGCTATATGCTAAGAGGAAAGGGGCTCAAGTGATCGCTTTAACATCGATTGATTTTTCAAAACATGTAAAGTCAAGGCATATAGATCAAAAACGCTTGCATGAAGTCGTTGATCTTGTAATAGATAACTATTCTCCTATAGGCGATGCTGTCATGACTGACGATCGACTACAGCAACCATTTGGACCAACTTCTACAATTATTAATACTGCAATTATAAATAGTGTAATCGTAGAGACCATTAATATTCTATTAATGAAAAATATTAAACCACCCATTTTCTTAAGTGGAAACGTACAAGGCTCAGATATCCACAATCAGGATTTAATTAATCAATATAAAGATAGAGTCACACATCTTTTATAGAATTGGGGAGATGAAAAATGTTTAAATTTTTACAAAGAATTGGGAAGTCACTTATGCTACCAATTGCTGTATTACCAGCCGCAGCATTATTACTTCGTTTTGGAGCAGAGGATATATTAAATATCCCGTTTATATCTGCTGCTGGTGGAGCATTATTTGCTAATTTATCACTCATCTTTGCAATAGGGATTGCAATAGGATTATCAAAAGATAATCACGGTGCTGCAGCACTAGCAGGTGCAGTCGGATATTTTGTCTTAACAGATGCAACGCAAGCTATTAATGATGAAATTAATATGGGGGTTCTAGGTGGTATTTTAGCGGGGATTATAAGTGGTCAATTGTATAATCGCTATCATGATATAAAATTGCCAGAATGGTTAGCCTTTTTTGGAGGAAGAAGGTTCGTTCCAATTGTTACATCTATCGTGATGCTTATAATTGCTTTGCCATTAGGGTTTATTTGGCCACCTATTCAGGAGGGGATTAATAGTTTAGGTGAATGGATTATTGGTGCAGGTGCAGTTGGTGTTGGCGTATTCGGCTTCTTAAACCGTTTGTTAATTCCGTTAGGACTTCATCATGTCATAAACACCTTAGTTTGGTTTGTGTTCGGCGAATATGGAGGAGCAACAGGGGATTTAAATCGCTTCTTTGCTGGTGACCCAACAGCAGGTCAATTTATGACGGGCTTCTTTCCAATCATGATGTTTGGCCTTCCCGCAGCATGCCTAGCAATGATAGCTGCCGCAAAACCTGAACGAAGAAAACAAGTTTCTGGCGCACTGATAGGAATTGCTTTAACGTCATTTTTAACAGGTATTACTGAACCGATAGAATTTACGTTTATGTTTATCGCACCACTTTTGTATGTTATTCACGCATTATTAACGGCGAGTTCAATGGTAGTGACGAACTTACTTGGCATCCACGACGGTTTTGGATTTTCAGCGGGTGTTACAGATTATTTATTGAATTTTGGAATTGCCCAAAAACCTCTTTTACTATTAGTAGTAGGATTAATTTATGGAGTAATTTACTTCATCGTATTTTATGTTCTTATAAAGGTTATGAATATTAAAACACCAGGCCGAGAGGATGAGGCAATTGAGGAGGATCCTATCGCAGCTGGAACAGGTGATAAATATACTACAATGGCTGAGAGCTTCCTACAAGATTTAGGTGGTAAAGAGAATATTACTAGTATAGATAACTGCGCCACTCGACTTCGATTAGAGGTGAAAGACAGCAGTGTTATAAGAGAAGCTTCATTAAAGAAACATGGTGCTCACGGAGTTATGAAAGTAGATGACAATCATATTCAAGTAATTGTAGGAACAAATGTTGAATTCGTAGCAGACGCGTTAAAGCGCATGGTATAGTATAGGCAGTTTGGACAGTAAACAGCATATTTGACAAGTGAAAGTGCGAATTTGGATAGTAAACCATACATTTCGGCTAGGAAAAGGGAAAAATTTAAAGTTTATCTGTTTGACTGAATGTTCATCATAAAGCTTAACCCAGACCATGATTTCACACGAAGGCAATGCGCCTTCGTGTGAATACCTGTCTTAGTATTGTAATTAACGGACATTCCGCTATTGTTTAACCGGTAAAACGCCTTTTTATTCCTCGGGTTGCATATTATGCTTTTTATATTGCTGATTTTGGCTTTGAGTTTTTCCACCCTCATTTTCAACCGTAGGACCAGCATTCCCTTTTACACTTGCTGCGCTTACTCCCGCTTTTGATGGACTCTTCTTCATGCGTGCCATTTCGCATCACCTCCATTTTATTAACGTTTCCAAAGTGAACATTTTTATCAAGATAATAATTATGGGGCTCTTTACATAAGGATGTTTTTGCATTAATTGTTGCTTTTCGTAATAAGCACGCACATAACTACATTTTTTTTTCATAGGAAAAATAGCCATTCGTTATAGAACGTTGTTAATCTTCTTGTAGAATAATGTTGTATTTTGAAAAAAATTACCTATTTTATTGCTTCTATATTGCGAAAATTTGAAAAATCATTTATATTTATAATTAAAGGAACTCATTCTAGGTAGGCAGTATTTTTTTTGACAGTAAAATGAATGAGTATTCATTCAAAGAGTCAGAGGAGGAGAAATGGAATGGTCCAACATATTAAAAAAGCAGCTGTTCTTGGTTCAGGTGTAATGGGCTCTGGAATAGCAGCACACTTAGCTAATATTGGGGTTCCCACTATATTATTAGATATTGTACCTCGAGAGTTAGCAGACGATGAAAAAGCTAAGGGGCTAACATTAGAAGATAAAAGTGTAAGAAATCGGTTAAGCTCTCAAGCAATTAAAAAACTGTTAAAACAAAAGCCAGCTCCGCTAATGTCAAAGGACAATATTGTGTTAATTGAAGCAGGTAACATGGAAGATGACATGGAAAGGCTTTCTGAATGTGATTGGATAATTGAAGTTGTTGTAGAAAATTTAGAAATTAAGAAACAAGTATTTGAACGTATTGAACAAGTAAGAAAGCCAGGAAGTATCGTAAGTTCTAATACTTCTGGAATATCAATCGAGGCAATGGCAGAAGGTCGTTCCGATGATTTCAAAAAACACTTTCTTGGAACACACTTCTTTAACCCGCCACGCTATTTAAAACTGTTGGAGGTTATACCTACAAAGGATACTTCTCCTGAAGTTTTATCTTTTATTAAGCAGTATGGAGAAGAAAAACTAGGAAAAGGTGTAGTTGAAGCGAAGGATACACCTAATTTTATTGCCAATCGAATTGGAACTTATGGGCTTCACATCACTGTAAATGAAATGTTAAAAGGTGGCTACAGCGCCGGTGAAGTTGACTCGGTAACCGGTCCATTAATTGGTAGACCAAAAAGTGCAACTTTCCGCACGCTTGATGTTGTCGGTTTAGATACATTCGTTCACGTTGCAAAAAACGTATACGATAATGTTGAAGGTAAGGATAAAGGAGTATTTGTTACTCCAGCATTTATGAAAAAGATGGTTGAAAAAGGTTGGTTAGGTAGTAAAACTGGTCAAGGCTTTTTCTTGAAAAAAGGAAAAGAGATTTTACAATTAAATCCAGAAACGTTTGAGTATGAGCCAAGAACAAAGCTAAAAGCGCCATCTATCGAAATGAGTAAACAAATTAAGAAGCTTCCTGAGAAATTGAAAGCGCTTGTATATGCAGACGATAGAGCTGGGGCACTGCTATGGAATATTATTAGCCCAGCACTCTTGTATTCTGCTGAACTATTAGGTGAGATTGCAGATGACATCGTTGCAATTGATAAAGCGATGAAGTGGGGCTTTGGTTGGGAAATCGGTCCATTTGAAATGTGGGATGCAATCGGTTTAGAGAAATCAGTAAACAAAATGAAGTCTGAAGGACAAGAGATTCCAGCGTGGATAGAAGAAATGCTTTCAAACGGTATTACTTCCTTCTATAAAAAAGAGAACGGTGGAGTTGCATACTTAGACAAAGATGAATACAAGCTGCTAAAGGAAAACGAAAAAATTGTTCATCTTAAGAGTTTAAAAGAGAAAAATGGAGTTATTAAGAAAAATAGTGGTGCTAGTTTAATAGATATTGGTAATGATGTAGCACTTTTAGAGTTCCATTCTCCGAATAATGCCATTGGATTAGACATCATTCAAATGGTTAATTATTCTCTTGAAGAAGTCGATCGTAACTATAAAGGATTAGTAATAGGAAACCAAGGTAAAAACTTCTGTGTCGGAGCTAATCTAGCAATGATGCTTATGGAAGCACAGGACGATAATTTCTTTGAAATTGAAATGGTTATACGTCATTTCCAACAAGCAATGATGAATGTGAAATATAGTGCTAAGCCAGTTGTTGCCGCACCATTCGCTATGACGTTAGGCGGCGGTACAGAAATTAGCTTACCGACAAGTCAGATTCAAGCATCAAGTGAAACATATATGGGCTTAGTTGAAGTTGGTGTAGGTTTAATTCCAGGTGGTGGTGGTAATAAAGAGCTTTACATTAACCATCTGAAAACAATGCCAAAAGGTGTAGATTTTGATCTGCAAGCTGTCGCAAATAAAGTATTCGAAACGATAGCAATGGCTAAAGTGTCAACATCTGGACCTGATGCTCGAAACTATAATTTCTTAACAAAACAAGACGGCATTAGCTTTAATGGAGATCATCTTATCCATGATGCAAAACAAGCTGTCATATCACTTTATGATAAAGGCTATCAAGCTCCTAAACGTGAGATGGTTCCAGTGGTTGGGGAAACAGGATATGCAACATTATTATTAGGAGCACAAAATATGCATTTATCTGGATATATCTCCGATCACGACTTAACAATTGCGAAAAAACTGTCACACGTTATTGCAGGTGGTAAAGTACCATTTGGAACAAAGGTTGATGAGCAATACTTACTTGATTTAGAACGTGAAGCGTTCGTTAGCTTAATTGGAGAACCAAAAACACAGCAACGTATGCAACACATGTTAGTAAAAGGTAAGCCGTTACGCAATTAATAATAACTACTATGTGTTCAAAAAGGCTGGATAGAGATTAGGAAAGAACATCTATGTGAGTTTTGCAGTAATTATGTGGATCAGTATTTCTTAAATAAGCATAGTTTTTGAACATCGTCTAAAAATGCTTCCACCTATTCGAAAAAATACGGAGAAAAGCGGGGGAATGATGTGAGAGAAGCTGTTATTGTTGCTGGTGCTCGAACACCGGTTGGTAAAGCAAAGAAAGGGACATTAAAAGATGTACGTCCTGATGATTTAGGGGCTGCTGCAGTAAAGGAAACATTAAAACGTGCAGGTAACTATGAAGGTAATATAGATGATTTAATCATTGGTTGTGCAATGCCAGAGGCAGAACAAGGATTAAATATGGCTAGAAATATTGGGGCGCTTGCTGGGTTACCTTACACCGTTCCAGCAGTTACAGTAAATAGATATTGTTCATCTGGCTTACAAACAATCGCCTACGGTGCAGAGAAAATCATGCTTGGTCACGCAGATACAGTTATTGCTGGTGGGGCAGAATCAATGAGCTTAGTACCAATGATGGGTCATGTTGTTCGTCCAAATGCGAAGCTTGCTGAGAGTGCACCAGAATATTACATGGGCATGGGTCATACAGCTGAACAAGTTGCAATGAAATATGGTATTACGAGAGAAGAACAGGATGCATTTGCTGTACGAAGCCATCAGAAAGCAGCTAAAGCAATTTCAGAAGGAAAGTTTGCTGACGAAATCGTACCAGTAGACGTTACAATGCGTTCAGTAGGTAAAGACAATAAAGTTCAAGAAAAAACAATTCAATTTTCTCAAGATGAAGGTGTACGCCCGGATTCCTCTGTTGAAGGATTAGCGAAACTTAGACCAGCATTTTCTGTCACAGGATCTGTAACAGCTGGTAATGCTTCGCAAACGAGTGACGGTGCAGCTGCGGTGATGGTGATGGATAGAGAAAAAGCTGATTCATCTGGCTTGAAGCCGATGGCTAAATTCCGTTCATTTGCAGTCGGTGGAGTACCGCCAGAAATCATGGGAGTTGGACCGGTTGTAGCTGTTCCTAAAGCATTAAAATTAGCTAGGTTAGAATTAGCTGATATTGGCTTATTCGAATTAAATGAGGCGTTTGCTTCACAATCAATTCAAGTTATTCGTGAATTAGGTTTAGATGAAGAAAAGGTTAACGTGAATGGTGGGGCAATTGCATTAGGGCATCCACTTGGTTGTACTGGAGCTAAACTTACGTTATCTCTTATTCATGAAATGAAACGCCGTAACGAACAATTTGGGATTGTAACGATGTGTATTGGTGGCGGAATGGGTGCTGCTGGGGTATTTGAATTAGTATAGAGTGTTCGGAACAAATAGGGGGTATTTGGTCGGAATCATAAAGCAGTGTTAGTCACAGGGGAATGACTAGCACTGCAATAGAATAAATAACAACACATTATTTTATAGGAGGAAATTAAAATGTCAGATACAACTAAACAATTAGTAAAGGGTGGCAGCTTTTTAGTTGAAGATATTAGTTCAGATGCTGTATTTACACCAGAGGATTATACAGATGAACAAATTATGATAGGTAAAACAACAGAAGATTTTGTTGTTAATGAGGTTGTGCCACAGCTTGATCATATTGAAAACCATGAATTTGACCGTTCAGTTAAGCTATTAAAACAGATGGGGGAGCTAGGTTTATTAGGGGCGGATGTTCCTGAAGAGTATGGTGGGCTTGATCTAGATAAAATTAGTTCAGCACTTATTACGGAAAAGATGTCAAGATCAGGCGGCTTTTCAATTACGTTTGGTGCTCATGTTGGAATCGGTTCATTACCGATTGTATTATTTGGTAGTGAAGAACAAAAGAAGAAGTATTTACCTGGACTAGCGGTAGGTGAAAAGATCGCTGCTTATGCCTTAACTGAGCCAGGTAGTGGTTCAGATGCATTAGGCGCAAAAACAACTGCAAAACTTAATGCAGAAGGAACACATTATGTGTTAAATGGGGAAAAGCAGTGGATTACAAATGCTGGTTTCGCTGACGTATTCGTCGTATACGCAAAAATCGATGGTGAACATTTCTCTACATTTATTGTTGAACGTGACTTTGATGGAGTGTCTACTGGTCCTGAAGAAAAGAAAATGGGTATCAAATGCTCTTCAACTCGTACGCTCATTTTAGAAGATGTACATGTACCAAAAGAAAACCTTCTAGGTGAAGCGGGTAAAGGTCATGTTATTGCTTTCAATATTTTAAACATTGGTCGTTACAAGCTAGGAGTAGGGACAACAGGAGGAGCAAAACGCGGGTTAGAAGTAGCACTTCAATATGCTAACCAACGTCAACAGTTCAAAACACCAATATCTAAATTCTCTTTAACTCAAGAAAAATTCGGTACGATGGCATCGAGATTATATGCTTCTGAAAGCTCTGTCTATAGAACAGTTGGTTTATTTGAAGACCGTATGGGTGCTCTTACACCAGAACAAGTTAAAGACGGCAAAGAAGTAGGGAAAGCAGTTGCTGAATATGCGATTGAATGTTCTCTTGGGAAGGTGATGGGCTCTGAAACACTCGACTATATTGCTGACGAAGCCGTTCAAATTCATGGTGGATATGGCTTCATGGCTGAATATGAAGTAGAAAGAGCATACAGAGATTCTCGTATTAATCGTATTTTCGAAGGAACAAATGAAATCAATCGCTTACTTGTACCAGGCACATTTTTACGTAAAGCAATGAAAGGCGAGCTTCCACTATTACAAAAAGCACAAGCTTTACAGGAAGAGTTAATGATGATGATGCCTGAAGAGGTTGGTGATGAGCCACTAGAACAAGAAAAATATTTAGTGAAAAATGCGAAGAAAATAGGTATCATGGTAGCTGGTTTAGCTGCACAAAAGTTTGGTCCAAAGCTTGAAAAAGAACAAGAAATTTTAATAAATATTGCAGATATTGTCAACAACTTATATGCCATGGAATCAGCTGTCTTACGTACAGAAAAAGCAATCAACAAAACTGGGCTAGAGAAAAACAACCAAAAACTTTTATATACACAAATTTATTGCCAAGAAGCATTTAACGAAATCGAAGCACATGCAAAAGAAACACTTGTTGCAACAGAGCAAGGTGATACACTTCGCATGATGTTATCATCACTACGCAAGTTCACTCGTTATACTCCGATTAACGTAATTGCTAAAAAGCGTGAAGCTGCAGCAGTACTAATTGAAGCAGAACGCTATACAGTTTAACAACACCGAAATATTGGCCTTTACTTGAAAAAAGCTCCTGTATCATGGGAGCTTTTTTTAAACCACTATATTTACATACGAAGAAACATACACCTGGTGTCTGAGATAATGATATACATCGTTTAAATCGTAATTATGGCAACAAAGCCTACGAAAAGAGCCTACTTAAAGGGTGTTTTCGCGTTGATTGCTGCTTTTCGTAACAAGAGCTATTTTAAGCAAAGAGTCTTATTATGAAAGGTTACTAGTACTGTCCAATAGGGCCTAGTTACTTACGAAATTAAGAATATTTTTCTCAAGAAGAATTGCAGGAATAACAAAATAAAAGACGAATAAAACTGAGAAGGTTATAACAAGTGAATTCTTGATTATGCATTTAATTAAAAATATGATAATATTCATTTGAAGAGGGGAATTTTGACCAAGTTTCTCGTTTGCAAACCCTCAAAAAAAGTCGTTGGGTGGTGGAATTATATGGTATCTTTTTATTGGTATCCGAAATGTGGAACATGTCGTAAAGCAAAAAAATGGTTAGATGAACATCATGTTTCTTATGAAGAATTACATATTGTTGATAATCCCCCTTCGAGAGAAAAAATCGAAGAATTATATCATAAAAGTGGATTAGAACTTAAAAAGTTCTTTAATACGAGTGGGAAAAAGTATCGTGAGCTTGGATTAAAGGATAAGGTCAAAGCTGCTTCAGAGGCTGATTTATTAGATATTCTAGCAAGTGATGGCATGTTACTCAAGCGTCCCATCGTAACGAATGGCAGTGTTGTGACGGTAGGGTTTAATGAAAAGCAATTTGAAGACACTTGGGGGTAGTCATTGAAATTAGAAGGTACTGTTAAAACGGTCATCTTTTAATATATATAAAATGATTATAAATGTTGGAGGGATTGTTGAAATGAATACACCGAAGGAATTGCGTTATTCTGAAGAACATGAGTGGGTACGTATTGAAGGAGATCAAGTCCGCATAGGAATTACTCATTTTGCTCAATCAGAACTTGGAGATATTGTTTTCGTTGAATTACCAGAACCGGGTGATGAACTAGAAATCAATGAACCATTTGGTAGTGTTGAATCTGTGAAAACAGTATCTGAATTATATGCTCCAATTAGTGGCAAAGTATTAGAAGTTAACGAAGACTTAAACGATACGCCTGAATTCGTAAATGAATCTCCATATGAAAAAGCTTGGATGGTTGTAATCAAGCCTGCTGATATGAGTGAAGTTGAAAGCTTAATGTCAGCTGAACAATATGAGGAAATGACAAAGGAAGATTAAGTTATCTTCACCAAAATTAAGGTCGATATTTGAAACAGTGGGGTAACAGCTCCACTGTTTTTTCATAGACAATATGGCGATGATGCTGGCTGTTTTAGCATTGTTAAGATAATGAGAACGTATACATCTAACAATCGTGACATCTTTCTATATTTACAATTTTTGAGCTATCATAATACTCATCAAAATTGCAACGAAGTTATGAAAAGAGACTGTGCAAAAATTCATAAACGTTATTTGAAATTTGTATCACTTATCTGTTTTAGAAGAGAAGATATTGCGTGTAGATTCGTAGTTTGAATAACATAAACTACTAATGTGAAATTAGTTATTAAGTTCATGAATTGTTCAACGAGGGTGATGTCGATGGCGATTATTGAGATTAATAAAGTCATTATTGTTGAAGGGAAAACTGATAAACAGCAAGTCGAAAACGTTTTAAATGAACCAATAGAAATCATTTGTACAAATGGGACGCTAAGTGTGACTAAATTGGACGAAATTATTGATTCAACATTTCATCAAGATGTATTTGTTCTTGTTGATGCTGATGAAGCTGGTAACAAGCTCCGTCAGCAATTTAAAAGAGAGTTTCCTGAAGCGCAACATATTTATATTGATAAAGTGTATCGTGAAGTTGCAGCTGCTCCGTTAAAACATATTGCAGCAGTTTTATTCCGTGCAAATTTTATAGTGAAAAGACAATACTTATAAGGAGTTTAAGCATTATGCAGCAATGGACAGACCAAATAAACAAGGTTTTACAAGCTTCAGGTTTAAAGGGAGTATATTTCTATACGCCACTTTGTGGAACTTGTCAATTAGCAGAACGAATGCTTGGCGTTGTAAAAGAAATTGTACCTTCAATAGAGTTTGGTAAAGTGGATGTTAACTATGTTCCTGACATGGCAGAACGGTACGAAATTCAAAGTGTACCGTGCTTGCTCATATTTAAAAATAATATGGTCATTAAGCGTATCTATGCTTTTCAATCCGTAGACGTATTATATAAGCACTTAAAGGACCTAGATTAACATTTGTTCTCTATTAAAAAACTATATCTTATTTCCAGACTTTAGAGCCATTCTCCTCGAGGCCATTTATCCAATCATACGATGGAAAAACTCGCTTCAGATTAGGTGGCTCTATTCCTTGTGAGGGATGATAGAGTCCTTTTATCTAGGTCAGCTTCCATACTCCTCCAGTAATTTCAACAAAAACAAATTCAGTTGTGGAAAACCTGAATCTCATCAAGGGAGTGAGCGCTCAGAAAGAGGTAGCTCGGCATTACTTTTAATTTCTTGAAGGAGTTTGCCTTGAAATATCGAAAATTTTAAAATAATAAAAATATTTTGTTGACCTTAAGCTTTACAGGATGTTTAGCGTTACGAGTTGTTTCACGTACCTAGAAGAGCAAAAGTGACCTAAAGTTCAGTTAATAGAGGATATAAAAGTCCTTTACTCTTTTGGCTGTCCAGCTAAAGAGCCTATTCAATTTAGATAATAAACACGTTAACTAAATTGAATAGTCTCCTTTATATGGGATGGTTCCGACGCTTGTAGAAGATGGTCTAAACATTTGCACACTTTCTTATAATTCTAAGGAACGAGGGGGGGAGAGAAGTTACCGAAAATATATTACTTGTTTGTTGTACTAGGTTGTATGAATTGGTGAAGTACTCCTATACACATGTAGAACAGCTAGTCATATGTTTATCGTAACTGAATGTATGGAACTTAGTTTATTTCTTAACGAGTTTAATAATAGGTTCGTTCAAAATTCACACTTAAACCTACTCCTACCTAACCAAGCAATCATTGTTAATTTTGAAAGTAATAAAGAGAAAGTTCAAGTTGTGTTAACAGCAAGGGGATTGGAGTTGAGCAATCGGCAACAAAGTCCTGCAGACATTTCATTAGGTGCTGAACCCCAGCAGTTTTACGAATTGTTATCTGGTAAAGAAAAGTTACAAAAATTGATAAGTCGACAAAGTATCATTTGCCAAGGGAAATTCAGATACATTCTTTTACTAGAATCTTTATTTGCTTTAAATATTAAAGGAGAAGGGGAAGAAAAAAATGCGTAATGAGAAAGATTATCGTTTAGAAACTTTGAGTGTCCATGGAGGATTAGAAGCTGATCCAGTGACAGGTGCAAGAGCAGTACCAATTTATCAATCAAATGCATTTAGATTCAAGGATACGAGCCATGCAGCTAATTTATTCTCACTCCAAGAAGAAGGATATATTTACTCACGGATACACAACCCTACTGTAACTGTTTTGGAGGAAAGAGTGGCATTACTTGAAGGTGGAATTGGTGGATTAGCATTATCAAGTGGAATGGCTGCTATAACGACTGCGATTCTTAATCTAGCAGGAGTAGATGATGAAATTGTTGCAGCATCTACTTTATATGGTGGAACGTATAATTTATTAGCTAACACATTGCCGAAATATGGTATAACAACTCACTTCGTTGACCCTTCCCAACCTGAAAATTTTGCAAAGGCCATTTCTTCTAAAACAAAAGCGATATTTGCTGAAACAATTGGTAATCCAAGCTTACACGTATTGGATATTGAGAAGGTTGCTTCAATTGCTCACGAAGCTGGAATTCCGCTAATCATTGATAATACATTTGCTACTCCTTATCTGTGTAGACCGATTGACTATGGTGCTGATATTGTCATTCATTCTGCTACAAAGTGGCTTTTAGGAAATGGTACGACTTTAGGGGGAATAATCGTTGATGGTGGCAAATTCAATTGGAATTCTGAGAAGTTCCCAGACTTTATAGCCCCTGACCCAAGCTACAATAATCTTATATACGCAGAAGCACTTGGAGAAAGTGCATTTATCGTCAAAGCTAGGGTGCAATTATTAAGGGATTTAGGTGCTTCATTAAGTCCATTTAATGCTTATCAATTTAACCTTGGACTAGAAACATTACATGTACGGATGAAAGAACATATTAATAATGCCAGGAAAGTCGTTGAATATTTAGCGAAACACCCTGCTGTAGAGTGGGTTTTGTATCCCGACCATAAAGATCATCCTGCAAAAGAACTTGCTAAAAAATATTTACCAAAAGGTAGTGGGTCCATCGTTGTGTTCGGCATTAAAGGAGGGAGAGAAGCAGGCGCTAAAGTAATTAATCATGTGAAGCTATGGTCGCATGTAGCAAACGTAGGTGATGCTAAAAGCTTGATTATCCATCCAGCAAGTACAACACATCAACAATTAAGTACCGAGGGCTTAAAATCTTCAGGTGTAACAGAAGATTTGATAAGATTGTCAGTTGGAATTGAGAATATTGACGACCTATTAGAAGACTTAGAGCAAGCAATAGAGACAGCTACAGGACTAACTCAAAGTAAATAATTAGGGTGAATTGATATTTGTTTTGTATGTAAATTCCATAAAGATATTCATTGACACATATAAATGAGCGTGATAGAATCACAACTATACTTTTTAAAAGAGATTAATTTTGAAATGTAATTTTAAAAATGAATAAATTAAACATTGATATATACTCTTATCAAGAGAGGTGGAGGGATGTGCCCTATGAAGCCCGGCAACCATCAACGGTGAAGTTGAAATGGTGCCAATTCACACGAAGCGTATGCTTTGATAGATGAGAGAAAGGAATATAATTAAGCCTTTCTGCTCATATGTGCGGAAAGGCTTTTTAATTTTGTTGCTAAGCTTTTCTATTAGGTTGATTACGCATTAAATGTTGCTGTTCGTACAAAAATATAAACATGTATTCATTTGGTATTCGTAATATCTTATCTTTTACACATGCTGTTTTCATAATGATTGTTGTAGTTTGTATGAAGAAGTACAAATATACAACTATAGTTCATGCCATCTAATCTTTTGAAAATCAACAACAACTATAGTTGCTGAATTGTTAACGATAGAAACAAATTTTACGAAAAGAGCCTTTGATAAAACAATGATAATGGATAAAACGACTATCTAGCTGCTAGAAGAGCTAAATTTGGCAGATCGTTTAGTTTGTAACATAAAACGCACTAAATTTATATGAATAATATGATTAAGGAAGTAGGTGAGCCTTTTGATAAAGCTATCTGGGGTAAAAAAAGTATATCAATCTCAAGAAGGAGAAGTAGTTGCTGTAGATAATGTCAATGTGAATATTGGCAAGGGTGAAATATTTGGCATTATTGGTTACAGTGGCGCAGGGAAAAGTACACTCATTCGTTTGTTAAACCAGCTTGAAGCAACAACAGAAGGAACAATTACGATCAATAATTATGATATGACCTCTATTAAAGGGGGTGAGTTACGTAAATCACGACAAGAAATTAGTATGATTTTTCAGCATTTTAATTTGCTTTGGTCAAGAACTGTAAGGGAGAATATATCATTTCCATTAGAAATTGCTGGTATTCGTAAAAAAGAACGGTTGAAAAGGGTTGATGAGCTAATCAAGCTAGTAGGGTTGGAGGGAAGAGAAAATGCGTATCCTTCACAACTAAGTGGTGGCCAAAAGCAGCGAGTTGGAATAGCTCGTGCTTTAGCAAATCGTCCGAAAGTATTATTATGTGATGAAGCAACCTCAGCACTTGATCCACAAACAACAGACTCAATTCTTGAACTGCTTGTGGATATTAATAAAAAGCTAGGTCTCACAATTGTGTTAATCACTCATGAAATGCATGTGATTCGTAAAATATGTCACCGTGTAGCTGTAATGGAAGATGGCAGCATTGTTGAACAAGGTGAAGTGTTATCGGTGTTTCAGCAACCGAAAGCTTCTATTACTCAGCAGTTTGTTAAGCAAATTACAGAACCAGAAGAAGCGACAGAAACAATTGAGCATATTTTAGAAAGCTACCCTGAAGGTAAAGTAATTAAGCTATTGTTTGTTGGGGATGATGCTGAACAACCTTTAATAGCAGAATTAATCCGCCAGTTTAATATTGGTATTAATATTATACAAGGAAAGATCTCACATACACAACACGGTGCATATGGCACATTGTTTATTCATATGACAGGAACCGATGAAGAGATAAACCGCTCGATCACATATATAAAGGAAAAACATGTGACAGTGGAGGTGATACAGCATGGTTAGTCAACTATTTGTAAACGTTAATTGGGAAAAAATGTGGGAAGCAACATTTGAAACGTTATATATGACTGTTACATCGGTGATTGCAACATTTGTTTTTGGTGTTATTTTAGGGCTCTTACTTTTTTTAACATCGAAGGACAACCTATTGGAACATAAGCTGATTAATACAATCATCAGTAGTTTTGTAAACATTTTTCGTTCTATACCATTCATTATTTTAATCATTTTATTAATTCCGTTAACAAAATTCATGCTTGGGACAATTAGAGGAGCAAATGCCGCTTTACCTGCTCTCGTAATTGGAGCAGCACCTTTCTACGCAAGAATGGTAGAAATTGCATTGCGAGAGATTGATAAAGGTGTTATTGAGGCGGCACGGTCTATGGGGGCGAAAACAAGAACAATCGTTTTCAAGGTGCTGCTACCTGAAGCACTTCCTGCACTCATATCAGGAATTACAGTGACAGCAATTGCTCTAGTTGGTTATACTGCTATGGCTGGAATTATCGGTGCGGGGGGGCTTGGGAATTTGGCTTATTTAGAAGGTTTTTCTCGCCGTCATACCGATGTTGTTGTTGTAGCAACCATTTTTATTCTTATTATAGTGTTTATCCTCCAATACATTGGAGATTTTATAACATCAAAAATAGACAAAAGATAGGAGAAGATCATCATGAAAAAAATATTTGCAATCGTAAGTACATTACTCGTAGTTTTTGCTTTGGCAGCATGTGGAACGAGTAAAAAAGAAAGTTCATCAGAAAAGAGTCAAACTAATCAAGCTTCAGAGGAGAACAAGCCATTAGTAGTTGGAGCTTCGAATGTACCGCATGCGGAGATTTTAGAACAAGTACAACCGATATTAGCTGACAAGGGAATTGATTTAGTTATAGAAACATATCAAGATTATATTTTACCGAATGAAGATTTAGATAGTGGTGACCTTGATGCTAACTATTTTCAACATATACCATATTTAGAATCGCAAATGGCGGATGTAGGCTATGATTTCGTGAATGCGGGTGGCGTTCATATTGAACCAATCGGAGTATATTCACAAAAATATAGCAGCTTAGATGAATTACCAGAAGGCGCTGTAATTATTATGAGTAATTCAGTGGCTGATCATGGGCGCATTTTAACAATGCTAGAATCACAGGGCTTAATTAAGTTAGCAGATGATGTTGAAAAAGTAGCAGCAACACTTGATGATATTGTAGAAAATCCAAAAAATCTGGAATTTGAAGCTGAAATCGACGCTGCTTTATTACCTGAGTTTTATAATAATGACGAAGGTGATGCTATTTTAATCAATACAAACTATGCGATTGATGCTGGATTAAATCCGTTAGATGATGCTATAGCAATTGAAGGCGCTGATTCTCCTTATGTAAATATTATTGCTGTGCGTAGTGGTGATGAAAAAAATAAGGAAATTGTCGAATTAGTTAACGCTTTGCGCTCAGAAGAAATCCAAAATTATATTATTGAAGAATTTGAAGGAGCAGTTGTCCCTGTTTCGGAATAAGAAATAAGAAGAAAAACCAGTGATTTCACTGGTTTTTTCTTCTTATTATCGTATAATGAGTTTGATGTGTATTTTGGATGTTTTTTGTTTTTTATGCAAACAATATATGTCGAAGACAATCTTTACTTTTCTACATATAATGAAAGAAAATACTTTTTAAACTTTTTTATTTAAAAAGTATAGCTATGGTGTTAAATGGTTGCTAATACTTTTCATTTGTTATAAGATTGTAATGAGAATAAAATGAGAATGAAAGTATTTAAACAAATAGTATAGAAGATAAATTGGAGGTATAGTAATGGCAGCATCAACATTAACAATTAGAGATCTTCATGTTTCTATTGACGGTAAAGAAATTCTAAAAGGGGTAGACCTTGACATAAAAGGTGGAGAAATTCACGCGATTATGGGACCTAATGGTACAGGTAAATCAACCTTATCTGCGGCAATCATGGGTCATCCAAAATATGAAGTAACGCAAGGTAGCATAACACTGGACGGTGAAGATGTGCTGGAAATGGAAGTAGATGAGCGTGCGCGTGCTGGTCTATTCCTTGCTATGCAATATCCAAGTGAAATTAGTGGTGTAACAAACGCAGACTTTTTACGTTCATCTATTAATTCTCGTCGTGAAGAAGGCGATGAAATCTCATTAATGAAGTTTATTCGTAAAATGGATAAGCAAATGGACTTCTTAGAAATGGACCCAGATATGGCACAACGTTACTTAAATGAGGGTTTCTCAGGCGGTGAGAAAAAACGTAATGAAATTTTGCAATTAATGATGCTTGAGCCGAAGATTGCAATTTTAGATGAAATTGACTCAGGTCTAGATATCGATGCGTTAAAAGTTGTTTCCAAAGGTATTAATGAGTTGAGAAGTTCTGAGTTCGGTTGTTTAATTATTACTCACTATCAACGTCTATTAAACTATATTACTCCAGACAAAGTACATGTAATGATGCAAGGCCGTGTTGTTAAATCAGGTGGTCCTGAGCTAGCTCAACGTCTTGAAGCAGAAGGCTATGACTGGATTAAACATGAGCTTGGAATTGAAGATGAAACAGTAGGCCAAGAAGCGTAAGCGTTAGGAGGATGGACATGTCAACAATTGATACGAAACATGCATTCGATCAGGATTATATTAGAGGCTTGTCAAAAGAACTAGGTGAACCTGAATGGTTACTAGATCTCCGCTTACAAGCTCTTGCGAAATATGAAGAGTTACCTCTGCCAAAACCTGATAAAACTAAAATAGATAAATGGAATTTTGCTAATTTTAAGAACCACCTAGTAAATAGCGAAAAATATACATCGTTAGACGAACTTTCAAGTGAGGTGAAGGCACTCATTGAAAGTGAAAAAGATGATAAAAGCCTATATATTCAACGTAATAATACAGCTGCATTTTTAACGCTACCACAAGATTTAACAGCGAAGGGTGTTATATTAGCTGATATCCAAACTGCAGCACGTGAACATAGTGATCTTTTACAGAAGTATTATATGAACGATGGAGTAAAGATTGATGAGCACCGACTAACAGCATTACATGGAGCTTTAATGAACGGAGGAGTATTCGTTTACGTTCCGAAAAATGTAGAGGTTGATACACCGATACAGGCTGTATATGTACACGATGATGCAGACGCTACATTAATGAACCATGTGATTATAGTTGCTGAAGATAATAGCTCGGTCACTTATGTAGAGAACTATATTTCTACTACGGAGGTTAATGACGGAGTTGTTAACATTATTACGGAAGTGTTTGCAAACACTAATGCCAAAGTAACGTATGGTGCCGTTGATAATCTGGCACAAGGTGTTACGACTTACGTAAATCGCCGTGGAGTAGCTGGTCGAGATTCGAAAATTGAGTGGGCATTAGGCCTAATGAATGACGGAGATACAGTATCGGAAAATATTACCCATCTTATTGGTGATGGATCTTACGGAGATACTAAAACTGTGGTTGTTGGCCGCGGTGAGCAGACTCAAAATTTCACAACGAGTGTAGTGCACCATGGGAAGCATTCTGAAGGTTATATTTTAAAGCATGGTGTTATGAAAGAGGCAGCTTCCTCTATCTTTAATGGCATTGGAAAGATTGAGCATGGGGCTTCAAAATCTAATGCAGAACAAGAATCACGCGTTCTTATGCTTAGTGAAAAAGCACGCGGAGATGCAAACCCGATTCTATTAATTGATGAAGATGATGTAACAGCTGGACACGCTGCATCTGTTGGTCGAGTTGATCCAATTCAACTATATTATTTAATGAGTCGTGGGTTGCCGAAGGAAGAAGCGGAACGTCTCGTTATTCATGGCTTTTTAGCACCTGTTGTTAACGAGCTTCCAATTGATTCGGTTAAAGAACAGTTAGTTGAGGTAATCGAAAGGAAAGTAAAATAATGAATATCCAAGATATTCGTGATATGTTCCCGATTCTAAACCAAGAGGTTAATGGAAACAGCTTAGTTTATCTGGACAGCGCAGCGACTTCACAGAAACCAACATCTGTTATTGAAGCACTTGATCAATATTACCGCCAGTACAATTCTAACGTACACCGTGGTGTTCATACTTTAGGTACAAAGGCTACAGATGGCTATGAAGGCGCGCGAGAAAAGGTTCGAAAATTTATTAATGCAAGAAGCACTGAGGAAGTTATTTTTACACGCGGTACAACTACTGCACTTAATACAGTTGCAGCTAGTTATGGCCGTGCCAACCTTGCAGAAGGTGATGAAATTGTCATTACCTACATGGAGCACCATAGTAATATTATTCCTTGGCAACAGCTTGCAAAAGCAACTGGAGCGACTTTGAAATACTTACCGTTACAGGAAGACGGCACAATCTCCTTAGAGGATGTAGAAAACACAATAACGGATAACACGAAGATTGTATCGATGGTATACGTTTCCAACGTGTTAGGTACAATTAACCCTATTAAAGAAATTACGAAGATTGCTCATAAGCACGGTGCTGTTATGGTTGTTGACGGAGCCCAAAGTACTCCGCATATGAAAGTAGATGTCCAAGACTTAGATTGTGACTTCTACGCCTTTTCTGCTCATAAAATGTGCGGACCGACAGGAGTAGGAGTATTATACGGAAAAAAACATATACTTGAACATATGGAACCAGTTGAGTTCGGTGGAGAAATGATTGATTTCGTTGACTTATATGAATCGACTTGGAAAGAGCTACCTTGGAAATTTGAAGGTGGAACACCGATTATTGCAGGTGCGATTGGTTTTGGAGCAGCGATTGATTTTCTTGAAGAAATTGGACTAGATAAGATTGAAGCACATGAACATACATTAGCTCAATATGCTTTACACAGACTATCGGAGGTCGATGGATGTACTGTATATGGGCCAAGCAAACGAGCTGGGTTAGTTACGTTTAATGTTGATGACGTACATCCACATGATGTAGCAACGGTATTAGATGCTGATGGAATTGCAGTAAGGGCTGGACACCATTGTGCTCAGCCATTAATGAAATGGTTAAATGTTTCGGCTACTGCACGTGCTAGCTTCTATATATATAATAATGAAGAGGATGTAGATCGTTTTGTTTCTTCATTAATTAAAACAAAGGAGTACTTTAGCAATGTCTTTTAATGCCAATCTTGACCAGCTATACCGTCAAGTGATTATGGATCATTACAAAAAACCACGTAATCGAGGTGCTATTGAAGAAGATAGCGTAACGGTGGATATGAATAATCCAACATGTGGTGATCGGATTCATTTAACGATGAAAGTAGAAGATGGAAAAGTTGTAGATGCCAAATTTGAAGGAGATGGCTGTTCAATTTCAATGTCATCTGCGTCAATGATGACACAAGCGATAAAAGGCCAGCCAATTTCAAAGGCAATGGAACTTTCAAAAATCTTCTCAGATATGATGCAGGGCAAAGAGTATGACGATGATATCGATTTAGGTGATATTGAAGCTTTACAAGGAGTTTCAAAATTTCCAGCGAGAATAAAATGTGCAACACTTGCATGGAAGGCTATGGAAAAAGGTTTACAAGGGAAAGAGTAACTGAGAGGACGTGAAAATGTCCAACTTTCTCATCTGATGAACATTTAGTTAAAGGAGGCTGCGATCAATGGCAAAAAAAATGCCTGAAATAGGTGATTATAAATACGGTTTTGCGGATAAAGATGTGTCGATTTTCCGTTCAAAACGAGGTTTAACAAAAGAGATTGTTGAAGAAATTTCTCGCATGAAGGAAGAGCCACAATGGATGCTCGACTTTCGTTTGAAGTCGCTAGAGCATTTTTATAATCAAGCGATGCCACAATGGGGTGGAGATTTAGCGAGCTTGAATTTTGATGACATCACATATTATGTGAAGCCATCTGAAAAATCCGAGAAATCATGGGATGAAGTTCCAGACGAAATTAAAACAACTTTTGATAAACTAGGTATTCCTGAAGCAGAACAAAAATATTTAGCTGGAGTATCTGCGCAGTATGAATCTGAAGTCGTTTATCACAACATGAAGGAAGACCTTGAAGATCTTGGAATTGTGTTCAAAGACACTGATTCTGCTCTAAAAGAAAATGAAGATATCTTCAGAGAGCATTGGGGGAAAGTCATTCCACCAACTGATAATAAATTTGCTGCATTAAACTCTGCAGTGTGGTCAGGCGGATCGTTTATTTATGTTCCACCTGGAGTTAAGGTAGATACACCTTTACAGGCATATTTCAGAATCAATTCTGAAAATATGGGACAGTTTGAACGTACACTTATCATTGTTGATGAAGGTGCACACGTTCATTATGTAGAAGGTTGTACGGCACCAGTTTATACAACAAATTCATTACACAGTGCTGTCGTAGAAATTATTATTAAGAAAGACGCGTATTGTCGTTATACGACGATTCAGAACTGGGCAAATAATGTCTTTAATCTCGTAACAAAGCGTGCGGTATGTGAAGAAAATGCTACGATGGAATGGATTGATGGTAACATCGGTTCGAAGCTAACAATGAAATACCCAGCTGTTATTTTGAAAGGTGCAGGCGCAAGAGGGATGACATTGTCGATTGCGATCGCTGGTAAAGGACAGCATCAAGATGCTGGAGCGAAAATGATCCATCTTGCACCTAACACATCGTCAACAATTGTATCGAAATCGATCTCAAAGCAAGGTGGAAAAGTAACTTATCGTGGAATTGTTCATTTTGGTCGTAAAGCAGAAGGATCAAGATCTAACATCGAATGTGATACGTTAATTATGGATAATAAATCTACTTCAGATACAATTCCATATAACGAGATTTTAAATGATAATATTTCGTTAGAGCACGAAGCGAAGGTTTCAAAAGTGTCTGAAGAACAGTTATTCTATTTAATGAGTCGTGGTATTTCTGAGCAAGAAGCAACAGAAATGATCGTAATGGGCTTTATCGAACCATTTACTAAGGAGCTCCCAATGGAATACGCTGTTGAAATGAACCGACTGATCAAATTTGAAATGGAAGGTTCAATCGGATAATTTATAATCGTTAAAGAACTCACATATATTGTGGGTTCTTTTCTTAATTTGCGTTGTTCATCGTTATATTTTATAGGAGGTTATTATGATTTACATCGGTCTTACAGGCTGGGGTGATCACGATAGTTTATATCCAAACAAGGCTTCCTCACGTGATAAGCTACATCATTATAGTGCTCATTTTCCAATCGTAGAGCTAGATGCATCCTTTTATGCCTTGTACACCTATTATAGGGGATAAAAATCGACTAATAGGATAAGAAGAAAAAACCTTTATATATTAACTTATATCAGGTTTTTTTTTTATTCCCATTTATTTGCTGTGTGGGAATATTAACTTTATACTAAATTATATGAATTTAACATTATTTAATAGTTAGTAAGGGGAAAAAGCCTCGGTCCCGAGGATAGGACTCCACAGAACGAAGTTCGAGGAATTTAAGAAAACATATTGATATGCAGAGATCACATATTAGTAGGAATGTGAAACAGGAAAGGGTGTTTAAGTAGTAATGGGAATAGAGAATTATAAATGGTTTGCAACAGAAACAAAAATAGAGCATTTACTAGGTAACAACCAGTTAGAAGAAAAAACCGTAGTTACAATTGGAATTAAAGATAAGAACACCAACTTTCAAGTCCCACACCCTATTTCACATTTTGTAAGACAAAAATATCAATATAAAGGAAAATCTTTAAGTTCACAAATAAATCCAGCTAGAGAAATAGTTAAATTCTTAAACTTTATCAATGAACAAATATCTCTTCGGAATCCTGAATTTCAAATCTTATTAGAGAAAGGGTTTAGAGGATTACAACTTATTCATGGGGCCCGTTATATTACATACTGTGCTGAAAAAAAACTATCTTATAAATATGTCAAAACTATTGAGAGATATCTCATACATCTCTATGACTACTTAAATGATATGGACTTATTAGATGAAGAAATAGAATTTAATACATATGTTAATAGGCGAAAAGAAGAAGTAATGATGACCCCTTTTGTTCATCCAAGTTTAGATACACAGTACCCTTCCACCGATGATCCAGTCCGAAACAAATTAAAAGATTTTGGAGACGACACTGGAAAAAGAAATAAGTTAGTTTATGAGTTTATAGAAGAAGCTCGAAGAGTATCTCCTGACATAGCTTTTGGAATCGCTCTTCAAATTTTTGCAGGATTACGAAGAGGTGAAGTTGTGAACCTAACTTCAGCAACTGTTCCTACAGATTTTTTAAGTGGTTCAAATTATATTGCCGTCCTTGATAACCAATATCGTCTATTTAAACATCTTAAGAACACAATAAAGGAGCAAGTGAAAAGGCCCCGTTTACAACCTGTATTGCCAAGTGCTTACTTAAAAGAATTATACGAAGCCCATATGAAAATGAATACAAAGATAAGAAAAAAGAACCAATATGCTCTCTTCGTTGGTGAAAAAGGACAAACCATTTCTGGAGGGACTTATGAAAGGAAATTTGCAAAAGTTAAATATGCATATATTGATAGATTAGCAAGAACCCCTGGTCGTTATTCGGATTTTAACATGCTTGATGACGCTATTTGGGGAACTCATATTGGTCGAGGGATTTTTACTAATTATTTATATGATATGGCTCTTGATGACAGGCAAATGTCTATTGCTAGAGGTGATAAAAGCACCCTATCTTCAAAAGCTTATATCGATTATAGAAACGTGATATCCAACTTTAAAGATGCAATGGAGGCCTTCTCGAATATAGAGACGTTGGGTGTGGGAAATGCTTTGGATAACAAATGGAATTGGGAGGTTTTCAGCAAATGACATCAATAATTCCCTTTAAAGAAGCCTATAAGCATCTGGGAGGAGAATATAAATATCCAACACAATCATCAAGAAGTTCTTTAATCTCCAGAATAACAAGATTGATTAAATATGGAGTTGTACAAGGAGACGAAAATGACAAGTTAGTTGATATTAATTCATTAAAAGATTATGTTGAATTTGAATCAAATATCTTAGAGGAATATATGAACCTTGTAGAATTTCATGAACTACTCGGAACTAGTGTAGAGATTCGTTCTGATAAAATGAAGGATATTTTATCAGGATTGAGAACTGAATTTATTTTTGATTATGTGGAAACAGAATTTCCAATCTATAATCGTAAGTTTTTTATTAACAAATCATCAGTTGAGAGGTTTTTAAGAGCATATATATCGGTGGATGAAGTGAAAAGTGTAGTGAGTAGGAGTGAAAATACTTGGTGGTATACGTTTAAGCGTTTAGAGATCACTCCACTGACTATAGGGGCAAAGCGTTTTATCAAAAAAAGTGAATATGAAAACATTTTGGATGAAGCTGACGCAAGTATTAATCAATCTAATTATTATACACTAGAAGAGTTTAGACAAGTTTTATTATTGTCGCAAACTAAGGATTCTCTTGCCGTTGAAAAAGATTATGATCTTAAACCCTTGAAACTAAATGGACATTGGAAATTTTACAAAAAAGACATAATTGATGATTTAAAACTTCGACAGAACTATTTAAGAGAAAAATATATTTCACTTCCAGAAGCAGAAGAACTGGCTGCTGCCGAAGGTTTTAGGTTTGGTGCAGAATATATTGAAAGTGAACCAGTGAATAGTTTGCTCCGTCCTTTTTTTAAAAACAAGGTGAAGATGTATTCGATAGAAGTATTCAACAACTGGTTGGAAGGCCGAAAAACTAAATCTGAGTTCTTTTCGCTGTCAATGGAATCAGATTTTAATACATTTAAATATCGCTCGGAAATTAAAGGGATAGACATTAATGAG
Organism: Nanhaiella sioensis; assembly: GCF_046557775.1. Taxonomy (NCBI): domain Bacteria; kingdom Bacillati; phylum Bacillota; class Bacilli; order Caryophanales; family Bacillaceae; genus Nanhaiella; species Nanhaiella sioensis. The sequence goes on from NZ_JBKAEG010000001.1 coordinate 2,849,305, forward strand.
TTGGGCCCTTTTACATCTAAAACCTGGTTACAATTTATTTCAAGCAACCTTAAAAGTTCAAAAGCTAACTCACAATCTACCGATAGATACATTACTAATTATGTTTATTGTACAGAATATTTGATTGGCTTAGTAAATTCAACAAAGATACGAGAAATTTATTCGGTAACTTCAAACGATATTAATATCTTGTTTAATGAAATCCCCAAAAGGTCCTCTTTGATAATTTACCGGTATTTAAAAGGAGTCTATAATCAATTGAATAAGGAGAAGATGAAAGCTTTTGCTTTTCAAAAGGTTAATGACCCCAATGATTTTGATAAAGAAGAAAAAGATAAATCGGTATACGAATACGAGGTCTATAAAGAAGTATATCGTTATGCCAAAAACCTCTCTTTGCACAAAGAAAGAGCCATAAGAGATACATTAAGAGAGATTTCTGGAAAAAGAAAGATAAAATATTATGCAACAAGTTGGTTATATGTTCTTTTGCACTTAAATAATGCCTGGAGACATTCAGATATCATTACCTTTCCAAAAGTAAATTTAAGTGGGACACAAATTATTGATTTAAACTGGATTCTAAAAAATGATTTGGAAGATGATGATGTCGATCATATTATTAAACAGGTGTATAGATCCGAGTTTATTATTTCTAAAACTCAGGTTAAAAATTATTTCTTTTGTTCTGAGGAATTAAAAAAAACCTTTGCTACAGCAATTGCAATTTGCCAATTCAGAATCAATGCACTTTCTCCCCTACGTGAATCTCTTATTGATTTTGGTAATAAGAAGCAGAATTTTTCGGATTCACGACGTAAATCTTTTTTTGGACTTTATGATGATAAAGAATTTCACTTTTCTTCAAGAAAGATGAATAGATCGTTGCTGTCCTATATCTATGTATTATTGAGTAAGATGCAAAAAGGATCAGAAGGATTAAAAACTATTCAGAAAATGAGAGGACACTTAGAGAAAGAGACGACTAATATGTATGTGGATATTCCAAAAGAAGAGTTGAATTTTCTTACTAAACAATTATTCGCACGAGGTTCATTTGGTTTTATATACGATACATTTCTGGATGTTTTACAAGGTGTTGAAATCGATAGAGAAAAAAGAACTACGGAAATTCAGTTCCTAGAAAAATATATTGGTAGCATTCATCAAATTGAAGAAATTTCAGGGTTTCTGAATGTCATACAGAGGGATAGAAAAGCAATCTTAGATCGCATATTAGCAATGGGTTTAGATGAAGCATTAGAATTTATCAATAAAATAGAAACAAATCAATTACCGAGTAAGAAAGAAAATGTTCAATGCATGGTTGCGGAAACTGGTTGTGTAAAAAAAGGACAAGGTGTTGATTGTTTCGACTGTGCATATAACATTCCAAACTACTATTCCCTCTCAGCACTTGGAGCAAGTCTTCAGGATAGATTAAACAATTACTTAGACTCCCATAAACTGGACTCGGAAATTCCATACTATGAACAGAGAAAACGCGCTAGGTTATTTTATATCCAATTAGACATGTTTGCTCAAGCGATTCAAAAGTTCGGGTTTGATGTATACGAGTTTTTAACAGATTCTCGTGAAGAATTTATAGAGAAGCAAGATATGATTAGGTCTCTAGCAGATCAATTTCAATTAACGGAGGGGTGAACTTAACTTTGCAAATAGACCAGCTGGAAGAATATATAGATTTGGATGAGTTGTCAGGTGAGAGCTTTTCGATCACCGAAAGTGTTGCCATTGCAAAACAAATCCTCGCAACTCTCAGAGAAGATGATGAAATCTTTGATGGGGAATTTGATGATGATAACTGGACTTTTGAAAGACATTTAGCAAAAGGCACAGAGATTTTTTTTGATTTTACTAAATTAGAAAACGTAGCTAGATTTCGTGATGACTGGCCTCCCTACTCTGTTCTTGTTGTGAAATGTTGGATTGCTGAACTTTTAAGTGAGTTCTACCCAGCGTCAGTCAGACAGAAATTAGGGTGGCTATTGAAGGTTATCAAACAAACCGACTATTTTAATAAAGATAAGTTAAATGATTTCATAGAGTACTTACGAAACTACACTCCTTCAGTCAAAAAGTTGTTGGAAAAGAATGAGGTTTTGAATATAGATGTTCTAGAAGAGGAACTTAAAAAGGATAATCAAGGGATTGGAACTGTTCTTGGAATTATAAATATTTCCTTGAACTTCTTGACATATAGTCAATTGGAATCTTTTCACACTTACCATAAACCTTTGATGGATATCAAAAAAGGATTACCGAATAATTCATCTGCTAGACGATTATCCAAAGGAAAAGATGTTCTAAAATTAGACAACAGCATCAATCAATACTTTGTCGATGGATTCAATTCCCCTTCCAGACTGTTTTTCGCACCTATTTTTTTATGGTGGAAGATAACAAATATAATCCCAATCCGTATAAGCGAGTATTGTACGATGAAAAAAGATTGTATTTCACAGAAAAATGGAAGATATTACCTTATGTTACCACGTGAGAAAAAACCCGGTACTAAAAGAAGAATTCAAGTAGTTGATACTCTGGAAATCACCAAGGACATATTTGATTTGATTGATGATTATATCCAACTAACAAAGCCATATAGGGAAAGTAAAACATTGATATCTTATAGAGCTATCTTAGCCTTAGAGGATAAGAATACCAATAGAGAGAGGATGAAAAAGAATAAGGACTATTTTAATCGTTTTGTTTTCCAAAAACTATTAGAACGATTTTATAGAGATGTCGTCTATGGTGAGTACAAAATATCGGTAGAACGACAAGTAAAACCCAATGATACTAGGCATTTTGCATTTTGTTCCTTACTGCTGCAAGGAATATCCCCGATTGAAATAGCTAGATTAGGTGGACATTCTTCCCTTGAAGCTCAATACCATTATTCAAACCATACGGAGTATTTTATTGATGTAGAGGTGAAAAAACTGATTGATGGTTTTAAAAGAAAAGATGGAGTTCTGAGAGGAACCACTTTTGAAGGTCAAGAGATTACATTAGGTGAAATAGAAGAAAGAAGTTTGCAGTTTCCCTCTAAAGATAATAAAACGAGGTTACAGATGGAAATAGGTTTTTGCACTGATGAATTACAAAGGTGTGAGAGTGTAGAATGCATGTTATGTAAGCATTGGTGGATTCACCCTGTGGATTTAGTGAAAATAAAGCCGTTAATTGAAAAGAAAATTCTTGAAAGAAAACAAAAGATAATTGAAATGGGAGACTTTTTGAAAAAACTAAATGAAAGTCTTAATACGGAAATGGTAAAACAAAATGATGTACATCCGAACACCTATACTAAAATGAAGACTGATGCTTCATTTATTCAGGAACATTTAGAGGAGATAGCTCGTTTAGTGATACTAAAGGGAGGTAATGACGATGAATAAGAAGAAAAAAAAAGGCAGGCCAGCAACGGAATATGACGAAAAAGAAATATATGTAATCGTAAATCATTATAGGAAAAATGTTAAGCCACAAGGCGATATTAAGTATTTACAGTTGTATCATTATCATTTAAAACTCCATAAGGAGCATCCTGAGATTTGTAGCAGAACTTATTCAGAGGATTTTTGGAGAAAGAAAGGTCAGCCAGGACGCAAGGCAATTGATACCTCTAACGAAATTAGAACAGTAACCCTTGTGGATGGAAACGAAAATAAAAAAGACATTCCGAATGTGGTTGATGTAGTGAATAAATACTTGAAAGATTCAGGGAGGTTAATTAAACATTTGGTACCTCTTGAAAATGAAGTAAGAAGGAGTATACAAAAAGAAAGAGAATTAAAGCAAAAAAATGAAGATTTGGAAAAAAAATTAGTGCAAGTAAGAGAAGAAAAAAGAGAATTAAGAGAACAAATTCAAGCTCTTAAAGAAAGTATGTTCAAATTGTTTCATTACAGTGATAAGGATGGAACTCCATTACAAAACCTACTTGATATAAATAATAAAAACAAACGAATTAAAAGGGCTTTAGAAGAGGCGTTTAGTAAGCCACAGGATTTTTATACAGAACTTGAAGTCTTCCAGCAGCGTACAACAAATGAAATAACTAAAAAAGATAATGTTGTGTCTTTAAATAATGCGGAAGATAAGACTAAGAGAACTATAGCAGATGATTTTGAGGGAAGGTTTTAGAAGTTAAGTAATAAATCATGTTTTAGGAGGGAAACAAAAATAATGGCTGAATACATCTAGAGAATGAACCTTATGTAGGAAGATAGTGGGAATTGACGTAGAAGCCAGTGGGTTTTGGTTGTCATTAGAAACACAAATTGAAGGTATGGGGATTGGTTTTTTCAAACTTGGCATTCTTTTATGAAATTGAAAAATTAAGAATAGCAGCTTAAGTGATGTTATCAGGTGAGTCTATATGCGTATAATATTTCACTGATTCTTAACGGTTTTACTTAAAAGGTACACACATTACAATTCACACATAAAAAAACAATAAAAAACATACTGTAGTTCAGGCGAATTTACATCCTGTTTTTATTATTTAGACGATTACAATGCATTCTTACTTAATTTCACTTTTATTTCACAAGGTAATTCTCAACACTTTTCACAATAATGGAAATAAAATTTTCAGGAATGAGTTTTTACTGTGTAGCAACGAATTACATGTATAAGCAATGAGGTTCGTAAGGCACCTATTGCAATGGCTTTAACACCTAAATCAAGCTAAAAGTATATTCTATAAAATTTTTGTCTCAATTTTCCACTTAGTTGAGCATAGATACGAATAGTTTCCTCTTTTCATGCGCGAGTAAACTCTGGATAACATCAAGAGGAGCCGTTATTAGCTGTCAAAATAATTAAAATTAGATTCTTGCCAATCATCTTTCTCATATTCATACATTTTGAAGATGAAAATGGAATAAGGTTTAATCGGCATATATTCTGTTGAGAAGCGAATGCCTTGCAGTAGCATATTCAGCGTTTTGCTTCAGGATCATAATCTTAGCAATCATCTGGTCTCATCGGTCAACATTAAGAAATAATTCTTTAAAGAATAAATCGAATAGAATTGTAGCAGCCCATTAGAATATTTTATCTTGTTCAAGCTTTTAAAATGAATCATAACCACCATCTACGGTTTGGGATATGTCAATTTCAAGCTGAGATAGATGTTCATTATTACACAGGTATTACAACAAGGTATTTTTAGCCTATGATAGAGAATTACTGTCCCATTTAATTATAGGTGCTTGTTTGATTCCAAAGATTAAATTTGTGTTGGAGCCATTTTGGAAAGATGTGTTCATCTGTGTCTTTTGTAGGTTCCTTACCACACAAAAAGCAGTGGTTTTGTGAAAGGGGCATGTCCATATCGAAATCCATATGAAATCACATCCTTAATAACAATAATTAATCTATTTAATTTTACTATATATTACTTTATTCTTTAGGGACTTATGTTGAAGAAGCAAAACCATAAAATAAATGACTTACTGCGCAGGACAAGAATACAGTTAAACAACTAATTTAATTCTCCATCCGGTCACTTTTGCGAATGACCATAAGCCTAATTCTTTGGTGAAAAATAAGATGAATTAGGCTTAAATAATTTAGAATTACGTTTTTCTAGATTGACACTAAGTGGTATATCCCTTGTTAACCTCTGGTAAAAAAACATGTCCGAGATGGTGCATTCTTGTGGATGTAATCATCACTCACAACTTTCTAAGTAGCGTGTAAGAATAATCAGTTATCACATAACTTGAAGAATATGAATTACTCCAGTCAGATATACATATTTAGACTGAAAAGAAGACTTTCATACAGGGGTGGATGAAATTGGTTGCGTTCAGCAGCTAAGATTAATTCTCTAGCTCTTTCATGCTCCTCATTAAATGAACATACTTCTTCTCATTATTTTTCCTCGCTGGGTTGGTTCAACGAAGGGGTTGCTTTAGTTAAACAATTTTAGATTATAAAGGGAATAGAAAAGAAGTTAGTTTTTAGCGAGTGTGCAAAAAAATTAAATAAACTTACTCATCATTAATACTAAATGAATATGTTCCTGATGAAACAATCAGTGGTTTCGAAGCTGCTGGTACATGTACGGAAGCAATTTAATCTTAATTGCTGAAAAGAAAAACTCATTACATTTAAATGATTAAGATATTCAATAGTTAATTAAAAAATAATTTAAAGGCTGTAAAAACAAGTTTTTATATACTACTTGTTTAAGCATCAAGCTTTATTAAATTCACAAAGACTTTTAACAGGATACTCAAATTAATTAATCAATAACCCTCCTCTACTTCTTTAATAAAATCACTTGGCTTTATATTTAATTCTCTACATAAAGAAAAGATAGTTTGAACAGTTGGTTTCCTCAATCCCCTTTCTAACATTGATATATAAGTCCTATCAAGATTACATCTATGTGCTAGCTCTTCTTGTGATAACCCCATATTTTTTCTGTGTTTTTTTAGGGATTTTCCAATCTTATCTTCTAATCTCAAGTAATAACCACCTTCACATTAAAAAATGATTTGTTATTACCCTGATTGTTCAGAAGATGTGATAACTAGTCTACGGACTATAGTATACAAAAGAAAAATATGGATATAATAACGTAGACTATAGTAATCAAAAAAGGAGGGTCTTTATGGCTATCGTAATGGCTGAGTTAGAATTTGAAGGAATAAAACCACTTCTTTATAACAGCTTCTCTATTGAAGCATTATCCTTTTCAAGATCTGAAGTAAAAGGAACAGCTGGAAATAACCCAGAAGAATGGAAACAGTCGGTGAAAGTAACAGAGTCTGGACAAATCTACTTACCTTCTTCTTATGCATTTGCTTGTGCATTAAATGGGGCTAAAATGCTCAGAAAAGGAAAAGGAACTTATCAAAATGCAGTAGCTGCTACTCTTGATATTCTTGATGATAAAATTTTGTTAAATCGAAAGCTTCCAGACGACATTTTAAAAAAATCCGAATTCGATGATGTTTACTTAGATGTCCGTGGTGTAACAAACAAAAATAATAAGGGAAGTAAGAACATAAGATATAGAGTTTGCTTGAATCCTGGTTGGTCTGGAAAATTCAAAATACAGTTCGATAATACAATTGTTGGGTTAGAGCATATGGAGCAAATCTTTATAGATGCTGGTAAATTTTCAGGCTTTGGTGATGGTAGAAGCATTGGATATGGAAGGTTTTCTATTAAGAAGTTTTCTTGCTCTGGTGAGAAAACTGCCTAGAAAGAGGTTGGATTTAGCTCTCTGGAAAGAATTGAGGAAAAAGGTATGGTTGAGAGATAAGAAAAGATGTACTAGGTGCTCAATAGAATTAAAATTAATCTCTTGTCACATAGATCATAAACAGTCAGGATTGTTGGGTACAAATGAAATGAAAAACTTGCGTACGTTATGCAGAAAATGCCATGTACTTCGTGCTGACATAAGGCATCAAGGTATGATTGATAAAGCCTTAAAAGATGGAGTCATTAAACCTGGATGGAGGAATCATGTCTGGGATGATTAATAATTAATTATTATGCGGTGTGGTAAAAGTGCGGTGCGATACGGTATGTTGTGGTGTGTTGTGGTCTGGTTTGGTATGGTAAGGTTTTATACGTGGATTTTGTATATTAATTGTGAGCATTTAATTCTATTTGTTTTGTTAATCCTTTTAACTATTTCTTCAAAAATCATAGGGCCGGGAATGATAAAATTTCTCCACACTCAACATCTCACACTCGGTTATAAAACAACTTTTGAGAATTTGTTGTTTTCATAAATAGATAGATTCGACAAAATCATTCTGCGAGTAGGGATGGATGTCCTTGTTTTAAATGGAAAGCAAATTCACCAAACTCCCACCTTAGTTGTTGCCTTGATTATGGATAGTGGCTTATTTAGAATGCTTATCTGGCCATTGAAACGCCCCCTTTTTAACCTACGATAGTAAAGCAGAAACCAAAATGTCCTCAAACAAGAGATTTTGTTTATAGTGTGAACGATTGAAAAAACAAATGACCCAGAAGAAGTACAAGTGACAAATATTAACCACATATAATTTATAAATAGATTATGAGATAATCTCTTTACATACCAGTTGTGGGGGATTTGAGAAAGTGGATTATCAAAATCTGCTAAGTGTCAAAAGTATAACCTTCAGAGTCTTCAGCTCTATTCTGACGAAAATATTATCTTTTCCAGCTGAGGAATCAAATAAGAATAAGTCTACAAATTAGATTCTAATGAGTGTTCCTGTAATGTAAGTATTTGTGAGATGTTCGCCACCACAAATGGAAGAAATATCAACTGAACTGTATACCTTCTTTTATATATCTTACTATCTTGTTTCCGTCCAACCTCTTACTCTTTTGACCATTATTTAACCCCCATAATTCAGAAAAACTCGACTCATTTTATATCAAATAACAAAATTGTTGTAAAAAGGAAATCGATATTTTAAACCACTGAACTTAGATTCTTTAAACTGTTCTAAACAACCAGGGAAGTGGACAATTGTTTTTCTTTGTAATGAAGGTAAAAGTGAGCAAATAGCAGAGTGTAATTCTTTAAAAGCTGTCATTGGGCCACTTTTTTTAATTAAGCTACCGAGGGAGTAATATTGAAGAAGTAAGAAAGGATTGTAACTAAAGAAGCTCCTTCCAATTTGACTAACTGGACATTATTTTGTCGAAAATAAGAAACATTTATAGTAAGATTGTAGTAATTAGAATTTTGAGGGAATACGTATACTGTGCAGCAGCAATTTCCATAATTTTAAAATACCAAGAGGTAAAATGAGGAAGACTCTTGAATGGATCGAAGAGATAAAGTAGCGAACCATAACCAGAAGTGATGCTGATAGGGATACGTTAAGTCAAAAACTAAGTGAGTCAAGATAAAGAAGGAGTAAAAAAACAAATGGCAAAATCAATAGAACCTAATATTGCAGATTTAGCGAACAGTTGGCTTAAATCTTACAAATTAGATTATAAATTAGAACAGGAACCTTTAAATACTGAAATAGATAAAGCACTTTTTGATTACTTTACTAAAAATGGTGGAACAGGTGCAAATCGTCCAGATGCAAAATTACTATTACAAGACAAAAATTTAGATTTTTATCCTGTTCTTATTGAGTATAAGGGCTACAAAGATAAACTTGTAAAACTTGATGATAATAGACAAGTTGAAAATAGAACCAAAAAAAATGAGCCACATTTTAAAAATATAAATTCTTTTGCAGTGAACGGAGCAGTACATTATGCAAATGCTTTGCTACATCATACTAGTTATACTGATATTATTGCCATTGGTATGACGGGACACAAAGATGAAACTGGAAAAATCCGACACGAAATAGGAGTTTACTATGTTTCAAAGAGTAATTTGGGTGTAGGGCAAAAAATTGGGATGTTTACAGATTTTTCTTTTTTAGCACCTAAATATTTTGATAAGTTTATTGATAAAGTAAAAACTTTACATTTATCGCAAGAGGAAATTGACAAACTAAAAGAACAACGTGAAAAAGAGATTGATGCTAGTTTAGTAAAGCTCAATAACGATATTTATCAAAATGAAAAAGGTTTAGGTGAAAATGACCGCGTTTATCTCGTTGCTGCTTCTATTATTGCAACACTTGGAATACCTGGAAAAGTTACACCTCTCGAAAAATCTGACCTAAAATCTTCTACTGAAAAAGGAAGTACTGATGGTGAAATAATAGTACGGAAAATAGAAGCTTTTTTAAGTGAAAAAGAACTGCCAAAAGAGAAAAGAGAACTTATTGTAAGAACTTTACAAAATACACTTTTAACTGATAATATCAACAAAGTTGAAAACGGTGAAAGCCAACTAAAAAGGGTTTTTACTAAAATTGTAGATGATTTGGGAATATACTATAAAATCGGTTTAACAACTGATTTCACAGGGAAACTTTTTAATGAAATGTATGGATGGCTCGGTTTTTCACAAGACAAACTTAACGATGTAGTGCTTACCCCATCTTATGTTGCTACTCTTTTGGTGAAATTAGCACGAGTAAACAAAGATTCTTTTGTGTGGGATTTTGCTACAGGGTCTGCTGGATTGTTGGTTGCTGCTATGAATGAAATGCTTAATGATGCCAAAAACACAATTAAATCACCTGAAGAACTTACTCAAAAAGAGGTTAGAATAAAAGCTGAACAATTGCTAGGTTTAGAGTTGCTTTCAAGTGTGTATATGTTGGCAATTCTAAATATGATTTTGATGGGTGATGGAAGTTCGAATATTTTAAATAAAGACTCTTTAAAAGATTTTGATGGAAATTACGGTTTTGGGAAAAGAGACAGCAAATTCCCCGCTGATGCTTTTGTTCTAAATCCTCCGTATTCTGCCAACGGAAATGGTATGAACTTTGTTGAAAAAGCCCTTGCAATGATGAATAAAGGCTATGCTGCTATTATTATCCAAAACTCAGCAGGATCGGGAAAAGCGAAAGAATATAACAAAAAAATATTAGAAAAACATACACTCTTGGCAAGTATCAAAATGCCAGTCGATTTGTTCATTGGAAAATCAAGTGTACAAACCAATATATATGTTTTTAAGGTAAATGAAAGACACCATAGAGATGAAATGGTGAAGTTTATAGATTTTTCTAATGATGGCTACACTAGATCCAACCGAAAAAAAGCAAGTAATAATTTAAAAGATACGGACCGTGCCAAAGAACGATATGATGAGTTGGTAAATTTAGTACGTTTTGGAGAAAGTAAACTCAATATTTTTACTAATAAAGAGTATTACGAAGGTACTATTGATCCCCAAAATGGAACTGATTGGAACAAAAGTGCACCTATAGACACTAAACCTACTTTGCAAGATTTTAAAAAAACTATAAGTGATTATTTGGCTTGGGAAGTTTCTAATATCTTAAAACAACAAAGCATAGACGACGAAAGCCTGGGAAAGTAGTCACCCCACTTAACGAGAAATTACAAAAGGTTGAGTGGGGTGAATATAACTTAGGTGATTTGTTTGAAATAAAAGGAAATCCACAATTAAATAAAGATAGTTTTTCATTTAATGAAAATGGAGATTATCCTTACTTTACGAGAACAGTTTTCAATAATGGTATAGCAGGATATGTAGATTATTTAGATGAAAAACATAAAATAAAGGGAAATTGTTTGGCTGTTGGAATGATTGGGATGCAATTTTTCTATATGCAAAAAGATTTTTATGCAGGACAGTTTACCAAAAGAGCAATTCCAAAATCATTTTCTTTAAATCAAAGATTAGCTGCTTATTTCATTAGTTTATTAAATAAAAACGAACAAGTTTTTAAAAATGTATTAGTGCGTGATTTTGAAAAAGTTTTTAATAAAACCAAAATCCAACTTCCTACCAAAAACGGCAAGATAGATTTTAAATTTATGGAGAGTTTTATATCGGAGTTGGAAGCTGAGCGTATATCGGAGTTAGAAGCCTATTTGTCAACTAGTGGACTAAAAGATTATACTTTAACAGATGAAGAACAACAGGTTTTAGATGATTTTAAACAAGAAAAAGTTGAGTTTAATGAATTTACTTATAAAAGTATTTTCAACAAAATTGTTCAAGGTAGAAGGCTCAAAAAAGACGACCAAATTTCGGGGAATATTCCTTTTGTAATGGCTGGAACAACAAATACAGGAGTTGTAAATTATATTTCAAATCCCGTAGCAAGTTTTCCTAAAAATTCAATAACAATAGACATTTTTGGCAATACTTTTTATAGAGCTTATGATTTTGGAGCAGGTGATGATACAGGTGTATATTGGGACGATGAAAAAAAATATTCAAAAGAAACAATGCTATTTTTTACAGCATCAATGGAGAAATCAATGTCTGGGAGATTTTCTTTTGGGAAAAAATTAAGAAGTTCTCAAAGTTTTGATTTTAAAATGACACTACCAGCTATTAACCACCAGCCCAATTATGCAATAATGGAAACCTTTATCTCTGCTATTCAAAAGCTCGTTATAAAAGATGTTGTTTTACTTGTCAATAAAAAATTAGATGATAAAAAAAGTATTGTAAACAAAAAAGCATAGAGAAAAAAGGAAATTAAAAGTAGCCGTCAGCTCCTTCCTGCGGGGTGAGAGGGTGAGATGTTCTGCGAAATACAAAGAAATTGTTCATCTAAATAGAAGAAGTTAGAGAAAAAGCAGAAAAAGCAGTGTGAATTCAATTGTGAATAACATTGCTTTTTTGCACCTCTCAAGTAAACCCGTTAACTGATTCTAGCCGGGTTTACTTGTTCTACTATAAAACCTAACCTTGTACCATTCAATGTTTGTAAGGTAAGGTTATTTCTTTTATAGGTCAATTTGATAAACTGCACTAAACAAATTTAATAAGAAGAATTGTAGAATTTAGAGGTTATTTTATATATTTTATCCCAATTATTTTGGGATAAAAATGTACAAGTTTATTATTTATAACGTTTTACTTTTTTATCCCAATAATATTAGATGTACAATTTATAATTCAACCACTACAAAATATGGAGAAGTGGGCAAATGAAACACCGAATTCCTTTCAATTTATTGTTAAAGCATATCAAGGGATGACTAGGCATTTACGAGGAAAAGTACCATTTAATAACATAGAATGACTTTAGAGAATCGCTGATACCTTTAATAGAAAGAAAAAAACTCGCTATGGTGCTATTTCAATTTCCGCCTTGGTTTGATTGTAAAAAGGAGCATGTTGATTATTTACGTTACTGTCGTGAAAGAATGCAGGAGATTCCGTGTGCCCTCGAATTTAGGCATCAATCATGGTTTATTGATCATTACCGACATAAAACGATACAGTTTATGATTCAAGAAGGTTGGATACATAGTATATGTGACGAACCCCAAGCAGGAGAAGGTTCAATTCCAACGATCCTTAATACAACAAATGAGCAAAAAACACTCGTCCGTTTTCATGGCCGTAATGTCCATGGCTGGAATAAATCTAGTTCTAGTAACTGGAGAGAAATTAGATATTTATACCGATATAATGATGTAGAGCTGGAGCAGTGGATAAAAAATCTACATCAACTGAAGAAGAATTCTGAAAATATATATGTGTTGTTTAATAATAATTCTGGGGGAGACGCAGCTGACAACGCCAAGCAGTTAATCTCAATGTTAGAGATACAATATAATGGTTTATCATCAAAACAGCTGGATTTATTTTAGAAGATGAGTTCAACATTCATATATACAGATAACGTAGCCTCCAGGATGGTGAAATAGACTAGCACCATCATCATTACCCATGAAGGTCATTTTTACCTTCATGGGTGATGTTCCCTATCCCTATTCATTCATCAATTTTTTCGAATAAGGCATACTCATCATTATTGATTTTTGCAATCATAAGAGTGGGGTCTTCCATGACAGAATAAATGACTGTTCCTTCTTCTAAATGGTTGGAGACTAAGTGATTAACAGGGTGGTACTCTTCCTCGATTTGTTTCTCAATTGCACCTACTTTTTCATTAATTGTATACGAGACTGTTGCTGATGGTTCGACAAGTAAAAAGCCATCTCCATCTAACGAAAACATAGATCCATAACCACAAAGGTCGTATGAAGCAGCTTGGCTACATCCACTCACGAAAAACAATATGCCGAACAGCAAAAATATCCCCTTCTTCATTCATATTCCTCCTCTTATATCAGTCGTTATGCTTCTATTCATATTCATGCTTGTACCGTTTCATTCACAAAATAATATTTACAAATTGCTAAATGCAAGGCTTCTTTTTTGAAAACTAACTTCAATGCTGCAAAAATAAGAAAAGTTAGTAGTAGTCATCATTTACAGTTGCCATAGTTTTGAATAAAAAAAGATGCCACGACTTGTAATTGTGTACGTGTTTATTACTTAGTACGATAAAAAACAAAATCTACGAAAGCAGCTTATCGTAAGGCACTTTTCGAAAACTAAGTAGTACAATCATTACAAAATCACAGCTACAAGAGGTTTCGTGAAAATTAATCTCTAGATTTTTATAAAAGAAAAGATGCCAACGACGTGTAATTGTGTGCGTGTTTAATTGCTTAGTCCGACAACCCACAATAGAAGCGAAAACGCTTTGCATAAGGCTCTTTTCGAAAACTAAGTAGTACAATCATTACAAAATCACAGCTAAAAGGGGTTTAGTGAGATTATCTAGGTTTTTATAAAAGAAAAGATGCCACGACCTATATTTAATTACGTGTATGCTACTCAGTGCGATAAACCACAATAGAAGCGAAAACAGCTTTGTGTAAGGCTCTTTTCGAAAACTAAGTAGTACAATCATTACAAAATCACAGCTACAAGAGGTTTCGTGAAAGTCTCTAAATTTTTATAAAAGAAAAGATGCTACGACCTGTAAATGTGTAAGTGTTTAATTACTTAGTACGATAAACAACAATAGAAGCGAAAACAACATTGTGCAAAGGGGAAGAAACTAATACACAATATGAACTGGTTAATTTGATTTAGAGAAAGTCTGAGCCTTTTTCTTGAGAGGTAGGCATAAGCGTAAACATGATTAAGAGAAATATCATACCATGTAGCATAATACAAGATATTAGGAGTGATATTTCAGTATGGTTAAACATATAAGCACTTCCAGCTGTTGTGGTAAGACCGCGAAAGGTGATTGTAACATTAATATCGAGGATTGTTGTTTATGTGAAATAAGCGGTTGTATCGTTCAAGATTGTATAGACCCAAATACAATGATGCCTGTAGTAGATCAATACGAGTGTTCAACGTGTGCAGGAGATTGGTGTATTAATATTCAAAATGACTCGATTTACTGTGATCCAGATAATCCAGGCTCAGATACTAACCAAATAGAAAATTGTACAATTGTCGCAAGATTATTATCACCTACAAATGATGTAGTAAAAGAAATTAGAGTATTCCCAGGACAGAAAAAATCGATTGTAGCAAAGAATGTATGTGCGCTTGAAATACAAGGTGAACAGGCTAGTTTTGTAAATTCATGTAATACGGGTGTTCCTAACGATGTGTGTATGGGGATAGCTCCAAATACTATTCAACCTACATGTAACCAAGTAAGAGGTTCATATGAGGGCACAGTAAGAATGCTTCCTAATCCTCCAGCATGTAACTGTTAGCTGTTATTTCGTGGTTGCTAGTTTAGTTTTTGAGAGGTTAAAGACGTTAATGACGTTCTAATAGCGTATAATGACTTAATTTCAGTTTGTAACAAGGTTATGCTGATTATAAAAACATTTATACCGTTTGTTTTTTCCTTTTCATGGAGTGATATAAGGAGGAGAGGGGGAGTTTTCGCAATGATAACAATGACACCAATCATAATTGAAAATCAACAATTTACTGCCATTACTGTAAAGCTTCCTAAGACGAATTTCATGGCAGTAACGAATGATAAAGGGTATATAATGTGTGGTGCGCTTGATGTAGCCTTGCTTAATGAAAAGCTGAAAGAAAGAGGAATCATAGCTGGAAGAGCAGTCGGGGTAAGGACAATTGAACAATTACTAGAAGCACCTTTAGAATCGGTAACACTCGGAGCAGAAAAGCTAGGCGTTGTAAGTGGCATGAAAGGAAAAGAAGCGCTTTTAAAGATGGAGTAGTCTGGTAAACTAGATGTTTAGCAGACTATTTTTTAAGTAAAATTTGTCTAATGATTCAGTTTTTGGGAGGAGACTATGTTAACGTTTAAAATAGTGTATACTTTTACATAGATTCTTGAGTAGCCATCACTATAATTGTGAGGAGTATTTTATGAGACTAGTATCAGTAGATTCAATACATCAAGGCACGAAATTAGCTAAGCCTATATACAATGATTTTGGACAATCCTTGATAAATAATGATATTGAGTTAACTAACCGAATGATTCAACGATTAAAACAGTTAGGGATAACTTTTGTATACATAAATGATAACCGAACAAATGATATTAACCCAAAACAAGCAATTTCTATCGATTTACGGAAGGAAGCCATAAAAGAAATTGAATATACATTTTTAGAGGTTAAAAATCCAAAACAATTTTTGAAATCATCAGCATTTTATGAAGCTTCACAACGTTTCAAAAAAATTGTTAATCAATTACTTCAAGAATTAAAGTCAAATAAAGATTTATTCACACTTTTAGCAGACATTTTTTCGTATGAACACCATATTTTTAACCACTCGTTAAATGTAACAATGTATTCGCTAGCGATTGGTCTAGAATTGAATTTAACAAATAAAGAGTTAGAGACAATTGGTATTGGTGCATTATTTCATGATATTGGGAAATTAATGGTACCTAAGAATATATTACTTAAGCCAGGTAAGTTAACATATGAAGAATTTGAAGAAGTGAAGAAGCATACGGAATATGGATTTGAAGCACTTCGCAAGATTGATACAATACCTTTGGTAGCAGCTCACTGCGCATATCAACATCATGAAAGGATAGATGGATCTGGATATCCAAGGGGCATAAAAGGAAATGAAATTCACTACCTTGCACGACTCATCGCTGTCGCTGATGTTTTTGATGCAGTAGCATCTAATCGTGTATATCGAAAGGCTATGCTTCCCCATGAAGGATTGGAGATTTTATATGCTGGATCTGGAACTCAATTTGAAAAAAATATTGTAGAAGCTTTCCGCAAAGCTGTAGCGATTTACCCAGATGGTTTAGGTGTTGTTTTAAGTGATGGTCGAAAAGGTATTGTGGCAAAACAAAACCCAAATAGTAGTGATCGTCCAATTATTCGTATATTAGAAGAAAAAGGGCAAATTCTCACTTATCCGTATGATATTAATTTAAGTAAAGAGTTGCACATTGTTATCGTTGATTGTGAAGTGCGAACATTTACAAGTAATAAGGAGAAATTAATACCAAAATTCTAGCGTTAAATCCCCCTTGTCTGCATACATATAGCTTGTAAGGGGGGATCTTGTTTTGTCACTATACAACCGCCGTTTTCGAAAAAAAGGGCCGCTACCCTTTCGGTATGTTTTTTTATTAACGTTTGTCTTTTTTATCTTTTCTACTGCTACTGGTTTATGGATTATTAATAAGGGAATAACACCGACATTGATGGATGTGGCTGAGAAAGAATCAGAACGAATTGCTACATTAGTCATAAATAATGCAGTAAATAAGCAGATCAAAGAAGGAATGGAGACTGAAGGACTAACTAATAATGTAACTACAGATGAGGATGGCTATATTTATATTACTAACATCAATACTGGCGTTATTAATAGTATATCAGCACAAATAACAAATAGGGTTCAACAAAACCTTGCGAAAGTACGGAAAGGCAAGGTAAATGAACTAGAGGTACCAGATGTAGATATCGAAACAGAAGGTGATGAAGAGGGTAACGGTGTTATCTTTAATATACCACTAGGGCAAGCAACTAATAATGCCTTGTTAGGTAATTTAGGACCGTCCATACCAGTTCTTTTTTATATGGTTGGTAGTGTGAAGCCCAATGTAATATATGAAATGGAGCCATGGGGGATTAATAATGTGTTACTAATTGTGAAAGTAGAATTAGAGGTAAATGTGCAGGTTGTCATCCCGTTTGCTACTGAAACAGTTCCAGTAAAAACAGATGTCATATTAGATAGTAAAGTCTTTCAAGGTAAAGTACCTGATTTTTATAATGGCGGTGGCGATACTCAACCTTCTATTGAAATTCCTATGAATTAAGCTTGTTTTAACTACATTTTATTGATATAATAATTTCAAACTGAATAATTAACCTTATCTGATCGATGAGGTAGAGGACGCAAAAAGTATGATTAGGCTATGTAAGGATGACAACGATGATCATAGCTGAAAGGATTTTTTGCCGAAGTGAAAATAATTTGTCGAAAATATTTTTACTGGGGTTACCTTGAATAAGGGTAACACTGTCATTATGGAAAGCATCGTTGCATATTTCATAATGGAGGGCTACTGATCGTGATGGAGGATAACATAACATTACAAAGAGTAATGATAGGTTATTTTCTATCATTACTCTTTTTGTGCTTGTTTCATTTTATTTAAATTAGTAGCCCTCCAAAAAAATTTTTTAGGAGGTTATTTAAATGAGTGGAACAATTTATTCGCTAATTCCACCACTGTTGGCGATACTTATGGTTATTGTCACGAGAAGAGTTTTACTTTCACTAGGGGTAGGGATTTTGTCTGCTGCTCTACTTCTTCATGAATTCTCTATTACCGAAGCTGGTAAGTCAATGTGGGGTAGTTTTTCAGCAATCTTTGTATCAGACGGAGCTCTTAATACTTGGAATGTGTATATTATTTTCTTTTTACTATTATTAGGATTAATTACTGCATTTATTTCTATTTCAGGTGGTAGTAGAGCTTTCGGAGAGTGGGCATTAAAACGTGTAAAAACTAGAGTAGGGGCACATCTAGTTACTGCATTTTTAGGGATTATTATATTTATTGATGATTATTTCAACAGCTTGGCAGTAGGACAAGTGAGCAGACCCCTTACAGATCGTCATCGCATCTCTCGAGCAAAGCTAGCTTATTTGATCGATTCGACTTCGGCGCCGATATGTGTAGTATCTCCTGTATCAAGTTGGGGAGCATACATTATCGGTATAATTGGTACGATCCTAGCGGCACATAGTGTTGCAGATATAACACCGTTTGCTGCATTTGTACAAATGATTCCGATGAATTTTTACGTTATCTCAGCGATAGCAATGGTGTTTATAGTTAGCATTTATAATGTTAATTTAGGTGCTATGAAAACGCATGAGCAAAGAGCTATTGATTCTGGGAATGTTGTTGACCCAGACAAAAAAGAAGTACCTGGTGAATTGAAAGAAAATTTACCTGTGAGTGACAAAGGCTCAGTTTGGGATTTAGTACTTCCTATTTTAGCTTTAATTGTAGGTGTAGTCGTAGCGATGATTTGGACAGGTTGGGCAAATGTTGCTGAGGGAACTGCTGTTACTGCACTAGCTATATTTGAAAATACAGATGTAACGGGCTCATTGTTATACGGTGGTTTATTCGGTCTGTTAGTTACTTTAATTATGTTTATAAGACAGGCTACGATTTCTCAAAAAATATCTTTTGAATTAATTCCGAAAGGTATTGTTGAAGGAATTAAATCAATGCTTCCTGCAATTTGGATCTTATTATTAGCATGGATGATTGTTGATTTAATTGGCCAATTAGAAACAGGTGTATATTTAGCAGGACTTGTGGAAAGTTCGAACATAAATATTGGTATGATACCAGTTATCATGTTTCTTATTGCTGGGATTATGGCGTTTTCTACTGGTACATCATGGGGTACGTTTGGTTTAATGCTTCCGATTGCTGGACAAATTGCAGCTACAGTAGATATAACAATATTGCTTCCAGCAATGTCTGCTGTCTTAGCTGGGTCAGTATTCGGAGACCATTGTTCACCGATTTCAGATACGACGATTTTATCTTCAACAGGGGCTGGAAGTCATCATATTGATCATGTATTGACGCAGCTTCCATATGCTATTATTGCAGCAGTAGTAGCTTCTATAGGCTATTTAGTATTAGGATTTACGAATAGTACATTAATAGGGTTAGCTGTTGTACTCTTAATGTTAGTTGGTATATTTATTTTTGCCAAGCAGAAACAAAGTAGTAGTTCTCAGGCTGTAAATGCTGCATACAATAATAAATAGAATTGCAAGTGAGCCAAAAGGATTAGCTTAAGCACTCATTGAAAGTATAAAGGTTAGGTACTCTAATATATTATACAAAATAATGAGTTGTAAGAGCTGATCCTTTCTTTTTATATCTAAATTTAGCTTAAAAACCTTATGAATAATAGCATTTGAGCATACTCTACCAATGGTTTATTTATATCCATTATTTTGAAATATCTTTTTTGTAAAAAAACAAATAATGTTTTGACAAATGTCATTAGAACTAGCTATACTATGGATAGATTATATTAAATAATCAGAATATATAAAACTTTCCGTTTAAATTTAGTCGTGTAGATATTATTCTTTTACTAGATACGGAGAGGTAAAATATTAAAAGGAGGTAATGCAAATATGGATAATCGTCCACAGTGGGGAACGCGTGCTGGGTTTATTTTAGCAGCAGTAGGTTCAGCTATTGGCCTAGGTAATATTTGGCGTTTCCCAGCAACAGCGTATGAAAATGGGGGAGGAGCATTCTTTTTACCGTACTTATTCGCATTAATAACTGCCGGTATTCCACTTCTTGTTATGGAATTTACAATCGGCCATAAATATCGTGGCTCAGCCCCTCTATCATATGCAAAAGTAAGTAAAGGCTCAGAATGGCTTGGTTGGTGGCAGGTTGCAATAGCCTTTGTCATTTCAACGTATTATTCAGTTATCATTGCCTGGGCAATGAGCTATACTGTATTTGCCTTTAACCTAGGCTGGGGGGATAAACCAGTTGACTTTTTAGTAGGTGATTATTTACAAGTTACAGACGCAGGAAGCTTTGGAAGTCTTGTTCCAGGAGTCCTTATTCCATTAATTATCGTCTGGGTTGTAACATTAGGGGTATTATTTGCGGGAGTTAAAAAAGGTATTGAGATTGCCAATAAAATTTTTATTCCAGCACTCGTAGTATTATTTTTAATTATCGTTATCCGTGCAGTTACTCTTGATGGAGCAATTACAGGTCTTAACGCGTTCTTTAAGCCTGATTGGAGTGCTCTTTCCGATGGTACGGTTTGGGTCGCAGCATACGGACAAATTTTCTTCAGTTTATCTATTGCGTTCGCGATCATGATTACTTATTCTAGTTACCTTCCGAAAAAATCGGATATAACAAACAACGCATTTATTACAGGGTTCAGTAACTCATCATTTGAATTGTTAGCTGGTATTGGAGTATTTAGTGTATTAGGGTTTTTGGCTACAGCTCAAGGTGTTCCTGTTGATGAAGTAGTTAAAGGTGGAGTTGGCTTAGCCTTTATGGTATTCCCTGAAATAATTAACTCGTTCCCAGCATTAAACGAAGTGTTCGGGGTATTGTTCTTCGGATCATTAGTACTTGCAGGGTTATCATCATTAATATCAATTGTTGAGACGTATATTGCTGCTGTACAAGATAAGTTCAAGATGTCGAGAACAGCTGCTGTATTTTTTGCTGGAGGTCTTTCAGCTGTTATCTCATTGGTTTTTGCAACACAAGGTGGATTGAATTTCCTTGATGTAGCAGATGCATTCATTAATAACTTCGGTGTAGCATTAGCAGGATTGTTTGAAGTTATATTAGTCGCTTGGATTGCAAGAGATTTGAAAAATCTTCAAAATCACGCAAATGCTATTTCAGATATCAAGCTAGGTCTATGGTGGAAAATTTGTTTAGGAGTTATTACTCCAGTCGTATTAGGATATATGATGTTTGAGAACTTAAAGACGAACTTGACATCAGAATATGGAGACTATCCAAGAGAATTCATTTTTAATTGGGGTTGGACAGTTGCGATAGGCGCAATGCTTATTGGTGTCATATTCACATTTAAAAAATGGGATAGTAAAGCTTTACAGGTGAAAAAAGATAAGGAGGTATCTGGGTAATGGATGGTAGTGCAATCGTAATGATGGTCCTAGGTATTCTTATCATTTGGGGTGGTTTAGCAGCAAGTGTAACAAATGCTGTTATAAAAGCGAAAAAAAAATAACTAATAAAAAGCATCGACAATGTAACTGTCGATGCTTTTTATTGCACTTATGCGATCAACTTACGAAGATAAACGACGTGGTGCTCGCTTTTTTGTCTAGCTCTGCATCTTAGTTTTGAGTTAGAAGACAAAACACGTATTCAGTTGATAGGACACCTATTTTACTCATATCAATCTGCTCAGTTTTATTACTTATTTCGTTCTTGTCGTTCCCATGCTTTTAAATGTGGATATGGATCAAATGACCATTCGATGTTTCCATTGTCTTTATACATTCCATAATGCAAATGAGGAGGGAATTTTCCAGCAGTTCCTGGTGGTCCATAACCAGTGCTACCGACAGAGCCGATGACCTGACCTGGTTCTACAACTTGACCAACCTTAATATTATCTGCAAAACCATTTAAATGTGCGTAGTAATGATACGTGTTAGAAATGTCACGGATCCCTATCCTCCAGCCACCGAGCCTATTCCACCCCTTGATTTCAACAACTCCATAACATGTAGAGCGTACAGGTGTTCCATAATTAGCAAAAATATCAGTTCCTTCGTGGCTTCGTCTGCCTCCCCAACTCCTAGCGTATCCCCAAGTACTTCTATAACTGTAATTACTATTTAAAGATACAGGAAATGCGTGTTGAGTAAGATCTAGCTTCCCATATGTTTGATACAATTTGGCATGACTTAATATTACATCAACAGATATATCACGTTTATAATAATCCCACAATGCAATTTTAATACTTTCATGGTCTGTTCCACTAGCTAAAAAGTGTTGAGTAAAGGTATATAGAACATCTTCCCCGTTTTGCTGATCAGCTAAACCATCACCATCACCGTCCATTCCTATGCCGCCAAATAATTGAATGGAATAGAGATCTTGATCAGCTTTGTTTGGATTTAAGGGACCTGTCCACATATCTGAATTAATATAAACACCTATAATCCCTTCGTCATCAGGAATGTCCCTCCTAATTCGTCGTACATTACGTTCATATTGATCAACAGCTGCTAAATAATACCACGGGATTTGTGTGACTGCTTCAAATTTCTTGTATAGTCCCATTCGTTCATTGTAAGTTTGTTGTACATTTTTTTCCTCAGCATGAACGACATAGTTTTCAGTAAAAAGGATTGCAAAAATGATTAATAATACCATAGAAATACGTTGCACGAAATTCATTTCTCCCTTCTATTAAAGGTGTTAAAAAAGTGAGGAAAAAATTTGAGTTTGTTTGCTATATCACTCGTATCCATTACCGCACAAACTTGAGCGCTTAAAGCTAAGCCTTCTCATGTTAATTCTGTTGGTGAAGCTCCTTTGATCCCTCTCTGAGCTACTTAATGTTAGTTTGTAGCTAAGTAGTATTTTAATAATAAAAATTGAGTAGAAATTCTTGGTAATTCTTTTTTCTTGTTCGTTTCTTGAGAAATGTGGTAAAGTGACAGAAGAAATAACATTGGATGGGGCTTTTTTAGTTTACTTTGTTGCCCATTTGTAAACTACAGCTTGATGAAATTTGATAAGATGTCATGAACTAGTGGGATATGTATCTTTGTGCAAAAGCAATAATCAATGCAAAAAGCTTGAAATTTGGATACACACATTGTTTGGATATATAATTAATGAGATAGCTATAAATTGGAGTTGATAAAATTGGCTAACAAACAGGAATATAAACGTAAACCGGAATGGCTAAAAATAAAATTAAATACGAACGAAAATTATACAGGCCTTAAAAAAATGATGCGAGAAAAGAAGCTACATACTGTATGTGAAGAAGCGAAGTGCCCAAATATACACGAATGTTGGGCTGAGCGAAGAACGGCGACATTTATGATTTTAGGAGATATATGTACGAGAGCGTGTCGATTTTGTGCAGTAAAAACAGGCTTGCCTACAGAGCTTGACTGGCAAGAGCCTGAACGTGTTGCTGATTCTGTCCAGTTAATGAATTTAAAGCATGTGGTCGTTACAGCTGTTGCACGTGATGATTTAAAAGATGGTGGAAGTGAAGTGTTTGCAGAAACTGTTCGGGCTATTAGAAGGAAAAGCCCACTTACATCTATAGAGGTACTCCCTTCCGATATGGGAGGAAAATATGATAATTTGAAAACATTAATGGATGCACGTCCCGATATTTTAAATCATAACATTGAAACAGTTAAGCGATTATCGGATCGTGTAAGGGCTAGAGCAAAATATGAGCGTTCTTTAGAATTTTTAAGAAGAGCGAAAGAAATGCAGCCAGATATTCCAACTAAGTCAAGTATTATGATTGGCTTAGGTGAAACGAAGGAAGATCTTATAGAGGCTATGGATGATTTACGAGAAAATCAAGTTGATATTCTTACAATTGGGCAATATTTACAACCTTCTAAGAGTCATTTACCTGTTGTGAAATATTATCACCCTGATGAATTTGCTGAATTTAAAGAAATTGCGTTAAGTAAAGGCTTTAGTCATTGTGAGTCTGGTCCGCTTGTTCGCTCTTCATATCATGCCGATGAACAAGTTAATGCAGCTGCAAAGAAAGCGCAGGAAGCATAAATATTTTTTAAATGAGAAGTCCAGCTACAATGCTGGACTTCAGTGTATAATGAACTTTATTTTGACATCATGTCTTGATCTTTCAATTTGTTTGAATTAAAGTCTGTTCCTTGAGGATATGTCAACATTTTCTTAATGGTTTCTCTAAGTGATTTATCGATACTACTATTAGATGCATCCAAGGCTCCATACCTTTCAATTTCTTTGCTTATTTCTAGATTATCTGCAACAATAATATCGTAGTAGCCTGGAACAACTGATGTTGCAGTTCTCTTTACTTGCTCGGCAATCAAGTCTCTATCATCTGATTCAGTTTCATAAGCGATTAATACTTCTTCATCAGTGACGAGTGTGGCTACATCTGAAACGTTCGGTAGCTGAGTGCATAACTTTCCAATTACGTCAGCTGCTTGTTCTTTGTCTAATTTAGCCATCTGATCATATGATGTATCTTTTCCAGGTATAGGGTTTTTCTGATGTCTCACATATCCATAACGAGTAGGCTCTCTATCGTTTCTCAAGTTTGTTTCATTATATAAATCGTTGCGATCTGTAACATTAACTGTTGTACCGTTTCTTTCATAAAGTGCTTGTTTTTCTCCTGTATTGGTTGCACAAGCTGTTAAATAAAAAGCACTCGATATGCTGACTAGCAGTATCATCGTTTTGTTCAATTCAAACACCTCCTCATCTACTAACATTGTGCAATTGAAACAGTTTTATAAGAGTAATCGAATGGTAATTCTATAATTTTTATGGTAAAAATAAGGTAAGAACTTCTTTTTCTGTAGGAGGTATATTTAATGATTTGTATTAATAACCATTGTTTTGAATTAGTTGAAAATATAAAAGATGGGTTTAAAGAAGAGGATTTCCGAGCGAGATATTCAGATATTTTAAATAAGTATGACTACATAGTAGGGGATTGGGGTTATAATCAATTAAGGTTACGAGGCTTTTTTGAAGATCAAAATCAAAAAGCAACATTTGATACAAAGATTAGTTCAATCTCAGAGTATTTATTTGAATATTGTAATTTTGGCTGTGCGTATTTTGTCTTGCGAAAAGTGAAGAATAAAAAAAAGTAAGCTAGTATCAATACTATTGTCATGACGTATTAGAGGCCAACATACAACTAGCCTTAAGCCATATCTTTTGTTTTGTTAAGGCTGTTTTCCCATTAATTGTTGCTTTTCGTCATAAGGGCTAATCATGTTTAGCACCTTTTACATTTAAAGGCTATAAAAATCATATCGTACACATCAGTTGCTTAAAGTAAGTAAAAAAGCACAAAGTTTAAAAGACCTAGCTTTGTGATATTGTAAAAATAAAAAACAAAGTTTACGACAAGGGTTTGTCATAACACATGAGCACTTTATTTGTCATGTGGAGGGTGTGCACCAGGAAATTTGCGAGGAATATCATGATGTAGTGATTTAACCTCATAGTTAAAAGCACTATAATATCGTTGACTTGGCTCCCATGAAGAGCTTTTATTCTCAACTTGCTCTTCTTGTCCCCGAGGTGAGCCATAAGGACCTTCAGGGAGTTGTTCTGGAACTAGATAATTTTTCATTGCTTCAACATTATTAAAATCTGAGTAAGATTCATTCTTATTATTATTCATGATGGATACACCTACTTTTTGGAATAATACCAACAGCTTAAAGTTAGAACTATTGGTATTATTCCCAGTGAACAGACTGAATTATACAATCTCTTCTAAAAATGAGCGCAACTCATGTGCGTCTTCTTCACTTAGCTGATAAGCCCCCTCAAGAAACCCAGGTTCATCCAAATCGTCTTGACCTATAATAGCAAATTTATTACTTAGTAAGTTTAAGACAAGGTGCTTACCGTAATATTTATCTGATTTAATAATTGCCAAATCAAAACGTTGATGCTCTCCCATGAAGCTCACAAATCTTGTCGTTGTTTGTGCAGTTTCATCATATAAAAAGAAACGTTCACTCATATGTACTCCCTCCTTACTATTAGTATATTATATCGTATGAATCAACCACGCAACTTTCTTATGAGTATCTGAACATTTAGGAGGGAAGCAGCAACAATATCGGACCTTATGATGTGGTAGAATAAGGGGAAGTGCAAGTTTGTAAGTTGAAAGGAGACTTATATGTATTTTGTTGATAGACAAAAAATAGAAGTAACATTAGTCTTTTTAGATAATCATGTGCAATTGTTTGAAAGTAAACAAACATTCAATGGGCAAATTGAACAATTAGCATTGGAACGAATAGTACATATTATGATTGAGTCGGTGCTAGATGTAGGAAATTTAATCATTGATGGATTCATTATGCGAGATCCAGGAAGTTATGAAGATATAATAGATATATTAATTGATGAAAAGGTCGTTTCCAAAGATGATGGTGAGGCACTTAAAAATATAATTCGTTACCGTAAAATGGTTGTCCATGATTATTTACATATAAACCATAAACAATTAATAACTGAAGTACAGAAAAACATAGCCTGTATTAAAACATTTTCGTCGTCTGTTCTAAACTATTTAGCTAATGAATTAGGCCCAGTATCAGCATTTAGAAGTGAACGATAGCATGCTATGGTAGCCTGCTGTTTGCAACGTATTAATTGTTATAACATGTAAAATCGTATACAATAAGAAGAGGATGGTGAAAGTACATGCAAAATAAATCCTCTTCAACTCGTGATGAAATTTTAAGGCTGCTTAAATTCAAAAAGCGTCTGACTGTTATTGAACTTGCTAATGAGCTTGGAATAACAGAAATGGCTGTTAGAAGACACTTAAATACATTAGAAAGAGATTTATATATACAATCTACACTTGTACGTCAAGCAATTGGTAGACCTATACATGTCTATCAATTATCAGCTAAAGGTGAAGAACTATTTCCTCGAAATTATAAATCAGTTACCTTAGAGTTCCTGGAAGATATTCACAAAATGGGCGGACAAGAAATGATTCATCAACTTTTCCAAAATAGATTAGACCGATTGACGAAAAGATATGACGATCGATTGAAGAATAAAACATTTGAGGAAAAAATTAAAGAACTTGCTTCTATTCAAAATGAAAATGGATATATGGCAGAAATTGAACAAAAAGACGATGACGTATTTTACATTAACGAATTTAATTGTCCAATTTCCGAAGTTGCTGAGCACTATGAACAAGCATGTGCTTGTGAATTACAGCTATTTAAAGATGTACTTAAAACTGATGTGACTGCATGCTCTTGTTTAGCAAAAGGCGATGATTATTGTCGTTACGAAGTAAAAAAGCCATCAGAAAATAGAAAAAAATAAAGTAAACGCTTTCTATTTTTTATAGAAAGTGTTTTTTTTGATAAGATAAGAAAGCACAATGACTATTTAGGAGAGTGTAACATGTCAAAGAAATATGAAGGCTATTTAATTGATTTAGATGGAACCATGTATAGGGGAAAAGATAAAATTGATGCAGCGAGTGATTTTGTGAAAAAATTATACAAGAATAATATCCCCTATTTATTTGTAACGAATAATTCTTCTCGAACACCAGCACAAGTAGCACAAAAGCTTAGAGATTTTGATATACCGTCTACAGAAGAGCAGGTTTTTACGACTAGTATGGCAACGGCTAACTACATATCAGAACAAAAAGAGCATGCCAGTGTATACGTAATAGGGGAGGAAGGTATTCAATCAGCATTAACTGATCAAGGAATTGAATTAAAGGATAACAAACCTGATTTTGTTGTAGTAGGGATTGATCGAAGTATTAATTATGAGAAACTTGCATTAGGTTGTCTTGCTGTAAGAGATGGAGCAACTTTTATTTCAACAAATGGTGATATTGCAATCCCAACAGAGAGAGGGTTATTACCAGGTAACGGTTCACTAACATCTGTTATTACTGTTTCAACTCAAGTTGATCCAATCTTTATAGGTAAACCAGAAAAAATAATTGTAGACCAAGCCCTAAAAGTACTTAGTGTGGCTAAAGAAAATACTGTGATGGTTGGAGATAATTACGATACAGATATTCTAGCAGGTATGAATGCTGGTATGGATACGTTATTAGTTCATACAGGTGTGACTACTAAGGAATTATTAAAAGGGTATAAGCAGCAGCCAACACACGTCATCAATACTTTAGAAGAATGGATGGAACATATTTGATCTGTTGGAAAAACCGCATCATCTTTCATTAAGAAGTTTAATTCGCAACAAAATGTTTAATTAACATTATATTTAGCACATAAAAACTGCACGTCAAATTGTTAGATACTGTTTAACAATTTGACATGCATTCAATTCTTAAGCGTTTTAACAGTTTTTTTTCTTACAAACGTATAAACCTAGTTTGCATCCTAGCCTCTCAAGGTCACTGCAGGCATAAACCCGAAAGCAAAAAGAGCCTTATGTGAAAAGGCTCCAGTGCTTGTCGGGGATGTTCAAGGCAGTTCCACATTTCCTTCTTACTCTGTGTTTGCAAATCTGTGGGCAAGTCGACTTGAGGCAGCTGCTGCAATCGCTCCTACGATATCGTCTAAAAATGTATGACATTTCCCTGAGGATTTATCATTTAAATCTTTAAGTATGCCAGGTTTTTCTTTGTCAATATATCCATAGTTAGTAAACCCGATTGAACCATATACATTGACAATTGATAAGGCGAGTATTTCGTCAACCCCATATAACCCTTCATCTTCAGTAATTGTTGAAAGAAGTGGTTCTTCAAGTAAGCCTTTTTCTGCAAGAATGTCTAATTGAATTCCTGTCAATATAGCATTTTGTACTTCACGTTTAGATAAAACACGTTCAATATTATCTTTACATACTTCCTTCGTTAAATCTGGATGATATTTCACTTGTAAAAAATATACAAGGTCAGCAATATCATCGATTGTAACACCTCTTTGAATTAATAGCTCTCTAGCGCTCGCTTCGATTTGGTTGCTTTTTTCAATTTCCATTGTAGTCACCTGATTCCTAAGTGTTTTTTTCTTACATTTAAGCGTCTCATATTGAATGTAGTTTTTTTTAACATTACCTATGAGATACATATCTTACGAACAGAAACCTTCATGTTTTATGGAAGTTTTCATCGATGGCTCTAGCTCTCACTTTTCTTATATTTTACTAGTTCATTGTTAAGAATGTGAAAAATTTTGCCAGATTGTTTTCTATATCATAAAGGAGCATTGTAGATTATTCAAGTAATTAGCAGCATACATATAAGTAAATTAGCTAAGTTATGCCATTATGAGATTGCCTTTATTATGGTGAAGAAAGGAGAATAAAATGAACAAAGAGCAAATAGATGAATTTTTTGGAATATCTGTGAATGAGAGCTTTTCAAATCCAGGTAGTTTCCTTTCACTTAGAAATAACCGTACATCCTATGTTGCAGTCCGTGTTGATCATCTTGAAGATGAAGAAATAATGGAACTTGATCAGTTTAGTAAGTATTTTGTTCAAAAAGGAGACCAATTCACTGCAACGTTGGTACCTGCTAAGAGTAAATTATTGTTTGCCCTTATTAATGACCAAAGGTATGCTTTGTTACAATATAAAAATTTTACGTACAAAAAACATGTACATATAGCAAAGGAACTTGCCAAATTCCATCATATAGGTCGTGGGTTTCCATATTCAGTAACGAGAACTGCTAGGATTGGACAGTGGAAATACTTATGGGAAAAAAGGCTTGATCAAATGGAAATATTCTGGGGGAGAAAAGTAAGAGCAGAAAATCTAAATGCTTTCGATGAAAAATTTCTATGCTCATTTCCATACTACTTAGGTATAACAGAAAACGCTATTCAATTTCTTGTTGATACAGAATTAGATGAACAACCACAACCAGTAGATTCTGCAACAGTTTGTCATCAACGGTTTACAGACAATACATGGTCACATCAACAGCTTGTAAGGTTTCCTACAGATTGGGTTTTTGATCATCCGTCAAGAGATATTGCTGAGTGGTTGCGACACCAATATTTTAGAGCTGGTAAGTTTGACAACCGAACAATTCCTCAATTTATTTATCATTATGGACGCTCCAAGCAACTATCTCCTTTTTTTATTAGAATATTGTTTGCTCGTTTACTATTTCCGATACATTATTTCGATTGTATTGAAGAATATTATCGTAATAATAAACAAGAAAATGCAGAAAGGAATATAAAAGCTTTAGATAACATCTTACAAACAACAAAGCAGTATGAGCATTTTCTTAAAGAAGTATATGATTACTTGTCTCACGTAAACCAGCAAGGATCATTAAAGAAATTGGAATGGTTATATAAGTGAGGTTTTTATATAAGCTCATTTTGTAAACTGTATTTTGAATCTTAAGAACTGTGCTTTGAAGAAAATAGATTACCAAGAAAGGCAAGTTGTATACATGTCTATAATTTAGTACGATATACAACAACTAATCACTAAAAAACAGTCATTATAAAAGTATGCGATTACATTTTTGCATTTAAAAAAAGGCTTGTAATCATATGTAATACTCTCTATAATGTCTTTTATATATAAACAAATGTTTCTATGGAGAAAACAATGAACGAGGTGGGGAGTATGGTACAGTCAATTTCAGTTGGGTTATTAGGTCTTGGAACAGTAGGCTCCGGTGTTGTGAAAATTATTGAAAATCATCAAGATCGTCTTATGCATCAGGTCGGCTGTCCGGTGAAAATTAAGAAAATCGTTGTAAAAGATGTTAATAAAGATAGGGATGTTAAGATAGATGCATCTGTGCTCACAACGAATGTTGATGATGTGATTAATGATCCTGACATCGACGTTATCATCGAAGTAATGGGTGGAGTAGATGAAACCCGTTCACATATTTTAGATGCACTCAGAAATAAGAAAAATATTGTTACAGCAAATAAAGACCTTATGGCGTTATATGGATCAGAATTGTTAACAGTTGCTGCAGAAAACGGTTGTGATATTTTCTATGAAGCGAGTGTTGCAGGCGGAATTCCAATTTTAAGAAGCTTAGTAGACGGTCTTGCTTCAGATCGAATAACTAAAATGATGGGGATTGTAAATGGGACAACAAACTTTATTTTAACGAAAATGAATAAATTTGGTAGTCCTTATGATGAGGTGCTAACTGAAGCACAACAATTGGGATATGCGGAAGCAGATCCAACTGCAGATGTTGAAGGATTAGATGCCGCAAGGAAAATGGCAATATTGGCTACCCTCGGCTTTTCGATGAATATTGATTTAGAAGACGTTTCAGTGAAAGGTATAACAGATATTACGGAAGAGGATCTTCAATATAGTAAGCAATTAGGATATACAATGAAGCTTGTTGGTTTGGCGAATAGAAGTGATGATCGAGTTGAAGTCAGTGTCCAGCCGACGCTACTTCCGGAGTCACACCCGTTAGCATCAGTAAATGACGAGTACAATGCCGTATATGTTTATGGTGAAGCAGTAGGAGAAACAATGTTTTATGGCCCAGGGGCTGGTAGCTTACCAACAGCTACTGCAGTAGTTTCAGATTTGGTTGGAGTAATGAAAAACATGAGACTTGGTATTAATGGAAATAGCTTTATTACTCCACAATATGATAAGCAACTTAAAGCGGCTTCAGAAATTCTTTCAAAATACTTTTTACGTATCCATGTGAAGGATCAAGTTGGAGCTTTTGCGAAAATAACGGGTCTATTTACAGCACGAGATGTAAGCTTTGAAAAAATATTACAGTTACCTTTAAAAGAAAGTGATTTAGCGGAAATCGTATTAGTGACACATCACGCTTCATTACAAGATTATGAGCAAATTTTGCAGCAATTAAGAGATTTAGATGTTATATATGAAGTGAAAAGTTCATATCGCATAGAGGGAGAGAATGTATAATGGCTTGGAAAGGATTATTACATTATTACAAGGATTATTTGCCGATTACTGATAACACACCATTACTAAGTTTACATGAAGGTAATACACCATTAATCCGAGCTGACAATCTCTCAAAGGAGCTAGGAATTGACCTATATGTCAAAGTAGAAGGTGCAAATCCAACTGGTTCATTTAAAGATCGAGGGATGGTAATGGCTGTAGCAAAAGCAAAAGAGGAAGGCAGTGACACAGTGATTTGTGCTTCCACTGGAAATACTTCAGCCTCAGCTGCCGCATATGCATCTCGTGCTGGTATGCGATGTATAATTGTCATTCCTGATGGGAAAATTGCCATGGGGAAACTTGCTCAAGCAGTCATGTATGGGGCAGAGATATTTGCAATTGAAGGAAACTTTGACCATGCGCTAACAATGGTTCGTAAGCTTAGTGAAATTGCGCCAGTTACGCTAGTGAACTCGGTGAATCCATATAGAATAGAAGGGCAAAAAACGTCAGCATTTGAAATATGTGACCAATTAGGTTCTGCCCCTGATGTGCTAGCTATCCCTGTTGGTAACGCAGGAAATATTACCGCATATTGGAAAGGTTTTAAAGAATACAATGAAAAGCATGAGACAGGTTTACCACAAATGAGAGGTTTCGAAGCAGAAGGATCAGCTGCGATTGTAAGAGGTGAAGTAATTAAAAACCCAGAAACTATTGCTACAGCGATCCGGATCGGAAATCCAGCTAGCTGGGATTATGCAGTTGATGCAGCTAAATCATCAAACGGTAAAATTGATGAAGTAACAGATGATGAGATTTTAGCAGCATATCGTCTGTTAGCACGTAGTGAAGGTATCTTTGCAGAGCCTGCATCTTGTGCCTCAATAGCAGGAGTAATAAAACAACTAAAGAGTGGAGAAATGATCAAAGGAAGCAAAGTTGTGGCTGTTTTGACTGGGAATGGCTTAAAGGATCCAAATGTTGCCATTGATTCAACAGAAATTAAGCCTGTTGTATTGCCGAATGACGAGAAAGTTGTATTTGATCATATTCAAGGAGCTGTTCATTCGTGACTATGAATGAACGGATCGTGATAAAAGTACCAGGCAGTACGTCCAACTTAGGACCAGGGTTTGATTCTATCGGCTTAGCTGTTTCACGCTACTTAACACTTGAAGTACAGAGAAGTACACAATGGTTATTTCATTCGCTGACAGACGAGTTAAGAGATATTCCGACGGGTAAAGATAATCTCATATTTCAAGTTGCACAAAAAGTAGCTGATATACATGAAAAAGAGTTAACTCCATGCTATGTAGACGTTACTGGTGAAATTCCACTTGCTAGAGGGCTTGGTAGTAGCGCAGCTGCCATTGTTGCAGGAATCGAACTAGCGAATGTGTTATGTGATTTGCATCTGACAAATGATGAAAAGCTTAGATTTGCTAGCTTATATGAAGGGCACCCTGATAATGTTGGTGCATCCATTTATGGAGGGTTAATAATCGGTAGCCACCGTCAACATGAAACTGACATTATCGCAGTACATGATTTTGATGTCGATATTGTAGTCGTGATACCTGGATTTGAATTGAAAACTGCTGAAGCTAGAAGTGTCCTTCCAAGTGATTTTGCATTCTCAAAGGCTGTTGAAGCAAGCTCAATTAGTAATGTGTTAATAAGCTCTTTATTGACTAAAAATTGGACGCTTGCGGGAAAAATGATGGAGCTAGACCTTTTTCATCAACCATATCGATCAAAGCTCGTTCCTGACATAGACGAAATTAGCTCTTGTGCGAGAAGATACGGTTCCTTTGGTACAGCATTAAGTGGAGCTGGACCAACAATTATTTGTTTTGCTGAAAAAGGTAAAGGTGCAAATCTTCAAAAATCCCTACAAAGCAGCTTTTCTCAACATAAAATAGAATTTCTTTCTGTAGACAATCAAGGGAGCACGGTAGTTCAAACATCGAAAGAAAAGGAAGAAGTGAACTGACTATACTGTAAAGATTAACTGACCATAAAAGCTCGGTCTACTGTAAATAAAAGTTCTTTTCATAAGATTTTGTTGTTATTTATATAAAATTGCAACACAGTGAGGTCGTAAGCGAATGGTATCGTCTTATAGAAGAAAAATTGCGACGAGATCACAGGTATTTTCCGTGTTTATATTTTACGATGAACAACAAAAAATCAATGCAAAAACAATATAATAAAAAAGCGAAACCTCCATTCAGGAAGGTTTCGCTTTTCATATTGTCTTGCTCTAGCACTAGTGAACTAGTGTTAGATGACCAATATGACATATTATATCAGGTTAGAAAACCTGTTCTACTTCTACTACACCTGGTACTTCCTCTAGAAGTGCACGCTCAATACCTGCTTTTAATGTAATTGTGGAACTCGGACAACTACCACATGCACCTAATAAACGTAACTTTACAATACCGTCTTCTACGTCAACTAATTCACAATCTCCTCCGTCACGTAAAAGAAATGGGCGAAGTTTATCTAAAACTTCTTGTACTTGTTCTTCCATTGCTAATTCAGCCAAGATTATCGACTCCTTTCCTTATTATCTATTATAAACAGTGTAATGAAAAAAATCTATCGTACGAACTTGGATATTTACCGATTGGGTTACAGAAAAAGTTTCGTTAGCAATCGTTTTCTTGTACAATAAGATAAGAACACTGAAAAAGAGGAGTGTCTTACCCTATGACTATATTACAACAAGTAGAAGTTTGTGTATACGGTACGGAAGTATTATGTCCTAGTTGTGTAAACTTACCATCTTCGAAAGAAACATATGAATGGTTGGATGCTGCAATAACGAGAAAATTTCCTAATCAGCCATTTATAATATCATATGTTGATATATATGCTCCCCCTTCAAAGAAGGACAAACAGAGCTTCGCTACTAGAGTGATAGAAGAGGATATGTTTTATCCAGTAGTTGTTATTAATGACAATATTGTTGGTGAAGGGAACCCTAAATTAAAAGCTGTATTTGAAGAAATGGAGAAATACGGCTATCAACAAGGATAACAAGCATATGACTAAGTGAAGGCAATCCAAAGCTCGTTTAATAAGGTTAATAGCAAAAAATACAGTTAAAAGACGGGTAACAGCCCGTCTTTTCTTGTTTAATGTACCATGTAATTTAGTCAATCTCCTGGCATAGTTATAGTCAGCCATTGATGACGTTTTATTAAAATCAGAGGCAAAAGCCTCTGGTATTGATATGCTCTAGGGTGGTCAACCCGCTTGTGACATTCTAAATGTAGCTCGAGGTATGTTGGATGATAATCAGAGGCCGAGTTTATCCCCTGTGATTTTTATACATCCAAAGAATTCCTGATTTTAATAGGCGAGGAACTCTTCCCATGAGAGGTCTATCTGCAAGTAAACCGAAACCATGTTTTTTACCTAAAGAACCTAGAACACCCTTTAATTTAATTGGTGGGAATTCGCTTGGTGGTTCTTCATTATTCCAGCGCTTTAGAAGCACTTGAACGATTTGTTCAGCTTGCCCTTCAGCGAGTTGTGCGCTAGGTGCGTGTGGCAGGCTTGCACAATCACCAACTACATAGACATTTTCATTTTCAGGAATGTTATGCTGGTTTGTTAATACTACGCGTCCTTGTGCATCTTTTTCGGCAGGTAAAGCTTGAACGACTTTATTTGGCTGAATGCCTGCTGTCCAAACAATTGCATCACTTGAGATACCTTCATCATGATTATATAAGACATTTTCTTCTACTTTCGTAATACAAGCATTGTTAATTAACTCTATGTTATGTTCTAAAAACCATGATTCAACATACTTACTTAAACGTTCAGGGAACATCGATAAAATGTGTTTTCCACGATCGAATAGTTTGATGTTTAAATCAACGCGGCTTTCATGTAATTCACTTGCTAACTCTACGCCGCTTAGTCCTGCACCTACAATAGAGACAGTGGAACCTGCTGGTAAGTTATTAAGCTTTTGGTAAGTGTCTCGTGAATTATCAATTGTTTGAATACTGTACGTATATTCTTGCGCTCCAGGAACGCCATGATATTTGTCTTCACAGCCTAAACCAATGATTAAATCATCATAAGATAACGGTTCTCGATCTTGAAATTCAACGGTTTTATCTTCCAAATTAATGTTCGTAACTTCTCCATATAAGAGGTTCAACCGATCGTGCTCAGGAAAAGATACTCGTACATGCGTATCTGAAATGGTACCAGCTGCCAGAGCATAGTATTCGGTTTTTAAACAATGATATGGAATGCGATCAACTAGAGTAACTTGGACATCATTTGGTAGTTCGTTGGGTAAAAGGCGATGAAGGATACGCATACCACCGTATCCGCCACCAAGAATGACAAGGTTTTTCATTGTTGACTTCCCCTTTGTTAAAAAAGTAAGAGATTACGATACGTACTTCATAAATTTTCTATAAAATATATAATGTTATACATATTAATATGGTTAATAACTAAATAATGATGAAACCATAAAAAAGTATAACTAAATTACGACAAAATAACAACAAATATTCCATATTTCTTGACAAAATTTGAGCAATATTGTTGACGAAACAGCAAAAAATGAGTAGCATATAAAATCGATGAGAGGTGAAAAAAATGAAGCCTATTATTGAATTTTGTATTAGTAATTTAGCTAATGGTGGTCAACAAGCACGTGAAAGGCTTGAGAAGGATCCAAATTTAGATATCATTGAGTATGGATGTTTAGGCTATTGTGGTAAATGTGCCCAATCCTTGTTTGCACTTGTCAACGGAGAGATTGTTGTAGGAAAAGATGCTGATGAACTCGTAAATAATATAAATCAATATTTAGAGGATAATCCGATGTTTTAATGAGACTCTTTTCGTAAATTCTGTTGCTAATGGTACTAAATTGAAAATTAATTTGACTGCCGTCATTTTATTGTAGGAAAAGTGCTTCGTAATTCGTATTTAATTCTTGGTACAAAAAATTATATTGTCGTAACAGAATAAACAAAGTGCACTCATTTATTAGTGCACTTTTTTTGATTACTATTATGTTTGGTCATGCTATAGCTTTCTTAAATTGATAAGGTACCTGCTCAATTTACTTTAATCGTCATGCTCTAAGATTAATAATCCAACAACAACTGTCCTAATCGAGAGTGACCATTTGGCGATCCTGGCGGATTTCATACCAACGTTCTCTCGTCATGTTAATGATTCCGTATTCAATCGTGTTATTTTGCTGTTCAAGAACTTTTGAAAAATATCGAATAGCTTGTTCATCGTTACCAAGTCTTCGATTCAATTCTCCAATCATATACAAGATACGAATTTCAGACATTTGAGTAAAGTTAAAGTCGTGGGTCATATACGACTGAATATACTCCTCTAGTGCTAACTTCATAAAACGTTGTTCTTGTTTTTGATTTGTTAATTTACGATATAACCAAGCTGTACGAAGATACATCCCAGCAATTGTTATATGTTTTTCTTTCTTAAGTAATGCACTATATATTGCTAACTTATATGTATCAATGGCATCTTTCTTTGTCCGAATCCCACAGTAATTTTTACCTGCCCAGTTGTCACAAATATTTTTTTCAATCGTTTCTATCGTTAAAGGCGGGAAAGCCGCTTCAAACTTATTTGAACTAGAAAACCCACAATGAGGGCACACACAAATATAATAAAGTGAAGGATCGTATTCTTCATTTTTATATTGAGGGCAGAAATCTGACTCATGAAGAGAAACCTTCGTATAACGTGATCTAACCTTTTTAGTAGTATAAGTTTTTTTACATAGCAAGCATGTAGGTTTATAATCATAGAATGGAGGGATAGTATTCATGTTGCTTCCTTCCTAACTAGCAGTTTATATTTCCTAAGCACAAAATAATATTTATATAATTATATCGTAAAATATATGAAATTAGTACTGCTAATAATGAGTCGAAAGAAACAAAAAGAAGTCCTTCAAATAATATGAAGGACGATATCATACGGGGGATAATTCCAGTATGAACAAAAAATGAGTACAATATACATGAAGACTAACGGAACGAAAAAATATATGGAGGGTATGTTGCAATGAATCAACTGACTTTCACTAAAATGCATGGTCTAGGCAATAATTATATATATGTAAATATGTTCGAGGAAAATCTTAAAGAATCACAATTAGCTGAGCTTGCAATAAAAATTTCTAATGTGAATACAGGAATTGGATCAGACGGAATGATTTTAATTTGTCCGTCAGAAGTAGCAGCTGTGAAAATGAGAATTTTTAATAATGACGGTTCAGAAGGGAAAAACTGCGGAAATGGTCTCAGATGTGTTGCGAAATATGTGTACGAACATAAAATAGTGAGTGACAAGGCATTTCCAATCGAAACACTATCAGGTGTTGTACATGCGCAAATTCAAGAAGAGGAAGGCAAGGTCATTAGTATAACGATAGATATGGGCAAACCACAACTAAAACGTTCTCAAATTCCTATGGTTGGTGATGAGAAGGAAGCTGTTGTAAGTGAGAAAAATATTTTTGCTGGTGAAGAGCGAGAAGTGACACTTGTCTCTATGGGGAACCCACATGCTATTTTTTACGTTGAACATATTGATGAGGCTCCATTAACGTCAGAAGGACCATTAATAGAGAAGGATGCAAGGTTCCCAGAAGGAATTAATGTTGAGTATGTTGAAGTCGTGAATGATCACGAACTTCATTTCCGAGTTTGGGAGAGAGGATCAGGTATTACTCAAGCTTGTGGAACAGGTGCATGCGCAGCAGTAGTCGCATCTGTATTAAATGAAAAGACGATACGTAATAAAGAAACACTTGTACATTTAGCAGGTGGAGATTTACGCATCACATGGACAAATGAAGGGAATGTCATGATGACAGGACCTGCTGAAACAATTTGTACGGGCACGTATTACTACTAGAAGATATATCAATTTCTACCTTTAGAATCCCATGCTATGACAGGACTAATTATTTGTATAGCCAAAACGGGAAAGGTATACTAAAAGAAAAATAAAAGTACAATAGTCATCTTTAAGTTGAATCGACTTGCGCGGCTATGAGGCAAAGCTAGACAATTAAAAACTCAGATTGGAGGGAAGATGAATGAGTGATATATTAGAAATAACTGAATCAGCAGCACATCAAATCAATGCGATGAAGAAAGAAAATGAAGAAGAAGGAGCTCTTCTGCGCATCGGAGTCCAAGGTGGCGGATGTAGTGGACTATCGTATGGCATGGGCTTTGAACATGAGGTAGCAGAAGGTGATATCCAATTTGAACAACACGGGATTCAAATGGTCGTTGACGAGGAAAGCGCACCAATATTAAAGGGAGTAAAAATTGATTACAAACAGTCTTTAATGGGTGGGGGCTTTACGATCGATAATCCGAACGCCATTGCGAATTGTGGCTGTGGTTCATCGTTCCGTACATCAACGAATGAGGGCACACCTGAGGAGTGTTAGATGATAAAAGGAGATCAGGGCTCTAGACGTTGCATGTTGAGGTATTAATAACAACCCCTATAACGAGAATTGAAGGTTGTAAAAATAACAGGCTTCTTAACGGTAAATCTTTAACTGTTGAGAGGCCTTTTCTATAGCATTGAAGCAACGAAAATGTAATTAACTCATGGGATCAGTATGAATGAATAATTCCCGAAATAAAATGAAGGATAGAGACAGAGCTCTAAAACTGTTTAAATTTGTTTTATTAGTGATAAAATAATCAAGTCTTTAACAAGACACTCTATCTCTATGCATAATTTTCAAGGAATGTTCGTCTGTACAGAACCTTATTATATCAAAGTATTAATTTATATCTAAAACAAATTTTCGAAAAGTATGGGAAGAGCATATAAATTCTTTCCCTTTATTTCTGTTAAGATAAAGTGACAGTTGCTGCAACACCAGAAGGCAATGCTACTCCTGAATTGTTCTGGATTTGTACCGATAGTAGACTACAAGCGGGAATAGGGGTAACAGGACCAGATGCACTGGCGCAACAATCAGTAGTTGGACCTGATAGTAATACGAAAATTCCTGTAGCTGTCAGGTTACCACCGCATTGATCAGAGGAAAAAACCTCTGCCCTTACTGATTGATTCGCATTTAGTAAAACTGCATTTCGAATATTGAAAGTCAGTTGGATATTATTTACTAGTTGTGGTACTACTACGGAATTATTAAGAAAAGTATTACTAAAGGTACCCAACCCTAAGAAACCATTTGCACCTATATCGACTTGTTGGTCTGTATTTAAAAAGACGGTCGGATTACCAGGTGGTCCGGTAGGTCCGGTAGGTCCAGTAGGTCCAGTAGGTCCAGTAGGTCCAGTAGGTCCGGTAGGTCCCTGAGGTCCTGGTGGTCCTTGAGGTCCTTGAGGTCCTGGTTTCCCTTGAGGTCCTTGAGGTCCTGGTTTCGGTTGTGGAACGACTTTACACTTGCAATCTTCATCTTTATTACTATAATACATTCTTCACACCTCCTTGTTCTAATTTAGTCTATGTTCGTTTTAAATAATTGGTTGGGTAGAATAGCCACAAGCTGTAAAAATAATATTAAATAACTAAAAAAAGGGCATGTAATCAGAAAAGCATAGGCTTTATTCTTCTGCAGATCAGCAATAAACTATTAAAATTACATTAATGTATTGTTTTCAGTTTCCGATCTTTCTATAGAAATGGAATATATATCATTACGATTGAAGTTTTTTTGTAATGTTGAATTGATTAAAGGTGAGTGTTTTGTTAAGAAGCATCAATCACTAAGAACTTATGTGTTATTACTAATAAGTCATAGCTTAAAAAATGTAATAGTTTAGCAACAAATGTTTATAAAAGTACAGGAAAAAAACGATAATAGGAAAGAAGCTATTAAATTAAGTACCGAAAATATTGGGATACAATGAGCGAAAATAATTTGAGTGGGTGATTGGTAAAAAGTATCTTTATATAAAAAATGCTTTGTATTGGAATTTTTGTAATGATGCTCTTTCCCTACATTTTAACTGGAAATTAGATCAGCAATATATGATGTCATACAGCAGTTTTCATTATATAGAAAAAAAGATGTTACGAATGCTAGTTGTAAATACTTTTCTTAGAAAAAACACTAATAAAATCCCTACAGCTAAACTAATAATATTTATTTCTATATTTATCAACTAAATTAAGACCGATCATTTGACCGATCGCTTTTAAATTTTGTGTAGGGGTCACATAATCAGCTTTGAGCTTTAGTGCATTTAAAAAATGGATATACGCTTCATTGTATTTGTGTTGGTGCAATAAAGCTTCGCCACAGTAATTTTCTATAATATGATCCTTCTCTTCATACTGGGAAAAAATATTCTCTGCATCATGGAACCTTTTTTCTACCAATGCTTTCATTCCTTCGAAAAAATCTCTATCCTTCTGATCAGTTATGAAGGGTATTGCTTCATCAAATAGCTTCACCGTTTCAGGGAATAAGCCCCGCTTCGAAAGTGCTACACCCACAATAAGGTTGGCCTTTAATTGATTTCTTTCCTTTGGCTCATCAGACCAATCAATTTCTTTTAAAAATTTACTAGGTTCAGTTTGAGCTAAGAACTCTTTAATGTGTTGTACAAGCGTCTCGTAGCTATTGTTTTGCGATGCATTCTTTGAATGCCGACGATATAAATAGATTGGTTCTGGTATATGGTAGGATGGGTAATTGACGGCAATATTCATAACAAATGCAGTATCTTCGCCGAGTACATATGGTGGGATTTTATTGTTTATTATCTTTTCTTTTCTATACATAATCGTACCATTATTATAAGGAGTACCTACATTGATAAAAAAAGAAAACAATTCTGAAGGATGAATATTATTCGATTGCCAATAACCGACTGGCTGATTAAATTCGTTGATTAATAGCATATCTGAATGAACAAAGACAATGTCTTCTCCGTAGAATCCTTCTAACAGTTTCTCAAATCGATTCTTCAATGACAGATCATCAGCATCATGGAAAGTAATAAAGTCTCCCTTACAATGACTTAACCCTTTATTTCTTGCCGCAGCTACCCCTTTGTTCTCTTGAAGAAAATAACGTATTCTTCGATCTGTAAAGGATTTTATCACCTCTTCACTTTTATCTGTGGACCCGTCATTTACGATAATTAGCTCAAAATTTTCCTCTGTCTGATTTAAGATACTTTCAATTGTTTCTTTAATGAATGCTTCTCCATTGTAAACAGGTAGAATAACACTGATCATAAATTCACCCCTCGTTATTTTTTAGAATGTCTTTGAAAAAAGCCTTATTATGCAAAACGCTCGGGTCATTGGGGGCATAAGTCTCAGCGTATTCATTATGCTCATTAGCTTTTTGAAGATCATGTAATTCCCAGTGGCAAACACAAAGCTGTAGGTGTGCAATCTTCATCCATTCGGAAGACAAATTTTCCATTTTAAGAATCTGCTCATACCAATAGGCTGCAGTTTTATAATCACCCCAATTGACATAATAATATCCAATATCAGAGCATTTACTTACGTCAAGTAAATTGCTGTCTAAAGATAAAATATGAGCTTTGTCGTTTATTAACGAATCAATTAAATGACCAAAATCTATAGCGATTTTCCCTTCTTGAGCTAGCTCTACACAAATTAGGTTGGCAGCAATTCCCGCTGAGACAAAAACCACGTCATATTCATATTCTTTTGCTCTAGTAATGACATTTGAAACATCCTTTACTCCAAAAACGGGAACGTTACCAACTATATTCTCGTAACCAATGTCTTCAAAATACTTTCTTCCCTCATTCATCTTATTTCCAATTAACAATACACGGTGGTGCTGTAATAACTCATGATACAGTGTTGTATACCGACAAAGCTCAAAATGAATAAATGAACTCGTTACGTTCATTTTCTTTAAATTCCAATTATGGTAGTTCACTAGCTTTATAAATAAGTTTTGAAAAGTAGGATACCTCGCGATTGGCACACCTATTACATTTGTTAATAATAATTTTTCTGTTAAAAAATCTCTAGTTTCATGATCAGGTAAGGTAACTCCTGCATAAGAAAGAAATTGGAGTCGAGGTTCTTTGTTAATTTCCTCACTTGAATTGATTAGGTCATGTGACAAAAAAATTAACTCTCCATCTCCAATTCGAACAAGAGAATATCCCTTTCCATTTCTTAGTGCCTCTCTTATTTCGTTAGCGATATGCTCCGCGTTTTTCAGCTTGATTTTTTCCTCACTTAACTGTTTTATTCCAGCATCAATGATGTTTTCAATGCTAAATGGTAAAATAAATTGCTTATTTAAACTTTCCTCTACAATCTTGTCACCACCATAATATAAGCCTTCAACAGCATAGTTTTTGTTGTTACCTACTTCAACATGACCATACTTCTTAAGCTTTTGCCATTCACTTTTTGATATGTTATACATCTATTTTTCATTCCTTTTCACATTCTTAAAGGTATAACTTTTCATCAAACGGCTTGTTAATTAAATGCATATATTCTAATTCTGTTTTCTTTATTTTTTCAATAATGTTTGGTCTATCTTGACTAATTAAAAGTTCTAACTCCATTATTTTGGTTTCGAGGTCTGTTGAATCAGTTGAAATAACGAAATCCTCCAAATTGAGGGAGTGAGCAAAATCAAAAACTTTAAATCGATATGCTAAGGCGATTGGAGGTGTACCCGCAGCAATAGAAATAATATTTGCATGCAATTTAAAATTGATTGTGAAAGAAAAATTTGATATAAGGTCTATTAACGCATCTTGATGATAGAGGGTTGTGTCCAAGATGACATTTTCTTGATCATTTATTTTATGATAAATTGATTTTAAAGCTGGAA
The DNA here is from genome assembly GCF_046557775.1 of Nanhaiella sioensis. Taxonomy (NCBI): domain Bacteria; kingdom Bacillati; phylum Bacillota; class Bacilli; order Caryophanales; family Bacillaceae; genus Nanhaiella; species Nanhaiella sioensis. Next base: position 2,893,312 of record NZ_JBKAEG010000001.1, read on the forward strand.
TATCTTGATCCCAGACCGTATATAAGTGAATTTTGTAGCCTTTTTGAATGAGTGATTTTATTACGTTCACTAATGAATTCTCTAGCTGACGCTCATTTGCTCCGTATATGCGGTTAAAAGATGTTCCCCAATTAACTCCAATTACTTTGTTTGTAGATGGGAAAGATACTTTATCCTCTTCTTTGAATGTAGTTCTCTCTGAGAGAAGGAACCCAGGATCTCCGCAAATCATCATTTTATCTTCGTTTGCTCCCATTTGCTTAATAATTTCGTACGTTAATGGTCCCCTAACACCTACAAACTCTGCATGCTCTATGACTTCTATTAATTTTTTCTGAATATCTTTCGTAAAGTATTTATCGACGTTAATTCTTTTTCCTTCTAATAATAATGGAATATGGTTTAATTGAATTAAATCTATACCTGACCCCCAAATAAGTACTTTCTTGCCTCTTTTTATAGCTTCATATAACAAAGGAATGTTATTTTTACAAATAATAGAGCCACCTCCTAACACAATTAAATCATGTGTATCAAGGTTATACTCTTCGATTGATGTGCGCATATAAGTACCTTTTAGCTTCCATTCTTTATCAGCTAATATTTTATTGAATTTATATCGGAAAAGATCCCAAAGCAAATCATCACCAAGGTTTTTATAACCAATCCATCCGACATATAAAACTTTTTTAATTGTATTTTCTCCCTTTAATTCTGAAAAAAATTGATGATTATATTTCACACTTTCATCATTCGGACGATATTTCTCAGCCTCCTTATTATGTTTAATAGACTGATCTACATCACCTAAATTCCAATAGCATACACATAGTTGCAAGTGAGGATACCATGTTGAATAGGCAAGCTGCTGAAACCCGTCAGTATTTGTATTCCAATTGTGAAGGGCCGTATGAAACCAAAATGCTGCTGTTTGATAATCATTCTTTTCCATGAAATAGCTTCCTAAACGACAGCAAATCTCTGGACGTGGATAGTCATATTTAAAAGATTTTAATAAGCAATTTAATTCTTCTTCTTGATCGCCTAAATGACTATTGCAGTCAGCTAAGTTGAGGCATGCCCTAATTTCATCCTCCACCCAGCCCTCTTTGGTAGCTAAAAACTCTTCATAATAACTAATAGCTTTTTGGTAAAATTGATGGTCCTTTAGTTCATTAGCATAATAATACAAATCTCTAGGAGTAAAATTTTCTCCTTGTTTAATACGATTTTCATAAATTTTTAGATTCCTTCCTTCACTCACATCATTTTCCTTTAAATGTTTATGGTGACTAATTGCAATATCTGATTTAATAATATTTCCTGATACTGATAAATACTCATGCACAACTCCGAACCACTTAAACTGATTTACTCGTTTTACTAAACGATTTCTTCTATAACTAAACGTTGGATTCCCATACTCATCAAAGGCGATATTGTAGATCATAGATACAGCATCTACAGACTCCTCTAAAGCCTCTTTAAGTTGTAATAATTTTTTTAAATCTTCTTGCTGTACCACATCATCAGCATCTAACCAAAGGATGTATTCTTTAGTAGCATGGCTAAAAGCAAAGTTTCTTGCATCAGCAAAATCATCAATCCATTCATAATCAATGATTTTGTCTGTATATTTTGAAGCGATTTCTTTCGTTTTATCTGTAGATCCAGTGTCCACAATAATGATTTCCTCACAAGCTTCCTTGACACTGATTAAACAATTCTCAAGTGTTTGTTCTTCATCTTTAACGATCATACATAAACTGATTGTAACCACAGATCGCCCTCCTGTTTTGTTTTATCAATACAACATAATATGTTTGCAGTATTCTTATGTGAGCTTTGAGCCTCAAGACAACACCCTTATCATTTTTACTAATATGATAGATCATACGAAATATAATTTTTTCATCAACTATATGTAAGGAGGTTAGTATGTACGAAGAACTAAAATTAAAAGAATTTAACAAGCGATTAGCTCAACAACACATGTCCGAAAAACAGGTCTTATGCCAAAAGGACAAAGCCAAAGACTCATTTCATATCGTTTATGTGATGTCTAGTGTAGCTGTAAGTGGAGGAGTAAAAATTATTTTTGAGCATGTTAATCGTTTAACACGCCTTGGCATTAAAGTTACAATTGTGACACATTTTGAAAAACCTCATTGGTATCCAATTGATGCTACCTATATACAAGTTCCATTTACGATCGAATTAGCAAAAGGAATACCAAATTGTGATGTTATTGTTGCAACCTACTGGGATCATATTCAATCCTGTATAGATACAGGTATTGCGCCAGTTGTTTATTTTGAACAAGGTGACTTTCACTTGTTTGATTATGAAAGTATGAATGACACGTTAAAGGTATTTATTAAACGTCAATATGAACTGCCGACATTTATATATACAGTATCAAAAAATGCAGCTAAATTGATAAATAGAAATTATGGTCGAAACGTAAGTGTCATTCATAACGCAATAGATGAAAGCATCTTTTACGATGGAAGTTCTTCATTCAAATCAGAGAAGCCGTATATGCTAATGGTGGGTGCAGAATCTGCTTCTTTTAAAGGTATACGTGAAATTATTGAAGCGTATCAAGCCATTCAACCAGAATACGATATATCGTTGTTTTGGATAACGCCTGAGGAGCCGTCAAACGACATGAGAAATAAGGTTACAAAAGCCTTCGTTCAACCTAGTCAAAGTACAATCGCAGATTTATATAGAGGTGCGAGATTATATGTATCTGCGTCTCATTATGAAAGCTTTTCTCTTCCACCATTAGAAGCCATGTCTTGTGGTTGTCCTGTCGTTACGACGGAAAATGATGGCGTACTAGAATATGCTATTGACCGAGAGAATGTTCTACTATGTAGAATTAGGGATCCGATAGACTTAACTAGTAAAATCAAAAAAGTGCTAGATGACGATGAATTAGTTGATTTACTTATAACGAATGGACTTTCTACCGCCAAGCAATTTAAATGGCATGTGACTATAGATGAAATTTATGATTATTATAAGAAGGTTGCATCATTTGAAGTAAAGCGACAACATACAGAGGAAGATTGGAACATAGGAATTTCAGAAGATGCATTTATCAATCCAAGCGATTACATTAAATTTCTTAAACTAATAAATATAACAAAAGCATCTGTCATAAAAATTCCAGTCGTATACGAAATTGATAGCTCCATAAAAATTGCTCGTTGGGAAGTCGTCGCATACCATAAAAATATACAAAATCATGTAGAAGATATTTGCTATAGTCCAGTTCAATCCGATAATAATCAAATATTAATCAATCATAAAGGGTATCGACCTTTCATTGAAAGAGAGTTTGAAGAAGCATTAAAGGACTTTACTTCGCTATATGATGAAACGAGAGATCCACAACTTCAAGCAGTATATTTCCGGTGGATGTTATTATGTTTATACCGCCTTCAAAGGAGATTTGAAGCGAAAAAGAAATTAAGAAAGCATTCATTTCAAGATAAGTACTTCTCTGAAATATATTTTCTAAACAAACTTCTTGAGAAGAAAAATTCAAATGAAACAAATACTTGGAATATGTCCATTTTAGGAGATGCAGTATCGTATCCTGAATACATTTATCAAATTAATAAACTATCTGTGTAATAAGTAACTCTTAACCTCAACATAAGATCCATCATTAGAGTGTAGAGAAGGGTATTTACTACACTCTATTATTCTCTTTGAAAATATTGAAACTAAATAAAGGCTCTTTTCGTAAACTTTGCTGCTTTTTATTAGCTACAATTGGGTAACCGGTGTGAAATATGATTTTTATAGTAGTATTTAGCTCTATTTACGAAAAATAATAATTAATGTAAACACATTTGTATAAAAGGTAAAGTAAATATTTTACCTAAGCTGCCGACGCTATCCTTTAGCAGGTTGAAGTTATTAACAATTTTATCCACAGTTTACACACAATGTCCACAGCTTTAAAAAATATATATTGAGAATGTATAATGAAATTCAGCCTTTCTACGGAACTAATATATTCTCAAAGCTCATCAATAACATTATTATTCATACATAAAGATATGGAAGTGGCACAAAAACAGCATCAAAATAACTTTTTGAAGGGAAAAAGAATATAGATAATTATTAATAAAAATTATTAATATATAGAAAATTCATTAATAAAGTCTAAGATGGTAAAACCTTTTGATGAATCTGTCACACATCTTAGTTCATTTACTTTGCTTAGTATTTATCAAAAGAGTTAACTTTTTAACAGTTTTATCCACAGTTTATTCACAATATCCACAATATTTACAATAAAAACTGTATAGGAACTCTCCTATACAGTGGTTTTACTGGGGTATTGTGGATTGTTGTATATTATTCATATTAGTCATCGTCAGGTATGACTAATGATTGGCACTCAGTATTGAAATCAAATGGAATGACTTGTTCATATGGAGGTGGCATGAGATCTGCGTGTAGGTTATCCTCATATGGTGTATCAATTGGGTCACATTGTGAGTCAACTTCCTTCTTGAGATTGTTAACAACAACTTGACCGATTTGTCTACCTAGGCTTAGTCCTTCATCATTGTCAATAGGGAAATGAACGAGTCCATATAATCGAGAAATGGCACATTCTTCGGCTAATTCGTCTAATCTTAAAGATTCCCCTGGGAAGAAATATTTTAATAGCTCTGCAGCACAACCAGCAACAGCGGCATGGCCTGAAGGGTACGTAGGATGTCTTGGTGTACAAACAACGGTTGCTAACTCTTGGTCTAGCTGATCAGGCCTTGCAACAAGCCATAGAAATTTATAAAACCAAGTAATGACAAATGCATCATTTATAGCACTTTGCACTGCACCCAATATTCTAGCAGCTCTAGGTGCTGTGACACCATATGTGTCAATGAGTCGGTCAATTATTGGTGTCCATTGCTTTGTCGCAACACCTGTACCCCAATATTTCGCTACAGTTTTTTTATGATCATCTAGATTATCTCTTACTTCTAATACTTTCTCTAGTTGTTCATTCCAATCAATATAATTTGGGTTTTTAATAGAGAAATAAATAGGTTCTTTGTTTGGAAGAGTAATAAACTGATTGCCACATCGCTTAATATAGTAAGTTGACCATGATCCTGCATATGGTTCTTCAGGGTTTTTAGGAGGTTCACTTTCTCCAGCATAAGGAATCTCATTCCATCTCTCATACGTACATTTACATTCACAAGAATTAAATAGACAGTTACAGTTCAATGAATTCACCTCTTTTCTTTTATTACTAGTCTATTCAATAATAAACATAGAGGTTTGATTCATTAGTCTATCGTGCGATAAATTGATAAAATCGGCTAATAGGTGTACAGTAACGTAGTTGCTCATATTAAGAATTTGACTATCCTTTATGAAAGGCTTTTTTCGTAAACTTTGTTGCTATTATTACTAAAAATGGACAGTATGATTAGTTTTTTACAAATTCCATCATTAGCAAAGTAGAAAAGATGTCACGATCGCTATAGATGCTTACGTGTTTAAATCTTAGTGAGATAAGTAATAATTAAAAAAACAACCATCTTTCCTACATTGGAAAAATGGTTGTTATGTTTTTTATGATCGCTGATTTTAATAAAGCATATTATTTGGTGAATTTTAATTAACGAAAAGAGCGTTCATTTTAGAACATAGATGAACTGTGTAATGGCTGTAGCTTTGCTTTTGGATCAATGTATGACTTTGCGTTATTAACAGCGGTAGGTGCTTCACCAAAGCCAGAAGCAATTAGCTTTACTTTGCCGTCATACGTACAAATATCTCCAGCAGCATAAATACCTTGAATATTGGTTTCCTGCTTAGAGTTTACAACGATAGAATTTTTTTCGATTTCAAGTCCCCATTCTTTAATAGGACCAAGAGATGAAACGAAGCCAAAGTTAACAATAACGTCATCTACATCAATCACTTCTTTTGTTCCTTCTTTAGCTTTCTCTAAGACAATTTGTTTAATAGCCTTTTCATCACCAATAATTTCAACAGGAACATAAGGTGTTTTTATGTCAACCTTTGAATTTATTAAATTTTCTACACTGTGCTCATGTGCACGGAATTTATCACGACGGTGAATAATGGATACTTTCTCTGCAATTGGCTCTAACATTAGTGACCAATCTACAGCCGAGTCTCCTCCACCACACACGACTACTTTTTTACCTTTGAATTTTTGTAAATCATCTATAAAGTAGTGAAGGTTTTTCCCTTCATATTCTGTAGCTTTTTCAAGGTCAATTCTACGAGGCTGAAACGCACCATTACCAGCAGTAATGATAATTGTTTTAGAATAATGTATCTCACTATTTGTTATTAGCTTAAAAACTCCGTCTTCTTGCTTCTCTAGCTTGTCTACAGATTGATCTAAACAAATGGTTGGTGAAAACTTTTCCATTTGCTCTTTTAGATTATCAATTAGCTCTTGAGCCCGGATTTTCGGGAATCCAGCTACATCATAAATGTACTTTTCTGGATATAGTGCTGATAATTGTCCACCTAATTGTGGAAGGCTTTCGATAATTTTTACACTAGCCTGCCGCATTCCCCCGTAGAAAGCCGTAAACAATCCTGAAGGACCTCCACCAATAATGGTAATGTCATACACTTTTTGATCTTCTTTCAAACCAAATCCCCCCATATGTGAAGCTACATTTAATAGTATATTTGTTTCTGCACTATTTATCATACCACATGCATTCAAAAATATCTTAAGCATAAATGCAGAAATTTTTGATTTATTAAATTGTGACAGTTTAAAAAACTCCATTATTGGACTAAAGTGTAAAATTTGTCGAAACGTTGAAGAAAAAGGTTATTTTTTAAATATTCTTAAGTTTATAAATGTAGAATTTGTGCTTGAAAAACATGTATAAAAAGAATATTATGTAATATAGGAAATATGTTAAATTTTTGTGACAAATTTAACCCTTATCATACCTATATTTTTTGATAGTGTTTTGATTAAGTAAGTGAAGAAATTCACATTGTTCTTTGTTCATGAACTTGGAAAAAAATACTATATTGGTAGATACCAAGCTTTTCATAAAGAAAAAACGATAAAAAATCTCATAGCGGTGAATGATAAGTATAACCGCAATATAATTTATTAAAGGTGGATGTGATACGGTTGAGAAAACCAAAAATAGTTATATTAGGTGCAGGTTATGGTGGATTAATGACAACAGTTCGTCTGCAAAAATATTTAGGCGTTAACGAAGCTGAAATTACGTTAATAAATAAAAATAGCTATCACTATGAAAGTACGTGGTTACATGAGGCATCGGCTGGTACATTACATCATGATCGTGTACGTTATCCAATTAATAATGTAATAGATAACAGAAAAGTTAACTTTATCCAAGATACAGTAGTAGAAATTAAGCGTGAAGAGAAGTTGGTTGTACTTGAGAATAATGAAATAACTTATGATTATTTAGTTGTCGGATTAGGATTTGAGTCTGAAACTTTCGGTATTAAAGGCTTAAAAGAGCATGCTTTTTCAATTGCAAATATTAATGCTGCTCGTCGAATAAGAGAACATATTGAATATCAATTTGCTAACTATAATAATGACAGTGAAAATCGTGATGAACGTTTAACGATCGTTGTAGGAGGAGCTGGCTTCACTGGTATTGAGTTTGTTGGAGAACTAGCAAATCGTATACCTGAGTTATGTCGTGAATACGATATTGATGAACATAAACCACGTATTATATGTGTAGAAGCAGCACCAACTGTATTACCAGGATTTGATCCAGAGTTAGTTGAATATGCGGTAGGTCATTTAGAACGTAAAGGTGTAGAATTTAAAATAGGTACTGCTATAAAAGAATGTACAACAGAAGGTATTATTGTTGCAAAAGGCGACGAAGTAGAAGAAATTAAGTCAGAAACTGTTGTATGGGCAGCGGGTGTTCGTGGAAATAGTATCGTTGAAAATTCAGGCTTTGAATCAATGCGTGGTCGAGTAAAGGTAGAAGCTGATTTACGTGCTCCTGGACATGATGATGTATTTATCGTAGGTGATTGTTCATTAATGATAAACGAAGAAATTAATCGACCATATCCACCGACAGCCCAAATTGCAATGCAACAAGGCGAAACATGTGCGAAAAATTTAGCTGTCCTCGTAAGAGAACAAGGAGAATTAGAACAATTTAAACCAGATATAAAAGGAACAGTATGTTCATTGGGTGAAGATGATGCCATTGGTGTTGTATTCGGTAAGAAAATCACAGGCTCAAAAGCTTCATTTATGAAAAAAATGGTAGATAATCGCGCGCTATTTTTAGTAGGCGGACCGTCATTAGTAATGAAAAAAGGAAAATTTAATATATTTTAAACATAAGGCTCTTTTCGTATACTGTGCTACTAACTAAAAGCAACAATCTATGCGAAAATAGCTAAACCTAAAAAAAGCAATTGCATAAAACTTGTGCTATTGCTTTTTTTAGGTTCTTTTGGTGAACTTATTACCATCATTATCTAAAATTACAAAGAGTATGTAAAATTAATATTTGCGTCCGATAAGATACATGCATGTGGTTTGTATAGTAAGACGATAAATAACATGGGAGTTGTATAAATATGGGGAGAGAAGATAGAGGTAAAGTATGGCTAGCAGTTGCAGGTGTAGTGACATCAAATAATGGGGAATGGCTAGTTGTTAAGAAGAAATACGGTGGACTCAAAAATAAATGGTCCTTTCCTGCTGGATTTGTAGAACATAATGAAACATTAGATGAAGCTATTTTGCGAGAGGTTTATGAAGAAACGGGAATTGCTTGCGAAATAGAAGGAATGATTGGCTTGAGAACAGGTGTTATAAGTAATGACATAAGTGATAATATGGTGTTGTTCTCATTAAAAGCTCAGAGTGAGGAAATCGTTATTCAAGAAAAAGAGTTGTATGACGCAGCATTTATCTCACCTGATGACTTAGTGAAAGATCCAGATTCATCAATATTACTCATCCGTTTTTCACAAAAGGAATTGCAAAACAGAAAGATGTATGACGACATAAACCCTGGTAGTCAATTTGGTTATACAAAATATAAATTGTTTCTTTAAGTTTTGATCGTATAAATTTCTCTTATTTTTCTCATCGACATACTTTAGCCTTCTTTAATTATTTGAAAAAGTGTGATTAAAGAAGGATACAGTTGTATAAGACCTTTGTAATCGCTTACATAAGTACTTTTTCGTCAATAACGTACCTTTCCTTATTATAAAATTGTTGGTAATATTATCAGAAAATTTAAATTAAAATAAAAACTTAATGGAGGGTGTTATTAATGGAAGCTATTTCAACAGACAAAAAAGAATGCCCATATTGCTCTGGCAAAGGTTATATTCAACTATTATTAGGTGGATCAGAAACATGTACTAACTGTGGTGGTAGTGGCAAGAAATAGAACAATGAACATTACACGACAGTAAAATGAATAAGCAGATTAATACGTTCACATTATAATGGTACTTTAATCTTCATAGTTTGAATGAAAGCTTATAGTAAAGTGTTTTGTACTTGACCCCTATACCATCATTCAGTACACTTAATGGTGGTAGCTGGAGGTGAGTAGGATGGAAATGAGTGTACCGGTTTTAATCATTTCAATACTGTTATTTTTTATTTTATTCTTTGGAATTGGATTCCTTCTAAATATGGTTTTACGAATGACTTGGATTATGGCAATTATTAGCCCGCTTATTTTTATACTAATTATTGACAAGGTCAGATTTATAGATTATTTTACTGAACCAAGTGCATCATTTACAGATTTATATGAAAATTTTATATCGTTAGCTCCAGCTGATGTTATCATATTAGCTAGCGGTTTAATTGGTGCTATTTGCTCAGGAATTACAATAAAAATATTACGGGCAAAAGGTTACCAAATGTTCTAAATGGAGATCTCAAAATTTTGAGGTCTTTTTTTTGTTGTTAATTTTTGTTATTTTACATATCGAATATCTCAACAATAACGTGATAATTTCATTGTTTTAACTAAGTGACATCGTCAATCAAATTTCAATCGACATTCTATAGTTACAATAATTTTTCCTCTCTCATGAATATTTCTTTCTCTTTTTGGAAAGTAATAGATTCGTGAGAGGAGTGAAAAATAAAAAATGAGTTTACTAAGAACTATTACTAGAAGAGCAGTAATGACTATGCTGTTGGTTGCTGCGTTATTTGTTACTTTTCAGTCATTTTCCGGTGTTGAGGCTAAGTCAATTATCGGTTGGGTGCAAAATAACTATCATAAATCTACTTTAGTACAGGAAGAGTTTTTACCGGAATATAATTATTTACAGAGGGACATAAGTTTACCTTCAAAATTGTTAAACAGAATTGCTGTAAATCCAACGGAAATTTCATCAAGTGAAGAGGTAAATGCGGAACTAAGTCTTGAGGATCTTGACTGGAGTAAATATCCTTCAATGAAGGTGACAGCAACAGGATATACTGCAGGCTTTGAGTCAACTGGAAAAACACCAAGTCATCCACAATATGGTATTACATACTCTGGGGTGAAGGTGAAAAGAGATTTATATTCAACTGTAGCTGCAGACCTTAGAGTTTTTCCAATTGGAACAATTTTATTTATCCCGGATTATGGGTATGGTGTTGTTGCGGATAAAGGCGGTGCCATTAAAGGTAATAAAATTGATTTGTACTACGAAACTGTTGAAGAAGTGTATGAAGAATGGGGTAAAAAAACTGTTGAAGTTTATATTATTGAGCGAGGATCAGGTAAGCTTACTGAGCAAGATTTAACGGTCTTAAATGAAAATGAATCTATGCAAGTGTTTAGACAACAATATATAAACTCAAAAAATTAATATAAGTTTTTTTCAAAAGTTTTGTTGTTATTGTTACCTATAGAACAGCACGAGGTGGTTTTAAACGTATGCCATGGGACCATGAATGTTAGTTTTGTACAAATTGATTTGGTTATACAAAAAATAATAATCAATATAAATAGCCTAACATAAAGGTGATGGTGACTCATAAATTATAGAGTCACCATTTTTTACATGCTAATCAAATATTGTAAAAGGAGCGTTAAAAAAATTCCAGTTAAGCCACCAAAGAACACTTCAATAGGCTGGTGACCTAATAATTCTTTCAACTCCTTACGCTTTTCTTCTTGAGGTTTTTTAGGCCATAATTTTGCTTCTCCAACGAATTTATTGAAGTCTGACACTAGTTGATTTAACACAGTTGCTTGTTCACCGGCGTGGCGTCTGACACCAGTTGCATCAAACATAACGATAATTGCAAATACAGTCGATAGGGCAAATATAGGTGAACCAAACCCCTCTTCTATAGCAATGCCTGTCGTTAATGCTGTTACAGCAGCCGAATGAGAGCTGGGCATTCCTCCTGTACTAGTTAGTAATGACCAATCAATTTTTTTAGTAGCAAAAAACTGAATTGGAACTTTGACAAATTGTGCAAAGAAGATTGCAAGTAATGCAGACCATAAAGGAAAATTTGACATTAATTCCATTTGACTAAAACGCCCTTTCTTGCTGATATAATTAAAAGAATATGATACGCTTTTCTAAATGTCCAGTTTCAGCATTCATCCCCAAGGGATACCTTAAAAGATCTAGCTAATGTGCTCACCCATTTAGAAGTGCGAGCGCTTACGCTTTTTGGAGGTAAAATACTTTGGCCAATTATCCATTAGAATACTATCAATTTTTTATTAAATTTAATGAAGGAGATTATTACACATGTCATGACCTTCTTGAAGAAATATGGATGACTGAAAAGCATAATTACTTTTTAAAAGGACTTCTTCAAATGACAGTAGCGCTTTATCATTATGGCTATGGAAATGTAGAAGGCGCACGTTTAATGATGAGAGCAGGGCATCAATATATTCAGAAATACCGTCCATCTTATTGGGGTATTAATTTGGAAGAAGTCAATGAATTTATTGAAAAATGCCTTATTATTATACCACAAGATGTGGATCGGGTTTCTTTCGAACACATTGATGGTTTGCCTAAACTACCTACATTATTATTATACTTAAATGAGGAACGAGAAGAATAATTTGAAATGTTTTCTTTTTGTAAATTTATTCGTTATCATATATGTGGAGGTGTATAACAATGTTTATTGTGAAAAATGATTTAGATTTTACTCAATCATGTGAAGTCATTGTCATCGGTTTATTTGAGAAAAATAAACAGTTGAGTGGCTTAGCTGCTGAGGTTGATACTGTTCTGGAAGGTCAAATTACTAACATGTTAAAGGATGGGGATATTTCAGCAAAGAAGAAGGTTATTTCAAAAGTACATACACTAGGAAAATCACCTATAAAGCGTTTTTATTTCGTTGGCTTAGGAAAAGAAGAACAACTTACATTTGAGATTGCTCAACAAGCTTTTGGTAAATTATTTAAACAACTAAGAAATGAGAAATTTGAAGAGGTCGCAATTGCAGTAGATTCGTTTGCAACAAAAAATATCGATGTATTTGATACATCACATGCCATAGGTGAAGCGTTACCACTAGCTACATATCAATTTGCTAACTATAAACAAAAGGCGAATGAACCTAAAAAAGAAATAACACATATAACAGTATACAGCGAACATGATATTAGGGAAATTGAGGCTAGTCTGGCAGTTGGATATGCATATGGAAAAGGTACAAACTCTGCACGCACACTTGTAAATTTACCTGGAAATATGCTAACTGCAACTGATATGGCAAATTATGCTATTGAACTAGCAAAAAGGTATGAATTTGAGTATGAGATTTTAGAAAAAGAAGATATGGAAAAATTAGGTATGGGCGCATTTCTTGCAGTAAATCAAGGCTCTGTTGAACCACCTAAAATGATTGTACTTAAATATCAAGCACAAGAGAAATGGGAGAACGTGATTGGCTTAGTTGGGAAAGGTATAACTTTTGATACAGGTGGTTACTCAATTAAACCTAAAAATGGGATTGTAGGTATGAAATCAGATATGGGTGGGGCAGCATCCGTACTTGGTGCTATGGAAGTGATTGGAGAGTTACGTCCAGATCAAAATGTAGTTGCTGTTATACCATCAACTGACAACATGATTAGTGGTAACGCACTGAAACCTGATGATGTCATTACTGCAATGAGTGGGAAGACTATTGAAGTACTAAATACAGATGCAGAAGGTAGATTAGCGTTGGCAGATGGAATAACATATGCAAAGCAGCACGGAGCTAATTACCTTATTGATGTTGCTACATTAACTGGTGGTGTTATCGTTGCTTTAGGCGAAGATATGACAGGTGCAATGACAAATAATGAACCGCTGTTTGAAAAGCTACTTGAAGCGTCTTATGAAGCTAGCGAACCAATTTGGCGTTTACCAATTACAGAAAAAGACAAAGAAAGAGTACGTAATAGTAAAATGGCAGATTTAAATAACTCACCTGGGCGGGAAGGTCATGCCATTATGGCAGGAACGTTCATTGGTGAATTTGCAGAGGATACACCTTGGGTTCATCTTGATATTGCTGGAACTGCAACAACTAGGTCTCAACATGATTTAGGTCCAGCAGGTCCTACAGGAGTAATGGTAAGAACACTAGCAACATTTGTTGAACGATTTAGTGACAGTAATGACTAAAGGTTTGATGCCCAAGCTTCATCGCTACTTTTACTAATTCAAATATTTTGTGATTGTTTTTCGCAAGCATCTTTCGTAACCTTTGTTGTTATTTACAAAAAATGTATCATCATTTTTTAGAAGAAAAGATGATACAAAGCTTTAGTTGTATCCGTGTTTATTAACTAGTACGAAAAACAACAATTAATACGAAAACAGCATGTAGCAAAGAATTGAAACAGCAATTACAGTATAGGGTACGAATGAGGAAGTAATTAAAAGCTTGTAGAGCGAAAGTTCTACAAGCTTTTTTCGTGTGACCAAGTTTTACTATGAGTATCAGTCATGTTCTTGTAAATAATAATTGGGTATATATATATTAATATTTGAAGAGGGAAGAGCATGAGATTAACAATTTTCTTTGTAATATTATTTATTAGTTTTGGAATGTCAAGTTCAATTGCTGCGGCCAAGCAAAATCATACAGTAACAATTATTGTGAAATCCTCACCAACATCTCTTTACGAAAGTAAAATGACAATAAAATCAAAGGAAATTATTTCAAAGTTAAAAGACAGTAAAGGTGTGCATACAACAGAGCATATGCCGTTAACAGATACTTTTGTCGTAATAAAAAGTAATGGAGTGAACCAAAAGTTTTATGTAAATAACAACTGGCAACTTTACAATATTAAACAACAAAAAAAGTGGAATATTCCAAGTAAGTTAGTTTCACAACTTAAAGATATACAACAAAAACTTAAAGCTCAGCACTATGGTACGATCATCCCCTGGGAACAAGTTAATGAGATAATTCCAAAGTATAGTACGTTTAAAATTATTGATATTGAAACGGGTTTATCCTTCAATGGTCAACGAAGAGCAGGAAGTAAGCATGCTGACGTCCAGCCAATTACTAAAGAGGATACCAAAATCATGAAACAAATATTTAATGGGAAGTGGAGCTGGAATAGACGTGCAATCATTATTATGGCTGATCATCAGAAAATTGCTGCTTCAATGCATGGTATGCCTCACGGAAGTGGTGCTTTAATCAATGGATTCCCCGGGCACTTTTGTATACATTTCAAATCTAGTACAACCCATTCATCAAGAAGTGAAGATTTCTCTCATCAATTAATGGTTCGAAAAGCAGCAGGCATCACTGGTGAATATTTTTTATCTATATCTCCAATGGAGCTAATTGATTCTTTTTTGTTTAGTGTCAACCAACGCGACTTACATATATTTTCAGCAAGTATAATAGGAGGTAAAAGAATGGTTGCAGAGGACTATTTCAATAAATTTAATTCATTAGAAGGGATTGCTCGAACATCACCTATACCTTCTGAAAACAGCACTGGATCTCTTGTTATAGACATACCTCTAAAAATTGAATATTATGGAGAAGACTTAGGGGCGGTTCAAAAAATTATACATTTCTATGTTACAAGAAACTCATTTGTTGATCCTTGGAAACTTGAGATTGAAGAGATAAGGAAGCAGATTTTTTTTGATTGATTTTTCAATCAGGTGGAGTAGGCTTCCCACCTGATTTACTACTATTCAAGTTTTCTTCAGTTTACTTATGATACTTTAGGTTTTAGCAAATCTTCAAAAGACTCTGCTGTTATAGGTTTACTATAGTAATAACCTTGAATTGTATGGCATCGTAATTTATCTAAGTATTTTACTTGTTCCTCAGTTTCAACGCCTTCTGCTATGACCTTAAGGTTTAACTGTTGGGCCATTGTTGTAATACTAGATACAATAGCAGCATCTTTCGGGTTATTTGTTATATCACATATAAAAGATTTATCAATTTTTAATTTATCTACTGGAAAATTTTTTATATGACTAAGAGAACTATAACCTGTTCCGAAATCATCAATTGCGATTTGAACCCCGATTTTTTTTAAATCATCAAGTACATTAAGTGCTCTGTCTATATCAATTGTTACACTTTCTGTTACTTCTAGTTCTAGGAAATGTGGGTCAAGCTGTGACTTAATTAAAGCATGTTGAACTGTGTCCCTTAGATTATGTTGAAAAAATTGGCGCATTGACAAATTAACCGATGCCTTTAATGTATTAAATCCTTTGTTATGCCATTTTTTCAGTTGTTGGCAAGTTGTTTCTAATACCCATTGTCCTAAAGGTACGATTAATCCTGTCTTTTCAGCAATAGGAATGAAAGTTGCAGGAGATATGTACCCTTTTTGTGGATGAACCCATCGTATCAATGCTTCTACACCAACTATTTCTCCAGATAGAACATTAATCTGAGGCTGATAATGCAATGTTAATTCATTTTTTTCAATAGCATTTCTTAATTCACTTTCGATCATGATCTGTTCATATGCCTCTTTCGTCATTTCTTGATCAAAAGTCTTATATGTATTCCCAACCTCTTTTGCCTTGTATAGTGCAGTACTAGCATTTTTTATAAGAGTGTCTACATCTGTTCCATGTTTTGGATATATTGAGATACCAATACTAGCTGTAATATGGAAGGTGAAGCCTTTGGCTACAATTGGTTCTTGGATTGTTGATAATATATCTTGTGCATATTGATCTGCATGTTGTTCATGAATGTTCTCAATCAAGACTGCGAAAGCAGCACTTACCTTTGCAACCGAAGTTTGATCATTTGTTAATGAATTAAGCCTTTTGGCAATTGTTTGTAAAAACAAATCACCTAAATCATGTCCAAGCGAATGATTTACGTTTTCGAAGCGATCTAAATTTATATACAATATGACAATATTTTTGCCGAGTAACTGATTCTTTATTGCTTGACTGACTTTATTAATAAATAATTGTCGGTTGGGTAGGTGTGTCAATTCATCGTAAAAAGCAAGTTCGTTAATCTTGTTTTGGGCTTTCCAATAAGCAGTAATATCATTTAGTGAATATATAATATTCGTAATTTCTTGATTGTCATCAAATATAGGAGCAGCATTAACAGAAAGAACTAGTTTATGACCATCACTATGTTCAAGAAAGCAGTGTTTATTCATAATAGCAGTTTTGGTTGCTAATATGGGTTCATAAATAAATTGACTACTAAGGATGGGTGTACCATCTAGTTTGGATATTTTCCAAAAAGGATCAGCTACGTTTTTTTGTAGAATATCTTCTTTTTTTAAACCAATTAAGTTTTCAAAGGCAGGGTTTATAAATGTAAGGTCGCCCTCTCGATTTACAATAATAATTGAACTTGGAATTGTTTCAACAATAACGGATAATTTTTTTTCATTTGTATAGAGTGCCTTTTCTACTCTTCGCTGTTGATTCATTGGCCCTGCTATTGTTGTAAGGTATATTCCTTTCAACATGAAAAGAGTTCCGATAAGAAAATATATTTGTCCAAGAAGGGTTATGAAATCATGGTGATATTGCGAAAAAATGACCAACAATTGACCCAGTATAAATAAGATTAGTGCGTTTATGATTATTAAATATGAATACATCTTAACAGATCGGTAACGTTTGTGGAGTATAACAATAGTTGCAAAATAGAACAAGCATACAAAGTATGTTAAAAGTCTATGTATCGGTGTTATGCCACCATTCATGTCGTATAACTTAGGAAAATGAATAGCCCATTTAGAAAGTGACATAAATAAGATAATTGATACTAGTGTAGAAATACTATAAATAATCCACTTTTTATGTGTGATCAGTACTAAATCATTAGAATAATAAATAACAAATAATGATGAAGCTAATAACACTTGGATGATTATCCAGAACCATGCAGAAGTTTCTATGGAATGGGTGACTATAAACTGAGGCATTCCATCATAAGACAAGAGTCTAAATAGATTTAATAATGAGAGAGTCCAAAAAGTAGTACTTATGTATAATTGTCGCCGTGACATTTTTGAGGGAGGAATAAATCCGTTTTGTGTTGAGATAGTAGTGGTAACTGCTATACAAATAAATCCGACAATAATATAAATAGGAAAGTAAAATTGTTCAGAGATGACATGAGTATTATTAAAAAAAAACACTGCTATCATAAAAATAACAGAAGCGATAAAAGTAAAAACAGAGAATTGTTGTTCTTCTTTGTTTAAATGAATGTTAAATTTATTCATTGTCATATATCGATCTCCTCGGAAAAAATATATTCCCAGAATTTATTATATTTTAAACGAAGAAAAATGTCAAATATTGCGAATTTTGTTTTTTCGAGAAGATGTATGAGGTTCTGCTGTTATTTACTTAAATTTCTAGATTGTATAGTTGTCATTGTTTTTAAGGAAGGAAACTTACGACATATATATTAGGAATGGAGGACGAGACAAAAATTAACAATCTTAATAATATTCTTACAAATGGTTTATACTCTCCTTAATACTGTTTGTTAAACTATGGGTGTGGTCCCTCATACAAAGTGATAAGGAGAGTTATAATGGTGGAACTTAAGGTAGTTATCCCAGTCCTTATATTTCTTTTATCTTATCTGTTATTTGCAGTGGTTTTATTGCGAAAAAAATAGCTTATTCATTTTTCGATAGAGGAATTCGAAATAAAAACTCTACACCATGATTTCTATTAAAGACAGTAATCTCTGCATTGTGTATATCTACGATTCGTTTTACAATGGTCAAACCAAGGCCAAAATTTCCTTGCTTACCTTTTGTATAGGGCTTAAATAGGTCTTCGATCTCATCATCTGGAATAGTGGGTCCATCGTTCCAAATTGAAATAATTATTTGTCCATATTCTTTATTCATAGTAATTTTGATTATATTGTTCACATATCTTAAGGCATTATCAATAATATTTTCAAAGGCTATTCTCCATTGCTCACGATCACCAGTTATCGTAATGCTTAAAAGAGATAGTTCAAATTGAATATCTGAACGTTGAAGCTGGAATTGTGAATAAACCTCTTCAATGACCTCTTTTACGTTAAATGTTTCATCCATAGTTTGTTGCTGGGCGAGATAATTGAGCTTAGTAAGATAGAGTAAGTCCTTGATTTTTGTTTCCAATCTTTTCGATTCGTTTTCAATCGTTTCAGCAGTTTGTTCTATCGTACCATTTGGATAAATTCCGTCACGAATTGCTTGAGCAAAGCTTCGTATGACCATCACAGGTGTTTTTAAATCGTGAGATACGTGTTGAAGCATGGTTTGTTGCGCTGTATCCTGCTCTTTTAGCTGTACTCTCATTTTTTCTATCGATTGAGATAAAACTCCTATTTCATCTCGTCGTTTAACAACCATTGGTTCATCCCACTGTCTGTTTGCAATATGATGTACATGCTCTTTCATTTGAACAATAGGTTTTGATAGCCATTTTGCAAACAAAAATGCTAATAAGAGTCCACCAATTAAGACGAATAACATTAACTGTACTAGCCGAGAAAATAGTGTGTGTACTAGCTCTTTACGGTATGAATCCCACATAAAAGAAATGATAAAACCTTGTTCAACAACCCTTGGTTGTCGCAATATCTGTATTTTACTAATGGTGTAATAGATTGTCTGTCCTTGAACAAGCGTTTCATAACGAGCAGTTCCTTCCTTTTGTCTCCGAGCATTAATGTACATGTTAGCTAATGTTTGTTTTGGAAGGATAGCGTTTTCTACAATGTTCCCCTTAAAATCTAACACAACGTGGTTTACGGAGCGCGCATTTTGTTCACTTTGTTGTTGTTCAAGTGAGTTTTCTGAAGGTGTATAATCATTGGTCATCTGTAGCTGTGAGTTTTCAATTGTCGTGAAAATTTCGTTTGTAAAAAAAGAGTTTAGTGTGTTAGGAATAAATGTAACTAATGTCACACCGATAAAAATGATTAATCCAGCAAATACAACAGAAATTTGAATTGACAGGGGCCAATTTTTCATGTTGATTCAACCGTTCGATATCCGAAACCATATAATGTTTCTACACGCAATTCTGTAACCTTTTTACGAACTCTCCGTACTAAATCATCAACAACTCTGTCTGAACCGAAGTAATCACTCCCCCAAATATAATCAAGAACCTGTTCACGGGAAAATGCTTGCCCTATGTTTTTAACGAACAATAATAATAAATCAAATTCCTTTGATGATAGTACAACCTCTTCATTCTCTATGTGTACGGTTCGCTTTTCTTCGTTAATCACATAATTTCCATAATGAATGGCATTATGTACGGTTTGCTTGCCATAAACTCTAGTTAATAGTTTTTTTGTGCGGATAACTAACTCCTTTGGTAAAAACGGTTTAGCTAAGTAATCATCGCTTCCTAATTCCAAACCGATGATACGGTCTAGATCCTCATCACGAGCTGAAATAAAAATAACCGGTGTTTGCTCATCATGCTCTTTAATGGCTTTAATTAATTCATAGCCATCTATATCAGGGAGCATTATATCTAAAATCCATAGGTTTGGCTGCTCTTTAATTGAGTTCTTAGCGTCAAGTCCTGTATGAAACGATTTTACATGCCACCCCTCATTTTGCAAATACGTTGTTAATATTTGGTTTAAATTCATTTCATCCTCAACTAGATATATTGAATAACTCAATGGAAAAAAGCCTCCTCATATATGTCTTCACAACCATAAGAGGCGTATGTATTTACGCCCCTTAAGGTATTATCATTATAACTTTTTCTTAGGTGTTAAGAAAAGGGCTAACCTCCTTTTCAATCGTGACATTGTGGGCTTAGACATTACTTATATTTTATATTATAGGCAATATTGTCAAAGAATTATCAAGGAATTGTGGGAAATTATGTGATGATACAAATGAAGTGTGTTTTCACTGTATTCTTTCGTTGTGATAAAGCGTAATCATTTGGTGTTGTTGAGGTGTTACATTGTATAAAAAATAACCATCTAGCTACTTTAATTTAGCTTAGATATCAACAAAGTATAAGAAAAGAGCCTTAGCTAAACCTGTTCTCGAACTAATTGTAGTTGTTCGTACTAAGAATTAAATACGGTATTTAATGCGATTTCGTGGCATCTTTTCTTTCTCGTAAGACGACATAGCTTAATATAGCTAAGCACCTGTTTAAATTTAATTACAATAGCAAAAAGTATAAGAAAAGAGCCTTAGGTATACCTGTTCTCGAACTAATTGTAGTTGTTCGTATTAAGCAATTAAATACGGTATTTAATGCGAGTTCGTGGCATCTTTTCTTGTTAGACGACACGACATAGCTTAAAACATCTAAGCACTTGTTTAAATTTAATAACAATAGCAAAAAGTATAAGAAAAGAGCCTTAGCTAAACCTGTTCTCGAACTAATTGTAGTTGTTCGTACCAAGTAATTAAATACGGTATGTAATGCGAGTTCGTGGCATCTTTTCTTTCTTGTAAGACGACATAGCTTAATACATCTAAGCACTTGTTTAAATTTAATAACAATAGCAAAAAGTATAAGAAAAGAGCCTTAGCTAAATCTGTTTTCGAACTAATTGTAGTAGTTCGTACTAAGCAATTAAATACGATATATAATGCGAGTTCGTGGCATCTTTTCTTCTTTAAAACGATGACTGTTGCGTGACATGTGTCTTAACTAGTTTACTAATTACTAACAATAGCAACAAAGCTTTATGATTATCCCCAACGCAATAAAAAGAGGAGATTGATCAATAATAAGTGACCAATCTCCTCTTAAAAAGGCTTTTAGATATTATAAAAATCTCAACCAAACATATGCATGTGCGATGATAAGTGAAACGATTGTAATCGGTGCACCAATTTTTAAGAATTCAATATAGCTAAATCCTTTACCTTCTCTAGATGCCATACCAGCTACAATCACGTTTGCAGATGCTCCAATAAGTGTACCATTTCCACCTAAACAAGCACCAAGAGCGAGTGACCACCATAATACATCTATTTCCGGTGAAGCTGGAGTTAAGCCCATTCCAATTGCCATATCTTGAATTAATGGAATCATCGTAGCAACAAAAGGAATGTTATCAATTGTTGCAGAAGCAACACCTGATACCCAAAGTATTAAAAGAGATGCTGTACCAATATCTCCACCTGTTACCTCTAGTGCTTTTTCAGCTAAGCTTCCAATTAAACCAATATCAATAAGTCCACCTACTAATGTAAACAAACCTACGAAGAAGAAGATTGTTACCCATTCAACAGATGCAAACACTTCTTCTAAATCATGCTCTTTCACACCAATTAGCATTAACAATGTTGCTCCTGCCATTGCAATAACTGCCGCAGGAATATGGAAGATACTATGAAGTACAAAGAAACCTAAGATTGTTAAAAGAAGCACTGATAATGATTTTTTCATTAAAACAGTGTCTTTTATGTAATCTTTTTCGTTTAAGTTCATTAATTTATCAATAAGAGCTGGGTCTGCCTTCATTTGTTTTCGATAGATAAAGTAGATAATTACAAAAGTAACAGCCATAATTACAAGCACGATTGGAGCTAAATTAACTAAAAACATATTAAACGTTAAATGTGAGTTTGCTGAACCAATCATAATGTTCGGAGGGTCACCAACAAGTGTTGCAGTACCACCGATATTCGAAAAGATGATTTCTGAAATTAAAAAAGGAACTGGATTTACTTTCAAAATTCGTGTAATAGAAAATGTAACAGGTACGATTAGTAATACTGTCGTTACATTATCTAAAAATGCTGAGCCTACTGCAGTCAACAGCGAAAGCGCAAGTAGGATATTCATCGGCTTCCCTTTAGCTAGTTTTGCCGTTTTAATGGCAACATATTGGAAAACTCCTGATTGACTCGTAATAGAAACAAGAATCATCATACCAATTAATAAGGTAATAGTTTCCCATTCAATATGGTGCTCATAAGCTGCTTCTAAATCAACAATGCCTAAGAAGATCATTAATCCAGCACCTAATAGGGCGATGACAGCACGGTTAATTTTTTCTGTAATGATAAAAGCATACGATATTAGAAATATCGCAATAGCTGCAAAATATTGGAAGTCACTTACTCCCGTTGTTACTGCTTCATACAATGATATTCACTCCTCTAATATTTATCTGTAGCTTCTAGTTGTCAGCGATAACTTTTCCACCACATTTTGGACATACAAGTGCTGTTACATCAATATTTAAGTCTTCGACAAAAAAAGAAAAGTCGCCTTTCTCACAATCGACTTTTAACAATCTGTCGATTAGTAGTTTTTTTGATTTAGAGCCAGAGACGGATGTATCAATCACTTCAATATGTTCATCTTTTTCTGAATTATCTTCCAGTAAAAGCTTTCCAACTGTTTCATCTTCCGTCCGCCAGCCACGGCCAACAACATGTTGCTCAAGTTGACTATGAGAGGCATTATTCAAAACTTTTTTCGCCAAGCTTACGAGTTGCTCATTCGTTAAAGAACCAAAATCTAAATCATGACCATGTTTATCCCAGTAGCCCTTAAGGTGTCCTTCGGTTAAAATAAACTTCACCATTTTATGAATGACAACGTTTTTCATAACTTTCCTCCTTATGTCCTCAGTTCTCTAAAGAACATTATATGTGTTTTTACTGTTAGACTCAAACAAAGAATAAATTTATTCTTTGTTTTTTTTTAGGCTAATAAACTCTCTTTATATAGGAAGAAAGTAGGCTATTAGCCTGGTTCATTTATGAACATATTTTTTTTTCTTAAGGCTCTTTTCGTCACCTTTGTTACTATTTTTCCTAAAAATGAACATTATTATGAGAACTCTTTAATATTAAATGTAGAAAAAGATGCCACGAATGTGATTGTATACGTGCTAATATCTATAGATGAAAAGCAGCAATCAAATCAATGCAAAAACAGCATTTTGAAAAAAACTAATCTATTCACTATGAATAGTGAGCCTTTTCGGAGTGTCTATTTACATAATGAATAGCTCCCCACAGTATAAATGCAGCAAGTAGAAATAATAATGAAGTAATAAAGAATACAGAAGATATGCCAAAATAACCAGATAACACCCCACCCATCATTGGTCCGATGACATTACCTAAAAACCGAAAACTAACATTGTATCCGAGTACTTCACCTTGCATAGCAACTGGTGCAACTTGACGGATATATGCAGTTGTGCAGGGGATTAAACCACCTACTGCTATACCGAAAATGAATCTAGCAACAACAAGCTGCCAAAATGAATGCGCAAATCCTTGTGGAATAAATGTAACAGAAGAAAATACTAGCAGAAGGACAAGTACTTTTTCATGACCAATTTTATCACCTAAATTACCCCACTGTCTTGTTGCTAGTAAGTTACCGAAGCCCGTTGCAGAAAAAGCCATACCTGCCAAAAATGCTATATTTGATCCACTGGTAAGGTCAATGACGTATAGTGCTAGCAAAGGCTGAACACTGAAATTCGCAATTTGGATCAAAGTAGTTACTAAGAGAATGGTCATGAGTATTGGCTGGTGTAAGATATGGGAAAGTACCTCTTTTCTAGAGTATGTTTGTTGTTTATCTTTCTTCTTACTTTGTCTAACTTCTTTAATTCCAAGTAAAACGACGATGGTAGCTAGTAATATACCAGCTGATGTAAGAATGAAAGTATATTGGAAGCCGACTGCATCAGCTAATAAACCACCTAACAAAGGACCGAAGAGCCCACCTGAAACAGTACCCATTTGTAATGTGCCTAAAGTCTTACCTGCTTCTTCTTTCGGAGTTTGTGCAGAGATAAGAGCTAAGGAGGTGGGGATAAAGCCTGTCACTACGCCCATCAAAAGACGTAAAGTAAAAAGTTGCTCAACACTTTGAACAAATGCTATTAATAGAGTGCATAGCGCAATTCCTGACCCGGATATTAACAGAACCTTTTTATGACCATGTTTATCTCCGAACCTTCCCCATATGGGAGACATAAAAAAAGCAGTTAAAAAAGTTATTCCAAATACAAAACCAGCCCAACGTTGTACATAGTCAGCAGAAAAATCCCCCATCGTTTCAATGAAAAGGGATAAGAATGGCATGATCATTGTGGCACTTGCAGCAACAAAAAAGTTTGCAAACCACATGATTAGTAGATTTCTATTTTTAATTGAAATGACAAACACCTCTTAGATGTAAGATATTGTTATCAACATATTATATATGAGAAAGCTACAGAAAGAAATCATTTAATACGATGGCTAAGTTGACGAAAAATTGCTTATATTTAGCTATTTTTAGGCTCTTTTCGTAAACTTTGTTGTTATTTTCACTAAAATTCGACAGTATGATGAGTTTTATGAGAGCTGATGCCACGAACGCTAGATGTATACGTGCCTATACCTTTGAACGAAAAGCAACAATCAATGCGAAAACAGCCTTTTTAAAAGAAAGATGCTTAAAAGAAATTAATGGACTCTTAAGGCTAGAGGTTATCTAGGGTACTCATGTTAACTATAATTAAAGTATAACCGGTTGTTATTTACGCTAATATTGGCACGTAGTTACAAATGGTATTTGTGACATTTTTTAGCTGTAAAATAACCGTGGTGACAGACCCTTTTTAAAAATATTCTTTTTCTAGATTTATTAAGTTATCAATACTTTGAAGTGCCCATGCACTGTTGTCTTCTTGCAGTTGTTCTTTCATAAGCTCAAGAGCTGTGCGTAAAGATTTTTCATAGTCTAGGATGTTACCGTTATATTGCTTAACCATCTTCTTGGGGATATTTGCTTGTTCACCAAAGGCTAACGCACGACGTTCATGAAACAATGGGACGTTAATTTGTTTAGGATTATGTAGATCCCCTTGCATTGGGTGGGTAATAACAGCTTTAATCTTGACTAAATAATGATTTTCCCGAATGTTAGTAATTTCTCCAACATATTTCCCAGTCTTATATATCGCTGTAACAAGGTCACCGGTTTGGAAGTGATTTTGTGTCAAAACTGATTCCTCCATTCATTTATATTTGCTGTTTTCGCATTGTTTCTAGTTTATGAAGGTTAGCTTATGTAGCATGTTATCATCGTAAAAATGATGACATACTTAGATAACCAACATCATTCAAATAATATAGCAACAAAGTATACGAAAAGAGCTTTCATATTTAATTTTAATTATGAAGTAAAAAGTGCATCTTGACAAAAGATTAGTTTTTACTGGTGGTGGACTTGCTTTTTTTATATGATAATAGTTGATATAAAAAAAGAGGGAGACTAAAACCATGAAAAAAATGATTGTTATGATATCAAGTCTATTTTTCATACTTGCTGCCTGTGGCACTGCGGAAGTGAAGGAGGAAAATACTTCATCAGATCAAGTACAACAAGAACAAGTCGATGAGGAAAATGATGAACAACAAGAAGAAAACAACGAAGAACAAACTGAGGATCAGGTTGAGTATCCTCAATTATCGGATGAGACTACAAATTTTCCAATTGTAGAAATGAAAACAACAATGGGTATAATTACAATCAAGCTATTTCCAGAGATGGCGCCAAAGACAGTTGAAAATTTCCTTACACATAGTGAAAATGGCTATTATGATGGAGTAACATTTCATCGAGTTATTAATGATTTTATGATTCAAGGTGGCGACCCAGAAGGGAATGGGTATGGCGGAGAGAGTATTTACGGTCAACCTTTTGAAGATGAATTTTCACGTCAGCTTTTTAATATTCGAGGAGCACTATCAATGGCAAACAGTGGACCAAATACGAATGGTAGTCAATTTTTTATCGTTCAAAATAAGAATCTTCCTTCTGGGTTTGAAGCGGAATTGGAGAAAGCAGGTTTTCCTAAAGAAATAATCGCATACTATGTTGAAAATGGTGGAACCCCACATTTAGATTTTAAACATACTGTTTTTGGACAAGTAATAGAAGGAATGGATATTGTCGATGCAATTGCTAACGTTGAGGTTGGAGAGAATGATAAACCAATTGAACCGGTAATTATCGAATCAATTAGCGTGATTGAGTAGCTGGAAAGGGTTGTGTAGATGAAAATACTCGCTATTTTATATTTGTTTTTGTATTTCCCTGAAGATAAAACGGAGTATATACCGGCAGTGTTAACCTTTGTTATATTTGCCATCGGTGCTTTTGTCACATTCGTTATATTTAAAAAAGTTTCAGCACGTGAGGAACAAAGAGCAAAATTATTAGAGGAGAAACACCAAATTAAAGACCCTACTGAGTAAATTTCAGTAGGTTTTTTTTGTATAGGCTGTTATCGCCTTGTTTTTTTGTACTATCCAAAAATATGTTTAAACTAGACTCATGTGGCATCTTTTCTATTCTAACAATGATGTCAGTGGAATAAATCCATTAGTAGCTTTTCTAATTTAGCTACAAAAGCAAGAAAATAACGCAATAAGCCTTTGTATATTTGGAATGGATAGCGGGAAATATATAAGAAAAATGTGTTTTTGGAGGTAACAATGTATAAAGTACTATTTCCTTTGTTATTTATTTCTGTTTTGACGATAGGTTGTACAGAAGAAAACCCAACAAAGGTAGATGTAGAAATGTATAATGCTGATGGAGATTCACTTGGAACAGCAAAATTTTCAGAGCAAAGCAAAGGTGTAAAAATAGAGCTTGATTTAGAGGGCTTACCTGAAGGCGAGCATGCAATACATATACATGAAACTGGTAAATGTGAACCTCCAGATTTTAAGTCAGCGGGTAATCATTTTAATCCAGAAGATAAAGACCATGGTCTGTTACAGCCTGAAGGCCCACATGCAGGAGACTTACCCAATATTACCGTTAAAGATGATGGAAATGTAAAAGTAGATATTACTGCCCCAGAAGTTACGTTAAAAGAAGATAAAAATTCATTACTTACTATGGAAGGTACAGCGCTCGTTATTCATCAAGATAAGGATGATGGAATGAGTCAGCCAGCAGGGGATGCAGGTGAAAGAATCGCTTGTGGGGTTATTTCTAAAGAGCAAAGCAAAGGTGAAGAAACATCTGATAAAAATGAAAAAGATAAAGAAGAGAAGGAAGAGGAATAAATGGATGATAACTAAGATTGCTGTTTAGTGTTATATTATAAAATTGCTAGTGTGATTAAATGACCACAGTAAGTAGATAAAGAAGCAAAGGTGCCGTGAACACTTAGTTTTTACATACTTGTTACTTAGTGATTTAGGGAACAAAATGAAACAAAAAAAGCCATTAATAAATGTTGATATGTAAATCAGGTGGAGAATTTACCCCACCTGATTTACAATGACTTTTAAAAGAAATACATGAAAAAATTGCTTGTAAAATTAAAGGGTTTTATAAATGTTTGTTACTCATCCTAGTGCTTTCTTTAGTCTATTTAATCCATCATATAAAGTTTGTTTTGGGCAACCAATGTTCATTCTAACAAATCCATTACCAGCAATACCAAACTTACTGCCTGGTTCCAAAGCTAGTTTACCTTCTACTAATAATTCTCTCTTAAGTTGTTCATCTGTCATGTGTAGATTACGGCAATCTATCCAGATCAAATATGAAGCATCGGGCTTAATCATTTTTAGGCTAGGTAGATGTTGTTTGAGATAACGATCAACAATCATAATATTTTCCTTCAAGTATGCAATCAAGCTCTCTAGCCAAACTTCTCCATAATGATAGGCTGCTTCCATAGCAACCATGCCCAGTGCATTTACTGTATAGAACCCTTGCCTTTGTTGTACTTTTTGAAAAGCTAATCTTAGCTGAGTATTAGGTGTAATAATAGCAGCTGTTTGAAGACCCGCAAGGTTGAATGTTTTACTTGGTGCGATACAAGTAATAGTTCGCTGAGCAAACTTTTCATCAATTGATGCAATTGGAATATGGGTGCCTGCTAAAATAATATCTGAATGAATTTCATCTGAGATAATGGTAATGTTATGTAATGAGCATATTTCACCAAGTTTTGTTAGCTCACCTTTAGTCCAAACTTTTCCACCAGGGTTGTGAGGATTGCATAGAAAGAACAATTTTGTTTGTTTATCAATTAATTGTTCTAGTTTGTCAAAGTTAATTTCGAATTTGCCATCGTCTAAATCAAAAGAATGATAGACTGGAATTCGGTTATTTTTTATGACAAGGTCAAAGAACGGTGGATAGACTGGTGTTTGCATCATAACCTTATCCCCAGGTTTTGTGTACGCTTCTATGGCAGTTGCCAATGCGGGTACAATACCTGACGAGTAAGTTATCCAGCTATCTCGGATATTCCAATGATGCCTATTGTTTACCCATTTTTGAATAGCTTTTTTCGTTGATAGAGGTGGTTCTGAGTAGCCAAAAATACCGTGCTCTACTCTAGACTGTATTGCTTTTAATACTTGTGGGGGTGCCTTGAAATCCATATCTGCAACCCACATTGGCAACACATCATCTACACCAAAAACACGTTTAGTACCATCCCACTTAACAGAATTTGAATGTCTCCGATCAATGACTTGATCAAAAAAATGATTATCCATGCTCTTCACACCTACCTCTTTTTAGTATACTTCTTTTTTAAAAGGCTTTTTTTGTAAACTCTTTGCTATTGTTTCTAAATTAGCACCATAAAAAGTGGTTTTATATGTTAGTCATCGTTGTAAAGATGAAAAGATGCCACGAACGCTAGTTGTGTGCGTGTTTAATTTCTTAGTACGAGCAACAACATTGCTTGTAGAGTATGTAAATATTTATACACCGGTTCAAAGGCATACGAATCATCTTGATTAAGTCAATTAGTTGTTGAACTAAGAACCATTCGCTTAAACAATAGCAGATGAACTTCACTGTTTGAACACAATTTAAATGTATAATGATTGCAAGAACAACTATTAGCTTAAGTATATTTGAACATAGCAGGTTGGATTTTTATTTGACTGATTGACAGATTCCACCTATAACTCATTATACAAACTAAGATTCATTGTTTGAACCCTATATAGGAGTGAAAAATATGTTTCAACGAAAAGTATTGATGCTTACTGTTATGCTAATCATTTTACTTGTAGGATGCAGTAACACACAACAATTTAAGCCAATTAACCCTCATCAATCATCTGTACTATCGGTAAATATAAAGGATGCAAGTCTATCTTTTATAGATATTTCTAATAAGGAACAGACTGAGTCTTGGGAAATAAATAGAGCAGTTATAGGAGGGCTGATGTTCCCTGATCAAAATACACTAATGTTATATGGGAAGAATGAAGAAAGTGCTTATTTGTATGAATTATCCACAGGGAAAGAATTAACCCCTTGGAAAACTGGAACAGGAATTGTAAATGGAATTCTTTCCTCTGATAAAAACAGTATTTATCTTGTAGACCAAAATAGAAATTCTATCCGAAAATTTTCTCTAACTGGTGAGGAGCTTAATGAAATAAAAATTGGGAAGCGTCCATTTAGTATGTTTGAATCAAATGATGGAGAAAGAATATATGTCGTTAATATAGATGATACAAGTTTATCCGTCGTAGATGCTATTCATAATGTGGTTATCGATACGTTTAACATAAATCCTTTGCCTACTGGAGGACTATTACGAGAAGCGGAAAAAGAATTGTGGCTAGGGGGGCATGGTAATGCAAATAAAATTGAGACGAATATTAGCGTGTTTTCACTAGAATCAGGAAAACTGAAGGAGGAAATTGCAGCTCCAACAATGCCAATATTTTTCTCAGAAACAAAAGAGGGGATTTTTGTCCTCAGTCATGGATCAAGCATGATTCGCAAATTCAATCCAAGTACATATGAAGAGATATCAGCAATAAATGTAGGTGTGAATCCTGTTGAAATGGTTGCAATGAATGATGAGCTTTATATTACCAGCTATGATAGTGATGAGGTGTATGTTATTGACCAAAAAACAATGGAAATAACAAGCACTATCAAAGTAGGCAAAGGGCCATTTCAATTAATTAAAAGAGAAGGTGAACGATGATGACTGAGAAGAAGAAAGTAATGATCGTTGATGATGAAGAGGATATGAGAAACCTTATTCAAATGTATGTTGAGCGCGATAATTTTGAAACATACCATGCATCTGATGGTAATGAGGCATTTAACATACTCGATAAGACTAATATTGATATCATCATTCTTGATGTAATGATGCCTGATATCGATGGCTTTACATTTTGCGAGAAGCTACGTCAAACCTCGAACATACCGATTATCTTTTTAACTGCTAGAGGTGAAGAGTGGGATCGTGTATACGGTTTGAAAATGGGGGCGGATGATTATATTGTAAAGCCCTTTAGTCCAAGTGAATTAATTGCTCGAATTGATGCAGTTTTACGTAGAACAAATCAAGGCATGCATAATGAAGAGGGTTTATTTGTTAAATTTGGCTCATTAGAAATTAACGAAAAAGGTCGCAAAGTGCGCATAAATGGTAGCTCTATTGGGTTAACACTTAAAGAGTTTGATTTATTGTTATTCTTTTGTAAACATCTAGGTCAAGCATTGAGTAGAGAGCAATTATTAGAAGGGGTTTGGGGCTTTGATTATAAGGGTGGTGTAAGAACAGTCGATACACAT
This sequence comes from Nanhaiella sioensis, assembly GCF_046557775.1. Taxonomy (NCBI): domain Bacteria; kingdom Bacillati; phylum Bacillota; class Bacilli; order Caryophanales; family Bacillaceae; genus Nanhaiella; species Nanhaiella sioensis. The sequence goes on from NZ_JBKAEG010000001.1 coordinate 2,924,419, forward strand.
ATTAAAACGCTTAGAATAAAGTTGGGTGAGTTTGGAGATTCGATTAGAACTGTATGGGGTATCGGTTATAAGTTAGAGGTGTGAAAAGATGTTTACAATAATCAGAAATTTGACGTTAGCACATAAAATTTGGATTACTATTAGTCTCGCCATTATTGGGACAATTTTTTTTTCATATATATTATCAAATTATTTTTATGAAAAATACTATGTTGAAAATGTAAGAAAAACGCTTCAAGAAGAAGGCTCTCAACTTGCGACTAATTATAATGGTGGAGAAATAACAGACCAATTAATTGACCAAATTAATTGGTACAACCAAATGTCTGAGCCGGAAGTGTTGCTAATAACAAACCCTCGAGAATTAAGTGCGTGTCTACCGTTTGATATTGATTATGAATCTTATATTGATGAAGAAGATAGAGAGCGACTATTAAGAGGTGAACACATATCCAAAATAGGATATGAACAAAAAATGGGACATCAAATTTTAGGTGTTATCATTCCTCTATTAGATGGAAATAGACTAGAAGGCATTGTTTATTTATATACCCCTTTAGCGAATATTACTGATATGATCAATGATATTACTAACTTATGGATTCCAGTTGCTATTTTATTTGTCATTTTATCCATTCTCCTTGGAAGGAAAATTATTACAAAACTAATTAAGCCGCTCAAGCAACTTGAGCAAGCTGCCCAACACATGTCTAAGGGGAATTATACAGAACGAGTAGAAATTACAACAAATGACGAAATCGGTAAGCTTGCACAAGCTTTTAACGATATGGCATGTGCTATTGCAAAAGAGGATGAGCGTAAGAAAGAATTTCTAGCCAATGTTTCCCATGAGTTACGCACACCTATTAGTTATGTAAAAGGTTATAGTGAAGCAATTGTCGATGGCGTCGTAAAAAAACAGGAGGATGTACAGCGATACCTTAAATTGATTCATCGTGAGGCTGCTCGAATGCAACGACTCGTGCATGATTTACTTGACTTATCAAAGCTAGAGAGTAGTGTGTACAACTTAACAAAGGTACCACTAGTATTTTCACAATTAATTGAAGAATCGTTAGCAATTTACGAACCAATTTTGCTTGAAAGTGAAATTTCACTTAACATGATGTTGGATCCAGAAATTATTATTTATGCCGATGAAGATCGTATTGAACAAATCATTCATAACCTTATAGATAATGCTATTCATTATACTGAAAAAGGTGGTAATATTTCAGTTCAGTTAAAGAAAGCAAAAAATAATCAATGTGAGCTAATCATTTCAGATACAGGGATAGGAATGGATGAAAAGCATCTAAATCAATTAGGTGAAAGGTTCTATCGTATAAATAAAGCGCGTACTCGGAAAGATGGAGGAACCGGCCTCGGCTTAGCGATTGTTAAACAAATTGTTGTAGCCCATAATGGAAATATATCATTTTACAGTAAAGTAGGAGAAGGTACTCAAGTTCATATTGCATTTCAGGTATTAACGAATTAATTGCCGAAATGCTATAATAAATAAATTAACAGAAGAAATTCTAACAGTGTATACGTAAAAAAGCGGAGGAGATATGCGTGAAATTATCACAAAAAGAAATTGAGATTCTTGAGGTTCTAGAAGCTGATTGTCGTTTACCTGCGCAAACAATCGCAAAAATGGTTTCTTTGTCAACAGAGGAAGTTGAAGCAAGTATTAAAAAATTAGAAAATTCTAAAGTTATTGTCCAATATGTTCCAATGATAGATTGGAATAAAGTCAACGGTCTCGAAAATGTAACTGCAATGATCGACGTAAAAGTAACTCCTAAGCGTGGGGTTGGTTTTGACGAAGTTGCTGAACGTATATATCGTTATCCGGAAGTGAAATCTGTCTATTTAATGAGTGGAGCGTATGATTTATCAGTCGTCATTGAAGGTCGATCAATGCCAGAGGTCGCCAACTTTGTTTCTGAAAAGTTGTCTACACTTGATTCTGTAATCTCAACGACGACTCATTTTATGTTAAAAAAATATAAACATGATGGTACAGTGTTCGATCAGGATGATAAAGATCAGCGTATCGTGGTGTCACCATGATTCATACAGAAAAATCATTTTTATCAGATACAGTTTTAAGTTTAAAACCATCTGGGATTCGTCGTTTTTTTGATCTAGCTGCTAGTATGGATGGAGTTATTTCATTAGGGGTTGGCGAACCTGATTTTGTGACAGGGTGGAGTATACGTGAGGCGTGTATACTATCATTGGAACAAGGGTATACGTCATATACTGCTAATGCAGGGTTACTTGAACTGAGACAGGAAATAGCATCATATTTAAAGAGCCAATATATGCTCCAGTATAACCCAGATCAAGAGATTCTTGTTACAGTTGGGGCAAGTCAAGCTCTTGATCTTGCTTTAAGAGCTATTGTTAATCAAGGAGATGAAGTGATTGTTGTTGAACCGAGTTTTGTCTCGTATGCACCATTAGTTACATTAGCTGGTGGTAAACCAATCGCTATACAAACAACGGAAACTGATCAATTTAAGCTAAAGCCAGAGCATATTGAAAAAGTGATATCTGAGAAAACTAAAGCGATTATGATTTGCTCACCAAACAATCCTACAGGAGCGGTGTTAACAAAAGAAGAGCTTGAAGCTATAGCAGAAATTGTTGATAAGTACAATTTAGTAGTTATATCAGATGAAATATATTCTGAACTTTCCTACGATGAGCAGCACTATAGTATAGCAAATGTAAATGGAATGAGAGAGCGTACGATTGTAATAAACGGTTTTTCTAAAGGTTTTGCAATGACAGGCTGGCGATTAGGATATGTTGCTGCTCCTGCTGAACTTTTACAGGCTATGCTCAAAATTCATCAGTATTCCATGATGTGTGCACCGACTCCAGTTCAATACGGTGCGATTGAAGCATTAAAAAATGGACGTCAGGATGTTGATGGAATGAAAAAAAGCTATAGACGTCGTCGTAACTACTTTGTGCAATCATTAGTCGATATCGGTCTCGATTGCCATCTACCAGGGGGAGCATTTTATGCATTTCCTTCCATAAAAAGTACTGGGTTGACCTCTGAACAATTTGCTGAAAAATTATTGATACAAGAAAAGGTCGCTGTTGTACCTGGACATGTGTTTGGTGAGAGCGGAGAAGGGCATATCCGTTGTTCGTATGCTTCATCAATGGAACAATTGCAAGAAGCAATCAAACGTATTAATCGCTTTATAAACAGCTAACTTGGCTGGCTGCATAGCCATTATTAGAAAGTTGTTTCTTATCAATCGTTGTTGATATTAAGGTATTAAATAACAACAAAGGTTGCCAATAGAGCGTAATAAAAAGACAAAACCTTTATGGTTTTGTCTGAATATATTTTGTGTAAGATAATAATCGTAGTATGTGTTCAAGTACGGTTAAAATCTATAGTCATTTTGTTATTTCTGTTCATATTTTATATCATAAAGCATTTGCATCACTTTTAAGAAATCTTCCTCGCTAAATTCTTTTGCCTTACGTAATATGAGCTTTGATTTTTCAGTGCCAACTTCTTTTATAAGGTGTTCAATTTCTTCGTCAAACCCCGAATTTATTTGATAAATTTGTTCTAACAGTTCTGGTGCTGGGATATCTAGTACAGTTGATATTTTTAAAATTGTTTGGGTGTCAGGGAGTTGTGCACCAGATTCATATTTCTCAATCGTACCAGTACCGACACGAATCTTCATAGCCAATTCCCGCTGGCTTAGCTTTTTTTGCATTCTGTACATTTTAATGTTTGATCCGAGTGTACCCATTTTAGCTCCCTCCTAGCACATTCATTTCTTATAAATATTTTACCATGATTGAAAGTAAAAAAATCACTATAAATATGAATATTTAGTGATTAAATGTAAGAGTGATTTTTTAGGAGTGTAAAGGCTTCAACTTGATAGGTATATACAAAATATATTAGTTATTGATGAAGAATACGTCTAAAATGGTTTTCTTTGTTATGCTCATATTTTTAGTCCAATTTGCAAATTATAAAAAAATAGATAGAAAATTTGCTTTGAGGTAACTTATTGTTTATGATATAATGTTTAATTGCGTATAAACGAAATAAGAATATCGGTTTAGGAGTGTTTTCATGTCTGAAAAATTTGCAATTGGAAGTGTTGTTGTAGGTAAAGTTACAGGTGTTCAACCTTATGGAGCGTTTGTTGCCTTAGATGAAAATACACAAGGGTTAGTTCATATCTCTGAAATTACTCACGGATATGTCAAAGATATTAATGACCATGTGAAGGTTGGAGACGAAGTTAATGTTAAAGTTCTATCCATTGATGAGGGAGCAGGTAAAATAGGGTTATCTATCCGTGCGACGCAAGAGGCACCTGCTGAAACTGAAAAACCTAAAAAACCTAAAAAACGTCAAATACAAATGCCAGTAACGGAAATGGATGAACAACAAGGCTTTAATACTTTAAAAGAGAAACTTGAAGAATGGATTGAACAGTCTAAGCGAGAAGATTTAATAAAAAAATAAACCCCACATAAGTAAACTTGAGCATCAGTGAATCTTGTGGGAGCTCTATCCATTCGATGAAAGATCCCCTCGTTATTAATGTGGGGATCTTTAGTCATAAAAACAGCTCAGTTCAAATCAAAAAATCGCCTACCTTTTAAGGCGATTTTTTTGATTTAACATAAGTTTCATGAAATAAGTGATATCATCTAGTCGTTCTAGGCTCGGTACTTGTTCCAAATTCCTCAGTAGGCTTGAATAATATCCCTAAATTAATGAGGCCTGCAATTCCAACGATACCAAAAATAATTCTTGAAAGAGCGGAACCTTGTCCATTAAAGATTGCTCCAACTAAGTCGAATTGAAAAAATCCAATTAGCCCCCAATTTATAGCCCCAATAATAGTAAAAACAAGTGCGATTCGTTGCATAGTACCCATAATATGTTGCCTCCTTTTTATCTTAATTAATATATATTTTGGCATATATAAGGAAAAATATTCATGATCTTTAATTTTTTTATTTGACTGTTTGCACTTGTATTGGATATACAGGGGTCGTTGGCATCTTTTATTTTTCTCTATACGATGCCATCTTATGTTTTATTTTGTTGTTCTAATTTAATAATACAAGCAACAAAATATACGAAAAGAGCCTTTTTCAACTTCGTTCTCAACTAATAGTTGCTTTTCGTACATAGAAATTAAACACGTATTTCAAGCTAGATCGTGGCATCTTTTCTTTTCTAATTTATACGATGATACCGAATATCTTATTTTATTGTCCTAAATCAATCATATAAGCAACAAGTAAACGAAAAGAGCCTTTTTCAACTTCGTTCTCAACTAATAGTTGCTTTTCGTACATAGAAATTAAACACGTATTTCAAGCTAGATCGTGGCATCTTTTCTTTTCTAATTTATACGATGATACCGAATATCTTATTTTATTGTCCTAAATTAATCATATAAGCAACAAAATATACGAAAAGAGCCTTAACTAATAACAATAGCAGTAAAGTTTATGAATAGAGCTTTATAAAAAGATAAGTATAACTGTAGGGGTCAATTCACACATCAGAAGGTGACGCTTATTTTAGAGTGAAAATCTTTCACTTTACTTTCTCGATCTGCTCGGGCAGGATAGCCTTGTCTTGGACTGAGCAGGGAGCTTGCGATTTTGTATTCCTTAAATCATAATGTTAGTGAAAGGAAGGATGTTATGAATAATTTCACGTTTTTTAATCCAACAAAACTAATTTTTGGTAAAGATCAATTAGAACAATTGAAAACAGAAATACCTCAATATGGAAAAAAAGTACTGCTCGTTTATGGTGGGGGAAGTATTAAGCGCAACGGTATTTATGAAAAAGTTACAGCAATTTTCTCAGAAATTGATGCTGAGTTTGTTGAATTAGCAGGAGTTGAACCGAATCCACGTTTATCAACAGTAAGAAAAGGTGTGGAGATTTGTAAGAATGAAGGTATTGAATTTATATTAGCTGTAGGTGGCGGCAGTGTAATTGATTGTTCAAAGGCTATTGCTGCTGGTGCGAAATATGATGGAGATGTATGGGATTTTATGAGTAGAAAAGCAGTTCCTGAAGCTGCATTACCATTAGGAACTGTGTTAACACTTGCTGCAACTGGGTCAGAAATGAACGCAGGTTCTGTAATAACAAATTGGGAAACTCAAGAAAAATATGGCTGGGGAAGTCCTTTAGTATTCCCTAAATTCTCCATTCTTGATCCGACCAATACATTTTCAGTACCTAGAGATCAAACAATTTATGGTATGGTTGATATGATGAGTCATGTATTTGAGCAATATTTTCATAACGTTTCAAATACACCTTTGCAAGATCAAATGTGTGAAGCAGTACTAAAAACTGTCATCGATACAGCTCCGAAACTGCTTGAAGACTTAGAGAGCTACGAGCATAGGGAAACGATATTATACAATGGTACGATTGCCTTAAATGGTATGTTAAGCATGGGTTATCGTGGAGATTGGGCAACTCATAATATTGAGCACGCTGTATCAGCTGTATACGATATTCCACATGCAGGCGGTTTAGCGATTTTATTTCCAAACTGGATGAGACATGTCCTTGATGAAAATGTAGGTAGATTTAAACAATTAGCGATAAGAGTATTTGAAGTAAATCCAGAAGGTAAGAGTGATCGTGAAATCGCATTGGTAGGCATTGATAAACTTAGTGCATTCTGGTCAAGTATTGGTGCACCTTCACGACTTGCGGATTATGACATTGATGATTCGAACCTTGAAGTAATGGCTGAAAAAACTGTTGTTTATGGTGATTTTGGTAATTTTAAAAAGCTAAACAAAGAGAATGTATTAACCATTTTAAAAATGTCACTATAAAATAGTTAGCTAAAAATAATGAGTAGCATAAATAAGTATAGACCAATTACGATTGTAATTGGTCTTTTACTATTGGTTGTTTTCGCATTAATTATTGCTATTCGTCTTAGATATAAACCCACGTATGTTGCTAACGTTCGTGGCATCTTTTCTTCTCTAGAGACTATAGCAATCATATTATACATATTAGTTACTAAAAGATAGGTAAAAAACAAGTTTCGAAAAAAGCCATTACTTTTGTACGATCCTTATGCATCTATGTGAATTTGAGCTTTTTTATCTTGTATTATTTGAAAAACAATTGTAATATAATGGTAAAATTAAATTAGGTGAGGGTAATAGAATGAGCTTTCCTCTCATTAAATGTTGGAAAAGACATAAACATGTATACAACTAGAGCATTTGAAATATTTTTTTCTTTAAAGAATAACTATTGAAAGAGCTCAGTTAACTGTTATAAAAATAGCTGTAAATTTTTTAAAAATACTCATTAGTGTTAGGAGGAAAAAATATGGAGTTTGTCATTTATGCACTGCCAATTATTCTTTTTGTTCTTGGATTGTATTTCATTACGGAAAATTTTGAAACGAGAAGAAGATTAACCTACCCTCTAATTATTGCAAATATTGTACTTGCAATTCATTTATTCTTGCTAACAATAGTTGGTGGATGGGTGATATTAGGTACAGGAATGTTATCGGGTATTATCGTAATCATATGTTGGCTGATTTTTATAATTATGAGCCGTTTTATTAAAAAAGAGAAGCAATTAGAAGAATAGATAGTGAAAGGGTTTTACTAATTATCGACAAACTCATTTAGCTTAATATAAGGAGAATGAGGTGCCTTCGCTTACTATTTGTAAAGTTAACGCACTTAATCCTTTATAACAAAACGAGTGATTAACAGATTATTTGCGTTTATCTAGCTTCAGCACCTACACCCCTCGAATCACTTCGTCCTTTCACCAGAAGATCAAAAGCGTCTTCAGTTGAAAATGTTCTAACGCTGTCGAGGTTGAACAGTCGGCTCGGCTTTTCAAGTTGTCCAGCTTCAGCTCCTATCCCCTCGAGTCACTTCACCATTTCACCCGAAGGCAAAAAGCGCCTTCAAGTGAAAAGGCTCCAGTGCTTGTCGGGGATGACCAAGTCGCTTCCGCTTTTCTATATTGTCATAAAATATTTTATTTTGGAGACGCTTACATATGGGTGGTGTTCTTGATTTACTCACAGCCTTTCGCTAAAGTGGTATTTATAAAGATTTATTATTCAGTTTGGAGGTTAACAAGATGTCATATATTAAGTTTGATTATTCAAAAGCATTATCGTTTTTTTCAGAACATGAAATTACATATTTACGTGATGCGGTAAAAGTAGCTCATCATTCTTTGCATGAAAAAACTGGTGCAGGAAATGATTTTTTAGGGTGGGTTGATTTACCTACAGATTATAATAAAGAGGAATTCTCACGCATTCAAAAAAGCGCAGAAAAAATTAAAGGTGATTCTGAAATATTGTTAGTCATCGGAATTGGTGGATCATATTTAGGTGCACGAGCTGCCATTGATATGTTAAATCATTCGTTCTATTCATCGCTATCAAAAGAGCAAAGAACTACACCACAAATTATTTTTGTAGGTAATAATATTAGCTCGTCGTATATGAAAGATGTGATGGACGTATTAGAGGGCAAAGATTTCTCTATTAATGTCATTTCAAAATCTGGTACGACAACTGAGCCAGCTATTGCTTTCCGTATTTTCCGAAAAATGCTTGAAGAAAAATATGGAATTGACGAGGCAAGAAAAAGAATTTATGCTACCACCGATCAAGCTAGAGGTGCATTGAAAACTCTGGCTACTGAAGAAGGATATGAATCATTTATCATTCCTGATGATGTAGGTGGGCGCTATTCAGTACTCACTGCTGTTGGATTATTACCAATCGCAGTTAGTGGTGCTAATATTGAAGAAATGATGCGAGGAGCTCAAGATGCTAGCAACGAATTTTCTAACTCAGAGTTAGAAGAAAACGGTGCTTATCAATATGCAGTTGTTCGGAATGTACTTTACAATAAAGGTAAAACGATAGAAATGTTAATAAATTATGAACCATCGCTTCAATACTTTGCTGAATGGTGGAAGCAGTTGTTTGGTGAAAGTGAAGGGAAGGATCAAAAAGGTATTTTCCCTTCATCAGCAAACTTCTCTACTGATTTACATTCATTAGGACAATATGTCCAAGAAGGTCGTCGTGATTTATTTGAAACGATTCTTCATGTGGAGAAATCTCGTCATGAATTAACGATTGAAGAGGCAAGTAGTGATTTAGATGGCTTAAACTACCTTGCTGGTAAAACAGTCGATTTCGTTAATAAAAAGGCATTTGAAGGTACCATGCTTGCTCACACAGATGGGGGAGTACCAAATTTAACTGTTTCAATTCCAGAGCTTAATGAGTATTCATTCGGTTATTTAGTATACTTCTTTGAAAAAGCTTGCGCCATGAGTGGATATTTATTAGGTGTAAATCCATTTGATCAACCAGGTGTTGAAGCATACAAGGTAAACATGTTTGCACTATTAGGGAAGCCTGGTTTCGAAGAGAAGAAGGCTGAGCTAGAAAAGCGACTTAATGATTAATGAATTAATGTAATAATTATGAATGAAGCTTGAGGGGATTTTCCTCAAGCTTTTTTATTTTTGTTCAATTATACATATGGATGAATGATATATAGATGGTTAACCTAATACAAGAGTAAGGCTCTTTTTGACAATGTTGTTGCTAGTATTACTAAGGCACCAATTCGTGAACTTTATTGCTATTGCAATTACAGCAACATATTATTTAATTCAGTTACATCATTTTAAACAAGCTATGATAAGTTTTTCTAAGTAAGGATAGTGACAACGAACGTGATAACAGCTATGGGGGTTGTCATCTAGTCATAAAAAGCAACAATCTAATAGAAAACAGCAAAAGCTAAAGGACGTGTTACAAAATGATTGAATTATCATCAAAGATAACGGGTACAACTTTTAAATTATTTAAGTTGGAACAAGAGCTAAAACCTTTAGGTTATGTTATTGGTGGAAATTGGGATTATGATCATGGCTCATTTGATTATAAAATTGCCAACGAGGTCGGCTATCATTTTCTTCGTATTCCTTTTGAAGCTGTCGATGGTCAATTAGATTCAGAAGGAGCAACCGTTGAACTTGGTACCCCATTCTTATTGACACATAAATACCAAGTTGGTTTAGATGATAACGTACATGTTGGAAATGTGAATGCTTCATTTAATCAGTTTTCAGAGCCAGAAGATCCTGATGCAACTGTCCCAACGAAATATGTAGATATGGGGAAGTCCCTCATTAAAGATTTAGAAGAGAGGTTACTTCACTAATCCATTATGACTAACAGTTCGTCTTGTGCCTTAATTAGAAAAGAGTGAGAGGGGTTGACATAAGATTCATCTCCTCTTTTGACTCCTATTAATAAAATACGTTTGCAAAGTAAACTGTGGCTAACATCACGGAATGTTTGATTAATTAGGTCTGTTGTCGTTTGTATGTACATGATTTTACTGCCTTTTAAATGATCGAGCATTTTGAGTAATGTGTGGGCCATACCATGTGATAGTAGACTATTAACCATTACATAACTTGATAACTTGGTCGTTTCGACTATCTCATCTGCACCTGCACGTTCAGCGTTGTTCACGTGATGTGATGTTAAGATTTCAACAATACTATATATGTTACAATTCAACCCCTTGATTGCTAAAAGTGTTAGGATAGAATTCATATCTGCAGTTAATTCATCCTTGCTTTGATCAGCTGTAATTAACGCCATAATTGCTGAATTAACATTTGCTTTTTTTAGAGTATCATCCTGTGAAGGGTTTCCTTTTATAAAATGAACATTTTTGTTTGGTAATGGATTGTGCTCTAATGACTCGTCTATTAAGATAATTTCAATCGATGGCTTAAGTTTTGAAAGGTGAGTGATCGTTTCGTACGCACGACCATTCCAGCCTATAATAATAATTTGATGTTCTCCTTTAAAAGAGATTTTTCCCTCCATAAATTCGTTCTCCTTAGCAACTGCTGTAGCCGCAAGAGTAACAAAATATGTTGTAACAAAGCCTGTCCCAGCTAAGATGAGAATAATAGCGACCAGCCTTCCAATCGTTGAAGCTGGAACGAAGTCACCGTAACCAACAGTTGAAGTAGTGATGATTGCCCACCAAATTCCATCAAATATTGTAGGAAATTGGTTTGGTTCAAGTAAATGAATAATTGTACCGAATAGGATAATCATTATAAGAATAATGGATAGTATCCTATAAACAACATGCCAACGTAAGTACGATGCTAATAGCCCACCAACTTTCACGGCCTAACCTCCAATCTAAAAGTACACCTCTTAATTTTTTGAAGCCTATAAGTATTTCATTCAGAAGCTGAGTCACGTCATCATGGAGAGAATTTCTCTCATAATATTATTAAGATGATCATTTATATTTTGGTCTCCATACTTTTCCTTTGCTTGTTCAATAGCGGTAATCACATCATCCTCAAAGTCAAGAATTGGCTTGTCTGTCTCTGATTCGTTATATAGAGCAATGATTGAATCAAGCCCTTCATTTAAGCGATCAATCGTATCGCTTAGCACTTGTTTCTCATCATTTGTCATTTTCATTGCTGTTCGCCCTTTCAAATTTAGTCTAGAAAAATAATATGTATGCTAATAGTGTGTTCGATATTTGGACAATTTTGCATAAATTTTTCTTTTTTTTGTAATGATATTGGTGGAGTAAAAATTACAAAAGACTCTTTTCGTAACCGTTGGAATTATTTTTACGACAGTAAAATAGCTAGAAATGGTTTTACTTTAATATTAATTAGATGACATGATTTCTAGTTGTAACGCGTTAATTTCTACGAAAATAAGTCTTTTAAAAAGATGGAGGCATAGTAATGGATATAAAACGAGCGAAACAAATCATTTCATCACCAAATGATATAACTGTTCATTATAACGGCGTGTCTGTTTGGATTGATAGTTGTGATGAGCAAGGGAATGTTGCTACAGTCCATATGAGAGGTAATCATCATGAAAAACGGTCTGTACCGATTGCTGAGTTAGAAGAGGTTTAAACGAATAGGATTCACGTAAAGTGGTGAACTCTCAATGATGAGATTCCCACTTTTTTTGCATAAGTAGGTTTTTGGGGTCTAAGAAATAAAATATGTAAGCATCTAGCAATCGTGGTATTAAAATAGCAAAGCTTACGAAGAGAAGCAAATTAAAACCGTTGTCATCTTGACCATATAAGTTACAATGGTGGTAGGTAAGAAGAATGGAGGTTAGAATCAATGATTAATAAGATTGCAACAGTTGCAGTGTATGTAGATGATCAGCAAAAAGCAAAACACTTTTGGACAGAACAAGTAGGATTTGAAGTAGTGGCAGAATTCCCAATGGGACCAAATGCTAATTGGCTAGAAGTAGCTCCAAAAGGTGCGCAATCTCATTTAGTAATATATCCGAAGGTCATGATGAAAGATTGGAATGAGAAGCAGGCATCCATTGTGTTTGAGTGTGACAATGTACAAGCTACATACGAAATGTTAAAAACAAATGGCGTAGAGTTTTTAGATGAACCGAAAAAAATGGAATGGGGGACATTTGTTCAGTTTAAAGATCTTGATGGTAATGATTTTTTACTTAAAGGGTAGTATGAAATTATTATCTAGCAGTTAAGACATTATAGGTATATTTGTCTAAGTTTAGTAAATTGTACCATTATTGTTGCTGTTGTGATATTCTGAATTTATAGAATATTTCAACAGTAAAGGAGCGCTTTATTTGAAAGAACAAAATTTTAAAAACCATACTCGCTACCATGTACCATACCATTTTATAGGTCTACCAATTATTCTTGCTGCATTTATTGGAGCCATTGTAAATTTAGTGTTTGCTTTATCAGATGGTGAGTCAGTTTGGCCTGCAACATTAATGTTAGTAGGGGTAGTTGGATTAATGATCACGTTTATTCTCGTTCGAGAGTATATTTTGAAATTACAAGATCGTGTCATTCGAACAGAAGAGAATTTAAGAGCGTATGTGTTAACAGGTAGGTTATTAGATTCTAATTTGACAATCGATCAAATTATTGCGTTACGATTTGCTAGCGACGAAGAATTTCCTACACTTTGTGAGAAAGCCGTAAAAGAAAATTTGAAAAGGAAACAAATTAAGAAGGACATTGTTAATTGGAGAGGGGATTATTTTCGAGCTTAACACTCCAACTCTTATGAACAATAATTAAGTTAACGTACTATTAAATTTATGGTGAAATTAGGAGGAGACGATACTCCTCCTAATTTAAAGGAAGGCTTAAAATAGCTAGTTCTTATTGTTCTTATTAAATTCCGACATAAACATGGCTGGTATTAGTTTAAATGTGTCATTGTTTGCCAGTTGTTCCCCAAGAATATCCTCATGCTGCGATAATTGTTTAATTTGATTCATTTCTTTGTGTAAATCTTCCATTTTCTTATCTAATTTAGCAGCGGTATCAGCTGCTTCTTTGAGCTCATTTTTGATTCTTTCTGGAATTTCCTTATTATATTTATAATATATTTTGTGCTCTAAACTTGCCCAGAAATCCATGGCAATCGTACGAATTTGAATTTCTACAGGAACTAGATCTTCTCTATCAGACATGAAGATAGGAATTTGGATAATTAAATGAAGGCTTTGGTAGCCATTTGGTTTTGGATATTCGATATAATCCTTACACTCAATGACTGTTATATCTTTTTGTTGTTCTAGCATGTCTTTTATTTTGTAAATATCAGATATAAAAGAACAAGTAATACGAATTCCTGCAATATCCTTAATGTTTTCGCTTATATAAGGTAGTGAAAGGCCAATACCTTTTCTATCGATCTTCCTTAATATGCTTTCTGGGGACTTCAAGCGAGAGTTAGTATGCTCAATGGGATTATAGTCGTGTATATATTGAAATTCTTGTTTTAATATATCAATTTTCGTATTCACTTCAGCTAAAGCAAACTTGTAAGACATCATAAAGCGAATTAAATCTTTTTTGAATGATCTCATTTGCTCTAAATTATTTTGTGATTTCGCATCCATAGTCGTCGTCCTTTTCGTGTTTTGTACTTAACTGGATAGCTGTTTGTCGTTTGGTGATCTTTGTTCTTAAGTATCGATTAATCTATGTAGAAATAATAAATGACAGTTTGTAATATGTCAAAAATGGATGATGTAAAAGGCCTGTATAGAAATATTAAAACTAATAATTAGACTCCATATATATTTATATATGGAGTCTAACAAAGCCCTCAAGCAATTTAATTTAATTTAATGTAGCTATTTTAAGTACGTATTAGAGACGAGTATATCAGAAAGTACTTCAGTTGGGATTTCAAACCATACTATTCCATAGTAAGCAGGGGCAACTGCTGATTCATCAAACGAAATGACTAACTTACCATCGTTGTTTATATAAAATTGTTGGTCAGGTTGAATTTTTTCCCACGGATCTCGTCTTAAATATTGCATGTTGACATCTGGATGTGAAATCCAAAACGTAAGTTCTTCGTTTTCAATCATGTTTGTCATTTGATTTAAAATATTTTCACTTATCACGTCCACATAGCTTTCATCTATAAACAGGCTAGGGAGGGTGATTAGTAATTCATTTTCTTTATCAATCGTATCATATTGAATTGTTTGTTGAGCTGATCCTGCGACATCAACAACGAGTCTACCTATAGATAAAATTTGTTCATTATCTGTCTTAACTTCATAATCACTGGAAAGAGCGAAATTCCCTCCAGAATCCTTTTCATCTTCCATTTTTGCCATAAAATCATTAAATAGCTGTTGGCTTTCTTCAAGGTATTTTTCATTTAAGGTTGTTTCTAATGAGGAATTTTCCATATCTTGAACGGCAGGTACTTTAATATCTACACTAAATTTTTCATCCGTTACTTCATACTCTCTAAAAGTAAGTACCTTCACTATACTACCAATGATGGGAGTTTCTGATAATGTACTAGCAACTGTTGGATTAATATTAAGGCTAGATACAAAAAGTATCGTTGCTGCAGCTAATCCAGCGAAATACCACTTTTTCTTTTTCTTCCTACCTTGCTTTAATGCCTTATTAACGACGTCATCTAACTCTTTAGGGACCGGAATGCGATTATACTCTTCTTGTGCTTTGGTAAAGTGTTTTTTCATCTATATTTGCCTCCTCTAAATAATCATCGTCAATTTTTATACGTAATAATTGTAGAGCCTTGTATAAGCGGGATTTGATCGTGCTCACATTCTCATTTAACACATTTGCAACCTGTTCTAATGTTAAGTCTTCAAAATATTTAAGAATGATAATAGTTTTATATTTATCCGGTAAGTACTCGATGATCATTTCCAAATTAAGCTGTTCATAGTTGTCGTATTTGCTTGGACTTATTAACTCCATTGTATGTGTATCAACTACGCTAACTTTTTTCTTCTTCCTTATAAAATCCAAAGAGGTATTAACGACTATACGATAGTACCAACTTTTCAAAGAATTTTTATCTTGGAGAGTATGAATGGATGTTAGGGCTTTCTGTATCGATTCGTGAACAATATCTAATGCATCCTCAGAGTTTTTTACATAACTATAGGCTAACCTATAGCATTTCTGTTTGTGTTCCAAGATGAATTCCGTCAGTTGTTGTTCTGATATTCCTTTTCTCTTGTTCATAACATTCTTCCCTCCTTTGGTGTTTTTTGCCCTATACGATATAGACGTATCAAGGTGGATGAAAAGTTGAATGAAATGAAAAAATTTTATTTAAGCTCTCTAATTCTTATAAATGCTAAGACCAAAATGCTGTTTTAGCAAAGTTTGTTGTTTTTCAAAGGGAATAAACACGTACGTATCTAGAGTTCGTGACATCTTTTCTTAAGTAGCATAATGACTAATAGGATCAAGTCACTCCTGATGGTACTAATTTAGTGAAAAACTTAACAAAGATTTCAAAAGAAGTCTTTAAAAAATCTTCCTAATCGGCAGTTTATAATTCTCAAACTAAATTTGATCGGAGAAGTTACCAAGTATAGAATCAAAGAGCTAATGAGAGGGTTATGAAATGGTGTGTCCTACAAATCGAAGAGAAAGTAGTGGATATTTAAAGAAAAGGCTCTTTTCGTAAACTTTGTTGCTATCAAGACTATTTAAGAAAAGAAATTAATCTTTTTTTGGCAATTGACCTCATTTTAAATGAGAAAAGGTGTCACGAATAGCTGGTTTTTACGTATTTAGCTCTTAGTAGGAAAAGCAACAATCAATGCAAAACAGCCAAAGGAAAAGTGAAGGAGGTTGAGAGAGAAAAGGCGCTGATATAAATGTATCAACGCTCTTGTTCATTCTTTATTTCAACATTTTCCTTAGTGCTTTCTTTCCTAATTTAAATATCATTTTTTTTCCAACTGTCCCTTTGTTAATTGATTTGCTGCTTCTAAGAACTTTAGTTAATCTATACAAATTTTTCCCTGCTTTATAAATGGACATATCGATCCTCCTACAGAGCTTTTAAAATCATTATATTAGACTTGATATTAAATTCCTAGTAACAACATATGAACATAAAAGCTGGTAATGACTAATTGTCTGAAAGGGTGTGTATTTTTGATAAAATGATGATCTATATTGTCTAGTATAATAAGCGGCCATGTGCGGAATAATAAGACACAATTCATTGATATCCTCCGTAAAGCCCTGTTTGGTATGAGCAGGGCTCATTTAATTTATTTGCTCAAGTAAATCGACTCACGTCAAATTCAGACAGCTAGAATACATAATGAGCATTCCTGCTTTGCATTTTATCCATTAAAGATAATTATTATAAATAAAGCTATTATTAAAATTGACATATTTTGTAAATATTAAAATCACATCATTATCACATAATCTTTCTTTCTTCCTTCACACTCCTATCAAACTTTCAACAATTTTATTATTTATCATATATCTACAGTGCTAAACAAGTTATCTATTAAATGAATTTCAAATCTATTCCACAAGATAGGAGGAAAAATAATTTGAGATTATCAACGAAGTCAATAGCTGCTACAGCATTAGCGGCAACTTTAGCTACGAGCACAATCTTGCCAAATTATGCGTTTGCTCAAGCAAATCAAGGCGTAGTTTCTGATGTAACTGCAGAGGATATCATTCTTGCACCTGTTAATATGCAAAAAGTATTAAACGAAATTGCTGCTAGTAAAGTGATTATGGATTCATATAAAACAGCAATATCAACACAAGGAACGATTCAATCAGACATACTTCCAGATTTACCTACCTATCAACAAATTGCTAGAGATCATGCTAGTGATTATACGAATAATTTAAATGAATTATTAATTGATAGGGACCTTGATGTTGTAGATTTTGCTGACGAATTCACTGTTTATTATGATCTTCTTATTGAGGCTTTAGATAGCATTGAAGCTGGGGATGAACAAGCGCGTAATGACTTCAAAGATTTATTAGATTTATTGCAGTCAGATATACAATACTATCGGGACGATGCAAACGATACGATGTATTCATATCAAGTGTATAAAGACGATTTGCAGGAAGATCACTTTAATTTTCAAAATGCAGCTACCACAGCACTGAATACAATTGAATTAGAAGATGAAAAAAGTAAACTGGTTCTTGAACAGCTTCAGGACTTAGGAGTTGAAATTTCTAATGAAAATACAATCTTAACTGGAGAGTATATAGAAGCTGGAGTTGTAGGGCTTGAACTCACGACCTATTTACTAGAAATGGCTGTGGAATTCGAGCTGACCCCAACCCCGATAGGAATTGCTTTAGCTACATTTACGATCATATATGGTGCGGTGAATGGAAATAAGGAATTGCAGGAAAAACAAGAAAAGGTAAAAGAACTGACCGAACAATATAATGATATTGTCCTAGGGTTAAAAGGAATACAAAGTCAAGCTGCAATTTTAGCTGGCATACAGCTACAGCTTAGTAATTTCTATAATGCTAATGATGGTATTATTCAATCAACTAGAAATCTATATAAGGAATGGGATTCCGCCTATGTTGGAATTCAAAACTTAAAAGATAAATTTGAACAGGGTGATATTAGTATTCAAGAAATACGTAATATATTACTTAACGCTAAACAGAGCTGGCAAAACAATGGTGCCCAAGCTAGCTATATTAACAATCAACTTCATTTAAAAAATTCTGTTGAAAATGCTACTACTGGAAGCTGAATTAATTAGAGTAATACTTCGCTTTTAAATAACATGTTGTTTTTTTGTACTAAAATCTATGATTTTCTTAAGCTATGGCAACGTCTTAATTGATGTAATTAGGTCAAAACAATGTTTACGAAAAGTATGAAAAAAAATGATACTAATAAAGGGAGAGGCTTACAATGAAAAAGACAACAAAAGTAGTTACGGCATCTTTACTAGCATTAACAATTGCAGGGAATTCAATCCCATATAATGTATTTGCAGAGGAAGTAGTTACAGTTGAAGATACTCAGCTGCAAGATTCTGAGATGGGAGACAATATTGATTTGTTTCAGAATCGGGCACAACAGTTGATTTCTGATAAACTTGCACTTGATATTTATGCAAACACAATATTAGCACAAGGAACTATTAAACAGATTCAGTTTAATGACGATGATGGGAAACTAGTAACAGTTCCTATTGATATACATCAAGCAACAGCCAAACAAAATGCCTCTTATTGGAGAGATGACCTTGAACCCAAAATGATTAAACTGAACAACGATATAAGGTCTTCTGCTGATGACTTTCAGTACTATTCTGATTATGCTATTGAATATTTAAATTCATCAGATATAGATAGTGCAAAAGAAATGATAGCAGCTATGATTGATGAAACGAATGACAACGTAACAAATGTAAATAACACGATTGAAGACATGAAAGCCTTTAGTACTGACCTTACGAAGGATTCAACAGATTTAAAAAGTGACAAAGACCAACTTGATACATGGCTAGGGAAAAATGGGGAAGATGGTTATGCAATTGATCAATTAAATAAAGATATTGCAAACTTTGAAAAACAGATGGATTCACTTAGACAACAAGAATTAGATGTTGCTCTCGCTTCTGCTGGAGCTGGAGTAGCGTTATGGATAGGAGCAGGGGTAGTGCTAGCTGTTGCGCCTGAAACATCTCCATGGATTATTGGAGGTATGGCTGCTGGTGGGATACTAGCAGTTGGGGGAGGAGTCGGTACATCAGTTGGTGTATATCAATCAAAAATTAATGATGTTAAGCGGGAGTATATCGCAGCAATGGATGAATTAACTGATTTACAAAAACAATCAGCAGGATTTAAAATTGCCGAAGAACAAGTTAGTTTAATGGTTGATAAAATAGACAAGGCGATTGTAGCACTTAATGATGTAAAAGATACGTGGGTTACTTTACAAAATGACTTAGGTTATTTACTTGATCACCTGACAACTGCTGATACTAATGTAGAAGATAAAATCTCAAGAGCTAAAGCAGAGCTTAAGATATCTCAAAGTAAATGGGCAGCTGTTTATGCAGATACAAATTTATTAAACACATTTGGCCAAGCTGTATCTGTTGCTGATCTTGACGCTTACCAATTTGATGCACCAACAAACTTAACAGCAAATAGTAGTAACTCTTCAGTTACTTTAAATTGGGACAAGCCGACTTTTGCTTCAAAAATTAACGGAGATAATATTACGTATGATGTCTCACTTGATGGCATAGTAAAACAGAGTAAACTAACTAATACAAGTGTTGTATTATCAGGAGATAATGCTCCTTCAGGTGAACACACTTATACAGTTAGGGCATTTGATGGCACAGTTTATTCAGATGTAGCAACAATAACAATTACAAATTAACAATATGAGCTGCCCCGTATACAACTTTAATTAAAAGTAAGGGGCAGCTATAAATTATTCATTGCATGGATAAGCCCAGTTAAAATAGTGAAAAGGAGATAAGGTAAATGGAAAATAATCGGTATTACAGCATGTTAGTGTCTCTGAAGTACGGGTTACTTATCGCATGGGTGATCTCCATATCTTTTGTCCGAATGAATGAAATTGTAGGTGTACTTGGTTTATTATTAGCTTTCATTTATGTATTAATTTTGATTTATTTAGTTAAGGATACGAGAAGGAATTTTACAAAGAAGTTTCCTATTATATTCCTTCAATTATTAATTACTATTATTCTTGTTTCTTTTAGTGTATGGAGTCTAGCTAAAATTTATTAATACGTTGATTTGAAAAGAGTCCATTTTTACGAAGGGGTGAGGTTGTTGGGGAGAAAGTTTTTTCCATTATTGTTAGTTACATTAGTTCTTTTTAATACAGTGATAACAAATCATTCATATGCTGCTGAGAGTGATACTACTGTAGTAACAAATGCTGAAAATGATATATCTATAGACCCTGTACAAATACAAGATAATGTTAATAATTTGTCTCATATGATTCAACAGGTAGAAGAATATGCACTAGCAATTAAAGAAAAAACGATTGAAGATGAACTAGGTTCAAGTGCTAGTTTTGCAGACCATCAACTAGCCTCTAAAGAGCATGCTGATACGTGGTTATACGATATAAATAATCAAATGTATAAGGTTGTTAGTGATGTGGTTGATTATAGCAACGATTTTGAGCAAGCTTATACACAAGTTAAGGAGCTTATTAGTGAACTGAATGATAATGCTGATGCTAGTAATCAGTTAATATCATTACTAACGGAAATGAAAGGTAAAGTTGCTGAGAAACTAGCAACAATTGATGAAGTTCAACCAAAGTTAAATAGCTTTGATGCTGATCTGACGAATGATGTTACAAACTTTACAGATGACAAAAATGAGGTAGAATCGGAAATCTCTCATAAACAAAATGAGATTAAAGCACTTCAGACCGAGATAGATGACATAAATAAGAAAATGAAAGAGAAAACACCTGTTACAACTTGTAACTATTACGGGTGTACTGTAACATATGTACAAAAATATGATAATACTCAATTGCAGAAGGACAAAACACGTGATCAAAACGATATAGACAAATTAAATGATGAAATTAACACATTAAGTAACTTTCAAAACGAAATACAATCTTTGATCGATAAAATAAATACTGTTGCAAATAACTTGACACTTACAAATATTAGGGATGCATGGGTAGTTCTTGATTATAGCTTTGAACAACTAATTAATGTTTTAAATAAAACCGATGTTGATAATCATCCAGCTTTATTGAATCCGCAAATGGATATTGCTAATTCTAGATGGAAGGATATAAAGGAAGTTGCGCTAACACTTCAGGAAAGTATGGTTTTTAATGAACCATATAATAAATTTACGCCTCAATCAATAGATAACTTTCGAAATGTACTCGTTAATCCAAATGAGTATACGATTGAAGCAGTAGTGACACCTTATGAGTTATCCGACTTTGAACGTGTTTTTCAAGCTCATAATGAAAATAATGGAAAGAAAACAACTATATTTTTTAATAGCAATGGTAGGATTTCTTTTGAAGCGGTTGGAAATTCTTATGATAGAATCAACTCTAGCGATGGTGTTGCACAAGTTGGACATCAAATTTTTGTAGCTATGACTTATAGTATGAATGATGATGGACAGCATGTAACTAAAGCTTTTGTTAATGGCGAAAAAATAGGTGAGACGGTTTCATCATCATTATCTTATATAGACGATGTTATGTATATAGGGTCAACAGATGGAAAAACAAATGTTTTTAGTGGATCGTTTAATAATCTGAGCATATCAAATATTGCTCGTACTGACAATGATATAAAAGCAGATTATGAAAAAGGAATGAGTAAAGATATTAACACCATTGTCTATATGAATTCAGACAATAAACTAGATATTACTTATAATGAAAGTCATCAAACGGATACAGATAGTACAATTGATGTATCAAAGTCACAGAAAGCGGTAAGTTATTATTATGTCGATGCTGTAAAATTTGTTTTTACACCAAAAGATAATAAAGATTTATCTGGAGTTAGCATTAGCTATCGGTTAAATAATGATACTGTGATAAATGAACGTATGCAGCAAATGTCTGATGGGACATGGGTCTATTATGCACCTATAAAAGATGGGGATAGGATAAAATATTCATTTTCTTACGGATTAAACGAAAATGGACTTCAGTACAATGAACATACGGACCAGTATATTTATACTGTGCCTTTTAACTCTTATCCTACTGCATAATCTAGGTATTGGGGAAATGATATTCTAAGTCGGTCAACCCTAAAGTATAAAGCTCCGTTCTTAACTGAACGGGGTTCTTTTGAATGCTTGTGTACGACTTGCTATGTGTTGACGATTTTGTACTAGATATTGGTGGTGAGGATAATACGATAGAGAGTTGGTGTCCTAAGCCAAAAGGTCACTTTATTAGAACGGGGTTAGTTTGATGTAAAAGCAATAGCTTCTGGAGTACCTCCAACAAGAACGTTTGCAATGATTGAATGAGATTTTGTTTCTATAACCGCGACAGTATTTTGCGAATCACACCCAACGTATGCTAATTTCCCATCAGGAGTAAATTCCACAAAACGTTGACTGCTGTCTAATTGGATTGTCGCTATAACTAAATGAGATTTTGTATCTATGACAGTGACTGTTGTGCCACTGAAAGTACCGACATATGCAAAATTTCCATTTGGTGATATAGCAATATTATTTGGTCGGTTATCATTATTTCCTACAGGAATTGTACTGATAACGGATTGAGTTTGTACGTCAATTACTGAAACAGAACCTATATCATTTGGATTTGAATTTACAACATAGGTTAGTTTTCCATCTGGTGTAATAGCTAAGCTGGCAGGTGCTATTCCGACGCGTACCGTAGTTATATGAGTTTGCGTTTTTGCATCAATAACTGATACGTTGTTAGATGAAAAGTTTAAAACAAAAACAAGCTTTCCGTCAGGTGTTATTGCTACAGCAATCGGGCTTGCTCCAACGGCTACATTCGCAAAAACTGAATGTGCCTTCGTATCGATGACCGATACACTACCTAAATTAGTATTATTCACTACATAAGCTAATTTCCCATTAGGTGTAAAGGCAAAAGCTTCTGGACGTATATTTACCGGCACAGTTGCAATAACTGAGTGTGTTTTGGTATCTATAGCTAATACGAAATTTGTCCCACTAATAGTCGCATAGGAGAGCTTTCCATCAGGTGTGAAAGATATATCAACGTTTTGTGAGAAGAAACCAGCAGTACTACCAATTTGCACAGTAGCGATTATGGAATGTGTTTTTATATCAATGGCGGATACTAAACTAACTTCATTAGTTATATCTGTAATTAAAACATAAGCGAGTTTTCCGTTCGGAGTGATAGTAATATTATTTGGAATATTACTAAAAGGGATTGTGGCGATTGTGGAGTGCTTTTTAATATCAATAACAGACACAGAACCTGAGTTTCCAAGGTTATCGTTGTTTACTACATAAGCCAAAACCATCATACTTACCTCCTTACAAATGTGCAATCCTCATTCATGAATATAGATCAAGAACTAGCCTAGACTGGGAGTAGGATTAGGAATTTCAAAAGTCAAACGGTACGTTGAGGCGTGTACTTGGTCGTTTTGTATCGGGCTGTGAATATGAGTTAGATAGACAGGATATACTGATTTACTGGTTGGTAAGAGCCTTTTCGGACTCCCTCCGGAAAAAGCCCCGTTCGTATTGAGTGGGGCTAATTCGGTGTGAAGGCCAAATTAAATGGATTAGTACCAGCTGGAATGGAGGCGATGATAGAGTGCGTTTTAACGTCAATGGCTGTTACAGTGCCCGGGTTATTATTATTCGGGAGATATGCTAATTTTCCATCGGGAGTGAAATTGATAAAAAGACCAGTACCGGATAAAACGTCGGTATCTATGTTAGAAATAATTATGTGTGTTTTGGTATCAATAACACAGATAGCATTAGTCACGTTATTACTTATTACTGAAAAATAAGCAAATTTTCCATCGGGTGTTACAGAGACATCAAATACAAGGCCTCCTGTCTGAATCGTTGCAATTACGCTATGCGTTTTAACATCGATGACTGACACAGTGTTATCAAATATATTAGTGACGTAAGCAAGCTTTCCATCTGGTGTAAATGCTACTCTAAACGACATGATTCCAACTGAAATAGAAGCAATAACAGAATGCGTCTTTACATCGATAACTGAAACTGTAGAAGGGTCACTTCCATTAGAACCAGTTACATAAGCGAGTTTACCATTGGGAGAAAGTTTTGTATCTTGCGGGGTTCCTTCAACATTTATAGTTGCTATGACGGAATGAGTTTTCACGTCAATAACGCATACAGTACTCGGATTTGTCACATAGGCGAGTTTTCCATCAGGAGTAAACGAAATAAAAAATGGGCCATCACCAACCTCCACAGTAGCAACCACACTGTGTGTTTTTACATCAATTACCGAAACTACAGTATCTCCACGTCCCGTCACATAAGCAAGTTTACCATCAGGTGTAAATTCAACGAAAGCTGGCCTCGCACCTACTTGAACAGAAGAGATAACGCTATGAGTTTTCGTATCAATAACGGAAACAGTCACACCACCACTATTGGTGACATAAGCGATTTTACCATCCGGTGTGAATGCAACATCTTGAGGATTCATACCGACTGACATTGTAGCAATCACGCTATGAGTTTTCGTATCAATAACCGAGATACTACCACCGACTATATTTGTTACATAAGCCAGTACCACCGAGCGACCGACCTCCTTTACTAATTCGTATGTTTCAATATATGCTCAAATATTAATCGTGAGTATTAAAAAAGCCCCGTTCATAATTAAACGGGGTAAATTACTAGTTCAGCAAGGCGAAGTTTTCCTTCGCTACATATTATGTATGTTCTAAGACTTGCCGTTGTTTGTATTAATAACTAACAGTAGCAAAATTTTTACCGAAATTCTTTCCGTAAACCACACTTGTGACCTTTTTCCCGTGTTCAATTACGTTTTTAACCGCATTCTTAATCATTCGCTCGCTAAATCTCAGATTTATAATGAAAGTCTACGATTAATTGTAGATTTATAGAGCAAAAGATAAAAGTGTCATTTAGATTGACGTTGGTACTGTTTTTTACAACTCAATAACTTAAGTAAGTTTTTACGCTTATAGGGCAGACTTGATGTCGGTTGAAGTCGTACGTCCAATCATGGTTATAAATATCGGCATAAAATACCATATTAAACTGTGATTATGGAGGAATAACAATGAGTCAATATAAGAAGGTAACAACGTGTTGCGGGAGTACAATCAAGGAAGGAAAAATGTGTGATTGTCCGTGTCAGTTAATAGTTGATAACTTTAATATACCTTTTAATGAGTTAGACACAAACGCTACTCAAGAGATATACAACGGTAGAGTAGTTGGGTTCCATGGTAATTCCCAATTAACTATTCAGAATCCTGTAGATGAAGTTGTAATAAATTTTACCTCGAACGGTATTGTTCAGCCTATAACTTTAAACGATAATGATCCAATTAAAGTCTTTTCATTTCAAAATGTAACAAGAGTAGAAGTGATGTGTATAGCGCAAGGAGGATCTGGATGTACAGGTTCAGTTAACTTCCTTGGTATGACAGAAACTTGTAAATAAGTCTGCACGACGCACCCGAAGCACGGTACCTCGAGCACTTTCGCCTTAAAACGGAAGGTTAATTGTATGCACTATTTTATTGACGTAGTGGTTGGCGAGTTAGTTGGCGTTGAAGTGGACGTAAATGGGGGTGAATTGAATACTAACCGTCTTTTTCCCACGCCAATAAATCGTCCTCCCTTCCGTTTTAGTGCACGCCAAAAAGCTCGCTGATTGATGAGCGAGCTTATTGAGCTAATAAAATTGCGTTATATTAGTTCGGGGTAAACGCTATAGATCTTTTTTCCGTCGCTGGAGGATTAACAATTACAGACGCTACAACTCTATGTGTTTTCACATTAATAACCGAGACAGTGTTATCCCCGCCGATATAAGCGAATTTTCCATTCGGAGTGAATGCTACAAATTGCTGATCGCTTCCTGTTTGGATTGTTGCTATAAGAGAGTTCGTCTTTAGATCAATTACCCCTGTACCATTACTTTGTGTTATTACATAAGCAATTTTTCCATCAGGTGATATCGTAATGTTTCGAGGAAATCCGTCTACACTTACTGTAGCAATCAACGAATGTGTCTTCGTATCAATAACAGACACGTTATTTGAAAATATATTCGAAACATAAAGTGATTTTCCATCAGGCGTAATAGCAGCACTAAATGGTCCGTTTCCCACGTTTATAGAAGCAATAACTGAATGAGTTTTGATATCTATGGCAGTTACAGTCCCTGGAACGCTGTTATTTGTAGCATAAGCGAGTTTTCCATCTGGTGTTAACGTAATATCGTTTTCCAATGTGTTAATCCCTAAATCTATAGTTGCTATTACACTGTGGGTCTTAACATCGAGAACTGATATACTGCCCGGATTTGTGTCGTGTGTGACATATGCGAGTTTTCCATCCGGGGTTATCTTAACATTGCTTGGAAAAACACCTACAGTTATAGTTGCTATTACACTGTGGGTCTTCGTGTCAATTACGGACACAGTTCCTGATGTTGAGTTCGTGATATATATTATATACAAGTTTTCCATCCGGCGTAATCGCTATATCACTCTGCTGAATGCCGGCAAGAACGGATGCAATTACAGAATGCGTTTTCGTGTCTATCACTGTAACGTTGCTTTGGAAAGTTGTAATACTACTTGTTACATAAGCAAGTTTTCCATCCGGTGTTATGGCGATTTTATCAATTCCGTTTTGTTGTACAGGTATATTTGCGATAATCGAATGGGTTTTAGTGTCAATTACAGTAACAGGTGCTAAAAAAGAGAAACTAACCACGTAAGCCAGTACCATATCGTACCGACCTCCTTAATTCGTTTTTACCAATGTATGCGAGCACAAGGTCAAAGTGATTTTTTAATAGGCTAGATAATATTAATCCCGTGTGAACGCGATAGCAACTGGATTACTCTCGACAGAAACGGTTTAGATTATCGAATGAGTTTTCGTATCAATTACATTTATAGTGTTTTCGCCCTCGTTACCCACATACACAAAAAGGTTGTTAAGGAATTAACAAAAGCTGTTTTCTACCCCAAGCCAATGGTAAGTCATCACTTAAGTCACCGTTAAGTCAATGTACGTAAAAAGCCCGTCATACAAGCGATGACAGGCTTTCCGTTAAGTTTGGCTTATCGTATAATGGAGCATAGCGGGCTCGAACCGCTGACCTCTACACTGCCAGTGTAGCGCTCTCCCAGCTGAGCTAATGCCCCTTATATGGAAAATGATAGCATGAATTCTGAACATAGATCAATACCCATATTTAGTGACGTTACAAGCTCTCTATTTCAATACTGCTCACACCTGGGATTTTTTGAACTGTATAGTACACATCTGTTGTATAGCGTTTTTGATCGACGGTTATTTTCATTTGGATCAACTTAGTTTCTTCAGAATCTTTAATCCGAATATGCTTTAGTGTGATTTCTTCCTGTTGAAGGCTAGTTAGTATGTTTGAAACTTGGGTATTGTCTTGAACGATGAGTTTAAGTAGAATTTCTTTTTCACGTAGTTTTTTTGGACCTAGTAAGCCTATTAAGATGGGTACGATTTCAACACTAATGATGAGTAAGATAACGCCAGCAATTGCTGCCCAATAAAAGCCTGCTCCTACAGCGATACCTATGCCAGCAGCTCCCCATATCATTGCAGCTGTCGTTAATCCTGAAATACTGTCATTTCCTCTCCGTAATATAACACCAGCACCTAAAAAGCCAATCCCTGAAACGATTTGAGCAGCTAAGCGCAATGGGTCCATCGTGATGCGATTGCTGTCTGGAAATTGATAAGCAGATTCAATCGATACAATCGTTAATAAACAACTTACAATAGATATAACAAGACTTGTCTTTAATCCAACGGGTTTCCTTTTTAGTTCCCGCTCTAAACCTATAATCAAGCCTAAAATGGCGGATAAGCCTAGTTGTAACAAATGAGAAGTTTCAATCATAAAGCATCACCTTTAGATAAGTATTTTAGAAGAGAAATATACATTCGTATGTTAAAATATTTTACAAGTACAGTATTTGTAATGATAAGAATTTTCTAATCATTCAGATATTACTTAGGGGGTTGAGCATTCAATAGGCTTTTTTCGCAACGCTTGTTGTTAAACGTATTAATACTTAAGCATGGAAGCAACTCTAACTCAAAAGGCTGACTCAAGTAACAAAACTATTTAACAATTTCTAATTTAATAACAATAGTAACAATGTTAACGAAAAGAGCCAATTAATAAAATATACGATTTTATTTAGGAGGCATTGGATGAATATTTTGATCTTTGGTCTTGTGTCATATTTACTTGGTACGATCATGACAGGACTTTTTGTAACCAAGTTTTACGCAGGTGTTGATATACGAGATCATGGAAGTGGAAATATTGGTGCGCGGAACACCGGACGTATAGTTGGAAAAAAAGGTTTTATTCTTACGTTCTGTGGTGATGCATTAAAAGGAGCAGTTGTTGTTGGAATTGCAAAACTGCTGTCATTTTCACTAGAATTTCAATTGCTTTGCCTACTACTTGTAGTAATAGGTCATATTTGGCCTATCACACTTCGTTTCAAGGGTGGAAAGGGAATATCAACATTATTAGGTGGATTGATTGTGTTTGATGAGCTAATTTGTTTATTGTTGTTAATATTCTTTTTCGTTTGTTATTTAGTTATGCGTAGTTTTACTCTTGCTGGTTTAGGCGCAATTTCTCTGTTGCCACTAATATTGTTATTTCTAAATTATTCAATACTGAGTGTTGTTATTGCAATATTTATTGTTTTAATTATTATTTTTGCTCATAGAGATAACATTTCCTTAAAATGGGAAAAGTAGGTATTAAAACTTAAGGTGTCGATACAAGATAAAGAAAAGTTAATTATATATTTCCCGTTATTAATAACCTCATAATTTAAAAACGGAGCTGATGGATATGGGATACATTTATAAAGTTGCAAAAAACGCTGATGAATTGAATCAAATTCATTCCTTAAACTATGAAACTTTTGTAGAGGAAATTCCACAACATGGTTCGAATACATCAAAGGAAATAGTAGACCAATTTCATGATGAAAATACATACCTAATATGTAAGCACCGAGATGAAGTAATTGGGATGGTTGCTTTGCGACATAATAGGCCATTTTCATTAGACAAAAAGATAGGGAAAATAGAAGGACAGTTACCTGTTAATGCTTCTTTTCCATGTGAAATAAGGTTGTTAGCTGTAAAAAAAGAGTATCGTAATGGGCGGGTGTTTGTAGGGATTGCTCAATTATTAGCTAGGTATTGTTTGAAAAAAGGGTATGATCTAGCTGTAATATCGGGAACAACTCGCAGAGCTAAATTATATGCTCAATTGGGCTTTCAGCCATTTTCACAGCTCGTAGGGAAAGAAGATGCTTATTTCCAACCGATGTATTTAACTAGAGATACATTTGAAGAATCAGTGGCTGGACGTTTGATGCCGACAATGAAATCGTTTCTACCCGGACCTGTATATATTAGAGATGAAGTTACAGAAGCGTTAAATGAAAAGCCGATTTCTCATCGATCTACTGAATTTCATAAATTATTGAGTAAAGTAAAAGGGAAACTATGTAATTTAACGAATGCTATGAATGTGCAGTTGCTAATGGGGACGGGGACACTAGCAAATGACATGATAGCTATGCAATTAAAGCTAAACAGAGGAAAAGGGCTAATTCTTGTAAATGGTGAGTTCGGAAACAGGTTAGTAGACCATGCTAATAGATGTGGGCTGCAATTTGATATGATAGAAAAAACGTGGGGAGAACCGTTTTGCTCAGAAGAAATTAAAAGAAAAATAAACCAATCAGAATATTCATGGTTATGGGCAGTTCATTGTGAAACATCTACAGGAATGATAAATGATATTGACGGACTTAAAGAACTGAGCACAACACATAATATTAGACTGTGTTTAGATTGTATAAGTACGGTGGGGATCATACCTGTGGATTTGGAGGATGTTTTTTTAGCCTCAGGGGTAAGTGGGAAGGGATTAGGAGCTTACACTGGCATATCGTTTGTCTATCACAATAAATCAATAAAATCTTCTCCACTTATTCCGAAATACTTAGATTTAGGTATTTATATCGAAAATGAAGGAGTGGCTTTCTCTTACTCATCCAATTTATTACATGCACTTCATACTGCATTAGATAGCTATGAAACATTAGAAAAGTTCACTCATATACGTAAACAATATTCGTTCATACGATCAGAAGTGGAGCGCATAGGCTTGAAGATTTTGGTAGATGAAGAGTTTTCATCACCAGGTATTATGACAATCGTTGTTCCCTCGCACTTGCTTTCTACCGATATAGGAGATGAATTATATATACAGGGATACTATCTTCATTATGAAAGTAGCTATTTAAAAGCGAATAATTGGCTACAAATTGCCTGTATGAATAGATATGATGACCAAGACATAGAGAATATGATAAAACATTTAAAAAACGGGATAGGTCATATTAACCATTGTGTGTAACATTTCCCACCAACTGTCGTCTATTGTTATGAGAGTATAGGGGTGCCCTTAGACAATTTTCAGAAAGGTGGAACAGAAATGAAGAAGTTCTCTGTAATTAGCTTTTGTATAGTAGCGTTAAGCTTTCTGTTTGGCTTGTTCTTTTATCAATTTCGTCCAGCCATTGCGAGTGACTTAATAGATCTTAATGAACAATCAGTCGTCTTACCAAATAAAATGTGGGAAATTTCATTTTCATCACCAGTGGATGAATCAACCATTTCTTCACAATCTGTCTATATAAAAAATAGCCAGAATAAAAAGGCTGACGTTAGTCTACTGTTAAGTGAAGATAATAAGCTATTAACGATTACTGCTCCAGCAGACGGCTATGAAGTGAAGGAGGACTATACACTTGTTATTACTTCGGAAGTCGCTCTAGAGTCCGGGAAACGATTACCTTCTAATACGACCTTTTCTTTCACAGTCATACCTGAAATCCCTACAATTGGATCGAAAGAAGAGCTACATGAATATTTCCAAGACATTATTGATTTCTATGAAACGAACAGAGATATGACAGTTATGGAAGAAAAGGCAGATGCTGAAGTATCTACATTATCAGAAGGCAATTCGTATTCAGAAACGAATAATCAAGTACAAGGTGTAGATGAGGCGGATAGAGTAAAAACTGATGGAGAATTTATTTACCATATTTCTAACCAGGATGTGATCATTACAAAGGCCGTTCCAGCGGATGATATGGAGGTAGTGGCGACTATTTCTAACGAGGATTTTTCTCCTTCACAATTATTTATTGAAGGTGACAAACTAATTGTGATTGGCTCAACTTACGGTACACATTATTATGAGGCAGCAAAAAGGAGCTTAATTGCTCCTATAGAGCAGGTCACAAACGCATATGTATATGATATAACTAAACGTGATAACCCAATAGAAGTGAGAGCAGTTTCTTTAGAAGGAAGTTATGTAACAGCGAGGAAAGTGGATTCAATTATCTATCTCGTGGCTAATCAATATCCTCATTATTGGATAATGAAAGATGAGGAGCCAATTGATTTACGACCAAGTTATTATGATTCAGCTGTGAGTGATGATTTACAAATGGTGAATTATGATGAAATAAGTTATATTCCGGATTCAAAAGAAGCCAATTATATGATGATAGGAACGTTTGATGTAAAAAAACCTGATGAAGAGATGAAAGTAACAACTTGGTTGGGTAGTGGACACAATATCTATATGTCTAAGGATAATCTCTATGTAGCGGTTACTAAGTTTCCGATGATAACTAATTTCGAAAGGCTCATGGAAGAAACATTTACACAAAGTACTGAAATATATAAGTTCTCAATTGATGGTTCAGATGTAAAGTTTTATAGCTATGGTGAAGTTCCTGGAACAGTATTAAATCAGTTTTCTATGGATGAAGCTGAAGGGTATTTTCGCATTGCTACAACTTCAGGCCAGGTGTGGAGTGATGAACGCCCGTCCTCAAATAACTTATATGTTTTGGACGACAAAATGACCACAGTAGGTTCATTAGAGGATTTAGCAATGGGTGAGCGAATTTATTCAGTTAGGTTTATGAATGACAGAGCTTATGTTGTCACATTTAAACAAGTAGATCCATTATTTGTTCTCGATTTGAGTAATCCTAATAAGCCAGCTGTATTGGGAGAATTAAAAATCCCTGGATTCAGTAACTATTTACATCCTTATGACGAAAATCATATTATCGGCTTTGGGCAAAATACTACACTCATTGCGAATAAAGATCCGAATTTAGAGCCTAGAGTTATAACAGATGGAGTGAAAATTTCACTTTTCGATATTACTGATGTAACAAATCCACAAGAAAAATTCACAGAAATTATTGGAGGTAGGGGAACTTACTCACCATTGAATTATGACCATAAAGCATTACTATTTAACAAGGATATGAACTTATTCGCGTTTCCAATTGCAGTTTATGATAACAAAGTGGATAGTGAATTTGAACAAATCTTTTCATTTCAAGGTGGATATATATATCATTTAGATTTGGAGAATGGTTTCCAGTTAAATTCAACGGTAACACATCAACAAGATAATATTTTGTACCCAGATTGGGAGAACGAAATATACCGACTTATCTATATTGATAATGTTCTATATGCTCTATCCCCTTCAACCATTACAGCACACAATTTAAGTACGCATGAAGAGATTAATAAGGTTCTAGTGAAGTAGTGTGTGATCAGTTAGTATTTTAGTAAAGCTGTTTTTCGTATTGATTATTGCTTTTCGTTCTATGGTATGAGCGCGTATATGTCTTATGTTCGTGCATCTTTTCTACTATTATAATTGTTGAGCTCTTAAAATATTTCATCTTGTTTGTATAGTAATGCTGCTTTCGCAGTGATTGTTGTTTTTCATATTAAGAAATAAGCACGTAGTCAACTAGCGTTCGTGGCACCTTTTCTACTGTACAACAATGACTAACCATGTAAAACCACTTTTTTGGTACCAATTTGATAATATTTGCAACAAAGTTTACGAGAAGAACGTTAAGTAAAAATAAGTTAGCTGAGGGTCTGAACCAATTTTGGTATAGACCCTTTAGCTTAGCTCTTTAGATATTGAAGGGGAATATGTGTGTGCTAGTCTAGTTTATGTTTATTGTTCAATAAGTTAAGAAAGGGTTATTATGAAAAAATTAATCTTAAATCCTTATGCTGCACTTATTATAGGGGTTATTTCTGTTTCTACTTCTGCGGTAATCGTAAAAGTCATTACAGCACCGGCACCTGTTATCGCATTTTATAGGATGCTGTTTGCAGTTCTATTTATTTCGCCAATTTTCTTGATTAAAAATGTGAAAGAAATGGCTCTCATGTCTAAGAGAGAATGGATATATTCAATTGGAGCAGGTATTTTTTTAGCTTTTCATTTTATCCTTTGGTTTGAATCTCTGCAGTATACATCTGTAGCGAGTTCTGTTGTATTTGTATCTCTTCAACCGTTATTTGCATTTGTAGGAACAATGGTGTTTTTTCAAGAAAGAATAACATTTAAAGCATTTATGACTGGTTTGTTAGCTATTATTGGTAGCTTTATTATTAGCATAGGGGATTTAAGACTAAATGGTAGTGCACTGCTTGGAGATATACTAGCTATTTTTGCGTGTATTATGGTTACAGCTTATTTGTTATTAGGTCAGTATACTAGAAAACGCTTAGCAGTCATTACGTATACTTTTGTTGTTTACGGAGTGAGTACGATCACATTATTTATTTATGTAGTGTTACTAGGTTATCCATTATTGCAATACCCGACGGCTGATTGGTATTACTTTTTATTGTTGGCAATTGTTCCAACCTTGCTTGGACATAGCCTTTTTAATTGGACGTTAAAGTGGTTAAGTACGGCAACTGTTTCAATAGGTATTTTATTCGAACCAGTAGGAGCCTCAATTTTGGCATACTTCATTCTAGGTGAACAAGTGATTTGGACACAAGTAATAGGTGGTGCCATTATCATTTTTGCAATTGCGTATTTTATAGTAGAAAGCAATGCAAGAAGGTTTGGAAAGTCAATCAAATAGTAGTTTTTGATATCAAGTAAAAGCTGTAGTACATTTGAGAAGGCTGTTTTCGCATTGCTTGTTGATTTTGTTACGAGGAAATAAACATGTATTAAAACAATAGCAACAAAGTTATTGAAAAGAGTCATTACATTATATAGTTTTTATTACCTATGTTAGCAATAATCATTTTAAATGAGTTAATGGAATGAGTAAGTCTTATTTCTTTTCGATACACTGACAAAGCTTTGTAATTAGGTCTTGATGTTTGAGATAACAGGTATGCAGACTCGAGTGATCCCATTCTCCTTCTTTTATTTAGTGCTTCTATCATTTCTTCAGCAGTCTTTATTCCAATCCCATGCCCGAAATATAAATCGTCTTCGAGAACAATCGCGTTTTCACCTTGCCACTCAGGTGTAGCAGGATTATAGTCTGGGTTGTTAAAATAAATACAATCACCTGGTAGAAAGTCATTCCCTGCTTTCGTTATTAAACCTAAATCTTTATCGTAATGCCAATCATAAAGGGTAAGGTTCGCAAATAATCTATTGAAATCTTGTTCATCAATTGATTCTAATAGTGCTTTATAAAAGGTTATGACCATAGCCGTTGCACATTCAAAAGCATATTTTACCCCGTTGTTAAAAATATCTCGAATCCCTGTCGATGGTTTAATTCCTTCTTTTAATTCAAAGGCACCCATATCTGTAAGATCCCAATACTCTTCATTACATTTTGAATTTGCAAATGTGGCAAACTTTACACCACTTTCAAACAAATCTTTTGCTGCTTTAACAGTTTCACTTCTAACATGTATTTCAAATTGAAACTGTTTAATATTATCATATACATATCTTTCTGGATAGTAAGCCATTTTATTAATGATCTCTTGTTGTGGACCAGAGAAATAATTTATATCTAAATCGATTGGGTCAAATAGCGTATCGTTTATAATAATCATTTTATCTCCCCCTTATACAAAATAGCTTTTAGTGCTTACATATCATATATATGATATAAAAAGATAGTTACTACAAGA
This sequence comes from Nanhaiella sioensis, assembly GCF_046557775.1. Lineage (NCBI taxonomy): Bacteria > Bacillati > Bacillota > Bacilli > Caryophanales > Bacillaceae > Nanhaiella > Nanhaiella sioensis. The sequence continues at coordinate 2,959,732 of NZ_JBKAEG010000001.1, forward strand.
TTTAATGTTATAAATTGAGTTACACTTTTTTAATACATTATTCTTTTTCTTTAAAAACATGTTGCATTAAGATAATTATCGTGATATATTATTTCTTGTCGCTGCTAGTAAACAGCTACTTAAGAAAAAATAAAAAAACATATTGACACTCTAGTGTTGAAGATGTTATATTAATTAAGTCGCCTCTGAGCGATAACACAGAACAATGTTCTTTGAAAACTAAACAAAACAAAAGCGTCAACGTTAATTTTTTTTGAACAAATGAGCAATCAAACTTTATTGGAGAGTTTGATCCTGGCTCAGGACGAACGCTGGCGGCGTGCCTAATACATGCAAGTCGAGCGAACCAAAGGGAGCTTGCTCCCGGAGGTTAGCGGCGGACGGGTGAGTAACACGTGGGCAACCTACCTGTAAGATTGGGATAACTTCGGGAAACCGGAGCTAATACCGAATAACAATAAGAACCACATGGTTCTTATTTGAAAGATGGCTTCGGCTATCACTTACGGATGGGCCCGCGGCGCATTAGCTAGTTGGTGAGGTAACGGCTCACCAAGGCGACGATGCGTAGCCGACCTGAGAGGGTGATCGGCCACACTGGGACTGAGACACGGCCCAGACTCCTACGGGAGGCAGCAGTAGGGAATCTTCCGCAATGGACGAAAGTCTGACGGAGCAACGCCGCGTGAGTGAAGAAGGTTTTCGGATCGTAAAACTCTGTTGTTAGGGAAGAACAAGTATCGTTCGAATAGGGCGGTACCTTGACGGTACCTAACCAGAAAGCCACGGCTAACTACGTGCCAGCAGCCGCGGTAATACGTAGGTGGCAAGCGTTGTCCGGAATTATTGGGCGTAAAGCGCGCGCAGGCGGTTCCTTAAGTCTGATGTGAAAGCCCACGGCTCAACCGTGGAGGGTCATTGGAAACTGGGGAACTTGAGTGCAGAAGAGGAGAGTGGAATTCCACGTGTAGCGGTGAAATGCGTAGAGATGTGGAGGAACACCAGTGGCGAAGGCGACTCTCTGGTCTGTAACTGACGCTGAGGTGCGAAAGCGTGGGGAGCGAACAGGATTAGATACCCTGGTAGTCCACGCCGTAAACGATGAGTGCTAAGTGTTAGAGGGTTTCCGCCCTTTAGTGCTGCAGCTAACGCATTAAGCACTCCGCCTGGGGAGTACGACCGCAAGGTTGAAACTCAAAGGAATTGACGGGGGCCCGCACAAGCGGTGGAGCATGTGGTTTAATTCGAAGCAACGCGAAGAACCTTACCAGGTCTTGACATCCTCTGCCAACCCTAGAGATAGGGCGTTCCCCTTCGGGGGACAGAGTGACAGGTGGTGCATGGTTGTCGTCAGCTCGTGTCGTGAGATGTTGGGTTAAGTCCCGCAACGAGCGCAACCCTTGATCTTAGTTGCCAGCATTAAGTTGGGCACTCTAAGGTGACTGCCGGTGACAAACCGGAGGAAGGTGGGGATGACGTCAAATCATCATGCCCCTTATGACCTGGGCTACACACGTGCTACAATGGATGGTACAAAGGGCAGCAAAACCGCGAGGTTAAGCGAATCCCATAAAACCATTCTCAGTTCGGATTGCAGGCTGCAACTCGCCTGCATGAAGCCGGAATCGCTAGTAATCGCGGATCAGCATGCCGCGGTGAATACGTTCCCGGGCCTTGTACACACCGCCCGTCACACCACGAGAGTTTGTAACACCCGAAGTCGGTGGGGTAACCGTAAGGAGCCAGCCGCCTAAGGTGGGACAGATGATTGGGGTGAAGTCGTAACAAGGTAGCCGTATCGGAAGGTGCGGCTGGATCACCTCCTTTCTAAGGAAATATGTGAAGCTAGACTTCATATAAAAAGACGCTTTTGTTTTTGTTTAGTTTTGAGAGAACATTCTCTCAAAATGAAGAAGGTAAACAACAAGCTGACGAAGAAATTCGATGGCTATTTTTTACCGATGTTCCTTGAAAACTAGATAATAACGACACATTCATTGAAGAAAGTGAAAATCTTTTTTCATTATTTGATGACGGTTTGACCGTTGGTCAAATAAAAAAAGCAAATTAGCAACGAGAAGGTCGAGGAAGCAAAGTTCTGGAGCAGCGGAGTGTATCTTGCATACATGAGCAGTGGAAGAACGAAGCTGACGATGAGATTCGAAGTTGATCATTTGTTTAAAAATTAATGAGAAGCAAAGAGTACAAGGCGTCGAGTTTCCGAGTAGCGGAGCGTACGTTTTTGGGTACGTGAGCAACGGAGGAAGCGAAGACAACGCAGTAATCTGCCGCTTATCATTTATTTAAGGTTAAGTTAGAAAGGGCGCACGGTGAATGCCTTGGCACTAGGAGCCGATGAAGGACGGGACTAACACCGAAATGCTTCGGGGAGCTGTAAGTAAGCATCGATCCGGAGATATCCGAATGGGGAAACCCACTGTTCGTAATGGAGCAGTATCAATATCTGAATACATAGGGTATTGAAGGCAGACCCGGGGAACTGAAACATCTAAGTACCCGGAGGAAGAGAAAGCAAAAGCGATTTCCTGAGTAGCGGCGAGCGAAACGGAATAAGCCCAAACCAAGAGGCTTGCCTCTTGGGGTTGTAGGACACTCTATACGGAGTTACAAAGGAACGGAGTAGACGAAGCGATCTGGAAAGGTCCGTCGAAGAAGGTAACAACCCTGTAGTTGAAACTTCGTTCCCTCCAGAGTGGATCCTGAGTACGGCGGGACACGTGAAATCCCGTCGGAAGCTGGGAGGACCATCTCCCAAGGCTAAATACTCCCTAGTGACCGATAGTGAACCAGTACCGTGAGGGAAAGGTGAAAAGCACCCCGGAAGGGGAGTGAAAGAGATCCTGAAACCGTGTGCCTACAAGTAGTCAGAGCCCGTTAATGGGTGATGGCGTGCCTTTTGTAGAATGAACCGGCGAGTTACGATCCCGTGCAAGGTTAAGTTGAAGAGACGGAGCCGCAGCGAAAGCGAGTCTGAATAGGGCGAAATAGTACGTGGTCGTAGACCCGAAACCAAGTGATCTACCCATGTCCAGGGTGAAGTTCAGGTAACACTGAATGGAGGCCCGAACCCACGCACGTTGAAAAGTGCGGGGATGAGGTGTGGGTAGGGGTGAAATGCCAATCGAACTTGGAGATAGCTGGTTCTCTCCGAAATAGCTTTAGGGCTAGCCTCAAGTGAAGAGTCTTGGAGGTAGAGCACTGATTGGACTAGGGGCCCCCAACGGGTTACCGAATTCAGTCAAACTCCGAATGCCAAAGACTTATACTTGGGAGTCAGACTGCGAGTGATAAGATCCGTAGTCGAAAGGGAAACAGCCCAGACCACCAGCTAAGGTCCCAAAGTATACGTTAAGTGGAAAAGGATGTGGAGTTGCATAGACAACCAGGATGTTGGCTTAGAAGCAGCCACCATTTAAAGAGTGCGTAATAGCTCACTGGTCGAGTGACTCTGCGCCGAAAATGTACCGGGGCTAAACGTATCACCGAAGCTGTGGACTGTCCTTACGGACAGTGGTAGGAGAGCGTTCTAAGTGCAGCGAAGCTAGACCGAGAGGACTGGTGGAGCGCTTAGAAGTGAGAATGCCGGTATGAGTAGCGAAAGAGGGGTGAGAATCCCCTCCACCGAATGCCTAAGGTTTCCTGAGGAAGGCTCGTCCGCTCAGGGTAAGTCGGGACCTAAGCCGAGGCCGAAAGGCGTAGGCGATGGACAACAGGTTGAGATTCCTGTACCACCTCCTCACCATTTGAGCAATGGGGGGACGCAGAAGGATAGGGTAAGCGCACTGTTGGATATGTGCGTCCAAGCAGTTAGGCTGACAAGTAGGTAAATCCGCTTGTCATAAAGGCTGAGCTGTGATGGCGAGGGAAATATAGTACCGAAGTTCCTGATTCCACACTGCCAAGAAAAGCCTCTAGCGAGGTGAGAGGTGCCCGTACCGCAAACCGACACAGGTAGGCGAGGAGAGAATCCTAAGGTGAGCGAGAGAACTCTCGTTAAGGAACTCGGCAAAATGACCCCGTAACTTCGGGAGAAGGGGTGCTTTTTAGGGTGAATAGCCCTGAGAAGCCGCAGTGAAAAGGCCCAGGCGACTGTTTAGCAAAAACACAGGTCTCTGCGAAGCCGCAAGGCGAAGTATAGGGGCTGACACCTGCCCGGTGCTGGAAGGTTAAGAGGAGGGGTTATCCGTAAGGAGAAGCTCTGAATCGAAGCCCCAGTAAACGGCGGCCGTAACTATAACGGTCCTAAGGTAGCGAAATTCCTTGTCGGGTAAGTTCCGACCCGCACGAAAGGTGTAACGATCTGGGCACTGTCTCAACGAGAGACTCGGTGAAATTATAGTACCTGTGAAGATGCAGGTTACCCGCGACAGGACGGAAAGACCCCGTGGAGCTTTACTGTAGCCTGATATTGAATTTTGGTACAGCTTGTACAGGATAGGTAGGAGCCGTAGAAACCGGAGCGCTAGCTTCGGTGGAGGCGTCGGTGGGATACTACCCTGGCTGTATTGAAATTCTAACCTACGGAGCTAATCGCTTCGGGAGACAGTGTCAGGTGGGCAGTTTGACTGGGGCGGTCGCCTCCTAAAAAGTAACGGAGGCGCCCAAAGGTTCCCTCAGAATGGTTGGAAATCATTCGAAGAGTGCAAAGGCATAAGGGAGCTTGACTGCGAGACCTACAAGTCGAGCAGGGACGAAAGTCGGGCTTAGTGATCCGGTGGTTCCGCATGGAAGGGCCATCGCTCAACGGATAAAAGCTACCCCGGGGATAACAGGCTTATCTCCCCCAAGAGTCCACATCGACGGGGAGGTTTGGCACCTCGATGTCGGCTCATCGCATCCTGGGGCTGTAGTCGGTCCCAAGGGTTGGGCTGTTCGCCCATTAAAGCGGTACGCGAGCTGGGTTCAGAACGTCGTGAGACAGTTCGGTCCCTATCCGTCGTGGGCGTAGGAAATTTGAGAGGAGCTGTCCTTAGTACGAGAGGACCGGGATGGACACACCGCTGGTGTACCAGTTGTCCTGCCAAGGGCATAGCTGGGTAGCTATGTGTGGAAGGGATAAGTGCTGAAAGCATCTAAGCATGAAGCCCCCCTCAAGATGAGATTTCCCATAGCGTAAGCTAGTAAGATCCCTCGAAGATGACGAGGTTGATAGGTCTGAGGTGGAAGCGTGGTGACACGTGGAGCTGACAGATACTAATAGATCGAGGACTTAACCAAGTTAGAAATGCAGAGCAAGCTTTGTTCAATGAATGTCTATTATCTAGTTTTGAGGGAATAAAAACTTTAAAAAAAGTTAAATTTTCTCTTGATAAATCTCGATAAATTAGTATAATAAGATTTGTCGCTAATAAAATAAGCCTGGTGATGATGGCGAAGAGGTCACACCCGTTCCCATACCGAACACGGAAGTTAAGCTCTTCAGCGCCGATGGTAGTTGGGGGTTTCCCCCTGTGAGAGTAGGACATTGCCAGACTTAAATATAGGACATGTTATGATGTTTCTATATCGGAGGATTAGCTCAGCTGGGAGAGCACTTGCCTTACAAGCAAGGGGTCGGCGGTTCGATCCCGTCATCCTCCACCATTAAATATTAAGCCGGTGTAGCTCAACTGGTAGAGCAACTGACTTGTAATCAGTAGGTTGGGGGTTCAAGTCCTCTCGCCGGCACCATTTGTTTATGAGCCATTAGCTCAGTTGGTAGAGCACGATCGAATTATCGTCGTAGCTTAACCACAGCGCACAAATCGATAAGCTTCATGAGTATTCATGTAGAGATTTGGGTGTCTCGTTATAAGTAAATAATATATATTTAAACTTTTTAGTTTATGAGCCATTAGCTCAGTTGGTAGAGCATCTGACTTTTAATCAGAGGGTCAGAGGTTCGAGTCCTCTATGGCTCACCATTTTACGCGGGTGTGGCGGAATTGGCAGACGCGCTAGACTTAGGATCTAGTGTCCTTGTGACGTGGGGGTTCAAGTCCCTTCACCCGCATTACTTTAATAAGATTAGCGGAAGTAGTTCAGTGGTAGAACACCACCTTGCCAAGGTGGGGGTCGCGGGTTCGAATCCCGTCTTCCGCTCCAATGCTGCCGGGGTGGTGGAATTGGCAGACACACAGGACTTAAAATCCTGCGGTAGGTGACTACCGTGCCGGTTCAAGTCCGGCCCTCGGCACCATTTACACTAAGATGCGCCCGTAGCTCAATTGGATAGAGCGTCTGACTACGGATCAGAAGGTTATGGGTTCGACTCCTTTCGGGCGCGCCATCTAGTGAATAACGGGAAGTAGCTCAGCTTGGTAGAGCACATGGTTTGGGACCATGGGGTCGCAGGTTCGAATCCTGTCTTCCCGACCACTTATAATAATTAAGGGGCCTTAGCTCAGCTGGGAGAGCGCCTGCCTTGCACGCAGGAGGTCAGCGGTTCGATCCCGCTAGGCTCCACCAATAAAATATCATTTATATAAATTAACTTGGCGGTGTAGCTCAGCTGGCTAGAGCGTACGGTTCATACCCGTGAGGTCGGGGGTTCGATCCCCTCCGCCGCTACCAAGTAAACAAGGACCTTTAGCTCAGCTGGTTAGAGCAGACGGCTCATAACCGTCCGGTCGTAGGTTCGAGTCCTACAAGGTCCACCATATAATGTTGGAGGAATACCCAAGTCCGGCTGAAGGGATCGGTCTTGAAAACCGACAGGGGTGTCAAAGCCCGCGGGGGTTCGAATCCCTCTTCCTCCGCCATTTTTATTTTCTTAATAACAACAGCGTACCGATGTTAAACATTAAGAAGAGGCACTTAGAAGTCAAGATGGTTACGTGAGAAATGTGTATTGAGAAAATATAAATTTACTATTATCGCGGGGTGGAGCAGTCTGGTAGCTCGTCGGGCTCATAACCCGAAGGTCGCAGGTTCAAATCCTGTCCCCGCAACCAATGAATAAATGTGGTCCCGTGGTGTAGCGGTTAACATGCCTGCCTGTCACGCAGGAGATCGCGGGTTCGATTCCCGTCGGGACCGCCATTATTAAAAAAATGGCTCGGTAGCTCAGTCGGTAGAGCAGAACGTAAACATCTTGAGATACTTCAATGTAGTTCTGAGAGGAGCAATGTCTTGCAAAGAGATGTGACGAGCAAAGTGTTATATCTATTTAGAAAGTTTAATTTTATTATTGTTTGGCTCGGTAGCTCAGTCGGTAGAGCAAAGGACTGAAAATCCTTGTGTCGGCGGTTCGATTCCGTCCCGAGCCACCATTTATGGGTTAAGAGTATATTATCTCTATCCGTCAATCTTCAGTTAGTAAATACACATATATATTATGGCGGTTGTGGCGAAGTGGTTAACGCATCGGATTGTGGCTCCGACATTCGTGGGTTCGATTCCCATCAGTCGCCCCATTTAAAAATTATATACCTAAAAAAAATTGCGGGTGTAGTTTAGTGGTAAAACCTCAGCCTTCCAAGCTGATGTCGTGAGTTCGATTCTCATCACCCGCTCCATTTCAAATAATGGGCCTATAGCTCAGCTGGTTAGAGCGCACGCCTGATAAGCGTGAGGTCGATGGTTCGAGTCCATTTAGGCCCACCATTATTCCACAGTAGCTCAGTGGTAGAGCTATCGGCTGTTAACCGATCGGTCGCAGGTTCGAATCCTGCCTGTGGAGCCATTGGAGAAGTACTCAAGTGGCTGAAGAGGCGCCCCTGCTAAGGGTGTAGGTCGCGTAAGCGGCGCGAGGGTTCAAATCCCTCCTTCTCCGCCAGTTTTATATATATTATGGCCCGTTGGTCAAGTGGTTAAGACACCGCCCTTTCACGGCGGTAACACGGGTTCGAATCCCGTACGGGTCATCCATTTAGACATTGCACATTGTGCAGTGTCTTTTTTGTGTTGTGTTTGGCATGACAAAAATAAAATATGAAGGGCGGATTGATTGGTTTGCTTAGGAAGTTTTACTTTGTCATTTTTTTTACTCCTCTTCACAGTAGTTCCCTTTTGTTCATTCCATAAGGTAGATTCATACTGTTTATTCGAAGTGCTTAATTTACGGAATCATAGTGTTTGAACTATATGAATGGTTAGGACGAAAGTAACTCCGAAACGAATAGATAATTTGATTGCTTTTACAACGTGAGCATTCTCAGTGTAATTATTAACCCTCAAATATAAATAATATTGTAAAGTTATTCTTCATATGAAAATGTAATTGCGTTTTTAAAAATATACCGAATAAATTAAATATCCTTTTATTTTAAATGAACATTCTAATTGTATGCGCTTACATTATTCGTTTTTTAACTATGATATGAGCTTTTATGACATATTATGTAGAATGATGTAGTAAAAATACGAATCATTTTAAAAGGAATTATTATTTTATTCGTGAATAATTAATATTAATGAAAACTATATTTTGAAAAGAGGGGAAATACATTGACAGTAAGCGCGCCTCCAACAGATTTTGATTTGCATTTATTTCATGAGGGCTCTTTATTCCAAAGTCATATGCTATTCGGTGCACATATTTGTCAAAAGGGTGACGTCATTGAGGGAACACGATTTTGTGTTTGGGCTCCACATGCTCAGAGCGTAAGTGTAGTAGGGACTTTTAATGATTGGAATGGAAAAAACTTTGAGCTTGAGAAAATAAATGATGAGGGAGTATGGCATCTTTTTATGCCTGTTAATTTAGCGGGTGAGATTTACAAGTATGAAATTGTCACACCGTCTAATCAAAAAATACTAAAATCAGATCCCTATGCATTTTACTCTGAAGAACGGCCTCAAACAGGGTCAATTGTTTATAATATGAGTTCCTATAAGTGGAGAGATAAAAAATGGCAAAATCGAAAACAAAAGAACGTACAATCTAAACCTGTTTTTATTTATGAGTTACATTTTGGGTCTTGGAAAACAAAAGCTGATGGGAGCCATTATTCATATAGTGAATTAGCGGAGTTGTTAATTCCGTATGTTGTAGAAAATGGCTATACACACATAGAACTATTACCACTTATTGAACATCCATTGGACATTTCTTGGGGTTATCAAGGGGTAGGTTATTTTTCAGCTACGAGTAGATATGGATCTCCACATGAGTTAATGAAGTTTATAGATCTATGCCATCAACAAGGAATTGGCGTTATTTTAGATTGGGTTCCAGGTCATTTCTGCAAGGATAATCATGGGCTATATATGTTTGATGGCCAGCCTACATATGAATATGAAAATTCACAAGATCGAGAAAATCCAGTTTGGGGAACTGCTAACTTTGATCTAGGCAAGCCTGAAGTTCAAAGCTTTCTAATTTCGAATGCACTTTTTTGGATTGAGCATTTTCATATTGATGGCTTTAGAGTTGATGCTGTAGCTAATATGATTTATTGGCCTAGTACAGATGGACATCAACATCTTAATAAAGGAGCCATATCATTTTTACAAAAAATTAATGAAGTTATTTCCTTTTATGCACCTGAAACGTTAGTGATTGCGGAGGATTCGACTGACTTCCCTCAAGTAACAGGAAATGTATCAGCAGGAGGTTTAGGATTTAGTTACAAATGGAATATGGGTTGGATGAATGATATCTTGACTTACATGAAGGCTGAGTTCAGTGACCGTCAATATTTACATGACAAAGTAACTTTCTCACTTCTATATGCATTTTCAGAGAAATTTGTATTACCACTATCGCATGACGAGGTTGTTCATGGTAAGAAATCACTGTTAAATAAAATGCCTGGTGACTATTGGCAGAAATTTGCCCAGCTTCGCCTTTTATACGGCTATTTAATAGCACATCCTGGTAAGAAATTGTTATTTATGGGTGGAGAATTTGGACAATTTGATGAATGGAAAGATCAAGAACAATTAGATTGGAACTTGCAAGATTTTGTCATGCATCAAAAACTTCATGCATATGTTAAAGAGTTACTTAAAATTTATAAAAGAAATAAAGCTTTATATGAAATGGATGATACTCATGACGGTTTCGAATGGATTGATGTAAACAATCATGAGCAATCAATATTTTCATTTATTAGAAAAGGAAAAAATGAACAGGACTTTTTAATTATCGTATGTAATTTCACTGCTACAGTTTACCATGATTATATAGTTGGTGTTCCGAGCAAAGGTGAGTATCGGGAAATTCTAAATAGTGACGAATTGGATTTTGGAGGTGCTGGAAATAGAAATAGCAAAAAAATAATTAGTAACAAAGGCACATATCATGGGAAGCCATATCACTTAGCAGTTACAATTCCTCCATTAGGGATATCGATTATACGTCCTATTAAAAAAAGAAAGGAGAAGAAGAAAACTGATGGGCAAAAAAAAATGCATAGCAATGATCTTAGCAGGAGGAAAAGGTAGCCGACTACGGTCATTAACAAAAGAGATAGCAAAACCAGCAGTGCCATTCGGAGGTAAATATCGAATTATTGACTTTGCGTTAAGTAATTGTACAAATTCAGGAATTGATACTGTTGGAATTCTTACTCAATATCAGCCATTAGAATTACATGATTATATTGGTATAGGCAGTGCTTGGGATCTTGATCGAAAAAATGGTGGCGTAACACTATTACCTCCGTACATTGCGGAAGCAGGAATGAAATGGTATACGGGGACAGCCTCAGCAATATATCAAAATATTAATTACATTAAACAGTATAACCCTGAATATGTACTGATTTTGTCTGGAGATCATATTTATAAAATGGATTATGCGTATATGCTTGATTACCACATTCAAAAACAGGCAGACGTATCTATTTCTGTCATCGAAGTTCCGTGGGAAGAAACGAGTCGCTTTGGCATTATGAATACCGACGAAACCATGAATATTACTGATTTTGAAGAGAAACCAACGAATCCTAAAAATAACCTTGCTTCAATGGGAATTTATATTTTTAAGACATCTATTTTACTTGATGTATTAGAAAGAGATGAACTTAACCCTGAATCAACGCATGATTTTGGCAAAGATATTATTCCTTTATTACTCGGTGAACAAAAAAAATTAGTCGCTTATCCTTTTCAAGGGTATTGGAAAGATGTGGGTACTGTTAATAGTTTATGGGAAGCCAATATGGATTTATTACACAATGATACAGATTTAAATATATATGATCATTCATGGAGAATTTACTCAGTTAATCCTAATCATCCTCCACAATATATAGCCCCAACTGGAGACATAAGAGAGTCCATTGTATGTGAAGGGTGTATCGTAGAAGGAGAGATTGATCAATCTGTTCTCTTCCAAGGTGTACATATTATGGAGGGAGCAGTTGTGAAAAATGCTGTAATTATGCCTGGAGCAACTATTGGGAAAAATGCTTATATAGATAACGCCATTATTTCTTCAGGAGTTAATATATGTGATGACATGATTATACGTAAAAAGGACGAAAGTGATGAAATCATTTTGGTTAGTGAGGAATAATTTGCATTATAAGAACATATGAAAATTATATTACTTATTTCACATATGTTTGTTCATAAATGAACAAGGAAAGGATGGCGAATAAATGAATCAAACGATGCTTGGGATCATTGATGCAACACAAAGCTTTGACTCTATACAACAACTAACTATCAATCGCTCAGTAGCAGCAATCCCATTTGCTGGGAGATATAGATTAATTGATTTTGTACTTTCCAATATGGTGAACTCTGGAATTACTAGTGTCGCTATTTTTCCGAAAGATCAATATCGTTCACTTATGGATCATATTGAATATGGCAAGCAGTGGGATTTAAATCGTAAAAGGGATGGATTATTCTTTTTTCCTTCTGCGGTTGATTCACAGAGTGAGGAATTCAATGTTTTCCGGCAGTATAAGAACAACATCGATTATTTTCTTCGTAGCAAACAGCAATATGTATTAATCTCAAATTGTTATACAGTATGCAATATTGACTATCAAGCTATTTTGCAACAACATATAGAGTCACATTGTGATATTACTGAAATTGCACATAACGGCAAACCTATGGGTATGTACATCTTTAATTTTTCTCTATTGTTTGACTTAATCACTAACTATGAAAAATTTGGATATACGACAATTCAAGACGTGGTATTAGATCCTTCACATCATTTACAAATATGTAGATACGAATATGAGGGATATGTTGCAAAAATAAACACTATAAAAGAATACTATACACAGAGTCTAGAACTATTAAAACCTCAAGTGTGGAAAGAACTTTTTAACCAAATTAATCCAATTTATACTAAAGTGAAAGATGAACCTCCTACAAAATATATGAATGGCTCGAGGATAAAAAATTCATTTATTGCAAATGGATGTAAAATCGAAGGTGAAGTTGAAAATAGCATCATCTTTCGCTCAGTAAACATAAGTAAAGGGACAGTAGTAAAAGACAGTATTATTATGCAAAAGAGTCAAATAGGTGAAAATTGTGTATTAAACGGTGTCATTTTAGATAAAGATGTTAAAGTAGAAAATAATGTCATACTTACAGGTGATTACACAACACCATATATAGTTCCAAAGGGGACAATTCAAGGAGCGTTGATGAATACATGAAAGTTTTATTTGCTGTTTCAGAATGTGTACCATTTGCAAAAACAGGCGGACTAGGTGATGTAGCAGGAGCGTTACCGAAAGAGCTTAAACAACTCGGTACAGATATTAGAGTGATGCTACCAAAATACGGAACGATTCCTATCCAGTATAGAAAAAAAATGAAAAAAGAAGCGAATATAACTGTTCAAGTCGGTTGGAGACAGCAGTATTGTGGAATTGAGTCATTAGAACAAGATGGAGTCACATTTTATTTTATAGATAATGAATATTATTTCAAACGTGATTTTATCTTATATGGACATTATGATGATGGTGAACGCTTTTCATTTTTTTGCCAGGCGGTTTTAGCATCGTTGCCAATTTTAGATTTTAAGCCAGACGTCATACATGCTCATGATTGGCATACTGGAATGATTAGTTATTTGTTAAAAGAAAAATATAGTAAAGTGCCCTTTTACGAGAAAATAAAGACTGTTTTCACTATTCATAATCTTCAGTATCAAGGCGTATATCCGAAAGAAATTTTACCAGAATTATTCGGTTTAAATGAACAATCATTTGCATCAACTAGCCTGGAGTTTTATGGGAATGTAAACTTTATGAAAGCAGGTATAGTTACCTCAAATGTTGTTACAACGGTAAGTCCCACATACAAACATGAAGTTCAGACACCTTATTATGGTGAGAAATTAGATGGAGTTCTTAGAGATAGAAAACAGTCGCTCGTTGGAATATTAAATGGCATAGATGATCAATCGTATGATCCCAAAAATGATCCATATATTACTAAGAATTTCGATAGAACCTCTATAGATTCAAAAGTATTGAATAAACAACATCTACAAGAACATTTTTCATTACCTGTTAGAAAAAAAACACCAGTTATCGCAATGGTAACAAGGTTAACCCAACAAAAAGGGATTGATTTACTTATTAATATTTTCCATGAACTTATGCAAGAAGATATACAATTGATTGTCATTGGTTCTGGAGATCATCAATATGAGTCATTCTTTAATGAAATGGTAAATCATTATCCAGATAAGTGTAAAGCATACATCGGTTTTCACGAAGAGTTAGCCAGGATGATATATGCAGGAGCAGACCTATTCCTCATGCCTTCCTTATTTGAACCGTGTGGATTAGGTCAATTAATAGCAATGAGATATGGGGTTATTCCTATTGTAAGAGAAACAGGTGGCTTAAACGATACGGTTGAATCATTTAATGAAGAGAAAATGACAGGAAATGGCTTTACATTTACGAATTATAATGCTCACGATATGTTGTATACAATTAGCAGAGCATTATCCTATTATCATAAAACTGATTTGTGGAATAAGTTGATTATAGAAGTGATGGGTCGTGATTTTAGTTGGGCACAATCGGCTTTTAAATACAATCAGCTGTATGCTGATTTGATGACTCGGAGTGGTAATCGTGTTCTCTAACAAAGAGACGTTCAAAGAAGCATTTATCAAAAAATATGAGACCATATATGGGAAGGGATTTCGTTATTCAACTATACGCGATCAATATTTTACGCTAGGAAACATGGTAAGAGAACATATAAGCACCAAATGGATCGAAACAAATGAAAGGAACCGCCTGAATGAAAATAAACAGGTGTATTATTTATCAATTGAATTTTTGCTAGGAAGATTGCTTGGTAACAATTTAATTAATTTAGAAATTAGAGAAGTTGTTGATGAGGGATTAGCGGAACTTGGTATTAGTTTAGCTGAAATTGAGGAAAGTGAAGCAGATGCAGGCCTAGGTAACGGAGGATTAGGACGTCTTGCAGCATGTTTTCTAGATTCATTAGCTTCTTTAAATCTTCCGGGACATGGATTCGGTATTAGATATAAGCATGGGTTGTTTGATCAAAAAATAGTTGATGGATATCAAGTAGAACTACCTGAACAATGGTTGCGACATGGTAATGTGTGGGAGGTTCGAAGACCAGATGAAGCAGTAGAGGTCCGTTTTTGGGGTGAGGTTGAAACAACTAATAAAAATAATTATTTATCATTTCGACATGTTGAAACGGAAATAGTGATGGCTGTACCATACGATATACCAATTATAGGTTACGGCTTACATTCAGTTAATACCCTTCGAATTTGGAGCGCGGAAGTTTCTCCTCATGCAGTTCGTAAAAATATGATGGATTATAAAAGTGAAACTGAAGCAATTTCAGAATTTTTATATCCAGATGATACACATGTTGAAGGAAAGCTACTAAGGTTAAAACAGCAGTACTTTCTAGTATCTTCTAGTCTGCAAAGTATTGTTCGTTCATATAAGCTTAATCACAGTAGTTTAAGAGATTTTCACGAACATATTTCTATTCATATTAACGATACTCATCCTGTATTAGCTATTCCTGAATTAATGAGGATTCTACTTGATGAGGAGCGTATGAACTGGGATGAAGCGTGGAATATAACAACAAATACAATTTCATATACGAATCATACTACATTAACAGAAGCACTTGAGAAATGGCCAATTGACATTTTTCAACCGCTTCTTCCGAGAATTTATATGATCGTTGAAGAAATTAACGAGCGATTTTGTAGAGACTTGTGGCAAAGGTATCCTAATGACTGGGAACGAATTGAACGTATGGCTATTATTGCTCATGATGTTGTAAAGATGGCACATCTTGCTATCGTAGGCAGTCATAGTGTAAATGGAGTAGCAAAATTGCATTCTGAAATTTTAAAGAAGCGAGAAATGAAGTTATTTCATGATGTTTTTTCTGATAAATTTAATAACAAAACAAATGGCATAGCGCATAGAAGATGGTTATTAAAGGCAAACCCTCAATTGACAATGCTATTAAATGAAACAATAGGAGATTCATGGATTTCAGCACCTGAAAAACTAATTGAAGTCCAAAAATATTGTGAGAACTCAATCTTTCAGGAACAGTTGTATCATGTGAAGCAAGAGAGAAAAAAAATACTAGCACGCAGGATAAAGGATCAAACTGGTCTTGTCGTTGATACACATTCTATATTTGATGTCCAAGTTAAGAGACTTCATGCATATAAAAGGCAATTGTTAAATGTACTGCATATTATGTACTTATATAACAGGCTAAAAGAAGATAGAAGTTTCATTGTCTTCCCAAGAACTTTTATTTTTGGTGCTAAAGCATCACCAGGATATTTTTATGCAAAAAAAATAATTAAATTAATTAATTCAGTTGCCGACATTGTGAATAATGATTCGGATATAAACGACATAATAAAAGTAGTTTTTTTAGAAAATTATAAGGTATCACTGGCTGAAGAGATCTTTCCTGCTACAGATGTTAGTGAACAAATATCGACGGCGAGTAAGGAAGCCTCTGGAACAGGAAATATGAAATTTATGATGAATGGTGCTATTACAATTGGAACACTTGATGGAGCTAATGTAGAAATGAATGAGCGGATTGGTCAAGAAAATATGTTTACATTTGGCCTTTCGGCAAACGAAGTCATCCAATACTATGAACATGGAGGTTATCAATCTACTGAATACTACCATCATGACGAACGAATTAAACAAATAATTAATCAATTAATAAATGGCTTTTTTCCACATGTGTTAGATGAGTTCGAGGTCATTTACGACTCTTTACTTATGCAAAATGACCATTATTTTGTTCTTAGAGACTTTGATTCTTATGTTTGTACACAAGAGAAGATAGGAATTTCCTACCAAATTAGAGATGAATGGTTAAAAAAGAGTGCTATAAATATTGCGCATTCTGGCTACTTTTCTAGCGATAGAACGATACAACAATATGCAGACAACGTTTGGAAAATAACTGCTGGTTTATTAGAAAAAAAATGATCTAATATTTACATGTTCATATAGAGAGTGGCGAACGACCATTTGATAGGCCACTCTCTTTTTTTTATTTACAGAGTTCAGACCCCGCCTCTTAAGGTGGGGTTTTGCAATTAGGTGGGATTAATTTTGCACCTGCTTATCCGAAGTTAAAGCTTACATAGGTTAAATACATTATTTCTATGGGTATAGTGTAATTTTATGCTTGTGTACTTTGTGAATTATGTTAAACTTTGAAAGGTGTGGAAAAAAACCAAAAATTATACAGCAGGATGGTGAATTAGAGATTGTTTACATCAATTAAGAGGAAGCTTCTAGTGTTATTTATGCTATTAATGATAGGTACGTTATTATTTGTTGCTTTGTTTTTGCAATATCAAACGGAGCAACAAATTGAAAAAGACGTCAAAATACAGGCTGAAAACCTTGTCGAGCAAATAAATAATTACGTAGATTCATTTGTTGAGAAATATGCGATTAGCATTGAAGAGATTAGTAGAGAAAAAGACTTTGAAGCATATGTATTAGCTATGTTATCTGCCAATGAAAGTGACATTAAGGAATTAGACCCTATTATTCTGGACAGATTTAATAATTACTTAGATCTTTATTCCGATGCGTATTTAATTTATGTGGCTGCTAGAAATGACACACTGAAAATTCAGCCACCCGTGGAATTAGGTGAAGACTTTACCGTGTTTGATAGACCTTGGTATACGTTAGCAGAGCAAACCAAGGATAAGGCCATATGGACAGAACCTTATATTAGTGAAGACGGTGAATTAGTAGTAACAGTGTCAAAAGCAATGATAATTGACAACGAGTTTAAAGGGGTCATTGCTGCTGATCTTAAGCTTGAACAATTAGAATCAGTGATGCAGAATATTGATCTAACGAATAACGGTTATCCTTTTATACTTGATAAAAATAAAAATGCCATTGTGCACCCGACAGAGAGAGGGAACAACTTATCTAATCTTGAATTTATAGGCAAGATGTATGGAGAAAATGAACAGGGCTTTTTCCATTATAATTTCAACGGTGAGGAGAAGGTACTTGCATTTGAAACTGTTGATCAAACGGGTTGGAAACTTGGGACGTCTTATACATATAAAGATTTAATGGCCAGTTCCAATAAATTACGTAGTTGGATTATGATTATTTCATTAACAGCTGTAGTTTTATCATTAATTATCGTTTATGTTGTTACGAGTCGCATATTAAACCCAATCATACATTTGAAGAAAGATGTAATGAAGGTAGCTGCTGGAGATTTAACTGTTAAGACAAAACAAAAAACAAGAGATGAAATAGGTGATTTGACTATTCACTTTAACGATATGGTGAAAAATATGCGCCATTTAATCTTAGCTATTGAACAATCTAACAACCATGTATTTGAATCGGTTCAAGGGTTAAGTGCTGTCTCAGAAGAAACAAATGCTTCAAGTGAAGAAATTGCCAAAGCGATAAATGAAATTGCACTTGGAGCATCACGATCAGCGGAGGATATAGAGAAATCCAATCAATTAATTAGTGTACTATCTACTCAAATAAAAAATGTTACAACTCTTACTGATAAGATGTCATTACTATCCGTAGATGCCGAGAAAGCAAATGAAAATGGGTTTGAGAAGATTGAGGAATTAAAAAGCATATTTTCAAAGACTGAAGAGAATTTTAATACAGTTGATGAAATTATCGTTCATTTAGAGAAGAAAATAGCGGAAATTGAATCTGTCATGAAGACGATTAATGATTTTTCTGAACAAACAAATTTATTGTCTTTGAATGCAAGTATTGAAGCTGCTAGAGCTGGGGAGCACGGTAAAGGATTTGCTGTAGTAGCAAACGAGGTTCGAAAATTAGCTGAGCAATCAACTGTTGCTACTGATCAGGTTCGTAGAACAATACAAAGTATTCAATCAGAATCAAAGCGAACGGTACATGAAATGGCAAATACAAAAAGATATTATAAAGAACAAGCCCTAGTTGTGAATGATACTGAACAAGCGTTTAATACGATTTCAACAATTGTAGACCAATTAAAGAGCTCAATAGATGATGTGCAAGAAGATATGACGAATATTCATAATCATCGACAAGAAGTTTCGCAATCAATTGAGAATATTGCGGCAATGTCACAACAGGCTGTTGCTGCTTGTGAAGAAGTGAGTGCTTCAACTGATGAGCAATCAATAGCATTTAATTCGGTTACAAAAGTATCAGAAGATTTATTAGAGTCAAGTGAAGAATTAACAGAGAGGATTAGCAGATTTAAAGTATAAGAAAGGAGTATATTTAATGTGACTTGGATGACTGGCAAGCGCTAAAGTATGATGGCTTGCCGAGTCACCTTGATATTTTTATAATTTTGACAGATTGTGCTTATTAGTTATCTCCGTCAAGGAAGTTACCTAAACCGCCCAAAATGCTACCTTCTCCTGTTGTTTTACCTGGAGTTTGAGGGGCACTTGCAAAAATACGATCAGCCAAGCGACTAAATGGCAATGATTGTACCCATACTGTACCTGGACCTCTGACAGTAGCAAAGAATAAGCCTTCACCACCAAAAAAAGCTGTTTTTACTTTTCCAACAAATTCAATATCATAATCTACTTCTTTTGTCATGGCAACTAAACAGCCAGTATCAATACGTAACATCTCGCCAGGCTGAAGCTCACGACGATGAATTGTACCACCAGCATGTAAGAATGCCATTCCATCTCCCTCTAGCTTTTGCATAATAAAGCCTTCGCCACCAAAGAATCCTGCACCAAGCTTACGCTGGAATTCAACGCCAACAGATACCCCTTTAGCAGCACATAAAAAAGCATCTTTTTGACAAATTACTTTCCCATCTAAATCACTTAAGTCAATAGGAATAATTTTACCAGGGTAAGGTGCGGCGAATGAAACGTGTTTTTTCTCGTTCCCTTCATTTGTAAATACAGTCATAAATAAACTTTCCCCAGTAATAACGCGTTTTCCTGCACCCATAAGTTTACCAAACAATCCAGATCCACCACGTTTTGAGCCATCCCCAAAAATTGTTTCCATCTCAATTCTATCTTCCATCATCATCATTGCGCCTGCTTCTGCAATGGTACTTTCACCAGGGTCTAGTTCAATTTCTACAAACTGCATGTCGTCTCCGTATAATTTGTATTCAATTTCATGTGCGTTCACGATAATCACCTCAATAAATTTTGTATCATTACGTATATTACATTCGATGTAAATAATGAATCTCCCTGTCTATTGTATAAGATTGTTTCATTTTATCAAATATAAAGTGATGAATTAATGTAGCAATGTGAAGAGATTTGTAACATTATGTATAGTTGTATAAATTTGTTTACTTAAGATCATCATTTTGTAGAAAAACCACTTAGGAAATATGCTAGAAACATGTAGAATATCAGTGTTTTATCGTGTTTGACTTAGGTTCAGATGGTATGCTATTGTAAGCTTACTATTGATTATAAAAGGGCGAAAGTAAGGCTGACAATAGACTTTTAAGAAGTGTGAGTTATATTTGTTACTCAATCTTCAAGTTTTCTTTTTAACCACCATCTTTTGCAATCGGTAGGAATCTTGTTTTACACGAGTTGAGTGTATATTTAGGAGGAAAAAGATTAATGCAAAACGGTACAGTAAAATGGTTTGATAAAGAAAAGGGTTATGGGTTTATAGAAGTGGATGGCGGTGGAGATGTATTTGTACATTACAGTGCAATTGCTGGAGATGGATTTAAAACTTTAGAAGAAGGCGAAAAAGTTAGTTTTGAGGTAGTTGAAGGAGCTCGAGGCCCACAAGCTTCAAACGTCGAAAAGCAATAACATTTGCTTACTTTTGATTGACCTCTTTCTATAGAGGTTATTTTTTATTCCTATTGGTATATAGCATATTTTTTAATTAATTTACATAAAAAAAGCCATTCTTGTTTCGACTCACAAGTGGCTTTTTATTTGAATACGAATCAATCTGTATCATTCTGAATCTTCTAAAGATTCTTCTGTGTACGGGTTTTTCTCGTAAGGTAGTAAATCACCAAATGGTGTCATCATACCTTCCTCGTCTAACAATTGTTCATATTTCTCATGCTGTATATTAGGGTATACCTTTACATTTTTACCTTCGATATCTGTTCCCGCAAAGTTCTCATAGTCCTCTACATAACCTAAGTTTTCATCCGATTCAATATACATATCATTATAGTGGTCTGGTGGATTAACGAGATCAGATGGTGATTCTGAAGTACCAAAACGTGCTACTTCCTGCCATGAATCTTCAGCATCAAAACTTACAGCATCTTTATCATCATTATTAAACTTCCCATATGGAGGTAATAATACTCCCTCTTCAATAGGTCTGTTGTGAGATACAGCCTGATCAGGACTATGTTCTTTGCAATGTAATGCGGTAGGCAGAGCTTGCAAACGTTCAATCGGTATATCCTTTCCACAAACTATGCAAGTGCCATATGTTCCATTGTCTATTGCATCAAGAGCATTTTCGATATCAGTTATTTCTTTTTCAACGTGTTCTAAAAGTGATATATCCTTTTCACGTTCATATAACTCTGTCCCTAAGTCACCTGGATGGTTGTCATAGCTTGATAATTCACCAACTGAATCATGTGCGTCAGAAAGCTTCAGGTTAAAATGATTATTTGCTTCTAGTTGGGACTTAAGTTGGTTTCTAGTAGTAATCAAACTTGAACGGAAGGCTGAAGATTGGTCTTTTGTTAGCATAGCTAGTCTCCTTCCTGTAAATAATCGAAACGACAGTGCCTGCTTTGATATCCAAGGCATATTATTCAATGTCTAGCTCAAGTGTCAATCACGTCGAGTGGTTGGCCTGTAGCGCTTAATTGAGCAGCCTGCATGGGTGATAACAGGGCACTTACGCATTATTATGTCTAGCTCAACATCGTAGCCTCTTTAGGTTCCTTCGCCATACCATTTCAAAACAAAAGCTCATTCAAATGATTATGCCTTAAATGCTTGGCGAGACTAACCTAGTAGGCTCTACTTTTCTTATTGTTTACTTATTGCGGAAAAAAATGATTAAAAATTGTCTTATTTGCAGATTAATTTTATGAGGTGTTGGAATGAAATTAAACGATTTTATGCAGGAAACATTCCCTAATTTAGAGCTAAGACCACCTTTGTTTTATAGTTGGGATACTGGCATACGGTTTGAACTTGGGGTAGACTGGAAAAAGGACTATGATTATCCAAATAATCCATATGTATTAGGGTGCTATCAAAGAGCAATTACATTATTTGAAGCTCTACATTCTTCTACGGACGATATATTTGTAGTGATGGATGTAAATGATTTTAATCAAGGTAAAAGCATTAAGCGTGTATTAACAAACTTTTCACCCTATGTTGAGAAGTCATTATTGTATACGTTAAAGCACCAAATAATACCCTATATTTTCCCTGAAGTTGATGAACAAGGAACATATAGAACACATAGATTTACTCTAAAGTGTAAATCTACAGAATTTAAATACAAACGTTTGTTAATGGCATTATGCAATGATGATTTAGGAATAAAACCAAGTATTTATCATAGGGTTTATTTCATAAATATAGACAAGAAAACGATCTATCATGTTTACGATGACAGAGGTTGTGATTTATTGGCAACTTCACCTGAAACAATAAGAGGTATGTATAACAGGTATAATAATTGGATTTTGGATTATGACAAACCTGAAATTAACAAGATTTTTAATTGAAATATGTTGAGGGAAACACCGTAGCCGGTATTTCCCTCACATATTAATAATCAACATACCATTACTAAAAAACATTAATCGATGTGAACACAAAAAAAACACGACGATGAGCCGTGTTTAAAACCAGTAACTTAATAGTAAGCCAAGTGAGAGTAAAAAACCAAAATGAGTATTTGTTTTGGCTGTAGCCTTCATAGCGGGCATCATTTGTATCGGAATGTTTTTTCCAACGAAGCCCTTTGTAGCTTTAATTGCACTTGGAATACTTATCAATACTAACAAAACCCATGGTGAAGAAATATTAGCTAACACTAAGATAACAACCCAGCCATATGAGATGATAAACATACCAGCTAATAATTTTATTGCATTGGGTCTACCTAGAATAATAGCTAATGTATTTCGTCCATTTTCTTTATCACCATCTAGGTCACGAATATTATTTGCAAGCAGTATAGCTCCAACTAATATTGAGACGGGTATAGATACAAGTATACTTGCTATTGAAACCGTATCAGTTTGAATAAAATAGGAAAGTAATATGATAATTAGCCCCATAAATGTGCCAGCAACTATTTCTCCAAAAGGTGTGTACGCAATCGGGATAGGTCCGCCTGTATAATAATATCCAGCTAGCATACAAATTGTCCCAATAAGTGCTAACCACCAGCTACTATTCAAGCATATATATATACCTAAAAATGTTGCGGTAGCAAATAAAAGAAAAGCGGCTATTAGGACAGTCTTTGGCTTTACTCCATCTCTTACTATTGCTCCTCCAATTCCGACTGACTCTTCATTGTCCAATCCCCGTTTAAAATCGAAATATTCATTAATCATATTTGTTGCTGCTTGAATGAGTATACAAGCAATTAACATGACTAGAAATAGCGGCATATTTATCTGGGTTTGCTCTAAAGCAAGTGCTGTGCCGATAAATACAGGGACGAAGGCAGCGGTAAGTGTATGTGGCCTTGTTAAATTCCACCACACCTTCCATCCTTTATTTTGTTTGGGCATTATGGATTTTTGTTTCATATTTATTTGTGATTCCATAATTTCTCCTCCCCTCTTAAAGAGAAATTTAACATAAAAAAGGCTGTTTTCATATCGATTGTTGTTTATAAATTAAAGCACGAATACAACGAGGATGTGTTAGCTTTTAAAAAGTTCCAACTTTAAAAGACCTCATCTAGCTATGCTTTAGTAAAATAGCAACAATTTTAACGAAAAGAGCTATAAAAAATTATGAATACAAATTAAGTGTAGAAAAAGGGTAAGACCCTGTCAATCATTTTAGGGGATTTTGACAAATACTTTTGCTGTTAACTTTTAGGTAAAGAAAATTGTATGTCATTTTAGTTTTCTTATTTTAAAAAGAGTAATATAATAATGAATGGATTCGTATAGAAAATTTGATATGAAGTATGAAGAAATGTAGCGGATATATCTTAGAAATTACCAATATTGACAGTGTATATGACTAAGTGTATCTTAAAATGTGTGTTTGTTAAAGTAGAAAGAGAATTAAGCATTTATTATATATAAGAATAACGTTTCATCATTCGGGGGGATTATTGTGGTTGCAGTACAACAAACTGCTGCGTATGAACAACTATTACAAGGAATTAGTAGATCGAAAAAACATACAAAGCCTATACTAACAAGTATAGTAAAAAAAACTCCATATAAAGATCCCCTGTTATTTTATGAGGCTGCGAAACAATCCTATGAAGGAGAACGCTTTTTTTGGACAGACCCTAGTGATGAAATCATTTTAGTCGGGCTAGGTACCGTATTTTCAATAGTAGCCCAAGAGCATAGATTTGAGACTGTTGAAAAAGAATGGGAACGCTTTTTAACTAATTGTGTTAAGCAAGAACAAACTTGTCCGTTTGGGACTGGGCCCATTCTGTTAGGTGGTTTTTCCTTTGATCCATTAAAACAATCAACTTCTTTATGGGGTAAATATCCCCCTGCGAAATTTATATTGCCAGAGCTCATGCTCACGATAAATAAAGGGGATGCTTGGATAACTTCTAATATCATTTGTCAACACTCATCTGATCCTATAGAAATATTGAAGGATTTGGAAAATAAAATGGAACATATTCTACAATCAGAATGGTCTTGGCAGCCTAATGATAAATGGAAACATTCATATCGTCAAACTGAAATTGAACCTGAACTTTGGATAGATTCTGTTGACAATGTAACACAAGATATTAAACAAGGTGAGCTAGATAAAGTTGTGTTAGCAAGGGAGACAAGACTTCATTTTGACAGTAAAGTAAACGTGACGTCTGTACTAAATAATCTTCGAGCTGAGCAGCCTATGAGTTATATATTTGCTTTCGAAAGTGGTGAAGATTGTTTTATTGGTGCCTCTCCCGAAAGATTAATAAAAAAAGAAAATAGTAAGGTATTATCTACATGTTTAGCAGGCTCTATCAAAAGAGGGAAAACATTGGACGAGGATAAAATGCTTGGTAATTCCTTATTATGTGATAAAAAAAATTTACATGAACATGAGCTTGTCGTCCAAATGATCAAAAAAGCAATGTTAAACTTCTGTAATACAATAGAAGCTCCTAGTCACCCAACATTGCTTAAAATGCGTCATATTCAGCATTTATATACACCTGTTATATGTACAGTAAAAGATCATATTTCGTTTTTATCTATGGTGGAAAAGCTTCACCCAACCCCTGCATTGGGAGGGTTTCCAACAGATAAAGCTATTAAGAAAATAAGAGAAGTTGAACAATTAGATAGAGGATGGTATGCAGCTCCTATCGGCTGGGTTGACGCTAATAATAGTGGAGAATTTGCAGTAGCTATTCGATCAGCTCTTTTTCAGGGACAGGAAGCTTCGCTATTCGCTGGTTGTGGGATTGTAGCTGATTCCGATCCACAAAGTGAATATGAAGAAACTAAATTAAAACTGAAGCCTATGCTCTCAGCAATAGGGGGTATGAGTCATGAAGAAAATGAATAATAATAATTCTTTAACTGCTTTTGTGTTGGCTTTTGTAGATGAATTAATAAAAGTCAATGTCACAGATGTTGTGATTAGTCCTGGATCTCGTTCCACACCTATGGCTATGATAATGGCTGAGCACCCAATGATGAATGTTTATGTAAACATTGATGAGCGCTCAGCCGCTTTTTTTGCTTTAGGTATAGCTAAGTCGAAAAGAAAGCCAGTAGCCATATTATGTACATCAGGAACAGCAGCTGCTAATTATATGCCTGCCATTGTCGAGGCATATTATTCAAGAGTTCCCTTAATCGTACTTACAGCAGATCGACCACATGAATTACGTGATATCGGTGCACCACAAGCTATAAATCAAATTGGATTATTTGGGGAGTATACGAAATGGTTTGCTGAGATGGCAATACCTGAAGATACACCTGAAATGCTTAATTATGTAAGAACCTTTGCAAGTCGAGCATCAGGAACAGCTATGCAAGCACCAAAAGGTCCTGTTCATTTGAATTTTCCATTTAGAGAACCACTTGTACCATTAATGGAAGCAATTGAACATCATGATCAAGGCAGTTATGTGAATGTTACAATAGGTGCGCCTAGCTTAACAACAAATCAATACGACAGTATTCACGATCGTATAGCAGCTAAGAAGAAAGGGCTAATTATTTGTGGAGCCATAGATGATCCTTCCTTTGCTGAAGCGGTAATAGAG
This sequence comes from Nanhaiella sioensis, assembly GCF_046557775.1. Lineage (NCBI taxonomy): Bacteria > Bacillati > Bacillota > Bacilli > Caryophanales > Bacillaceae > Nanhaiella > Nanhaiella sioensis. The sequence continues at coordinate 2,985,615 of NZ_JBKAEG010000001.1, forward strand.
TTAGCTGCAAAATTACAATATCCAATATTTGCTGATCCGTTATCTCAACTTAGAAGTGGTCACCATAATAAAGAACTAATTATTGATAGTTATGATACGATCTTAAGAAATAAACAAATTCTTCAATTGTATAAACCTGAGGTTATTATTCGATTTGGTGAAATGCCAGTTTCAAAAGCATTAACATTATACATAAAACAGCTTGATCATATTGATCATCTAGTCATTGATGGTGGAGGGGGCTGGAGAGAGCCAACTTTATCTGCTTCAGACATGATTCATTGTGATGAAGTGAATTTTTGTAGTGGGCTTAGTGATGTTATTAAAGAACTTAATAATAAATCCCATTGGGTAACACAGTGGATAGAAATGAATGCGATGATAAAATCAATATGGAATGGTTTAGAATATGAAGAGGACTTGTTTGAAGGGAAAGTATTTTCTGAATTAACAAAAACACTTCCTTATAACACTACATTATTTGTAGGAAATAGTATGCCAATAAGAGACTTAGACTCCTTTTTTCTTACAAATGATAAATCAATTAGAGTATTGGCAAACAGGGGAGCTAACGGAATAGATGGGATTGTTTCTACGGCACTCGGTGCTAGTATAAATTGCTCACCTCTAGTACTTGTCATTGGAGATCTGTCATTCTATCATGATTTAAATGGATTGTTGGCAGCGAAAATGCACAAACTTAATATGACAATTATTGTTATAAATAATGATGGTGGTGGTATTTTTTCATTTTTACCACAGGCTCAACACCAAAATCATTTTGAGACTTTATTTGGAACACCTTTGGGTCTTGATTATGAGTATGTTGTTAATATGTATGGTGGTGAATTTAACCGTGTTACTAAGTGGAACGACTTTCGAGAAAAGGTTCAACAGTCTATTCACACTGATGGATTATCCGTTATTGAATTAACAACTGATAGAACTACGAATGTTGAAATGCATCGCTCCTTATGGAACATGGCAGTCGCTGAAATTGATGCCTTTTTAGGTGTAGATCATGAAAATTGAGTTAAATAATGTGCTCTACAATATTGAGATTGTAGGGGAAGGTCCACCATTAATACTGTTACATGGCTTTACAGGCTCTATCAAGAGTTGGCAACCATTTATTCGTATGTGGGGAGCTAAGTCAACTCTTTATTTAATAGATATAATAGGTCATGGAGATACAGCATCACCCATGGATAGTAATAGATACAATATGGAATCTATTTTGTTAGATTTGGTTCAACTTCTAAACAATTTTCACATAACAAAAACGAATGTTCTCGGCTATTCAATGGGTGGTAGAATTGCATTATCACTAGCAATGTCATACCCTGAACGAGTAGATAAGCTAATACTAGAGAGCAGTTCACCAGGCTTAGAAAAAGAACAAGAACGACTACTCAGAAAAAAGACTGATGAACAATTAGCTGAAGCGATCGAACAATATGGAATGGAGTGGTTTGTGGATAAATGGACAAACCTCCCACTTTTTCATAATATGAAGCAACTACCTGTTCAAACCAAGGAGTTGATTCGTAAACAACGCGTGGAAAACAATCCAATTGGCTTAGCTAATAGCCTTAGAGGATTTGGAACAGGAGCGCAGCCATCATGGTGGGACAAATTATCTTCGTTTCCTCATCGAACCTTATTAATAACAGGTATGGATGATATAAAGTTTCACAATGTCGCAAAAAAAATGGTAAAATTATTACCACATGCTAGGTGGGAGACAATTAATCATGCTGGTCATACAATTCATGTGGAACAACCAAGAATTTTTGGTAAAATAGTATATGAGTTTTTGTAAGCGTAAACTACATAAATATAAGGGGGATTACATAAGTGGGAAGAGAGTGGGTTTCTGAGAGAAAGTACGAAGATATTTTATATGAGACTTATAATGGCATTGCAAAGGTAACGATTAATCGTCCTGAAGTACGCAATGCATTCCGTCCAAAAACTGTAGTGGAGTTGATAGATGCTTTTGCATATGCTAGAGACGATGCTAACATTGGTGTTATTGTTTTAGCTGGTGCAGGTGATGAAGCGTTTTGTGCAGGAGGAGATCAAAAGGTTCGAGGGCATGGAGGCTATGTAGGTGAAGATGAAATTCCTCGTTTAAATGTATTAGACCTTCAGCGCTTAATTCGTGTTATTCCAAAGCCAGTAGTTGCGATGGTATCTGGATATGCTATTGGTGGAGGACATGTATTACATGTTGTGTGTGATTTGACAATTGCAGCAGAAAATGCTGTTTTTGGTCAAACAGGGCCTAAAGTTGGTAGCTTTGACGCTGGCTATGGATCTGGCTACCTAGCTAGAATTGTTGGACATAAAAAAGCTCGTGAAATATGGTATTTATGTCGCCAATATAGTGCACAAGAAGCGATGGATATGGGATTAGTAAATACTGTTGTTCCTCTAGAACAACTTGAAGACGAAACCGTACAGTGGTGTGAAGAGATGCTAGAGAAAAGCCCAACAGCTCTTCGTTTCTTAAAAGCAGCATTTAATGCTGATACTGATGGCTTAGCAGGCATCCAGCAATTTGCAGGAGATGCCACTTTATTGTACTATACGACTGATGAGGCAAAAGAAGGTCGTGACGCATTTAAAGAAAAACGTAGCCCTGACTTTAAACAGTTTCCACGTTTTCCTTAATATGAGCAATTAAATAAGAGTTTTAGTCCTTTATAATAAATAGGATAAGTGTAAAAGACAGCTTGGTGGGTAACTTCATCAAGCTGTTTTACTATCGTTATAAGGACATCTTGTGAGGTGATTTTCATGAGTATGCAACAAGTCATTCCAAACTTTTTACTACAACGGGCTAAATTAACTCCTAACCGTATTGCCGTTACTTATCATAAAGAGCAAATTACATTTTTAAATTTACACGAACGGGCTATAACGAAGGCAAGAAAGTTACACTCTTTTGGTGTGAAAAAGGATGATACAGTAGCAATATTAATGAATAATAGTATAGCATTTATCGAAATCATCCATGCGTTAAAACATATTGGTGCTATTACTGTTTTCCTTAATACTCGGCTAACTGAAGCAGAAATTGCATGGCAAATTGTTGATGCTAGAGTAGATTATTTTATTACTGAGGATGCATTTTCTAGCATTTCTAAAGGGATAGCTAATGAAAATCCTTTATTGAATATAGTAAGTGTGAAACAACTTGATCGTTTACAAGAAACGGAATTTTCGTTAATTGAAGAATTTCCTTTACATGAAATCGATACAATCATGTATACATCAGGAACGACTGGCAAACCGAAAGGTGTTATTCAAACATACGGTAATCATTGGTGGAGTGCTGTTGGCTCTGCTTTGAATTTAGGTTTACATGAGAAGGATCGTTGGTTGTTGGCGGTTCCTATATTTCATATAAGTGGATTATCAATTTTGATGAGGAGTGTTATATATGGAATGACTGTCATTCTTCATGACCGGTTTATTCCATCTCAAATAAATCAATCGATCATGCGTGATGGAGTAACAATTGTTTCTGTTGTAGCTGTTATGCTTCAAAAAATGATAGATGAGCTAGAAGGTCATTCTTACCCGCCTCATTTTCGATGCATGTTAACAGGTGGTGGTCCTGTGCCAACACCATTACTTAAAAAGTGTAAGGAAAGAGCCATACCGATTTTTCAAACATATGGTATGACCGAAACAGCATCGCAAATCGTTACACTCACACCTGAAGATAGCCTCAACAAGGTCGGGTCGGCGGGAAAACCATTATTCCCTGCTCAAGTACGAATTGAGAAAGACGGAGACATAGTTGCAGCAAATGAAACTGGTGAAATTGTTGTAAAAGGTCCAAATGTAACAAGCGGTTATTTATTTCAAGAAGAAATTACTAGAAAAGCAATTATTAACGATTGGTTTTATACAGGAGATATAGGCTATATTGATGATGGTGGATTTTTGTATGTACTCGATCGACGATCTGACCTCATTATATCTGGCGGGGAAAATATATATCCAGCAGAAATAGAATCCGTCCTACTTTCACATCAAGATATTGACGAAGCAGGAGTAATAGGAGTGTTTGATAAAACGTGGGGACAAGTACCATGTGCTTTTATCAAATGTAAGAATGATGTAGACGTTTCAGAAAGTGAGCTTATTCAATATTGTTCGACTAGGCTTGCAAAGTATAAAGTTCCTAATAAAATTGTGTTTGTTCATGAGCTGCCAAGAAACGCAAGCAATAAACTATTACGTAGGAAACTATATGAATATATAAGAAATTAATTTTCGTGTGTGGTAAAGAGAGGGGGAAATGAGAAGCTGGATATACATACTATTACGCTCCATGTAACTAAAATGAAGTTATTATCCCCATTTGTGTCAAGCTTGGAAACTGTTCAAAATAGGGAATCAGTATTAATTGAAATAAAAGATCGTGAAGGTTTTATTGGGTGGGGGGAAGTAGTTGCGTTCTCTTCACCATGGTATACAGAGGAAACGATTAAAACGTCGCTACATATGTTAGAAGATTTTTTAATTCCAAAGCTATTTGCAGAGTCTATTACACATCCGTCCGAAGTATTTGGTGTGTTAGCTAATGTAAAACGAAATCGAATGGCAAAAGCAGGTTTGGAAACAGCAGTATGGGATTTATTTGCGAAAAGGCAAAATGTTTCACTAGCTAGCTTGCTTGGCGGTAAGAAGATGTCTGTTGATGCTGGGGTTGTAGTTGGGTTGGATAGCACGAAAAACATGCTGAAAACTATAGAAAGGAGATTGTTAGAAGGGTACCGAAGAATAAAAATAAAAATTGCACCTGATGAAGATGTGGAAATTATTAAGGAGATTAAAAAAGAATTTCCTAAGATTCCTTTAATGGTAGACGCCAATTCAGCTTACAACCTAGCAGACATAGATCGATTAAAGGCTTTAGATGAATATGAATTAATGATGATTGAGCAGCCCCTTGCCTCTGATGATATTATCGACCATGCTAAGGCTCAACGCGTGCTCAAAACACCAATTTGTTTGGATGAGAGTATAACATCATATGATGATGCTAGAAAAGCAATCGAGCTAGGCAGCTGTCAAATTATGAATGTTAAAATTGGTCGTGTAGGTGGTTTATATGAAGCTATTCGGATTCATGATATTTGTAAATCAAATAATATACCTGTGTGGTGTGGTGGCATGCTTGAAACAGGGATATCGAGGGCACATAATATAGCTTTAGCTTCTTTAGAAAACTTTTCTATTCCTGGAGATATTTCAGCGTCATCGAGGTATTGGGAACGAGATGTCATTATTCCTGAAGTTACTGTTAATCGTGGACAAGTGGATGTTCCGAACAACCCAGGGATTGGTTTTGATATTAATTATAAGTTCCTTGAAGAAATTACGATAACTAAAAAACAGTTCCTGAGGAAATAGTCTAGAAACTGTAATCGTAATGTGAATCTCTTGACATTATACCCTCTCAGGTATAGAATGAGTATAATTTTATAAGAGTGAGGGGGATGATGATTGGATTATCTCTTAATAATTATACTGATTAGCTTAACTTATTTATTTTACACAAGATATTTCCCTATAATCGGTGTACGATGTGTAGATGTAAAGCGACACGATAACCATCAAGAAAAATTTACATTAGTAGACATTAGGGATTATAATGTTTCGCATAAGTTACCTTATAAAAATGCTGTTAACGTACCTATGGCTTACTTGAAGCGAAATTATAATGACTTACCTAAAAATGATGTTCATATTATCGCCTCAGACAAAATAGAAAAAAACATGGGTATCCGTTTTTTACGTAGTAAAGGATATAAAATAATTAGTTATACGATGACTGACTGCACTTGTAAATGAATATAAGTTTTTAGGTGGTGTAAAAATGGAATACAATAATCAAGTGAAGAATAGAGTAAAAAGAACTGAAGGACAAATTAGAGGAGTCTTAAAAATGATGGAGGAAGACAAAGACTGTAAAGAGGTAATTACACAATTATCAGCAGCACGAGCTGCCATCGATCGTACAATTGGTGTAATCGTTAGCTCTAATTTAGTTGAGTGTGTCGAAAACGCTGATGAAAAGGGCTATAAAAAAGAAGAAATAGTGAAAGAAGCAGTAAATTTATTAGTTAAAAGTAGATAATTAATTTTTGAATGAGGACTCTTTGCTAAGATTTTCTGCTATTGATATTTACGATACTATAAGCAGTTGAATACGTGTTTATATCTTAGTACAAATAGCAATTAGCGTAAGTGAAAGGGCTGAGACCCTTTTTTTAGAAAAAAATATACCCTTATAGGTATAAGGACTGGAGAATGAAAATGAAGCAGATAACTAGTAAAGAAGTTGAGGAAACGTTAAGAAATAATGAAACCTTAAATATCATTGATGTTCGTGAAGTAGATGAGGTAAGGACAGGGATTATTCCAAATGCGATTCATATACCATTAGGTTTATTAGAATTTCGTTTACATGAATTAGACAAATCTAAGGAGTATATTATAGTATGTCGTTCAGGAAATAGAAGTGGTCTAGCTACACGCTTCTTAGAAGGACAAGGTTTTAGAGCGATAAATATGATTGGTGGTATGCTCTCTTGGAAGGGAGAAATAGGATATCATGATTTAGTCGGATAAAAATGACAATATAGTGAAGAAAATACTTTTAAATAATTTTCTCATAGTTTCCTCACATTTAGTTGCTAAGCTAACGTAGAAAATACTAAGGGGGGATGCATATGAGGAAATTTTTTATTTTCTCAGTTTTTCTTACGATTAGTTTAGGAGTATTGGTGGGGTGTAGCAATAGCCAAAATGGCGTAGAGGAAGCTTCGGAGGTGGCTAGTGGTGAGCAGCTATCCTCACAACAAAATATTGATACACATGAAGTTGTTGCTGTTGAACCTACTGATGAACATACGTGTGCGTTCTGTGATATGAAGGTATATGGTATGGAACATGAAATGGGGGTATTTACAGCACAAATTCAAATGGAAGATGGTGAGCATTATTTTTTTGATGATGTTGGCTGTTTACTTAATTATGAAAGAGGCAAGGATGAACAAGCAATTGCAAAATGGGTGAGAGATTACAATTCTTCAGAGTGGATTGATCTGGACGGCTCAGTTCCGGTAAAAGCGGATATCATAACGCCTATGAAATATGGTTACGCACTATTTAACTCAGAAAAAGCTGCTCAAACCTTTGTTGATGAGCGTAAAGACATCAATGCTGTTATCTCTTCATGGGATGAAATTGATCATGTGTCTCATGAACGTTACATGAAAAAAATGGGGCAAAATGAAGAAGGCCATGATGGGAATTAAGCAGTAATGATAATAGATCATTACTTACACAAAACAATTGATTGAAAAAAGATGATGCCGTATATTGCTACCAGAACGTATGTTACGAATTGGCCTATGAAATCGTAATCCTAGTTAACGATGTAAAGCTGTTAAGAACTTTAATGGTTTTGTGCTTTTATACGTTGGCTCTTTTTGTGAATTTCGCTTTGTTTTAAAAAAAATTTTTGAAAATTATCAAGGGTTGATCCGTGCCCCATAATTTAAAAGTAGTAAAGATGCTGTGAATGCGATTTGTGCAAGTGTAATAAACATCATACAACATAAAGTTAGCCTAAAGAAAAGACTGTACGCGATCATTAATCCGTATGGAAACAATATTCTGTGCAATATGCAAAAATAGTTCTACTAAAAACACCGTCCAAGATTTAGATTCTGGTCGGTGTTTTTTAGTATTTATCAAATTAATATTATAAAAAGTGGTTTTATATTGTTCGGCATTGTTGTACAGAAGAAAAGATTTGTGTACGTGTTTACTTCTTAATAAAAAAACACAATCAATGAGAAAACAGCCTTTAGTATAATAAGTTTGTTCATTGGCTTATTATACGCTGGAGTGAACTGAATGAAAGAAAACTTCTTCAAGAGATCGATATTCGCCATCTCTACTGCACAGGTTGTGAATTGAATCATTGATTAGCATTTGACCTTGATTGATAAAAACAACTGTATCTGCAAGATCTTCAACAACTGAAAGGACATGAGATGAAAAAATGATCGTTTTGCCTTTCTCTTGTTCATGTTTGATAATTTGTTTAAAGCGACGTACCCAGTATGGGTCCAGTCCGTTAGTTGGTTCATCTAATACGAGGATAGGTGATTCAGATAACAAAGCTTGAGCGAGTGCAAGTCTTTGCTGCATCCCCTTTGAATATTCTTTTACTTTTTTATGTTGGTCGTTCTCTAACCCGACTAAGCGAATAAATTTTGTTACTTGATTGAGGGGCAATTTTTCTAGCTTTGCAAAAAAAGTGAGCACTTCATATCCAGTTAAAGTTTTCGGGAAAACCATGCTATCCGGCATATAAGAAAACATTGATTTATAGAAGGTGTTTTTAGCAGAAACTTTATGTTTATTTAAATAGATTTCTCCAGATGTGGGAGTAATAATACCGATTAGCATCTTTATAATAGTACTTTTTCCAGCACCATTACTGCCACAAAGAGCAAGACATGTTCCTTTTTGAACTGTAAAATGGATATTTTGTACTTGATTATTGTTATTATAAATTTTTGTGACATTATGGCATTCTATCACGATGTCTAGTTTACTCATTTCTAATCCCCTTCTTGACAAATAGGTTTGCTAGTATTAGTGGCGATATTATCCATAAGGTCATTGCTGAAGAAAATGCGATATTGCCTATCATTCCTTGTGCCCAAACTGTGAAATCATACAATGTCGGTCCAAATATTTCTCCGCTATTCATCATCAATATTGTCCACACTCTTATAATTTCTACTGGATTGAATAATGTTGATACCGTAATGATTGGTAAAACAAATGAACGATCAACAAATGTAATTAAACCTACGATGCCAAATTCGTAAAATAGCACGAGTGTAGCCCAAACTACTAGACTAAATCCTAATGCTTCAAAACGATTAGTAGATATAACTCCGATGCATATTGCAACCGCTAAAAACATCATCGTTAATAGTAATGTAAAAAATACGAATAATAAAAATAATGTAGTTGATATACTACCATGCTGTAATAATAGTATCACTCCAGCTAAGCCATACCCTAGGAAAATAACAGAAGCTAGAGCTATCAACATGCCAATATATTTCCCAATTAGAATCTTTCGAGGCGGTAGCGCGTATGTTAATAACAAAGAAAAGCCACCGTCTTCCTTTTCGCCAGCAATAAATGAGCTCCCTGTTAATAGAGTAACTAAAGGAATAAGAAATAAAGATAGATTTAAAAGACTACCAGTCATTCTAGTAAAACCATCGTAGCCCGCTTCAGTATTCATTCCACTAAAATAAACAATAGTAACTGCTAAGGTCGTAAATAACAAAGCAAAACTTGGAATCCATCTACTTCTCGTCATAAGCTTTAGTTCTTGTTTTGCTATAATCCATATGCTCATCATTAAAATCCATCCCAGTTATGATTGAACAAATCAACATATTTTAGCAGCTCACCTTTTTTTTCTTCTTCAATATAAGCCTCGGCTTGTTGTTTCGTGGCAAAAGATATAACTCCATAAGCCATCGGTGTCCAAAATTCTTGATGATAGGCAAAGTGTGCATCTTGTAATTCAATCCATTCGTTAGATTTAATATCGCGCACATATGATTTGTTGATTGCTGTATTATTTTCTTCACTACTTTCTATGTATTCGATCATACAACCAATATCATCGAAAGTTAGAATTTCACCATTGTCTAATATGACCTCTGTTGCATGATCGATATGTGCAACACTCATGTTACAAATCGTACAAATATCTATATCTGGATTAATTTCTCGTGGTTTAAAAGCAATCTCTTTACTACAAGATGATAATAGGATTGTAATCATTATTGTAGAAAGCAGTACATAATTTCGTTGCATCACTACATCCTCCCAATATAAAATATAAAGCTACTTATAAGTAGAAACAATATTGCAATAAAGCCAATGGCTATATTTCTTTCATGCATCTCAGTAATGTCTGTTGAAATAGAAATTGGTTCCACAAGTGGAAATGGATCAACAATGTTTGCAACGCTTAACGATGGGACCATTGATTCAACGGTAGTCCATATTTTAATAGCAGGACTTTCAAAATAGAACTGAATATAAGGCTCTTTACTTAGTATTTCGTTATACATTGAACCTGTTTTATATGGTAGTTCTCCTATGCCATCCCCGCTTAAATCAAATGAGCGATAATCATCCCAATAGTTGTTGTAAAATCCCTTTTCTTCTGTGATCAATTTTATTTGAGCTACGTTTCCCATAAAGTTATTGTTAGTAATCTTGCAATCTTCATTGTTAGCTAAAATACTTATACCTACATGATTTCCAGCAACGACATTATGATTGACTTCACATTGACGTGCATTTTGTAGAGCTATACCGTTACTATTTTGTATCATTTTGTTGTCAATTAAGGAAATATCATCGGAATCATAAATAAGTGCTCCGTATCCATGGTAGCTAAGCTGCTTTGCGAAAGTATTGGCATAAATGTAAATTCTTTCGGATGCCATAATCATTAATCCATTGATGTTGGACACTAAATAATTCCCCTGTACAACTCCACCTTCACCATACATGAAATGTACAGCATAACGTGATTGAGTGATTTCATTATCAATAACTTTACTATTTGTTGCAAAATCAATATACACGCCATCTTGCACTTTGTTAATTGTATTTTCTTTCACAATATTGTTATTGCCAGAAAACAGGTGAACACCGTTACCACGTTTAGCAAAATGTACAGGGTAGCTCGTGATAAAATTATTAATAATGTGGTTGTCATTTCCTTCAACGTAAATACCAAAATGAACATCAGTAAATGTATTAGATTTAATTGTCACGTTAGAGGACTTGACGAAGATACCTGCATCATTGTCATCTCTTCCGCTTTGAGTAATGTGAAAACCTTCTACAATCACCTCTGGTGATTTGATTGTAATTACTGAACCGGTGTTATTTCCGTGTAGGATTACCCCTTCTTCAGCAATTAAGTAAATAGGTTTTTCAATAAAGATGTTTTCCTTGTATACTCCTTTTGTTATAACGACTTTTCCTCCTTCTGGTGCTTTGTTTATAACCTGTTGAATAGAAGTGCCAGGCATTACGATCAATAAATGGCTCTGTTGAGCGTTTGACTCCATTGGAAACATAGTAAAACTAATAAATAATGTGAAGGTAATCATTTTCTTTATCATTGATTTCCACCCTAGAACACTTTTTTATCGGTAGTATACTTAAGAGTTGTGAAAAAACAAGAAAGTTTCAGTGACATAACGTTGACAAATACGTGTTTTTAAAAAAAATTCATAAATAAGATTTATTTGTTGATAAAAATTAAAATATATAATAAAATACTCATAGGGGTAAAGGTAATAAGTCGAAACATTAAATATGGTATCTAAATTTTTTTTGTTAAACAATATACCCTTGGGGGTAAAAAGGGAGGGTTGAAGCAATGGGAGAAGTAAAAAAGACAACAATTGTCTTATTCAGTGGTGATTATGATAAGGCAATGGCAGCATATATTATTGCGAATGGTGCCGCAGCATATGATCATGAAGTAACTATTTTTCATACTTTTTGGGGCTTAAATGCTTTAAGAAAGGATCAGTCAATTCAAGTGAAAAAAGGCTTTGTTGAAAAAATGTTTGGCAAAATGATGCCTAGAGGTGCAGATAGAATGGGACTATCCAGGATGAACTTTGGAGGAATGGGTCCAAAACTAATTAAAAATATTATTAAAAAGCATAATGCTGTGCCTGTTCCGCAGTTGATAGATATGGCGAAGGAGCAAGAAATAAAACTGGTAGCTTGTCAAATGACTGTAGACTTATTAGGGCTTAAAAAGGAAGAAATTATCGATGGCGTTGAGTTTGCTGGAGTTGGTGCTTATTTAGCGGACGCAGAGGATGGAAATGTAAACCTGTTTATCTGAGACTATTTGCGTATATTGCTCGTAGTTCTAGCCGTTTGTAACAGCTGAGATAATACCCCGAATGTATATTGAATAAACTATTTAATTACACTTGATCATATTGAATAAAAAAATTTATATATATAAATACCCTTATGGGTATATAAGGAGGAGACAAATTGATTTCAAATAAAGTACTCGACACAAAAGGCTTATCATGTCCAATGCCAATCGTAAAAACAAAGAGAGCAATTAATGAAATGAATTCAGGTGAAATTTTAGAAATACATGCTACTGACAAAGGTGCAACAAAAGATCTTACAGCATGGGCAAATGCTACAGGCCATGAATTGTTGAAAGCGACTGATGAAAACAACGTATTTAAATTTTGGATTAAAAAAGGGTAGATGTGAGTAAGTGATTCAGAAATTATTATTTTGGAGGTATTTCAAGTGAACTCGATTAAAACAGATCATGTTTTAGATGCAAAAAATTTATCATGTCCAATGCCTATCGTGAAAACAAAAAAAGCTATGAATGACATACGACCAGGTCAAGTACTAGAAATTCAAGCAACAGATAAAGGCTCTACAGCAGACCTTAAGGCTTGGTCAGAAAATACAGGAAATCAATATTTAGGAACGATAGAAGAAGGTGCCATCATAAGACACTATTTACGTAAATCAGCTGATGAAGAATTAGCTGAAACAAAACATCCCATTGTAATAAACAATGAACAGTTATTAACAAAAATAAATACAGATGAGGATATTGTAATCCTAGACGTAAGAGAACCATCTGAATTTGTCTTTAATCATATTCCAGGTTCAGTATCAATTCCGTTTGGTGAATTAGCAAGCCGCATCCATGAAGTAAATGAAGATGATGATATTTATGTAATATGTCGAACTGGTAGTAGGAGTGATTTAGCAGCACAGCAATTAACAAAAAAAGGATTTAAAAAAGTTACTAATGTCATCCCTGGTATGAGTACTTGGAAAGGTAAAACCACTAAATTAATTTAATGAAAGGGGGATTGGTCATGGCAAATGTAACTGTCTATACGACGTCTACATGTCCTTATTGTACTAAAATGAAAAATTTTTTAGCCTATAAAGGAATTCCCTATAAAGAGGTTAACCTTGAGAGTAATCAGCAAGCTGTAGAAAAAATTCTTGCCGCAACTGGTCATATGGGTGTTCCTCAAACAGAAGTAAATGGAAAATGGGTATTAGGATACGATCCGAACAAGTTGATGGAATTGGTAGAGCCTTTAATAAACAATTAAAAAAAATTTAAAAAATGATACGGAGGAAAAAAAGATGTCAAACAAAGTAGCAATCATTGCATCCAATGGAGGATTATTTGATGCTTATAAAGTGTTTAATATAGCCACTGCTTCAGCTGCAACTGACGCAGAGGTTGGTATTTTCTTCACCTTTGAAGGACTTAACCTGATTCATAAGGAAGCACATATGAACCTCCCGCTTCCACAAGGCAAGGAGCATTTTGAAGAAGGTTTTACAGCTGCTAAAGTACCACCGATTGCAGAGTTAGTTCAAATGGCAAAAGATTTAGGCGTGAAAATGATTGCATGTCAAATGACAATGGATGTTATGCAATTACAAAAAGAGGATTTTGTTGAAGGTATTGATGTCGGCGGTGCGGTGACGTTTTTAGATTTTGCTAAGGATGCAAATGTTTCACTAACATTTTAATGAAAGAAGGGAAAATACATGAGTGTAAGAGAAATTACAAGCGCTGAAATATTAGAGAATATCCTTGAACGAGAACAAGTATTTATTCTTGACGTGCGAAATGAGAGCGACTTTAAAGATTGGAAAATTGAAGGGGTGAATATTGACCATTTAAACATACCTTATTTTGAACTGTTAGATGGTGTTGAAGATATTATTGAGCAATTACCAAAAGATACAGAAATACTTGTTGTTTGTGCCAAAGAGGGATCTTCGAAAATGGTAGCTGAAATGCTCAGTGAGGAAGGGTTAGCTGCCTCTTATTTAAAAGGTGGTATGAAGTCGTGGAGTGAATATTTGTATAAAACAGAAGTTTATCGTGATAAAGATATGAAAGTATATCAGTTTATTAGAGTTGGTAAAGGGTGCCTATCATATATGATCGTTTCTGGCGAAGCAATATTAATCGTAGATCCCGCACGTTTTACTAATATTTATAAAGAAATAGCGGATGATGAAGGGGCTACAATTACGCATGTTGTTGACTCTCACCTCCATGCTGACCATATATCGGGTGGGCGTCAACTTGCAGTAGAAACAGGCGCTAAATATTATGTCATGAAAAGTGAAGGCGCAGTGTTCAATCATGAACCGTTTGAGGAGCATGAAACAATTGAGTTTGAAAAGGTTACTCTTGAAGTCATTGCTATTAAAACGCCTGGACATACCCCAGGGAGTGTTTCTTTCTTTGTGAATGACAAGCTACTCTTTTCAGGAGATACAATTTTTGTAAGTGGATTAGGACGACCAGATTTAGGTGGTAAGGTAAGAGAATGGGCAAAGGACTTATATACCACTGTATACGATAAAGTAGCTAAAATTGCTGATGATGTAATTGTACTACCAGCTCATTATGCTGACTTTGATGATGAAGTCAATCAACAAGGTTATATTGGTGAGAAATTAGGAACCATTCGTGAGCAAAATGAAGTGATGTTAAACCAAAGAGAAGATGAATTTGTTGAATTTGTAGCACAGTCAGCAAGTACAGAAACTCCACCAAACTTTGAAGAAATCATAGCGATTAACCGTGGGGTTGAAAATGCGACAGTAGAGAAGCAACAAGAATTAGAAATTGGACCTAATCGCTGTGCAGTTCATCATACACATTCATAAGTAATAAAAGGCTGTTTTTGTATGGACAGTTGGTTTTCGAAGGATCTTTTCTTAAACTTTGTTGCTTATATCACTTAAATTAGAGCCACCGATGTGTATTATATGATTCTTATCACATTTTGAGGTGGAAAGGTGCCTAGAAGGTTAGATATATTCGTGTTTAGTTTATATTACGTAAACGATCAATTAAAGCGAAAATAGCCTTTTCGAAATACACACACAAAGAGAGTACGAGGCAACTTTTTCAAGGGGATAAAGCGCCCCTTTTACTGTTGTAATTAAGTTTTAAATACCACCAGAATTAACAAAAGAGAATTTATAATAAGATAAATTTTTTGGACAATGTTCATGTAAGTGACATTGTCCTAAACACCCTTTTGTTACACCCAAATTAAACATTTTATACAATAATTATGATAAAATGAAGGAATGATTAAAGATGTTAAAGAACCTTATCCCTGCTGTTGATTGGATGAAGAGTTATAAAGGGTCATATCTTAAGGGAGATTTATCTGCTGGTCTTATCGTTGCTATCATGTTAATTCCTCAAGGTATGGCCTATGCAATGCTCGCGGGCTTACCTCCTGTGATAGGACTTTACGCCTCCACTATCCCCTTAATCATTTATGCTTTATTTGGATCTTCAAAACAATTAGCAGTAGGCCCTGTAGCAATGGTGTCTTTACTTGTATTTTCAGGTGTATCAACATTGGCTGAACCTGGATCAAGTGAATACTTGTCTTATGCATTATTGCTCTCACTCATGGTTGGGGTGATTCAGTTCGGAATGGGTATATTTCGACTCGGGTTCATCGTTAACTTTTTGTCACATGCAGTTATTAGTGGATTTACATCTGCAGCAGCACTAATTATAGGTTTAAGTCAGCTAAAGCATTTATTAGGAGTTGATATCGCAAGAGGAAGTGTATTCGAAGTATTATATGGTGCAATTGTTCAAATTGGAAATGTCAATTTTATCACTTTATCAATAGGGGCATTAAGCATTGCGATTTTACTTTACTTTAAGAAAAACTATCCCCGTTTCCCTGCAGCATTAATTGTTGTAGTCGGTGGATCATTACTTGTATACTTTTTAAACCTTCAAGAGTTAGGTGTAAGTATTGTTGGAGAAGTCCCTAGAGGGATACCATCAATATCATTACCTGCATTTGACATCAGCTCGATCACAAGCTTGCTTCCGATTGCTTTGACTATTTCATTTGTTGGTTTTATGGAATCAATTGCAGTTGCAAAAGCAATTGCAGCGAAGGAAAATGATAAAATAAACTCAAATCAAGAATTATCAGGTTTAGGACTAGCCAATATTGTCGGTTCTTTCTTTTCAGCATACCCAGTGACGGGTGGATTTTCGAGATCAGCAGTTAACTATCAAGCAGGTGCTAAAACTGGATTAGCTTCAATCATTACCGCAGTTTTAATTATTATCTCATTGTTATTTTTTACACCATTATTTTACTATTTGCCTAACGTCGTGTTAGCGGCGATTATTATGGTAGCTGTCTTTGGCTTAATTGATGTGAAAGAAGCAGTGCATTTGTTTAAAATAAAAAAGGTAGACGGTTGGACACTTATCGTAGCCTTTATAGCTACATTAGTTACAAGTATCGAAGAAGGTATTTTAATTGGTATTGCTTTTTCACTACTTGTGTTTATTTGGAGAAGCGCATATCCTCATGTTGCACAATTAGGGTATATTGAACAAGAAAATGTGTTCCGAAATATTAAACGGTATGAAAACGCAAAAACGTTCAAAGACACCATTATTTTTCGGATAGATGCTTCATTATATTTTGCAAATATGGGTTTCTTCGAAGAACAACTAAGAAAAGAAATTGCAGACCATCCCACTACGACAAAGATCGTCTTAGACTTTTCAAGTGTCAATGCGATAGATGCTGTTTCAATTGATGAGCTTGAAAAGATCATTGACGACTACAAGCAAGCGAATATAGAAATATTAATTGCTGGCATGAAGGGTCCAGTAAAAGATTTAGTGAAACGAGCAGATTGGGAGAGCAAATATGGGAACAATATTAATTATCTTTCCTTACAGCATGCGTTAAATCTGCAATAAGACCATTACAGGAGGCTTATAATGGACATTCAAAAACAAAATGAACTATTTGTTAAGGAAACTTTATCTGAAAATAAACTATATTTCTCAGAGCTTTCAAAAGGACAAAGCCCTGAATATTTCGTGTTAAGTTGTTGCGATTCAAGAGTTAGTCCTTCAGTGATAAGCCAAATGCCATTGGGTACAATGTTTGTTCATCGTAATATTGCCAATCAAGTAAATAAAGACGATGAGAGTTTTTCGGCGAGTTTATACTATGCTCTTCATCATCTGAAAGTAAAAAAAATAATTATAGAGGGTCATACAAATTGCGGTGGTGTTGCAGCTGCATGTAATAATAATCAAGAACCAGAGCTCCAATACTGGGTTAATAGTATTAAGGAAAACTTACCGTTAGAAGACCGATCAGAGAGTTTATCCTTAGACGATATGTCTAGAGTCAATGTCATAAAGCAAATTGAAAAGCTAAAAAGTCATCCAGTCTATAAAAAGTATGGGGAAGGGATACAAATCTTAGGCTTTTTATTTCATTTAGATTCTGGAAGACTAGAGCAGTTAGAGAATTAACTTTAAAAATGGGACTTTTGATAACACAAACGTCTCATTTTTTCATTTAAGCTCTTTTCGTAAAGCTCTTTTCGTAAACAATGTTGCCATTGAGACAATTTTTTCGGCCAGCATCAAATAAATTGATGCAATTGACGTCATATAACATAAGAAAAGATACCAGGACCGCTTGGCTTAAGCGTATTTTAATTCTTAGAGGGAAAAGCAACAAACGATGTGAAAATAGCCATAATTTAAGAAGGTGAATTTTATGAAGGAAACGACTGATTCAAAATATATACAACAACATTTAGCTAATGAAAGAACGTATTTAGCTTGGATTAGAACTGCAATAGCTATTATTGGAGTGGGTTTTCTCATTGCAAATTTACATTTTACGTTTCCACGAACTATGACAAAGTCTGTGAGTTTTATTGCGAATATTGTTGAAATTCTATCTGTAATATTGGGGATAGCCACAATCATTTTTTCTACAAAGAACTATTTACAAAAACAACATGATATAAATGAAGGGACATTTCAATCACCAAAGTTATTCATTTTCTTTTTATCTTCATTCTTTATTGTCATCATTATAATTTTTACAATTTATTTCTTGTTGTAATCACAAACTCTCGGGTTTTGATATAAACATTGAAACAAATTTTTCTCAAATTCACAAAATATTGAGTTTGTTTTGTTTCAGAACACAACATTTTATATGATCTAACATGATAATAATCTATTAAATTGAGGGGATAACAGTGGAAAAAGGATTTCCAATTATGATTCAGGGTACACATTCAGATAGTGGAAAAAGCGTAATTGCGACAGCATTTTGTCGGATGTTTGCTAATGCTGGATATAAAACAGCACCCTTTAAATCACAAAATATGGCTTTGAACTCCTATATTACACAAGATGGTAAAGAAATAGGGAGAGCACAAGGCGTTCAAGCTGAAGCTGCTCGTGTTCTACCAACAACAGATATGAATCCCATATTAATTAAACCTACTGGAGATAGCCAATCTCAAATTGTTGTGCACGGTAAGCCTATGAAAAATATGAAGGCTACCGAGTATCGGCAAGATTTCTTTGAACAAGGCTTACAGATTATTACTGATTCATATCAGAGGCTTGCTGAAAAATATGACCGCATCGTGATTGAGGGAGCAGGAAGCCCAGCAGAAATAAATTTAAATGACCGAGAGCTTGTTAATATGCGGGTAGCCAAAATGGCTAACGCTCCTGTAATCTTGGTTGGGGATATTGACAAAGGAGGGGTATTTGCAAGCTTAGTTGGTACATTACAGTTACTTACAAAAGAAGAGCGTGACAGAGTGGTAGGTGTAATAATTAATAAGTTTCGTGGAGATATAAACTTATTAACATCAGGGCTAACATGGTTCGAAGGTTATACGGGTAAAAAAGTATTAGGTGTGGTCCCTTTTATTCCTAAGCTTCATATAGATGCCGAAGATTCTGTTGTTTTAGATACATACAATAGGTCTCAAAATGGTGTAAAAGATATTGATATTGCTGTCATAAGGTATCCATTTATCTCAAATTTTACAGATATAGATCCATTTCATATTGAAGAAGATTGCCATGTGAGGTTTGTCTCAAACATAGAGGAGTTGGGCAAGCCAGATTTAGTTATTTTACCTGGAAGTAAAAATACAATTGATGATTGTACATTTTTGCATAATAGCGGATTGACAGAGGGGATTCAGTACCTTCATCAAGAACAAAATACGCTTATTTTTGGCATTTGCGGTGGTTATCAAATGCTAGGTGAAATGATTGAAGATCCATTTTTAATTGAAACATCACAAGTTAGTTGTCATGGGCTAGGTATTTTACCTATTCAAACGACAATTACAAAGGAAAAGAAGACGACC
The DNA here is from genome assembly GCF_046557775.1 of Nanhaiella sioensis. NCBI lineage: Bacteria > Bacillati > Bacillota > Bacilli > Caryophanales > Bacillaceae > Nanhaiella > Nanhaiella sioensis. The sequence goes on from NZ_JBKAEG010000001.1 coordinate 3,005,022, forward strand.
CTTTCTGAGGGTTATGTGGAATTTGAAGATGAGCAAGTATTTGTAACAGGATATGAAATACATATGGGAGTGACTAGCAAGCTTAACCAATGTAATCCTTTTGTTATTACAGGCAAACATACAGATGGATGTGTAAAAGGCAAGTATGATGTCATCGGCACATATTTTCATGGTATTATGCATAATGATTTATTTCGAACAAAGCTGTTGAATCACCTTAGAGTTAAGAAAGGTTTGTCGCCGATTAATTTGCGTCCATCATTTAATGGATTAAGGGAGGAAAGCTTTGAAAAATTAGCTGAAATCGTAGAACAACATCTTGATCTTGACACTATTCAAACAGAAATGAAGAAATTCAGTAACAACTTTAGTGGAATGAAGTGATTTGTCTTTTATACGGGTCAGACCCCACAACATATAGTACTTATTTATACTATAATAAGTGAGGTCTGCCCTTTGTTAGATTTGGTTTTGTGGAATAGATTGATAATTATCATACTAAGAAAAAACTGTATATACAGTTTGTGCGATGTTGTCTCTTTTATAAGCACGTCGATTTTATCCAGCTGAGTTTTTCAGTGAAAATAGCATACAGTCTTTCAGAAGAACATGTTAAAATACTTGGTGAAGGTCTTCCTTGGTTTGTTCTAACCAAAAACGCATAAGGCGTTTAGCACCTTCAAGGTCATGTAGCTTCGCTTGACCACATTGTTTTTCGTTCGCAGCTGGAATTTCAGTAATTTCTACAGCCTCTTTAAATGTATCTTCTAATAAATCAATGATTTCACTTACAGATGGTTCTCCACTGACAACTAAATAGAAGCCAGTTTGACATCCCATAGGAGACACATCAATGATATCAAAGTGGTTGTATCTTTCAGCATATTTACGAATATTAAAAGCTAATAAATGTTCAAGTGTATGAATGGCGTCAGGGTTCATCGCCTGTTTATTTGGCTGACAAAAGCGAATATCAAATTTATTGACTATACCGTCGCTTCCTACTTTGTGAACGCCACAATGTCTTACAAAAGGCGCTTTTACAATACAATGATCTAATTCAAAACTTTCAACAGATGGCATGGATGACCACTCCTATATAAATTGTCATTTTTTCTTTTTTTATTATACATGTCCAAGCACAAATTTTCACTAATGATGATTGTGGAATGAGTCTCGATAAACATAATATTTTCTATACAGCTAAAAATAGTATATCATTTATTAAGGCTGTTTTCGCATTCATTGTTGCTTGTTCGTAAAAAGAGCTAAACACGTATACAACTAATCTTTGGGGCATCTTTTCTTCTCCAAAGACTATAAAAACCATATAATACACTTCAGTTACTCATATGTAAAGTAAAGAAAAGTCACAAGTTTACGAAATGACCTTTATTAAAGGTATTATAAAGTTAGGGTGAGTCACTTTGCTTAAAAAAATATTTATTGGATTTATTCGTTTTTATCAACTTGTTATATCGCCTTTAAAACCACCAACATGTCGTTTTTATCCAACTTGTTCTCACTATGGACTTGAAGCTATTAAGCGCTTTGGACCGCTAAAGGGTGGCTGGTTAACAATGAGACGCATTGTAAAGTGTCATCCTTTTCATCCGGGTGGCTTTGATCCAGTACCAGAAAAAAATTCATCAATGCATACATCAAAAATTGAGAAGTAGGATACTTACCGACACTGTTTTTGCATAGATTGTTGTTTTGTATACTAAAAATACATGGACAATAACTTTAGTTATTGGCTATTAAACAGCTTCTGTTTGTTTAGAAAAAAGAAATCCAATTAATTTATGCAAATGAATGTAAAGTGAATAGGGGTAATTTTACAATTATTATATGGTATGAAAAATTCCTAAAAACAAATGATATATTATGTATCATTTTTTTAGGGGGTAAGGAATTATGGCAAAAGATGTTTTATGTGAGGTAAATAATTGTCATTATTGGAAACAGGGAAACCAATGCAATGCACAGGAAATATATGTAATTAGCCACAGTGGTACTTCTGCAAATAGCACAGAAGAGACAGACTGTAGAACATTCACACCAAGTTAATCATTTTTCATAAGGAAAATAAGCATGGCGCAGGCTCTTCATCGGGTCTGCCCTATTTATTTATTCACTAAGGAGAGATAAATGATGGTTATGAATCAAGAAAGTCTAATTAATTCGTTTAAAGAAGAAGCTAAGTATGCTAATCAATTAACATTTCCATCGTGTGTTGATTCATTTGCTAACATTTGGGAACATGAATTTGGATCTTTGGACGGTCTACCAAGCGATGTAGATGATTTAATTGCTCATCGTGCAGTTGAACTAGGGTTAATGGAGTGAGGTTTACATATCGTGAAAAGTTTAATATAACTTAATATTAAAGGAGGGTCTTTTATTCTCTCCACGGAACGAAAAATTTATGGTAATGTTTTATTGTACTGGCCCCACCTCTTCCAAGGTGGGTTTTTTGCAATTTAGTTACTAAACTGTCAACTGTTTCATCGATAACAATAACGAATAGTAAGATCAGTTTTTGGCTTGTACACAATGATTTGTAATTTATGTAAATATAGCAGTTGTTAGTTAAGGTGTTTTATCTTCGGTTTTGATATTGGGGTTTTCTTGTAAATCGTCAACTGTATGCTCATATTGATATGCTTTTGAGGTTGTCATTAAGGTTATAAAAAGAACACCAAGGACGATAATAATTGATATTATTAAAACAGCAAGCAAAATTTACCCTCCTTCATGAATACTCATAATGACCGAATATGTTGTTTATAAAAGGCTATTTTCGCATAGTTTGTTTGTTTTTCGTATAAATAAAATAAATACGTATACACCTAGATTTCGTGTCATTTTCTCTTACAACGATGACTGTTGAGTAAATCGACATCTATATCTTCTAGTTTAGGAACTGTTACAACAAAGTTTACGAAAAGAGTCTTATGAAATGAAGGAGAGAAAATCAATGAAGATTTCGTAATTCAGAAATGGATGATCGTCTATTATTGCCTACTCCATCTCGCGCTATTTTCCCCTTTAGCTTTTCAGTGATATATAAGCTAACTAAACCAACTAATTCATAATCACTTAGTTCCTCAACCATTGACAAGATATCATTTCGATCTAATTGTTCTAGTAGCGCCAATGTAAGAATTTCAGCATCTTCTTCGTCACCTGTTAATTTATGACGATACATATCATAAAGTTCATCGACTAACTTCATTTTTCTCACTCCAATATATTGATTATCCTATAGTCTATGACTGTCAAACAAAATAAATTCATAATAATTAGGTTACAATGTCCACTTTATAAGGCATTCACTCAATCAATATGTTAAGTTTCTCATAACTTGAAGTAAGGGAAAAGCTTAATTTCACTTGTTAACCAGATATCCAAAGAAAGGAAGGTAATGTTGGAAAAATATATTTTTATCGTGGCTTTTTCATTTTTATGTTCCACAGTGACATTCCTATTCGGTGGTTGGGACAAATTAATGGTAATTTTACTCGTATTTGTAATCATTGATTATGTGACCGGAATGATATCTGCAACCATAGAGGGGTCTTTGTCCAGCAGAATAGGGTTTAAAGGAATTATGCAAAAGATATTTATATTTGCATTAGTTGCAATTGCTCATTTAATAGACCTCATTCTAGGAGAATATCATTTTTTACGTGATACCACAATCTTTTTTTATCTTTCTAATGAATTGCTATCGATTATTGAAAATGCAGGAAGGGCTGGAGTACCTGTTCCAAAAGTTCTTACTCGAGCGATTAAATTGTTAAGAGATCGCAATAATCAGTAAGCAAGAGAGATATATTATGTGTATATTTTACTCTTGATAGAAAAACCTATATTTAAGCAAATATAGGAGTTGAATAATTATGAGTAAAGAGAAGGAAGCTTATTATATCTCTTTAGGAAGTGGGGAAATTTCTAGATTAAGTACAGCATCTCCTTGGAATTATAAAGTATTTGCAACAGACGAAGAAATTACAACATTACGTGAATATTTTGACCAAAATTATTCAACAGAATGGCAAAATTTTTTCAGGGCACACATCCCGTATATTCAATATCATGATGATAAACAAAATGACGCCTATGATGAAACCCTCGAAAAAATACTTCAATTAATTTACCAATTAGGGGATAAAAAAACTAGAGAATTTATTGAAGAGCAAGGACTGTTACATGATGTATTTTTCAATGAAAAAACATAAAATGTATTACTTTTTTATGTCGTGAGTAAAGCTGAGGAGAAGTGCACTGAAATTTGTAGTTACAATAGGTGGGTTTGGAACGACAAATTTTAAGATAGGTTCTTTCTATAAAATTGTTTAATTTTTTCTATATTAAAGACTGTTTTCGATTAATTGTTGATTTTCGTTCCTAGCGTTCGTGTCATCTTTTCTACTACTAAAATTATCGAGTTTTCATAAGACCATCATACTGCCCAGTTTTAGAAAAAAATAGTAACAAAGTTAACGAAAAGAGCCTAATCAAAGTAGAAGAGGTGAAGGTGCCTTGGAACACTTTATGGAGAAAGGTCACTCTTAATTCTCTTAATTATGAGTGACCTCAATATGATTAAAAAGGACTTTCAGTTGCTGTGTTTATAACTTCATCAGGAACAGAAATTTCATTGACTTCATTAAAGTTAGAGTATTCACCTGTCATTTCTTGGTAGAATCCGACAGTCTCTCCCTCCATTGTCATCGTTGAGTCCATAATCATTGAAATATTTTTTGGATAGTAAGTCTCTTTATCAATAGTTATCTCATATTCTAACGTTGAGATAGTCATATTCTCCATTAATTGGTCTATATCGTCTGCCATTCCAGCACCAGCAAGTTGATCCTGTGGAATCATTGAAGTAATTAAATCTTTCATTTTTTCATCTGTAGAAGAAAGTTTAAAAATGTATTGGCTATCTTCTTCGATAAGTTCAAAATCATCAACAAACTTTTCCATTTGCTTCAGAGAATTGATAGGTGATTGTTGATTATCAGCCATTTGCATAATGTTTTCAAATTGCTCACTAGGAAGTTTTTGCCACATGTTACTCATTGAATCATACATGAAAAATCCTTCATCAGTAAAATATGATTCTGTATCTATATTCATCATATCGCCCATAGATATAGACATCTGTTGATACATCGTTAGTGGTTCTTGCACCATATCTAAATAAATTTCCATGTTTTGGGGCATACTCTCTGTTCCCACTTCAATTGTTTGATCCATTACCATATCAACTGAAAAACTATTTAGATCTTTAGCAGCTTCCATTGATTTGTTAAACAAATCATTTACATCAGCATCTGATGAAGAACAAGCTGCGAGTAGTAATATAAAAGATACAGCAAACATAGTAGTTATTAGCTTTTTCAATATCGTTCCTCCTCATAAAGTGTATACTATGTATACGATTTAACATAAAGGAAGTTTCACAAACCTTATTTTTAATATATATTAGTAGATAAATCTGTGAGATTTGTTTGATTCGTTCCTCAATATGTATTATAACAAGTGTACTTTTAATTGAAAATAAAAATTTACAAATCTTACTAGTCATGATAAATTTAATAAATTATGTTAATATTTTTATAATTAAACAGTTGGAGCGGAGAAGTGCAATGGAAATACAATTTAAGGACTATTATTTTAATGATGTTTTCCTCTCATTTGACAATCATCCATTTTCTTTATCTCCTAAGCATGTATGGGTCATATGTAGGTTTTACAAACAATGGCTTGTAACAAATCATGCTACACGAGGTCTAGAATTTCCTGGAGGTAATGTCGAAGAAGGAGAAACCCCAGAACAAGCGGCAATTCGTGAAGTGAAGGAGGAAACAGGTGGTAACATTATTGATCTTCAGTATATCGGTCAATATATGGTGATGGGAAAAGAGAAGAAGATTATAAAAAATATCTATTTTGCAAATATCAATTCAATTGAGGAACAACCAACATACTACGAAACAAAGGGGCCTGTGTTACTCGATCATCTCCCTGATAATATTGCTTATAATGATTCTTATAGCTTTATCATGAAGGATGGGGTACTACAAAATAGTCTTAAACGAATAAGAGAATTAATGAATGAATAACCAATAAGCTCGCAACAAGGTCTATATATCTTCAGGTCCTTGTGCGAGCTTTAAATGTCTTTAGCTTTCGATTAGGAAGGCTGTTGCACATTTCTTTTACCCTTTAGCTCCATTTAAACATCTTTGATCAGTTTTCTTTCTAGGTATTCAACGCCATGGTACATAATTGTAGCAAAAACTGCAATAATTAATAAACTTAGGAGAACGAGTGTGAAGTTAAATACTTGAAAACCATAAATAATCATGTACCCAAGTCCTTTACCAGATACTAAAAATTCCCCTACGATTACACCAACCCATGAAAGTCCTACATTGACTTTAAGTGTCGAAATAATCGTTGGAAATGAAGAAGGAAGTACTGCTTCAAAAAATGATTGTCTTTTGGAAGCTCCAAATGAGTGTAATACTTTTAAATAATTTGGATCTAACTCTTTAAAAGAGGTATAAACAACAATCGTTGTAATAATTACTGATATGATAGTTCCCATAGCGATAATGGAAGTAAATCCAGGTCCTAAGGCAACGATTAATATAGGTCCTAGTGCAACCTTTGGCATCGCATTTAAAATAACAAGGTAAGGGTCTAGTATGTTGGAAAGGCGTGGTGACCACCATAAGAGTGCAGCCAAGATGGTTCCTAATAAGGTGCCTAAAATAAAGCCAAGCACGGTTTCGAATAATGTGACACCTATATGAACAAATAGCGTGCCATCTGCTACTTTTTCAATTAATAATTTTGTGATTTTTGAAGGAGAACTGAATAATAGTGGATCTATCAACTTAAAGTAGCTAGCTATTTCCCAACTTGAAAAAAATACAATAAAAATGAGCAGTTGATAAATTCTTACTACGCGTTTTTCTTTTTTTAGCTGATACAAGTATTGGGCATGAAGGTCGCTATATTTTGTTTGAGATGTCAAGTTTATCCAACTCCTTCCAAACCTTCTGGAAAAGATCAGCATATATGGGGTGTTGCCTTGCATTAAATGGAGGTAGTTTACTTAATGTGTTTGGAATAACGAATGTTTCGGATATTCTACCTGGATTTGCATTCAGTAATATAATGCGGTCACTCATTGCAATTGCTTCTCCAATATCATGTGTTACAAGTAGGGTAGTTTTTTTGTATTCCTTTAAAGTGTTTGATACGAGATCTTCTAATTTAAGTTTCGTTTGAAAGTCAAGTGCAGAAAAAGGTTCATCTAGTAAAAAAATTTGTGGGTCAGTAACTAAAGTTCTCACTAGCGCTGCTCTTTGACGCATCCCCCCAGAGAGCTGCCTTGGGTACAGCTTTTCGGTTCCCTCTAATCCGATTTCTTGTAATAGTTGAATAGCTTTCTCTTTTGTTCTGTCACATAACTTATGATTGAGTTTTAATCCTAATAAAATATTTTCTTCAATCGTTCTCCAAGGAAATAAATAATCTTGCTGGAGCATGTAGCCGATAGTGTGGGCAGCTGCTGTCACTTTTGTGTCTTTTAGAAGAACATCACCTTTAGTAGGCTGTAAAAGTCCAGCAATAATGGAAAGTAGCGTTGTCTTCCCACAGCCACTTGGTCCAATAAATGAAATAAATTCCCCTTCGTTAATTGCTAGGTTAATATTCTCGAGTGCGGTGGTTGCTGATGATTTAGAAAAGTATGTGTGATGAATATTGTTGATTAATAAAAAACTCATGAATCATCACCTCTTATTTGGACATCACCTTTTCGGCAATATCAGTGTTGACTAATGTTTCATGATCTACTCGTAAAGGTAGTTCACCAGCTTCGTCCATTATGTCCTGAAGGTTATTCCATTCAGTTGCATCTAAGATTGGATTGGTTGCATATGAGCCTTGACTTTTGTATCGATCAACTACTGTTTCAATTAATTCTATTGATGTATCCTCAAAAAAGCTATGAATTGATTGAGCAATTTCTGCTGCATCATGAGAGTCAACCCATTGTTGTGCTTGATATATCGCTCGAGTAAATTTTTCTATTGCTTCACTATTCTCTTCCATAAAGCTGTTTTTTGCCATAAAAGTAGTATATGGGACATATCCAGACTCCTTGCCAAATGATGCAATAATATATCCTGTTCCTTCTTGTTCAAATATACTTGCTGTTGGTTCAAAAAGCTGCACATAATCTCCTGTTCCGGCTGCAAATGCGCTTGCAATGTTAGCAAATTCAATATTTTGAATTAAATCTAAATCTTTGTGTGGATCAATACCTTGTTTCTTCAACACGAACTCTCCAACCATTTGAGGCATGCCACCTTTGCGTTGACCGAGGAAAGTACTTCCTTTCAGTTGATCCCAGGAAAAGTTATCGATGTTTTTGCGTGAAACTAAAAAAGTCCCATCCGTTTGAGTTAGTTGAGCAAAATTTATTACTGGATCATTAGCATCTTGAGCATGGACGTATATTGTCGTTTCTGAGCCAACTAATGCAATATCGGCACCGTCAGATAGTAAAGTAGTCATCGTTTTATCGCCGCCCCATGTCGTTGTCAACTCTACCTCCAGCCCTTCCTTTTCAAAGAACCCTTCAGAAAATGCGACATACTGTGGAGCATAAAATATTGAATGGGTTACTTCAGCAACACGTAATTTTTGTATTTGTTGTTCATTACACCCAGACAATGGTATGAAGATTAGAAATGCTACAAGAAATATAAAGCTTATTTTTTTCTTCATCGCCAGTTCCTCCTATATACTTTTCTAAGCTAAGATAGTTTATGAAGCACCATTCGAAAAGGTGAACGCCTATGAATGTCACTTCAATACTTACACTGTTTGAATGTAGTTGTTGACATGTGAAAATAGTATGTAGAGAATTTAACATAGAAGCTAATAATAACTTTAGTTACTTATTTTGATTGTTTACCCAGGGATTGTTGTTTTTCGGGCCTAAGAGATAAATTGTTCTACAACCTTCCTCTTGTTATAATCTTGCTTCTCAAAGTCTACCTAACTGTACAGAATTAGTAACAATTGTTGCTTTATTAATTCATTGTGGGTATCGCAGCATAAACAACATAAATACTCTGCCATGCTATATTCTTAAGTAGAAGGAGGAGATCAGCTTGGAATGTAGAGATGGACATATTATTGAAAGACAACGGCTACCTTCGCCTAATCCAAATATCCATTTATATGAATTAACATATTTAAGTAAAGGTTTGAAAGTGAAGGGATTATTAGCTGAACCGAAAAACGTTGGTAAGTATGATGGTTTTTTATATTTAAGAGGTGGAATAAAAAATGTTGGTAAAGTTCGAGTTGGACGCATCGTCCAATTTGCTTCAGAAGGTTTTGTAGTCATGGCGCCCTTTTACCGTGGAAATCAAGGTGGAGAAGGTAATGAGGACTTTGCTGGAAATGATCGGCACGATGCCGTTGCAAGTTATCGAGTACTAGAACAGCTTGAAAGCGTTCATGAAGATAGGATTCACGTTTTTGGTTTTTCACGAGGAGGTGTCATGGCGCTTTTCACAGGGATTATAGAACACAATGTAAAATCAGTTGTCACTTGGGGTGGTGTTTCTGATATGACGCTTACATATAACGAAAGAATTGATTTACGACGTATGCTGAAAAGAGTTATTGGAGGAACGCCTAATAAATATCCAGATAGATACAAAATTCGTACACCTCTTTTTATGCTAGAACAAATACATGCACCAATTTTAATTATCCACGGTAAAAACGATAGCAATGTGACCATTCAACATGCATATAGACTTGAAAATAGACTGAAAGAGCTTAATAAAAGCGTAACTACATGGTATTTTGACGAATATACTCATTACTTTCCTCCTGCTGAAAATAGAAAAATTGTAAAAAGACTTACTGAGTGGATGAAAAATCAATAAACACCATGATAAAATAGTCATAAAAGGATAACTATGTTAAAGGAGCGTTTAAAATGGGTATGCCTCTTGAATTAAATACAATGATTGTTACGAAGGGAAAAGAAAAAAGGTTAGGAGAAAATATTTTCACTCTTGAAAAAACAGGTTACCGTCTATATCCACTCGACATCCCATTAGAGGTAAAAAGAACTATAGGGGGAGATATAAGTGGAGAAGGGGTAATTGATAAGGTGGAATTAGCAAATAATAAAACTGTGATCACTTACCGGCTGATTTCTTTACATTCAACAAACTAAGGAATGGAGATACTATATCGAGCAAAAACAAAGCTGTTTTGCATTTTGAGGTTGTTGTACAACATATAACAGTAAGAATACAGCAATCCTAGTCGAATGATTAAAATAATACTAACCTTAGTAAAGAGTAAAAGGGTCAGACCCATTTCAATTGATGGGGTCAGACCCTTTATTGTTATCATTATTCTAAGTATCGTGCATGATGAAAGTGTAATTAGAGTAGTAAGTAATTAGTTAGCTGTTAATGGAGGTCCACCTAATTGTCCTATCTTCTCATCAATATTATTAAACTTTTTGAAGTTTTCCTGGAATTTTGCTGCTAGTTCAGTTGCTTTATCAACGTATTCTTGCTGGTTTGCCCATGTTTTTATTGGCTGTAGTACATCATCAGGTACACCGGGAACATGTAATGGTATTTCTAAACCAAATATACCTTCTTTTATTGTTTCAACGTTGGTTAATTCTCCTTCTAAAGCAGAACGTACCATTGAACGAGTAAATTCAAGCTTCATTCGGTTACCTACACCATATTCTCCACCAGTCCAGCCTGTATTCACAAGATATACTTGAGCACCATGTTCATCAATCTTATCACCTAACATTTTTGCATACCTAGTTGCTGGCAATGGTAAGAATGGTGAACCAAAGCAAGTTGAAAATGTAGCTTGTGGAGAAGTGATTCCTCGTTCTGTTCCAGCAAGCTTACTCGTATATCCACTTAGAAAATGGTACATTGCTTGTTCCTTCGATAGTTTACTAATAGGAGGTAAAACACCGAAGGCATCAGCTGTTAAAAAAATGATCGTATTAGGATGACTTGCAATGCTAGGAAAAATGATATTATCGATTGCCTGTATAGGGTAAGCAGCTCGAGTGTTTTCTGTAAGACAAGAATTGTCATAATCAGGGTTTCTTGAGCAATCATCAACGATGACATTTTCTAGTACTGAACCGAATCGAATCGCATCGTAAATTTGTGGTTCTTTCTCTCGGGATAAGTTTATACACTTGGCGTAACAGCCACCCTCTATATTAAACACTCCATTTGCTGACCATCCATGTTCATCGTCCCCTATTAATCGTCTGTTGGCATCAGCTGAAAGGGTTGTTTTACCCGTTCCTGACAACCCGAAGAATAAAGCGACATCTCCTTCTTGACCAATATTGGCTGAACAATGCATGGATAAAATCTCTTTTTCAGGGAGAACATAGTTCATAACAGAAAATATGGATTTTTTCATCTCACCTGCATACTCTGTTCCACCAATAAGTACTGTGCGCTTTTCAAATGAAATAATAATAAATGTTTCCGATCTCGTTCCATCAATTGCAGGATCTGCTTTAAAATTTGGTGCAGAAATGACAGTGAAGTCAGCGATATGCGATTGTAATTCCTCCTCAGTAGGACGAATAAATAGCTGATGTGCAAATAAATTGTGCCATGCATATTCATTAATCACTTGAATAGGAAGTTGGTATTTTTTATCAGCACCTGCGAACCCATTAAATACATAAATTTCATCTTTGTTAGCTAAATAATCGAGTACTTTATTATAGAGATTGTTAAAAGATTCCTGTGAAATAGGCTGATTTACTGTTCCCCAATCTATTTTACCTTTTGTAGATGGTTCATCTACAATATATTTATCTTTAGGTGATCGTCCAGTATATTTTCCTGTTGTAGATAGTATGGCACCTGAAGAAGTTAAAGTGCCTTCTTTTCTATTTAACACACTTTCAACGAGAGTAGGGACGGATAAATTGTGTAATGTATTTTTACGAGCTAGTAAACTTGATAATTCGCATGATACACTAACAGAATTCATGATCAAAACCTTCCTTTACGTTTTAATAATGTCGTTAACAATTCATAACTTAAAAATAGTATAACACATTAACTCAAATAGTCTATACTATTTATAATAATTTTATACTGGATTCAACATAATCGTACCATTCTTTGTAAAAGATACATAACGAAAATTTAATGAACAATTCAGCTCTTAACTATGTTGACATGTAACGGTTTACTACGTTAATATATTGTGTTGAACGGATACTCTCTTATCCCGAGCTGGTGGAGGGACAGGCCCTATGAAGCCCAGCAACCATCACTATATTTTCAGATTATGAGAAAATAATCTGCTTTGTTCTTAATGTGATAAGGTGCTAACCTGGTGCAAGGCACTTGTCTTGAACGATAAGAGTGAAAGGCGTGAATCGAGTATCTCAAACCTTTCCTCATGATTTGTAGGAGAGGTTTTATTTATTTCCAGTAAAAAATTCGAAATTTTGGAAAGTAATATGGGAATGAGTTCCGTTTCAAAATATAACTATATGAAGTGGTTGCTTCATAAAGGAGGAAAAAGCTATGACAAAAAAACGTCACTTATTTACTTCTGAATCTGTAACTGAAGGTCACCCTGATAAAATTTGTGACCAAATATCAGATTCCATTCTTGATGCTATCTTAACAAATGACCCTAACGCTCGTGTTGCATGCGAAACGACCGTGACAACAGGGATGGCCTTGGTTGCTGGGGAAATTACTACATCGACGTATGTTGATATTCCTAAGATCGTACGTGAAACTGTACGCAGCATTGGCTACACACGTGCAAAATATGGTTTTGATTCAGAAACCTGTGCGGTATTAACATCTATTGATGAGCAGTCTCCTGACATTGCAATGGGTGTCGATCAAGCACTTGAAGCTCGTGAAGGGTCAATGACAGATGAAGAGATAGATGCGATAGGAGCTGGTGACCAGGGCTTAATGTTCGGATATGCTTGTAATGAAACAAAAGAATTAATGCCGTTACCAATCTCATTAGCTCATAAATTAGCACAACGCTTAACAAAGGTAAGAAAAGAAGAAATTCTTCCATACTTACGACCTGATGGTAAGACCCAAGTAACTGTTGAGTATGATGAAAATGATAAACCTGTTCGCATAGATACGATTGTAATTTCTACTCAACATCACCCTGAGATTACATTAGAACAAATTCAACGAAATATTAAGGAGCATGTTATAAACCATGTTGTTCCTAAAGAATTGATTGATGCTGATACAAAATACTTTATAAATCCGACAGGTCGATTTGTAATAGGTGGCCCACAAGGAGACGCTGGATTAACAGGGCGCAAAATAATTGTTGATACGTATGGAGGATATGCCCGTCACGGTGGGGGAGCATTCTCTGGTAAGGATCCTACAAAAGTTGATCGATCAGCTGCATATGCTGCACGTTATGTTGCGAAGAATTTGGTGGCAGCAGGCTTAGCTGATAAGTTGGAAGTTCAGTTAGCGTATGCAATCGGCGTTGCACAGCCTGTATCCATTTCAGTTAATACATTCGAAACAGGTAAGGTTGCTGATGAAGTGTTAGTTGACCTCATTCGTAATAATTTTGATTTACGTCCAGCAGGGATTATAAATATGCTTGACTTACGACGTCCAATTTATAAGCAAACAGCAGCATATGGTCATTTTGGACGCACTGATGTTGATCTTACGTGGGAACGTACTGATAAAGCAGAAGTGTTAAAAGAACAAGCATTATCTCGAAGTAATTAATAAAGGAATTTTTTGCATTGATTGTTGCTTTTCATATTAAGGAATCATTATTGCTGTTCTATTTTCATGATAATAGCTACAAAATATACGAAAATTACCTTAATAAATAACTGGGGCATATCCCACATACAACATATTCTGTATGTGAGATATGCCCTTACTATGAATGACAATATTTTTTATAGGTAATAACTAAGATGGACTCTTAACTTCTGCCACATTAGGAAATATCGTTTTAACACTATCAGCAAAAGGACAGTAGTATACGAATATCTCATAGCCATTAATATCTATTATTCGTTTGCCAAAAGGAAACAAAGACAAGTTCTGAATTTCAAGTTCTAGGTTAGGAAAATTTTCGTTAATGAATTTTAGTACCTCATGTTCACGGTAGTCCACAAGTAACCCTCCTGATTTTTCAGAATTTTACAAACTAATTCTCTACTCTCATAAAAAATTCCTTTATAAATGAAAGAAAATAATTCATACTAAGCGAAATATAGGAGAGTTAAATTTTTGCCGCTGGCTGTTTTGACATTGATTTTTGTTTTTTCTTCTAGGATTTTAGGATGTATATATCTAGTGTTCGTGGCATTTTTTCTTCTGTACAACGATGACTAACATATAAAACAACTTTTTATGGAACTAGTTTGGTACCAACAACAGAGTTTTACAAAAAAGCATTTAGTAAACATAGCAATTTTACAAAAAAAAGCATTTAGTAAACATAGCAACAAAGTTTACGAAAAGAGCCTTTCTGATTAGACAAAAAGGAAAATTGTGTATACTACTAACACTGCTCAATTCACTAGCTAAATATGATATAATTCTTAAATATATAAATACGAATTAGTAGGTGACTTACATAATGTGTGGATTCATTGGCTGTGTAAACAATACAGCAAATCATCAACGTAACGAAAATGACAAAGCTTTGTTTGAAAATATGAATAATATTATTACTCATAGAGGACCAGACGATGAAGGGTTTTATTTCGATGAACATATACAGCTAGGTTTTAGACGTTTAAGTATTATTGATCTTGAAGGGGGACATCAGCCTCTTACTTATGAAAATGAACGTTATTGGATAATCTTTAACGGTGAAATATATAATTATGTAGAGCTTCGTGAATCTTTAGTCAAGGAAGGCTTTCATTTTAATACGAGCTCTGATACAGAAGTTATATTAGCTCTTTATAGCCACGAAAAGGAAAAAGCTGTAGAAAAGCTAAGAGGAATGTTTGCATTCGTCATTTGGGATAAAGAGACGAAAACTATATTTGGGGCACGGGATCAATTTGGAATTAAACCGTTTTTCTATATGGAGCAGGATGATTTAACATATTTTGCATCAGAAAAAAAGAGTATATTGGCAGCGCTGAAGAACGGCTTAATAAACTATGAGGCATTGCAAAACTATTTAACGTATCAATATGTACCTGAACCGGAAACGATGTCATATGGCATTCGTAAATTGGAGCCTGGGCACTACTTTACAAAAAAAATTGGTGAGCCTATGAATATCTCACAATATTGGAAAGCCAGTTTTCATACGATGCATAAGTCAGAGGATAAGCTCATCAAGGAAATTCGTGATGTATTATACGATTCGGTGAAAATACATATGCGTAGTGATGTGCCTGTTGGATCCTTTCTTTCAGGTGGAATCGATTCTTCGATTATCGCATCAATAGCAAAGGAATTTCACCCTAATATAAAAACTTTTTCTGTAGGCTTTGAACGTGATGGTTTCAGTGAAATAGATGTAGCGAAGGAGACAGCTGCAAAGCTTGGTTTGGAAAATATAAGCTATGTTATCTCTCCAGAAGAGTATATGCAAGAGCTTCCAAAAATTATTTGGCACATGGACGATCCGCTTGCTGACCCTGCAGCAGTTCCGTTATATTTTGTCGCCAGAGAAGCCAGAAAACATGTTACTGTTGTATTATCTGGAGAAGGTGCAGATGAATTGTTTGGTGGGTATAACATTTATCGTGAGCCGCAATCTCTTGAAATGTTTAGTAATTTACCTAACTTTGCAAAATCTGCTCTTGCTAAAATTGCTACAATGTTACCGGATGGTGTGAAGGGAAAAAGTTTTATTGAGCGAGGAATAACACCAATGGAGGAGCGGTACATTGGTAATGCCAAAATGTTTGAAGAAGCAGATAAACGTAAGCTTTTACGTGACTATAACTCACAACTAGACTATCGAAAAATTACAGCACCATTTTATGAGGATATCCAAGGCTATGAACCTGTAAACAAAATGCAGTACATTGATATTCATACGTGGTTGCGTGGTGATATTTTATTAAAGGCAGATAAAATGACGATGGCTCATTCACTTGAATTACGTGTTCCCTTTTTAGATAAAGAAGTTTTCAAAGTGGCTTCAAAAATTTCACCAGAAATGAAAACAGCTCAAAATACAACGAAATATATTTTACGCAAAGCTGTTGAAGGAATTGTACCAGCTCACGTGCTACAAAGAAAGAAGCTAGGTTTTCCAGTACCAATTCGTCACTGGCTGAAAGATGAGATGTACGATTGGGTAAAACAGATCATTCAAACTAGCGAAACAGATCATATCTTTAATAAAGAGGTACTTTTATCATTACTAGATGATCATTGTGCTAATAAGGGTGATTACAGTAGGAAAATTTGGACAGTTGTTATATTTATGATTTGGCATCAGGTGTATATTGAAAAGAAGTTTGATTTCGAGTCAATGTATGAGCGAGCAAATGAAACAGCTTAAACGATAAGATAAGTGCAAGTGTATTGCACTCTCACGAGAAGCGCTAGAGTTGACTCACTCGAAGGCGCTTTTTGTCTTTGGAAAAGAATGGTGTAGCGAGGTTAAGGGATAATCTCTAAGCACTTAATGTAGCTTAAATAAAAATTTTTTGTTGCTATTATTACTTATATAGAAGAGTTAGAACTGTTTTTAGGTGACATTCATTTTAACGAAGAAAAAGGATCCTCCAAGCGCTAGTCATTGTGATTATTTTGCGAGAATGCGAAAACAGACATGCATGAAAAAAGCCAGGTCATTACTCCATGTAGGTAATGGCCTGACTCCCCATTTGTTGCCAAGCTGCGATGAAATGGTCTCTAGGAACTTTTTTATTTTTTTCGCCAGTAAGAGGGTCATTAAAATAGATGAACTCTGAATCGTATCCTGTAATTAGAACCGAGTGTTCAAAATAAGTAATTTTTATTTTTCCATTAGGAGTTTCCCAGTGTTCAAATTTATCATTAGATAATTTTTGATATGTAGTATTAGTAATCACCCATACAGGTGATCCAATTGATAAATACATTTCAATTTCTTTGAAGTCACGATCAGTTAGATCAATAATCTTTGAAGGTAAATATTGATCTGCAAGCTGTTTTATTGGTTTAACATACACACCATACCCTCTGTTATTACGATTATACATATCTCCTACAAACCCATTGTTTGGATGCCCGTAAGAAATAATGCCATTTTTCTTTTTGTATGGTGTTGGATCTTTTGCTATTTTTTCAGCTAATTCCATTTTATCAACAACGACACCCGCATATTGTAAAAACATTGCTAATGCCGTTACTTCACAACCACGAGGAAGTTCAGGAAGTTGTGAAAGTGCTGGTGCTTGTAATAGTACAGAATCTTTGATTTTTATCATCGTATTTTGTATGATTTCAACATCATTTTCAGGTGCTTGAGCTTCTACCGAAGTATGATTTGCTTCTCTCAATGTCGACACAGGTAGTTTTTTTATGAGCAAAATAATACATATTATGAATAGAATGAGTATACAGGATATAATTGTTTTCTTTGCTTTTTTTTGAGTTTTGTATAGGTATACAAGATACCCAATTATGATAATAATTAGTAGCCAAAATAAAAATATCATTTTTTCTCCTCAAATATTATATAATACAAGTCAATTGTAGCCATTGTAATTCTATTGTTGAATTTATGATTTTCTGCTAGAATATCCCCACTTTAAATAGAATAAATATTTCAACTTTAGCTGCTCTGCAGTATTATTGTTTATCTTGTAGACTCTTATAATATTGGCCCTTCTCTACATATTCACTGTGAATTCTGTGCATTTCCTTTAGATCATCTTCAGTTAATTTCCTAATAACTTTTGCAGGACGCCCAAAGGCTAATGTATACGGTGGGATTGTCTTGCCTTGTGGTACAAGGCTTCCCGCTCCAATAAATGCGCCTTCTCCAATCTCTGCCCCATCAAGAACAATTGAGCCCATACCAATTAGTGCTTTTTTTCGAATAATTGAGCTATGGAGAATCACCTGATGGCCAACTGTCACATCATCTTCTATAATTAAAGGTTTATTGGGACTTTGATGTAAAACAGAGTTATCTTGAATATTAACACGGTTGCCTAAAGTAGTCGGTGCAACATCACCACGAATGACAGTATTAAACCAAATTGAGCACTCATCACCTATAGATACGTCACCAGTGATTGTCACGTAATCAGCAATAAATGCTGTATTTGCTATTGTAGGGGTTACACCCTTGTACGGATAGATCATGTTCACAATCCCTTTCATTAATAGTAATAAACGCATTTCTAGCAGTCCAGCTTCAGTACCTATCTCCTCGAGTCGCTTCACCAATACACCCGAAGGCAAAAATCGCCTTCATGTGTATTGAATCCAGCGCTTGTCGGAGATGAACAAGTCACTTCCGCATTTCAATCTGTCCAGCTGCGCCTCCTAGCCTCTCGAGTCGTTTCGTCAATGCCCACAAAGGCAAAAATCGCCTTCATTGCCATTGACTCCAACGCTTGTCGAGGCTGTACAAGTCGGCTTCGCATTTCAATTTGTCCAGCTTCAGTGCCTATCTCCTCGAGTCGCTTCACCAATACACCCGAAGGCAAAAATCGCCTTCATGTGTATTGGTTCCAGCGCTTGTCGGAGATGAACAAGTCACTTCCGCATTTCAATCTGTCCAGCTTCGCCTCCTAGCCTCTCGAGTCGTTTCGTCAATGCCCACAAAGGATAAAGCGCCTTCATTGCCATTGACTCCAACGCTTGTCGAGACTGTACAAGTCGGCTTCGCATTTCTTACTAAGTATAGTTTTAAATAAGTGTAACAAATTATTAACACATTCGAAATGAATTTATTATACGATTAAGGGGGGATCATAATGAGATTATGGCATGCTGAACAGCCTCTAGGGGTGATCGTGATCATTCATGGTGCTTGTGAGCATATAGGGAGGTATAAGTGGCTTCTGGAGATGTGGAGGTCAATCGGTATGCATGTTGCGATGGGGGATTTACCTGGACAAGGTACGTCAAGAAGAAGACACCGAGGTCATATTGATTCTTTTGATGATTATATTGAGGAAATAGAAATGTGGGTGCAAGAAGCACTTACATTTAAACTCCCTGTTTTTATATTAGGTCATAGTATGGGTGGACTTGTTGCAATTAGAGCCATGCAGGAAAAACAATTACCTATTCATGGTTTAATGCTATCTTCTCCTTGCTTAGGGCTAGTGGAACATCCTCCAAAGGGTTTGGAGTGGGTCTCAAAGGGGTTAAATTACCTATTTCCTGAAAAACTGTTTGAAGCAAAGTTGTCTGCTGAAATAGCAACTCGTAATAAAGATATTCAAGAGCAGGATAATAATGATTCTTTATACGTTACAAAAGTGTCGGTTCGTTGGTATCATGAATTATTGAAGGCAATGAAACTTGCTTATCGAAATATTCATAAACTACCAGATGTACCGTTGTTGCTAATGCAAGGTGGTAGCGATAAAATTGTTGATAAAGTTGTTGTAAAAGAATGGTTTGATCACGTAAAATGTACAGATAAAACATATAAAGAGTGGATTGGCTTATACCATGAAATATTTAATGAACCAGAACGTGAAAATGTGTTTAACTTCGCAAAAAGTTTTGTTGAAAAAGAAATTAAGCTATATGAAAACTTGAATTGATACATAGAGGTGATTTTTTGAAAATACCAAGTGAACCAGTAGGCTTGATGAAAAAAGTGTATAAAGAGGTACTACCAACTGTACATCATTATTTAGCATATTGGCGACACAAAGCGGAAAACATACCGAATAAAGAGCTTAGAAAGCAGGCAATTGCTAGCATAAATGACAAGACATTTCATTGTGAAGGTGGATCTATTTTGGCACTGCTTGCCAAAGAGCACCTGGATGATTGTATAGAATTTATTGTCGCATATCAAACGATCAGCGATTATTTAGATAATTTATGCGATCGCAGTACATCACTTGATCCAAATGATTTTCGTGCCTTACACAATTCAATGCCGCATGCACTTACGATTCACAGTGATAAGGAGAATTATTACAGATACCGTGATGAACAAGCTGATGGTGGATATTTACATGATTTAGTAACTACTTGTCAAAGAATTTTACAAAAGAGTAAGCATTATGAACAGATTGCTCCTTATTTACTAGAGCTTTCTCTTTACTATTGTGATCTACAAGTCCATAAGCATGTAACTATCGAAGAAAGGGTACCACGTTTAGAAAAGTGGTTTGAAGATTATGAATCGGAGTTACCAAAAATGGAGTGGTACGAATTTTCAGCTTGTTCAGGATCTACATTAGGAATCTTTTGTTTAGTTGCCTATTCATTTAATGACTATTTTGAAGAAGGTATGGCACAAAAAATTCGTAATAGCTATTTTCCTTATATTCAAGGTCTGCACATACTATTGGATTATTTTATTGACCAGGAAGAAGATCGACAAGGTGGAGATTTGAATTTTTGTTTTTATTATCAGAATCAGGAAGAAATGATTCAGAGATTTATCCATTTTGTTGAAGAGGCAGATAAAAATACAGCTGGGTTACCTGACGAGAAGTTTCATCGTCTAATTAACAGAGGTTTATTAGGCATTTATTTATCAGATGAAAAGGTTAGTAAACAAAAGGATGTTAAGCAAGCAGCTAAGAAGATTATTAAACTCGGTGGATCAATATCAAAGTTTTTTTATTTTAATGGTCGAGCATATCGAAGGCTACAACGTTGGAAACCAAATTTGAATGTAGCGACAGCCAAATCGAATTAGGGTATACCATTTTGTTGTAATTCGGAGACAGAATTAATTTTCGTGAAATAACATGACTAAAGCCCAATTGATATTGGGCTTTAGCGTTTTTCAATGGCTATAATGAACGGTGGATTATTAATTTGATTAATAAACTTATATTGTAATACACTGGCATCCTTTTGATTGAGGGTGGAAGCGTAATGTAATATTTCATCACGTTCAATTTTCCCTTCAGGGTGCCCAGAATAAATAACAATTATAATAATTCCTCCTACTGTCAAAACCGATAACAACTGTTCTAGAGCTTGAATCGTGCTAGTGGGCTTTGTTACAATTTCCTTATTTCCTCCAGGCAAATATCCTAAATTAAAAACAGCTGCTTTTATATGACCGTGTAGCTCAGTTGGAATCGTATCGATGATCGTATCATGACTAGCCTGATATAGTGTAACGCCGTTATAAACATTATGAGTTTCTAACAGCTTCGTTGTACTTAAAATTGCTTGTTCCTGTATATCAAATCCATATATATGTCCAGATTCTCCGACAAGCTGGGATAGAAATAATGTATCATTACCATTTCCAACTGTTGCATCAATTGCGAGATCACCTTTAGATAATGTTGCTTGTAATAATGTTCTCATATACGGTAAGACACGTTCTAATTTCATTTAATGCTCACCTTGTGTACTGCGTGCTTACCTTGATAGCTTTCACGACGCTTGAGTTCCGCATCAATTGCGTTAAGAACTTCCCACTTATTCACACTCCACATTGGACCAACCATTAAATCGATTGGACCATCACCTGTAATACGGTGAATGACCATTTCAGGTGGTAATATTTCCAACTGGTCACATACTAAATTGACATAATCCTCGAATGATAAAAATTCAAGTAAGCCCTTTTCGTATTGTTTGACCATAGGTGTCCCTTTTAACAAGTGTAATAGGTGAATTTTCATGCCTTGAACGTCCAATCCAGCAACAAATTTAGCCGTTTCCATCATCATTTCGTTTGTTTCTTGAGGTAAGCCATTAATTATATGAGAACAAATATTAATATTGTGCTTTCTAAGCTTCTGTACGCCCTCAACATAGCAAGCTAAATCATGTGCTCGATTAATAAGATCAGCTGTACTTTGGTGCATTGTCTGTAATCCTAGCTCCACCCATAAATATGTTTTCTCGTTTAATTCTGCTAAATATTCTACTACATCATCAGGCAAGCAATCAGGTCTTGTTGCAATTGATAGTCCAACAACTCCATCTAAATTTAACACGGATTCGAATTTTTCCCTTAAGACATCAACAGGGGCATGTGTATTCGTATATGCTTGGAAATAAGCTAAATACTTACCGTCTTTCCATTTATCATGCATTTTATTTTTTATTGAATGAAATTGCGTAATAAGATCATCAACACGATTTCCTGCAAAATCTCCTGAGCCTGCTGCACTACAAAATGTGCATCCTCCATGTGCAACAGTGCCGTCTCGATTGGGGCAGTCAAATCCCCCATCTAAGGCAACCTTAAAAACTTTATGGCCAAATGTTTGTCGTAAATGGTAATTCCAAGTATGGTATCGTTTATCATCAGTAGCATATTGAAATAGGTTATTCTGAGTCAAGTCAGTAACCTCCTTATAAAAATTTCCAAAGAATAGCACAAATAGGCTGTAACTTAGCCAACGTCCATATCTTAAGCATTTTATCACGATTAATAAAATTTATACAAATGTAATTATTGTGTTGGAAATGATTAGATGGAGTCTTAAATGATAGAAAAGAACGAATAGGTAAAACTAATTATTGAATTAAATTGAAATAAAGGAGGCAAGTAGCGAGATGGCTACACGTCAGTCAGTACAAGAATTTATTCACAGATGTGAAGAAACATTAAACTTTGCGGAAGAGCAACTAACTGAGGCGAGAAGACAAGAGCATTACAATGATTATGAGTTCTCTCAAGCACAGCAGCAGCTGGAGAATGCAAATAATGATTTAGCTCATCTTGCCCTTAGCTGTAATGCCCAACAAAAAGAACAATTGCACAGAATGCGGCTACAAATTCAGGAACTACAGAACGAGATGATCTTACAAGATCATTAGGAATATTCAATATAGCTGGAGGGTATTATGAAAAAAAGATCTAAACAAAACAATCCTGAGCAGAAAACGAAAAATGGAATAAATAATAATGATATTGAATTAGGTCGTGAGTTTGATCCTAAAAAAATTGCTAAGCAAAATTACGCCGAAAAGGGGCAACCAATAACATCAAAACAACACAAAAATAAATAAAGTAAAAATAATTAGAAAGCAGTGTTAGCAATTATGGACACTGCTTTTGTTAGGCTTTTTTCGCAAACTCTGTAGCTATGTTTACTAAAGGCTTTTTTTTTGTAAACACTGTTGTTGTTACCAAATTAGTACCATAACGGTTTTATATGTTAGTCATCGTTGTCCAGAAGAAACAATAACAAGGATGCTAGTTGTCTATCTGGTTATTTCTTAATACGAAAAAAAACAATCCATGAGAAGATGGCATTACTTTACTTGGACAATATGACAGTTTTATGAAAGCTTATTAATTTTTTATGGGACTATATATGCAAAAATAAGCAATAACCAATATGAAAACAGCCTTCGTTAATTAACCAATAATGTAAACTGTTAGGGATTTTCACAAGGATATATTCAAGCTTGTGTTGGGGAATTTTAGGATGTGTTGTTGCTTTTCGTGTTATTCCGTTTGAATTTTGAGGTGCCATTTCTTCAACTAAATCGTTTACTTCTCGTTCTACTGTTATGTATGAAAAAGCAACAAATTTCAGAAAAGGTGTCTATTTTAAAGATATTTTTTATTGCTATTCTAGCTTAGAGCGAATACAATATGTGCGGTGAACTATGTAACAATTTAAGTGCGTATGAGGAGGAATATTTATGCCTCGGTCATTGTATTTTGTTGTGGTTGGTATGGCAATTTTAGTTACAGGGTCATCGTTTCTTTGGCCTTTAAGTACGATTTATGTTCATGATTATTTAGGTAAAAGCTTAACAACAGCAGGTGTCGTTATTATGTTTAATTCTGCTGCGGGTGTAGTTGGAAATTTGCTAGGTGGAGTCATTTATGATAAGTTTGGAAGCTTTAAAACAATTGTTTCAGGTGTATCTGTTACTTTATGTGCCTCAATAATGTTGATATTCTTTCATGATTGGCCTCATTTTGTATTGTTATTAATAATTATAGGATTTGGCTCTGGAATAATATTTCCAGCTATGTATGCTCTAGCTGGTGCGGTGTGGCCTGAGGGCGAAAGGAAAGCATTTAATGCAATTTATGTTGCTCAAAATATAGGTGTAGCACTTGGAACAGCACTTTGCGGTTTTATTGCGTCATATTCATTTAACTATACGTTTATGGCAAGTGGCCTATTGTATTTAATCTTCTTTTTAATTGGAGTGATATGGTATCGACAGTTAGATGTTAAAGGGAAGAGTTCAGCTAATCATGACACAGAAACGATAGCAAGGAAAAGCAAGGTTAACTTTTATTCATTAATTATTCTTTGTGTGGGATATTTATTATGCTGGGCTGGATATGTGCAGTGGTCTACTACGATATCAACATATACCCAGGAATTAAACATTAGCTTAAAGCAATACAGTGTGCTGTGGACAGTAAATGGAATATTAATCGTCTTGGGACAACCATTAGTCTCTGCTTTTGTAAAACGCTTTGCAAAAACATTGAAATCTCAGATAGTTGTCGGAAACATCATATTTATTTGTTCATTCATTGTCGTTGCGAATGCGTCGGAGTATTCCTCTTTTATTACTGCGATGGTAATCTTAACAATTGGTGAAATGTTAGTATGGCCGGCTGTTCCAACTATTGCTCATCAACTTGCGCCTGAGGGACGAGAAGGATTTTATCAAGGTATTGTAAATAGCACAGCTACAGGTGGAAGAATGGTTGGACCATTGCTTGGTGGATTGTTGGCTGATATTTATGGAATGAATATATTATTCATCGTTTTAATTATCTTCTTGGTAATATCAATCATAACGACTACCTCATATGATTACAGGTTAAACCGACAAAATCAACAAGAGGAAATCAAGATGATGTGATAGGTAATATGTTAGTATTGAAAAAATTTCTATATACAACTTGCAGTTTTATTTTAAATTCTATACAATACATAATAATGATGAAATATAATGATATAACAACATTGATAAGGAATAGTAATGAATGTTACACGTTATAGAGAGCTGGCGGGTGGTGCAAGCCAGACGTTGTATATTCATGAACTCACCTTTAAGTTGCAAGTGTGAAAATTCTGAGGTATGTTAAAACCCTCATAAGTAATGCTTGCCGTTGTCCGCGTTATGGAATGAAAAGCGAGTGTCATATTATGATACTAATGTGGGTGGTACCGCGGGAAGAATTAATTCTAATCCTCTCGTCCCTTTTTAGGGATGGGAGGTTTTTTACTTTATTTTAATGGTTAAATTTGTAAATAAGATGTTTGTAAGGAGGAAATACAATGAGTTTTAATCATGAACAAATTGAACAGAAGTGGCAATCATATTGGGAAGGGAACAAAACATTCAAAACATCTGAAGATAAAGGAAAAGAAAATTTTTATGCTTTAGATATGTTTCCTTTCCCTTCTGGAGCAGGGCTTCATGTAGGTCACCCAGAGGGGTATACTGCAACTGATATTATATCTAGAATGAAGCGCATGCAAGGTTTTAACGTTTTACATCCAATCGGCTGGGATGCATTTGGCTTACCTGCGGAGCAATATGCATTAGATACAGGGAATGATCCAGCTGAATTTACCGAACATAATATTAATACTTTTCGTCGACAAATTAAATCTTTAGGATTTTCGTATGATTGGGACCGAGAAGTGAAAACGACTGATCCAAATTATTTTAAATGGACACAATGGATTTTTTTAAAGCTGTATGAAAAGGGTCTTGCATATGTTGATGAAGTTGCAGTGAACTGGTGTCCTGCTTTAGGGACTGTGCTTTCTAATGAAGAAGTGATAGATGGAAAAAGTGAACGTGGAGGTCACCCTGTTGAACGACGTCCAATGAAGCAATGGATGTTAAAAATTACTGCTTATGCTGATCGTTTATTAGAGGATTTAGATGATCTAGACTGGCCTGAAAGCGTAAAGGATATGCAACGCAATTGGATCGGACGTTCAGAAGGTGCTGAGGTTACTTTTAATATTGCAAATTCCAAGGAAACGTTCACAGTATTTACTACTCGTCCGGACACTTTATTCGGTGCTACTTATGCTGTACTTTCACCAGAGCATCCTTTAGTAGACATTATTACAACTAATGAGCAAAAGGAAGCAGTGAATGTATATGTAGACAAAGTAAAAAGCAAAAGTGATTTAGAACGTACAGATTTAGCCAAGGATAAAACAGGTGTGTTTACTGGTGCATATGCAATAAATCCAGTAAATGATGCAAAAATGCCGATTTGGATTGCAGATTATGTGTTGATGAGCTATGGTACTGGTTCAATAATGGCTGTTCCAGGACATGACGAGCGTGACTGGGAGTTTGCCACAAAATTCGGACTGGATATTACAGAAGTTGTAGCAGGTGGTAATGTTTCTGAAGAAGCATATACAGGAGACGGTGAACATGTGAATTCAGACTTCCTTAACGGGTTAAATAAAGAAGAGGCCATTTCTAAAATGATTGAATGGTTAGTAACAAATGATCGAGGAGAAAAGAAGATTACTTATCGCCTTCGTGATTGGTTGTTTAGTCGTCAAAGATACTGGGGAGAGCCAATACCGGTCATCCATTGGGAAGACGGCTCGATTGAAGCGATTCCGGAAGAGGAATTACCGTTAACACTTCCAAAGGTTGATGACATTAAACCTTCGGGTACTGGGGAATCACCTCTAGCAAAAATTACTGACTGGGTAAATGTGGTTGATGAAAAGACTGGAAGAAAGGGTCGTCGTGAAACAAATACGATGCCTAACTGGGCAGGAAGTTGCTGGTATTATTTGCGCTATATTGACCCAATAAACGAAGAAAAACTAGCTGATCCTAAAAAATTAGAAGATTGGCTGCCGGTCGATATATATATTGGTGGGCAAGAACATGCTGTATTACATTTGCTTTATGCTCGATTCTGGCATAAGTTCTTATACGATATCGGTGTTGTACCAACGAAAGAACCTTTCCAAAAATTATTTAACCAAGGTATGGTTCTTGGAGAAAACAATGAAAAAATGAGTAAATCAAAAGGGAATGTTGTTAATCCAGATGATATAGTCGCTAGTCACGGAGCTGACACACTAAGGTTATACGAAATGTTCATGGGTCCACTTGATGCATCAATTGCATGGTCAACTACTGGCTTAGATGGAGCTCGTCGTTTTATAGACCGCGTGTGGAGATTAATTATGGATGATAACGACAACTTAAGTTCGAAAATTGTTGCTAATGACAATACTGGTGCATTAGAGAAAACGTATCATCAAACGGTAAAAAAGGTAACGGAAGACTATGAGGGGCTAAGGTTTAATACAGCTGTATCACAGTTGATGGTATTTATTAATGAAGCATACAAAGCTGATGATTTACCAATACGTTATATCGAAGGCTTTGTAAAACTGTTTGCACCTATATGCCCACATGTAGCTGAAGAACTGTGGGAAAAGCTAGGACATTCCGAAACGATTGCATATAGTGCATGGCCTGCATACGATGAAGCTAAGCTAGTTGATAATGAAGTTGAGATTGTTGTACAAATTAACGGAAAAGTTCGTGCAAAGCTGAATGTCCCTACTGAGATTTCAAAAGAGCAACTTGAACAAATCGCTATGGATGACATGAAGGTAAAAGAACAAATTGAAGGGAAAACAGTACGTAAAGTCATTGCTGTTCCTGGAAAATTAGTTAACATTGTTGCAAATTAATATTTAATGGCTCTTTTCGTAAACTTTGTAGCTATCATTAACAGATTTAGTACTATGAAAAGTGGTTTTATATGTTAGTTATCGTTGTACAAAAGAAAAGATGCGACGAACGCTAGTTGTATACTTGCTTTTATCTAAAGACGAAAAGCAACAATCAATGCGACAACAGGTTATGTAAAAGACAAACGCATAAAGATCTCCTAAAATAGCCCACATTCTGTGGGCTATGGCGGGTTGTTGTCATTTGGATTCAAGGTGCTTGTTGCTTCTTTTTACAAGGAGATATTTTTCTTGATACTTTGTGCATACTTAAAACTATAATAAATGTGGATATGTTTTTATTAAAGGAGGCATTTTTCTATATGATGAATTCGGTAAAAGAGATTTCAACAACTGAGTTAGAAGAGAAGTTGAATAGAGAAGAAAAGCTAAACTTAGTAGATGTGAGAGAAGATGATGAAGTGGCTACAGGTATCATTCCTAGTGCCAAGCATATAAAAATGGGGGATATCCCTAATCATCTCGATCACTTTTCAAAAGATGAAGAATATATATTCATATGTCGTTCTGGTGCGCGAAGTGAGCGTGTATGTCAATACATGCAGCAGCAAGGTTATAATGTAAAAAATATGGTTGGTGGTATGTTAGAATGGTCAGGGGATAAAGCATAAGTGATCTATTCTGAGTAGAGCAAGAGGTATTTTTCTCTACTCTCTTTTTTTCTTTGTGCAGTACGATAAAAGTATGGAATTGACCCAAAAATGAATATAATTGATCGGAAAAAGAATGAAATTGACCGATAAACAATGTAAATCGGTCAATAATTACGCTAGCCCTAACAACTAGTTAGCATTTTCACCTGCATTTATTCCAGCTAGTCTTCCTGTGACTAATGCGGCTGTAATATTATAGCCACCTGTGTATCCATGGATATCAAGAATTTCCCCACAGAAATATAGCCCTCTCGTTAGCTTCGAAGACATTTGTTTCGGATTAATTTCTTTTACAGAAACGCCGCCACCCGTAACGAAGGCTTTTTCAATTGATAAAGTCCCATTTACTTTAAAAGAAAATTGTTTGTAGTCGACAACAAGAGCCCGAAGCTTGTCTTTTGCTATATGTGACATTGTGGATTGTGGATCAATGTCATTCTTATCAAATAAAAATAGTAAATATCTTTCTGGCACGATACCTTTCAAAACATTCCTAATTGCTTTTTTCGGTTCATTCTCCATTTTCCTTAATATCATTTGGTAGAGTTGCTCAGTATTTTTGCCTGGTAGTGCATCAAGTTGCATCTCTACTTCATTTAGATTAAATTTCTTCATTGTTTTTAATACAAATTGACTACAGCGCAGTGCAGCTGGACCCGATATGCCGAAATGTGTAAAAATCATATCCATTTGATGTGCAATGACATTTTTTCCTTTTGGATTTATCACCTTTAATTCAACATCTCGTAGGGAAAGGCCTTGCAATGTTTTTTCTTTAATAAACTGTTCATTAGATGTAATTGGCACTTCTGTTGGATAGAGTTCGGTAATCGTATGTCCTGCTTTTTTAGCCCATGCATAGCCATCCCCAGTTGATCCTGTATGCGGAACTGATTTACCACCAACTGCGATTACTACACTTTTAGCACGGATAAGTTCATCATTTTTTAATTCCACACCTATCACTTTTCCATCGTCATATATTACTTTTTTTACAGGTGTATTTGTTCTTATATGGACTTTTAAACGCCTAAGCTCATCAAGAAGAGCGTTAACAACAGATTGGGCATTATCTGTTATCGGGAACATTCTTCCGTGGTCTTCTTCCTTTAGTTGTATTTTTAGCCGTTCAAAAAAAGAGATGATATCTTCATTGTTATAAATCGAGAAAGCACTATGGAGAAAACGGCCATTACCTGGGATATGTTTAATTATTTCATCCACTGGTAGACGGTTAGTTACATTACAGCGTCCACCACCTGAAATTGCTAGCTTTCTGCCAAGCTTTTCTCCTTTATCAAGTAATAAAACGCGTTTTTTTTGTTCTGCTGCTGCAATGGCTGCCATTAAGCCTGATGGACCTCCACCGATTACAACTACATCATATTTCATAGCATTACACCAACCTTATGTTTAAATACGAAATGTGTTATTTGTTCAAAACTGCTTTAACCATGCTATTGATATTGGCTAGTTATATTACTTAGTCTAATTTATTGTTGTCAATGACTATCGAGGCGAAAGGTGCTCTCTTAGTCAAAAACTACAAAGGTTACCGATTAAGCTGTTTATACACTACTTACTATACTATCCACTATGCCCTACCGATCACTACACATTACATCCGAAAGCCTAATCTACCTTCTAGTGATGTGACTCGAGCTATTTCCTCTTTGTCCACAGCATCCACTGTTCCCTTAATGTCATAAGCTATCCAAAAAGAAGGTTCAAAAAACACCTCAGATGTGTCAAAAAAGTAGGGTGACGACATCCACTGTGACTCACTGGAAAGTGGAGCGATTTTAAGTCGATTCTAGGAACAAGCTTTTCTAAACTACCAACCATTATAACTGTAACAAAAGCAACATGAAAGTGATCATTATGATACAATACATAAGTATTTATACTAATTTTACTTTTTGAAGTTTAATGATAGGGTAGTGATCATATGAGTTCGAAGCTTTTAAGAGGTACTTTTATTTTAACGTTAGGTACAATGCTATCCAAGGTGTTGGGTATATTATACGTCATTCCTTTTACTGCAATTGTTGGGTCTGAAGGGACAACATTGTTTTCATATGCTTATGTCCCATATACAATCTTTTTAAGCATAGCTACAGCTGGTGTCCCATTAGCAGTCTCAAAATATGTAGCCAAGTATAATGCTATGGGAGAATACGGAGTAAGCAGAAGACTGTTCGAATCAGGCAAGGTCGTTATGCTTATTACTGGTATCCTATCATTTTTGTTATTATATAGTATTACTCCTCTGATTACTCCTTTTGTCATCTCAGAGGGTGAGAACACATTTTCAGAAGAAGACGTGGCTCTGGTCATTAGATCTGTAAGTTTTGCACTATTAATCGTTCCTGTGATGAGTTTAATTCGTGGTTTTTTCCAAGGTCATGAATCGATGGGTCCAACGTCTGTTTCCCAAGTCATTGAGCAAATAGCTAGAATACTATTTATCCTAATGAGTACATTTATCGTGGTTGTTATATTAGATAAGAGTGTGACAGTAGCAATAAGTTTTGCGACGTTTGGAGCTTTTATTGGTGCACTAGGTGGTTTGGGGGCATTAATTTGGTATTGGTATAAACGAAGAGATCATCTTAATCAAACTTTAACGCATGCAAAAGGGCAAGTACAAGTGTCTTTAACAGATATGTATAAAGAGCTCCTTTTATATGCAGCGCCATTTGTTTTTGTTGGAATTGCAAACCCGCTATTTCAAGCTATAGATATGTTTACTTTTAATCGAGCGATGGGGGCAATTGGCAAAGCTGATGTTGCTGAAAGTGCCTTTGGTATTTTAACGTTTCAAACCCATAAGCTTGTATTGATACCTGTATCTTTAGCTGTATCCTTTGGGCTAGCTTTAATTCCGACAATTACAAAAGCATTTGTTGAGCAGAAGGGACAGTTGTTAACAAGACATTTAAATCAAACTTTTCAAATTGTATTTTTTGTAACTTTCCCAGCTGTAATTGGGTTATCTCTATTAGCTGATCCAGCATATATCATGTTTTTCGGACTTGAAGATGTAGAAATTGGTGGGAAGATATTACGCTGGTATGCACCTGTTGCCATTTTATTTGCTCTATTTTCTGTGACAGCGGCTATTTTGCAAGGAATCAATCAACAGAAATTTACGGTGATTAGTTTAGGAATCGGACTTTTTGTTAAACTATGCTTAAACTATATTCTTATTATCCAGCTTGGAGAAATCGGAGCTGTTATTGCTACAGGGCTAGGCTATGCAGTTAGTGTGCTATTTAACTTTTGGGTTATTCGCAAATATGCTAATTATAGTTATCACTTAGTAATCCGTAGAACCATGTTAATGACTGTTTTTACGGTTATCATGGTCATTGTAGTTGCCACTACACTATTCATCATGTCCAGCTTAGGAATATCATCTGAAAGTAGCAGAGTTTTATCGATTGGAATTGTAACCATATGTGCTATAACCGGCGGAGCGAGTTATTTTTATTTAAGTTATCGTACAAAATTATTATATCTTTTACTTGGAAATAGACTACCATTTTTACGAAAAAGGCAGGCTGTTGGTAAAGAATAAAATGATAAAAAAAATTAGCGAGCAGAAAAACAATCTCAGGAGGGAGTTTGTCAAAATGAGAATTGATAAATTGTTGGCAAACGTTGGCTATGGTAGTAGAAAAGAAGTAAAGAAACTATTAAAGTCAGGAGCTGTCAAGGTAGACGGTGTGACTATAAAAGATGCAAAGACTCATATTAATCCAAATGAACAACAAGTTTCTTTACTTGGTGAAATAGTTGAATATAAAGAGTTCATTTATTTAATGATGAATAAACCTCAAGGGATTATATCTGCAACTGAGGATGAAAGACATGAAACAGTGATTGATTTACTTGAATTTGAGGATGTAATCTACGAACCATTTCCAGTTGGGAGACTTGATAAAGATACGGAGGGACTTTTACTCATTACAAATGATGGTAAGCTGGCTCATCAGCTCTTATCTCCTAAAAAACATATACCGAAGACGTATTATGCAATTATTAATATGGAAGTAACAGAAGAAGATATTACTGCATTTAAAAACGGTGTTCAATTGGATGATGGGTATATAACAAAACCAGGTCACTTAACGATTATAAGATCTGGTATTCGTTCTGAAATAGAATTAACGATAACAGAAGGAAAGTTTCATCAAGTGAAACGAATGTTTGAAGCTGTTGGAAAAAAAGTAACATATTTAAAACGTCTTAAGATGGGAAGTCTTAAATTAGATGAATCACTTGAGCTTGGAGAATATCGAGAGTTGACAGATGAAGAAATAGATTTGTTAAAAACGGGAAACACTTCAATATCGGATTAGCTATAAGTTTCGTCATGTTTGTTAAGGATAATGTTAAGTGCCATTAATAATGGCACTTTTTATTGTGTTAAATATAGGAATCATTAGTGATGAAAGTCCACTGTGTGGGTACACAAGTCCAAGGTGCTTATCATCATGTAAGTAGAGAGATGGATAAAGGCGTGGAATAAATTCTTGGCTTACGAACAGACAGCTGATACGAACGCTTTAAATAGGAATGAGACTTCACGTCAAATCAAAAGATGTTTGTAACTCTATAAAGTAATCAGGTTACTAAAAGAGGAAAGATAGTTATCTTACTATAGGAGATCATTCAGCTGCACATTAGTACAGTCGAAAAATATTAGCCGCAAGAAGTCACCAGTTGAAGCAATAGGTGGCTCCTAAGAAAAAAAACAAATCGTTAACTCAACTAGGGAGGTTGGAGGAGGAAGCGAACGGTGTGTGGGGAGAAAATAAATCCTTATATTCTTTTCCTCATTTTATAGTTGAATTACAAAGAAAAAAAGACCTGTTTTAGGTCCGTATGTAACAGCTTTTATAATTAATATTAGTTGTTTTATGATTGATTGTTATTTATTTGTACAAAGTAATAAACACGTATACGATAAGAGTTCAGGCACCTTTAACTAATAAAATCTCATTTGGTTAGTTTATAGAAAAAAACTATTTATATTTGAGATTATTAGAATTAGATGTAACTGGAACTTCATTACATTGTACGTGTATACCATTTCCTATATTTTAAATTAGTTGGCTAAGAAATTTTAACTCTCTTTTTTGTTGTTGTCCATTTACCTCGACTAGGACTGCGTACTAAATTGTTGAATGCTAGTACGTGAAGGTCTCGTTGAATTGTTCTTTGAGTTGTACCGAATTCTTCTACTAGCTCCTTTGTTGTGACAGTTCCTTTTTCATTAATAAACATGTAAACTGATTTAATACGAGTTAGCATACGATCTGTTGTAGGTTTCAAAAAACCACTCCTTATAGTATGGTTTCGCATAGTACAACGTACTCATCTAGCTGTATTCATGTTTTACTGTCATACGTATATATTTATTTTACACAAAAAAAAGAGAAAAAAACCATAAAAATTTATAATTTACAAAATAATTATACATTTTTGTGGTTTTTAATAAGACGCAAACAGTTCCTAGTAAATTAAAATGATTCATTTTTAAAGGCTGTTTTCGCAATGATTGTTACTTTACGTACTAAGAAATAAATACGTATTGACTTATTTAATTTTGGCATCAAATTATTTATTGCTGTGTTAAATTAATTTCAATAGCAACTAGTTTTCAAAAAGAGCTTCTGAAGGGATTGATGAGAATCACCTTAGCCCTCTAATTGAGGAAACCTTTTTTATGTTTAACCGTATAAGAATTAGGGGGAGATATACATGCAATTACTCGATGTGAATATTAATAAAGCAGGCTACGATGCACAAGACCTAATCATTTCAGACATCCATTTTAGCTTGCAAAAAGGTGAATTAGTTGGATTAATTGGCCCAAACGGTGCTGGTAAAAGTACGACGATTAAAGCGATATTAGGAGTACTTAATTATTTAGAAGGGGATATTAATTTTAGTAATGAAACGACTTACGCATATATACCTGAACAGCCAATCTTTTACGATGAACTTACCTTATGGGAGCATTTAGACTTAGCTGCTTCGACTATGAATATTGATGATCGAACATTTAAAAATCGAGCAGAACATCTTTTAGAAGTGTTTAAGCTTAATCATGTCATTCATCAATTCCCTAACACCTTTTCTAAAGGCATGCAGCAAAAAGTAATGATTATAATAGCGTTTTTAATTAAGCCAGACATTTTCATTATAGATGAACCTTTTATAGGTTTGGATCCACGAGCCGTAAAAGACTTGTTATTTTTACTTGATAAAGAGAGAGAGCAAGGAGCTAGTATTCTTATGTCAACACATGTATTAGATACAGCTGAAAAAATTTGTGAACGATTTTTACTTGTTTCTAATGGGGAGTTACTCGCAAATGGAACGATGCAAGACATTAGGAATAAAAGTGGGTTAATAGATGGTTCTTTATTTGATTGCTTTTATCATCTAACAGAGGTCGATGATAATGATAGGAAGTAGCTTGTTTTTTGAAAGGTTGAAACGGGAATGGAAGTTTCAATGGGGGATTTTTCGTTCGATTGCAGACTGGACGATTATTGTTTATATAATCATACCTACATTATTAGCATGTAGTTACATATATGGTTTATGGTGGATTACAATTCCAAGTTGGATCGTTCCTGTACCAGAGTTATATTTATTTTTAGTAGTATATCTATATTGTTGGCTAGGTGCATGTAGATTTTTTATTGAGGAAGCTGATCAGCTTTATTTAATTCAAAAGAAGCAAATCGTTAGGAATTTGAAAAAAATAGCCGTGAGTTATAATGTCATTAGTAATAGCATTAAAATGAGTATCATAATGATAATATTTGCACCCTTTTTGTTTATTCATTACAATTTGAACGTGCAAACAGTAATGATTGCATTTATATTTTTTTTAAGTCTGAAACTTCTAATCTTAATGCTAAAAAAATGGCTATCATATTTTAAACGTAGCTGGCTTAAAAAGGGTATTTTATTAATATTGTTCTTAATATTAGGTAGTATCATAAGTTTTACAAATATGTTATTCATTCCTCAGTTCATCATTACGATGACGTTTGTATTTTTGCTAACATATTTATTTATAGTAAGACGAATGATCCGTCAAACTGGTACTTTTTTTGAAGATGTTATTACAGAAAAAGAGGAAAAGTTAAAATATGCGAGTACTATATTACAAATATCAAAAATTGACCAACCTGCGAAAATAAAAAGAAAACGACCATTGTTGTTTAGCAAATCACAGCGAATTTTTTCATATTGGACTAAACAGAATACGCTCGTTGAAGTTTTTATAAAAATTCTGTTGAGAAATAAGCAGTACATATTTTCGCTTTTAAGGCTAATTGGTATTTCAGTACCTACGGTAATCATCGTTCCTGCTATTTGGTTGAAATGGTTACTATGTATTGGAATCATTATCGTCATAAAAATATGGCTATCATCGATGTGGGATCACATCCAAAATAAGCACTTTATTATGCATGTTAATCAAGATCAGAAGGAGCTAGCTCTAGCAAGAACAAAGGCAGTTAATATATTTTGGGTGCCGTCCATGCTGTTTATTATCACACTATTATTAGGGGCCACAATGATTAGTCTTTAACCATTGCTTTAATAAATCAATCTTTAATCCACAATTATAGTTTGATAAGCTAAAAGAAGATCAAAAAGTGAAAAATATTAAATCATTATCCTATGACTCTGGGAGAGGGGGGGAATTGTGATTATTATTAAAAAAATTATTGTCAAATTAGTAAGGTTTAATAATTGGATTTTATTCACTTCCACAATTGCACTAATAGCATGTAGTTCACTTATTATGATGTATCTAGAGCCAGAAACATTTACTACACCTTTTGAAGGTGTATGGTGGGTGATGACAACTGTCACAACTGTAGGATACGGTGATCTCTATCCTGTCACTACGCTAGGAAGATTATATGCTATATTTCTCTATTTAGTTGGAATTGGTTTAATTGGTGTCATTATTGGTAAGATTGTTGACTTCTTTGCTACATTCAGAAGGAAGAGGGAGGAAGGAAGAGTGCATTATAAAGGCGAAAATCATCTAGTTATTATCGGGTGGTCAAGAAAAGCAAATTTTGCCATCGAAGAAATACTACAATCAGAAAGTAAAATCGAGTTAGTCATCATTGATACACTGGAAAAGTCACCGATCATAAATGATAGGGTTCACTATGTGCAAGGCTATGCTGCTGATAATGAAACGCTGTCGAAAGCAAATATTTCAAAATGTAAAGCAGCTATCATCTTTGCAGATGACTCAATTCACGATGTTCAATTAATTGATGGAAAATCATTGCTTATTGCTACTGCAATTGAACGTCTTGTTCCGAATATACATACGACTGTGGAAATTCTATCGGAGGAACATATTCAAAATTTTGTCCATGTAAAGGTAGATGAATTTGTCTTAACCCATGAAACTGTCTCGCGTATGGCTGTCCGTTCTGCATTTACAAAAGGAATATCTGCTGTATATACTCAATTAATAAGCAGAAATGTTGGTGACGATCTATATCAAATTAAGGCGAAATCTGAGTGGAAAACGTATCGTGATGCTTTCGAACAGTTGTTAGAAGCAGGTGCGACTTTAATCGCAGATAAGGATAAACTAAATATAAATCGCATGTTAGATAAACCTATTCCGAAGAATACATACTTATATGTCATTTGTGATAAAAATACATACCAAAAGATAAGTTAGCAGGAGCAAAAATTATAGAAGAGGTGAAGATGATGGTTGAGCAAATAAATTGGTTAGCTGAGGTTAACAAGCAAAAAGATAGCATCATTCAGACTACACAGGAGTTATTAAAAATTAAAAGTATTTTAGACGAAGAGAATACATCAAAGGAATTCCCTTTCGGGGAAGGCGTTGCTCAAGCTTTGCATTATTTACTTAACAAAGGTAGTGAAGATGGGTTTCAATCAAAGAATGTTGACAACTATGCTGGTCATATAGAATTTGGAGAGGGAGAAGAAAGCGTTGGTGTTCTATGTCATGTCGATGTTGTGCCTGAAGGTAGCGGCTGGTCAAGTGACCCATTTGGTGCAGAAATTAGAGACGGAAAAATCTATGCACGTGGTGCGATAGATGACAAAGGCCCAACGATTGCTGCATATTATGCTATGAAAATCGTTAAAGAACTTAGCTTATCATTATCACGCCGTGTCCGTATGATTATCGGTACAGATGAGGAAAGTAACTGGCGCTGTGTAGAGCACTACTTTAAGCATGAAGAAATGCCGACGATGGGATTTGCTCCAGATGCTGACTTCCCGATTATATATGCTGAAAAAGGAATAGCTGATATTCATCTCATTAAGAAAAAAAATCAAAATCATATATCATCACAAAACGATATCGTATTAGAAAGCTTTCAATCAGGTAGCCGCTTTAACATGGTTCCAGAGTTCGCTGAAGCAAAGCTAACAATCAAAGGAGATGCTGAGCAAATACTGCTACATTTTGATTCCTTTAAATCTGAGCATAAGCTTCAAGGGAAGGGCTATGTTGAAGACACCGATATTATATTACAGCTTGAAGGAAAATCTGCACATGGATCACTACCTCATCTCGGTATTAATGCTGGTATACATTTATTAAGCTTTTTGAAAAAAATACAGCTAGATGAGGAAGCTCAAACGTTTGTTACATTTGTTACTGATTATTTTGAAGAAGATACTAAAGGAAAAGCGCTTAACGTAGAATTTGAAGATGACATAACGGGAGAGCTTACAATCAATGCTGGGATCCTATCTTATCATCGTAACGGTGAAAGCAAAATTGGGATAAATGTCCGTTACCCAGTAACAAACGATTTCGAAAAAACTAAATCATCAATAGAGGCAGCATGTGAGAAGTATGATATGACAGTACAAATTGTCTCACATATGGAGCCAAACCATGTGGATAAAGACCATGAATTAATTAAGACATTACAAAGAGTTTACCAAGAACAAACAGGTGAAGATGCTACTTTATTATCAATTGGTGGGGGGACGTATGCTCGTTCATTAGAAGCAGGAGTAGCTTTTGGTCCATTATTTCCAGGGCGAGAAGAAACAGCACATCAAAAGGATGAGTATATCATTATTGATGATCTATTAAAAGCAACAGCAATTTATGCACAAGCTATTTACGAATTAGCTCAATAATTTAAAATTGTCCGTAAGACATTAAATTGAAGATGTCTTGCGGACTAATACTGTATATAGACATAATAATAAGATTAGTGAAATTGCACACTAATTGTTTTGTCGTTATTTAAGAAAGAATGGAATAATCTAGTTGGATGGTGCTTTTTATGGAATTACTTATGAAACGAAACATCAATGTTCAATTGTACTTCGTCTTATTTTACTTTTTCGTTTTCTTTGGAATAGGATCTTTATACCCACTTCTAGGTGTTTATTTAAAAGATGATATAGGATTAACGGGTACACAAATTGGTATCATTATGTCTATTAGTCCTGTTGTAATGATTGTCATTCAACCTATGTGGGGAATGTTAAGTGATTATACACAAAAGCCTAGACAATTGTTAACGTTAGCAATTGTATTGACAGGCGTAGTTGGTATTGTATATTCATACGCTTCATCGTACATGATGTTTATTATAATTGCTGCATTATTAGCAGTCATGCAAAGTGCTATCGTTCCAATTTCAGATAGTATGACGCTGACATATACTGAAAGACATCGTAAAAATTATGGGTCTATTCGTTTATGGGGGGCAATTGGTTTTGCATTCTCTGTGTTTATCGTTGGTAAATTAGCTGATTTTTATGGTTTAGGTGTCATTTTTTTTGCTTTTGCAATTATTTTATTTATTTCAGCCCTTTTTGCAATAAAGTTACCAAATGAAAGCCAATCTATGAAAGTAAATCTTAGAGCAGGTCTCTCTCAACTCATTCGATTGCGAAGATTTGTTTTGTTTTTATTAACCACTTTCCTTATTTTTGGTCCTATTCACGCAAATAACACTTACTTCGGTATTTTAATAACTGAAATGGGTGGTTCAACTGGACAGGTAGGAATGGCCTTTCTTTTAGCTGCTGGTAGTGAGGCTCCATTTATGCTATTTGCAGGTCGGTGGATTAAGCGTATTGGAATATTACAAGTACTTTTATTCGCTTCTTTTGTTTCTGGTGCAAGATGGTTATTTTATTTTTTTGAACCTTCTCTAACCGTTATCTATGCTACAACAATTGCACAAGGAATTTCTGTAGGCTTTTTTATTCCTGCTGCTCTGCAGTATGTTAGAGATATTGCCCCTAGTAAAGTGCGCGCAACAGCTATTTCTCTTTATTCAGCTGCGGGGATTGGCTTAGGGTCATGGTTTTGTAATTTTTTTGGAGGTGTCATTTTAGAGCGTTTTTCAATAAATAATGTCTATTTATTTTTTAGTCTTCTTACTGTTGTAGGATTAATTACATTACTTTTTGTTATAATTATTGATAATAAAAGAAGAACAGTAAGCTCATTATCTTAGTACGAACATCAATTTTTAAAAATTACTAAGCCAGCTTGAAGAAGATTTCTGGATTTGTCATTATTATTTAAGTAAAGAAGACGCTTCCATGTTTAGTTATATGTGCTTTCAGTCATTGTACGGTACGAAAATTAGTGTGAATTATGTTCTAAAGAGCTAAGACAAATTAAATTAGATAGGTGAGAATAATGGGTAGAAAACCACATTATTTTTTGGCAATTGGCTTACCAGATGAAACGAAAAGAGAATTATATTTAAATAAAGAAAAAATTAAATCTCATTTTCCTTTTAAGACGTGGGTTTATGAACAAGATTATCATATTACATTAGCGTTTTTAGGAAGTATAGAAGATCCACAGCAATTATTAGCATTGATAGAAAAAGTTTCAACAATCGCTGAACAATACAATCGCTTTCAGCTTGAGCTTACGTCTTTCGGTACGTTTGGACAAGATGAACATCCACGCATTTTATGGTATGGAATACATAACAATGAAACTCTTTTTTTGCTGCAGAAGGATATCTACAAAGCATGTATTGAACTAGGTTTCTTATTAGATACTCGACCGTATTCCCCTCATATTACTATAGGGAGGAAATGGAAGGGTGAAAAAATATTTAATATAAAAGCACTAAACAACGCGTCGTGGCTTTTAACTAATCATAAGGTATTTAAAGTTAATCAACTTTCACTCTATCAGACCGATATAGAAAGCATACCAAAATATAAACCGATTAAGTTTTTTTCTCTTGAAAATAATCGTCAATAAATATTAATTAAAATAGCAACTAAGTTACGAAAAGAGCCTTGGAAAATGATTATGTAAGGCTGTATTAGCATGAGTTCTTTTCGTATAAAGCTAAACAAGTATGTAACTAAAGTTCGAGGCATCTTTTCTTCTCTAATGACTATAGATACTCTATAACACTTCAGTGACTTAAATATAAGTGTGAAAAGCAACAAAGTTACGAAAAGAGCCTTGGAAAAAAGATTATGTAAGGCTGTATTAGCATGAGTTCTTTTCGTATAAAGCTAAACAAGTATGTAACTAAAGTTCGAGGCATCTTTTCTTCTCTAATGACTATAAAAACTCTATAATCACATCAGCGACTCAAACATATGTGTGAGAGGAAACAAAGTTACGAAAAGAGCCTTGGAAAATGTTTATGTAAGGCTGTATTAGCATGAGTTCTTTTCATATAAAGCTAGACAAGTATGTAACTAAAGTTCGAGGCATCTTTTCTTCTCTAATGACTATAGATGCTCTATAACACTTCAGCGACTCAAACATAAGTGTGAGAGGTAACAAAGTTACGAAAAGAGCCTTAGTAAAAATCCGAGTAATGATACTCACAATAAGTTACCAGTAATATAATAGTTATTACGGTCGTTAAACTTCGCATGAACATGTGTGAGAGATGTAAAATGATGAAAACTTCAAGTTGAAAGTTGGTGAAGTTGATGGGACAACTTATAAAACTTCAAAATTATGTTTCACGTTACGAAATAGATACTTATCGTTATCCAAGTCAATATATTAGAATGAAGAAGCAACAATGGAATAGAATTCGATTAGCTTGGGAAAATGGAGATTTAGCGACAAAGGAAGATTTTGCTCATGATAGGGACTGGGATTCTTTACTAGATAATAAAGATGACAATATTCTATTAAAGTTAAAATCTATGTTTCAACGTAAGCAAAAGGATTCTCAAATAAATAATCACTTGGTAAATGATGCGGAGAATAATGATAATAAGGTTGAATGGCAATTGAATCATAAAGAAAATAACCCTGAAACAATGGAAGAGCTAATGCAACTATTTTTAGATCGTTTGTTTCATATTCAAATGAAGTGGGCTAGTTCAACGATACGTGAAAAGTCGTTAATTGATCGAGATTATTATTACAATCAAGAAATTAAATTTTTTCTTCAAAGATTTCCCGATACATTCTTAGTTTTGTATAAGCCCATTTTTTTAGTAAAGCAAGCACCTGTTGAATTTGATATTGTTGTTATTACACCTATTCATACGTATTGTATTGCAATACTAGAAGATGAGGAAGACAGTGTATTCATTGGCTCGAACAAACGATTTTGGTTAAAAAAACATGCTGGCAAAGAAAATAAAGTGTTATCACCTACGATATCTTTAAATAGAATGGAAAAGATTGTTCGAAACATATATGACACTGAACAAATTGAGATGCCGGTGAAAAAGATAATATTGAATCGTTCTGGATATGTTGATTATCTTGATAAACCAATCGATCTTGATATTATTGAGAAAAGAAATTATAACGATTGGTTTAATCAGCAGCGACAGATGGTTTCGCCACTAAAACATGTCCAATTAAAGGCGGCAAAGTCATTATTATCATATTGTCAAACATCATCTATCAAACGCTATGAATGGGAAGATGATCATACAGATCTTATGAAATTAACATAGAAGGTAGATACTATGAAAATTCTTTTTTTTATTGTAAATATTGCTGCTGGAAATGGCAAAGCAAAAACAATTTGGAACGAGGTCAAACAGGAGCTTGGTAAACAGAATATTGAATATCGATCTTTTTTGACAAAGTCACCT
The DNA here is from genome assembly GCF_046557775.1 of Nanhaiella sioensis. Lineage (NCBI taxonomy): Bacteria > Bacillati > Bacillota > Bacilli > Caryophanales > Bacillaceae > Nanhaiella > Nanhaiella sioensis. Next base: position 3,047,787 of record NZ_JBKAEG010000001.1, read on the forward strand.
GGACACGCAGAGCATCTAGCGAAAGGAATTGTTAAGAGACATCCGTGGAAGGTTGCCGGCATTGTTGTTGTTGGTGGTGATGGAACAATGCATGAAGTAATTAACGGCTTAGCAGGTACTTCTAATATAAATGTAGGCTTTATTTCAGCAGGCTCAGGAAATGATTTTGCAAGAGGCTATTCTGTTCCTCAAGCACCAATAGAGGCTCTAAAACATATAATAGATGATAAGGAGCCAAGTCATTCTTTATTTGATTTAGGGCAATATACCATAAGTAACCCTCTTAAGAAAGTAAGGTACTTTGTTAATAATTTGGGGGTTGGCTTTGATGCTGAAATTTCTAGTAAAGCGAATCAATCATATCTAAAAAAACGCTTAAATAAAATTGGCTTAGGATCACTTATTTACGTCATTATTTTAATACAATCTTTATTTACTTATAAAAGAACAGATGTAACTTTAACGATAGATGGAAATATTCATCGTTTTCAAAATGTATGGTTTATTACTGTTTCCAATCAAGCATATTATGGTGGAGGGATGAAAATAGCTCCACTTGCACAACCAGATGATGGAATATTAGATGTAACAATTGTTCATAATGTATCACGTATAAAATTATTAGCGGTATTTATGAGTGTGTTTTTTGGTCTGCACACAAAGTTTAAAGGTGTAAATATGAAATCAGGTGAGTGTATTGATATTTCAAGTAGAGACTCACTTTTAGTACATGCTGACGGTGAGATAGTAGGCATGTCACCAGTAAATGTAAAAATACAGAACAAAGCAGTCTCCTTTTTTACGACTCACTCTGTAGGAAAATCACATGGAGAAACAATTAGGAGTGAATGAATTTGTTACAGATTAGACGTACCTATGAGGCATTTTTAGATGAAATGAATTTGATCACGATTATTATGCCAAAAATATATAGACAAGGGTTGTCTAACTCTTTTACACTCCAAGGTGACGAGGATGTTAACGAACCATTACAAATTTGTTCTACATTTGATGATCGTTTGTATATAAAGTATGAATGTAAAGCCGCTTGCCATATAGAAGTAGGTAAAGCATATGCTGTTTATGATGATGAAGGCTGTAGTACTGATTTACAGGTTGGGGCTGTTATTAGAACAGCTAAATTTGATGAGCTATATGCTTATGATGGGAATGATTTAGGAGTTACATTTTCTAAAGAATACTCACTATTTAAATTATGGGCTCCAAGTGCAACGAAGGTGAAATTAAAAATAACGAATCCCATCGATCACGAGAAGAAATATTACGAGATGAATCGTGGAAATCATGGAGTATGGGATTTACTAGTACATGAAGACCTAGAAGGTATATATTACTCATACCTTGTTTGTGTAAATCTTATTTGGAAGGAAGCCATCGATCCGTATGCTGTAGCTTTATCTGTAAATAGTGAGTATGGTGTCATTGTCGATTTAAATAAAACAGCTATGCAAGATTATAAATTGCCACCTTTAGAGCATGCAACAGATGCGGTTATTTACGAAGTCCATACACGGGATTTTTCAAAACATCCTAATAGCGGTATTAACGAGAAAGGTAAGTATAAAGGACTAATTGAATCACAAACTTCTGAAAGTAGTGGTTCATATACAGGACTTTCTTACTTGGTAGATTTAGGAGTTACACATGTAGAACTTATGCCTTGTAATGATTTTGCTGGTGTGGATGATCTTACTCCAGAAAAAACATATAATTGGGGATACAATCCACTGCACTATAATGCTCCAGAGGGTAGTTATTCTAGTAATCCTCAAAACCCTTATAATCGTATTAATGAGTTAAAAAAAGTTATTACTACTTTTCATAAAAATGGCTTAAGAGTCGTGTTGGATGTCGTATATAACCACGTATATATTCGAGAACAATCATCGTTCGAAAAAATTGTGCCAGGGTATTTTTTTCGACACGATGAGAATGGGCTTCCATCAGATGGAACGGGTGTTGGCAATGATATTGCTTCAGAACGACGAATGGTGAGAAAGTTCATTATTGACTCTGTTCTCTTTTGGCTTAATGAGTATCATGTTGATGGCTTTCGTTTTGATTTAATGGGTATTTTAGATGTTGATACGATGAATAGAATTAGAACAGCTGTAGATAAGATTGATTCAAGTATCATTTTATTTGGAGAAGGATGGGATTTACCAACATCACTGCCAACTGAAATGAAAGCTACAATACAAAATGCAAAAAAACTCCCTAGAATTGGACATTTCAATGACCAATTTAGAGACCGTATAAAAGGTAGTACTTTTAAACTTGAGGATAAAGGATTTTCTTTAGGTAATAGCTTTCAACTCGATAAGGTTAAGGAAGTTATTACGGGAAGTATAAGCTATGATCAAGCTAAGAGTGGTATGTTTGATGAACCTGTACAATCAATTAATTATGTAGAATCACACGATAATCATACGATGTGGGATAAGATGATTAAAAGCAACCCAGATGAAAATGAAGAAACTCGAATGAAAAGACAGCGCTTAGCTACAGCAATCGTACTCCTATCGCAAGGTATTCCATTTGTTCATAGTGGCCAAGAATTTTTTCGTACTAAATTGGGTGTTGAAAATAGTTATAAATCACCTGATGAAATCAATTGGCTGGACTGGGATAGAAAAGGCATATATGAATCTAGTGTGCATTATACGAAAGGATTGCTGTTACTCAGAAAAAAGCATCGCGCCTTTCGATTTCCTGACTCCAGCCTCATTAGAAAACATTTAAAGTTTATTTCAGATAATGATCAAGTAATTGCTTACCAATTGCTTGATGTTGGTAAATATGGTCAGTGGGCATATATAACTGTTATACACAATAATAGTAAAGATGAACAATTGGTTAAAATTGATAGTGGAGAGGTTTGGGAAGCTATTTGTCATGGGGATAAAACAGGTATTACACCGCTAGTAAAAATGACAGGAAATCAAATAATTGTACCATCAATTAGTACATTGGTATTAATTCGTAATTAGAACTTGTTATTTTTACTTGACTAAAAAAGTAAAAGAGATATAAAATTTAAAGGATGGCTATTATTAAATACTCATATAGCCGTCTTTTTTATTCTAATGAAAAATAAGTATAACTTTATCTGAGCTATTTTTCGTAGTTCATCTAAGAATAGATATAGCGCCTATCCCCAAGAGGTGACTTTTCTTATACAAGACGACATGTGTGTTGACATTGAGGGTGAAATAGTTGGAGCATATATTAGGTAATGAGTGGGAGATATATCCTGCTGGTGGAGCAACTGGAGAAGCGTACTTTGCTCGATTCAATGAACGAAAATTATTTTTAAAACGTAATTCTTCACCATTTCTAGCTGTGTTATCAGCTGAAGGAATCGTACCTAAGTTGGTATGGACAAAACGTATGGCAAATGGTGATGTAATTACAGCTCAACAATGGTTGAATGGTCGCGAGTTAAAGCATGCGGATATGATTGATATTAGAGTTGTGGATTTATTAAAGAAAATTCATAACTCGACAGAATTATTACGGATGCTTACACGGTTAGAGAAAAAACCACTGTTACCAGAGATGATTATAAATGAACTGTTAATTTATTTTCCTATTGAAGAAACAGCAATTCCGGACATCAAGTCTGCGATAACATTTTTACAAGAAGAGCTTCCAGCTATAGAATACAATAATAAAGTTGTTTGTCATTGTGATATTAATCATAATAATTGGTTATTATCTGAAACAAATGAACTTTATTTAATTGATTGGGATGGAGCGATGATAGCTGATCCTGCTATTGATATAGGTATGCTATTGTACCGTTATATTCCAAAGCATGAATGGAGTTCATGGCTTGAGCGTTACGGAATAGAACTGACTTCAAATTTACATGCACGAATGAAGTGGTACGTTATCGCTCAAACATTAATGTCTATACATTGGTATAAAACGAAGAATAAAGAAAAAGAATTTCAAAACTGGTTAAGCTATTTAAATGAACTTTTAAATATTGATAAATAAAGGCAATCGGATTAATTTCCGATTGCCTCATATTATGTGATATAACAAAGGTTTTGTCATAAACTTTGTAGCTGTTGTTACTAATAATAGACAGTTTAAAGAGGTTGATAAAAATGCCACCAACGCTAGATGTATACTTGCTTATATCTAAGGGCAAAAAGCTACAATTAATGTGAAAACAGCCAATTAAATTAGAATAGTAACAAATGACTTTAATCAGTTCTCATCTTTTTAACAAGACAAGATGTAATGAACGCAGGGTTGTACGTGTCTATTCATTTGTACGAAAAGGAACAATCAATGCAATAAGAGCAATGGTTTATGTTAATTGTGTAATATCATCAACCCATTGAGACAACTCTTCTCGATGTGTAGAAATATGATTTTCTAAATTATGGCTGTTCTTTCCGCTTTGACTGTAACTATATATGTTCTCGAATGTGTCATTCAATTTTAATTGACTGTTTGTGTTATTCATTAACGATTTAACAAGACGTTCTACTTGTTCACATTCTGAAACTGTTCCACAGCAATCGGATAGATGGTTTTCTAATATATCTTTTAATAAATTTATTTGATGATTTTGGTCTAGAGGCATTATGACACATCCTTTATGTGATTTTGAAAATGATTTATTGTTAGTGTTAATGATATATGCAAGATCTTCATTATCTGAGAGGGATATAAACCTTCAATAGTAGGATAAAGCTAATGACAATGAATGATTAAAACCACGCTTTTCTTAAAGTATGTAATAAGACAGTTTTTATTCAATATGGAGGGAATTATCATGCGTTTACGTAATAAACCTTGGGCAAAAGAGCACCTACTTCAATATCCTCAATTTGCAATACAACACCCTGAGAATAATCGAGGGAAATGGCATGAGGTTTTTGGAAATAAGAATCCAATTCATATTGAAGTAGGAACAGGAAAAGGAAATTTTATTACAGAAATGGCGAAGGAACATCCACATATAAATTATATCGGGATTGAGGTCTATGAAAGTGTAATCGTGTCAGCACTTGATAAGCTAATTGAGGCTGATCTTCCTAATGTTAAAATAATTAATGCAAATGCAGTTGATTTAGTAGAGCTTTTTGCTAAGGGTGATATTGAAAGAGTTTATTTGAATTTCTCTGATCCATGGCCAAAAAATCGACATGAGAAACGTAGGTTAACATACCAGTCATTTCTGCAATTATATGAGAATTTATTAGTTGACGGTGGAGAAATTCATTTTAAAACAGATAATCAGTCATTATTCGAGTACTCATTAATGAGCTTTTCAAAATATGGCTTGCAGTTAACTTATGTTAGTTTGGACCTTCATAAAAGTGATTTTGAAGGCAATATTATGACTGAATATGAACAAAAGTTTTCAGCTAAAGGACAAAGGATTTACCGGTGTGAAGTGAAATATTTATGAAATATGAGAGATAGACACATATGAGAACTCATATGTGTCTATTTTTGCTCTAAGTGTTAAAATGTATTAAAAAGGAGAGGTGGGATAATATGGAGCAATTACGTCTTGGAAATTTTACATTAACATGGTTAAATGGTGGGGTAACTCATCTGGATGGTGGAGCTATGTTTGGTGTCGTACCAAGGCCTCTTTGGTCAAAGAAATACGCCGTAAATGACTTCAATCAAATTGAATTAAGGACTGATCCGATTTTAATTCAATATGAACATAAAAACTACTTAATAGAGTCTGGGATCGGGAACAATAAATTAACGAGTAAACAATTACGTAATTTTGGAGTAATTGAAGAGTCATCAATAGATCAATCCTTAGCAAAGCTAAATTTAACAACAGCCGACATTGATTTTGTATTAATGACACATATGCATTTTGATCATGCCTGTGGATTAACGAAGTGGGAAAACGATAAGCTTATTCCTACATTTCCAAATGCACAAATAATTACATCTGAGGTTGAATGGCATGAAATGAAGCATCCTAATATACGTTCAAAAAACACATATTGGGAAAACAATTGGGTACCCATTGAAACACAGATTAGAACATTTACTGATGAAATTGAACTCGTCAAAGGTTTGAAGATGATTCATACTGGTGGTCATAGTGATGGCCATTCAATTATTGTCGTCGAAGAGGGAGACGAAATGTTAATACATATGGCAGACTTAATGCCAACACATGCACACCAAAACCCATTATGGGTAATGGCATACGATGACTATCCAATGAATTCTATTGAGCAAAAGCAGGAATGGATGCAGCATGGAATGAAAATGGGAGCATGGTATAGCTTTTACCATGATGCATTATATCGAGCGATAAAATGGGATGAAGTGGGAGAGGTTATTTCTACAATTAAAAGAGAGAAATGAGTAAGGTCACATATTCCCAATCACCTTTGAGTTAATTGAACTTTTTAATAGGATCTTAACGGAAACTACATGTCCCTTATTTACAAAATTACAACAGCAGGTTATATGTGTAGCTATCTCTTTATAGAAGTAAAGATGCGACAAAACTCAAGCTATGTACGTTGTAATTGTATTTACAGTAAATGAAAATAACAAGCTTATGCGAGCACTGCTATCTAAAATAGCGAGTTTCACCATTTCTATTCACTTATAGTATAGGAAATGGTGAAACTGATCTATGTACGTTAGTTAAACTACTTCTAATATGGTACCTGTTTGTGCATCAACAATAAATGTATATTGTGTGCTTTGCCCATCCTCATTTCTACTAATACCGCCCTCATATACTCTGTAATTAATATGATCCTTTTTTATACTCTTTGGGGACATATTGATCCAAGATCCATTAATACTACCATTTTCCTTAAAGGTATCTTTCACTATTTTTAGCGCTTTTTCAGGTGATAATAAAGTGTTTGACATTGAATTTTGAATAACATATGCTCCTGCTAGTCCAACACCAATACCAAGGATAAACTTTTTCCAACCCATCTAAAATCTCTCCTTTGCAAATAAAAGTAGTGTCATTTCTTTTAAGCAATATTTAGACGATTACGCTATTTTTCAGAAACGATATTTCTCTCTTTTAGATAATTCTACTAATATGTGTAATTTTAATCAAATGAAGGATATACAGTGTTTGTTGTGGATGAGCAAGGGTCTATCACTTTTATTATTGTCCAGCACCAGTGCCAATCCCCTCTAGTCGTTTCACTAATTCACCCGAAGGCAAAAAGTGCCTTTATGTGAATTAGTTCCAACGCTTGTTAGGGATGAGTAAGGCACTTCCGTATTTATTTAAGTATACAAAACTGTTTGCTTAATTGTAAGGATTTTGAAGTGAAAAAGGTTGAAGTGGAAACAATATAAAAAATTCGCTACAATGAACGATGTACAAACTAAATATAATGTTGCAAAGTTTTCATCTGAATTATTCGAAGAGAGTATACTTGGTGTACGTTTGACAAGAAATCTATTAATGATTTAGTAACCCCTGATTTTTGACGAATGAAGAGTGAGATATTATGCATTAGCACATTTAATACAATTTAAGAACTTCAACGACAAAAGAAATAGCACTAAAGAGAGGAAAATGAAAATGAATAAAGACACACTAGATTTGTTTAAAACTTTAACGGAATTGCCAGGAGCACCTGGGAATGAGCATGCAGTTCGTCATTTTATGCGACAAGAAATTGAAAAATATTCAGATGAGATTGTGCAAGATGGACTCGGTAGTATTTTTGGTGTTAGAAGAGGGGATAAGAATGGTCCAACTATAATGGTAGCGGGACATATGGACGAAGTAGGCTTTATGGTAACCCAAATTACTTCTAGTGGACTTATTCGTTTTCAAACACTAGGTGGTTGGTGGAGTCAAGTGTTACTTGCACAACGTGTACAGATAATTACTGACAATGGTCCAGTTATTGGTGTAATTAGCTCAATTTCACCACATTTGTTGGAAGAGGAACAAAGAAACAAACCAATGAAAATTAAGGATATGCTAATCGATATTGGTGCAGACAACAGAGAGGATGCTTTGGAAATTGGAATTAGACCAGGTCAACAGATAGTGCCTTTCTCTCCATTCACACCTATGGCAAATAGTAAAAAGATACTGGCTAAGGCATGGGATAATCGGTATGGATGTGGACTTTCGATTGAATTATTAAAGGAGCTAAAAGGTGAACAATTACCTAATGTTCTTTATTCAGGAGCAACTGTACAAGAAGAGGTAGGATTAAGAGGTGCACAAACAGCAGCAAATATGATAAAACCAGACCTCTTTTTTGCTTTAGATGCCAGTGCTGCCAATGATACTACAGGGGATAAAAGTGCTTTTGGGCATCTTGGACAGGGAGCACTTCTCAGAATATTTGATCGCTCTATGATCACACATCGTGGTATGCGAGAATTTGTTTTAGATACAGCAGAATCAAATAACATTCCTTATCAATTTTTTGTTATGCCTACAGGTGGTACAGATGCAGGGAGAGTCCATATGTCTAATAACGGTGTACCTTCAGCTGTAATTGGTATTTGTTCACGCTATATTCATACTCACGGTTCGATTATTCATGTCGATGATTATGCTGCAGCCAAAGAGCTAATCGTAACATTAGTAAAAGCGTGTGATCAAACAACGGTTGACACAATACGTAATAATAGCTAGGAAAGATATTTTCTCCAATAGGACTTTTCTATGATTATTACAAAATTAGTAAAGCTTTTGTCATACTCAATAATAGAAAGTTATGATAGTATATAGGGTATGGTTTAGGTATTTTGTCTGATAGAGGATGACCTATGTAGAAGAACAATAGAATTCATTTATAGCCAATCATCTTGTTTTTCAAAGGAGGAGAAAATAATCATATGAAAAAAATATTTAGTGTACTTTTCATAAGTATCCTTTCTCTTGTGCTATTTGGTTGCAATGCTTCAATAGAAGAAGAAATTACACAAACAAAAGATCAAATGACAACATTGTCTCAAAGTGAACCTTCAGAACCAAATAAGAGTAATGAACAATTTTCCTATTTTTTGCCGGATAATATGAGGATAGAAGATGATGAATCGTTAAATAATATTGTATTTATCGAAGGTAAACAGCAATATATATTATTTGTTAATCCTCAAGAGGATGTAAAAAGTAAGGTATTGTATGAGGATATTAAGAAATCTAGTGGTGACAACATAATTGATGAGACAATAGAAAGTGATGAGGATTTTACCTATACTGTAGTGAATCAAACAGAAGATAAGTCGTATGAAGTAACTGTTGGAATTGGAGGAGTTAAAATGACGACCGTTACTAAAGCGAATGCTATCTCTGAGAGTGCTGAAAAAATGTTGAATATTGTAAAATCAGTATCTGTTAAATAGTTTTTTTCTGAAAAGTGGGGAATTCGAAATGGCAGCTGTCATTAGAATTCCTTTTTTTGTTAGTCTCCTATTCTTATTAAATTGGACAGTATGATGAGTTTTAAGTGAGCTCATAATTGTAAGGGGAGAAAAAGTTCCAAGTTAAATCAAGGTAATAACCAATGGCTGTTTTCACATTGATTGTTGCTTTTCTTTCTAAGGTATAAGCACATATTCATAAAGCAGTTAAACTTTTTATGTTATCTCATACGAGCACAAGGTAAAAAGAGCTTCATTGGTTTAAAACTACGTTTTTTTAGGCTAAATAAGTCCACTTTGTTTTTCTTAAGTACTGTTTACTTGTATGAGATTAATTAGTTTGGTATGATCCGAATTAAGAAAATGAAATGATGAAACATAGGGGGCATGAATTTATTATGCAAAAGTTAGAAAGTGTACAGCAGTACAATGAGGTTATTCAAAATGATAAAGTGATTCTCATGTTTTCAGCAGACTGGTGTCCTGATTGTAGAGTAATCGAACCTGTTCTTCCAGAAATTATGGAAAAATATAATACTTACTCATTTTATTATGTAGATCGGGATAAGTTTGTAGATTTATGTGTGGAATTAAATATATTTGGTATTCCTAGCTTTCTTGCATTTCACAATGGTGAAGAAGTTGGTCGGTTTGTAAGTAAAGATAGAAAAACAAAAGAAGAGATTGAGCAGTTTATTAATGAATTGTAAATAAATCTTTATAACCTGAACACATGAGATTATAAGAGAGAAGGGCGAGGTGGGATAAAGTTGAAGATGGACAGTAACAAAATGAGAAATAAGCTTACTGAAAGATTATCCCGTCCCAATTGGAACATAGTTTACGATCGCGAAAAGGATAATCTACGTATAGAAGATGTAAAAACTAAAAAAGGGCTAACTCTTTCATTACCTGGAATTATATCAAAATGGGAAAATGAGAAAGAAAAGGCGATCGATGAGGTTGTTTATTATATCGAGGAATCGCTAACAGTTATGAATGAGCAGCTACATTTAGAAGGGAAAGAAAAGAATATTTTCCCGGTCATTCGCTCAACATCTTTTCCAACGAAATCAAATGAAGATTCTAAATTAGTATTTGATGAACATACTGCGGAAACAAGAATCTTTTATGCACTCGATTTAGGAAAGACGTATCGGTTAATAGATGAAAAAATGTTAGATCAAGAAAATTGGAATATTGATCAAGTAAGAGAAATTGCAAGATTTAATGTGCGATCCTTAGACGTCCCAGTTAAAGAAGATCAAGTTGCTAATAATATTTATTATTTTATTAATTCTAATGATGGTTATGATGCGAGCAGGATATTAAACGAGCGGCTTCTACAAACATTTGACGATAAAATAGAAGGAACGATGGTCGTTGCAGTACCACATCAAGATGTATTAATAATAGCAGATGTTAGAAATGAAACTGGGTATGATGTACTAGCTCAAATGACAATGAGCTTTTTCTCTAACGGGAGAGTCCCTATCACTGCACTTTCTTTTTTATATGAACAAGGAGATTTAGAACCGATATTTATTTTAGGGAAAAATAAGCGACAACATTAAATTTGTCAAAGATAGATCTGATTTTTAGTCACTAGTCCAACTAGTGGCTTTTCTTATTTACTCCTTCGTTGTACACTAATAATAAGTGAGAGTAGAAAGTTAGTAATGAAAGAGTGATTTATGATGAATTGGATAAAAAAATTTTTCCAGCCTGATGAAGAGGAAATTGCTAACGAACATAATAGTAATGAAGAACTAACAAATGTCCGATACAATAGCAAAATCGAAGCTAAAATGACATATAAGTATCCAAAAGGAAAATTTCGTTTTCCAGTCATCCCTGATGAGGAAGTTAGGTCATCTGCAAAAACTCCATCACCAACACCTGTACAAGAGGAAACAAATATTAAACATCAAACGAGCAACAGGTCTCGTAAAGTTACGATCCAAAAAGAAATTAAAAAAACGCCCTTTCGTCCAACAGAAGTGGCTTCACCAATTTACGGTTATGCTCCTCGGGAGGACCAAGAAGTTGTAGAGATTGAAATACCGGCCACTAAAGTTGAAGAGGTGCTATCTTCTGAGGATATGATTACAAGTATTACAAGTAATCTTGAAATAAAACCTGAACCGATTAATGTGCTCTCAGATGCAGACATTGCAAGTGATGAAAAAGATGAGCAGGTAAATCAAGATTCCGAGTCTAGAATTACTGATATGAGTTCGAGCGATAACAACAATGTACAAGAAGAACAAGTGGATAATGAAGTTCAAGATATTCAAACGACTAATCATCATTCAAATGACGAGACAAGCAGTCGTTTTCAGCCTAAGAAAAGAAGTCGAATCCCCTTTAATGTTATCATGCTCAAACAGGATAAGAAGAAGCTTAAAAGCGATAACAATAAAACAGATAACAATAGAACAGATAACAATAGAACAGATAACAATAGAACAGATAACAATAAAACAGATAACAATAGAACAGATAACAATAAACCAGATAACAATAGAACAGATAACAATAGAACAGATAACAATAAAACAGATAACAATAGAACAGATAACAATAGAACAGATAACAATAAAACAGATAAAAAAAATGGGTCATACCTTTTTCCACAAATCTCTTTATTACATAATCCACCTGAACAACAAACGGAAAATAGCGAATGGCTCAACCAACAGCGAGAATTATTAGATCATACGTTAGCTAATTTTAAAGTAGGAGCTAGTGTTGTTAATGTGACACAAGGACCATCGGTTACTAGGTTTGAAGTTCACCCGCAGCCGGGTGTTAAAGTAAATAAAATAACGAATTTAGCAGATGATATCAAATTAAGTTTGTCTGCGAAGGATATTCGTATCGAAGCACCAATACCAGGGAAAAATACTATTGGTATAGAAGTGCCCAACATAAAAAGTAAACCGGTGTATCTACGCCAAATAATAAAAAGCAAGCAGTTTACAGAGCAATCTTCAGCATTAACAGTTGCACTCGGATTGGATATTTCTGGAACTCCGATTGTTACTGATTTAAATAAAATGCCTCATGGTCTTATTGCTGGAGCAACTGGCTCAGGGAAAAGTGTTTGCATCAATGCGATGTTAATTAGTTTACTTTATAATGCAGCACCACATGAAGTAAAATTATTATTAATTGATCCAAAGATGGTTGAATTAGCGCCGTATAATCATATCCCGCATTTAGTTAGTCCTGTTATTACCGATGTAAAGGCAGCGACAGCAGCATTAAAGTGGGCGGTAGAGGAAATGGAGCGTCGATATGAATTATTTGCTCATAGCGGTGTAAGGGACATTAATAGATATAACGAATTGGTGAAAAATAAACGAGAAGCAAGTGGAGAATTACCTTATCTAGTAATTATTATCGATGAATTAGCTGATTTAATGATGGTATCACCAGGTGATGTTGAAGAAGCGATTTGTCGTATCGCTCAAAAAGCAAGAGCATGTGGGATTCATTTAATAGTCGCAACTCAACGTCCTTCAGTTGATGTAATTACTGGCTTAATTAAAGCAAACATACCTACTAGAATCGCGTTTTCTGTATCGTCTCAAGTTGATTCTCGAACAATTATTGACACGAGTGGAGCGGAAAAGCTATTAGGTAAAGGTGATATGTTATTTTTAGAAAACGGTTCATCAAAGACATTACGTGTTCAAGGAAATTTTGTATCTGATGATGAAATTGAGCAAATAGTTGGCCATGTGAAAAATCAAATGAAACCTTCTTACATTTTTGAAGAAGAAGAGCTGTTAAAAACAAGTGTTGTTAACGACAACAGTGATGATTTATTTTTACCAGCTTGTGAGTATGTAGTTGAACATGGTGGTGCTTCTACTTCAGCATTACAACGGAGCTTTCGAATTGGCTATAATCGTGCTGCCCGTTTGATCGATATGATGGAGGAACAAGGAATAATTTCAGAGGCAAAAGGAACAAAGCCGCGTGATGTTCTAATTACAAGAGAAGAGCTTAGCTTGTTACAAGAAACTAGTACATCCTAAAAAGAAATGGTATTCTGAATAATATAAACTAGTAGCAATAGCTTATGTTTGCGTATTATGATACATATTAGAATGATATAAGGAGTTCCTTAGGTATGAAAGAAATAGAATTAAAGTTACAAGGGAAAATTAGCAGGCTTACTAATCAGACATTTAAGTTTGACGAACGTGTAAAAGACGGATGGTTTTCGGCTGTTTATTTTTTGAAAACAAAAGAAATCATTGAAAAGTTTAAGCCCGATAATATTGTTACGATGCAGTTCTTTCAGAAAAATCATGCAGTTTTATGTGGTACGGATGAAGTGATTGCACTATTAAATACTTTTGTTGATAATCCAAAAGAACTAGAAGTTTATTCTTTGAAGGACGGTGACAAAATTAGTCCTTTTGAGACGGTGTTAACCGTAACTGGTCCCTATCAAAGTTTTGGTTATTTAGAGGGAATTATTGATGGCATATTAGCACGAAGAACATCAGTTGCTACTAATGTATATAACGTTGTAAAAGCAGCGGGATTATCTGGTATACAAAAGCCAATTATATTTATGGGTGATCGTGATGATCATTTTACACAGCAAGCGGGGGATGGATACGCAGCTTATATAGGTGGTTCCACTGCACAAGCTACTCATGCGATGAATGAGTGGTGGGGTAAAAAAGGTATGGGAACGATGCCACATGCTCTTATCCAGTTATTTGATGGTGACATTGTTGCAGCGACGAAAGCATATCATGATGTTTTTCAAGAAGAAGAGCTTATAGTATTGGTCGATTATAATAATGACAGTATAGTTGATGCTCTAAAAGTTGCTAGAGAGTTCGGAGAAAAACTGAAAGCTGTTCGAGTTGATACATCAAGAACGATGATTGACCAATATTTTGTTAGACATCCTGAAGTCCTTGGTACGTTTGATCCAAGGGGAGTAAATCCTCCACTTATCTTTGCCTTAAGGGAAGCACTTGATCGAGAAGGATTTGATCATGTGAAAATAGTTGTAAGTGGTGGATTTAATGAAAAGAGAATTAATGAATTTGAAAAACAAAATGTACCAGTGGATATATATGGTGTCGGGAGCAGTTTATTAAAAATCCATATTGGTTTTACAGGAGACAACGTTTTACTGGATGGAGTTCCCCAAGCTAAAGTAGGACGACGTTTTAGACCGAATGAAAGACTTGAAAAGGTTGAACTATAATAACAAAAGACCCTTTTCAAATAGGTGTTGTTTTTCGTTTTTTTTTAAAACGAAAGTATCAATCTGATTTTTTTATATTTTTCCAATAGCAGTAGACGATTATTTAAAACGACTTTACTATTTTAATTTAGTAACATAGCATCCAAGTATTAGTAAAGAGCCTAATAACACTTACTTTTTTAGAACAATTCTACTTTAACTGAAGATGGTTTTATAACTGTAAGTATCTGTATTACAAATTACATGGTTTTCATCTACAATCAATGGTATAATGTTCAAATATGAAATCATTGAGGTTTAATGTTTTCAAAGGTTAGCAAATCTAGATAAGTGTCATATACTGTCTTACAGATATACGAAAAGTTGGAGGTTCTTCATATGACAGTTTACCATTTTGTCGGTATTAAAGGTACTGGAATGAGTCCGCTAGCTCAAATACTTCATGATATGAATTACGAGGTTCAAGGCTCTGATATTGATAAGCGTTTATTTACACAACAAGGACTTGAAGAAAGAAGAATACCATTTTTTTCTTTTGATAAGGAAAATATTAAGCCAGATCATACTGTAATTGCTGGTAATGCTTTTCCTGATACACATGAAGAATTAGATGCAGCGAATAAATTAGGCGTACCAGTCATAAGATATCACCGTTTTTTAGGTGATTTTATGCAGAAATTTACTAGTGTTGCAATTACAGGATCTCATGGGAAAACATCTACAACTGGACTTTTATCTCATGTAATGAGAGGCGCACATCCTACTTCATTTTTAATTGGTGATGGTACTGGAAAGGGAGTAGAAAACAGTAGATATTTTATTGTGGAAGCGTGTGAATATCGACGCCATTTCCTTTCTTATTATCCTGATTACGCAATCATGACAAATGTTGATTTTGATCATCCTGATTATTTCTCAAATGTGGATGATGTATTTGATGCGTTTCAAGAATTAGCATTACAAGTTCAAAAAGGAATCATTGCGTGTGGTGATGATGAACATTTACAAAAAATTCAAGCTAAAGTACCAGTATTGTACTATGGCTTGAATGATGATAATGATTTTCAAGCTAGAAATGTAGAAAAAAGTTCTGATGGAACCACGTTTGATGTATTTGTTAGAAATACTTTTTTCTCATCTTTTAAGATACCTACTTTTGGTGATCATAATGTATTAAATGCCCTTTCAGTCATTGCTTTATGTCATTATGAAAATATTGATTTAGCTGTTATTAAAGAGCAACTTCAAACATTTGAGGGTGTGAAAAGAAGGTTCAGTGAAAAGAGAATAGGTAATCAGGTATTGATCGATGATTATGCGCATCATCCGACAGAAGTGAAAGCAACGGTAGAGTCAGCAAGGCAAAAATATCCTGACAGAGAAATTGTCGCTGTGTTTCAACCGCATACGTATACTAGAACCAAAACTTTCTTAGATGAATTTGCTACTAGCTTACAACTTGCTGACCAAGTATATTTGTGCGATATTTTTGGATCAGCCCGTGAAAACCAAGGTAAGCTTTCTATCTTTGATTTACAAGCAAAGATAGATGGGAGCATGTTAATAAATGAGAAAGAAATTGAACGATTGAAGCGTCATGAAAATAGTGTGCTGTTATTTATGGGTGCTGGTGATATTCAAAAGTTTGAAGAAGCATATGAAAAGACAATTAAATAAACACGCATACAAATTAGAGCTTGTGGCATAGCGTCTCTTATATACCATGGCTGTACGTAAAGCCACATCGTTCTCTTCAAGAAATATTTAATTTTACAGTAGCAACCTAAATAAATGACCAAGCAATTTACTAATATATACACATACACTAAACGCTCAGAGCTTATGCTCTGAGCGTTTTTAACGGTTAGTGTAGTACGCTTTTCTTTTAAAATAATGGTGAAGCTTGCAGAAGTATCCAAGGTGATTCTGCTTTGTTAGTGTTTATTTAAGATTTTCTGGATTTAATGCTTCAAGTTCTGGGATAACGAAACGACCATCCTTACGAATGAGGACATCATCGAAATATATTTCTCCACCTCCATATTCAGGGCGTTGGATCATGACCATATCCCAATGAATATTTGAGCTGTTCCCATTATATGCTTCATCGTAACATTGCCCAGGAGTAAAGTGGAAGCTACCATCTATTTTTTCATCAAATAAGATATCTTGCATTGGATGTTGGATGTATGGATTTACACCAATTGCAAATTCACCTACATATCTAGCACCTTCATCAGTATCAAAAATTTTATTTATTCGTTCATTATCATTAGAGGTTGCCTCGATTATTTTGCCATCTTTAAATGTAAGCTTTACATTTTCATATGTAAAACCTTGGTATGGAGATGGGGTATTATAAGTAATTGTTCCGTTTACCGATTCCCGTACAGGGGCAGTATAAACTTCACCATCAGGAATATTTCTGAGGCCAGCACATTTAACTGCTGGAATATTGTCAATAGAGAAAGTTAAATCAGTTTCTACACCCGTTATTCGAACCTTGTCAGTTTTATTCATTAAATCGACTAAGCTATTCATGGCAACGGCCATTTTACCATAATCTAAATTACAAACATTAAAATAGAAATCCTCAAACGATTCAGTGCTCATTTTCGCTAATTGAGCCATTGAAGAGGTTGGATAACGCAATACAACCCACTTTGTTTTTGGTACACGTATTTCTCGATGTACTTTATTTAGTATTGTGTTTCCGTATACTTTCATATTTTCATCAGGGACGTCCGATAATTCATTAATGTTATTACCTGAGCGAAGGCCAATATAAGCATCCATATCTTTCATCACGTTTGCTTCATAGTCAGCTATCATATTATAGTGCTCATCTTCTGCTCCCATTAATAATGCACGGTCAACTTGTTGATCCTTTAATGAAACAAATGGTTGACCACCTGCAGCATATGCTTCTTTAACTAATGCTACAACAAGCTCTTTTTCCAGTCCGAAATTCTCTATTAGAACCTTTTCACCCTTTTGTAAACTAACGGAATAGTTTATTAAATTTTTAGCCAATGTGTTAATTCTTGGATCCTTCATGATAAATTCCTCCAAATTGTTTTAAGAATTGTGAAGCAACATTGTTTAACTCAAAACCTTATATAAAGTATATACATAATGTTACTAACAGATTAATACAATTAATTGATCTTGAGCTATCCTATATTATTGTAACCGAAAATATTTGTTTTGTATTACTGAAATACTACGAGTATCAATTTAATAAATACAAAAATGTAACTTTATACATTTTTAGAGAGGAACATAATAGACATACGTCGAATTTAAAAGATAATTAGGTTATTATAGCTGAAAAGGAGGTAACGTTAGGTTGATGTGGATAGTTTATATTAGTGTAGCTATTGTAGCTGTTGCTTTTGTTGTACTAGTAATTTTTTTAGCAAAGACATTAGTTTCATTACAACTTACGTTAAAAAGTGTCGCACATACTCTGTCTTCACTAGAAAAACAAGTGGAGGGAGTTACATCAGAAACAACTGATTTATTAAAGAAAACAAACATTCTCGCTGAAGATATTCAAAAAAAATCCGAAAAGTTAAATTCAGTTGTAGATGCTGTTAATGATGTGGGTACGTCTGTACATCGATTTAATAAGTCAGTACAAGAGGTTTCTACATCAGTAGTGAATCAATTAGAAGATAATCAAGAGAAAGTAACTCAAGTAGTTCAATGGGGAAGTGCAGCAATTGACTTATGGAATAAGTGGAAAAGTAAATCTAAGTAAGTCATTAAAGCAAATTAGCTTCAGTGGTTTGTAAAAGTCTACTCCGCTTGAAGAAGCATGATACTTTGTGGGGGAGCTTGAATATACATTTTGAATACATTAATGAAGGAGGAGATAATACGATGAGCAAAGATGGGATCAATACAAAAGATTTTCTGATTGGTGCTTTAGTCGGTGGTATTGTAGGAGCTTGTACTACTCTATTCTTGACACCTAAATCAGGAAAAGAATTAAGAAGTGATATTAATGAACAAGCAGTAATTGTTAAGGATAAAAC
Source organism: Nanhaiella sioensis (assembly GCF_046557775.1). Classification (NCBI taxonomy): domain Bacteria; kingdom Bacillati; phylum Bacillota; class Bacilli; order Caryophanales; family Bacillaceae; genus Nanhaiella; species Nanhaiella sioensis. Next base: position 3,066,459 of record NZ_JBKAEG010000001.1, read on the forward strand.
TGGTCAAATTAAAAATACAGTCATGGAAAAAGGTTCATCGATTGCAGGTTCAGCGAAGGATAAAACAGCAGGGTTCAGAAAAACAGTTGCTCAACAATCTTCTAACATCGTAACTAAAATGAAAGAAATGAAAAGAAATGGCGATTCTGACATACCAACTACTATAACAAATGAGAAAGAGGAACCAACACTAGCTAAACAAAAAAATGAATATATTACCATTGGACAAAATGATATTGATATTCAAAAAAAGCTCCAAGAAACTGAAAAAGCTATTGAGGATATGGAAAGTTCAATTCAATTGAGTAATAAGTAGTGGAGTGTTATGATTACTTCACTACCTATTTTTTTGGGAAGAATTTCAGAGATAACTAAGGAGATTGCTCATTTCTTGTTGTCTAGATTCAGCACCTATGCCCTTGTGAGTCGCAATAGATTTGGATGAAGGTACTGTATAAGTTCAAGAGAAAGAAAGTCATGGCATGCTGGGATTAGATAGAAGAACAATTGCGATTTTTAAGGTTAGGGGGATTTATATTGGCTAAAGTAAAAATATCATCTAAGGAACAATTTGAAAAGCTTATTAATGAACATTCAAAGTTTTTAGTAATGAAACACAGCTTAACATGTCCGATTAGCAGTTCAGCTTTTAAGGAATTTGAAAAATATAATAATGAAAATGAAGAGCTTCAAATATTTTATTTATATGTACAGGAATCAAGAGCTCTTTCAAATTTTATAGCTGAAAAATATAGTACTAAACATGAATCTCCACAAGTTTTACTAGTGAAGGATGGCAAGGTCATTTGGCATGCATCTCACTGGAACATCACTTACGATACATTAAAAAAGCAGGTAGGATAAAGGAGTGGGAGGATCATCCTCCCACTCCTTAACGTTTGGCTGTTTTCGCATAAATTGTAATTTTTCTTCGTACTGTTTCTAATTAGATAGCAATATAGCTGACGAGAAGAGCCTTATGCTTACACATATGTGTTTTTATCCTGAAAGACGATACGTAGCTCATCTCCTGGCTCTATAATATCTTTAAACGATACTTCTTCATTGTTTCTAAGTAATGCGTAACCGCCATGCGCATTGTCAGGTAAATTAAATTCTATATGTGAAAATATGTCTTGAAAGATAAATGGCTCAACGGTTTTGCTTTCTATTTCAATGTGATCGCCGCTATATAAAATATCGGCTTCATTCAGTTTCGTTCCATTTTTATAAATCTCATTTATACTTTTTGTTAATAATATTTGCTTATGATTAAACTGAATTGGAATCGTTTGAGATAACATAATTCCCTTTAATTCAGCTAAGTCTTTAACAGTTAATGTAGATTTAGAGAAATTAATAACGATATTATCATTATTTGTAAAGCTAGATGTTGGAGGCACTTTCACACCATTACGAGTTATGTATCCAGACATAGAGGGAATTTTTGTCTCTTGTTTATTAATCACTAAGGAATATGTAAGCAACTCAGAGTGCATATTTTCATTTTGTATAAAATTTAGTAACCCTTTAATATTAGAAGGAAATTCACAATGAATGCTATCATGATCAATAACGAAACTATCTGCATTCACCTCTTGCTTGTTTTTAAAAAATCTTGCAACAATTTTATGCTTTTGTCCATTAATCGTGATGTGTGCTGTAGGTATTTGATCAATAATATCTTTGATTTGTACTCGAGCTGGACTTCCATCGCGGCCTTTTTCAATCGTAATATGGTCACCTTGTTGAATTAAATCATCGAGTGAGCACGGTTCATTGTTTTTTAATAACGTTGGTGGAAGACCATAATTTCCTGGCAAAGTAACTTTTTGTCCATTTAATGTAATAATGCTTGCCATACCAGGCTTGCCGTACAGTTTATTCATTTCTATGCCCGCTGATAGTAAACAATCACCAACAGTTAGTTTTTTTATATCAAATAGTCTAATAGATTTGTCATTTACTGTCACGCTTAAATACTGAACAGGCGTTTGTTTAGCTGCAATTCCTATTCCAATAGGAGTGACTAGTTCAGGCCCTTTTTGAATATTTTCAGATAAAATTAGTCTTTGAATTGCATCAATGCCACGAATCGCGACTCGATTGTCTGGTAGCTCTAGGTATGAAGCAATTCGTTTTGGCAATTCAGGTGTTAAACTACCACCACCTACTAGCATCACTGCCTTTGGAGATTTATGCTGATTTAATGTTAGTATTTCACTTACTATGGAGGATGCCAGCTTGTCTATGGAGGAAGAAATTTGTTTAATAACCTCATGTTTCGGAACCTCTGTCTCAAATCCTAAAATATCTGTAATCGTAATGGTCCCTTGCGTAAATAGCTCTCGTTTTGCTTTTTCAGCGAGTGGAAAATCTAGTAAGTAGCCATCGCTTATAGCTTCTGTAATTTCATCACCTGCAATTGGTACCATCCCGTAAGAAACAACTGTTCCAGCATCAGTAATCGCAATATCTGAAGTACCTGCACCTATATCAACTAAAGCTACATTTAATCGACGCATTGTTTGGGGTATCAGTACATTAATGGCAGCGATCGGTTCCAGTGTGAGAGCTTCCATTTCTAAATTAGAGCGCTGTAATGCTGATATAAGAGATTCGACAACGACTCTAGGCAAAAATGTGGCAATTATTTCAACAGAAGCAGTTTCACCTTGTTGGTCAATTAAATTGCCAATTTCTTCATCATCTAGCTTATAGCATATGACAGAATATCCTACACAATAATAATGATAGCTTTTATCTTCCTTATTATTTGACGCTAAGTTTATTTGGGCCTGCTGAACAGCGCTTAATTCAAAATGCAGTACGTCTTGTTTTGTCATGATCGGCTTTCCTGAAATGGGCATAGTAACTAGACCACGTTCAGTTTTTAATGCTCTCCCTGCTGCAGCTACACATACTTTAGCTAATTTCCCATGTCTACTTTCTAGTTCTGTTTTTATTTCTGTTATTACTTTTGAGACAGCCAATACATCATGAATTTGCCCATCAAGCATTGCTCTTTCAGAATGTTCTTTTGTTACAATATCAACAATTTCAAAATTGTTATCTTTTTCCTTAACTATTATGCCGTTGACAGATCTTGTTCCTATATCTAATGCAAAAATCGTAGGTAGTAAGGTCAAAGCTTCTCACCTTCTTCACAATTAATCAAAATACTTTAACACTTAAAAGCGTTTAAATATTAAAGTTTTTTAGTGACAACACAATTGAATTCGTATATAATAAACTCTAATTACATGAAATGTACCACACTTTCCACATCTAATAAAGTAATCTGAGCATAATATATTTGCTATATCATTATTAAGATGAGGAATCAAACTTATAATTTGTCATTCAAAAAGGGGAACCAAAGTTCTTGATTTGAATACACTTTATCATAGTCGAAAGGATGAAAGAGATGAGTAATAAACAATTAGACGAGCTAAGGTTAAAAGTAGAAGAGATTAACATGCAATTATTGAAGTTAATAAATGAACGTGCATCACTTGTACAAGAAATAGGAAAAGTGAAAGAAGCACAAGGTGTTAATCGTTTTGATCCTGTTAGAGAACGAAAAATGTTGGATTTAATTAATGAACAAAATGATGGGCCATTTGAGACTTCAACATTGCAACATATTTTTAAAGAAATATTTAAGGCAGGGCTGGAACTACAAAAAGATGATCACCGTAAAGCATTATTAGTTTCTAGAAAGAAAAAACCAGAAGACACAATTATTGATATAAAAGGTGAACAAATTGGTGATGGAAATCATCACTTTGTAATGGGGCCGTGTGCAGTTGAAAGCTATGAACAAGTTGCATCAGTAGCAAACGAAATTAAGAAGCATGGATTAAAGCTTCTACGTGGAGGAGCGTTTAAGCCACGAACATCACCATATGACTTCCAAGGTTTAGGTGTAGAAGGATTGAAAATACTTAAACAAGTTGCAGATGAATATGATTTAGCAGTTATTAGTGAAATTGTTAATCCAGCTGATGTTGAGAAAGCAGTGGATTATATTGATGTTATACAAATTGGCGCAAGAAATATGCAGAACTTTGAATTACTCAAAGCTGCTGGGGCAGTGAATAAACCAGTATTACTGAAGCGCGGTTTAGCAGCTACTATAGATGAGTTTATCAACGCTGCAGAATATATTATTTCTCAAGGCAATGGACAAATTATTCTTTGTGAACGTGGTATCCGTACTTATGAAAGAGCTACAAGAAACACATTGGATATATCAGCAGTACCAATTTTAAAGAAAGAGACACATCTTCCAGTATTTGTTGATGTTACACACTCTACTGGTCGTAGAGACTTGTTATTACCTGCCGCTAAAGCAGCGTTAGCAATTGGGGCAGATGGTGTAATGGCAGAGGTTCATCCAGATCCAGCTGTAGCACTTTCTGATTCAGCACAACAAATGGATTTCAATCAATTTAACGATTTTATCAATGAAATTAAATCAGCTAGCACTGTTAAAGCTTAATTAATAGCTCTTTTTGCTTTATACTGTTACTGTTTTAATAAAAATTTATAAAAGCGTGATGTGACACCATTTACAACGGTTTTTAGTGTACAGATGTTACGAAATATAGCTATATTTGTGTTGAATATGTATTACTCCTGCTACGGCAGGAGTTTTTTTTGTGAAAATAATTTGTATATTGATTGCGGTCTATTTCATAGTATCGTATGATATGTTACATATAACTTAAGAAATGTCACCTACATAATATTTATAATTAAATCTCTGTTCAAAAACTTTGCAGCTATATTTATATATTAACAATGAACATGAAGATGGGTTTTTGTCCGAAACCGTTAAAGTGATAGTAGAAAAGATGCACGAATGTTAGTTTTTTACACCTTAGTATGAATAGTAAGGATTGATGTGAAAATAGCCCTTATTAAGGCCATTTGTGAAACTCTATACAATACTAAAACAATTCTTGCTTATTAATATAAGTAGTGGTTCTGTTAAATATAAAATTTAAGCAAATAATAGCATAAAGAAAAATAATTAGGAGCTGATAATGATGAATGTTACTATATATGATGTTGCACGTGAGGCTAATGTATCAATGGCAACTGTTTCAAGGGTTGTAAATGGGAACCCAAATGTAAAACCAGCGACGAGGAAAAAAGTATTAGAGACAATTGAACAACTTGGATATCGACCAAATGCAGTGGCACGTGGTTTAGCGAGTAAAAAAACTACAACTGTCGGTGTGATCATTCCTGATATATCAAGTATCTTCTACGCTGAGCTAGCGAGAGGGATAGAAGATATAGCAACAATGTATAAATATAACATTATTTTAAGCAACTCCGATCAAAATAAAGAAAAAGAGCTTCATTTAATTAATACCATGCTTGGAAAACAAGTCGATGGAATCGTTTATATGAGTGGGAATATTACAAAAGATCATGTTGAACAATTTAAAAAATCACAAGTACCAGTAGTTTTAGCAGCATCTATTGAAGAAGAAAATATTATACCTTCTGTCAACATTGATTATGAACAAGCTGCATTTGATGCGACAACTAGCTTTATTAATAATGGCCATAAAAAAATTGCATACGTCAGTGGCCCACTTGATAATCAAATTAGTAGTATAAAGAAGCTAGAAGGATATAAAAAAGCTCTTTCAGAAGCTGGGCTACAATATGTAGATGAATATGTTCTTGAAGGTGATTATACTTATGATTCAGGGATTGAGGCTTACAAAAAGATAGAGGAGATGCCAGATAAACCAACGGCTGTTTTTGCTGGGAATGATGAAATGGCTTTAGGTGTCATTCATGGGGCGCAAGATCATGGCACAGTGATTCCTAAAGATATGGAAGTGATTGGCTTTGATAATACAAGGCTATCTTTTATGGTGCGACCACAATTGACGACAGTTGTTCAACCTATGTATGATATCGGTGCAGTAGCAATGCGGTTGTTAACAAAATATATGAATAAAGAGAAGGTAGAGGATAGCGTCGTAGTACTTCCTCATAGAATTGAGTTTCGTCATTCAACAAATTAAAAATCCTGTCGATATATAGAATAGAGAGGTTGGATTCTATATATGCACAGGGAGAGAAATTATGAAAAAAAAATTCGATTTACTAACACCTAGTGGATTAGTTCTTGCAGTAGCTATGTTTTTATTCGGTATAATATCAAATAGTGGATCGACAGGATTATCCTCATTTATCCATTTCCCATCAATGTATATTGTTTTGGGTGGTTTAACTGCTGGGTTGTTAACAAGTTTTCCCTTAAAAGACATTAAACTTTTATTTAAGGTGTTAAAAGAAGCATTTAGTCAAAATGAACAGGAGCTACAAGGATTAATTAATACATTTGTCAATTTATCTGATAGGGCGAGAAGGGAAGGTTTACTTGCATTAGAAGCTGAAATTGAAAATGTTAACGATCCGTTTATTAAAAAAGGTGTCCTATTAGCTGTAGATGGTATCGAACCTGATGTTATTAATGATATTATGGATGCTGAAATTTCTGCAATGGAAGAAAGACATCGGAAGGGAAGAAGTATTCTTGAAAGGGCTGGAGAACTAGCACCTGCCTGGGGAATGATTGGTACCTTAACAGGATTAGTATTAATGCTCAAAAATTTGAATGATCCAACGACTTTAGGTCCCAACATGGCAATTGCTTTAATAACTACATTGTACGGCTCATTACTCGCTAATATAGTTTTCATTCCATTAGCATCAAAACTTGCTTTGAAAACAGAAAAAGAAGTATTTTTGAAGCAAATTATCATTGAAGGGGTGATTGGGGTTCAATCTGGTCAAAACCCTAAAATTTTGGAAGAAAAGCTCAGTGCCTTTTTATCTTATAAGGAGCGAGTGGGCATCGAAGATGAGGAGGTAGAGGAGGCAGCTCAAAATGAGAGATAGGAAAAGAGTGCATACTGCAAGAAAAAAAGGTGCACCTGCTTGGATGGTTACTTTTTCTGACCTTATAACTTTAATTCTTGTTTTCTTCATATTAATGTTTTCAATGTCGCAAATTGATATTGTTAAGTTTAAAGCTGTTGCTAATTCATTTAAAACGAACCATATTTTAGACTTTGATCCATCTCCTATCCCCTTCGATCCATTATCAGCAGAAGATATACATTTGAAAGAGGGTAGTGGGGAGACCACTATTTCAGATCCATTAAATGAATTAGTTGTAGAAATACAACTATTCCTCGAAGAGAATGGTCTTGAAGATGTCATTGTAGCTAATCGTTATGAGCGTGGAGTTGTTTTAGTTTTACAAGAAAAGGTTTTATTTAACACTGCGGAAGCAATTATTCAGCCATCCGCTTATCCATTTTTAGATAAGGTTGGAAATTTATTAGGTGACATGTCAAATCTAGTTAAAGTGGAAGGGCATACAGATAATCGTCCAATCGAAACTTTTAGATACCCATCAAATTGGGAATTATCTACAGCTCGGGCTAGCAGTGTTATTCGTTATTTAATAGAAGAGCATCAGCTAGATGATATCCGCTTTGAAGCTGTCGGATTTAGTGATACTAGACCCGTTGCTCCTAACTCTAATCCAGAAAATTGGGAGAAAAATCGAAGAGTTGAAATAGTCATTTCTGATCCAGAATACATTGAACAAACTAATTAATTTTTAACTCTCGAACATGCCTTAACGCTTGTAGTAGAAACAGCTTCTTTTAAGCATATTAAATGAAATGTTATTAGGACATAAAATTAAAAAATGGCTTATAAATCATTTTGATTTATAAGCTATTTTTTATATAGAATTCCGTTGTTGTTTATTTTCTCTAATGATTTGAAGCGCTTTCATGACTGTGTGCAAGTTTTTCTCAGAAATTTCATTTCTACGCGGTATAGGAGAGTAAAGGTCTGCTGGATCATCCCATTTTAACGGTAGTTGTACTGGAGAAGCGTCTTGCCATGCTTTGATCCATTCCTCAGGTATATCAGAAATATTATGTGATTTTTCAATCATCTCAATCCAAATTAAGGACCATGCCCTAGGAACAACACGCCATATATCATAACCCCCTCCACCTACTGCGATCCATCTACCACTACAATACTTATGAGCAATTTCATGAGCTAGCTTTGGAATTTCTCGATATATTTTCATCGTCGAAGAAAGGTGTGTAAGTGGGTCATAATAATGAGAGTCGGCACCATTTTGAGTTATAATGACGTCTGGTTTAAAATAGTCTGCAATTTCTAAAAAAGATTGTTTATAAGCATGCAACCAAGAGTCATCTTCTGTGAAAGCATCAACTGGGATATTAAACGAATACCCATAACCTTTCCCATGTCCTCTTTCATTTACATGTCCTGTACCTGGGAATAAATATCGTCCAGTTTCATGTATGGATAATGTACATACTTCAGGGTCATCATAAAATGTCCATTGTACTCCATCCCCATGATGAGCATCTGTATCGACATACATTACTCGTACCCCATATTTTTCTTGCATATATTTAATGGCTACAGAGCTATCATTATAAATGCAAAAGCCAGATGCCTTTCCTCTAAATCCATGGTGTAATCCTCCTCCAAGGCTTAGTGCATGTGTAGCCTTTCCTGTTAACACATGGTCTACAGCCGTTAACGTACCGCCTACTAACAGAGCACTTGCTGTATGCATATCTTTAAAAATGGGGGTATCTTCGGTGCCAATTCCATATGCTTGAGCTTTTTCCGCTGAAAGTTGACCTTTGCCAGCTAATTTAACTGCTTGTATATAGTTTGGGTCATGAATAAGCGTCAGTTCCTCATCTGTTGCAATTCTAGGAGGGATAATTTGATTATCATCGAGTAAATGAAGCTTTCTAAGGAGGTCATAAGTTAATTTCACCCTCAATTGATTAAAAGGATGGTCATCACTAAATTTGTATAATTGAAATTGGTCCGAATAAATAAAGACTGAGTTTCCGCTCATAAAGAAATACCTGGTTGAGTTGGCCATAAGACTGTATAACCTTCATTTTTCAATTCATTTACGATTTTCAGTGGGTTCATCGTTTGGACACGAAAAACGAGTATTTTATAGCTCTCATCTACATCTGGATATACTAGGACACTATTGATGTTTATATTTCGGTCTTTAAAAATTGAGGCAATATCGCTTAGCATGCCGGTTTTGTTACTAGCTTTAATTTCAATGTGTGAACTAGGTTGGTGTGCACCAGTAAGTTGTACAAGGGTATGAAGGACGTCTGTTTCTGTAACTATACCTACCAATTTATTATTATTTGTTAACGGCATACAACCGATCCGATGCTCATAAAATACAGCAGCCACTTCCTCAACAAAATCTAACGGGTGACCAGTAATAACGTCAGTTTTCATAATGTTCTTTATTGGCTGTTTAAGTATGTGTTTATTATCATTGTTAAGTTCCAAAATAGAAGGGCTTGCATCACGTAAGTCACGATCTGAGATAACCCCAATTATGTGATGGCTTTTGTCTACAATAGGGATATGTCTAATATCTTTTTTGTGCAACGTGATGATAGCAGTTTCAATCGTATCATTTGGGAAGAGTGTTGTTACATCTGTTTTCATTATTTGTTCAACTATCATTGTATTTCCCCCTTCAAGCTGTATTTCAATTTAAAGGCTATCTAATACATAAATCTATTCATAAATCTTAATCGATCGAATTTTTGTATGGATTCATTATCAACTCTTGTTCCTATTCTAGCCATTAAACAGTTTGCTGGATGAGAACTTATTTCTGGATCATCGGTGGCATACCATTCTAGACCGCCAGCATTCATCATTTTCTCCATTACCTTCCTATACTCCCAAACATTAAGCCCTGTACCTTTTAAATCCCAGTGCCAGTAGTATTCGGTCGTAATAATAATGTAGTCATTCATTACATCATCCATCATTGATACATTAATAAGGTTTTTGCCGACTGATGAACCTCGGAATTTAGGAATCACTTCTATTGCCCCGAGTTCAATTAAATTTCCCATGTTGCCTTCAGACCAGCGTTCTAGAGGATCAGGGTATAAGAAAGTAACATATCCAACTATGGTATGTTGGTGTCTTGCGATAATAATTCTACCTTCAGGCAAATCTGCTATCCCTATTAATGCCTTATGTTGTTGATCTGGTTGGCGAAATGCTATAAGATCGTGATGAAAATCGTAGCTTGATAGTTTAGCAGATGAAATGGGTCCTTCTAAAATTAAGTTTCCCTGTGGTGTTTTTAATTCTTTTGCATTATAAGTTTTTTTATGTTCCATTAGGTCACCACCTTATTACATGTTTTATTCTATTATACATAATATTAGTAATATATAATTACTCTCAGTGCATTTTTTTCATCTTCATTTTTGTGGCAATTCGTTAACAATGTATTGTAGAACTACAAATGTTATTTTAATATTTTTAAAATTGAGAACAGTATGTATTTATAATATAATATTCTTTGAAGAGATTTACAAAGGGGGAATTGTAAATGAAGGTGGAATCGTTAGCTGTTACGAAAGGGGATTACAATTTAACAGACTACGAAGAAATTTATAGTCAGTTTAATTGGTCCGATGTGGAAAATAACTTTTCTTGGTCAAAGACAGGTAGAGTGAATATGGCATATGAGGCGATTGATCGTCATGCATATACCTTTAGGAAAAATAAAATTGCATTATATTATCAAGATTCTGTTCGAAAAGAGAAATATACATTTAAGGAAATGAGTGAATTCTCTAACCGAGCAGGGAATGTACTTAAGCAAGCAGCTGATGTTGAAAAAGGTGATCGTGTTTTTGTGTTTATGCCTCGTTCTCCCGAATTATATTTTATTATTCTAGGGGCAATAAAACTAGGAGCAATTGTTGGTCCGTTATTTGAAGCTTTTATGGAAGGGGCAGTACGTGATAGGTTAGAAGATAGTGAGGCAAAAGTGTTAGTAACGACTCCTGAGTTATTAGATAGAGTTCCAGTTAATGAGCTTCCAGCATTAAAGCATATCGTTTTAGTTGGTGATGGCTTAGAAGATGATGAAAGGTTTATTAATTATTATAAAGAAATGGAAAGTGCTAGTGACCGTTTAAGTATTGAATGGGTCGATAGATCAGATGGACTTATTATTCATTATACTTCAGGCTCAACAGGTAAACCAAAAGGAGTATTGCACGTCCATAATGCTATGATTCAGCACTATCAAACAGCAAAGTGGGTATTGGACTTAAAAGAAGATGATGTTTATTGGTGTACTGCTGACCCTGGATGGGTTACAGGGACTGCGTATGGTATTTTTGCTCCATGGCTTGTGGGTGCTGCAAATGTAGTTATTGGAGGAAGATTTAGCCCAGCTACATGGTATGAAGCGATTGAACAGTTCGGTGTTACTATTTGGTATAGTGCTCCAACTGCATTTAGAATGTTAATGGGTGCTGGAGATGATTTAGTAAAGCAAAATGATTTGAGCACCCTTAGACATATTTTAAGTGTAGGTGAACCATTAAATCCTGAAGTCATACGTTGGGGTGTTAAAGTATTCAATAATCGTATTCATGATACATGGTGGATGACTGAAACAGGTGCCCAATTAATATGTAATTATCCATGTATGGAAATAAGGCCCGGTTCAATGGGGAAACCTATTCCAGGAATTAAGGCTGCGATTGTTGATGATCAAGGAAATGAATTACCACCAAACCGGATGGGGAATTTGGCTATACAAAAAGGATGGCCATCGATGATGTATACGATTTGGAATAATCAACAAAAATATGAATCATACTTTATGCCAGGTGATTGGTATGTATCAGGGGACTCAGCTTATATGGATGAAGAGGGGTATTTTTGGTTCCAAGGTAGGATAGATGATGTGATTATGACTTCCGGTGAAAGAGTTGGGCCTTTTGAAGTTGAAAGTAAGCTTGTTGAACATCCAGCAATAGCAGAAGCTGGGGTGATAGGAAAACCTGACCCAGTACGTGGAGAAATTATTAAAGCATTCGTTGCACTTAGACATGGCTACGATGTTACTGATGAATTAAAGGAAGAAATCAGGCTTTTCGTGAAAAAAGGTCTGTCAGCTCATGCAGCTCCACGTGAAATTGAGTTTTGTGAAAAGTTACCTAAAACAAGAAGTGGAAAAATTATGCGTAGAGTGTTAAAAGCCTGGGAATTAGATTTACCTACGGGTGATTTATCAACTATGGAAGATTAGTTGCAGGTATAAACGATGTTTTTCGTATTAAGAACGAAACAAATATTTAATAGGTAGCATCTTATACGTCTAACTATTAATAGTTCTTATATATGAAAATATGATATTTTTAATAAAGGGTTAAAAAAAGAAGGTCGCTCAGTATTAACTTTTGAGCAACCTTCTTTTTAATAGGCCCTAAACTTTACTATTAAGGATTTGATGGGTCTGTAGGTGTACTTGGATCTTCTGGTTCAGTTATATCACCGGGTTGATCGTTTCCTGGATCATTCTCACCGTCACTAGGTTGATCGTTGTCCTCATCACCAGGGTCCTCACCGTCACCAGGTTGATCGTTATCCTCATCACCAGGGTTCTCACCGTCACCAGGTTGATCATTATCGTTATCACCTGTATCAGGATCGTCGCCCTCACCAGGTTGATCATTATCATCGTTACCAGGATCATCCTCACCGTCACCAGGTTGGTCATTGTCCCCGTTGTTAGGGTCTTCATTATCATCAGGTTCTTCCTGCCAATCACCATTAATGACTTTATTAGACTCAGCAGATTCTCTTCCAAATATATCGACCGCAGTCACATAATAAGCACTATCAGTATTACCTACTGTAAATCCTAAATCTTCACCAACAGGTACGATACCTATTTCAGAAACATTCTCCCCATAATTAGATATTTCGTACACTCGATATCCAATAACAGTTTGTTGATAATGAGCAGGCCATGAGATTGAGTTTCCATTTAGTTTAACACCGCCCATTGTATCAGGTACCTCTCCCGTATCTTCTAATTCCTCTAATTCTGGAAAAATAATGTTGCTCCATTTTTCACTATTTGGAATGAGTTGCTTAGCTACTTTTATATCGGTAATGCCAATTTCTTCAAGGAATGCTTCAGTAAACATAAATCCTTCAATAGTAAATTCTTCAGGGGTCGTTTCTAAAGCTCGATATATTTTTTCACCAATTTCAACATAATTAGCTTTTTCTAAGCTATTGTCCTCTTTTGTAGGTACATATTTTGCGTTAAAAAGGTCTGTTTCAATAAGCCCAGCCTCTTCACATGCTTTGGAAGGCAATAGACCTGATGCAGCACAATAAGAACGACTAATGATTCCACCAGGCATTTTAAACCTTTCTTCAGGAGCAACTAGTTCAGGTTTAATAGCATAAGCGGCATTCATTAAATCTGCCCACAAGTATATGTTTCTTTGGCCATATGTTGGCCCTGACGTCGTTTTTACTGACTTTGGTGTGTCATACCCATTCCAAACTCCAAAGGTTACATTTGGGTTTGTTGCAACAAACCATGCATCTTTAAAATCTTGTGCTGTACCAGTTTTACCTGCCCAATCAGACTTAAAATCAAGTCTACCCGGGAGTGATGCAGCTGTTCCACTGCTAATGACATCTCTCATTATGTCAATCATTAAGTAAGATGTTTGTGGGCTAAATACTTCGACAGGCTCACTTTCATGCTCATAAATTATCTCACCGTCATTTGTTTCAATTCGTTCAATCATATAAGCATCGACAAATTGACCATCATTTCCGAAGGTAGCATATGCATTAACATTCTCTTCAACAGTGACACCATATGTTAATCCACCGATTGCCATTGACAAATTATAATGATCTCCTTCAGTTAAGTTTGTATAACCCATTTTTTCTAAATAAGAAACAGGATTTTGGTCAATGATAGACATATATGATCTAACAGCTGGTATATTATATGATTTCTGCAAAGCATAACGAACAGAAGTCAGACCGTGTGTTCTACCATCATAGTTTCCTGGCGAATAAGTCTTTCCACCAGCTGGAACTTTTAATTCGACATCAGCTAATACTGAACCAGGCTGAACTTTTCCTAACTCCATTGCAGGACCGTAAGCTAACAAAGGCTTCATTGTAGAACCGTTTGAACGAGGTGCATTGGTAGCATGGTTCAGCTGTTCTCGATCATGGTCGCGTCCACCAACAAAGCTGATGATTTTACCAGTTGTATTTTCAATTAGTACAGCTCCAGCTTCAATAGGCTCCATTACTTGAACCATTTCCCCAGTTTCAGGATCTTCTTTTTCTTCTGGCTTGTCAGGTGCGAAATATTCAAAGTTTTGAACTACAGTTTGCATTTCATCATAGATTTCTTTATCAATTGTCGTATGGATTTTATAGCCATTTTGTCGTAAGTTTTTACTCGCACGATTTATATAATCGTTGTATAGATCGTCGTTTTCCGCTAAATCGGTCACTTCGTACCCGTCGTTTTCAGCTAATATTTCGGCTAATATTTCCTCTGCACGATCCTCAATCTCAAAAGTAAGCCAAGGGTAATTATCTATTGGAGATGGCTTAGGTGGTGCAAAATCTGCTGTTATATCGTAATTTAATGCAGATTCATATTCTTCCTTCGTAATAAACTCAGCTTGCAGCATACGGCTAAGTACAGTGTGCATTCTATTCATAGATGATTCTAAATTCTCTTTTATCTCACCTTTATTTGTAAATGGTGTATAGCTAAAGCTTTGAAATAAACCAGCAATAAATGCGCTTTGAGGTATGTTTAAATCTCTCGCATCAACATCAAAAATACCTTGAGCAGCTGTTTGGATACCAGCAATGTTCCTACCTGAAGAATTTCTTCCGAGAGTAGAAACATTTAAGTAAGCTTCAAGAATTTCATCTTTGTCAAAAGATTGTTCAAGTCGCAGAGCAAGTAACATTTCCTTTGCCTTACGTTCGAATGATACTTCGTTTGAAAGTATTTGGTTTTTAATTAACTGTTGGGTAAGCGTACTACCACCAGTTCTTATAGATGAATTTGTAACTTCTTGGAAAAGGGCACGCATGATTGCTTTTGGAACAATTCCACTATGATCCCAAAAAAACTCATCTTCTGTTGCAACGACTGCATTTATTAGGTGCTGAGAAACATCATCTATACTAACTTCTTCACGATCAAGGTCGGAACGAAGCTTACCTAAATAAACATTATCATCAAAATATAACTCAGTCGTTTCTTCATAATTATAAATGTCTTTTTTCATACTATCATAAGAGCGGATGGGTTCATCCTTTACTAACGACGCGAAGTAGCCAGCTCCAACACCACCAGCAAAAAAGAATCCGATTAATCCAATAATAATAAAGAGTAAGGTGATGTTCCAAAACACACCGTAGGTAATTCTTGCACCTTTAACAGCATCTTTGCTACTGAACATCTTTTGTACTTTTTGTAATCGATCTTGCCAATTAGATCTATTATCACTCATATTCAATATTTCCCCCCTGGGTACAATCAACTAAAAATCTCTATCTAATTTATAATTTTTAATCATTGAAGTTTTATTAAAAAGCTGCTTTCGCATGGGTTGTTGCTTTTCGTACTAAGAGTTAAATACATATTCATTTAGTTTTCGTGGCATTTTTCTACTTTAAAATTTTTAGTAACAATAGCAGCAAAGTTTACGAAAAGAGCCTATTAAAAAGCTCTCTCCCAAAAATTTGTAGTTATTGTTAGTAACAAATTAATTTCATTCAGTTATTATTTTGTTGTAGAAAAAGTTGCATTGTATGCTAGTTTTCTATGTATTTATTCCTTTGCCACAATAAACAACTATCATTTGGAAAACCACTTTATAAAAAGACAAAATCATTACAATTATAGCATAAGTCATTTTCCTTGTTCTAAAATATTTTTGTTTCCATATTTTAAATGTAAATTGTATGATATGGCTTAAGGCCTATGAATAAAATATCATTTTTCGTATGGAAGATTTGAACTTACAAATCGTTAAATTTGTAAAGCTTAATTCAAAATAATTAAATGTGTTCTTGACATTTATGATGCTAATGTGATAAAAATATTCTTAACTCAAATACATGAATGCAATGATAGGAATTAGTAGTGAAATATCTCCCTGTAAACATGGTTGTTAGGTCAATTTAACAACTTCACTTAGAGAGCTGGTGTTTGGTGGGAACCAGTACAAAGATATGCATGAATTACCTCCTAGAGCATCTTTTGCGAACGGTTAGTTGACTAAGTAGCAAAGGACGGTTTTACCGTTATCTTTTTAAGCCGGAGGATATATTCCTCAAGTAGGGTGGTACCGCGAATACACTCGTCCCTTCATTTTTAGGGGCGAGTTTTTTATTTGTCTAGCTTAAGGCTTCGTCGGCTTTAGATCATTAGCCGATCTACAAAAATGTTAACAAGTAACCTTCTTGTTAGGTTGTCTTATGCGAGTCTTGGGAGTTGACCCGATTACAACATTATCCACAGGACGTTGGCAATAATGAGGCCCCTTGCGTTGTTCTAATTTAACGAAAAGGAGATGATCTGTATGAATCTAATAGAGGATTTGCAGTTCAGAGGATTAATTAATCAAATTACTGATGAAGATGGGTTGGAAAAGCTTTTAAATGAGGAGACAGTAAAATTATATAGTGGATTTGATCCGACAGCAGATAGTTTACACATTGGTCATTTATTACCAATATTGGTTTTAAAGAGGTTTCAATTAGCTGGCCATCAACCAATTGCACTTGTCGGTGGAGGAACAGGGTTAATTGGTGACCCAAGTGGTAGAAGTAGTGAGAGGTCATTAAATACAGAAGATGTAGTCATTGAATGGTCTAATCGTATAAAGCAACAGCTGTCTCGTTTTCTAGATTTTGATAATGGTGAAAATAAAGCCCTTTTAGCAAATAATTTTGATTGGATTGGCAAGCTAGATGTTGTTACATTTTTGCGAGATGTAGGTAAAAATTTTGGGATCAATTATATGCTTGCAAAAGATTCCGTTCAATCAAGAATTGAGTCGGGGATTTCATTTACAGAATTCAGCTATATGATATTACAATCATTAGACTTTTTACATTTATATAAAGAACAAAATTGTAAAGTACAAATTGGTGGTAGTGACCAATGGGGAAATATTACTGCAGGCTTAGAATTAATTAGAAAATCTTCTGATGAAGAGGAAAAAGCATTTGGATTAACGATACCACTCGTCACGAAAGCAGACGGTACAAAATTCGGCAAAACTGCTGGTGGAGCCGTATGGTTAGATAAGGAAAAAACATCTCCATACGAGTTTTATCAGTTCTTTATTAATTCTGATGACAGAGATGTAATCAATTTTCTTAAGTATTTTACATTCTTATCTAAGGATGAAATTGAGCAATTAGAGCAAGAATTACGTGACGCACCTGAACAAAGAACGGCTCATAAAGCGCTTGCTCAAGAAGTGACCAAGTTAGTTCATGGAGAAGAGGCATTAAATCAGGCAATTAAAATATCTAATTCACTATTCAATGGAGAGATTTCGGCACTGACAGCTGAAGAAATTAAACAAGGATTTAAAGATGTCCCTTCATACAATTTTGAAGGTGAAGATGAAATAGATTTAGTTGATTTGCTAGTTACTAGCAAGGTTTCCCCATCAAAGCGTCAAGCAAGAGAAGATATAAAAAATGGAGCTATATATATTAATGGTGAACGAACACAAGAAATTGATCGTGTCATAACTAACACGGATAGAATCGAAGGCCAATTCACTGTTATTCGCCGAGGTAAGAAAAAATACTTCCTAATCAAGTATTAATAGCCAAGCGCAGCTGACATGGTGCTCATTTTATAAATCACAACAATGATAAAATATATTAATTAACATAATAAAAACCTTAGAAAATCATTTCTAGGGTTTTTGCACTTATTAACGAGAGTAGAAATCAATACAATTAAAAAGCCTATTAACACTAATATTTTTGAGAAAACCTAGTTAGAGGTTTAAAGCCTGCTCAACTGCTTGAACAGATTCTTATTCTATGTCCTTGAAAGAATGACTATAAATGACCAAAATCATTTGTGGAGTGTTACCTAAACGGGCAGGCATACTTTCACAGGAATTCTCTGACTAATTAAAATTGTTGCATGAGAATGTCTTAAACATGTGGTGTTATCTTTTTTTTGCCAGTTTTTTTATAATTCGTTTAATAAAGTATTTGTTGGTGCGGTAAATGAGTAGATTTCTTGATTGATGGAAGATAAAGACAGTATCATTCTTCCGAGAGATAATTTTTAAATTGGTTAATTACCCCCTTCATTTAGGGTGATTCGGAGTTAGAACTTCTTTATTATCACGAGTTGAGTGTATCCATACTTTTCAAAAGGCTGATTTGAATTACGGTGGAGTTATATTAGAAGAGGAAATTGATTGTGACCATGCTGGAGAAGAAAATGGAAGCTATGATCTAAGTAAAGCAAATATTGTTATCTCTCAAAATCTTGCTTAACATGCAAAGTGGAGACAGTATACTAGGTATGCAGACGACATTAAAAAGGTTCTTTATGGACCTTATGATGGAAAATCCATTTATAGAGAGGTTAGAAGTTTTTGATAGGTGAATTAAGGCTAATTAATGAGCTCAATATGTGTTGTATATTGATGTAATTATTAAACATTAATAAACATCAAAAAATCAAAAAAATAAGTATCAGCTGGGTGTTAAATTACCACTGTAAGGTAGGGGATAAAAATGGAGATATTAATAATAAGACATGGTGAATCAGAAGCAGATATTCTTAATGTACATGAAGGAAGAGCTGATTTCTCATTAACACAAAAAGGAACAATTCAAGCGAAATCTTTAGCTTCACATTTAGTTGAAAATTTTGGGGAATTTGATGCAATTTGGACAAGCACATTAAAAAGGGCTTCTGAAACAGCAAAGATTTTGGGAGCAAAATTAAAATGTAATATTACTTATAGTGACGGCCTTAGAGAGAGGAACAATGGTATTTTAGCTGGGCAGCCTATTACAAAAGAAAACATGAATTCTCACTATGACTTAAAACCATTTGAGAGTATTCTAGAAGGAGAAACAGATATAGAGTTTAGAGCAAGAGCAGAAACTATCCTATTAAAAATATTAGATGAACATAATGATTCTAACAGAATTATTATATTGTCACATGGTGGTATGATTGAAAAATTGATACATGTTTTATTAAGATTACCTCCTGTTCCTAATTGTTTTATTCATACTCAAGATACAGGAGTACATTTAATTGAGTATAACTCATCTAATATTGTAATAAAATATTTTAATAATACAGATCATTTGAGTCAATTAGCTTCCCAAAAAATCTCCTCCAAATAACTTGAGGAGAATACATTATTCTACAAAGTAAAAAACAAACAAAAAACCCTAGAAACTTTGATAAAACAAGGTTTCTAGGGTTTTTACCATCGCTAGATATAAAGCGATTTAATTAACGAGAGTAGAACTCAACGATTAATGATTCGTTAATTTCAGCTGGTAATTCAGAACGTTCAGGTAAACGAGTGAATGTACCTTCTAGGTTATCAGCATTGAAGTTTACGTACTCAGGTACGAAGTTTGTAGCTTCAATAGCTTCTTTAATAATGTCAAGATTACGAGATTTCTCACGTACAGAAATCGTTTGACCAGGTTTAACTTTATATGAAGGAATGTCTAATCGACCTCCATCAACGATAATATGACCATGGTTAACTAATTGACGTGCTTGACGACGAGTACGAGCTAATCCTAAGCGATATACTAAGTTATCAAGACGAGATTCTAAAAGAACCATAAAGTTTTCACCATGTTTACCAGCCATTTTACCAGCTGCATCAAACAAGTTACGGAATTGACGTTCGTTTACACCGTACATGTGACGAAGCTTCTGTTTTTCTTGTAACTGTAAACCATATTCAGAAAGTTTTTTACGTTGACCTGGGCCATGTTGACCTGGTGCATAAGGGCGTTTCTCTAATTCTTTTCCCGTTCCACTTAGTGAAATTCCAAGACGACGAGATAATTTCCATGCTGGACCTGTATAACGAGCCATGATGACTCCTCCTTCAATGTTTTTATTTTGTATAAAATAAAAACAGACGTAATGTATTTCATTCAGCCCATTTTGTTTTTCATGTATCCTCGCTCTAGCAGCAGAGAGTTACACGATACACCTCCAATAGAGAGGAACAAACTGAGAACCCAATGTACATCACATAAGCTGCGATATTTTACACAACGAACATTATATGTTTTTTCTTCATGAAAGTCAAGAAGGTTATAATAAGAAAGTACATATACAGAAAATTATCAGGATAAAAGTAGTGTTATGGGACAAATTGACTATAAAATTTGAAAAAAATTAGGAAAAATTAATTGTTTTAAGATATAATATTGATAAGACAGAATTATTTAAACTTTCCATATATATGAACCAAACCTTAATAAACGGGTGATAAAATGGAACTAGTGGAAGAGCAAATATATACACGTATTAAAGCAGAGTTATTCGATCTGTTATTAATTGATGACAATCATAGTAATTATTATCATATACCATCGGAGTTAACCTACCTTATTAAAACTAATTTACAAGCGTTAGAAGTTAGTTTGTTTTTATATAACCACGAAATCGATCATTTTTTTCTAGAAGCTTCAACTATGACAAGTGTTGTTGAAGAGCTAGATCAGTTCTTCATTTCATCTGCAAAAATTTTACCGCATCTTCTCAATAAGACTATTATAAGACAGCCGCTAGTTGTACTTGATCAATTAGGAGATTCTTCTGTAACGATCCCTTTTAAAACTTTAATAGAAGAAAATGGTTTTTTATTAATAAAACAGAGTAACGTCAATGAGTATAGCAATCAATTTTTACAGAAGATAGGAAGAGAGTGCGAAAAATTTGTTAACCAAGTGAGGAAGTTCACAAATATTATTAATGAGGAAAAACGCTATGAGCAACTGAATCAAATAACAGCAAAGTTTCATTCCTCCATGTCAATCGACAGCGTTTTAGAGGAAATAATTGAGACACTTGAAGATATTTTTCCATCATTTACACATCATTTACTTCTTTCACATGACAACAACAATCAGAATCACATGCAAATTAGAGATTTGAATTATGATGATAACCATATTCATGAGCTCGCTATGAAAGCATATGTCAATGGTGAAGTGTTTTTTGAACAGAAGGAAAAACAATCGATCTTGTATGCTCCTCTTAGGGGTAAGCAAGGTGTGTACGGGGTGTTACAAATTACAGCACATAATAGTATCGCTTTTCCTAAACGGGAAGTAGATTTTATTATATTGCTAGCAAATACTGCAGGTAGCGCGATAGAGAATGCACAATTATATCAACAGTCGAAACGATTGATTGTTGATTTACAGCTAATAAATGCAACTTCACATACGTTAAATTCTAACCTTCGTTTAAGAGAAATAATGGCATTTATGACAGACCAAATGATAAATTCGTTCAATGCACAAGAAGTGGTTTTTGTGTTAATTGACGATAACAACGAGCTTACGGTATTACCAGGAAGTACAAGCTTTTTTGAAACTAAGGATAGTGAGGAATATATCCACTTTATCCATAAAAAAATAAAAGAAGAAATGGATTCGCTCTTTATAGGAGAGCTTCAAACTGATCATATAGTGAATGCTATTTACCGATCTTTAATGTCAGTACCAATGGTACATAGTGATAAATTAAAAGGGTTTGCACTTGTTTTACATAAACAACCACATCATTTTACCTTTGAATATTTTAAATTAATGCAATCGTTAATTCATCATTCTACGTTGGCATTTTCTAATTCTATGTTAAGAGAAGAATTGGAAAAGCTAGTTATTACTGATCATTTAACGAAGCTTTATTCAAGGAAATATCTAGATGAAAAGATTTTGTATTCATTAAGTGAAGATCCCCAAGGAACGCTATTACTTATTGATATCGACAATTTCAAAGAGGTCAATGACACATATGGTCATCAAGTAGGAGATGATATTCTTATTCAAGTGGCCGACATTATTAAAATGCATATACGAGAGAAAGACATAGGTGCGAGGTGGGGTGGAGAAGAATTTGCTATTTACCTCCCAAGGGTAGATTGTAAAATTGGTAAGGAAGTTGCTAAACGTCTAATAAAAAAGATTGAAAATGGTACAAATCCAAAAATTACGATTTCATGTGGGCTGTCTTATTGGGGAAATGACTATAAAAACAGTTTAAACGATTTGATCTTTCATGCAGATAAAGCGCTGTATAAAGCGAAAGGTTCAGGAAAAAATCAACTTGTCACTTATAATGTTGAGAACTGAAGAAAGTGCTTATACAGGTGCTCCGATGGATAATCATGTTTTTTCCGAGCTGCTCTTTTCGTAAACTTTGTTGATGAACATTTATTGGATTTCGTTGTTATTAAGATGTAAAGATACACGAACTCTAATTGGATAAGAGGTAATCTTTTAGAACGAAAACAATAATTTATGCGATACAGCAAGGAGAAAAATTGGAGCTCCTTTTTTTATTACCAAAAGAAAACGCTTTCATTTTTGTCCGCTTTTTCATATGATATAGGAGGTTGTATTAATAACCTATACAATTAAGGGGGGCATACGGAGATGAAAGATCATAAGTATCGAAATATTGAGACCTTAGTTATACACGGTGGGTATGAATCAAGTGAACATTTAGGCAGTCTAACGCCTCCATTGTTTCAGTCTTCCACATTTACTTTTGAAACTGCACAACAAGGAGAGAGAAGATTTGCTGGGGAAGAAGACGGCTATATATACTCCAGATTAAGCAATCCAACAGTGAAAATTTTAGAAGAACGTATTGCTACTTTAGAACATGGAGAGGCAGGATTAGCATTTGGCTCAGGAATGGCAGCAGTATCTGCTGTTTTGTTAGCAATGACCAAATCAGGAGATCATATCGTTTGTTCACAAGGACTATATGGTTGTACGTTTGGTTTATTACAGCTTATTGACGAAAAATATGGAATTACACATGATTTCTGTTCTATGGAAACAGAGGATAAATTTAAAAAAGAAATTAGACCGAATACTGCTTGCATATACATTGAAACACCCATTAATCCCACTATGAAGCTGATTGATATAGAAATGGTTGTTAAGGTTGCGAAGGAATATGACATACCAGTAATCGTTGACAATACGTTTAGTTCACCATATTTACAACAACCCCTTAAATTAGGTTGTGATGTGGTTGTTCATAGTGCAACAAAATATATTGGTGGACATGGTGATGTCATTGCTGGCTTAATAGTTGGAAAAAAAGACTTCATAGACACAGTTGCAAAAACAACTCAAAAAGATATTGGGGGTGTAATTTCTCCTTTTGATGCTTGGTTATTATTACGCGGATTAAAAACATTACCTGTCAGAATGGATCGTCACTGTTCAAATGCGGAGCAAATTGCTCAACAATTACAAGAACATCCAAAAGTCGAACAAGTTTTTTATCCAGGAGATAGTTCTAGCAATCAGTTCAACATAATGCAGAAGCAAATGAAAAAACCAGGGGGCTTAATTTCGTTTACGATAAAAGGAGATAAGGTAGAAGCACAATCTTTATTAAATAAACTTAAGTTAATTAAGATCGCTGTTAGTCTAGGCGATGCAGAAACTCTAATTCAACATCCCGCAACTATGACACACTCAGTTATTCCAGAATCTGCTCGGTTAAAAATGGGCATTCATGACAATTTATTAAGATTATCTTTAGGATTAGAAGCTTGTGAAGATATATGGTCAGATTTAAGTCAGGCTTTGGATCAAATATAAGGACTTTTTTCTAAACTTTGTTGCTAAGCAGTTTTCGTTTTAAAAGAGCAAAGATACCTCAACCTCTAGTGTTATGTGTGTATATCTTAGTGTGTAAAAAAACAATCAATGCGAAAACAAACAATATGAAAAGAGCAGTATTTATCAGTAAAATGGGCGTCGAAAGTGAAGGACAGGACGCCCATTTTACTATTGATATGAATCATTTAGTCCTAGATTGTTTGCTACATAGCGAAGGCTTCTTCTAATTTGCGAGTAAATTTTTCTAGGAATTTTTCATCCTGTTCATTAAAGCGATTTTTAATTGGACTATCAATATCTAGCACTCCAATCACTTTGTTGTTTTTTACTAATGGTATAACTATTTCTGATTGTGTTACTGCATCACAGGCAATGTGCCCTGGGAATTGATGAACATCAGCAACTCTAATAGTTTTGTTTTGTTTTGCAGCTGTCCCACATACTCCTTTACCGAAAGGAATTCTGACACATGCAGGTAAGCCCTGAAACGGCCCTAAAACTAGTTCGTCATGTGGATGATCTGTTAAATAAAAACCTACCCAGTTAATATAATCCAAAAACTGATTTAGCAACGCTGCTGCATTAGCTAAATTGGCTATATCGTTCTTTTCGCCCTCTATAAGAGCATGAAGCTGCTTAATTACGAGCTCATAATTCTCTTCTTTATTTTCCTTATACTTCTTCACTTCAAACATATATATCCCCCTATCTAAAATAAGTAACTAAAAATTATCGTGATTATTTAAGGCTCATTCGTAAACTTTGTTGGTTTATACAAAAATTGCTAAAATATAGAGTGTAGATGGCCCGAAACAATCGTTGTATTCGTGTGTTTTTATTAATACGAGAAAACATACGAAAACAGCTTTATATAAATCGACATGTACCGTGTTGGTGGACACGATTCACCATTTATTTTGCTCCTTCATGCTCTAGGACTTACCAACATTTTCGCAAAGAAACTTATTATAAATAAGAAATGGTAAGTTCATATTGAATGAGCCTAGATTCAAGGTTTTACTAATCATATCAAAAAACGTTGATTTATGCATGACTTTGTCGATAGAAATAGGAAGGTTTCAATAAAGATCTAAAGAATGTATTATATTAACTATTTTCTTAGGGGTGATAACATATGACAACCACTATGAAAACAAAACAAAAAATTATAAATGCAGCCATTGAGTTGTTTAATGTTAATGGCTATACAGGCACATCGGTTAGAGATATAGCTAATAGGGCGAAGGTAAATGTTGCAAATATTTCTTATTATTTCGTTAGTAAAGAAGGATTGTTAGAATACCTAGTATCAAATTTTTTTGAAGGTTATTTTTTAGTAATAGAAAATGTGCTTCGTTCATCAGAGAAAACATCTGCAAAGGAAACATTGAAACAATTTGTTCTCGAAACGTTAATCTACCAAAAGCAACATCATCTATTAACAAGATTTGTCTGCAGAGAAATTACTCTAGAAACAACCTTGATTAGGGAAGTTATGACCACTTACTTAACGAAGGAAAAATACCATTTGATTGCATTATTTGAAAAAGGCATAAAAGATGGCGAGTTTAGGGATATTTCAATCCCCTACACGATTATTCAATTAAAAGGCTTGCTTAGTACACCATATCTACAGAGTCAATACATTTCTGAAGTTCTCCACATTATTCCTACTGAGGAGTATTTTTTAAACCAATATATGAAGCAAATTGAAGTTTGGTTAGAAGGTATGGTATACATGCCAATCACTGAAGAGCGATCATTAACAGCGATTTAAATACTAGTAGGGTTTTTGAGATAATCCTTACAAATGATGTGAGAATAACCTTGACCTAAGTCATTTACACTATGAGCATCAGACCCATATACTAGAGGAATTCCTTGCTTTATTGCTTCTAGTATTATCCAATCTGAAGGGTATGCTTCCTTGCATAAAGGTTTATTTACCCCTGCTCCATTGTAATCAAGCTGCATTTTTTCCTTTTTCACCATGGATAGAAGCTCTACTATTTCGTCTGAGAAAGTCAATTTACATGGAAATTTTTTTTGGAATTTTTTCACGAGGGTGATATGTCCAATTCTTTTTGGTTTATGTTCCCCTAAATCTGCAATAACAGACTGATACACAGTCTCATAATATTGTTGATATACCTTTTCTATTGAACCAATTTTTTGAATAATTGTGTGGAACATTTCCGGACTATAATCTATACAATGGTATGCTCCATTGTTCAGTAAAAAATGGACAGATAGAATAGAATCATCTAATACAGCTCCATATGTATTTAAGAATTCTTTCGTTTCTGATTCGAACCCTTGAATATAGTCAACTTCTAAACCAATATTAATTTTAATTTCACTTTTATACTTCTCTTTTAAGGTTGAAATAGTTGCTATGTATTCTTCAAGCTGTGAAGGTTTCATAGCGCTATCTTGCTGTGGAGTAGGATCCTCAAATCCCACTGGTAAAGGTGCATGTTCAGTAAAAGATATTTCTGATAAGTTTAGGCTAAGCGCCCTATTTATATATTGTTCAATTGAATGATCTGTACCATGTGGACAATAAGGTGTGTGGACGTGACCGTCACTTTTCATAGCAATTCTCCTTTCGACAAATGTAAAACTTTCATGACCAAACTAGGGGATGATTATGGAGCTTAAACTTTTAATATTTATTCTAAAAAAAAAACGGGAAAAAATGCTAATTTTTATAAAAATTTTTAAATTATTGCTCAAAAAATGTCGTTTACATGTTATCATAAAAACATTGATATGTAGAGTGCTAGCTCATATTCACGAACAAAACCGAGTGATTAATTTGAACGACAGCATTCTTGCCTACTACCTTTATATCGTACGTCTATGTTCAAAGTGTCAACCATTTTGAACTTCTTGTTTACATAGTTGAATGGCAGAGAACGATAGCGCAAGGGAGCTAATTATGGATATATTATTATATGGAATAATTTCAATCATTCTTATTACAATTATTTTTAGTATATATATGAGAAAAAAGATGTATAAAGAAATTGATCGATTAGATGCTATAAAAATAGAAATTATGAATCGTCCTGTTACTGATGAAATGTCTAAGGTGAAAGATCTTCATATGACTGGACAAACAGAAGAGCTTTTTGAACGTTGGCGTAAAGAGTGGGATGAAATTATTACATTGCACTTGCCAAATGTAGAAGAATTATTGTTTGACGCAGAAGAATATACAGACAAATACAGATTTAATAAATCAAAGGAAGTTTTACTGAAAATTGATCAATTGATAAGAGACGTAGAAGACAATATTGCTACAATCTTAAAAGAGCTGGAAGAATTAGTAGGCAGTGAAGAGCAAAATAGATTAGACGTAGAAGAGTTTAGAACTATCTTTAAGAATATAAAAAAGGATTTACTAGCAAGACGCCACTTATATGGTAAGGCGGAAACAAATTTAGAAAATCAATTAGATGAACTAGAAAAAGAATTTTTACATGTTGATGAAATTACTGCTAATGGAGATTATTTAGAGGCAAAAGAGGCTTTAATAGATTTAAGTAATAATCTTCAAGAAATGCAAAGTAAGATGGAACAATTACCTCAATTATTAACAGAATGTCAAGGGACGATACCTAACCAACTTGAAGAAATTCATAGTGGATACCTTGAGATGAGTGAACAGGGGTACAAATTAGATCATATACCAGTTGAGATTGAAGTTGAACGAATACGAACACAACTTAGTAAGTATATAGATTTAATAGAAAAAACAGAAATACATGATGTTTCAAAAGGGCTAGAAGAAACTAAAGAAAATATTGAGACACTATATGATCTTTTAGAGAAAGAAGTATTGGCTCATCATTTTATCAATCATAATCAACATAACGTAAGTGAACTAATACGTTCTCTAAAAGAAGAGACAAATGAGACACGAGAAGAAACATTGTTTGTTCAACAATTATATCATCTAGATGAAGAAGAAATTGCAAAGTACCATAATATAGAAAATCAAATCGGTCAGCTTCAAAAACGATATACAGCAATTGTAAATAAAAAAGATGAAGAACAATTGGCCTATACAATTGTCAGAGAAGAACTTGAGAGTTGTTTAGAAGGAATCAACGATTTAACAGAGCAACATGAACAATTTAAAGAGATGCTTCAAAATTTACGTAAAGATGAACTATTTGCAAGAGAAAAAACAACTGAGATGAAGAAGCAGCTCATGGAACTAAAAAGAAAAGTTCAAAAGAGTAATATTCCGGGTATTCCCGCTTCATACCAAGCTGTATTAAGTGAGACTAGAAATGCGCTTGAACAGGTCTTTTTAAAACTTGAAGAAAAACCTCTAGATATGGTTGCTATTAATCAGTTGCTTGCAAAAGCAGTTGAGCAGGTAAATGCATCCTCCACAATGACAGATGAAATGATTGAGCAAGCTTACTTAGTTGAAAAGTTAATACAGTATGGGAATAGGTATAGAAGTAAAAATAAGAAGCTTGCTGAACAACTGAAAGAGTCTGAAGTATCATTTAGAAGTTATGATTACTCATTATCACTTGAACAAGCAGCTACTGCTATTGAAGAAATAGAGCCAGGTGCTTTAAGTAAAATAGAGGAAATGTTAGAGGATAAATAAGTCCTTTTTCTGTTAAGTTGATTAAGCTGGATATGTAATTTTATAGGCTTTTTTCATAACCTATGTTGCTATACTTCACAAAATATAAGCAGGAAAGATTTTATAGCCTTTAGAGAAGAAAAGGTGCCATGTGCTTTATTTCCTAGTAAAAAAAACGACAATCACTGTGATAACAGCCATTTTATAAGAGGCTGGGACATAACTAGCCTCAAAAAATGAAAAAGGTGAATTTGAGTGAGCTCAAATTCACCTTTTTTCTATTTAGAGTGGTAGGGCCTCTATTACCTTATTTGTTGGCAGTGATTTTGTTTAAATTCACAGCCATTAACGCAAGGCCCATTTCGTTTTCCACCTTCGATTTTCCACGTACAGAAAATCGAGAGAAACACAAATTCGCCTTCAAAAATCCAAAAACTGGTTCCACATCGATTTTTCGTTTTCGATAGATGGCACTCGTTGTCTCTTCTGAAAGCTTCGCTCTTACATATTCTTTTTGCTGTTCCCATTTTTCATTCACCATTAGTTTTCGATTGTTGCCTTCTTTTGCTTTTGTACATAATGAACGGAATGGGCATGCGGAACAGTCTTCACACTCGTAGACTTTGAACTTCCGTTCAAATCCTGTACGGTCATTGCGAATAGAATGATATTGAAATTGAAGGCGCTTTTGATTAGGACATGTATATGTATCTGTTTCCTCGTCATACTCCCAATTTTCGGGATTAAATGTGTTTTGTCGGTACTTTTTCTTTTGTTCCTTTAAATATAAGTTATACGTAATAAGCGCTTCTCGTTTTCTATTAGAAAGGATATCATTATAGTTCTGTTCACTACCATAACCTGCATCTGCAACAATGTGGTTCGGTAACTCGAAATAATGTTGCTCAATTTCATCTAAAAATGGAATTAATGTACGTGTATCTGTTGGGTTTGAAAACAAACTATAGGCAAGTGTGTATTGACCTTCCGTTGCGATTTGTACATTGTAACCAGCTTTCAATTGTCCGTTTTTCATATAATCATCTTTCATTCGCATAAATGTCGCATCGGGATCTGTTTTAGAATAACTATTACGTGAGCCAAAGGTTTCTAAGTCTTGTTGATATTTCTGTTTACGTGAGACGAAATCAATCAATTGCTTTCGAATTTGTTTTGGGTACTTACGTTCACTTCTTAAGGCTTTTCGTTCTGAAACGTCTGACGTATCTTCAATTTGTTTATCATACTTGGTTACGACATCGTCTACTTTTTGAACCAATTGAGCGAGCTCATCCAATGATAACTGTTCAGCCGTTTCACGTTGAATTTCAGGTATGATTTCATTCTTAAGTAACTCATTGTACAGCTGGTTTGACTTTTCAATTAAACTCTCATGATAGTTCTCTATGGATTTCTTCCAGACGAACGTAAATTTATTCGCATTTGCTTCGATTTTTGTACCATCAATAAAAATCGCTTCTTGATCAATAAGTTTCTCTTCGATCAATTGGCAACGGAATTGTACGAAACATTCACGAATTAATTCTTTCACTTCTGGTTGAACACGGAATCGGTTGATTGTGCGGTAGCTTGGTTCATATCCTTGAGCTAGCCACATCATACGAATACTGTCTTTTAATAGGGCTTCAATTTTGCGTCCAGAAAAGACAGATTGCGTGTAGGCACATAGAATTATTTTAAGCATCATGCGTGGATGATAGGCAGGACAGCCTTCATTTCGGAGAAATGGTTCAAACGCTTCCTGAGGGATACTTTCAACTAAATGATGGACATGGAAGGCAATATCGTTCTTTTGTAATTTTACTTCTAGATCTAAAGGCAAAATTAATTGATTCATGATATAATTTTTAAACATAAGGACCCTTCTTTCCGATGAAATTTGGTGTGGTAACTTTATTTTATCAGAAGTGGTCCTTATTTTAATTCCAAAATAAACAAAGCCGGTGAAATTTTACTTCTTGTAAAAATTTCACCGGCTTTTTCATCTCAAAGGTGGGTTTTGTCCCAGCCCCTTTTTTATGTGATTAAATTATCGATTTTATGGGAATTTAAATGAAAATATGATATTATAGATAGTTGCAAAATGACACTAATCGGGGGACTTATTGTGATATATTTAGATAATAGTGCTACAACAAATCCATATGAGGATGTCATTGATTCACTAGTTACTGTGTCTCGTAAATTTTATGGGAACCCTTCTTCATTACATAAGCTTGGTGGTGAAGCAGAGCGTCTATTGACACACTCACGAGAAACAACAGCAAAGCTATTAAATGTTAAACCAAATGAAATTACATTTAATTCAGGTGGTACGGAGGGAAATAATCATGCAATAAAAGGTATTGCATTTGCTAACCGTAATCGAGGAAAACACATTATTACAACGACTATAGAACATCCTTCCGTTACGGAAGCATGTAAGCAACTTGAGGAAATTGGATATGATGTTACTTATTTACCTGTAAATTCAAATGGAATGGTACAAATAGATGATGTTAAAAAGGCAATCAGAGATGATACAATCCTTGTATCTATCATACATGTGAACAATGAGGTTGGCTCAGTTCAGCCGATTGCGGAATTTGGGAAATTATTAAAAGCTTACCCAAAGATTATATTTCATGTAGACCATGTACAAGGGTTAGGGAAAGTGCCGCTAGATTTTAAAAGAAATTTTATTGATTTATGTTCAATGTCTGGGCATAAATTTCATGGCTTAAAAGGTAACGGAATTCTTTATATTCGAGAAGGAGTTACTGTATCCCCACTACTTGCTGGGGGCTCTCAGGAGTACAATAATCGTTCAGGAACGGAAAATGTAGCTGGGATCGTAGCAATGACAAAAGCACTTCGCCTTACATTAGAAAATTATCAAATGAAAATTAAAGATCTGGTAAAAATAAAAGATGCGTATATGGATGAGTTAAGTAAATTACCATTTATTACACTTAATACATCTACTAAAAGCTCGGCACCACATATTATTAATATGACAATACATGGAATAAAGCCGGAAGTGTTTGTCCACTCATTAGAAGAGGAACAAATTTATTTGTCAACAACATCAGCATGCTCTTCAAAGAAAAGGGTGGCAAGTAAAACATTGTTAGCAATGGGAAAAAATGAGCAAGAAGCTGAAAGTGCAATTCGTATCAGTTTATCCTATAATAATTCCATACATGAAGTACCTAAAGTATTAACTGCTATTCAAAAATCGGCTAAAAAATTAAGGCTCTTTGCGTAAAGTTTAGTAGTTTATGGTTACTTAATAGATCGGGCTTTCTCCGTCTGTTATCGTAGTACAGAAATAACAAACAATTATTAGAGTGACAACAGTCCAAATTAAAGATAGTAATGAGGTAATGACAACATGCAATATGAACATATATTAATTCGTTATGGAGAATTATCAACAAAAAAACGTAATAGAAATTATTTTGTAAATCGTCTAAAGAAAAATATAAAGGGCAAGTTAAGAGAGTTTGAAAACATCGAGATTGAAAAACAGCGTGATAGAATGTATATCAAATTAAATGGTGAGCCTTACGAGAAAATTATTGAAAAACTATCATCAATTTTTGGGATTCATTCATTTAGCCTAGCGATCAAAACCTTAAGTGATATCGAAAAAATTAAAGAAGGGGCTCTTGAGGCAATTAAGGAGTTAGACCCTGAAGGAAAAACATTTAAGGTAACTGCAAAAAGAGCAAATAAACAATTTCCTCTCAATTCAAATGAATTAAATTATGAAATTGGTAGTCATATTTTGCGAAATATCCAAGATTTAACGGTAAATGTACATGAGCCAGATATTAATTTACGTGTAGAAGTTCGTCATAATGCAACATATATCACCTTTAAAGATATAAGCGGTGCCGGAGGGTTTCCAGTGGGTACTAGTGGTAAGGCAATGCTCATGTTGTCAGGTGGAATTGATAGCCCAGTTGCTGGATACTTAGCGATGAAACGAGGACTAGAAGTAGAAGCAGTACATTTCTATAGCCCGCCTTTTACGAGTGAACGCTCAAAACAAAAGGTCATTGATTTAGCTAAGAAGCTAACTGATTATACAGATTCAATTAAGCTTCATATTGTCCCATTTACAAATATTCAACAAGTTATTCAACAAAAAATACCTGATAATTATACGATGACTTCAACGAGGCGTTTAATGCTACAAATCACTGATCAATTGAGGCAAAAGAATGATGCCTTAGCAATTATTAATGGTGAAAGCCTTGGTCAAGTGGCATCTCAAACACTCGAAAGTATGTATACGATTAATGAAGTTACATCAACGCCAATCATCAGACCATTAATAACGATGGATAAATTAGAAATTATAGATATATCTAAGCAAATTGACACTCATGATATATCAATACGTCCTTATGAGGATTGTTGTACGATATTTACACCAACCTCACCTAAAACGAAACCAAAGCGTGATAAAATAAATCATTTTGAGAGTTTTGTCGATTTTGATTCATTAATTAGCGAGGCGGTTTCAGGTACTGAAACTATTGTTATAAGAAATGATAAAGAATTGACAAACGAGGAAAATATTGAAAGTTTATTTTAATTAGCTGTAGTGTCCACTCAGTTGTAAACTAAATAGAGCATAAAGGCTTTAATGGCTTTTATGTTCTAGGTTTCCTATATATTTCAGTAGAGAAGCCGTCTATTTGCTATCGTCAAAAAATCCTTCAAGACACTTCTGTCCAGCGATTTTCAGCGCTATTAACCTATGCCCCTTTGCAAATTTTGAACAATTACCAACATTTACGTGAATTATGCCTATTGTTTTAACACACTCTATTACCACAAGGAGGTGATAACACATGGCATACAACAGTTCAAATCAATTAGTAGTTCCTGGTGTACAGCAAGCTCTTGATCAAATGAAGTACGAAATCGCTTCTGAATTTGGAGTGAACCTAGGGCCTGACACTACTTCTCGTGCAAACGGTTCTGTCGGTGGAGAAATAACGAAGCGCCTTGTACAAATGGCTGAGCAGCAAATAGGTGGAGGCTACCAACAACAATAAATAAATATTATGGCTACAAAGAGCGGGATCATATCCCGCTCTTTTTTATTATTTATTTTTGAGCTTATAATTTTTAGCATACGAAGACAATAGGAGACTATATAGTGTGATATAGTACTTCGCTGTTTTTATAATTTACTACACCATTACAAAAATTTTGATAATTTAGTATAATATGAAATATTAAGATGATTTTTTTTGAATGGAGGAGTTGTTCATGAATCGACAAGATTTAATTGCGCCAGATATTTATAATTTATCTGAAGAAGTAGAACGCTTTTCAAGTGATAGTTCAAGAATTGCCTTAAAATACGAAAGTGAGCTAGGTGTCAAAAGAGAGATTACATATGGTAGCTTAATGAAGGAAGCAAATAAAATAGGGAATACATTATTAAATGATGGGTTTCAACAAGGTGATAAGGTGCTCGTTCTCATACCAAGAATGATTGAGGCATATAGTATTTATTTAGGTGCAATTAAAGCGGGATTAGTTGTTATCCCCTGTTCAGAAATGCTTCGAACTAAAGACTTACAGTATCGTATTCAACATGGAGAAGTGAAAGGTATCATATGCTATCATCCTTTTGTCGAGCAATTTGAAGAAGTCAAAAATATTGAAACAATAACTAAGTATATTGTTGGAAAAGAAGATAAAGCTGGATGGAAAAATCTTAGGGAAAAATGTAAAGGTAGCAGTGATAAATTAGTAACTGCACAAACTAAACGAGATGATATTGTTTTTTTATCATATACGTCAGGAACAACTGGAAACCCAAAAGGGGTTGTCCATACACATGGATGGGGATATGCTCATTTGAAAACAGCAGCATCGAGCTGGTTAAGCATTAGAGATAACGACACAGTTTGGGCAACTGCGGGTCCTGGATGGCAGAAATGGATTTGGAGTCCTTTTCTTTCAACACTAGGAACTGGTGCTACTGGAATAGTTTATGATGGGAAATTTGAACCTAAAAAATATTTACAGCTGTTAAGTGATTATGAAGTAAATGTATTATGTTGTACCCCAACAGAATATCGTCTTATGGCGAAAGTAGATAACATTGGTGATTTCAAACTTCCATCTTTACATAGTGCGGTCTCAGCTGGGGAACCTCTGAATCGTGAAGTGATTAAGACGTTTAATAAATATTTTCATGTTGACGTTCGGGACGGATACGGGCAAACAGAGAATACTTTATTAGTAGGGGTCATGAAAGGAATGGAAATTAAACCAGGTTCTATGGGAAAACCGACGCCAGGTAATACAATTGAAATCATTAACGATTTAGGAGAGCCATGTGATATTGGAGAAGTTGGTGATATTGCAGTTCATGTTGAAACCCCAGCATTATTTAAACATTATTATAAAGATCCAGAAAGAACCGCTAAGCAATTTCGTGGAGAATACTATATCACAGGAGATAAGGCGAAGAAAGATAAAGATGGATATTATTGGTTTGAGGGGAGGAGTGATGATATTATTATAAGTTCTGGTTACACCATCGGCCCGTTTGAAGTTGAAGATGCTTTAGTCAAACATCCGTCCGTAAAAGAATGTGCTGTAGTTGGTAGCCCAGATGATGTTCGCGGGTTAATCGTTAAAGCATTTATAGTTCTGCGTGAGGGGTTATCTGAACATAATGAAGAGCTTATTAAACAACTACAAGATCATGTCAAAGATCTAACAGCTCCTTACAAATATCCTCGGAAAATAGAATTTGTTGAAGACTTGCCAAAAACAACATCAGGAAAAATTCGTCGTATAGAATTACGAAATCAAGAACTTCGGAAAGAGAGGTCTTTCAAACAAAAATAAAGGCTATATTTCTCTCCTTCGAATGTTTTGATAAAATAAATGTCAAGAAGGAAATATAGATAGGGCAGTTCCAAGATGTAAATTACAAGTCTATCAGAACTGCTCTACGATCGATATTGGGAGAGGTAAAAATGGGTACACTTTGGTTTGGCGGAACAATTTATACGATGTGCAACGAAAATGATAAAGCAGAAGCAGTATATGTGGAAGAAGGTATGATTAAAGATATCGGTTCCGAAGAGCAGTTGCGGAAAGAATATGGTGAGTATATTACTAAAAATGTTGACCTGCAAAATGCCGTTATGTTTCCAGGCTTTGTAGATAGTCATATACATCTAATAGGACTTGGAGAAAAATTGTTAACAATGGATTTATCTTCAAAAACTACTTCAGATGATATAAGAACAGCATTGAAAGAATATGTGAAATCATACAATAGTGGTGATTGGGTCATTGCAGAAGGTTGGAATGAAAATAATCTTAAAGATAAAAAAATTTTCAACCGATTTGATCTAGATGAGATTTCACCGAACAATCCGATGGTTTTAAAACGCATTTGTCATCATGCAGCAATTGTTAACTCAAAAGCACTTCAGTTAGCAGGAATAACAGCAGAAACAACGGATCCTAAAGGTGGGGTAATTGTTCGGAATGATAAAGGTGAGCCAACAGGGTATTTGTTAGACAAGGCGGTTGATATTGTGACGAAGGCTATCCCCGCAGTAACAACAGACTACTTGAACAAGGCATTGGCAACATCGATTGATCATTGTTTTTCATTAGGTCTAGTTGGTGCACATACTGAAGATTTGAATTATTATAATAGTTTTTCACAAACGTATGAAACATTTCTTCATGTCATTAATGGACAAAGCAAAAAATTCAGGGCAAATTTATTAGTTCATCATGAAGTAATTGATGACATGATTCAAAGGGAATTAAATGATAGTAGCAACGAAGAATTCATCAAATTTGGTGCGATGAAAATTTTTGCTGATGGCGCATTAGGTGGTCGAACTGCTCTATTATCTGAACCATATCATGATCAATCAAGCACGTCAGGAATTGCAATTCATTCTCAAGATGAATTAAAGGAGCTCGTTAAAAAAGCAAGGTTGTATAATATGCCGGTGGCTATCCATGTTATTGGAGATTTAGCATTTGAGTATGCAATTTCTGCAATTGAAGCATACCCACCACCTAAAGGAGAAAGGGATCGGTTGATTCACGCACAAATTCTTCGTAAAGAATTAATAGAGAGAGCAAAGCACCTTTCAGTCATTTTGGATATACAGCCAACATTTGTAATGTCGGATTTCCCTTGGGTTATCGATAGGCTTGGTGAAGACAGAATGCAATATAGCTATGCTTGGCGAACTCTGATAGATGAAGGATTTCATTGTGCTGGAGGGTCGGATGCACCGATAGAAAGTGCAAATCCTCTACTTGGAATTTACGCTGCTATTATGAGGAAGTCCCCTTCTGATAAACATGAAGGCTATTATCAAGATGAAAAACTAACACCGTTTGAGGCTGTTTGTCTTTATACACGTGGCAGTGCTTACGCAGTGAAAATGGAACAAACACATGGAAAAATAACGCCAGGGTTTGTAGCTGATTTTACAATATTAGATAGAGATATTTTACAAATTGATCCGGAAGATATTCCGTTAACAAATGTTGTGATGACCGTTGTTGATAATAATATTGTCTATAAAAGTGACACAAACTGAGAAGCTAGGAATGGTTCAAAGATTAAGAGCCTGTTTAGAAATGAATCAAAACAGGCTTTTTTTACTATATTGTTATTTAAGGCATAATCCTATTGTATGAATTGAGGCTAAAACCAGTTACAAAAATCTCCTTTTAACCTTCTCCCAAAAAGAATTGTCTCGTAATTTTACAGTTTTTATTTTTTTGTCACTAAGCTGAATTTCAATTTTATTTACATGGCGTATGCTAACCGCTTCATTATCCATACCGATAGTTGGAAAATCATTACCATCTTGAACTACCTTAAGCGTAAGCTTACGTGCACCACTTAAAATAAACGATGAACCTAATGTTCTATAGCGGTTATTATTCAATGAGGCAATCTCACTTACTTGCATACATGGAAGTAGTGGGTCTACAACGGCTCCATTAACAGATTTATTATATGCCGTACTGCCTGTAGGTGTAGCTATAACCATGCCATCACCACGGAAAGTTTCAAAATGAAGGTCATCTATATGTACATCAATGACAAACGTTTTAATAATTGTTGAACGAATTGAACATTCATTTAAACATTGGAACGAGGTCATATCATCTACAGATACATTAATCGTAGGATATTTTCTTACTTCCACTTCTTCATTTTTTAATGCTTCTATCATTTTATCGGTATCATCTATGTGGAAATCACAATATAAACTAAGAGAGCCTGTGTTGGAAATTCCAGCGTACAAACAATCCTCCTGGAAGCCAGTCTTTCTTACTGCTTGAAGGAATGTCCCATCTCCACCTATACTTACAATAATATTTGCATCTTTGTAGTCATTTACGATTTTAAATCCGTATTGTTCAGCTATTGTGTATAATGATTCTACTTGTTTGTCGAGGACTGGATCACTTTTATAAAACAAAAAAATGTTACGGCGATTAAACATAAATCATACCTCCTACTAAGTATCAAGACAGAATATTGTTTCCAAGTATTCACTATTTTGCTAAAAAATCTGCTACAATTGATTATTGTGTATATAGTTTATCATTTTTATGAAACTAAATGTATGACAAAATAGGAAATGATACTGTGATTAAGAAGGAGTGAATGTTGATGAGTTTAAAAAGATGGGCGGCACTAGGCATAGCTGTATTACTTTTCGTTATTTCAGTTTTAGTTAATACAGTAAGTTCAATTGCTTTTTCTGGTATTGGTGATATATCTGAGGAAATTTTTACAACAGACAAGGAATTTGATGAAAAAGTAATTGAAGAGGGGAAGAGCCCTTTATCAAAAATCCTTGTTTTAGAAGTAAATGGCGCGATTCAAGACACTACGAATGTAACATCAATCTTTGAATCAGTGGGGTATAATCATCGACGATTTTTAAGTATGATAGACAGTGCTAAAGAAGATAATGCCATCAAAGCGATTTTACTTCGTGTGAACTCACCTGGTGGAGGAGTTGTTGAAAGCGCTGAAATACATAAGAAATTAACAGAATACAGAGAAGAAACGGGTAAACCAGTCTATGTATCGATGGGAAGTATGGCAGCATCAGGTGGATATTATATTTCAGCATTAGCAGATAAAATCATTGCGAGTCCTGAAACTTTAACAGGCTCGTTAGGTGTTATCATGCAGGGGGTTAATTACGCTGGCTTAGCTGAGAAATATGGAGTAGAGTTTGTGACAATCAAAAGTGGTCAATTTAAAGACATTATGAGCCCTTCAAGAGAGATGACAGAAGAAGAGCGAAACATACTGCAATCTATGCTTAATAATTCGTACGATGGCTTCGTTAAGGTGATATCGGAGGGAAGAAACATTCCAGAAGATAAAGTACGAGAAATTGCTGATGGGCGCATTTATGACGGAAGGCAAGCAAAAGAGCTAAATCTCATTGATGAATTCGGATATTATGATGATGCTCTAGAAATATTAAAAGAAGACATGGACCTTAAAAATGCACAAGTAATTAAGTATGAAGAAAACTTAGGGTTGAATTGGTCAATATTTGAGATAACAGCAAATAAATTTATGAATAAAGAAATTGAAATGGCTGGACTCATGAAAATGTTATCTCAACCAAATTCCCCAAGACCTATGTATTTATATGCTGAATAGGGGGGATTTATATGGAAACAAAGAATAATGGAACCGAAAACAAGGAAATTAGTCCTGCAGAAACAAAAGCTGTTTTAGAAGGTCATAATGACAATATAGTTCATAATGGAACTGTTCATTCTGATCATCAAGAACATGATAATGTTGGCATTTCAAATAAACAACAATCACTACATTATAACGCAGGATTTTGGATGAGATTTTGGTCATATTTATTTGATCTAGCTGTCATAGGAAGTATTAATCGCATCATTATATATCCGTTGTTCCGTTTGCTTGATTTACCACTAAAGGACAGTGGGATGTTTGCAGCAATTTCAATTGCAACTGCGTGTACCTTCTACTTATATTTCGTTTTAATGACAAAGTACTTTCATAAAACACTTGGAAAAATGGTGTTTGGTCTACGTGTCATTAACATAAAAGGCGATCAGTTAACTTGGTCTACTATCCTGTTTAGAGAGTTTATTGGTAGGTTTATTTCAAAGTTTTTTATGATTGGCTATATTTTAGTAGCATTTTTACCGAAAAAACAAGGTTTACATGACATATTTGCTGATACGACTGTAGTTCATGAAAGAAAATAACATACGAATTTTCATTTTAAAACCTATGAAGGCTAGTGTCTTCATAGGTTTATTTTATTTGGGGAAGGTGATAATAGGTTAGTAGAAGGGAGGAGTATATGTTGGTAATGATAACTATCATAGCAAGCTCTGTTGTTGTCATCCTATGTTTGCTCTTCATGAAGATTACTGTTCGTGTACTTCTACTACATGAAAAGGACAACGATCAAATTAAGATTCAACTAAGAACTTTGTTTGGGATCATACGCTATACGTACAATGTTCCATTTATAAAAGTAGATAAGAAAGATGCTAATCTTGTCGTGGGACAAAACAAATCGTCAAAAAATGTAGGGGAAGAACAAACTGACAATAAAGATGTTGAACACATTTCAGTAAATGATGTTATTGAAGGGATACAAAACGCAAAGGAGCTTATAGAACATATTGTTGGGTTTCATCAAATAATCAGAAATTTTTTTAAAAAAGTTCACGTAACGAAGTTTGAATGGCAAACTCAATTAGGTGCTCGTGATGCAGCTATGACAGCTATACTTTCTGGACTTGCATGGGGTGTAAAGGGAGGAGTTATTGGTTTGGTTAGCAATAATATGAAACTTGATACGAACCCTTATATAGAGATAGCTCCTTCATATCAAAAACCTAGTTCGCATACAAAATTAAAGTGTATGTTATACTTTCGAATCGGGTATGCTATTTTAGGAGGAATAAGGTTATTGAAATTATGGAAAGGGGGACGGCCACATTTTAGGCATGGTCAGCATGGTCACCCTCCATTACATAAAAATAAAAAAATGAAAGAATCGATATAAACTATAGGAGGTGTTAATATGTCTGATCATCCTATACAAGGTTTAATGACCACTGCTATGGAGAATTTAAAAGAGATGATTGACGTAAATACGATAATTGGAGATCCTGTTGAAACACCTGATGGTAGTGTGATCTTAACTGTTTCAAAAGTAGGGTTTGGGTTTGCAGCAGGAGGAAGTGAATTTTATATCGAAGAACGGAGTAGTCAACAAGGGCAACAAGGGCAAAATTCTAAGAAACATCCCTTTGGAGGTGGAAGTGGTGGAGGAGTTTCGATTACCCCTATTGCTTTTTTAATTGTTAATCCTTCAGGAGTAAAGCTGTTGCATCTTGATGAAAATACACATTTGTATGAAAAAATATTAGAATTAGCTCCACAGGCAGTAGAAAAAATACAACAAATGTTTTCGAAAAATGATCAAAATGGTGAACGGGAGATAAAAGGAAATAAAGCAAAAGATCACCAAGATATGCCAAAGCAAGATTTTGATATATGAGCTAAAGTAAAATTCCTTTAATTAAATCATTTGGTCTTGGTTGTTATTTTTGCAACAGCAAATCAGGTTTCATCCGATATTAATGTAAAGATACCACAAAACAATGGTTGTATATTTTTAAATATCTTAATATGAAAACAAATTTACGAAAAACATCGACATAGTTGTTATGGGAACACGGGTAGATAAAGTACAACGTAACTTGTCCCTTATCTATCCGTTATGTACGATCTAATAGGAAAAAATTAGTGCTATTGCAGGCAGTGGAAATTTAAACTGTGAGCATTCATAAACACTATTTTCTTACCCTCATTATCTGCCCTTTAGTATCATCAATTATTCGGCTACGTTAATTTTTACTACCGAATTAGTGGACCCTCCACCTGTATAAGTATATTCCAATTCACGTACTTTATTATCGTTTAGCATAGTTGCATGAAAACCATAGGCTGTTTTCGAATTGATTGTTGTTTCTCGTACTAGGAGCGCAACTAGAGTTCCTTTTCTAAAACAGAGAAGAAAAGGTGGCTAATAAAGTTTCTAATTATGGAGGGTGAATCCACTCACTAGTATTGACACGTAAGCTAGGTTTTTTCTTTGCAATCTATAATAAGAAAAGTTATGATTATCACTATACATACTAAAAATATTAGATTGTTTAAAGATTTAGGAGAAAAATAGTTGTTCAAGAAACTTGAACATACACTAATAAGGGGGAATTTTAATATGGCAAATATCACGTTTAAAGGTAATCCAGTTACATTACTAGGTAATGAGGTTAAGGTTGGTGACAAGGCTCCGGATTATACGGTGTTAGCAAATGATTTGTCGCCTGTGACGTTAGCTAATTCTAAAGGTTCAGTTCGCC
The DNA here is from genome assembly GCF_046557775.1 of Nanhaiella sioensis. Taxonomy (NCBI): domain Bacteria; kingdom Bacillati; phylum Bacillota; class Bacilli; order Caryophanales; family Bacillaceae; genus Nanhaiella; species Nanhaiella sioensis. Next base: position 3,108,445 of record NZ_JBKAEG010000001.1, read on the forward strand.
TAATCAGTGTTGTCCCTTCAGTTGATACTGGGGTATGTGATGCGCAGACTAGACGTTTTAATGAAGAGGTAGCTAGCCTAGATAATGTACAAGTGTTAACAGTAAGTGTAGACTTACCTTTTGCTCAAAAGCGTTGGTGTGGAGCAAGCGGTATAGATAACGTCGTTACTTTATCTGACCATCGTGATCTATCATTTGGTGAAGCATACGGAGTTGTTATTAAAGAACTTCGTCTATTAGCACGTGCCGTATTCGTCATTGATAGCAATGATAGTATCACGTACGTAGAGTATGTTTCAGAAGGTACGAACCATCCAAACTACGAAGCAGCAATCGAAGCAGTAAAGGCCGCAAAGTAACAAGCAAAGCGAAGCCGACTTGAATTGCCCTGACAAGTACTAACGAACGATAATACGCTGCATATGCTAAAAGACCTCGATGTTGAGGTCTTTTTCCTTCTTTTTTGATCGGATTAAATTAATATAATTATTTTCTGTATAGGAGAATATTAAATTGCAATTAGTATACATTTACATTTAGGAGGTTTTTAATTTGTCAACCAATATCGAACAAATCTTTACAGTAATAGACTGTACAGCTAATCTATTGCAAGAGGACCTAGCATGCTCATATTTAGAAGCAGTGGCAGAAACAGGTGAAAACATATTTCATGAAACAATTTTACAGGAAGAACTTAGTGAACTTTCAAAGAAAAGATTAAATAAAGAGTACGAAAAGCTCATTGTACAAAAATATTCAAATGAGGAAATCAGAAAAGCATACCAGCTTGCAGCTTTAAAGGGGATGCGGGAATCGACACAGCCAAATCATCAAATGACACCAGATTCAGTTGGGGTTTTCGTAAGTTATCTTGTTTCTAAATTCATGAGAAACTATGAATCCTTCAAAGTTGTTGACCCTGCTGTAGGGACAGGAAATTTACTTACGACTGTTCTAAACCATACTTCTGATAAACAAATAACGAGTTTCGGTGTAGATGTGGATGATTTATTAATTAAGCTTGCGTATGTGAATGCTAACCTTCAGCAGCACCCAATTCAATTTTTTAATCAAGATAGTTTAGAGCCATTATTAATTGATCCTGTTGATCTTGTTGTATGTGATTTGCCAATTGGATACTATCCAAACTATGTTGTGGCCGATGGGTATGAATTGAAGTCACCGGAAGGACATTCTTATGCACATCATTTATTTATTGAACAATGCATGAACTACACGAAAGAGGGAGGGTATTTGTTCTTCCTTGTACCCAATAACCTTTTTGAAAGTGAGCTAGCACCATCATTACATAAGTATTTAAAAGAAACGAGTATAATTCAAGGGTTATTACAGTTGCCTTTATCTTTGTTTCAACATGAGAAGCATGCAAAAAGTATTTTTATTTTACAGAAAAAGGGGGCAGAAGTTAAGGTGCCAAAGCAGGCACTGCTAGTTGACCTCCCTAGTTTTTCCAAGAAAGAAGCAATCCAAGGAATTATTCAAAGAATTGATAGTTGGATTAAAGTAGAAAAATAATAAAGTAAAATCAGAAAATAAAGAAATTATGACGAAAACGGTACCATTTTTACATTAATATTGCATTGTAATAAAGTGAGTGGTTAAATGATAGAGGCGGATATGAAATTGTGTCGATTTTTAAAGGAGCTGTGAAATAACATGTCTAAAGTTATTGCTATAAATGCAGGTAGTTCTTCTCTTAAATTTCAATTATTTGAAATGCCGAGTGAAGAGGTTGTTACAAAGGGGATTGTAGAACGAATTGGATTTGACGATGCAATTTTTAATATAACAGTTAATGGTGAGAAACAAACAGAAGTTAGCCCTATCGCTGATCATTCAGTTGCGGTTAAGATGCTTCTTGATAAGCTGACATCATTAAATATTATTCAATCATTAGATGAGATTGAGGGCATCGGTCATCGTGTCGTTCACGGTGGTGAAAAATTCAATGACTCTGTATTAATTACTGATGATGTAATTAAGGATATCGAAGAGTTATCTGAATTAGCACCATTGCATAATCCAGCAAACCTTACTGGTGTAAAAGCATTTAAGGAAGTACTACCTAATGTACCGTCTATCGCTGTGTTTGATACCGCATTTCATCAAACGATGCCGGATCAATCATTTCTATATAGTTTGCCATATCATTATTATAGTGAATATGGAATTCGTAAATATGGATTCCATGGTACCTCACATAAATATGTTTCAGAACGTGCAGCAGAACTTTTAGGACGTCCGTTGGAACAGCTACGTCTTATATCATGTCACTTAGGTAATGGGGCAAGTATAGCTGCAATTGAAGGTGGTAAATCAATTGATACCTCAATGGGCTTCACTCCACTCGCAGGTGTGGCTATGGGTACGCGTTCAGGTGATATTGATCCTGCGTTGATTCCGTTTATTATGGAGAAGACGGGGAAAACTGCCGATGAAGTACTAGATGTATTAAATAAACGCAGTGGAATGCTTGGTGTATCTGGTTTCTCAAGTGATTTACGTGATATTGAGCAAGAAGCTGAACAAGGAAATGAACGTGCCGAATTAGCTTTACAAGTATTTGCAGATAGAATTCATAAGTATATAGGCTCATATGCATCTAAAATGTATGGTGTAGACGCGATTATATTCACTGCAGGTATTGGTGAAAATAGTGACGTTATACGTACTCGTGTGTTAAAAGGACTTGAATTTATGGGAGTATACTGGGATCCGTCACTTAATAAAGTTCGTGGTAAAGAAGCGTTTATTAATTATCCGCATTCACCTGTTAAGGTTATTGTCATACCGACGGATGAAGAAGTTATGATTGCTCGTGATGTTGTGAAAATTGCATTACACTAATAAAGTTATCATTTAATAAATGAGAGTCTTGTTTTGCGTTATTTGCTGAACAAGACTCTTTTTGTATTTGTTAAAAGGTAAGAAAGTATAAAATTACTTCGTAGTTTCATTCACTGTATGATGTTTATCCATGTGTGAAATCTCAAGCACCTATCCCCTCCAGGGTCACTTCACCATTTCACCCTAAGGCAAAAACGCCTTCATGTAAAATGCCTCCAGTGCTTGTCGGGGATGATCAAGGCGCTTGCGCTTTTCTGAATTGTCTAGCTCCAGCGCCTATCCCCTCGAGGTCACTTCACCATTTCACCCGAAGGCAAAAAGCGCCTTCATGTGAAATGCTTCCAGTGCTTGTCGGGGATAATCAAGGCGCTTGCGCTTTTCTGAATTGTCTAGCTCCAGCGCCTATCCCCTCGAGGTCACTTCACCATTTCACCCGAAGGCAAAAAGCGCCTTCATGTAAAATGCTTCCAGTGCTTGTCGGGGATAATCAAGGCGCTTGCGCTTTTCTAAATTGTCTAGCTCCAGCGCCTATCCCCTCGAGGTCACTTCACCATTTCACCCTAAGGCAAAAAGCGCCTTCGTGTAAAACGCTTCCAGTGCTTGTCGGGGATGATCAAGGCGCTTGCGCTTTTCTTAATTAGTCAGCATGTTATAATAATAATAGGCTAAGTTTGGAAATAGGAGGAATAAGATGACAGTGACTGATCGTGAACAACAAGTTTTAAATGATATAATTGCTTGGGAAAGTCGATTCTCTCAATTGAACCCGACAGACTTTGAATTATTATATGACAAATGGCTGCATAAATCTTTTCAACTTCTTCCTGATGATATAAGAACAGAGTTTTTTGTGAAGCTAGATAACTGGTTATTTCATTTACATGCAATGATTCAAGGATCACAGCCACAAATAGATACGAGAGAACAAATCATTACTTCTGCAAGATTATTTGAAGAAGACATAAATCAATTAACAGATTTACAAACATTATCCATAGATCAGCTTACATATTTATGTGAACAGCAAGTTGCCAAGAGTAGATTATATTCTTTTGTTCAAGGTGGGATTACTGGTACAGGAGGAGCTCCGTTTTTAGGAATAGATTTACCTCTTATGTTAATTATCAACTTAAGGGCAGTTCAATTAATTGCTATGTCATATGGCAATGAAATAAATACACCATCCGAAATGATGACAGCATTGAAGGTATTTCACGGTGCGACACTTCCAAAAAGATTACAAGGCAATGCATGGGGAAATTTGTTGAACGATATGGAAAATTCAACTCAGTCATTTTTTTATGAAGGAAATGAAAAACTAATGAATGAAGAGTGGCTGGACCAACCTCTTAAACAGATACTAAAAACAATGATGATTTACTTTTTCCGTAGAAAAATGATTCAAGGAATACCAATTGTCGGTATAGCGATTGGAGCGGGTATAAACTATCAATTAACTAGAAATGTTACAACCTTTGCACAAAAATATTACCAATACTCTTATCTACATAAGAAAGGTGGGAATCCTTTATGAGCACAATAGAACATAAAAAAGAGGCCCCAAAGCTGGTTAGATGTAAAGTGATAACAATTAGTGATACGAGAGATAAAATGACAGATAAAAGTGGACAATTAATGATCTCTTTATTAAAGGATAGTGGTCATCAAGTTGTTGATTATGACATTGTGAAGGATGAACAGCAGCTTATTCACCGTTCAATAATAGCTGGGTGTGATCAACAAGATATTGATGTTGTTCTCACAAATGGTGGCACTGGTATTGCAAGACGAGATGTGACTATTGAAACAGTTAAAGATATGATAGACAAGGAGATAGTAGGTTTTGGAGAATTGTTTAGAATGTTAAGCTACACTGAAGATATCGGTTCTGCAGCTATTTTATCACGTGCGATAGCTGGTGTAGCAGGTGATACAGCAATTTTTTCTACACCGGGTTCTTCTGGAGCCGTTAAGCTTGCAATGAATAAACTTATTCTTCCGGAGCTTGGCCATGTAGTCCGTGAAATACGAAAGGACTTATAGTATTTATTTAGTTGCAGTGCTAACATGTGCACCTATCCTCTCTAGTCACTTCACCATCGACCCGAAGGCAAAAAACGCCTTCGGGTCGATGGATTCTAATAATCAAGGTGCCTTCGGCTTTTTCTTATTGTCTAGCTCCGCCTCCTAGCCTCTCGAGTCGTTTCACCTTTACATCAGAAGACAAAAAGCGTCTTCAGTCGTAAAGGTTCCAACGCTTGTCGAGTCTGACCAGTCGGCACCGCTTTTCTTAATTGTCTAGCTCCGCCTCCTAGCCTCTCGGTTCGTTTCACCTTTACATCAGAAGACAAAAAACGTCTTCAGTCGTAAAGGTTCCAACGCTTGTCGAGTCTAACCAGTCGGCTCCGCTTTTCTAAATTGTCTAGCTCCAGCGCTATCCCCTCAAGTCACTTCACCCTTTCACCAGAAGGTAAAAAGCACCTTCTAGTGAAAGGCTTCCAGTGCTTGTCGGGGATGATCAAGGCGCTTGCGCTTTTCTAAATTGTCTAGCTCCAGGCGCCATCGGCTCGAGGGCATAAGTCAAGCCGATGAGAAAGTTAAAAAGCAACCTTCTCGTCGGCTCGTCTTATGCTTGTCGCCGATGACCGGGCGCCTTCCGCTTTTCTTTACACATGTATTTTTTCGGTTACATTTTGGTTGATTCGATACCATAGCCATAAATCATTAATAATGGAGGCTAATTCTGCTATTTCTGAATTGAGTATGCATGAACGCTGAAAATCATTTTCATTTCCAAGTGCCGCTTGTTTGTTATTTATTATCTTTTCTAAATCTGCAATACGGTCAGGGATTTTCCCTCGAACCTTCTCCCATTGCAACAATATTGCTTGCTGATCATTTTTAGTAAAGTCTTCCCAATTCTTCTGAAGTTTAGGAATGGATATTCCTAAACGTTTATCCATTATAAAATTTTCTATCATTAACGTTCCTCCAAGACTAGTTACTTATCGCTATTGTACATTACTAAGTTCTTTTTATCCAATAGAGAATTTTTGTACTTATTATAAAAATTCTATTGAAATCTTGTAAAAGTGCTGTTAATATGTATGAATAAATATAAGTTAATAAGAATAAATATACAAAAAATGAGGGAGAGTTAAGATGACTAATAAAAAAATTGTTTTAGCATATTCAGGTGGCTTGGATACTTCTGTAGCAATTAAATGGCTTCAGGAGCATGGATACGGGGTTATAGCGTGTTGTTTAGACGTTGGGGAGGGAAAGGATCTTCAATTTATTAAGGAAAAGGCGTTAAAGGTTGGAGCAATCAAATCATATGTCATTGATGCTAAGGAGGAATTTGCAAATGATTACGCTTTAATATCATTGCAAGCACATACGTTATATGAAGGGAAATATCCATTAGTATCTGCATTATCAAGACCACTAATTGCAAAAAAGTTAGTAGAAGTTGCAGAGCTTGAAGGTGCAGTTGCTGTCGCTCATGGTTGTACTGGTAAAGGAAACGATCAGGTACGTTTTGAGGTGGCTATTAAAGCACTCAATCCTAAATTGGAAGTGTTAGCACCAGTTAGAGATTGGAGTTGGTCTCGTGAAGAAGAAATTGCATATGCAAAAAACAAAAACATACCTATACCGGTTAATTTGGATAGTCCATTTTCCATTGACCAAAATCTTTGGGGAAGAAGTAACGAATGTGGTGTACTAGAAGATCCATGGGTAGCCCCTCCAGAAGAGGCTTACGAACTAACAGCTAGCATAGACAACACGCCAACTATACCTGATATTGTAGAAATTAGCTTTGAGAAGGGGGTTCCTGTATCTTTAAATGGCAAAAAATACTCCTTAGCAGAGCTTATATTAGAATTGAATTTATTAGCTGGAAAGCATGGTGTAGGTAGAATCGATCATGTTGAGAATCGTTTAGTCGGTATCAAATCTCGGGAGGTGTATGAATGCCCGGGAGCAATGACACTTATAAAAGCTCATAAAGAACTAGAAGATATAACATTAGTCAAGGAAGTGGCACATTTCAAACCACTCATTGAAAAACAGCTCACTGAATTAATTTATAATGGACTGTGGTTTTCACCCTTAAAAGATGCGTTACTAGCATTTTTAGCTGAAACACAACAGTTTGTGAACGGTATCGTACGTGTGAAATTATTTAAAGGGCATGCGATCGTTGAAGGAAGAAAATCGCCAAACTCATTATATGATGAAAAATTAGCAACCTATTCTACGGAGGACGAATTTGATCATTCTTCAGCAGTAGGTTTTATAACACTGTGGGGGTTACCAACGAAAGTGAGCAGCATCGTTAACAATGAGAAGGTGATAGTGTGAAGAAACTTTGGGGAGGCCGTTTTAAGCAAACAGCTGAGGAATGGGTTGAAGAGTTCGGTGCTTCTATTCCCTTTGACCAAGAACTAGTAGAAGAAGACATTAAGGGTAGCCTTGCACATGTAGCGATGTTAGGTAAATGTGGAATATTACCTGAAGGTGATGTTCAAAAGATTAAGCAAGGGCTTCTGTTATTAGAACAAAAAGCATTAAACAATGAATTGTCTTTTTCTGTGAGTGAAGAAGATATTCATCTTAATATTGAAAAAATGTTAATTGAAGAGATAGGGCCTGTGGGTGGAAAGTTACACACAGGCCGAAGTAGAAATGATCAAGTAGCAACGGATATGCATTTATATTTACAAAAAAATGTGAATGAAATTATTTTATTAATTTGTGAATTCCAAGCTGCACTTGTTACGCAAGCAGAGCACCATATTGAAGCGATTATACCAGGTTATACACATCTACAACGAGCCCAGCCAATAACCTTTGCACATCACTTAATGGCTTATTTCTGGATGCTTGAGAGGGATAAAACTCGATATAAGGAATCACTAAAGCGTATAAACCAATCCCCGCTTGGTGCTGGAGCATTGGCTGGAACAACATTTCCCATTGACCGTGAATATAGCGCTTCATTGTTAGGCTTTAATAGTATTTATGAAAATAGTATAGACGCAGTTAGTGATAGAGATTTTATTGTTGAATTTTTAAGTAACAGCTCTATGCTAATGATGCACTTATCACGCTTATGTGAAGAAATGATTTTATGGTCTAGTCAAGAATTTCAATTTATTGAAATCGATGATCGTTTTGCAACAGGAAGTAGTATAATGCCACAAAAGAAAAATCCAGATATGGCCGAGCTAATTCGTGGGAAAACTGGCAGGGTTTATGGAAATTTATTTGGATTATTAACTGTCTTAAAGGGGACGCCGTTAGCTTATAACAAAGATATGCAAGAAGATAAGGAAGGAATGTTCGATACTGTAAAAACTGTTATTGGTTCACTACAAATTTTTACAGGCATGATTGCATCAATGGTTATCAACAAAAATCAAATGTCAGCAGCGACTAATCAAGATTTTTCAAATGCAACTGAATTAGCTGACTACTTAGCATCGAAAGGATTACCATTTCGTGAAGCTCATGAAATTGTAGGGAAGCTTGTACTAACATGTATTGATAGAGAATTTTATTTGTTAGATTTACCATTCAATGAATACAAAAATGCATGTCATTTATTCGAAGAAGATATATTTGATTATTTGGACCCATATACTGCTGTAAATCGTAGAAATAGTGTAGGAGGGACTGGGTTTCGGGAAGTAGAAAATGCAATATTACAAGCTAAATTACGCTTAGAAAAAAAGTAATCCAGGGTTATAAAACCCTGGATCATTTATTATAGTTAATTATTCAAAAGTTACAAATCTTTTTCAGTTCTAACGATTAATACGTCACATTTTGCATAACGTGTAATCGCTTCCGAAACGCTTCCGATAAAAAACCTTTCAATTGCATTTAGCCCTGTAGCACCACATATGATAAGGTCTACATTGTGTTTAGGTGCTATCTCTTTTGCAATATGTGCTTTAGGTGACCCAAAGTCTATATCAATAGTTATTTCTTCTACACCAGCCTTATTTGCTAGATCTTGATATTCTCCTAGGAGCTCTGTAGCATATTTCTCAGCTCTTTCTGCTATCATTCTGTCATAAGTCTCAACAGTGGCAAATGATCTTGTATCAACAATATGTGTTAGAACAATACCAGCATTATTTCTTTTGGCAATTTCAACAGCTTTCTTAAAAGCCCATTCAGCCTCTTTTGACCCATCCACTGCTACTAGAATTTTGTTATAAGTTATGCTCATATAAAAATCACCCCTTAGGATTTATATTTCTTTATATTACCAGTATAGCATGTTAAAAAAATTAGAAACTAATGATGTCTTGAAAATATTATGACAATTAAAAAGGGGTGTTGATGATGAACAAACATAAAAATAATACAGGCACTAAAAATCAGTATAACTATTTCGAAGAGGCTTCAGAGGAAATTAGTCAACAAATAACAGAGGCATACTCAAGTGGTGTAATTGAGCAACGATATGATAAACAACAAGAAGCTGAGGATATTAATAATAAATAATAAATAGTATAAACTAAGACATCATGACTTAAGAGGTCATGGTGTTTTTGGTTGGGAAAATATACAAAGAGAAACATCTTGTAATATAATAACAATGTACAACTTTACATATATAGAACATAGCCAATTAATGTTGGAAAAAATACATGTAATGATATTTAGGGGGAGGGTGAAATTGTGAGACATGCACTGATTACTGCAGGGGCAAAGGGGCTTGGTCGGAAAGTAACAGAAAAACTGTTAGAGAAGGGATACTCTGTGACAGTGAATTATCGTACGTATGACCGAGCTGTTAAAGATTTTCAAGATCAGTATAAGCACTTGGACGACCGATTGCAATTTATACAAGGAGATGTAACGGATAAAACAAATTTAATTCAACTCGTTGATAAAACAATGGAGAGGTTTGGACGAATGGACTTCTTAATTAACAATGCAGGACCTTATATTTTTGAACGCAAAAATCTTATAGATTATGAAGAGGCTGAATGGTATGAAATGATTGAAGGCAATCTTAATAGTGTCTTTCATTTGCTCAAAAAAACGCTCCCGATAATGCGAAAACAACATTTTGGTCGAATCATTACATATGGGTTCCAAGGTGCTGATGCTGCTCAAGGTTGGATTCATAGGTCTGGGTTCAGTGCAGCTAAAGTTGGCCTAGTATCGTTAACTAAAACAATTGCATTAGAAGAGGCTTCATATGGAATTACTGCAAATATGGTATGTCCAGGTAATATATTGGGTGATATGAAGGAAGCTTCTATTTCGGACGCTAGAAGCATGACAGGTATGAATCACACACCAATAGGTAGGTCTGCTACAGGAGAAGATATTGCAAGAACGATTACTTTCTTATGTGAAAATGACTCAGACATGATAACAGGTTCTATCATTGATGTGACAGGCGGGGAAAATGTAATAAACAGATTTAGGTAATTCAAACCACCTATTTTTGTAGCATTTAACTCCATTGTTCCTACAATCAGGTGAAGGTGGTTCTCCACCTGATTGTAAAGTGTGGTTTTACTCGAAAAATCCTTGAAGCCAAGGTTCAACATCTAAGATTTCATCTCGCATTTTAACTGCAAGTTCTTGAATTTCAGCCTGAGCATGAGTACCAGGCTTTCTTTTGCTATAAAAACTTAAGAAAGATGTTAGATTGCATGTCATTACAATATTTGTGTTTACAGATTGTGGTAAAATAGCACGTGCGTCTTCAGGCTTAACCTTCATTTCTATTAGTTTATTATACATATTTTGTATATCATCCATGTAAGTTGAAAAAACCTCTAATTGTTCTTCATTTAATGAAACAGGGCTTGAATAAGTAAAGCCACCACTTTTACTATCACTGCCGTAATTTACATACCTTTGAGATTCGATGGAATATGAAAAGCCAACTCTGTGGCGCGTTAGTTGAGCCATAAGCGCTCTTGAAACACCTTCAAGAGCAAACGTAAATGAGATATGTTCCATCGTAGAAGTATGTCCGCTATGAACAATATGTCGTATTAATCTGTCCATATCATTTCCACTTCCACCATCTGTAGCAGGTTTGTTTAGGTATCTATGCCCTTCTTGTTCAACAATTTCGGTTGGTAAAAGATGGGAATAACAGTTTCTTATTGCGGTAAAGGCAACTAATTTGCCATCTGTTACCCCTAAGTCTAGTACATCTTTTAGTTGTTCTCGTTTTTTATTGGATAGCTGGGTGTGAGAAAATAATTCAACTTTCATAATATACCTCCTGATTGTCTTGGTCAGTCTGCTTTTCTTAATTGTCTAGCTCCACGCGCCATCGGCTCGAGGTCATAAGTCAATCCGTCAAGAAGGTTAAAAAGCAACCTACCAGCCGTCTTGTCTTATGCTTGTCACCGATAACCAGGCGCCTTCCGCTTTTCCTGATTGTCTAGCTCCACGCGCCATCGGCTCGAGGTCATAAGTCAATCCGTCAAGAAGGTTAAAAAGCAACCTACCAGCCGTCTTGTCTTATGCTTGTCGCCGATAACCAGGCGCCTTCCGCTTTTCTTAATTGTCTAGCTCCACGCGCCATCGGCTCGAGGTCATAAGTCAATCCGTCAAGAAGGTTAAAAAGCAACCTTCCAGCCGTCTTGTCTTATGCTTGTCGCCGATAACCAGGCGCCTTCCGCTTTTCCTGATTGTCTAGCTCCAGCGCCTATCCCCTCGAGTCACTTCACCATTTCACCCCAAGGCAAAAAGCGCCTTCATGTGAAATGCCTCCAGTGCTTGTCGGGGATGATCAAGGCGCTTGCGCTTTTCTATATAATAGTTAACTCCTTAGGGAATTTTGTTAAGGTTTCAATGCCGTTTTCAGTAATTACGACATCGTCTTCAATTCTAACCCCACCTATTTCAGGTATATAAATTCCAGGTTCAATAGTATATACCATCCCCGGTTGTAATAGCATGTTGTTAGTTGCGCTCATTGAAGGATACTCATGTACTTCAATACCGAGTCCGTGTCCAATTCTATGAGTAAAGTATTCACCATATCCTGCACTAGTAATAATATCACGGGCAGTCTTGTCTACTTTTCCAACTTCAACCCCAGGTTTGCTAGCCTCAAGTGCAGCTAATTCTGCTTTTAAAACAGTCTCATAAATCTGCTGTTGTTGGTCACTTATGTTACCTAAGGCTACTGTTCTTGTTATATCTGAGCAATAGCCATCAATAACAACCCCTAAGTCAAACAAAATAAAATCTCCTTGCTGGATTTTATCAGTACTTGGGTTTCCATGAGGAGAAGCTGTTTTCTTTCCTGTTAAGACCATTGTTTGGAAAGACATTTGTTGAATCCCTTTTTTCTTGAGTTCATATTCAATCGTAGCCAGAATCTCCATCTCTGTTTTACCCTCTTTAATCTCGGAAACTCCAACTTCAATGCCGTAATCAGCTAGTTCTGCAGCCTGTCGCAAAATGTCAATCTCTTTGCTATCCTTTAACATTCTAAGCGTGTTTAGTTTTTCTTCTGCACGAATAAACGAAGCATTTGGATATAAGCTCTGAAGTAATTCTAGACGGCTAACATTCAGGTGGTCTTTTTCTACTGCAAGTGAATGGATGTTTATTTTTCTTTTGGCTATGGCAGTAGCAATAAATTCCCACGGATTGTCGGTATCGTTATATCCTATAATTTCATATGTCCAACCTGCGTCTTTTACTTGCTGTGTTTCCATTTGTGGACACACTAGAATAGGTTCTTCTTGCTGAAATACAAGTAACGCTAATAATCTTTCATGAGGGTCACTCAAGAAACCGCTATAATAGAAGACATTTGACGGATTCGTAACAAAGCACATAGAGATATCTTGCTCCGTTAGCCACTCTGAGAGTAGTTTAAGACGTTGATTCATTTAACAACACCATCCCTTTTGAAAAATCTTATTAATCTTGAGCCTAGCAGGGAAAGGTGAGAATGTAAACAGTTAATTACGATTAGCAAACGAAAAATAGTTTGAAAATAACAGCTATAGGATTATACTCATGAGTGTAAGGAGATTTTCATACATATAAAAAAAAGGAGGGATTTTTGTGCAAGTATCGTTTCATGGCCATTCAGTTGTTGTGATAGAAACGAAAGGCAAAAAATTGATCATCGATCCATTTATTAATGGGAACAATTTAACAGATTTACAAGTGTCAGATTTACTAGTAGATGTGATTTTAATAACACACGGACATAAGGATCATGTTGGTGATACCGTTCAATTAGCTAAAAAAAATGATGCACTTGTTATTGCTCCATATGAATTAGCTACTTTCCTAAGCTGGCAAGGTGTAAAGGTCCACGGTATGCATATCGGTGGGTCTTTTGACTTTGATTTTGGTACTGTCAAGCTAACACAAGCATTTCACGGCTCTAGCTACATAGATGAAGAAAAGAAAGAAATTATTTATACCGGTATGCCTAGTGGTATACTATTTAGCTCAGAGGGTAAAACCATATACCATGCAGGAGATACCGCGCTATTTTCTGACATGAAAATGATTGGTGAGCTGAATAATTTAGATGTTGCATTTATTCCTATTGGAGATAATTTCACGATGGGTCCTACTGATGCAATTGTTGCTGCGGAATGGTTGCAGGCAAAGCTCGTTGTGCCAATTCATTTCAATACGTTCCCAGTGATTGAACAAAATGCCGAACAATTTGTTAGCCAATTAAAAGGTAATGGAAAAGTATTACAGGTAGGCGAAGGCATTCGCGTCTAGATTAAATAACTGTTAATCAACAAGATAAATTAACATTTGAATAATGGTTTATACATTGAATGTTGAAATAAAGAGTTTGTTTTGAAAGCGATCAAAACAAGCTTTTTTTATTTGAAAAGGGAATGAGTAAATCATAAAGAATATTATATAACAAGGAAAAATCTTTTTCGTAAATCATGTTGCGAATAGCAAAATAAGATTTTAAGCTAGTTTCATCCAATAATAACCAAAAAATCTTTTCGTAAGTTTTCTTGATACTTTTAACAGTTTGATGAGTTTTATGAAAGATTAATAATTGTAAAAGTAGAGAAGATGGTACGAATGCTATTTGTATACGTGCTTTTAGAACGAAAAGCAACAAATAATATGAAAACAGCCAGGTGAAACATAAAAAAAGCTTTATTTAGGGGGATAAGATTGACTACTGAAATTATTTTTGCTTCGAAAAAATTGGGGCATATTACTGATACACAGCTACAGTCTATGCTTCATAGATTTAACTTAGGTAAATTTGTCTCTTCAGAAAAAACAGCAATTGGTGTTATGGGACAAACCTTGCTTGTTACGTCTACTGAAGGAAGGTTTGTTCTCAAAGGAAATCCGCTTTTTTCTGGGCAGTTTGCTGAAGAGAAGTTTTTTGTAGAAAAAATACGTGATCGAACAAGCATAGCTGTTCCTACACCTTATCTTGTTGATGATAATGAAGATATATTTGGTTGGAAATATGCAATCATGCCATTACTTCCAGGTAAACATTTAAGAGAAGTTAGTAGTAGGCTGTTTTTAGAGGACAAATTTAAAATTGCTGAAGTGATAGCTGAAACGCTTACTGCACTACATAGTTGGAAAGTAAATGACTTTGGTGAGTTAAATACGAAAGATTTCAGTATACGTCCTTTTGATGGTACATACAGAACATGGCTATATAACAGAATTAATTATTGGTTGAATGATGCAAAAAAGTATTCAACTATAACTACTGAAGACATATTGTGGGTAGAGGAATTATTAAACAGTGCAAAAGGATATTTTGATAGCATCACTTCACCCGCATTCGTTATGGGAGACTTTAAACCAGAAAACTTTTTGTTACATACAAATGATAGAGGATGGAGTATTAGTGGTTTATTTGATTTCACGAACTCCTATTTTGGAGACCCAGTTTCAGATTTAATAAAGATGCTCATACTATATATTGATAATGGAGAACAGGAAATTGCACGACATTTATTGTCTATATACTTACATAATGTAGAAGAAAAAGAATCTTATCAACAACGAATAAAAGTACACATGCTCCAACAAAATGTACTAGATTGGGGCTGTGCGAAAGCTATGGGGATGGTTACATGGAAGCATGATCTATCATTTTCTAACTGGGCACAACAATATGTTGAAGCAGTAGCCGATTTAATAAACTAATAACACATACATAATTAGATGTGTTACCCTGGTAACTTGTTCCACATGTGAAAGTAGGAAATACGAAAGAGCCTTTTCCTTTTGTAAATGAGAGGAATTTATCTATTTTATGTATCCACTCGATCAGCTACTTCTTTTTAAGGCATAAGGTGCATATTAATTAGTACAAACTCTATTTGAAAGGATTGAAACAAATGAAAAATAGATTGTTGCTATGCCTTCTTATTAGTAGTGCGATCATATATATTGCGGTACCCTCTTTGTCTTTTACAACAGATACCTTGCATGGTGTTTATTCGCTCGTCTGGGTTAGCTTTGGGATCATTGTTATAGGAGGGAATTTAGTGGGATTGTTGTATTTACCTAAGAACAAATCATCACAAAAGGTTAGATTATCTAAAAATCAAGTAAAAAAAGTAAAACAGTACCAATAGCTTCATTGAATCAATTTGCTCACACCTTTATAATAAAGAAAAATAGGGTTAGATAATCCAAGTGGTGTCCATATTTGGTAGTGTAATAGTAGGATTTTAACAAACTTCTAGCTACTACCAATAATGAAACCGAGAAAAAGGGTGAATAAATTGGCTACAAAACATGAACAAATATTACAATACATTGATAGCTTACCGGTAGGGGAAAAAATTTCAGTTCGCCAAATTGCAAAAGATATGAGTGTAAGTGAGGGAACAGCGTACCGTGCAATAAAGGATGCAGAAAATAAAGGCTATGTGAGTACGATTGAACGTGTCGGAACAATTAGAATTGAACGTAAGAAAAAAGAAAACTTTGAAAAGCTTACATATGCCGAGGTTGTAAATATTGTAGATGGGCAAGTTTTAGGTGGAAGAGAAGGCTTACATAAAACACTGAACAAAATGGTCATCGGTGCAATGAAGCTCGAAGCAATGATGCGATACACTGGGGCAGGAAATCTATTAATAGTTGGAAACCGGACGAAAGCACATGAACTTGCATTAGAGGCGGGAGCAGCTGTATTAATTACTGGTGGCTTCGATACTGATGATTATGTGAAAAAGCTAGCAGATGAACTACAATTGCCGATCATTTCTAGTAGTTACGATACGTTTACTGTTGCAACAATGATCAATCGAGCCATATATGATCAATTAATTAAAAAAGAAATTGTGTTAGTTGAGGATATATTGACTCCTATCGAAAATACCATTTATTTAAAGGTGAATGATCCGGTTTCAAAATGGTATGAATATAATACTGAGACAAAACATAGTCGATATCCAGTAGTTGATGATCAATTGAAAATTCAAGGCATGGTTACCGCAAAAGACATTATGGGGAGTAACAATGACACGGTGATAGAGAAAATAATGACGAAAAATCCATTGAACGTAAGTGGGAAAACGTCAGTAGCATCATGTTCTCATATGATGGTTTGGGAAGGGATTGAAATGCTCCCTGTTGTGAATCAATCAAATAAACTTCAAGGAATAATTAGTCGGCAAGACGTGTTAAAAGCATTGCAAATGATTCAACGACAACCTCAAATCGGAGAGACAATTGATGATCTAGTGACGAGTCATTTTGTAAATATATCTACTAGTTCAAAAGAAAGTGAAATGTATCGGTGTGAAGTAACACCACAAATGACAAACCATCTTGGAACAATCTCTTACGGTGTATTTACGACAATCGTAACGGAAGCTGCTAATAGAGTTCTTCGTTCTTTTAAAAAAGGAGATATAGTTGTAGAAAACATTACAATCTATTTCATTAAACCTGTACAAATTGAGAGTATGATTGAAATACGTCCAAAAGTATTAGAAGTGGGTCGTAAATTCGGCAAAGTAGATGTAGAGGTTTATAATGAAGGGGTGGTTGTTGGAAAAGCTTTAATGATGTGTCAACTTATTGACCGGTCATAAGTGCTTTACCTTATCTTAGAGAATATGTGTGCGACCGAATTCTACTAAATACAAACACCATACACGGTAAATTGTCATCGTCCAAGTAATAACGGAAGCGGAGATAGCTATCTCCGCTTTCATCCTTTATTTAAGTTCTTCAGCTTCTTTAATCGCTAGTGGTAAAAAATATTTATACGCTCGATACCCTGCCCAAATACTACCTCCACCAAACAATATCAATATCGTTCCAACAATGAATGTAATCGTTGTTGGGAATAATATTAGCTGGTTAATTGCAAATAATAAAACGAAGGTACCAAGTGCAATACTGGATTTAGCAGATATCCACTGACGTTCAATCGGCCTTTTTGTTCTGAAGTATTTTATTTTATAAAATAAATAAAATGAAATAGATAAAACGATAAATATAACGAATACAGGCATGCAGTTAAACCTCCATCTTGTTTGTCCATTATTATTTTAGCCATTAATAGCCTAAAAAGCTACAACTAACTATGCTAAGCTCTTTCATGTTATGATAAAGAAAACCATTGAATGTTAGGTGATACGAATGAAAGATAATATTTTGCAAGCAATAAAACAGTTCGACACAATTATAGTTCATAGGCATGTTCGCCCCGATCCTGATGCATACGGTTCCCAATGTGGGTTGTCAGAAATCATTAGAGCGTCTTTTCCAGAAAAAAAAGTATTTTCAGTAGGTAGTGAGGAAAAGTCTTTGAACTTTTTAAGTAGATTAGATGACATCACGGATATAACATATAATGATGCTCTCGTGATAGTATGTGATACTGCCAATGAAGAAAGAATTGATGATACGAGGTATTCCTTAGGAAAGAAACTAATAAAAATAGATCATCACCCTAATGAAACGCCTTATGGTGATATTATTTGGGTAGATACAACTGCAAGTTCAACGAGTGAAATGATTTATGAGTTTTATAAATATGGTGAAAATGAAGGATTAGTATTAAATAAAAAAGCGGCAGAATTGATATATGCAGGTATTGTAGGAGATACTGGGAGGTTTATGTTTCCTAATACGAACCCAATAACTTTTAAGTATGCAAGTGAACTAATTGAATATGGTTTTTCAATTAATAATCTTTATAATCAGCTATACGAAACGAAACTGAATGTTGCAAAGTTAAATGGTTATGTATTTCAAAACCTTACTGTGTCAGAAAATGGTGCTGCTTCTGTTATTATAACAAAGGAAATGCTAGATGAATTTGAGGTTACTCCCATGGAAGCTTCTCAATTGGTAAGTACAATCGGACATATTCAAGGGATAAAAGCTTGGGTGTTTTTTGTTGAAGAGGAAGATGTAATTAGGGTACGTCTACGCTCGAAAGCGCCTGTAATAAATGGGGTAGCGAAGAAATACAATGGTGGGGGGCACCCACTCGCCGCAGGGGCATCAATTTATTCTTGGGATACAATTAATGATGTATTGGCAGATTTAGAAAAGGTTTGTGCTGAATAAAATAACGGGAATGAATCTCACTCATTCCTGTTATCTGCTTACTTTACGATTTCAATCGTTCCATGAATATATAATGTTGTGAAATATCCAATCTTTTTTATTCTTACTCGGTATGATTTTTCATTAATTGTAAATGGTTTGTTTTCAATTGATTTCTCTAACAAAGTACTATTTTTATAAACTGTTTCAATATCTTTCGCAAGCAAAGAGCTTAGTTCTTTTCTGATTTCTTCCTGAATAAAGATGATGCTATTTTGATCTAAGTTAAATTTTTCATGTGCGGTGATGTCTATTATTATTTCTTGTAAAGTTAGTTGTTTTTTATTCTTCTCATTTAACTCTCGATAATCATCCTGCCAAATTTTTATGTCATTATTAAGTTTGAAAATTTCTTTTTGCTGACGCTCAATCATACTAACTTGTTTTTCCTGTAAAACGCCAAACATATATAGAAACACTAACCAACTAATAATGGCGCCAATAGCTACTCCAGCAAAAAATCGCTGCCAATTCGGTAATTGAAAATGTGGCGGTATCCTCATCGTGAAATATGTTCCTGTGTAAACCAATGAATGATTTCCGTCCCTGTTTGAGCGCCTCCCATAGCTGAAACAATAAGTAAAATTTGTTTAAATACATCACGAGTTTCTCCAGAAAATATGCCCCGCTCAAAGCTATAAATCGCATCAAACGTTCCACCAATTGCCGCTACCAATGCCCATATCTTTAATCTGTTTGACAGACGAAACATTTCAGTTAAGGGTGGTTGCCCAGATATAAATGCTCCTAAACCACCAATTAAAGCCCCGCCGAGTAGAACACCGAAGGCTATAAAATAGCTTTTTATAAACATTGGGATAAACGCTTCCTTCAATTCCATACTCATCATCCTTTCGATACATGTATATGGACAAACGTAAGGAAATATGTTTTAGATTTGTATAGCTTGGTTACAACAAATATAATTATTAATAGAGGGATTTGAATGAAGTAAGGAACAAAACTGTACTTGTATGAAAGTGCTATATTCTGTTAACAAAAAATGCAACAGCTTATGTCATTCGACGACTAAGCTAGCTACATATTTAAATGAACCTAAGTCTACAAGTGCATTCAATTCGGGTTATTTATAAATGAACTCTAAAAGTAATGATGATAAGGTGGGGGTTTCTGTGTCTTTTGTTCACCTTCAAATAAAAAGTGCTTACAGCTTATTGAACAGTGCAGCATCAATTGAAAGTTTAGTTTTAAAAGCAAAACATCACGGTTATAGTGCTTTGGCATTAACAGATGAAAATGTCATGTACGGAGCTGTTACCTTTTATAAAACATGTTTAAAGCATTCAATAAAACCTATCATTGGTCTTACAGTCTCTGTACTTGTAAATGAAAGTTCAGATGCGCCTAGTGCTTATCCGTTAGTACTGCTCGCAAAAAATAACAATGGCTATCAAAACTTAATGAAAATTAGCAGTTCGGTATTAACAAAAGCGAAGGACGGTATTCCATTAAAATGGCTCCAGCATTATAGACAAGATCTTATTGCAATTACACCTGGTCGTCATGGTGAAATAGAACAATTGTTACTTAATAATGAGGTTGAAAAAGCAAGAGAACGTGCTAATTTCTACAAAAGTTTTTTTGCTAATCATTGCTTTTTCTTTTCAATTCAACAACATAGACAACAAGATCGTGAATTAACTGAGATGCTAGTAACGTTAAGTAAAGATGTTGATCTCAGTGTTGTAGCAACAAATGATATACATTATACCGAAAAGAAAGATGCTATTGCTTATAATTGCTTAACAGCTATTAAACAAGGGTTAAAATTATCCGACGATCATTTAACTAAACTAGCCTCAAATGAGTATTATTTAAAGAGTCCAGAAGAGATGCTTGTACTTTTTAATAGCTATCCAAGCGCAGTAGCAAATTCTGTTGAAATAGCAAATAGATGTAATGCTGAGATAGCACTTGGTACGGCACAATTGCCAAGGTTTCCTGTTCCAGATGGCAAGCAGTCGAATGATTACTTAGCTTCTTTATGTTTGAAAGGGTTAAAGGAACGTTATCAAGAGCCGACGGACGAACATTATGACCGTCTAATGTATGAATTAGAAATTATAAATCGAATGAAATTTAGCGATTATTTTTTAATCGTTTGGGACTTTATGAAGTATGCGCACCATAACGGTATCCTAACTGGTCCAGGAAGGGGATCTGCCGCAGGTTCGCTAGTTGCATATGTCTTATACATAACTAATATAGATCCAATAAAGCATCAGTTGTTGTTTGAGAGGTTTTTAAATCCACAAAGGGTTACGATGCCTGATATAGATATTGACTTTCCAGATACCCGTCGTGACGAGATGATCCATTATGTAAAGAATAAGTACGGGCAATTACATGTCGCTCAAATCATTACATTTGGTACGCTTGGTGCAAGAGCAGCATTACGTGATGTAGGAAGAGTAGTGGGGGCATCACCAAAAGAAGTGGACTTTTTAGCTAAAAAAATACCGATGAAGCAAGGAATCACACTTGAGGAGGCGTATCGTCAATCTTCTGAGTTTAGGGAGCGTATACAACAAACCGATGTGGCGAAAAGAATATATGAAATAGCGTTAACAATAGAAGGTTTACCACGACATACATCTACTCATGCTGCGGGTGTAATTATAAGTGATCGACAATTAACGAATATCATTCCCATTCAAGAAGGTCATGCAGATGTATATTTAACACAGTATCCAATGGATATTTTAGAGGATATTGGTCTACTAAAGATGGATTTTTTAGGCTTACGTAACCTTACACTGATAGAAAATATTATAACTATGGTTGAAAGAAAGACTGGGAATAACATTAACCTAGATCAAACTCCAATGGATGATAAGGTCACTTACTCTCTCCTTAGTCAAGGGCAAACAACAGGTGTTTTTCAGCTTGAATCCGAAGGCATGAGGCAGGTGCTCAAAAGATTGAAGCCGAGTAGCTTTGAGGATATTGTTGCTGTAAATGCACTATATAGACCTGGACCAATGGATAACATACCGATTTATATTGACAGGAAGCATAATAAGTCTCCAATTTCATATCCGCATCCTGATTTAGAGTCTATATTAGCTAAGACGTACGGTGTGATTGTGTATCAAGAACAAATTATGCAAATTGCTGCGGTAATGGCAGGATTTTCGTTAGGTGAAGCGGATCTATTAAGAAGGGCAGTATCAAAGAAGAAAAAGGATGTATTAGACGAAGAAAGGGAACACTTTGTCAATGGCAGCGTTAGCAAAGGGTACTCTGTGTCGGTTGCAAATTCTATTTATGATTTAATAGTTCGCTTTGCTAATTATGGATTTAATAGAAGTCACTCAGTTGCATATAGCATGATTGCGTATCATTTAGCTTATTTAAAAGCAAATTATCCAATCTATTTTTATGCATCAATCTTAACAAGCGTCATAAGTAAGGAGGATAAGCTCGCTTCCTATATTAGAGAAGCTAAGCAGCAAGGCATAAAAATATTACCACCATCCATAAATCACAGCTTCTTTGGTTTTTCAGTTGAAAAACATGGACTTAGGTTTGGACTAGCTGCTATTAACCATGTTGGAGGAGCTGCTTTAAAAGAAATCTTTCGTAGCCGAAAACAAAAAAAGTTTAGTGATCTATTCGATTTTTGCATACGAACTTCCGCGAAACAAATTAAAAGACAAACGATAGAGTCATTAGTAATGGCAGGTTGCTTTGATGAGTTTGGAGAAAACAGAGCTACTATATTAGCTAGTATAGATATTGCATTAGAGCATGCTGAACTAGTTAGACCAGATAGCAAAGATCAAATTGAACTATTTCATGAGGAATTTATGCTCAAGCCAAAATATGCTCAAGTTGCAGAATTATCCGAAGATCAAATGTTAAAGCTGGAGAAAGAAGCTGTTGGATTCTATCTCTCAAGTTATCCCACAACGATGTATGAAGATTTATTCTTCTCCATACGTACGAGAAAAATTCATCAGCTTGCAGATAATAAATCAAATGAATTAGTGAAATTAGGTGTATATATTACAAATGATCGAGTAATACGTACAAAAAAAGGGGAAGTAATGTCATTTTATACGTTTAGTGATGATTCAGGAGATGTTGATGCGGTTGCGTTTCCAGCTGTTTATAAACAATATAGTAATATTCTGCACAAGGGCAATATCGTGGTCGTAGAAGGGAAATGTGAAAAAAGGTTAGAAAAGCTACAAATTATTATTAAAACCGTTTATACAATGGATGAAATGATCAAGTCATCTTCTAATAAATCTCTTTATTTGAGATTTGAAGACATACAAATGGCTGAAGGGAAAGTTCAAGAAATAAAAAATATATTATCATCATTCCCTGGAGAAACTGCGGTACTTATATATTATGAAAGAGAACAAAGAACAATTCGCCTACCTGAAGAATTTTTGGTAGACCCTTCACAAGAATGTATAGAGCAGATGACCGAGATATTGGGTGAAAGAAACGTTGTTTTAAAATGATATACTTCTTTACTTCTATCACTATTATGTTATATTGTATAGGTATCATTGGTCAGACCAATCTACTGCTGTTTGTGACATGAGTTATATTAACATATTGAAGGAAACGTGAGTTAATAAAACAATAGGAACATTGAGTGGCAGTAAGAGAGGTATATTTTTGCTATATATTTCGCTAACTTTGTAGTACATTAAGGAGTGAAATGACATGTCATTAAGAGAAGAAGCATTACATATGCATAGTATTCATAGAGGAAAGTTAGAGTCCAAATCTAAAGTTCCTGTTCGAAATGCAAAGGATTTAAGCTTAGCCTATTCACCTGGTGTAGCAGAACCTTGTAAGGATATTTATGATGATGTACAAAAAGTCTATGAATATACGATGAAGGGAAATATGGTTGCTGTAGTCTCTGAC
The DNA here is from genome assembly GCF_046557775.1 of Nanhaiella sioensis. Lineage (NCBI taxonomy): Bacteria > Bacillati > Bacillota > Bacilli > Caryophanales > Bacillaceae > Nanhaiella > Nanhaiella sioensis. The sequence goes on from NZ_JBKAEG010000001.1 coordinate 3,131,836, forward strand.
GGTACAGCTGTATTGGGGCTTGGTAACATTGGACCAGAAGCAGCTATGCCTGTCATGGAAGGGAAAGCTGTACTTTTCAAAAGCTTTGCAGGAGTTGACGCCTTTCCAATTTGTTTGAACACAACAGATGTTGATAAAATTGTTGAAACAGTGAAATTATTGGAACCGACATTCGGTGGGGTTAACCTTGAGGATATTGCAGCTCCAAATTGTTTCATCATTGAAGAACGCTTAAAGAAAGAAACGAATATCCCTATTTTCCATGATGACCAACACGGAACAGCTATTGTTACAGTAGCCGGTTTGGTGAACGCACTTAAATTAGTTGGGAAAAAGATGTCTGAAATCAAAATAGTAGCTAATGGAGCGGGTGCAGCTGGAATAGCAATTATCAAATTATTATATAACTTTGGTGTAAGAGATATAGTGATGTGCGATTCTAAAGGTGCTATATTTGAAGGCAGATCGTACGGGATGAACAATGTAAAAAATGAAGTAGCGAAGTACACTAATCGGGAAAAAATGGAGGGAACATTAGCCGATGTTATCAAAGGTGCTGATGTTTTTATAGGTGTTTCTGTTGAAGGTGCACTAACTAAGGAAATGATTCAAAATATGGATGATGATCCGATTATTTTTGCAATGGCAAATCCTAATCCTGAAATCATGCCTGATCAGGCGAAGGAAGCTGGAGCAAAGGTTGTTGGAACAGGTCGATCTGATTTTCCCAATCAAGTAAATAACGTCCTGGCTTTTCCTGGAATATTTCGAGGTGCGCTAGATATTCGTGCTACTCACATAAATGAGCAAATGAAGATCGCTGCCGTTAAAGCGATTGCAAGGCTTGTTTCAGATGAAGATCTACAGGCAGACTATGTCATTCCAGCTCCATTTGATCCTAGAGTAGCTCCAATGGTTGCTGCAGCTGTTGCGAAAGCTGCAATGGAAACAGGTGTAGCACGTATCCAATTAGACCCAGAGAGTATTGCAGAAAAAACCCGCAAACTTTCAATTATTGGTAATGAATAATAATGTCATCAAGATCTAAAGTATATATAGAGATTGTTCATCAATTACAATGCATAATTACAGAAGATAGATTAAAAGCTGGTGATAAAATCCCATCAGAACGTGAGCTTGCTGTTAGATTAAAAGCAGGCCGCTCTTCTGTACGTGAGGCACTGAGAGCGTTAGAATTACTAGGCATAATTGAAACACGACAGGGTGAAGGAACGTTCATCAAAGAATTTGGTGACCATAGCCTTATTGAGCTAATTGGAAGCTTTATTTTACAGGATGATAAGGCTAAAGAAGATATACTAGAGACCAAATATTTACTCGAGCGCAATTCTATTTTTTTATGTTGCAAAGTAAGTAATAAAAGCTATTTACAATGTTTGAAGTCGTTAACTTCTGGTAATAACTTTGATCATGATCAATTTATGAAAACAGTTGTAGAAGCGACAAATAATAGGCTGTTGCTAAGAATTTGGCTAGTGTTATTTGATTATTATAAGTTGGAATATCATTCTTATAACCTTCCGTTAGACTATTATACAGAACTCATAAATGCGCTTGAGGAAGAAAAAGTAGACTTAGCCCTTAGCACTTATGAAAACATAGCTGTAAAACAATTGTCGATAGATGCATGACAAACTTTGACAAAATTATTTATAACATTTAGTTAAAGTAGAGGTAGTATATAGAATTTGGTAAAGGGGATTTACACAATGCTTAAGGATTTTTTTGTAAAAAAGAAAAAGTATGCATCCATTCCCTCAGAGCAAGCAAAACAAGATGTGCCCGAAGGTATCATGACAAAATGTCCAAGCTGTAAAAAAATTATGTATACGAAAGAATTAAACAAAAATTTACGTGTATGCTTAAATTGTGATCACCATCATAGAATGACAGCTTTCGAAAGAATTGGCAGTTTGATAGATGAAGGGACTTTTCGTGAGTATGATCAAGGCTTGATCTCGGATAATCCACTAAACTTTCCTGGATATGAAGAAAAGATAGAAAAAGATCGTATCAAAACAGGTCTTAACGAAGGAATAGTTACTGGTGAGGGAGAAATTAGTGGCTTTAAAACAGTTATAGCTGTTATGGATTCACACTTTCGAATGGGTAGTATGGGGTCTGTAATTGGAGAAAAAATTACTCTTGCAATTGAAAAGGCCATGGAGCTGAATGTACCTTTTATTATATTTACTACTTCAGGTGGTGCGAGAATGCAGGAGGGTGTATTAAGTTTAATGCAAATGGCTAAAACAAGTGCAGCCCTTAAACTTTTTAGTGATCAAGGAGGACTCATTATATCTGTAATGACAGATCCTACAACCGGCGGGGTTTCAGCGAGTTTTGCATCTTTAGGAGATTATAATTTTGCTGAACCAGGTGCTTTAATAGGGTTTGCTGGTAGACGTATTATAGAGCAAACAATACGAGAAGAGCTTCCGGAGGATTTTCAAACTGCTGAATTTTTATTGGAAAAAGGGCAGCTTGATGTTGTAGTTCATCGGCATAATATGAAAGAAACTTTAGAGAATGTACTATCCATACATATAGGAGGTGATTTGGAATGGTAGCTGAGTTAGAATTTGAACGCCCTATAATTGAACTAACTAAAAAAATTGCTGAACTGAAGGAATTTACACAAAATTCTGATGTGGATTTGTCTGCTGAAATTGAAAAACTTGAGCAACGGTTAAAGAAATTAGAAAGTGAAATATATGGAAATATGAAAACGTGGGATCGGGTTCAAATAGCTCGTCACCCAAATCGCCCAACAACATTAGATTATATTGAACGTTTGTTTACTAATTTTATGGAGTGTCACGGAGACCGATATTTTGGAGATGACGGTGCAATCGTTGGAGGAATAGCAAAATATTATGGGCTTCCTGTAACTGTTATAGGACATCAACGGGGTAAAGATACGAAAGAAAATATTCGTAGAAATTTTGGAATGCCTCATCCAGAGGGATACCGTAAAGCATTACGTTTAATGAAACAGGCAGAAAAATTTCAGCGCACGATCGTTTGTTTTATTGATACGAAAGGTGCTTACCCAGGAAAAGCAGCTGAAGAAAGAGGCCAGAGTGAAGCGATTGCAAAGAACTTGTTTGAAATGGCTGGATTAACAGTCCCAGTTGTTTGTATTGTCATTGGAGAAGGTGGAAGTGGAGGAGCTTTAGGTATTGGAGTTGGAAACCATATTCATATGTTAGAGAATTCAACATATTCAGTAATCACTCCAGAAGGTGCCGCATCTATTTTATGGAAGGATGCAGCCCTAGCCAAAAAAGCTGCTGAATCGATGAAAATTACTGCACCAGATTTAAAAGAGTTAGGTGTTATTGACGAAATCATTCCTGAAATTAAAGGTGGAGCTCACCGAGATGTTGATGAGCAAGCTAAGCTAATTGATGTAGTTTTAAAGCAATCCATTAGTGAGCTAAAGGAATTGGACTCCGCAACTTTGGTTCAGGAAAGGTATAGAAAATACAAAACTATCGGACAAATTTCTTATGAAAACGGTTACGTAGAGGTAAAATAATGCAACGTGCATCCAAAATCAATTTTGGATGCACGTTTTCCTTTTTTTTTCACATTTGTGATATTGTTTTCGTCGTAATGAAATGTTATTTTAAGAATACTTAGGTTCTGATGATGGAGGTCGGATGTATTTTTTTGTAAATCTCGCCTTCTCTTCTCAAGGCCGTTCATACAAATTAATGAGGTGAGACGTAATGAAAAGAATTGGTGTGTTAACGAGTGGTGGAGACTCCCCAGGAATGAATGCGGCAGTTAGAGCAGTTGTTAGAAAAGCAATTTATCATAATATTGAAGTATATGGAGTGTACCAAGGCTATGCAGGTTTAATGAGTGGTAATATTAAAAAGTTAGAACTTGGTTCCGTTGGAGATATCATTCATCGAGGTGGAACAATGCTCTATTCTGCAAGGTGTGAAGAGTTTAAAACACCTGAAGGGCAGAAACAAGGTATTGAGCAGTTAAATAAGCATGGAATTGAAGGGCTTGTTGTTGTTGGTGGAGATGGATCGTACAGAGGAGCAAAAGCGCTAACTGAGCATGGTTACCCTTGTGTAGGTGTACCAGGAACGATTGATAATGATATTCCTGGAACTGATTTTACTATTGGGTTTGACACTGCATTAAATACTGTAATAGATGCGATAGATAAGATTCGTGATACTGCTACTTCTCATGAACGCACTTATGTTATCGAAGTAATGGGAAGATTAGCGGGTGATATAGCGTTATGGGCTGGCTTAGCAGGTGGAGCAGAAACAATTCTAATACCTGAAGCTAACTATGACATGAATGAGATTACTAATAGATTAAGAAGTGGACATGAAAGAGGTAAGAAGCATAGTATCATTATCGTTGCAGAGGGTGTAGGCAGTGGTGTTGATATCGGTAATAAGATTCAAGAGGAAACTGACTTTGAAACACGTGTGTCTGTATTAGGTCATATTCAACGTGGTGGATCACCTACTGCATTTGACAGAGTATTAGCAAGCCGACTAGGTGCGAAAGCTGTAGAGCTTTTATTAGCTAGTAAAGGTGGCCGAGCTGTCGGTATTCAAAATAATAAACTCGTCGATCATGATATTATCGAAGCGTTGGCACAGCAACATCATATTGATGAAGATATGTATAAATTATCAAAAGAATTATCAATATAGAAAGAAAATTACTATTGGGGGTAGAAATTGATGAGAAAAACAAAGATTGTATGTACAATAGGTCCGGCTAGTGAAAGTGTAGATAAGTTAGTTGAGTTAATGGAAACAGGGATGAACGTAACTAGATTGAATTTTTCACATGGTGATTTTGAGGAGCATGGAGCACGTATAAAAAATATTCGTGAAGCTGCCAAAAAGACTGGAAAAAATATCGCTATTCTTCTCGATACGAAGGGTCCGGAAATTAGAACACATACGATGGAAAGCGGTGCAATTGAGTTAATTGATGGTTCTGAAGTAATTATTTCAATGGAAGAGGTTATTGGTACACCTCAAAAGTTTTCTATCACTTATCCAGGTTTAATTGAAGATGTTGAAGTTGGTTCTAAAATTTTGCTAGATGATGGTTTAATTGGCCTTGAAGTAATTGCAATTAATGCAGAACTTGGGGAAATAACAACAAAAGTATTAAATAACGGTGTATTAAAAAATAAAAAAGGGGTAAATGTTCCAGGGGTTAAGGTGAAATTACCAGGAATTACCGATAAAGATGCTAACGATATCATTTTTGGTATCGAACAAGGTGTAGATTTTATCGCTGCTTCTTTTGTTCGTCGTGCTAGTGATGTTCTAGATATTCGTGAGATATTAGAAAAACATGATGCACCAAATATACAAATTATACCAAAAATTGAAAACCAAGAAGGCGTTGATAATATCGACGATATACTTGAGGTTTCAGATGGATTAATGGTAGCTCGTGGAGATTTAGGTGTTGAAATACCAGCAGAAGAAGTTCCTCTTGTACAAAAAGAACTTATTAAAAAATGTAATGAGCTTGGAAAGCCTGTTATTACAGCAACTCAAATGTTAGATTCTATGCAACGAAATCCAAGACCTACACGTGCTGAGGCGAGTGATGTTGCAAATGCTATTTTTGATGGTACTGATGCTATCATGTTATCTGGGGAAACTGCTGCTGGATCGTATCCAGTAGAAGCTGTAGGTACAATGCACAGCATTGCATCCCGTGCCGAAACAGCATTGGAATACTCTCAAATTTTAGCAAAGCGTAGTAAACAAACAAATCCAACGATCCCTGATGCTCTTAGCCAATCGGTTGCTCATACTGCACTTAATTTAGGAGTTAATGCGATTATCGCTCCAACAGCGAGTGGATATACTGCTAGAATGATTTCTAAATATCGTCCAAAAGCACCAATTATTGCAGTAACAGGAGATAAATCTACTTCTCGCAAGCTTGCTCTTACTTGGGGTGTCTATCCAATAACGGCTAAACAAGCGAACTCAACTGACGAAATGCTTGAAGTAGCTGTCCAGGCATCATTAGACGCCAAACTTATTTCATGCGGTGATTTAGTCGTAATTACAGCAGGTGTTCCAACTGGTGAAAAAGGTGCTACCAACTTAATGAAAATTCATGTGGTAGGCAATGTTATCGCTAAAGGACAAGGTGTAGGTCGTAAATCAGCATTTGGAAAAGCGGTTGTCGTAGCTAGTCAAAAAGATGCTAAACAAAAAATGACAGAGGGAGCTATATTAGTTACTCAATGTACAGATGCTGATATGATGTCATCTTTAGAAATGGCTTCAGCTATTATTACTGAAGAAGGTGGTCTTACAAGTCATGCAGCAGTAGTTGGACTGAGCTTAGGTATACCTGTCATCGTTGGTGTGGAAAATGCGACTAAGATTATTAAAGATGGAAATGAAATAACTGTTGATGGCGGCTTAGGAACGATTTATGAAGGAAGAACTAGTGTATTATAAATTCATCACTGGAGAAGGTGTTATGCCTTCTCTTTTTTTTATTTTAAGGTATAATAAGGACAAATAGATCAATATTGTTCAACGGTGATTGGAGGACCACAACATAATGTTGCAAATGATGATTGCACTTATCATTATAGTTCCAGCACTAGAAATTGGCTTATTAATATTGTCAGGTAATACTTTAGGTATATTTCCGACGATCGTTTTAATTATTTTAACTGGTGTTTTAGGAGCATGGCTAGCTAAAAAGCAAGGAATAGAAACATTACGTAATTTTCAACAACAAGTGAGCTACGGACGACCCCCAGGAGATGCAATTATAGATGGACTTTGTATACTAGTTGGTGGTGTAGTATTATTAACCCCTGGCTTTATTACCGATGCAATAGGTTTTATGCTACTAATCCCGATGACAAGAAATATTTTAAAGCCATTCCTACTCAAAGTCATCAAAAAGATGATCGACCGTGGAAATATAACGATTATAAGATAACACAATGGGATGGGTATACGAGTAGAAAATTTGCCCATAGATAAAAAAGAGTCCTTGTTTAGGACTCTTTTTTACCTATGATATAAGCATATAATTCATTAAATATATTTGCACTATGCAAGGTTTTAATAATTACCAATATAACAGGTCCAGCGATTAGCCCCAAAAACCCTAGCAGTTTAAATCCAATGAATAATGATACGAGCGTTGCTAAAGGATCTAAACCAATACTAGATGATAATACTTTAGGTTCCATAATTTGTCTTGTAATAAGGATGATGATATATAGTATCCCTAACCCAATGGCTAGAGATATATCTCCACTTACAGCTGCATAAACGATCCATGGCACTAAAATAAGTCCTGTTCCTAAGTACGGAAGTAGATCAACAAAACCTATTATTAAAGCGATTGTTATTGCATAATTTACTCTTAAAATGAGCAACCCTATTAATACGATAATTGCGGTAATCGATATTAAAGTTGCTTGAGCTTTTAAAAATCCGAAAAGAGCTTTTTTTAAGTCAAAAAAGACTTTTTTACCGCTAGTTCTTGCTTTTCTAGGTAACAGTTTACTCATTAATCCAGACAGACGATCCCAGTCCTTACTAATGAAAAAAGTAGCTAGTAGTGAAAAAACGACAACTGTTCCAGTGTTAGGAACCCAAGCTAATAAGTTTGGAATGTTTTCTAGTACTTGTTGGATGAAATCTCCGACACTTGACGCAATATTCGTACCGACTGATGAAATGTTTTGCATAATTGTATCTTGTTGCCCAGCATCTAGATTTTTAAAGAACACTGCAAGCTGGTTGTAGAACGGAATGATTTTACTTGCAATAAACACTTCAATATATTGCATTAGTGTGTTAAAGTGTTCAGGTACAACTTTAGCTAAATATTCTGTGCCTGCAACTATTTCGACAACTAATAGTGTAATTAAGCCTGCTATGATTCCGAATAATAAAATTAAGGTAATAAAGATTGATAGTGATCGTGGTATTTTTGCTTTACGTTCCAAGAGGTTTACGATCGGGTTTATTAAATAAGCGATTATTAGCGCAATAATGAACGGATATGTAACAGTTGATACATAATAAAGTCCTATGATTCCTATCGTTATTATTGCTAATACAAATAGTAGGCGTAGCCCACGGTAAACATATTCAAGATTCAATAAACAGCCCCCCTATCCCATATAAGTATTTTATAATAATATGGTTAAGAATGGAAAGGATAGTTTTGTGAATTTTATACATTATAAGGCGATTCTTTTACATTGACCAATTGTTTGTTATGATTGACCTGGTAGAGCGCAGCAAGGAGGATTGATTATATTGTTCTCTCAATCAACAGCATTCTTATTAATCTTACTAGCAATTGGAATCATCGCGAAAAATCAATCACTAATCATTGCTATTTTTGTCCTGCTACTAATAAAATTGCTTGGATTTGATTCAAAGCTATATCCTTATATTCAAGGTAAGGGAATTAATTGGGGTGTAACGATCATTACAGTTGCTGTATTAGTTCCTATTGCGACAGGTGAAATTGGGTTTAAACAACTTCTTGAAGCTCTTAAATCTCCATATGCTTGGATTGCATTACTGTCTGGAATGGCTGTTGCGATCATTGCAAAAAGTGGTTTAACGTTATTGGAGAATGATCCTCATATTACAGCAGCACTTGTATTCGGCACTATTTTAGCAGTAGCACTGTTTAAAGCTGTAGCAGTTGGCCCTTTAATTGGAGCAGGGATTGCATATATATGTATGAGAATTTTTAATATTTTTGGTTGATTATTTTCTTGTAATAATATTTTTTTAAATAAATAAGGTTCTTTTCATTCACAAGAGTCTGATAATTGTTTATAATAATACTAATATGTTATCTTTCTTATATTAATGCCCTTACTCACAATAAAATAGTAGAGGGGTATTTTTACATGTCTTAGCAGGAATGTTAATCTTTTGAAAAAAGCATAAAATGTAAGCATTTTCTTTTTGTGAGATAAGATCATTCGCACTTCCCCGTTTGTGAAAAAACCAATTTGCTCATATAAATGAGAGGGACTATAGACTAGGCAGCATGTTTTCTTAATTTAAGGAGGGAAACTTTCTCATGCTTATTAGTGTATTAGTGCACATATTTTCTTATTATATATAAATAGAATAACCTTGCTGTTGATGTGTATATGAAATAAGTAAGTTTTTTCCTAATTTGAGCAACCGCTCAATTTCTAGTACAGTAAATATAAAGGCTATGGGGAATTTTATTTAAAAAGGAGAGATTTTTATGACAGTAACACGCGGTCTGGAAGGGATAGTAGCAACATCATCATCTATTAGTTCAATCATAGATGACACACTAACATACGCAGGATATGACATTGATGATCTTGCAGAAAATGCTAGTTTTGAAGAGGTCATTTACCTACTTTGGAACCGCAAATTACCTAACAAGAATGAGCTTGCACAACTAACAAATGAATTAGCTGAAAATGCAAGCATTCCACAAGAAATCATTGATCATTTTAATATGTATCCTATTAACGAGGTTCACCCTATGGCGGCGTTACGCTCAGCTATTTCCTTGTTAGGATTATATGACGCTGAAGCTGATAAAATGGATGAAGAAGCAAATTATCGTAAAGCTATTCGTTTACAAGCAAAAATACCTACAATTGTTACTTCTTTTTCACGTATACGAAAAGGTCTTGAGCCAATATCACCACGTACAGATTTAGGTTTTGCTGCTAATTTCTTGTACATGCTTACAGGTGAAGAGCCAAGTGACATCGCTATAGAAGCTTTCAATAAAGCGTTGGTTTTACATGCGGACCATGAGCTCAATGCTTCAACCTTTACTGGCCGTGTGTGTGTCGCAACGCTATCTGATGTGTATTCTGGTATTACTGCTGCAATTGGTGCACTTAAAGGACCTCTTCATGGCGGTGCAAATGAAGCTGTAATGAAAATGCTAACAGAAATCGGGTCTGTAGAAAATGTAGATCCTTATATTAAAAATAAATTTGAACAGAAAGAAAAAATTATGGGCTTTGGTCATCGAGTATATAGAAAAGGCGATCCTCGTGCGAAGCATTTAAAGGAAATGTCTGAGAAACTAACAAGAATTACAGGTGAAACAAAGTGGTTTGAAATGTCTGTGAAAATTGAAGACCTAGTAACATCTGAAAAACCACTTCCTCCTAATGTAGATTTTTACTCTGCATCTGTCTACCACAGCTTAGGAATTGATCACGATATATTTACACCTATATTTGCTGTAAGCCGTATCTCAGGCTGGTTAGCACACATATTAGAACAATATGATAACAACCGTTTAATTCGTCCAAGAGCAGAATATACAGGACCGAGTAAACAGGTTTATATCCCTATGGAACAGAGATAATATAGAAAGTATTTTATGTAAGGAAGTATTAAATGATAAAATAGTATTTGGTTGGAAAGGGAGCTCCTTCTCTTTCCAATGGATAATGGATTAATAAAAATAACAACAGCATCATGGATGGAGGTTTTTATATTGACACAAGGGAAAAAAATTACGGTTGAAAATGGAAAGTTAAATGTACCAAATAATCCTATCATTCCTTTTATCGAAGGTGATGGTACGGGGCCAGACATTTGGGCAGCAGCATCACGAGTGTTGGAGGCTGCAGTAGAAAAAGCGTACAATGGTGAGAAATCAATTATTTGGAAAGAAGTTCTTGCTGGTGAAAAAGCATTTAACCAAACAGGTGAATGGCTTCCTGAGGCAACACTTGATGACATTAGAGAGTACATAATTGCTATCAAAGGACCACTTACTACACCTATTGGTGGAGGTATACGTTCTTTAAATGTAGCTCTTCGTCAAGAACTAGATTTGTTTGTATGTTTAAGACCTGTTCGTTATTTCCAAGGTGTTCCATCACCTGTTAAGCGCCCAGAGGATACTGATATGGTTATTTTCCGTGAAAACACAGAAGATATCTATGCAGGGATTGAGTATGCAAAAGGCTCAGATGAAGTGAAAAAAGTGATTGAATTCCTACAAAATGAAATGGGAGTTGCCAAGATTCGCTTCCCAGAAACATCAGGTATCGGAATTAAGCCAGTGTCAGAAGAAGGCACATACCGCTTAGTACGTTCAGCAATAAATTACGCTATCAAAGAAGGACGTAAATCTGTAACGCTTGTTCATAAAGGTAACATCATGAAATTTACTGAAGGTGCATTTAAAAATTGGGGATATGAACTTGCGGAAAAAGAGTTTGGAGATAAAGTATTTACTTGGGCTGAGTATGATCGCATCGTTGAAGCAGAAGGAAAAGAGGCAGCGAATAAAGCTCAATCTGAAGCTGAAGCAGCAGGGAAAATTATCGTTAAAGATGCAATTGCTGATATTTTCCTACAACAAATATTAACTCGTCCAAAAGAATTTGATGTCGTTGCTACAATGAACTTGAATGGTGACTATATTTCTGACGCATTAGCAGCACAAGTTGGTGGTATTGGGATTGCCCCTGGTGCTAACATCAATTATGAATCAGGACATGCTATCTTTGAAGCGACACACGGTACAGCTCCTAAATATGCAGGTTTAGATAAAGTTAACCCATCTTCTGTACTTTTATCTGGGGTACTAATGCTTGAGCATTTAGGGTGGAATGAAGCTGCTGATTTAATCACAAAGTCTATGGAGAAGTCTATTGCTTCTAAAGTTGTAACTTATGATTTCGCACGTTTAATGGATGGTGCTACAGAAGTGAAATGTTCAGAGTTTGCTGATGAATTAATTAATAACTTATAAGCATTAATGACAAAATAGATGTTGATTAGGGGGAAATTTTCATGACATTAAAAAGAAAAAAAATCTCTGTCATCGGTGGAGGATTTACTGGTGCAACGACAGCATTTTTATTAGGGCAAAAGGAACTTGGAGATGTTGTATTAGTGGACATTCCTCAAATGGAAAATCCTACTAAGGGTAAGGCATTAGATATGTTAGAAGCAAGTCCTGTTCAAGGGTTTGATTCAAATATAATCGGAACATCTGATTATGCTGATACTGCTGATTCAGATATCGTAGTAATTACCGCTGGTATAGCACGTAAACCAGGAATGAGTCGCGATGATCTAGTGCAAACAAATCAAAAAGTAATGAAAAGTGTGACACAAGAAATTGTGAAATACTCGCCAAACTGTTATATCATTGTTTTAACGAATCCTGTTGATGCAATGACTTACACTGTATTCACAGAATCTGGATTTCCAAAAAATCGTGTCATAGGTCAATCAGGGGTACTCGATACTGCACGTTTTAGAACATTTATTTCACAAGAACTGAATATATCAGTTAAAGATATAACTGGCTTCGTATTAGGTGGTCATGGTGATGATATGGTGCCATTAGTACGTTATTCATATGCAGGTGGTATTCCACTCGAAACGTTAATTCCAAAGGAACGTCTAGATGCAATTGTAGAACGTACGCGTAAAGGTGGAGGGGAAATTGTTAACTTACTAGGGAATGGTAGTGCATATTATGCTCCAGCTGCTTCCCTTGTTGAAATGGTAGAGGCAATTCTTAAAGACCAACGTCGAGTATTACCATCCATCGCTTATTTAGAAGGTGAATATGGCTTTGAGGGCATATATCTTGGTGTGCCAACTATCCTTGGAGCTAATGGTATTGAAAAAGTTATTGAGTTAGAGTTAACAGAGGAAGAAAAGAGTGCTCTGTCCAAATCAGCTGAAGCTGTGAAAAGTGTAATGAAAGTTCTCGCATAATCATTAGCATTCAAAAGGGTCTAACTCCACATACTATACAGTATATAGGGAATAACTACCCTAAATGTTATAGAAATGTGGAGTATGACCCTTTTATTTTCATTGTGTTTTTACATAATTTCTAGTATGTTCTATTTTTATATACGCACTGTGATGGTTCAAGCATAATCATATAAAGGTCTTCAGTGCTTTTTCGGGAATAAGTATGAACTAGCGCATTCAATTATACTGTATTTCGAATATAGGAGGTTTTGTATGTTGTTAGGCAAAAAAAGAAAATTAGGAAGATTGATTAATGAAATTTCAGTTGGTGAAAAATTATCTTTAACTGAAAAAATTGAGGACAAAGATTTATTACTCTATTTAGGACTAACAAATGATTCAAATCCATTATATATTCAGCATGACTATGCATCTCAGACACCTTATAAAAAACCAATAGCCCCTAATATTATGTTAATAGGAATTATTACCTCTGCAATCTCAAAGTATTTACCTGGACCAGGCAGTCATATACTCAAACAAGATATTTCCTTTATTCATCCTGTATATCATTATGGAACGGTACAATTTCTTTTTGAAGTCATAAACGTTGATGAAAGTAACCATACGATTGAAATTAAGATTGAAGCAACAAATGAGGAAGATGAAAAAGTATTAGAAGGTACTACACTTGTATGTCCACCCCATCGCTTAGAATCATTAGACGGGAATGCTTTAGAAAACTTTTAATATATACTGAAGAACGAAGAGAATTGATCCTCTTCGTTCTTTTAATTTTCGCATTGATTCTTAAATATAGGCAAGTTTACTTTAGCGTTGGTGGCATTTTTTCTGTGTTAAAATTACTGAGTTTTCTATAAACGCATCATGCTGTTCAATGTTAATAAAAATAGTGAAAGGGTCTATATTAAAAAGGGCTAAATAAAGGCAGATAACATCGGTTACTCCAATGTAAGTGAAAGAAAATCAACAAAGTTTATGAAAAGAGCCTATAATAAAAAAAGTTGGTTTGTCTATTTCTAATCGATTATAATTTATGTATGTAGGCTCTTTTCGTACACTTTCGTACTATAATATACAAAAGAACAAATAGTCGAAGTTGATGTGTTTCAATTCGTTTGTTTACCTCGAAAAGATGACCGAATGCTTATTAAAGGCTGTATTCGCATCGATTGTGTTTTTCGTATTAGATCACGTACACAACTAACGTTCGTGGCATCTTTCTTATGGACAACGATGAATAACTTTATAAAACCATTTTTTATCGTAATGATTTGATAACAATAGCAACAATGTTTACGAAAAGAGATTTATTGAAAGATGTGTGTAATTCTGGATATGAAAACAAAAACACTGAATATGTAACAGAGTTCTGAGTGATGGATGGGGTTTAATACGTATACTTGGAGGTACATATGAGTACAAAAATATTAGTGGTTGATGATGAACAGTCTATTGTGACATTACTTACATATAACTTGCAGAAAGCTGGGTTTGAAGTTATTGTAGCGACTGATGGACAATCAGGTAAACAAAAAGCGAAAAGTGAAAAGCCTGATTTAATCATTCTTGACTTAATGCTACCTCAAATTGATGGTATTGAAGTATGTAAACAACTAAGATTAGAAAAGGTTTTTACGCCAATTTTAATGCTTACTGCAAAGGACGATGAATTTGATAAAGTACTTGGCTTAGAACTAGGGGCAGATGATTATATGACGAAGCCTTTTAGTCCAAGAGAGGTTGTCGCTAGAGTAAAAGCGATTTTACGGCGTATGCAAATATCAAATCAAGTCAAGAGTGAATCTGTTGAAGATCAAGCAGCAATCATCATTGGAAATTTAAAAATCATTCCAGAGCACTATGAAGCGTATTTTCTTGGTGAGAAATTAGAACTTACGCCGAAGGAATTTGAGTTACTATTATACTTGTGCAAAAACAAAGGAAGAGTCTTAACGAGAGATCAACTACTAAGTGCAGTGTGGAATTATGACTTTGCTGGAGATACACGTATAGTTGATGTTCATGTTAGTCACCTTAGAGAAAAAATTGAAATGAACACAAGAAAGCCAATATATATTAAAACGATTCGGGGATTAGGTTATAAACTGGAGGAGCCTAAACTAGATGCTTAAATTTCGATCTCGCCTTCTCTTTGCATTGATTTCATTAATCGTCACAGTATTATTAGCCTTAGGTCTATTTATAGGACAATTATTTGAGTCATATTATAATAATTCATTTTACGAGCAGATTGAAAAGGATGCAAAAATGGCTGCGTATACTATAGCTGAAGAAGGGATTGAAAGCGCGAATATTAACGAGAGGGCTAATTCAATAGGAGAGATTTTAAACACTGATGTTACCATTTTGGATCAACGAGGTAGAGAGAAATACCAATCAAATCCTAATAACAATATACTAACAAATGGAGATCTACAATATCTTCTAAAGCAAAATAAGGAAAATGACAATGGATTTCATATAACTAACGAAGATGAAAACTTATATTCATATGGCATGTCTATTATAAAAGAAGATACTTTACTTGGTTATATCATTTTAACAACATCTCAGGCCTCATTAGATAAAATTAGCACACAGATTTGGGGACTAGTGATAAGTAGCCTTGGAGTCGGGCTAGTTATTATCATGCTATTAGCTATTAAAATAACAACACAATATACAAAGCCGCTTGAATCAGCTACTAAGGTAGCTATGGAGCTAGCAAAAGGAAATTATAAAGCGAGGACATATGAAGGTGAATTAGATGAAACTGGAATGTTAAGCCAGTCCATCAATGTTCTAGCTCGAACGCTCCAGGATATGAAAAAATCTCATGAAATGCAACAAGATAGATTGGAAACATTAATCGAAAATATGGGTAGCGGTTTACTCTTAATTGATAGTAAAGGTTACATTCATTTAGTAAATAAAGCTTTTACTGAAATCTTTCAAGTAAACCCTAATGATTTTTTGTATAAATATTATTATGAAGCTTTTAGTCATAAGGAAGTGATTTCTCTCGTTGAAGAAATTTTTATGACTGAAGAAAAGGTAAGAAAGCAATTACGCCTACCTATTTCAATTGAACGAAAGCATTTTGAGGTGTATGGTGGACCAATTATTGGAAATAACGATGAGTGGAAAGGTATAGTTGTAGTTTTCCACGATATTACTGAATTAAAAATGCTTGAACAAATGAGAAAGGACTTCGTAGCAAATGTTTCTCATGAATTAAGAACGCCAATTACTTCTATTAAAGGTTTTAGTGAAACATTATTAGATGGGGCAATGAAGGACGAAAACACTTTGCAGTACTTTCTTTCCATCATATTGAAAGAAAGTGAAAGGATGCAAAGCTTAATTCAAGATTTACTAGATCTTTCGAAAATTGAGCAACATGGATTTACTTTAAATATTGATCAAGTTGACATAAAGGTACTTATTGAAGAAATAATGGTCATTTTAGCTGGAAAAGCTGATGAAAAAAATATTAAAGTTACTATGAATGCCCAAGCGACAGAAAACTTATTTGTGGCAGGGGATGCTGACCGTTTAAAGCAAGTATTTATAAATCTAATATCAAATTCGATTGTCTATACTGGACCTGAGGGAAAGGTAGATATCATGATTGCTGAAAATACAGAAGAGGTATCTGTCAAAATAATAGACACTGGTATAGGTATAAAAGAGGAAGAAATTCCACGGATTTTTGAACGCTTTTACCGAGTTGATAGGGATCGAAGTCGAAATTCAGGTGGGACTGGATTAGGCCTTGCGATTGTAAAGCATATTATAGAAGCGCATCATGGGCAAATCTTTGTCGAAAGTAAGGTTGGGGAAGGAACGGTTTTTACAGTAGTATTGAAAAAACAATACGTCTAGCGTACAGTTAACATCATGGGATATGTTAACAATTAATTTACAGGGCGTTTAAGCAACCTTTACAATACTCTGCTAGTATATATAATGAAAACCCCTTCATCCAGAAGGAACCATCTTTGGGAACATGGAAACATGTTCTCTTTTTTTTTGTGGTTTTTACAATGTTTTTGCTATTTTCTTTGTTAATATTCCGTTAAAATAAAATTGGGAACCATATGAAACCTTTTTATGTTTTGAACCGTACTACATATTAAGGCCTAAGAAAGAGAGGGAGAGACATGATTAGTATGAAGAGGATATATTCATTTATAGGGTTAGCAATTTTAGTCGTTCTGTTAGGTGTGAGCGCTTTAACGTCTTGGTACACCGTTGATGAATCAGAACAAGCAGTTATTTTAACTTTTGGTAAAGTAGAAGAAGGTATTAGTGAACCAGGGCTTCATTTTAAATTGCCTTGGCCTATCCAAAGTGTTCAAAAGCTGTCAAAGGAGACATTTAGTTTACAGTTTGGATATGAGGAAAGGAACAATGAGGTAGTTCGTGAAAACCGTAATGATACGAAGATGATTACTGGTGACGAAAATATTGTTTTAGCAGATCTTGTAGTTCAATGGAAAATAACAAACCCAGGGAAATTCTTATATAATTCCTTAGATCCTGAGCAAATTTTATACAATTCTACATCCGCTTCACTAAGAAGTATTATCGGTAGCTCAGCAATTGATGATGCTCTTACATCTGGGAAAGCAGAAATTGAGGCGGAAGTCTTTGAATTATTAACATCACTCGTTGATAAATATGACATTGGAATCTCCGTGTTAGCAGTTAAATTGCAAGATGTTGAATTACCAAATGATGAAGTAAGAAAAGCATTTACAAATGTTACTGACGCTAGAGAAACGATGAATACGAAGATCAATGAGGCAGAAAAATATGAAAACAAACGTAAGCAAGAGGCTGAAGGGGAAAAAGACGCCATTATCTACAATGCAGAAGGAGATAAGGTGGCAAGAATTCAAAAAGCCGTTGGTGATGTAGCGTTATTTAATTCAATATATAGTGAATATAAAAATTCACCAGAAATTACGAAACAACGTTTAATCATTGAAACATTAGAGCAGGTGTTACCTAACACTCAGCTATATATTATGAATGATGACGGAAATACATTAAAATACTTACCTCTTAAACCACTTGAAAGTCAAACACCGCCAGTTAAGCAGGAAGGAAGTGAAGGTAATAATGAGTGATCAAAACATAGTTGATATTAATGAGCGGAAAGGGAATGTGGATTGGAAGAAATATAGAACTTCTGGAATTTTCTTAATTATATTTCTCGTCTTAGTTGGAATTATATTAAGTAACCTTTTTATCGTAAAAGAAGGTGAATATAAAGTCATCCGTCAATTTGGGGAAGTAGTAGATTATAAAGATGAACCAGGGCTAAGCTATAAAATCCCTTTTATCCAAACAGTAACTACTTTACCAAAATATCAAATGATTTATGATGTGGAAGAGGCTGAAATTAATACGAGAGATAAAAAACGATTAATTATTGATAATTATTCCGTATGGAAAATTGAGAACCCTAAGCTGATGATTGCAAATGCAAGAACTGTTGCAGGTGCAGAAGCTAAGATGGGCGAGTTCATTTATTCTGTCGTCCGTGCTGAGTTAGGGAAGCTAAACTATGATGAAGTTATTAATGATGAAAAATCATCAAGAGGTAGTTTGAACGATGTGGTTACCGAAAAAGTGAATGAGTTGCTAGTACGTGATAACTATGGGATTCAAGTAATTGATGTACGGATGAAAAGAACAGATTTACCTGTAGAAAATGAACAAACTGTTTTCACTCGAATGATTTCTGATCGTGAAAAGATTGCTCAGGAGTATTTATCAAGAGGAGATGCTGATAAAAATCGTATAATTGCAAATACTGATAAAGTAGTTAAAGAAATTTTATCTAAAGCAAAGGCTGATGCGGAAGTAATTCGAGGGGAAGGGGAAGCTGAAGCTGCTAAAATATACAATGAATCATTTTCTAAAGATGCTGAGTTTTATCAATTATTCCGAACTTTAGAGTCGTATAAAACGACGATTAATGGTGAGACGATGATAATCCTTCCTAGTGATTCACCTTATGCAAATCTACTGATGGGCAATTTACAATAACAAACATTTAAAAGTCGTTATTTTCCTTTCTTTTCTATATCATGCTACAATAGAAAGAAGGAATAACGGCTTTTTTTTGCGTTGAGGAGGGCTTTAATTGGATAAAAACAAGTTAGTGTTGATAGATGGAAACAGTATCGCATACCGTGCATTTTTTGCTCTACCTTTACTGAGCAACAATAAAGGGATACATACAAATGCAATTTATGGTTTTACGATGATGTTAAATAAAATTATAGATGAAGAAAAACCAACACATATGTTAGTAGCATTCGATGCTGGAAAAACGACTTTCAGGCATGAAACTTATAGTGAATATAAGGGAGGAAGGCAAAAAACTCCTCCAGAGTTATCAGAACAATTTCCATTTATTAGAGAACTATTAGATGCCTATAAAATTACTCGCTATGAACTCGAAAATTATGAAGCAGACGATATAATTGGCACTTTATCAAAACAAGCTGAACTGGATGGTTTTGATGTCAAAGTCATCACAGGTGATAAAGATTTAACTCAGCTTTCTACAAGTAATATTACTGTTAATATTACTCGTAAGGGTATTACTGATGTTGACAAGTATACACCTGAGTTTATTGCAGAAAAATATGGTATTAAACCTGCTCAAATCATTGATTTAAAAGGTTTAATGGGTGATAGTTCAGATAATATTCCTGGAGTACCAGGAGTTGGAGAAAAGACTGCATTAAAGCTCTTAAAAGAATTTGGAACAGTGGAACAAGTGCTTGCATCAATTGATCAAGTAAGTGGAAAAAAGTTAAAGGAAAAATTAACTGATCATACAGAGCTTGCAATATTGAGTAAAGAGTTAGCAACTATTAACTGTGAAGCTCCTCTTAGTATCACTGTAAATGATGCTAACTTTAAGGGTATAGACAAAGAAAAAGTAAGTGGCATTTATAAAGATTTAGGTTTTGAATCAATGTTAGCAAAACTTGGCTACTCTGAGGAGGTAAATCAGGAGGAGTTTAACGAAATAGAATTTACAGTTGCTACTGAGGTAACTCAAGATATGCTAGCTGATCATTGTTCATTAGTTGTTGAGGTATTAGAAGAAAACTATCATTTGGGAGATATTTTAGGCATTGCAATTGAAAATACGAATGGCCGCTATTTTATTCCTACAGAAGTAGCAGTAAATTCTAATATATTTAAAGACTGGGCAAAAAATGAGGAAATGAAGAAAACTGTTTTTGATGGAAAAAAAGCAATGGTTTCCTTACATTGGAATGGCATACAATTAGCAGGAATTGATTTCGATACCATTATTGCTTCCTATATATTAGATCCATCCGACACGAATGATGAGGTCACAAGTATAGCAAAACGTTATGGTATGTCAGATATATTAACTGATGAACAAGTTTATGGAAAGGGTGCCAAGAGAAAAGTTCCCGAGCAACAACAATTGATGGAACACCTCATACGTAAAGCAAATGCATTATATAAGATGAAGGATCAACTTATAAATGATTTGCAAGAAAATGAACAATTAGATTTGTTACTGAATTTAGAAATGCCACTATCTTCTATATTAGCAAAAATGGAAGAAATCGGTGTAAATGTGAACGTAGACAAGCTTAAACTAATGGGAGATGAGCTATCAAAGCAATTATCTAACTTAGAGAATGCAATATATAAACTAGCTGGAGAGAGCTTTAATATTAATTCTCCTAAACAATTAGGTGTTATTTTATTTGAGAAATTAAACTTACCTGTTATTAAGAAGACGAAAACTGGATACTCTACTTCTGCTGACGTTCTTGAGAAACTACAATCTAAACACAATATTATTGATAAAATTTTACATTATCGACAATTAGGTAAACTAAAATCAACATATATTGAAGGATTATTAAAGGTTGTACATAAGGATACATCCAAAATCCATACTCGATTTAATCAAGTTTTAACACAGACAGGGAGATTGAGTTCAATTGACCCTAACTTACAAAACATACCAATAAGATTGGAGGAAGGACGCAAAATTAGGCAGGCTTTTGTTCCTTCTAAAGAGGACTGGGTCATCTTTGCTGCAGATTACTCACAAATTGAATTAAGAGTGTTAGCACATATTGCAAATGATGCTAATTTAATTACTGCATTTAATCAAGATTTAGATATACATACAAAAACTGCGATGGATGTGTTTCATGTAAATGAAAATGATATAACATCAAACATGCGTAGGCAAGCAAAAGCTGTGAATTTTGGAATTGTTTATGGAATCAGTGATTATGGCTTGTCACAAAATCTTGGGATTACTAGAAAAGAGGCAGCAAACTTTATCCAGCGTTACTTTGATAGCTTCCCTGGTGTGAAAAACTATATGGATGATATCATTCAAGAGGCAAAACAAAAAGGTTATGTATCAACCCTTTTGCAAAGAAGGCGTTATATTCCGGAAATAACGAGTAGGAATTTTAATGTGAGAAGTTTTGCTGAACGAACTGCAATGAACACACCAATACAAGGAAGTGCAGCCGATATTATTAAATTGGCGATGATCAAAATGGCTAATCGCATACACCAAGAGGGCTTAGCAGCAAAGCTGTTACTTCAAGTACATGATGAATTAATCTTTGAAGCACCACAAGAAGAAATAGAAATACTGAAACAACTTGTTCCTGATGTCATGGAGAGTGCAGTAGAATTAACTGTTCCACTGAAGGTTGATTACTCATATGGCCCTACATGGTATGATGCAAAGTAGTGGTAAAGCAGCATATAGGGAATGGTTGAAAGGAGGAGTTCTTCATTCCGGAAGGACCTGAAGTACAACAAGTTTTAAACTCAATAGAGCCTAAAGTACTAGGCAAAATAATTTCAGAGGTATCTGTTCTACATCCAAAGATTACTATGCCTTTTAAAAAAATAGGAAGGCAAGAAGTTGAAACATTCTCTCAACGTCTAGAAGGAGGAAGTATAGAAAAGCTTGAAAGGAAAGGTAAGTACTTAATTTTCAATTTAAATCAAGCTGATACTCCCACCTTATACTTAGTCACCCATCTTGGCATGACTGGTGCTATTTTTCATGTAAACGACTTAGATGAAATTGCACCAAATTATCGAAAACATGTTCATATCATATTTAAATTAAATGACAAGTCATTAATGGTTTATTCAGATCAAAGGAGATTTGGATGGATGGGCGCTTTGAATAAACAAGAGTATACCGCTTATCGACCTCTTCAAGAGGTTGGTCCCGATCCAGCTTCTGAAGATGCTCCAAGGATTTTTTTGGAAATAATAAGAAATAAAGCTTTCATTAACAAACCGATAAAACGTGTAATTATGCAACCAAATGTCATTCAAGGTGTGGGAAATATATACGCATCCGAATGTCTTTATAAAGCTAAGCTAAACCCATTAACATCTGTTGGGGAGGTTTCAGATGAAAAGCTGTTAGAATTATTAGGTCATATTAAAGAAACGTTTGAACTTGCAATAAAACTAGGAGGCTCATCTATAAGAGATTATGTAAATTCCGAAGGGAAAAAAGGAACATTCCAAGAACTCCATATGGTTTATAATAAAGACTTTTGTCCTGAATGTGGAAGTTCTATTGAAAACCTAAAAATAGATCAGCGTTCATCATTTTATTGCCCTAACTGCCAAGCAAAAAGTTGATTATGTTTTCAAGCATATTTGTTGTAGTACTGCGCTTTTTACATGCAATCAACAGTGAAAACAGCTGTACAAAAGGCACTTTTTTAAAAACTTTATTGTTATTGTTCGTAAAATAGAAGATTAAGATGCAGTTACATGCAACCGTCGTCAATTTATAGAAGAAAAGATGCCACGGAATATTTTTTGTACGACAAGCAACAATTGATGCGAAAAAACAGCTGTAAAACGCTCTTTTCGGAAGTATTTTGTTATTTTTACTAAAAATGGACATCATGATGAGTTTGAGAACTCAGTAATTTTACCAATAGAAAAGATGCCACGAAATCTTACCAAATACGTGTTTATTTTTTGTGGGACAAGCAACAAGCGATGCGAAAAAACAGCTATAAAAGGCTCTTTTCGTAAGTATTTTGTTATTTTTACTAAAAATGGACATCATGTGAGTTTTATGAGAACTCAGTAATTTTATCAATAGAAAAGATGCCACGAAATCTTACCAAATACGTGTTTATTTTTTGTGCGACAAGCAACAATCGTTGCGATAAAACCGCCTGTAAAAAAACATAGAGCTTCTTTTTGAACTTTGGATGGGCTTCTTCCATATACTACTGTAGCTAAATCGGAAGGAGCTCATGCAATGGTTCAATATATGTCGCTCATAATTTTAGCTTTTGCAGTTAGTTTAGATAGTTTTACTGTTGGCTTCACTTATGGCTTGCGAAAAATGAGTTTGCCAATAAAGTCAATTATTATCATTGCATTCTGTTCAGCAATTACTTTAAGTGTAGCAATGTTTTTTGGAAATATGATTTCAATGATACTATCTCCAAGCATTGCAGAAAAAATTGGTGCGGTAGTACTTGTATGTATAGGTGCTTGGGTATTATTCCAGTTTTTTCGTCCTGCGAAAAATATGTTAGATGAGGATGAAGAAAAAATTTTATTTAATTTGGAAATTAGATCGTTAGGCGTAGTTATTAATATTCTTAGAAAGCCGATGGCGGCCGATCTAGACAAATCGGGAACAATTACTGGTATTGAAGCATTCCTACTTGGAGCAGCCCTTTCGTTAGATGCGTTTGGTGCAGGCCTTGGAGCAGCCCTTTTAGGTTATTCCCCGATGTTAATGGCTGCTTCAGTTGCATTGATGAGCATGCTTTTTTTATCATTAGGGTTAAAAAGTGGTATTTTATTTTCAGGACTAACATGGGTAAAAAAGTTCTCTTTTTTACCAGGAGTTATTTTAATTGTCTTAGGAATATGGAAGTTATAACGTTAAAACAAAGAGGAATGGGGTTACTACCCATTCCGAATATAATTACTTGCAGAAAATGGGGGATCGGTAATGACGCTTATCATAGGGCTAACAGGAGGAATAGCAAGCGGTAAAAGCACAGTAGCAAAAATGCTTGAAAAGCTTGGATTTCCTATAGTTGATGCAGATATAATTGCGAGAGAGGTAGTCACAGCTGGTGAGTCTGCATATAAAAAAATAATTGCAACATTTGGTGAGAAGGTTACACAACCTAATGGAGAGTTAGATAGAGAGAAACTAGGTAATATTATCTTTCATGATGAAGAAAAAAGGCAACAATTGAACAGTATCGTGCATCCAGCAGTACGTAAAAAGATGTTTGAACGAATGGATGAATACATGAAGCAAGGTTTACAAGTGGTTATTTTAGACATACCGCTATTGTTTGAAAGTAAATTAACTGATATGGTCGACAAAACGCTACTTGTATATGTAGACCCAGATGTTCAATTACATAGACTAATGCAAAGAAATAACTACCTTAAGCATGAAGCCGAAGCTCGAATTAATTCGCAAATGCCTCTAAAGGATAAAATCTCTTTAGCTAGTGCGGTGTTAAATAATAATGGTTCTATATTAAATACTGAGGAACAACTCCACAAACTCCTCCAAAACTGGAGTATACAAATATTGCCGAATCAGTAAGCTCATTAATCTTAGGTTGATTTAGGCTTTTCCTACATGGGATATGCGCTGGTTTTCAATGCGGTGAGTAGAATATTTCTCCTTATTCACTCAGCGTTTACTTAACTAAAGTATACATAAAACTACTTCTAGTTCATGACCAACATAGTTTACGAAAAGAACATAAGCTTAGAGAACATTCCCCCACTTCTTATCGATAGATATAGAGGTAGGGGTCTTTTTGTATGTTGGAAAAAAATATGTGTATTTTAATTATCACAATTCTAGATAATTATGTTATACTAATTACACGAATGTAATGAAAAGTATAACATTATTTTCGAGGGGAGTAATATTATGAATACAAGAATTGCGATTAATGGTTTTGGAAGAATTGGAAGAATGGTATTTCGTCAAGCGATGACAAGCAGAGAATTAGAAATAGTTGCAATAAATGCTAGCTACCCAGCTGAAACATTGGCACATTTAATTAAGTATGATACGAATCATGGCAAATTTGATGGTGAAGTGGTTGCAGAAAATGATTGCCTCATCGTAAATGGAAACAGAATAAAGTTGTTAAGTACACGTGACCCAAAAGAATTACCTTGGGGAAGTCTTAATATAGATATTGTTATTGAAGCTACTGGTCAATTTAATGACCGAGCTAAAGCTAGCTTACACTTAGATGCAGGGGCAAAAAAAGTAATATTAACAGCACCTGGAAAAAATGAAGATATTACAGTCGTAATGGGAGTAAATGAGAGTAAATTTAATACAGAAGAGCACGATATTATTTCAAATGCTTCATGTACAACAAATTGCTTGGCACCAGTTGCCAAAATAATTGATGAACAATTTGGAATAGAAAGTGGTCTAATGACAACAGTACATGCATATACGAATGACCAAAAAAATATTGACAATCCTCATAAAGATCTACGTCGTGCGCGTGCGTGTGCGCAATCAATTATTCCTACAAGTACAGGTGCTGCGAAAGCGTTATCACTTGTTCTACCGCAGTTAAAAGGAAAATTACACGGTATGGCGCTACGTGTCCCAACTTCAAACGTATCACTAGTGGATTTAGTCGTGGATGTAAAGAGAGATGTAACAATTGATGAAATAAATGATGCATTTATCATTGCATCTAATACTTATTTAAAAGGGATTATTGATTTTACAACAGAGCCGTTAGTATCAGTTGATTTTAATACAAATCCCCATTCTTCGATCATTGATGGTTTATCAACAATGGTTTTAAATAATCGTAAAATAAAAATTCTTGCTTGGTATGATAATGAGTGGGGCTATTCATGTCGAGTTGTAGATTTAGTTAAATATGTAGCATGTGAAATGATGAAAAAAACAGAAATGAAGGTTGGGTAAAAAAGCATAAGGATATGGTTTATATAGCTAAAGAGTATGTTTATTTAAATATACTCTTTTTTCTTTGGTTGTCATCGTATAGATAGTTATTTTTGAGCTACGGATTCTACTAGGGTTCGTGTCATCGTTACTTCAATTTAACGATGACAATCGTATATAACCACTACTAGCTGTTCAATTGGATACAAATAACAACATTTACGATTATAGTGTTAATAAGTCATGAATTGTTGTTCGTATATTAAGAAATAACACACCCTACTAAAAAATGGGATAAAATCACATTGCAGACGTAATTTAGTTACAATCGCAATAAACTTTTTACTATATAGTTTTAATGGATATGGACATATTATTTATTATCATGAGATGTAAATAATCTTTTTGAGTGAGCAATGTTATTTCTCAGAAAAGAAAATGTTTCTTTCGATGAGGCAATGTTAATGGAAGTTGCAGTAAAATACCCATTCCAAGATCAAGAGCTCGTCTTCTACTTGCCGTTGACATCAGCAAGAAGACATCAGACAGACATTCTGCAGTGCAGTTAATCATAAGACTTTGGAGGAATTGACGTGCAACTTTTGTTATTTCCACAAGTTTTATCGGATATTTGTTATAAAAAAGGAAAATGTAAATAGTATCACCACAAATCAATACTGCCCTTAACTTACGCGAATAAAAATAGAAAAGGTTGTTGCAAAAATCACACAAACAAAGTATACTATTTTTCGTGAACTTCTTGATGAATAGATACTGTAGCTACTTAAAGGGTTAGGACCTCTTTGGACTAACTTTCCCCCGTGGTAGTTATGAAAAATATCTGTTAGAAGAAATTCATGTCTGAATAATATTTATCGCTTAAGGGGGACTAGCATATGGAAACAATGGGTAGACACGTTATTTCTGAGCTGTGGGGTTGTAATTTTGAGAAGTTAAATGATATCAATGAAATTGAAAAGATTTTTGTTGATGCAGCATTAAAGTCAGGTGCTGAAGTTAGAGAAGTTGCTTTCCATAAATTTGCTCCTCACGGAGTAAGTGGTGTCGTAATTATTTCTGAATCTCATTTAACAATACACAGCTTTCCCGAGCATGGTTATGCTAGCATAGACGTTTATACATGTGGTGATCGTATTGACCCTAATGTTGCTGCTCAACATATTGCAGAAGCTTTAGGTGCTGAATCACGTGAGAATATTGAATTACCTCGTGGAATGGGTCCAGTGCAAGTGCAAAAATCAAAATTAAAAGTTCTATAACAATCATATAAATGTTCGAACAAAAAAGGGGTATATCAATATACCTCTTTATTTTTATGCTTGTACTTAGTTTCGTCTTTTTATATCATTAGAGTATAGAGAATAAGAAACTTAAGGAAAGCTATGTTCTCTTCTATTAAGGCTCTTTGCGTAAATTTTGTTGCTTTTTTACTTACATTAGAAAAACTGATATGTATTATATGCTTCTTATAGTCTTTAGAAAAGATGTACCAAAACCTAGTAGTTGTATACGTTAGTACGAAAACAGCTTATTACGACAAGTAACAATTAATGCGAAAGAAGCCTATATTAAAAACTCAGCAAGAAAAGAACGGAGCTGATTGTATGAAATGCCCTTCTTGTCAACATAATGGAACTAGGGTATTAGATTCTCGGCCTGTAGATGAAGGACGCGCTATAAGAAGAAGACGTGAATGTGAAGTGTGTCAATATCGGGTTACAACGTTTGAAAAAGTGGAAGAACTACCACTTATCGTTGTTAAAAAAGAAGGAACAAGAGAAGAGTTCAGTCGCGAAAAGATTCTACGTGGCCTTATTAAAGCTTGTGAGAAAAGGCCTGTTTCCTTAACTCAATTAGAAGATATCATTAACTTCATTGAGAAGGACTTAAGAAGCCAAGGTTATTCCGAAGTAGGTAGCGAGATGATAGGTGAGATGGTCATGGAAAAGTTGTCCAAAATTGATGAAGTATCATACGTTCGTTTTGCTTCTGTTTACAGACAATTTAAAGATATCAACGTTTTTATAGAAGAATTAAAAGAACTAATTAAAAAAGAAATTTAGATAGGAGCTTAAGAATATTCTTCAAGCTCTTTTTTTAATATATTGAACATAGGAATAGTTAGAATATCTATGAAAGGTTAGGTTATATAGTGGAACATCATTGGAAAGAATTAATTCCTGTAGATCGATATTATGTGAGTTGTAAAACAATTTTACAAGAGTTTGATCGAAAAATAATAACGTTGCTCTATCAACCATTAATTGAAAATGGTGCTTTTAGTTTATTTATGACTCTATGGGCTGAACTTGAAGAAAATAGATTGTGGAGTGAAGAATCTACACACCATAGTTTAATGGGGCTTATGCAGTGTAATTTACATGAAATTTTTAGACAAAGGCTTAAGCTTGAGGGAATTGGACTATTAAAAACATATGAAAAAAAAGAAAATGATGTTCGTCATTTTATTTATGAGCTGCAACCTCCATTATCTCCTGATCAATTTTTTAATGACGGAGTATTAAATGTTTTTTTGTATAATAGAGTTGGGAAAAATAAATATGCAAAGCTAAAACGTTTCTTCTCAGACAAACAAATCGACAGCATTCAATATACACCTATAACAAAATCGTTTAATGAGATTTTTAAATCTATTCACCCTTCCGAAATGGTATCTAACGCTAACGATGAGATCATTGAACAGTTAATACCTCAAGAAGGAAATAACTATATCAATAATGCTGCAAAAAATGAACCAACTTATTTGCAAGAAGCATTTAACTTTAATTTATTTTTCGCTGGCTTATCCGAAAGTATGGTACCAAAAAAGGCGATTACTGATAAAGTAAAAGACATGATAACAAAGCTATCGTTTTTATATGAAATAGACCCAATAGAAATGCAAAAAATTACGATGAGTTCGTTAACTATGGATGATAAAATTGATATAGAAAAACTTCGCAAAGAAGCACGAGACTGGTATAAATTTGAGAATGGTGATCGGCTACCTTCTATTGTCGAGCAAGTACAACCGATCACACAAAGGACAATGAATGATCAACAAGTAGAAACGAAGGAAGACCAACTGATAAAACAACTTGAATTAATATCACCAAAGAAGGTTTTAATGGATCTTGCGGATGGTTCTGTACCATCAGCTGCTGACCTTCAAATTATTGAAGATGTGATGGTTAATCAGAAATTATTACCAGGAGTTGTGAACGTCTTAATATATTATGTGTTGCTTCGTACTGATATGAAGCTCACAAGAGGCTACGTTGAAAAGATAGCTAGTCATTGGTCGAGAAAAAATATTAAAACCGTGAAACAAGCGATGGAGCTTGCTAAACAAGAGCATCGGCAATATCAAACCTGGGCGAATACAAATAATAAAAAACGTTCTGCCTCAACAAAAAAACCAGTTCGTAAAGAATTGTTACCTGATTGGTTTGTTGAAGAGAAACAGGATCAGGTAAGTGAAGAAAAAGTGGAAGAAGTAGATTTTGAAAAGGAAAGGCAAAAGCTTCAGGAGCGAATTAATAAATATAAAGGAAACTCAAAATAGGAAAAGAGGGGAGCAGAGTGGAGCGAATTAACGAAACGATGTCTAAATTGTTCCAAAATGATAAGTTTCAACTACGTCTAAATCAGATGAAAACTGAAATACTCCAAAATCCTGATATCCAACAATTTTTAAATCAACATCATGATAGAGTCACAGGAGATATGATTGACCGTAGCTTAAATAAATTATATGAATATATTAGCCAGTCGAAAAATTGTCAGAAATGTATATCTTTCGATCGGTGTTCAAATATGATCAAAGGGTACGAGCCAACTTTAATTATTAGTGGAAATTCAATTGATATACAATATGATAAATGTAATAAAAAACTAAAATACGATGAGCAAAAAAAGCAACAAGATCTTATACAGTCCATTAATATTCCAAGTGAAATACTTCTAGCTACTATTGATCAAGTTGCTTTAGATGATAAAAGTAGACTAAAAGCTGTTCATTTAATACAAGACTTTATAGAAAAGTATGATAAAGACAAGAACGGAGGGAGAGGTTTATTCTTTCATGGCCCGTTTGGAGTAGGTAAGACATATCTTTTAGGGGCCATTGCAAATGAATTAGCAAGCAAAAACGTCGCTACAATGCTAATATATCTCCCAGAATTTTTACGTGAACTGAAAGGTTCATTTCAGGATCAATCGTTAAATCATAAAATTGAAGTGGTAAAAAAGGTGTCGGTACTTATGCTTGATGATATTGGAGCTGAATCAATGACAAGCTGGACACGTGATGAGATTTTAGGGCCCATTTTACAGTATCGAATGCTTGAGAACTTACCAACATTCTTTACATCCAATTTTAGTTATGATCAACTTCAGCATCATCTATCTTATTCTCAACGGGGCGAAGAAGAAAAGCTGAAAGCAGCGAGGATTATGGAGCGAATAAAATATTTAACGATTCCTGTTGAAATTACTGGGAAAAATAGAAGATACGACAAGAATTGAACTGATACGGCTATCCTTACTATGGATACGCCGTTTTTAGTTGGTTGTATAGTTTTGCGTTTTACCACAAAGCTTCCTCTCCACCTTCTTAGTATGAAAAACCACCAGTTGTCGAGATGTATATATACGTTTTACTATTGCACTGTTATAGGGAATCTTTAAAAGTGAATTTCGTCTCTAATGGTCTTTACAAGCTTACAGCAGCAAAACGGTGTTATATGTGACTAAAGGGTTTGTAGATAAAAAGGACAAGTAATAATGGGTAAACGGCCTTTCTTATAAACAGCGAAAATGAAACTTCTAAAATAATCATATCCCCCATATATATATAAACAGGTGTTGGCAAAAGGGGGGACAAACTTGATTGAAATTTATTTTCAAAATAAATTAGATGCAAGTGAAGTGTGTGAGAGGTTAAAAAGTGGAGCTGACCATTCAGTTCTAATTACATATGATTTTGCCCATTTAGTTAAAATCGGCCCTGACAAAGATATGAAAAAGATTATAGATATGCTTGTTATCCCTGTGCTTCTAAACTACATAATTGATAAAAAGGAGGATGAGTGGTTACAATCATTTATTGTAAATTCATTTTATTTTAAGAATACGGACGAGCAAAGACAAATAATCGAGATAGCACATACAATATTTAATGGGGAGAGGAATGATCTCCCGGCTATGAAATGTGCCCGATCTAGAATAACACTTATTAAACAATCATTAGAAGATTTTTTGCACGAATCTATATCGTTTTCATTCGATTCATTTATCCGTTTTCGCTTAAAGAAATATTTTGAACAATTATTGGAATACACTGAACTAGCTATAGATGAGTATAAGCTTGAGCAGGAATATCAAAATTTTATTCAAACATTACGTGACTTACTACATGTACGACAAGCGGTTTATTCTAAGATCCATCTGTTACATGACAATGGACATTTATTCCATTTTTTTAATGATCGATATGTACAATTGCAAAGGGAAGATTTGACGAAACAAATAGATCGGAAAATGATGATTTCACAATCTATTTACATAGATTCATCTGTCATTGCACCTCTTGTATCGCTAGCACCACAATCTGTAATGATTTATAGTGATGAAATTGATCATAGTTTAATACAAACCATCCACAACATCTTTCAAGAACGTGTAAAGATCTATCCAAAGCAAGATTTCCAGCAATTAAGTCACTACAATAGATAATGGACTGAAAAATAATTGTATAATAGGCTTGATTTTCGACACTAATAAAAATATAATTACCTACATAAATAATTTTTGAACAACTTCTTTAAAGGTTATGATGAGGACATGGGTATCATTTTTACGGTTTATAGAGAGGGAAGACTCGGCTGAAATCTTCCTAACACGAAAAATATACTTACCACCTCTAAACTTCAGTAGTGAACGATTGTTTCAATTTATTAATTACTGGCGGGATATCCGTTATCTATGTCTTGAGCTTACTATATCTATCTTTGCATGCAGATAAGTAAGAAACAAGGGTGGAACCACGAGACCAAACTCGTCCCTTTTTTAGGGATGAGTTTTTTTGTTTTTCGATGTTTTCCACAACGGATTGTTATTTTTGAGGTAGTTACATTAAATGATGAAAAAAGGAGTGAGTAGGATGTCAGAAATGATTAACATGACATTTCCAGATGGAGCTATTAAGGAGTATGAGAAAGGAATCACGACAGAAGATATTGCGGCATCCATAAGTCCGGGGTTAAAGAAAAAGGCAATTGCAGGAAAATTAAATGGTGAGCTTATTGATCTTCGATCACCAATTTTACAAGATGGTACTATTTCAATCATTACACAAAGTGAGGATGAGGCGTTAGAAATTTTACGTCATAGTACAGCTCACTTATTGGCACAGGCAATCAAACGTGTTTATAAAAATGTGAAGCTTGGTGTAGGTCCAGTAATTGAAAATGGATTTTATTACGATATTGATATGGAAGAATCTATTCGTCCAGACGACTTACAAAAAATTGAAAAAGAAATGAAGAAAATTGTTAATGAAAATATTGAAATTGTACGTCACGAAGTGAGTCGTGAAGAAGCAATAAAGCGTTTTGAAGAAATAGATGATAATCTAAAGCTTGAGTTAATAAATGATATTCCAGCAGGTGAGACTGTATCAATTTATGAGCAAGGCGAATTTTTTGACCTTTGCAGAGGAGTTCATGTACCCTTTACGAGCAAAATTAAAGAATTTAAGCTACTAAGCATCGCTGGAGCATACTGGCGTGGTGATAGTAAAAATAAGATGCTTCAACGTATTTATGGAACAGCTTTCTTTAAAAAAGAAGAGTTGAAGGAACATTTACGCTTTCTAGAAGAGGCAAAAGAACGCGACCATCGAAAAATAGGAAAAGAACTAAACTTATTTTCTAATTCAATAACAGTTGGGCAAGGCTTACCGTTATGGCTACCAAAAGGTGCTACTATTCGAAGAGTCATTGAGCGTTATATCGTTGATAAAGAAGAAAAGCTAGGATATCAACACGTATATACTCCAGTATTAGGAAGTGTAGATTTATACAAGACTTCTGGACACTGGGATCATTATCAAGAAGACATGTTTCCAAAGATGGAAATGGATAATGAAGAATTAGTATTAAGACCGATGAATTGCCCACATCATATGATGATTTATAAAAATGAAATCCATAGCTATCGAAAACTACCAATTCGAATTGCTGAGCTTGGTACGATGCATCGTTACGAAATGTCAGGTGCTTTATCCGGCTTACAACGTGTACGGGGTATGACATTAAATGACGCTCATATTTTTACTAGGCCTGATCAAATCAAAGATGAATTTATTCGTGTTGTCCGACTTATTCAAGAAGTATATAAAGACTTCGGTATTAATGACTATTCCTTCCGTTTGTCTTATCGGGATCCTGAAGATAAAGAAAAATATTTTGACGATGATGTGATGTGGGAAAAAGCACAAAGTATGCTAAAAGAAGCGATGGATGATCTCCAATTAGAATATTATGAAGCAGATGGAGAAGCGGCTTTTTATGGACCAAAGCTTGATGTTCAAGTTAGAACTGCATTAGGTAAAGATGAAACTTTATCAACTGTACAACTTGACTTTTTATTACCTGAACGTTTTGATCTCACATACGTTGGTGAGGATGGGAAACAGCATCGCCCAGTTGTTATTCACCGTGGGGTTGTATCTACAATGGAAAGGTTCGTAGCCTTTTTAATTGAGGAGTACAAGGGAGCCTTCCCTACATGGTTAGCTCCTGTACAAGTTGAGGTCATTCCAGTCTCTCCTGATGTTCACCTAGCGTATGCTAAAGAGGTACAGGAACAGCTTCAAGCTCAAGGGTTTCGAGTTGAATTAGATGAACGTGATGAAAAAATTGGATATAAAATTCGTGAGCATCAAATGCAAAAAGTTCCTTATATGCTTGTTGTTGGTGATAATGAAATTAGTGAAAAAGCAGTGAATGTGCGAAAATATGGAGAGCAGAAATCTGAGACAGTTCCATTTGTTGAATTCTTAGAAGGATTAACAAAAGAAGTTAATCGTTAAGTACTAATATTTTCATGTTGCATATTAAAATGGAATTTGATAGAATAATAAACGTTGCTTGTTAATATTCTTTTTCTTGACACAATAAATTGTTAATGATAAAATAGCTAAGGTGATAAAAGAATACTTGTTTGTTAAAAAGAAGAAGCACCCGCTTCTCACCTGTTTGACGCATGTTTGCAGTTGCCAGGTATACGATATGTGTCTTTACTAATAAATCGTAAAGTGTGGGTGCCTTGTGTACTCACACTTTTTTGCATGATTGGTCATAATTATCCATGATTACAGTGGAACAATACTTATCAATTGTTGTAGAGTACACAATAGTTCAAATAATGTGTTTAAAAAACCTTGGAGGTGGCTACTTATTAGCAAGGATATGTTCGTCAATGAGAGCATACGTGCTCGCGAAGTTCGTTTAATTGGTAAAGATGGTGATCAGCTTGGAATTAAATCTAAGCATGAAGCATTAGAAATTGCAGCCAGAGCGAATCTTGATTTAGTTTTAGTTGCTCCAAACGCGAAACCGCCAGTTTGTCGTATTATGGACTATGGAAAATTCCGTTTTGAACAACAGAAAAAAGATAAAGAAGCACGCAAGAATCAAAAAGTTATTAGTCTGAAAGAAGTTCGCTTAAGTCCAACTATTGAAGAGCATGACTTTAACACAAAACTTCGTAACGCTCGTAAGTTCCTTGAAAAAGGAGACAAAGTTAAGGCGTCAATTCGTTTTAAAGGGCGAGCAATTACGCATAAAGAAATTGGTCAACGTGTATTAGATCGCTTTTCAGAAGCTTGTAATGATATAAGTGTAGTTGAATCAAAGCCCAAAATGGAAGGGCGTAGCATGTTTTTAATATTAGCACCAAATAATGAAAAGTAATGAAATGAGGAGGAACACCTTATGCCTAAAATGAAAACTCATCGTGGCGCTGCAAAGCGTTTTAAGAAAACTGGATCAGGGAAACTGAAGCGTTCACACGCTTATACTAGCCATTTATTTGCTAACAAATCTACAAAGCAAAAACGTAAACTACGTAAAGGTACATTAGTAAGCTCAGGCGATTACAAACGTATTCGTCACTTGCTTGATAACTTAAAATAATTCGTTTTATATACAGGGAGTTCAAATTAGTGGAGAAGAACAAGCCGATGATTAGTGTATAGCATTCACGAAGAGTGAAAGTAAGCTAACACACTTATCTAAAGCTTAATTCTCCTGATATTTTGATCATCTTATCGATTTTAGGAGGAAACTACTATGCCAAGAGTAAAAGGCGGTACAGTGACGCGTCAACGTCGTAAAAAAGTAATAAAATTAGCTAAGGGATATTACGGTTCTAAACATACATTATATAAAGTTGCTAATCAACAAGTAATGAAATCATTAATGTATGCATACCGTGATCGT
Source organism: Nanhaiella sioensis (assembly GCF_046557775.1). NCBI lineage: Bacteria > Bacillati > Bacillota > Bacilli > Caryophanales > Bacillaceae > Nanhaiella > Nanhaiella sioensis. The sequence goes on from NZ_JBKAEG010000001.1 coordinate 3,167,178, forward strand.
CGTCAGAAAAAACGTGACTTCCGTAAGCTATGGATCACTCGTATTAACGCAGCAGCACGTATGAATGGTCTTTCATATAGCCGCATGATGAACGGTTTGAAAATTGCTGGTATTGAAGTAAACCGTAAAATGCTAGCTGATCTTGCTATTCATGATGAAAAAGCATTTGCTGAGTTAGCTACAGTTGCAAAAAACAGCTTAAATAAATAATGATAAAAAAGGTCATTCTCAACGTTGAGAATGGCCTTTTTATGAGATAAGAAAGTTTATATTTTTCAAAGTTTTAAATGCTGTATGTCGGTAAATCTAGTGGTTAGGAAAAACCATATTAAAGTGAAAAGTGTTGGTAGGTGGAGTCTGGATGACATTGACATACAGGATGTGGGTGTTCTTAGGTTGATTTGGAGGCACTTGGTAGTTTGTAGGAGGGAGGGAGAATGAATGAAAGAGGTATTTTTACTTTTATATGTAATATTAAATTTAGTTGGATATGTTGTCATGTATATTGATAAAAGGAAAGCAAAACAGCAAAAGTGGAGAATTTCAGAGAAGTCACTTTGGTATACCGCGCTAGTTGGAGGAGCGTTCGGTTTATGGATAGGAATGTACCGACATAGACATAAAACAAAACATAAAATGTTTACTATTGGACTCCCTATAGTAGCAACCGCCCACTTATTAATTTTTGCATCAATATTGGTTGTTTTGTCATAATTGCTACTTGCGAAGTATATCATGAAATAGCACTGCTATTGTCGTTCACATTATAAATGCCTTTAGAATCAAAACCAAAGATAAATATCCTCTCTTGCACTTAATAGTTGTGCAGCATAGATCGATGGGGTGAGCTTGTGAATGAAGCTATGACAATGTTATTTGTTATTACTGATTCTAGTGGTTACATGGCACCGATCATTTTTATTTTTTTTCATTTGGTTCGACAATTTATTTTTATTCCAGTACCGATTGTATGTATAGCAGGTGGAGTGTTGTTTGGAGCTGTTTTAGGAACGGTATATTCAATCATTGGTTTATCAATGGCGGGTATTATGTTTTTTATTTTATTTCAATATATTCCTAAAGTATTTCAAAAAATGCTATCTTTAAAAAAGAAATGGTTAGGAGATCATGTGAATTTTACAATTGCTCAAATATCAATTTTGCGCTTAATTCCTTTTATCCACTATCATTTGTTATCGTTGTGTATAGTAGAAATATCCAAAAACTTCAAAGACTATTTAAAGTTCTCTGTAATGGCAAATATTCCAGTAGCCTTATTTTACACAGTATTTGGCCAGTTTATGAAACAGTTTTCTCCAACGCTAATTATTACAATTTTGCTATCATTGACTTTATTATTTTACCTTTTAAGGGAAAAGCAAGTGATCATTAAGTGGGGAGATTTTTTTTCAGAAAAATAAAAATAAAGGTAACTTCTGCGTTCAGTTACCTTTATTTTTGAGTGACTATGCCGCTTAGCTCTCCAGCAAGTTTCACTTCAGTGTACAAAAAATTTCAAATGGTACGATTTCTACTGCATGGATCAAGAGTTCCGTTATTGTTTTTGTATGGATGTGTTTGCACAACTAGCTCTCCTGATCTAACTGTTTAATCTAGAAACAATAGCAACATCAAAGTTTAATTTAAAAATTCTTTAATAGGACTTTTCCAATCGATTTTTGCATTTGGATAGTGTGTTTTTAAGTGCTGTTCAATAATTAAAAAATCGTCACGATTGAGTCCTTGTAATGTTGAAACATCTTTTGCCCACACAAACATTGATACTACCTCAAACGCTTTATCGGTTGTCCCTAAATACTTCTCACCTTCAAAAAGAACCCCTTGGTACGTTAACAGAAAGTTTTTATGAACGTTATTTGGATTATCTAATAAGAAATATTTTTTTTGCTCGTGTGCCAGTTCAAGTTTTCTTTTAGGATTTAAAATGTATTTGACCATTCTATATATAATAAAAATAAGAAGCACAATGATAGCAAGACGAATGAATAATACAAACATGTTCAACACCCTCACAAAATATAGTTTGCTATCTTTACGAATGAAATTTAAAAAGGTTTCAAATATATTTTAATTTGTTATAATTTTTTTATTAAATAGTACAGAATATTTTTATGTGGTTAATGTAGTATAGGAGGATATATATGACGAAGCAATTAGATGAAACGTTAATGATGCTAAAAGATTTAACAGATGCAAAAGGAATTTCTGGAAATGAGCGAGAAGTACGTGAAGTAATGGAGAAATACATATCCCCAGTTGCCGATGAAGTGATGATAGATGGTTTAGGAAGCTTAGTTGCGAGAAAAACGGGTATGGAAAAAGGGCCAAGAATCATGCTAGCAGCACACTTAGATGAAGTAGGCTTTATCGTAACACAAATTGATAAAAATGGTTTTATTCGTTTTCAAACAATTGGTGGTTGGTGGTCTCAGGTTATGCTCGCACAACGAGTGACTATCGTAACTAAATTAGGTGAGATAACAGGTATAATAGGTTCAAAACCTCCTCATCTTCTTCCTTTACAAGCGCGGAAGAAGCCAGCCGATATTAAAAACATGTATATTGATGTCGGTGCTTCAAGTAAGGAAGAAGCAGCTGCATGGGGGATTAGTCCTGGTGATCAAATTGTTCCTCATACAGAATTTACAGTGATGAAAAATGAAAAAATGCTACTTGCTAAAGCGTGGGATAACAGAGTTGGGTGTGCCGTAGCGATCGAAGTAATGAAAAGATTGGACATTGAGAATCATCCTAACGTCTTCTACGGGGTTGGGACAGCTCAAGAAGAAATAGGTTTACGTGGTGCGAAAACGTCTGCGCATATGATTCAACCTGATATCGCAATAAGTGTTGATGTAGGAATTGCTGGTGATACGCCAGGTGTTAATGAAAGTGAAGCTGTAGGAAAAATGGGAGAAGGCCCTCAAGTAATATTGTATGATGCATCAATGATAGCCCACAAGGGCTTACGAGATTTCGTAACAAATATTGCTGAAGCGCATAATATTCCTTATCAATTTGATCTAATTACAGGTGGCACAACTGATTCGGGTGCAATTCATTTAACTGGTAAAGGAGTTCCTACACTTACAATAACAATCCCTACTCGGTATATTCACACAAATGCTGCTTTGCTTCATCGTGATGATTATGAAAACACTATTAAGCTAGTTGTAGAAGTTATTAAACAGTTAGATGAAAGTAATGTCCAAAAAATTACTTTTAATTAACAATTGTTCACACACTTTTCTATAGTAAGTTGTTGTTCATATTTTCAACGTAGCTTATCATTTGAAAAGTAACTGATCTTAGTACAACTTAAGCGTCCAATAGTAACAAAGCTTACAAAAAGATGTAAGCTTTGTTACTTATTTTTTATACAGCTGTTTTCGTATTGATTGTTGTTTTTCGTTGTAGGGTATAAGCACGTATACACCTAATGTTCGCGGCATCTTTTACCACTTTTTATAGCACTTGATAACATTAGCAACAATGTTTACGAAAAGAGCCTTAAATAATAGTGAAATATTGAAGAATCAGGTGGTAAAATATCTTCATCTTATTTAAAGGTTATTTATTGGATAATATGTCCATACTATCCTCGCACCATTGTATTGTTGCTTTTACGATTGATTGTCCATGTGATAAAGTAAGCATCCAATAATCAAAGTGAGGATCGTCCTTTTTTCTAGATATTAAGAATTGCTCAGTAGTATTTAAAGTTTGTAATATATCTTCCATTTTTTGTCGGTATTGAATTATCTGTTCAATATTTTGTTCTACAGTTAGATATTGGCCATAAAAAACCTTTAGTAATAATTCATTTTTATGGATAGGAATTTTTTCAATCGGTTTTTCCAGCCAATTTATGAACTCTTGTCTCCCTTGCTCAGTAATCGTATAAACTTTTCGATCGGGCTTTCCTTCTACTTTTTCAATATGTACAACTGCAAGTTCCTGATCTACTAGCTTCTTAAGGGTTGGATAGATTTGTCCATAACTTTCCTGCCAAAAATGCTTGATACTACTCTCAATGGTCCTTTTTATTTCATACCCAGTTAAAGGTGAATACATTAACAAGCCTAAAAGTGTGTACATCGTCTTATTCTCTCTTGACATACAATTACCTCAATTCAAATACGATTATATATATCTAAAAGTTATATATCTAAATGATATATAAAGTTTGTTAAAATGTCAAACTAAAGTTAAATATACCATTTATTTTCTATCTTGACATCTTTTGTAGCTATTTATAGAATTATATCTATAAGATATATATCTTTTTGATAAAGGGGGAAGGAAAATGTCTAGTTATGATGTATTAGTTATTGGGTCAGGAATTGGTGGACTTTGTTCTGCAGCGAGGTTATCAAAGCTTGGATACAAGGTAGCAGTTTTTGATCATCATGTTCGTCCAGGTGGTTATGCAACTAATTTTCCACGAAAAGGGCGATATGAATTTGACGTATCTTTACACGGTATTGCAAGTTTGGAAGAAGGTCAGATTTGTTATGACATCTTTTCAAAATGTGGGATGATGGATCGAATCACTCCTATAAAAAAAGAACATCCATATACTGTTGTATGGGACGGGAAGAGGATTGATATCCCACAAGACCCTGATGAATATTTAACTTATTTGCATAAAATGTTCCCACATGAAAAAGAAGGTATATCGAATTTATTTAAGGACTTAATTTCTTTCAGTAAAGAGATGAAGTTTTTGACCGATGCAACTATACCTAAGGATGAAAAGAAACAAACAATATTTATGCATGCACAGTTATTTATTAAATGGTCACAAATGTCTACTGAAGAAGTATTGAAAGAGTATGTAACAGATGAGGAGTTTATTGCAATTTTCACGTTGCTATGGCCTTACTACGGTCTGCCACCTAAAACTCTTTCTGCTCATTACTTTTTTGTACCGTGGATAGGCTATCATCTGGACGGCACTTACTATGTAAAAGGTGGTGCACAAGCAATCGCAGATGCCTTAGTCGATGTTATCCATGAAAATGGTGGAGATGTATTTTTACGTCAAGAAGTAACGGAAATTATTGTGTCGGAGCAAAAAGCGACAGGGTTAAAAACAAAAAAAGGTGATGTATTTGAAGGGAAATGGATTATTTCAAATGCGAGTCCACAAATGACATTCGCCAATTTATTAGGTGATCAGTTCAAAGGTAGTTCTTATGTTCAGGATTTAGAGAAATTAGAAATCGGCCCTTCAGTAACTCAACTATATATTGGGTTAAAAGATGATCCAGCAAAATATAATTTAGTTGATGAGGATATTGTGTTTGTGAAGGAAAAGGACCCTAGTAAAGATTACAATTACTTACAGGAAGGGCAATATACACAAGCTAATTTTGGTATAACTAATTATTACAAATTAGATCCTGAATTAAGTCCAAATGGAAAACCAATCATTGCGCTAGCCTTTATTGACTTTATTACTAATTGGCCTGAAGACAAGGAAAAATACGCGCAGAAGAAAGAAGAAGTAACAAATTATTTATTAACACAATTAGAAGAGAATTATCCAGGTATCACTAGCAGTATAGAAGTATTGGAGTTAGGTACGCCAAGAACGATGCAAAGATATACAAAGAATCCTGCAGGTGCGGTATATGGATTTTCCCAAACTGTTGATCAATCTGGATTAAATAGGTTAAGTAGACAAACACCTATTGAAAACCTGTCGTTAGTAGGGGCATGGACACGCCCTGGGGGTGGTTATCAAGGTGCTGCATTATCAGGAGTAAGTGAAGCGGATAAAATTCATGGTTGCTTACAACAATTAGTTGAATCAAGTTAATCATTAACATTGCTTTAGCACAGCGTAGGGGAGACCCTTTCTCTCCCCTATATGTTCAAAATTTCTTTCATTTGCTGTTTATCATTGTTTCAATCCATCTTCAAGTGTTTGCAACATTTCATGTTTTTCCTCTTCAGTTGCATTCTCCCAAATTACTTCAAATAAAACGCCTAGCCCAGGTAACATTTTTTCTTCTCCACGTTGAATGGCATCAACAATTGTATTTTCTAATTCTTGTTGTGAATTTCCAGATACGTTTGTAAGGATTGCTTGACGCAAGTTTAAGTTCATATTTATCATCCTCTTCATTGTGTAATGTAATATAGCGATAGTTTTTGTGTATTTCACTGTTATTATGTATAATAGGTAAAGTTTAAATATGGCTCTTTTCGTAAATTTTATTGCTATGGTCCCCATATTAGTTCCAAAAAAAGTGGTTTTACATGTTAGTTATCGTTGTATGGAAGAAAAGATGCCATGAATACTAGTTGTGTACGTGTTTATTTCTTAATACGAAAAACAATAATTAATGCAAAAACAGCCTTAAATATTGAGCAAAATAAAAGGAGTTTACTTAGTTGAGACGAATTGAATCCTCTAAAAATCCAAAAGTGAAGCAATGGAAAAAGCTTCATACAAGAAAAGAACGAGAAAAAACAGGACTTTTTCTCGTTGAAGGTTTTCATATGGTGGAAGAAGCACTACATACAAATGGTACGGTGAATGAGCTAATTATAAATGAAAAAACTGAAATACCATCAAAGTGGGATATAACGAATATAGATGTTACATACGTCAATGATGAAATAATAGCAGTTATAAGTGAAACTGAAGCACCTCAAGGTATATTTGCAGTTTGTAACAAATTAACATTGGACACTAGTTTAGATAATAAAAATAAATATTTACTTATTGATGCTGTACAGGATCCAGGAAATGTTGGAACGATCATCCGAACTGCAGAAGCGGTTGGCATTGATGCGATTGTTTTAGGAAATGGGACTGTTGATGTATATAATCCAAAGGTACTTAGGGCAACTCAAGGAGCGGTCTTTCATGTACCAGTTGTAAAAGGAAGCCTTGTCGATTGGGTGAGACTATTGAAAGAAAAGAATGTATCTATCTTTGGTACATCTTTACAAAATGGTGTCGATTATCGAGAGATTACCCCCCGATCCAAATTTGCTTTATTAGTTGGAAACGAAGGTAATGGGGTAAATGAAGAACTGCTAAAAAGTACGACATCCAACATTTATATACCTATATATGGAAAAAGTGAATCATTAAATGTTGCCGTTGCAACGGGGATTGTACTTTATCATTTTCAACAATAAGGTTGCATAAGCAATTATTTTTAAATATAATAAAGCAATAGTTATTTTGTATAAATCAAAATAGTGTAAATGAGTGTTCTGTTTCAGCACTTTGAACAACCTCTATAAATATTAAAAACTTTGACAGAGAAGAGTAGCTTATCGATCGCCATGTAGGGAGAAAATGCCGATGACTGAAAGCATTTTTATGGTAGAAATAAGTGAATTCACCTCTTGAGTTGGCACTTAGACCATTTTGGCGTTGGCTAAAATGTAAAGGTGTACCGGGCCTAGTTCCGTTATCTAAATGAAGTGAACAGCTTTCAAGACTTCGTAGCTGTTAACAAGGGTGGTACCGCGATATACCTCGTCCCTTCTTTTAGGGACGGGGTTTTATTATGCTTTCAAAGTTTGTTAAGAATTGTCTAGCTCCATTACTTGTAGGGGAGTGATTGAAGACAACAATTCACAGTTACTTAACAGTTGTTATTGAATGTCATATGTTTTCTGAGATATGTAGCTGTATTTATATGCTCGAAATCATGGCTATTTCATGGGAGATCGCGCTATAATCCAGCGTTTGTTAAAAAGCATGAAGCTTGTTAATTAAAAGGAGGTATAAAACATGCAAGAACGATTAAAGGAGCTTCAACAAGAAGCAATTGAAAAAGTTAACTTAGTAGAAGATTTAAAGCAGTTAAATGATATTCGTGTCCAATATTTAGGAAAGAAAGGCCCTATTACAGAAGTATTAAGAGGTATGGGTAAGCTATCCGCTGAGGAAAGACCTAAAATGGGGGCTTTAGCGAACGAGGTAAGAGAAGCTATTCAAACTGCATTAGAAGAAAAGAAAACGAAACTAGAAAAACAAGCAGTCGAAGAGCAATTAGCATCCGAAACAATTGATGTCACGCTGCCAGGTAGGCCGATTGCTGCTGGGAATCCACATCCTTTAACGGTCGTTATTGAAGAAATTGAAGATTTGTTCCTTGGTATGGGTTATACGATAGCAGAGGGGCCAGAGGTTGAGCAAGATTACTATAATTTTGAAGCATTAAATCTACCTAAAGGACACCCTGCCCGTGATATGCAGGATTCCTTCTTTATATTAAACGATATTTTACTTCGGACACATACTTCACCAGTGCAAGTAAGAACGATGGAAAAACATCAAGGTAAAGGGCCTGTGAAAATCATTTGTCCAGGGAGAGTGTATCGACGAGATACCGACGATGCAACACACTCGCATCAATTTATGCAAATAGAAGGACTTGTAGTTGATGAAAATATTAGCTTAAGCGATTTAAAAGGTACGTTAGAAGTATTCGCAAAGAAAATGTTTGGTGATGAAAGGGAAATTCGTCTTCGTCCTAGCTTTTTCCCGTTTACAGAACCATCGGTTGAAGTTGATATTTCATGTATGAAATGTAGTGGTAAAGGTTGTAACATTTGTAAAGGTACAGGCTGGATTGAAGTACTAGGGTCAGGGATGGTGCATCCAAACGTGCTTGAAATGGCGGGTTTTGACTCGAAAAAATATTCAGGCTTTGCCTTTGGAATGGGTCCAGATCGAATAGCGATGTTGAAATACGGAATTGATGACATACGTCACTTATATACAAATGATCTTCGTTTCTTAAAACAATTTAACCGAGCTTAATGAGGAGGGATAAACATGTTAGTCTCATATAAATGGTTACAGCAATATGTCGATGCATCTGCTGTAACTCCTGAAGAACTTGCAGAAAAATTTAATCGTACTGGTATTGAAGTAGAAGTAGTAGAATCTTTAAATAAGGGCATAAAAAATGTTGTTGTTGGTCATGTGTTGTCAAAGGAGCAGCATCCAAATGCTGATAAACTAAGCGTATGTAGCGTTGATATCGGTGATAGTGAACCTGTTCAAATTATTTGTGGTGCGGCAAATGTCGCTGCAGGACAAAAGGTAGCCGTTGCAAAAGTAGGTGCGGTATTACCTGGAAACTTCAAAATTAAAAAAGCGAAGTTAAGAGGCGAGGAATCCCATGGGATGATTTGTTCACTTCAAGAGCTAGGAATTGAAGCGAAGGTCATTCAAAAAGATTATGCAACAGGTATCTTTGTTTTTCCTAACGATGTTGAAGTTGGTAGTGACGCACTCGAACAGCTTAACTTAGATGATCATGTGTTGGAGTTGGAGTTAACAGCGAATCGATCTGATTGTTTAAATATGTTAGGTGTGGCGTATGAAGTAGGTGCAATGTTGGGGAAAGAGGTTGAACTTCCTCGTTTTCAACTACAGGAAAGCAATGACATGGCTTCAGATTTAGTTTCAGTGAATATTGAAGATCATGACGCTAATCCACTATATATTGCTAAGGTAATAAAAAATGTCAAAGTAGGTCCATCACCTTTGTGGTTACAAACTCGCCTTATGGCAGCGGGTATTAGACCGATCAATAATGTAGTTGATATTACGAATTATGTCCTACTTGAATATGGTCAACCATTACATGCGTTTGATTATGACCGTTTTGGATCAAAAGAGGTACTTGTGCGTCGTGCTAAACCTGGAGAGGAGCTTACTACGCTAGATGATGTAAAACGCTCATTAACAGAAGATGACCTTGTCATTACAAATGGAAATGAGCCTGTAGCGCTTGCTGGGGTTATGGGTGGAGCTGATTCTGAGGTCCGTGAAGATACTACAACGATTTTATTGGAAGCTGCTTACTTTAACAGTGGTGTCGTACGAAGTAGTTCTAAAAGCCATGGATTAAGGAGCGATTCAAGTGCGCGTTTTGAAAAAGGTATAGATCCGAAACGAACGCAAGAAGCGGCAAATCGAGCAGCATATTTAATGATGGAATATGCTGGAGGAGAAATCGCTGGTGATGAGGCCATCAGTGATACACTACAATTACAACCTGTTGTCGTGTCGGTGTCTGTCCAACAAATCAATCGTTTACTCGGGACGTCAATTTCGAATGAAGAAGTTGGTAGCATTTTTCATAATCTCCAGTTCTCATATACTGTAGATAATGATGTTTTTGTTGTCACTGTTCCAACAAGAAGAAACGATATTTCAATTCCAGAAGATTTAGTTGAAGAAGTAGGGAGATTATACGGTTATGATAATGTCAAATCGACTCTCCCTATCGGTGAAGCTAGACCAGGTATATTGACTCCTTATCAAGCGAAACGTCGTAAAGTACGTCGTTATCTTGAAGGAGCAGGCTTATATCAAGTAGTGAATTACTCATTAACGAGTGAGGAAAAAGTGAAACAGTTTGCATTAGAAGAGGCAGAGCCAGTGCGTTTAGCCATGCCGATGAGTGAAGAGCGCAGCATGCTACGTTTAAGTTTAATACCTCATTTACTTGATGTAGTAAAACATAATAGTGCTCGACAAATTGAAGATATTGCAATTTATGAAACAGCATCAGTATTTGTATCATCTGATAAAGATGCACTGCCAAATGAAAAGGAACATGTTGCTGGAGCATTGACTGGCCTTTGGTCATCCCACTTATGGCAAGGTGAGAAGAAAGCAGTAGATTTCTATGTCGCAAAAGGTGTTTTAGATGGCTTATTTAGCCACTTGGGTTTGGAGGAGCGCATTCAATACAAACAAATAAAACAAGATCTTCTTCATCCAGGTCGAACTGCACAAATCTTACTAGATGGAGACGTATTAGGTATCATTGGTCAACTTCATCCAATCACTCAAAATGAACTTGATTTACAAGAGACTTACGTATTTGAATTGTCATTAGAAAAGCTACTTCAAGCTGAAGTTTCGGAACTTAAATATAATCTCATTCCGCGCTTTCCTTCAATTACTAGAGATATAGCACTCGTTGTCAATAGTGAAGTAGCAGTTGGTGATTTAAAGAAAACAATTATAGAAGCGGGTGGAGATCTGTTAAAGAATGTTTCGATCTTTGATTTATACGAAGGTGAGCATATGGAGCAAGGCAAAAAATCAGTAGCCTTCTCTTTACGCTATTTAGATCCAGAACGTACGCTTACTGATGAAGAGGTAACCTCTGTCCATGAAAATGTTTTAAAGGCTGTCGAAAATCAGTTCGATGCAAAATTAAGAGGTTAGTTTTGAACTATCATACTAACCGTGTTAATAAACATTAACAAAAGGTGTCTCGAGTTATATCGGGACACTTTTTTTATGTTAAGGCCTTTATTGTAAAAAAATGTATATGAATCCAAACACATATAAAGGTTTTTCATATATATGATTACAACTATGCAAGATGAGAGGTGAGAGAATGGAAAGTGAAAATTGTAAGTGTAAAGTGGTTCCACAACTACCATCTGGCCCACAAGGACCACCAGGTCCACCTGGATTAAGAGGGCTACAAGGAGCACGAGGACCGCAAGGACTACAAGGAACACAAGGAGCTACTGGTCCACCTGGATTAGATGGTGTTCAAGGCCCACAAGGAGCTACTGGTCCACCAGGCCCAGTACCGATGCTTAGTTTTAGAGCAGAAACTGGTGGTCAGGATATTCCAGATCCTTCAACCGCTTTAAAAGTAACATTCCCAAATGAAGATTTTGAATTTGGTGGAAACAATTATGATACTAGTACTTCCATATTTACTGCACCTTCGGATGGTGTTTATCATTTTAGTACATCGATACAAATTGAGACTTCGGATGGTGATGCCCAAACTACAATTAATTTAGTACAAAATAGCTTAACTAACATATCATGTCAATCAATTGAGGGACCGGGATGTTGTACCACAGATACGTTAATTCAATTGCAAAGCTTAGATACAATATGCGTTACAATAGATTATGATAGCCAACAGAGTGCGAATGGAAGTATTCCAATTAATAGAGTATCATGCCTCACTGGACATATGGTTCATACAACATAATGAACTTCAAAGGAAGTCATGAATATGAAAAAGTGTCTCGGATCAATACGAGACACTTTTTTATATGCATGCTCTTCTTCTAGTTAGTTCATAATTTTGTACATACATAAGGGAAGAAAGGCGCTATGGTGTTTGTGCAATAGCATTATATAATGGTTATCCTATCACTGTTTATCTTTATACTAATTTCTTCGCCTTCTCGGTATTTGCGAAATGGTATTTAGTAAATTGTTTTAGCTTTTGAATACCGAACTTTGAAATTACTTTCGCAGCTGCTTTGTCAACATGGGCGCCAGCTCCTTTTGGTAGCTCCATCCCACATTCTTTACTCAATTTAGTCATTTCTTTCAAAAATGCGTATCGTGCAATTATTGACGCAGCAGCTACAGCCATATGGATACCTTCAGCTTTCGTACTGAAATAAACATGGTCTTTAACGATTGTTCGCTCTTTTTGTAAATGTTTATAATAAGTCGACGGTTCAGCGAATTGATCAATTAATATTCCGTCATGCTTCGCTGGTTCAATTTTCTTTAATACGTGTTGAATAGCACGGTTATGTAGAATAGCTTTCATTTTTCCTTGGGTCATACCGCTAGTTTGTAGGTCATTATATTTTTCATTATGTAAAATAAGTAAACTATATGGAATGATTGATATGATGTCTTTTGCAATAGAACAAATCTTTTCATCTGTTAAGCCTTTCGAATCTTTCACTCCTAATTCCTTCAATAACGGAATGTGTTTTGTTTCAACGAAGGTAGCGACTACAGTAATAGGTCCGAAATAGTCGCCAGTCCCTACTTCATCAGAGCCGATAATTGAAAGAGTTGAAATATTATCTGGCGGGGAATACTTTGTTTTCGCAGCTCCTTGTGTGGAACTCTTGTTAATCTTGTTACTAGAAGTTGAAGAGCTGTTTTGTTGTGACTCCCAAAGCTGTGCTTCCTGGCTTCCTTCTTTGCCTTGAAATAATACTTTTCCTGAACGATATGCAGTTATAGTAAACGTTGGTCCCTTAGCTATAAAAATAGCTCCTGGTGGTAAAGCACCACCACTAATATTTTCATAGTGTTTTTTCATTTTATTGATGGTAGCTTTATCAACTGTAATAACAGAATTAGCCAACTATAAACAACCCCTTCACAGATTCATTTTATGAAGTAATGCTCTTTTCCTAAATTTCGTTACTATTGATGTTAAAAACGAATAGCTAGATTATATATGATAGGTATAGTGTTTCAAGAATAAAGGTGTTATGGGTGTTGTATTCGTATATGTCATAGAATACGAAAATACAATGAGGATGAAAGCTGCCAAAAGGAAGCTAATAGCATCAACTATCATACACTAGAGGCAAATTCAGAGATTTATATAAATATAGTACCCCATGATCTTTATACCCTCATTATACCTTCATTATACTCTGTATTCATTTCTATTATGGAATTCTTTCCACAACTACTTTTTTCATGGTATGATAAAGATTAGGATTTTGATGAAATGGGGGACAACAAGTTGTCAGAGAAATCTAAAACGAGAACAACTGTTGATATATATGGTCAGCAATATTCAATTGTAGGCTCAGAGAATACTAGTCATGTGCTAAAAGTAGCTTCAATAGTAGATGAAAAGATGAGAGAGATAGGTCGGAAAAACCCTTATTTAGACGTTCATAAATTAGCGGTGTTAACCGCTGTTAACGTAGTTCATGATTACGTAAAGCTGACCGAAAAATATGAAAAACTAGAACAACAAGTAAATAAAGAAAAGGATTGAATTTTAAATGCTTGATCTTATTTTAATAATTATTCTTATTGCAGGATTTTTAATAGGCTTAAAGAGAGGGTTCGTGCTTCAAATTATTCACTTCTTTGGGTTGATTGTTGCATTTGTTTTAGCATCAATCTATTATGACACTCTAGCACCCAAATTAATTCTTTGGATCCCATATCCAACAATTGGTGAAGGAAGCGCATTAAATTCTTTATTTGAAAATATGAACCTTGAGGATGCATATTATAGAGCGATCGCTTTTGTAATCATATTTATAATGGTCAAGATCATTATGCAGATCCTTGGATCGATGCTAGACTTTGTTGCTCATTTACCAATCTTAAAACAAATCAATGGATGGGCAGGAGCTATTCTAGGTTTCTTAGAAGTTTACATCATCTTATTTGTTGTGCTTTATATTGTAGCATTGTTACCAATAGACTTTATTCAAATGCCTATACAAGATTCATTTGTGGCTAATATGATGATAAAACACACCCCGATTTTTTCATCAATGATAAAAGATCTTTGGTTTGAGTATGTTGCGGGATAAATTAGGAGTGAGATCCGTCTTTAGAGGATAGTTCATCGACCAGTTGTTTTTGGTGTGAATTACCCTCTTTTTGTTTTCACACTAAATAATAAACCCTTAGATATGTAACGTTCGTGGCATCTTTTGCATGAAGTCAGTTGATCACGGTTTTAATTTTGTCATAAGCAATAAATTTTACGACAATAGCCTTTGCTAGTTCGTAGTTGTACATTTTTTGAAAAAAACTGTATTATTTTTATAGAAAAGTAAGGCTTTTCACGATATACGCTCTTATGGTATGTTCAATTTTGGATACACCTTCTTATTGGCTCATCAGGAGCAATTTACGCCATTATTTCTAAGTGGCTGTTTTTACATGAAATGTTATTTTGTACACAAAAGAATAAACACGAATACGACTAGGTTTCGTGGCAGGTTGTTATAAAACAATGATTTTTGAGTAAAAACCTTCTAGTTAGGAGCTATAGCAAAAAAGTTAATAAAAAGAGCCTTTTGATAAGATAAAGTAATGATAGCCATGACACTTTTCTTATAGTTAGAAATAATTAAAGGAGTGGTATCGTTGGAGATGAATAAAAAAGAAATTATTAAGCTACTCGAAACAATTGCAATATATATGGAACTAAAAGGAGAAAACCCTTTTAAAATATCAGCATTTCGTAAAGCAGCAACAGCGTTAGAAAACGACGATCGAAGCCTTTCTTCAATTAATATCTTTACTGATATACCAGGAATAGGTAAAGGTACATCTGCGGTGATTTCGGAGTTTATTGAAAGTGGAGAGTCCTCTTTATTAACAGAATTGAAAAAAGAAGTACCAACGGGTCTTATTCCATTATTGAAATTACCTGGGGTAGGCGGCAAAAAAATTGCAAAGCTCTATAAAGAATTAGCGGTTGTTGACGCTGCTTCATTAAAGGAGGCTTGTATTGCAAATAAGGTACAAGCATTAGCAGGATTCGGGAAGAAAACAGAGGAAAAGATCCTTGCTGCTATTGAAGATATGGGCTCTCGTCCCGAAAGGTTACCCATTGCATTCATGCTTCCGATAGCTAATGAAATTGAACAGGCATTAGCATCCATGGACGGCGTGATACAATATTCAAGAGCTGGCAGTTTAAGAAGAATGAAAGAAACAATAAAAGATTTAGACTTTATTATTGCTACAAATGAGCGTGATAAAGTTAGAAAACAACTTATTGAGCTTAAACATATGACCACTATCATTTCAAATGGAGACACAAAGGTTTCGGTTCAATTACAATATGATTATGAAGTTTCCGTCGATTTTCGCTTGGTTGCACCTCTTGAATTTGCGACGACACTACACCATTTCACTGGTTCTAAAGACCACAATGTTCGAATGCGTCAATTAGCAAAAGAACGTGGTGAAAAAATTAGTGAATATGGTGTCGAAAATATAAATACAGGAGAAACGACGACCTTTTCTTCAGAAGAAGATTTCTATTCTTATTTTGACTTGAATTATATTCCACCTGAACTTCGTGAAGATGGTAGTGAAGTAACTACATCCTTTCATTCAAAAGACTTAATTTCCTTAGAAGATATTCAAGGTGATCTACATATGCATTCGACTTGGAGCGATGGTGCGTATTCAATAGAAGAGATGGCTGAAGTGTGTAGGGATAAGGGATATAAATATATGGCCATTACGGATCATTCACAGTTCTTACGAGTAGCTAATGGCTTAACAGTTGAACGCTTAAAGGCTCAAAGAGAGGAAATTAGAAGGTTAAATAAAAAATATGATGATTTTGTCATATTCGCTGGTGTAGAAATGGACATATTACCAGATGGTACATTAGATTATGATGATTCAGTCATGAAGGATATGGATATTGTTATTGCATCCATTCACTCTAGTTTCTCTCAACCAAAAGAGGTCATCATGGAGAGGTTAACAACAGCATTACGTAATCATCATGTTGATATAATTGCTCACCCTACAGGCAGGTTGATTGGGAGGCGCATTGGGTATGATGTAGATGTTGATATGCTAATTGAACTCGCAAAGGAGACTAATACCGCGTTAGAGTTGAATGCAAACCCAAACCGTTTAGACCTTTCATCAGATCACCTTCGAAAAGCGCAACAGGCAGGATTGAAGATTGTCATAAATACGGATGCTCATAATATTGAAATGCTTGAGGATATGTCGATCGGTGTATCAACTGCAATGAAGGGTTGGGTAAAAAGCGCAAATGTGATTAATACATGGGACGTAGAAAGTGTTCGGGCTTTTTTACATCGACATGAGAAATAATACTAACATATATTTGACCTCTCCAAGCATAAGGAGGAAAACATCATGCTAGAACGAGTTTTAAAAACATTAGAATTTAACAAAATAAAAGATTTATTGGTTACTCATGTTGCTTCTTCATTAGGGAAAGCAAAGGTAGATACGTTAATGCCAGCTACAAAATTTGAAGAAGTAGTTAAATTACAAGAGCAAACAGATGAGGCTGTCAAAATACTTCGATTAAAAGGGAATGTTCCTTTAGGGGGTATTTTTGATATTCGATCAAACGTGAAAAGAGCAAAGATCAACAGTACGTTACATCCTGAAGAACTATTGGATATTGCAAATACAATATATGCGGGAAGGCAAATTCAAAAATTTACGAGTGATATGATTGAAGATGATCATGACATCCCATATTTTCACGAGTTAAGTTCTGAACTAATTCCATTTAGAGAATTGGAAGACTCAATTAAGCAATGTATAAATGATTATGGAGAGATTTATGATCATGCTAGTTCTAAGCTGCGAACAATAAGACAGCAGTTAAGAACGAGTGAAGCCCGCATTCGTGAAAAATTAGAAAGTATTATTAGGTCGAGCTCAGCTCAAAAAAAGCTATCAGATGTTATTATTACAATTAGAAATGATCGCTTTGTTATCCCAGTAAAACAAGAATATCGGAGTTCTTACGGTGGTATCGTTCATGATCAATCTTCATCTGGTGCAACATTGTTTATTGAGCCGCAAGTTGTCGTTGAACTAAATAACCTTTTACATGAGGCAAAAATAAAAGAGAAGCAAGAAATTGAGAAAATACTGCATGAATTAACGGTAAATGTAGCAGAAGAAGCTGATGGGTTACTACATAATATTGATATACTAGCTGAAATTGACTTTATGTTTACAAAGGCAAAATATGCTCGCAGTATCAAAGCATCAAAGCCAGTGATGAACAATGATCGTTATATTAGATTGGTTAAAGCAAAGCATCCATTAATTGATCCTGATGAGGTGGTACCTAACGATATAGAGCTAGGAAAAGATTATTCTACGATCTTAATAACTGGACCAAATACTGGGGGGAAAACAGTTGCGCTAAAAACGATTGGTTTATGTACGTTAATGGCACAGTCTGGGCTGCAAATCCCTGCTGAAGATGGTTCTGAAATGTCTGTTTTCTCCTCGATTTATGCAGATATAGGTGATGAACAATCTATAGAACAAAGTTTAAGTACTTTTTCGTCGCATATGGTAAATATTGTAGACATTTTACAGCAATTTAATAGTGAAAGCCTTGTGCTGTTTGATGAGTTAGGAGCGGGAACAGATCCACAGGAAGGTGCGGCATTAGCTATTTCTATATTGGACGAAGTCTACCAAAAAGGAGCAAGGGTGGTAGCTACGACACACTATCCAGAGCTTAAAGCATATGGATATAATAGAGATGGAGTAATTAATGCTAGTGTGGAATTTGATGTAGAGACGTTGAGTCCTACATATCGTTTGCTTATTGGAGTTCCTGGGAGAAGTAATGCTTTTGACATATCAAGACGTTTAGGCTTAGACGAACAGGTCATATATCGAGCTAAAAAGCAAATTAGTACTGAAAGTAATACTGTGGAGAATATGATTGCTTCCTTGGAAGATAGTAAAAAGCATGCGGAAGAGAAGCTAGAGGAAGCTGAGCGACTTAGGAAAGAAGCAAAGGATCTTCATAAGAAGCTTGAAGATCAACTGACTGAGCTTGCTAGTCAAAAAGATGTGATATTCGAACAAGCAGAACAAAAAGCTCGTGAAACTGTTAATATTGCAAAACAAGAAGCAGAATCGATTATTGGGGATTTACGTAAAATCCAAAAGGAACAATATGTACAGGTGAAAGAGCACGAGCTTATTGATGCAAAGAAACGACTTGAAGCTGCAGCTCCAAAGCTTAATAAAAGCAAGAATAATATCATTCGCAAAAAGAATGAACAAAGCCTCCAACCTGGTGACGAAGTGAAAGTAATTAGCCTTGATCAAAAAGGTCATTTACTAGAAAAGGCTTCATCGAAAGAGTGGCTAGTGCAACTAGGAATTATGAAAATGAAAGTGAAAGAATCAGATCTTCAATATGCTAGTCGCCCAAAACCGATAGAAACGAAGCCTCTTGTAGCAATCAAAGGAAAAGAGTACCATGTCAGCCTTGAATTAGATTTACGAGGTGAAAGATTTGAAAATGCGATACTTCGTGTAGAGAAGTATCTTGACGATGCAATACTTGCTGGATACCCACGTGTTTCTATCATACATGGAAAAGGAACTGGCGCTCTAAGAAAAGGAGTTCAGGACCTTTTAAAAAATCACAGAGCTGTTAAAAAAGTTCGTTATGGTGAGGCGAGTGAAGGTGGTTCAGGAATTTCTATTGTAGAATTGAAATAGGGGGAGCGAAAATGAGCTCATTTTGGGAAAATGAACTTGTGCAAACAGCAGCATATTACAGTGTTGTTGTGCTTTCAATTATTATATTTTTATCGATTTTTGAGATTGTAACAAAGTATAAAAATTGGGAACAAATAAAGAAAGGAAACATTGCTGTTGCCATGGCTACCGGAGGTAAGATTTTCGGTTTAGCGAATATTTTTCGATTTTCCATCGGTCATCATGATTCTTTATTAACGATGATGGGGTGGGGACTTTTTGGTTTTATATTACTCCTCAGTGGCTACTTTATTTACGAGTTTTTAACACCAATGTTTAAAATTGATGAAGAAATTGAGAGTGATAATAGGGCTGTCGGTTTTATTTCAATGATTATTTCAGTAGGATTATCCTATGTGATTGGAGCAGGGATAGGTTAGGAGAGATTAGTAAGAATGGAAACTTTAGCAAAAGTTCTACTTGTATTATGTGGAATCTTTGTATTAATAGGCATCATATATATGCTTTTCTTTACGGGGTAAGAAAAAGGATAGCTAGTCTACGTAAGTGTAATATACAATAATATTTAGTACCCTTTCACATGAGCATACGGTGAAAGGGTCTATTTAGTCACTATATACTTGACAAGAAAAACAGTCCTGTTTTATTATTAAAATATGAATGACGATTCATTCATTTAATGAGGTGAGTGTTCAAAAGGAGGATAAGAAGGTTAGAAGAGCAGGGCGTGTAACTTGCTATATTGGCATAGACTGCTGTAACGTCCAAAAGCATCATTTTTACCATTCTTTTTGAACATCCTTTTGAAGGGACGAGTTATAGTGAAGCGTAACAAACCGAAATACAAGAAAATCATTGATGCAGCTGTAATCGTAATTGCAGAGAATGGCTATCATCAAGCTCAAGTTTCAAAAATTGCAAAACAAGCTGGGGTTGCAGATGGAACTATATATTTATATTTTAAAAACAAAGAAGATATATTGATATCTTTATTTCAAGAGAAAATGGGGAGTTTTATAGAAAAAATTAGTGAAGAAATTGCAGGAATGGAATCAGCTAAAGAGAAGTTATTACTGTTGATTGAAAAACACTTCAAATTATTATCAGATGATCATCATTTAGCGATCGTTACTCAGTTAGAATTACGTCAATCTAATAAAGAGCTACGTGTGAAAATAAACGATGTGTTAAAAGGCTATTTAAAAGTATTGGACCATATAATACTTGCAGGAATCGATAGAGGTGAATTTCGCAAAAATTTAGACATACGCCTAGCAAGACAGATGATATTTGGAACGATTGATGAAACAGTAACATCGTGGGTAATGAATGATCAAAAGTATGATCTAGTGACATTAGCATATCCTCTGCACCATTTAGTAGTTAGCGGATGTGGGTCAACTGAGATTAGTTAATTAAACAAATGGTCAAAACTGGCGTTCTTTTCCAGTTTTGACACTGCAAACGGCTTGTCTTCACACATAAGTGTACCACTATGGTTTTATGATCATTTCCTTGAAATGAAAATTTCACCAATTGCATAAAACCTCGCTTTGATGTTGTAGTATTAAAATATAACAATAAAAGTTGTGAAAAGAGCCTTTCAGAAAGAAGGGGTGAACGTATGGAATATACAAAATGTCATATAGCAAACTATGTCGCAACAGTTTCACTGGATCATCCTCCAGCGAATGCTGTGTCATCTTTAGTTTTGAAAGAGCTTTCAAAAAGATTAGATGACTTAGAAAAGAATGAAGATGTGAGAGTCATTTTATTACAAGGTGAGGGGCGCTTCTTTTCCGCAGGAGCTGATATAAAGGAATTTACGACTGTATCGAGCAGTGAAGAGTTTTCAGTCTTATCAGAAGCTGGTCAACAATTATTTGAAAGAATTGAGTTATTTTCAAAACCTGTTATTGCAGCAATTCATGGAGCTGCGCTTGGTGGAGGCTTAGAGCTTGCAATGAGCTGTCATATACGCATTGTAACCGACAACGCAAAGCTTGGCTTGCCAGAACTTCAATTAGGTTTAATACCAGGTTTTGCAGGAACACAGCGTTTACCACGTTATGTAGGTACTGCTAAGGCAGCTGAATTGATGTTAACGAGCGAGCCAATTTCAGGTTTGGAAGCTGTAAAGTTAGGCTTAGCTAACCACGCATTTCCAGAAGAAGTTATGTTAGAAGAAGCTAGTAAACTAGCTTTAAAAATAGCTGCAAAAAGTCCAATATCTGTTTCAGCTGTAATTGAATTATTAAGATACACAAAAGCTGATCAATACTATGGTGGAGTTAAGCGGGAAGCAGAGCTTTTTGGGAAAGTTTTTGCAACAGAAGATGCTAGCGAAGGTATTAGTGCATTTCTAGAAAAAAGAGCACCAACTTTTAAAGGAAAGTAACAATAGTTTGAGATGTTAAAATATTTTGAAGAGTAAATTGGAGGGAATAGAATGAACATCTATGTATTATTAAAAAGAACATTTGATACTGAGGAAAAAATTGTTATTTCAAATGGTGAAATAAATGAAGATGGGGCTGAATTCATTATTAACCCTTACGATGAATATGCTGTTGAAGAAGCAATTCAAATTCGAGATGAGCATGGTGGAGAAATAACTGTCATAACTGTTGGAGGAGAAGAATCTGAAAAGGAACTTCGAACAGCGTTAGCGATGGGATGCGATAAGGCTGTATTAATTAACACAGAAGAAGATTTAGAAGAGAGCGATCAATATTCAACTGCTAAAATAATTGCAGAGTATTTAAAGGAACAGGAAGTTGATTTAATTTTAGCAGGGAATGTAGCAATTGATAGTGGCTCTGGTCAAGTTGGTCCACGCGTTGCAGAAATACTTGGGATACCGTATGTTACTACAATAACAAAACTAGACATTGATGGTAGTAAAGCTACAGTTGTCCGTGATGTAGAAGGAGATTCAGAGATTATTGAAACGACATTACCATTACTTATCACAGCTCAACAAGGTTTAAATGAGCCGCGTTATCCATCACTTCCAGGTATTATGAAAGCTAAGAAAAAGCCGTTAGAAGAGCTTGAACTAGATGATTTAGATATAGATGAAGACGATGTAGCTCCAAAAACGAAGACAATTGAAATATATTTACCGCCTAAAAAAGAAGCAGGAAAAATATTAGCAGGCGACATTCCTGATCAAGTAAAAGAACTCGTATCGTTACTACATTCTGAAGCGAAGGTTTTATAAATTTATTCTTAGGTAAAGGCTATTTTCTTAAACTTTATTACTATAGTTCCTAAACGAGAAGTTAAAGGTGTCGTTTTACTCAATAATCATCTTTTTATAGAAGAAAAGATGCCACGAAATCCAGTTGTATTCGTGTTTAACAATTAATACGAAAAACAACAATCTATGCGAAAACAGCCTAGGTAAATGAGGATTGCATGGAAGTTATTCATGATGGCAAGGGCTGACTTTGGGTGGAGTAGGGGTTCCATGTGCCATGCTCCAGTATGCATTATCAAGTGGTCACTTAGTCATTTCTACATGAAGGCACTTGTCGGAGGAGATCAAACCGCTTGTGCTAATCTTAAAAATAGTGTATTCGGGAGGAATAAAAATGGCTAGAAAAGTTTTAGTACTAGGTGAAGTTCGTGATAACACATTACGTAATGTGTCGTTTGAAGCGGTTGCAGCTGCAAAAACAGTTGCAGAAGGCGGCGAAGTAGTTGCAGTACTAATAGGAGATGCTGTATCAAGTGTAGCTAATGAAATGATCTATTTCGGTTCAGACCGTGTTGTTATAGTAGAAAATGAAAAATTAAATGCATATACTACAGATGGTTTTTCTCAGGCACTTCTTGCTGCAATTGATGCTGAGCAACCGGACGGAATCGTGATTGGGCATACCGCTCTAGGTAAAGATTTAGCACCAAAAATTGCGAGTAAACTTGACAGTGGATTAATATCTGATGCAACTGCTGTGGAAAGTGTAGGAGGGAATATTGTATTTACTCGCCCTATCTATTCTGGTAAAGCATTTGAAAAGAAGATTGTAACGGGTGACAAAATCTTTGTTACAGTACGTCCAAATAACATTGCTCCACTAGAAAAGGATGAAGCTAAAACAGGTGAAGTTTCTTCATTAACAGTAGATATTAAGGACCTCAGAACAATTATTAAAGAAGTCGTTAGAAAGGCTTCCGAGGGAGTAGATCTGTCAGAAGCTAAAGTAGTTATAGCTGGTGGTAGAGGTGTAAAAAGTGAAGAAGGGTTTGAGCCATTAAAAGAGTTAGCAGATGTACTTGGCGGGGCAGTTGGTGCTTCACGTGGGGCTTGTGATGCGGAATACTGTGACTACTCGTTACAAATTGGTCAGACTGGAAAAGTTGTCACACCTGATCTATATATAGCATGTGGCATTTCAGGCGCTATTCAACATTTAGCAGGTATGTCTAATTCGAAAGTTATCGTTGCAATTAATAAGGATGCAGAGGCAAATATCTTTAATGTAGCAGACTATGGAATTGTCGGTGATTTGTTTGATGTTGTGCCGTTACTAACAGATGAATTTAAGAAATTAAAAGTTCTTTCATAAATTTAAACACAAAATGGTGTAGTCAATAGAAATAACCTTTTTACATGTGCTAAAAGGACTTTCCCTGTGCTTACTAAATAAGTAACAAGGGTGAAGTCCTTTTTACAATGCTAGACGACAGAAAATCCCCTTAAAGAACAAGATTAGTTAATTCGAAATTTACTGAAGTAAAATATTATCTTGAAGGTAAAATTACAACTGAAGCAAAAAATTAGCATCCAAAACCATACAGTGATATACTTTGATGTATCAAAAGAAGTAGATAATTAGGAGGAAGATAAACATGGCAATTTCACATGTTACTGATCAAAATTTTACAGCTGAAACTAGTGATGGAGTAGTACTAGCAGACTTTTGGGCACCATGGTGCGGACCTTGTAAGATGATTGCTCCAGTACTTGAAGAGTTAGATCAAGAAATGGGAGATAAAGTTAAAATTGTTAAGCTTGACGTTGATGATAACCAAGAAACTGCAGCAAAATTTGGTGTGATGAGCATCCCAACATTATTAGTTTTCAAAAATGGTGAAGTAGTTGATAAAGTGGTTGGTTTCCAACCTAAAGAAGCATTAGCTGATTTATTGTCAAAGCACGTTTAAGCGATAAATAACATGGTAAATTAGCAGGGAGATAATGACAAAATGTAAAAGTGTCTTATCTCCTTTTTTATTATTATTTACTAAGGTTCTTTTCATTTTTACTAACAAATGATGATTATCACACAGAAGTCTCTAACTTGGCTGCTTCGGTTTATCGTAATAGAGGTAATCGTTATTTGTAAGAGTATTCATATTTAATGAAATATGTGGTTTGGTTTACTTGTAAATCAACAGGCTCATCTTCATATATATAAACTCTTTTATTTTTATAGTCTACAAATGCTTGCATCTCCTTGTTATACTCCCCTTGGTGTACTCCTTCTATTTGAAGAGTGGAGAAAGAAGAATATTGTGATTCTACTACTCTTTGTTGGTTTGAAAGAATGATACGCTGTTCTATTGGTAGATGAATAACCATTGGATCATCATCCGCTACATATTTATACTCGATTGCTGTTGATGAAATAAAAAACTCTCGTGGCGATGCAAAAATAAGCAGATGAAGTGGGTTTTTTGTATTATTTTTGTAGCCATGAATAACATTTTTCCATCCTAAAACAAGATCTCCTTCTGTAGCAGTTATCGATTGATTGTTAGATACGTAATAAGTCAATTCTCCTGAAAGAACGACTGCGCAGTCTTCACCAAAGGAGTGTATATGTGGTTTGATCTCCTCTTGAGGTAGTAGCACACATTCGAATAGTGCCGTATTTTTGGAAGCACTTTTAAAGATGACTTCTAATTTTGAAGCTGAAACAGGTGTATTCACTAAATCTAAAACCTTCATTTATATTCCCCCTTTGAATAATGCTTTTTTTTCTTAAATTAGTTGCTATTATGAGAATAGGAAAGACGCCACTAATGCTAGATGTATATATTCGTTTATATGTAAGGGCGAAAAGCAACAATCAATGCGGAAGCAACCTTGAATAATTTAAGCTTACATAACAAACTTGACTTCAGCATCGTAAAGAAGGATGAGAATTGTTACAACTTTTGGTTGAATTGACTAGTAATCTATGAACTAGCAATCAACCTTTTTTATGAAATACCATTGACATTGAAAATCATTCTCTGTATAATTCAACCTGTAATGAAAATCATTATCAATAAACAAACACAACACATTCAGGGAGAGGTTTTTAGTGAATAAGAAAAAAGTTATTACTTTATTTTCAAGTATAGTATTTGCTGGCGGTGTGCTAGCAGGATGTAGTTCTGATACAGAGGAAACATATACTGATAAAAAAGAAGAAGCATCTGTTGAACAAGTTGAGGAACAACAAACTTCTGATGAAACTACTGAGGTATCTGTAGAAGATTCGATTACATCAAAGCAAATTGAAGCATATAAATTAATGATTGAAGAGCTAGGTAATGCAAAAGAAGGAAATCCAGTAGATTGGGATAAGGTAGGTAGCTTATACGAGGCAGACCTTCAAGATGCGGTCACTGAAACAAATGGTGATTTCGATCAAGCGATTGTAACGGCAAAGGATGCAGCAGCAGCAGGTGAGCTAGATGCAAATATTGCCAAACAAATAATTGATAAGTTAACACAATCCTACTTCTATCATAAGCAAAAGAGTTTACATAAAGATGTGATTGCATTTTTAGAAGAGGAAAAGCAAGCAGATGCTGAATTAGCTTTTGCAGAATTAAAGCTTTTAGCAGAAGAAGTGATTATACCAACAGCTGTGAAACGTGATAGTTACTATGAATTAACTGATACTTTTAGTATGGAACAGAGCATTCAAGCAGGGCTTGCGGCTCAAGAGATAGCATTAAATGAAGGAAATATTGAAGATTTTTCAGTACTTGTTCAATTAACTGATAAATCAATTTACCGTAGCTACTATTTAGCAGCTCAATCTTACGCAGAAAAAATTGAAGCAGCAGTAGCAGAAGGTAATGCTGATGAATTAAACCTAACGATCATGCAAGCTGAAGCATGGGGCTTCTTCCAAGCAATTAAAGGATCTTTATCAGGTGGTGATGAAGCTGCTGCTCAACAGCTAGATGAATTATTCTCTCTGAATATGACAAATCCTGTTGACATCAAAGCAGAGCAAGTACATGACTTATTTACAAAAGCATTTGTAGGGAAATCAAAGGTATACCACGGGAAAGTAGTAACTGCTTTAGAAGAAGGTAACGTGAATGAAGCGACAATCGAAGCATTAGAAGGAAATATGTTTGTTAAAGCTATCGAGCTAGAGCTTGGAGATGACAGAA
This sequence comes from Nanhaiella sioensis, assembly GCF_046557775.1. Taxonomy (NCBI): domain Bacteria; kingdom Bacillati; phylum Bacillota; class Bacilli; order Caryophanales; family Bacillaceae; genus Nanhaiella; species Nanhaiella sioensis. The sequence continues at coordinate 3,193,642 of NZ_JBKAEG010000001.1, forward strand.
TAGCACTCCTAGAACAAGCAGAAAAATGGTATGATGCAGTTAGCGAGAATAAGGGTGATGAAGCAGCGCCTATTAGTGAATCAATCGTTGCTACACTTGACAAATTAATCAATGAATAACATAGAAGCCGCTCTTTGCGGCTCTTTGTTTGAGAAAAAATAACATTGCGAAAAGGAACTTTTCGTAGGGCACTGTTCGTAAACTTTGTTGTAAGATGAGATTTAAGAGAGTTAAATATTATCAAAAAGTTGCCACAAACACTAGATGTTTACGTGATTATATCTCAGAAGGAAGAGCAACAATCAATGCGTAAGCAGCCTTTCGTAAACTTCAATGCAATTTAAACTTGTTAGGTAAGGTAGGTCATTGGATAAATGTCATGGACTATAGTGTATCCAAACAGCCTTTGTAAAAAATATATTTTAAGTATTATTTATGGTAATATCTTAAGGTACAGAGTAAAGATGAATGGGAAGAGAGTATGAAAAGAAGTAATCTTTCACTGTTGGTAAAAGCAATTGGGATTTGTTCTGTAGTTATCTTTATAATCTTATCATCCACGCTGTTTAATAGTTCTGACTTGCTATTATCAATAAAAAAACTTATAAATACACCACTATTATTGGCTGTCATGTTTGTAGTTTATGGATTGTCATTTATCTTGCGGTCGTTAGCCTGGAAATGGTATGTAAATGGTAAGGTTACGTTAATCACTTGTATGCAAGGCATCTTCTTAAGCCTTTTTGTTAATCATGTAGTACCTTTCAAAGTTGGAGACGTTGTTAGAGTAGGAGTGATGGCAAAGAAGGAGAAGCTAATCCGACTAGATGAGGTATTACATTCAGTCGTTGTATTACGCATCATCGATATGGCCATCTTAATGTCAATATCAGGGTTTGGATTTATAATTATATTAAAAAGCTTCCCATTGCAGCAATCTATTTTTTTCTATGGTGCTGTTTTTTTCATGGTTACTATTATGGCCATTTTTTTTATAAGAAAGTTTGCCAATCTTGTGAGAAGGCATTTTGCTTTGTTGAAAAATGCGTTAAAAGGTTGGAAGGGGTTTTTAATCATTTCGACAGTTTTATTAAGCTGGATATGTGAAGGAATTGTCGTATACGGTGTCGCTCTCCTTTATCAAGGTAATCTCGCTTTTTTGCATTCAGTATGGGTAAATAGTTTAACTGTCGGTGGCCAAGTGTTTCAGGTAACTCCTGGCGGACTTGCCACCTATGAAACGGTTATGACATTTGCCATTACTAGTATAAAAAACATCACAATGAAAGAGGCATACGAGATTGCAATTATTAGTCATGGTTTTAAATTTATTTTTTCGTTTATTGTAGGTATAATAACAACTATTTTCACACCAGTTTCTGTTAGTTCTATCAGCACTTGGATAAAAAGAAAAGGAGGCTATTCTTCATGAAAAAGGCGTCAAAATTTGAGAAGTTTGCAGCTCGGTGCTGGAATCTTTTGAATGAAGGGAAGCCATTCACACCTATTTTTGTAATAGGTACGATGCTTCTATTTAATCTTACGACTCTTTTTGAGGGACAATCGTTTTCAGCATTTCTATTAAGCTTTATTTTAATACTCCCTGTGTTTATTCTATATTTCATTTATGATTTTCCATTGTTTTTACGTAATTATTTATGGATACCATTTGTTATTTATTTAATTATTTGGAACAGTGTTAATGTCCCATTACTACTATTTGCTTTAGGGTTATATTTCTTTTTTACTGTCTTTTTTTGGGGTACATTGTATTATCATTTGCGCATTGGAACAACGTGGTGGAACTTTACGCGTTTTTGGAAGCTCGTACTAAAAAATAGTGATTCAACGAGTGGTAATGCACAAGAGCAATTACCAAAGTTCTTATTACTTCTGTCATTGTGGAATTTAACATTTGAACAAATGCACATGGATTTTGAATTATCATACTCACCTTTATTAGCATTTTATGTCTTTTTATTATTATTTGCATGGATATTACATCGAAATTTGTTTGATTGGAAGCCAAAAATAATAAGTGAAAAAACAAATAACGCTCCAGAACAAAAGGAAGCGATGAGTGATAAAGTAGTTGTCTTGGTCGTTGATGGTATGAGAAAAGAGCGATTTGAAGAGGCGAATACACCCTTCTTAGATTATTTAAGAAAAAATGGTACAGACTATTCTCAAATGGAAACGTTATATCCAGCTAGAACAGTTGTATGCTTTACTTCAATGTTTACTGGAACATATCCTTTTGAACACGGTATTAAATCAAATATGGTGTGGAAATTAGGAATTAAAGTTGAGAGTATCTTTGACTCATTGCGAAAAGTAGGTAAAAAAGGAAGGCTGCTAGGCATCGCACATTTAGTTGACTCAATGGGTGATGATGTGGAAACCGTTACAGCAGTTATGCATAATGATGTTGCAGACAGAAACATCATTGATAGAGCAAAGCTAATTATGAGCGAACAAGATCCGGATTTACTAGTCGCCCAGTTAATTAGTACAGACCAAACAGGTCATAGCCGTGGTGTTCTATATGATGAATATATTCAAAAAATTGAAGAAGCAGATACTTTGCTAAAGGAATATGTTGATTGGCTAGAAGAACAAGGAAAGATGACAAACACAACAATTATCGTTTGTGCTGACCATGGACAAGCTGATGGGATAGGTGGTCATGGACATTTAGATGAGGGAGAACGCTATGTTCCATTTTTTATGTATGGAGCAAATATCGAAAAAGGTAAGCGAATTGACGACAAGCAAAGTCTCGTTTCAGTTGCGCCTACAATCGCATACTTATTAGGTGCTCCCTACCCTAGTCATAGCCGTGGACCAGTTTTAGTAGATGCGATAAGAAAGGGCGTTCACAAATGATGATGAAGCAAACTGTAATCGTATTTTTACCAGCCCACAATGAAGAAAAATCAATCGCTGAGGTTATTAAAGCAATCCCTAGATACTTTCATGACAGGTTAGAAGTAAAAGTACTCGTTATTGATGATGGCTCCACAGATCAAACGGTGAAAGTAGCACGAGAGGCAGGCGCGGATTATTTTTATCAATTTTCGTCAAACCAAGGTTTAGGAGCAGCTGTTAGAAAGGGGTTAGAGGAAAGTGTTAGGTTAGGTGGACACATCAGTGTAATGATAGATGCTGATAATGAATATCCAGCAACACAAATCCCTGATCTTTTACAGCCAATCTTATCAGGTGAATATGATTATGTAATGGGTTCACGCTTTCTTGGGACAATTCAAGGAATGAAGCTTCATCGCAGGTTAGGAAATTATTGCTTTACATTTATGCAATCCATCCTACTAAGAAAATGGATACATGATGGACAATCGGGTATGCGGGCATTCTCACTACAGGCGATGAAAAATGCTGAGATTATTCATGATTACAATTATGCCCAAGTTATCACGCTAAATTTAGTAAGAAAAGGATTTCGTGTGAAGGAAGTTCCCATTAAGTATCATGTGAGGACAAAAGGCAAATCTTTTATTAAATTTAATTCTTATATGACAAGTGTCCTACCTGCAATAATAAAAGAAATAACAAGGCCAGTCGAACAAGTAGAAATAGATTACAATTATCACATATTACCATTAGAAGCAGCGAAAAAGAGTAGCTAATTTCACAAAATTATGTCAGTAAAATATGGTTTTGTATCATCAATGGATAGAAGATACATGTCACTAGTACGAAAAGCTATAATTCTAACTTGTTAAGAGATCTACAGAATGACGTATGAATAGCTAAAATGCTTTTTTAAAGATGTAGGAGGTGTTTGTGCCTATTGCAACACCTTCAAGCCTCTCAAACCGTATCGGTCTGATTTGAAATCACTTAATATGTGCTAAAGCTTCGTCACATTTTAATGAAGTTTTTCCTGACAGGCTTCAAGCAAGAACTTTACGTTTAAATAACATTGAACAGAGCAAGAAACATTAGTAATGACACTTATGCTTTTCTTAATATATAGTATTGACATTAATGATGATAATCATTATCATTAATGTGTGGGAGGAAATATTATATGAAAAAGGTATTATTTTTTTGGGTGACATTGATATTCATTTTCAATTCGCTATTATCGACTCAAGTTTTTGCATATTCATACGGTGATCCAAATAAGGAGCCGATTGCTGAAGCATATAAGGATATGCTTATAAAATTAAATGAAGAACCACCTAATTTTTCTGAGGTTAAAGCCATTTACGAGACAGTCAAAGAAGATGTTGACCTCCATATGGGCTCAGAGCCAACAGAAACTATTACAAAACATATAGAGGATGAAAATAAAGATGCAGTCATTAAGGACTTAGAAAAAATCCTCGTTTTGAATATAGCACGTCGACTTGAAAGTATTGAACTAAACTTTGAAGATTTTGATACATCTAAGCGTTTATTAGCAAAAGGATTTGCTACATATGAAGCATTATCACCACTTATCGAGAGTAAAGATCAAGAATTGGATCAATCGTTAAGAAATGAGTTTGATCTTGCATTATCTGCCCTTGGAAATCCTGGATTATTTGGTGTAGGTGAGAAAGAAGCAGATATTAATAGTTTTATAGAAAGTAAAGAAATCATTCTTTCGACAATTCAAGAGCAGCTTAATGTGTTAAATATTGAAGTTGGACATTTTAACGAAGAAGATGTTGAGTCTACTTTGACGGATACTGGAAAAAAAGAATGGACAGATTTATCTAACTTTACAAACTGGATTCCAATTCTTTTAATCATTGGTGTGATAATAGCTATCGTTATATATTCTATGAAGAAAAAAAGTAAGTAATATATGAGCATCATTTAAGTGTTTTGAAATTCGTCTTATGAGATACTCCTAGTGGGGAAGGAGAAAAGCTATGCAAATTCAAGCATTATTAATTACGTTTCGAGAGGTTCTTGAAGCCCTGCTCATTGTTGGGATCATTACGACCTACTTAAAAAGAATGGACCATTCAAAATATACTAAATATGTGTGGTTAGGAGCAGGATTAGCAGTATTAGCAAGTGTCGGGATAGCGATGTTGTTCCAAGTTGTTTTTACCGGTTTTGCAGCTATGGGAAACGAGATGTACTTAAAGATTGGAATTATTTTAGTTTCTACGTTGCTACTTACCCAAATGGTGTTTTGGATGGCAGCACATAGTAAAGATATTAAGGGTAATGTAGAAGGCAAAATGAACCGATTTATTTCAACAGGTAATATAATTGGTATGGTTATTCATTCATTTCTAGTCGTTTTGCGAGAGGGTGTCGAAACAGTATTTTTCTTTGCAGCTATTACCGGGGGGAATATTGGTGCAGCACTTGAAGGTTGGGGAGCAATAACGGGTATGCTCATTGCTGTAGTCATTTGTTACTTCTTCTTTAAAGGGACAATGCGTATTCCATTAAAGACATTCTTTAAAGTTACTGGTGCATTTATTATCTTAATAGCAGCTGGTTTATTAGTTCAAGGAATTGGAATGCTCCAAGATTTAGAAATTATCGGTAGTGTAATGCCACATGTCTATGACATTACTTGGTTTTTACCAGAACATCCAATCGATTACGCGCACTATGTGCGAGATAACGGAGTAGCACCTCTCTTATCTGGTGATATTGGCATATTCTTAAAAGCACTTTTCGGTTATTCTTCTATGCCGTCAATTGAAGAAATGTTGGCATATATAGGGTACTTCGTAGTCATCTATTTACTAATTAAATCCCATTATGGCCAAGAACAGCAGAAGAACAGCAAACAAGAACAAACAAACAATGTTAAGGTGCTTGAACCCCAAACAAAGCTTTAAAAAATATACTTTTTAAAAGTACGAGACAGTAGTCTTGTACTTTTTTCAGCATATTAAAGTATTCTTATATTGATGTATAAGGAACAAATAAATTCATAAACCTATGTAGTGTCGAGGTTGAATAATGTTTTTGAAACTGCAAGATGAGCAGAAAAGTCGCTTTTATGCTTCTCTATTTGGAAGAATTAAGGAGGTTAGCCTGGGGTGTTATCAGCGTTTTGTTGATTTTCAATAACCTTAAAACCTAATGAATCATTTCCTAGAAAATAATAAAAAGCATATACTTTCACTTTGTGTTACTGTTTGTATCATTTGTTTAACTTATTATTATTATTTGCAATTAATATATAGTAGTCCTTTTGCTGCAACATGGGATCAGGTAGATTTTGCTTTGGCACTTACACGTTATGATTTATTATCAATGCAACCACATTTCCCTGGTTATCCTTATTTTATATTAGGTGGTATGTTAATAAATACGGTCATTGATAATGGAGCCAAGGCACTAGCGGTTTTTAATGTTTTAGCGATGATCACTTCCGTTATACCCATTTATTTGATGGCTAGACAATATATTAATAGACAACAAAGCCTTTTGGTCGTAGCTGTCATACAAACGGCAAGTTACGTAGGCTTAATTGTTACTCAACCTATGTCAGAAGGTTCAGCGATTGCATTTCTTTGGTGGTATATATGGAGTTTATTTCAAGCAAAAAATTCAGATCGATTTGTTTTGCAGTTATTGCCTCTGCTTTTTTTTAGTATCGTATTAGGCATTCGTCTATCTTATTTACCCTTTGGGATTGGTATTATACTTCTTTGGATATATGATTGGAAAAGGTTTGAATCTTTTGGGAGACTTAGTCGTCTAGTTGTATTTGCAATCATTTTTCAATTATGTTGGGTTATAGGGTTAATAATGACTGAAGGAAGTGTTAGTGGCTTTATTAAATTAGCTCTATCTTTTACATCCGGTCACTTCAATGACTGGGGTGGAACACAAGTTACTGCTAGCGAGTCTGTTTTTTATCGATTATTAACATTAATCGGAATAAACATAGTCTGGAATGGAGTAGCTGCTAAATCATTATTATTATTGTTAGTATATAGCGTACTATTCATTTTTTGTTGCTATAAATTACTTACACAAAAACTTTACACACGCTCGGATTATTGGTTATTAATCATCGGGGCAACGTATTTCATCTGGGCATTGTTTGCGCAAAACATTGATAAGCCTAGACATATAACGCCTCTAGTTGGTATGGTTCTTTTTCAATTACTCATTTTGATTTTAAAGAGATCCTTTCACATATTCCTTGTTGTGATGTTAACAGTTATTGTCCTTAGTCAAGGGATTGTAGGATATAAATTAATTTACGAACAAGCAACAGAGCAACCAGCTACACATCAATTAGGCAATTATTTAGATGCACAGAACGAATTTGTTGTATTATATACTTGGGAGGAAACGAGGGTGCTAAAGTATAATAACGTATCCTTTCCTCACAAAAGAATATTTACTTATGAAAGGTTTCTACAAGATAAATTATATTATAAGAATGCAACAATTTATGTTACTGATCATGTACTCAAAGGATTTGAATCACAAGGGGTTAATGTTTCAGGATTTATTGAGAAAGTGACTTCATTCTCTTCGAGTATCATGTCGGACCCTTCATATGGAGAAATCACTTTATATAAGTGGAAAGATTAAAGGTTGGAGCGATTGTCATGTCAGATCATTTAAAAGAAAAAATTTCAATTGTACCAGAACATCCAGGATGTTATTTAATGAAGGATAAGAATGGGACAGTCATCTATGTAGGGAAGGCGAAAGTTCTTAGGAATCGTGTCAGGTCTTACTTTACAGGCTCTCATGATGGAAAGACGTTACGGCTAGTAAATGAAATTGTTGATTTTGAATATATCGTGACATCTTCAAATATAGAAGCTTTAATTCTTGAAATTAATTTAATTAAAAAGTTTGATCCAAAATATAATATTATGTTAAAGGATGATAAAACGTATCCTTACATTAAAGTCACGGCAGATACTCACCCACGTCTACTTATTACGAGGAAGGTCAAAAAAGATAAAGGCAAATATTTTGGTCCATACCCAAATGTTCAAGCTGCGAACGAAACGAAAAAACTATTGGATCGTATGTACCCTCTGCGCAAATGCTCAACGCTCCCAGACCGAGTTTGCCTATATTATCATATGGGACAATGCCTAGCTCCTTGTGTGAATGAAGTGACTGAAGAGCAAAACAAAGAAATGGTCGAACAAATCGTTCGATTTTTAAATGGTGGGTATAAACAAACAAAAAAAGAGCTAACTTCAAAAATGCTAAAGGCATCGGAAGAGCTAGATTTTGAGCGGGCTAAAGAATACCGTGATCAAATTACACATATTGAAACAACGATGGAAAAACAAAAAATAACAATGAAGGATTTAGTTGACCGTGATGTCTTTGGCTACTCTTTTGATAAAGGATGGATGTGTGTACAAGTATTTTTTATTCGTCAAGGAAAGATGATTGAGCGAGACGTGTCGATATTTCCTTTTTACAATGAGCCGACTGAAGACTTTTTAACATATTTAGGGCAGTTTTATTCGAAAACAGAGCATTTTATCCCAAAGCAAATATTGCTTCCAAATGATATTGATAAACAGTTAGTTGAACAGTTATTACAAGTACAGGTTTTACAACCAAAACGTGGACAAAAGAAAGAACTGCTTGATTTAGCAAAGAAAAATGCGAAGCTTGCTTTACAAGAGAAGTTTTCACTTATCGAACGTGATGAAGAAAGAACAATAAAGGCTGTAGAAAACTTAGGTACACAATTGAGGATTGAAACTCCTCACCGTATAGAGGCCTTTGATAATTCAAATATTCAAGGGACGGATCCTGTATCTGCAATGGTTGTTTTTATTGATGGGAAGCCAGAAAAGAAAGAGTATCGAAAGTACAAAATAAAATCAGTCATTGGGCCAGATGATTATGATTCTATGCGCGAGGTAGTAAGAAGGAGATACACTCGTGTATTAAAGGAGAATATGCCATTTCCAGATTTAATTTTAGTTGACGGTGGCAAAGGGCATTTAGCCGCAGTTCAAGATGTTTTAGAAAATGAGCTTGGAATCGAAGTTCCGGTTGCAGGAATGGTTAAAGATGATAAACACCGCACATCTGAACTAATTGTTGGTGATCCTGTCCAAACAGTACCGCTTGAAAGAAATAGCCAAGAGTTTTATTTGATTCAACGTATACAAGATGAAGTGCATCGCTTTGCAATAACTTTCCATCGTCAAATAAGAAGTAAATCTGTATTTAAATCTATACTTGATGATATCCCAGGTGTTGGTGAAAAACGGAAAAAAGCACTTCTTAAGCATTTTGGCTCAATTAAAAAGTTAAAAGAAGCAACCGTTGAAGATCTTCAAAAAGCACAGATTCCAATTAATGTAGCTAAAGAAATTTATAACAAGATGAACGACGAAGAATAATAAAAGGTTATCATTTAGGAATTAACTACTGTTACGCTCAATGATTCATATCATTTATGTTTATGATATCGATGACAATCATAAACCATAAGGAGCCAAAACTGAGAAGAGACCCTGATGTATATTCGTCAGGGTCTCTATCGTTAAAATAGCAAATTTATCGTACTAAGAAATAACAAACAGATTTGTCTTTTTTAATGACGGCTTTCGCATAGATTGTTGTTTTTCGTACCTATTTCATAGTATCTTTTCTTCTATAAAACGATGATTGTTGCGTACAACAACATCTTTATCTTCTAGTTTAGGAAAAAAGTATCATAGTTTACGAAAAGAGCGACTCTACATTAAATATAATGATTAATGAAGAGCTGGCTGTTTATGAAGAAATGGTATCAAGCCTATCCCATTTTACAGTGAAAATCACCTTTTTCGATCGAGGCTTTTGCTGCTCATAAGCTTCTGTAATCATTTGTTTTTGTCCTTGAATTTGTTCCGCTAAAAAACCAGCTTCCAGTTGAAAGGTTATATTGTCAGATGATAAGCGCTTTTCAACAAGATGTCCATTTAATTCGAGGTGTAGCTCGTTTTTCGTTTCTTTTACAGTGGATAAGTTCCCCCATCCAGCCTCATGAAAAAATGAAATGATTTCATCAATATTATTACATGGAAATTTTCTTGCTAGATCTTTTCCTGATAAATACATAATAAATGATAATTCTTTTCGAAAAATATTCGGAAGCACATGTTCTCTATAGATTTCTAACCCAAAAGCAGGTACGGATGTATTATTTTCTTCTGTATGTTCTTCGGTATAGATTAAGTCTTTCATTTTGACCCCCTCTTCACCAAATTATTATATAACAATAGCAGCATTAAGGCATAAGTTTTTTGTTTACTTTTAATGAAAACTTTTAAGGATACAGATTGTTCGTCTTTTATGAAGAGTGGTTCACCGTATAATGGAAAATTACGGTGAAATTTGATTGATTATGACGAAAAAAAAGAAAATTCATGAATATTTTATGAACACGTTTTCTTGACGCTTGATAATGTTGAGAGTACAATAAATTTGTTACATTATATTGATAAAAAATGCAATCTATTCATTTTTTATTTTTTCCTCATCATAAGTAATGGGGATGGGATTTTATTTTATTTTACTTTTGTTTTAAGTTTTCAAAAAAATGATTCAACTCAAGGGGGGTATAACTGTGGAAAATAATCGTGAATTCTTTTATCGCAGATTACATTCACTATTAGGAGTCATTCCAGTAGGGATATTTTTAATTCAGCATTTAACTGTGAATTACTTTGCGACAAGAGGTCCGGAGGCGTTTAATAAAGCGGCTCACTTTATGGAAGGTCTGCCATATCGCTATGTTTTAGAGGCTTTTGTCATTTTTCTTCCTATTTTATTTCATGCGATATACGGGCTGTATATTGCTTTCACAGCTAAAAATAATGTAAGCAATTATAGTTTTTTCAGAAACTGGATGTTCCTATTACAACGTATATCAGGGGTTATTACGTTAATATTCATTACTTGGCATGTTTATCAAACCCGAGTTCAAGCAGCTTTCGGTGCAGAAGTTAATTATGATATGATGGCGAATATTTTAGAAAGCCCTATCATGCTTGGTTTTTATATCGTTGGTGTTATTTCAACTATTTTTCATTTTGCAAATGGATTATGGTCATTCCTAGTTAGTTGGGGAATTACCGTAACTCCCCGTTCACAACAAATCTCTACTTATGTAACGATCGGTGTGTTTGTAGCACTTTCATATGTAGGTATTCGTACGATTTTAGCATTCACTTGAATCTAAGTAAGCAATTAAAGGGGTGAGTTACTTTGAGTAACGGAAAAATCATTGTAGTCGGCGGTGGGCTAGCTGGCTTAATGGCAACAATTAAAGCTGCAGAAGCAGGAGTAGCGGTTGATCTATTTTCATTAGTACCAGTTAAACGTTCTCACTCTGTATGTGCACAAGGTGGTATTAACGGTGCCGTAAATACAAAAGGTGAAGGAGATTCACCATGGGAGCATTTCGATGATACAGTTTATGGTGGGGACTTTCTAGCAAATCAGCCACCGGTAAAAGCAATGTGTGATGCTGCACCTGGTATTATACATTTATTAGATCGTATGGGCGTTATGTTTAACCGTACACCAGAAGGATTATTAGACTTCCGTAGATTTGGTGGAACGCAGCATCATAGAACAGCATTTGCTGGTGCAACGACTGGACAGCAGCTGCTATATGCATTAGATGAGCAAGTTCGTCGCCACGAAGTGAGTGGACTTGTAACGAAATATGAAGGATGGGAATTTTTAGGGTCTGTCATTGATGACGATGGGACTTGCCGTGGTATCGTCGGTCAAGATTTAAAAACAATGGACATTAAATCATTTAAAGCCGATGCAGTTATTTTAGCGACTGGTGGACCTGGAATCATTTTTGGGAAGTCAACTAACTCAGTCATTAATACTGGATCAGCAGCATCGATTGTTTATCAACAAGGTGTGAGCTACGCGAATGGTGAGTTTATTCAAATTCATCCAACAGCTATCCCTGGTGACGATAAGCTGAGACTGATGAGTGAATCAGCACGTGGCGAAGGTGGACGTGTATGGACGTATAAGGATGGAAAGCCGTGGTATTTCCTTGAGGAAAAATATCCTGCATACGGAAATCTTGTTCCACGAGATATTGCAACACGTGAAATATTCCATGTGTGTGTTGATTTAAAACTAGGAATAAATGGAGAAAACATGGTCTATTTAGACCTATCACATAAAGATCCTAAAGAGCTTGATGTTAAGCTTGGTGGTATCATTGAAATTTACGAAAAATTTATGGGTGATGATCCACGTAAATTACCGATGAAGATCTTCCCTGCTGTTCATTACTCAATGGGTGGTTTATGGGTAGATTATAATCAAATGACAAATGTACCTGGCCTATTTGCTGCAGGAGAATGTGATTATTCTCAACATGGGGCTAACCGCCTTGGTGCAAATTCATTACTGTCAGCAATTTATGGAGGTATGGTCGCTGGGCCAAAAGCTGTTGAATATATTAATGGTCTTGAGAAGAGTGCTGAAGATATATCCTCTTCTTTATTTGAAAGCTTTGAGAAGCAAGAAACTGAAAAATGGAATAATATTTTAAATCTTGATGGTAATGAAAATGCTTATATTCTTCATAAAGAACTTGGGGAATGGATGACCGATAATGTAACGGTTGTTAGACACAATGATAAGCTACTAAAAACAGATGAAAAAATACAAGAACTTATCGAACGTTTTGATAATATTAATATTAATGATACAGCCAAATGGAGTAACCAAGGTGCATCATTTACTCGTCAACTTCAAAACATGCTACAATTATCACGTGTAGTAACGATTGGTGCATATAACAGAAACGAAAGTCGCGGTGCTCATTATAAGCCTGACTTCCCTGATCGTAATGATGAAGAATGGTTAAAAACAACGATGGCAAAGTTTGTTGATCATAAGTCAGCTCCAGAATTTAGTTACGAAGATGTTGATGTATCATTGATTGAACCACGTAAGCGTGATTATACGAAGAAAAAGAAGGGGGAGAAGTAAGATGAGTGAGCAGAAGGTCGTTCAATTTATTATTACACGACAAGATGAGCCTGATTCTTCCCCTTATGAACAAGAGTTTGAAATTCCATATCGACCGAACATGAATGTCATTTCAGCACTTATGGAAATTCGCAGAAATCCGGTTGATAAAAATGGTAATAAAACAGCACCAATTAATTGGGATATGAACTGTTTAGAAGAAGTATGCGGTGCATGCTCAATGGTCATAAATGGTAAGCCACAGCAATCATGTACAGCTTTGGTTGATAAATTAGAGCAGCCGATTAGATTACAGCCGATGAGAACATTCCCAGTTGTGCGTGATTTACAAGTTGATAGAAGTAGAATGTTTGATTCATTGAAAAAAGTAAAGGCTTGGGTTCCGATTGATGGAACGTACGATTTAGGACCTGGTCCACGTATGCCTGAAACGAAACGTCAATGGGCTTATGAACTATCAAAATGTATGACATGTGGTGTGTGCTTAGAGTCTTGTCCGAACGTTAACAGTAAATCAAACTTTATTGGACCTGCTCCGCTTTCACAAGTTCGCTTGTTCAATGCACATCCAACAGGAGCCCTGAACAAAGGTGAGCGTCTAGATGCACTTATGGGTGAAGGTGGTCTGGCGAATTGTGGGAATTCCCAAAACTGTGTACAATCATGTCCAAAAGGAATTCCATTAACTACATCAATTGCATCCTTAAATAGGGATACAGCTATTCAATCATTTAAGAACTTCTTCGGTAGTGATCGAGTTTAATTAGTAATGAAAACCTCTTCAACGGTTGAAGAGGTTTTTTGTTTTCTTATTGATTATGCTCTTATACTTAATCCAGCTGAAAATAAGTCCAAAGCCTTGAGGCTATCTATCTAGCATTAATATAATATGAAATTGCATAACAGCAAGCTTTAATACCTTTTCTTCTCTAAAAAGATGCAAATGACATCTAACCTCATTCTATTGCTTATATAACAATAGCAACAAAGTGAAGCGAGCATTTCTATTTTAAAATAAATTCTCCTGTCACTGGGTTATGATCACTGTTTTCATATCCTAAGTAATCTCCTGATACATTTATAACTTCAATATTTGGAGATACTAAGAAGCCATCAATTACAGCTAAGAAATTCACTCCTTCTCTAAATGAATATTGGGTTGTGCGACTAGTTGGAACCTGTCGATCTGCTACCCATTGGAAGCCCTCTGGTTTAAATGTTTCAGGGAATTCTTGCAGCCATTCAGGCCACTCTTCTGTTGTTTCGAATAAATAAGGATCTGTTCCAGGAATAACATGATTCCAGTCTCCACCTAATATTAAATAGTTTTCTTTTTGTATCTCATTTGCTAAATATTGAGATAAGTATTGTAATTGCTGTTTTCTCACCTTCCCACCTTCATCGTATGCTGATAAATGTAGGTGAATAAGAATCAGCTCTTTTCCATTGTCGATAGGAATTCTATTTTCAGTAAATGCACGGTCCAAATCAAATAATTGTCTTGGCCAGTCTTCTTTTCCAGCTAGTGCAAATCTAGTACTTTGTTCAATTGTGTATTTAGATAAAGTCAATATACCACTATTTGCCGATCCCATTGGATCTAGGATTGGTACTGGTACCCAAGGGACTTTGTAATTTACACCATACGTATAACTATAATCAGGTAATTTCTTTGAAATATGATCGATTTGATTAATGTGATTGCTACGTGAAGAATCAGTATCAACTTCTTGTAATAAATAAATATCAGATTTTTTATCCTCTATGAATGACGTTATTGCTTCTAAATTTATCAACGTTTGTTCTTTGCTACTTGATTTTGACATTTTTCCACCGTCTAGAAAAAAATCTTGTTCCTTATCTAACCCTGCATAACCAATATTAAAAGTAGTCATCGTAAAAGGTTCATTTGCCCTAAGCATATTTCCACTTTGGTTATTAACTGTAAGTGAAATTTCTTCTGCAGGTTTGTAATCTGTAACTGTCACATAGATCAAAAAAGTGATAAAAATGAGTGCGATTAATAGAATGATATAACTTATCCATTTTGCGACTTTTATTGCCATGTACATTCTCCTTTATCAAGACGTTTGTTATTAATAATACTGCAACTATCATTATGATAAGAATTTTACCTATAATTATATTGTAATAAAAACTAAGTGAATAATATATGTTTTCTTTCGATAATTCTGAAGATTTAGTATAATATTAATGAGATTTAAATATGATAGATAAGACTTTGAGAATAAATTGTATAGTGAGGGGGACAACTGTGAACTCCGTAAAAGCTGTAGAAGTACAGAGGTGGGAGAACTGGTCTGGGAGTGTTGTAAGTAAACCTGCAAAGGTCATGTACCCAAAAAGCATTGAAGAAATCGTTTTAATCGTTAAACAATGTAACAAAACTAATCAGGCTATACGTGTGGTTGGTTCTGGTCACTCATTTACTTCATTAGTAGCAACTAATGATCTATTACTTTCATTGGATCTCCTTGAAGGGATAGAACATACAGACCGAGAGAATGATATTGTTTCTGTTTGGGCAGGAACAAAGCTGCATGTTTTGGGAGAGGCTCTTCACCAACTTGGATATGCACAAGAAAATTTGGGTGATATTAATGCTCAATCAATAGCTGGAGCTATAAGTACGGGTACTCATGGGACGGGAATCCAGTTTAGTAGTTTGGCTACACAAGTTGTAGAAATGACTGTAGTAACTGGGAAGGGAGAGTTACTAGAATGTAGTATGGATAAAAACACTCAAATGTTTAAAGCTTTACAGCTATCATTGGGTGCTTTAGGTATTATTGTTAAACTTAAGTTGAAGGTTGTACCAGCATATAAATTACTTTTAGAGAGCAAACGAATGTTCTTAGATGATTGCCTACAAAATCTAGACAAATATAAAACGGAAAATCGACATTTTGAATTTTTTTGGTTTCCATATAGCAAATATGTTCAAGCTAAATTTGTTAATAAAACAAACGACGATAAAACGAAAAAAAATATTACAGATTCATTTAATAAAAAATTTATTGAAAATGGCTTGTACAGGGTGTTATCAGAAGGGTGTCGTTTAATACCTTCGTTAAGTAAATCGGTAAGCAGATTGTCAGGAAGAGTAGTTCCGAATGAGCGAGCCATCGACGATAGCTATAAAGTTTTTGCATCAATAAGAGATGTTAAATTCAATGAAATGGAATATAATATTCCAGCTAATCAGCTTGCGAATGTGCTTACAGAAATAAGGGATATGATTAATGAAAAAAAGTTCCCCGTACATTTCCCAATAGAATGTCGCTATGTTAAACGAGACGATATATGGCTAAGCCCAGCTTTTGAGAGAGACTCCGCATATATTGCTGTTCATATGTACAAAGGGATGGAGTATATAGATTATTTTCGTAGTGTTGAACAAATATGCAGAAAATATAACGGCAGACCTCATTGGGGGAAGATGCATACACTAACAGCACATACACTAAAAGAAGTATATCCATATTGGAATGAGTTCTTGCTGTTAAGAAATGACTTAGATCCAAATAGTTTATTTATGAACACATATTTACGTCAATTATTCGATATAGCTCCTACCTCCACGACGTCAACAAATTCACAATTAGCTGGTTTTTAATATTTTTTTAAGGCTCTTTTCGTAAACTTTGTCGCTTTTTTTCATATATAATTAAGCAGCTCATGTGTATGATATAATTTTATAGTCTTTAGTGAGAAAAAAATGAATTATATTTGTGTATAGCTCTCAAACGTATACAGCCTTTTATAATCATCTCTATAGGAGTTGGCATCTGATCAACTAATATTTAGGATTGATTGAAACAACCCGTTACATCTAACTCAATCAAGCAATTCATTACGGTTTAATTATAAACCAAGAAAATAAATTCTGATATAAGGTGTCATGTAAAAGAAAAGCATGATGTTCGTACATTTTGGACGAAAATAATCACAGCAATACTCCTTCAAACATAAGATAACATGACTAAATATATACCCATCCGCTAGTTCAGCTCGTACCTTTAGCAAGGAGGGTTACAATATTTGAAGGAGAAGGAGTTTCAACCAAAGCCGTTACTCACTAAGAGAGAAAGAGAAGTATTTGAATTGTTAGTTCAAGATAAAACAACAAAAGAAATTGCTAGTGAATTATTTATTAGCGAGAAAACTGTTCGAAATCATATTTCAAATGCCATGCAAAAGCTAGGAGTTAAGGGGCGTTCGCAGGCAGTAGTCGAGCTATTGCGAATGGGTGAACTTAAGCTTTAATGTATACCGGCTTACCTTACATAGGGAGGCCGGTTATTTATATGTCTTAATTTTAAGTAAGTTCTGTCAGCAAACGTGATCGACATATAATATTTATGTGAAAAAATATAAGTAGTGGATTGCACAATCTAAGATGTAACTTTAAGGTTTGATACTGGAGGTTATTAAATGGACAATTTTAGGGAGTTGAAGAACTTAAGCAGAGTACAATTTGTACTATTGTACACTGTGGTTATATCTATTCCACTCGTTGTAGATTATTATATAATTAAGTATTTTATGAACTCTTTTACGTTTCAGATTGATTTTACTGAATTGTTAATTGTTTGGGTTATTTGCTTTGTATTAAGTTTCTTGATGTCTATATACGTTTGGAAATGGTTTAAGAAACATACATTGTAATACGTGCATATAACTAGTTTCATAAAAAGTTATGACTGTGCTCGATTTTATCGGCAAAGAATATTTAAATAATATGATTGTCTAAGGTAAATTACTTTTATACAATTTAGTAGCTATGCTTCACCTTGTGAAATACTTGCATTTCAATTCAAAAAGATAGAAAATAAGGTGACACTTTAAATATACATCGAGAAACGAGATAAGAATGAGGCGATTTTTTGTTAAGACCGATTGGAGTTATCGATTCAGGAGTAGGAGGACTAACGGTTGCGAAAGAAATCAATCGTCAGTTACCTAAAGAAAGAATCATTTATTTAGGAGATACCGCTAGATGTCCCTATGGGCCGAGGCCGAGTGAAGAAGTCCGGGAATATACATGGGAAATGACAAATTACTTGCTAACATATGATATTAAAATGCTTGTTATTGCTTGTAATACTGCTACAGCTGCAGTATTAGAAGAAATAAAGAATGAGCTCAATATACCTGTTGTTGGTGTAATTCATCCAGGAGCTAGGACTGCACTAAAAATAACAAGCAATAATCATATAGGTGTAATCGGTACTGTAGGTACCATCGCTAGTGGCGCTTATAAACAAGCATTAGAGTCTATTAACCACAATGTTTATGTAGAATCACTTGCGTGTCCTAGATTTGTTCCACTCGTTGAGAGTGGTGACTATGAAGGGGAACAAGCGAAAAGAGTGGTTGCTGAAACTTTAGTAGAATTAAAAAATAAAAGAATTGATACACTTATTTTAGGTTGTACTCACTACCCACTTTTAAGTCATTTAATTAGTGAATTTATGGGAGAAAGGGTGAATATTATTTGTTCGGGAGATGAGACTGCTCGGGAAGTCAGCACGATTCTATATCATAGTGGATTATTAAATGATGAAGATGGTAATAATAATCATCTATTCCTTACAACAGGTGCACAGGAGATTTTCCAACAAATTGCTTCGAATTTATTTGGGCACCCTATTGAAAATATAGAAACTATTAGTTTATAAAAAATTAAATGAGAAGCTTTATTTTACATCCTCTAGCCAAGCTAGAGGGTTTTTTCTTTTTTATCGGTCTAAAAATAAAAACAGCTCGTATACATAGTAGTACAAACTGATGTAAGGGGGAAGATAAATGAAAACATGGAAAATACTCAAAATGACCACTGCTATATTAACATTATCAGTGTTATTAGCTGGATGTGGTCTTTTTGGTGGAGAAGATACAGGCCTTGAGATTGATCCACCTCAAGAAACAACTTATTTGGAGGAAGGGGAATTTACTGACGGAGAAAGTATAATGGATTCAGAACAAGAAGAAGGTGTAAGTGTTGATTTACAGGAAGATGTAGTGGTAGACACTGTTCAACGTGAATTATTTCTGCTCGATCAATATGGAATGGTCGTTCCACAAACAGTAGAGTTACCGATAGTAGAAGGTCCAGCAAAGCAAGTTTTAGAATACTTGGTACAAGATGGGCCAGTAGAGGATATGCTTCCTAATGGATTTAGAGCTGTATTACCTGCAGGTACATCAGTTGAGGTGAACATAGTAGAAGATGGAATAGTAATTGCTGATTTTTCAAAGGAATTTCAAGAGTACAATAAAGAAGATGAACTAAAAATATTACAAGCAATCACATGGACATTAACTCAGTTTGACACAATTAATAAAGTACAGATAAGGATAAATGGTTACGATCAACCTGTAATGCCTGTGAACGGAACACCGATTGGGGAAGGGGTTAGCAGAGAGCACGGTATTAATTTTGATGAAAATGAAGTTGCAGATATTACAAATTCATACCCTGTTACAGTCTATTTCTTAGCGGAAAATGCTGATTCAACCTACTATGTTCCTGTTACTAGAAGAGTAGAGAACACTGAAGAAAATAGCATCGTTGCTGTCATTAATGAATTAGTTGAAGGACCTAGTTACACATCAAAATTATTAGGGGCAATCAATAATGAAGTTGAATTATTGAGCGAACCGATCATCCAAGACGGGCAAGTTATTTTAAATTTTAATGAATATATTCTAGGAAGCTTTTCAGAAGATCCGATTATTAATACAAATGTATTAGATACATTAGTCCTAACACTAACAGAACAGGAAGGTATAGAACAGGTAGCTATTCAAGTAAATGGGAAAGCAGAGCTTGTGAATGAACAAGGTGAATTATTAGCTGAACCAGTATCAAGGCCAAAAAATGTGAACATGGATAGTTTTTAAAAATCTTTTTTTGATATACTATATAAAGATGAGTACAAGAGGTAGGCGTATTTGAGCTACCTCTTCTTATTGTCTAATTCCCTTGAGGACGCTTCGTCATCGCATCTGAAGGCAGAGAACGCCTGCGTATGCGATGACTCCAGCGCTTGCCGGGAATAATCAAGGTGCTTGCACATTTCGCAATTGTCTAGCTCCAGGCGCCATCGGCTCGAGGTCATAAGCTAAACTGTCAAGAAGGTTAAAAAGCAACCTTCCAGCCAGCTTAACTTATGCTTGTCGCCGATAAGCAGTCGCCTTGCGCATTTCGCAATTGTCTAGCTCCAGGCGCGATCGGCTCGAGGTCATAAGCTAAACTGTCAAGAAGGTTAAAAAGCAACCTTCCAGCCAGCTTAACTTATGCTTGTCGCCGATAAGCAGTCGCCTTACGCATTTCGCAATTGTCTAGCTCCAGGCGCGATCGGCTCGAGGTCATAAGCTAAACTGTCAAGAAGGTTAAAAAGCAACCTTCCAGCCAGCTTAACTTATGCTTGTCGCCGATAAGCAGTCGCCTTGCGCATTTCGCAATTGTCTAGCTTCAGCACCCATTCCCTCGAGGTCGCTTCGTCATCGCATCTGAAGGCAAAGAACGCCTTCGTATGCGATGACTCCAGCGCTTGTCGGGAATAACCAGGGTGCTTGCGCATTTCGCAATTAAAAACACTTCGCCATTCCCCAAAGTGAGTGGGATTGTTATATGTGGAATGGGGTGTTTATGTTTTTTATGTTTGATGAGGAGGAATTATAAATGAGAGTTGATGGACGGAACGAAGATCAATTAAGAAGAATACATATTGAGACAAATTATTTAAAGCATCCTGAAGGTTCAGTACTAATCTCTGTTGGTGATACGAAAGTTATTTGTACTGCGAGTATTGAAGATCGAGTTCCACCGTTTATGAGAGGTGAAGGTAAAGGGTGGATTACAGCAGAATACTCAATGTTACCTCGAGCGACTGATTCAAGAAACATCCGGGAATCTAGTAAAGGGAAAGTATCGGGAAGAACGATGGAGATACAACGCTTGATTGGAAGAGCATTGCGCTCAGTTGTTGATTTAGAAAAAATTGGTGAAAGAACAATCTGGATTGATTGTGATGTCATTCAAGCAGACGGTGGTACGAGAACTGCGTCCATTACAGGTGCTTTTGTTGCTGTTGTGCTAGCAGTTGGGAAACTAATGTCTGAGAAAAAATTAACAAAATCACCAATACAAGACTTTTTAGCAGCTACCTCTGTTGGGATAGATGCGAAGCTAGGGCCTATTTTAGATTTGAACTATATCGAGGATTCATCAGCACAAGTAGATATGAATGTTGTTATGACAGGGTCAGGCCAATTTGTTGAGTTACAAGGAACTGGAGAAGAAGCAACTTTTTCAAGAGATGAGCTAAACAATTTATTATCTTTAGCTGAAGAAGGGATTCATGAGATCATTCAAAAGCAGCGCGAAGCATTAGGTGAATTCGTCCAACATATTAAATCAGCTACTGATGAAAGTGGGAACTAGAGTGAACCAAGTATTAATTGCAACAAAAAATATGGGCAAAGTAAATGAATTTAAGTCCATGCTAGAGCCTAAAGGAATTGAAATACAGTCTTTGTTCGATATTAACGAGCCGATAGATATTGAGGAAACAGGACAGACTTTTGCTGAAAATGCAATCATAAAAGCTGAGGCTGTAGCAAATCGGTTTCATACTATTGTCATTGCAGATGATTCAGGATTAGCAGTAGATGCTCTTGACGGTCGCCCTGGAGTTTATTCTGCCCGCTATGCTGGAGAACATAAAGATGATCAAGCCAATCTGGAAAAAGTATTGCAGGAGCTAGAAGGTGTACCAACTCATAAAAGGACTGGACGTTTTCATTGTGCCTTAGCTATTGCTTTTCCTAAAGGAGAAACCCATGTAGTTGAAGGCACATGTGAAGGTAGAATTACGGACACCCCTGTTGGACAAAACGGTTTTGGCTATGATCCTATTTTTTATGTAGAAGAGAAAGAAAAGACAATGGCTCAATTATCGAAACAAGAAAAAAATGAAATGAGTCATCGAGCCATTGCATTAAAAAAGCTTTCACATTTATGGTCTGAGATATTTGCTGATGAGGACAAGTAACATGAAAATTTTAGTCGTAAGTGATAGCCATGGCTTATCAGAAGAGCTTACACAAGTTGCTCGTAGACACGAAGATGATGTTCAAATGATGATTCATTGTGGAGATTCAGAGCTCCCAGCTCATGCTGAGGCAATGCAAGGATTTAACTCTGTTAGAGGAAATTGTGATATAGACTCAGCATACCCTGATCATTTAGTCGAAAAATGTGGACAGCAACATTTATTTGTTACACATGGTCATCTATATAATGTAAAAATGACTTTAATGAATCTTTTATATCGTGCTAAGGAAGTTGATGCGAAGGTTGTTTGCTTTGGGCATTCACACATAGCAGGAACAGAAATGGCTGATGGAATTTTATTTATTAACCCGGGGAGCCTCCGACTCCCGAGAATGCGCAAAGATAAAACATATGTTATACTACATATACAAAATAGACATATCCATGTCAATTACTATAGTATTGAGGGGAAGATTGTACCGTCTTTATCAAGCGAATTTATCCTTGAATAATAAAATGCATAGTTCTATATATGCTTAGTCTTGAGAGTCACCTTACTATAATATAAAAATGGTAAGGTACTCTCTAAGTAGAATAATGGGGATTATAAATTTGAGTGAGGAAATTTTTTTTATTTACTCCTTAAAAATGATTGACAAACTATACTAATATTTATATAATAAATTTTGTCGTTAACAATTAATCAACTTATTTTGTCCCAGTAGCTCAGCTGGATAGAGCAACGGCCTTCTAAGCCGTCGGTCGGGAGTTCGAATCTCTCCTGGGACGCCATTACATAGCAATGTAACCCATGATGGGTTTTAACAGATAATGGATAATCATACAGTGTGAATACTGTATGATTATCCATTTTTTTATACTGCTATTGATATAAGGAAACAGGTATTTTTTGAAGTAGTTATGTGGATATTTTGAAAAAGTTGATATTTTATATAGCTAGAAAAATATTGTTCTTTTTTAATGTATACGAAAGTAAATAAAAGTATATCAACTAAATGATGTTACTCCAGTAAAACCAAATATGAAAAGCTCCTCTGTTGATTAATGAAAATCAACATTAATTTTCTTCTTGGTGCCTTGGTTTTTTTTTGGCATAGTAACCTCTAGAACACCATTTTTGTATGTTGCTATCACTCCCTCAACATTTACAGTTGTTGGTAGAGTTACTGCTCTATGAAAGCTACCTGTATGTCTTTCTCTTCTGTATAAATTCTCATCTTTTACATCGTTAGTCCCATTTATAGAGCCACTAATATTTAAAACATTGTTGTCAATTTCAATATTTACATCCTCTTTTTTTTCTAATCCAGGAATGTCACACGTAGCCACAACCTCGTTATTTGTCTCATAAACATCAACTCTAATCATTCCTAAGTAGTTTTGCTCATTGGTATAGTCGAAAGGGAAGTTTGAGAAGTTAGTAAATAGCCTGTCCATGTCCCTTCTCATGTTTGATAAATGTCTGAACGGGTCGTGAGGTATTAATGTCATTAGTTCTCCTCCAAATGTGTAAAATTTAAATTATATAGAAATATTCTCTGCAGTAGTTATAGAAATATGTAATATGGATAAGAAATAATTAATACTGCTTATATATGTAAACTGATTTGAGGGAAGATCATGAATAAAAGTTATGTATTGGAAATTACTTTAATCATAAATTTTATATTGAATAAATGAGGTTGGATTGAAGGCTTCACATTTTCAGTTTCTCTTTCTAACTTTTTGAACCTATTTTTTAAAAAGTTTCACAAATTTAAAAACCTCATAATAACAGTGATGTAAGCGTATTCAAATTGAGTGATAAATACAAATTTTCAAATAATTCTTCAAAAGACTATTGACTCTTTAAACAAATGAGCGTAAGATAGTCCTCAAATAAAAAATTGTCACAATATTTATTAGTTTTTAAAATCTATATTTTTACATGATTTTACGTTAAAATTCCTTAGTTTTTTGTCGGTATAAATACCTAGTGTTGGTTCATTCAAAAAGGTACATTTTAGGATATTTTTTTATATCTATGTATTTATCGATTTAAAGCGTCTATATAATAAAGGGAAGGAGGATATAAGATGGGTGATCAGTGGATTTTTTTAGGTGATACTTTTGTAAAAAAAGAAGATGCAAAAATTTCAGTTTATGATCATGGCTTTTTATACGGAGATGGTGTATTCGAAGGTATTCGAGTGTATAGCGGAAACGTTTATCGGATGAAAGAACATATGGATCGTTTATATCGCTCAGCTAAATCAATTATGCTAACTATTCCTTATACAGAAGAGGAATTGACAGATCTAGTTGTTCAAGCAATCCAAAAAAATAAGTTTGAAGATGCTTATATTCGTCTTGTGGTTTCTAGGGGTGCTGGTGATTTGGGTCTAGATCCGTTTAAATGCAGTAAACCTCAAGTTGTTATTATCGTGGAGCCTCTTGCACTTTTTCCGAAAAAGCTGTATGAAACTGGCATAGAGATTATTACTGTTGCAACTAGACGAAATAGACCTGATGTTTTAAGCCCTAAAGTTAAATCGTTAAATTATTTAAACAATATTCTAGTGAAAATTGAAGCGCATTTGGCAAATGTAAGTGAAGCTTTAATGTTAAATGATCAAGGATATGTTTCAGAAGGGTCAGCGGACAATATTTTTATTGTCAAAGATAGCACCCTCTATACTCCTCCAGGTTATGTTGGAGCCCTTGAAGGGATTACGAGAAATGCAATTTTAGAAATTGCTTCTGAATTAGGTTACGAGCTCAAGGAAGAGCCATTTACTCGTCATGATGTATACACATGTGATGAAGTATTTCTCACAGGAACAGCAGCAGAGGTCATTGCTGTAGTCAAAGTTGATGGCAGGGAAATTGGTGATGGAAAACCAGGAAAACATACTAAAAAACTGCTTGAGGAGTTTAGGAAAAAAGTCGTTTCTGATGGAGTAAAGGTTTATCAATCAAACCAAGAAGTAACGGCGGGCTAGTATATATACATCGACTTAGAATTGTAACATCTTTTGTATTTTGAAAATTTAGAAAAAAGATAAAATGTTGAAGAGGATAAGTAATCTTCGAGTTAGGAAGCTACAGAGAGCCGGAGTTGGTGGAAACCGGTGCTACTATCGAAAGGTGAACTCGCCTCTGAGTGTCAACTTGAACGTCATAGTAGGGTTGGCCGGGTGAAATTAAAAATTTACCCGTTATCAAAAGGAATAGCATTAGACTATTCATGAGATGATCTTATGATCATGAAAAAGGGTGGTACCGTGGAAAGTAAAGTCTTTTCACCCCTTACACTTACTGTTATGGTGAGTGTTTGTTGGGGGTGAAGGGGCTTTTTTTATTACAAAGGTTCAGTATACATTGTTGCTATTGTCATTAATTTTAAAATCTAGAACAGTTACTATGCAATTATTATCACGAGAAGATGCCACAATACTTGTCTTATATATGTTTCTTAATTCGAAAACAGCAATTACAAAAGAGTGTTCAAAAAGGAGGAAATTACGTGGGCGCAAAGGTAAAGGTAGGTGTAAGAAATAACGTTAAATCAAAGATGAGCGGATCTTATATGCTAATAGAAGCGTTAAAGAAGGAAAACGTTGAAGTGATCTTTGGTTATCCTGGTGGTGCTGTTCTCCCAATTTACGATTCACTTTATGATTCTGGAATAGACCATGTGCTTACAAGACATGAACAAGGAGGCATACATGCAGCTGAAGGTTATGCAAGAATTTCTGGAAAGCCAGGAGTGGTTATTGCGACTTCTGGTCCAGGAGCAACGAATATCGTAACTGGCTTAACTGATGCAATGATAGATTCATTACCACTTGTTGTATTTACTGGTCAGGTAGCATCTTCAGTGATTGGAACAGATGCATTCCAAGAAGCAGATATTCTAGGAATCACTACACCAATTACGAAGCACAATTATCAAATTAGAGATGTTAAAGACGTACCAAAGGTGATAAAAGAGGCATTTCATATTGCAACGACAGGTCGTCCTGGACCGGTATTAATTGATATTCCGAAAGATATGGCAATACTTGAAGGTCATTTTGATTACGATCAAAAAATATCTCTTCCAGGGTATCAGCCTACTAGGGAGCCAAATCATCTTCAAATTCGTAAGTTAGTTGAAGCAGTCAGTCAAGCGCAAAAACCGGTTATTCTTGCCGGAGCTGGAGTTCTTCATGCAAATGCTTCAAACGAATTGAAGGCATACGCAGATCAACAAAGCATTCCAGTTATTCACACGCTATTAGGTTTAGGTGGCTTTCCAGCAGAGCATGAGTTATCCCTAGGCATGGCGGGGATGCATGGCACATATACAGCAAATATGGCTCTATATGAATGTGATTTACTCATAAGCATAGGTGCTAGGTTCGATGATCGAGTAACTGGTAATTTGAAGCATTTTGCACCAAATGCAGTTGTAGCCCATATCGATATTGACCCAGCTGAAATCGGTAAAAACGTACCGACGCAAATTCCAGTAGTTGGAGATGCAAAAGAAGCATTAAAAGAACTCATTGCTCAAAATGGTAAATGTGGACCTTCAAGTGAATGGCGCAAGAAGCTAGCGAACCGAAAACTAGAATATCCGCTAGTTTATCAAAAGAATACGAACGAACTTAAACCACAAAAAGTAATTGAATTAATCTATGAAAATACAAATGGTGAAGCAATTATTACGACTGACGTTGGGCAACACCAAATGTGGACTGCACAATACTACAAATTTAAATATCCAAATAGGTGGGTCACATCTGGAGGACTAGGTACAATGGGTTTTGGTTTACCAGCAGCTATAGGTGCCCAGCTTGCTGATAGAGAAGCAACTGTCATTTCAATTGTCGGTGACGGAGGGTTTCAAATGACCTGTCAGGAACTATCAGTTATGCAGGAGCTTAATTTACCTGTCAAAGCTGTAATTATTAACAATCAATCATTAGGAATGGTTAGACAATGGCAACAAATATTTTATGATCAACGTTATTCCCATTCACTTATTCCAAATCAACCAGATTTTGCGAAGCTTGCAGAAGCATACGGAATTAGAGGGTTAAAAGCAACAACGGAAGCAGAAGCAAAAAAAGTGTTGCAAGAAGCTTTAGAAATTGATGGACCAGTTCTCATCGACTTTCATGTTACATCTGACGAGAATGTTTATCCAATGGTAGCCCCAGGCAAAGGATTACATGAGATGGTGGGGGTGAAATTGTGAAACGTATTATCACATTAACTGTTAATAATCGATCTGGTGTTTTAAATCGCATTACAGGCTTATTTACAAAACGTCATTATAACATTGAGAGTATAACAGTTGGAGCAACAGAAGTAGCTGGAGTTTCTCGGATAACATGTGTTGTTCACGTTGAGGATCAGCGAGTAGCTGAACAAATTACAAAGCAACTAAATAAGCAAATTGATGTCTTGAAGGTAATGGACATAACTGATCAAGCTATCGTAGCGAGAGAATTAGCGTTAATTAAAGTAGTTGCACCTCCAGCAACTAGGAATGAAATATATGGTTTAATCGAACCATTTAGAGCATCAATCCTTGATGTTAGTAAGGATAGCCTAGTTATACAAGTAACTGGAGAATCATCAAAGATTGAAGCACTCATTGAATTAATAAAACCTTATGGAATTAAAGAAATAGCTAGAACAGGAACAACAGCATTTGCACGTGGCATGCAAAAAGCTGTAACAAATATAAAATCACATTCAATCGTCTAAAAAGGGAGAGATTAAATCATGGTAAAAGTATATTATAACGGGGATGCAAACGATAGTTATTTAACAGGAAAAAAGGTAGCAATCATCGGATATGGTTCTCAAGGTCATGCACATGCCCTAAATTTAAGTGAAAGTGGAGTAGATGTTGTAGTAGGTTTAAGAAAAGGTGGTTCATGGGACAAAGCAGTAGCAGATGGATTTACGGTACAATCGGTTAAAGAAGCAGCCGAACAAGCTGATATTGTCATGGTTTTATTACCTGATGAACTTCAAACGAAAGTATATAAAGAAGAAATTGAACAAGGTCTTAAACCAGGGAATGCTTTAGTATTTGCACATGGATTTAACATTCATTTCAATCAAATTGTACCACCAAGCTTTGTGGATGTATTTTTAGTAGCACCAAAAGGTCCGGGACATCTTGTTAGACGAACGTACAAAGAAGGTGCTGGAGTGCCAGCGTTATTCGCTCTATATCAGGATGTATCAGGTGAAGCAAAAGAGGTCGCTTTAGCATATGCCAAAGCAATTGGCTCAGCTCGAGCTGGGGTACTTGAAACAACGTTCCAAGAAGAAACAGAAACAGACTTATTTGGTGAACAAGCGGTTTTATGTGGAGGTTTAACATCACTTGTCAAGGCTGGATTTGAAACATTAGTAGAAGCGGGATATCAACCAGAACTTGCGTATTTTGAATGTCTACATGAGCTCAAATTAATTATCGATTTAATGTATGAAGATGGTTTAGAAGGGATGCGTTACTCAATTTCTGATACAGCACAATGGGGAGATTTTGTATCAGGACCTAGAGTAATCACTGATTCCGTTAAGCAAGAAATGAAAAAAGTATTAGAAGATATCCAAACAGGTAAATTTGCAAAAGGCTGGATCTTAGAAAATCAGGCGAATCGCCCTGAATTTACAGCGATTAATAAACGGGAAAATGAGCATCAAATTGAAGTAGTGGGACGCGAATTAAGAAAAATGATGCCATTTATTAAACAAAAGAAGGAGGCAGTTGGAACAAGTGCAGACAATTAAAATCTTTGATACAACGCTTCGAGATGGTGAACAATCTCCTGGAGTCAATTTGAACTTATCGGAAAAGATAGAAATTGCTAAACAGCTTGAACGTCTTGGTGTTGATATTATTGAAGCGGGTTTTCCGGCTGCTTCAAGCGGTGACTTACAATCAGTGAGAGAAGTTGCAGCTGTTATTAAAAATAGTTCAGTTACAGGACTTTCACGATCAGTTCAATCAGATATAGATGCAGCATGGGATGCGTTAAAAGGTGGAGCTCAGCCTCGACTTCACCTTTTTATCGCAACATCTCCAATTCATATGAAATATAAGTTAAAGCAAAGCCCAGAGCAAGTACTTGAATCAGCAGTGGAGGCTGTTAAATACGCCAAACAGCGGTTTCCTATCATTCAATGGTCAGCTGAAGATGCATGTCGTTCAGAACTCCCATTTTTAGCAAAGATTGTAACAGCTGTGATTGAAGCAGGAGCAAGTGTCATTAATATTCCAGATACAGTAGGATATATAACCCCGAAGGAATACGGTGAAATATTCAGCTATCTTAAGAAAAATGTTCCGAATATTCAAAAAGTTTCATTGTCCGCTCATTGCCACGATGATTTAGGGATGGCAGTCGTTAATTCCCTTAGCGCCATTGAACACGGTGCAACACAGGTAGAAGCAACATTAAACGGGATTGGCGAGCGTGCTGGGAATGCTTCTTTAGAAGAAATCGCTGTAGCTCTTCATATTCGAAAAGATTTCTATAATGCTAAAACAAATATCCAATTAAATGAAATAAAAAGAACAAGTGACTTAGTAAGTAAACTAACAGGCATGGTAATACCACCAAATAAAGCTGTAGTTGGTAAAAATGCTTTTGCACATGAGGCAGGAATTCATCAGGATGGTGTGTTAAAAGAAAAAACAACGTATGAAATTATTTCGCCTGAATTAGTCGGTGTAAATACAAATGCAATGGTGCTTGGTAAGCATTCAGGACGACATGCGTTCCGAACGCGTATCCAAGAGCTAGGGATCTCAGTGAAAGATGAAGAAATTAATTCATTGTTTAAGTTATTTAAAGATTTAGCGGATAAGAAGAAAGACATTACTGATGATGATTTAATTGCATTAGTACTAGAAGAGAGATTCGGGAAGGGAGATACACAATATGAATTAATCTCTCTACAAGTACAATACGGTACCAACCAAGTGCCAACTGCCACTATTACCCTTAAAGGATTGGAAGGTGAGATCATTCAAGAGGCGGCAACTGGAGCAGGTAGCGTAGAGGCTATATACAATACATTGGAAAGAATGGTCCATGCTTCTGTAAAGCTATTAGATTATAAAATACAATCAGTTAGTGGAGGTAGAGATGCGTTAGCACAAGTATATGTGAATGTTCGAGTAAATGGTGAAGAGACGAGTGGGAGAGGCTTGGATCAAGACGTGTTAGAAGCTTCTGCGAAAGCATATATTAATGCGATAAATAGAGTATTTTACCTACAAAAATATAAGAATACTGTTGAAGAAGTGACGATGAAATAACAGCTTAACAAGAGAAAACTATCGTATGCCCTCTAAATAAACCAATAAGTTAACAATGATAATTTGAGATTGGAGGAATAAAAAGTGAAAAAGAAAATTACCGTTTTACCCGGAGATGGAATTGGTCCAGAAGTTTCTAGAGGGGCAGTAGAAATATTGAAAGCTGTAGGAGAGCGATTTAATCATCAATTTGACTTTATATATAGCTTAATTGGTGGAGCAGCGATTGAACAAACAGGTAGCCCGTTACCAGATAAGACGTTAAATGATTGCAAACAAAGTGATGCTGTATTGTTAGGTGCTGTTGGAGGACCGCAATGGGATCAAAATCCACCTGAACTTCGTCCTGAAAAGGGCTTATTACAAATTCGTAAAGAATTGGAGTTATATGCAAATTTACGGCCTGTTTCATTTAACCCTAGTTTAATTGA
The DNA here is from genome assembly GCF_046557775.1 of Nanhaiella sioensis. NCBI lineage: Bacteria > Bacillati > Bacillota > Bacilli > Caryophanales > Bacillaceae > Nanhaiella > Nanhaiella sioensis. The sequence goes on from NZ_JBKAEG010000001.1 coordinate 3,224,438, forward strand.
GTCGTCACCAATAAAAGAGAATATAATTACAGGTGTTGATTTACTCATCGTACGAGAGCTTACAGGAGGATTGTATTTTGGAAAACCAAGTGCTCGAACGATAGACAGAGGAGAAGAATCTGTCGTAGATACACTTTATTATAAACGAAAAGAAATGAAGAGAATATTAGTCACAGCATTTGAATTGGCTAAGAACCGTCGGAGCAAAGTTACTTCTGTTGATAAAGCAAATGTACTTGAGTCTAGTCGCATGTGGAGAGAAGTGGCTGAGGAGGTAGCGCAAGATTTTCCAAATGTTCAATTAGAGCATATGTTGGTCGATAACGCAGCGATGCAATTAATAAAAAATCCAACACAGTTTGATGTCATTGTAACTGAAAATATGTTTGGTGATATATTAAGTGATGAAGCATCAATGTTGACTGGGTCTTTAGGAATGCTTCCATCGGCAAGTTTGTCAACTACAGGTCCATGCCTGTATGAACCAATACATGGGTCAGCACCAGATATAGCAGGGCAAAATAAAGCGAATCCGGTAGCAATGATATTGTCTGCTGCTATGATGCTGAGAAATTCCTTTCAAATGGATGAAGAAGCAAAAGCAATTGAAAATGCTGTGAATCAAGTGCTTGCTGCTGGACATCGTACTCCTGATGTTGTACAAGAAGGAAAAAGAGCGGTTAAAACAGAGGAAATGGTTGAACGTATTAAAGCAGCTGTACTAGACCATGCTGCAATATCAAACATTATGTCAATATACGCGTAAATCATAGGTAGACATAAATAGGAAACCCTTGCACACCCACTAGATAGGTCTAAAGACCTATCTAGTGGAAACCTATATAGGGTCTTTACACGAATAATGTTTGATTAACATTTGACAATATTGAGAGGTGAATTTATTCGTGGAACCAAAAAATATTATAGAAAAAATATGGGAAAAAAATATCGTATATCAAGAAGAAGGCAAGCCTGATTTATTGTATATAGACCTTCATCTCGTTCATGAAGTTACTTCTCCACAAGCATTTGAAGGGTTACGTTTAAATAATCGGAAAGTAAGACGCCCAGATTTAACATTTGCAACGATGGATCATAATGTACCTACATTCAATCGCTACATCATCCAAGATGAAGTAGCACAAAACCAAATGACTGCTCTTGAAAAAAATTGTGAAGAATTTGGCATTTATTTGGCGGATTTAAACAGTCCTGATCAAGGTATTGTTCACGTTATAGGTCCTCAATTAGGTCTCACACAGCCTGGGAAAACAATCGTATGTGGTGATAGCCATACATCGACTCATGGAGCATTTGGAGCGTTAGCATTCGGTATTGGTACTAGTGAAGTTGAGCACGTATTGGCAACTCAAACATTATGGCAACACCGACCTAAAACATTAAAAATTAATATAAATGGTAAGTTAGCTGCTGGTGTTTCCGCTAAAGATGTCATCTTATCTATTATCGGAGAATATGGTGTAAATGTTGGTACAGGTCATATTATTGAATTTACAGGTGATACAATCCGTAATATGTCGATGGAGGAACGGATGACCATATGTAATATGTCAATAGAAGCAGGTGCAAAAGCTGGCTTAATTAGTCCAGATAGAACAACATTTTCGTATTTAAAAGGAAAGAAGCATATTCCCAACGGTGAAGAGTATAATAGACTTGTGAAAAAATGGGAAAAATTAGCAAGTGATTCAAATGCAACCTTTGATAGAGTCATTGAAATTGACGCAAGTGAAATAGCTCCAACTGTTACATGGGGAACAACACCGGGGATGAGTGTAACGATCGAGCAAGTAATACCTTCACCTCTAGACTTCGATGATGAAGCAGATCAAAGGGCTGTAGATAGTGCACTACAATATATGGGCTTACAAGCTGGTACACAAATTTCTGATGTAGAAATTCAACATGTATTTATAGGTTCATGTACAAATTCAAGGATAAGCGATCTTCGCGAAGCTGCTAAAATTGCGCAAGGTAACAAGGTGTCAAATCAGGTAAGAGCGCTAGTTGTACCAGGTTCACAAGAGGTGAAGCGTCAGGCGGAAGAGGAAGGTTTAGCAGATATTTTCATTTCAGCAGGTTTTGAATGGCGTGAATCAGGATGTAGCATGTGCTTAAGTATGAATCCAGATGTTGTACCAGAGGGAGAACGCTGTGCTTCAACATCAAATCGAAATTTTGAAGGAAGACAAGGAAAAGGTGCTAGAACTCATTTAGTTAGTCCTGCGATGGCAGCAGCAGCAGCTATATATGGTAGGTTTGTAGATATTAGAAAACTACAAAAAACTATTGTGTAACGTAGTAAGTGACATAGTAGGTAGTTGGCATTACTCACATATATTAGTTGAAGTGAGCATTCCTGAAAACTTAAAGTTAAAGGAGAGATAGGGGTATGGAACCATTTCATATTCACACTGGTAAGGTAGCAGGGTTAGATCGTGTAAATGTTGATACCGACCAAATCATACCTAAGCAGTTTTTAAAAAGAATAGAGCGAACAGGATTTGGTCAATATTTATTTTATGACTGGCGGTATCTTGATAATCATACATTAAATCCAGATTTTGAATTAAATAAACAGGAGAACGCTGGTGCAACAATACTTGTAGCAAATGAAAACTTTGGATGTGGTTCTTCTCGCGAACACGCCCCGTGGGCATTACAAGACTATGGATTTAAAGTAATTATCGCTCCATCATTTGCAGATATATTTTATGGGAATTGCTTAAAAAATGGTTTGCTCCCAATTAAATTAGATAGAGAAGATGTAAAGTATATATTATATGAAGGAAATAGTTCTAACTATACTTTACAAATAGATTTAGAGAATCAAACTATATCGGATGAGAAAGGCTTAAGTAAAGGATTTCTCATTGATCAATACAGAAAAGAGTTGTTAATTAAAGGTTGGGATGAAATAGACTTGACTTTTGTTTATGAAAAACACATATCACAATATGAGATATTAAATAAGTAGAAGAGGCGCCTAGGTTCGTTCCGAGGCGCTTCTTGTTTTCTGTTCACTTACTTGATAAACTTAATAACACAAAAGTACGAAAATGGCTATAGGACGGTAAAATTGATGGCAGATATCAGAAAACAAAGTGAAAATATTCTTCCCTTCCCTAATCTAAAAGAACGACTTATTGAAAAGGGGTTCGATCAACTACAGCATAAGCAATTTCAAGAAGCACTTTTGTTGTTTGATCAAGCAGGTGAATTAGAAAGTGACCACCCTGAAATTGAATTAGGTACTGTGTTATGCCTGTTCGAATTAAATAGATTTGAGGAAGCAAAAGAAATATGTAATAGCATGCTGCAAAAAGGAATTGGCGATTATTATCAAGTATTACAAATATATACGTCTATTCTGCTCCAGCAGGGGCATTACAATGAAATCATTACAACGATTGAGGCTATACTTCAAGAGGGAAATATCCCTTCAGAATATGCTGAAAATCTATTTAAACTTCTAGACTTCAGTAGAAAAATGAATGTCAATAATGTGGAGAATAGTAATAACGATAATATTGCTGAAGGTAGCACTCTGGATCAAATGCTCAACCAAGGCGATGATATTGAAGAACACTGGACAGCAATTCAACTTCTTCGTAATCAAAATGTTCGTCGTGAGAGACAGACAATAGAGACTTATTTAGCTAACCCTAAAAAGTCACCGCTAATTAAATCTGCTTTATTACAAGTTTTAATGGAGCAAGAAGTAGATTTTGATATAAGTATCAATAAATTTAATCGAGATATAACAATAAAGCCAACCGAGCTTTTAGATAGTAGAGAGGATCCTTTTACAAAAGAAGTTTTAACAATACTGGAAAAGAATGTTTTAAATGAAAATCCAACTTTATATGAAGTAATTAAAGAGATTTGGTTTAGACATTTGTTCATTTTATTTCCTTTATACCCAGAACCAAAGGAAGCAAATCTCTGGGCTGCAGCATTACATATAATAGCTTTGGAGATGCAGGGGTTTGATCATGACCGACATAGTATAGTATCCAAGTATAATGTAAATAATGAACAATTAATGCAAGCTTGTGAAGCCATCTATAAGATAGAGGACATTTCTTCATAATAAATGAGTTGAACAGTAAATTAGTCACACTACGTACATAGCTGGGAATCTTTAACTGTTAATTAATTTATATAAAAAAATTAGTTTGTGTTGAAAGCAAATTATTCTGTGTTATAATGTAGTGGTTGTATTGTAGTAAATTTGAAGCTACATATAAGTGCGCAAAAAGATAATGATATAATCAATTCGTTATCTATCATATTTGATTAATGAAGCATATAAATAGATGTTGGAGGGAATTTTTATGTCTGCAAAATGGGAAAAATCAGAAGGGAACCAAGGTGTCCTAACTGTTGAAGTAGATGCAGAAAAAGTTAATGAAGGACTAGATGCTGCGTTTAATAAAGTTGTGAAACAGGTGAACGTTCCTGGTTTCCGTAAAGGTAAAATGCCAAGAAGTCTATTCGAAAAAAGGTTCGGCGTAGAGTCTTTATATCAAGATGCTTTAGATATTTTATTACCTGAGGCATACTCAGCAGCTGTTGAGGAAACTGGAATTGAACCAGTTGATCGCCCAGATGTTGATATTGAACAAATGGAAAAAGGTAAAACACTTATTTTCACAGCCAAGGTAACAGTGAAACCGGAAGTTAAATTAGGTGAATATAAAGGCTTAGAAGTTGAAGAAATTGATGCTACTGTAACTGATGAAGATGTTGATAATGAGCTTAAGCAACTTCAAGAACGCCAAGCAGAATTAACTTTAAAAGAAGAAGGTTCTGTTGAAAACGGTGATACAGTAATCATGGATTTCGAAGGTTTTGTTAATGGTGAAGCATTCGAAGGTGGAACAGCTGAAAATTATTCATTAGAAATCGGTTCAGGTACATTTATTCCTGGTTTTGAAGATCAGTTAGTTGGTTTAGAAGCAGGTGCTGAAAAAGAAGTTGAAGTAACTTTCCCTGAAGAATACCACTCTGAAGAATTAGCTGGCAAGCCAGCAACGTTTAAGGTGAAAGTTCATGAAATAAAAGCAAAAGAACTTCCTGTCTTAGATGATGAGTTTGCAAAAGATGTTGATGATGAAGTTGAATCTTTAGAAGAATTAACAACAAAAACGAGAGAAAAATTACAAGAAACTAAAAAGCGTGAAGCAGAGGATAGCCTTAGAAATTCATTAATAGAAAAAGCTGCTGAAAATGCTGAAGTAGAAATTCCTGAAGCGATGTTTAAAACTGAGACAGATAGAATGGTTCAAGAGTTTGAACAGCGTCTACAAATGCAAGGCATGAACCTTGAGCTATACACACAATTCTCTGGTCAGGATGAAGCGGCACTCAGAGAGCAGATGAAGGAAGAAGCTGAAAAACGCGTTAAAATTAACTTAACTTTAGAAGCAATTGCTGCAGCTGAGAATTTTGATGTTACGGACGAAGAAATTGAAAAAGAACTTGACAATATGGCAGGTATGTACAACATGCCTATAGAAGAAATTAAGAAGATGTTAGGGAATTTAGATAGCATCAAAGGAGATTTAAAAATTCGTAAATCAATTGATTTTCTTGTAGAGAATCGTAAAGATGTTGCATAATAATAAGTAAGAAGTAAAACAAGGCACGAAGTACATCGTGCCTTGTTTTATCTAATCAGAGGAATATTGCATGCGTCTTTTTTTTCCATGTATTGCTAACAATAATGTTATTTTTTTTAAATGAGTATGGGTAAAGTAATTATTAATGGCTCCTTTCTAACCATGTTGCTAATGTTCATAAGTTGGAAGATCTCGTTTTAAAAAAGGCTCTTTCGTAGATTTGTTGCTATTATCACCAAATTAGACCCATAAGAAGTGGCTCTAGATGTTAGTCATCACGTTTCAGAATAAAAGGTGCCAAGAACACTAGTTGTTTATTTCTCAGTAGGAAAAAAACAATGAGAAAACTGCTTATTAATAAACGATAAGTAGGTCAATGCATTCTACTGTTATTATTTATCCGTATGAGTTATAATGTTGTATTAATAAAGATGATCAGTTGTTATACATAGTGTTGAGCGCATTATTTTTGTTAGCAAGTACATTTGTGATAAAATGCAATACATAACTTTTTTTAAATCGGTAATTTTGATTGTACTATGAGGATAACAAGAACATAGAAGGATAAGGCGCTGTTGCTTTGAACATCCTCCATAAGAAAAAATGAAATAAGGGGTGAAAATATGGGATTTAAATTTAACGAAGAAAAAGGACAATTAAAATGTTCGTTTTGCGGAAAAACCCAAGATCAGGTTCGTAAATTAGTTGCCGGTCCAGGTGTATATATATGTGATGAATGTATAGAATTATGCACTGAAATAGTTGAAGAGGAATTAGGGACTGAAGAAGAAGTAGAATTCAAAGAAGTTCCGAAACCAATTGCAATTCGCGAAATCCTTGACGAGTACGTTATTGGTCAAGATGCTGCAAAGAAATCCCTTGCGGTAGCAGTGTACAATCATTACAAGCGAATTAACTCAAATAGTAAAATTGATGATGTTGAACTTTCAAAAAGTAACATCGCAATGATAGGCCCAACTGGATCAGGTAAAACTTTGCTAGCTGAAACATTAGCAAGAATTTTAAATGTACCATTTGCTATTGCTGATGCAACATCACTTACTGAGGCTGGATATGTAGGTGAAGATGTTGAAAATATTTTGCTAAAGTTAATACAAGCAGCTGATTATGATGTTGAAAAGGCTGAAAAGGGTATCATTTATATTGACGAGATAGATAAAGTTGCTCGTAAATCGGAAAACCCTTCTATTACTCGTGATGTTTCTGGAGAAGGCGTGCAACAGGCATTGCTGAAAATTTTAGAAGGCACGATTGCTAGCGTTCCTCCTCAAGGTGGAAGGAAGCACCCACATCAAGAGTTTATTCAAATTGATACAACAAATATTTTGTTTATATGTGGTGGTGCCTTTGATGGCATTGAGCCAATTATAAAACGTCGTTTAGGAAAAAAAGTGATCGGTTTTGGATCAGACATGAAGCAAAAAGAGCATGATCAGAAGGAGCTGTTATCAAAAGTTCTACCTGAAGACTTGCTGAAGTTTGGACTAATTCCAGAGTTTATAGGTCGATTACCTGTAATTGCAAGCTTAGAACCACTTGATGAAGATGCATTAGTAAAAATTCTTACATTACCTAAAAATGCACTCGTGAAACAGTATCAGAAAATGCTTGAGCTAGATAATGTAGAGTTAGATTTTGAAGAAGATGCTCTGATTGAAATTGCCAAAAAAGCAATTGAACGTAAAACAGGGGCTCGTGGTCTACGTTCAATTATTGAAGGTATTATGCTGGATGTTATGTTCGAGCTTCCTTCTAGAGAGGACATATCAAAGTGTATTATAACAGCAGATACTGTTATGCATAATACTCCACCAAAATTAATACTTGATGATGGTTCAGAATTAAAAGATCGAAAAACATCAGCTTAAAAATTGTCTGGAAACATAACAACCTCTAAAGGATTTTACTTACCTTTAGAGGTTTTTGGGGTTTTAATCCCAATAATATTTTAGGATAGTGGGCAGCTAATTTACCGATGAATGAACGAGATGTTCAGTTGTCAGTGACTTATTTCCATTAATTTTAATGTATGAAAAAAATGTGTTTATACAAACTTCTGCACGGAGATACTATCAATTAATGATGGATTCATACGTTCAGGAGGGAATTGATATGAGTTGGACTAGCATCGCCTTACTCGTCCAGTTATTTTTTGGTGTAATTATTGGGCTATATTTTTGGAATTTATTAAGAAATCAACGCACTCAAAAAATATCAATTGATAAAGAATCACGTAAAGAAATGGAACATTTGAGAAAACTTCGTTCTATTTCATTGACTGAGCCATTAGCCGAAAAAGTTCGGCCGTCAAGTTTTCAAGAAATTGTCGGACAAATCGATGGAATTCGTTCTTTAAAGGCTGCTTTATGTGGGCCAAACCCTCAACATGTCCTTATATATGGCCCACCTGGTGTTGGAAAGACGGCTGCGGCTAGATTAGTATTAGAAGAAGCAAAAAAAAGCACTAAATCACCATTTCACCAATCTTCGGTTTTTGTTGAACTTGACGCCACTACTGCTCGTTTTGATGAAAGGGGTATTGCTGACCCATTAATTGGCTCAGTACATGATCCAATTTATCAAGGTGCGGGGGCCATGGGGCAAGCAGGTATACCGCAACCAAAGCAAGGTGCTGTGACGAATGCCCATGGTGGTGTACTCTTTATTGACGAGATTGGAGAGCTTCACCCTATTCAAATGAATAAGCTACTAAAGGTTCTTGAGGATCGAAAAGTATTTTTGGAAAGTGCTTATTATAGTGAAGAAAATTCACAAATTCCTAATCATATTCATGATATTTTTCAAAATGGTTTACCAGCAGACTTTCGGTTAATTGGAGCAACTACTAGAACACCAAGTGAAATACCACCTGCGATTCGTTCTCGATGTTTAGAAGTGTTTTTCCGAGAGTTAGATAAAGATGAAATTAAGGTTGTAGCTAGCAATGCCGCTCAGAAAGTACAAATGGAGATAGAAGATAAAGGGTTAGGGATTTTATCAAATTATGCTAGGAATGGTCGTGAAGCGGTCAATATGGTTCAAGTTGCTGCAGGGATTGCAATTTCTGAAGAAAGAGAGAGCATATATGATGAGGATATAGAGTGGGTGATTGAGTCCTCTCAGCTTGTACCACGTTATGAAAAGAAAATCTGTGCTAATTCAAAGGTAGGTCTAGTTAATGGCTTAGCTGTATTTGGGCCAAATACAGGAGCGTTACTAGAAATTGAAGTAACGATTATTCCTGCAGAAGATCAAGGTACAATTAATATTACAGGCATTGCAGAAGAGGAAAGTATTGGAGATAGGGCTAAATCAATTAGACGAAAAAGTATGGCTAAAGGGTCTATTGAAAATGTAATTACTGTTCTTCGTTCTATGGGCGTCCCTGCATCAGATTTTGATATACACGTCAATTTTCCTGGTGGATTTCCAGTTGATGGACCTTCTGCAGGGATTGCAATGGCGACTGGTATTTATTCTTCAATTAATAAAGTGAAAGTTGATAGAACTGTAGCGATGACAGGAGAAATTAGTATTCACGGTAATGTAAAACCAATTGGTGGTGTCGTTGCGAAAGTGAAAGCTGCAAGACAAGCAGGAGCAAAAAAGGTGATCATACCATCGGAAAATATGCAAAAGCTTTTAAAAGGCATAGAAGGAATTGAGATTATTCCTGTCAATCATCTAAATGAAGTATTCGATATTGCTTTAATAAAGCCAAAGATTCATCATACTGAATCAATCATATCATCTTCAGCAAAACTACAGGAAAAAGAATCAGTTTAATGATCGATAATTGAAAAGGTTGTGTCCGTTTTGTTAATTGTTGATTTCAGTATTTAGTAAATACCACCCAAACGATGTTCGTGGTAATTTTTCTTCTCTAACAAACCTTATCTTACTTTCCATATGGCTGTTTTCGGATTGATTGTTGCTTTTCGTACTAAGAAATAAATACGTATAAACCAAGTCTTTAATATAAAGTCACTTGCATAAATTTGTATGGTGCTGTCCTAAATTTAGTATCAAGAGGAATAAATAATAAGAAAAGAGAGCCTTTCAAATTTAGTAACAATAACAGCAGGATTTTTGAAATGAGCCATAGTATAAAGTGCCTTGTAAGTTAGACTCTTTGAACTGTGGCGCTTTTCAAAAAGCAAAAAACTCACCTTCAATAAATGCAGTGATAGTTGTTTCTATTTTACAAAGGAAAAAATGTACTATACAATAGTTCAATACAAGTATTTAGTGTTTTATATAATTGGAGGTATTTTTCCGATGGGTAAGAATAAACAAATGATCGTTCCCCTCCTGCCTCTCCGAGGAGTATTAATCTATCCGACAATGGTATTGCATCTAGATGTCGGTCGTGATAAATCTGTGAAAGCGCTCGAAAAAGCAATGATGGAAGACCGACATATTTTCTTATCATCGCAAGTAGATGTTTCGATAGAAGAACCAACGATCGATGATCTGTACGAAATGGGGACATTAACCCATGTTAAGCAAATGCTTAAGTTGCCAAATGGTACAATTCGGGTTTTAGTAGAAGGGATTAGTAGAGCTGAAATCGAAAAATATTATGATGAAGGTACTTATCACTCTGCAAAAATTAATACATATGAAGATCCGCAGGTGAAAGGCAATGAAGAAGAAGCGTTGATGAGGACAATGCTACAATTATTTGAGCAATACATAAAACTATCAAAAAAAATATCGGCAGAAACGTTTATGACCGTGTCAGATATTGAAGAGCCAGGGAGAATGGCAGATATCATTGCTTCCCATTTACCGTTAAAGATTAAAGAGAAGCAAGAGATATTGGAAACAACAGATCTTAAAGAACGTCTTCATCAAGTTATTACTATCATTAATAATGAACGTGAAGTTTTAAACTTAGAGAAAAAAATAGGACAAACTGTAAAACGGTCAATGGAACGAACGCAAAAAGAGTACTATCTCCGTGAGCAAATGAAAGCAATACAAAAAGAGCTAGGAGATAAAGAAGGAAAAACTGGTGAAATTGAAAAACTAAAAAGTAAAATACATGAAGCTGGGATGCCTGACCAAGTAAAAGAAACTGCTTTAAAAGAGTTAGATAGATATGAGAAAATACCTGTTAGCTCTGCTGAGAGTGGTGTAATTAGAAATTATATCGATTGGTTAATTATGTTACCTTGGTCTGTTTCTACAGAGGATAGTTTAAATGTCAAAAAAGCTGAAAAGATCTTAAACGATGAGCATTTCGGTCTTGAAAAAGTGAAAGAACGTGTTCTTGAATACTTAGCAGTGCAACAGTTAACGGAATCGTTAAAAGGCCCAATTTTATGCCTGTCCGGTCCTCCTGGGGTAGGTAAAACATCACTGGCTAAGTCTATAGCTAAATCGTTAAATAGAAATTTTGTCCGTATTTCTCTTGGTGGTGTCCGTGATGAATCAGAGATTAGGGGTCACCGAAGAACATATGTAGGGGCGATGCCAGGTAGAATTATTCAAGGTATGAAAAAAGCATCTACTATCAATCCAGTATTTCTATTGGATGAAATTGATAAAATGTCAAGTGATTTTCGTGGGGATCCATCTTCTGCGATGCTAGAAGTACTTGATCCAGAACAAAATCATTCATTTAGTGACCACTATATTGAAGAACCATATGATCTATCTAATGTAGTATTTATTGCTACTGCTAATGATTTATCTACAATTCCAGGACCGCTTCGAGATCGAATGGAAATAATAACGATTGCTGGTTATACTGAAATTGAAAAACTGCATATTGCAAAGGACCATTTATTTCCTAAGCAGTTGAAAGAACATGGTATGAAAAAAGCAGTATTACAAATTAGAGATGATGGCTTACAGAGTGTTATAAGGTATTACACACGTGAAGCAGGCGTCCGTGGATTAGAACGTCAGCTCGCAACAATATGTAGAAAAGCAGCTAAGTTAATTGTTGCAGAAGAACGTAAAAGAGTAATCATTACTGATAAGAATATTGAAGAATTTTTAGGGAAAAAAATATTTCGTTACGGTCAAGCTGAAATAGATGACCAAGTTGGTGTGGCAACTGGGCTTGCATATACTCCTGTTGGAGGAGATACGTTATCAATAGAAGTTTCACTTTCTCCGGGTAAGGGGAAGCTTGTTTTAACCGGGAAACTTGGTGATGTAATGAAAGAATCAGCACAAGCTGCATTCAGTTACATACGATCTAGAGCAGAAGAGCTTCATATTGATCCAAATTTCCATGAAGAGAATGATATCCACATCCATGTCCCTGAAGGTGCAGTACCTAAAGATGGTCCATCAGCAGGAATTACAATGGCAACAGCACTTATTTCTGCTTTAACGGATTATCCTGTTAGTAAAGAAGTAGGTATGACTGGAGAAATTACACTTCGTGGGAGAGTGCTTCCTATAGGAGGACTAAAAGAAAAAACGTTAAGTGCTCATCGAGCTGGCTTAAGGAAAATTATTGTTCCTAAAGATAATGAAAAAGATATTGATGATATTCCAGAAAGTGTGAGAAATGATTTAACCTTCATACTCGTTTCTCATTTGGATGAAGTCTTGGAACATGCGATTTTAGGAGATACTATATGAAAGTTACAGATGCAGAAATAGTTATTAGTGCGGTGAAGCCAGAACAGTATCCAAATGCAGAGAGGTTTCCAGAATTCGCCTTAGCAGGAAGGTCAAATGTTGGTAAATCTTCCTTTATAAATAAAATGATCCATCGTAAAAATTTAGCTAGAACATCATCAAAACCAGGTAAGACACAAACCTTAAACTTTTATTTACTTAATGAGTCACTATATTTTGTTGACGTACCCGGTTATGGCTATGCAAAAGTGTCTAAGAAGGAACGGGAAGCCTGGGGTAAAATGATCGAGAAGTATCTTACTACACGTGAGCCTTTACGTGCGGTAATTTTATTGATAGATCTTCGTCATCCACCTTCAAACGATGATGTGATTATGTATGACTTTTTAAAACATTATGAAATTCCTACTATTGTAATTGCAACAAAGGCAGATAAAATACCAAAGGGTAAATGGGAAAAACACGCTAAAGTTATTCGTCAGGACCTACAACTCGACCCTAACGATCAGTTAATACTATTTTCATCTGAAACAGGCAAAGGAAAAGTAGAGGCATGGTCAGCTTTAAATAAGTTTATGTAATGATAGATAGTTGCAGTAAGCAGGGGAATATTATACTCTGCTTACTTTTTTGTGTTTAATAATGGTGTGCAATATATTGAGAAGTAAGAACGAAACAACTAGAATTTCATGGCGCCTTTACTGGTAGGAAGTGTTGAAAATAATAAAACCATTGTTAGCAGAACAATGGTTACGAAGAGCGTCTGAATATTATTAGCGTGTTAAATTCGAATTGCATATGCTTGAGGGAAAAAGAGACTCCTGTACTTTTCTAGTTGTCAGCACAAGGCTTCAAGGTCGTTTCGCCCTTTCACCCTAAAAGCAACAAGTGCCAAAGTGAAAGAAACTTCGCGTTTGTTCGATGAGTCAGCATGAAGACAGACATTTGGAATTTGTGTAACATGATTGGGCATACGCCAGCATTTTTCTAATTGTCTAGCCTTAGCCCTTTTGGAAAAATAGAATATATAAACCGATAGCAATAAGAATGAATGGCCAAAAACTTGATATACTTGATGTAGTATTTTCGAGATTGCCAATCCAATTCATAATTTCGTTATTAAATAGAAACAATAGAGCTATAAACAATAATAGTAACCCTTGAATCAAGCCTGTTTTTAATTTTGTATACTGTAATAATAATCCTATGGATATAATAAATAATAACATGACAGGATTATCTGGCCAAAAGGGTAAACTAAAGAAATTTTGAAAATGTATACCAAAGCCAAATAAAATAATTCCAGGTAATATATTGTTATATTGCTTAGTTATGTATGCGTGAGCTATCAAGGCGGTTCCGATGATTAACAGCCAAGTAGGCCATGTGTAAAAACCTGGAGTTATTTTGATGTTTAGTTGTTGAATGAGCAAATAAATCCCAAATCCGATCAGGATTATACTAGAAAAAATGCTCTGTTTCTTCATGAAAACCTCCTTGAATTTAATAGAGCTTACTTGATAAACAAAGCTGTTTTTGATATTCTACACAATGTAGTACGTATTTAATTAATCTTAACATATGTTCATATTGTGTTCACATTTAAAAAAATGACAATATTTCATACATGTTATAATAGATATAGTTTTATGTATATGGGAGAATAGGCATATTAGGGGGTGCAAAGTTACAGTGCATATCATCGTTGTTGGGGTAAATTATAAAACAGCACCTGTCGAAATTCGTGAAAAATTGACTTTTGATGCAAATAGATTACATGAGGCAATGAAAGCTTTGCAAAAGCAAAAGAGTATTTTAGAGAATGTTATTATTTCAACATGTAATCGAACTGAAGTCTATGCTGTTGTTGATCAATTGCATACAGGTCGATACTATATAAAAGCTTTTTTAGCAGATTGGTTTAATTTAGATAAAGATGAGGTATCGCCGTATTTAACGATATTTGAAAGTGATGGTGCGATTGACCACCTATTTAATGTCGCATGTGGCCTAAAGTCGATGGTTTTAGGTGAGACACAAATATTAGGTCAGGTTCGATCAAGTTTTTTATTAGCTCAGGAGGCGCAAACGACTGGTACAATCTTCAACCAGTTATTTAAACAAGTAATCACATTAGCAAAACGTGCGCATTCGGAAACTGAAATTTCTTCAAATGCAATGTCGATCAGCTATGCTGCAGTTGAGCTTGCAAAGAAGATTTTTGGTCAGTTAACAAATAAACATGTGTTAATTTTAGGTGCAGGTAAGATGGGAGAACTAGCTGTCGAAAATCTTCATGGCAATGGTGTAAAACAAGTTACGGTTGTTAATAGAACGATGGAAAAAGCTGAATCCCTAGCCAAGCGCTTTTCAGGACAAGCTAAGTCAATGGAAGATATTCAACAAGCTTTAGTAGAAGCTGATATAATGATAAGTTCGACCGGAGCGAAGGACTATGTTATAAACAAAGCTATGATGGAACAAGTAAAAAAAATGAGAAAAGGTAGACCTATATTTATGGTCGATATTGCTGTTCCGCGCGATTTAGATCCACAGCTTGCAGCGCTTGATAATGTATTTCTATATGATATTGATGATTTAGAGGATATAGTACAAGCTAATTTAGCGGAGCGACAAAAGGCTTCAATACAAATTGAGTTAATGATTGAGTCAGAAATAGTGATGTTTAAACAATGGCTTAATACATTAGGGGTTGTACCTGTTATCTCTGCACTTAGACAACGTGCACTTGAAGTCCAAGCTGAAACGATGAGAAGCATCGATCGTAAACTACCGAACCTTTCAGAACGAGAAAGAAAAGTTATTAATAAACATACAAAGAGCATTGTTAATCAATTGCTAAAAGATCCAATCTTGGGAGCAAAAGAAATAGCTGCGGAAGATAATGCTGAAGAGTCATTACAGCTCTTTATGAAAATATTTAATATTGAAGAAGCGGTAAAGGTTGAGCTAGACAAGCAGCAGGTTCAACAACTTGCGACTGCAAAACAGCTATCTCTTCATAGTTCATAAGTGAGGAGACGAATATGATAGATATATATATGACAAGGCTATACGAGTTTACCGTATGTATATATGCAGTAAGTGTACTGCTATATTTTGTTGACTTTCTTCATAATAACCGGAAGGCTAATAGAGTTGCCTTCTGGTTACTTTCTATTGTTTGGTGTTTACAAACAATTTTTTTGTTTCTGAGAATGATGGAAACAGGGCGCTTTCCTATTTTGACGCTTTTTGAAGGACTCTATTTTTATGCATGGGTATTGATTACGTTATCACTTGTAATTAATCGTCTGTTACGAGTGGACTTTATTGTTTTTTTTACGAACGTTCTAGGCTTTTTTGTAATGGCCTTACATACATTCGCACCTAATCATGAACAATCTGTCGCAGGCGCAGAGCAACTCATGTCAGAATTATTAGTGATTCATATTACAATGACCATATTGTCATATGGAGCATTTACATTATCTTTTATCTTTACAACACTGTATTTGATTCAATATAATTTGCTAAAACAAAAGAGATGGGGAAAACGCTTGCTTCGTATAGAAGACCTCACTAAATTGGATCATATGTCTTATGTGTTAAATGTAATTGGAGTACCAATGTTACTACTAGGGTTAATTTTAGGCTTGATATGGGCGTATATACAAATTCCTAATTTTCATTGGTATGATGTGAAAGTCCTTGGCTCTTTTACGGTTTTAATTGTATACGGGGTTTATCTATATATGCGTGTGGGTAAGAATTTACAAGGGAAAACGCTTGCGACATGGAATGTGGCTTCATTTTTAGTCCTTCTTATTAATTTTTTTCTATTTGGAAGTCTATCTAGATTTCATTAAAAGTACTGCATTTTAAATAAAACGATAGTGGTTGCTGGAAATATAAATAACCACCTCCACTTTGCTAATGATTTAGGAGGAAATCATGCGAAAAATAATTGTAGGTTCTCGTAAAAGTAAATTAGCGTTAACTCAAACTAATTGGGTAATAGATACTTTAAAGCAATTAGGCGTTCCATTTGAGTTTGAAGTGAAAGAAATTGTTACTAAAGGTGATAAAATTCTTGATGTGACCTTATCAAAGGTTGGCGGAAAAGGGTTGTTTGTTAAAGAAATCGAACAAGCTATGCTTAATAAAGAAATTGATATGGCCGTACATAGTATGAAGGATATGCCAGCTGTTTTACCAGAACATTTAACGATTGGCTGTATTCCAAAACGTGAGGACCCTAGAGATGTCATAATTTCAAAAGGTCACATTCCTTTTGAACAGCTTCCGAGTGGAGCAATAATTGGAACAAGTAGTTTACGAAGGGCAGCACAGCTGCTAGCACTTCGCTCCGATATAGAGATTAAATGGATTCGAGGTAATATTGATACTCGCTTAAGGAAATTAGAAAATAACGAATATGATGCAATTGTCTTAGCAGCAGCTGGGTTAGCACGTATGGGGTGGAAAGATGATGTAGTAACTGAATATCTTGAGCCAATAAGTTGTTTACCTGCTGTCGGTCAGGGCGCACTTGGAATTGAGTGTCGCATTGATGATACGGACCTTTTGAATGAACTGGCAAAATTAAATGATAAAGAAACTTCCCGAACTACTGAAGCAGAACGTACATTTCTTGATAAGATGGAAGGTGGCTGTCAAGTTCCAATTGCGGGGTATGCTCAAATTAACCAACATGATGAAATTGTATTACATGCACTCGTAGCATCACCTGATGGCGAAACAATTTTTAAAGAAACGATTACCGGAACAAACCCAGAGGAAGTAGGTATATTAGCTGCTATGAAGCTTACAAAAATGGGTGCCAAAAACCTCATTGATCAAGTGAAAGAGGAGCTTAATCAATAATGCATAATATGTTACCTCTACATAACAAAAGAATAGTTGTGACAAGAGGTAAACAGCAGGCAAAAGGCTTTGCTGAGAAAATTGTAGAACTTGGAGGTATCCCGGTAGAAATTCCGCTAATTTCTATCATCCCTGCAAATTATACACATGAAAACAAGATGGTTGTGAATAAGCTACATGAATATCAATGGCTTATTTTCTCAAGCGCAAATGGCGTACATTTCTTTTTTCAACAATTTCAGGAGCAGCTGGATTGTAACGTATTATTTCCGAAGATTGCTGTAGTAGGAAAAAGAACTTTAGAAGCATTACAACAGTATGGACACGAAGCGTCAGTTGTACCAAAACAGTTTGTACAAGAAAGTTTATTAGAGGCATTATATCCATATTTGAATTCGGGAAATCGAATTTTAAACGTTAGAGGGAATCTTTCACGTGATACGATAAAGTCTCAGTTAATTAATAGCGGATATGATGTAACGGATTTGGTCGTTTATCAAACAATTGAGAACAGCGAGAGTAAACATAAATTATATAGAATGCTCACAAATGATGACATAGATGTCATCACATTTGCGAGTTCCTCAGCTGTTAAAAACTTTGTATCATTATTAAGTGGGCATTCAATAGCCCAATACATCCGAGGCTGTATAGTCGCTTGTATCGGCCCTATAACGAAAGAAACAGCAACTAATCTTGGTATAACCGTGCATATATGTCCAAAAGAGTATACGCTTGATAGTATGCTGCAAGAGCTTGTTCTGTATTATAACCGAGTGTCAAATTAATAGGCTGTTTTCGCATTAATTGTTGCTTTTCGTACTAAGAGCCAAACACGTACACAACTAGAGTTAGTGGCATCTTTTCTTCTGTACAACAATGACTAACCATGTTAAACCACTTTTTGGTATTAATTGGATTACAATAGCAACATAGTTTACGAAAAGAGCCTTAGAATAACATCTATAAGTGATAAGCAAATTTATTTAACTCGGACTTTTGTGAAAATCATGTGAGTATATGAAAGGAAGGATTTGTTACATGAAAGATATTAATTTTTCCCGTTATCGTAGGCTACGTCAAACAGCTAATGTCCGAAGAATGGTACGTGAAACACATTTACACGTTGAAGATTTCATTTATCCCCTATTTGTGGTAGAAGGGGAAAACCAAAAAAACCCTGTTTCATCGATGCCTGGAGTTTATCAATATTCACTTGATCGTCTTAATGAAGAAGTGGCAGAAGTTGTTGAACTTGGTATACCATCTGTCATTGTCTTCGGGGTACCTAATGAGAAAGATGATGTTGGCTCTCAAGCATATCATGACCATGGAATTGTTCAAGATGCTATACGACAACTTAAAGCATCTTTTCCTGAGCTTGTCGTTATTGCTGATACATGTCTCTGTCAATATACAGATCATGGGCATTGTGGAATTATTCAAGGTGGACAAGTTTTGAATGACCCGTCATTAAATTTACTCGTGAAAACAGCGATAAGCCAGGCAAAAGCTGGGGCTGATATTATTGCTCCTTCAAATATGATGGATGGTTTTGTAGCAGCAATTCGTCAAGGCTTAGATGAAGCGGGCTATGAGTATATTCCAATGATGTCTTATGGTGTAAAGTATGCATCTGCTTTCTATGGCCCTTTTAGAGATGCAGCTCATGGTGCGCCACAGTTTGGGGATCGTAAAACATATCAAATGGACCCAGCAAACCGTTTGGAAGCACTTCGTGAAGCTCAATCTGACGTAGAAGAAGGAGCAGACTTTCTCATAGTCAAACCAGCTCTTTCATATTTAGACATTATCAGAGATATGCAAAACAATATTAACATCCCAATTGTAGCTTATAACGTTAGCGGCGAGTATTCGATGATTAAAGCAGCAGCACAAAATGGTTGGTTGAATGAACAAGAAGTCGTTTTAGAAAAACTGACTAGTATGAAGCGAGCTGGAGTTGATCTAATCATAACCTACTTTGCTAAAGATGCAGCCCGTTGGTTAACTGAGAAGTAAACATGTTGAGAAACACTTATATGTCAGGGAATGTAGATACTTTATTACCCCTGAGTAACACCCTTGATTATTTATAGGAAGGTGTCTAATTATGCGAAGCTATCAAAAGTCAATTGAAGCGTTTGAAAAAGCACAACAACTTATGCCAGGTGGAGTGAATAGTCCTGTTCGTGCATTTAAATCTGTTGATATGAACCCGATCTTTATGAAAAAGGGGAAAGGATCAAAAATATACGATATCGACGGAAATGAATATATAGATTATGTTTTGTCATGGGGACCACTTATTCATGGACATGCAAATGAAAGAGTCGTAGAAGCAATTAAAAAAGTAACTGAAGATGGCACAAGCTTTGGAGCACCTTCATTAATTGAAAATGATCTTGCCCAGCTTGTTATTGATCGCGTACCATCCATTGAAGTAATTAGAATGGTTAGCTCAGGTACAGAGGCAACAATGAGTGCTCTTCGTTTAGCCCGAGGTTATACTTCTCGCAATAAAATAATGAAGTTTGAAGGTTGTTATCATGGACACGGAGATTCATTATTAATTAAGGCTGGATCAGGAGTTGCAACACTCGGCTTACCTGACAGTCCTGGTGTGCCAGAGGGTATTGCAAAAAATACTATTACAGTTCCTTATAACGATCTTAATAGTGTCAAATATGCTTTTGAGCAATTTGGTGATGATATTGCTGGCGTTATCGTTGAACCTGTTGCTGGTAATATGGGGGTTGTACCACCTCAGGAGGGCTTTCTAGAAGGATTAAGGGAAATTACTGAAGAGTATGGTTCATTATTAATCTTTGATGAAGTTATGTCAGGATTTAGAGTTGCGTATCATTGTGCACAAGGGTATTTTGGTGTTATCCCAGATATTACATGCCTAGGAAAAGTTATTGGCGGTGGCCTTCCAGTAGGTGCATACGGTGGAAAAGCGGAAATAATGAACCAAATCGCTCCGAGTGGACCGATTTATCAAGCTGGTACACTGTCCGGTAACCCACTTGCAATGACAGCTGGTTATGAAACATTGATCCAATTAACACCAGAATCGTATGCACAATTTGAACAAAAAGCAGATCTTTTAGAGGAAGGTCTTTCAGCAGCAGCACGTAAATATGAAATTCCACATACAATCAATCGTGCTGGTTCAATGATCGGCTTCTTCTTTACAGATGAAGAAGTAACAAATTATGAAATGGCAAAAAAATCTAATTTAGCTTATTTTGCAACATTTTATCAAGCTATGTCTGAACAAGGTGTCTTTTTGCCACCATCTCAGTTTGAAGGACTATTTTTATCAACAGCTCATTCACATGAAGATATTCAACATACAATTCACAGTGCGGAAAAAGCTTTTTCAAAGCTTAAATCTTAAGTAAATGAACATAGAAAAAGAAGGTGTAGATAAAGTGTACCATCAACTTTATCTACACCTTTTTCATGTTTTATCAACGTTTTATACATAAATGATCAATTTCATTCATAAATCTGTAATGTCATAGTAAAAATGGTACTTGTTTGAAAGGAGGAGTAAGGTGACACAAGAAGAGCAATCGTCGCTGCGATTTTCAATTGAAGAGTCGGTATGGTTTCAAAAGGGACAGGAAGTCTCTGAACTTTTATCAATTTCTTTAGATCCTGATATTATGATTGAAGAGCATGATCAATATATTACAATTCGTGGTTCGCTTCAGCTATCAGGTGAATACAGAATAGATGAAAATGCTGTACATGAAGACGTCAGAGAGTTTCCTGGAAGGGTTGTTAATACTATTATTACACGAGAAGATGGTGTAAGTGAGCTAAAGCATGTTTTTCCTGTTGATATAACAATTCCGAAGACTCGAATTGATCGTATGGATGACGTGTATATTTCAATCAATTCATTTGACTATGAAATTCCTCAAACAAGGTGTTTAGAAGTGTTTGCAGATCTTTCTATAAGTGGAATATATGATCATCACCAATCTGAGGTTATAAGAGAAGGTGAGTATTATGAGGAAATCATTGAGCATGAAGAGGGAAAGGAAGGGACCGAACGAGTAGAAGTAAATGATGTCGATTCAATGGGAAATGTAAAAGATGGAGAAGATGTGGTGCATGTTGGAATTGAAGAAGACTTGTATGATCCATTCGAAGTTGAAGTCAGAAAACAAGTAGAAGAAGATGTTTTAGATTCAGCAGAAAGTGCTGAAAGTAATGTACCAAATGTAGATGTATATAGTCCTCAGGTTGAATTAAAAGGTAGAGAAGAAACTGATTTAGTATTGAACTTTGAAAGGCACAGTGAAGAACGTAATGAGGTTCAAACAAAGGAAATAAAGGTCAGAGAAGAAGCGATGATAGGGGACGAATCTGAAGCAAAACGTGATGAGAATGCACTATATTTAACCAAGATATTTGGCAAAGAGGAGCATGAAAGCGATTTTTCACAAGTGAAAATGTGTTTTGTTCAACAAGGTGATTCCGTACAATCCATATCAGAAAGATATGATGTATCTGTTCAACAGCTTTTACGAGTAAATCATCTCGAACAAGAACATGACATTTATGAAGGTCAAATATTATATATACCTATCTACATCGATAGCAAAGTTTAGTAATTAACATGACTACGAAAAATGAGGGTCATGATAAAACAGCAACAGTATTAAATTATCATAGTCCTATCATAGCTAAATATGGAATAATACCCGATCAGGTTGAGCAGATTGGAAAGAAGCTTGTCAAAGTACATTCCAAGTCAGGAACGTTCGCATTGAAGAGATTGGATGGTAAATATAAAGACGGTTCATTTATTAAGACAATGCAATCTTTATTCGAACGTGGATTTACGAATATTATTCCTATTTATCGAACTAACAATGGAAACTTTCTTGTACACTTCGACAATAATTGTTTTTATTTAATGCCATGGTTTCAACATGAAAATCGTCAAGGTTTCTTTCAGCAAATGATGCGAGAATTAGCGAGACTTCATTATATGACATCGAAGGACATAGTGTATACGAATAATCAAATAGCAAAATCATATAATGATATAAAAGCATCATGGAGAACTCAAAGGGTCTTTTTGGAAAGGTATATGGAAGTGTGTGAAAGTAAATGGTATATGTCACCATTTGAATTGCAGTTTGTTACGTATTTTCACGAAATCATGCAAGCTATTCATTTTGCTGAACGAAATCTAGATCAATGGTTTGAAAGGACCGAACAAAAAAAGCATTCTCGAGTTTCAATCGTACACGGGAATGTTTCACCTGAACACGTCGTAAGCAACGATAAAGGGAAAGGTTATTTTATTAACTTTGAAAGGTCATCTGTCGCTTCTCCTGTATATGATTTAGTTACATTAATACACCGTACATTAAAAACGTACCCAGTGAATAACCATGAATGTGTCGAGTGGATTCAGCATTATCAACAATTTAACTCATTAAAGGAAGAAGAACGTTTTTTGCTATACAGTTACGGTTCATATCCTGAACAATTATATAATATTGTTCGAAAACATTTAGCAAGTTCAACAAATAACAATGAGCTTCAGAGTACTGAACAATTACTACGGGCATATTGGCAAATGAAAAACATTGAGTTTGTTATTATGCAGTTAATTGACGGAGAAAAAATGACTAGTGACGAATAAAAAGAATCCCATATATAACATATCATATGTTGTATATGGGATTTCTTATATCCAATTGAATTCAAATGCTACTGCAATAACGACTAACAAAGCAAGTATAAACACATCAAACGTAGTTGGAAAAAAGATGGTACGAAGTAATTGAAAGACCGCAATAGGAATGATCATTTGTCCACAAATATCGCGAAGCTGACGCGCCCATGGTGGAAGTGAAAAAGGTGTGTATTTCCGTCTCATCGTTAGCCTCCTTACATTTAAATAAGCTAGTGATTTTCACAGCTACACTTTTCTTATGGCTGTTTTCGAATTTTTAGTTGTTTTTCGTGATAACATATAACTATGCAAACAACTAGGATTTAATGGACATATTAGTATTGTAAATCACAAGAGTATTTCGGAAATTTCAACAAAGTTTATGAAAAGAGCCTTTCGTATAGATGAGGCTTTAAGGAATTGTAGCGGTTTAAAGAGGAGAAAACACTTGGAGTAATCAGTAGTATAATTTAAGTCCATGATCACCTCAACTGAAAACAGCCTTTACAATAAATACTCGTAAATAAACATATATTAAAGTATGCCACCATCAATGAAATAGTGCATTCACCCATCTAATTTGCTAACTAATGAATAACTTTAAAAAAAATTGGTTAAGATGATTGACGACAAAAACAATTTTTCGGTAGTATATAGAATATAAATATGATACTATTGACAAACATATAAGAGATGCGTTCATGTTCATTGAACAATATCTAAATGCGTAGACAGGGAAGAGTACAATAGGTAGCTCCTTCAGAGAGAGAAATTTATAGCTGAGAAATTTCTTAGGATCGCTATTATTCGAAAGTCACCCTTAAGCTGCTTCTTTGAAAGATCGATGTGTCAATTAGAAGAAGCCGGATGCAACCGTTATTTGTTTAAGCGCTTAAACTTCATTGTGTAATAATGTAGTTTAAGAATTAAGGTGGAACCGCGGAAAATAAACTCCTTTCGTCCTTTTTTGGATGGAGGAGTTTTTATTTTTTAGTTAGGTTTTGCTTTTCGCAATTGATTGGCGTTTTTCGAACGTTGCTATTTTAATTTTCTTAAGTTATTAGTCAGGAGGAACTAACATGGAAACAAATGAACAAATGCTATCGACAAAATACGATCCAAATAAAGTTGAAAAAAATCGATATAAGTTTTGGCTTGAAGGAAAATATTTTGAGGCAACTGGAGATAGTGAAAAAGAACCTTATACAATTGTAATACCCCCACCAAATGTAACAGGCAAGCTACATTTAGGTCATGCTTGGGATACAACATTACAAGATATATTGACGCGTATGAAACGCATGCAAGGGTTGGATGTTCTTTGGTTACCTGGAATGGATCACGCTGGTATTGCTACTCAAGCAAAGGTCGAAGCAAAGCTACGTGAACAAGGAACATCTAGATATGATTTAGGAAGAGAAAAATTTGTTGAGGAAACGTGGAAGTGGAAAGAGGAGTACGCTAGTCATATTCGTCAGCAGTGGTCAAAGCTTGGCTTGGGTCTAGATTATTCACGCGAGCGTTTTACACTTGATGAAGGGCTTTCTAAAGCTGTTCGTGAAGTTTTCGTAACATTGTACAAAAAAGATCTTATTTACCGTGGAGAGTATATCATTAACTGGGACCCACAAACGAAGACAGCCCTGTCAGACATTGAAGTGATTCATAAAGATGTGCAAGGTGCATTTTATCATATGCGTTATCCACTAACGGACGGTTCAGGGCATATCGAAATTGCTACAACACGACCTGAGACGATGCTTGGAGATACTGCTATTGCAGTTCATCCAAAGGATGAGCGCTATAAGCATTTGATTGGAAAAACAGCTAAACTACCAATAATCGGAAGAGAGCTAAAGATCGTAGGTGACGACTATGTTGATATGGAGTTCGGATCTGGAGCAGTAAAAATTACTCCAGCCCATGATCCAAATGACTTCGAAATTGGTAACCGTCATAATCTTGAAAGAGTTCTTGTTATGAATGAAGACGGAACGATGAATAACAATGCTGGTAAATACCAAGGGATGGATCGCTTTGAATGTCGTAAGCAAATTGTGAAAGATTTAGAAGAGCAAGGAGTACTCTTTAAGATTGAGGAGCATATGCATTCAGTAGGTCATAGTGAACGAAGTGGAGCTGTAGTTGAGCCATATTTGTCAACACAATGGTTTGTAAAAATGCAGCCATTAGCTGATGAAGCGATCAAGTTACAGCAAACAGGTGATAAGGTGAATTTTGTTCCTGATCGCTTTGAAAAAACGTATTTACGTTGGATGGAAAATATTCGTGATTGGTGTATTTCTCGTCAATTGTGGTGGGGACATCGTATTCCTGCTTGGTACCATAAGGAGACAGGTGAAGTGTATGTAGATCATGAACCACCAGCTGACGTTGAAAATTGGGAACAAGACACTGATGTATTAGATACTTGGTTCAGTTCAGCGCTTTGGCCATTTTCAACGATGGGATGGCCTGATGAATCTTCATTGGATTACAATCGTTATTATCCATCGAATGTTCTCGTTACTGGTTATGATATTATTTTCTTCTGGGTGTCAAGAATGATATTCCAAGCTCTCGAGTTTACTGAGAAACGTCCTTTTGATGATGTATTAATACATGGACTTGTACGTGCTTCGGATGGAAGAAAAATGAGTAAATCTTTAGGAAATGGTGTAGATCCAATGGATGTCATCGACCAATATGGTGCTGATTCCTTACGTTACTTCCTGGCAACAGGTAGCTCTCCAGGTCAAGATTTACGTTATAGCACGGAGAAGGTTGAAGCTACTTGGAACTTTGCTAATAAAATATGGAATGCATCGCGATTCGTAATAATGAATTTAGATGGCCTTAAGTATGAAGAAATAGACTTAACAGGAGAGAAGTCAGTAGCAGATCAATGGATATTAACAAGACTTAATGAGACAATTGAAAAGGTTACTACTTTAGCAGATAAATATGAATTTGGTGAAGTTGGTCGTGTGTTATACAACTTCATTTGGGATGATTTCTGTGATTGGTATATAGAAATGGCTAAGCTCCCATTATATGGGGATGATGTCAAGGCAAAGAAATCGACACGAAGTGTATTGGCATATGTGTTAGATAATACTCTACGCTTATTACATCCGTTTATGCCTTTTATTACCGAGGAAATTTGGCAAAATCTACCTCATGAAGGTAACTCAATAACAGTTGCTAAGTGGCCGCAGGTTCGTTCAGAACTTTCAAACGAACAAGCTGCAAATGATATGCACTTACTCGTTGATATTATTCGATCAGTCCGCAATGTTCGAGCTGAAGTGAATACACCAATGAGTAAGAAGATTAAGCTCCACATTAATGCAAAAGATGAGAATGTAGCTACTCGTCTAGAAGACAATCGTTCATATATCGATAGATTCTGTAATCCAAGTGAATTAATGATCGGTGTAGGATTACAACCACCTGCAAAGTCTATGACAGCGGTAGTAACGGGTGCAGAATTAATTCTACCACTTGAAGGCTTAATTAATATTGAAGAAGAAGTACAACGTCTGCAAAAAGAATTGGAAAAGCTGAATAAAGAAGTAGACCGTGTACAAAAGAAATTAAGTAATGAAGGTTTCGTCAACAAAGCTCCAGAAAAAGTAATTGCTGAAGAACGTGCAAAGGAACAGGATTATGTTGAAAAACGTGAAACAGTTCGTGCTCGTATCGCGGAACTGAAAGGATAATACATTAATAAAGAGCGGATTCATTTGAAAGGCATGATGAATGAGGAGCATTTTCTAAAAAATTATTCTAAATTCATTTGTAGACAAATGAATGATGGATAGACTAAAATATAACACGAACCTGAGAGGGTTCGTGTTTTTTGAATATAACAAAGCTGCAGTGTTTGCGACAGATAGTCAAAGAGCTGCACTTTTCTATAATCTAGATCCTTTAGTCCTAGATATGATTTCGGCATTAAAATAAGCTTTTAATAGATGACACAGAGCTTTAGATTGGCAGGGAATATTAGAGGGGCAAGAGCTTCACGTTAATTGTTACTAAGGAGGAGTTTTTATGGTAGTTACATATAAGGAAGCTATAGATTGGATTCATTCACGACTTCGTTTAGGTATGAAGCCAGGACTAAAAAGAATGGAGTGGATGATGGAGCGTTTGGCTCATCCTGAACAACATATTAAAACAATTCATGTTGCTGGGACAAATGGTAAAGGTTCGACGGTATGTTATTTGCGAACAATTTTACAAGAGGCAGGCTACAACATAGGTACTTTTACATCACCTTACATTGAACAATTTAATGAACGTATTAGCATCAATGGTGTTCCAATTCATGATGAGGAAATCGTAAGTTTAGTTAATGAGATTAAACCGTTAGCAGAACAGTTAGAACATACTGAGTTAGGTTCGCCTACCGAATTTGAAGTAATCACTGCGATGGCATTAGTTTATTTTGCAAAAACAAAGCAAGTTGACCTCGTAATCTTTGAAACAGGCCTAGGAGGTAGGTTAGATTCTACGAATGTTATTGACCCATTATTTTCCATTATTACGAACATCGGGTTTGATCATACTGCTATTCTTGGCGAGACAGTTGAAGAAATTGCATATGAAAAAAGTGGAATTATAAAGCCAGACTCACCAGTGATTACTTCGGTTGAACAGGAAGAAGCCTTACAAGTCATTTTAGCAAAAGCACAGTCTACAAATTCTCAAGTATATCAATATAACCTCGATTTTACTATTGCTAATTATCAATCAACAAAAAGCGGTGAATCATTCTCAATTAAGACTCCTTTTTTAACAATAAATGATCTCAACTCTAAGATGAAAGGTGCTCATCAAGTGAAAAATGCGGCTCTAGCAATTATGGCAGCCGTATATTTGAAAACACATTTTTCAATGACCATAGAAGAAGTCCATATTCGCGATGGAATAAAGGCCGCATTTTGGGCTGGTCGTTTTGAAACGCTAATGGCAGAACCGATGGTTATCATTGATGGTGCACATAACCCAGAGGGAGTTCAAGCCTTATGTAAAACGCTTAACGATCACTTTAACGATAAGAAGATACATATCATATTTTCTGCATTAGCAGATAAACACATTGGAGATATGCTTAACCCTTTAGCTGATATTGCTGAACGACTTACATGTACTTCATTCGATTTTCCTAGGTCTTTATCAGCAAGAGAATTGTATGATCAATGTAGTAGAAGTAATAAGGATTACGAGGAAGATTGGAAAGTAGTTATAAATGAAAAGCTTAACTCCATCCCTAAAGATGACGTTCTTATTATCACAGGTTCACTATATTTTATATCAGAAGTACGATTACATATATTAGGATGTTTGTCGTAGTATTTTCATATTACATATGACTTTTGTCTGAAAATTTGGTAAAATATAGACGATAAATGATTAAATATGAAATATGTGGTAGAGGAGGACGATATTTGAAATCTAAAAACATATTATGGGTATATTGGGCTATATATACACCTTTAGTTTTATACTTAGTATTTTCAAATACGAGTCCTTTATTATATGAGAATGCTCAGGATATTCTTTTATTTTTAATATTAATGATTATTGTTTGCTTTTTTCCTATTATTGTTAATGAAACGCCGATATTTTTTGGCCAAGCTGTGTTATTAGCTGTGTTTTTATCGTTTGGGTTATTTGTTGAGATGGTATTAATGCAGCTTTCTATCGTCGTACTTCTATTAAGGTTACGTATTAGCAAGAGCGAATTATATCGTTACCCATTAAATTCAATCATGTTCGTATCAATTTCTATCATAGGAGGCCTAGTATATTATAGCCTAGGAGGCGCTCATGGTGCTGAAATAGTCAATTTAACTCAGTCAGCCATACCAATAATAGGTTATTTGGTAACTATTTTTATTTCAAACCAACTGTTTTTAGCAATAATTGATTATGTAAAATTCAAAAGAAAAATGAAAAAGTCACTGTTAAGTCGAGACATGCTATGGGAAGTTATAACCACTTGTATTCTTATCCCTTTTGGACTTATTTTATTTTTATTATATGAACAACTAGGTATCCATGCATTAATTTATACAGGCTTACCATTTATATGTATCGTAACTATGATTCAACTCTATAATTCAAGTCGAAAAGTCAATGATTATTTACAACGTGCTAGTGAAATAGGTCATCAACTGGCAGAACAGCTAAAAGTAAAACAAGTAATAGATTTATTTTTAGAGAAGCTCACCATGATGTTTCCTGTAGATTTAGCATATATTTTAGATGTGGTAAATGATGATACTCTCAATTTAATTAGGTATTTTGAATGTTCTGAGGAAAAAAAGCTCACAATCCCTCCATTACAAAAATATGAAGGGATTGCTGGAGAGGTTTGGGCTTCTAAGAAACCAGTTATCTATCATTCTCGTAACAGCTGGAAATCGGTTATGAATGGCTGTTTACCACCAACGGTAGAAAGTGTTATGGCTGTCCCTGTTGTGCGAAACCAAACTGTTGTTTCTGTCATTGTTTTAGCCTCCCATAAGAAGCGGGCATATAAAAAATATCAGTTAATGCTAGTAGATTTATTAGGATCTTATTTGGCTGTAGCGATTGAAAATGCGCGTCATTACGAAGAAGCTAAGCATAAAAGTGAACATGATGGTTTAACAAAAATATATAACTATCAATATTTTGAAGTCTTATTAAGTCAAGAAATGGATGTATTATCAAAAAAAGATTGGTACAAATCGCTATCCATCATCTTAATTGATATAGACCATTTTAAAGCGGTGAACGATACTTATGGTCATCAAAGCGGAAATGACATTCTCCGTGATACTGCTATGCTGTTAACAGAGATTGTAGGGAATGAAGGAACTGTTGCACGCTATGGAGGAGAAGAATTCATTATTCTATTACCTCTCTACGACCGTCAATCAGCGTTTTCTTTGGCGGAGGACATTCGGAAAAAGATCGCATCAAGACCATTTTATATTACTGGGAATTTATCTGATAAGAAAGTCCAACAAGTTAAAATTACTGCAAGTATAGGAATTGCTACCTCTCCTTACGATGGAGAAAATCCAATAGAGCTCATTCGTACAGCTGATAGAGCGATGTATACAGGAGCGAAGCAAGCAGGAAGAAATAAAGTAGCCGTGCTTGCACAATAATTTTCATTATAAAGGGAAATTCCATAATCGATTACTTTGTTAATGGGTGTTTATTTTAAAAATAGTAATCCTGATATTATTTCATCTATCAAATGAAGATAGTAATAAAAAAACTAGTTGTTGTACTCAGGTTTATCGGAAAATAACAACAAAGTAAACATAGAGAACCCTCCAGCCACTGTAATTAATGAGTTGTAGCTTAGCATATGAGTTCAGAAGAAACTGGTCAAAATATATGTAGATGGAGCTAATCATATGGTATATGTGTATCTATATATTTTTTTATTATCACTAATTCTCGGCTCTTTTTTCAATGTTATTGGCCTACGTGTTCCAAAGGGGGAGTCGATTGTTGCTCCTCGCTCTGCTTGTCTTAACTGCAAGAGACAGCTTACATCACTTGAGCTTATCCCTGTCTTCTCATTTATCATTCAAGGAGGGAAATGTCGTAAATGTAAATCCCCTATTTCCCCTCTTTACCCTATTGTTGAATTAATGACTGCAATTCTTATAACAATTTCCCCATTGATATTAGGTTGGTCGATGGAATTATTAGTTTGTTGGACAATGATTTCGATGTTGATGATCCTCTTTGTTTCAGATATTACTTTCATGCTAATACCAAACAAAGTCTTGTTATTTTTCACAGTTGTGTTTGTGATTGAACGCATTTTCCTTCCGTTAACACCGTGGTGGGATGCCATCATAGGCGCGCTTATTGCGTTTTGTTTACTAAGCCTTATTTCAATAATAAGCAGAGGAGGAATAGGTGGTGGAGATATTAAACTGTTTAGTCTTCTAGGGGTCGTCCTTGGCTCTAAAGGGGTGTTGTTAGCATTTTTTTGTTCAACATTATTTGGTGCTTTGTATGGGTTATTGGGGATGTTGTTAAGCAGGCTAAATCGGAAAATTCCCATTCCATTTGTCCCGTTTATTTTGCTTGGAACAATCATTAGTTATTATTTTAGTGAAATAATAATATCGTGGTATGTTAACAAGATGATTGTTATTTAATATTTATGCTCCTTTCGTGATCTTTGTTGCTATGGTTATCATGGTTTTAGAATGTAAGTCATCATTAAAAAGAAGAAAGGATGCCCCGAATTCTTGTTGTGTACGTGTTAATTCCTTAATACGAAAAACAACAATCAATGTGAAAACGGGCAATATTAAATTAGAGCCAAAAAAGCAACTAAGAAATTTGACGAAAACCTTTAATATTAAGACGACAAAAGTCTTGTGTTTTTTTTGAAGCCCTATGCTACCATTGGAGCAAGCTAAGAAATGTGACACTAGGTGGTGAAAGTGTGGACGAGCAAAAAGAACAGATATCAATTAAAATTAACGGAAAAGAGCAAAATGGGGTTCAAAGAAAAAAAAAGAACCTGTCTGTCGGGAAGAAACAAGTAGCTACAACAAAAGATCAAGGTGAAGAGGAATTTTTGTGGGTATTACCTGATAAACAACAAAACAATATTGAGCATAAAGATATAGTTTCAATCGAAGACTTGCGTCATAAAGGAAATAGCGATACATCGAGGCGTAAATTAAGATTCCCTAAAATAAACCATAAATTTCCGTATTCATCAAAAAACTTTTTGATGTCCATACTATTGGCAATTGTCATTGGAATTGGGTTAGGCTTATTAATGTTACAATTAATTTCTGACGAGCAGCCAAAACAGGCACTAGAAGAAAATATGCCATTGGAAGACTCAGTTGACTTATCAGATGCTACCAATTTGAACCAGGCTTCTAGTACTACTCAAATAGATATTTTTGAACCTCTCGTTGTACAAGTTGTTCAAGGAGGAGCTTTTTCTCAAGAATCTTCTGGACAGGAATATCAACAGCAATTATCAAGTAATGGAATCCCATCGATCCTAATAAAAAGCGCGGACAATTATTCTTTGTTTATTGGGCTTAGCAATACGCAGGCATCTATTGACTCTCTTAGTCAACTTTTTACTGATAGAGGATTAGAGACGTATAACAAGCAATTTGTCATTGAGGGTGGAACAATTACTACTAGTAATGATGAAGAAAAGAATTATATTGGACTAAGCAGACAGTTTTATGAAAGTCTTATTGAGTCATCAGCTATATTACTTTCTGGAAAGTCATTAAATGAAGAAGTGTGGAATAGTTTAGAGCAAAACTATTTGATGATTTCTCAGCTAGATTTGAATACATTGTCAACCTTAATACAGCAGCATGCTAAGGAACTAACCACAGCAGTTCAACAACTGAAAACCTATAGGCAAAACGGTGACCGTACATCCATAATGAATAGTCAGCAAGCTTTACTGAATATTCTCGTATTATACGATGAGATGATTGTGAAAAGCAGCAATTAATGCGAAAGCAGTCATCATAAAAAATAAAGTTCATATGGCAGTTAGCTAAAAGGGAATTGAGCAAAGGTCAATTACCCTTTTCAGATTTCCATCCTATGTGCTTTGTTTTCTCACTTTTGAATTTTAGGTTTTATGCTTCAGTTTATTACTTACAATTGTTTTATTATTTTTCACTCTAGCTGATAAGAGGCATATTTTTATTTTTACAAGGTCCGTTTATATGTATAAAGTAAGTGTACTTTGACTTCATGGTCCGGTATGAGCCTTCATTGCATTTCTCCTTAAGTGTTAAATCTTTATATTTATATGGAACGTTGATCGTTCACTTCCAATGATTCATAGGCAATGAGTCTACTGATTGTTGAATATATACCCTTTTGTGGACAACATTGCTCTCTGAAAGGACAAACCACACAATCCTTTGTATAGCTGCATATACTTTATATAGTTGTATATGACCATCTTGCGACCCTTTCTATTAGCTATTTCCTACCTAAAAAACTGTGGAGATTAATTTCTATACTAATTAAGGAAATCCTAATTTATTTGTCAACAGCTTTTGAAGCCACGGGCATTATTTATTCTACTTAAGATTAACTTTGTATTTCAGTGTTTAAAGTATGCTCATTTACATAATCTAAACTTGAATAAAGCACGTAGTAATTAAGAGCAGCTGCAGTCGTTTTTCCTTTAATAATGATTCTAATTAAGTGATTTTTTACTGTTTTAGAGCAATTTAGTGTAATAAATAAGGGTAAAAAATAAATATGATCTAAAATATACTAATATGAATTGTTAATGAGCCAATAATTTGTTACGATACTGTTGTATCTTCCAAACTGTACGAAATAAAATAAAGGGTGATAGTATGAATAACCTCATTTTAGCCTCTGGATCTCCTCGTAGAAAAGAACTTTTAGAAAACCTTCGCATACCATTTACTGTCTCTGTAAGTAATATTGAAGAAATTATTGATGCTCATTTACCTCCTGAAGATGTCGTCATGTCACTTGCATACCAAAAAGCAAAGAATATCTCAAACTACAATCCAAATTCATATGTAATTGGGGCTGACACAATTGTTATAAGTAACGGTGAATTACTAGGTAAACCACAAAATAGAGATGATGCGTTTAATACACTAACAAAACTATCTGGTTCCAAGCATCAAGTCCTAACAGGAGTAGCACTCATTTCTCCTCAATTGGAAAAGACGTTTTTTGAATCCACAGAGGTAACCTTTTGGGAATTAACTGAACAAGAAATTACTGAGTATATTGATAGTGGTGAACCATTTGATAAAGCGGGATCCTACGGTATACAGGGATTAGGTGCACTATTAGTAAAAGAGCTTAAAGGTGATTATTTTTCAGTTGTAGGTTTACCGGTAGCTAGAACTGTTCGCGAGCTGAAAAAAATCGGCTATTACCCAAAGATAACTAAATAATAATGCGTATTCTATACTAAGGGGGGGAAATATGAATGTAAGCGAAGTGATGATACGTGACTTCCCAAAAGACGAGCGCCCTAGAGAACGACTTATCACTGAAGGACCAAATTGTCTCTCTAATCATGAACTTCTAGCAATCATTTTAAGAACTGGAACGAAAAATGAATCTGTTCTTCAATTATCGAACCGGCTATTAACACACTTTGAAGGACTTCGTTTATTAAAGGACGCTTCTATAGAAGAAATTACAGAAATTAAAGGAATCGGTGTCGCAAAGGCTGTGCAAATTATGGCTTCTGTGGAATTAGGCATGCGTATTGGAAGACTGCAATTTGAAGAAAGGTATGTCATTAAATCACCTAGAGACGCTGCAAGTTACGTCATGGATGACATGCGTTTTCTTACACAAGAACATTTTGTCGTTTTGTATTTAAACACTAAAAATCAAGTGATGCATAGGCAAACAGTTTTCATTGGTAGCTTAAATGCATCAATTGTCCATCCTAGAGAAGTGTTTAAAGAAGCTTTTCGCCGTTCAGCAGCTTCAATCATATGTTCACATAATCATCCGTCCGGAGACCCGACACCTAGCCGTGAGGATATTGAAGTAACTAAGCGACTATCAGAGTGTAGTAAGATTATAGGAATCGACTTATTAGACCATATTATAATAGGTGATAATAAATTCGTAAGCTTAAAGGAAAAAGGATATTTGTAGCACTGTTATTTTAATCGGTGGTACGATATAATATTATTTATGAGTTTTTTACTAACTCTTTTTCGTAAACTTTGTAAATAATGTTATCAAATTAGATCAACTAGTGACTATTCTACTTGATAGTCATCTCATGAAATAAGAGAAGATGGCACATACTCTAGTTGTATATTTATTAATATGAAAACAGCAAGTTTTTTGCTGAAAGTGGCTATACAAATCACTTTTAAATGGACAAGCAAAAGTTTACTACAATAATTATATGTATTTCGTAGCAGAAAGGAAGATACAATTAATGTTTGGCATTGGTACTAGAGACCTTGGAATAGATTTAGGAACAGCAAATACAGTTGTGTATGTAAAAGGAAAAGGTATACTCGTGAGGGAACCTTCAGTAGTGGCTTTTCAAAAAGACTCTAAGCAAATAGTGGCTGTTGGTAATGAAGCTAAAAATATGATTGGACGTACACCTGGAAATGTTGTGGCAAGACGCCCGATGAAGGATGGGGTTATTGCAGATTATGAAACAACAGCAACGATGATGAAATATTATATTAAGCAAGCATTGAAAAATAAAAGTGTTTTTGCGCGTAAACCGAATGTTATGGTATGTATACCTTCTGGTGTAACTGCAGTTGAAAAGCGGGCTGTTAAGGATGCTACAAAGCAGGCTGGTGCCCGTGAAGCATACACGATTGAAGAGCCATTTGCAGCAGCTATCGGTGCAAATTTACCGGTGTGGGAGCCTACTGGTAGCATGGTTGTCGATATTGGTGGAGGTACGACGGAGGTTGCGATAATTTCTTTAGGAGGGATTGTTACTAAGCAATCCATACGTGTTGCTGGTGATGAGATGGATGAAGCGATCATTCAATATATTCGTAAATCGTTTAACTTATTAATTGGTGAGCGTACCGCAGAATTAATAAAAGTAGAGATTGGATCAGCAAGTATATCAGATGATGTCGAAGGCATGGAAATAAGAGGTCGTGACTTAGTTACAGGGTTGCCAAAAACTATAGAAATTTCTGCAGACGAAATCACTCAAGCAATGCGTGATACAGTATTTTCTATTGTAGAATCAGTAAAGAATACGTTAGAAAATACGCCTCCTGAATTAGCCGCAGATATTATGGATAGAGGAATTGTTTTGACTGGTGGAGGCGCGTTGTTAAGAAATTTAGATAAGGTTATTAGTGAAGAAACGAAAATGCCAGTTCTTATTGCAGAAAATCCACTTGATTGTGTTGCGATAGGTACTGGAAAAGCATTAGATCACATTCATTTATTCAAAAACCAAGTTAATGATTAATATGATTAACTTAAGAGGGTGCAAATCATGCCACAATTCTTCTTAAATAAACGATTAATAATATTATTAATATGTGTAATTATTTTAGTGGCATTGATTGGGTTTTCATTAAGAGACCGTGAGCAGGTAACATGGCCAGAACAGTTTATCAAAGACACCGTTGGTTGGGTACAATCCATCGTTCATCAGCCCGCACAATATGTTGCGGGCTTCTTTGAAAATGTGAATGACTTAAAGAATACATACGAAGAGAACAAAATGTTAAAGGCCAGGTTGGAAGAATACGTTGCGTTAAAAGACAAGTATCAAATTCTTGAACAAGATTATGAAGAGCTTAGTGCTATATTAGAAAAAACAACAAGTCTTACAGATTATACTCCGATTCAAGCGACGGTTATTGGTAGAAATCCTGATCAATGGTATCAGAATATATATATAAATAAAGGTGAAAAACACGGTGTGAAAGTCGATATGGCAGTCATTACCTCAAAAGGCTTAATAGGAAAAGTGAAGCAGACTTCACAATTTAAATCAACCATTCAACTGTTAAGTGATACGAATCAAAATCGAATAAATCGGGTTGCTGCAGTTGTTCTAGGTGAGGATGAAGAAAGCAATGTAGATGGTGTTATTGAAGGCTATGATGATGAACGTGAGGCACTATTATTAAAACTTAAGAAAGCATCGAATGTCGAAGTGAAGGTGGACCAAGACGTCATTACATCTGGGTTAGGTGGCGTTTTTCCTAGTGGGTTGCCAATCGGTAAAGTAATAGATGTAGTGCCAGATGAATCTGGGTTATTACAATTAGCGTATGTTAAACCAGAAGCGAATTTTTCAGCAATCGATCACGTCATCGTACTAGAACGGACTATGACACCAGTAGATATCGAGGGGGAAGAATAGTGCGACGTTTTTACCTTCCTCTTTTCGCTACTTTCTTATTTATTGCTGAAAGTACGATCATAGACATATTTCCACCTGAACGGTTTTTTAAAGATTTCATTTATGTTCCAAGGTTTTCGTTAATTATGTTTATCTTTATTACAGTTTATCGTGATAAATTAATCGGTATTATATATGCAGCAATATTTGGATTATTATATGATGTAGTATATACAGAAGTTATTGGAATATATATGTTTTCGTATCCTGTTGCTGCATACTTAGTTTTTAAGCTTATGAAGTTTCTCCAATCTAATTTAGTTATTGTATCAGTTATATGTCTTTTTATGATTTCTTTCATAGAATATTATGTATATGGACTATATGCCCTAATTACAAGTACACAAATGTCAATAAATGATTTTAGTATGAATCGATTATATCCGACTATCGTGTTAAATAGTATATTTCTAGTTATTTTCTCTTATCCTTTAAAAAGATACTTAACAAAAGTGTCAGAAGATGATAGAAAAGGCTAGCATAGCTAAATACATAACAAGTTAATTAACTGATTTTTTGACAATCATCTTAGAGGAAATATTCAACCTTTGTCGAAATATATATTCATTGAGGTGAACGACGTGAATAAGCATAAACAACAATTGGTTACGATAAAAGGAACGAAAGAAGGATTGACGTTACATCTCGATGATACATGCTCATTCCAAAGCTTGTTACAAGAGCTAGAAGAAAAGCTATCGCTAACATTTCAAGGGGATGAGGAAGGTCCTTTCATAGCTGTTCATTTGCAGATTGGTAATCGTTTTCTAACAAATGAACAAGAAGAACAAATTCGTGTGCTCATTCGTTCAAAGAAGCAACTTGTTGTAGATTCAATAGAGGGGAATGTAATTTCCAAAGAGGAAGCATTAACGTGGAAACGAGAAACAGAGGTTGTTCCTGTATGTAAAATAATACGTTCAGGACAAGTATTGCATGTACAAGGTGATTTACTACTTATTGGTGACGTGAATCCGGGTGGGAAGGTTGTAGCTGGCGGTAATATTTTTGTTTTAGGTGCTCTGCGTGGAGTTGCCCATGCGGGTGCGAATAACGATAAACAATCCGTAATTGCTGCATCAGTAATGAAACCTTCACAATTGAAAATCTGTAATATTATTAGCCGAGCACCGGAATATGATGATGATAGTTCACATGGTATGGAATGTGCTTATATAAATGATGATAACAAAATAATAGTAGATCGTTTACAACTGCTAACTCATATTAGACCTATATTAACGCGGTTGGAAAGGGGAATGTGACAGTGGGAGATGCTATAGTCATAACATCAGGAAAAGGTGGAGTAGGCAAAACAACAACATCTGCTAATCTAGGAACCGCTTTAGCGCTAGCAGGAAAACGTGTGTGTTTAGTAGATACAGATATTGGCCTTCGAAATTTAGATGTCGTAATGGGTCTAGAAAATCGAATTATATTTGATTTAGTAGATGTAGTAGAAGGTCGTTGTACAAAGATTAATCAAGCCTTAGTAAAAGATAAGCGGTTTGATGATAATTTATACTTACTTCCTGCAGCACAAACAAGTGATAAAACAGCTGTAACCCCTGATCAAATGAAAAAACTAGTTTCCGAAATTAGACAGGATTTTGATTATGTTCTTATCGATTGCCCCGCAGGGATCGAACAAGGATACAGAAATGCTGTCGCGGGAGCGAATAAGGCAATTGTCGTAACAACACCAGAGAAATCAGCTGTTCGAGATGCGGATCGTATTATAGGTTTACTTGAAAAAGAAGAGGACATAGAACCACCAAAACTAATAATTAATAGAATACGTAATAAAATGGTAAAAGACGGGGATATGCTAGACGTGGATGATGTTGTAGCTCATCTTTCAATTGATTTGATCGGTATCGTAGCAGACGATGATGAGGTAATTAAAGCATCCAACGAAGGTGAGCCGATAGCTATGAATCCAAAGAATATAGCTGGTGTTGCTTATAGAAATATTGCACGAAGGGTGTTAGGCGAATCTGTTCCTCTCCAATCTTTAGACATTGGGGAGAAGGGTATGTTTTCAAAAATTAAAAAATTCTTTGGCGTGAAAGTATAAATAGGATAGAGCAGGTTTATATCATTCCTCTATCAAGTATATATAATGGCTTCTGATTAGTTTCCTTTTAATCAGAGGTCTTTTTCTTATGGGTCTTTTCATAAATTTATTTGCTACTAACTTTGAATAAACAATCGATCCAAAAACACCAGTCTTATTATGGAAGTTTAGCAATCTCTCGATTATATGATTTGTTGTATAGTGATTATATATATTTAGGCTCTTTTCAAAAAATTGTAACTGTATTTCAAAATTTGAAGTGATTAGGCTGTTTTATATGAACTTGATAATCATTAGAAAAGAGAACATGCAGTAACGGTTGTGTCATTCGTGTTTAGCTCCTAGTTTGAAAAATAACAATTAATAAAAAAATCCTTTAGTTTCTAACATTGTAGCCGACCACTTCTATCTGTGTAGTAATTTTAAATGAGGTTGAATAGAAGACACACGATCCAAATAAATAAATATAGTTACAACGACTTTTTTCACCATCTCCTAATGGATTTTTTGTTCTAATCAATCCGGACAAGTCATAAAATGGTACAAACAATTGATTAAAGAGATCGTTCAAAAAGTTTGGGAAGAAGGACTGTAGAATTAACTTGAACAGGGTGTTCTTAATCCGTATGCGCCATAGAAAATTACGGATTTATGTGGGGATCCAATACATTTGCTGTAATGTAGTGTAAATGGCATTACGGATGCCTCGATTCTTCCGAGATTTGTTTCAGAGAAGTTAATTCCTTGATACGAAGCAGCAGAATTTTTTCTCAGTGCAGTAGTTTCATTCCGGTGCTCGTAGCTAAGCCGTCTTGTTATTCTTCGCTCTTTTTGAACATGCTCTTAAAGGGGAATGGTGTGAGATAAATGGGACATCATCGTGCTGATGAAATTAGAAAACGTATTGCAAAAAGAAAAAAAGATAGAGGGATACGCCCACCTCGCGATCAACCCTCAACGGAAATGTTTCGTGATGAACATCATAAAGTACCAATGCCCAACTCTTCATTTCAAAATGAATCTAATGATATTCATCCACTATTTCAAAAAGAAAAATTTATGTTTAAAGTATTATTTTCTATATGTCTAGTGTTAATTGTAGCAATTATGTTTAAAAACGAATCAGATACATTTAAATCGGGTAGGGATTTTGTTACCGGAACATTTCAGCAAGAATTTCAATTTGCTTCTGTCTCAGCATGGTATGAAGATATATTCGGAAAACCGATTGCTCTCCTTCCTGAACGCAATATTGCAGGAGAGGATAAAACTGAATTTTCCGATTTTGAGTATGCAGTCCCTGCATCAGGAAAAGTATTACAAGGTTTTGAGACGGATGGACAGGGTATTGTTATTGAGACAGTAAGCAAAACAGAAGTTGAGTCGATGGACGATGGGTGGGTATCCTTCGCTGGAAAGAAGGAAGGTCTTGGTAAAACAGTGATCGTACAACATGCTAATAAAACAGAAACGTGGTATGGAAATTTGCAGTCAATCTCAACTGAAATGTTTAAATTTATTGAAAAAGGTGAAGTGATTGGT
The DNA here is from genome assembly GCF_046557775.1 of Nanhaiella sioensis. Classification (NCBI taxonomy): domain Bacteria; kingdom Bacillati; phylum Bacillota; class Bacilli; order Caryophanales; family Bacillaceae; genus Nanhaiella; species Nanhaiella sioensis. The sequence continues at coordinate 3,264,868 of NZ_JBKAEG010000001.1, forward strand.
GATGTGATGGAAGATAGTGATCAAACAAAGGGAACATATTATTTTGCAATTAAAAAAGGTACCGAATTTATTGATCCGATACAGGTGATCTCATTTGAATAACATCATTGTATTGTTATCAAAAGTATACATTCACCCATTGCTTTGGTTTTTGATAGGGATCGGCATTATAACCGGACATGTAAGGGAACTTATCATGCTCTTTCTTATCGTTTTTGTTCACGAAATGGGTCATGTGCTTGCGGCTCATTTTTTTTCATGGCGTATTAAACGCATTGCTTTGTTGCCTTTTGGTGGAGTAGCTGAGGTAGATGAACATGGGAACCGACCAATAAAGCAAGAGTTAATTGTGATTTTAGCAGGACCACTTCAACATATATGGCTATTGGGAGTTGGCTATCTCCTATACACTACGTCGTTGTTGTCAGAAGACAGCTTTCAATTATTTGTAAATCAAAATTTAGTGATCTTGTCTTTAAATTTACTTCCTATTTGGCCGCTAGATGGGGGGAAATTATTATTTGTAATATTATCTTTAAAACAACCTTTTAGCAATGCACATAAGAGGACACTCTCCTGCTCGTTCATACTAATTCTTGTAATGGTCGTATTATTTCTAATTATCTATCCGTTTCAATTAAATCTTTGGATGATCATTGGCTTCTTAGCTTACTCTCTCATTATTGAATGGCGCCAACGTCATTATGTGTTTATGAGATTTTTGCTAGAGAGATATTATGGCAAACAAGATTCTGTTCAGCAGTTAAAGTCTATAATTGTTGATGATGTAGAACAAATTCATCATGTTTTACTAAAGTTTCAAAGAGGTTATAAACATTCCATTATTGTTCAACGTGGAGAGAAGGAAAATGCTTCTCTAGATGAGAACGAATTATTACATGCGTATTTTTCTGAAAAGCTAGTGACACAACCAATTGGTGATTTGCTATATGAGTACTAATTATAATCTATGGGAATTTTTTTGCACGCAAGGCCTTTTAGCATCTAAAATCTTCTAACGATGTTCTCGTAACATTCTTTTTTTTTTGCCCTAATCATGTTTTAAATGTTTGTCATGGAATAAAGAAGAAAAGATCATCGTTTGAACCTATAGTACTATAGCCTATTTTTAATAGCAAAAAAAGCAAAGATGATCATTGAAACTTTGTTGTTAATGAGATTAATTTAGAACAGCAATAACTAAATTTTATGCAATTGACCTCATTTTAAATGAGAAAAGATGCCACGAGTCCTTAAGTTTATGCTTATTTATTTCTTAGTATGAAAAGCAATAATCAATGGTAGAGCAGCCAAGATAAAAAGTCTTCATTCACCCTCTGGATTGGTCGGAGCTTGCACTTATCTTGTGTGTGGCGGTAAAATATAAAAATATCGATCGTTCACGAAATGAGGCATTGAATATTGGAAAAAAAACTGATTATTAACGCAACGAGCTTACAAAAAAGAATGGCGATAGTTGAAGATAATAAGCTCGTTGAATATCATATTGAGCAACCTAATAATCATGAGGTTGTAGGGAATATCTACCTAGGTCGAGTTACTGATGTTCATCCTGGTATACAAGCAGCTTTTGTAGATTATGGAGCTGAGAAGAAAGGGTTTATACACCGAGATCAACTTTTAAGCTATCATTTGTCGCCTTTATCAGTAAAGGAAAAACAACAAAAATCGATATCAAGTTTTATCCATCAAGGTGAAACAATACTCGTCCAAGGAATTAAAGAAGAAATTGGTAATAAAGGTGCGAAGTTAAGCGGTATCATTGAGGTACCTGGTCGTTACGTTATATATTTACCATTTGGTAATTATGTTGCAGTTTCGAAAAAAATTGATGATAATATAAAGCGAACTTATTTACAAAGCTTAGGTGAAGATTGGTGCGAAGAAAATGAAGGAGTTATTTTTAGAACAGCTTCTATAGAGATTGATGAAGAGGTTATCATTCAAGAGTTAATGTTTTTAAAGGAACGTTTTCAGCAACTTCAACGTAGACAGCAAATGGCTAAGGCACCTTATCTTTTACATCATGGTAATCATTTTGTTGATAAGATATTTAGAGAAATTCCTCAATCAACAATTAAAGAAGTCATCGTAGATGAACAGAACTATTATAAGGAAATAAAAACAAGATTTAACGGTAGTAAAAAAGAAGCTACACCAAGCGTTTCATTGTATACGAATAAAATAAATATTTTTTCTGCTTTCCATATAGACCATGAAATAGACAAATTGCTAAAAAAAATTGTTTGGTTAGATAATGGAGGGTATATCATTATTGAGCAAACAGAAGCATTAACAGTAATTGATGTGAATTCTGGTAAATATTTAGGGAAATCTGCGATTCGTGATACTATTGTACGTATAAATAAGTTAGCTGCAATAGAAATAGCAAGACAACTTCGATTACGTGATATCGGAGGAATTATTTTAATTGATTTTATTGATATGAAAACCGAAGAAGATAAAAGACAAGTTAGTCATGTACTTACAAAAGAAATGGCTAAAGATAGGACAAGAACTAACATCTTTGGATATACACGTTTAGGTATTCTAGAAATGTCACGTAAAAAAGTACGAGATAGTATACCAATACAATTAACAGCATCTTGTGAGAAATGTGATGGTATAGGTAGGGTGCTTTCAAATGAAGAAATTGCATATAAACTTGATCGTGAAATGATGGAATATCGTCAAACAGATGTTGAAGCAATATGGATAGAGACAACAGAAAGCATTAAAAAGATATTTTGCGGTCATAATGATGAGCATCTTACTAGGTTAGAAACGATGTTACGGCTATCTATCTTTTTAACAACAACATCTAAGAAAACAGACGCATTTTATGAAATAAAGCAAATGGGTACATATGCAGATATTCTTGAAAAAGTAAATAAGTCGAAAGTAGAAAACACTTATTGACAGTAAACATTTTTCTATGCTATCATTTTATTTGTGTTTGTTTGTAGCACCGTGCTACAACCGCTCAGATCAGGTACATAAATAAGTGTTCGATGCTTTCGAAACGCCTGAATACTGGCGAGTCTTAGTTTATTAAGGAGGTGCAAGTATGTACGCAATTATTGAAACTGGTGGAAAACAACTTAAAGTTGAAGAAGGTCAAGAGCTTTATATTGAAAAGCTAAACGTGGCTGATGGTGAAACTGTTACTTTTGATAAGGTTTTATTCGTAGGTGGAGACAATGTTAAAGTTGGAAGTCCTACTGTAGCTGGTGCGACTGTAACAGCAAAAGTTGAAAAACATGGCCGTCAAAAGAAAATTGTCATTTTCAAATATAAACCTAAGAAAAACGTGCGTAAAAAGCAAGGTCATCGTCAACCTTATACAAAAATTGTTATTGAAAAAATCAACGCATAATCTAGGTGTACTATGATAAATGTTAAGATTGACCGCGCAAATGATGGGACGATACAATCATTTACGATGAGTGGTCATGCGTATCAAGCTGCGCATGGTAAAGATATTGTTTGTGCTGGTGCCTCAGCTGTTTCAATTGGTACTATTAATGCTATTTATGCATTAACAAATACCGAGCCAATCATTCAACAACAAGATGGCTACCTTTACTGTGAAGTACCATCTAACATTGACAAAGTTGTAGCTGATAAAATTCAGTTGTTGCTTGAAGGAATGCTCGTGTCTTTGAAATCCATTGAACAAGAGTATGGGGATTACATCAAAATTACTAAACAATAATAATTAAAATCAAATAGGAGGTGAATATCATGTTAAGATTAGACCTTCAATTTTTTGCATCTAAAAAAGGTGTAGGTAGTACAAAAAACGGACGTGATTCAATCTCGAAACGTTTAGGTGCTAAACGTGCTGATGGTCAAACAGTTACAGGTGGATCAATTTTATATCGTCAACGCGGTACAAAAATTTATCCAGGTGTCAACGTTGGCCGTGGCGGGGATGATACATTATACGCAAAAGTTGACGGCGTGGTACGTTTTGAACGGTTAGGTCGTGACCGCAAACAAGTTAGTGTGTACCCTGTTGCTCAAGAAGCGTAACATTTAAACAAACTCTAACCATTATGGTTAGAGTTTTCTTCATTTTTATATATTAACCACTATTTTGTGTCATTAGGAGTGGAAATATGAAAAAACAGTTGGATATCGTTGAGTTATTGCGACACTCGCGTCATGATTGGCTGAATAAGCTACAATTAATAAAAGGAAATATAGAACTAGATAACCTTGATAGAGTAAAAGAAATTATTGAAGAAATGGTGTTTGAAGCTGAGTATGAAGCCAAGCTTTCTAACTTAAAATTACCTTCCTTAGCAGCATATTTAATGACTTATAATTGGGAAAGCCATAAAGTATTCATTGAATATGAGGTGCTTGGGGAAGTCCAAGATTTATCAAAATACGATCGAAGTATGATAAATTGGACAAAAAGTTTGATAGAGCTTTTAGAAAATTCAGTTCACCCAAATGGAAATCACCATTTAAATATTTCAATCGATATACGTAACAACGATGTCCGTTTCTTTTTTGACTTTCGTGGCATAATATCAGAAGCAGATAAAATAACTTTGTGGGTAAAAAATAACAATAGTGAAGAACAAATATCTATTACTGATTACGATTTACATACCACTGAAATGTCGCTAGAAGTATCTTTACTTTGATGTGACCTAAGATTTTTTGAATATATAGCTTTAGCGTCAATCTCCTCGCTTCTATTCGTCATACGATCTTGAAGGCAAAAAACGTCTTCATTGACTTTAGTGGATGTTGAGGATGATAAGGCGCATCCGCTTTTCTAAATGCTAGCTCCAGGTGCTTCTGCCCGAGATCGGGGTGTGCCCAGAAGGTAAATGACAACCTTTCGACTGAACGGTTATACATGTTGCCGATAGGCCAGCGCCTTGCGCTTTTCTTAATTACTAAGATCGGAGGAAGAGATATGTTTGTCGATCAAGTCAAAATATATGTTAAAGGTGGCGATGGTGGAAATGGAATGGTCGCCTTTCGACGTGAAAAATATGTACCAAAAGGCGGTCCTGCAGGTGGTGATGGAGGCAAAGGTGCTGACGTAATATTTCAGGTAGATGAGGGTCTAAGAACTTTGATGGATTTCCGCTACAAAAGACATTTTAAAGCATCCCGTGGAGAACACGGAATGTCAAAGAGTATGCACGGTAAAAACGCTGATTCACTAGTTGTTAAAGTGCCTCCAGGAACTGTTGTACTCGACGATGATACCAAAGAGGTATTAGCTGATTTAACAATCCATGAGCAAAGCGCTGTCATTGCGAAAGGTGGACGTGGCGGAAGAGGGAATATACGTTTTGCAACACCTGCCAATCCTGCACCAGAAATTGCTGAAAATGGTGAACCAGGTCAAGAACGCTATGTTACGATGGAGTTGAAAGTACTAGCTGATGTAGGATTAGTAGGTTTTCCAAGCGTTGGTAAGTCAACATTGCTTTCAACAGTTTCTGCAGCGAAGCCAAAAATAGCTGAATACCATTTCACAACGATTGTTCCAAATTTAGGTGTGGTAGAGACTGAAGATAGTCGTAGCTTTGTGATGGCAGATTTACCAGGGCTTATTGAAGGTGCACATCAAGGTGTTGGACTAGGTCATCAATTTTTACGTCACATTGAAAGAACAAAAGTAATTGTTCATGTTATAGATATGTCTGGTATGGAAGGCCGAGATCCATTTGATGATTATCAGGTCATTAATGAAGAATTACGTGAATATAACTTACGTTTAACAGAACGACCACAAATCATCGTTGCAAATAAAATGGATATGCCTGATGCAGAAGAAAACTTACAGCAGTTTAAAGACAAGCTTATGAGTGACGATGTGAAAATTTTTCCTGTATCTGCAGTAACAAGACAAGGCTTGCGTGACCTATTGTTTGAAATTGCTGATTTGGTTGAAAAAACACCAGAGTTTCTTTTATATGATGAAAGTGATGATCAAGAAGAAAGTCAAAGCGTTCTGTATAAACATATTAAAGAAACACCTAACTTCCAAATATCGCGTGAAAGTGATGGTTCGTTTGTAGTATATGGTAATAATGTAGAAAAATTATTTAAAATGACTGATTTCTCTAGAGATGAATCTGTACGACGTTTTTCTCGTCAGCTACGAGGTATGGGGATTGACGATGCACTACGCCAACAGGGAGCAAAGGATGGAGACCTTGTTAAGATACTTGAATTCGAGTTTGAATTTATAGATTAAATCTAAATAAATTATATGATCAATTTATAAATCTAACCGCTTTGAAACCTTTGAGGACTTTAGAAAAATATAAATTGAGGGGGGCTTGGGGCAAAGTGGGAGATAAGTTTTATTTAGTTCGAGAAGATGCACTGCCAGAGTCAATGAAAAAAGTACTCGAGGCGAAAGAACTAATTGAACGAAAAAAGGCAAAATCTGTTGCAGATGCTGTTCAAAAGGTTGATGTTAGCCGAAGTGTGTTTTATAAATATCGTGATGCTGTTTTCCCCTTTAATACAATTGTAAAGGAGAAAATTATAACTCTGTTCTTTCATCTAGAGGATAGATCTGGTACTTTATCTCAATTGCTGAAGCTTGTTTCGGCAGCAAAATGTAACATATTAACGATCCACCAAACAATACCTGTTCATGGAAAAGCAAATGTTACTTTATCCCTCGATACAGCTGGAATGACTGAAGAAATTAATACATTACTTTCGAAGCTAAACCGTTTAGAGTTTGTTTTGAATGTTGAAGTATTGAGTTCAGGTGCATAAAACCAGTTGGGCTTATAGACACGTATTTCATATGTACAACACATTAAAGACTACTTAATATAAATTTATATATATAATAGGAGAGGGGATACTTGTGGTACTGTCAATTGGCTATTTAGGACCAAAAGCGTCATTTACAGACCTAGCAGTTTCTAAGCTTTTTTCACCTGTAGAAAGAATACCGTTCCACACGATACCAGAGTGTATCGACGCAGTAAGTCATGGTGACGTAGAATTAAGTGTAGTACCTCTAGAAAATGCATTAGAGGGATCTGTCAATTTAACCGTTGATTATCTAATTCATGAACAAACTGTTCCAATAGTAGGTGAAATAGTAGCTCCCATAAAGCAGCATTTAATGGTACATCCAGATCATCAAAAAGAATGGCAAGCTGTTGAACGAGTATTTTCACACTCTCACGCTATTGCACAGTGCCATAAATTCTTGCATAAGCATTTAAAAGGTGTTACACATGACTACACTACTTCTACTAGTGCAGCTGCAAAGTATGTTAGGGAGCACAAAGGTGAAAAGGTAGCTGCGATTGCTAATGAATTAGCTGCATTGGAATATGGATTATCGATCGTCCGTGAAAACATTCATGATTACCAAAATAATCACACAAGGTTTGTCGTGTTGCATAAAGGTAATAAACAACTTCATACTAGTAAAAAAGTTTCAGGTTATAAAACCACCTTAATGATCTCTCTGCCATTAGATGATCAATCTGGTGCACTACACCAAGTCCTCTCAGCTTTTGCATGGAGGAAATTGAACTTATCAAAAATAGAATCTAGACCAATGAAGACCGGTCTAGGCAATTATTTTTTTCTTATTGATATAGAAAAAGAAATGGATGATGTGCTAATACCAGGTGCAATTGCTGAACTGGAAGCTCTAGGTTGCTCTGTAAACATATTAGGAAGCTATCCATACTTTCATATTTAAGCAGTTAAGATGCATTATTCTTTAGACATAGTTTTTCAAATGGTTACAAGATGTGAAAAATATGCTATAAAAATGTAAGTATGTGTGAGTATAAAAACACCAATCGAAGTGAAAAAATGGCGCCATAATCTACCATGTCCCAGCTTATCATAGACTTAAGCACTTTCCACATTTGAAGCTGTCTAGCTTCAGACGTTTTCGGCTCGGTCACTTCACTAAAAAATGTAAAGGCAGAGAACGCCTTTACATTTTTTTGCTTCTAGCTGTCGCCGATGAGCAAGCACCTTCCGCTTTTCAAACTGTCTAGCTATAGCGCCTATCCCCTCGAGGTCACTTCAGCAAAAAAGTAAAGGCAAAAGACACCTTTACATTTTTTTGCTTCTAGCTGTCGCCAATGAGCAAGCACCTTCCGCTATTCAAACTGTCTAGCTATAGCGCCTATCCCCTCGAGGTCACTTCAGCAAAAAAGTAAAGGCAAAAGACACCTTTACATTTTTTTGCTTCCAGTGCTTGTCGGTGATGACCGAGGCACTTCCGCTTTTCTTTGTTACTAGGCTAAGAATTCAGCTTTTTTTAACGCTTCACAGGCTGCGTCAAGTTTAGTTATTTCATTGGCCTCTAATGTATGCATATGAATACCATCAGTTAGTTCAGAGAGCAATGGAGCATTCGTCGTAGTTAATTTTTTGAGAAATTGTTTGACCTCATTACGATTACTAACCATGACAGATGCAGTTAAATCACCATATACCGGGTGTTCAATTGTCACATCTTTTACTGTAACTCCAAGATCAACAAGTAACGTTAGTTCTCTTTCTGTTTGTTCAGGGGTGTGACGACAAACAACAATTCTGGAATATAGTTGTTTTTGTTGTTGCTGTACATATAAATATCCTTGACTAGTTGCCAAAATTGGTTCATGTCGTGCTTTTAATAAAGAAATATCTTGTACAATGACTTGCCTACTTACTTTTGTCCGCCTTGAGAGTTCTCCTCCAGTAACTGGACCATGACTTTCTTTTAGCCACTTTAATATAAGATTCCTTCTCGCTTCACCAAATATTTTCTGTTCGTTACCCATTCTATACCTCCTTATTAACTGTTTTTTTGAAACTGTTGATCAAGTTTGTCTAAAACTGAGATGAATTTATTAATATCAGAAATTGTTGTGTATTTACCGAAAGATAACCGTACGTATTGTTTGGCTTCCTCTTTGGATTTTCCTATGGCAAGCATAGTTTTTGAAGGCTCTTGCATACCAACTTTACATGCACTTCCAGTAGATATAGCGATGCCGAAACGGTTACATTCAAGCATAGTATATTGACCTTCAATACCTTCAATAATGATAGCAACGATATGCTGTAGCTGATCTTGAGGATGACCAATAACTTCGACAGTTCTGTTAAGTCCATGTAATTCAGAAATCAGGCTTTGTCTTAATGTAGCAAAATGATCGATATCATTATCTATATTACGACAGGATATTTGTGCAGCAGCAACAAATGAAGCAATTCCTGGTACGTTTATAGTGCCAGGCCTAAAGCCATTCTCGTGAGTTGAATGAGGATATTGTGCTCTCCATTCTACTCCAGGGTGAATATATACTGCCCCAACACCTTTTGGTCCATATATTTTGTGACTTGAGATAGAAATACTATCAAGGTTAAATTTCTGTACATCAATTGGAATCTTTCCAAATGTTTGAATGCAGTCACTATGAAAAAGAACATGATGTTCTTTTAGTAGTGCCCCTATTTTTGCTAAGGGTTGAACCGTTCCAATTTCTGAATTAGCATGTTGAATAGAGGCTAAAATTGTATTTGATGTTATTTCACTTTTCAATTGTTCTAAATCTATTTGACCGTGTTGATTAACTGTTAAGTATGTTACGTTAAACCCTTCTAACTCCAATTGTCGGAATACGTTTAATACAGATGAATGCTCAACTTCAGTAGTAATAAGATGATTGCCTTTATGGTGATGAGCTTCTATAAGTGATTTGATGGCAAGAAAGTTACTCTCTGTACCTCCACTAGTAAAAAAAATACCATTCTTCTTACCATTAAACAATTTTCCTAATTCAGCTCTACAAGCCTCTAAGACTTCATTTGACCTACTACCATAATCATGTAAACTATTAGCATTTCCAAAAATGTTTGTAGATGTATGCTCATAAACCTGCATTGCTTCACTACATATAGGTGTTGTAGCAGCATAGTCTAGATAAATCATCATTTGCACCTCTTTATGAAAAAAAGTAAATATCTCTTGTCTTTAGTTTAAATATATGTCAATATAGGTGTCAAGACAGTTGTAATCTAGGGGGCGGAAATATGCCTAAAGTAGATGTAATTATTATTGGTAGTGGCATATCGGCATTAGTTGCTGCAGAACGTTTATGTAAGCATAAAAATGTGATAGTTATCACAAAGTCCACGAAACATGATAATAATTCATCTTTAGCACAAGGCGGGGTTGCTTGTGTAGTTGATGAAAATGATCATTGGATGGCACATTATTATGATACAGTTATAGCCGGACGTAATCATAATAATGAGCATTCTGTTAAGCTTCTTGTTCAACAAGGACCTTTTTATATACAACAATTGATTGAAAATGGTATGCAGTTTGATAGAAGCGCTAGTAATCATCTGCAACTTGGTAAAGAAGGGGCTCATCGAGCATCGCGAATCCTTCACGCTGGGGGAGATGCTACAGGAAGACGACTGATGACCTATTTACACAATCGGATTAAAGATAAAGTTACTATCATTGAGGATGAGATGGCTATAGATTTACTCGTGACCAATGATGTGTGCACTGGAGTTATCACTAGAGATAGCAAAGGACAAACAACGAAATATTATGCTGTACACACGGTGCTAGCAACAGGTGGCTGCGGTGGGATGTACAGTAGAACTTCGAATAATGATTCTGTTACTGGCGACGGCTTAGCGATGGCATTTCGTGCAGGTGCACAGCTCGTTGATTTAGAATTTATTCAGTTTCATCCAACGATGTTATATGCGGATGGGATTGTAGGTGGTCTAGTATCTGAAGCTGTACGTGGTGAAGGGGCTAAATTGGTCACAAAAGAAGGCAGAAAAATAATGGAAGGTGTACATGAGTTAGGCGATCTTGCACCTCGCGATGTTGTTTCACGAGTCATCTACTCGGAAATGAATAAAGGTGAAGAAATATTTTTAGATATATCCACAATTGATAATTTTAATAAGAGATTTCCAACAATAACCAAACTCTGTCAAGAACAGCAAATAGATCTTAACGATAAATTTATTCCAGTCGTACCAGGAGCTCATTTCCTTATGGGGGGCATAAGGACAGACCATCAAGGTAAAACGTCTATTAAAGGCTTATATGCTGTAGGTGAAACAGCTTGTACAGGAGTACATGGTGCTAATCGATTAGCAAGTAATTCATTGTTAGAAGGAATTGTATTTTCACAGCTCTTATCGGACTATATTTTACAATCAAACTTAAATTTTAAAAATATTAACCATCTAAAAAAACGAGACCAAATTGGACAGTATTCAACGGATCTTCCTACTAAGCAACAAATACAAGCTGTGATGATGCAAAATGTAGGTATTGTTCGAGATGAAAACAGCTTGTTTGATGCAAAAACATGGTTTGAACAATATCTAATGAATGATAAAAAATATGTTGATTTATCTCAATTGACTAATGAACAAGTTACCATCATTAATATGGTGACGGTAGGTTGGTTAATTTCATCATCAGCACTGTTAAGAACAGAAAGTCGAGGAGGACATTATCGTACTGATTATCCGAGTGAAGATGATCTAGGATGGTTAGGAGAAGAAATAATTAGACATAAATATGAAGCATCTACTTATGCAGTAAGTAACAGGAGATGACAGTATGAACAAAATTAAGTTACGGAAAGACATTGAGCAATTTTTTTTAGAAGACATTGGTGAGAGAGATGTAACATCTGAAACAATCTTTCCTACTCATCAACAAGGCATAGCAAAAATGATAGCTAAAGGTGATGGACTTTTTTGCGGAGAAGACATTATTAAAGAGGGCTATCAAATACTTGATTCCAATATTACTGTAGAGACACATAAGACCGATGGTGATATAGTAGCTGCTGGTGATGTTATTGCAACCATTGAAGGCTCGATACAAAATATTCTCATTGGTGAGCGTGTGATATTAAACTTAATACAACGGATGAGCGGCATTGCAACACTCACTAATGAAGTAGTTAAGCAATTAAACAGTGATCATACGAGGATATGCGATACAAGAAAAACGACACCAGGATTACGTATGTTTGAAAAATATGCTGTTTCTTGTGGAGGTGGATATAATCATCGCATAGGTCTTTATGATGGTGTAATGATTAAAGATAATCATATAGCCTTTTGTGGATCAATTACAAAGGCTGTAACAGCCGTTAGACAGCAAGTAGGTCATATGGTAAAAATTGAGGTGGAAACGGAGACTGAAGAACAAGTAATAGAAGCAGTGCAAGCAAAGGCTGATGTTATTATGTTTGATAATTGTACGCCGGAAGCAATTAAAAAATATGTTTCTTTAGTGCCCACAAGTATAATTACAGAAGCATCAGGAGGAATCAATCTTGAAAGCTTACCGTTATACAGAGATACTGGTGTAGATTATATATCCTTAGGAATGCTTACACATTCTGTCAAGGCTTTAGATATTAGCATGAGAGTTAAATAACAGGAAGGGGAGAACTGAAATTGAACGTACTAGATTTAATTCAAAGTGAAAAACATCAAGGATTGCCTGAGCGATATCGAGAATTATCAACAGAAGAAATGGTCAGACGTGTGTCGGAAATAAAGGAGAATTTCGGTAATAAGTTGTATATTCCAGGCCACCATTATCAGAAAGATGAAGTTATTCAATTCGCAGACACGACAGGTGATTCACTCCAACTAGCACAAGTTTCAGCTGCAAATAAAGAAGCTGAATATATTGTGTTTTGTGGAGTGCATTTTATGGCTGAAACAGCAGATATATTGACCGACCACAATCAAAAAGTAATCTTGCCAGATATGCGCGCAGGATGCTCGATGGCAGATATGGCAAACCTTGAACAAACTGAGCGCGGTTTTAGCAAGATGAAAGCCGAATTTGGGGATACAATTTTACCTTTAACATATGTCAATTCAACAGCTGAAATTAAGGCATTTGTTGGAAGAAACGGTGGTGCTACGGTCACATCTTCAAATGCGAAAAAAATGCTTGAATGGGCATTTACACAAAAAGAAAGAATTTTATTTTTGCCTGACCAGCACTTAGGAAGAAATACTGCCTACGATTTAGGAATTCCTTTAGAACAAATGGCTGTTTGGAATCCAATCTCTGATAGCTTCGAATACGAAGGTGACTTAGAAGATGTAAAGGTGATTTTATGGAAAGGGCATTGTTCTGTCCATGAAAATTTCACTGTTGAGAATATTAAAGAAATACGCGCCACTAAACCTGATATGAATATTATTGTTCACCCTGAATGTAGTCGTGAAGTCGTTGAATTATCAGATGATGCAGGCTCAACTAAATATATTATAGAAACAATTTCTAAAGCGGAAGCTGGAAGTAAGTGGGCAATCGGCACAGAGATGAACTTAGTTAATCGCATAATTAACGATCATCCTGATAAAGAAATTATATCGTTAAATCCGGCAATGTGTCCTTGTTTAACTATGAATCGTATCGATTTACCGCATCTACTTTGGGCATTAGAAGAGCTTGAAAAGGGCAATGTTCATAATCAAATTATTGTCCCAGAACAAGTTGCAGAAGATTCATTGAAGGCGTTAGAAAGAATGCTTGCAAGGGCATGATATAAGTTAAATCACGCTATATAAACTATGTCGCAACTCAAGAAATAGTTAATATAGATATTGTTATTAATTTCCTTTGTTAATTAGGAAAACATGTCAATGACTTTAGCATTGTATGTAGAATTATTTCTTTGAATGGAGGCTTATATTCAATGCGCAAACAGCCTTTATTAAATATGAATTAATAAGAAGACTCCTGGTATGTTCTCAGGAGTTTTTTTGTAGCTGTTATACATAATTTAAGTTCATACAGCATATGTTTTGGTGAAGAATAGTGGCAAAATGCCTAAGTTCACATACACTGTAAAGACTGATTTGTGAGGAGGGAGCCTAATAGTGAAAATCCACATTGTCCAAAAAGGTGATACATTATGGAAAATTGCTCAAAAATATGGAGTTGATTTTACAGAATTAAAAAATATGAATACACAATTAAGTAACCCGGATATGATTTTGCCTGGGATGAAAATTAAAGTACCTACTGGGAATGTTCATGTAAAAAAAGAAGCGGCTATTAACAATAATGTAAAAAAAGAAGCAAAAGTAAACGTAGTATCGAATGTCGAAGCTGAAGTGGAAGAGCCAATTATTAATCAGCCACAAAAACCTTTGCCTGTCATGGCAGAAGAGAAAAAGGAAGAAGTTAAACCGGTAGAAAAAACTCAGAACAAAGCATTAATGGCGGAAGAAAACAAAGTACCATATGTTCCTCCAATGAAGCAAAAGCATACACCCTACTATCCTGAAATAGATGTGAATAACTATTATACAATGAATATGCCGATTGTAAATCAACAACCTGCAGTTGCACCTGCACCTGAATATCCAGAAAAGCCTAGTAATGTTTTACCTGGTATGATGAAACCGGAAGAGGTAGAAGCTGAAGATGTGATGGAGGAGAAAATAGAAATGCCAAAGATGCCACCAATGCCACAATATTACCCACCTACACCACAATATGTCGCTCCAGCATACGGATATCAGCCAACACCACCTCCTAACTTTTATCCACAAGCAGTAAGCCCGATGATGATGCCAGAAATGGAAGAAGAAACAATGAAAGCTAATGTTATGCCTATGGAAGAAGAAATGGTAATGAAGCAAAACCAAAATATCGCACCTATATCAAATGTAATGCCTAGTGTTGAGAAACCTCCAATGGGGGTCTCACCAGCAAACGCACCACAAGCACCATATATGATGCAACCTGCACCATATTGTGTACCGATTACACCTATTCAGCCAGGGTACGGATTTGGCTATGAACCTTATTCAATGCAACCTGCACCGGAGGGAGTATCTCCTGAAGCGCTAAGCCCAGATGAAGAAATAGATAATAAGGAAAGTGTGATGTCTTATGAAAATGCGCCTACCATTCCAGAGCAAGCAGGGGTAATGCCATACGCTAATCAACAACCTTATGGTGTTAACCCAATGATGCAACCACAGGCATATAATAATCATCAATCACACCATAGGGTGGCACCATATCAGTATTATTATCCATCAGCTCCACCGTATCAACCTGTTTATCCAATGCCACATTACGATAATGAAGACAATTAAAGCAAACGTCATACTTACTTTCTTTGGTGTCAATTATAAGCCAACAGCAAGATGAGTAATATTTAACCTTGTTGTTGGCTTGGCTTATGATGTAATTCAAAAGTCTTGAACATTTGAGAAAAGCATCGGAACCTATGCTTTTTGTTTTGTATGAGGGAGCATAATTATGCGGATAAATGATGAAAACAACAAATTGTACATTTATCAATGAGGGGGCATAAAGCCTTCTTTTTTTAGTTAGCATACGATTGACTGTTACTTACCGTAAACCATATATTTGTTATTACATTTATTGATCGTAGCAACTTGCAGTTAAAGACTATGACACTGTATATGCAAAGTTGTTACTTTTTAGTACAACTAATGAGCTCAATACCCGTGCTCGTCTTCGAATGACTACGTGATATGCAGTAGTAAATAATTACAACTATTTAGTGTGAAATGCGCGAGTTGCTATGCACCAAATGCAGGCTTATTGGTAAACTGATGAAAATGAGATAACCGATAAATATATATAATGCGAAGCAATTTCTGAAATTGATCGTCAAATTCATCGCTCTTATTAAAAATGAGAGCTTGCGGCTGCCTCTCCAAAACTGTAAGCAGTTACCGTCGGAGTTTTAGTATAACCTTCATGCTTAAATGCCAACATAATGATGAACATCAATCTTTTTTAGATGATGTTCACACATGATGACGCACAGAATGGTATGGGGGGATAAACGTTGCGGAAATCTGTATTTTCGATATCAGGATCGCTATTACTTGTTGGAGTGCTAGCAGCTTGTAATACAACTGCTAAAGAAGAAGCACTTGAATATAACGAACGGACAAGGCCAATTGGATATTATTCAAATGAAAATATAAACCATAATCGGTATAACCAAAATACTGGTAATGCTTATATGATGAATGATAATGATGGTGCGATAACAGAATTTATGGATAGAAACGTTACAAATAACAAAAGGAATATTGCTTATAAAAAAAGTACAAATTATAACAATGCTCCAATGCGTTTTCCAGCAACAGTTAACCGCGAGCCACTTGCAGATCAATCAGGGTATAATTACCATGGACACTTAAATAACTTAACAACACCGGCAAGGTCATCATATTACACCAATTATGAAGGAAGACTTGCTGAAGATATTTCACGAAAAGCAGAAACTGTCCCAAATGTAAGGGCAGCACGTACGTTAGTTCGTGGAAATGATGTTATTGTTGCCTGTGATACTACAGGAAATCAAAGAGAAGTTATTAATGATGTCCAGCGATCAATCGGTACACTTGCTAATGGAAAAAATGTGAAGGTTGTAACAGATACGGGAACACTTTCATTAATTCGTCAAATAGATAACGATATCCGAAACGGTGGACCTCGAGAAACAATTAATAAATCAATTAACGATTTGTTTGAAGGTTCAATAAACACACGTATGAGATAAAAAAGTACAAGAGGGTCTGAACTCCCAATACATATACTATGTATATGTATTGGGTTTCTGACCCTTTTGTTTTGGATGCTATGCGGCATATTTTCAATGTAGATTAAAAATGTTATTAAATGGTCAGAATAATATTGTAGCACTTGATTTTAGAGGTGATGATAATGAGACTGTTTAGTAAAATTTTGATATCAAGTATGATTTTTTCAATTTTTAGTTTGCTAGCTTCAGTTATAGCTACAGGAAATGATATGAGATTACATTCTACGAATGACAAAAGAAATGCTGATTCGGACGTTTACGAAGTTTCAGGTCCGTTATATAAAAAGGTCATTCTTGAAAGAATCTATTTAGATGGTGAAGTAAGTGAAGAAATTGTAAATGAAACGATTTGGTCAATGGAAGACTTTTGGGCGCTATATGCTGACTGGCAACTAGTTGAACAAAATGACGAGCAAATTGTTTTTATGCGCCATATTGAAGATATTTCGCCTTTATTGAAGGCAAATGGTTACTTCGGTATTAATGATAATGGTGTATTGATGATTTTTGAAGGAAAACCAGCAGGTGGGAGTCGAGTCATTCAATCTTTTTATCAAATTGATATAGGTAAACTTGAAAGTCACCAACATGAGTTATTAAAACGAGGTATTCCTGTTGAATCAAAGGATAAATATAATCAAGTCATTGAAGCGTTTAAGCATTTTCAAGCTAGTATACCATAATTGCCTGTAACAAATGGATATATTTGTAAGTTGATTAGAGAACCTTGTCACTTCTTACCTAAAAAATGTTTTTTAACAGTGACTTCAATTAACATATTCTTTCTTGTACAAGATTTTGCTTCATTGTGAATAAAGTATGGTAAAATGATGTACAGCAAAGATGAGGAGAGAGAAAGTTGATTGAATTTGTCAAAGGGAGTATTCAATATATAAACCCAGAATATATTGTTATTGAAAATAATGGGATTGGTTATGAGATTCAAACACCAAACCCTTATGTTTTTCACGTACAAAGTGAGGAAACTATCTATACATATCAGTACGTTCGTGAAGATGTTCTAGCTTTATACGGATTTCAAACTAGAGAAGAAAAAGCATTATTTCGCAAACTTTTACAAGTCTCTGGAATTGGTCCAAAAGGAGCACTTGCAATCTTAGCTGCTGGACAGCCAGTACAGGTTGTCCAAGCAATTGAACAAGAAGATGAAAAGTTTTTAGTGAAATTTCCAGGAGTAGGGAAAAAAACTGCTAGACAAATGATTCTTGATTTAAAAGGTAAACTTGAGGACTTAGTAGCAGTGCCAAATTTATTTTCTTCAGATGATAGTATAGAAGAACAAGAGAATGGACCACAGGCGCTACTTGAAGCGATAGAAGCGCTAAAAGTTCTCGGTTATGCAGAAAGAGAAATTAATAAGGTGAAAAAACATTTACTTGAAGAACAGCTTACGACTGATCAGTATATTAAAAAAGCATTACAAAGGCTATTAACGTAGGAGGCTTGAAGCGATGGAGGAGCGCCTTGTTTGTAGTGAAGCAGATATTGATGATGTATCATTAGAGCAGAGTTTACGTCCACAAACTTTAAAGCAGTATATAGGTCAAGAAAAGGTTAAGGAGAACTTAGAAATATTTATTGAAGCAGCAAAGCAGCGTCAAGAAACATTAGATCATGTATTACTATATGGTCCACCAGGACTTGGGAAAACAACGTTAGCAACGATTATTGCTAATGAAATGAATGTGAACATTAGAACAACTTCAGGTCCTGCAATTGAACGTCCCGGTGATTTAGCAGCGATATTAACATCTTTAGAGCCTGGTGATGTTCTTTTTATTGATGAAATTCATCGTCTACCAAGAACAATAGAGGAAGTTTTATACCCAGCTATGGAAGATTTTTGCATTGATATAGTAATAGGAAAAGGAGAAAGTTCACGATCTGTTAGATTAGATCTCCCCCCATTTACTTTGGTTGGTGCAACGACGAGAGCAGGTTCATTATCAGCTCCTCTTCGTGATCGGTTCGGTGTTTTGAGTAGATTGGAATATTATAATGAAAAGCAGCTCACGACAATTGTTGAAAGGACTGCTGATATTGTCTCCGTAAATATTGACCTTCAGGCTGCAGTAGAAGTAGCAAGGAGATCACGGGGAACACCAAGAATAGCAAACCGCTTACTTAGACGTGTGAGAGATTTTGCTCAAGTACGTGGTGATGGAGATATTACAAATGACAATGCTATTAAGTCGCTAGAATTATTACAAGTTGATCGATTAGGATTAGATCATATTGATCACAAACTATTAAAAGGAATAATAGAAAAATTTCGTGGAGGACCTGTGGGCCTTGAAACCATTGCGGCTACGATAGGGGAAGAAGCACAAACTATTGAAGATGTATATGAACCATATTTATTGCAAATGGGTTTTATACAACGTACTCCTAGGGGAAGAATGGTAACGAACCTCGTTTACGATCATTTCGGTATGGAGGTGCCAAACATTTGACAGGAATACCGAAAGTTGTGATGATAGTGGGTGCGGTAATTTTTATCATTGGATTTTTGATGCAATTTATTTCTTTTGGTAAATTGCCTGGTGATATGGTTATTAAAAAAGGTAACTCGACGATTTATTTTCCGATTGTAACATCAATTATTCTTAGCGTATTATTAACTCTCATACTATTTGTCATAAACCGTCTGAAATAATTCGATTCTTATCAAGTTTATAAAATTGATTGAAGATGTATTAATAATGTATCAAACCTGAAAAAGAGAACAACACTTATGAGGTGACAGCATTGAAAGTAGACTTATTTGATTTTGATTTACCTGAACAATTAATTGCTCAAACACCGCTTGAGAATCGTGAAGCATCAAGATTAATGGTGTTAGATAAACAAACTGGTGAGATCAACAATCAACAATTTGAAAATATTATATCCTTCCTCAATGAAGGTGATTGTCTCGTCTTAAATGACACGAAAGTACTACCCGCCCGTTTATTTGGTGAAAAAGAAGATACTGGTGCGAAAATAGAAGTGTTGCTATTGAAGCAACAAAATAACGATGAATGGGAAACATTAGTTAAACCTGCAAAAAGAGTAAAAGAAGGAACCATCATTTTATTCGGCGATGGGCGATTAAAAGCGGAATGCACGCATACTAGTGAACAAGGAGGGAGAACTTTAAAGTTTACGTATGACGGTATATTTGTAGAGGTGCTAGACTCTCTAGGGGAAATGCCATTACCTCCATATATAAAAGAACAGCTTGAAGATCGTGAGCGCTATCAAACAGTATTTGCACGTGAAATAGGATCAGCTGCTGCTCCAACTGCAGGGCTCCATTTTACTGAGCAAATATTAACAAAACTTCGTAATAAAGGTGTGCACATTGCTTTTATTACACTTCATGTTGGATTAGGTACTTTTCGACCTGTAAGTGTTGAAACAATTGAAGAGCATGATATGCATGCTGAATATTATCAAATGACAGAGGGTACAGCAAAATTGTTAAATGATGTGCGAAACAGTGGAGGAAAGATCGTAGCAGTTGGGACAACTACAACTCGGACGTTAGAAACAATTGCAAGAGACAATCATGGAAAATTTACCTCTTGTAGTGGTTGGACTGATATATTTATATTCCCTGGGTACAAATTCAAGGCAATAGATGCAATGTTAACAAATTTTCATTTACCAAAATCTACACTCATTATGCTTGTTAGTGCTTTAGCAGGAAGAGAAAATATATTAAGAGCCTACAACTTGGCAGTGAAAAATAGTTATCGCTTTTTTAGTTTTGGCGATGCAATGCTAATTAAGTAACACTGTAAATACAACTACGCTTGTGTATATAAGAAATACAGAAATACCTTATAGGAAAGGATTAATTTATGACAGCAATTACTTACGAACATATAAAAACTTGCAAACAAACAGGTGCTCGTTTAGGTAGAGTACATACTCCTCATGGCTCATTTGAAACACCTGTATTTATGCCAGTCGGAACGTTAGCAACAGTAAAAACGATGTCCCCTGAGGATTTGAAGGAAATGGGTGCTGGAATCATTCTTAGTAATACTTATCATCTTTGGTTACGTCCAGGACATGATATTGTTAAGGAAGCAGGTGGCTTACACCAATTTATGAATTGGGATAGAGCGATACTAACAGATTCAGGAGGCTTTCAAGTATTTAGCTTAAGTGACTTCAGGCGCATTGAAGAAGAAGGTGTCCATTTTCGTCATCATTTGAATGGCGATAAGCTGTTCTTGTCACCAGAAAAAGCAATGGAAATTCAAAATGCACTCGGTTCAGATATCATGATGGCTTTTGATGAATGTCCTCCATACCCTGCTGAATTTGATTATATGAAAAAATCAGTAGAGCGTACGAGCCGTTGGGCAGAGCGTTGTTTAACAGCTCACAATAGACCTCATGATCAAGGGCTGTTTGGTATTGTTCAAGGTGGAGAGTATGAGGAACTTCGTAAACAAAGTGCCGCAGACCTTGTCTCATTAGACTTTCCTGGTTATGCTGTCGGTGGTTTATCGGTTGGTGAACCAAAAGATGTTATGAATCGAGTGTTGGAATTTACAACACCATTATTGCCTTCTAATAAACCACGATATTTAATGGGAGTAGGGTCTCCAGACGCTTTAATAGATGGTGCTATTAGGGGTATTGATATGTTTGATTGTGTGTTACCTACACGCATAGCTCGGAATGGGACCTTGATGACTAGTAAAGGGCGTCTCGTTGTGAAAAATGCAAAATATGCTCGAGACTTTAATCCTTTAGATGAGAATTGTGATTGCTATACGTGTAAAAATTATTCGCGAGCTTATATTCGACATTTGTTAAAATGTAATGAAACGTTCGGAATTAGATTAACGTCTTATCATAACCTTTATTTTCTGTTAAAATTGATGGAGCAGGTCAGACAAGCGATACGTGAGGATCGTCTTGGAGACTTCCGAGAGGAGTTTTTTGATCGCTACGGTTTCAATAAACCAAATGCCAAACAATTTTAGCTTAAGAGGTTTTGTTCATAAGGCAATGACTTTTGAGCATTTACATAAAAGGGGGTGAAAAAATGGAAGGGATTTTAAGTTTCTTGCCCTTGCTGTTAATGTTTGTAATCTTTTACTTCATTCTTATTCGACCACAACAAAAGAGGCAAAAAGCTGTTCAGCAAATGCAAAATGAACTAAAAAAAGGTGATAAAATCATCACAATAGGTGGTTTACACGCAATCGTTGATTCAATTGATGAGAACAAGATAATCCTCAAAGCAGGAGATGGGGCTCGTCTTACATACGATCGTCAAGCTGTCAGAGAATTAGTATCTGAATAACGTATGTAGAGGTTGACTATATTATTTAGTCAACCTCTTTTCATTTGCACAGCCTTACTAAAAGACCTTTCATTTAGCATAGTTGATCATATCCGATTTAAATTCCATCGTTCTAGAAAGAAAAAATGCCGGTATCAATGTTCTTTTCATAGTTTGAAAAATGAATATGACTCCAACCTTTTTTCTTTACCTCATGTAATAACCGAGTAATGATCTTCTTTTACACATTTAAGTTTCTCTTGTTGGTGAGGAGGAAATATTCACTCCTATGATCCCTCCAAAAATAGAAGTAACTAAAAAGCCAGTGTGGAACAACAACTGCTGTAATGTAAAGGGAGAATCGTATCCTAAATATTGTACGAGGAAAACAATGAAAGTATACACAATACTAGTCATCGCACCGACTAGCCATCCTTTTTCTTTTCCTTTACCTCCTGAAACAAATCCTCCAATAAAGACAGCGATGAACCCAACGATTGTAATAACCCAAGAAAGAGACAATTCATTTAAGTTAGTAAACCTAAGAAGTAAGGAAAATAACATGCTCATTCCCAAGACAATAATTAAAATTGTTAATACTCCATAGAGTACTGCTCCACTCATTTTTTTTGTTTCCATTTTCACCATTCCCCTTCCGTATATATTGAACATTCGACTACGCTTTTCTTAATGTCCAGCTCCAACGCCTAACCCCTCGAGCGCACTTCACTATTTGATTCCAAGGCGAGAAATGCCTTCAAAAAAAATTCTTCCAGTGTTTGTCGGGGATAGTCAAAGGCGTCTCCGCTTTTCTTATAGTACGAGCATATTCAGTAAATAAAAAAATAGAATATAAATATTTTTTTGGATAAGCATCATATGATTATAAAGAAGGTGTTCAAAAAGTAGGAGAAAGATAAATAACATAACTGTACTGGAGCTTTATGTACCCATCTATATTCGCTATGAAACATTACAGCTCTTAGTAAGAATTTCTTTTTGAACAAGATATTTAAAGGGGACAAGGAAGGAGAAATGGAATGAGTTCTATGCTTGCTCTCATTATTTTTATTATTTCCTATATCGTCATTATGACTGAAAAGCTAGATCGGACCCTTGTTGCAGGACTTGGGGGAGTAACAATGCTAATAGTGGGGATTTTTGATATTGACGCTGCATTTTTAGAGTATATAGATTGGAATACAATTGCGTTATTGTTTTCCATGATGATTCTCATCTCAATTACGGGTCAAACAGGGGTATTTGAGTATGTTGCGATTGTCGTTGCAAAATTAGTAGGTGGGAAGGCGATTCCATTATTAATCGTTATCTCTTTAATAACTGCGGTTGGGTCTGCATTATTAGCTAATGTTACGACGGTATTACTACTAGTTCCAGTCGTCTTAACGTTAACTAAATTACTACATATCCCTGCTGTGCCTTATTTGATTGTAATTATCATATCATCGAATATAGGTGGGACAGCTACATTAATTGGAGATCCACCGAATATTATGATTGGTCAAGCAGTCAAACATTTAACGTTTAATTCTTTTATTATCCATCTCTCTCCAATCGTCTTAGTCATTTTTACATTAATTATCGGTGGTTTAGCTTTAATTTATGGAAAACAATTACATGTTAAAGAAGAATATAGGCAGCGATTAATGGAAATTGATCCTGTTGAATATTTACAAAAAAATGCTACGTTAGTAAAGGCGTTAACTGTTTTATGTATGACGTTTACTGGATTCATTTTGCATCCATTTTTACATATTGACTTAACTAGCGTGGCATTGGCAGGTGCCCTGTTATTATTATTATTGACCCATAAAGAACACAAACCAGAAGATGTTTTTAAACAGGTAGAATGGGGAACTTTATTTTTTTTCATTGGGTTATTTCTATTAGTAGGCGGGTTAGAAGAGGTAGGTATAATTAATGAAATGGCTAGAGGAATTATGTATTATACAGAAGGAGATTTACCTAAAACAGCCATGTTAATTTTATGGCTAACAGGAATTTTTTCAGGATTTGTAGATAATATCCCATTTGTAGCAGCAATGATTCCAGTTATTGTGGAGTTTCAGGATTATGGAATGACTAATGTTGATCCATTATGGTGGTCGTTAGCGTTAGGAGCTTGTTTAGGAGGAAATGGTACGCTATTGGGGGCATCCTCAAATTTAGTCGTTGCTGGTTTAGCTGCAAAAGCGAAGCAACAAGTGAATTTTCTAGAATTTTTAAAAATAGGGTTTCCAGTTGTTGTAGTGTCACTATTTATTTCATCTATTTATGTTTATTATCGCTATCTAATAGAATTTTTATAAAGCTGGAATACGAACGAAGTTTAGTAGGGCTCTTTTCGTAAATATTGTTCCTCATGTTATCAAATTAGTACGTCGTAGTACAGAAGAAAATTTGCACGAACTTTAGTTGTGTACGTGTTTGGTTCTAAGTACGAAAAACAACAATTAATGCGAAAACAGCCATTGCAAATAAGTTTATGGAAATCATCCTCTGCAAAAGGATGATTTTTTAAAGATTTAATGGGATTTTATGTTAAAATAAAAAATATTTTATATGATGGAAATGAATATAGTAGGAAATGAGGGAGAGATAATGAATATTCGTATTTTGGCTGAGTCTGATGCTCCTATCTATCAAGAATTTAGATTAAAAGCCTTACAAACTAATCCTGAAGCGTTTGGTTCAACATATGAAAGAGAAGTCCAATTTTCAACCGATACCGTTGTAGAGCGAATAAAACCATCTAAAGACAAGTTTGTTTTAGGCTCTTTT
This sequence comes from Nanhaiella sioensis, assembly GCF_046557775.1. Lineage (NCBI taxonomy): Bacteria > Bacillati > Bacillota > Bacilli > Caryophanales > Bacillaceae > Nanhaiella > Nanhaiella sioensis. The sequence goes on from NZ_JBKAEG010000001.1 coordinate 3,289,639, forward strand.
GATAATGATGGTTCATTATTTGGAACTGTTACTTTTATTCGTGAAATTAATGTTAAAACTGCTCATAAAGGAAATGTTTTTGGCATGTGTGTAGCTCCCGAGGTTAGAGGGCAAGGTATCGGAAAAGCACTTATTTTGGAACTTATAAAAAAGGCAAAAGGGTGTGAAGGATTAGAACAAATCAATTTAACCGTAGAACATAATAACAACAATGCTAAAAATTTATATGAATCTGTTGGATTTAAAATTTATGGAACAGAGCTTAAATCATTAAAGTTTAATGGTCAATACTTTGATGAAGATTTAATGGTATTTGTTTTATAAGCTCTTCAACTACAAATTTGGGTAATCGAATATTTTATTATTTAGGATAGAAAAGACCGACTTAACAGAAGTCAGTCTTTTTGTGTGAATTGCAATGTGAATCAATAAGTGTTTCTTTTGCGAATTCATATATACTTTGCTTTAAGGATAGCTCTTTTCCTCTATAAGTAGAATAGCTTTAAATACCCTGGATAACGATTGCTAGATGTACATTTTTTTACCTTTTAAATTATTTGCCGCTAGTTGTAAATAATTTTCTTAAAATAGGCACCCGAGCGAGCTCATCAGGTTTGATTAAGTTAAAGATAATTAATAATAGAAAATATGTGAGAGATGTACTAATAATCGCAAATAACGTTCTAAATATTAATGAATCTATAGCTAATAAATAAGAAAATACATAGTGCCCAACAATACCTGAAATGACAATTGTTAAACCCGTTTTTATATAATCCTTTACGTAAAAAGTATAGGAAATGACTTTTAATACTGTAGAAAAATGAAGTAGAGTAACTAGCATCATTGATACGACAATAGCGAGTGCAGCCCCCATTATTCCTATTTCTGGCTGAGTTGCTAAGGCAAATATTGCAGCTAATTTAACGATTGCCCCTATTAAACTATTAATCATAGCGGCTTTTGCCAAATCAAGAGCTTGAAGTGTTGCTTGTAATGGACCTTGAAAATAATGTAAAATAAAAAAAGGAGCCATTAATTTTACATATATTGCTGCATTACTAGTCCCGTACATAATCTCCATAAGAGGTGTGGCAAAAATATAAAGAACTACTACAGCTAAACCTCCAGTAACAAAAGATAGACGTAATGCTTGCTGTAGCCTATATTCCACGATCTGCATTTTGTTATTTGCAGCAGCTTCACTAATGGCAGGTACTAGTGCAACTTGTAATGAATGAGTAATAAAAGAGGGTAAGAACATTAATGGAAGGGCATATCCTGTTAATTCCCCGTATTGTCTTGTAGCAAGAGATATTGAGAGTCCTGCTATAGCGAGGCTTTGGGCAACGACAATGGGTTCAAAAAACCATGAAATTGAACCAATTAATCTGCTTCCAGTAGTAGGCAATGCTATTCTCATCAGCCCATTAAACGTTTCTTTTCCATCTTTCATTGATTTAAAAAAATGGCGTCTAACTTTTATTCTCTTATTTAGCTTAAACATCGTTATCATATAAATAAGCGAAGCAAATTCGCCTATCACTACAGAAATCATTGCACCTGCAGCAGCAAATTCAATCCCATAAGGTAAAAAAGCTTTTGTAAAGACTGCTACGAGCGTAATTCTGACGATTTGTTCTATCACCTGTGAAATAGCTGGTGGTTTCATATTCTGCTTCCCTTGGAAATATCCTCTCATAACCGATGACAATGCAACAATAGGAACAATTGGGGAAATCGCTAACAAAGGATAAAGTGTTCTTGAATCGGTTAATAGCGTATTGGAGAGTAATGGGGCAAATCCAATCATTCCACTTGTAAAAATAACGCTCGTAATAAGAGTAATTGATAACGAGATAACTAATATTTTTTTGATTTTTCTTCTGTCACCAACTGCTTCTGCTTCTGCTACGAGCTTTGATATTGCAACAGGAAGTCCAAGCTGGGTTAAATTAATTGTTAGAATTAATGTTGGCACGGCCATCATATATAAGCCAACGCCTTCTTCACCAATCATTCTAGCAATTACTACTCTGTTAATAAATCCTAGAATTCTTGTTATTAAACCAGCTATAACGAGTATAAGCGTACCTTTCAAAAATGTTTGTTTTGTCATCTTGGTCCCTACCTTCTCAAAAAGGGTGATATCATATACAATTAACTATATGCATGTGGGTTGGCCAAGCATGACAAGTATGGGAAAAGAAATACGAGGTTGTTTCATAACATTTAAACGTTTTCTATTTCTAACGTAGGAGTGGATAATATTGAATAATAAATTGGATGTTCTTGAACAATTTAAAGCAATTTGTCAACCTGCTCTAACGAGTAAATTAGAAGAGTTCTGCATGTTTGGTTATGAAGATGTAACTGAGGAGCAGCTATGGGAGTGCTTAAAGAAAAAAAAGTGGAAGCGTGTAAAAGAAGGAAAGAAACTTTACGAAATGGTAAATGATATTTTGAGCCTTACGATAAGCGAATATATGAGCTATATAACAATTGAAGCATATAAAGCACCAAGTTTATTTAGTGAAGAAGGAAAAGACGTCTTGAATCAACTATTGTAGGCGGGTATATCTTTTATTGAACAATGCATATTTAGTGTGAAATTGACAGGTAGTTAAATATGTTTCATAATTGTTTTGTTAGACAAGGTTACAGACATATAAGATATACATTATTAACGCAAAGAATATTTCTAAGGTGCTTGTGCTTTTTTGTTAATTTTAAGGAGGATTTTTAGTTATGGTAAAAAGAGGTCGCATCGTAGCGTTTTTTTTGCTCGTGCTAGTGATTGGCAGCACGATGGGCTATACGCTAAAAGGAATAACCAACGACATTAAGTTAGGTCTTGACCTACAGGGGGGCTTTGAAGTTTTATATGAAGCTATACCCGTACATGAGGATGAAGAAATAACCAACTCTATTTTAGAAAGTACAGCTGCAGCTCTGGACCGACGTGTGAATGTTTTAGGTGTGAGTGAACCGAGTATTCAGATTGAAGGTACAGATCGAATTCGTGTGCAATTAGCAGGTGTTGAGGATCAAAATAAAGCAAGAGAAATCCTATCAACAGGTGCAAAGTTAACGATTAGAGATGTTAATGACAATATTATGTTAGATGGTACAGACTTGGAAGAGGGGGGTGCGAGTCCATCTTTCGATGAAAATGGAGCGCCGATTGTATCCCTTACAATAAAAGATGCAGATAAATTTGGTCAAGTTACAGAACAAATTTTAAATATGGCTCCAAATAATCAATTAGTTATGTGGCTTGATTTCGAAGAAGGTGTAGACTCATTTGAAGAGTTAAAGAACACCAATAGTAATAAAATTTTATCAGTTGCAAATGTAAATGAAGTATTGAATATTAAAACACCAATGATATCAGGTAACTTTACTGTAGCTGAAACGAAAGAGCTTTCTGATTTGTTGAATGCCGGAGCGCTACCAGTAGATCTAAAAGAGATTTATTCTACATCGGTAGGTGCAAAATTCGGTGAACAAGCAATGGAAAAAACGGTATTTGCGGGGATTGTCGGAATTGCAATCATCTTTATATTTATGATCGGTTATTATCGTTTTCCGGGATTAATCGCAACAATTACTTTAAGCATTTATATTTTCCTCATTTTACTCGTTTTTGATTTAATGAATGGTGTTTTAACTTTACCAGGTATCGCTGCGTTAATCCTAGGTGTAGGTATGGCTGTTGATGCAAATATCATTACATATGAGCGAATTAAGGAAGAAATTAAGCTAGGTAAATCGACGATGTCTGCTTTCCGGGCTGGAAACCGCAGGTCGCTATCAACCATTCTAGACGCTAACATTACTACACTGTTAGCAGCAACAGTATTGTTTGTATATGGGACAAGCTCAGTTAAAGGGTTTGCAACGATGTTAATCGTAAGTATTATCGTCAGCTTTATTACTGCTGTATATGGCTCAAGAATTTTGCTTGGCTTGTGGGTGAATAGCCGCTTCCTAAATAAAAAGCCTAGTTATTTTGGAGTTAAGCAAGCGGATATATTAGATATTGCAGACGTAACAGATGAAACAGAGTTATCGACAAAATTTGATAAGGTTGATTTTGTAAAGCATCGTAAGAAATTTTTCCTATTCTCAGGGGCTATGATTGTAGTTGGAGTGATTCTCCTATTAACAATGAAGCTTAATCTCGGCATAGACTTTGAAAGTGGAACGAGGGTAGAAATAGGTGCTAGTCAATCGCTCACAGCAAAAGAAGTAACTGAAGAGCTTGGTCAGATAGGTTTAGTACCAGATGATGAGATCGTACTTTCAGGAACAAATAATGAAATTGCAGTTGCACGCTTTTTAGGAGTACTTGAGCAAGCTAAAATTAATGAACTAAAGTCTCATTTTATTGACAAATATGGTCAAGAGCCTAATGTAAGTACGGTTTCTCCAACTATCGGTAAGGAACTAGCTCGTAATGCATTCATATCTGTATTGATTGCATCTATAGGTATCATCATTTATGTTACCATTCGGTTTGAAATGACGATGGCGTTAGCAGCCATTGTGGCATTGTTACACGACTCATTTTTCATTATTGCATTCTTTAGTTTAACTAGACTCGAAGTCGATTTAACATTTATCGCTGCGGTCTTAACGATCGTAGGTTATTCGATTAATGATACGATTGTTACATTTGATCGTATACGTGAAAACTATAAGAAGAAAAAGAAAATTAAAACATTTGAAGATCTAGCAGCTGTTGTAAATAAAAGTCTACAGCAAACGTTAGCAAGGTCTATTAATACGGTGCTTACTGTAGTTATTGCTGTAGGTGCATTGTTAATATTCGGAAGTGAATCAATTACAAACTTCTCATTTGCTCTACTGATCGGTTTAGTTGCAGGAACATATTCATCCATGTTTATCGCATCTCAGCTTTGGTTAGTTTGGAAAAGCAAGAAGCTAGGTCTTAGAAATCCTTCAAAACAACAGTAAGAGAACAATTTGAGCTAAAAAAAACGTTTTTTGCAAAGACTCTTTTCGAATACTTTGTTGCTGTTGTTACCAAATTAAACAGCTGCGAAATAACCCTTTGCAATAGCCGTAGTACATGTACTGCGGCTTTTTTTATGTAGGCACTTTTCGTAAACTTTTTTCTTCATAAAATAGAAGAAAAGATGCGACTAAAAATTTATTTTTTATATTAAAAACAACATTCTATATGAAAACAGTCTTATGTATTAAAAAAGGGGTAAGGTTAGAGACAATAAATTAATAAAGTCTGAGCTGGCAATAGATTGAATTTGAAACACAACTAGCTCTCTAGTATAATAGGGCTTGTTTTAATAAAGGGGAGATAGTATGCTACAGTCTAAAACTCGATGGAAAATAAATGAATGTAATGAAGAACAAGTACAGCAGCTTGCCGATGCACTAAGTATTACCCCTCTTGTTGCAAAATTACTCATCAATCGTGGCATAGATACTGTTGAAGATGCTCATGCCTTTCTAAATATAGAAAATCAAGATTTTCATGACCCGTTTTTACTAGAAGATATGGATGTTGCAATTGCAAGAATAAAGAAAGCAATTGAACTTGAAGAACAGATTCTCATTTTTGGTGACTATGATGCAGATGGTGTTAGTAGTACAGCAGTCCTATTATCAACTCTTAATGAAATGGGAGCTAAGGTAGACTTCTATATACCAAATCGGTTCACAGAAGGATATGGTCCGAACGAAGAAGCTTTTAAATGGGCAAAAGAAGAAGGGGTTTCGCTAATCATAACTGTAGATACTGGAATTGCTGCTTTAAATGAAGCGACGGTTGCTGGGGAATTAGGGTTAGATTTAATTATAACTGATCACCATGAGCCAGGTCCTGAGCTTCCTGATGCGTTAGCAATTATCCACCCTAAAAAACCAAATAGTGTATATCCGTGCAAAGACTTGGCAGGGGTTGGTGTTGCATTTAAAGTAGCCCATGCATTACTTGGCGAGGTACCGACATCACTCTTAGGTATTGTCGCCATTGGAACAATTGCTGATTTAGTACCTCTATCAGGAGAAAACCGTCTAATTGCATATAAAGGAATAAAAAAGCTTCAAGTGACATCTAGAAAAGGTATAAAAGAATTATTGAAAGTTTGTCGTGTTGATGCAAATGAAATTAATGAAGATACAATTGGCTTTGCTATTGCACCGAGACTTAACGCAGTTGGTAGGTTAGATTCGGCTGATCCAGCAGTACATTTACTTATGACTGATAATGTAGAGGAAGCCTCCCACCTTGCTAATGAAATAGATTTGTTAAATAAGCAACGTCAGCAGCTAGTAAATAAAACAACAGAAGAAGCGATAAAACAAGTTGAAGAACAATACCCTCTAGACGACAATGCTGTTCTAATTGTTGCAGACGAAGATTGGAATTCAGGGATTATCGGTATTGTTGCCTCTCGTCTTGTGGATAAATTTTACCGTCCAACAATTGTTTTAAGTGTTGATCAGGAAAGTGGACTGGCTAAAGGATCTGCTCGAAGTATTGAAGGCTTTGATTTATTCGCAAATTTATCAAAATGTCGTGATATTTTACCTCATTTTGGAGGCCATCCTATGGCTGCAGGAATGACACTACAACTTGAAGATATTGAAGATTTACGATACCGATTAAATGCTATAGCTCAAGATGTTTTAATCGAAGAGGAATATGTACCAATTACCAATATAGATACCACATGTTCAATAGACGAAGTGACAATTTCAACAATTGAACAAATAGGAAAATTGGCACCATATGGAATGAACAATCCAAAGCCTAAGTTTTTGATAGATAATGTCAATATTAGTGATATGCGCAAGATTGGGACTGATCAAGCACACTTGAAAGTAGTGCTTGAAGAAGCTGGAAGTCAATTAGATACAATTGCTTTTAGATTTGGTTATTTGTATGATGATATATCTCCACTTTCTCGAGTATCTGTCGTAGGAGATTTATCTATTAATGAGTGGAACAATAATCGAAAGGCTCAGTTAATGCTGCAAGATATTAGCGTGAATGAGTGGCAGCTTTTTGATTATAGGGGTACAAAAGATGTAGAAAAATTGATTGAACTTATTCCATCACATAAACTACAGCTAATCATCTTTAACGAGCAAACGATAAGTAAATTACAACTTAGCGAATACGAGAATGTTATTTATAAAGTTGAAGCGCACGATGATGTTATCGACATAAGTTCAAAACACGTTATAATGGTAGACCTACCATCATCGATTGAGCAGATAAGTTTGCTACAACATGCTGGTTTACCTGAACGAATATACGCATTGTTCCACCATGAACAAGATCATTTTTTTACTACAATACCAACTCGAAAACACTTTTCTTGGTATTATCGCTTTTTAGTACAAAAAGGTTCTTTCGATTTGAACCGCTACGCTGAAAAGTTAGCTATTCATAAAGGATGGACAAAAGAAACGATAGAATTTATGTCAAAGGTGTTTTTTGAATTAGAATTTGTTAAAATAGACAATGGATTCATTTCTATATCAAATCATACAGAAAAAAGGGATTTGACTGAGTCAATAACGTATCGCTCAAAACAAGCACAGCTTGAGCTTGAACGTACATTTTCGTATTCATCATATCAACAATTGAAGCATTGGTTTGATAACAATAATAATAAAGGTTCGCAGGAGGCAGTGAACGAATGGATTTAAAAAAGTATGTTACCGTAGTACCAGATTTTCCTAAAGAAGGAATACAATTTAAAGATATCACCACGATTATGGATAAAGGTGAAGTCTATAAATATGCAACAGATCAAATTGTGAAATATGCAAGTGAAAGAAAAATTGATTTAGTAGTTGGACCAGAAGCAAGAGGATTTATTATTGGATGTCCAGTAGCATATGCTTTAGAAGTAGGGTTTGCACCTGTAAGAAAAGAAGGTAAATTACCTCGTGACGTGATAAAGGTAGATTATGGATTAGAGTATGGAAAAGATGTGCTTACGATTCATAAAGACGCGATAAAGCCAGGACAAAGAGTATTAATAACTGACGACTTATTAGCAACTGGTGGTACAATTGAAGCAACAATCAAGCTTGTAGAAGAGTTAGGTGGAGTCGTGGCAGGAATTGCCTTTTTAATCGAACTTTCGTATTTAGATGGGCGAAACAAGATTGATAATTACGATGTTCTTTCATTAATGGAATTTTAAGTTTTTCCACACGCTTAACATAGAATTTAAGAGAGCGCTCATTTTGAAGAGGGCTCTTTTTTCAAGCTTTATCAATTAAATAGGTTCTTTTCGTAAACTTTGTTGCTATTATAAGCTAATTATTACAAAAAATATTGGTTTTACATGGTCATTGTTGTATAGAAGGAAAGATGCCTCGAACTCTAGTTGTGTACGTGTTTGGCTCTTAGTACGAAAAGCAATAATTAATGCGAAAAAAACCATTATATAAGATCAACCTATGTCTATATCTTTCACAAATCCCCCCAAATCGTAAAAAGGTAAAACACCTTCATGGCGATATAATGCTAATGCTTGTCTTTGGGGGTAATGGAGATGCTTGAAATTGTTTTTCAGATGTCTAGCGATCGGACCTAGCCCCGGCTAAAAAGTGGAGTGCATGCTTTTCGGGGAGAGTCATGGATGACGACATTCCGCCATTATCATGTGTCGGCTAGATTTTCCGTTTAATCAATACTTTACATCTACTCGAAATTTCATGATAATAAATACAATACTTATTGTAAAGGTGATATCATGGCTAATGAACATGTGTTAACAGCTGAACAGGTAATTGACAAGGCGAGAGCTTACTTGTCACAAGACGATATTGAATTTATCGCAAATGCATATCAGTTTGCGGAGCAAGCTCATCATGATCAATTTAGAAAATCTGGTGAGCCATATATTATTCATCCTATTCAAGTAGCAGGAATACTCGTAGATTTAGAGTTAGATCCTGCAACGATTGCAGCAGGTTTTCTTCACGATGTTATAGAGGACACTGATACTTCAATTGAAAAAATGACAACTGAGTTTGGCAAAGAAGTTGCTATGCTTGTAGATGGTGTAACAAAGCTCGGTAAAATTAAATATAAATCTCATGAACAACAACAGGCTGAGAATCACCGAAAAATGTTTGTTGCTATGGCAAAGGATATTCGCGTAATTTTAATAAAACTAGCAGATCGCTTGCATAACATGCGTACATTAAAGCATTTACCACATGAGAAGCAAATGCGTATATCAAATGAAACTCTTGAAATTTTCGCCCCATTGGCTCATCGCCTTGGAATATCAAAAATAAAATGGGAGCTAGAAGATACTGCTTTACGATATTTAAACCCCCAGCAATACTATCGCATTGTGAACTTGATGAAGAAAAAACGGGCTGAAAGAGAGCAATACTTAGCTGAAACGATACAGGACTTAAAAACAAAGATAAATGATGTATCGATTAAGTCAGAAATATATGGACGCCCTAAACATATTTACAGTATTTATCGAAAAATGATTCTACAAAATAAACAATTTAATGAAATCTATGATTTGTTGGCTTTGAGGATTATTGTAAATAGCATCAAGGATTGCTATGCGGTCTTAGGCATTATTCATACGTGTTGGAAGCCTATGCCTGGCAGGTTTAAGGATTATATAGCAATGCCAAAGCCTAATATGTACCAGTCTCTTCATACGACTGTTATAGGCCCTAAAGGTGAGCCTATGGAAGTACAAATACGAACGACTGAAATGCATCAAATCGCAGAATTCGGGATAGCGGCCCATTGGTCATATAAAGAAGGTAAAGCTGTTAGTGATAAATCCTCATTTGAAACGAAAATGACTTGGTTCCGGGAAATTTTAGAGTGGCAAAATGATGCAACAAATGCTGAAGAATTTATGGAATCTTTAAAGATTGATTTGTTCTCGGATATGGTATATATCTTTACACCAAAGGGCGATGTAATCGAATTACCATCTGGTTCGGTTCCTATTGATTTTGCTTATCGTATTCACTCAGAAATTGGTAATAAGACAATTGGTGCAAAAGTTAACGGAAAAATGGTAACACTTGATTATAAATTAAGAACAGGTGACATCATTGAAATATTAACATCGAAGCATTCTTATGGTCCAAGTCAAGACTGGTTAAAGCTTGCTCAAACTTCTCAAGCGAAAAATAAGATTCGACAATTTTTCAAGAAGCAGCGACGTGAAGAGCATATTGAAAAAGGGCAGGAACTTATTGAGAAAGAAATTAAGAATCTTGAGTTTGACGTGAAAGAAGTATTATCACCAGAAAATTTAAAGGTTGTTGCTGAAAAGTTCAACTTCAATAATGAAGAAGATATGTATGCAGCTGTTGGATTTAATGGAATTACAGCTGCTCAAGTTGTTACGCGTCTTACCGATAAATGGCGCAAAAAGAAAGACGATGAACTAGAGAAGAATATTACAGAAGCTGCATCGGAAGTAAGACAAATTCCTATTCCTCAAGCAAAAAAACGTGATGCAGGAGTTCGTGTGCAAGGAATTGACAACTTGCTCATTAGATTATCAAAATGTTGTAATCCTGTTCCAGGTGATGAAATTGTTGGCTTTATAACAAAAGGACGAGGTGTTTCCATACACCGTGCTGATTGTCCCAACATTAATACTGAAGATGCTGAGAAAAGACTTATTCCTGTCGAGTGGGAAGGTCATGCTAAAGAAAGTCGCGAATACAATGTTGAGATTGAGATAACAGGATTTGATCGTAGAGGTCTGCTTAATGAAGTTCTGCAGGCGGTTAATGAATCAAAAACGAACATTTCATCTGTCACAGGGAAAACAGACCGTAATAAAATGGCAATGATAAATATGGCCATTTTTATAAAAAACATTAGTCATTTACAAAAAGTAGTAGAGAGAATTAAGCAGATTCCTGATGTTTATTCTGTTAGAAGGATCATGAATTAGAGAGGATTAACGATATGAGAGTAGTCGTCCAACGCGCTAAAAACGGAAAGGTCATCGTAAATGAACAAACAGTTGGCCAAGTTTCTCATGGGCTTTTATTGCTAGTAGGTGTAACGCATACCGATACAGAAGAAGATGCCAAATATTTAGCTGAAAAAATTGTTAATCTTCGAATATTTGAAGATGACAATGGAAAAATGAATCTTTCATTATTAGATGTCGGTGGGCAAGTACTATCTGTATCACAATTCACATTATATGGTGATTGCCGTAAAGGACGGAGACCTAATTTCATGGAAGCAGCTAAACCTGAGCAGGCGAAAGCCATTTATGATTTTTTTAATAAACAATTAATGAACAATGGTGCTATTGTTGAGACAGGTCAATTCGGAAAAATGATGGATGTTGACTTTATCAATGATGGTCCAGTGACATTAATCATTGATAGTGAGAGAGCGTAAATGAAGAGGTTGTCCAGAAAGTCATTGAATGACTTTCTGGACAACCTCTAATTGTTATTAAAATATTGTGCGAGCCCATAATAGAGTGCATTGCCTATCGCTTCTTGAAAGTGTGTTGAATTGATCATTAATTCTTCTTCATTATTGCTTAAAAACCCTAATTCGAGAAGGGCTGATGGCTGCTTGTTTTCTCTTAATACATGATAATTGCCAAATCGGGCACTTCGGTCATTTAAATTAGTATAATTAATAAGTTGTTCATGTAAAGATACTGCTAATTGTTTATCCTTTGTTTCGTCATAGTAAAATGAAGTAATGCCACTTACCCCTCTATCAGTAGTACTGTCGTAATGTAAACTAATAAAGGCATCAGCATTATAGTAATGTGAAATACTTACTCTGTTTCTTAACGATACGTAAATATCTTCTTCTCTAGTTAAAAAGACTGTAGCTCCTGCAGCAGTTAGCTTGTCTTCTAAGATGTTTGCAGTCCTAACAGTAATGTTCTTTTCGAGCGAACCTTTCAAACCAGTTGTTCCGCCGTCACGTCCACCATGTCCAGGGTCGATGACGATAATTTTATCCTTTAAATATTGTTCAATGCCACTTTTTTCTATAATGGGTACGTTAGTAGATGCTTTGACAATCCAGCCTGCAACATAGGCAGTACTTTCATTAGGTAGTTGAATTTTATACCAATCTCCATCAATATCAAGGATTGGATAAGTATCACCTTCATTTGCACGTACGACTATTTTTGCAGTCGTTGATGGCTTATCTCGTAAATTTGTACCATTATGTAAAATACGAACAGTATTTTCTTTCTCTTTAGGTTCGTTTACCGTGTTAGGGTTATTTTGTTCTTCTAAAAGCTTGACGTACCAGCTAGCAACCCAGCCTTCACCTCCGAGCCAATTGATTTTATACCACTTGTTATTTTCTTCTAATATGAGTACCTCTTCTCCTTGAGGTATATTACCTACAATGTCTCCATCTAATGAATAATTGCTCCTTACGTTAAGTGTCGTTGCTGTTACTACACCTTTTATATCTGTGTGTTGCTGCTCCTCATGTTCTGAATCAGAACCATCGGTGTGCTCGTTTGGGTTTAATGTGTCAATTTCCTGTTGTTGTTTATTAATAAAATTGACAAATGATCGATGAATCCAGCCAGAAGTATTCATGTATGAAATTTCAAGCCAATTCTCTTGCTCACTTAATATTGCATTTTCTTCTCCGTTATGAAGCTGGCCGATAATTTCTGACTCTAGAGAAGGTTCACTTCTAACATTTAAGCTATCCACAGATATTTGAGCAATGATTTGTGCTTGTTCCATAGGAGTGGATAAATCAGAATCAGATAGTGACAAGTATTGTGAAGAGACCCATCCAACTTGACTGGCAAATGAAACTTTTGTCCAATCCACTTGTTGCTCAATTACATTAGCATGATCACCCTGATTCATCGAACCAATAATTTCAAAATTACTTCCTGGACCTTGTCGTATACGTAGCTCATCTACAATTGCAGTAACTTTTGATGTCGAGCTATATTTTTCTGTAGTGAGATTTTGGGTGACCAGCCATGAGGCCACCCAACCAGTTTGTTGATTTGGTAATTGTATTTGAATCCAATCGTCTTTTGTAGCTATTAATGTAAAGTGTTCATCCTGTTTAACATTTGTAATGACCTCATATGATAAACCAGGTCCTGTACGCACATTTAATGATGGAACATTCACTGCTATTGTTTCTGTTTCAGCATAAGTAATTTTATTATTAGGTATAAGAATAACAAGAATTAGGACAAATAAACATATCTTCTTGAACAAACAATGTACCTCCTCTATTAGCTTTTTGCCATCTTTACTCTTTCGCTAATTTTTTTATATTTCCTTGTATATTTAATGAAATATTTTCAGCCAGAAGGGAAAACTACAATTATTACGTAGAGAAATATAAATGCAGTAGAAAATGGTGTGGAAAGGAAGTTTTATTGTGAGATATAGTGAGAAAAGTGCGATTAGTGGAAAAGAAGGCAATCAATTATTCGGTGTGGACTTCCATGACTTTATTCAAAGAGAGAATGATTCTACATTAATAGAATTGGCGTCGGAGTATGGATTAGCAGTGAAAGATATAAAAAAACTAAAAAAACACTTGCATAGATCATAATAATTATCGAATTCTCTTGACAAGTTTTCTGTTCATACGTATGATAATATAAAATTCTTTCTGAAAATAATATTGAAGCAACCAGTGAAAGAGAATAGTAGTTAAGGGTTCACATGAAAAGAGAAGAAGTGCCATTAGGCTGAAAGCATTTCGTCATGCTGACTTAACGAATGAACACTCTGGAGGTTTCTCTCTGAAAAATTATTAATTGTTAACTGAAAATGGTCAAGAGTTTCTTGAACGTTTACAAGTAACAAGGTTTGACTAGGAGAAGGACGTAATCAGGCGTTAACTGACTAAGTGGAAGCAGATGAATAATGCTTCAACTAGGGTGGCACCACGGGTAAATGATAACTCTCGTCCCTACGAATAGTAGGGATGGGAGTTTTTTATTTTGGTTAATTTAGGAGGAAAATGTATGTCTTATCAAATACCAAGGGGAACACAAGATATTCTCCCGGATGAAGTTGAGCGCTGGCAATATGTTGAAGAAAAAGCTAGAGAGTTGTGTGGGAAATATAATTACAAGGAACTCCGGACGCCAGTTTTTGAACATACAGAGCTATTTGCTAGAGGGGTAGGAGAAACAACAGATATCGTCCAAAAAGAGATGTATACATTTGAGGACAGAGGACAAAGGAGTTTAACATTAAGGCCTGAGGGCACAGCATCGGTTGTTCGAGCTTTTGTAGAAAAAAAGATGTACGGGAGTCCTAATCAGCCTACAAAACTATTTTATATTGGCCCAATGTTTCGTTACGAAAGACCGCAATCAGGAAGGTTTCGTCAATTTGTTCAATTTGGCATAGAAGCGCTCGGAAGTAATGACCCAGCAATTGATGCTGAAGTAATTGCAATAGCAATGGACTTATACAAAAGCTTAGGGCTTACAAATTTAAAACTTGTTATCAACAGCTTAGGTGATCAAGAAAGTAGAGTGGCTCATCGTGATGCCCTTATTAAGCACTTTGAACCTAAAATTGATGAGTTTTGCACCGATTGTCAAACCAGATTAGAGAAAAATCCGTTAAGAATTTTAGATTGTAAAAAGGATCAAGGTCATGAATTGATGAATTCAGCACCTTCCATATTGGAATATTTAAATGATGAATCAAAAATATATTTTGATAAGGTTCAGACGTATTTAACAAGCCTACACATTCCCTTTGAAGTAGACGCTCGCCTAGTACGAGGACTTGATTATTATAATCATACCGCATTTGAAATAATGAGTAATGCAGAAGGCTTTGGCTCCATTACAACTTTATGTGGTGGGGGTAGATATAACGGTTTAGTACAGAGTATTGGTGGGCCAGAAACTCCTGGTGTAGGGTTTGCGCTAAGTATAGAACGACTGTTAGCAGCAATCGATGCCGAGAAGATACAGCTTCCAATAACGAGTCACATCGATTGTTACGTTGTTACGCTAGGAGAAAAAGCGAAGGATATGTCCGTCTCCCTAGTACATCAATTACGGAATGCTGGATTAATTGCGGAGAAAGATTATCAAGATAAGAAATTAAAAGCTCAATTCAAAGCGGCTGACAGGTTACAAGCAAAATTTGTCGCTGTATTAGGTGACGAAGAGATAGAGAGAAACGTAATTAATGTAAAAAATATGAGTACTGGTGAACAAAGTGAAATAAATCTGAATGATTTTACGTCATATGTAATGGAAAACATACAATAGGGGGATTCTTATGTTTGGAAGATCATATTTTTGTGGGCAAGTAACAGAGCAGGCAATTGGAGAAAAAGTAAAATTAAAAGGGTGGGTACAAAAAAGACGTGACCTAGGTGGCTTAATATTTGTTGATTTACGTGACCGTACGGGGATCGTTCAAGTAGTATTTAATCCAGAAATGTCTCCTGAAGCATTAAGTATAGCAGAGAAAGTAAGAAATGAATTTGTTCTTCATATAGAGGGTAATGTAGTTGCTCGTGAAGAGGGCACGATTAACGAAAACCTTAGTACTGGAAAAATTGAAGTACACGCAGAACAAATTACAATCATTAATTCAGCAAAAACACCTCCTTTTGTAATTGCTGATCAATCAGAGGTTTCTGAAGATACCCGCTTAAAGTATCGCTACCTAGATTTTCGAAGACCAGTCATATTTGATACGTTAAAAATGCGCCATAATATTACGAAATCAATTAGATCATATTTAGATGATGAAGGGTTTTTAGATATTGAGACGCCAATTCTAACAAAGAGTACACCAGAAGGAGCGCGTGATTATTTAGTACCTAGTCGTGTTCATGAGGGTGAGTTTTATGCTTTACCACAATCACCTCAATTATTCAAACAATTGTTAATGGTAGGTGGCATCGAAAAATATTATCAAATTGCACGTTGTTTCAGAGATGAAGATTTACGAGCAGATCGCCAACCTGAATTTACCCAAATTGATATCGAAACTTCCTTTATGGATCAAGAGGATATTATTTCGATGACAGAGCAAATGATGTCAAAAGTCATGAGTGATGTTAAAGGTCTTGAAGTATCGCTTCCGTTTCCACGCATGACCTATGACGAAGCTATGGATAGATTCGGTTCTGATAAACCTGATACGCGCTTTGAGATGGAGTTAATAGACTTATCGGAACAAGTTCAGGACTGTGGATTTAAAGTGTTTTCAGGGGCTGTTAATTCAGGTGGCCAAGTCAAGGCACTTAATGTGAAAGGTGCTGCGACCTCCTTTTCTCGAAAAGATATTGATGCTTTAGCTGATTTTGTTAGTGTTTATGGCGCAAAAGGGTTAGCTTGGCTAAAAGTTGAGGAAGAAGGGCTTAAAGGTCCAATTGCAAAGTTTTTCAGTGAAGAAGAACAAAATGGCTTTATTTCTTCTTTAGAAGCTGTTGCAGGAGACTTATTATTATTCGTCGCTGATAAAAAAGCAGTTGTGGCAGATGCTCTTGGTGCATTGCGCATAAAGCTAGGAAAAGAACTAAACTTAATTGTTGAAAATAAATTTAATTTCCTGTGGGTAACAGACTGGCCTTTATTAGAGCATGATGATGAAGAAGGGCGTTATTACGCAGCACACCATCCTTTTACAATGCCTGCTCGAGAAGATATTGAATTGTTAGATACAGACCCTTCTCGCGTAAAAGCTGTTGCATATGATTTAGTGTTAAACGGCTATGAATTAGGTGGAGGGTCACTGCGTATATATGAAAGAGAGTTACAAGAAAAAATGTTTAAAGCTTTAGGCTTTACAGAGGAAGAAGCTAACGAACAATTTGGCTTTTTGATGGAAGCATTTGAATATGGGACACCACCTCACGGAGGTATAGCTTTAGGCTTAGATCGAATTGTCATGATCTTAGCAGGTCGTTCTAATCTACGTGATACGATTGCTTTTCCGAAAACTGCTAGTGCTAGCGATTTACTAACAGACGCACCTGGAGAAGTAAGCATCGAACAATTAGCTGAACTTAACTTAGCGTTAACTGTGAAAAAAAGCTAATATGTCCAATATTTCCTCAACTTGATAACTGTAAATTGGTGTGATATTATAATAACAGAACTTGAAAGTCCTGATGTGTTCGTCTTATAACCTATTGTTTTGACCGAACAATAAGTTATACGGGAGCTTGAGTTTTCAAACGGCGTACATGCCTTCTGGATTATAAGGACGTACTAACATTTGGAACAGGGCACCCACCTGCGGAGTGCGGGATCAAAACGAAGGCATCGACGGCACAATTGGGACTTCCGTTCCGTTATAATAAAATAAAAAAGGTATACCCTATACATGATGTATAGGGTTTTTGTAGCTATTTAGAGTACATAAATGCCATACATTTGTAACAGACGTAGCTTGATGATCTTACAATGGGCTGTTTTGCTAAGAAATAAACGTGCCCCCAGTTAAAGTTCGTAGCAGCTTTTGTTCTAGATAACGACGGCAACGTTACAAAAAAACTTTTTTCCAAGACTGTTACATTTTGTATTTTGTCGAAAAAATGATCTTCAAATCTTGTATTTCTTATAATTTATGATATTATTTTTATCGGAAAACATTGAATAAGTTTGTGACAAACGGAGTTGAGAATATGTTACATCAATTTTCTAGAAATGAATTAGCGATTGGGATAGAAGGATTAAACATTTTAAAAAATAGCACAGTGGCAGTACTTGGAATTGGTGGTGTAGGTTCATTTGCAGCTGAAGCACTAGCTCGATCTGGTGTAGGAAGGCTTGTATTAGTTGATAAGGATGATGTCGATATTACAAATGTAAATCGACAAATTCACGCTTTACTCTCAACTGTCGGTAAGCCAAAAGCTGACCTCATGAAGGACCGTATAAAAGATATTAATCCAGAATGTCAAGTGATTGCGTTGAAAATGTTTTATACAGAGGAGACGTATGAGGAATTTTTTAGTTATGGAATAGATTTTGTTATAGATGCGTCTGATACGATTTGTTATAAAATCCATTTAATGAAGGAATGCTTGCAGAGGAAGATTCCAATTATTTCAAGTATGGGTGCAGCAAATAAAATGGACCCTACACGTTTTAAAATAGCTGATATTTCCAAAACTCACACTGATCCCATTGCAAAAGTTATTCGAACGAAGTTAAGAAAAGAGGGTATCCGTAAGGGGATTAAAGTAGTATTTTCTGACGAGAGTCCTATTGTGATTCGGGAAGATATTCGCAAGAAAATTGTACCTGATGAAAATACACCTATTAGAAAAGCTAAAATGCCACCATCATCCAATGCTTTTGTTCCATCAGTAGCAGGGCTAATAATGGCAAGTCACGTGGTTACTGAATTGTTAACAGATATACCAATTAAACGAGTAAATCAGGGCTAAAAATACTCTACATTTATCTGATATCGACTTGGTTCTTCTCGTTCCGACAATGACAAAAACGTGGTCTAAAGATAGACCACGTTTTTTACTTAGCTAATTGTTCTAAGTTTCCGTTTTTATCCATTCTAAAAGCTGGAGAAGGTCTTTCTTCATTATCATCAAATAAAACCATTTTCCGTGCTCGATCCATAATTTGTACTAATGCTTGATAGTCTTCTTGTATCATAGATTGCTTTTCGGACATTTTTTCAAGCTTTATAACTAGTTCTTTATTTTGCTTTGAAAGAGTTTGGTTTTCTTGTTGTAATTGTACATTTTCCTGCTGCAATCTCATTGAATGTTGATCTTGTACTTTAAGTTCTTTTAAATAAGAAATGCAATCTTCTAGAGATATTGAATTTGATCCAGCTGATGGCTCTATAGGTGGAACTGATGTCGTCACTGGCGTAGTCAACAACTCTGTCGTGAACTCATTATTTAGATTATAGCTCTCTACTGGATGGTTATCATCAACTGTAGTAATCTGTGGTAGTGAAATTGTACTAGGAAGCTCATCTTGCTTCTTTAATCTGTCTAACGCTCTCTTTCTTTCTTTTCTTTGCTTTTTCGCAATGGCGATAGCTTGATCATACTTTCCTCTTACTTCCGCGTTCCACCGAAATCCACAAGCAGCAGAAGTTCGGTTAAGCTTATCACCAACTTCTTCGAAGGCTGATAACTGAGTTCCACCTTCACGAATATAGCGAAGTACTGTTTCTGCGAGTAATAGGTCTTCTTCATGAGACCATGCATCTTGACGAACTTTCACATAAACACTCCTATCTTCTGAAAAATTTAATTTACTATATAGTAGATTTTCTATTAATAGAATGGACGGCTATTATAATTTTTATACATTTACTAGTTTTTTTAAGGATTAAAAGGAGTAAAAGTCGAGGATATCAGTTTAATAATATATGTGAAATTATTCACAATGTCGTCAAATTTAATGTAACTATTCGCAACATATCGATAGTATAATAAACGTGTAAGATAGTTAGTTAATAAATTTAGTAAAAAACGTAAAGTATCAAGTAAGTTGCTTTTTTTTAACATTCACATGTGAAAACATTCACAAACTTTAAGCGAGAAATTAGGAGGAGTTTCAAATGGCTGTTGAAGAAAAAGTATTAAAACAACAACAAGATGTTTCAAAAATGATTAATTCTTTAGTTGATCGTGGTTCTAAAGCTTTAAAGGAATTTCGCAATTATGATCAAGAAATGATCAATGACATAGTAAAAGAAATGGCTTTAGCAGGATTAGATCAACATATGCACTTAGCTAAGCTAGCAGTTGATGAAACAAAACGTGGTGTTTATGAGGATAAAATTATTAAAAACATTTTTGCTACTGAATATATTTATCATAACGTTAAATATGATAAAACTGTCGGCATTATTAATGATAATGAACACGAAGGTGTAATCGAAGTTGCAGAGCCAGTAGGTGTTGTTGCTGGTGTAACACCAGTGACAAATCCAACATCAACAACGATGTTTAAAGCAATTATTGCAATTAAAACTAGAAACCCAATTATTTTTGCTTTCCATCCATCTGCACAAAAATGTAGTAGTGAAGCAGCAAGAATTCTTCGTGACGCAGCAGTAAAAGCAGGAGCGCCTGAAGGTTGTATTCAATGGATAGAAACGCCATCTATCGAAGCAACAAAACAATTAATGAATCATGATGGGGTTGCGATCGTCTTAGCGACAGGTGGCCCAGGAATGGTTAAATCAGCTTATAGTACTGGTAAACCTGCGTTAGGTGTAGGTGCTGGTAACGTACCTTGTTATATTGAAAAATCTGCTGAGGTGAAACGTTCTGTAAATGATTTAATTTTATCAAAAACATTTGATAATGGTATGATTTGTGCTTCTGAACAAGCTGTTATTATCGATAAAGAAATTTATGATGAAGTGAAAAAAGAAATGATATATCATTCTTGTCACTTCTTATCAGAAAACGAAAAGAAAAAAGTAGAAAAACTTGTTATTGATGAAAACAAATGTGCTGTTAATCCAAACATCGTTGGTAAACCAGCTTATGAAATCGCAAAAATGGCTGGTGTAGAAGTACCCAAAGATACTAAAATTCTAATCGCTGAATTAAAAGGTGTAGGTGAAGCTCACCCACTTTCAAGAGAAAAGCTTAGTCCAGTACTAGCTTGTTATAAAGTTAATAATACAGAGGAAGGGATTACTCGTGCAGAAGAAATGCTAGAGTTTGGAGGTCTAGGTCACTCTGCTGTAATCCATTCTGAAGACCAAAAAACCATAGAAGCTTATGGAAAACGTATGAAGGCATGTCGTGTCATTGTGAATGCTCCATCTTCACAAGGGGCAATCGGAGATATTTATAATGCATATATTCCTTCATTAACATTAGGTTGTGGATCTTACGGTAAGAACTCTGTATCTTCAAATGTTGGAACAGCGAACTTATTAAATATCAAAAAAATTGCGAAAAGGAATGTCAATATGCAATGGTTTAAGCTTCCACCAAAAGTTTACTTTGAAAAGCATTCTACTCAATATTTAGCAAAAATGCCTGAAATCTCAAAAGCTTTGATTGTAACGGACCCAGGTATGGTGAAGCTTGGCTATGTTGATAAAGTTCTTTATTATTTACGTAAACGTCAAGATTACGTCCATTGTGAAATTTTCTCAAATGTTGAGCCAGATCCATCTATTGAAACTGTGATGAAGGGTGCAGAAATGATGAAAGAATTCCAACCTGATGTCATCATTGCACTTGGCGGTGGATCAGCGATGGATGCTGCAAAAGGAATGTGGTTATTTTACGAACACCCAGAAACAACGTTCCATGGCTTAAAACAGAAGTTTTTAGACATTCGTAAACGTACGTTCAAATATCCTAAACTAGGAAACAAAGCTAAATTTGTTGCAATACCAACAACTTCAGGAACTGGATCTGAGGTAACACCATTCTCTGTTATTACAGACAAGAAAAACAATGTCAAGTATCCGTTAGCAGATTATGAGTTAACACCAGATGTTGCAATCGTAGATCCACAGTTTGTTATGACAGTTCCGAAGCACGTAACTGCAGATACTGGTATGGATGTTCTAACACATGCGATTGAAGCTTACGTTTCTAATATGGCAAATGATTATACGGATGGTTTAGCGATTAAAGCTATTCAACTAGTATTTGAATATTTACCAAAAGCTTATCATAACGGTGCAGATGAACTTGCAAGAGAGAAAATGCACAATGCATCTACAATTGCAGGTATGGCATTTGCAAATGCATTCTTAGGTATTAATCATAGCTTGGCACATAAAATGGGTGCAGAGTTCCATATTGCACACGGTAGAGCAAATACATTATTAATGCCACATGTTATTCGTTTCAATGCAACAAAACCGAAAAAGTTTACAGCATTCCCTAAATATAAACATTTCATTGCTGATCAACGTTATGCTGAAATTGCTAAAGCATTAGGTTTACCAGCACGTACAACTGAAGAAGGTGTAGAGAGCTTAATCCAAGCGGTAATTAAATTAGCGAAAGAACTAAATATTCCTATGAGTTTACCTGAGAATGGTGTAGATAAAAAAGAATTTGAAGAAAAAGTGGCAATTTTGGCAGACAGAGCATTTGAAGATCAATGTACACCAGCAAATCCAAAGTTACCATTAGTTACCGAGTTAGAAGAAATTTATCGTCAAACATTCAAAGGAGTATAATTTGGGGGGATTAGGATGAACAGATTGAGTACGATTCCAACGGAAGTTGCTTGGAAGAACTTCAAAGAAGGAAAATGGCTACATTCCATAGATGTACGAGATTTTATTCAAACAAATGTTACACCCTATACGGGCAAGGAAGATTTCCTTGCCCCCCCAACTCTAAAAACCACTCAACTTTGGGATAAAGTATTAGAGTTGATGAAACAGGAACGGGACAATGGTGGTGTACTTGATATTGATACACAAACAGTATCAACCATTACTTCACATGAGCCAGGATATATTGATAAAAATCTTGAAAGCGTTGTAGGGCTACAAACGGATGAGCCATTAAAACGTTCCATCCAACCTTTTGGTGGTATCCGTATGGTAAAAGATGCTTGCGAGGCTTATGGATATGATCTCGATACAGAAGTCGAGAAAACGTTTACTGAGTATCGAAAAACACATAATCAAGGGGTCTTCGATGCTTATACTCCAGAAATGAGGAAGGCACGTAAAGCTGGTATCATTACTGGGTTACCAGATGCATACGGACGAGGAAGAATTATCGGTGATTATCGCAGAGTAGCATTATATGGTGTAGACCGTTTGATGGAAGAAAAAAGCAAGGCTCATGCTCGATTAGAGAATGATTTAATGAGTGACACAGTTATTCGTGATCGTGAAGAGATTTCTGAACAATTTAGAGCATTACAAGAGTTAAAAGATATGGCTGCATCATACGGGTATGATATATCAAAACCCGCAGTAAACGCTAGAGAAGCAATTCAATGGCTATATTTTGCATACCTTGCAGCGATAAAAGAACAAAATGGCGCTGCGATGAGTCTCGGTCGTGTATCCACATTTTTAGATATATATTTTGAAAGAGATATACACAATGGGGTTCTAACTGAATCAGAAGTCCAAGAATTAGTTGATCATTTTGTAATGAAGCTACGTCTTGTGAAATTTTTGCGTACTCCTGATTATAACGAGTTGTTTAGTGGTGACCCGACGTGGGTAACTGAATCAATTGGTGGTATGAGTCTTGACGGACGTCCACTTGTTTCCAAAACATCATTCCGCTTCCTACACACGCTTGACAATCTTGGACCAGCTCCTGAACCTAACTTAACAGTACTTTGGTCGACTGAGCTTCCAGATCATTTCACAAGATATTGTTCAAAAATGTCAATAAAAACAAGTTCCATTCAATATGAAAATGATGATTTAATGCGTAAAGAATACGGTGATGATTACGGTATTGCATGTTGTGTTTCTGCCATGAAGATAGGTAAACAAATGCAGTTTTTTGGAGCGCGTGCTAACTTGGCGAAGGCATTACTATATGCAATTAACGGTGGGATAGATGAAAAGTCAGGTGTGCAAGTTGGACCAAGCCTTGATCCAATTACTTCAAATATCTTGAATTATGAAGAAGTAATGAAAAACTATGATGAAATGCTAAATTGGCTAGCGAAGCTATATATGAATACCTTAAATATTATACATTACATGCATGATAAGTATTCTTATGAGCGTATTGAAATGGCACTACATGATGAGGAAATATTACGTACTATGGCTTGCGGTATCGCTGGCTTATCGGTTGTAGCAGATTCTTTAAGTGCAATAAAATACGCAAAAGTAAGACCTATTCGAAATGAGTATGGAATCGCGGTTGATTTTGAAATTGACGGAGATTATCCACAGTTCGGTAACGATGATGATCGTGTTGACATGATTGCAACAGAGTTAGTTGAGACATTTATGAATAAGCTTCGTCTGTATCCGACGTATCGTTCTTCTGTACCGACACAATCTATATTAACTATAACTTCAAACGTTGTGTACGGGAAAAAAACAGGTACAACACCTGATGGAAGAAAAGCAGGCGAGGCGTTTGCACCGGGTGCCAACCCGTTACATGGACGTGATAAAAATGGAGCGTTAGCATCACTAAATTCTGTAGCAAAGCTTCCTTATGAAGATTGTCTAGATGGAATCTCTTGTACTTTTTCAATGGTTCCTAATTCTCTAGGTAAAGAAGAGCAAACGAGAATCAATAATCTTGTCTCTATCTTAGATGGATATATGGCACAACATGGTCATCATATAAATGTTAACGTGTTTGAACGTGAACAGTTACTTGATGCAATGGAGCATCCGGAAAAATATCCACAATTAACAATACGTGTTTCAGGTTATGCCGTGAATTTTATTAAATTGACACGCGACCAACAAATTGAGGTTATAAATAGAACATTCCATGAAAGTATGTAAGTGAAAAAAGGGAGAATTAAAATGACATAATTTAATTCTCCCCTTACGTACTTATTTTTTTTTAGGCAGTTCGATGACATTTTGCTAGAATTCATTCAGGTGTTAAAGTTTACTTTCCATCAAATAAGTCTTTAAGCCGCTCATATACTTTAGCATATTGTTTTTCTTGTCCACTTTGCTTAGGTTGAAAGTACTCCTTACCCTTTAGTTCATCAGGAAGATATTGCTGATGTACCCAGCCATTAGGATAATCGTGAGGATACTTATAACCAATTCCATGCCCCATCGTTTTAGCTCCTTTATAATGAGCATCCCGTAAATGTAAGGGGATTTCACCTGTATAACCTTTTCTAACATCTTCTAGTGCCATATCAAGAGCTTTATATGCACTGTTTGTTTTAGGAGACAAACATTGATCTACAACGACGTTTGCTAATGGAATTCTTGCCTCTGGCAAGCCAAGTCTTTCAACTGCTTCGCATGCAGTAACCGTTCTTACTGCTACTTCTGGAGCAGCGAGAGATATGTCTTCATAGGCAATGACAATTAGTCTTCTAATAATTGATGTTAAATCTCCACCCTCAATTAACCGAGCTAAATAATGAAGTGCTGCATTTACATCGCTACCCCTAATACTCTTTTGCAAGCAAGATAATAGAGAATAGTATATATCGCCCTTTTTGTCGTGAGAAAAACCTTTATTTTCAACACATTCTTCTACTGTTTTAATAGGAACGATGATTTTTTCCACATCAACCTCTTTTGATGCTATTACTACATCCTCTAGAATATTTAATGCTGATCGTGCATCACCGTTAGTCGACTGAGTAATTATTTCAAGAGCTTCATCAGCAATTTCAATGTCTAAGCTACCTAAGCCTCTTGTCGAATCAGTCAATGCTCTCAATAGTAATGTCATCATATCTTCTCTAGAAATACGTTGTAATTCTTTTATTTGACCGCACCTGCTTCTAATCGCTGGATTTACATCATGAAAGGGGTTCTCAGTAGTTGCACCTATTAATGTGATTAAACCTTTTTCAACATGAGGTAAAAGATAGTCTTGTTGTGCTTTATTGAACCGATGCACCTCATCGACAAATAAGATTAAACTTCCTTCAACTTCCGCTTGTCTAACAGCATTTTCTATATCTTTTTTGCCTGCTGTAGTTGCATTAATAGAAACGAAGGGCATATTTACCGTCCCGGCAATAGCTTTGGCAATCGAAGTTTTTCCAATACCAGGTTCTCCATATAACAATATTGATGGCACATGGCCATTAACTATCATTTTATATAACGCCGTTTTTGGTCCAATTATATGTTGTTGGCCAACAATTTCGTCTAATTTCCTAGGTCTCATTCGAAATGATAACGGGGATTCAACCAATGACTCGAATAACAAAGTAATCATCTCTCCTACTTTTTGGAATCTTTGTTCTTGTTCTAGGATGTTAATATGTATTACAATACACTATTATGGTATAATGGCAAATGCTTAATGTTATATATGTAGACTCTTTAAGTAAGCATTGTTGTTTTTAGTATTGAAGTGATTTATTCTATTGGCATATTTTAATGAAGAAAAGAAGCCAGGAATGGTGATTAAACAAATTGTTCGTACAACAACAATGCATGCGAGAACAGCCGTCTGTAACTATACAATGGTTAGCTATCAGCCATTTTATAATATAAATTTTGATTGTGAACGGGACTTAATGACTTCGATAATGTCTAGCCCCAGGCACCATCGGCTTCCGGTATAAGCCAATGCGACAAGAAGATGATCTTAAAAGCACTCTCGTAGGTTCGTCTTATGCTTATCACCAGGATCAAGATGACAATTTCACCATTGCCCACAGTCGTGGGGAAATCTAGTGTCTAAGCATTTCTTATTTGTGGAGGGATATAAAGGATGAAGATTTCGACTAAAGGTAGGTATGGACTTACAATAATGATTGAATTGGCCAAGAAATATGGTGATGGGCCGATTTCGTTAAAATCTATCGCTAAAACTCATGATCTATCTGAACATTATTTAGAGCAATTGATTGCTCCTTTACGCAATGCTAGGTTAGTAAAGAGCATTCGAGGAGCGTACGGTGGATATGTGTTAGCAGGTGATCCATCAAAGATAACTGCTGGAGATATTATTAGAGTTTTAGAGGGACCAATTAGTCCAGTTGAGGTTTTAGATGATGAAGAGCCTGCCAAAAGGCAGTTATGGATACGAATTCGTGATGCTGTGAAAGATGTCCTAGATAATACTACACTAGAGGATTTAGCAAGTTACAGTGGTGGAGATCAAGAATCTTACATGTTTTATATATAAGTTGTTTGCGCATTTCATGGTAGTCTAGCTTCAGCGCCTATCCCCTCGAGGTTCGGGGATGAGCATGTCGCTTGCGCATTTCATTTAAGGAGGAATACAATGGAAAGAATATATCTTGACCATGCGGCAACTTCTCCAACTCATCCAGACGTTGTTAAAGAGATGAGCCCATATATGAGTGGAATTTTCGGTAACCCTTCTAGTATTCACTCCTTTGGCAGGGAAAGTCGCCAAGCCATAGATGATGCTAGACAAACAATCTCTGCTAATATTGGTGCCAAGTCAACAGAAATTATTTTTACGAGTGGTGGTACGGAAGCAGATAATTTAGCTCTGATTGGAGTTGCATTAGCAAATAAACACCGAGGTAACCATATAATTACAACTAAGGTTGAGCATCACGCTATTTTGCATACTTGTGAATATTTAGAAATCCAAGGCTTTAAGGTTACGTATTTACCAGTGCAGGAGAATGGAATTGTTTCTATTGAAGATGTAAAGGCATCATTGACAGATCAAACGATTCTTGTGTCAATTATGTTAGCTAATAACGAAGTTGGTGCAATACAACCTATTAAAGAGTTAAGTGAAATTGTAAGAGCAAATGGTGCGTATGTTCATTCAGATATTGTACAGGGGTATAATTTATTCCCTATTAATGTCGATGACCTTGGTATTGATTTATTATCGGTTTCAGGGCATAAAATTAACGGCCCAAAAGGTGTTGGGTATTTATACGTTCGTTCTGGAGTGAAAATCACTCCAAGTTTACATGGTGGTGAACAAGAAAGAAAGAGACGTGCAGGCACAGAAAACGTGGCGAGTATTGTTGGTCTTAAACATGCTGTTCAATTAAGCAACAAAGGCAGGAATGAACGCTTTGAGCTATATAGCAACTATAAAAAACAAATGATAGATATATTCAAACAAGAAGAAATTGATTTCAGCATCAATGGAGATCTTGAATTGACTGTACCAAATATATTAAATGTTAGTTTTGCAGGAGTAAGTGTCGAGGCTTTACTTGTTAACTTAGATCTTATAGGTATTGCGGCTTCTAGTGGCTCGGCTTGTACTGCCGGTTCTGTTGATCCATCACATGTTTTAGTAGCGATGTTTGGGAACGGCTCTGAGAGAATACAATCTTCGATCAGGTTTAGTTTTGGTTATGGAAATAATGAGGAAGAAATCCGAAAAGCAGCATATGAAATAACCAAAATTGTGAAACGGTTAACAAAACATTAAATAATATTATATATAAATGAGGTGAAAGTAATGAGCAAAGCTCCTAACGATACACGTGTTGTTGTAGGTATGTCGGGTGGGGTTGATTCTTCGGTTGCTGCATTGCTGTTAAAAGAACAAGGTTATGATGTAATTGGTATTTTTATGAAAAATTGGGATGATACTGATGAAAATGGCGTTTGTACAGCAACTGAAGATTATAACGATGTCATTCAAGTATGTAATCAGATTGGTATTCCCTACTATGCAGTTAATTTTGAAAAACAATATTGGGATAAGGTATTTACTTACTTTTTAGATGAATACAAAGCTGGTAGAACACCTAACCCAGATGTAATGTGTAATAAAGAAATTAAATTTAAAGCCTTTTTAGATCATGCACTAGCTTTAGGAGCCGATTATGTGGCGACGGGTCATTATGCTAGAGTTGCATATCGTAACGGAGAATACAAAATGCTCCGTGGGATAGATGAAAATAAAGACCAAACTTATTTTTTAAATCAACTAGGTCAAGAGCAACTTTCTAAAGTACTCTTTCCTCTTGGTGAAATTAATAAAAGTAAGGTTCGTGAAATAGCCCAACAAGCTGGGTTAGCAACAGCAACGAAAAAAGATAGTACGGGAATTTGCTTTATCGGTGAACGAAACTTTAAAGAATTTTTAAGTAATTATTTACCTGCTCAGCCTGGAGAAATGCAAACATTATCAGGTGAAATAAAAGGAGAGCATGACGGTTTAATGTATTATACGATTGGCCAACGTCATGGTTTAGGTATTGGAGGAAGTGGTGAGCCTTGGTTTGTAGTAGGAAAGAATTTAGAAAAAAATATTTTATACGTTGACCAAGGTTTTCATAATGATTTGTTGTATTCGGACGCAATTTTAGCTACAAATGTAAGTTGGGTATCCGATCGTGAAATAACAGATACACTAAAATGTACTGCGAAATTTCGTTATCGTCAACAGGACAATGCTATTACCGTCCATAGAATAGATGATAATAATGTCAAAATTATTTTTGAGGAACCAATTAGAGCAATAACACCTGGACAGGCAGTTGTTTTTTATGATGGAGACGAATGCCTAGGTGGTGGGACAATTGATATTGTGTACAAAAATGGAGAAGAACTAGATTACGTGTAGTAAAATATTTTAGAAAAAGCTTCACCTCACTTATGCAGAGGTGAAGCTTTTTAGGTGCAATACAACCTCTTGTAATTATACGTTTTAGTAACAATAAAATGCTGTTATGATTGGATTTACAACTTTGATGAACGTAACGGTGCCATCAAAGTGTATTGAGGCACTAGTATCATTCCTATGCTATACTAATAGCTAATTGGAGGTTTTAAAAATGGTTGATAATAATAAGCTAGGAATTCAATATATGCAAGAAGGAAAATATGAAGAAGCTGCAAAGGTGTTTAATCAAGCTATTGAAGATTCACCAAAGGATCCAATCGCATATATCAATTTTGGGAACTTGCTTTCTGCCTTAGGTGAAAACGAAAAGGCGATAGCTTTTTTTAATAAAGCAATTGAGCTTGATGAAGATAATGGTGCGGCTTATTACAGCACTGGTAACTTACACTACAATAATGAAAAATATGCAGATGCAAAGAATATGTTCGAAATAGCTATGAAAAAAGGTTTAACAAACTCTGATACGTATTTTATGCTAGGTATGTCGTTGTTACAATTAGATCAACCCAAACTCGCTTTACCTTATTTTCAAAGAGCAGTTGAACTAAATGTCGATGATGCCGAAGCAAGGTTTCAATACGGCTTATGTCTTGCGAATGAAAATCTAATTGATCAAGCCATGGAACAGTTTCAACAGGTCATTCATTTAGACCCTAATCATGCGGATGCATTTTATAATTTAGGTGTTGCGTATGCATTCAAAGAAAATGGTGAGCAAGCTTTAGCGATGTTTAATAAGGCATGTGAGATTCAACCAGATCATGTATTAGCTGCTCATGGAAAAAAAATAATAGAGCAAACTTAATGTTTTCATAATAGATTTTATTCTTCGGTAATGTTTCTATAGTGATACAACGAGAAGTATTTTGGTACTTTATCAACTATATAAAGGAAAGATGCCACGAATTGTAACTTGGTATCTGTCAATTAGATGCAGTACTGTAACAACGCCTTGATTAGTCGCTGTTACATTGTTCTAGGACGTGCTTTTATATAGTGTTTTTAGATCAAACGGCAACTCGTAACATACATATTTACGATTCGTAATGAAAGGAGGGAAATGATGCTGATGGAGCAACAAGGAGTGCTGGATTTGTATAATGAAGAGCAGAAGTATATGAAGGGTACACATCTAGTCACCATCTTTCACAATGAAGCCAATCTATATTCAGTCGTTCGCATCCGATTGCAGGAAACGAACGAACAATATACAGAAAAAGAAGCAGTTGTCACAGGTTATTTCCCTCGTATCCATGAAGATGAAACATATATCTTTTTTGGTAAACTGAAGGAACATCCTAAGTTTGGCATGCAATTTCACGTCGATAGTTTCAGGAAAGATCTTCCTCAAACGAAGCAAGGGATTATACAGTACTTATCAAGTGATCTATTTCAAGGAGTGGGTAAAAAAACAGCAAGCAACATTGTCGATGCATTAGGTGAAGCTGCAATCTCAACAATTTTACAAAATCCTTCAGCTCTTGAAAAGGTACCTAAACTTTCAAAAGATAAAGCTCAGCAAATAGTTGATACGTTAAAAGAACATCAAGGTCTTGAACAAATAATGATTGCGTTATCTCAATATGGATTCGGTCCGCAATTATCAATGAAGATTTATCAAGTATACAAAGATGAAACATTACAAATTATCCAAAACAACCCTTACCAGCTAGTAGAAGATGTTGAAGGAGTTGGCTTTAGTAGAGCGGATGAGCTTGGGTATATGTTAGGCATCTCGGGCAATAATCCGCATCGTATAAAGGCAGGTTGTCTTTATATGCTTGATCAGCAATCAATTCAAGAAGGGCATACATATCAATATTTACATCAATTAATTAGGGATGTAAAAGAGTTACTAGAAGAAAATAAGCGTGATTCCATGGATGAAGAAGATATCTCTCGGATTATTACCCATCTGTCGGAAGAAGATAAAATTATTGTTGAAGAGGATAAAGTTTACAGTCCTTCATTATTCTTTTCAGAAAAAGGACTTGTAACAAATATTGGTCGAATATTGAGTCAAACTGAATATGAGGATCAATTTCCAGATTCAGAATTCTTATTGTCGCTAGGTAATATAGAAGAATATCTCAATGTTCAGTATGCACCTTCACAAAAAGAGGCAATTCAAAAAGCCTTATTATCACCAATGCTTTTACTAACCGGAGGACCTGGGACTGGGAAGACGACAGTTATTAATGGAATTGTAAATGTATATGCAGATTTACATGGCTGTTCATTAAACCCTAGTGATTATAATAAAGAAAACCCGTTTCCAATACTACTTGTTGCCCCTACAGGTAGAGCTGCAAAGCGCATGAGTGAAGCCACAGGTTTAAAGGCTGTGACAATACATCGCTTATTAGGTTGGAATGGAGTCGATGGATTTGAACATGATGAAGATAACCCAATTGAAGGAAAATTGTTAATTGTAGATGAAATGTCAATGGTTGATGTTTGGTTGGCAAATCAACTATTTAAATCACTACCTGAATCTATCCAAATGATTATTGTTGGA
The DNA here is from genome assembly GCF_046557775.1 of Nanhaiella sioensis. Classification (NCBI taxonomy): domain Bacteria; kingdom Bacillati; phylum Bacillota; class Bacilli; order Caryophanales; family Bacillaceae; genus Nanhaiella; species Nanhaiella sioensis. Next base: position 3,321,390 of record NZ_JBKAEG010000001.1, read on the forward strand.
GATGAGGATCAATTGCCATCTGTTGGGCCAGGACAAGTATTGAAGGACTTATTAGATGCTAATATTATTCCAACAGTTCGTCTAACTGAAATTTATCGACAATCAGAAGGATCCTCAATCATAGCGCTTGCTCATGACATTAAAAAAGGTCAATTGCCACGAGATATTGTTTCGCAAAAAACTGACCGATCTTTTTTACCATGTAGACCTAATCAAGTACTTGATGTTGTATCAAAGGTTGCACAAAGTGCAAAAGAAAAAGGATATAGTGCAAGAGATATCCAAGTTCTAGCACCCATGTATCGTGGGCCTGCAGGTATAGATCAATTAAATAAAATGCTACAAAGTATGTTTAACCCTCCGTCAGACCAAAAACGTGAAATGTCATTTGGCGATGTAATATATAGAATTGGCGACAAGGTGTTGCAACTCGTCAATCAACCAGAAAGTAATGTTTTTAATGGAGATATGGGAGAAGTTGTCTCAATATTCTACTCCAAGGAAAATACTGAAAAACAAGATATGGTTATTGTATCTTTTGAGGGAAATGAAGTTACTTATACAAAACAAGATTTGAACCAAATCACCCACGCGTATTGTTGTTCCATACATAAGTCTCAGGGTAGTGAATTTCCAATCGTTATTATGCCAGTTGTAAAAAGCTATTACCGCATGCTAAGAAGAAATTTACTATATACAGGTATTACAAGAAGTAAAAAATTTCTAATATTATGTGGTGAAGAGCAAGCTTTTCGACATGGAGTTAGCCGTAATGATGATGGTATAAGACAAACAACATTATGTGAAAAATTAAGAATGGCTCATGAAGGTGAAATTGACAACGAAGATGACATTCCTTTTATTGTACAAGAAGAAAAATTAATGGAAAACGTTACACCTTATGATTTCATGGATGATTGAGTAACCTAATAATGTTCGGGAAGGTGGGATATCTTTGCGGACATTTTCCTTATTAAAGGGGTTACCAGTTTATTCACATGATGGCAAACAGCTTGGCAACGTCGTTGATCTTTTAGTTCAAGAAGATGGAAAGGTCGCATCAATCGTTGTTGAAGGTAAAAGGCTTTTTCAGAGAGATACTTTTATTCCAATAGAATCAGTTTTATCTTTTGATAATGATGGAATTACGATTAGCAGTTCTACAACAAAATATTCTACACGCCAAGAGAAAAATACACATTACTTAAACACCCACCATAGCTTAGCAAAAAAATTCGTGAAATCTGAAAATGGGGAAGTTCTTGGAATATTAGAAGACGTATTTTTCCAAGAAGAATTGGGCACAATAGAAGGGTATAAAATAACAGATGGTTTCTTTTCTGATATAAGTGATGGAAAAAAAGTAATTAAAAGCAATGACTTTACCGTTAACAAAGATACCATCATTTTTAAAGCTAAGCGGAAATAAAGAGGTGTCGTTTGATGTTAATGTGTCCAAATTGTAAAAATAAAGATCTTGGTAAAATTGGTGTTAACCAATATTATTGTTGGAACTGTTTTATAGAAATGTCAGTAAACCAAGGTATCATTAATACCCATCAAGTTGAAGAAGATGGAACGCTTAGTTCATTGGATGATCTCTTTGGAGAAGAAGATCGTACGATAAATTTGTAATTGACTCTTTCATTAAGGAGGACAAAATGAACAGAACAATTACTGCGTCATTGGTTGCTTTAGGTATGGGGGTTGCTGCATACCAAATGAACCAAAGAAGTGACATCATGTCTCCAAAAAATATAAAGAGAATGAGAAAGAAAGTTGCTAAGATGCTTTACTGACTAAAAGGGGCTGACCCAATTACGGGTTCTGCCCTTTTTTAAAGTTGATATTTTGTAACGATCAGAATTTAATTAGAGGTGGGGTATAGATGAAGGACATTCGTTTAGTATGGATTTATCGCTTACTTCTCTTTTTATTAATGTTTGTATTGTTATACGTTTTTATGAAGCTTGCGCCGATTTGGAAACCAACGCTAAAGATGATTGCAATTGTAATTACCCCTTTTGTTATTGCCGCATTTATTACTTACTTACTTCATCCCATTATCGAGAAAATCCATCATCACGGAGTTCCCAGGTCTATTGCTATTTTACTTATATATACTTTGTTCTTTGGAGGAGTTGGTTTCGGCTTATATAAAGGAGTACCAATTATTATTGAACAGCTAAAGGATTTAAGTGAAAATGTACCAATATTTATCGAGACGTACCGAGATTGGATTGAGGAAATTCGTGATCAAACATCCCATTGGCCAAATGGATTTCACGATAGAATTGAGGAAGGGCTACAATCAATTGAGAAAGAGAGTGCATTACTAGTTACAAAGTTATTAAACAGTATGAAACGATTGCTGAACTATATTATTTTAATTGCTATCATTCCGTTTTTAGTTTTCTATATGCTTAAAGACTACCCAGATATAAATAAGGCAATATGGTACATAACACCAAAAAAATTTCGTACCCCCGGGAAAGAGTTTTTAAAAGGGGTTGATGAATCACTTGGTAATTACATTAGAGGGCAACTATTTGTGTGCTTTGCGATCGGAATTATTGCAACAATTGGTTTTTGGTTAATCAAAATGAAATACCCTTTGCTACTAGGAAGCATCATAGGGGTTACGAATATTATTCCTTATTTTGGACCAATTATTGGTTTAATTCCAGCCGTTATTATCGCAGCGACTATCTCAATGAAGATGGTTCTATTCGTATCCGGTTTAGTCCTTGTTTTACAATTTATTGAAGGCAATGTATTATCACCACTAATTGTAGGAAAAAGCCTGCATATGCACCCTATTGTTATAATGTTTGCACTGTTAGTTGGGGGAGAGATTGCAGGTGTATTAGGTTTAATAGTTGCTGTTCCTTTTTTAGCGATACTAAAAGTTACGATACTTCATGCCAAAACATATTTAATGAATCATTGACAAATAAGTTTTGCTTGTCTATAATTCGCATTATAATACGGAAAACGATGACGGATCGAGTATGTTATAGTCCACCTTATGTAATTATAAAATCAGAGAGGAATTTCCCTTTAGGCTGAAAGAAATTCTAGGTGAAGGATAACAGAAAGCTAATCTTGAGTGCAGATAAACCCTGCCGTTTTGCCACGTTACGGCTTATCATGAGTGATGAACAAACATATTTTTCTGTAAGGCGCTTGTCATTTACCAGAAATGTTGGGGAATTTACGCTTTTCGAAATTGTTCATAATCAGGGTGGTACCGCGAGTATAACTCTCGTCCCTGCTTTTGGGATGGGGGTTTTTTATATTTTTAAGGCTGTTTTCGCAATGTTTGTTGTTTTTCGAATTAGTAATAAACACGTACACCACTTTCGTTGGTGACATCTTTTCTTCTTAAAAAGATGTGAAACGTATTAAACTCTTTTTATTTTCTAATTCGGTGACATTAGCAACATAGCTTTCGGAAAGAGTCATTATTAAAGAGTGTTCAATTAGTGAAATATTTTTTTCAGTGCTTTATTGAACAATTTCTAAAAGGAGATATTAACATGAAGAAACTAAACTCTGCAGAAGTACGCCAAATGTTTTTAGATTTTTTTCAGGAAAAAGACCATGCAATAGAACCAAGTGCTTCATTAGTGCCACATGAAGACCCAACGCTGTTATGGATAAATAGTGGTGTTGCTACATTAAAGAAATATTTTGATGGCAGAGTTATTCCAGATAACCCTAGAATTTGTAATGCCCAAAAATCGATTCGAACAAATGATATCGAAAACGTTGGGCAAACAGCTCGTCATCATACTTTCTTTGAAATGTTGGGGAATTTTTCTATAGGAGATTATTTTAAAAATGAAGCAATTCATTGGGCATGGGAATTCTTAACAAGTGATAAGTGGATAGGGTTTGATCCAGAAAAGCTCTCTGTCACGATCCACCCAGAAGATGATGAAGCGTTTGAAATATGGAATAAGGAAGTTGGTGTTCCGAAAGAACGTATAATTCGATTAGAGGAGAATTTTTGGGATATTGGTGAAGGGCCAAGTGGACCAAATACAGAAATTTTTTATGATCGTGGTGAGCAATTTGGGAATGATCCCAATGACCCTGAATTATTTCCAGGTGGAGAAAATGAGCGCTATTTAGAAGTATGGAATTTAGTATTTTCACAGTTTAATCATAATCCTGATGGATCTTATACACCCCTACCAAAGAAAAATATTGATACAGGTATGGGACTTGAACGCATGTGCTCAATTATCCAAGATGTTCCAACCAACTTTGATACGGATCTTTTTATGCCAATTATAGAAGCGACAGAGCATATCTCAAATGAAAAATACCGTCAAGACAGTTCAAAAGATGTTGCATTTAAAGTAATTGCTGACCATATTCGCACAGTTACTTTTGCTGTAAGTGATGGTGCACTTCCATCAAATGAAGGAAGAGGTTATGTATTGCGTCGTTTATTACGTCGAGCTGTGCGTTACGCAAAGAAAATTAATATCCAACGACCGTTTATGTTTGAGCTTGTACCAACCGTAGCAGAAATCATGGTTGATTTTTATCCAGAAGTAAAGGCGAAAACTGAATTTATTCAAAAAGTTGTGAAAAATGAAGAAGAACGTTTCCATGAAACGCTTAATGAAGGCTTAACGATTTTAGCAAGTGTAATTAAAAAAGAGAAAGAAAATGGCAGTGATACAATTTCTGGAACAGATGTGTTTCGTTTATATGATACATACGGTTTTCCAGTTGAGCTTACTGAGGAATATGCAGAAGATGAACATATGAAGGTTGATCATGCAGGATTTGAAAAAGAGATGGAGCTCCAACGAGAACGAGCTCGCGCTGCTCGTCAAGATGTTGATTCAATGCAAGTGCAAGGCGGAGTGTTAGGTGACGTTAAGGTTGAAAGTAACTTTGTTGGTTATGAACAAACAAAGGCTGGAAGTAAAATTGAAATAATCGTTAAAGATGGTGACTTTGTTGAACGTATAGAACAAGGGCAAGAGGCACAAATTATCGTTGATAAAACACCTTTTTATGCTGAAAGTGGTGGGCAGATTGCTGACCAGGGATTATTTGAAAATAAAGATACTGTATTAAAAGTAAAAGATGTTCAAAAAGCTCCAAATGGACAAAATATTCATCATGTTATCGTTGAAAAAGGTACACTACAAAAAGGTCAAGCATTTGAAGCGAAAATAAATGAAGAAAAACGGTTAAATATTATTAAGAATCATACGGCTACTCATCTTCTCCACCAAGCGTTGAAAGATGTATTAGGAAAACATGTTAATCAAGCTGGTTCATTGGTAAATGCTGATCGTCTGCGATTTGACTTTTCACATTTTGGTCAAGTGACACAGGAAGAATTGGATCAAATAGAGTCTATCGTTAATGAACAAATTTGGAAAAGCATTGCAGTTCAAATTGACTATAAATCACTTGACGAAGCAAAAGAAATGGGTGCAATGGCACTTTTCGGTGAAAAATATGGAGAGGTTGTACGTGTTGTTCAAGTAGGTGACTACAGTTTAGAGCTATGTGGTGGTTGCCATGTACCGAATACCTCGGTCATCGGTTTATTCAAGGTTATTTCAGAATCAGGTATAGGTGCTGGAACAAGGCGTATAGAGGCCGTTACTGGTCAAGGGGCATATCAAGTAATTAATGAGCAAGTTCAGTTATTACATGAAGCTGCAAACAAATTAAAAGTAAATCCGAAGGATGTTACGAGCAGAATTGAATCTTTGACATCCGAATTACGTATGGTTCAGCGTGAAAATGAATCCTTATCGGCAAAGTTAGGAAATATCGAAGCAAGTAATTTAGTCAATGCAGTTAAAGATGTGAATGGAGTTTCGGTTCTAACGAGTATAGTAGATGCAGCAGATATGAATAATTTACGCTCAATGGTTGATGAATTAAAACAAAATTTAGGCTCAGCCGTTGTTGTCTTAGGTGCTATTAATGATGATAAAGTGAATATAGTAGCGGGTGTTACTAAGGATTTGATTCAAAAGGGCTACCATGCCGGCAAAGTAGTCAAAGAAGTAGCTACACGCTGTGGCGGTGGCGGTGGTGGTCGACCTGATATGGCACAAGCAGGTGGAAAAGACCCTAATAAACTTGAAAGTGCATTAAACTATGTTGAAGAATGGGTTAAATCCGTTTTATAATTTATATATTTAGTGTACAATGTAAGTATGAAAAACTTGACAGATTCAACAGTCGGATCTTGAGGGTGAGGTGCATATAATGAGCTCGTTCGATAAAACAATGCAATTTAATTTTTCAGAAGAACCTGTCGAAACAAATGTAAAAGATGTACTTTTTACAGTTTATGATGCTTTGCAAGACAAAGGTTACAATCCAATTAACCAAGTTGTAGGATATTTATTATCTGGCGATCCTGCCTATATTCCTCGTCATAAAGACGCTAGGAACATTATAAGACAAATTGAACGTGATGAATTGATTGAGGAGTTAGTTAAATCTTATTTAGAGCATCACCGTAAGGAGTAAGTATATGCGAATCCTTGGATTAGACGTCGGTACTAAAACGATAGGGGTAGCTGTAAGTGACGAAATGGGTTGGACTGCCCAAGGTATCGAAACAATAAAAATCGACGAAGAGAGAAATGAATTTAGGTTGGACCGTCTAAAAGAACTCATTCAACAATATGAAGTTCAGAAAATTGTTGTCGGCTTTCCTAAAAATATGAATGGTACAGTTGGTCCAAGGGGAGAAGCTTGTATAGCATTTGCTAAATTGATGGAAGAAACATTTCAGCTTGAAACCCAATTATGGGACGAGCGTTTATCTACGATGGCAGCTGAACGTGTATTATTAAGTGCAGATGTTAGTCGTAAGAAAAGAAAGAAAGTCATTGACAAAATGGCAGCAGTGATGATTTTACAAGGATATTTGGACAGTAAAAACTAATGAGGTGAAAGTATGACACACAACGAAGATCAAATAACGGTAGTAGATGAAAACGGGAATGAACAGCTATGTAAAGTGCTTTTTACATTTGAAAATGCTGAATTCGGTAAATCATATGTACTTTATTATCCAGTTGGAGCAGACCATGATGAAGATGAAGATATAGAAATTCATGCATCAAGCTTTGTTCCGAGTGATGACAATAAAGATGGTGAATTACAGCCTATTGAAACTGATGAAGAGTGGGATATGGTTGAAGAAATGCTTAATACTTTCCTTGATGAAAACGAAGAAGTGTAAATGTAGTTATTATTACAGATAAGGACCAGGCTGACTCTAATGGTAGCTTTTTAGCTACAAAATAGAGTCGGCCTTATCTATTTTAACAGATAAAAAAGTGAGATTTCTCTGAACTATATTTACTGCATGATGTTTATCATTATTTATGTTTCTTTTCGTAAAATCTGTAGCTATTGTTTTTAAATTAGTGCGTCGTTGTAGATGCACCACGAAAGCTAGATGTATACGTGCGTATAAATCTTAGTATGAAAAGCAACAATCTATGTGAAAACAGTCTTTTTTATTCGCATTGCCTTACCCATCAAAGCCACTTTATCATTTTCCCTGAAGGTAAAACGCCTTCAAATGAATGACCTCAAGGCTTGTCGAGGATGAGTGAAACACTTATGCTTTATGAAAATTGCGATTACATGATTATTCTACGGTACCACTTAACTCATTTTACCTATTAAGATTAGAATAATTTTGTAAGCAAATGGCGAATGATAAAAAAAATGTAGTATAATAGTTCGAGTGAAAGGAGGACTCGATATGTCTGAGAAAGAAGCACAGAATGAAAAGCAGGAAAAAATTATAGAACAACATAAAGAAGCTAGAGTTATTAGAAGAATTGTACTTGTTATCACCTTAGTTTTATTAATTGTAATAGCTGGAGTTATTGGAGGCGGCTATGTATATATAAAATCAGCTCTACAACCAGTAGAACCGGAAAATGAGGAAACTGTTAATATTACGATACCGATTGGTTCTTCATCAACTGCTATTGCAAATATTTTAGAGGAAAACGGTCTTATAAAAGATGCTAAAATATTTCGCTATTATATTAAGTTTAAAAATGAATCAGGTTTTCAAGCTGGAGACTATGAATTGAGTCCGTCGATGACTTTTCAAGAGTTGATCGATAGTATTAAAACCGGTGTGGTTATACAAGATGTTGTTTTTAAAATAACGATTCCTGAAGGTAAACAACTAACACAAATCGGTAAAATAATTGCAGAGAAAACGAATTATTCTGAAGATGAAGTGATGGCAAAACTTACAGACAAAGAGTATATAGCTACACTTCAATCTCACTATCCTGATCTCTTGACGGAAGAAATTCTAGGTGAAAATATTAAATATCCCCTTGAAGGATATCTCTTTCCGGCAACTTACGATTTTTACAAAGAAGATCCTTCAATTGAGGATATTGTAGAAAAAATGTTAGCTAAAACACAAGAAGTATTATTAAATTATGATGCAGAAATTGCTGGGTTAGGAATGTCTGCACACACAGTCTTAACGATGGCTTCATTAATTGAAGAAGAAGCTACAGCAAAAACCGATAGAGAACAGATATCTAGTGTATTTTACAATAGAATGGATATTGGTATGCCGCTACAAACCGATCCTACAGTGTTATACGCATTAGGAAAGCATAAGGATCGCGTACTATACGAAGATTTAGAAGTGAATTCTCCATATAACACTTATATGCATGCTGGTTTACCTCCAGGTCCGATTGCTAATGCAGGAGAAATGTCCATCATTGCTGCATTAAATCCAGCAAGTACAGACTACCTATATTTCTTAGCAGCTCCATCGGGAGATGTCTTTTATGCAAAAACACTTGAAGAACATAATGCGCTAAAAGCACAATATATTACGAATGACTAAGAGATCGAACAAATTATATGTATAAAAAGTGGTAATTAAAGGGGGGGCGGAGAATAATTCGCAATCCCCTTGTTGTTATGGTAAAATATATCGAGTTGTTGGGAGTTCTTTTGTCGAACTCTTCTTTTTTTAAGGCTCTTTTCGATCAATTTGTTGTTTTTGTTACTCAATTAGAATCGTAAGAAGTGGTTTTATAAGTTTGTATCGTTTTATACAGGAAAAATCACCAGAACGTTAGATGTAACGGGTTTATATTCTTAGTACGTAAACAACCATCAATGCGAAAACAGTCTAATAGAACAATGATAATCTACAGGAATGAGGTAGCATAGCGTGGATGTCGAGCTAGTGAATACCTATTTAGAGAGTCTCGTAAGAGAGAGACAGCCTCTAATACACGAAATGGAGCAGTATGCAAACGAGCATCATGTACCGATAATGGAGCTCGTTGGAATAGAAGCAATACTACAAATATTACGTATTGCGCAACCTAAAAAAATTTTGGAAATTGGAACGGCGATTGGCTATTCTGCTTTAAGGATGGCATTAACTTTGCCACATGCAGAAATTGTAACAGTTGAACGTCACAAACAACGATATGATACTGCACGTGATTTCGTAAAAAAGAGTGGATGTTCAAAGCAAATAGATATTTTATTTGGCAATGCCCTTGAACTTGAAGAACAAGTGAAGCATAGAGGTCCATTTGATTTTTTATTTATAGATGCAGCAAAAGGGCAATATAAACGATTTTTTGAATTGTATAGCCCTATGCTCTCACAAAATGCAATAATCATTACTGATAATGTTTTATATAAAGGTTTTGTAGCTTCCAAAATAGATACAGAAAATAAGCGTACTAATCAACTTATTAGCAAAATAAGAAATTATAACGAGTGGTTAATGAAGAACCCTTTATATGATACAACTATTTTACCAGTAGGAGATGGCATGGCAATTAGTAAGCGAAGAGGTGACTAAAAAATGAGGATACCAGAATTATTAGTTACCCCTACTTGTGTGGAAGATATTGAGCCACTTATTCAAGCAGGGGCTGATGCTTTTATTATAGGTGAACAAAGGTATGGTTTAAGATTAGCTGGGGAATTTAGTAGAAATGATATAAAAGAAGTAGTACAAATCGCCCATGCAAAAAATAGAAAAGTATATGTAGCTATGAATGGCATATTTCATAACGACAAAATTGGTGAACTACCAGACTACATTTCTTATTTAAATGAAGTTGGGATAGATGCAATTGTCTTCGGTGATCCTTCTGTGTTAATGACTGTGAAAGAGATCGCACCAAATATGAGGTTGCATTGGAATACGGAAACAACAGCTACTAACTGGTATACATGCAACTATTGGGGAAGAAAAGGTGCTGAACGTGCTGTTCTAGCTAGAGAGTTAAATATGGATGCGATCCTTGAAATGAAGGAACATGCTAAAGTGAAGCTAGAAGTACAAGTCCATGGTATGACATGTATGTTCCATTCAAAACGTTCATTGATTGGTAACTACTTTGAATTCCAAGGTAAGTCAATGGAAGTAAAGAACGATAGCAATAACAAAAATTTATTTCTACACGATAATGAAAGAAACAACAAATATCCAATCTTCGAAGACGCAAATGGAACACATATTATGAGTCCAAATGATATTTGTATAATAGATGAGTTAGAAGAAATGATGGATGCTGAAATAGAAAGCTTTAAAATTGATGGGGTATTAAAATCACCTCAATATTTACTTGAGGTTACAAAAAAATATCGATATGCGATGGATTTATGTGCTAAAGATCGAGAGCAATACGAAGAACAAAAAGATCAGCTTATTGAAGAAATTGAAAAGATACAACCCCAAAATCGTCCGTTAGATAGTGGATTTTTCTTCAAAGAAACAGTTTATTAAAGAAAAGCGCAAGCGCCTCGTTCATTTCCGACAAGCATAAGAAAAGTCGCAGGAAGGTTGTTTTTTTAACCTTCTTAGCAGCTTGGCTTATGACTTCCAGGAGATAGGTGTTAGACGGAGAACAAAAGAAAAGCTAGACATAAAAGGAGGTAGTAATTATGGTTGCATTAAAAGATGGAATTTCTGCTATGATTAATGGCCAAAGAGTTATTACTAAAAAGCCTGAATTACTAGCCCCAGCAGGTAATTTAGAAAAGTTAAAAATAGCTGTCCAGTACGGAGCAGATGCAGTGTATATTGGAGGTCAAGAATATGGCTTACGTTCCAATGCTGATAATTTCTCCCATGAAGAAATGGCAGAAGGGGTTAAGTTCGCCAATAATTATGGTGCTAAAATATATGTAACTACAAATATTTATGCTCACAATGAAAATATTGATGGTTTAGAAGAATATTTACAAGGGCTTCAAAGTGCTGGTGTAACAGGAATTATTGTTGCAGATCCGTTGATTATCGAAACATGTCGACTAGTTGCTCCTAAGTTAGAGGTCCATTTAAGTACACAGCAATCACTTTCAAACTGGAAGGCAGTTCAATTTTGGAAAGAAGAAGGACTGGAGCGTGTTGTATTAGGTCGTGAAACGAGTGCGGAAGAGATAAGAGAAATTAAGGAAAAGACTGATATTGAAATTGAGACATTTATCCATGGGGCAATGTGTATTTCCTATTCAGGGCGCTGTACGTTAAGTAATCATATGACTGCACGTGATTCTAACCGTGGAGGTTGTTGCCAATCTTGTAGATGGGATTATGACTTGTATAGCCTTAACTCAAACGATGGTGAAGTGGCATTGTTTGAGGAAACTGATGCACCATTTGCAATGAGTCCGAAAGATTTAAAGTTAGTTGAATCGATTCCAAAAATGATTGACTTAGGTATTGACAGTTTAAAGATTGAAGGTCGTATGAAGTCCATTCATTATGTAGCTACTGTAGTAAGCGTGTATCGAAAAATTATTGACGCTTATTGTGCTGATCCAGATCATTTTACTATTAAACAAGAATGGCTAGAGGAACTTGATAAATGTGCAAATCGTGAAACGGCTCCAGCATTTTTTGAGGGTGTACCGGGGTATAAAGAACAAATGTATGGAAATCATAGCAAGAAAACAGCATTTGATTTTGCTGGATTAGTATTGGACTACAATACAGAATCCAAAATAGTTACTTTACAGCAACGTAATCATTTTAAGCCAGGAGAAGAAGTCGAATTTTTTGGACCAGAAATTGAAAATTTCACTCAAAAAATCGAAGAAATTTGGGATGAGGATGGGAACGTTCTGGATGCAGCAAGACATCCATTACAAATCATTAAATTTAAAGTGGACAAGGATGTCTTCCCGAACAACATGATGCGAAAGGAGAACTAAGATGGGGAAGAAACCGGTAGTAATAGGTGTAGCAGGAGGTTCTGGCTCTGGTAAAACAAGTGTTACTAAAGCAATTTACGAGCATTTGAAAGAGCATTCGATTTTAATCCTTGAGCAAGACTACTATTACAAAGACCAAAGTCATTTATCTATAGAAGAACGACGTAAAACAAATTATGATCATCCATTAGCATTTGACAATGATTTATTAATTGATCATATAGAATCGCTGCTTGCATTTGAAAGCATTAAGAAGCCAGTATATGATTTTACGATTGATACAAGATCAGAAGAGGTTATCCCTGTTGAACCAAAAGATGTCATTATTCTTGAAGGCATGTTAGTTTTAGAAGATGAACGCTTAAGGAATTATATGGATATTAAGCTATATGTAGATACTGATGCAGATATAAGGATTACCCGTCGAATATTGAGGGATATTAAGGAGAGAGGACGAACTGTAGATTCAGTCATTGATCAATATGTGTCTGTAGTACGCCCTATGCACAATCAATTTATTGAACCATCGAAACGTTATGCTGACATTATCATCCCTGAAGGGGGACGCAATCATGTTGCGATTGACCTAATGGTAACAAAAATTCAAACAATTCTTGAACAAAAGTCTATTTTGTAATACGATAGCATAGATAAATGTAAATGCAATCATTGTATAATATTCATATCTTTGGCATGACAATTTTAATGATACGTGATTAATTATCATTAAAATTGTCGTCTTTAAGATATTCGTAAATGGTAATTGTACATATGTAAGAATAATTCAAACTTTGATCGTTAATAACAAGAGGAGTGAAGGGAATGGCAGCTGAAAAAATATTTCCAATGACAGCAGCAGGTAAGGAAAAATTAGAGCAGGAATTAGAATATTTAAAATCAGTACGTCGTAAAGAGGTAGTTGAACGTATAAAAATTGCGCGTAGTTTTGGTGACCTTTCTGAGAATTCAGAGTATGATTCTGCAAAGGAAGAACAAGCATTTGTTGAAGGTAGAATTACAACAATTGAAAATATGATTAGAAATGCCAAAATTATTGAAGAAGACTCCAGTAATTCAAATATGGTTTCTATAGGAAAATCTGTTACATTTGTTGAACTACCGGATGGTGAAGAAGAAACATATACGATCGTAGGTAGTGCTGAAGCTGATCCATTTGAAGGGAAAATCTCAAATGACTCACCTATTGCAAAAAGTCTAATTGGTAAACAAATAGGTGAAGAAGTACAAGTTCAAACGCCTGGTGGAGAAATGTTAGTGAAAATAGTATCCGTCCAATAGGTTTTAATCCGAAACACCTTGTCAAAACTGCTGATGAGGTGTTTTTTTTATGGATGTTAGAAAAAGAACAATAAATTTATCCGTTGGTGTAATTATTTTTATCATAGTCCTGATCATTAGACTTATACAAATCCAGCTTATTCAAACAGAAGAGTTTTCAAAGCACAATATCAATTTATTAGAAGCAAGTGTTTCACAACGCACTCAGCAGGTTGTAATTGACCAAGGACGTGGGAAGTTTGTTGATAAAAATAATGAACCACTAACATATGTTAATCAACCTAGTTTAATTTTATTTCCATTTCTTAAGAATATGGACTGGCCAATCGAACAAGTTGCCCGTTTAATAAATGTGTCTCCAGAAAAGCTAAATGTGGCAGTAAAAACTGCAAACGAACCTATTGTATTTGAAGAGGGGAAGGCTTTTACCTTAACAGATACTCAAATGACAGAGATAAATGATTTGAAGATTCCAGGTGTTTTTGCTGTGAACCGGCAGAATGAAATGCCAGACAAAATTGCAGAACATTTAATTGGCTTAGTACGTGAATATGAGCAAGCACCAGTAAATAGTGAAGAAGTCAACGGAGCAAAATCGATTAATCTAAAAGGTGGTATTTCTGGTCTACAACAACAGTTTAATGAATTTGTCTTGCCTGAAGCAGAATCTAAGCTCCTGTATCATGTAGATGGAAAAAATGGACCGTTGTTTGGCTTAGAAGTAAAATATACTGAGCCAGCAAATCCTTTTTACCCTGTAACTATCAAAACGACGATTGACAAAGAAATTCAAATTGCAGCCGAAAAAATTGTGAACAAACACCAACTTAATGATGGTGGCCTCGTGTTAATTGACATAGCTACAAATGATGTGGTTGCAATGGTAAGCGTACCATCAATTAACCATTCAGACCCGTACGTGGATGATGCACTAGAAAATAGAATGTTAACAGTGCAAACCCCAGGTTCTGTGTTTAAACCAGTTATTGCTGCTGCAGCGATTGAACACAATTTATTGCAATCGAATCGCATATTTGATTGTGACTTGGATATGTATGGAGAGGGGAAATCACAGTATCTTTCTGGTATGTTAAACTTTGAAGAAAGCTTTGCTAATAGTTGTAATTATACATTTTCAGTATTAGCACTAGAGCTTATGGAATTAAACTCGCAAAGTATTGAAGAATATGCTACTAAACTGGGCTTAATAAATCCTGTAATTTGGAATGGCGATGTATTTCATTTTGAAGAATTTAACCAACTGCCATACGTAGGGACTGGAACGATTTGGGTTGAAGAATCTGATAAGACATCTCCGAAAGCTATTGCACAAACTGCAAATGGACAAAAAAATGTTAAAGTTACACCATTGGCTATTGCCAATATGATGGCTACAATCGCAAGAGGTGGTAAAGAGCTGCAAGTAAGAGTAGTCAGTGATATACTATATAAAAATGAAACAACACTATATTCATTTCCTATACAAACAGTTAAAGACAATCAACCCCTTTCACCCTATACAATTTTAAAATTACAGCAACTTCTTCGTACAGTTGTCTTGGAGGGAACAGGAAGGGCATTTCAAGGGAATTCATATGAGGTTGCTGGTAAATCAGGAACAGCTCAACTAGGTATTAAGAATGATGATGGTGAGGAATTACATAATAAATGGTTTGCGGGATATTTTCCTGTGCAAAATCCTAAATATGCACTTGTTGTAGTTGATTTAAAACAACAAGAAAACAATGCTGTGACAAATGATGTCTTCTATGAAATAATTGAAACAATATATGAAATTGAACAAGGCAGCTCATAAAATGGCAAAACTTATATAATAGCTACCTATCTAATGATACAATGAGACATATACATATAAGAGTGAGGAGGACTTTTTGTGAGGGGAAATATTGAAGATTTATATGAGGGACCTCGCTACGAAAGGAATAAAAAGCGTAAGAGAGGGAATTTATTATTAAATATTTTAATTGGAATAGTCATTTTGTTAATTGTTTTCTTTGGAGGAAAGCTACTATTTTCCAAAGGTAGTGATCCAGTTGCATCAGATAGTATTGAGCAACAAGATAATGGTAATGCAACTGTTGGAATAACGGAAGATGACGAATCTCAAGAAACTAACTCAACAATTGATGAAACTGATGATAATAATAACATAGAGAATAACGAGAATAATCTAGAAGAGAGCAATGAAGGTAGTATAGAAGAAAGCAATGAAGCCGTTTCTAACGAAGATGACAACAATACTTCTAACACTAACGAACAAATAGCCGAGGATAGTTCACCTGAACCAGTTACAGATTTAGATGAAACAACTGCTAGCGAAGATTCTAACATTATTAAAACAATAACTAGTGATTCATGGCAACCAGTCGGTACGGAGCAAGCAGATCATGTGGTGACCGTTTTTGACGAAGGCACAACAGACCGAGTTGAGATGGAAAAAACGATAAGTTATGCAACAGGAATTGCTAAAGAAGATTATACTTTGTGGTTTTTAGGGAATGACGGTCCCAATAAATCTCTTGCTACAATTGCTTCAAATGTAGACGCTAGCTTAATTTACAAAGTATATATGGAATGGGTTGACAATGAAGGCTGGAAGCCTACTAAAGTAGAGCAATTAAAAGAGAATGATAGTCCATATTACAAAAACACAGAGGAAGAATCGAGCGAGGAGTCCTCAGAAGATTAAGTATAAACCGCCATTTGCTACTTGCAAAGGCGGTTTATTTTAAATCAAGGATGATTTTCCCATTTTCGTTCTAATGTATAAAAGCACGTATACATCTAGCGTTGGTAGCACCTTTTCTACTTCAATTACTGAGCTCTCATAAAGCTCATCAGGTTGTCCATTTTAGTAAACAAACAATAAAATTTATGAAAAGAGCTTAAATCAAAATAGTATATACTTAATTCATCAATGTATAAGTTTACTAAGCTTTCAGAGGTGAAGGTGGGTAAGAACAAAAAATGTATCTAATTGCTGCGTTTAAAGTGAACAACAGCACTAAAATATCTTCTACCGTCTTGATCAAACTGCATTTGATGAGAAATATGATGAACCTCTAATAATATAGCTTTATTAACTTCGATTTGTTCATTAACTTTTTTTTCTAATGTTGTTAAATCTTGCGCTTCAAAAAATTCAACCTTATCTTTGAGTATATCTAAAGAAAAATCCATTTGACTGACACCCTTCCACAATTGTATGTATCGTCCATTTTATCAAATGTGAGAGTGAACGAAAATATTATATTTTGCTCTTTTAAGATAATATTAACGATGATATACTTGCAAATTGCTAAGAAATAATTTCTATGATAAATTAGAAGCACTTAAATGAATTCGGGGTATAGAAATGTGTATAATAGGCTTTTTGACCTGAATTGATCTAAGTTTATATTAAGGAATTTAACCCGACTTCTATAGATGGGATATTTCAATCAGGTCGAGTAGAGTTTCCACCTGATTTCACTGATGCTCAAGTCTTTCACTAGCAGTGAGATAGATTATTGCAGTAAATGGTTTAGCTGTTGAATATGTTACAATATTGAGTGGAGTTTTAGTATATCCTCGTGACACGGAGAAATGGTATAAGTAATAAAGGAATATAGAAATGAGGGAAACCAAGATGAGAATAGGAATTATAGGTGCCATGGAAGAAGAGGTCATCATCTTAAGAGATAACATTAACAACGAACAAGTAAGTGTTATTGCTGGATGTGAATTCACTGAAGGTTCTTTACATGGAGTTGAAGTTGTATTACTGAAGTCAGGAATTGGCAAAGTAAATGCAGCAATGAGTACGTCAATTCTACTTGATCGCTTTGACGTTGACTATGTCATAAATACTGGCTCAGCTGGAGGACTATTGGAGTCATTAAACGTTGGGGATGTGGTGATCTCAACAGAAGTACGCCATCACGATGTAGATGTAACAGCTTTTGGTTATGAATATGGACAAGTTCCACAATTACCACCAGCTTTTCTAGCAGATAATAATCTTCTGAACGTAGCGGAAAAAGCAGCAGAGAACATTGAAAATATTCAAACAGTGAAAGGACTTATTGCTACTGGTGATTCTTTTATGAGTGACCCTAGCCGAGTAGCAATGGTACGAGATAAATTTTCCGATTTGTATGCAGTTGAGATGGAAGCGGCAGCGATTGCTCAAGTTTGTTACCAATTTGAGGTTCCTTTTGTAGTAATACGTTCTCTCTCAGACATAGCTGGTAAAGAATCAGATATCTCTTTCGAACAATTTTTACCAACAGCTGCTTTACATTCAGCCAATTTAGTTATGAATATGGTAGAAGGGCTTAAATAAACTCACAGAACTTCGCACTTATTACAAAAGACTCTTTTCGCAAACTTTGTTGCTTTTTGTTACGTAAATTTGAGTAACTGATGCGTATAGTATGATTTTTTATAGTATTTAGAGAAGAAAAGGTGTCGTAGTGTATAGCTTTTATTACAAGGCTCTTTTCGTGAATTTTTTTATAGTTCCTAAAATAGATACTACGCAAACTAATCATATCCGTGTTTATTCTTTTAGCACGAAAAACAACATTCTATACAAAAACAGCCTATTATTCTAAAGCAACAATTAATGCGAAAATATCATTCAGAAAAAATTTTTGAGGTGACAAAATAATTATGCGTGTTGTTCACAGCGTACATGACTTAATTGGTAATACCCCAATGATTGAGCTAACGCAATTTCCTTTACCAAAACAAGTAAAGCTTTATGCAAAACTTGAATATTACAATCCTGGTGGCAGTATTAAAGATCGGTTAGGTAAAGAGCTCATTGAAGAAGCTCTCCAGTCTGGTGCAATTAAACCTGGCGGTACGATCATTGAACCTACTGCAGGAAATACAGGCATCGGATTAGCATTAGCAGCACTAAGACATAAGCTGAAAGTAATTGTATGTATGCCTGAAAAATTTAGTATAGAAAAACAATTGCTAATGAAAGCGCTAGGTGCTGAAATTATACACACACCAACGAGTGAAGGTATGAGGGGAGCAATTTCAAAAGCTCAACAACTACTTAATGAGATTCCAAACTCGTACTGTCCTCAGCAATTTAACAACCCGGCAAATCCAATGACCTATTATAAAACCTTAGGACCTGAAATGTGGAGCCAACTAGATGGTGATATTGATATGTTTATTGCAGGAGCAGGAACGGGTGGAACATTTATGGGAACTGCGAAATATTTAAAAGAACAAAATAATTTGTTACAAACAGTCATCGTTGAACCCGAAGGATCTATTTTAAATGGTGGTGATATAGGACCCCACAAGACAGAAGGAATCGGTATGGAATTTCTTCCAGATTATATGGATACAAAATATTTTGATCAAATTCATACAATATCTGATAATAATGCCTTTATGAGAGTAGAAGAACTAGCAAGAAAAGAAGGGCTTTTAGTTGGTAGTTCTTCAGGGGCAGCACTCCATGCAGCTCTTATTGAAGCAAGTCGGGCTAAGAAAAAAATGAACATCGTAACTATTTTTCCAGACAGTAGCGAACGTTATTTAAGTAAACAGATTTATGGAGGTTCGATATAAAATGAAACCAAAGACAAAATTAATCCATGGTGGCATTCCGAATGATCAACAAACAGGTGCTGTCTCTATTCCCATTTATCAAGTAAGCACATATAAGCAAGATGGGATAGGTGAGCATAAAGGATTTGAATACTCACGAACAGGTAATCCAACAAGACATGCTTTAGAGGAGCTCATTAAAGACCTTGAAGAAGGAACAGCAGGGTTTGCATTTAGCTCTGGAATGGCAGCAATTACAGCAGTGATGATGTTATTTAACAGCGGCGATCATGTCATTTTAACTGATGATGTATATGGTGGAACTTACCGTGTAATGACGAAAGTTTTAAACAAGCTAGGAATAGAATCAACTTTTATTGATACGAGTAATTTGTCAAATATAGAGACAGCAATCCGTTCAAATACGAAAGCAATATATATTGAAACACCTACAAATCCGTTGCTAAAAATTACTGATATTAGAGGAGCTTCTAAAGTCGCAAAGGAACATAACTTGTTAACAATCGTAGATAACACGTTCAGTACACCATATTGGCAAACACCTTTAAATCTTGGAGCAGATATCGTATTGCACAGTGCAACAAAATATATTGGTGGTCACAGCGATGTCGTTGCTGGTCTCGTTGCAGTCAATTCCAATCAATTAGCGGAAGACCTACATTTTGTTCAAAATTCTACAGGTGGCATATTAGGCCCTCAGGATTCATGGTTATTAATAAGAGGAATCAAAACGTTAGGAATACGAATGGAAGAGCACGAAGGAAATACTAAACAAATTATTGAATTTTTACAAAATCACCCAGGTGTAGAAAAGATATATTACCCTGGATTAAGTAGTCATCCGAATCATAATATAGCAAAAAAACAAGTTAGAGGCTATGGTGGTATGGTTTCATTTGATGTTGGTAGTGAAGAAAAAGCAGAACAACTACTTAAGCAAGTTAAGTATTTTACATTGGCGGAAAGCCTTGGCGCAGTTGAAAGTTTAATTTCAGTTCCTGCAAAAATGACACATGCTTCGATACCAAAAGAACGTCGTGAAGAGCTAGGTATAACAGATGGTCTTGTCCGCATTTCAGTAGGACTTGAAGATGTGGAAGATTTAATCGCAGACTTAGCTAATGCACTTAAAGGATAAATAAAAAAAGGCGAAAGTATTTTCGCCTTTTTTTTGTTCCAGTTAGACACCTATTCTCTATAGATTATGAGCCCATTCACAACAGCCATAGTGACGTTAATTTATTTTTGTGATTGGTTCCTACCCTATAATTGGTTAAAGTTACATTCATTTTGACCTACTAAGATATGTTAAAGTAGATTTATAGATACTTAGAAAAGTAGGTGACAAACTTAAAATGGATGAGAAGCAATTACGTGATTTGAAATTTAAAATTGTCGACTTTACAAGAATTGCATTTGTTTTAATTGCAATTAGTGTCTTTTTATATTTAGGTGTTGTTATTAATCAACATGTTCAGGAAGCGACTAATGTCAACTTATTAATGGCAATGACATATATTTTTTTATTTGTAGCGTATCTTTTATTTAACATGGTAATTAAGTATAAAAAAATAGTAAGTGATCTAGAATAAGAAAATTATTTTATTTTTTACAAAAAAGCCCTTTACAAAATATCATAAATTGGTTATACTTTCCTATGAAATAAACAAATTCTGATAAGGAGGTCGAATTTAATGTTAGGCAAATTATTTAAACTTATTAAATTAAATAGTATTTCTTACTACTCGACCGATGTCGGAATGCGGGTGTTTCAATAACTAACTAAGCATACACGCCACAGGTTGAATAGTATACCTGTGGCTTTTTATATAAATAGCATCTTTCCTTTTAATGCTTATTTATAAAATAATTTTGATTATTTTAACCACAGGTATAGAAAATTTACCTGTGGTTTTTTATCGTCAAATTGAACATAGTGTATGCAATGAACTTAAAGGAGGTGAAGCCATATGAAATTCAATATTTTGTCTATCACAATTACAATTAATAAACGAACGTATTCAATTGAAAAAGCTTATCGAGAAGAGCAAGTAAAAAAAATGATTGATGAAGAAAGAGAAAAGTCGTTTAGAGCTTACCCAATCATATAATAATCATTTCAAATAATTACAGGAGGGTGATAAAAATGATAATGAAAAATTTGTTGATCGTTAAGTTAATTGATAAGGAAAATTTTACGTAGTTACTAAA
The DNA here is from genome assembly GCF_046557775.1 of Nanhaiella sioensis. NCBI lineage: Bacteria > Bacillati > Bacillota > Bacilli > Caryophanales > Bacillaceae > Nanhaiella > Nanhaiella sioensis. Next base: position 3,342,741 of record NZ_JBKAEG010000001.1, read on the forward strand.
CAAAGAACGATCATTACAAATTATAAGTGTATTATCTTTTCATCATTACAGCTAAGTAGGATGACTCTTTACATTAGGCTGTTTTAGCATTGGTTGTTGCTTTTCGTTCTAATAGATAAGCACGTATAAACCGAGCTTTCGTAGCATCTTACATTGAAAACAGCCATTAGGTAAAAACGAACATATATTTTCATTCAGGTAGGTTTTACTTTTTATTAGTAAAGCCTACTTTTTTTATTTACTAGCTCTCTCACCTAGCCTGTCAAGGCGTTATAACTGACTGAGAGAAAACAAAATATTTTTTCTTCAAAAACGTTCCAATGCTTGTTGAGAGGAAACAGTTTGTTCCGTTTTTGTTAAATATACTTGAATCAATTATTTTTCCAAATGTACACAATTTGGCCTTTTTATAGACAATAGTTTGTCAATTATGGCTTATCAAACATTCAATAAAATATGGTAATGTTTAGTTGGAAAGGTACAATAAACCTATAGATAGGCTTTTTTTCACAATTGTTATTATTCGTGAATGAAATATGGTTATACTTTTCTATCATCACAAAGCGGTAAATCAATATTTATCAAATTGCTCATTTTTTCACATGTGTCAATTTATTAAGTGGCTGACATACTAATTAGCCTTTTAATTTGTATGAAGAAGATATAAAAATGACAGAAGAGGAGGGGGAAGGTATGGTGAAAAAGCTTAAAGCGCTGGATAAAAAAGTCGTTATTTTAATTGGGCTATTTTTAGGAGTTGTTGTAGCAGTAGCAAGTGCTGAGACAATGCATTATACAGATAGTGCAGAATTTTGTTCGACTTGTCACCCTATGGATTCAGCCTATAGTAGCTTTGCAGACTCTACACATGCAAATATCGCCTGTAATAAGTGTCATGCTCCAACTGATAGCCTTGGAAGGAAAATACTATTTAAAGCGAAAGCTGGAACGCATGATATTTACATGAATACATTTGGGGCAGATAAGATTCCTGATGTTATTCATGCGAAAACAGCCACCATTGACGTTATTCAAGAAAACTGTAAAAGCTGTCACGAAGGAACACTAAATAATTTATCACATGATGCAAAAGAAAATTGCACGGATTGTCATAGGCAAATCCCTCATGGTAATGGCAACTTTAAGACAGATGAATGGTTTAAACCTGCGGATTATGACATTAATAATCGAAACGAATCTTTTGAGAAAGGGTGAGGAAAATGCATAGAAACATCAAAAGAATTATAGTTCCCACTGCTTTAGTAATTTTTTTAATCTCTATTATTGCTGCCTGTGGTTCAGATGAAGCGAAAGAAAGTATAACTGCTAAAAAGTTATACAATACGGGACTATCAGCTGACGAAATAAATAATGAAGCATTTGCTGATATTTTTCCGTTACAGTATGAAAGCTATAAGCGTAATGAAGAAATGTCTGATACGAAATACGGTGGATCAGTACCAACGTCAAAATTTGATCATACTAAAGAGCCTTATTTACCAATAATTTTTAATGGTTACGGATTTGCAAAGGAATATAATGAAGATCGTGGACACATTTACGCCATTGAAGATAATGTAAATATTGCTAGAATTACGGATAAGTCAATTGGTTCTTGTTTAACTTGTAAAAGTACTGCAGTTCCTATTTTGTTAGAGGAAGACGAGTTTGGAGACGGATACTGGTCGGCAAACTTTCGAAACGAGATTGTACCTCGTGCTGAAGAATTAGGACATTCTCCTATCGGTTGTTCAGATTGTCATGATCCCGAAACGATGGAATTACGTGTCACTCGTCCAATGTTTGCAACAGCTATGGAAGCAAGGGGAGTAGACATTTCAAACCCTACAAAAAATGAAATGCGTACGTATGTATGTGCACAATGTCACGTAGAGTACTATTTTGAACCAGAAAAGAAGGCAGTAACATTCCCATGGACAAATGGATTAAAGCCAGAAGAAATGTATGAATACTACGATACGATAGCAAAAGATTCTGGGTTTGCACAAGACTGGATTCATACTGTTTCAGGTGCACCAATGCTAAAAGCTCAGCATCCAGAATTCGAAATTTGGTCTGAAGGCCCTCATGGAATTGCTGAAGTTTCCTGTTCGGATTGCCATATGCCATACGAACGTTCAGATGGTAAGAAAAAGATTACTAGTCACCAATGGACTTCACCTTTAAAAACGGTTGAGCAATCATGTCGTACATGTCATGCAGACAAGACTGAGCAAGAGCTTATAGATCGGGTTGAAGGCATTCAAGATGCTCATATGGAAAACTTACACAAAGCCGAAGAAATATCCATTGATGCACATTACTATATTAATAAGATGATAACTACTGGTGCTCCTGAGTCTAAAATTGAAGAAGCACAACAACTTGTTCGTAAAGGACAGTGGTTATTTGATATTGTAGCTGCAGAAAATTCTGCTGGATTCCATGACCCTCAAGGTGCAATGGATAGTATGAAAAAATCTACTGAAGCATTAAATGAAGCTATTATTATTGCAACTGAAGAGTTAGTGAAACTTGATGTAAATATTGACGAACTAAAAGAAGAAATAGCAAAAGTGAAAAAAGCTGTTTATGATGAACCAGATGTCTTTAAAAAGAAAGACCATGTCATAAATGATTATTTTCCAAATCAACAACCACCAAAAAATTAAGCACTTACAGAACGATGATTAACAAACTAATTTTCACCGTACAATACGGCTATATTGTACGGTGCATTTTTGTTCAGTTAAAAACTATATTTCCATTGTTTATAAGGTGGTAACAATTTCGTGCAAGGATATGTTTGACATTGTACAAACATAACACTAATTTGATCTAGATGTTTTATCAATAGTAGAAAAATGTTTTGATAAGAGCCTTCATAAGACAATGGTCTTAATATATATATGTGAAATAAATCACAAGAATCGTGTTTATTATTAATATACTGTAAATTTTTAATTGAATCAAGCTGAATGGTTTATTTTTTAAAATGGATTTCAGATAGCTGGTTCCATCTTTCAATACAGCTTTTCAGTAAAACGAAGTGGCTCGAATACACTAGCTAAGGAGCCAAAATGGTATTAAAGTAACCTTCACAAGACACGACTTTTGGGCCTAGTTGGATTACGGTATTGTCAAGGATTAGCGTCTATCCCCCAAGTCACCACTCTAATCATTGAAGTGTGAAGGTCATCTCTAAATGATAGGAATCTGTCATTCGTCGGGTGATGATCCTTAGTGCGATTCTATCTTTCGGTAATGTCTGTAACATAAGTCACAATTTGGTATGAAGTTTTTGTGAACTAAAATATGGATGATTTTTGACAATAGGTTTACCAATATGTTGTAACCAAGCAATTTTTAATACAATCATATTAGAAATGAAAGAAATGGGAAATAAGGTGAAAAAAATGAAGACTCCTTATGTTAAAGAAAAATGTTTTCCAATATTCATTTTGGTACTAATGAGTATTCTCTTTCCTCCATCTATACTAGCATCTTACGACAACATATCTATAGAAGACATTACAATAATCGTTATGCCGGAATATACAAATCATCCTCATGCTAATAATGATGAACCAACTGTTCTTGTTGGTTATCATGGCACTATTGTAAATCAATCTTCTGAGTCAATTAGCCAAGGTATCGAACTAACATTACCTGTGAATAAGAAAAATTTTTTTATAGGGCTAGCAGCACATACCCTCGATGGAACAAAAGAATCACTTCAAGAAATTGAAGTACAAATGAAGAAGAATTCTAACAAAGTAACGATTATGCCAGACGAACCTATTGATCCAGGGCAAGGCTATAAATTTGTTATTGAATATTACTATCATGATATAAACCATACCGGGAATAAGAAAAATTTCACATATGAATACGTAGCTGACAATAATATGGATGCTATAAACATTATTTTCTTTGAACCATTAGGGGCAAGTGATTTTGCCATACAACCAACAACTGATCAGCATTCACAAGATACGATGGGGATTAACATGTATTTGTATGAGGTTATTCAATTAACAGCTGGGGAGAAGAAAGTATTTGATGTGTCTTATGAGAAGAAAGACAACGAAACGACAACTAGTAAAATTGATGAAATAACACCAAATAACAACAATAGTGTCCTAATACAAACTATCTCATCAAATAATGGAGGGTTATCAACAAATACAATTATTGCAATCGTTGTCATTTCATTAATATTTTTATTCACAATCATGCTGTTAATTTTTCAGAAAAAGAAACACAAAGAACGTGAAAGCGAAATTAAAGCTACAAACCGACAACAAGATAAAAAGAAGTTAAGAAACATGTTGGCTAATGGTGAAATTGATGAACAAACGTATCGCAAAAAAATGAGTGAACTAAGTTGAGGGGTGAATGGAATGAACAAAAATAAAAAAGTATTGTTTGGTGGAAGTTTGATCATCATAGCTATTCTCACATTGCTCATAGCTGCTACACCAGGTTCAAGCGGTACAGAGTTGACACTTACACAACTTTTAGCAAATGAAGAGAAGTACAGCGATAAATTCGTCATGACCCAAGGATTATTAATTGAAGATTCAATTGATTGGAATGCAGATAATATAGAACTTCGCTTTACAGTACGAGACGAAGATGGTAATGAGCTTCCTATATTTTATCAAGGGGTGCGACCAGACAATTTTAGTGAAGATGTAACTGCAATTGTAGAGGGGTATATACAAGAGGATGGTGTGTTTTTTGCTGAGAAACTTCAAACTAAGTGTCCATCCAAATATGAAGACCAAGATAAAAGTGACTATGACCCAGAGCTTCATAAAAAGATAGAAAATGAGGAGTAAAGAAAGGTGATTAGCCATGTATTTAATTGGTAGTACAGCTGTTTATTTAGCATTAGTCATTTCAATCTATTCATTTATTATTCTCATATTAGGAATAAGAAAGCAAAACCAAAAGTTAATAAATAGTGGGAAGAATGGTGTGTTATCGATCTTTTTATTAACAAGTGTTTCAATGTTTGTCTTATTCTACGCTTTAGGTACAAGTCAATTTCAATTTAAGTATGTGTCTACGTATACAAGTAGCGATTTACCACTTATATATAAGCTTTCAGCATTATGGGCAGGTAATGCAGGTTCTTTATTATTATGGACATTTTTCTTAACGATGTACGCAACGATGGTTGTGTTTTCAAGAAAAATGAAAGACAATCCAATGGTTCCTTATATTGGAACAATCATGCTTGGAAATATTATTTTCTTTTACTTCTTGTTAGCAACGACTACGAAACCTTTTGAACTGAATGATATTATTCCAGAGGTTGGGAAAGGTTTAAATCCAATGTTACAAGACCCAGGGATGATTTTACATCCAGTAACATTGTACTTAGGTTATGTAGGACTTTCTGTACCTTTTGCATTTGCTATCGCTGCTTTAATACTAAAAAATGTAGACGCTTTTTGGATTCGTATGACGAGACGTTGGACAATAGTAGCGTGGTTATTTTTAACTCTTGGCAATATAATCGGAGGTTATTGGGCTTATCTTGAGCTCGGATGGGGTGGCTATTGGGCATGGGACCCTGTTGAAAATGCATCCTTCATGCCTTGGTTAACTGTTACTGCTTTTTTACACTCGGTAATGATTCAAGAACGCAAGCAGATGTTGAAGATTTGGAATATTAGTTTGATTATTCTTTCATATGCATTAACATTATTTGGAACTTTTCTTGTAAGAAGTGGCGTCTTAACTTCAGTTCATGCTTTTGGAGATAGTAATTTAGGTACTTACTTTTTAATTTTTATGGCACTTGCAGTCTTATTTGCACTATATGTAATGATGAGTCGTTTTCATTTATTAAGACAAAACAGCGGACAGTTTGAGTCATTTTTATCAAAAGAAAGTAGTTTTTTAATCAATAATTTAATACTTGTTGGTGCGACATTTGCAGTATTTTGGGGAACAATTTTCCCACTCATTTCTGAGGCGGTTAAAGGAACGAAGGTTACGGTTGGTGTCCCTTTCTTTAATACAGTTATGTCACCTATCATGCTTGCATTAATGTTTGTTATGGCTATTTGTCCTTTAATCGCTTGGCAACGCTCAACTGTAAGAAATCTACGAAAAAACTTTTTAATTCCAGCAATTTTGAGCTTACTTGTTGCTATGTTACTAATACTTCTAGGTATTAAAAAAGCTTATCCGATTATCGGCTTTGCTGTTGTTGCATTCATGATTTTTACTCATATTCTTGAAATTAGTCGCGGGGTAAAGGCTAGAAAGTCAGTTACTGGAGAAAATGTCATTGTTGCACTTGGCCGTTTAATGTCACGTAATCGCAGACGGTACGGTGGCTATATCGTTCATATTGGGATAGCTCTAATGGCAGTAGGTATAATTGGTTCAAATAACTTCAATGTTGAAACAATGAAGACGCTAGCGATGGGAGAAAGTATTGAACTTGCAGAGTACACAATTACCTATGAGAACTTACAACAAAAGCGTGAAGGTATCAATGATGTAGTGTTTGCCACTCTAAAAATTAATAAAAACGGTCAAGATTTAGGATATGCTGAAGCTGAGAAAATCTTTTATGGTTCATTCGAACAACCGTCTACTGAGGTAGCTCTTATTAGTAATTGGGACGAAGATCTTTATATTGTGTTAAGTGGTTGGGAGCAAGATTTAAGAGCTACATTTGTTATTCGGATTAATCCACTTGTAAAATGGATTTGGACGGGTGGCATGGTTGTTTTAATAGGCGCAATATTTGCTGTTTGGAGCGGAAAATACGGCAATATTACACCGAGATATAAAGGGGTACGGCGACATGTATCTTAAGGGTTTGCGTAGAAAGGATGGGGAAATGATGAAGCGCTTATTCATTTTAACTGGGCTTCTTATACTTTTATTTTCTTCCGGTACCTATGCAGCAGAAGATGTTGATTATAGTTCGGCACTATTTCAGAGCATTGTTGCAATGCTTGCCATGGAAGGACATGCGGGGGATGATTTGGCTACTTGCCCTGTTAAGCAAGAATATTACGAAGAAGTTGCTCAAATGATGCAAGAAGGGATGAACAAGGAAGAGATCTTAAATTTCTACGTTGAGGAAATTGGCGAAGAGGCATTGTCAGCCCCACTTAAGCAAGGATTTAGCCTTTCTGCATGGATCACACCATTTATCGTATTGATTGTAGCTGGAGTGATTGTATTTACAGTTATTCGTAGTTGGATCAAAAAAAATAACAGTGCTCATTCAATAACAACTGATGAAGCTTTACTTGACGAGAACACCGATTCTGTTTTAAGAGAAATGATTGATAAAGAAAGAAAAAAGTTTTTCTAGGATGTGATTGATATGGATCTAGTCTCAATTATAACAGCCACATTATTAGTAGTAGTTTGTAGTTATTTAGTAATATCTCCACTGCTGTCAAAAAAGAATGTAACTTTTCATGAAAGCATGATAGATGAAGTAGATATCATAAAAAAAGAAGAAATATTTGCGACACTAAATGAACTCGAAATGGATTATAACATGAAAAAATTATCGACAGAAGATTATGAGAAATTAAAAAATAACTACGAAAAAATGCTTCTTCCTATTATGGCGGAGGAAACGTTAGTAGACGATGTTCATGTTGCTAATACAATAAAAAATATGCCTGAACAAGTTAAAAAGGATATAGAAAATGAAATAGCTAATGAACTTGATCAAACGAGAAAACAGCGGGGAGGGAAGTAAGATGAAAAGCATTTATATGATGAGTGCTGCAGTCACACAAACTTCTCCAAGCTTTCATAATCCAGGACATTTACGAATGTGGTTTGATTCACCATTAAGACAATTTAACCCACATATATTATTAATTATTCTTGGTGTAATCATAATTGGAGGAGGGCTGTTTTTCATTTACTTTCGTCAAAAAGACCAGAATAGGCAAATTTCTTTGACCGAGGATAAAGAGGAGAAGATTTTTCAACAATTGCTTGGAAAGCGCGATGCAATTATGACGAAAATGATCGATTTAGAAGATGAACTGAAAGCAGGAAAAATATCTGAAGATAAGTTCCATGAACAGTTTAATGCTTATAAAGATATGTTAATTAAAGTGAAATTTAATATAAAACAAATGACTGAATAGATTGGAGGGATCTGCGTGATAAAAACATCTTTGCTAACGAAAAAGATAGGGGAGAAAGAGATTCTACGTGGAGTCAATCTAACAGTAAAAGAAGGGGAAACGACCGCTTTACTAGGTCCCAACGGAGCAGGGAAAAGTACAGTATTAAAAATAATTAGTGGATTGCTGGAGGCGACATCTGGTGATGTTTTGATAAATAATATGAAGCTAAAAGCGAACGAAGAGGTTATTAAGAAAACAATTGGATTCTTATCACATAGCAGTTACTTATATGATCACTTTTCACCGATTGAGAATCTAGTTTATTACGGAAAACTCTATGATGTAGAAGATATTGAGGTAAGAGCAAAAGAACTCATTTCTATGGTAGGTTTAAGCTTATTTATGCATGAGCCTGTTCGCTCATTTTCAAGAGGAATGCTACAAAGAATTGCGATTGCTAGAGCGATTATTCATTCACCTAGTATTCTACTTCTAGATGAACCACATACTGGGTTAGATCAACGGGCAGTTTCAATTTTAAATAATGTTATTTTGCAATTGAAGCAGGAAGGTACAACTATAATTATGGTTACACATGATTTCCATCAACTCATTGAAACATGTGATAAAGCAATCGTTATGAAACAAGGATTGTTAATTGATGATTTTGCTATTTCAGGTGCAAAAAACGTGAAAGATATCAAAGAAATGTATGCAGGACTGGTGAGTTAACATGATTAAACTACTTAAATCTGCATGGATTATCGCTTGGAAAGATCTATATTCTGAGTGGAAAACAAAACAACTATTAAGTACTATGTTAATCTTTTCAGGGCTTGTTATTGTGACTTTTAGCTTTGCATTTGACCCTACGAGTAATGCTGTCAAAGCAGTGGTACCTGGAATGGTATGGGTCATTACTATCTTTGCTGGAATATTAGGGTTGAACCGCTCATTTTTAGCTGAAAAAAATCAAGATAGCTTACATGGAATGATTGTCGCACCTATTGATCCTTCAAGTATTTATTTTGGCAAAATGCTCGCTAATTTCATTTTTGTGTTATTAGTTCAATTGATTTCTATACCATTATTATTTATCTTATTTGATTTTCGCTTACTAGGAAACATTCCCTTATTTTTAGCAGTTATCTTTTTAGGAACTTTTGGTTTTATAAGCATTGGTACATTTTTAGCTGCATTAACTGCTAATTCAAGGAGTAGTGAAATGCTATTACCAATTGTCTTATTTCCTATAGTTAGTCCGATTATTATTGCAGCTGTGCAGGCAACAAAAATATTGCTAGTTAATCTTGAGAATTTATCAAGTGCTATATCGTGGATGCAATTGATGATTGGGTATGATCTTGTGTTTTTTGTTATTTGTTTCTTATTATTTGAATATGTGATGGAGGTGTGAAAAATGACAAAGAATAATGTGGTTTGGCAATCAGAATCAAAACTTCATAAAATACTTTTTTGGCTAACAATTCCAATAGGTGTAGTAACAATGTTTTTAATATTTATATGGTCTCCAGTCGAAGTTACGATGGGCGTAGTACAAAAAATATTTTATTTTCACGTAGGTTCAGCTTGGGTTGCGTTTTTGGCTTTTGGAGTCGTGTTTGTTTATAGTATTTTATACCTTATAAAAAGGAAGAGAATTTATGATATCATTGCAGGAATTTCTGCTGAAATTGGTGTTGTTTTTACAACTATTGTCTTAACAACTGGACCTATTTGGGGACGAAGTGCATGGAATACATGGTGGACTTGGGAGCCTAGATTAACAACGACATTGATTTTATGGTTTATTTATGTATCTTATATTATGGTTCGTCGTATGGACGGAGCATGGGAAAAGAAAGCAAGATTAGCCTCAGTATTTGGAATTATCGGTTTTATTGATGTTCCAATTGTATTTATGGCAATACGCTGGTGGAACTCAAAGCTTCATCCAATCGTGTTTGGTGATGGTCCGACACAACAAGGAGGCGGAATTGAGCCTGAAATGTTATTTACATTGTTATTTACGCTAGGTTTTATTACTTTGTTGTATATTGTTTTACTCCAAAAAGGTATTTATATAGAAAAAGCAAAAATTGCGATCGCTCAAAATAAGAAAGCTATTCAAGAGAAGTTAATGAATAAAATTTCGTAAAAGGTAGTAACGAAAAATACCGTAGCATATGTAGGTTTTCAGAATCCAAATTCACTAGGCCTTATTTAACTATTTGCAGGGGAGATTATTTCCTGTCTGGTATAGGGTAGGCGACTAGGGAAAGTACTTTCATAGCTAAAGGTGCTATGCGTACGATGGAATAGTAAATAAACAATAAAGAGGAGGAACTGAAAATGGGATATTTATTTAGTGCATACACAATTGCATGGGTCTTAATTGCTGGATATGTAGTTATGCTTGGGAAACGGCAAAGAAAACTAGAAAAAGAATTAGATTATATACAAGAGTTAGAGAAGCAATAAGCTCGTTCTAGTAAACTTCAATATTAGTATTGAATTAACAGTACACGTCCTTTTTGATTGTGCTGTTAACTGTATTCATCAACTGGTAGAACGTAACTCTTAATGATGATAAATCCAGTTTAGAGGATGATTTGTATGAACAAAAGAAGAATGATTCAAATCATAGTACTATGCTTGGTGGCAGCCGTATTTTTCTTTTTAGCTTCAGGAATACAAGGAGTCAAAGGAGTTAAGGTTGGTGACTCAGCTTATGATTTCACACTAGAGGATTTAGATGGAGATACTCATACTTTATCTGACTATCAGGGGCAATTCGTTGTATTAAATTTTTTCGCTACATGGTGTAAGCCGTGTGTAGATGAAGAACCTGAACTCGAAGCCTTTCATCAACAATATGGAGATAAGTATAAGCTTCTTATTATCGACCGTGGAGAACCCAAAAGTCGTGTTGAAAAATTTATAAAAGAACATAATTCAACAACACTGTATTTATTTGATACAGATGATAATGTCTCAAAAAATTATTTAGTAGTTGGCCAGCCTGAAACTTTTATCATTGACCCAAGCGGCATTATACGAGAAAAAATAGTTGGTCCAACGACAGCAGAAACTTTAGCAGGGAAAATTAGTTTGTTAAAATTAAATGGAAACTAAGCCACAGCCAAATTGCTGTGGCTCATCTATTGTAGGGCATCAGCACGTATTCAACTGGTTGTTCCTTACAACTTTTCTATTAACAAATAGCAATCAATTTTTTAATTTTGTAAAATTTACCAATAAAGTTTACGAAAAGATCTTGCTATTCATTCGTTAAACTATTTTGCAGCCTTTGTTAACTGTGGGACTTACACATTATATTGCCAAATCAAAATGACTAGCTATCCAATAGTGTAAAACGTACAGCTTTAAGAGAAGGAGAAGAACATAAGGAGAAAGGGATGGGTGAGCTATCTCTGATTACTAAAGCCACATTTGAAAGTATTTATTCTCAGTACGAATTACAACTAGCATTTTTAGATAAAATACAAAACATTTTACAACATGATGTAGAAAAAATAAATGGGAATATATAAATTTACCGAATAAATAACCTTGAAATATTTCTAAACTTTATTTATAATTTGTAAAAATAATTCATTCGTTGAAGAAGACAGTAATTTTGAATATACGTGTAGCGAGTTAGGGATGGTGAAAGCCTAATCGATTATTCATAATGAAACGTACTTCGGAGAAGCAGTCCGAAAAAGTATTAGCGTTATTTTTATTTAAATAACCTTGTACAAGTAGGGTATGCCGGTTAATCAACCGTTATCAATGACATTAAGATGGTTCAATTTGAACAATTAGAGTGGTACCGCGGGGAAAATCTCGTCTCTTTTAAGAGGCGGGATTTTTTTAGTTTTATCAGAAGGGGTGTACCAAATAAAAAAGGTAATTCATATTTTTCCTGCTATTAAGAATCAAGCTACAAGAGTTCCGGAAAGAATATGATCTGCTCTAGTTACATAGTTAACCACACATTACTGTAGGTATACCCTTTTGAAACACTATTTCACATTCCCTAGTATGGACAGTAGACATAGAGACTTGGACAGTAAACGTACTGATGAAAATAACAGGTAGGAGATGAAGAAAATGAATTATTCAGAAATATATGCTAAGGAAATTTCACAAGTTTTAAAGGATGTTATAACTTATGAAGAGACGTTACAGATAATTGAAAGACCAAAGTTTCATACTCAGGGTGATATTGCTTTTCCGTGCTTTTCCTTAGCCAAAAAGTTTCGAAAATCTCCAAATCATATTGCTAAAGAAATAGCTGAACAGGTTAGCCACACATTATTTGATAAAGTTGTAGCTGATGGTCCATATGTAAATGTTTTTTTAAATAAAAAGGAAGTTAGTAAAGAAGTAATGGCTATAATCCTAAAGCAAGGTAATCATTTTGGAACTTTAAATATTGGAAATGGTGAAAATGTAGTTATTGATTTTTCATCCCCAAATATCGCTAAGCCATTTTCTATGGGACATTTAAGATCAACAGTTATAGGAAATTCACTGGCACTTATAGCAGAAAAATGTGGATTTCAATCCATTAAAGTTAATCATTTAGGGGATTGGGGTACACAATTTGGTAAATTAATAGTTGCTTATAAACACTGGGGAAATGAAGAGAAAGTAAAAGAGAATCCAATTAAACAGTTATTGGAATTGTACGTCAAATTTCATGATGAGGCTGAAAAAGATAAACACTTGGAAGATGAAGCAAGATTGTGGTTCAAGAAACTTGAAGATGGAGATGAACATGCAATCGAACTATGGAATTGGTTTCGTGATGAATCACTTAAAGAATTTTCGAGTATTTATAATTTACTAGGTATCAAGTTTGATTCTTATCATGGCGAAGCTTTTTACAATGATAAAATGGAAGAAACGCTGAACTTACTTGTGAAGTCTGGGTTACTTTCCGAATCAGAAGGTGCAGATGTTGTTGATCTAAGTGAGTATAATTATCCACCGTGTTTAATCAAAAAATCTGACGGTGCAACTCTATATGCAACGAGAGATTTAACAGCTGCTATATATAGAAAAGAAACGTATCAGTTTAGCAAGGCATTGTATGTTGTTGGCCATGAACAAAGTCTGCATTTTAATCAAGTCTTTGCTGTTTTAAAAAAGCTAGGTTTTACATGGTCGAACAATCTCGTTCACATTCCATTTGGCTTTATTTTAAAAGACGGTAAGAAGATGTCGACGAGAAAAGGAAAAGTTGTTCTACTTGAGGAGGTTATAAACGAAACAATCAGTCTAGCTAAACACAGTATAGAAATGAAAAACCCAAAACTAATAAATAAAGACAAAGTAGCTAAAATGGTTGCTATCGGTTCACTTATTTTTCACGATTTAAAAAATGAACGATTAAATAATGTAGAATTCTCAATGGAAGAGATGTTAAAGTTTGAAGGGGAGACAGGACCTTACGTCCAATACACTCATGCAAGAGCTAACTCTTTGATAAGAAAATCGGGACAAGAACAGGTACACAATATAGAAGGTTTAGCTGATGAACTTAGTTGGTCAGTCATTAAATTGTTAATAGACTTTCCAAATGTAATTAAGAGAAGCTATGAAAAATTTGAACCATCCCAAATTGCAAAATACCTAATTGACCTAGCACAAGAATTTAATAAATATTACGGTAATGTGAAGGTGTTAGTCAAAGATAGCGAGCTGATATCTCGACTTGGACTAGTAACTTCAGTAATGATCGTTTTACAAGAAGGCTTAAGATTGTTGGGAATTGAAGCTCCAGAGGAAATGTAATGATTGTAGAACTATTACTCCGTAATTAAAATATTAAGTTAAAAAATTGACTGTTTTGCATTTTATGGTTATTCAGTTTACAACTTGAATTCGCGGCTCGACAGTCGATAATAACATATAGATTGATTGTTTTCACATCGATTGTTGTTTTTCGTACTAGGAAATGCACTCCCGTATACAACTATCATTTGTGGCATCTTTTTTTCTATACAACGATGAGAATAGCTTTAATTCCCTTTTGTTAGAATTTCATAAGTCTACGAGAAAAGCCTATGAATTATATATAGCAGAAGATTGTTCGACATGAGCCTTTCGAAACTAACAGATTATTGGCGGGTATATACGATCAGGAAGAGTGAGCACAAAGCCATAGGTTTCATGCTCCCCCTTTCTACTAGCTGTAATAGTATTATTGTATTTAACAAGAATGCTGAAAAATCAGTAACAGAACTTTCACAGTTACTAAATTTATTAAAGTTAAATATGTGGTAAATTGAATATAGAGATATTGGGTCATTCTTTTACAAAGGGGAGTGAGCGTATGTTTGCAATCGTAATGGGCATCACGATTACCGTTGTTGTCGGCATAGTAATTGGTACTGAAATTAGTGAAGAAATTTAATTATAAAAAAGAATTAGGTGGTCACACCTAATTCTTTTTTTATAATGGAAATCGGTCATAAGGCTAAAAATCTTAATCGTATATGTTTTGCTTGGGCTTACGTACTAAACTCATAATCCCTGCAATTAAGAACAGTAGAGCGATTGGCCATGCAAATAACACAGTCATTAAGGCGACTAATAATGCAGCAATAATTAATAAAGTCCCAGCAAGCTTTGGCTTATTATTTCCTTTTAAACAAAAGGCTGCAATGATACTTAATACTAAACCAATCATACCGGCAGCTACAACAATCCATCCAGTATTACCTATAATTTCCATTAAGTCTGCGATATTGAATGTAGCAAGCTGAGGGTCAGTAGCAAATTGTGCCTCTAACTCCTGTAAAAATGCTTCATTGGTCATTAAATAAGTAAATGCCCCTCCTATAATTGCTAAAAAGCCACTAAGTACGGCTCCGATTATACTTAAAACTATTTCTCCTGTTCGCTTCACTAGTAGGTTCCCCCTTATTGTTATCACTTTATAAATACGAGCATATTTACGTAAAGTTTCAGTTAACTATAACACTTTTTCATATATTTATAAATTACAACCTCTACAGTATAAATATTGATATGTGTTATCACTTTTAAAATCATGACAAGTTCATGTGGTAAAATAAATAGTAAGGATGAACATTTTCATAGGGAGGCCGCATATAAATGATATTAGTAAGCGCTTGTTTAGCAGGAAATGAGTGTCGTTATGATGGAAATCATAGTTTACATCATATAATAAAAGATTTAGTTGATAAGAAAAAGGCTGTAGCGGTATGTCCAGAAGTGTTAGGAGGCTTAGCTACTCCTAGGGAACCAGCTGAAATTGTCGGTGGCTGTGGCAAAGATGTTCTTAGTGGAGATGCAAAAGTACTATCAATTTCAGGACAGGATGTTACTGAACAATTTATAAAGGGTGCTTACGATACGTTAAAAATCGCTAAACAATATAAAGCATCTACTGTAGTCTTGAAGGAAAATAGCCCTTCTTGTGGTTCCACATACATTTACAATGGGGATTTTAATGGGATGAAAATAGCTGGTAACGGAGTTACAGCTGCATTGTTGGAGAGCCATGGATTCAAAGTCGTCTCAGAAAATAACTTCGGTGAACTACTCAATCAGAAATAAAACCTTGCTTTAGAAATGTAGCTTAATATATCAAACCATGATTGTAGGTGCTTTTTTCGAAACTTTTTTGCTAATTGTACTAATTTAGAACGGCTCGAGGGATGATACAGCTATTATCGTTATTAAAGATGAAATATACCCTGAATGCTTGCTTATATCATAGTGTTCAACGCGACAACAACCTTTTCAGATGTATAAATGTAACAAAATGGTTCGAAAATTCGTCTATGCTTTTAATAGACTGTTTTCTAATAGCTCGTTGTTTTTTAGGCTGTTTTCGCATTGACTGTTGTTTTTGATTCTTAGATATAGACACGTATACTTATTGCGTTCGTGGTCTCCTTACTTCTCAAAAATCTATAAATCATATCAAATGCACCATTTACTCAAATAAAAGTGAAAAAAGCTACAAAGTATATGAAAATAGCCCTTTCTTAAATAGTAAAAAAACACCAACAACTAGATTTTGGTTTACTTTCTTTAAAACGATGTAAACCTAACACCACTACTTCATCATAGATTTTTTTATATAGCTAACAACAGAGTTTACGAGATAGTCTATCAATAACAGGTGAGGGTGGTAGTCTTGAAGCATATATTTAAAAAGCTTTGTATGGTTGTTTTTATCAATTTACTATTATTTGGTTGTAGCTCGTACAATGAAGGTAAAGCAAGTTTATCAAATGAAAATACAGCTGAAATAGCAATGGACTTAACCACATCAGAAGAATCTGCACCAAACGAAACAGAGATAACAAATAATCCAAACCAAGACAGAATGGTTATTTATCAAGCTAATATAAGGATGGAAGTGGAGGATTATGAACGAACGTTTAAGCAAATTCAAATTGATGCTGAAGCTATCGGGGGTTATATCGTTCAATCAAATGTGTATAACGAACATAAAGAACAGCTTGAAGGTGCAGTAGTATTACGGATTCCTCAAAATAACTTTTACTCATTTCTAGATAAACTTGAACAATTAAGCGTGAAAGTTTATTCAAAAAATATCTCTGGCGAAGATGTGACAGAAGAATATGTCGATTTACAATCAAGATTAAAGTCAAAAAGGATTGTAGAGGATAGATTATTACAATTTTTAAAAGATGCCAAGGAGACAAAAGATGTACTTGCCATCTCACAAGACTTAGAGAGAGTTCAAGAGGAAATCGAGCATCTTGTTGGTAGGATTAAATATTTAGATAACCAAACTAGTCTATCGACAGTGACTGTGTCAATGATTGAAAACAAAGTCGTTATAGCTAATATTGATAACGACGGGTTAAACACTTGGGATAAAGTAAAAAAAGAATTTGTAGAAAGTATTAATGGACTGATCAGTTTTGCCTCTACAATGCTTGTGCTTATTATTGGTTACTCTCCAATATGGCTCTTGATCATTACTATATTTATTGGTGTTTTTTATATAGGGAAGATATTCAAAAATAGAAAACTGCAAAAAGATAAACAAAAATAATCACAGTGGCAAGGACAACGAAAATATTACTCTATAGTTGTAGGCTTATCGTAGGTGTAATAAATTTCGTTGTTTTATTTTCTCCCTCTTTCTTTTTCAGCTCGATAAAATTCATGGAACATTTTCATTAATGCTCTTTTTTCAATGCGAGAAACATAGCTTCGAGATATACCTAATTCTTTTGCAATTTCCCGTTGAGTTTTTTCTTTTTTTAGATCTAGACCAAACCGTCCAATAATGACTTCCCTTTCTCGTTCATCAAGTATATCGATATATTCTTTAATCTTTTCTAACTCCATATTTAATTGAATCGTTTCAATCACGTCTTCAGCTTCTGATTTTAATACATCAATCAAGCTAATTTCATTACCTTCTTTATCTTGCCCAATTGGATCATGAAGTGAGACATCTTTTTTAGTTTTTTTCAAAGCTCTTAAATGCATAAGTATCTCGTTTTCAATACATCTAGCTGCATATGTCGCAAGTTTTGTTCCTTTTCCTGAAGAGTAACTCTCGATTGCTTTAATTAAACCTATCGTACCGATGGAAATTAAATCTTCTGCATCTTCACCAGTGTTTTCAAATTTTTTCACAATATGTGCAACTAAACGTAAGTTATGTTCAATTAATATGTTTCTTGCATGTTCGTCACCATTCGCCATGAGCTGTAAATATTTTTTTTCTTCAGAGGGAGACAACGGTTGTGGAAAGGCATTGTTTTTTACATGTGATACTAAAAAAACTAACTCCTTTATGAAATAACCTAATGCAGATAAAATTTCTGTCACCCAATCACCTCCACATTCATTCTCTAGGCAAAAGCCTATTAATAATTCTTATGAGCGTGATGTGGATTTTGTGTCTGTCCCAGCAAAAAAGGCAATTTAAACAATTATAAATGCTATTAGTAGCGAATTAAGTTATTTGAATTTTTTTATAGAATAAAATAATATGAAGATATAATAATTTTATAGAGGAGAGGTATGTCAGAATGAATAATGCTTATTTAGATACATGGGACTTAGAGTCTATTTTTAAAGGTGGAAGTGATTCTGAGGACTTACAAAATTATATTGAACAAATTGAAATAAATATGAAGGAGTTTCAAAATGCCGTACAGGCATTTGAATCACCTAGCGGCGGGAATGATGTAGAAGGTTTACATAATCTTATTCATCTCTTTCAATCAGTTGCAAAGAAAATTAGACAGACGGGTGCATTTGTAAGCTGTCTTCAGGCACAAGATACTTCTGATGTGAAAGCTAACATATTACGTGGTGAAATTACCCAATTGAATGCAGCTTTTGCAACGATTACTACACACTTTGATGAACATCTTGTGTCAATAAGTGATGAAGTGTGGGGTCAATTACTATTAGATCCATTATTAGCAGAACTGTCATATGTATTAACTGAACGCAGGAAACGTGCAAGTGAAAAGCTACCCATTGAACAAGAAGAGCTTATAAATTCTTTATCTGTTGACGGTTATCACTCTTGGGGACAAATGTATAATTTAGCTGTTGGTAAGATGAAAATCCCATTTGAAGTAGATGGAAAACTCCAAAATTTATCAATAGGTCAAGCTGCCAATCAATTTTCAAGTAAGGATAAAGATACAAGGGAGAGCATGTTTGAAAAATGGGAGCAAGCTTGGGGAGAGCAAGCTGATTTTTATAGCGAAATATTAAACCATTTAGGAGGCTTTCGCTTACAAGTATACAACAAAAGAGGTTGGGATGATGTCTTAAAAGAACCGCTTGACATTAATCGTATGAGCAAACAAACATTGGATACGATGTGGTCAGTTATTACAGATCTTAAGCAACCATTTGTCGACTATTTAAATAGAAAAGCAAAACTGTTAAATGTAGAAAAACTAAGCTGGAGTGATTTGGACGCACCTGTTGGTAAAACTGACTCAACAGTTACTTATCAAGAAGGTGCAGAGTTCATCTTAAAACAATTTGGCTTGTTTGGGGAACAAATTACTAATTTTACACAAAAAACATTTAATAATAGATGGATTGAAGCAGAAGATCGATCAGGAAAACGACCAGGTGGCTTTTGCACAAGTTTTCCTGATAGTGATGAATCTCGTATTTTTATGACTTTCTCTGGTACACCATCAAATGTATCAACTTTGGCACACGAGCTAGGACATGCTTTCCATCAACATGCGATGGGTGATGTACATCCACTAAATCAAAGTTATGCAATGAATGTTGCTGAGACAGCATCAACCTTTGCTGAAATGATTGTGGCAGATGCAGCAGTGCAGCAGGCAAATTCAAAGGAAGAAAAGATTGCTTTACTTGAGGATAAAATTCAGCGAAGTGTAGCCTTTTATATGAATATACATGCTAGATTTATGTTTGAAACTGCGTTTTACGAAGAGCGTAAAAAGGGTATGGTTAGTACAAAACGACTAAATGAACTAATGCTTCAAGCACAAAAAGAAGCTTATTGTGACTCATTAGAGCAATATCATCCGCATTTTTGGGCTTCTAAGCTACATTTTTATATTACAGGAGTGCCATTTTATAACTTTCCATATACATTTGGTTATTTATTCTCACTTGGAATTTATAAAAAGTCTCAAGAAGAAGGTAAACAATTTGAAGAAAAGTATATCGCTCTTTTACAAGATACAGCAAGGATGACTGTTGAAGAGTTGGCACATAAACACTTAGGAATTGATTTGACACAAAGAGATTTTTGGGAGCAAGCAGTAAAACTCTCTATTGAAGATGTCAAGCAATTTATGGAATTAACTGAATAACATAGGGGTTTTGTTGAAGTTCAGCGTGTTGAAATTGAGGTGCAGATCGAGAAAACACAATCATTTCTCATCGTAATCGCAATTAATCACCAAGCGAATTCTTATCAACAAAGAGTTTAGGGGAAACCCCTAAGCTCTTTGTTTTCTTCATCTAAATACTAATATGAATTAAAAAGGAACCTAAATTTCTTGAATCATCTCTACTCTGTTTCCGAACGGATCTCTAAATTCAAAACGCTCAAAATTTGGAATAGGTACTCCTTCAATGATCTGAATGTTATATTGTTCTAACACGTTTCGGCAATAAGATATATTCTCTACCTGATAAGCTAAATGAGCCTTTGTTGATAAGCGGTCAAAACCATCTTCTGTACCTATATGTACATCTCTATCTCCTACTGTTACCCAAAACCCTCCACGTCCTTTTAACGATTCAGGCTTTTCTTTCTCAGGTAAACAAAGAATCCCGCAATAAAAGTTTTTTCCCTCTTCTTCAGCCCCTTTTGGAATAGTTATCTGAGCGTGATGTAAACCAAGGATCATAAAACCCACTCCCATTATTAATAAAAATTTATATATTTTCTACAACTTTATAATCATAGAAGTTGCTAAATTCTCTTTTATTTTATAAATCTATATACGATAAGTAAAATATTTGTTATTTATGATGTTTGATAAGTATTACTTATTGTTGTCATGATTTTCTTCAAACCATTCTAATGTTTTTACTTCTATGTCTTTAACATTATCGATGGTTACTGTGTAAAATTAAATTCATTTAGGTGGCCGATATTACTTAAGGTTCTTTTCGTATTACATTGTTGCTTTTTTACACTTACATTTGAGTAAGTAACTGACGTGTTGTAAGTTACACTCAAAGTCTATAGAGAAGAAAAGATGTCTCTAGTTGTGTACGTGTTTTTTCCTTAATACGAAAAACAACAATCAATTTGAAAACAGCCCATTGCGAAAAGAAAAATCCAAAGTTAGCATCAAAAGCAAAGAGAGAGGAGATTAGCAAGAAGTGCTATCCTAGCTAGATTTTATAGGGGTGTCAACGTCCGAGATTATATATGAGCCATTAATCAAATATTCCTATATTAAGAAATCTTACTGTTTACACAGCTTCAAAATTTCTACTTTCCAAGAAAGTGAATGGCATCTTAGTGGTTCAACTAAGACCTAGGAGTTTGCTTGCTCTTATGAGGGAATTTTTATTTTGTTGTTCAATGACCTACGATTTATTTCGAGTTTAATTAAATGGATAAATTCATTGCTAAGTTTAAGGTCCATCGCTTTAATATAAGATTGAATTAAAAGTTCATCTGATAAACGTTTCATATCAGCTGCCAAATTGGCATGTC
Source organism: Nanhaiella sioensis (assembly GCF_046557775.1). Classification (NCBI taxonomy): domain Bacteria; kingdom Bacillati; phylum Bacillota; class Bacilli; order Caryophanales; family Bacillaceae; genus Nanhaiella; species Nanhaiella sioensis. The sequence goes on from NZ_JBKAEG010000001.1 coordinate 3,364,092, forward strand.
ACCTCCTAAACAAGTCATCTTTTTTTAGGCTCTTTTGTAAACTTTTAGCCTAGTAAAACAGCAAGGTGATGCGAATGCGACTTTCATCTTTAAAAGATGTTGGTTGTGATTTTCTAAAGACGAACAGCGGTCATCAATGTGAAAACAGCCTTTATTAAATGTAAGTAGGTATAGTAGTCATCGTTTTTACAAACGCTTAAAGGAAAATAGTTTTTGGAGTTCTAAATGATGTGGAGTAAACATATTATGGTAAGTTGATTAGATTATCTTCACTTTAACATGAATAAATGTAGAGAACAACCGTTCTGTTATCCACAGTTTGAGGTGGACAACCTGTGGGTAAGTTGTTCATAAGTTTCTTTAGGGGCGTTAAATCAGTATGTATAATGTGTATAAAATTATCCACATTTTTTATTGGGAATATTTTGTCGAAAAGTTTTTTGCTAATTATTGAATAAAACAACATTTGACAAAATGTCAATAAAAGATTGTTTTGAAACTAAACACAAAATTAGGTATGATAATAAGGTTATATAGAGACAATCAAAAGATTAAGGTGGTATCTGAATTGCTTAGACATTTTCTACCTAATGAACACGTGAAAAGTGTATTAGATATTAAAGCGCAACACCTTCAGGAAAAAGGAATTAAAGGTGTGATAACGGATCTAGATAACACATTAGTGGAATGGGACCGTCCGAATGCAACACCGAGGTTAATTGAATGGTTTAATGATATGGAGGAAAGCGGCATTAAAGTTACAATCGTTTCAAATAATAATGAAAAAAGGGTAAAATCTTTTTCAGATCCTTTGCATATTCCATTCATATTTGAAGCAAGGAAACCTTTAAAACGTGCATTTGGAAAAGCGCAAAAAAGCATGGAGATTTTAAAAGAAGAAACTGTTGTTATTGGAGATCAACTATTAACAGATATATTAGGTGGGAATAGAGGAGGCTATCACACGATTCTTGTCGTACCTGTTGCACAAACAGATGGTTTTTTCACTAGAATTAATCGTAAAATTGAAAGACAACTTTTAGCTTGGATGAAGCGAAAAGGCATGCTTTATTGGGAGGAATAAATAAGTGGAAAATGAACGGATTAGCTGTATCGGCTGTGGCGTAACCATTCAAACAATTGATCCTGATGGAATCGGTTATGCACCAAAGGGTGCACTAAATAAAGGAAATATTATTTGTAAAAGATGTTTTCGGTTAAAACACTATAATGAAATTCAAGATGTATCCTTAACAGATGATGATTTTCTAAATATTCTAAATGGAATTAGTAAAACAGATGGATTAGTTGTGAAAATTGTTGACATCTTTGATTTTAACGGCAGCTGGTTACCTGGGTTACACCGGTTTGTGGGCAATAAAAATATTCTACTAGTCGGTAATAAAGTTGATTTATTACCAAAGTCTGTGAAACATACTAAGGTGATCAATTGGATGAAGCAATCAGCTAAAGAATTAGGCTTGCAGCCGATTGACACGTATTTAATTAGCGCTACAAAAGGTCACGGTGTGCGTGAAGTTGCAGAAATGATTGAACAATATAGAAATGGTAAAGATGTATATATTGTCGGTTGCACAAATGTAGGTAAATCTACATTCATTAATCAAGTAATTAAAGAGTTTAGTGGAGATGAGGATGTCATAACAACTTCTCAATTTCCTGGAACTACATTAGATATGATAGAAGTACCATTAGATGATGGCTCTTCTCTATACGATACACCTGGAATTATAAATCATCATCAAATGGCTCATTTTGTTGATAAGCGAGATTTAAAGATTATTTCGCCTAAAAAAGAAATCAAACCAAAGGTTTATCAGCTTAATGAGGGCCAATCTTTATATTTTGGAGGTCTAGCACGCTTTGACTTTATAAAAGGAAATAGAACATCATTTGTTTGTTACGTTTCCAATGATTTAGCAATACACAGAACAAAGCTTGAAAATGCAGATGATTTATATAAAAAGCATGCTGGGGACCTTTTACAACCTCCGCGAAAGGAACATGTTGATGAATTTCCACCCCTAATCGCTCATGAATTTACGATTAAAGAAAGAAAAATGGATATAGTATTTTCTGGTTTAGGTTGGATAACTATAGATGAGCCAGGCTTAACAATTTGTGCGCATGTACCGAAAGGTGTGGGTGTATCAATTAGAAAGTCACTAATATAATCATTGACAATTGCTTTAATTTATGTGAAGTTGCACATGAAACAGTTAATGCGAAATGAATATAAATCTTTAAACATTAAGTATATTTCACAAACTTTGTTGTATTCGTTACTGAAATAGAACAGTTTTTGAACCAAGATAAAATGATGCTAATAGACTATGTTGTGTTTAAACTTTAATTTAGGGTCTTTTTTCGTAAACTTTGTTGCTCATGTCATTGTTTTACAGAAAAGGATGCTACGAACGCTTGTTATGTATGTGGCAATTTCTTACGACGACAAACAACAAATGCAAATACAGCCTGCTTTAAAAATAGATTTTAATAGGGGATGAGGAAAAGTGACAAAATTATTTGGACTAATTGGTTGTCCAGTTGCTCATTCATTGTCACCACAAATGCATAATGATGCTTTTGCTAATTTAGAGATAGATGCAAAGTATCAAGCGTTTCATGTTGAACCAGAAAATTTAGAGAATGCAATATTAGGGTGTAAAGCTCTACAAATTGCTGGTTTTAATGTTACAATACCACATAAAGTAAGTATCATGAAGTACTTAGATGATATTGATCAACTAGCTGAGCAAATAGGCGCTGTAAATACAGTTGTAAATAATAATGGAAGATTAATTGGATATAATACCGATGGACCAGGCTATGTTCGTGCTTTAGCTAATATGGTTACATCACAATTAAATAGCAAAAAGATATTAATCATTGGTTCAGGTGGAGCTGCTAGAGGGATCTATTTTTCACTCGCAAAACATGGAGTGCAGACCATAGACATTTGCAATCGAACGATGACTACCGCAGTAGAGTTAGTAAAACAATGTCAGTTTGATGTACAATCATCGGCGTTGACTTTACATGAAGCCGAAACACGCATACATCATTATGACATTATTATTAATACTACATCTGTAGGTATGAGCCCCCAAACCAATGCTGTACCTATAAGTACAAAAAACATTAATAAGAACCATTTCGTATCTGACATTATCTATAATCCACTTGAAACAAAATTGTTAACAGAAGCACAAAACAATGGAGCAGTGGTCCAAAACGGCGTAGATATGTTTGTTTACCAAGGCGCCCTAGCGTTTGAAACGTGGACCAGTATGTTTCCAAATACAGATCGCATGAAAAATATTGTGTTAAATAAACTAGGAGGAACAACATGCTAACAGGAAAACAAAAAAGATTTTTACGTTCAAAAGCTCATCATTTAACTCCAATTTTTCAAGTAGGTAAAGGTGGGGTTAATGAAAACATGAATAAACAAATTGGTGAAGCACTAGAAGCAAGAGAACTATTAAAAATAAGTGTACTACAAAATTGTGAAGATGATCGCAACGTAGTTGCTGAAGATATAGTGAATGGTACAAAGGCTGAATTAGTTCAAATAATAGGTAACACGATCGTATTATATAAAGAATCAAGAGATAACAAGCAAATTAAACTGCCTTCATAGGGTTAGTTACGTATGAAAAAAGTAGGAATTATTGGTGGGACATTTGATCCTCCTCATAATGGACATTTATTAATAGCAAATGAAGTTTTAGATAAGCTACATTTATCAGAGGTCTGGTTTTTGCCAACGTATACACCTCCACATAAACAACATAAATATATATCAAGTAGTGAAGATAGACTTAAGATGCTGCGACTCGCAATTGAAGATAACCCGTTATTTAAGCTAAATACGATTGAAATTGACCGACAAGGAGTATCATATACGTATGATACAATGAAGACATTGATTGAAAAGTATAGTGATTACAAGTTTTATTTCATTATTGGTGCTGATATGGTGGAATATTTGCCTAAATGGTATAAAATCAATGATCTACTGGAGTTAGTAACATTTGTAGGTGTCAAAAGGGAGCAATATGATTTGAACACGAATTACCCTATACTACAAGTAGTAATTCCACAGTTTGATGTTTCTTCTTCATTGCTGCAACAGAGATTAAAAGAAGGCAAGACGACTCACTATCTTATGCCGAGTAAGGTTAGACAATATATTGCGGAGAATAGGTTATATGAAACGTGAAGAAGCTTTACAAATTGTAAAAGAACAATTAACTGAGCATCGTTATCTACATACGATTGGCGTTATGGAAACTGCACTTAAATTAGCAAAGCGGTACGATTGTGATCAAAAGCAGTGTGAATTAGCTGCTATCTTTCATGACTATGCAAAATTTAGATCGAAAGAAGAAATGAAAAAAATCATCATTGAGCAAAAAATGAATCAAAATTTATTGCACTTTCATAATGAACTATGGCATGCACCAGTAGGGGCTTATCTAGTACAAACAGAAGTAGGTATTGAAGATTTAGCTATCATTGATGCGATAAAATATCATACTTCTGGTAGAGAAAATATGACTTTACTTGAAAAAATTATCTTTTTGGCTGACTATATTGAACCTGGCAGGCATTTTCCTGGTGTAGAAGAAGTAAGAGCTATAGCTTCTCAAAATTTAGATGATGCTGTCATTCAGGCTTTGCATAACACGATGATGTTTTTAATGAACAAAAAACAGTTAATTTATCCGGATACATTATTAACGTATAACGATTTACTTATGAAAAAAACGGAGGACCAAAAATATGACAAATCATGACTTGTTATTACTTGCTGCCAAAGGTGCAGATGATAAAAGAGCAGAGCAAATTGTAGCTTTAAATATGCAAGGTATTTCACTTATTGCTGATTATTTTTTAATTTGCCAAGGGAATTCTGAAAAACAAATACAAGCAATTGCAAAGGAAATTAAAGATCTTGTTGAAGAACAAGACTATACGGTTAAACGACTCGAGGGCTATGATGAAGCTCGATGGGTTTTAATAGATATTGGAGATGTTGTAGTGCACATTTTTCACAAGGATGAAAGAAGCTATTATAATCTTGAAAAGCTTTGGGGAGATGCACAGAGGGTAGACCTACAACAAGAGCTAAGTCAATGACATACAATCATTTTGCATATTACTATGACCGCTTAATGAAAGATGCCCCCTATGATTTATGGCTGAAGTTCGCGAAAGAAAATATAACAAAGTATAGAATTGGTCCCAAAATACTTGATTTGGCTTGTGGTACGGGGGAATTATCCATCCGATTAGCAGATGAAGGATTCGATGTTACGGGTGTAGATATGTCAGAGGATATGCTAGCTGTAGCTTTGGAGAAGTCATTGTCCAATAAACATTCGATCTCATTTATACAAAAAGATATGAAGGAATTATCAGGGTTCCCGTTATTTGATTGCGTTCTTATATTCTGTGATTCTTTAAATTATTTAATAGAACAACAAGACGTTGAACAAACCTTCCACCATGTATATAATCAACTAGAAGATGGTGGTTTGTTAATGTTTGATGTTCACTCTGTAAGTAAAATCAGTAACTATATAGCAACACACACTTTTGCACACCATGAACAAGACATTAGTTATATTTGGCAGTGTTTTGATGGTGAACTTGCGAATAGTGTAGAGCACGACCTAGCCTTTTTTGTGAGGGAAGAAGATACAGAGTTATATGCACGCTATGATGAAACTCATACGCAACGTACGTTTTTAATAGATCAATATGAACAGTGGCTTGTTCAAGCAGGATTTACTGTACTGTCTATCAGTGGAGATTTTACCGTTGAACCAGTGAATGAACAGACAGAAAGAATATTTTTTGTGGCAAAAAAATAAAACTTGTTACATACAATCAAAGGGTCAGACTGAATACAGTCTGACCCTTTGAAACCAAATGAAAAAATTTTGAAGGGATTTTGCTTAAAATGTAGAATAATTAAATGAATTGGTTATGAACATCCTCTATATCTTCACAAAACTTGTCATGGGTGCTTTGAAATAAATGTTCAAACATGTCGCCTAGTTCTTTTTCTAATACTGCGATACCTACCCCAGTAACACCGCCTTTTACACATACCTTCTCCTGAAGCGTTTGTAAAGTGAAAATATCTTTTTGTAAAAGCTCACCCATCCCAATTATCATTCCTGTCGCCAAAGTAGTTGCTTGCTCTCTCGTAATCTCCGTCTCATTTGCAGCCGCATCGATAAATCTCTGTATTAAATAACTGAAAAATGCTGGTCCACAGCTTACTATATCAGATGCTACTCTGGTCACTTGTTCTTCAATGAGAACGGGTTCAGATATATTTGAAAATAAGTAATTAATATAGGATATATAATGCTGGCTACAACTTTCGCCAAAGGATATTAATGAAATTCCAGAAAACGCTCGATTTGTAATACTTGGAATAACCCTTGCAACTTGACAGTTTACCATAGATTCAATTTGATGTACTGATATTGGACTAGTTATTGAAACGAGACATTTATTATGTGTTAAACAAGGTGAAATTTGTTGTAAAAGGGGGTGAATTTGTAGTGGCTTAACACAAATAAAAATGATATCTGACTGGTTTATGACATCTTCAGCATCAGAAGTAACTGTTATTTCAGGGAAGTTTATCTTAATTTTTTCTGCTTTTTCAATCGTTCGATTGAATATACACAGTTTTGATGGTAATAGAGCTTTTGATTCAATAAATGCCTCAATTAACACCTTGCCCATATTTCCGGTACCGATAATCCCTACATTCATTGTAATATCCCCTCCTGACGTAACAATATCTCTCATATACAATATGATTTTTATTTTTAATTTATGACTGAATTGAAAGGAGCTTAATAATGGAATTTCTAAGAAAATATCAGCAGTATTGGTTTGTTGCTTTAATAATTTTAATTATTTTGACTGGTATTGTTGTTAATATGATAACGAGACCTGATGAAACAGCTATCGTTGACAGTAGTTTACCATCTTTTTTGGAGCAACAAGACAAACCGATTGCAGAAAGTAGCACGGAAGTATCTCATGTGATATATGTCGATATAAAAGGAGCCGTCACATCGGAGGGCGTCTATGAAATGGCAGAAGGCTCTCGGGTAATGGATGTTATTGAACAGGCAGGAGGAGCATTAGAGTTAGCAGACATGTCTAAAGTAAACTTGGCACAATTGGTTTATGATGAAATGGTTCTTTATGTACCTAAGCAAGGGGAGGAGGGGTATGATTTACAATATTCATTAATGGAAAAAGAAAAAGATAAAGTAGATCTAAATCGTGCCACGATGGCTGAATTAGAATCTTTGCCAGGAATTGGAGGTAAAAAGGCTGAGGCGATTATATCGTATCGTGAGGAGTACGGCTCATTTCAAGCGGTTGAAGATTTGTTAAAAATATCTGGAATTGGTGAAAAATCATTAGAAAAGTTGCTTGAATACGTAGTAGTGAGGTAAATGGATGAAATTGTGATGACCTTATCATAAATTATTTTATGATTGCTGTATTAAATAATTATACGAGGTTGTTACGCAATGATCAGCATTTTAAAGTAGAATTACTGGCTCGAATTTCTTAGTAGAAAAACAACCACAAAAAACAACAGAAAAAGCTGTTGAGAAGCTTACTGTTTATAAAAATACTTTCTACGATTGATTGTTATTAGTATTCAAAAAGCATGATATCGAAAATTGACGAATCTACACATCTTTCATTACACTATTGATATATTGAACATATTGGGGGAGTCTTTATGGAACGCATTTCATGGGATCAATATTTTATGGCACAAAGTCATTTACTAGCATTGCGAAGTACTTGTACAAGGCTTGCTGTAGGTGCCACAATTGTAAGGGATAAGAGGATAATTGCTGGTGGATATAATGGATCTATAGCAGGTGGCACACATTGTATTGATGAGGGTTGTTATGTAATTGATAACCACTGTGTGAGGACGATTCATGCAGAAATGAATGCTATTTTACAATGTGCTAAATTTGGGGTTCCTACAGAAGGTGCTGAAATTTATGTTACACATTTTCCATGTCTACAGTGCTGTAAAGCGCTTATACAAAGTGGAATAAAGGCAGTATATTATGCGAACGATTATAAAAACCATCCGTATGCACTAGAAATGTTTAAAGAGTCTAATATATTGGTCGATCAAGTTGAAGTAGATGAAATGATTATTGATTTAAAAAATCAAGAAAAACTGTTATTCGTCACCTCGTTAATTAAGAGGTTGGCTGATGAAGGTTTAGATAATAAAGAAATTAGTAAGCTACATGATGAGACAAATAAGCTGTTTACCTCATATGTGTAAATAGCCAAGCCTTGAAAATCAGTCAGACACAAATGGAGAACGTAGTAGGTGGAGACCGCTCTCCACCTGTATTTGTATCTAAGAGCTAGAATGTTATGAGCTATTAATAACACCTTCGTATTAAGGAGGTATTTATGAACAAAAGTTACATATATGCTTTAATAGCAGCTGTATTAGGGATATTAACCTCATATCACACATTACATCCTACCGTATTGTTTTGTTTACTCCTTTATGTTGTTTACGTATTTATTAGAGAGAAATTTACTACAGCCGTTATTTTCTTCGCACTGTACATTTTTTTCTTCCTTTATTCAACTTATATAGATGAACAAAATAAAAGTAACATCTCTTCAACAGCTACCGGATTTATTATTAAATTTACTTCGGATATTCAAATTAATGGTAACCAGTTAACGACAACAGTCAAACTTCCAAATAAGGAAAAACTGTTATTACGATATAAAATAAGCTCTAAAATGGAGAAGGAAGCTTTATCTTCTATACAAATAGGTATGAAGTGCTATTTAGAAGGGACACTTGAAGAACCAGCTAATGGTAGAAATCCTTATGAATTTAATTATAAATCATATTTGCGAAGCCACAGAGTGCATTGGATTCTTAAACCAAAAAGCATTCAATTAACTCAATGCTCCACAGATGGTATGACGGTGTATGATCACATGTTATCAATGAGACAAAAAGGTATCAAGTTTACGATGGACAATCTTTCTACCGCATCGTCAGGGTTCGTTACAGCATTAATATATGGATATCGACATGCTATAGATGAACAAGTGTTATCCTCTTATCAGAAATTAGGTATCGTTCATTTGTTAGCCATTTCAGGACTACACGTTGGGTTTGTGACAGGTTTCATATATTTAATAGGCTTGAGGATTGGCATAACACGTGAAACAATGACTAATTTACTACTAATTATCATCCCTGTATACATTATTGTAGCAGGAGGATCACCTTCGGTAATGAGGGCAGGTTTAATGGCATGGTGTGTATTCTTAGCCTTTAAATTGTCATTAAAAGTCCACATCATCAATATTCTAAGTATCATTTGTTTATGTATGTTACTCATCGATCCGTATCAGTTACTTGAAGTTGGGTTTCAGTTGTCATTTATCGTTACTTATTCATTGATTTTTTCAGCCAGCAAAATTATCGGGCGCAGAAAGAATAGGATATCCCAATTATTATGTGTGTCAGTAATTGCTCAATTATCATCATTACCAATTATTGTATATAATTTTTATGAATTATCTCCCCTTAGTATCCTTCTAAACCTTATATTCGTACCATTTTTTTCTTTGTTTATTCTCCCTTTGTCATTTATAACATTAACCAGTTTTTTCATTTATCCATCAATAGGTAAGTTGCTTGATTTATGCCTTTCTTTTGCTCTAAATAATGCAAATGAGTTTGTTTCTTTGTTATCCAGTATTTCAATATCATCTCTTACATTTGGAAGACCAACTACAATCGTTATGTTTGGGTATGCATTTAGTATTATTCTGTTCTTTACATATTTAGAGAAAGAAGGGACTTGGAGAAGGTTAACCGTTCCGGTTTGTATATTTTTCATTGTAGTATTGTTTAACTGGAACTGGTATTTTTTTAGCAGCCAAGGGGAAGTCATAATGCTTGATATTGGTCAAGGCGACAGTATATTAATTACACTTCCAAATCGAAAGTCGGTTTATTTAATTGATACAGGAGGTTCTATTCCATTTACTCAAGAATTATGGCAACAGAAGAGTAACAACTTTCAAGTAGGTGAAGATGTAATATTACCTTTATTAAAAGCAAAGGGTATTAGAAAAATTGATAAATTAATTTTAACTCACAGTGACATGGATCATGCAGGAGAAGCGTTTACGTTGTTTGAAAACATCGACATAGACGAAGTAGTATTGTCTAATACAAAGCTTGTCACTAATTTTGAAAAGGAATTAGTTGCAAAAGCACTATCTTCAAATGCACATATAACTTTAGTGAAAAAAGGTGATCAATGGCTAGATCATGGGTATACATTTTATGTATTATCACCAAGTGGAACAGAAATAGATGAGAACAATCAATCAATTGTGATTTTCACCTCTATCGGTGGTTTAAATTGGCTTTTTACTGGAGATTTAGAGGCGGAAGGAGAGTTGTCACTTATTAGATCCTTTCCGAATTTATCAAGTAACGTATTGAAAGTTGGTCATCATGGTAGCGATACTTCAACTACAGAACAATTCCTTTCAGTCATCAACCCATCAATTGCATTAATATCCGCTGGCAAAAATAATAAATTTAATCATCCGCATGAAAAGGTAATAGATCGTTTAGCTATAAGAAATATTCGTATATTTAGAACAGATAAACACGGAGCAATCATATACACATATACAAATGAAACTGGAACCTTTTACACAACATTACCATAACATAAATTAAGAAAACGTAGGCCGCTCCAATATTATCTCTTCTAAGCAGTCTTAACAGTTATTTTAAAGTAAGCTGTTTATTTCTATGTACGAAAAAAATCAATGCGAACACAGCCTCAAAAAAAGACTGTCATACGACAGTCTCAAGTGTGATGAGGTGGTTATTAAGAACCTACAAGTTTGATTACAGTAGCAATGATAAACATAGTTGCAAAAAATCCGAAAGATACGATAAACCCAACTCCTGAATCTACAGCATCGTTTCGCTTACTTTGGACATTTTCTTCAAATTGATTCACAAAATACCCCCCCTAATTCAATAATAGTATAAGCGAAAGTTCATAAAAAATCTACATTCATTAGTTTGTTTTCCTACAATGACAAGAGTTGTCACAAATAGTTCTTAATTTATACGGGAATGATATTCATACAAATTAATATCGTTACAATATAAGTGACTCGGGGCTTATGCTGTAACGTTCATATAAACTGGGAATTGGTCGTTTTGGGAGATCGGTTCCCATTGCCACTTGTAAAAGTGGGAAAATACTTTTACCATATGAAGAGAACCATTTCGAACGTAGATCGGAGAGAAAAAATGGCACTTGACATATGGAGGAAAATTAAACAAGAGAATATTAACAACTTATACTTATTATATGGAAAAGAGACATATTTACTCAATGAGACAAAAAAATTACTTATATCTCACGGGTTAAAGAATGAAGAAAGAGAATTTAACTTGTCTACATATAATTTAGAGGAAACTCCTATAGAAGCTGGGATAGAAGATGCAGAAACATATCCGTTTTTTGGTGACAAAAAAATCGTCATATTTAACAATCCTACTTTCTTGACTAGTGAGAAGAGTAAAATCGAACATGATTTAAAAAAACTGGAATCTTTTATAAATCAGCCAGCAGATTTTTCAATTATAGTATTTTATGCTCCATATGAAAAATTAGATGAGAGAAAAAAGCTTACTAAATTACTAAAGAAAAAAGCGGAATTACTTGTAGCTAACACGTTGACAGAACAAGAGCTTCAAAAATGGATAGTGGAAAGGGCAGAATCATTTCAAGTGCTCATTCAAAATGAGGCCGTGGAAGAAATGCTACGTTTAGTAGGTACGAATCTTATGCTACTAACAACTGAAATTGATAAATTAGCATTATACGTAGGACCTGGTGGAAATATATCACATGAAACAGTAACATTACTTGTAGCTAGAACACTTGAACAAAATATATTTACACTAATAGATTTTATTGTTCAGAGAAAACCAGCTGAAGCAATGCAAATTTTATTTGATTTAATCGAGCAAAAGGAAGAACCGATAAAAATATTGTCTTTAGTATCAAACCAGTTTCGCTTAATATATCAAGTGAAAGAATTAGCTAGGCAAGGCTATAACCAACAAAAAATTTCATCTATTATAAAAGTTCATCCATATCGCGTAAAGCTTGCTGCTGGACAGGCTAAGCTCTTTGGGGATCAAGAATTAAAAGGAATTATCGGTCAACTAGCAGAAGCAGACTACAATATGAAAGTTGGTAATGTAGATAAACAATTGATTTTAGAACTATTTATTATGTCATTACAAGAGCAAATACATTAAACGCATTTACAGCTGATTCTACATAACATACATTCATAGAGTATTTTTAACGATGGCTGTTTTTCTAGGAAATAAACACAAATACAGCATCACTCGTGGCATCTTTTCTGATATAAAGGCTAAAAAATCTTATAAAACATACTTCCCAATCATGTTTAGTGCAGCTAGCAACAAAGTTTACGAAAAACAAGCTTGACATCGTGTATAAGATGGTCAAGCTTGTTTTTTATGGGGACTGCACCCCTATGCTTAAACTAGCATTCAAAGTATTATAAATGGCTATTTATTAACCTTGAGCAAAGAGCCTTTATAAAAGAAAACGACCCTTTAAAAGGATCGCATGTTATTAAGCAGTAATGCTGTTTAATTTTTTTGCTAAGCGAGACTTTTGACGGGATGCAACATTTTTATGGATAATCCCATTGCTTGCAGCTTTATCTAGCTTTTTAGAAGCTAATACAAATGCAGCTTGCGCATTTTCAACGTCTTTGTTGTCAACAAGTACTTCAAAGTTTTTAACAGCAGAGCGCATTGCAGATTTAAGTGTAGCATTATGAGCACGACGCTTATCGCCTGTTTTTACACGTTTAATAGCTGATTTAATATTTGGCATGTATTTCACCTCCCAAAAATAACAATCGAGATGATGTAAACTCGACATATCACTTACATTAGAACACATGATATTCTATCAAACGAGGACTAATAATGCAATACTTATTCGACAATGAATGTTTCTATTGACTGGTGGTAAAACTAGATTATAAATCGATTTGAAAAAAAGGGGTGCATTCTTTTTGTCTCAATTAGACGTAAGTAAGTATTCTGTGCGAACCGATTTAGCAATAGAAGCTCATGAAATGGCATTAGAAAGCAATGCGAGGGAAGAAGCGACAAAGGAACAATCATCAATCAATGGAGTGGTAGTAAAAGAGAATGATATCGGCGGTGTAAAGGTTACGAAAGTTGATATAAATAATGACGGTGCTAAGGCGGTAGGAAAAAAAGCTGGATGTTATGTCACTCTTCAAGCAGAAGGGATCAGACAACAGGATACTGAGTTACAACAGCATGTTGAAGAAGTTTTCGCTAATGAATTCAGTAATTTTTTACAGCAGTTAAACATTCAAAAAGACGCTAGTTGCTTAGTCGTTGGCTTAGGAAACTGGAATGTTACTCCTGATGCGTTAGGACCTATAGCAGTAGAAAACTTGTTAATAACTAGACATCTATTTAAGCTGCAACCTGAAAGTATCCAGGGTGGCTTTAGATCAGTAAGTGCCATCGCGCCAGGTGTAATGGGTTTAACTGGGATAGAAACGAGTAATATTATTCATGGGGTTATCGAAAAGTCACAACCAGATTTTGTTATTGCAATTGATGCATTAGCTGCAAGGTCAATTGAACGTGTAAATGCTACAATTCAAATCTCTGATACAGGCATTCACCCTGGGTCTGGTGTGGGTAATAAGCGTAAAGAACTGAGTATTGAAACGTTGGGCATTCCTGTTATAGCAATTGGTATCCCAACAGTTGTTGATGCAGTTTCAATTACTAGTGACACCGTTGACTTTATATTGAAACACTTTGGCAGAGAAATGAAAGAGGGAAGCCGTCCATCTCGTTCACTCGCACCTGCGGGAATGACGTTTGGGGAAAGACGAAAGCTGACAGAAGAAGATTTACCGGAAGATACGCATCGACAAACGTTTATGGGGATGGTTGGTACTCTAGACGAAGATGAGAAGCGAAAATTAATTCATGAGGTGCTATCACCACTAGGGCATAACTTAATGGTCACTCCGAAAGAAGTAGATGTATTTATTGAAGATATGGCAAATGTTATTGCATCAGGCTTAAATGCTGCTTTACATGATCAGGTTGATCAGGATAATGCAGGAGCGTATACACATTGAGGAAGTTCTATGGTACGAAAGAAACTGAGCTTTAAACATGCACTTCAAGGTGGGGAAGGTTCTATTTCTCAAGGTTTGTTCATACTGATTAAGTAGACAAGCTTTGGAGGGATATGCCCATGAGATTTGAGCGAGGTCAAGGAATGGTTATGACAATAAAGGGATCTAATATAAAAAAAACAATAATCATCATGATGTTAGGCTGCATGATGATATTTTCGGTTACTGCAATACTGACATCGCTAAAGCCAAAATATCGTATTTCGTCATCTTCCATCAACGATTTAACAACTAGCCTTACTAGTGAATCATTACTTTACTTATTATCACTTGAAAATCATTATTTTTCTCAAATTTTATCAACTAAACCAGAAACAAATTTCCCTTCTCTACTTTTTGAAATGGCAACGAGCATTAACCTTGATGACCCACGGAGCTTGCTTGGTAGTGAATTACCTGGTTATGCATTGTATGACAGTAAAATAATTGTCGCTGGTGATGGAACTAATTATACAAATTTACCTTATGAATCAGCGCCTCCGATAGAGGTATTATTAGCAGAAAGAGATGCTTCTGTTCAAAATATGGAAGAAATGGAAGGTGGAACTGAAGGAACTGAAAAAGTAACTCCCCCAGTATTAACAACAAACGGCAAAGACGTTGTCTATATTTATCATACACATAGTCGTGAATCGTACTTGCCTCATCTTGAAGGGGTAACTGATCCGGATAAAGCTTATCATTCCGAAGTTAATGTTACCTTAGTTGGTGAGCGTCTTGCATCTGAGTTGGAAAAAAGAGGGATAGGCGTTCAGCTAGATCAGACAGACATAATGGGGCAATTAATCGCTAACAAGTTGAAGTTCTTTCAGGCATATGACCAATCCAAACCTTTAGTGCAAAGTGCAATGACAAATAACCGTGATTTGCAGTATTTTATAGATATACATCGTGATGCTAATAGGAAAGAACAAACAACACATGTGATTAATGGGAAATCATATGCTAAGACCGCTTTTGTTATTGGAGGAAATAATGCTCGTTATGAACGTAACCTTAAGCTCGCTGATGACCTACATCAATTGTTACAGCAAAAATATCCTGGTCTAAGTAGAGGGGTATTTGAATGGAGTGGAGAAGGACAAAATGGCATGTATAATCAGGACCTATCGGACAATGTTATGCTTATAGAATTTGGCGGCGTGGACAACACCTTTGAGGAATTGAACCGTACTGCAGCAGCTATTGCTGATGTTTTCAGTGAGTATTATTGGCAAGCTGAGAAAGTATCTACCGAATCAGATACAACTGCACAGTAATTTATGCAATCTAATTGTTCATTAAATCATCGTTCTCATGAAAGAAATTTCTTTGTAAACTTTATTGCTATTGTCATCAAATTAGTAATAAAAAAGTGGTTTTACATTGTTAGTTAGCGTTGTAAAGAAAAAAAGATGCCGCGTACTCTAGTTATGTACGTATTTATGTCATGATAAATCGATGAGGAAACAGCCTTATTAGTGTTTTACGTTCTTAAGTGTGAGACCATTAATCCTGGTGAAGTTAGATTATTATATATGAGCTTAGCGGTGCTTCCGTAATAAGTCTGTGAGGGTGAGTATCATGTGGAAATTCATGATGAAGTGCTTTCTTTTATGTACGGTCCTTCTTTTTGGTGTTTTGATAGGAATGCAGAAGGCCAATAGTGGGATTATTGAGATGAAAGGGTATGATGATCCTTCATTTCGAGGTGCATTAGAAATTGTAGAAACCTCTAATGGGGAATTTGAGGCAAGTGTTCTAGGTTTGGAAGCAACGAGTCATGATTTGAAACAAAAACAACAGCAATTAGCTGAAATCAAAGCCTTTAATCTATTTTCATCAATGGGGAAAACAATTGCGGAAGCGGTAAGTAATACATTTCAGAAAATATTACAAATGATTGATACTCTCTTTGCGAAAATTATGGAAGGTAAATCACGGTAACCGTGCTTTTCATGTCAAGTACAATTACTAAACCATCTCACATTAAGAATGGTTTTTTCTTTGTGGCGAATTAATAAGTACCTTCCGATCTTTCCTTATCCCCTTGAGGTCACTTCGCCAAATCACACGAAGGCAAACAACGCCTTCATGTGATTTTACTCCAGTGCTTGTCGGGAATGAACGATGCGCTTTTGCTTTTCCTGATGTCTAGCTTCAGCACCTATCCCCTCGAGGTCACTTCACTATTTCATCTGAAGGCAAAGTACGCCTTCATATGCAATAGTTCCAGTGCTTGTCGGGGATAAACAAGCTGCTTGTGCTTTTCCTGTAGTCTAGCTCCAGTCGCCATCGGCTCGAGGTCATAAGTCAATCCGTCCAGAAGGTTAAAAAGCAACCTTCCAGCGGTTTAGCCTTATGCTTGTCGCCGATAAACAGTCGCCTTGCGCTTTTCCTGTAGTCTAGCTCCAGCGCATATTCCCTCGAGGTCACTTCACTATTTCATCTGAAGGCAAAGTACGCCTTCATATGCAATAGTTCCAGTGCTTGTCGGGGATAAACAAGCTGCTTGTGCTTTTGCTGTAGTCTAGCTCCAGGCGCCATAGGCTCGAGGTCATAAGTCAATCCGTCCAGAAGGTTAAAAAGCAACCTTCCAGCCGTTTAGCCTTATGCTTGTCGCCGATAAACAGTCGCCTTGCGCTTTTCGTAGTCTAGCTCCAGCGCATATTCCCTCGAGGTCACTTCGCCAAATCACCCGAAGGCAAACACCGCCTTCATGTGATTTTACTCCAGTGCTTGTCGGGAATGAACGATGCGCTTCCGCTTTTCCTGTAGTCTAGCTCCAGGCGCCATCGGCTCGAGGTCATAAGTCAATCCGTCCAGAAGGTTATAAAGCGACCTTCCAGCCGTTTCGCCTTATGCTTGTCGCCGATAAACAGTCGCATTCTGCTTTTCCTGATGTCTAGCTTCAGCACCTATCCCCTCGAGGTCACTTCACTATTGCATCTGAAGGCAAAGTACGCTTTCATATGCAATAGTTCCAGTGCTTGTCGGGGATAAACAAGCTGCTTGTGCTTTTCCTGTTGAATGTATGTTTGGCAATTGATATAATCAATGCTAGTGTATGTTGTGCCGATAATGGTAGGAGTGAATTAAAATGAACAAGAAAGAAAGAGTAAATAGGCAATCAAAAATACGGAACTTTTCTATAATAGCGCATATTGATCATGGAAAATCAACATTAGCAGATCGTATATTGGAGAAGACGGGTGCTTTAGCCCAACGTGAGATGAAAGATCAATTGTTAGATTCAATGGATCTTGAACGAGAGCGTGGAATTACAATTAAATTAAACGCCGTTCAATTGAAATATAATGCCCAAGACGGGGAAGAATATATTTTTCATTTGATTGATACACCAGGGCATGTTGATTTTACTTATGAAGTCTCTAGAAGCTTAGCTGCATGTGAAGGTGCAGTATTAGTAGTTGATGCAGCTCAAGGTATTGAAGCTCAAACATTGGCAAATGTATATTTAGCACTGGATAATGACTTAGAGATACTACCTGTAATAAATAAAATAGATCTACCGAGTGCCGACCCTGAAAAAGTAAGACAAGAAATAGAAGATGTTATCGGCTTGGATGCTTCTGATGCAGTTTTAGCTTCTGCTAAAGCTGGTATTGGTATTGAAGATATACTTGAACAAGTTGTTCAAACTGTCCCAGCACCAACTGGAGATCCAGAAGCACCGCTTAAGGCTCTCATTTTTGATTCTTTATACGATTCCTATCGAGGAGTTATTGCATATATTCGAGTCGTTGAAGGAACAGTAAAGCCTGGTCAAAAAATAAGAATGATGGCAACTGGAAAAGAGTTTGAAGTTAACGAAGTAGGAGTATTCTCACCTAAAGCCGTTTTACAGGACGAACTGAGTGTTGGTGACGTAGGCTTTTTAACAGCATCTATTAAAAATGTTGGTGACACCCGTGTAGGTGATACAATTACTGATGCCAAAAACAGTGCAGTAGAACCGCTTCCAGGTTATCGACGCTTGAATCCAATGGTGTTTTGTGGATTATACCCAATAGATACCGCCAGATATAATGATCTTCGTGAGGCATTAGAGAAATTGGAGCTTAATGATTCGGCATTGCAATTTGAACCAGAAACTTCTCAAGCACTTGGATTTGGATTCCGCTGTGGATTTCTCGGTCTATTGCATATGGAAATCATCCAAGAGAGAATTGAACGAGAATTTGGGATTGATTTAATTACAACAGCACCGAGTGTAATTTATCAAGTTTATTTAACAGATGGTATCGAGGTGCGAGTTGATAATCCATCCAATATGCCAGATCCACAAAGTATTGAACGAGTAGAAGAACCATATGTTAAGGCAACGATCATGGTTCCTAATGATTTTGTAGGTGCTGTCATGGATCTATGCCAAAATAAGCGCGGTATCTTCATCGATATGCAGTATTTAGATGAAAATCGAGTTAGTATAATTTATGAAATTCCATTGTCAGAAATTGTGTACGATTTCTTCGATCAGTTAAAATCAAACACGAAGGGCTATGCTTCGTTTGATTATGAGCTCATCGGTTACAAAGCTTCAAAGCTTGTAAAAATGGACATTTTATTAAACGGAGAGCAAGTAGACGCATTATCATTTATTGTTCACCGTGATTCTGCATATGAACGTGGGAAGATTATCGTTGAAAAACTGAAGGAATTAATACCAAGACAACAGTTTGAAGTACCTGTTCAAGCTACAATTGGTACTAAAGTAGTTGCTCGTTCCACTATTAAAGCTATGCGGAAAAACGTATTGGCAAAATGTTACGGTGGGGATATATCCCGTAAGCGGAAGCTTCTTGAAAAGCAAAAAGAAGGAAAAAAACGGATGAAGTCAGTTGGATCTGTCGAAGTTCCGCAAGAAGCATTTATGGCAGTGTTAAAGATGGATGAAGAAAAATAACAAATCTACAACCCATTTGAACACATAGGTAAATGTACTTTATAATATTACTTGCCGCAGAAAATTCTGCGGCTTTTCTATATACTCAAGTTGAAGTTAGGAATAGATAAATTTAACAGACAGAGTGGTATGACAGCTTACGAATTATTAAGCTGAACTTAAAAAGGAAAAGGTAGTGATGAAGTGGCATCTGGAGTGTATATTCATATACCCTTTTGTGAGCATATATGTCATTATTGCGATTTTAATAAAGTTTTTTTAAAGGGGCAGCCAGTAAATGAGTATTTAAATTCTTTAGAAGAAGAGATACAACAAACTCTAGAGCGCTACCCTTCAAATGATATTCGTTCGATATTTGTTGGCGGAGGGACACCGACAGCCATAAATATTAAACAACTTGAAAGGTTACTTGAAAGTATTAAGCGATATATTAATCCAGTGAATGATAAGTTAGAATATACGTTTGAAGCGAACCCTGGTGAAACATTAACAAAGGAAAAGATAAAATTGTTATACGATGCTGGCGTAAATAGAATCAGCTTTGGAGTGCAGTCATTTGATAATAAGATTTTACAACAGATCGGGCGAGCCCATCGCAAAGAAGATATCTTTAAGTCAGTAGATTGGGCTAAAGAGATAGGATTTAACAACGTTAACCTTGATTTAATGTATAGTTTACCAGGACAAACAATTTCTCAAGTGGAAGAGACTTTACAAGAGGCATTCTCTCTAAATGTAGACCACTTTTCGGCATATTCCTTAATTGTTGAACCAAAAACTGTTTTCTTTAACTTGCAAAAAAAAGGGAAATTACACCTTCCATCTCAAGAAGAGGAAGTTACAATGTTTGAGCATGTCATAGAACAAATGAAAAAACATGGATATAACCAATATGAAATTAGTAATTTTGCTAAGCCTGGTATGGAGAGTGTGCATAACCTAACATATTGGAATAATGAGGAATATTATGGATTTGGTGCTGGTGCTCATAGTTATATTGATGGGAAAAGAATAACCAATGCAGGCCCACTAAATAAATATATCACAGAAGTGGCTAGACATGGACAAGGAGTGACAGAGAGTCATGAAGTAACGCAACAGGAAAAAATGGAAGAAGAAATGTTTCTCGGGTTGCGTAAAATAAAAGGGGTGTCAAAAGGAGCCTTTTTCAATAAATTTAATGAAGATATTCATGATAGGTTCCATAGTCAAATTATTGAGCAACAACGAAAAGGCTTGTTAGAAGAAGATGAACATTATATTAGATTAACTCATAGAGGCATGTTATTAGGTAATGAAGTGTTTCAAGCATTTATATAAGTATTCTAAATGATTGACATCTCGCATTTGTTTTGGTAATTTATTATTAGATTTAGCACTCGGGTAGACAGAGTGCTAACAGAGGTGATGACAGTTGCTAACAGAGGTGAGTACAGATGCTAACAGACCGTCAGTTATTAATTTTGCAAGTTATCGTTGATGATTTTATTCAATCTGCCCAACCAGTTGGCTCTAGAACGTTGTCGAAAAAAGATGAAATCATGTATAGTTCAGCGACAATTAGAAATGAAATGGCTGATCTTGAAGAGTTAGGTTTTATTGAAAAAACACACAGTTCATCAGGACGAGTTCCATCTGAAAAGGGCTACCGTTATTATGTAGATAATTTACTGTCACCTCAATTGTTAACCAAGGAAGACGTAGGGAATGTGAAATCGATTTTTACAGACCATATTTATGAATTGGAAAAAATCATTAAAAAATCATCTCAAATTTTGTCAGAAATGACAAATTATACAGCGATTGCTTTAGGGCCAAAGGTCTTTGAACATAAATTAAAACGTATTCAAATCGTTCCGATCAATAGTGAGACTGCTGTCGCTATTATCATTACAGACACAGGTCATGTAGAAAATCGCACGATATCATTTACAAGTTCTATCGACCCTAGTGATATTGAAAAAATGGTTAATTTGTTAAACGAGAGATTAGTTGGTGTACCATTAATCGAGTTACATGATAGAATCGTCATGGAAGTATCGAACTTATTACGTACTGAAGTGGATAGCTATGACAGATTATTAAATGAAATCTTGAATTCACTATCTTTAAAGAAAGAAAATGAGGTTTACTTTAGCGGTAAGACAAATATGCTAAGTCAACCAGAGTTTCACGATATTCATAAAGTTCGTACGCTACTTACGATGATTGATCAAGAAAAAGAATTTTATGACTTGATTAGGCCTAACAATGTTGGATTAAGCATAAAAATTGGCAAAGAGAATAAGCTGTCTGCGATGGAAAATTGTAGCTTGATAACAGCAACGTACTCCATTGGTAGCGAACAGCTTGGATCTATAGCTATTTTAGGCCCAACAAGGATGGAATATTCACGTGTGATTAGCTTGTTATCATTACTTTCTACTGACTTATCAAAGGTATTGACTAAGCTGTATCAAAATAATTAACAGTGGAAATATTGAATAAGGATGGGAGTATGATCCCATCCATTTCGTATGACCACTTCATAGAAAATAAGACCTGTATTCCAACTTTTAATTAGTTTTAGGTGAGGTTTGTTTTATTTTAAGGGAGGTGAAATCATTGGTTAATGATAGTAATGTAACTGAAGATAAGGGTATAAATGAAAGTGAAAATGTTGACCAAGTTGAAGAAAATAAAGTTGATCTTCAAAATAATGACAATCAATCAGATGAGAATCCTGAAGAAACGAGCGAGGAATCAAGTGTAAACCCAAGAATTAATGATTTAGAGAAAAAACTTGATGAAGCAGAAAATCGCACGTTTAGGATACAAGCTGATTTTGATAATTTCCGTCGCCGCACACGTCTTGATCGTGAAGCAGCTGAAAAATATAGAGCCTTTAATTTAGTGTCTGATATTTTACCAGTATTAGATAATTTTGAAAGAGCACTCCAAGTAGAAGCAGATGATGATAAAACAAAATCTATACTACAAGGTATGGAAATGGTTTACCGTCAGCTATTCGATGCACTACAAAAAGAAGGTGTAGAAGTAATTGAAGCTGCTGGAGAGTCATTTGATCCGCATCTACATCAAGCTGTCATGCAAGTAGAAGATGCTGAGCATGACCCAAATACTGTTGTAGAAGAGCTGCAAAAGGGTTATAAACTTAAAGACCGAGTTGTTCGACCATCGATGGTAAAAGTGAATGGGTAGCAAATAAAGATTTATTACATATTTATAATTTTTAGGAGGTAACGAAGAAAATGAGTAAAATTATTGGAATTGATTTAGGGACGACTAACTCATGTGTTGCTGTGATGGAAGGTGGAGAAGCAAAGGTAATTCCTAATCCAGAAGGTAATCGCACGACTCCGTCAGTTGTTTCATTTAAAAATGGTGAAAGACAAGTTGGTGAAGTTGCTAAACGTCAGGCAATTACAAACCCAAATACAATCATTTCGATTAAACGTCATATGGGAACAGATTACACGGTAGAAGTAGAGGGTAAAAAGTATACACCACAAGAAGTATCGTCTATAATTTTACAGCATTTAAAATCTTATGCAGAAGAGTATTTAGGAGAGCCTGTTACTAAAGCTGTTATTACTGTTCCTGCATATTTCAACGATGCCGAACGTCAGGCAACAAAAGATGCTGGTAAAATTGCTGGTTTAGAAGTAGAACGTATTATTAACGAGCCTACAGCAGCAGCTCTTGCTTATGGATTAGATAAAATGGAGGAAGACCAAACTATCCTCGTCTATGACCTTGGTGGGGGTACATTTGACGTATCTATTTTAGAGCTAGGTGATGGTGTATTTGAAGTTAGATCTACAGCAGGTGATAACCGTCTAGGTGGAGATGACTTCGACCAAGTAGTTATTGACCATTTAGTTGCTGAATTTAAAAAAGAAAATGGTATCGACCTTTCAAAAGACAACATGGCTTTACAGCGTTTAAAAGACGCAGCTGAAAAAGCTAAGAAAGATTTATCAGGTGTTACACAAACTCAAATTTCATTACCGTTTATTACTGCTGGTGAAGCAGGACCGTTACATTTAGAGGTAAGCTTAACGCGTGCGAAATTTGATGAGTTATCCGCAGATCTCGTTGAACGTACAATGGGACCTACTCGTCAAGCGATGTCTGATGCAGGTCTATCTGCAAGTGAAATAGATAAAGTTATCTTAGTTGGGGGATCTACTCGTATTCCTGCTGTTCAAGAAGCTCTTAAAAAAGCTGTAGGACAAGAGCCTCATAAAGGTGTTAACCCTGATGAAGTAGTTGCTTCTGGTGCGGCTATTCAAGGCGGTGTTTTAACAGGAGATGTTAAAGACGTAGTATTATTGGATGTTACACCGTTATCTTTAGGGATTGAAACGATGGGTGGAGTATTTACAAAATTAATCGATCGTAATACTACAATTCCAACTAGTAAGTCACAAGTTTTCTCAACTGCAGCAGATAATCAACCAGCAGTTGATATTCACGTGCTACAAGGAGAAAGACCTATGGCAGCAGATAACAAAACATTAGGTCGCTTCCAATTAACAGATATTCCACCAGCACCACGTGGTGTACCACAAATTGAAGTATCATTTGATATCGATAAAAATGGAATCGTTAATGTGCGTGCAAAAGATTTAGGAACTAATAAAGAACAAACGATTACGATTAAATCTTCAACAGGGCTATCTGATGATGAAATTGAACGCATGGTTAAAGAAGCGGAAGACAATGCTGAATCAGATAAACAACGAAAAGAAGAAGTTGAACTTCGTAATGAAGCGGATCAGCTAGTATTTACTGCTGAAAAGACTTTGAAAGACCTAGAAGGAAAAGTTGATGAAGCTGAAGTGAACAACGTAAACGAAGCGAAGGATGCTCTGAAAGCAGCTATAGAAAGTAATGAGCTAGAAGAAATCCGTGCTAAGAAAGATGCTCTTCAAGAAATTGTTCAACAGCTATCAATGAAACTTTACGAGGAAGCAGCTCAACAAGCTCAAGCTCAACAAGGTGCTGAAGCTGGTAACAATGAAGGTCCTAAAGGTGACGATGTAGTAGATGCGGAATTTGAAGAAGTAAAAGACGATAAATAAGCTTCACAAAGTCAAAGTCAGTCATAATATGACTTTGACTTTTTTATAAGGAAGCCGAAACTATATTTAATTCCCATTATGATCAGTTGAATGGAAAATGGCGCTTGTGCTTATCGGGGATGAGCAAGGCGCTTATGCATTTCTAATTGTCTAGCTCCAGCGCCTATCCCATTGAGGTCACTTCGCCATTTCACTAGAAGGTAAAAAGCTCCTTCAACTGAAATGACATTAGTCTTGTCGGTGATAAACAAGCGCTTGCGCTTTTCTTATGATAGATGATAGAATTATCTTTATGTGAATGAACCGGGAGTGGATTTTTAAATGAGTAAAAGAGATTACTATGAGGTGCTAGGGATTAGTAAAAGTGCTTCACAAGATGAAATTAAGAAAGCCTACCGCAAACTTTCCAAAAAATATCACCCTGACATTAATAAAGAACCAGACGCTGCAGATAAATTTAAAGAAGTAAAAGAAGCATATGAAACTTTGAGTGATGATCAAAAGCGTGCCCATTATGATCAGTTTGGTCATACAGATCCAAATCAAGGATTTGGTGGTGGTGGTGACTTTGGTGGTTTCGGTGGTTTTGAAGATATTTTTAGTACATTCTTTGGTGGCGGAGGACGCCGTCGTGATCCAAATGCTCCCCAACAAGGGGCAGACCTTCAATATACAATGACATTAAAATTCGAAGAAGCAGTTTTTGGTAAAGATACTGACATTGAAATTCCAAGAGAAGAAGAATGTAAAACATGCCATGGTTCGGGAGCAAAACCAGGAACGAAACCTGAAACGTGTAAACATTGTAATGGTAGTGGTCAGCTAAGTGTTGAACAAAATACACCGTTTGGCCGTATAGTTAATAGACGTGTTTGTCATCATTGTGAAGGTACAGGGAAAAAAGTGACCCAAAAATGCTCAACTTGTAATGGAGCTGGAAAAGTAAAGAAAAGAAAAAAAATACACGTGAAAATTCCATCTGGAATTGATGATGGTCAGCAACTACGTGTAACAGGTCAAGGGGAAGCCGGTATAAACGGTGGACCAGCGGGTGATCTCTATATTGTCTTTCATGTGAAACCACATGAATTTTTTGAGCGTGAAGGTGACGATATTTATTGTGAAATGCCGCTTACATTTGCTCAGAGTACTCTGGGTGACGAAATTGAAGTTCCTACTCTTCACGGAAAAGTTAAGCTAAAAATACCAGCAGGTACTCAAACAGGAACAAAGTTCCGTCTTCGTGGTAAAGGTGTACCAAATGTTCGTGGGTATGGTCAAGGTGATCAGCATATTCAAGTTAGAGTTATTACACCAACAAAGCTTACTGAAAAACAAAAACAATTGTTAAGAGAGTTTAATGAGCTGGGGAATCAGGAAGCTCCTGACGAACATGATGACAGCTTTTTTGCAAAAGTTAAGAGAGCTTTTAAGGGGGATTAACCCACGATTCAAATTAAACATATTAATCAGGTGGGTTTTTACCTCACCTGATTAATATGTTTACAAGCTGTAAATATGACCTAGACTTTTATTATAACTGTTATATTATCTATCAAGGGTATGATTTAAGGGAACTAAATATCATCAAAAGGTATTCAACAATGGAATTATTGATTCATTTCATGATTGTAAATGAATCTTTTGTTATGATAATATAACTTACTTAATTAACGTTCCTATAAAGAGTAAGTACTCAACTAAAAAGTAACAATTAACATCGAAGATTACGAAGAATCTAAATAATTATTAATGGAGTTGGTAGATATGAAATGGTCTGAAATTTCTATTCATACGACACAGGAAGCTGTCGAACCTATTTCTAACATTTTACATGAAGCAGGTGCAGGTGGTGTAGTTATAGAAGATCTACACGATTTAACAAAGGAAAGAGAAACTGCATACGGTGAAATCTACCAACTCAACCCTAATGATTATCCTGAAGAGGGCGTAGTCATTAAAGCATATTTACCTGTTAACAGCTTTTTAGGGGAAACAGTAGAGGAAATTAAAGAAGCTATTAATACGTTATTAATATATGATATTGATATAGGAAGTAACAGAATTACAATTAGTGAAGTAAATGAAGAAGAGTGGGCAACTGCTTGGAAAAAGTATTATAATCCTGTTAAAATTTCTGAGAAGTTCACGATTGTACCAACTTGGGAAACGTATACGCCAGTGAGCAGTGATGAGCTAATTATTGAGCTTGATCCTGGCATGGCATTTGGGACCGGGACACATCCAACAACTGTCATGTGTATTCAAGCACTTGAGCGAACAGTAAAGCAAGATGACAAAATACTTGATGTAGGTACAGGTTCTGGAGTACTAAGTATAGCAGCAGCTTTACTAGGTGCTGACAAAGTGTTGGCTTATGATTTAGATGAAGTAGCAGTTGCAAGTGCAAGAATCAACACGAAATTGAATAAAGTAAGTGATAATGTCATAGTTGAGCAAAATAACTTATTAGATGGAATTGAAACCAAAGTAGACATCATTGTTGCAAACATATTAGCTGAAATTATACTTAGGTTTGTTAAAGATGCCTATCGCCTTTTAAAACCAGGTGGCATGTTCATTACGTCAGGTATTATTAATACAAAAAAAGCCTTGGTGAAAGAGACATTGCAAAATACTGGGTTTGTTATTGAAGAAACAATCACGATGGAAGACTGGGTTGCTATGATTGTCAAAAAGCCCCTGTAATAGTAATTTACTACCCTTTTGTGGATAGAAGGTGTTCAATATGCAGCGCTATTTCATAGATGACAAAAAATACGAGCAAAATGACCAAATAATAATAACTAATGATGATCACCATCATATTACCCGTGTGATGAGGATGAACGTAGGAGATAGTATATACGTAATAGTCGGACAAAGGACTGCGTGTTGTGAAATAGTGGAAATTACCAATGAAGAAGTATTAACAAATATTGTAGAATGGGTAGAGAGCTCAAATGAACTACCTATTAAAGTAACAATAGCGAGTGGGTTGCCTAAAGGGGATAAGCTTGAATTAGTGATTCAAAAGGGAACTGAATTAGGTGCCAATTCGTTTATCCCTTTTAATGCTGCTCGTTCAATCGTGAAATGGGATGAACAAAAAGGCTTAAAAAAAATTAAACGCTGGCAGAAAATTGCTAAAGAAGCGGCGGAGCAGTCTCATCGAAATAAAATTCCAGATATATACCACCCAATGACCTTTAAGAAGTTACTTGAAAATAGTGCTAATTATGATTACAAGCTGATTGCATATGAGGAAGAAGCAAAAATAGGAGAACAATCGGTACTTGCTGCTACCTTAAGCAAAATGGTCGCTAATCAATCTCTGTTAGTAGTATTTGGTCCAGAAGGTGGACTTTCAGAAAAAGAAGTAGAAGAATTACGTTCCCACGGTTTTAAATCTTGTGGCCTAGGTCCAAGAATTTTACGGACAGAAACAGCGCCGATATATTTATTATCTGCTGTTTCTTATCATTTTGAACTATCGAGGTGATGAAGATGCCTTCAGTTGCGTTTCACACTCTTGGTTGTAAAGTTAACCATTATGAAACAGAAGCTATTTGGCAATTATTTAAAGAAGCAGGCTATGAACGTATTGAATACGATCAAACTGCTGATGTTTATGTAATAAATACTTGTACTGTAACAAATACAGGTGATAAAAAAAGCAGACAGGTGATTCGTCGTGCTGTTAGAAGAAATCCAGATGCGGTCATTTGTGTAACGGGTTGTTATGCGCAAACCTCTCCAGCAGAAGTAATGGCTATTCCTGGAGTCGATATTGTTGTCGGGACACAGGATCGTATAAAAATGCTGGATTATATTGAGCAATATCAAGCGGAACGTCAACCGATTAATGGTGTTGGAAACATTATGAAAGCCCGTACTTATGAAGAGCTCGAAGTTCCAACATTTACAGATCGGACTAGAGCATCTTTAAAAATACAAGAAGGTTGCAATAATTTTTGTACATTTTGTATCATTCCTTGGGCACGTGGACTCATGCGTTCACGAGATCCACAGGAAGTAATTAAACAGGCACAGCAGCTCGTTGATGCTGGATATAAAGAGATTGTATTAACAGGTATTCATACGGGTGGGTATGGCGAAGATATGAAAGATTATAATTTGGCAATGCTTTTACGTGAGCTTGATGAACAAGTAATAGGCTTAAAGCGTATTCGTATATCGTCGATTGAAGCAAGCCAAATTACGGATGAAGTGATAGATGTTCTAAATAAATCAGATAAAATAGTTCGTCACCTGCACGTTCCATTACAATCAGGTTCTGATACTGTCTTAAAACGTATGCGTAGAAAATATACGATGGAGCATTTTGGGGAAAGGTTGACAAAACTTAAAGAAGCCCTTCCAGGTCTTGCAATTACATCAGATGTGATTGTAGGATTCCCAGGAGAAACATCTGAAGAATTTATGGAGACATATAATTTTGTTAAAGAACATCGTTTCTCAGAACTTCATGTGTTTCCATATTCTAAGCGAACTGGAACACCAGCAGCTCGTATGGAAGACCAAGTAAACGAACAAATAAAAAATGACAGAGTCCATCAATTAATAGCATTATCAGATCAATTGGCAAAAGAGTATGCTTCTGATTTTGAAGGAGAAGTACTTGAGGTTATTCCTGAAGAGCGGTTAAAGGATGATCCTAGTGGTGAATTATATGTGGGCTATACAGATAATTATTTAAAAGTCATTTTGCCTGCAAATGATGAAATGATTGGCAAAATAGTCAAAGTAAAAATTACAAAAGCCGGTTATCCTTATAATGAAGGCCAATTCGTTAAAGTAATTGAAGATGACAATGTTATTAACAATATTAAGCTTTCGTCTTAAAAGTCCAGATTACGCTGGACTTTTTTTGTTTAGGCCCATTCTCTCATTAATGTTGTGAATTAATTAATCAGCATTTTAAAAACAGCAAAGATGCCAAGAAACTATCGTTGCAGCCTACGAAAAACAACAAACAATGTGAATGGAGCTTTTTTAATGGGCTAACACAGCGTCATCATAATATGACTTTATGGTCATTAACTTAACCTTTGATGACGCTGTTCAAGTGTGCACGATTTTGCTCATTATGTAGCTTGATTGCGTATTCAGTTATATCTATGCCATATGATGGTAACAAACTACAATAAAAGTAAACTTTAGTTAAGCTATTTTTTTTGTGCTATGGATTCGAATAATAAATGAAGCAATTAAGCCAGTAAGTGGCAGGGCGATAAGAGAGCAAATAACATTAAAAATAACGCTAACATGAGCTAACTGAACATCAGGAATAGTGGTGAGGAGTTCAGCTATTGTACCTAGGCTTTTTATAAAAGGGTAGAAAATGGCTACACCTAATACATTTAACCAAATATGTGCATACGCAGTTAATTTTGCCTCATGACTAGCACCGATACTAGCTAAGAATGCAGTTATGCATGTTCCGATATTTGACCCTAAAATAATGGCGATTCCGGCCTGTAAACTTAAGACATTTTCATTCATAAAGCCCATAACAATTCCTGTTGTAGCAGTACTAGATTGTATAATTGCTGTCAAAAACGTTCCTAAACCTACGCCAAAAATACCACTCTTATTTGTAATCTCTAAAAAAGAGTGCACAGAAGGTATGAGCGATAGGGGTTCTGCTAATTGCTCAAAGCCATTCATTGCGACGAATAAGCAGCCTAATCCAAATGCGATGGCTCCTGTACTAAAAAGCTTAATATTGTTTGTAAATAAAAACAAAAATCCTATGATAATGAGTGGCAAAATTGCTGCTTCTAAATCAATGGTTATGAATTCTGTAGTAAATGTTGTTCCGATATTTGTTCCTAGGATTATTCCAATAGACTGTTTAAAATTTATGTAGCCTGTTGCTACTAAGCCGATTGTTATAATCATAACTGCAGAACTACTTTGCAATAATGCAGTAACAACAATCCCGACTAGAAAACCGCTAAACGGATTTATTGTAAGTCTTTTGATAACATGTTTCATCTTTTCGTGTGAAATATTAAATAAACCTATCCGCATCACGGTCATTCCAAATAGAAATATTGATAAATAAACAGCAAATAATGAAATGATTTTTGCCATTGCCATGTAAATCACCTCTCCTATCACATTGTATGGACAAGGGTAACATTACATGACACCAATTTTGGTTGACCTTTAATACCGATTATACTATAATTGCAAAGTACATGTTTAATTACATGTTGTTTAGATTGTGAGTGGTTGTTTTCGGAGGGAGGGAAATAGAATGTCAAAAACTGTCGTTCGTAAAAACGAATCGCTTGAAGATGCTCTTCGTCGTTTCAAACGTTCGGTTTCTAAAACAGGTACGTTACAGGAAGCTAGAAAGCGTGAATTCTATGAAAAGCCAAGCGTAAAACGTAAGAAGAAGTCTGAAGCCGCTAGAAAGCGTAAATTCTAAAAGAGGGTGTAGTTATGGGTCTTCTTGAACGTTTAAATACTGATATGAAGCAAGCGATGAAAAATAAAGAAAAAGAAAAACTTTCCGTCATTAGGATGGTTAAGTCTTCACTTCAAAATGAAGCCATTAAAATAGGCAGTAGCCAACTATCTGAAGACGAGGAGTTAACTGTACTTTCTCGCGAATTAAAACAACGTAAAGACTCCCTCCAAGAATTTGAAAAAGCTGGTCGTTCAGACCTGGTAGATAAACTGAAAGATGAAATTTCATTATTAGAAATTTATATGCCAAAGCAACTTTCAGAAGATGAAATTAAAGAAATAGTGAAAGAAACCATTGCTGCAGTGAATGCTTCTTCCAAAGCTGACATGGGTAAAGTAATGGGAGCGTTGATGCCAAAGGTCAAAGGTAAGGCCGATGGTTCTCTCGTGAATAAAGTTGTACAACAATTTCTTTCTTAATAAAACAGCACCCAATGATAGGTGCTGTTTTTTAAATTCTTTTCTGTTACTGAAACTTTTTTAAATTGTAAACGTATAAGGATACATAGGCAATTTCTAAAATTAGAAAGGAGGGTCTATAAAATGAGAAGAATACGTTTACAATTCTTTGTTATGATGTTATTTACAGCAGTTATACTATCTTTTATCCCTATGAAAGGCTCCACTAGTGGGGAACTGGTCTATGTGATTCCTTTGGAAGACACTGTAGAGAAAGGTTTATATGCGTTCATTGATCGTTCAATTTCTGAAGCAGAGGAAGCTGGAGCAGATTTAATCATATTAGAAATAAATACCCCTGGTGGAGCGGTGGCTGCTGCTGGAGAAATTGGAAAGCGAATTAGCTCTACAGATGTTCCGATTGTGGCATATATTAATATTCATGCTCTATCAGCAGGTGCATATATTGCATTAAATGCAGATGAAATTTATATGAGACCAACTGCCTCTATGGGGGCTGCAGCGGTCATAACAAGTGATGGTAATGCAGCAGACGAAAAGGCTCAATCATCATGGAATACATCGATGGAAGGAGCTGCGGCTTTGAACGGTCGTGACCCTATATACGCGATCGCTATGGCTGATAAAGAGGTTGATCTTCCAGAGTATAATGCAGAGAAAGGAAAGCTGTTAACTTTAACAGCTGATCAAGCCTATGAAGTGAAGTATGCTGAAGGTATCGTAAATAATCGCTCAGAGCTAACGCAATTACTCGGTTTTGACAATCCAGAGATTGTGGAAACAAAAGTGAGTTTGGCAGAAAATATCGCGAGATTTATTACAAACCCGGTTGTTGTACCCATTTTATTATCAATTGGCAGCATAGGCTTATTGGTTGAGTTATACTCACCAGGATTTGGTGTGCCAGGCTTAATGGGGGCGTCGAGTCTATTATTGTTCTTCTACGGCCATTTTGTAGCAGGCCTTGCAGGAATGGAAGCTATTATCTTCTTTTTTGCTGGCGTTGTGCTCATTATTTTAGAATTTTTTGTCCCGGGGGGAATATTAGGGATGATTGGCTTTGGGTCAATTCTTACTAGCTTATTTTTAGCGACAGACGATGTCGGTCACATGGCGGTATCGTTACTAATTGCTATTTTTGTTACAATATTAGCCTCAATTCTATTATTTAAAGTGTTTGGCAAAAAAATACGTATATTTAACAGAATAATTCTAAGGGATTCTACAAATAGTGAAGAAGGCTATATAACGAATAAGAATAGAAATGATTTGATTGGAAAAGAAGGTTATACAACTACTGCACTTCGTCCATCTGGAACTGTTGTGATCGATAATGAACGCCTAGATGTTGTCACTGAAGGTGGTTATATCGATAATAATAAAAAAATTAAAGTGATTAAAACAGAAGGAGCTCGTATTGTAGTTAGAGAAATAGTATAGAATGCAATTATAAAATGTTGTAGAAAGTAATAAGAACTATAATATATCAAGGAGGAATATGTTTATGCAATTTGACACTGGAACTATTTTAGTATTGTTAGCTGTAGCACTTGTCATAATTGTTTTAGCCGTATTATTTACGTTTGTTCCAATTATGCTCTGGATATCTGCTCTAGCTGCAGGTGTAAGAGTAAGTATTTTCACTTTAATCGGAATGAGGTTACGTCGAGTTATTCCGTCAAGGGTCATCAATCCGTTAATTAAAGCAGTAAAAGCTGGCTTAAATGTTAGTACAAATCAATTGGAGAGCCACTATTTAGCAGGAGGTAACGTAGATAGAGTTGTGAACGCTCTTATTGCCGCACAGCGTGCGAATATAGAGCTGTCATTTGAACGTTGTGCTGCGATAGATTTAGCTGGTCGTGACGTATTAGAAGCAGTTCAAATGAGTGTTAACCCTAAAGTAATTGAAACACCATTTATTGCGGGTGTTGCAATGGATGGAATAGAGGTAAAAGCGAAAGCACGTATTACAGTGCGTGCAAACATTGATCGCTTAGTCGGTGGTGCTGGAGAAGATACAGTTATAGCCCGTGTAGGTGAAGGGATTGTAAGTACAATTGGTTCTTCAGGTAATCATAAAAAAGTTTTAGAAAACCCAGATTTAATTTCTCAAACAGTGTTAGCGAAAGGTCTAGATTCAGGAACGGCATTTGAAATCTTGTCGATTGATATTGCCGATATTGATATCGGTAAAAATATTGGGGCTGAGTTGCAAATAGACCAAGCTGAAGCAGATAAAAATATTGCCCAAGCTAAGGCGGAAGAACGAAGAGCTATGGCTGTTGCCAAGGAGCAAGAGATGACGGCTCGTGTTCAAGAAATGCAAGCTAAAGTTGTTGAAGCCGAAGCCGAGGTTCCTCTCGCTATGGCAGATGCATTACGGACAGGTAAGCTAGGAGTCATGGATTACATGAGCCTGAAAAATATAGATGCTGATACAAATATGAGAGACTCTATAGGAAAGCTTACTGACGATCAAGATGAAGATGAACAATCGTAGCATTCATGATGGGGGTGACTCCTAATGGAGCAAATTATAGATTTCTTCATATCAAATATAGTTTTATTAGTGATTTTGTTTGGTGTGTTTTCTAGAATATTTAAAGGTTTTTCATCAGGGGCTTCTAATTCAAGAAGAACTTCAACAACAAATGAAGAAAAGCCTGTAATTTTTAATGAAGTGGAAGACATGCATATTCCTCAAACAAGTACTGTGGAACACGAAAATGAAGTTGTTGAGTCAAAAGTAGATTTATATCATCAATTAAAAGAAGTTGTTAGGGAACGGAACAATCAATCAATAGAAAAAACTGAACCAATGCAGAAGAAAAGCTCTAAACAGGTGCAGAAGGAAAATAAGCTGTCTATAACGAAAAAGAGTGTTGTCCAAGGAGTTATTTTTAGCGAAATTCTTGGAGCTCCACGAGGAAAAAAACCATATCAGCCAATCTCACACCGTTCACAGTCGAAAATGGGTCAATCTAGATAAGAAATTATAGTGATAGAACCCCCTTTTAACTCATAAACATGAGTTGAAAGGGGGTTCTTTTATTATGAAGAAATTGCGGCACCAAATGAGAAATTGGCTTACAAATAAATTAGAACTACCCGCAGATGTGACGATGGACCTTCCCCGCATAACAATGATTGGGCAATTACACATATATATTGAAAACCACCGGGGATTGCTTTCATTTTCTGATGATGAACTGCGATTATTGTTAAAGCAAGGTCAACTGCTCATAAAAGGGGAGTCCTTTGTGATCAAAATGATTCAACCAGAGGAGCTCTTATTGGAAGGGAAAATCGAACAAGTTACATATATTAATGACTAATTAAGGGGGAAGAAATGAAAAATCAGTGGTTGAACTTTATGACTGGTGTTATTCAGGTAAATGCTAAAGGTAAAGGTATTGAACGATTTATAAATCAATGTATTCAAAATGATATAAATATATGGAATGTTAAGAGACAGGGAACAGAATCAGTTACTTTTTTTATGTTACTGAAAGATGTTAGTAAGGTAAGAAGAGTTGTAAGAACATTTGACTGTAAGCTTTTTTTTATCCAAAAAGTTGGACTACCTTTCCTAATGAAAAAAGTACTTACGAATAGTGGTTTTTTACTTGGGGTATTACTTTTTTTTGTCATTATGATTCTGTTATCGAATATCGTCTGGCAGATTGAAATTGATGGTGCACAACCTCAAACTGAGCATCAAATATATCAACATTTAGATGAAATGGGTGTTAAAAAAGGGAAATTACAATTTCTCCTTGAAGATGTCGATGTTATTCAACAGCAGTTAACGAACAATATTGATTCAATTACTTGGATTGGTGTAGAACTAAGGGGAACTACATATCATTTTCAAGTAGTTGAGAAGGAAGAACCAGAAGAACCAGAACAAATTGGACCTCAACACTTAGTAGCAAAAAAAGAATCAGTAATTACTGAGATGTTTGTAGAAGAAGGTCAGGCTATTGTTGAAATCAATCAACATGTCAATAAAGGAGAATTACTAGTAAGTGGAATGATTGGAAAAGAAGATAATACTCAAATAGTCGCTGCACGTGGAAAGGTATATGGTGAAACATGGTATCGGGCAACAGTGAAAACACCACTATCCCAAACAATACATGTACTTACTGGTAATTCAAAGTCAAAGCATCTATTATCATTTGGGGGTATAACTCTTCCATTTTGGGGATTTGCAAAAAATGACTATAGGAATTATGAAACATACGAAACAATAAAAGATCTTCATTTATTAAATTGGAAGCTGCCAGTATCATATATGAAAAATGTGATAAGGGAAACAGAGACAGTTGAAAGAGTCTATTCAGTGAAGCAAGCAAAAGAACTGGCAATTGAATCTGCACGAACAGAATTGCAAACTAAACTTGACGAAGATGCAACTATAAAAGAAGAAAAAGTTTTGCACGAAACGAATGAGAATGGTAAATTAAAGGTAGAAATTATTTACACAGTAATAGAGAATATCGCAATTGAGAAGCCAATCATTCAAGGAGATTAAATAATGTCAGAAGCGTTAGTAACGATAAAACAACAGGTAAAAAACGCAAATGAAGCCATTTCATTATTTGGTATTCATGATACTAACTTAAAGCGTATTGAAGAAGAACTACAAGTAACGATTGTAACCCGTGGTGAAACAGTAAGTGTATCTGGTGACAATGAGAATGTACAGCAAGCTGATGAGATACTAACACAGTTATTGAAGCTAATTAGAAAGGGTATTCAAATTGGTGAACGAGATGTTTTATATGCCATCCAACTAAGTAAAAAAGGCACGCTAGAATATTTTGATGAACTTTTTAAAGAGGAAATTGCTGTAACAGTAAAAGGCAAATCAATTCGCGTGAAAACTCTCGGACAGCGTCACTATATCTCATCAATTAAGAATAATGATATGGTGTTTGGTATTGGACCAGCAGGGACAGGGAAAACGTATTTAGCAGTAATAATGGCAGTGAACGCATTAAAAAATGGACATGTCAAAAGAATCATTCTTACTCGACCTGCTGTAGAAGCAGGGGAGAATCTTGGATTTTTACCTGGAGATTTACAAGAGAAGGTAGATCCATATTTACGTCCATTGTATGATGCCCTCCATGATGTTTTAGGAGTTGAACATACCGTTAGATTAATTGAGCGAGGGATTATTGAAATCGCCCCATTAGCGTATATGAGAGGTAGAACATTAGACGATGCATTTATTATATTGGATGAAGCTCAAAATACAACACCTGCACAAATGAAAATGTTCTTAACTAGATTAGGCTTCGATTCAAAAATGGTGATTACTGGAGATATTTCTCAAGTAGATTTACCTAAAGGAGTAACTTCAGGGTTGGCTATTGCAAAGGAAATTTTGGAGAACATTAAAGGCGTTTCTTTTGTTTTTCTAGAACAATCAGATGTAGTACGACACCCTTTAGTGAGTAGAATTATTACAGCATATGACAAAGCCAATTTATAAAGCTTATGACCCTTGCAAATGATTGTATGGGTCAATTTCCTATATATATTCTATGCTAATGTTTGTTACGGTTATTGTTCGGTAACATTGTTGCTCTTTTAAAGACATACAACAGCCATACGAGGTTCTAAGAGGTTTTCATCGCTTAGTTAAGGATAAGAAGCTAAGGTACGCTAGTTGTATCGTGTTTTAGCCTAAGGATAAGGCTGTTTTCGCATAGATTATTTGTTTTTCGTGCAGAAACATAATCACGGATACAACTAGATATCGTGTCATCATTTCGTTTGTAAAACGATGACTGTATATTGAAACGTCTTCTTTATATTCTAGTTCAGGAACGATAGCAACAGAGTTTACGAAAAGAGCCTAGTATGAAAAATAACATTGCGGCAAAAGCAGCTTTTCTAACAAAGGAGGGGAGCAAAATTCATGAAACTAATCGAATATATGAAAAAACTTTTAACATTGCTAAAAGAATATAAGTTTGTTCATATCGGTTTTTATGTTGTTATAGCAGCGGTTATATTTTTTGCTTTATATAGTAACGTAGAGCCAAAGAAGTACAATATCCAATTACACAATGATGCAGAACAAACGATATACTCCCCAAAAACGATAGAAGATAAAGAAATGACTGAGCGAAAAAGAAAGGAAGCTGCTGGAGAGGTACAGGATGTATTCTTACAAAAGAAAGAATATGAAGAAAATAGCGTAGATGTAATTTCTGACTTTTTTTCTTGGATTGATGAAGTCAATGGAGAATTGAACGAAAAATATGCAAATATAAGAGCGGTTATTGAAAACGAAGAAGGCATAGAAAATGAAGAAGCTGAATTAGAGGCACAACGCTTAGAACCGACTGATGAAGAAA
The DNA here is from genome assembly GCF_046557775.1 of Nanhaiella sioensis. Taxonomy (NCBI): domain Bacteria; kingdom Bacillati; phylum Bacillota; class Bacilli; order Caryophanales; family Bacillaceae; genus Nanhaiella; species Nanhaiella sioensis. The sequence goes on from NZ_JBKAEG010000001.1 coordinate 3,401,807, forward strand.
AAATAGAGTTACTCAAAACAAAGATGCCAGAAGATATAGTTAATCTATTCACAGATCAGGAGATCGAAGTTCTATTTCAAGCTACACCTGAGCAATTAACAAGTGCTCAAGAGAAAGCTATTACAGTAGTCCAAAATATTATGAGTGAAGAACTCCGTACTAATGAAATAGAAAGTGCAAAAAGACAAGCAGAGAATGAATTACAGTACCTCAATGTTAAATCTTCGTTAAGGAATACGATATCTAAGTTAGTGAAATTCGTCATTATTCCTAACATGATTTATGATGTAGAAGCTACCGAGGAAAAACGGGAACAGGCAAGGAACGCTGTGGAGCCCGTGATGATTATTCAAGGTCAAATTATTGTAGAGGAAGGAGAGCTGATAACTCAAGATATCATTAGAAAGCTCGAAGTAATTGATTTAGTACAAAATAAACGTTCTTTTCAGCCTTTTATAGGACTTGGCTTAATGATAGGTTTGATGTTAGCAGCAGTTGCATACCATTTCTCTAGAGATGAAAGTAAAAGGTCAAATAAGAATGTGGACTTATTGTTATATACAATCATATTCACTATAACGATTTTGTTGATGAAAGGAACTAGTTTACTGCATCAGTTTGGATGGTCAGATATTGGGTATTTAACTCCAATTGCTGTAGGCCCTTTGTTAATCAAGGTGTTCATAAATGATCGCTTAGCGGTATTAACTAGTACGATATTTGCTGTGTGCGGTAGTATTATGTTTAACGAAGGAGTTATTGGTTCTTTTAACTTTTCGATTGGTGTTTACTTTTTATGTAGTGGCTTAGTAGGTGTGTTTTTCTTAGATCGAATTAACCGTCGTGCAAAAATTCTTCAATCTGGTCTATTCATTTCGGTAATTAATATTATTGTAATTACATCAATCATGTTACTGAAAAACGGACAATATTCTTTATTGGAAATAGGAATTTACGTAGCAATGGCGATATTTTCAGGTCTCTCAGCAGCTGTTCTCACAATCGGGATTATGCCATTTTTAGAAGCAGGTTTTGGCATACTTTCGACGATAAAACTTATAGAACTGTCAAATCCAAACCATCCTTTGTTAAGGAAAATACTAGTGGAGACTCCAGGGACATATCATCATAGCGTAATGGTTGCAAATCTATCTGAAGCTGCATGTGAAGCCATTGGTGCCAATGGTTTATTAGCAAGAGTCGGTTCATATTACCATGACATAGGAAAGACGAAGAGGCCTCAATTTTTTATTGAAAATCAAATGAATATCGAAAATCCTCATAACAATATTGCCCCGCAGCTAAGTAAAAATATAATCATTGCACATGCAACAGAAGGGGCAGAAATGTTAAGGAAACACAAGTTGCCAACTGAAATTGTGGATATAGCAGCACAGCATCATGGAACATCATTAATAAAGTATTTTTATCATAAAGCTCAACAGCAATCTGAAATTCCTATATCAGAAGAAGAGTTTCGCTATCCAGGGCCAAAACCACAAACGAAGGAAGCTGCCATTATAGGAATTGCAGATAGTGTAGAAGCAGCAGTACGCTCGCTAACAAATCCTAGTTCAGCAGAAATTCAAAAGCTCATTAAGAATATCATTGCAGATCGATTACAAGATGGGCAGCTGAACAATTGCGATTTAACTTTGAAAGAGCTTGATGTTGTTTCATCATCTCTATGTGAAACTTTAAAAGGGATATTCCACTCAAGAATTGAATATCCAGAAGCAACGAGACAGAAGGTGAAAGAGGCATGAGTTTAATTATCGATTTTATTGACGAAACAAAAAATGTGAGAGATGGACATCAAAACTTGGTGGAAGACATCTTACAATTTGTAGCAAAAAGAGAAAATATTGATGACGGTGCAGAAATATCAATTACATTTGTTAGCAATGAGCGCATACAAGAAATTAATCGAGAGTATAGAAATAAAGATCAACCGACTGACGTTATTTCATTTGCTATGGAAGAAATGGGGGAGGATGAAATCGAAATTACAGGGATAGAGCTTCCTGTAGTGCTAGGAGATATTATCATTTCTACAACCAAAGCAGAAGAACAGGCAGAAGAATATGGACATTCATTTGAGAGGGAGCTCGCTTTTTTATCAGTTCACGGATTATTGCATTTGCTTGGCTATGATCACGAGACCGAAGAAGAAGAAGTAATTATGTTTACTAAACAAAAGGAATTACTTGAACAATATGGGCTATCGAGATAGAAATAATAATAAATTTAGAAACAGTTTGTTGTTTGCGATAAATGGAATTAAACATGTAGCTAGTAAGGAAAGAAATTTTAAAATTCATATTAATATCGCCATTGTTGTGTTATTTTTAGGACTATTTGTTGGACTTTCTCCAATAGAATGGGTGGCAATCATCATTACAATAGGCATAATGTTGAGTCTGGAAATGATAAATACAGCTATTGAAAGAACAGTTGACTTAATTACAAATGATTACCATCCATTAGCTAAACTTGCCAAGGATATTTCAGCTGGAGCAGTTTTGCTTTTTGCGATTATTTCCGTTATGATTGGAATACTTATTTTTCTGCCAAAACTTATATTGTTTTTATAATCGAGGCGCTTCTGCATTTCGAATTGTCTAGCACCAGCGCCTATCCCCTCGAGTCACTTCGTCATTGCACTAGAAGGCCAAAAGCGCCTTCAAATGAAATGACTCCAGTGCTTATCAGGGATAAACAAGGCGCTTCTGCATTTCGGATTGTCTAGCACCAGCGTATCCCCTCGAGTCACTTCGTCATTGCACTAGAAGGCCAAATGCGCCTTCAAATGAAATGACTCCAGTGCTTATCGGGGATAAACAAGGCGCTTTGTGCATTCCCCTTCAGTCACATTTGATGCACTCAAGGGCTATCGTTTTGTATGTTTCTTACTATTTTACGACATCTTGGAGGATTTTGATGAATACTACAAAATATCATTCAGGCTTTGTATCAATCATTGGTAGGCCGAATGTTGGAAAATCAACTTTTTTAAATCATGTAATTGGTCAAAAGATAGCAATTATGAGTGATAAACCTCAGACGACACGAAATAAAATCCAAGGGGTTTATACGGAAGACCACAGTCAAATTATTTTTATTGATACACCAGGAATACATAAACCGAAACACAAGCTTGGCGATTTCATGATGAAGGTAGCGCAGGATACTTTAAGAGAAGTTGATATCGTCCTATTTATGGTAAATGCTGTTGAAGGAATTGGCCGTGGTGATGAATATATTATTGAAAGATTACAAGCGGTGAATACGCCAGTCTTCCTTGTTGTAAACAAAATAGATGAAATCCATCCTGATGACTTGTTGCCGTTAATTAAGCAATATGAAACGAAATATGCGTTTAAAGAAATTGTTCCGATTTCTGCGTTACAAGGCAGTAATGTCGAAACGCTGATAGACCAAATAAAAAAATATTTACCTGAAGGGCCTCAGTATTATCCGGAAGATCAGGTAACTGATCATCCTGAAAGATTTATTATTGCTGAGTTAATTAGAGAAAAGGCACTACATCTAACAAGAGAAGAGATTCCGCATTCTATTGCAGTGGTAATAGACGGTATTAAACGAAGAGAGAATAATAATGCCATTTATATTAGTGCAACGATAATAGTGGAAAGAAGCTCTCAAAAAGGGATAGTTATTGGAAAGCAAGGAAAGATGCTAAAAGAAATTGGAAAAAGGGCACGACATGACATTGAAACATTATTAGGAACGAAAGTGTTTTTAGAACTCTGGGTTAAAGTTCAAAAAGATTGGCGCAACAAATTGACACATATTCGAGACTTTGGTTTTAATGAAGAAGATTATTAATGATATCGATTTGGACAAGTTGTCATCCTGGACTTTTTCCCATAAAATATAAGGGTAGACGTTTAAGAAACACCTTTTAACAAAATTTGTGTAACATGATATTGGCAGGAGTGCTCACCCTAAACATAGGGATTGGAAGTTATATGCTAGCGTGTATCATCAGAAAGGTGGGATTCTTATGTTAGATTTTACCTGGAATATATTTAGTCGAACAGGTAACATTGATACGTACCTTCTTTTTAAGGAATTAGAGAAGGAAAACGATGGAGGACCCGAAGACAAAGAGAATGACCTAGCAAAACTAGATTTTCCAATGTCGTGATCTGCCTGATTTTTTGGTGGTGGACAAAACTTGTTACAAAAGTATGAAGGAATTGTTATCCGAACAAATGAATATGGTGAAACAAACAAAATTGTTACTCTATTTACTAGGGAAGCAGGTAAAATTGGAGTAATGGCTAGAGGAGCAAAGAAGCCTAATAGTCGTCTAGCCTCAATTACTCAACTATTTACTTATGGCCATTTCTTAATACAAAAAGGGAGTGGACTAGGCAACCTTCAACAAGGAGAAGCGAGCTCATCATTACGAGCTATTCGTGAAGACATATTTCGTACTGCATACGCGTCATATATTGTAGAGCTGACCGATAAAAGTACGGAAGACCTAAAAGCAAACCCTTTTTTATTCGAATTACTTTATCAAACACTCAACTATATGAATGAGGGAGAAGATTTAGAAATATTAACCTTCATTTATGAAATGAAAATTTTACAAGTATTAGGGTTACATCCGGTGTTAGATCATTGTGCCATTTGCCATAATAGTGAAGGACAGTTTGCTTTTTCTATAAAAGAAGGTGGTTTAATCTGTCATAGGTGTTATGGAAAAGATGCTCATCATTTGAAGATATCGCAGGCTACAGTAAGATTATTACGACTTTTTTACTATTATGATCTAAGTAGATTAGGCAGGATTTCTGTTAAAACTGAAACAAAGCAACAATTAAAGACAATCATAGCTGCATATTATGATGAATACTCAGGGTTAGCGTTAAAATCAAAAAGATTTTTAAATCAATTAGACAACTTGAAAAATAAACTATAATGTATTTAACATCAGCCTATTGTATTAAAACATACAGTAGGTTTTTTCAAAGCTACCAACTTAGTATATAATATCTTGTAGTAACAAACTACATAGGAGTATATATCACAATGGCTAAAATTAAAGGTGGTGATTACAATCGAATTAAGTAAACGACAGGAGCAAATACTACGAATTGTTAAGGACAATGGACCTATCACCGGTGAACATATTGCAGACCAATTAAATTTAACAAGAGCGACTTTACGGCCTGACTTAGCTATATTAACAATGGCAGGCTACTTAGAAGCAAGACCCCGTGTTGGCTATTTTTATACAGGAAAGACTGGTTCACAACTGTTGAGCGATAAAATAAAGAAAATCTTAGTTAAAGATTACCAATCAATTCCTGTTGTAGTTAATGAAGGTGTGTCGGTATATGATGCTATTTGTACAATGTTTTTAGAAGATGTTGGTACACTGTTCGTAGTAGATGATAACACTTCACTCGTTGGGGTTTTATCAAGGAAAGATTTACTTAGAGCTAGTATCGGTAAACAAGAGTTGACAACAATTCCTGTTAATATTATTATGACAAGAATGCCGAATATAACGATGTGTAAAAGAGATGACTTAATGATTGATGTTGCTAGAATATTAATTGAAAAACAAATTGATGCATTACCAGTCATAAAAGAAACAGACAAAGGATATGAAGTAATCGGTAGAATTACGAAAACAAATATGACAAAGGTACTTGTAGCAATAGAGGAAGATGAATTAATATAAACAATTTGTAAGTCTATTAATATACTGAAATGGGGGAATAGGATGAATAACCCACAAATATACGTAGTATCTGATTCTGTAGGAGAAACAGCAGAACTTGTTGTAAAAGCGGCAATATGTCAGTTTAGCAACACGAACATTGAAATTAAGCGAGTGCCATATGTAGAGGATACTTCTACACTTACCGAAGTAGTTTCACTAGCAAAAATGAATAATGCAATTATTGCTTATACGTTAGTCATTCCAGAAATGCGTACGTTTTTGATTGAAGAAGCAGCGCGTGAAGGTGTTGTAATTTATGATATTATTGGTCCACTTATAGATAAAATGCAAATTGCTTATGATACGAAACCTCGCCAAGAACCAGGTATGGTTAGAAAGTTAGATGACGAGTACTTTAAGAAAGTTGAGGCTATTGAGTTTGCTGTAAAGTATGATGATGGAAGGGACCCTCGAGGGATTTTAAGAGCTGACATTGTCTTAGTTGGTGTGTCACGCACTTCCAAAACTCCATTATCACAATATTTAGCTCATAAACGTCTAAAGGTGGCAAATGTACCAATCGTACCAGAAGTTGACCCTCCTGACGAACTATTTCAAGTACCTGCTAATAAATGCTTTGGGTTAAAAATAAGCTCTGAAAAATTAAACTATATAAGAAAAGAGCGTTTGAAGTCTCTAGGGCTGAATGATAAAGCGATATACGCAAATATAGATAGAATAAATGAAGAGTTAAGTTATTTCGATAATATTATTACCAAGATTGGTTGTGATGTTATTGATGTAACGAATAAAGCGGTAGAGGAAACAGCAAATACAATTTTAAACATCTATAATAATCGTACAATTTAGCGCATACACTTTTCAGTGATATGTGCTTTAGTATATTCAGCATTCAGCCCAATGGGTTGGTGAATTTATATAAATCGTCTTTTCGCAAACTTTTATGGAATCGCAACATGTGTTTTTATATGTTTGTGATCGTTATAGAACAGAAGCGACTACCTCTAGTTGTATATTCGTGTAAACCTTAAGGACGAAAAACAATAATAAATACGAAAACAGCGATGATATAGACTAACTACACGTAGTTTTAGGTGCTAACTGTTTGTTTTACAAATGATATCACTATATGTTATTGAATATGAGCTTAGTTTTGAATATAAAAACAACAATAAAGACTAAAGTAGCAATAAAGTTTGTTGTTATTTTTTTCATGCTTAAACTTGATTTATATTTATTTTATTTGTATAGCCAATCATTGAACTTTATATTATAATAAAAAATTGTGATAAAAAAGGTTTAGAGTTTGGTTATTACGAATAAACTATTTATTGTAAGTTGTCAAGGGGTAAACTTAAAAATAATTCGACAAAGAAAAGTAACAAATTTGTTACTTTTGTATTTATGATAAGGAGTATCTATGAAAAGAAGGAATCCTCGGAGTGATGTAGAATAGAGAGATATAGTAAAAAAGTTGTAAGGATCTTTGTAGATGCTGATTCTTGTCCAGTAAAATCAGAAATTGTTGAAGTTGCAAAAGATTATGTCGCAGATGTAACCTTTATCGCATCGTATGCACATGTCTCAGAAACTGACCTTGGAGCTAAGTGGATCTTTGTTGATTCAGCTAAAGAGGCAGTGGATTTACATATCATGAACAAAGTATGTGCAAATGATGTTGTCGTTACACAAGATCATGGATTGGCGAGTATTCTCCTACCGAAAGGTGTCGTTGTCATATCTCCACGTGGAAAAATATATCATGAAAACAACATGGATTTAATGCTACAGCTTCGGTATATTTCAGCAAAAGAACGGAGAGCTGGACACCATTCAAAAGGTCCAAAAGCGTTTTCATCAAATGATCGTAACTATTTTATCAAATCTTTTAAAAAAATTTTGTCGAAACTTGCAGGAATTAAATCATAAATAGAGAATAACTTTATCACACGGAGATGTTAGTTATGGGAAATCGAATTCCCGAAGAAGTTATCCAACAATTACATCACTCAACAGACATCGTTGATTTAATAAGTGAATATGTACAATTGAAGAAGCAAGGGAGAAACTATTTCGGACTTTGCCCATTCCATGGAGAAAAATCGCCTTCTTTTTCGGTCTCTCCAGAAAAGCAAATTTACCATTGTTTTGGATGTGGAGCTGGAGGAAATGCTTTTTCTTTTTTAATGGAACTTGAAGGCCTTTCTTTTGTAGAGGCAGCAGAACGCCTTGCAGCAAAGGTAGATGTTGATGTAAGCAAATACACAACTGCTCCTATTGAAGTGGCAAAATCTAATGAGAGCTCTAAGATGCTTGAAGCGCATGACTTATTGAAAAAATTCTATCATCATTTACTTGTCAATACAAAAGAAGGCCAAGACGCCTTGGATTATTTGCTTAATAGAGGCATTACGAAAGAGATGATAGAAAAATTTGAGATTGGGTATGCCCTGGATTCTTGGGATTTCATTTCAAAGTTTCTGATGAAAAGAGGATTTTCCGCCATACTATTAGAAAAAGCAGGATTAATTGTTAAAAAGGACGCGGATGGTTCATTTTATGACAGGTTCCGTAACCGTATTATGTTTCCGATATATGATCATCAGGGACGTGTAGTAGCATTCTCTGGAAGGGTGCTTGGAAATGAAAAACCAAAGTATTTAAATAGTCCAGAAAGCTCTATCTTTAACAAAAGAAAACTATTGTATAACTTTCATCAATCAAGGTTGCACATTAGAAAGCAACAGCATGTTATTCTTTTTGAAGGATTTGGAGATGTAATAGCTGCAAATAAGTGTGGCATTGAACATTCAATTGCAACGATGGGAACATCTTTAACTGATGAGCAAGCAAGGATAATAAGAAGAAATGTTGAATCAATTACCATTTGCTATGATTCTGATAATGCAGGAATCGAAGCATCCTTTCGTGCTTCAAAGCTATTATCTGATGAAGGATGCTTTGTGAAAATTGCGCAAATGCCTGAAGGCTTTGACCCTGATGACTACATTCAACAATATGGTGCAGAAAAATTTAATACCGATGTAATAGGGGCAAGTGTTTCGTTAATGTCATTTAAAATGCAATATTTAAGAAGAGGCAAAAACCTTCAAGATGAAGGGGAGCGCATGCGTTATATAGATGAAGCACTTAAGGAAATAAGCATTGTAGATAAGGCGGTTGAACGTGACCACTATATAAGGCAGCTATCTAGTGAGTTTTCTATATCATTAGACGCATTGCAGCAACAATTAAGCCAACTTCAAAAACAGGGACATCGTAAAAAGGATAATCATACATGGAATAGTAATAAAATATCATTTAGACCCCATACTCAGACAAAACTATTACCTGCATATCAAAATGCAGAACGTTTCCTAATTGCACATATGCTTCGTAATAAGGACATTGCATTTAAAGTTCAACAAACAATACAAGGCGACTTTAACATTGAGGAACATAGGGCAATAATTACTTATCTGTATGCATTTTATGAGGAAGGAAATGACGCTGACGTTAGCTCGTTCATCCAACATGTCCAAGATGGAAACCTTCAAAAAACAGTATCAGAAATTGCAATGTTGGCTATTAATGATGATGTATCAGAGCAAGAGCTTACTGATTATATAAACCATGTATTAACATATCCAAAACTTTTGAAACTAAAGGAAAAAGAGCTAGAAAAACAAAATGCCGAACAGCAAAAAGATTTTGTGAAGGCTGCAACCATTGCGAACGAAATTATACAAATATCAAGATCTCTTAAATAGGGACTTATTGTATAACTAGTTCCTCGTGAAAAGCTTGGAAGGAGGGGGACAGATGGCTGAAAAGTCAGCTCGTTCTAAAGATATTGATACTGAATTAACACTTGACCAAATAAAAGAACAATTAACAGAGGTAGGGAAAAAACGCGGGGTACTTACTTATGAAGAGATCGCCGAACGTATGTCAGGGTTTGAAATTGAATCAGACCAAATGGATGAATATTATGAATTTTTAGGTGAACAAGGTGTAGAATTAATTGGTGACGGTGATGAAGATAAAGACCCCAACGTCCAAGATCTAGCGAAAGAAGAAGAATTTGACCTTAATGACCTAAGTGTACCTCCAGGAGTAAAAATTAATGATCCAGTTCGGATGTATTTAAAAGAAATTGGCCGTGTTGATTTGTTATCTGCTAAAGATGAAATATCACTAGCAAAGCGCATTGAACAAGGTGATGAAGAAGCAAAACGTCGTCTTGCTGAGGCAAACCTACGATTAGTAGTAAGTATTGCTAAGCGTTATGTTGGTCGTGGTATGTTGTTTCTTGACTTGATTCAAGAAGGCAACATGGGTTTAATCAAAGCGGTTGAAAAATTTGACTATGAAAAAGGATATAAATTTAGTACGTATGCAACCTGGTGGATTCGTCAAGCAATTACTCGTGCTATTGCAGATCAAGCGAGAACAATACGTATTCCTGTTCATATGGTCGAAACGATAAATAAATTAATTCGTGTTCAAAGACAATTATTACAAGATTTAGGTCGAGAACCTACTCCAGAAGAAATTGCTGAAGATATGGACTTAACACCAGATAAAGTTAGGGAAATTCAAAAAATTGCACAAGAGCCCGTATCACTTGAAACACCGATTGGGGAAGAAGATGATTCGCACCTAGGAGATTTTATTGAAGACCAAGATGCTACATCACCTTCTGAACATGCAGCGTATGAATTATTGAAAGAACAATTAGAAGATGTCTTAGATACGTTAACTGACCGTGAAGAAAATGTACTTCGCCTTCGATTTGGTTTAGATGACGGTAGAACGCGAACTCTAGAAGAGGTTGGCAAAGTTTTTGGAGTAACACGTGAACGTATACGACAAATTGAAGCAAAAGCACTGCGTAAATTAAGACATCCTAGTCGTAGTAAGCGACTAAAAGATTTTCTAGAATAATCTTGTCTTCGATTATTTTTCCATCACAATAGTTTACTTCAACTAAAAAGTTGGAGTGAACTATTTTTTTTTATAACATTTCTTGTAATTTATTGTACTGAATTGTTAGGTGTTTTGCAAATGGTTATAGAAATAAGTTTTTAAATATTTTAAAATGTTGAGAAAATTCATTAATTAACCTTATAATGGAATGTAAGCGTATACATTTTGTTGAGAGGAGAAAATATATGAATTTTGACTTAACAATGGAACAACAAGTTTTGCAAAAAACCATAAAGGAATTCGCTCAGGAGGAAGTTGCTCCAGAAGCAATTCAACGTGATAAAAATAAAATGTTTCCTCGAGAGATATTTAACAAATTGGCAAAGCTAGGATTAATGGGTCTTCCATTTCCAGAAGAATATGGGGGTGCAGGTGCAGATACAATTAGTTTTGCAATCGTAGTTGAGGAATTAAGTAAAGCATGTGCCTCTACAGGAATAACCTATTCAGCACATATTTCTTTAGGTGGGGCACCTATTAATTTATTTGGTTCTGATGAACAGAAGGAACTGTACTTGGCTCCTATATGTAATGGTGAATCGTTAGGGGCATTTGGGCTAACTGAGCCAAATGCTGGATCTGATGCTGGTGGAACGATGACTGAGGCGGTAGAAGATGGTGAAGATTTTGTGATTAACGGTAATAAGTGTTTTATAACTAATGCTAGCTTTGCTAAATTCTTAGCATTAACTGCAGTTACAAGTAGAAATGGGGATGAAAAAGAAATAAGCTCCATAATAGTTCCAACAAATGTGGAAGGCTTTTCAATCATTGATAATTATGAAAAAATGGGGTTAAATGCGTCAAATACTACAGAACTTGTATTAAGTAATGTAAGGGTTCCAAAAGAAAACATTTTAGGAACAAGAGGAAATGGCTTAAAACAGTTTTTAATCACGCTAGATGGAGGAAGAATTGGTATTGGTGCTATGGCAGTAGGAATTGCGCAAGCAGCATTTGAAAAGGCACATGCATATGCAAATGAAAGAGTTCAGTTCGGTAAACCCCTCTCAAAAATGTCGGCCATTCAATTTAAGCTTGCTGATATGGCCTTAAAGATTGAGCTTGCTAGAAATATGGTATACAAAGCCGCGTGGCTGAAAGACCATAAAAAATCATTTACGAAAGAGGCCGCTATGTGTAAGCTATATGCTTCTGAAATATGTATGGAAGTTACAAGTCAAGCTGTACAAATTCATGGTGGCTACGGGTACATGAAAGAGTATCAAGTTGAACGTTTGATGAGAGATGCTAAGCTGTTAGAAATTGGTGAAGGCACTTCAGAAATTCAAAGATTAGTCATTGCAAGACAAATTGGTTGTTAACTCGTATAACCCCTTATGTTTTAATCAATAATATGTGTATATTTTCGTAATAAAATTTCAAAATGTATAAGAACTTTGAATTAGGACTTTTCCTTCTATTTATTTTAAAGTAAAATAGAAGTTGTTTGTAAAATATAATTACTACTTGACTTCATTTTTTACATAAGGGGGTAAATGAAATGAACAGAAATCCACTAGTGCCTTATGCACTAATCGCGGTTTTAGGTATTGGTCTTATGTTATTCCTTTCTTTCAAAGGTTTAGGAGACGCTGAAAAGATTGCACTAGGTGAAGAGGAACCACAAGAAGAAGTCGTACAATCTCCAGAAGAAATTTATAATGGGAGCTGTATTGGCTGTCATGGAGGAAATTATGAAGGCGTAGCTGGTCCAGCGCTTCTAGGTGTTGGTGACAAGTTAGATTTGGATCAAATTAAAGATATTTTAGCAAACGGAAAAGGCACAATGCCACCAGGATTAGTTCCAGCTGATCAATTGGATGCAATGGCTGAATGGCTAACAACATTAAAATAGGCTAAACCTTATACATGATGCAAAGTCCATACTTCGGTAATGGACTTTTTCATTTAGATCATTCATAATCGAATACAAAATAAAGATAGTGGTGAAAAGATGAACGAATTAAAGCTGTCCAAAAGATTAGAAGCTGTAGCAGAGTACATTCCAATGGGATCAAAGCTAGCTGATATTGGATCAGATCACGCATATTTACCTTGCTATGCTTTTTTACAAAAAAAGATAACTTTTGCAATTGCAGGAGAGATAACTGAAGGACCGTTTCAATCTGCAAATGACCAAGTGACCTCTTGTCATTTAAATAATGTGATAGATGTAAGAAAAGGTGATGGCTTGTCCGTAATCCAACGAGGAGAAGTCGATTGTATAACCATTGCAGGAATGGGTGGACTGCTTATCCGTGACATTCTAGAAACAGGCAAAGAAAAGCTCTCTGGGGTCAAGCGGTTAATTCTACAACCTAATGTGGGAGCAAAGCATGTAAGACAATGGTTTATCTTAAATGGGTGGGAGTTAATTGCTGAAAACATTTTAGAGGAAGATGAGAAAATATATGAAATTTTAGTAGCTGAAAGAGGAGCACCGTATGAGCCTTATGAAGAGGACATTGAAAAGGGTCTACTCGTAGGTCCATTTTTAGTAAAGGAGAATAATGATTCATTCAAGCGAAAATGGACAAATGAATTAAAGCATTGGCGAATGATTTTAGCAAAATTAGATCATGCTTCTCACTCCTACGATAATCTAAGTAAGAAAAAGGAACTTGAACAAAAAATTACATTAGTAACGGAGGCTTTAACATGAAAACACCAAATGGATTTGAAGTTATTCAATTATTTGAGCAGTTTTCTCCTAAGCATCTTGCAATGGAGGGTGACAAAATTGGGCTTCAAATAGGGACATTGAATAAGCCTATTCGTCATGTAATGGTTGCATTAGATGTTTTAGAAACAGTTATCGATGAAGCGATAGAAAATAGTGTTGATTTAATTATTGCTCACCATCCACTCATTTTTAGACCATTAAAAAATATCGTTACCGATCGACCTGATGGAAGGATTATCGAAAAATGTATAAAAAATAATATTACCATCTATGCTGCTCACACAAATTTAGATGTTGCACAAGGTGGGGTAAATGATTTATTAGCTAAAGCACTTGAGCTTACAAAAGTAGAATTGTTAGTTCCTACTTTTGAGTTGAATTTAAAAAAATTAGTTGTAACCGTCCCAGTGGCCCATGCTGATCAAATTAAAGAGGCAATCGGCAATGCCGGCGCTGGATTTATCGGTAATTATAGTCACTGTACCTTCAGTTCAGAAGGTGTAGGCACATTTCTACCTAAGGAAAATGCTAACCCTTATATAGGAACAGCTGGAAAACTGGAAACAGTAAAAGAACAGCGGATAGAAACGGTTTTCCCAGAAAACCTAGAAAAAAAAGTACTATCTGCAATGTTTAAGGCACACCCTTATGAAGAAGTAGCCTTTGACATTTATCCCCTTGATAATAAGGGAGAAATGAAAGGGTTAGGTAGGATAGGTTACTTACAAAGTGAGCTCACACTTGGAGGTTTTGCAGCTTTTGTAAAGAGCAAATTAGATGTGGAAGGTTTAAGAGTAGTGGGTAATTTACAAGACAAGGTTAAGAAAGTTGCTGTCTTGGGAGGAGACGGTAATAAATATATTAGCCAAGCAAAGATGAGAGGTGCAGATGTATATGTATCTGGTGATATATATTATCATGTTGCCCATGATGCAATGCAGGCTGGGTTAAATATTGTGGATCCAGGTCATAACGTCGAAAAAGTGATGAAAAAGGGTGTTGTAGAAATGATGCGTAAGCAAGTTGCCTCTAAAAACTTTAAAGTGAATATTATTGCTTCTGAAATAAATACAGACCCTTTTACATTTATGTAAAAAAGTATAGTATCCAATAATAATGATACATAGGGATGAAGAATTGTACAGAGTTTACATTAAAAAGGCTAACTATAAAATGGGACTAAATAGTAATTTATTTAGTCCCATTAATGTATTTTGTCGGTTATTTAAAATGAACGTTCTTAATTTTTGGAAGTTTTTACTTTAGGTAATATTTTGTGCAATGGCACTTTTCTTTCTCTCGTCCATGTTGATTCATCTGAGCTATTAAAGTTTTCTAAAAATGCAATAACTTCTTTAGTTATAGGTGTTGGTGTCGATGCACCTGCAGTAACTGCTACTTTGTTCGCATCTTTAATCCAATCGATATTTATGTCAGTCACATCCGCGACACGGTAAGCCTTTGTTCCTGCTATTTCCATGGAAACCTGTGCTAACCTATTAGAATTGTTACTCTTTGGATCACCTACAACGATAGTAACATCTGCCTGTCCTGCTTGATCTGCAACTGCTTCTTGTCGAACCTGTGTAGCTAAACAAATCTCTTTATGAAATTCTACCTGTGGGTATTTTTCCTTTACTTGTTCCATAATATGGCCAACATCCCATTGACTCATCGTCGTTTGATTTGTGACAATAATTTTTTCGTTATTTAAAGAAAGGTTTTGCACATCTTCTTCGTTCGCTACGAGGTGAACAGCTTGAGGAGCAACACCAATAGCTCCTTCGGGTTCAGGATGTCCTTTCTTCCCTATATAGATGATGTCATAGCCTTCACTTTCTTTAGCTCTTATTAAGTCGTGAGTTATTGTTACGTCTGGGCATGTTGCATCAATTGTCACAAGCCCCTTTTCTTTTGCAAGTTTTACTACTTCAGGTGAAACGCCATGAGCGGTAAAGATAACCGTACCATTATCTACTTTGCTTAAAATATCAAGTCTGTTTTCTCCATCTAAAGTGATGATCCCGTCTTCTTCAAATGCATCAGTTACATGTTTATTATGAACAATCATTCCTAAAATGTATATTGGTCTTGGTAAGGTTTTATCTAGAGCTGCATTTCTAGCAATTACCATGGCATCTACAACACCATAACAATAACCTCTAGGATTAATTTTGACTACTTCCATTCGAATCTCCTCCATTTATCCCTAAATGAGAATTTTTTATCTATATTAGTAAATGCCTAACAATCATTTGTTCATCGGATGAAATAAGCTTTTTTCGCATTGATTGATATTATTCGTATGATGAAACAAACACATAAAAAACTAGGGTTTCGTATTCCCTTATATAAAACATGGCAGAAAACCCTCATATGATGTAGTAATTTGTAAAAAGTAATAAAATTTACGAAAAGAGCTTACAAAAAATAAGAAAAGTTTCTTCATAGACTTGTCAAGCATCTATGAAATGTCTCACTTTAGCTGTGGGTGGTAAAAAGTTGTTATGCTTTTCTTATTTCTCTTTATTATAGCGAAGTGGAGATAAGAATTAAAGTTATGAGCTAAATATAGAGCTTTGGTTTTGATTCTCGACTCCGATCAACAGGTGGAGATTTCGCTATTCTTGGTAGGTCTCTCGGACGGGTTGAATTTTTTGTCTGGTTTGATGGTTCGTTAAACATATTAAACATAGAAGGAATTTTATTTGCGATAGGGGACAGTTCCTTTAATGTTGGGGCTACCGATTCGGCAGTTTTAAACCATTGTTGAACACTGCTTAATGATTTTTGGAAATCTTTTGGATTCATTAAGCCTTTTAACGAATTTGGTGAGTGCAGCATCGTTGACAAATAATTATCTAACCCTTTGTTTGAATGCATGATTGAAGAAAATGGATTTTGGAACCATTGACTGTTAGAAAGCATTTGGTTAAGAGAGTTTTGGTGATTCAATTTCATTCTCCTTTCATTTGTCCATTGTGCTAGTAATTATAGATTATTTTATGTGGGATCAAGTTGTTATGTTGTGGGGTTGTAGCCTGTTTTCTGAAAAACTTATGTTTAGATCGACATTTTCTACCTATTAACGGTTATTTTTTGTACAAGTGGATAATTCCATCTTAAACGGTGATGACTGAGGAATATAACCCCATCCTAGCAGCTCTAGTGTTAGTAAAGGTACTTTTCGAATAAATTTCTTACTATAGTATCTTAACTAATAAATAAAAATAACGTTTACCTCAAAAATAATTGTTTTACTAAAGTAAAGATACCCTGATCTAGTTGTATTTATGTTTATTTATTAAACAATAAACTGTGAAAACAGCTATAGTAAAAAGCAAACATAGCATAGAAATTTGATGATATAAGATTGTAGTGCTTAAACCAAACAAAACTTTTATCAGAAAAGGGAATAATGTTAAACTGATTAGGAAGGTGTTTATATGGTTTTCAAAGGATTGCATGAATAACACTTTGTTGTTATTTTAAGTGTCTTTGAGGTGTAACTAATCGTTCTATACTTCAACAAAATAAGTACTTGATTGAGTCTTAGGTTGATTTTTGTATCGCTATTACTGTTAACATAGTTTACATTTAGCATCTGGAATTATATTTTAATGTAGGCTCTATTCGTAAACTTTGAAAATAACTACGCTGTTTTATTCAACAGTCGTCGTAGAAGAAAAAATGCCCTTTATTTTTTAGTATGAAAACAGCCTATACTTAATAAATATGGTGCTATACATTCTAGTGTGACGCGGTTTAACTTTGCCTTTCTAAAAGCATTAGCAGTATTCAATAAAGCCCGATCGCTTAAGTGAATTGCTGACAAGCTTGCACTTTTCTTATAAAATCCATTATAATCTAATGATGATATGTTTTGGATAGTAGAAATTATATTGAGTATTCCAGAGTGATTTACAATTCATTTGGGATAGTTTCATAAGGAGTATAGATACGATGAACTCACAATTTGAACGATTTGGATTAGAGCCTTTTATAATCAAAGCGATTGATAGCTTGCAATTTTATAAACCTACTGACATACAAGAGCGTTTGATTCCCTCGATTTTAAAAGGTGAAAGTGTAATAGGTCAATCACAAACAGGAACAGGTAAAACACATGCTTACTTGTTGCCGGTTATTAACAATATAGACCCTGCAAAACAAGAAGTACAAGCGGTTATTACAGCACCGACGCGTGAATTAGCTAATCAAATTTATCAGGAAGTATTAAAGGTCACACAATTTTATGATGGAAGCGAACAAATAACGGCACGATGTTATGTGGGTGGGACAGATAAACAACGTACGCTTGAAAAGCTAAAGGTACAACCACACATCGTTGTAGGAACACCAGGAAGAATACTGGATTTAATAAAGGAACAGGCGCTGCATGTATATACTTCTAATTCATTAGTCGTCGATGAAGCAGATTTAATGCTTGATATGGGGTTCATTAATGAAGTAGATCAAATTGCAGCTAGGATGGCAGAAAAATTACAGATATTAGTTTTTTCTGCTACAATACCAGAAAAATTAAAGCAGTTTTTGCGTAAATATATGGACAACCCAAAATATTCGCATGTAGCTCCTAATCAAGTAACTGTTACGAGTGTTGAGCAAATTTTGATCCCATCACGTCATCGGGACAAAGTTCAAATTTTACATGATATCTTGTTGAAGTATAATCCATATTTAGCAATTGTCTTTACCAATACTAAAGTGAAGGCAGATGAAGTTGCAGACTCATTAATTAAAAAGGGTTTAAAAGTCGGTAGACTTCACGGGGACTTATCACCACGTGATCGGAAAAAAATGATGAAGCAAATTAAGGACTTAGACTTTCAATATGTTGTAGCAACAGACTTAGCAGCTAGAGGTATTGATATTGAAGGGGTTAGTCACGTCATTAATTTTGAAATACCTTCTGATCTAGATTTTTATGTTCACCGAGTAGGGAGGACTGCGCGAGCTGGTTATTCTGGGATTGCAGCTACATTGTATGACCCATCAGATGAGGATGCAATAGTAAAATTAGAAAAGATGGGAATTACATTTAAACAACAGGATCTTCGTAATAACGAATGGGTTGAACTAGGAGCTAGAGATAAACGTAATAAGCGTAAAAAACAATTGAATGAGCTTGATCTTGAAGCTAAAAAAATTGTCCGTAAACCTTCTAAAGTAAAGCCTGGTTACAAAAAGAAAATGAAAAACGATATGGAACAATACAAGAAGCGTCAACGACGTATAAACAAGAGAACTAAGTGATCAAACCTATGACGATATTATTTTAAGGGAGATGAATGGTATGTTAAAAATAGGTTCCCATGTCTCTATGAGTGGAAAGAAAATGTTGCTTGGAGCTAGTGAAGAAGCCGTGGGATACGGTGCAAATACTTTTATGATTTATACTGGTGCTCCACAAAATACGCGAAGAAAAAAAATTGAAGAATTAAATATTGAGGCTGGCCATGTTCATATGAGAGAACATGGTATTGAAGATATAGTTGTTCATGCCCCGTATATTATTAATATCGGTAATACGACAAAACCAGAAACGTTTGAATTAGGCGTCAATTTTTTACGATCAGAAATTGAAAGAACTGAAGCTTTAGGTGCAAGACAAATTGTTCTTCATCCTGGTGCACATGTGGGAGCAGGAGTAGAGGCAGGAATTAACAAAATTATTGAAGGTTTAAACGAAGTTTTAACGCCCGAGCAAAATGTCCAAATTGCTTTGGAAACGATGGCAGGTAAAGGTTCAGAATGTGGTAGAACTTTTGAAGAGCTTGCTCAAATTATCGAAGGTGTCACGCTTAACGAGAAGTTATCTGTATGCTTTGACACATGTCACACTCATGATGCTGGCTATGATATTGTGAATGATTTTGATGGTGTGCTTCAACATTTCGATCAAGTGATCGGACTTGACCGTCTAAAAGTATTACATATTAATGACAGTAAAAATCCAACTAATTCTCATAAAGACAGACATGAAAACATTGGGTTTGGACATATTGGATATGATGCTCTTAGCTATATTGTTCATCATCCGCAGCTTTCAGATATACCTAAAATCTTAGAAACTCCATATGTTGGGGAAGACAAGAAAAATAAAAAGCCGCCTTATAAATTTGAAATAGAAATGTTAAATCAAAAAGAATATAATCCAAATTTACTAACAAAAATTTTGGCTGGTTAGCTTAATCACTACGTCATCATAATGACAAGGATTTATGTACCTACAGATCTGTGTCAAAACATTTAAAGGGCTGTCTTAACTTATATTAGACAGCCTTTTATTGAATAAATTTAGTGAAAAAAGAATTGATTTTCTTAGCTACAGTTGGGTTTGTAATTTTGGCAACTTCCTTAATGAGTTTTTTTCGCTCTTTATCTTCAAAAATATCTACATCTCTCTTTTGTATAAGCTCTGTAATTTGCCTTGCCTGTTCCTTCGATATTTTAATGTCATATTGTTTACTATAATTAAGTAAATCTTTAACGGTCATATGTTTTATTTTTTGATTAATCACGTGTTGAAAAAGCTTCATTGTATTCTCCTCCCCTTACACATAGTATGATATAGAATAAAATTGTGTTCCATAAACCAAGGGTGCTTCATATTTACAAGGAGAAACAAGTATAATGATACAAAGAAAATTTAACGCACATCTAACAACACTGGGGAGGGAGACTCATGGCAACAAGACAACATAAAAAAGAAAGCAAACTACATTTTTTTTATCGCTTCATAATGATTTTATTTGGAGCAGGATTAGTAGCTGTTTCTATTGAGTTATTTTTAGTTCCAAATAATATAATTGATGGTGGAATTATTGGTGTCTCTTTAATTATTGATTATTTAACGCCTTCATATATAAGTTTTGCAATGTTAGTCGTTCTACTAAATATCCCATTTATGTATTCTGGGTATAAACAAATTGGTAAGACGTTTATGATATCTTCTATGTTCGGAATTATTTGTCTGGCTATTATTGAACAACTTCTGCACAATGTTGAACCATTTACACCAGAACCTATATTGGCAACTGTATTTGGAGGCTTAATATTAGGCGTTGGGGTAGGGTTAGTTATCCGACATGGCGGATCTTTAGATGGCACTGAAATTCTTGGTATTTTATTAACAAAAAAGCTGCCTTTTTCCGTAGGCGAGTTTGTTATGTTTATTAATATTTTTATTTTTGTTTGGGCAGCATTTGTTTTTGGAACTGAAGAAGCAATGTATTCTGTTATGACATATTATATTGCTTTCAAAACAATTGACACTGTCATTCAAGGACTAGATGAAACGAAGGCCGTCATTATCGTTTCTGATTATTATGAAGAAGTATCGGATGCTATATTACATAGGCTTGGACGCGGTACAACTAAGTTGAAGGGAAAAGGTGGATTTACAGATGCAGAAAAAGAAGTAATTTACGTTGTTGTAACAAGGATTGAAGTAACTAAACTTAAATCGATCGTACATGAAATCGATGCTAATGCATTTTTGACAATTATGAGTACACAAGAAACGAGGGGAGCTAAGTTTAAGTCAGCTATACATTAATGACGTATAACTTTAGGATGTTTTCGCATGATCGTTGCTGATCATATATAACGAGTTTCCATAGCATCTTTTATTCTATGAAAAAGTGGAAGATGCATGGAGCTTTATTAAGTTGTTCTATGTTGGAAATGATCAACAAGGTTGACGAAAGTAGCCTTTTCTTTACAATAGAGCTTGCTTCATGTATAATTTTGTTGTTTAAATCGGAATGATTCCTAATAAGACAGAATGGTGATAACATGACAAATAATAATGTACCCATATTAGAAATTGGTGATCTAACCTTTGGTTATGAGCAGGAGAATGTCTTAGAGGACATTAATTTAGTAATGCCTCAAGGCGCATTTTTAGGGTTAGTAGGGCCAAATGGGTCTGGTAAATCAACTTTATTAAAATGTATTTTAGGACTTATTAAACCGCAATTTGGTTCGATACGGTTATTTGGAACTGAAATTCACAAATTTAAAAATTGGCATAAAATTGGGTTTGTTTCCCAAAAGGCAAACAGTTTTAACAGTGGTTTTCCTGCAACAGTGCTTGAAGTTGTTCTAAGTGGCTTGACTTCGAAGGTAGGTTTACTTCGATTTTTTTCAAAGGAACATAAATTAGCAGCAGCAAAAGCGATAGCTTCAGTAGGAATGAGCCAGTATACTAATCGAAATATTGGAGAGTTATCAGGAGGTCAGCAACAAAGAGTTTTTATTGCACGAGCAATAGTTAGTGACCCTTCCTTATTAATTTTAGATGAACCAACTGTAGGTGTAGATGCTACAAATGTTCAAAGCTTTTACAATATGTTAGAAGACTTAAATCAGAACTTGGGGATTAGCTTATTATTAGTCACTCATGATATTGGTACAATTACTGATAAAGTGTCACATGTTGCCTGTTTAAATAAGACCTTGCATTTTCACGGTAAAACAGAGCAATTTGAAAGCCTTGATGAGGGTGCATTATCTACGTTTTATGGTCATCATCTCCACGTTTTAACTCATAACCATGGAGGATAAATGATGTTAATTGAGATTTTTCAATATGAATTTTTACGTAACGCTTTCATTACTGGAATGATGATTGGTTTTTTAGCACCTTTACTTGGTGTTTTTATAGTTGTTAGACGACAGTCTTTGATTGCAGATGCGTTAAGCCATGTTACACTTGCTGGTATTGCTGCTAGTCTGTTTGTTGAAAAAAAACTCGGAGTTTTTCAAGGAATGAACCCTTTATATATGGGCATGGGCTTTTCTGTAATAGGCTCCATTTTTATAGAAAAACTTAGAACGGTATATAAACATTATCAAGAGTTGGCTATACCAATCATACACTCAACTGGAATCGGACTTAGTGTAGTTTTTATTTCACTAGCTGATGGATTTAATACAGATCTATTCATGTATTTATTCGGTAGTGTGAGCGCTGTAAGTATGAGTGACGTTTGGACCATTTTAGTTATTTTAATGTTCGTTTGTGTAATCATTTTCATATTCTATAAAGAATTATTTTTACTTTCATTTGATGAAGAGCATGCAACTGCAAGCGGTCTAAATACAAAATGGTTGCATTTGTTATTTATCGTTATGGTAGCATTGGCGATTGCTGCATCGATGCGAATTGTAGGAATCTTATTAGTTTCTTCATTAATGACATTACCTGTAGCAGCAAGTATACGTATAAGTAAAGGGTTTAAACAAACGATTATTTTGTCAATTGTA
Organism: Nanhaiella sioensis; assembly: GCF_046557775.1. Taxonomy (NCBI): domain Bacteria; kingdom Bacillati; phylum Bacillota; class Bacilli; order Caryophanales; family Bacillaceae; genus Nanhaiella; species Nanhaiella sioensis. Next base: position 3,424,501 of record NZ_JBKAEG010000001.1, read on the forward strand.
TTTGCCCAACTAGCCGTATTCTTTGGTTTGTTTAGTGCTTATTATTTAGATGTGGCACCTGGTGGTACGATTGTTCTTTTTGCTGTTATAGAATTAATCCTAGTTCTAATCACGAAGAGAGTGGGGAGAAAGAAAAAATGAATGTTGCTGGTGCAATCAATTTATTAAAGAAGGAAGGGTATAAATATACGGGTAAGCGCGAAGAAATGCTACAACTTTTCTCAAATACAGATAAATATTTAACTGCCCGTGAAGTACTGTTAAGAATGAAAGATAATTATCCTAGTTTAAGCTTTGATACAATATATAGGAATTTATCATTGTTTGTTAAGTTAAATATTTTAGAAATGACTGAACTATCTGGTGAAAAGCACTTCCGTTTTACTTGTGCTACGAAAGAACATCACCACCATTTTATTTGTTTACAATGTGGGAAAACGAAAGAAATTCACTCTTGTCCAATGAATCAATTGGCAGAGCATTTTCAAGGATATGATGTTTCAGGGCATAAATTTGAAGTATATGGGACGTGTCCAATTTGTGCTAATGCATAAATGAATTCTATAATAAGTTGAATTTTAAAAGTTTTAAAGTTTTTTTAAACCCCATGGACATCCGTTGAAGACTTCTGAGTTATGCAAATGTCTATTTGTTGTATTTCGTACTAAGATATAAACACGTATACATCTCGTATACCTGGCATCTTTACTAATTTATGATCATGGATGATCGAAAAAAACGAATTGTACTGTACATTTTCAATAATAGCAAGATAATTTATAAAAAGATGCTTCCAATAAAAGCAAAGATTAACACAAATATTTCTTTCCTAGAGAACAATACTAAATAATGCCCCTCTTTAACATAAGAAAGTGAGGTATATAAACATGGCTCAGGAAAGAAATGATGATGGTTATCGAGATAACTATAGAAATGATCCAGAAGCGGATTTTATGGAAGAAACATCAACGGAGTTTGCAGAACCTATTCAAGCTTTAGGTAGTACGAGGGAAGTGGAAAGTAACTGGGTAGGTTGGCTTTCCTTGGCTCTATCGATCATTTCACTTTTTGTCGCTCCAATTCTTTTTGGAGCTGCAGGTATCATATTAGGCTTTGTTGCCCGCAGAAGAGGAGCAGAAGGAATGGGGGCATGGGCGATCGGAATTGGTATCGTATCCATTGTTCTGGGCATCTTTATACTCCCATTTTTTTAACATGATGAAAAAAAGCTTGACAATTATATGTCAAGCTTTTTCTGTTTGCTGCTTTGCGTAATGCTCTGCTGCTATTTTATCAATTTCTTTCTTAAGTTCTTCGACCATGGTTTCTTCAGGGACTTTACGAACAATTTCACCGTGGCGGAAAAGGAGTCCTTCACCTCTAGCCCCTGCAATCCCTATATCAGCTTCTCGAGCCTCTCCGGGACCATTCACAGCACATCCTAAAACGGCTACTTTTATCGGCGCTTTAATTGTTGAAATATAGTCTTCTACTTCATTAGCAATACTAATAAGGTCTATTTCAATTCTTCCGCAAGTTGGACATGAAATTAAAGTTGCTGCATTTGAGGCAAGCCCAAAAGATTTAAGTAATTCTCGAGCTACTTTTACTTCTTCTACGGGGTCTGCACTAAGAGAAATACGAAGTGTATTTCCAATCCCTTTACTTAAAATGACACCTAAGCCAGCTGCACTTTTTACTGTTCCTGCAAATAAAGTACCTGATTCAGTAATGCCTAAATGTAAAGGATAATCAAATGCCTTTGCTGCTTTTTCGTAAGCCTCGATTGCTAAATTTACATCCGAAGCTTTCATGGATACAATGATATCACGGAAATCAAGATCTTCTAATATTTTGATATGGTGTAACGCACTCTCAACCATACCGTCGGCAGTAGGGTATCCGTATTTCTCGAGTATCTTTTTCTCAAGAGATCCAGCGTTAACACCAATTCGAATAGGTATATTTTTTTCTTTTGCAGCATTTACGACAGCTTCAACTTTTTCACGTCTTCCAATATTCCCTGGGTTAATGCGAATTTTGTCTGCGCCACCTTCGATTGCTTTGAGGGCTAACTTATAGTCAAAATGTATGTCAACTACAAGTGGTATATCTATGCGACTTTTTATTTCTGCAATGGCATTGGCAGCTCGTTCATCTGGACAAGCAACACGAACTATTTGACATCCAGCTTCTTCTAACCGTTTAATTTCTGCTACGGTAGCTTCGACATCATGCGTTTTTGTTGTGGTCATACTTTGTATAACTAGTTCGTTATTTCCACCAATTGTTAAATTACCAACTTTAACTGGACGAGTTTTGGTACGATGTATAATTTGACTCACGTATATATCTCTCCTTCAAGGATTATCTTCTAAATATATTTGATCTTATGTCCTATAATTACAGTATCTTTTTGCTCATAGAATATTGTAACAGTGAAAATATAAAATTGACAAGAATTTAACAGAATTCTTAATAGTCATACATAGGGAATTTATATGTTTGGCCTGCTTGCAATTGTTCTGGTTTTAAATTGTTATTTAAAGCTTCAAAATCATTTAAGAGCTGCTCCATTGAAACAGGAATGGGACCATTATATAACTCTTCGACAATAGATATCACTGTATCGCCTCTTTTAACCTTAACAAGCTGATGTTCCATTTGCTGTGTATTTAATGGCGATTCATCCCGATCAACGAATGGCGTATTTTCTTCTGTATTATTTTGTAAATTAATTACAGGTAAAGTGCCAATGCTTATATCATAATAAAAGATATAAATAACAAATAAAAATAAGATAATGCCTATCATCTTTTTCTTCATTATTTCCACCCCGTTTGCATCGCTTTTATACCTATGTATGCATGTCCAAGAAAAATATTCCTAAAAATTTGTAAAGAATGCATATTAGTAATAATTAATAACAGTCCGAGCTAGACATAATGTTAAGTTTACAATAGTTCTACTTACGTTATTTATTTAGGATGAATTGTTAAATGAGGTAAAATAAAAACAGAGTAAGCCCTAGTAGGTCTACTCTGTTTTGTTTATTTCTTCGGATTAGGTATTTGTTGAATGGCTAATGACAAAATGATAACACTTATAATAACATTTAACACAAATTGTGCAGGAAGTACGATGTGAAAAGCATCCATTAAGGTGAAAAATAAAGTCGGTATTGTTACACTATATGCAGATAAAATCCACGAATGTCGATATGTAATCTTTTTTGTTAAGACACTATTTATGATCAACCCGATGAACGCGAGTAACGTAATGCCTAGAAATTTCATACCGCTAGAAAAAATATACATGATAAGAATGAAAACAGGGATGATAATTATTAATAATGAGTCTAATGTGTTTATGAAATTTAGCATATCATCACTAGAAAATGATATATCCCCAAAGCTTGAATAATAAAATGATTGCTCATTGTCATTAGAAACATATACAGCTCTGTTTTTTAGCAACGCCAAGCCATCACCATCAATAATATTAACAGTGTCAATAATTGATATATTTTCACGACTATCGATGATTAACGAAAAATCATTTTTTGAAATGAGAATTGGTTCTTCGTCAAGGGTAGATAACTGACCATCCTCAATGTAAAAAGAAGGGAGGTCTGACTCAAAAACCTCATTCACAGTATTAACACCTTTAGAAATATCACTGGCAATAAAATATGCTGTAGGTATAATAGAGATGAATGTTAATAAAAACACATATAAAATTGTTTTTCCTATACCTTGAAAACGAAATTTAGCTATATCATTAGTTGAGTATAAGCTTTTAACTAATTGTCTGAAAATAGACATCTCAATAATCCCCTTTATTTTCTTTTTCTCTATCATAATTATTTTAGCGTGGTGAAAACTATAAAACAACGTCTAATATGAATGGTCATTTTATAAGTTGAAATATTGCTTTTTCCAGTTATTTGCGATAAGCACTAGCAGAAATTGTCCACCTTTCATTCGATTGTTAAGCTATTGTAAATTCTTTATTAAAAACCTTTACAATTCTAATGTATTTCGTTAATAATTGTATAGGGTTTTGTAAGCTTGTGTCGAAACTAGTCAGATAATTTTTCGGAGGTAGAAAAAGTGGAACTTGATGTTCAAAAGATGATTTTTGAATTTATTGGTGGTTTAGGTATCTTCTTATTTGGGATTAAGTACATGGGAGATGGACTGCAAAAATCCGCAGGTGACAAATTAAGAGATATTTTAGACCGCTTTACGACCAACCCATTTATGGGTGTCTTAGCTGGTATTATTGTAACAGTGTTAATTCAAAGTAGCTCAGGTACAACTGTTATTACAGTTGGTTTAGTCAGTGCTGGCTTTATGACTTTAAGGCAAGCAATTGGTGTAATCATGGGGGCAAATATTGGGACGACTGTTACTGCATTTATTATCGGTATCAAATTGTCAAATTACGCTCTACCGATTATAGCAGTAGGGGCTCTCTTACTCTTTTTCTTCAAAAATAAGAAAATTCACAATTTAGGTCAAGTAGTATTTGGCTTTGGTGCACTTTTTTATGGTTTGAAACTAATGAGTTCGGGGATGAAGCCACTACGTTCACTCGAATCGTTTGCTGAGTTAACAGTGAACATGAGTGAAATTCCAATTCTTGGAGTAGCTATTGGAACAATCTTTACTGTCATCGTGCAAAGTTCGAGTGCAACCATTGGGATATTACAGGAATTGTATGGTCAAGGTCTGTTGAGTTTAAATGCTGCATTGCCTGTTTTATTTGGTGATAATATTGGTACAACGATCACTGCGATATTAGCTTCAATTGGAGCATCAGTTGCAGCTAGGCGAGCTGCTCTGACACACGTATTATTTAATTTGGTTGGAGCAACCATATTTCTAGTTGGATTGAAGCTCTATACACAATTGGTTATTATGCTGCAAGAGGCATTTAATTTAAACCCAGAAATGACCATAGCATTCGCGCATGGAGCGTTTAATATAACGAATACGTTGATTCAATTACCGTTTATAGGTGTGTTGGCATATATTGTAACAAAACTTATACCTGGTAATGATTCGGTAGTGGAATATAAAGCTAAGCATTTGGATCCTAACTTTATTGAGCAATCACCATCTATTGCATTAGGTCAAGCGAAAGAAGAAGTTGTTAGAATGGGTGAGTTTGCTACTCTAGGTTTAGAAGAGTCACATAAATATTTAAATAGCAATTTGCAGAAACATGCTGATCTATCTATGCAACTAGAGAGTGCCATCAATAATTTAGACCGGAAAATTACTGATTATTTAGTATTACTCTCTTCAGCTTCATTGTCACAAAATGAATCAGAAGAGCACTCAGTGTTAATGGATACCGTACGAGATATTGAACGTATAGGTGATCATTTTGAGAATATTGTGGAGTTAGTTGATTATCAGCTATCAAATAAAGTGAAGATGACTGATTTAGCAAAAGCTGATTTAAAAGAAATGTTTGAATTAACAATTTCTACTGTGAAAGAATCAATTCAATCTCTTGAAGAAAACGATAAAGAATTAGCACGAGAAGTTGTGAAGAAAGAAGACAAGATTGATAAGATGGAAAGAACATTGCGTAAAAAGCATATTTTACGATTAAATGAAGGCAAATGCTCTGGACAAGCTGGAATCGTATTTGTGGACATCGTAAGTAATTTAGAACGTATAGGTGATCACGCTGTTAATATCGCTGAAGCGGTATTAGGAGAGTAAAAATAATCATATAATCACAAGAGAGGTATGTTGGAAATCGAAATTGGATTTTTAATATACCTCTTTGTTATACGCTATTTTTCAATTCATTGTTCCGTTCCAGAGATTTAAGCAAGTATACACCTAGTGTTCGTGGCATTTTGCTGCTTTAACATTTGCTCTTACAATACTCAATATACCGTCCATATTTAGTAAAAATAGCAACAACAGAGCCTTGTAAGTTAATTGACTTACATAAACAATCGGTGCTAGTATGAAATTGCTATTAACAAGTACAGGAGGCTTGGTGATGGAGTTATTGATTTGGATAATAGTGATTTGCTGTTTTATCATTTCTTTTGTGGGTTTAATATATCCGATTATTCCAAGTGTACTTTTTATCGTAGCAGGGTTCTTAATTTATGGGTTTCTAATTAGCTTTGAGCAATTTTCAACGTTATTTTGGATGATCCAAGGAACTTTTGTTTTGTTATTATTTGGTGCTGATTATGCAGCAAATCTAATCGGTGTCAAAAAGCTAGGTGGGAGCCAAGCCGCTGTATGGGGTAGTACAGTTGGCTTACTAGTAGGACCTTTTGTAATACCAGTAGCTGGGATCATTCTCGGGCCATTTCTAGGTGCTGTTATAGCAGAGTTAGTTGTTCACAAGAAAAATGTAAAAGAGGCGACAAAAATTGGCTTAGGGTCATTATTTGGATTTTTAAGTGGTGTAGTGGCAAAAGGGTTCATCCAATTTATTATGATTATATATTTTTTATTTACTGCTTTGTAAAGAAAGTTTTACAATGTTAGTATGGTTATATGGAGCTTTTGACATGGACCCTTAGCTCAGTTGGTTAGAGCTGACGGCTCATAACCGTCCGGCCGCAGGTTCGAGTCCTGCAGGGTCCATCTAAGCAAGCCTTTCAGGAATATATTGAAGGCTTTTTTTAGTTTGATTGAATGAGAAGAGTTAAAAATACATATAGTAAATTAGGGTTTGTTACAAGCAAATTAATTGAAATATTGTGGAAAATTTGCTAATCTATAAGCAACGGACTTAAGAAACATTCATGTTTAGTAATTATGAAAATGAATGTTGCACAGTTCACATTTTGTGTTCAAAAGTCTATGATTGAACACAGTTCATTACATAATTTGAGGAGGAATTATTATGGCATTTGAATTACCAAAATTACCTTATGAATATGATGCATTAGCACCTCACATTGACAAAGAAACGATGACAATTCATCACACAAAACATCACAATGCATATGTAACAAATCTTAATGCTGCATTAGAAGGAAATGAAGAACTTCTAAGCAAAAGCATTGAAGATGTAATGAGTAACTTGGACGCTGTTCCTGAAGCTGCTCGTACTGCAGTACGTAACAATGGTGGTGGTCATGCGAACCATAGCTTATTCTGGACGATTTTATCTCCAAATGGTGGGGGCGCACCTACTGGTGAGCTTGCAGATGAGATAAACAATAAGTTCGGAAGCTTTGATAGCTTCAAAGAAGCGTTTGCAAAAGCTGGCGCTACTCGATTTGGTTCAGGCTGGGCATGGTTAGTTGTTAACAACGGTGAGCTAGAAGTGACGAGCACACCAAACCAAGATACTCCACTTATGGATGGAAAAACGCCAATTCTTGGATTAGATGTATGGGAGCATGCATATTACTTAAACTATCAAAACCGTCGCCCTGATTACATTTCAGCTTTTTGGAATGTTGTAAATTGGGATGAAGTAGCTAAGCTTTATTCAGCTGCGAAGTAAATAGGAAACAAAAAAACAACAGAGGGTATAACCTCTGTTGTTTTTTTGTTATAAACTTTTACTTAGGTTGTTTTTCGGCATAAATTATTGTCTTTCAATAAAAGTTAAACACGAATATAACTAACGTTTGGGGCATTTTTTCTTCTCATACACATTTAATAATTAATATATATAAGCAACAGTTTACGGATAAAGCCATTGCTAATGTTGTTTAATAAATCCAATTGATGTTACGTTTATTTGTCAAAATATTAATAGTTGTGTTCGTGTTTATGATTAATACGGCAACAATTTTTTCCTGCTTCATACATGTCATACATTTAAAAAGCCTATTTCTATATACATAACTAAATCGCCTAATTGGAAAACTACTTTGTAGATAAAGAAGGGGAGTTTTTCAATGTCGGCTTTACGCAAGTTAATTGGTGATGTGGATGTTAATAAGGATTTACTATTATTATTAATAATTGGAGGGCTGTATGCATTAAGTATTGCTTTATCAAATACATTCGTAAATGTGTATTTATGGAAGCAGTCAGGTCAATTTAAAGATTTAGGGATTTACAACTTATCAATTGTTATTATGCAACCATTAACATTTATAGTAGCGGGAAGATGGGCAAAGAAGATCGATCGCGTTCTCGTACTAAGGCTAGGTGTAACATTTCTTGCAATATTTTTTATAGCCGTTCTTTTTTTTGGTGATCAAGCATCTCGGTATTTAATCGTTCTTGGGGGACTGCTTGGAATTGGTTACGGGTTTTATTGGTTGGCTTATAATGTTCTTACCTTCGAAATAACTGAACCAGAAACACGTGATTTTTTTAATGGCTTTTTAGGAATTGTTACTTCATTTGGAGGGATGATCGGTCCCATAGCTGCAGGTTTTATTATATCTAGGATGGAAAAATTCACAGGATACACTGTTATTTTTTCAATATCTCTTGCATTATTTATCGGAGCTGTAATATTTAGCTTGTTTTTACAACCAAGAGCAGCAGAAGGTGACTTTGTATTAAAGAGGATCATCCAAGAACGAAGGCATAACAAGAATTGGGCAAATATTACTAATGCGCACTTTTTTCAAGGTGTACGAGAAGGAACCTTTGTCTTTGTTGTTTCTGTCTTAGTATTTATTACAACGAATAGTGAATTAGCTCTAGGGACATTTGGATTAGTAAATTCAGCAATTTCATTTGTTGCATATTATTTAGCAACGCGATTAATAAAACAAAAATATCGAAAAAAGGCAATCTTAATAGGTGGCTTGTTGCTATATATGTCCATTTTTTTAATATTATTTCATGTCACTTATACAAAGCTCATCATGTATGCTATCGCCATCGCAATTGCTTATCCGATGCTTTTAGTTCCATACATTTCATTAACTTATGATGTTATTGGCAAGGGGTGGAATGCAGCACAAATGAGAATTGAATATATAGTTGTACGTGAGTTGTTTTTAAATGGTGGAAGGATTGTCTCAATTTTATTATTTTTAATTGCAGTATCTTTTTTTGATGAACAAGTAAGTATTCCTATCTTGTTAGCCGTCATAGGTACTGGCCATGCGTTCATTTATCTTTTTATAAGAAATATCGAGTTTGTAGATGAAAAAAATGTAGAATCAAATAAACAAGCTGACGAATGTACTCAACAAGTTGGAAATCGAGAAGGTGGTTCATCTGTATAGTTGAATTGCCTTTTTCATATTTTAACAATGGAAAATTCAGCTGCTATTATATAAAATAAATATTAATGAAATAATTAATGTAGTAGGTGAATGAATGAAAAAGAAACAGAAAAAAAGTAAAAAGAAAAGGAATCATCTCCCATTTCGGTTGAATGTGCTATTTTTTATCGTTTTTTTACTATTTTCTACCCTGATTTTAAAGCTTGGTCTTACTCAGATCGTTTACGGGGAAGATTACAAACGTGAAATTGAAAAAAAGGAAGAGGTGACTGTTAGTGCATCCGTTCCAAGAGGAAAAATATATGATAGGAACGGTAATGTCATTGTGGATAATATACCGTTAAACGCGATTACATATACAGGTTTTCAAGGTACAACAGCGGAAGAGCGTCTCGAGGTTGCGAGAGATCTTGCAATATTTATTGATAAGGATACTGAAAGTGTAACTGAACGTGATAAAAAAGACTTTTGGCTGTTAACACACCCTGAAGAAGCTTTAGAAAAAATAACAAAAGAAGAATTAAATAAAGAAGATGACGGTGAACTTGAAGCAAAAGATATATATAAGCTTCAGCTTGATAGAATCACTGAAGAGGAACTTGCCACAATAACTGGACAAGAGTTAGAAGTCTTAGCAATATATAGAGAATTCAGTGGATATGCACTCACACCACAAATCGTCAAAAGTAGAAGTGAAAATGAAAATGATGAAGTTACTGAAGAAGAGTATGCAGTTGTAAGTGAACATTTAGCTCAATTGCCTGGTGTGGATACGACCACAGATTGGTTACGTGAATACCCATACGGTGATACCTTTCGAACAGTATTGGGAAATATTACATCTTCAAAGGAAGGATTACCTTCTGAAGTAGAAGACTATTATGTCGCCAAAGAATATAGTCGTAATGACCGTGTAGGTAAAAGCTATATTGAGAAGCAATACGAAGAAGTGTTACATGGACAAAAAGAGAAGGTAAAAAATATTACAGACAAGGCAGGCAATCCACTTGATCAGGAAGTAATTACTGAAGGTGAAAACGGTAAAGATCTTGTTCTTTCTATTGATATGGATTTGCAAATTGCTGTTGAAAAAATTATTGAAGAAGAATTATTAAATGCCAAAAGCAAGCCAGGATCTGCATTTTTAGACCGTGCTTTTGTTGTTATGATGAATCCATCAACTGGAGAAGTGCTATCGTTAGCAGGAAAGCAATATACGACAAATGAACAAGGTGAAGTAGAGCTTTGGGATTATGCTATCGGGACGTTTCAAGAAGCTTTTGAAATGGGATCAACAGTGAAAGGCGCAACTTTGTTAACTGGGTATGAAACAGGTGTTGTTAATCCTGGTGAGAGCAAATTAGACGAGGTATTATATATTAAAGGTTCTCCCCCAAAAAAATCATGGGAGGTAATGGGCCGGATTAATGATCTTTATGCTCTTAAAAGGTCATCAAACGTATATATGTTTAAAATTGCAATTTCATTATTAGGTGGAGAATATCAAAGAAACCAACCTATACCTTCAAATCCAGAAGCGTTTGATTTATTTCGCTACTATTTTAACCAATTCGGATTAGGAATAAAAACAGGAATTGATTTGCCAGGAGAAGGAACTGGTTATGTGGGACAAGACACAACTTCAGGTTTACTGCTAGACATGGCCATTGGACAATATGATACATATACGCCTCTACAGCTAACACAATATGTGTCAACGATAGCCAATGGTGGTTATAGAATTAAGCCTCAAGTTGTGAAGGATATTCATGAGCCATCTCCCGACCAAGAAGGGTTGGGACCTGTATTAAAAGAATTTGAACCTTTGGTGTTAAATAAGATTGACATGAAGACAGAATATATTGAACAAGTGCAAGAAGGGTTTCGTCAAGTTATGCAGGAAACTGGAGGAACAGCCTTCGGTCATTTCGGAGCGAGTACTTACAAACCTGCTGGAAAAACAGGAACAGCTGAGGTATATCCAGACGGAGAAACACTTGCTTATAACTTAACATTAATTGGATATGCTCCATTCGATAATCCTGAGGTCTCATTTGCTGTTGTTGTTCCAAACGCTGATACAACAGGTAAAAGTCAAATAAACAAAGATATTGGTAAAAGGATCTTGGACACATATTTTGATCTCAAACAACAAAGGGCAAGTGGTACAACACAGCAATCTACGGAAGAAGCTACTAATACAGAGTCGGAAGTAATTGATACAACAACTGAAGCTGAAAATGAAATTGAAAATGAAAATGAATAAAGGTTTACATTTTATAAAAAAAGCACTTCAACCTTGAGTGCTTTTTTTTGTGGTTTCACAATGAGAGGTATCTATCATCATTTATGACTGCTTTTCTTCTATATATATATTCAAATTAATACCACATCGTTTACAAAAAAGGTCAGTTGCTATGTTAATACAAATTAAACTGATCCTTAAAATCCTGCCTAGTCACTCGACTTGCTGCTCTCCGAAGGAAAAACACCTATATTCATACAGCTATTCTTCTATAAAACTACGACAATCCGAGAAAAATACATCTAGCTTGTCTAACTTACTATCATTAGCAATAATTTTTACGAAAAGAAGATTATTATTCAACAAAGCTCAGCATAATATTCGATCTTTACAATAGTTTAACAAATGGTTAAAACCACATTAATAGTCAAGCGTTATTCTAATAACGGTAAGACAAAACAAACGAATTTTTCCTAGGGGGAATAATGAAGATGAAGAACTTTAAAGTTTTAGCATTATCAACAATGTTAGGAGCAACGATGGCTTTTTCAGCAGCTTGTGGCTCCGATGAAGCATCAGATGATAACACTCAATCTGAAGCTGGGGATAAACTTCAAGGATCGGTCATCATAGACGGCTCTTCTACTGTATTTCCTATTATGGAAGCAGTAGCATACGAATATTATAGTGTGCAACCAGAAGTAGAGGTTCCAGTTGGATTATCTGGTTCAGGAGGAGGCTTTAAAAAATTCGTCGTAGGGGAAACGGATTTAAGCAATGCTTCACGTCCGATTAAGCAAGAAGAAGCGGATATAGCTAAAGAAAATAATATTAAATATATTGAATTAGAGCTTGCATTTGATGGCTTAACAATTGTAGTAAACAAAACTAATGACTTTGCAAAAGATTTAACTGTTGAAGATTTACGAAAGATTTGGTTAGAAAACGATTCTCTTGAAACAAAAAAATGGTCTGACATAAATCCTGATTGGCCAGCAGAAGAAATAGAATTTTATGCTCCAGGCACAGATTCAGGAACATATGATTACTTTGATGAAGTCATTTTAGAGGAAAAACAAATTGAAGAAGATAACATTACGTTATCAGAAGATGATAACACGCTTGTCACAGGTGTTTCTGGTGATGATTATGCTATTGGGTTCTTCGGATATGCTTATTACCTAGAAAATCAAGATAAATTAACTGCTGTAAAAATTAACGGGGTTGAACCTAATGGGGACACAATTGAAACAGGTGAATATACACCTTTATCACGTCCATTATTCACATATGTAAATGTTGAATCTTTAGGTGAAGCACAAGTATATGATTTTGTTCATTACACATTAGAAAATGCAGCTACAGCAGCTGAAGAAGTTGGTTACGTACGTTTACCTCAAGAACAATATGATGAGCAATTGGCAAAAATTGAAGAACACAAAAAATAAAGAAAGAACATGTAGTGAGAAGCGGTGGGTGATGCTTCTCACTCTGTTATGGGTGGAAAGGGGTTTTCATTAGTGGCTATCGAAAGACCAAATATAGATAGATATTCAGTCAAAGAGATGATCCAAGAAAACAAACAGAAAAAGGGCATTTCAAACATGGCTGAAAAGTTAGTACCAAAAATATTATTTATTACTGCACTTATCTCTGTATTAACTACGGTAGGGATTATCTTTACCCTTATATTTGAGACGATAACTTTCTTTAATAGAGTATCAATTGTAGATTTTTTTACGTCAACAGCTTGGAAACCATTCTCATCTAGTAATCCATCATATGGTATAGGTGCATTGATTTCAGGTACATTGCTAATTACAGTCATTGCAATGATTGTGGCAATACCGATCGGTGTTGCTTCAGCTATATTTTTGAGTGAATATGCTTCAGAAAAGACTAGAAAGATTATAAAACCGATTCTTGAAGTGCTAGCTGGGATCCCGACAATTGTTTATGGTTTTTTTGCATTAACGTTTGTAACACCTATACTTCAAAAGATTATTCCTGGTTTATCAATTTTTAACGCCTTGAGTCCAGGTATCGTTGTTGGAATAATGATTATTCCAATGGTTGCCTCATTATCTGAAGATGCGATGAGCTCGGTTCCTAATAAAATTCGTGAGGGAGCATTAGCTTTAGGTGCAACGAAGTTTGAAGTGGCAATCAAAGTTGTTCTTCCTGCAGCTTTATCTGGTATCATTGCATCATTTGTCTTAGCTATTTCTAGGGCGATTGGTGAAACGATGATTGTAACTGTTGCAGGTGGTGCAACACCTACATTTTCATTAGACGTTACGCAATCGATACAAACGATGACTGCTTACATCGTACAAGTGAGTTTAGGTGATGCGGGCTATGGAACAACGATTTATTACAGTGTTTATGCAGTAGGGATGACCCTATTCGTATTTACTTTAATAATGAATTTGATTGCTCGTTATATTTCACGCCGCTTCAGGGAGGAATATTAACATGAAGTTAATTGATAAAGATCGTGTTCAACGCTTAATGTCAAGAAGACTACTGAAAAATAATTTGTATAAAATTCTTTTTTATGCTGCAACAATGTTTGGATTAGTTGTGTTAGCAATGTTATTGTATCGGGTATTGACTCAAGGATTAAGCTGGTTAGATTTAGACTTTTTACAAAATAATGCTGCTCCAAGAGCAGAACGGGCAGGAATTAAAGCAGCGTTAATTGGCTCGATTTGGCTAATGGCTGTCGTTGCTCCTGTTTCAATGATTATTGGTATAGGAACCGCAATTTATCTAGAGGAATACGCGAAGAAAAATCGTTTTAATGATTTTATTCAAACAAATATTTCAAATTTAGCGGGAGTACCATCAATCGTTTTTGGTTTATTAGGATTAACAGTATTTGTTAGAGCTTTACATTTAGGCACAAGTGTATTGGCTGCGGGGTTGACGATGAGCTTATTAATATTGCCAGTTATCGTTGTTGCATCACAAGAAGCGATAAAAGCTGTGCCGAATGAATTAAGAGAAGCATCTTATGGTATGGGGGCAACGAAATGGCAAACAATTCGTAGAGTAGTTTTACCTGCTGCCATCCCAGGTATGTTAACAGGTAGTATTTTAGCGCTTTCTCGTGCAATTGGAGAAACTGCTCCATTAGTAGTTGTTGGAATTCCAACCTTTGTTATGTTCTTACCAGATAATTTATTAGACTCATTTACTGCCATGCCATTACAAATATACAACTGGACTGGAAGGCCACAAGAAGATTTTCAACATGTAGCTGCAGCCGGAATTATTGTGTTGTTGGTTGTCTTAATTGTTATGAATTCAATAGCTGTATTTATTAGAAATAGATTTGAAAAACGTTATTAAAAAGGGCAATTTTTTGAAAAATTATGGTGTCCTCTTAACTAAATTACAACAGTAAAAACGAGGATTTATCCACGTAGGTATAATTTTAAACGTTATTAGTTCTAGCTATGAAAAGTGAAAGCAGCCTAAAAAATAGAGAACAATAAAATGATGATGGAGGGTTTTCAATGAACATTACAACGGTAAAACAACAAGATAGTAAAAGTGTAATAGATGCGGGTTCGAAGGCATCTGCTAACAAGGAAATTGTCTACCAAACGTCGAATCTTAATTTATGGTATGGAGAAGATCATGCATTAAAAAATATTGACCTAGATATAGCAGAAAATGAAGTAACAGCAATCATTGGGCCATCTGGGTGTGGAAAGTCGACATTTATTAAAACACTGAACAGAATGGTTGAGCTTATTCCTATTGTGAAGACATCAGGACAAATTTCATACAGAGGTAAGAATATTTTTGACAAGTCTTATCGGGTCGAGGAGCTTCGTACACAAGTAGGGATGGTTTTCCAAAAACCAAATCCGTTTCCAAAATCAATTTACGAAAATATCGTATATGGTCCAAAGATACATGGGATTAAAAATAAAAAGGTGCTGGATGAAATTGTAGAGAAAAGTCTAAGAGGAGCGGCAATTTGGGATGAGGTAAAAGACCGCCTTCATGAAAATGCATATGGTTTATCAGGCGGGCAGCAGCAACGTCTTTGTATTGCAAGGTGCTTAGCAATTGAACCAGATGTAATTTTAATGGACGAACCGACTTCAGCATTAGATCCAATCTCTACTTTAAAAGTAGAAGAGCTTATACAGGAGTTAAAGCAACAGTACAGTATTATCATTGTTACACATAATATGCAGCAGGCAGCTCGTATTTCAGAGAAAACCGCATTTTTCTTAAGCGGTGAGGTAATTGAGTTTTCAAATACTGATAAACTATTTTCAACTCCTAATGATAAACGAACTGAAGATTATATAACTGGTCGCTTCGGGTAAAGAGCGTTGGATAAATAGGTCAAAAAATGACAGAGAAGAACCACTGGTGGAGAATTTACTTTTTTGAAGCTATTAGTATACGCTGAAATCGTATTTCATGATGAAGGAAGCCGATTGCAACTTTGAATTAGTCAGTTTTGTATAAATAAAGATTTTCCCAGGACTTTTAACCGTAATATAAGGTAATCCATATATGATTGGAGAGAAAAGCATGGTTGTAAGAGGAGCATTTGAACTTGATTTACAAGTACTAAAGGATAAATTAGTAGAGCTAGGTCAACTTACAGATCAAGCATTAAACGAGTCAATAGAAGCACTCACTACTCAAAATATTGATCAGGCATTAACGGTCATTGATGACGATACACCAATAGATCTCTTAGACGAAGAAATAAATGATTTTGCTATTTTATTAATTACAAAGCAACAACCTGTAGCTATTGATTTACGAAGAATTATAGTAGCAATAAAAGTATCTACAGATGTAGAACGAATTGCTGATTTTGCAGTTAATATAGCAAAAGCTACGATTAGAATTGGTGAAAAGAGGCACATAAAATCCTTGGATAAGATCGTAAAGATGCAGGAGCATGCTATACAAATGTTAAATCTTGCAATACAAGCTTATGAAACAGAAGATGTACTATTAGCGAAAAAAGTTGTAGAGATGGATGACTTTGTTGATCAGTTATATGGTGAGAATATTAGAGAGCTTCTCGAGTTAACGAAGACTAACAGTGAACAAATGTCACAAATAACTCAGCTATCGTTTGTTTGTCGTTATATCGAACGCATAGCAGATCATGCTACGAATATTGCGGAAAATATCTTTTATATTGTTAAAGGAAAACGTTACGAGTTAAATGATTAAATAGAGCAAGAATAAGAAAAGATTTGATGAACTTTTCGAAAAACGACTGAAAAAATAAACCAACCTGATATATGATTCAGGTTGGTTTATTAACGTTAAGTTCATATTATTCAGTAATCGTCTTTTCTGTTAGTAAACTTACAATATTTTCAATTGTCATATTACTGCTAACCTCAAACTTTCCAACCTGAATTTGGCGGGTAAGCTTTTGATCCATAAAGTATTGTTGTAGTTCCTTACCGTTTGATATAATTTTAGCTTCCTCTAGTATTGAAGAAATTTCTGAGCTTGTCATACCAGTGTTAACTTGTAAATGGTATATACGGATAGGTTCTGATTGAGGTTCATGTTGATTTGTTGAATTATTATCTTCACTAATAACATTTTCGCTAGATTCATATTCTTGTATGATCAAGCTTTGTTCTTTTACTTGATCCTTTAATAACTTTATTTCAGCTTTAAGCTCTTCAGAGTCTGGGACAACATGATCAGCTGTTCTTCTCGTTTCAAGGATAGTTTGTTCTGAGCCTGATGTTATAAAGTAAATGGAGCCTAACACAGTAGTAGCTGTAATCAAACCAGATGAAAATGCTCGTAAACTATGTTTATTCAACATGATTTCCTCTCATTCTGCTAAGGTGATTAACAATGATTCCAACCTCTTCTATTGTTAATGAAGTCTCTTTAGCTATTTCGTCAACAGTTTGTCCAAGGTTCAATAATGATTGAATTTGTTCATGTTTAGCGTCATGCGTTGCTTTTGTTCGTAGCGTATTGTTTTCTTGTTGTTGAAAAGTGTTATTGGGTAACACACTTTCGTTGACAAGAAGCTCTTCTTCCAAGATCTTTAGTTTCTTTTTCACTTGATAATTGTCTTGCATAACTGATAAGGATAATTGTTCTATTTGTTTTTCTAAGTCACCTACTTTATCTTTACTAACAAATGAAACAATAAGTAAAATAATTGCAATAGAGAATAAAATAACAATTGCATAATCCATCAAATCACCCCAAAATATTCTATTTCTATATACTGTTATATCATAATTTTGTAATAGTTAGCTGTAAAATGTAAAAAAAGATAAGACTCTTTTTGATAAGTTTGTTGATATTCGTATTAATGATAGTAAGATGAGTTTTTATCTGGACACCTGGTTTTCACAAGTAGAAAGGGTGATAAGAAACTTAAATAAATATGTGTTTATATGATAGTATGAAAAGCATTAACCTTTTCAAAAGAAGTCAAAAAAAAGAATTATACATCATAAAGTAATATGAAACATTTTGCTGGTAGAAGAAAGTTAACAGGAGACTTACTATATTTCCTGATGAGGTGAATCAAATTAAGTAGGTAAGAATAAAAAAAGCAGTAGGAATGTATTCCTACTACTTACTTAGTTTCACGATGAAGAGTTGATTTTTTATCTCTTGAGCAATATTTTTTAAGCTCAAGGCGATCTGGGTTGTTTCGTTTATTTTTTTTAGAAATATAGTTACGCTCTCCACATTCTGTGCAAGCTAATGTAATATTTACACGCATGTTCATATCCCTCCAAACATTAAGCTTTAAATCAGACTATACAATAATACCATTATTCTATATGAAATTCTAGTGTCTTTTTATGATTTTCCTAATAACACTTTTATCTACTTTATGGAAATTACGAATGATGTATAGCGCTTAAATTAATTTCATAATCGCAAACTAATACTTTTTTTGCACTTTTCGTAAGCTTTGTTGCTATGTTATAAAATTAGAAGCGCAAGAAGAATTTTATATGTTTGTCATCGTCTTAGAATAGGCCACGCATTCTTAGTCTAGTAGTGGACGTGTTTATTTCTATCTGAAAACAACCTTTTGCAAAATCATTTAGAAGTATTTGATTTTTTGCTACACTTAAAGAATAGGCCCCATCCGTTTTATTCTTTATCAATACAGCAATTGCAATGTAATTACATTCATTTGTCGTTTATGATGGAAATGCAAGTACTAAGAAATTTATACTGAAGGTGATTATAATGGAAGAAAAGTATCATCTGCGTAATATAGTGAAAAAGTCTTTACATAAAATAGACGACTACACCTACCATGATTGGTCTCATTTAATCGCTCAACGCCTGTTTTCACATCGTCTGTGGAAAAATACAAATACAATTGGAATTACTATATCTAAAAGGCCGGAAGTTGATACAATTCCAATTATAGAAAAAGCATGGAAGCATAATAAAAAAGTAGTAGTACCAAAATGTCATCCGAAAAAGAAGAAGATGACATTTAGGGAAATTAGCTCTTTTGATCAACTGGAAATGGTTTATTATGGCTTACAGGAACCTATAGAGGAACAAACAAAAGAGACAGCATCTCATGATATAGATTTATTAATTGTACCAGGATTGTGTTTTACAAAAACTGGAGATCGTCTGGGATTTGGTGGGGGATATTATGATCGATATTTAGTCAATTATATAGGTAATACAGTTTCGTTAGCCTTCGCTATTCAAATAGTGCAGGCTTTACCAACTGAATCATTTGACAAGCGTGTGCAAAGAATTCTAACGAATGAAGAGGAAATTATTTGTAATGAATGATAATTATTTATTTTATTTTGCAATCATATTTGTAGCGGCTCTTAGCGGTAAAAGACTTAAATCGCTATCTTTATCTGGTGCAATTGCAACAATCATCATTGGGGTAATTGTTATTTTGGGGTTTGGGTGGAAAGGACTATTTATACTAGGTAGTTTTTTTGTAAGTTCAAGTCTGTGGAGTAAGTTCAAGCTGGAAAAAAAAGCATTCGTAGTAGAAAAAGTGGCAAAAGGTGATGAGCGTGATTGGGTACAGGTTTTGGCGAATGGGGGTGTGCCCGCCTTTGCTAGTTTGTTATATTATTTTGACCCAGTAAATATTTGGCTATACCTTTTCCTAATATCTATTGCAGCGGCAAACGCAGATACGTGGGCTTCAGAGTTAGGTACTTTGAGTAAGAAGAAGCCTTTCTTAATTACCACAATGAGGAGAGTGGACCCAGGAACGTCTGGAGCGATGACAATATTAGGTACTGTTAGTTCGTTAGGTGGTGCTTATTTTATTGCAATACTTGCATCCTTGATTTGGAATGAATTGACGATATTATTGATACTATTCATTGGTTTATTTGGATTTATTGGGAGCTTAATTGATACACTACTCGGGGCAACTGTCCAAGTTGTATATCAATGCCCAAAGTGCTCGTTAGTTACTGAAAAAACAGAACATTGTGGTATAACTTGCGATCATTTGAAAGGCTTCCACTTTTTAAATAATGACATGATTAATTTATTAGCTATCACAATTTCGGCTTTATTGGGTGGGCTCATTTTACTCTAGGTTATAATGAATATTTTCATTCTCTGATCAGTGAATAAAATTGTAACAATATCGCAATATATATAACGCTTACATAGTATTTCAAACGTTAGAAATTAGTGTATATTTATTAATGTAGGAACAAAGTAAACACCATAATCAATATCATTATAGTTTAAAATCTGCGGATATATTTATATTTCGTTCGTGTAGGAAACAACTTTGTTTTGAGAAATTTTGTTGATTGAGAACTGTTGAAGTTATTTGCAGAATGCTTTCAAAGAAATTTTTTGATATATAAGAAAGGTGGTATATATTTATGGCTAATAATGTTAATCGTGTTGTACTAGTAGGAACTGGGGCAGTAGGTTCTAGCTATGCGTTTGCTCTTCTTAATCAGGGGGTAACGGAAGAATTAGTGTTAATTGATTTAAATAAAGAAAAATCAGAAGGGGATGCAATGGATTTAAACCATGGGGTTGCTTTTGCGCCATCTCCTACGAAAATATGGTTTGGTGACTATAGTGATTGTCAAAAGGCTGACATCGTTGTTTTATGTGCTGGTGCAAATCAAAGACCAGGTGAAACTCGATTGGATCTTGTAGGAAAGAACGTTAAAATTTATAAAACAATTATTGATCAAGTAATGGCTAGTGGTTTTGATGGAATTTTCATCGTCGCTGCAAACCCAGTTGATATATTAACGTATGCAACATGGAAACTTTCTGGTTTACCAAAAGAACGTATTATTGGTTCAGGGACTATTTTAGATACAGCACGTTTTAGATATTTAATTGGTGATTATTTTAATGTAGATGCAAGAAATGTTCATGGTTATATAATCGGTGAGCATGGAGATACAGAGTTACCAGTGTGGAGCCATGCAGATATCGGTGGAAGATCTATTGTAGATATAGTAAATGATGAAAATGAATTTAGTAAGGAAGATTTGGATGAAATATTCGTTAATGTCCGGGATGCCGCATACCAAATTATTGAACGCAAAGGTGCGACCTATTATGGTATAGCAATGGGCTTAGTTCGACTTACTAAAGCTATATTACAAAATGAAAATTCTGTTTTAACTGTATCTACTTACTTAAATGGGGAATACGGTGAGCAGGATGTTTATATTGGAGTTCCGGCAATCGTTAATCGACAAGGGATACGTGAAATCGTAGAATTAAAACTTGATAAAACTGAACAAGAACAGTTTTCACATTCAGTCAAAGTCTTGAAGGACACTATGGGACCAGTGCTAGGAAATTAAATATGTACAATAAAAAGGGGGAGACCCCTTTTTTTATTTTCAGTTTTGTGAAGATTAGCTATTATTGAGCAGATAGTCGGTCCTAGATAATTGTTGTAATAAGACTCTTTCCGTAAACCTTGTTGCTCATGTTCCTGCCCTAGAGGATTAAGATGTCCACTTTAAACAACAGTCATCGTTTTATAGTAGAAAGGCTGCCAAGAAATTTAGTATTTTAAAGTGTGTAAACCTTATTAGTAAAGAAGAAATAAGGTATGTGAAAACTGCCCTTTATAAAGGCTTGTTCTGTAATTAAATGTGCATGATTAAATTAAGCATATAACCTTTTGGATATCCTATGGATAAAATGACTTAAAAAGATAAAAGGTATATCTAAGGAGGTTGCACATATGGAACTAAGGTTTTTTCGATTTATTATACTCATCGTACTTGGGTTTTGTATGTATCGCTACCGTTATAGGGTAGCAGATGCTTTGTTACAGATTCCTTTTGTTAGCAAAATGTTTGTCAGATTAACAATGAAGATTCCTTTTATAAGAGAACAATTTATTAACACAGCCTTTCGAGTCTAGTTAGACTCGAAAGGCTTATATTTGTTAATATATGTACTACTAGATATAATGGTAAAAAGACAGAGCTTTCTATTTGATGTAGCTAATAACTAAAAGGGGTTTTTGGGGTATTAATACCGTTAGAAAAGTAAGCTACCATTAATTCAACAACAGCCTTTACTTAATTAGAACAGCTAGATGAATATTTAATATTATTCGTCTTAGTAAGAAAGGTTCTTTTCGTAAACCTTGTTGCTATCGTTCTTAAAATACGTTCAACACAACAGCAAATCTAGTTGTACACGTGTTTATTTTTTTATATGTAAAACAACAAACTATACGAAAACAGGTTTTAAAAAATGACACCCGCCCTGTGTATTTGGAATTTCTTATTGTATACGAAAAGCGACACTCAAAGAGGGAACATCCTAAGACAAAAAAAGAGGGTACATATGTATTGGGATTTAATTGGATTTGATTTGGATAATACAATTGTTCATTATGAAAGAACGTTTCAAAGAGCAATGATACATTGTTATGAAGTATATATGTACACAAACCATCTTCACAACAAAATTGAAGCAGATATATGGTTTCCTGTTTTCAAAAAATATTGTGACATGTATTGGCCTCTATACGAAAATAATTGCATGTCTAGAAAGGAATACAGGCGTAAGCGCTTCGTTCATTCAGCTAATGAGCTTGGACTACTTGTAACAAAAAACATGGCAGACGAATTTCAAGAAGAATTTGACCGGGTAGTTAGTAAATATACAGTACCAATAGATGGGATTACGAGAATTTTATCAGAATTAGTGCAAAAGCAACTTCGACTCGTTGTCATCACAAACGGTAAAATGGATATACAATATAGAAAGGTTATACAAATGGGTTTGCAAACAATATTCCCAAAGGAATTTGTGATTGTTTCAGAAGATGTAGGTGTTGAAAAACCACAACAGCAGATTTTTGATCACGCGAAAAACGTTGTGAATATGGAAGTGAAAAAAGCACTATACATAGGTGATTCATGGGAACTAGACGTGTTAGGTGCTAAACAAGCAGGTTGGGATGCAATTTATTTTAATACAAGAAATCAACAGCCTTCTACAGCTGATTGCATATACGGAACTTGTAGCCAAATTGATGAACTTTCCGAATTGCTTCATATATAGAAACTACTATAGAAGGACCTTTAAGTAAACTTTGTTTGCTATCATTCCTTGGATGTCGTTTTAGAGAAGATAAGATAGCACCATAACAAGTTGTATACGAGTTTTGTTGTTAGTGTGGGATTAACAATAATCTATGCGAATACAGCCTATTAGAAAGATTACTTTAGTGACTAATATTCAAACAATTCAGAGGGGAGATTACCAATTGAATTCTAAGCAAGACGTTTTGTACTGGGGGATCATCAATCAATTAGTAGTTCAAGAAAATTATAGGATCCTAACTGTCTCAAATGACCACCAAGAAATTTGGCTGGAGCCGCCGACAAGAAAGAAAAAGAGAGTAATCAGAATATTGAGACATGACCTTGATTGGAGTAATTGGCTCGAGCGTGACATGCAAGTAGTTCTACAAAAAGTCGATAGCTTACGTAGAAAAACGATTAGAAGAGGTTTAGAAGTTGTAAATTTGTACATATCAACTTTCCCCCCTGTTGATGACTGGGAATTTCGAACTAAAGAGCCCCTAGTTGCTGGCAAGAATAGTGAAACGAAAGTACATTCATTTGTTATTCATTCAGAGAATATTCAACAGGGATTAAGTGATATATCACATTTACTGCAATTTCATCCACGTGTTGACACTGATAAGATTTTAACAGAGCCATTGTTGTTAGAAAATCTAAAAAAAGAAGTATTTACAGTTGCACAACAAAAGGTCAAAACAGAGCAACAATTGTTTCAGTATGGGAAACCAAGATGGACATATATTTTTATTATGATTCAATTAGGAATGTTTTTTTTATTGGAATTTAGTGGTGGGAGTCAAAGTTCTCAAGTATTAATGAAGTTTGGGGCAAAATACAATCCATCAATTCTGGCAGGTGAGTGGTGGAGATTTTTTACTCCAATGTTCTTACATATTGGCTTCTTACATTTGCTTATGAATACCGTAGCATTATTTTATTTAGGATCCGCAGTTGAAAAAATATTTGGTAGCACGAGATTTTTTATCATTTATATGTTTGCTGGTTTTTCAGGAACTTTGCTAAGCTTTGCCTTAAGTTCCTCACTATCAGCAGGAGCATCCGGGGCGATCTTTGGATGCTTTGGTGCTTTGTTATTTTTTGGAGTTATACATCCTAACTTATTTTTTAGAACAATGGGTATGAATATACTTATAGTGATCGGCATCAATTTATTATTTGGGTTTAGCGTACCATCAATTGATAATGCAGGACACATAGGAGGGCTTATAGGTGGTTTCTTGGCGGCAAGTATTGTCCATTTACCTAAACATAAGCACTTAGTGAAGCAGACGATATTCTTATTAACTACTGTGATTTTCGTCTCTGTGTTTGCCTATTTAGGTTTTTCTTACCCTAAATTTGATCCTGCTGTATCCCTGTCAGTTGCCCAAGAGTATATAGACAAGGAGGATTACCAAGCGGCTTATGATTTATTGCGAAATACATCACAAGACCATCAATATGAGGCAGACCAACTATTTTTATTATCTTATATAGAAATAAAACAAGGTAACTTTGATTTAGCTAAACAAAACCTACTAACAGTAATTGATATAGATCCGTTATATGATGAGGCTTATTTTAATTTAGCATTGATTTATACACATGAAGGTAACTATGAACAAGCTTTAGAGTTGTCGGAAGATGCATTAGATATAAAACCAAATAATAAAGATTATAAAGAATTATATACACAACTTATGAATTCGAAGGAATCTGTTGAATAAGTTTTACAGCTTCACCATCTCTTGTTTCAATTAAAATAATCAGATGAGTATAATCTTTACTAAGTAAAATAAGAGGTATGGTACTACCAACTGGCTCTATAATGGTACCATCCTTTTTTTTAATGCCCAGGAAATAATTTTTGTATAACCCCTCCCATAAATTACCCAGGATTTGTTGTGACTTTTCAGCATTATTATTAATGAATGGTTTGTCATTAAATAGTACAATGTCTGAAAGAGGAATTTGTATATAATTTTTCAATGGTAATTGAAAATGATCTACTAAACGCTTCCAACTATACTGTAATTGCTGTTTTACAGCATGATCTAAAACATACTTCCACTCCTTTTGTTCCTTATTTTCCGCTATTCGAAATGATTGCAGGGGGGCAAATAAAGAATTAATTACGTACAGCTCGTCAAAACTCATTTGTTGGCTACTTTTAATGTTCAAATCATCATTATGTAATTCAGCATGATGGTAGGAGATTGTCACAAAGTATCTGCTTTCATCCGCTTGGATTTTTTTGTATTGGGCAATTTTCTCACTGTAATCCTCCCACTCTGAGAGAGTATCTAGTAATCTCCCATTCGCATACAGCAAAGAAATATCTTGTCTTAAATACGCTTCTCTATCTAAAACTGAGGTGACATCCCATTCAATGATATATTTATTATTTTTTGGTTTATCCAATAGCGTAAGTGTGCTGTCTGTATGAGTAAACGTTACATCAGGATCTATAGGGAAGTAAATGATGCTTTCTTGTGTAGTGTCATGTTGTACAAAAACGAACAGTATTGCTGTGAAAATTGAAAAAAGAGCTAAAATGATAAAAAACGATCGTCTCTTCATACTAACCCTCCGTAGCATAGGAAAGATGTTTACTAACTAGCTAACTCATTTTTTAGGACTTACTCTATGCGAAAACATCGTTGCAATTGTTACCAACTTAGAACATCCAGAAATAGATTTTATTAGATGGTCATCGATGAAAGATGCAAGGATACTACAAACGATAACTGTATTTATGTTTGGTACTTAGTAAGAAAAACAACAAATAATACGAAAATTGCTACTTTCTTAGTACATCTTTATACACTATAAAACTACCTATTTGATAAATAGTTGTAGATAACCATTAACAGGTATTTTATAAATATGTATGAATCAACTTGTACAAATATCCACTAATAGATCATTCAAAGGTATTTTTTTTTGAAATAGAGTCAATGATGGTGGAAGAAGTTTGTTTGGTGGTGATGAGATGGATATGAGAACTAAAGTAACACCTGTTTCAGAAAACATAGTTGAAAATATACAATTTTTACGCAAGGAATTGGGTGTTGAGAAGAGCTTTGATGTTATTCATTTAGACGTTGAATATGCTAAAAGAGATATGGCCTTATTTTTAATTGATGGATTTGCTAAAGATGATATACTCCATTATTTGATGAAAATCTTATCCGAGTTAACAGAAGAACAACTTGAAAAAGAAGTATTGCAAAAGCTTCTAAAAACTTATATTCCCTATGTGGAGGTTGAAAAGACAGATAATTTAGAGACTGTAGTAGATGCTGTGTTGGCAGGGCCTACAGCATTAGTCGTTGATGGTATTGAACATGTCATTATCATTGATGCGAGAACATATCCTGTAAGGGGTCCAGAGGAACCAGATATTGAACGTGTTGTTCGAGGTGCAAGGGATGGTTACGTTGAAACAATAGTCTTTAATACTGCATTGACAAGGAGACGAATACGTGACCGAACATTACGTATGGAGTATATGCAAGTTGGTAGACGGTCAAAAACAGATATATGTATTTGTTATTTAGAGGATATCGCGGACACAGGACTAGTAGAAGATATAAAGCAGTCATTAAATAAAATAGATACAGATGGTATACCTATGGCAGAAAAAACAATTGAGGAATTTATTTCGGGTAGACATTGGAACCCTTATCCTTTAGTTAGATACACGGAAAGGCCTGACACCGCAGCAGCTCATATTTATGAAGGACATGTCATTATTATTGTCGATGGTTCTCCTAGCGTAATAATTACGCCTACAACATTTTGGCATCACTTACAGCATGCAGAGGAATATCGAAATAAACCAATTGTAGGAGCGTATTTGCGTCTTGTACGTTTTGTAGCAATTTGGGCATCGCTCTTTCTTTTACCATTGTGGTATTTATTTGCAAGCCATCCTGAATTATTACCAGAAGGACTGGAATATTTAGCTCCAAAGGATGTAGGAGAAATTCCGTTATTATTACAGATTGTGCTAATAGAAATAGGTATGGATATGTTAAGGATGGCATCTATACATACTCCATCTTCATTAGCAACTGCGCTAGGCTTAGTTGCAGCTATTTTAATTGGTCAGGTTGCAATTGAAGTGGGTATATTTATTAATGAAGTTGTTTTATATTTTGCTGTTGTAGCTGTTGGAACTTTCGCCACACCTAGCTATGAAATGAGTATGGCAAATAGGTTAATAAGAATTGCAATCTTATTATTTACTGCCACTTTTGGTCTAGCAGGCTTTGTTATTAGTATTACGATATGGCTAGTGATGCTAGCACGTATGAAATCATTCCACACACCTTATTTGTGGCCATTTTTACCTTTCTCTTATCGAGCTTTCAGAGATGTATTAGTTCGTGCGCCGATTCCATTGAAAAACAGGAGACCTACAATTTTACATCCAAAAGATCCCGATCGCTAGTAAAATGGTTAAATAATGTGGGTATGGAGCAAATCATGGGGAATTATTCCACATGTTTGAAAATCCCACTCGAACTAAAGAATTAATTTGTCGTGAGTGTCATCTTTGGCACTCATTTTTTGTTATTTGTTATTCAGCTTGACGAACTAAGCTATTTCTTTATAAAGTAAGTGATGTACAAGTGATTTGAAATAGTCTGACGTTAGGAGATAATTATTATGAGGACATTGTATGACGTTCAACAATTATTAAAAAAATATGGTACAATAATATACATTGGTGATAGAATTGCCGATCTTGAATTAATGGAATCTGAATTAAAAGAGCTATATCAATCACAGCTTGTAGATGTAAAGGACTACCAGATGGCACTACTGTTACTTCGTCAAGAAGTTCAACGTTTGAAAGACGGGGCATAAAACGTATAAAGTAATTATTTTTTATACATTTAAAGAAAGTTCTTGTAGTATCGATTGATAAACTTATTTAATAAAAGGAATGAAAGATAGAATGGATAATAAATGGTATGTTGGCGTAGATATTGGAGGAACAACAGTAAAGTTAGCCTTTGTTGATAATGAAGGGAATATTATTGAAAAATGGGAAATTGCTACAGATATTTCTGACAATGGAGAACATATAGTAAACCATATAGCGCAGGCTATAGATAATAAACTAGCACTGCTACAAAAATCTCGAAAAGATTTAATTGGAATTGGTGTAGGTGCTCCTGGTCCAGTAAATACAGCAACAGGTGTTGTATACGTAGCTGGAAATTTAGGCTGGGAAAATTATTCTCTAAAAAGTCACTTGGAAGCGATAACAGACCTTCCCGTTATTGTCGATAATGATGCAAATAATGCTGCTGCTGGTGAAATGTGGAAGGGAGCAGGAGGAGGAGCTGAAGACTTAATTTGTGTTACGTTAGGAACTGGAGTTGGAGGAGGTATTATTGCTAATGGTGAACTCGTCCACGGTATAAATGGTGCAGGTGGAGAAATTGGTCATATTACTTCTGTACTAGAAAATGGTGCTTTATGTAGCTGTGGAAAAAAAGGGTGTATTGAAACAATTGCTTCTGCAACTGGAATCGTTCGCGTAGCTAAGGAAAAACTTCAACAAACAACCGTTCCTAGTAAATTAAGAGAGCTTTCAGAACAGCAAGGACAAATTTCAGCAAAACTAGTTTTTGATACGGCAAAAGAAGGAGATCAATTGGCACTCGAAGTAATTGATTATATGGCCTTTCATCTAGGATTTGTTTTAGCTAGTTTAGCAAATGGTTTAAACCCTAAAAAAATAATTATTGGCGGCGGTGTATCACACGCAGGCGCAATTTTAGTGGATAAAGTAACTGAACAATTCAATCAATTTCTTTTTCCAAGGGTAGCACAAGGTGTATCTATTTCTTTAGCTACTTTAGGAAATGATGCCGGGGTAATTGGAGCTGCATGGTTAGTAAAAAAGAATGTATAAACAATAGGGGAAAACGCAAAGGTTGACACATTGTCAACCTTTTTTTGTTTCTCCTTTATTACATTGATTGATGCTTTACAAACTGAAAATTGAACCTAGTATCTTAGTGCTCATAGCATCTTTTTTACAAAACGGTTGAGTAAAACGACTTTTTTTCACCTAGAAAGGAGTCCATTGTTTTCATTTATGTGACAACATTGTAAGGAAAATGACATCTATAACGATAGAAGATGTAATACAAGTATATTACACTCATTATAGATAGTTGAATGTCGATGTGTTAGATATACCCATTGACAAGAAGAGTAAGACAAAGTATTGTATATTCTGTACTATAACTGTTAGTACACATTTAACTTTCTTTAAAGGATTAGAGTTACAGTTCATTTATATTCAGTTGAATTTGCATTTCTTACTAACATTGATTTCTCGTTAACTTGTCATGTTTATTATACTTAGGCTATTTTTTATAACCTTTGTTAACTGTTAAGTAGAAGGATGTTATGTTTTTAGATTTGACCGTTGATAAGAACAGCTACCACGAACGCTTTTATGTCATTGTATGGCTACACACAAGTTAGCGCAGCAACAGCGTAAATAGCGCAACATAAAAGCTGTCGAAAGATGGTTCATCTAGGTTGTGTTATTATTGGAACAATTCTGAATATAAAAGTACATGAAACTTTTTGTTAGTTCATTCGTCTAATTATAGTAACCGGTGAATAAGATAAAAAGATTATTTTAACAGTAGATAGTTAATTTTAATTTGCATTTTAGTAAAAAAAGTATTAAGATAACCATTAGTTGTTTTTGTTAATAGCCTATAAATGTAAAAAAATACAAAAAATTTTCCATTAGATATGCAATGATCTAGGGAGGAATTCAGTATGAAAAAATCATCATTGTCAAAAATGTCTATAATTCTTATAGCAACAGTTTTATTATGGATTAAGACATATATTGTCTATAAAACTAGTTTTGATATTAAAATTGAATCTTGGAAGCAAGAATTTATTCTTTTTATAAACCCATTAAGCTTTTTACTCATTGTATTTGGTATAGCACTGTTTATTAAAGAAAAAAGACGTAATCGATATATTCTTATTACGAGTTTTATTGTTTCTTTTATCCTATTCGCAAATGTAATGTATTATCGAGAGTTTACAGATTTTATTACGATACCTTTACTCTTTCAAGCTAATAATCTAGCAGATTTAGGTAATAGTATCTTTGAGTTATTACATGTGACTGACATTTTTATGTTTGTAGATGTGCTCATCTTATATTTCATTATGCGTAAAAACAATTTACGTACATCACTAACAACTTTTACAAACAGAGAACGTAGGGCATATTTTTTAATGGTCGCAGCAGTTGTATTTTTTAACTTAGGTCTTGCAGAAACAGAACGTCCTCAGTTGTTAACACGTACATTTGATCGTGAAATGCTTGTGAAAAATATCGGGTCGTACAATTATCACATATATGATCTTGTGTTAACGTCAAAAACAAAAGCACAAAGAGCATTTGCAGACAGCAGTGAATTTGTTGAAATTGAGAACTATTTAAATGCAAATTACACAGAGCCAGATGAAGACCTTTTTGGCATAGCAAAGGATCGCAATGTCATTATGGTTTCAATGGAATCTTTGCAAAGCTTTGTGATTAACGAAACAATTAATGGCGAGGAAATTACACCATTTTTAAATGATTTAATTGAAGAAAGCTATTACTTTGATAATTTTTACCATCAGACAGGTCAAGGGAAAACATCTGATGGAGAATTTTTAGTTGAAAACTCGTTATATCCTTTAGGTAGAGGAGCTGTTTTCTTCACGAATGCTGAAAACGAGTTCCGTGCAACACCAGAGATTTTAAAAGAAGAAGAAGATTATTATTCCGCAGTTTTTCATGCAAATAATAAAAGCTTTTGGAATCGTGATGTTATTTATCCTAACCTTGGATATGACCGTTACTTTTCATTAGTAGATTACGATGTGAACGAGGAAAATTCAATTGGTTGGGGATTGAAAGATATTGAGTTTTTTGATCAATCTGTTGAGAAGCTTAAAACATTACCTCAACCGTTTTATACAAAATTTATTACGTTAACAAATCATTTCCCATTTGAGCTAGATGAAGAAGATAAAATGGTAGATGAATTTACGTCAAACAGTCGTACACTTAATCGTTATTTCCCAACGGTAAGATATATGGATGAATCATTGAAAAGCTTTGTTGAACAATTAAAGCAAGAAGGTTTATATGAAAATTCTATTCTCGTGTTTTATGGTGATCATTATGGTATTTCAGAAAACCATAATAAAGCGATGGGTGAGTTTTTAGAGAAGGACATCACACCGTTAGATGTCGTACAATTACAAAAGGTTCCATTCATTATTCATATACCGGGTGTGACTGATAAAAATCCAGAAATGATTTCTAAAGTAACAGGTCAACTTGACGTGAAGCCAACACTTCTGCATTTATTAGGTGTCGATACGAAGGATGATGTGCACTTCGGATCTGATATTTTCTCAGAAGATAAACTAGATTTTATTGTGCTTAGAGATGGAAGCTTTATTACTGAAGATTATGTATATACAAAATCTACATGCTATGATAAAGAGACAGGCGAAGAGACGGATGGTTCTAAGTGTGAGCCTTATGAAGAAAAAGCGAAGCAGGAGCTAGAGTACTCTGATAACATTGTCTACGGGGATTTATTAAGGTTTTACGATGGAACATCTTATAATGAAAATTTAACAGAAGAAAAATAGTAATGAGCTTATTAAACACCGAATGAAATACTAAACGCTATGGCCATATGAAGTTGGTCATAGCGTTTTTATTCATGTTTTACTATTGATACTCATATTGTTGTATTAGGCTGTTTTCACATTCGTTATAGCTTCCCTTACTACAATTATCACGTATAACTAGTTCTTATGGCATTTTTTCTTCTATAAACAATGACATTCCCATAAAAGCTTTTCTCAATAAACGTATGTAGTTCAACACGATAACAAGTTTAAAAAAGGCTATTTCCACACTAATAAATAAACACGGACACGTCTATAATATATCTTTTCATGATAGTCACATAAAACTTCTTTTCACTGTGGTAATTTCGTATAAACACAAAATGTACGAAAAGAGCCTTGTAGTAACAAGATATAAGGAGGAATTACTATTGAAAGTTCTGGTAAGAAAAGGTGATACATTATGGTATTTCAGCCAATTATTTCAGATTCCTCTGCAACTTATCATTGATTCCAATCCACATAAGAAGCCTAATATTTTGTCTATTGGAGATGAGGTGAAAATACCAGGCTTTACTTTAAGACCATATACAATTAAACCAGGGGACATGTATTGGAATATTGCACATAGGTTTAATTTAGCAACCGATGCCTTATTACTCGTAAATCAACACGTAAATCCAAATAAGTTAAATATTGGCCAACAAATTTATATTCCTATTTTCATTTCAAATGGTGTCATCCATACTAATACCTTATACGATTATCAAGCATTGGTTAGAGATATTAATAAACTATGTAAGGCATACCCATTTATTAAATTAAATGAAGCTGGGAAATCAGTATTAAATTCAAACATACCAGAACTTATCATTGGCAGAGGTCCAA
The DNA here is from genome assembly GCF_046557775.1 of Nanhaiella sioensis. Lineage (NCBI taxonomy): Bacteria > Bacillati > Bacillota > Bacilli > Caryophanales > Bacillaceae > Nanhaiella > Nanhaiella sioensis. Next base: position 3,457,109 of record NZ_JBKAEG010000001.1, read on the forward strand.
AAAAAGTTCATTGGAACGGTTCTTTTCATGCGAATGAATGGATAACAACAGCTATAATTATGCAATTTTTAAATGAGTATCTGTTATCACTCACAAATAGTGGGTACATTCGTGGAATTTTAACACAGAAGTTATATGATTCAGTTATGCTGTCAGTTGTCCCAATGGTAAATCCTGATGGTGTCAATCTTGTCATTAACGGCCCACCAAACCAAATGCCTTATAAAACTGAAGTAGTTCAAATAAATAACGGAAGTATGAATTTTTCTGATTGGAAAGCAAATATTAGAGGTGTTGACCTTAATAATCAATATCCAGCAAATTGGGAAATTGAAAAAGAACGTAAAAAGCCAAAGGCACCAGCTCCTCGAGATTATCCTGGTGATGCCCCATTAACAGAACCTGAAGCAATAGCAATGGAAAAACTAACAGAAATCCGCAATTTTGACAGAGTGCTAGCATTCCATACACAAGGAGAAGAGATTTATTGGGGATATGAAGGTTATGAGCCTCCATACTCAGAAGCAATTGTAAAAGAATTCGTTAGAGCGAGTGGATATAAAGCGGTACGGTACGTTGATAGCCATGCAGGCTACAAAGATTGGTTTATCCAAGAGTGGAGAAGATCAGGTTTTACTATAGAACTTGGAAGAGGAATAAATCCATTGCCGTTATCTCAGTTTGATGAAATTTATAATAAAACGGTTGGAATCTTTCTAGCTTCTATGTATATGTGATTTTTAGGTTTTCTTCTTGAAATGAAACCATTCACGCATCATAATCGTATATACAAGTAGGTGAGGTGAACGATAATATGCGTTGGTTTTGGTTTGTTTTTTCTTTAATCATAGTTGTAACAGTGGTTACTGGTTGTTTTATAAATAATGGTACAAAAACGATAGATAAACAGCCTTCATTAAGATTTGTAAATGATCTAACTAAAGGGAAAATAGACCAGTTGTATACACCCAATTCAGCAATTCAACCAATTGATGTTGATGAACGCAGTATTCAAACGGTTGGGGATTGGTACGATGATACGACGATATTGTATATTACTAACGAGAATGAAGGTTCTACTGTGTATAAGCACAATATCTACTCAGGGAAAAAGGAACAACTATATAAGAGTAGCTCAGAAATTTCAACAATAAAAGGGAACCATAATCAAAGTTATTTCTTGCTACATACTTTACCGACTACGTATGAGGCAGAGCTTGTTATTGTTGATAAGGAAGGGAAAGAGGTATTCAAGTGGGCTACAGGTTCTTACGAATTAAACTATGAATGGAACCCTTATAATCCTGAGCTATTATATGTAACGACTTTTTTTGCTGATTGGTCCTTTGAAACTTATTTGTTAAATGTTTCTAAACAGAGTGTTCAAGAAAATACAATAGATATACCATTTATTCAATGGGCTGGAATTGAAGAAGTTACATATTTAAAGTGGAACCAAGATGAACCATCTTACTCGGCACCTTTATATGAACAAAACCTACAAACGAAACAAGGGCGGCATTTGATAGAGGACGTTTCGATGTATGCCACTACAAATAATCTCTTAATGACAATTACAACAGATGGTGACAGCATTGCTTATTATTCCTTTTATCAAGTTAGTCCTATTAACAAAATGACCCAAATGGAAATTCCGCTGTTAGCTCTTTATTCACAATGGTTTTTCCCTTATTTTGACTTTATTGAAAGTAAGGATGAATTTATCACGTTTGCTCCATACGGTAGTGGTAATTATGATAGCTATCACGATGATTTTGAGTTAATTACCTATTCCGTACTAACTGGTGAAAAAAAATCAATCTTGTCAAATATAGCAAATCTACCGATTAATATGTCGCCAAATGGTGAGCTTTGTTTGTATGGATACTATAATGAAAAAATTATTAATCTTAATGACAAAAATATCTATGAACTTGTTCAGCTATAATAAGTTTTCTGCGAGTAATTTCTTTTATATAAAGGCTGTTTTGGCATAAATTATTGTTTTTCGTAATAATAAAATACACATGTATTCAACTAGATTTCGTGTCATATTTTCTTCTATAGCCCGATACCTTTATCTTCTAATTAGGGACTATAGCAACAAAGTTTACGTGAAAAAATAAAAAACCATCGATTGACTTGATCGATGGTTTAATTATTTTGTTAGCTCTTTTTAGTGGGCAACTGCAGGGTAGCCATGATTAATAACAGTCATCACAGTAAAGAAACCAAATACAGCGACTGTTCCAAAAGCAAAAAAGAATCCTAGGAAATTTTTGTTTTTAAGTGAGCTAACAACTCCAATTGCTGCCAAAATTGTAACTAACCCAAATATGAAGACAAGTCCCATCTGTACCATCTTTGTGCCTCCTTTAGATCTTATTAGCTTATATGTAAAGGCTCAAAACATTCCTATTATATTTTAATCGTTTTCATCTTATTTGTCGAGATGAAAAAATGACACTTCTATGTCATAAGCTTTAGCGATACCACATATTAACTCGATGTGTTGTTTATCAACAAAATATATGATCTTCTGGCCATCCTCGATTGCAACCACAAACTCATTTATTTCTATTAATGCCATTTCAATTTGTTGTGGTTTACCACTTTTCACTGTGAAGGGTGAAACCATATCTTTGTATATATAGTATTTACCTTTTTCAGATATAAATCCATAATCAGTAAAAATAGTAGTTGGTATTATTTTTTCTGCATGATATAAAACGTACTCTTCTATATCATAATCATATGTTAATAAATATTCTTTTGCTAATATAGCATCTTCTGAATCAGAAAAAAGTAACAGCTGTTGATCAAAATCAAAAGTGGTAATGTTACTTATTATTGCTGTTATTTCTAATAAATGAGTAGAGTCATCTACTTCTTCCGGCATTTCTACTCCATAATATGTGATCAATTTCTACACTCCTTAAAAGTCAACCTTATTTCGATCTTTCTGAGCATCTTTAATTAGTGTAAAATAAGATTAGAATGACTGCAATGGAGGAATACAAAATGATGAATTGGGAGCAAATTCCGCTAGGTCCCTTACAAACAAATGCTTACATCCTTAGAAATGAACAAAATGAGTGTATTATCTTTGATCCAGGAAGTGAAGGAGATTCCTTTAATGAATTATTAACAAGAAAATCTCTGCAGCCTTTAGCAATTGTTCTTACCCATGCACATTTTGATCATATAGGTGCTGTTGAAGATGTAAGAAAAAAGTGGGGTGTCCCTGTTTATATCCATAAAGCTGAACAAGATTGGCTTACAAATGCTTCATTGAATGGTTCAGCATTTTTTTCATTAGGCGCTGTTGTTTGTGATAGACCTGCTGACGTAATCATTGACAAGGAACAACAACTAACGATCGGATCATTTCATTTTACTGTTTTTGAAACACCAGGGCATTCGCCTGGAAGTTTATCATTTTATTGTGAAAGTATTAAGACGGTTTTTTCTGGTGATACACTCTTTGCGGGTAGTATAGGGCGTACTGATTTACCTGGTGGAGACCATCAGCAATTACTGGATAGCATTCATGCAAAATTATTATCTCTTCCTGAAGATACGATTGTGCTAGCTGGTCATGGACCTGAAACGACAATAGAAATTGAAATGAGCAGCAATCCTTTTTTAAACGGGTTTTAATACTATGGTGAATATGAACACTATTATTAAAGATGCGATTAGTTCAAGTCCAAACAAGATGATTTCTTTTGCACAATTTATGGAATTAGCATTGTATCATCCTAATTATGGCTATTATATGCGAGAACAAACTAAGATCGGTAAGAAAGGTGATTTTATTACGAGTAGTAATATTTCGAATGTTTTTGCTGTCTTGTTTACTAATATATTTATTGATTTAGTAGAACAGCAAAAAGTGTCCCCAACAATTGTTGAAATTGGTGGAGGTAGTGGTCGATTTGCAAAATCGGTACTAGAAGAATGGAAAGAAAGATCTCCCCAGACGTATGAGCAACTTACATATATATTGATTGAAACTAGTCCATATCATCGTGAGCTGCAAAGGCAGCTGCTCATAAATGAACAAGATAAAGTGATTCAGTTTGAACATCTTCAACAGTTCATTGAAAATCATCCTTTTTATCAGGGGATTGTTTTTACGAATGAATTATTCGATGCTTTTCCAGTAGAAGTAATTGAAAAACGTAATGAGGAATTACATGAGGTTATGGTGACACTAAATGATAACAACGAAATTGAAGAATACTTCGTACCGCTTTCAAATAAAGAAATTATCAAATATTTAGAAGAACAGAACATTGAATTAACTAATGGTCAACGCTTTGAAATTCCGTTACAGATGAAAAGTTTTATCCACGAACTTAGTAGCACTCTAGAACAAGCAGTTGTATATACTGTGGATTATGGCTATACACATAAAGAATGGCAACATCCTGCTCATATGAGAGGAAGTCTTAGAGGATACCACCGTCATCAGCTCATTAATAATCCTCTATTAAACCCAGGAAATATGGACATCACGTCACACGTTCATCTTGATGCCGTTAAATACTACTACCGTAAGGCTGGATTTACCGAAGTCGCTATGTTGAGGCAGGATCAATTCCTGCTTGAGGCTGGTATATTACAATATTTACAAGACAATAATGATACGAATCCTTTTTCTGAAGTTAGCAAAAGAAATCGTGCGATAAGAAGTTTAATTTTAGATGGCGGGATAAGTTCATATTTTCACGTCATCATGATGCAAAAAAACATGGATATAGCTTGGGAAAAAAACTATATGTGTTAAAATGTTAAAAATTATAGGTATACTTCTACACTGGGTTGTATCTTTAGTATGTGGAAGTATTCTAAAATCTTAAATGAAAAAGTTCGTTATAATCAAAACAAAAAGCGATGGAAAACCATCGCTTTTTGTTCTTGATTATAATCTCTTAATGTCCTGCGCCAGGTACCATAAAGAATGTAGTATAGTATGTGAAGCCCGCGAAAAAAATTGTTAAGTAAGCACCAAATATATAAAGATACATGCGCTCAGTTAGTTTTAAATAACCTAAAATAATAAAGAAGGCCGTTTGAGCGAAGAAAAGCAATGCTACTTCATCCATGTGACCAATATAAAACATAACAGCAAATATACCTGTCCAAAACCCTAATACACGAAACATACGATCCATATGTATAAGTCCCTCCTTTATCCCCTTATATTCCACTTACATATTATAATGTACAATTCAGGCGATTGTAAACATAAGATTGATACTAGTTTGTGACTTTGACTTGATATGAACAAGAGTCACAGCCGTGAATAATATTATCTTTTTCGATTAGTTTTACATTATTGAATAATACTTCGAACATTCCATGTAAAAAAGCATAATGCATGCCACAAATAGCGTCAGTATGTTTATCAGCTAGTTCTTTAAATGGACAATTGAAGATTTGGAAAAAGATGATCGTTTTATCTTCATTATGCTCAAATTCAGGGTGAAAACCTAAAGTAGTAGCAGAATCTTTTAGTATTTTCAACTTATGTTCGAATGACAGTGCTGTAGTTTGTGTGTCATTTGGGTGAAGCTGTGAATCGATTATTTCTTGACCGAATGCTTTCCCTGTATCAAATAATGCTTCTTTTCCAGCCTCACCTAGTTTCATCATTGATTGTATGGCTACTTTTGCTAATAATTGATAATCGCGAAATGGGAAAAAAAGTTGTACCACATCATCAGATAAACGATATAAACGGCTTGGTCTACCACCTTTTCCCGTCTTCTTTGCCTCTGAAACAAGCATGTTAACATCTTCTAACTTAGACAAGTGGAGACGTGCGACATTCGGATGAATTTTAAACTCATCAGCAATTTCTTGAACTGTTACCTCGCTATGTCTTTTAGTTATATATTGATAGATGTAATAACGAGTAGGATCAGATAATACATTCGTAATTTTTAAAGTTTGTTCCATACAATTCACTCCTAACAATGGAATCTTAATTCCATTATAATACAGGCGTATATACATTTAAATGTTATTTACGTGGTAAACATTAGTTGTTCTAAATTGTTCACAATTTGTTGATTATTTTGTTATTATTGACAGATCAAGCTTATTTATTTACGTTGATTGTGGAGTGAACAAGATAGCTATTTATCGTTCAACTTCTAAAGGTGAAGCTCTTCTCTTGTTGATGCTTACATAATAAGCTAAGCTGGAGCATCCGATAGTTAAATTTACATCTTAATTTTATAAGGAAAAAAAGAAGGGAAATGGAGATTTATGTAGAAATATGTTTTTGAACCAATATAAAAAGGAGGTCGATACATTTGCCAGCGATTGAACGAATTGGTGATCGCTTATTAACTGAAGCCCAACACTTGGGAGTATCTGATATTCACTTTATGCCTCGAAAGAAAGATGCTCTAATTCAATTTCGGCTAGACAACGAACTAACAGCAAAGGAAATGATAAGTAAATCAACTTGTGAACGATTAATAGCACATTATAAATTTCTTGCAGGAATGGACATTGGTGAAAGACGAAGGCCGCAAAATGGTGCATTATCAATGATTATTAATAGCAAAAGCCTTCAACTTCGGCTATCAACCTTACCTACGATTAATAATGAAAGCCTCGTTATTCGATTATTACCTTCAGATTCATTTTATCCACTCAACTTTTTAACCCTTTTCCCTAATACGACAAAAAAACTAATTTCTTTACTAAAGCATGCTCATGGGTTAATCATTTTTACAGGTCCAACTGGATCGGGGAAAACAACCACATTATATTCTTTACTTCATTCATCCCAACACCTAATAAATCGGAACATTATTACGCTTGAAGATCCAATTGAAAAAAGGAGTGATAAAGTCATCCAAGTACAGGTGAATGAAAAGGCAGGTATCACATACTCAAATGGTCTAAAGGCGATACTACGACATGATCCTGATGTAATTATGGTTGGAGAGATTCGAGACGCAGAAACTGCCAAAATTGCTGTCCGAGCATCACTTACAGGACATCTAGTGTTAACCACTATGCATACAAGAGAAGCGAAAGGCGCCATTTATAGGCTGTTAGAATTCGGTGTTCCATTACAAGACATATCTCAAACTCTAATTGCAATTACCGCTCAAAGGTTGGTGAACATTAAATGTCCATTTTGTGCTGGGGAGTGTTCGAGATATTGTAAAACGTTACGCACATATAGGAGAACGAGTATTAGTGAGTTTGTGTACGGGAAAGTATTAACAAAAATGATTGATGAAGCTAAGGGAGATTCAGTAGACTATAGTTATAAAAAAATGAAAGATATCATTAGTAAAGCAATAGCTCTTGGATTTATCTCTACTAAAGAATTCGATAAATGGGTATACAAAGATGAAATCGAAAAATAAATGGAATTTGAAACAACAAGCCCAATTTTGTCGAAGGTTAGGTGAGTTGCTAGAGAAAGGGTATACGTTATCTCAAGGTATTGAGTTCCTCACTTTACAATTGTCAAAATCACAACAAGAAGATTTACAATATTGCATAGGAAAGATGAAAGAAGGTTACTTACTTCACGAGGTATTAGAGCATTTATCCTTTCATAGGGACTTACTAAGCTATTTATACTTTTCTGAGCAACAAGGTGAATTAGCAAAAGCATTGCTCGAAGGCAGTTCAATTATAGCCAAAAAAGACGCATATTATAAAAAGTTTATTAAGGTTATTCGTTACCCTGTGTTTCTAATCGTCGTAGTGTCGTTATTATTTGTGGCAGTGCAACAAGTATTATTGAATCAATTTGACCAATTAAATCAATCAATGAAATTAACAAAAACTACTTTCTCAACAATACTGCATAATGTGTACGCAATTACACCTTATATTTTTTTAATTGGATTGTGTGGCCTTATCTTATCGTTAGCGTTTTACTTTACCTTCTTCAAGAAACAATCTCCTATTTTACAAATGAATATCATTTGTAAGATACCGTTCCTTCATTCATCAGTAGCACAAATAAACTCCCAATATTTTTCTTTTCAATTAAGTACTTTACTTAGTGGTGGCCTATCCATTAATGAAGCACTGTTAATTTTTGAGCAGCAGTATCATTTAGCATTTTTTCAGATAGAAGCAGCTCGTATTCGTCAGCAGCTAACTTCAGGGGAATGCTTAGAGGCAATTATTAAATCCAGACCCTATTTCGAGAAAGAATTAGCCTTAGTTATTTCTCACGGACAATCCAATGGAAACCTTGCAAATGAATTGTATCATTATAGTCAATATACATTACTAAGAATCGAAGAAAAAGTGATGTCGTTTTTAAATGTTTTACAACCAGCTCTTTTTATAAGTGTAGGTATGATCGTTGTGTTCATTTATTTAGCTATCATGATTCCAATGTTTCAGTTAGTTAAAGCTTTATAGTATGTGTGAAAGAGAGGAGATAATGGTGGATGAAAGAGGTTTTACGTTAATCGAGATGTTAATTGTCCTTATGGTAATTTCAGTGCTATTAATTATAACAATACCTAATATTACTAAACATAGTAAAGTGATAAACGAAAAAGGGTGTGATGCATTAATAAATATGGTACAAGCTCAGGTGAAAGCTTATGAGATTGAACATGAAACGATTCCGACAATAACTGAACTTTTAGAAGAAGGATATATTACTACAAATACGTGCCCAGGTGGAAATGTTATAGAAGTGGGTATCGATGGTAGTGTGAAGGAAGGTGATGTGACTGAAGAATGACAATGAGCGGGGTTATACATTAATAGAAGTAATAATTGTATTAGCTATTGTCTCTATTATGGCTTCCGTTTCAGTTCTACAAATTAATCCTGTTATTGAAAAAAGAAAGATGGCACATTTTTTTGCCCAATTAGAAAATGATATTTTTTACGCTCAAATTTATGCATTGAGCAATCACAAAAGCATAACACTTCTTTTCTCAAATCAGCATTCAACATATTATGTTCTTTCTAATGGTATGAGCTCTCCTATCATGCAACGCTCATTTGACAAAGGTTTAAACATTGAAAAAGGAACATTAGGGTTAAGTATATCTTTTCGTAATAATGGTGCTATAAGTAAAGCAGGCACATTAATTGTAAATCATCGTAATAAGAAATATAAAGTTGTTTTTTTGCTAGGAAAGGGAAGGTTTTATGTTCAAGAATTGTAATGGCTTTTCTATGATTGAACTATTAATATCCTTAAGTATATGGCTCCTTCTGCTCCTCATATTATTACCTCCGCTAACTCATATTGTTCAGGAACGAAAAAATATTCAGTTGATCAATACTGCTAATCACATTGTATCGAATAGACTTCAAATTTATCATACAGAATCGTATTTTATAGATGAGCAAATTGAGGTTAGCAATTATAAGTTCACAGTTGCTTGGGAAGACGCGAATGAATTATTAGCTAAAGTATGTGTATCGTATACAGATTTTCGAAAGGAAGAAAAGAAAAGGTGTGGTTATACAAACAAATAATTCGAACTGCTAAAGGTTTTACGCTCATTGAGGTTTTGTTATCACTAGCTATTTTTTTATTAATTGTTGCATTTTTACCTACTATGATATCTATTATTCATCCAAATTATTACAATGATGATCAAATCAATAAGCAAGAATGGGAATTATTTTTACAACAAGCGCGTATTGAATTGAGAGAAGCAATTGCTATCAATGTCAATTCCAATACATTATATTTAACGACTAGTCAGCAAAAAACGATTTCCTATGAACAGTACAAGACTATACTTAGGCGTAGGGTAGATGAGACAGGCCATGAAGTGTTAATACAAAACATTTCCTCTGTCATCTTTCGTCCTGTTACAGAAGGTATTATTATCCAAGTTATCGATCTTAGTGGTGAATTATACGAAGAGCGAATTTCTTCAATGGTAACTCTGGAGGTGCCTTACCGTGAAAAAGAATAATGAACATGGTTTTATTTTTCCAGTTACGTTAGTTATGAGCCTGTTATTTTTTTTAGTGCTACTTCATCAAATAGAAATGTATGTAGTAGAAAAAAACTTTTACCATGAAATAGAACAACTTTATATACTAGAAAACATTATGCAAATGGCTACTACAGATATTTTAAAGGACATTCATGACAATGCTTACCCTATTCGAAATAAAATATACACATATCCAAATGGACAAGCAATGTACTCAACAGAACAAATTGAGGAAGGTATGCTTAAAATATCGATTGAATGTAAAACAATACAAAAACGTCTTTACAATGCCTTCTTTATTTATGAATTAGAAGAGGGTAGAATAATAAAATGGGTAGAAAACCGTTAGTGAACTCGTACAAAAAATTCAAATGTTTTCGGCAATTAAGGAGGAAGTATTACAGCATTACATTAACTACATTATCATTTAAATACTTTATTACTGTGGGGGGATAAAATGAAAGCAGTTATCTTAACAGGCTTCATGGGTGCTGGAAAAACTACTGTAGGAAAACGTTTAGGGGAAGAGTGGAAGTTACCAGTAATTGATACTGATGATTACATTGAAAAAAAAATGGGTAAAAAAATTAGTGAAATTTTTGAAGAGGATGGAGAGGATACGTTTCGTCAATATGAAAGAGAATTGCTACCTACACTACCAATAGAAAATGTTGTGATTACTACAGGTGGCGGAATCGTTATTCAAGAAGAAAATCGTAAATGGATGAATGAAAATGGTTTTGTTGTTTATTTACATTGTGATCTAGATCAGATTATTTCAAGAATAGAAAGGGACTCTTCTAGACCGTTAATGAAAAATAACAAAGAACAGATTGAACAGATATTGACAACAAGACTTCCATATTACAAAGATTGTAATGTGACAATTGATACAACAAAAAAAAGTATAGCGCAAATTATAGATGAAATTAATTTAGAGGTTAAAAAAAGCATAGGAGGAGATAATAAGTAGTAGATGGTAGGAGGTGTAGCTGTTGTCTACTAATGATTATGTAAAATACGTTACCCAACAAATTGTTAGTTATATTGATCAACCGAAGGAAGAAAGAAAAAAATATCGTCAGAAACGAAAAAATGAGCGTACTTCTTTTGGAAATCGATGGTTTGGTGTTTTGCCTTTCGCATTTTCGATGTTTGTTCACAGGAAGATAAAGACGAAGTAAACTCTCGACATTAAATACTGTTTATTCTATTAGGAAATATAACTAGCGTTTGTGGCATCTTTTCTTTTGTAACATGATGACTAACATATAAAGCAACTTTTTATAGTATAAACTTGGCGGTAATAGCAACAAAGTTTTTGAAAAAGCCTATACAGATAGCATAAGTGTTACACGCATATATGTGTATGTGATAGTTCTGAAAAACTGAATATGTTTGGATTAGAACATCTTCACTTATGAAGATGTTCTTTGTAGCGTTGAAAATGATAGTCAATTGAATGAAAAAAGTATAGCTAATTAGTCATCTATCCCTTACATTGTATATTCGTCCTGCATTTACTACTTATATATGACAGTATTTTATTTAAGGAGGGTATATGGGGTGATTCAAAAGGGTGACAAAGTGGTAATGCATAGTTGTGACGAGGCAATTAAACATAACGGTAAAATTTGGACTTGTAGAACTGATGAATATGAACGACATGGAGAAAGGCTTGTTTTTCTAAAAAATTATAGTGGCTGCTTCCCTATTGAGTATCTACAGAAGGTATATCTTAAATCAGAAAAACGAGAGCTGCTAAATAAATTAAACGAACAACAAGAAGAACTTGAAAGGCTAAAAGAGCAGTTAGACTGTTCTGTTGATGCTGCTACTGATTTTTTTGATGATAAAAGTTTTTATGAACATGAGTTGGAAAAAGCAAAAAGGGAAATTAAACATTTAACTGAAGAAAACAATAAACTTAAAAGGGAAATTAAACATTTAACTGAAGAAAACATTAAACTTAAAAGAGAAAGCAAGCATTACAATAAAAAGCAGAATGTGGAAGAGGAAAAAAAGGACCTTCAGCCGGACAAATATTTTACAGATAAAGATAATAAGAAACAAAAAAAAGAATCAAGAAAACAAGCGCTAGAAGAATATTTTGATAAGTAACCTTTAACGTGAGACTGTTACTATATAGTTTAGGTAGGATGAACGTTGTTGCTATTGAAACTGATTTATAACAACAACAAATAAGTTTATGCAATTTACTTCATTGTAAATGCGAAAAGAACATATAAGAGCTTGATTTATACGTAATTATTTCTTATTTCTAAATCCAACAATCAATGAAAAAAATACCATTTATTATAAGTACATTCCAAACACATATAGCCATTTGTTTTTGATGCTATAACATGACGTTATGCATCTTTTTTAATGTTGGACGTTTGTCTAAGGTAAAATAAGCCTCCGTTTATTACTTTTACATTTATTGTAGGTTCGTATTGTTCCTGTAGTGCTCTTTTTTCTGTTTCATAACAATCAGGCTTTTCTTCTACGTCTTCATAAAAGTGATTTAATAGTGATAAATCCTCATTCCATCTTTCATGTGCTTCATCAGCCCAAGAATGATCTTCTTGTTCAATCGTGTAATTAATATGTTGCTTCAATCGTACTAGTCCACTTTGTGGCATAATAAGTGGTGACATGGTAAAGCATAGGTCAGGTATTTTAGGTGTTAACCGAAGTTTATTTAATTGCTCTTGGAAATTTGTTACTATCATGCCATTAATCATATGAAGACCTAAAGAATAGATATAGTCACGTTTGCGATCACATTCGTACGATATTAGCACATTGATACCTATCCAAGGATAGAGAGGGATACTTGAATGGTTTGGTGATGTCACGTCATCTTCATATAAACGAATGTACCCCGCTAATTTTTGTAGCGAGGCAAAGATCTGATGTAAACGAGGCGAACCAAAATGGACAACCTCACCTTTTTTTGTCGTTGAAGCTTTGCTCTGATCCGTAATGAGTGTAAGCTTCATTGGATTTGGTATCCCTCCTGTTTTCTCTAAATAATGCCAATAAAATGGTCTGTTCATCAATTCTTTATCAAGATCAACTGATAATTGTACAGTTAAATAGCCATTTTCATTTTCAATAACATGACAATCGTTTGATGTGAAAAAATGGTATAAAAAATTATGAATTTCCTGTTGATGCATGATTTTCCCTCACTTCATTATTAATGTGTTCAGCAAATTGTATGGCTGATGTTAAGTTATCCATTTTAATTTTCATTTCTCCTTCGCTCCTTGAGTTGAATAAAATATCTTGTAGCTGGTCCTCTAAATTTTTTATGTCTAATCTTGTCAGAATTTCATCTAGCTCGCCAACCACTCTTTCGAATAAATGTATTTTTTCATATAGTAGCTTTAACATATGTTCTTCTACAGTATGTTTAATAGCAAAATTATAAATAAATACATCATTTTCTTGACCGAGCCGATGTACTCGTCCAATTCTCTGCTCAAGGCGCATTGGATTCCAAGGTAAATCAAAATTTATAATATGGTTGCAAAATTGTAAATTTATCCCTTCTCCACCTGCTTCAGTTGCAATTAATACTTGGGCATGGTTTTTGAATAATTGTTGCATCCAATCTTTTTTACCTCTTTTAAAACCTCCTCTGAATGGAACTGATGATATACCGTGTTGCTGCAAAAACCATTGTAAATATAGTTGGGTGGCACGATATTCTGTGAAAATAATTACTTTATTATTTATGGACTTGATTAATTCCAAAGCTTGTATAGCTTTTGAATTTTGTGTAACTCCTTCTACCTTTTTAAGTAACTCTTCAATAAATAATGGTGGCTGAATAGGCTTGCCTTCTTCATCTTTTTTATTAAGCATATTTTTTAATGTATAAAATACAGCTTCGCGGCTACTGCATGCTTCTCGTTGTAACGTGATGATTGAAAATTGACTATTTATGTATAGATGACTATTTGTTCGTATATTATTTATAGAGTCATATAGTTCTTGTTCTTCATTCGTGAAATCAATTGGCACAGTTTGAACGTGCCTTTTCGGCCATTCAATACCAGTATCGCCTCGACGATTTCTGAGCATAACTTTATTTACAAGCTCTTTTAAATATTTATCATTTTCAACAGTGCGATTTTTAGCAGAAAAAGCTTGTTCAAAATATTCTTGATTACCTAAATGTCCTGGTTTAAGAAGCGAAACAAGGTTAAATATTTCTTCAATTTTATTTTGTATAGGTGTAGCCGTTAATAATAAACAAAACTTTTTCTTTAAATGCTGAACAAACTCATAGTTTTTTGTTTTATTGTTTTTTAATTTATGGGCCTCATCAATAATAATTAAATCATAGCTTTGCTCAAAGATAATCTCTCGATGTGGATTGCGTTTGGCTGTATCAATTGATGAAACAACAACATCACACTGCTCCCAAACATAACTTTTCTTTTGTTGAATTGCTGGAATGAAAAACTTCTCATTTAATTCTTTACACCACTGTGTAACGAGTGAGGCAGGTACTAAAATTAATACTTTCTTAACCAATCCACGGATCATGTACTCTTTTAAAATGAGTCCAGCTTCAATCGTTTTTCCTAAACCAACCTCATCAGCCAAGATCGCCTTGCCGTTCATTTTTTCTACAACCTGTTTTGCCACATCTAATTGATGAGGAAGAGGTGTGAGATTTGGTAAATGTTTAGGAGCTAGCAATCCATCAAATGTTGGAATTACAGAGTGTTCAGCTGCTTCAATTGCCAACTTATACAGGTTGTTATTTACCCATGGCCCATCATCGTTAATGAGTTTTAAAAAGTTTTCATGCCAGGTTTCATCAAATTGAATATTAACTTTCATATGCTATGTCCCCCTTGTTATAAAAAGTTTCTTATTTCGGGGAAAATCATCGTTTTATATCGATTTGACTAAAAATAAGTATTGTAAGCGATTTACTTTAGCAAAACACGAACATTTAATCTTTTCCCGTCCTATAACGTTAGAAATATTATATTGCCGAATCAGGCCAACTAATGGTAGGATGATAGTATATTTTATTGTAGTATGTGCAAGTTTTAAAATTAATATTAAAAGCGAATGATGGTAGAGGGAGAGACTACGTATTTGTAGCGCCGAAGGAGCAAGCATTAATTTGTGAATCTCTCAGGCAAAAAGACTTCTACTTGACGCAACTCTGGAGAATGTTCTTCATTTTTTGCGACAGCAACGTATTACATAGCGAAAATGCTGAACTACCAAAGGGGCAAGCTTTATTGAACGAACAAAAATCGTATCAATAAGGTAAACTTTCAGGTACCAGGACAGAGATCTTCACAACTATGTTGTGGAGTTACTCTGTCTTTTTTTGCATGTGCATTTGGGTAACGTTTGGATGTCCAAGCGTTTAGCTACTCGAGGTTACTTCACCATATCACCTGAAGGTAAATGGGACCTTCAAGTATATGTCTCCAGTGCTTGTGGGGGATAAACAAGACGCTTACGCATTTAATTATTACAAAGGGGAGGAAATAATATGTCTCAATTAAAACGTACACCTCTATTTGAAGTATACGAACAATCTGGTGCTAAAACGATTGATTTCGGTGGCTGGGATTTACCAGTACAATTTTCTAGTATTTTAGAGGAACATGAAGCAGTACGAACACGTGCAGGACTTTTTGATGTATCGCATATGGGGGAAATCACTGTTAAAGGTGAAGATAGTTTAGCATATTTGCAAAAAATGATGACAAATGATGTATCAAAGTTAAAGAATGGAAGTGCTCAATACACAGCAATGTGTTATGAAGATGGAGGAACGGTAGACGATTTATTAATATATAAAAAGTCTGATAACAATTTTTTGCTCGTTGTAAATGCAGCCAATATAACTAAAGATTATGAGTGGTTACAATTACATCTTTTCGGAGATGTTGTTCTAGAAAATATTTCAGAGAAAGTTGCACAGCTTGCTATACAGGGACCATTAGCAGAGAATGTTCTTCAAAAACTAACATCAACGAATCTACAAGACATTAAGTTTTTTAAATTTCTCGATAATGTAGATTTGAAAGGATATAAAGCCCTTGTTTCTCGAACAGGCTATACTGGGGAAGATGGGTTTGAAATATATTGCGATAACGAAAATTCTATTCATATTTGGAACGAAATTCTTGAAGAAGGTAAGCTTGAGGGGATTCAGCCATGTGGGCTTGGAGCGCGTGATACACTTCGTTTTGAAGCTAACCTACCATTATATGGCCAAGAACTTTCAAAAGCTATTTCACCGTTGGAAGCTGGCATAGGCTTTGCTGTTAAAGTGAACAAAGATGTTGATCATTTTTTCGGGAAGCAGCGGTTAGTTGAGCAAAAAAATGAGGGTACAGTACGGAAGTTAGTCGGTATTGAAATGATTGATAAAGGCATTCCGAGACATGGTTATGATGTGTATGTAGGAGATGAAAGAATCGGTGAGGTTACTACTGGAACTCAATCACCAACTCTTAAAAAAAATGTTGGTCTCGCCTTGATAAAAACTGAATTTACTGAACTAGGAACAGAGGTTGATGTTCAAGTTCGAAAACGAAAATTGAGAGCAAAAGTAGTTTCAACGCCTTTATATAAGCGTCCAAAAAAATAAGTACTTTATAGAAGAGAGGGGTTAAGTTATGAAACATCGCTATTTACCAATGACTGAACATGATAAAAAAGAGATGCTTGAAGCTATTGGGGTCACCTCAATTGATGAACTTTTTAATGATATTCCAGAAGCTGTGCGATTTAATGGGGAATACAATATTAAACAAGCCTCTTCTGAACCTGAATTAACACGAGAAATGGCTGCACTTGCTGAAAAAAATGCAAATACACAAACGCATGCTTCGTTTCTAGGTGCAGGAGTTTATAGCCATTATATGCCAATTATAGTCGACCATGTTATTTCTCGATCAGAATTTTACACAGCTTATACACCATACCAACCAGAAATTTCTCAGGGAGAACTGCAAGCCATTTTTGAATTCCAAACGATGATTTGTGAATTAACAGGGATGGATGTAGCCAATTCTTCAATGTATGATGGCGGAACAGCACTTGCTGAAGCAGCTATGTTAAGTGCAGGACATACACGTAAGAAGAAAGTACTCGTTTCAAAGACGGTGCACCCTGAATCAATCGAAGTTTTGAAAACTTATGCTAAGGGGCAGCATATCGAAGTTGTTGAAATACCAACAAATAATGGTGTAACTGATGTCAGTGAACTAGCAAAAGAAATGGATGATACGGTTGCTTCAGTAATTGTACAATACCCTAATTTCTTTGGACAAATTGAGCCATTAAAAGAAATAGAAGAAATAACACATTCAGAAAAAAGTATGTTTGTGGTATCAAGTAATCCATTATCATTAGGGGCTTTAACACCACCAGGTGCATTCGGGGCAGATATTGTTGTTGGTGATGCACAAGTGTTTGGCATACCTACCCAATATGGTGGTCCGCATTGTGGATATTTTGCGGTCACTTCGAAGCTTATGAGGAAAGTCCCTGGACGCCTTGTTGGTCAAACAGTGGATGAAGATGGACGTCGTGGTTTTGTTTTAACACTTCAAGCACGTGAACAACATATTCGTAGAGATAAAGCAACATCGAATATTTGTTCAAACCAAGCATTAAATGCATTAGCAGCCTCTGTTGCAATGACTGCGCTTGGGAAAAAAGGTGTTAAACATATGGCAACTCAAAACATACAAAAATCCCAATATGCAAAAAATCAACTTAAAGCACATGGCTTTGAAATAGCATTTGAAGGTCCTTTCTTTAATGAATTTGTCATTAAATTACCAAAATCAGTAAAAGAAATCAATCGTAGGCTATTAGATAAAGGGATTATCGGTGGATACGATTTAAGTAAAGATTTTGCTGAGCTAGAGAATCATATGTTAGTAGCGGTTACCGAACTACGTACTAAGTTAGAGATTGATACATTTGTGAAGGAATTGGGGGATGGCAATGAATAATCAAGAGCAACCATTAATTTTTGAGTTATCAAAGCAAGGGAGAATTGGTTACAGCTTACCAGATTTAGATGTTCCTAATATAAATGTTAATGATGTTTTACCTAGTGATTATATAAGGGTAGATGAGCCAGAGTTACCAGAGGTGTCCGAGTTAGACATTATGCGCCATTACACAGCTTTATCAAATCGGAATCATGGAGTTGATTCAGGGTTTTATCCACTAGGTTCTTGTACGATGAAGTATAATCCGAAAATTAATGAAAATGTGGCGAGATATAGTGGATTTGCAAACATTCATCCTTTACAAGATGAGGGTACAGTACAAGGGGCACTTGAGCTCATGTATGATTTACAAGAGCATTTAGTAGAAATTACTGGGATGGATACTGTAACGTTACAGCCTGCAGCTGGTGCACATGGTGAGTGGACAGGGTTAATGATGATCCGTGCTTACCATGAAGCAAACAATGATTTTAATCGAACAAAGGTCATTGTACCAGATTCAGCTCACGGTACTAATCCTGCATCAGCAACAGTAGCAGGCTTAGAAACTATAACAGTAAAATCTGATGACAATGGACTGGTTGACCTTGAAGATTTAAAGCGTGTTGTTGGACAAGATACTGCAGCGTTAATGCTAACAAACCCAAATACTTTAGGACTATTTGAAGAGAATATTGTTGAAATGGCGGAGATTGTCCATGGAGCTGGAGGGAAGCTTTATTACGATGGTGCTAATTTAAATGCGGTATTAAGTAAAGCACGACCTGGCGATATGGGATTTGATGTTGTTCATTTAAATCTTCATAAGACATTTACAGGTCCGCATGGTGGAGGTGGACCAGGTTCAGGGCCAGTAGGAGTTAAAGAGGATTTGCTTCCTTTTCTACCAAAACCAGTATTAGTCAAAAGTGAAGCAGGTTTTACATTCGATTACGATCGCCCACAAGCTATTGGCAGAGTTAAACCTTTCTACGGAAATTTCGGAATTAATGTACGTGCTTATACGTACATCAGATCTATGGGTCCTGACGGATTGAATGCAGTCACCGAATATGCTGTGTTAAATGCAAACTATATGATGCGACGTCTTGCACCACATTTTGATCTGCCTTTCGATAAGCATTGTAAGCATGAGTTTGTACTGTCTGGAAAACGACAAAAAAAACTAGGTGTGCGTACACTTGATATCGCTAAGCGGTTGTTGGATTTTGGCTACCATCCACCTACAATTTATTTTCCATTAAATGTAGAAGAATGTATAATGATCGAGCCTACAGAAACGGAATCGAAGGAGACACTTGATGCTTTTATTGATGCGATGATTCAAATAGCAAAAGAAGCAGAGGAGAATCCCGAAATTGTTCAAGAAGCACCACATACAACAGTAGTAAAACGATTAGATGAAACAATTGCAGCCCGTAAGCCGATTCTAAGATATAAAAAATAACGAAAACAAAGGATTCACCAATCTCTGGCGAATCCTTTGTTTTTTCTTAAGCTCTTTTTGTAAACTAATGTTGCTATTGTTTCAAAGAGTAAAGGTGTAATGAACTAACTAATACTATACAAGAGATTTTGAAACAGCATGATTGAAAATTGTAGGTGTGTCTTACTTGTAGTTACTTTTTAGCTTTAATTTTTCCAGACCATTTCTTAAACCCGCCTTTTAAATGGTAGAGGTCTTTAAATCCTTTTCTTCTCAACGTTTGTGCAGCTCTTCCACTTCTAATACTGCTTTGGCAATATAAATATACAGGTTTGTCAGGTCTAAGTTCATTAATTCTCATTTTCAATTGTGACAATGGAATATTTCTAGCACCTAATATATGCCCACCCTCAAATTCATTTTGCTCACGTACATCTATTAATTGAGCTTTTCGATATCCCTCACGAAATTGCTCCTCAGTTAATGAAGTTAATATTCTTCTGCGGTATACCGTCATAATTACAAAGTAAACGAGCACAGCACCAACGATAATTAATAATAGTTCCACGAGTAATCTACCCCTTTTCTTCTCTTTCTATCGACATACATTATTATATAAGGCTAGGCTTTGATTAGTAAAGGAAATCCTTATTACTTTTCAAATATATCTTACATTTGGTAGACTATAGACACGCAAAAGAAAGCTAAATAAAAGAGGTAGAGATATGAAAGAAAAATGGCGGTTTATCGATTCTGGAAATTGTTCACCTGCATTTAATATGGCATTAGATGAAGCATTATTAGAATGGCATAGTCAAGGTAAGATTCCTCCTACAATTCGTTTTTATGGCTGGTCGCCACCAACATTATCAATTGGTTATTTCCAAAAAATAGAGAGAGAAATTGACTTAGATGCTGTAAAAAAACACGGGTTAGGATTTGTAAGAAGGCCTACTGGTGGTAGAGGGGTACTTCATGACAATGAATTAACGTATAGTGTAATTGTTTCAGAGAAATATCCTAATATGCCTCATTCAGTAACTGAAGCATACAGAGTCATATCTGAAGGGCTATTAGAAGGTTTTAAAAAGCTTGGCTTAGATGCATATTTTGCTATTCCAAAATCAGAGGAAGAGCGAAGCAGCTTGAAAAATCCACGATCTTCCGTTTGTTTTGATGCACCTTCTTGGTATGAGTTAGTCGTTGAAGGAAGAAAAGTAGCTGGAAGTGCACAAACGAGACAAAAAGGAGTCATCCTCCAACATGGTTCCATATTACTTGATTTGGATGAAGATGTGCTTTTTAGTCTTTTCAAATATCCTAACGAACGTGTTAAAGAAAGGTTACAAAGACAGTTTAAAAATAAAGCTGTTGCGATCAATGAATTAAGGGAAGAGGAAGTTACAATTGGAGAGGCGAAATCTGCGTTTAAAGCAGGGTTTGCAAAAGGGTTAAATATTGATTTAGAACCGTATCAATTAACGCAAGATGAATTAGCGTATGTAAACGACATAGCAACAAAACGATATGAGAATGATGAATGGAATTTTCGCAAATAACTGAAGGCTCTTTTCCTAAAAGGTGTATAGATAACACAACTATTAGTTCTTTATGTGCTAGAAGCAGTTAGAAAATAGTCTCATTAATTCGCTGTTTTCGCATTAATTATTGCTTTTCGTAATTAAAGCTAAATACGATAATGACACCTTTTCTTGAGTACAATGAAGACTAACATGTAATCTGATAACAATACCAACAAAGTTTACGAAAAGAGTATATTAAATTGAAGAGGGTAACTCAGGATGACTTGTCTTATACCCTATATGCTGTATATGAAGGAGGTATGCACCTTACTATTATACAAGATATAGGGTATGAGATATGTCCTTCGTTTATGAGTTATCCTTTTTTCATTGGCTTCTTTTTGTTCTTATTCCTAAAATCTAATAAAAACAGTCAATCTATTTTTTTTGTAAAACTACGAACTCTACTTTTATTTTTGTAGATTGTGCAATAGTGACTTGACAATTCATTGATAGTACAGCCTTTTTACACCACTACTATATATTATTTGGGACATACTTCCTACAGATAAAATAATGCAACTTCTAAATTAGTTAGAAATTCGTATATTAAACTACATATGCGACTGTTTCCTTCATTTTTCTATGAAATGTGTTCTTTTTTTTGTTTGACAAATCATAGAACACTTGACCTAAAATCAACATGTAGTATTAAATGATATAAATGTAACACTATATATTGATCAGTAGGCTGAAATATGGTAAATTATCAATGACATCATTTTTAAACATATGAACAATAATACTTCGTGAGAATGTACATACAAAATAGTGATATTAATAAAGGGAGTTGTAGCAATGACTGTTGTGCTAAAAGAGAAAATGAAAGTGAACGTAGAGAGATTAAATAAGGATATTCAACTTTATCCCCAAGTTCATCAAATTTCACCAAACATGAAGTTAACCCACAAAGGGGTTTCAAGGCTCGTAATGCTTGATCGGTACTCGTTTAAAGATACTGAAAAAGTTACTTTATCAGCAGGTGATTTTGTTGTGTTAACGATTAAGGAAGACCCGAAATTTCCTGCCCGTGGCCTTGGGTTTATTGAAGAGATTGATTGGAAGAACAAATTTGCACAAGTAAGGATAGAGGAAGAATATCGTGGTGCACTTGAACGTGCTGAAGAAATTGAAACAGGCATTGTAAAACGCTCACTAGACGTAATTGAAAAGCCGTTGGAGATTTATTATGAGCAAATTGCAAAGCGTAATGCAACTGGGCTTGCATCCGTTGAGTCAACTGAAGAAAAGCGTAAAGAGTGGTTTGAGAAGTATTATGATGAATTAGTTAACCTGAACTTTGTCCCAGCAGGAAGAGTGTTGTATGGTGCAGGTGCTAACACTGATGTGACATATTTTAATTGTTATGTTATGCCATTTGTTCAAGATTCACGTGAAGGTATATCTGAACATCGTAAGCAAGTGATGGAGATTATGAGTCGAGGTGGTGGTGTTGGTACAAACGGTTCCACATTAAGACCCCGCAATACTTTAGCAAAGGGTGTAAACGGTAAGTCATCAGGGTCAGTGTCTTGGTTAGATGATATTGCAAAGCTAACTCACCTTGTTGAGCAAGGGGGATCACGTCGAGGAGCTCAGATGATTATGTTAGCTGATTGGCACCCAGATATTATTGAATTCATTATCTCGAAAATGCAAAATCCACGTATTTTGAGATTTTTATTAGAAAATACAAGTGATGAAACAATTATAAAATGTGCTCAAGATAAACTTAAATTTAATCGTTTGACAGAGCAGGACAAAGCAATGTATCAAGGGATTGTTAACTATAAAAACATGCCTGGTCTTGGTGGCTTTACAACAGAGATTATTCATGACGCTGAAGAGAAATTACAAGAAAATGGGACTTACAGTGTGCATAACTCAGAGTTTTTAACTGGAGCAAACATTTCAGTATGTTTAACGAAAGAGTTTATGGAAGCAGTTGAAGCAGACGGTGATTATGATCTCAGGTTCCCAGATGTAGAAAGCTATAATGAAAAAGAAATGCAAGAATATAATGAGAATTGGCATAAAATAGGAGATGTGAGGAAGTGGGAAGAATTAGGGTATAAAGTTCGTGTATATCGTAAAATTAAAGCAAAAGAACTTTGGAATTTAATTAATATTTGTGCTACCTACTCTGCCGAACCAGGCATTTTCTTCATAGATAATGCGAATGACATGACTAATGCAAAGGCTTATGGACAACAGGTTGTAGCAACAAACCCTTGTGGAGAACAGCCTCTTGCCCCTTATTCAGTTTGTAACCTTGCAGCTGTTAACTTAGCAGAAATGGCTGATAAAAATACGAAGACTGTGAATTTTGAAAAACTGAAACAAACGGTTGAAGTAGGCGTTAGAATGCAGGACAATGTTATTGATGCTACGCCGTATTTCTTGCAGGAAAATAAGAAACAAGCATTGGGAGAACGTCGTGTCGGTTTAGGGGTTATGGGACTTCATGACCTGCTTATTTATTGTGAAACAGAGTACGGATCAAAGGCTGGTGACGAGCTAATAGATCAGGTATTTGAAGTAATTGCAACAACTGCATATCGCGCTTCAGTGGAACTAGCGCAGGAGAAAGGAAGTTTTCCATTTCTTGTTGGTGAAACTGAAGAAGATACGATTAGATTGCGTACAGCCTTCACAGAAACTGGTTATATGAAACGTATGCCTGAAGATATAAAAGAAAATATTAAAAAATATGGAATTAGGAACTCTCACTTATTAACGGTAGCACCAACAGGAAGTACAGGGACGATGGTTGGTGTATCAACAGGACTTGAACCTTATTTTTCATTCTCTTACTTTAGAAGTGGAAGATTAGGAAAATTTATTGAAGTAAAAGCAGATATCGTTCAAGAGTATTTAGATGAAAATCCACATGTAGATGCTAATGATTTGCCAAATTGGTTTATTTCAGCGATGGAACTTTCTCCACAAGCACATGCGGATGTGCAATGTACTATTCAGCACTGGATTGATAGCTCGATTAGTAAAACAGTAAATGCACCACGTGGGTATACTGTTGAGCAAGTTGAGAGGGTATATGAACGCTTATATAAAGGTGGCGCAAAAGGCGGGACTGTTTATGTCGACGGAAGTCGAGATGCACAAGTACTTACTTTAAAAGCAGAAGAAAATACTGTTGATAAGAAAGATGCAGAAATTCCTTCACGAGATTCTGTAAAAAGCCACGTAGTCTTAGTAGATACAATTAATGATTTGCGGTCGACTGATGTAACAATTGGATCTGAAATTGGTAATACATGTCCGGTTTGTCGTAAAGGAACAGTCGAAGACCTTGGGGGCTGTAATACATGTACTAATTGTGGTGCACAATTAAAATGTGGACTATAACGAGATAACACTACTTTATTCAACAAGTTAGCAAGGGTGGATGTTTACATACTCCATCCTTTTTCTTTTAGCAAAGCTCTTTACGTAAATTCTGTTGCTATCGTTTTCAAATTAGTACCATAAAAAGTATACAGAAGAAAAGGTGTCACGAACGCAAGTTGACGACTTGTTTATTTGTTAATACGAAAAACAACAATCAATGCGGAAACAGCATATGAAAAAAACAAGTGAAATTCCCTTGTAACACTTCTCCATATATTGTACACTTTTAATGATTATTGTTATAAAAATGGAGTAATTGGAGGGTATATCATGCCTACACCAAGTATGGAAGATTATATAGAACAAATCTATATTTTAATAAAAGATAAGGGTTATGCGAGAGTTTCAGATATTGCCGAAGCTTTGTCTGTACATCCCTCCTCAGTTACAAAAATGGTACAAAAACTAGACAAAGATGAGTATCTCATATATGAAAAATATCGAGGATTAATGTTAACCACAAAAGGAAAGAAAATTGGTAAACGCTTAGTTGATCGCCATGAATTGTTAGAACAATTTTTACGAATTATCGGTGTAAATGAAAGTGAAATTTACAATGATGTTGAAGGCATTGAGCATCATTTAAGCTGGAATGCAATAGACCGGATCGGTGACGTCGTACAATATTTTGAAGAAGATGCAAATAGAGTTGAATCTTTAAAGCGTATTCAACAAAAAACAGGTGAGAATCCTTCATAAAATAAGAGTAAGAATATACGTATCATCCCCATGTCAACTTAACTAAAAAATGAATTATGTTAGAGAGGCCTTTTCTCGATATTCAATCGAGAAGAGGCCTTTAAATTTCTCTTTAAGCATGCTAAAATACACCATTCTAAACTCATAAACTGTTAGGAATGCTTTAATCCCTGCTTTTGAGTGTTCTACATACAATTCCCTTTTTTAAACAACTTTTGATACAAGCGTTATCACGACAATTTTTCTACTTATTAAGAAGATGTATCCGTGCTGTTTTGTTCTAATTGATTCTATTTTTGATTAGACATGTAGAAGATGCATTTCTTTTAGGGGGAGTAGAGATGTATATTGATGGAGTGTTTTCGGGTGGTGGCATAAAAGGGTTTTCTTTAATTGGCGCCTATCAAGCAATAGAAGAAAAAGGCTTACACTTCACAAGAGTTGCTGGAACGAGCGCTGGAGCAATTATTACTGCATTTATTGCTTCCGGATATAGCAGTAAGGAAATACTTTCAATTATGGAGGAAGTAGATGTAAAGACATTTTTAGATGCTCGTAAATCAATTTTGCCTGCTGCAATTGGCAAGTGGATTCAACTCTATTGGAGAATGGGATTGTATAAAGGCGATGAGTTAGAAAAGTGGGTTGGCAGAGAATTAAGGAAAAAAGGTGTACGTACTTTTAGGGATTTACCAAATGGTTCTTTGCGTTTTGTTGCATCAGATTTAACAAATGGAAAAATGCTTGTCTTGCCAAATGATCTTCCTAAATATGGAATGAATCCAGATAGTTTCTCTGTTGCAAAAGCAGTGAGAATGAGTGCTAGCCTACCATATTTTTTTGAACCAGTAAAATTATTAGTAAAAGGAAAACCTGTGATTGTTGATGGAGGAGTTTTAAGTAATTTTCCGATCTTTTTGTTTGATGAAGAAAAGAAACTAAAAAAACGACCTGTACTAGGTATTAAATTAAGTGCGAAAGAGAGTGAACAACAGAATAATAAGATAAATAATGCAATTGAGTTATTTCCAGCATTATTTGAGACAATGAAGGTAGCACATGATGAACGGCACATCTCGCGAAGACACGAAAGAAATATAATCTTTATTCCAATGAATCATACAGTTACAACTGAATTTTCAATATCTGATGAAAAAAAGCAGGAGTTAGTGAAACTTGGATATGAGCAAACAAGTAGTTTTTTAAAAAAATGGTCCTATTAGTAGTGGTATATAGAAAAGAGAGTAGCTCAAATACTTAGCTAATAGTTACTAAAAAAAGAAGAACCAAGCTGTTAAAATGATGCTCGGTTCTTCTTTTTCCCTTTTTTTCCTTCTATAACAGTTAAATGTGGATGATTTTTACGCTTTTGAATGTTAGGGTGAGCAGCTTTGTTTGATTGAACAGATTTTGACATTGGTCTAGCTACTTGGTTGTTTCGATTACGTTCATTATATCGCTTGTTTGATTGCTTCACTGCTTTCTTGTATGCAGAATGTTCAGTATTTCTTTTGTTACTACCAGATAGTAACTGCAAAATCATATAAAAAATACCAAAAACAATCAGTCCCGTTATAAGAGTTAAAATAAGTGTTTCAGGTCTATTAAAAAGCACGTACAACAATCCCAGGCCACTTAAACTAATTATTATAATCATTGGTAAAGACGAGCGACGTTGCAACGAATCCACCTCCCTAAACATTCTATATAACTATTGTATTAACCAAAATAGGTCAAGTTGACAAATGTTATACAATTTCTTCAGTTTTATTTATAGCATTAGGGTCATTTTCTAAACGTAATAATTCATTAAATGAAGCAATGGCTACTTCAACTTGACTATCAGTTGGCTCTTTCGTCGTTAGTAATTGCAGCCATAATCCAGGATACCCTAAATAACGAAGCAATGGGATATCACGTAATTTATTGGTAATTTGCAACACTTCAAACGAAATTCCTAATACTACTGGAATTAATGCGAGTCGATTCACAACTCTAAGCCATAACGGTTCTGTTGCAACAAATGGAAGCATGTAGACAAAAACGCCAACTATCACAGTAAATATAATAAAGCTACTGCCACAACGATAGTGTAGTCTTGATTGATTTTGAACATTTTGGACTGTTAGTGGTAAGTCACTTTCAAATGCATTAATTACTTTATGTTCTGCTCCGTGATATTGAAAAACACGCCTAATGAGAGGAGTTAATGAAATAAAGTAAATATAAGCTAACAGCAATAATAATTTAAAAAATCCTTCAACTAAAATTTGTGATAAATCAGATGAAAAAATTGGACGAGTAAGTTCCGCCAAAAAAACTGGAATCAAAGTAAAAATAAATTTACCAAATAAAAATGACAGAATACCTACTGCGGCAACACCAAGTATCATTGCTAACTTTGACTCAGATTGTGAATGATCAATATTTTCATCTTCACTAGGATCGACATCGTATCTTTCTGTTGAGAAATTAAGATGTTTTGATCCATTTGCACTTGCTTCAAGAATTGCAATAATTCCTCTAAGAAAAGGAATCTTTTTCATAGTCGTTAAAGCTTGTTTTGATTTCCTAGGTAGCCGAAAATATTCAATTGATTGATCTTTTCTTCGTATTGCTGTTACATAGTGACGTTTTCCACCAAACATGACACCTTCTACAACAGCTTGGCCACCGTAAACCGGTTTGTTTTCTTGAGACATTCAATTCACCAACCTAAAAAATTCATTGAGAAACTTCATCCTATGTATATTTTACAAGAAAATAATAAAAACCTCTAGGTTGATGTGTCAATTGTTAAGGCTCTTTTCGTAAATTTTGTTGATATTTTTTATTATAGTAGAGCAATTTGAGAGATTTTACACGATTATTAATGTATTAAGAAGAACTCCTTTGCTAAATACATACCTATTTCATATCTGAATAGTATAAAAATTATACGAAAACAAGCGATGTAAATATATTATACCCGTTACAATGTATATTTACACATCTCTGCTAAAATTTCCTATTTGTACCACAGTTATAATTTACAAATATAAAGAAAATGAGGGGATATACTAGTATAAGAGGTGACTAAATATGGAATCAGAGCAACAAACATTAGAGCAAAATCAAAAGGAAACCCCGCTGCCACTTGTTACAAAGGTTATAGTAATAGGTTTATGTGGTGGGTTATTATGGAGTTCAATCTCGTACTTGGCGTACATCCTAAATTTTACTGAATTGAGTCCTAACCTTGTGTTATTACCTTGGGCAATAGGAGATTGGAAAAACCAGGTTTTAGGAAATGTGATTGGCATCATTGTTATTGGTCTTTTGTCAATCTTAACAGCATTGCTATATTATGGATTATTTAAGAAATACGACAATCTTTGGGTTGGGATATTATATGGAGTTGGTTTATGGTTACTTGTATTTTATTTTTTTAATCCAATATTTCCTGGGTTAAAAGACATGAACGAACTTTCAAGGAACACTGTTATCACTACAATCTGTGTTTACATATTATATGGTGTATTTATCGGATACTCCATTTCTTTTGAAGTGAATGAACTTAATGATCAAAGTCATCCGCAACAACCTTCAACAGAGAACGAATAGTTGTCAAAATATCTCTTTTCATATTATTTTATTACTATTGAAATAAAATTAAAACAGCAAGTTGAGACTGAATATGACTATCCTCTTTTAAAGAAAAGAAAGGATGTCTAGCTTGTAAACGTTTTTTATTTCTTCAAACGAAAAAACCATCAATTGAAAACAGCATTTGTAATCTTTGTGGCTATATTTTTTAAATTAGATAAGCCCAATTTCTTAATCAAATAACATTGGTATTAAAGAAAACTACGTAAAGGAAAAAGCGACTGAAAGAAGCTTCAGTTTATGGTAGAATGTTCTATGATTGAACATTTTTTGTGCAAGGAGATAAAAAGCTATGAATCGAGTCTTACTGATTAACGGACCTAACCTTAATCGGCTTGGTAAAAGGGAACCAACAGTATATGGAGTTGAGACATTAGAATCATTAGAAAAAAAATTAGATATATTTGCAAAGGACCAGCAGGTAGAACTTCATTGCTTCCAATCAAATCATGAAGGTGAAATCATAGATAAAATTCATCTTGCAGCAGTTAACTATGATGGGGTGATCATTAATCCAGGTGCCTTCACTCATTATAGCTATGCAATTTTAGATGCGATTTCAAGTATCTCTACACCTGTCATAGAGGTCCATATTTCAAATGTTCATGCTCGTGAGTCATTTCGACATGTGTCAGTAACAGCTCCTGCTACAATAGGACAGATTGTTGGCCTTGGTACCTATGGTTATAAACTTGCTTTATTAGCATTAATAGAAAAAATAAGGGGAAGTGAAAATAATGAGTAAATTAACAAAACTCCGCGAACAATTTTCCTCACACGATATCGATGGATTGTTAATTACCAATGGCTATAACCGTCGATATATTACAGGTTTTACTGGAACTGCAGGTGTAGCACTAGTTAGCTTACATAAGTCGGTTTTTATTACTGATTTCCGCTATGTTGAACAGGCAAATAAACAGATTAAAGGCTTTGATATTGTTCAGCATACAGCTCCCATTATGGAAGAGGTTGCAAAACAAGCAGAGTTGATGGGGATTAAAAAATTAGGATTCGAACAAGATAACATGACCTTCTCTACATATAAATCATATGAAAAGGAGTGCAGTGCAGAGTTAATTCCTGTTTCAGGTGTGATTGAAAAGTTACGGTTGATAAAGTCGGAGTCTGAGATTAAGATATTAAAGGAAGCTACGCAAATAGCTGATGCTGCCTATAAACATATTTTAGAATATATTAGACCGGGAATTACCGAGTTAGATGTGTCAAATGAGCTTGAATTTTTCATGAGAAAGCAAGGAGCCGTTTCCTCTTCGTTTGATATTATTGTGGCTTCTGGTTATCGTTCAGCTTTACCACATGGTGTTGCTAGCGATAAAGTGATTGAAAAAGGGGAGTTTGTTACATTAGATTTTGGAGCTTATTACAAAGGGTATTGTTCGGACATTACAAGAACAGTAGCAGTAGGTGAGGTAAGCGAAGAGCTTAAAAATATTTATCATATCGTTTTAGAAGCACAAATGCGTGGAATGAAAGGAATCAAGCCTGGTATGACAGGTAAAGAAGCTGATGCATTAACACGTGATTATATTCAGGAAAAAGGTTATGGTGAATATTTTGGACATTCAACAGGTCACGGATTAGGTATGGAAGTACATGAAAGTCCATCTCTTTCTTTTAAATCTGATACGGCACTAGTACCTGGAATGGTCGTCACAGTGGAACCAGGTATATATGTTGCTGGTCTTGGTGGGGTACGAATAGAGGATGATACAGTTATTACTGAGGATGGAAATGAATCACTTTCTCATTCAACAAAAGAGCTAATTATATTGTAACCTTCATTTAATAGGGTTTGAAATACACATAACAAAAATGGGAGGATATAACAGAGATGATTTCAGTTAATGATTTTAGAACAGGATTAACGGTAGAAGTAGACGGAGGTATTTGGAGAGTAATAGATTTCCAACACGTAAAACCAGGAAAAGGAGCAGCGTTTGTTAGATCTAAGCTTCGTAACCTTCGTACAGGTGCTATTCAAGAAAAAACTTTCCGTGCAGGTGAAAAAGTAGGGAAAGCACAAATCGATAATCGCAAAATGCAATATTTATATGCAAATGGTGATCAACATGTATTTATGGATAATCATACTTATGAACAAATTGAGTTACCTGAGACTCAAATCGAATATGAATTGAAATTCTTAAAAGAAAACATGCCAGTTGCTATCATGATGTATCAAGGTGAAACAATCGGAGTAGAACTACCGAACTCTGTAGAATTAGTCGTAACAGAAACAGAGCCTGGTATTAAAGGCGATACTGCTTCTGGAGGATCAAAGCCAGCAACTACTGAAACTGGGCTAATTGTTCAAGTTCCATTCTTCGTTAACGAAGGGGATAAGTTAGTCATTAATACTACAGATGGTACTTACGTTTCACGCGCATAATTGTTGAGAGTAATCCAAGCTGATAATCAACCTGAGTTTAAATAATAAAAAATGTAATATTCAACATAAAACACCCATGTACTTGAATCAAGTGTACATGGGTGTTTTTTTGTACGCTTTTTCCGAGTGATTAATCTAACTTAGTGAAAACAGTCGGCTCCGCATTTCAGAATTGTCTAGCTTCGCCTCCTTGCCTCTCAAGGCCACTTCAGCCAAACACCCGAAGTCAAAAAACGCCTTCTAGTGTATGGCTTCCAGTGCTTCCGCTTTTCTATTTGTCTAGCTCCAGCGCATATCCCCTCGAGGTCGCTTCGTCATATCAATCGAAGGCAAAAAGCGCCTTCAAGTGATATAACTCCAGCGCTTGTCGGGGATGAGCAATGCCTTCCGCTTTTCTATTTGTCTAGCTCCAGCGCATATCCCCTCGAGGTCGCTTCGTCATATCAATCGAAGGCAAAAAGCGCCTTCAAGTGATATAACTCCAGCGCTTGTCGGGAATGAGCAATGTGCTTCCGCTTTTCTTCAATAGTTGCAGTCATAAAGTGGTCAAGCTGACCATACATTGTGTTATAAGGACATTCAAGGAGAAGTAGGGTTTTAGCAAAGACTCATTTATGAAGAGTATGAAATTATTGGGATGTTCGTTAAATAGGGGGTGGAAAAATGGATGAGGTTTATAATGTGTTGCCACAGTCAATCTCTCTTCTTCTTACAAAATATTCTCCATCGACCCTCAAAAAAATAGAAGAAATACGAGTAAGAGTTACGAAACCACTGGAAGTTATCATTGATGGTAAACCACAGTTTCATCCATATTTGGTTACACATGAGGATGGACGCCAACTTCTAAATAAAATCAGCCAATATTCAATTTATACGTTAGAAGAGGAGCTTAGGAGAGGGTACATTACAATTGAAGGTGGACATCGGGTTGGCTTGGCAGGAAAGGTTATAACAGAAAATGGGAATGTGAAAGCGATTCGAAATGTGTCTTCTTTTAATATTCGAATTGCAAAGCAAAAGATAGGTGTGGCAAATCATTTAACAAATTATTTATATAACAACCGATGGCTAAATACGATTATAATCGGTCCACCGCAGACTGGAAAAACAACTCTACTCAGAGATATTACGCGGTTAATAAGTTTAGGGATAGCTGATGAGAATATCCAGCCATGTAAGGTAGGTATAGTTGATGAACGTTCTGAAATAGCTGGTAGTGTCAATGGTATCCCACAGCATGATCTTGGAGAAAGGGTAGATATCCTTGATGCTTGTCCAAAAGCAGAGGGTATGATGATGATGATTCGTTCTATGAGCCCTGATGTACTAGTAGTGGATGAAATTGGTAGAGTAGAAGATAGTGAGGCGATATTAGAAGCAGTAAACGCAGGGGTGAGATTATTTGTGACTGTGCATGGATACGAATGGCAGGATTTAAAAAAGCGTCCATCTCTTAAGCCCATTCTTGAAATGGAAGTGTTTGATCGGTTTATAGAATTGACGAGAAGGAATGGTCCAGGGACTGTTTCGCGAGTATTGAATGCTAGAGGTGAAAACATCATGAGTAAAGTGAGAGTGACCTAAATGAAGTTTCTTGGTGCAGTGATAATACTAATTGCTTCTACGTGGACAGGTTTTGAAGCTGCTAAGCAATTAACGGAGAGACCACGTCAACTTAGGCAGTTAAAGGTGGCATTACAATCACTCGAGGCAGAAATCATGTATGGTCATCTTCCGCTGCATGATGCAGCTATGAATTTGGCAACTCAACTTCAAAAACCACTCTCCTGGTTGTTTGAGGGTTTTGCGAAAAATCTAGAGGCAAGTGATACAAGTGTAAAAGATGCTTGGAATAAGAGCTTACAGGAAGTATGGAAGTTTACATCTTTAAAAGCAGGAGAAATGGAGATACTTAGGCAATTTGGCGAGACTCTTGGTCAGCACGACCGTACTTCACAACAAAAGCATATACTGTTAGCTTTAAATCATTTAGAAAGAGAAGAGAATGAGGCGAAGGAACAACAGTTACGATATGAAAAAATGGTGAAAAGTTTAGGATTTTTAGGTGGTTTATTACTAATAATTTTATTGCTGTAGTGATTAGGAGGAGAAGTACATCGTGGGCATAGATGTGGATGTCATATTTAAGATAGCTGGCGTAGGTATAGTAGTTGCATTTCTCCATACAATTTTAAAACAAATGGGAAAAGAAGATTACGCACATTGGGTAACCTTATTAGGTTTTGTTTATATTTTGTTTATGGTAGCTTCAATTGTCGATGACTTATTTAAAAAAATTAAGTCAGTCTTTTTGTTTCAAGGGTAAGCGAGGTGTTTAGTCATTGAAATTGTTCAAATTGTTGGTATTGGTTTGATTGCTACGTTCTTAGCGATGATTGTCAATGAACAAAAACCATCATTTGCATTTTTACTCGTTGTGTTTGTTAGCTGTATTATTTTTCTATTTCTAATAGATCAAATCTATGAAGTTATTCGAATGATAGAAAAAATAGCTGTGAATGCTAATGTGAATATGGTATACATCGAAACGATCATGAAGATTATTGGAATTGCATATATAGCAGAATTTGGTGCGCAGATTACTAAAGATGCAGGTCAAGGAGCAATTGCTACTAAGATAGAATTAGCCGGCAAAATATTAATTTTAACGATGGCTATCCCTATTTTAACTGTCATCATTGAAACGATCATAAGATTAATCCCATCAATATGAAACATATGGATAGAGGGGAAATTAAATACCTTGCATGCTAATGTTCTAAAAGAGTTCACTTTGTGTAGGAGGTAAACAAATTGAAGCAACTATGTTTAATATTTTGCGCTTCAGCTTTGTTTTTGTTTTTTTTCTTTCCGAATAATGTACAAGCATCTTCCCCTCAACAAGATTTTGTTGATCAACAGTTGGAGGCACTTGGGATTGAAGAAATTAAACAGTTTTGGGATGAAATAGTGACGAAGTATGGTGGCTTTTTACCTGAAAGCCAAAAAGGTAGTTTTTTTGATTTTGTCCGTGGTGAGAAAGAATTCTCAATTCAACAGTGGTTAATGGGGTTAGTAAAATTTTTATTTTACGAACTTGCCGCAAATGGAAAGCTATTAGGAACTTTACTAATGCTAACAATTTTAAGTATGTTTTTGCAAACAGTTCAAAATGCTTTTGAACAGCAAACGGTTAGTAAAGTGGCTTATGCTCTCGTATATATGGTGCTAATCATCATTGCTTTAAACAGCTTTCATATTGTTATCCAATTTACGAAAGAGGCAATAGAAGTCATGACGAATTTCATGATTGCGTTAATTCCGCTTTTACTAGCACTAATTGCTACTTCTGGAGGCATTATCTCAGCTGCTTTTTTTCATCCGATCATTCTTTTTTTGATGAACACAAGTGGTTTATTAATAAATTATATTGTGCTACCCCTATTATTCTTATCTGCATTATTAAGTATTGTAAGTACACTAACTGACCATTATAAAGTAACGCAGTTGGCTCAATTGTTAAAAAGCATAAGCATTGGTTTACTCGGTACTTTTTTAACTGTATTTCTAGGCGTTATTTCAGTTCAAGGATCATCCTCTGCGGTGACAGATGGAATCACTATTCGTACTGCTAAATTTGTAACAAACAATTTTGTCCCTGTCATTGGTCGGATCTTCACTGAAACGACTGATACAGTCATAAGTGCATCTTTACTATTAAAAAACACTGTCGGTATAGTTGGAGTAGCAATATTGTTATTAATTGCGGTATTCCCAGCGCTGAAAATATTATCAATAGCAGTTATTTATAAATTGACTGCAGCTTTGATACAACCTATTGGCGGTGGTCCTGTTATAGATTGCTTAGATATTATTAGCAAAAGTATTATCTATATTTTTGCTGCTTTAGCAATCGTATCACTTATGTTTTTTCTAAGTATTACAGTAATTATTGCAGTTGGAAATATGACTATGATGGTGAGGTAGTTTTTTATAGCTGATGAGGTGAATGATGTGGAGTTTTTGCTTGAATGGATTACAAATGTCATCTTGTTTCTTCTTCTTGCAACAGTCATAGATTTATTAATTCCGGATACTAGCATACAAAAATATGTCAAAATGGTCACTGGTTTATTATTAATTACAATTATAATTACCCCACTTCTTCAACTACTGTCAACAGACATCGACCAAATCTTTTCATCAATGAATACAAAATCAGAGTTTCAAGAAGAAATGTTAGAAAATGAAATTGAAATGAAGAAAAAAGAAATACAAGCATCACATCGTGCATATATTTTAGAACAAACGGCTGTCCAAATGAAAGAAGATGTGGAAGAGGAGTTGATAGAAACGTATGGATACATGATTCAAGATATAGAAATCTTTCTTACTGATGACACAGTAACCGGAGTCGAAGTGATGGTGACAAAATATCATGCAGATGGAGTTACAGTTCCAGTTGTGAAATCAATTAGTATAAATACCTCCCAACCAATGAAGAAAAATAACAAGTCAGTAGCAGAACAAGATATTTCTAAGCATTTATCGGACGCATGGGAAATTGATTCAGAACTCATACATGTACAAATGGAAGGGGGGAGTAGTTAACAAGTGGAGAAAAATAGAGGGTTTATACAATGGATACAAAACTTCCTTTCAAAAAATAATGGTAGCAATGATAAAACAAAATCTAAGTATATATATGTACTTATATTGTTAGTATTGGGTGTCGTTTTAATACTATTAAATAATGTGATGTTTCCTAGTGAAGAAGCTTCATATACGAATCCATCTTTGTTAACTGAAGAGCAAAAGGATACACCTGTTTTTGGCGCGAAAAATACGCAAGATGAATCAATGAGTGATTATGAGACGAACTATGAAAATCAATTAAAGGATCTATTAGAACAGGTAGAGGGTGTAGGAGATGTAGCAGTGAGTGTTAACTTAGACTCAACTGAAATAAATGTGCTAGAGAAAAGCACTACAACATCGACCCAAACGACAAAAGAGACTGATAGAGAAGGTGGAAAAAGAGAAGTAGAAGATTGGTCTGTTGATGAACAAGCCATAATTATACGAGACGGTGAGAAGGAGACACCTATTGTTTTAACAACGAAAAAGCCTAAAGTTCGTGGGGTTCTAGTAGTTGCGAAGTTAGAAGATATGCAAGCTAAAAAAAGGGTGAAGGATGCAGTTATAAAATTGTTAGATGTACCTAGTCATAGAGTAGAAGTATTGCCGAAAAAATCTGAGGGGGAATGAGTAGATGCTTTTAAAAAAACAAACTGTATGGTTGTTAACGATGGTGGCTTTGGTTCTAATATTATCTGTATATTATATTACTAGTGATGGCGGAACGAGAAATGATTTAGCTTTTATTAATCAAGAGATGGTAGAAGAAGAACAATCTGGAACTGTAGTAGAAATTAGTGAACAAGGAAGTATGAGCGATATGGTAGAAGGATTGGAAGAAGATTCTCTTACTTTGTCTGCTGACGATTGGATTATAGCAAAACGCATGCAGCTACAAGATATAAGAAGTAAAGAGATGGAGAAATTACAAGACATTGCAGCTTCAAAAACTGCCACGATTGCTCAAATTAACGAGGCAGCAAGTAAACTTGAGGAACTTGAAACATTAAGTGCAAAAGAAGATACATTAGAAGTGTTAATTGAGTCCATGGGCTATGTTGCTGCACTTGTTGAGACAAATGGAAATAATGTGGAAGTAACTGTGCAGGCAGAAGCTTTATCTGCGAGCGAGGCTAATGCGATCATCAAGAAGGTGAATGAGGAATTTCAAGAAAGGAAAGATGTGCTAGTTAAGCACAATCCATAAAAAACAACATAGGTAACTGATTAATAGTATTTGTAAAGGTAATATAAATGTAAGTGGAAAAATATTTTTTAACCCAGCCGGCATAAGCGCCAGCTGGGTTTTTACGTACTTTAAAGAAAATAGTGTAGAATAATTTTTATACGAATGTTGTTAAACTGTTGAATTGAAATAGGTGTCTATCGTATGATGATGGTATGAGATACTAGAAACAAGTATAAGTTAAATAAGGAGTGCTCATATGTTGAAAATTCAAGAGATTCGAGAATTAATTAAACTAGTTGACCAATCAAATATTGACGAATTTGTTTATGAGAATGAAGGTTCAAAAATTAAAATGAAAAAACAAGGGACCGTTACTAAACAAATCATTAGTAACATTGCTGTTGAGGAAGCACAAAAGCATCAACCTGTTGCACCAACAACTGAACTAAGTTCAAGTCCGGTGTCAGAAGTTACCGCTGAAAGCAGTAACGTACGCGTGGAAAAAGAAAGAAAAGATATTGAAGAACATACAGATTTACATAAGATTACTTCTCCAATGGTTGGAACTTTTTATGCTGCTCCATCACCTGATAGTGACAAATACGTTTCAGTAGGTGATAGTGTGCAAAACAACACAGTAGTTTGTATTGTAGAGGCAATGAAGTTATTTAATGAAATTGAAGCAGAAGTAAAAGGAGAAATCGTAGACATTCTTGCAGAAGATGGCCAACTTGTAGAATATGGTCAGCCCTTGTTCCTTGTGAAGCCTGTGTAAGTGAGTTTTCAATAAGAGAACAAAGAGGATGGAGTAGAACAGGAGAGAATGACGAATGATAAAAAAATTATTAATTGCAAACAGGGGTGAAATTGCTGTACGCATCATTCGAGCATGTACAGAGTTGGGAATAGAAACTGTTGCAGTATTTTCTGAGGCTGACCGTGACGCATTACATGTACAAATGGCAGACGAGGCTTATTGTATTGGACCTACCGCGTCAAAAGATAGCTATTTAAATTTTACAAATATTATTAGTGTAGCAACACTTACAGGTAGTGATGCTATTCATCCTGGCTACGGTTTTTTAGCTGAAAATGCAGATTTCGCTGATCTATGCAGGGAATGTAATATTACATTTGTTGGTCCAAGCCCAGAAGCGATCAACAAAATGGGTACTAAGGATGTAGCTAGAGAGACTATGAAGGAAGCTGATGTTCCAATTGTACCTGGGTCCCAAGGTATAATTAATAGTACGGATGAAGCAGTACGATTAGCTAACGACATTGGGTATCCTGTTATTATCAAAGCGACAGCGGGTGGTGGAGGAAAAGGCATTCGTGTCGCAGAAGATGAACAAGAATTAATAAATGGTATCAACATTACTCAACAAGAGGCAGCAACTGCGTTTGGGAATTCTGGAGTTTATATTGAAAAATATGTTCAAGATTTTCGTCATGTAGAGATTCAAGTATTAGCCGATAACTATGGAAATGTCATTCATTTAGGTGAACGTGATTGTTCGATTCAACGTCGTCTCCAAAAGCTTGTAGAGGAAACACCGTCACCTGCACTAAATGAAGAAATACGTGAACGAATGGGAAGTGCAGCAGTTAAAGCGGCTGCAGCTGTAAACTATTCAGGAGCAGGAACGGTAGAGTTTATTTTTGACTATAACGAAAACGCGTTCTACTTCATGGAAATGAATACGAGGATTCAAGTTGAGCATCCAGTTACAGAGATGGTAACAGGAGTTGATTTAATAAAAGAACAAATCCGTGTAGCTTCTGGAGAAAAGCTTGCATACACCCAAGAAGACATTACATATACTGGATGGTCAATTGAATGTAGGATAAATGCAGAAAATCCTGAGAAGAACTTTATGCCTTCACCTGGAAGAATTAATATGTACTTACCGCCAGGAGGCTACGGGGTTCGTGTAGATTCGGCAGCATATCCTGGGTATATGATTCCACCATATTATGACTCAATGATAGCAAAATTAATTACCTATGGAAAAACTAGAGATGAAGCAATTGATAGAATGAAAAGGGCATTAAAGGAATTTGTAATCGAAGGAGTTCATACAACTATACCTTTTCATATGAATTTGTTAGAACATGAAAAATTTGTAGAAGGAAATTTTAATACTAAATTTCTTGAATTATATGATGTAATGGGCAATAAATAAAAATATAGGAGGTGTATTAAAATGGAAAGCAACTTATTAGAAATGAACCAAGGGAATAATAGTTTAGGGAAAATCGAAATTGCTCCTGAAGTAATTGAGGTTATAGCAGGCATAGCTGCATCTGAGATTGAGGGTATTGCACAAATGCGAGGAAACTTTGCTTCTGGAGTAGTTGAGAGGCTAGGTATAAAAAATCATGGTAAAGGTGTTAAGGTTGAACTCACTGAAGAGGGTGTTTCAATAGACGTGTACTGTATGGTGAAGTTTGGAGTTTCGATCCCGAGTATAGCTCATCAAGTACAAGACAACGTGCGTCAGACACTATTGAATATGACTGCTTTGGATGTTGATGAAGTTAACATTCACGTAGTAGGAGTTCAATTTGAGAACCCTACACAAGAGACTGAAATAGAAGAACTTTAATACAGCTACAAACTATTGTTATTATCGTTTGAAAAATTAACTAATGACTAAAAAGGGTCAAACCCGCTACCTACCTTTGTATAATGAGTGATTCTGAAGATATTATACAAGGTTTTAGGAGTAATGTGGTTTGATCCTTATTTTTGCGTTTTTTAGTATATGTTAGAGTGTGTTATTGACCTTAGTTTCAATGAGATGGAATACAAACTTCGACTGCTTACTTGATGTTCAAATATACTGTAGTGAATCAACTTCAGAGCTCATCCAGAAAGTTAGGGTAAACACATTTTATCGTATCCAAGAATTGCAGATGTTTTTCGTATTAGAGATCTAGTACGATGTGCAACCTGCTCGGGGTCATAAAGGCTCAAGAAGGTTAAAGAAACAATCTTCCACTAGTCTTTTTTTTGCTCGTCACCACTCTTTTCTTGGTGTCTAGCTCCAGTATATGACTTCAGCGCTTGTCAGGGATGATCAATGCTCTTCTACTTTAGGTGATTGTACTAAGGTGTTTGAATTGTGTTATGATCATGTTATGATAAATCGACAATATAGTTACTATTTGACAACATTCATAAAATAATGGTACGTGTTGTAGTAAAGTTTATAAAGGAGAAGGAAGTTATGAAACGTCGTACTGCTAGAAAAAAGGCACTACAAGCATTATTTCAAATTGACATAAGTGATATTGAATCAAAGGAAGCTATTGACAATGTAATTGGTGAACAACATAGCGATCCTTTCCTAGAAGAAATAGTCATAGGTGTAGCAAAGCACCAGGCTGAGATAGATGAACATATTCGTAAGCATTTAGAGAATTGGACGATAGAACGGGTAGCAAATGTTGATCGGTCCATATTACGCATTGCGGTGTTTGAAATGATGTATATAGATGAAATACCAACAAACGTAAGTATTGATGAGGCAATTGAATTAGGCAAGCTTTTTGGCGATGAACAGTCTGGGAAATTTATAAATGGTGTGTTATCAAAAATAAGTAATTCGATAAATAGGACATAACAATATTCCAAGGGGTTTTTGTTATATGGGTGAAAAAAAATTTGTAACAGTAACTGCGTTAACAAAATATGTGAAACGTAAGTTTGATGTTGACCCTCATTTACAAGATATATGGGTAAAAGGTGAAATTTCAAACTTCACCTTGCATAGCCGTGGACATATGTATTTCACCTTAAAAGATGAGGGAGCAAAAATTCAAGCAGTCATGTTTGCTAAGCAAAATCGCACGTTAAAATATAAACCTGAAAATGGTATGAAGGTGTTACTCAGGGGAGAAATATCGGTATATCAATCCAGTGGATCATATCAGGTCTACGTTAAAGAAATGGAACCTGATGGCATAGGTAGCTTGTATACTGCATTTGAAGAACTAAAAAAAAGGCTTGATGAGGAAGGGCTATTTTTATCTAAGCACAAAAAAAATATTCCTAAGTTTCCACGAAACATTGGTGTTATAACTTCCCCGACTGGAGCTGCAGTTAGAGATATATTAACTACTATTAAAAGGCGTTATCCTATAGCGAATGTAATAATATTACCAGCTCTTGTACAAGGTGAATATGCACCACAATCACTAGTTGAAAAAATAAAATATGCGAATCAACTAGCATATTTAGATGTATTAATCGTTGGTAGAGGTGGGGGCTCAATTGAAGAATTATGGGCGTTTAACGAGGAAAGCGTTGTAAGGGAAATCTTTGCTTCATCGATACCAGTCATCTCTGCTGTAGGTCATGAGACAGATTTTACGATTTCAGATTTTGTTGCAGATTTAAGAGCACCTACTCCCACAGGAGCAGCTGAAATGGCAGTGCCTAAATTATCCGACGTTGCTGAACGGTTATCACAAAATAAAGTCCGTCTTATAAAGTTGATGAAACAAAGGCTAGTTAATGAAGCAGATCAATTAAGTCATATGAAAAAATCATATGCATTTCGGTATCCACAACAACTTTATGCCCAAAAAAACCAAGAGCTTGATCGCATGCTAGAACAGCTTAAACGTTCAGCTAGCCGATTAGTTAGCGTGAAACAAGACAGTGCCGAGCATTTAATGAAACGTTTAATCCAAAAGCATCCTAAAGAAATAATTCATAAATCATTGGAGCAACATTCTTTAACAACAAAAGCTCTTCAAAAAGAAATACAAAATGTTGTAAAGCAAAAGCAACTCTTATTTACCTCTAATGTTTCTAAATTAGATGCTTTAAGTCCACTGAAAGTAATGGATAGAGGATTTAGCCTAGTCTATGATAAAAATGATCTTATAGTAAAAAGTGTTGAAAGAGTAAAAGTGAATGATAGCCTAACAATACAAATGAAAGATGGTAAAGTAGCTTGTGAAGTTTGCAGTGTAGAGGAGCGAATGATAGATGAATAAGGAGATAACATTTGAACAAGCAATGGAGCAGCTTGAAAAGATTGTTGAGAAACTTGAAGAAGGAGATGTTCCTCTGGAGGAGGCAATTGATTTCTTTAAAGAAGGTATGAAACTTTCATCATTTTGTCATGAAAAACTACAAAATGTAGAAAAACAAATGGATCAAATACTTCGTGAAGACGGTGAGCTTGAACCTTTCACTATTCGAGAGGATGAGTGACATACATGCAAGTAGAAGTAGCAGAATATTTGTCGGAACAAAAAAAAGTTATTGAAAAAAATTTATTAACTGGCATACAAGCATTGTCCTCACCTGACATTTTAAAGGAATCTATGAATTATTCTCTTCAAGCTGGTGGAAAAAGGCTAAGACCAATGTTGTTACTTGCTACATTACGTGCTTTTAACAAAAATGAAGATCTTGGAATTGATGTGGCGGTTGCAATAGAATTAATACATACATACTCACTAGTTCATGATGATCTCCCAAGCATGGATGATGATGATTTGCGTAGAGGAAACCCTACGAATCATAAAGTGTTTGGTGAAGCTATGGCTATTTTAGCAGGAGATGCATTGTTGACATATAGTTTCCAATTAATTGCTGACATAAACCATCCATCGGTATCACCTGAAGTCAAGTTGTTACTTA
Source organism: Nanhaiella sioensis (assembly GCF_046557775.1). Classification (NCBI taxonomy): domain Bacteria; kingdom Bacillati; phylum Bacillota; class Bacilli; order Caryophanales; family Bacillaceae; genus Nanhaiella; species Nanhaiella sioensis. The sequence continues at coordinate 3,499,767 of NZ_JBKAEG010000001.1, forward strand.
TAACAAAGCTCGCTCAAGCTGCAGGGCCCGAAGGTATGGTTGGTGGTCAAGTTGCTGACATACAAAGTGAAGGAAAAACACCTTCAATCGAGACGTTGGAATATATTCATAAGCACAAAACAGGTAAGCTCCTTGCTTACAGTGTGATTGCTGGAGCTATACTTGCAGGAGCATCAGATGCGCAATTAAGTGTTCTGAAAGAATTCGCAATGCATATTGGATTGGCATTTCAAATAAGGGATGACATATTAGATATTGAAGGTTCTGAGGACAAAATAGGGAAGCCTATAGGTAGTGATGAAGAACTGGATAAGATGACATACCCAGCTTTATTAACCTTGAGTGGTGCAAAAGAAAAACTGTCTTTCCACATCACTCATGCAAAGTTTAAATTACAGCAAGCGAATATCAATCATGATATTCTAGAATATATATGTGATCTTATTGCAACTAGGGAAAATTAAGCTTAAAATTACGATCAATTGAGAAATACTTAATTTTATGGTATATTTAATTTTAGCTAGGGGTGGTGCAGTATTCTAGTCAAACCACCGTTCCTGAAGGCGGGCCTAAAAATCCGCCAAAGGGCATATCGATGAAGTTCCTTGTGTCGGCTTGAGGCGCCCAGCCTTGGGTTGGTGCTGGGAGTTAAGGTTGCTGGGCGATCCACAATGGCATGTGGGCGTTGACCCAGCTTCCGCGGAGGCCCATACTTGTAGATTTATTAAATCTATGGGATGGGGAATGAACCTGTCACTGTAAGTCAAATTACAAGCAGCGTAGCCTGCCTTGAGTGGAGTTTGAGGGGATTATGGTTTAAGGTATACATCAGTTGGCCATTGATATATGCCTCATCAGTCCATATGAAATCATCTCTGCAAAAGAGGATAAGGATTTGGTTAAGGTTTGTTGAGGAAAACTCCTAGACTGTTCCATTGACATGAAAAGAGGATTATAGTACGGACTAAGTGGTAATCCAGTCTAGCATATGGTGACATAGCTAAAACAAGTTTGAAGGGAAACCGCCAAAGTGGCAACGCTTGGTACTTGCTTGGGAAAACCTACTGGACCTAAGCCGTAATTTTTACTCTTTTCATGACCACCCTACTATACATAATAAATTGACATTTATGTTTGAATATAAGATAGGAAATACGGTTGAATAGGGTGTAGTATACCACATGAAACAAGTTTTTCGACAATCAATAAATTGGAGCATGGGGATTGCCGTTATCACTTTTGTGTTAGCGGCTCTTTTTTCAGTTGTATCTACAAGTATGTTAAGCGGCGTAACTTGGGGATTAGGCATGCTCATCGTTTTAGCAATTGTATTAACTGGAATATTTTTTGATATGATAGGAATAGCTGCTACTGCTGCTAACGAAGTGCCATTTCATTCAATGGCTTCAAAAAAAATAAATGGAGCAAAACCAGCGATCCGAATCGTTCGCAATGCAGATAAATTTGCGAGCTTCTGTAATGATGTAATTGGTGATATATCTGGAATTATTAGTGGAACTGCTTCGGCGGTAGTGATTGTCCAGTTCACTGTATCTTTTCATTATAATGAAGGCTCGTTTTTCCAAATTATTGTATCAGTGATTTTTACAAGTGTAGTGGCTGCATTGACGGTTGGTGGAAAAGCAATGGGGAAATCACTAGCACTTGCATATTCTACAGAGATTATTTTTCAAGTTGGTAAGTTGTTTTATTTTCTTGAAGAAAAGTTTAATATTGAACTATTAAAGGATAAAAAGAAGAAAAACAAGCAAAGAAAAACCAGATGAAGGTGAGTGGTCCTATGGATCTATCGACAATAAAAGATCCTCGTTTTTTAAAAAACTTATCAAGTCACGAACTAGAACAACTAACTGAAGAAATTCGTAAGTTTTTAATTGGAAAGCTCTCGAAGACCGGTGGTCATATTGGACCCAATTTAGGAGTTGTTGAACTGACGATCGCCTTACACAAAGTATTCGACAGCCCTAAGGATAAATTTCTTTGGGATGTCGGTCATCAGTCCTATGTTCACAAAATATTGACGGGCCGTGCCAATGAATTTGATACGCTTAGAAAATATCAAGGCTTATGTGGCTTTCCGAAAATGAATGAAAGTGAACATGATGTTTGGGAAACAGGTCACAGTTCAACATCATTATCTGCAGCGATGGGAATGGTATTAGCTAGAGACCTAAAGAAAACTAATGACATCATTATACCAATCATTGGTGATGGTGCAATTACAGGTGGTATGGCTCTAGAAGCACTAAACCATATCGGTCATGAAAAAAAGAATATTCTTGTAGTTTTAAACGATAATGAGATGTCTATTGCACCGAATGTAGGTGCACTTCATACTGTTTTAGGTCGGCTTAGGACAGCAGGTAAATACCATTGGGTAAAAGATGAGTTAGAGATGCTATTGAAGAAAATCCCATCAGTAGGGGGGAAACTTGCAACAACAGCAGAACGTGTCAAAGATAGTCTTAAGTACCTGCTAGTATCTGGAGTGTTTTTTGAGGAGTTAGGATTCACCTACTTAGGACCAGTAGATGGTCATAATTATGAAGATTTATTCGAAAATCTTCATTATGCTAAAAAAACTGAAGGTCCAGTTCTTCTACATGTCATTACCAAAAAGGGAAAAGGCTATTACCCAGCAGAATCTGATAAAGTTGGTACATGGCACGGAACAGGGCCATACAAGATAGAAACTGGTGATTTAATAAAACCAGTGAATACGCCTCCATCTTGGAGTGGTTTAGTTAGTGAAACGGTTCGTAAATTAGCACGCAACGATGATAGAATTGTCGCTGTTACACCCGCAATGCCTGTAGGATCGAAGTTAGAAGGCTTCGCTAGTGAATTTCCTGACCGTATGTATGATGTAGGAATCGCTGAACAGCATGCTGCCACGATGGCAGCTGGCTTAGCAACACAAGGGATGAAGCCTTTTTTAGCGATTTACTCTACATTCTTACAGAGAGCATATGACCAAGTCGTCCACGATATTTGCCGACAAAACTTAAATGTATTTTTAGGAATTGACCGTGCTGGTTTAGTAGGTGCTGATGGGGAAACACATCAAGGTGTATTTGACATTGCTTTTCTCCGTCATATTCCTAATATCGTGCTGATGATGCCGAAAGATGAGAATGAAGGCCAACATATGGTTCATACTGCAATACAGTATGATGATGGCCCAATTGCACTTCGTTTTCCACGAGGTAATGGTCTAGGTGTTGCTTTAGACGAAGAATTGAAAGCAATACCGATTGGTAGTTGGGAAATTCTTAAGGATGGATCCGATGCTGTTATATTAACATTTGGTACGACGATCGGAATGGCTTTGGAAGCAGCCGATATGTTAGCGAAAGAGAATGTTTCAGTACAAGTCGTTAACGCACGTTTTATCAAGCCTCTCGATGAAAAGATGCTAACAACAATATTGAAAAGAAAGATACCGATTGTAACAGTTGAAGAAGCTGTGTTGCAAGGTGGTTTTGGCAGTGCTATTCTAGAATTTGCGCACGACCAAAGCTTTTATGACGCGCATATTGAGAGAATGGGAATTCCGGATCGATTTATAGAGCATGGCAGTGTAAAAGACTTATTGGCAGAAATTGGGCTGACCAGTGAAGCAGTCGCAGATAGAATAAGAAAAAGTATACCTAAAATTCAAAAAAGGGCATAAAAGAATGAAAGTTAAGAAAGAACGAGTAGACGTGTTATTAGTGGAACGTGGGTTAGCTGAGTCCAGAGAAAAAGCAAAACGCTTGATTATGGCAGGGTTAATTTATTCAAACGAAATTAGACTCGATAAACCTGGTGAAAAAGTTGATGTTACGATTCATTTATCTGTGAAGGGGAACGATCATCCATATGTTAGTCGAGGCGGGTTAAAGCTTGAAAAAGCACTAAAATACTTTGATATAACTGTGGAACATAAAACGATGATTGATATTGGTTCATCTACAGGAGGGTTTACTGATTGTGCTTTGCAAAATGGTGCAAGGCTATCCTATGCCATTGATGTTGGTTATAATCAATTGGCGTGGAAACTGAGGCAGGATGAAAGAGTTATCGTGATGGAGAGAATGAATTTTCGTTATATTAAACCAACAGATTTAACAAATGGAATGCCAAATTTTGCATCAATAGATGTATCCTTTATCTCTTTACGTTTAATACTCCCTGTACTTAAAACATTGCTTATGGAAAATAGTGATGTAGTAGCCCTTGTGAAACCTCAATTTGAAGCAGGTAAAGAATTCGTAGGCAAGAAGGGAATCGTTCGGGATAAAAATGTTCATCTATCAGTATTAAATGCAATTGTTCAATTTGCAGATGAGCAAGGGTATGATGTTATGGATGTTACATTTTCTCCAATAACAGGTGGTGATGGGAATATAGAATTCCTTCTTCATCTTAAATGGTCTGCAACAGACCAGAAAGTTGACCAATTTCATACTGAAGTTATTGAAAAAGTTGTAGAGAATGCACATGAAGAGTTAAGGAAAAAATAATTGTTACTACAATGGAATCTTTTTATCTAAGGATTCTGTCGTAACCGTTGTTGTATTGTTAACAAATTAGAACATCAAGATGAGGATATAAATGAGATGTTGTTCTATTGAACAGTTGAAAAGATGCCTCTAGCATGTGTAGGTGTTTAACAACCACCCATGTGGAAACAGCATGGTCTAATTTTAACTATTTTGTAAACAATGCATAATTCAAATATGCACATGCCGACCATTCAGGTAATATAAGATTATGAGTATCACACCTTTATAATGGACGAAATAATTATACATGAGAGGTGCTTAGCATGAACAAGGGGCAAAGACATATAAGGATAAGGGATATCATTACTAATAATGAGATAGAGACACAGGATGAACTAGTTGACATACTGAAGGAAGCTGGCTTTAATGTAACACAGGCTACAGTATCCCGAGATATAAAAGAACTCCATCTAGTAAAGGTTCCAACCATGGATGGAAGATATAAATACAGCTTGCCAGCAGATCAACGTTTTAATCCGTTACAGAAATTAAAAAGATCATTAATTGATGCATTTGTTGGGATAGATGGCGCTAGTCATTTACTAGTAATGAAAACGTTACCTGGCAATGCCCATGCTATTGGTGCTCTAATTGATAACCTTGATTGGGAAGAAATATTAGGAACAATTTGTGGAGACGATACTTGCTTGATCATTTGTAGAACGCCTGATGATAGAGAGATCATATCTCAACGGTTTTTAGATATGCTGTAAGTGAGGTGTGGTATGCTAGCAGAATTAACAATAAAAAACTTTGCAATTATTGACTCCCTTTCGATTTCATTCGATAAGGGACTAACTGTGTTAACGGGAGAAACTGGTGCAGGTAAATCAATTATTATTGATGCCATCCATTTGCTCGCTGGAGGAAGGGGCTCTTCAGATTTAGTGCGTTATGGAGAAAAGAGAGCGGAAATTGAAGGGCTCTTTTTACTCGATGATGATGCTCATTCGTGCTACAATAAAGCAGCAGAATTAGGTATTGAAATAAGTGATGGAATGGTCGTCCTACATCGTGATATGTATACAACAGGTAAAAGCGTTTGTCGAGTGAATGGAAAGCTAGTAACAATTGCTACTTTAAGAGAAATTGGTGCTACGTTGGTAGATATACATGGTCAGCATGAACATCAGGAGCTGATGATTGCTGACAATCATTTATATTTGCTCGACCAATATGGCGGCAAGAACATAAAGTCAGCTCTTAGTGAATATGATGTTCTTTATAAAAAATATGTTAAATTAACGAATAAACTCCAAAAACTAAATGACAATGAACAGGAAATGGCACATCGGTTAGATTTAATTCAGTTTCAATCGAAGGAGATTCAAGAAGCGAATCTGATTCCAAATGAAGATGATGAATTGTTTGATGAAAAAACGAAAATTGCTAACTTTGAAAAAATATATGAAGCATTACATAATACTTATCAGTCTCTTTTAGGAGAGCAAAGAGGGTTAGATTGGCTTGGGCTTGCGATGAATCATCTAGATGGTGTCTCCACCTATGATGCAAATTTAAAAGAAGCCTTTGAGACAGTTTCCAATAGTTATTATTTGGTGGAGGAAATTTCATATAAAATACGTAATCAATTAGATGAGCTCGAGTATGACCCAGATCGGCTGAATTTTATAGAAGGACGTTTGAATGAATTAAATCATTTGAAAAGAAAATACGGAAGAACAGTTCAAGATATACTTGAATACGCAGCAACAATCGAGGAAGAAATTGATACGATTCAAAATCGTGATAGTCATGTTCTTCAACTGAAAAAAGAACTAGAAGGTATATCAGCTGATTTGTTATTAGAGGCTAAAAATCTTTCCAGTCTTAGGAAGCACTATGCTGAGCTGTTGATTAAAGATATTAAAAGAGAACTTAAACATTTATATATGGATAAAACGACCTTTGACGTTGCATTGTCAAAAAAAGAGGGGATTCATGAAACATCTTTCTCTAATGAAACTCCTGTGAAATATAAAAAAAATGGCATTGATGAAGTTGAGTTTTTTATCTCAACTAATCCTGGTGAACCATTAAAGCCACTTTCAAAAGTTGCTTCAGGTGGAGAGTTATCTCGAGTTATGCTTGCGATAAAAAGTATCTTCTCAAAGCATCAGGGCGTTACATCTATTATTTTTGATGAAGTTGATACCGGAGTAAGTGGAAGAGTAGCTCAAGCAATTGCTGAAAAAATATATCATGTCTCTGTTGGATCACAAGTACTCTGTATTTCGCATTTACCTCAAGTAGCAGCAATGGCAGATACACATTTGTTTATTTCAAAAAATACTTCACAAGATCGAACGACAACAAAAGTTACTCATCTTAATAAAAATGAGAAAATAAAAGAAATTGGTCGGATGATTTCAGGTGTCGAAATCACTGATTTAACTAAGAAACATGCAAAGGAATTGCTTGATTTAGCAAAAAATTTAAAAAATGCATGAAAAGCTATCCAAAAACGGCTAGCTTTTTCTCTGTTATATAGTTATAAATGTTCGCTTAGTAGGCTAAATTAATGATGTAGCCATGTAATTAATTTGGTGTGGGTTAGGGCGAGGAGAGTGAAAGTGATTGATAACAGAGAAGATAAGAAAAATAGTTGGTGCTGTTCTCCTTGTTACATTGGTAAGTATACTTTTTTTTGGTCCATTTAAAGAATATGTTGGTTTGCCAAAAAATATTATTGTTTTTGAAGGTCAGCAGCTTAAACTACCTTCTACATTACCTGTAACAGTTAGTCAACAAAACGATAATGATGTATTTTCAGTTTCAAATGCTGAAACTGGTTTAGCCGTTATGGGTGAAGCTTCTGGAAATGGTGAAATGCTTTTAGAGATGGCAGGTATCCCAATTAAAAAAATCAATGTAAATGTTCTTAATGATTTAAAGGTGATACCAGGTGGACAGTCTATCGGAGTCAAGCTTAATTCAATCGGTGTTTTAGTAGTTGGGTTTCATCAAGTTGAAACAGAGGAAGGTAGCGTGTCTCCTGGAGAAAGTTCTGGTGTGAAAATTGGAGACTTAATTACTAAAATTAATGGTAAGGAAATAGAAAAAATGAGTGATGTTGCTCCTTTTGTTAAACAAGCTGGGAAAGAAGAAAAAGCGCTTGAACTAACAATTTCCCGTGATAATGATGTAGTAACTACTACTTTGCAACCAATCAAAGATATAAATGATCACGCCTATCGTATAGGTCTGTATATACGTGATTCAGCTGCAGGAATCGGCACAATGACATTTTATCATCCTGATTCTAAAAAATACGGAGCTCTGGGTCATGTGATTTCAGACATAGATACAAAAAAACCAATTAGAGTTCAAGATGGACACATTGTTCGGTCGACTGTTACATCCATTCAAAAAGGGAGTACAGGTACTCCAGGTGAGAAATTAGCAAGGTTTTCAAAGGATAAAGAAGAGATTGGTACAATTAGTAAAAATAGCCCATTTGGAATTTTTGGTGAATTAACTAAAAAAATTAAAAATGGGATTAATGATCAAGCATTACCAATAGCATTATCACATGAAGTTAAGGAAGGTCCAGCAAAAATACTAACTGTGGTTGATAATGATAAAGTTGAGGAATTTGATGTTGAAATCATTAGCTCGGTTCCACAAAAATTTCCAGCAATAAAAGGTATGGTTATCAAAATTACAGATCCAAAGCTGTTGCGCAAAACAGGTGGTATAGTTCAAGGTATGAGCGGCAGTCCTATTATTCAAAATGGAAAGGTTATTGGTGCTGTAACTCACGTATTTGTTAATGATCCTACAAGCGGGTATGGCGTTCATATTGAATGGATGCTAAATGAAGCAGGGATTGACATTTACGAAAAAAAACAACAAAAAGCGAGCTAAAACAGCTCGTTTTTTACATAATGCTTTAACTGAAATACGTATTTCGACAAAAGTTTTTTGTTATTTGTCGAATAACGAAAAACATAGGATAATAAAGGTTTTGGGAGATAAGTATAGATTTCAGAGATTTTATATTATTTTTAAAAAATTAAAGGGATTTCATGTTATGTCGTCGAAATGTTCCATTACACTGAAGTCAGAAAATAATGAATCCTGATTTTATTTGGAGTTCGAGGAGGAAAGTGTGTGAAAAAAATTAAAGTTTGTATTATTGATGACAACAGAGAGTTAGTAAGCCTAATTGAACAATACATTGCTAATCAAGATGATATGGAAGTTGTAGGGGTAGCTTATAACGGGCATGACTGCTTGGATATTTTAAAAAATAATACCCCTGATGTATTGGTTTTGGACATTATTATGCCTCATTTAGATGGTTTAGCTGTCCTTGAAAAAATCCGTGAACAAAGAGAGAATCAACCAAATGTCATTATGCTAACAGCTTTTGGTCAAGAGGACGTTACTAAAAAAGCTGTGGAATTAGGGGCCTCATATTTTATTTTAAAACCTTTTGATATGGAAAATTTAATTAGTCATATTCGCCAAGTTAGTGGTAAAGGTCTTACACATGTTAAACAAACAACAACATTGTATCGCACACAAAATGAGTCTAAGCATAAAAATCTTGATGCAAGTATTACAAGCATTATCCATGAAATTGGTGTTCCTGCACATATTAAAGGATACTTATACCTTCGTGAAGCGATATCAATGGTGTATAACGATATTGAACTATTAGGGTCAATTACTAAAGTACTTTACCCTGATATTGCAAAAAAATATAACACTACAGCAAGTAGAGTAGAACGAGCAATTCGTCATGCAATAGAAGTTGCATGGAGTCGAGGCAATATTGAATCAATCTCGTCATTGTTCGGTTATACAGTCAGTATGTCAAAAGCTAAGCCTACCAATTCGGAATTCATTGCTATGGTTGCTGATAAGCTGCGTTTAGAGCATAAAGCTTCTTGAAAGGGTAAGGGTAATTAAACAAATTATAAGTGAAAAAATCCTATAAATAAGTTGTAATTAACAAGAAAAGTACTAATGCCAATATAAATGTATTTAAGTTCTCTTTTTTAAGAGGGCTTTTTTGTTGTATAAATACCATAAATATTTACAATTAAAAAGATTAAGCGTATTCTTTAGTTCTAGTACAGTGCAACATTCTGTTGTTTCATTACACTGTTTCGTTTAGTTGATAGAAATTTGAAGGTTAACGAAATCTGCATGAAGTATCTTTTTCAATTAATCAGCCTATTGGAGTAATTTTTGCATGGTTTCTGAGCTCATTCAATGTTGATAAATCGAAATAGATATTTTTTTGTTTAATTTTCTCCTTTTAAACTTCGAATTATATATACTTAAGTAGTAGTTCCAACTATATAAATTTGTATCATATCTGAAAAAAAAGCCTCGTTCTAATCTACCATAGTTTTAATATTTATAATTATTTAACAGTAAATAATACCTGAAAATTTTATCTGTTCATTAACCTTTATCTAAATAACAAATATTGCTTAGAAATAAAAAAAATTCTATTTCTAAATAATAGTATAAATGGATTATTGATAAGTAACTATTCAAGTATTAAGATTCAATTATAAGAGTTTATTGGTAAAATTTTATTTTTCCATATACATAAAATTAAGAACGGGTGTTACTAATAACTTGATTTATTACTAAATTATATAATGAAAGGTGTATCCTAGAAATGGAACTCTTAAAAAATAACTTTTTTATAATAACAGTTGATGATGATTCAAAAGTTTTTATTAATGTGTTTAAGGCTGGTTATACAATGACTGAGTTTAATAGTCTATTAACTAAGTATCCACGAATCAACATTTCGAAATTTTTACTGCTGAAACAAGCGATTAAAGAAGCTACATGTGAAACTGTGCAGATTGGTGAGTTGAAACCACTGGTTACTTGCAAGATTTCACAGGACAAAATGGTTGCAACAATTCACTTTCATTGTTCAAATGAAGAATTAAATGAAAATAAATTATTATATATTCCTAAAGCAATAGAACTTCTACATTCTAAAGGGGTAGCAGATGGTATTTCCCTAGACGTTCTACACCAACAATTAGAAGCCAAAAAAGATATTGTTGTTGCAAGAGGGGTTGAACCAGTTAATGGGGAAGATTCTATTGTTTCATATTATAAAATGTCTGAAAGAAAGCCAACAATTAGAGAAGATGGGAAAGCTGATTACTTTGATATGAATTTTATCGATGTAGTAGAAGCAGGAGAGTGGCTTGGAGAAAAAATTCCACCAACAACGGGGAAAGCTGGACGAACAGTTTTAGGAAGTCTATTATTTCCGAAAAAAGGAAAAGATAAAGTTTTATATTATGATAAAAAAACGGTTAAAAAGGAAGAGTTAGAAAACGGGAAAGTTGTATTAAGAGCTGTTATTGATGGTGTGGTACAAATAGAAAACGGGAAGTTATCTATAGGCGACCATTTAGTCATTAATGGTGATGTTGGTGTCGAGACTGGAAATATAAATTTTGATGGAAGTGTTACGATAAAAGGTATTGTACAAGATGGATATTCGGTAATTGCAACGAAGGATATTTCTATTATGAGTGAAATCGGCATAAGTAGGGTTAAATTAATTCAATCTAAAACAGGTGATGTATTTATTAAAGGTGGTGTGTTTGGAAAAGGTGTTACGAACATTGTTTCAGGACAAGATATTTTTGTTAAATATGCAAATGAGTGTACGCTAACTTCAAAACGAAATATTAATGTCGGTTATTATGCAATTGGGTGTACTATAAAGGCAACTAATTTATATGCCCATGAATATAAGGGGAAAATTATTGGAGGGGAAGTAGAAGCGAGAGCAAGTGTTACAGCGGGTTTTATAGGAAATGAAATGGAAAAACCAACAGTTGTTATTGTTGAAGGTTTTGATCGTGATGAGATTAAAAAAGAGTTGGAAGAACTTCTTAGAAATTATAAAAAAGCAGTTCAAAAAACAGAATCAACAAAAATGCTTCTTGACAACTATAATCATAGAGATTTAGTAGAGGATGACCAAGAGTATGAGCGCTTGAGGCATAAGTTTGATGAACAAGTTACAGAAGTTTCAAACTTTGAACAATCTCGAAAAGGGTTAACCGAATTGTTAAATTTAAAAGGTGATGGGCAAGTATCGATCTTTCAAAAGGTTTATCCGGAAACGTTTATCCAAATTAAGAAACAAACAAAGAAATTGAAAAGTCCAAGTAAAGGAGTTTTCTATGTAGTGGATAAACAACTACATATTGATTGATACGACATAAAAAATAATAAACTAAGCAATTATGAGAAAAAGACGAGGCTGGGACAAAACCCAATTAAAATGAAGAAACCGCACGAAATCAAATTTATAAACCTTGATTTCGTGCGTTTTTTTTTTGCGTAATGTATAAAAACCAGTTAGTTTTCCACTTATGTCCCAGCCTCGTCTTTTTTCTTCTCTGCTTCAGCCATTTTTTGAACAAGAATATGCTTTGGCATATGCATAATTTGTTCTATTGGAATATTTAGCGTGCTTGCAAGTTTTTGAGCAGTTTCAAGAGATATTTGATGTGGATTCATTTAACATGCACCTCCAGATATTCATTGTTAATGAGAATTTGACCAAATCAACAGATCTAGCTGTTCATTCAGTTATTTTATCTTACTATTTTGCTGTAAGCGTGGTTGTACTTTATTTCGTTTACGGTCTCGGTGCAGTATAAAGCCGGCAACAAATACTAAACCAGCTATAAACATGATGAACCCTACGAGAAATTGAAGCCATAAAAAAGGAAAAGGTTTCTGTAATATATTGAAGAGCATATCCCTCATTAATTTAATTCCAAGGGCCGATAAAATTCCTGGTATTAATAATACTAATAATGCAATGATTCGTTTCATCGTATTAATCCTTTCAATGGAGTTTCTCTATTACAAGTTTTGTTGCTATTTCCTAAATTTGTACGACTAGAAATGGTCTAGTGAACGGTAGTCAAATATGAATTTAGTTCTTAGTATGGCAACTACAAGTAATGCAAAATAGTGCTCTAAAAAAAGAATAACTCTTCTAATTTATTTGTCAAGCAGTTAAAAAAACGGTATGATATGTTAGTGAAAGATATTGCATATATTTTGTTGAGAAGTATGTAATTTATTTCAAAGAGGCCGTAGAGGTGTGTTGTTCATGAAAAAAGCGTTGATTGTTGGGGCTGGAAAGGGTGGCTCGGCAATTCTAAAAATATTACAAGAAACAGAGATAATGGAAGTTGTAGCGGTTGTCGATATTAAGCCTACCGCGATTGGATTGAAGATGGCAAGAGATTTGAGTATTCGTACTGGTAGTAATTGGCGAGAGTTTTTAACAAGTGAGATTGATGTTGTTATAGAAGCAACAGGTAGTGAAAAGGTTTTTGAAGAAATTCGTGAAGTAAGAACTAAAAAAACAGTGTTAATCCCTGGAGCTGTTGCTTATTTAACTGCCCAGTTAATGGAGCAAAAAGAAGGGTTAATTACTAAATTAAAAAACGAATCAGATAAGCATGATTTAATTTTAAATTCCACTCATGATGGTATGATAGTGATCAATTTCGACACGAATATTGTTTTGTTTAACAGAAGTGCTGAACGAATTGTTGGCTTGAGTAAAGAAGATGTGATAGGGAAGCCGATTGAGGAAATCATACCTGCAAGTCAACTGACTAGAGTGATGAAAACGAGGCAAACTGAAATTAATCAGGAGCTTATATTAAGTAATGGTAAGAAAATTATTACGACAAGAATACCTATTATTAATGAAGCAGGTGTCCTATATGGGGCGGTTGCTGTATTTAAGGATATAACTGATGCAGTAAAACTAGCCGAAGAAATAACTAACCTGAAAGAGATTCAAACTATGCTAGGAGCAATTATTCAATCATCTGAAGAAGCAATATCAGTAGTGAATGAGAACGGTATTGGCTTACTAATTAACCGTGCCTATACAAAGATTACGGGGTTAACAGAAGATGAGGTGGTCGGAAAACCTGCTACTGCAGATATTTCAGAAGGTGAAAGTGTTCACATGAAAGTGCTGAATACGAGAAGACCTGTTAGAGGGGTTAGGATGAAGGTTGGCCCTAATAAAAGAGATGTCTTAGTAAATGTTGCACCTATTATTGTGGATGGGAAATTAAAAGGGAGCGTTGGTGTCATCCATGATGTTTCTGAAATTCAGCAATTAACTACTGAATTGAATAGAGCAAGGCAAATTATTCGTACGTTAGAAGCAAAGTATTCATTTGATGATATCATTGGTCAATCTGAAGAGATGGAATTTGCTATCCAACAAGCGAAACTTGGAGCAATCACACCTGCTACAGTGCTATTACGCGGTGAGTCAGGAACTGGTAAAGAACTATTTGCACATGCGATTCATAACGCAAGTAATCGAAAGTTTAATAAATTTATACGTGTCAATTGTGCGGCTTTATCTGAAACACTCCTAGAGAGTGAATTGTTTGGTTATGTAGAAGGAGCTTTTTCAGGAGCGAAACGTGGTGGGAAAAGAGGTCTGTTTGAAGAAGCGAATAATGGTAGTATTTTTTTAGATGAGATAGGTGAGCTATCGCCTAATACACAGGCAAAGTTATTAAGGGTGCTACAGGAAAATGAAATTATTAGAGTTGGAGGAACGCAGCCCATTCCAATTAACGTAAGAATAATAGCTGCAACAAATGTGAATCTTGAAATGGCTATAGCTGATGGGTCTTTTCGGGAAGATTTATTTTATCGCTTAAATAAGTTACCTATACAAATTCCTCCTTTACGAAATAGGAAACAAGACTTACCAGCATTATGCGAACACCTTCTTCGTAAAATAAACCAAGAATATGGAAGAAATGTAGAAGGTTTAGGCTTGGAAGTACTTGATTACTTTCATACATACAATTGGCCGGGAAATGTTAGAGAATTAGAGAATATTATTGGACGAGCAATGATCTTTATGAAATTTAATGAAGTTCATATAGGACTTAAACATGTTCCTACTCTTGAACCTGAAATAGCCAACAAAGCTGACGCATCTCTTATCACTATACCTACGCAAAATGATCAAACGTTATCAGAAATGTTAGAGAATTATGAAGGGGCTATTATTGAACAAGTTTTAACGAACAACAACGGGAATAAAACTGCCACAGCAAAATCTCTGGGTGTTTCATTACGGAATTTATATTATAAAATTGAAAAATATAATATTGCAATAAAAAGCATGCAATAAATTTCAAGTTTTGAATTTTTTTGCGCAGTGCATGTTGTGAAACATAACTTAAATACACTATTACTTATCATTCTTTTTTATGGCATGCTTCTTGCAAATATAAACATCTGAGAACAATATACTCAGAAAGTAGGATTAGCTCAAGTAATTCTTACGAAAGGGTTGAAGTAGATTACATGAAATTGGACCTATTAATTGAGCAAGCAACAACGTCTCCCAAAAAAACTGTAGCTGTTGCAGTTGCTGAGGACAAAGAAATCATTGAAGCAGTAGTGGGAGCACTTCGAAAAAACTTAGCTAATTTTCGACTATTTGGTGATGAAGTGAAGGTGAAACAATTGCTTCAGGAGTTAGCTCCTGACGATGTCAACAGTGAAGCAATTTCGCTTATTGCTGCAGATTCACATGAGCACGCAGCTGAGCTAGCCGTTAAATCCGTTTCTTCAGGTGAAGCGGATGTATTAATGAAAGGAAATCTTTCAACTTCGTTAATTTTATCTGCTGTGCTTCACAAAGAGTGGGGGCTTAGAACAGGTAAGGTATTATCTCATAATGCAGTGTTTGAGGTTGAGGGTTTTGATCGACTTATATTCATAACTGATGCAGCTATGAATATTGCACCAAACCTTGACCAAAAGGCACAAATAATAGGAAATGCAGTTCAGCTTGCCCGATCGATTGGCATTAATCAGCCCAAGGTAGCTCCTATATGTGCTGTAGAGGTAGTTAATCCAGTGATGCAAGCTACACTTGACGCAGCAGCCTTAACGCAAATGAATAAAAGAGGTCAAATTAAAGATTGTATTGTTGATGGTCCATTGGCACTTGATAATGCTATTTCAGTTCATGCTACTAAACAAAAAGGTATTGTAAGTGAAGTAGCTGGAATGTCAGATATATTACTTGTTCCTAATATTGAAACGGGAAATGCCCTTTATAAAGCTCTTATTTACTTTGCTAAAGCAAAAGTGGGGGCTATTATATCTGGTGCCAAAGCTCCAATTGTTTTAACTTCAAGAGCAGATTCATCAGAGAGCAAGCTTTACTCACTAGCTTTGGCTATTCGTTCTGTTCATTAAATAATTTAGAATTTTAGGAGGATTTTAATATGCAGATTTTTTCTTATATGGAAGAGTATGATTATGAGCAATTAGTGTTTTGTCAAGATAAACAATCAGGATTAAAGGCTATAATTGCAATTCATGATACAACTTTAGGACCTGCTCTTGGTGGGACTCGAATGTGGACATATGCCTCTGAGGAATTAGCAATTGAAGATGCATTACGTTTAGCCAAAGGAATGACATATAAAAACGCTGCAGCAGGCTTAAATTTAGGTGGTGGTAAGACAGTTATTATTGGTGATCCACGCACTGACAAAAATGAAGAAATGTTTAGAGCATTTGGCCGCTATATTCAAGGACTAAATGGTCGCTATATTACTGCAGAGGATGTCGGTACTACAGTAGCTGACATGGATTTGATACATGAAGAAACAGATTTTGTAACAGGTATTTCACCAGCATTTGGTTCATCAGGTAATCCTTCACCTGTGACTGCTTACGGCGTGTATCGCGGAATGAAAGCAGCTGCAAAGGAAGCATTTGGAACAGATTCATTAGAAGGAAAAGTCATCGCTGTTCAAGGTGTTGGTAATGTAGCTTTTAACTTGTGTAAACACCTTCATGAAGAAGGAGCACAATTAATCGTTACTGACATTAACAAAGAGGCAGTACAAGCAGCAGTTGAACAATTTGGTGCACAGGCTGTAGACCCTGATGATATCTACAGTGTAGACTGCGATATTTATGCACCGTGTGCTCTTGGTGCAACGATTAACGATGATACTATTCCTAAGCTGAAAGCAAAAGTAATTGCAGGAGCAGCGAATAATCAATTAAGAGAGCCACGTCATGGAGATACTATTCATGACTTAGGAATTGTATATGCACCTGATTACGTGATTAATGCTGGCGGAGTAATGAACGTGGCAGATGAATTAAATGGTTATAACCGTGACCGCGCTATGAAAAAAGTAGAAACGATTTATAATAATATAGAAAAAGTCATTGAAATAGCAAATCGTGATCGTATTCCAACTTATGTAGCTGCTGATCGTTTAGCTGAAGAGCGCATTGAACGTATGAGAAATTCACGTAGCCAGTTCTTACGAAATGAAAATCACATTCTAAGTAGACGAAATCGCTAAAATAGGAAGCTTGTGATGAGGGTAAACGTGGATAAATTTTAGCAATTGTCAATAGAGTTATCATTGCTAAAGATTAATTGGAAAATTAGGTGGCAAAATGACGCCACCTGAGTACTCCATACATATGCTGTGGAGCTATCACGAAGCCCCAATGACATCACAAAATGGAGGTATTGATTTTGCAAGAGAGAGAATATCGTATTCTTGTTATCAACCCAGGGTCAACATCGACGAAAATAGGAGTCTTTGATAATGAACTCTCGATATTTGAGAAAACGATTCGGCATGATAGTAAGATCATTAACTCGTATGAAGCAATTATTGACCAATACGAATTTCGAAAAAACACAATCCTAGAAACATTGCATCATGAGGGCATTAATATTTCTAAATTAGATGCTGTTTGTGGACGTGGTGGGTTATTACGTCCTATTGAAGGTGGTACCTATCGCGTAAATGAAGCAATGCTTGCTGATTTACGTATTGGTTACGCTGGCCAACATGCTTCAAACCTTGGTGGCATCATAGCACATGAAATTGCTGGAGGATTAAATATACCTGCCTTTATCGTTGACCCAGTTGTAGTTGATGAAATGGATTCAATTGCAAAGATTTCTGGATTCCCACTTATAGAACGAAAAAGTATCTTTCATGCGCTGAACCAAAAGGCCGTTGCAAGAAGAGTTGCAAAAGATTTAGGTAAGAGATATGAGGAATGTAATTTAATTGTCACCCATATGGGTGGTGGTATTACGGTTGGTGCCCACAAACAAGGTCGTGTTGTAGATGTAAACAATGGGTTACATGGAGACGGACCATTTAGCCCAGAACGCGCTGGGACTGTACCTGCTGGTGACTTAGTTACGCTTTGCTATTCTGGTGATTATTACCGTGATGAAGTGATGAAAAAGCTAGTAGGTAACGGAGGTCTAGTAGGTTATCTAGGAACAAATGATGCAGTAGCGGTTGAAAAAATGATAACCAAGGGAGATGAAAATGCCCAACTTGTGTATGAAGCGATGGCTTATCAAATTGCGAAGGAAATTGGTGCTGCAAGTGCAGTTCTGTCAGGTAAAATCGATGCAATTATTTTAACTGGGGGATTAGCTTACGGCAAAGAGTTTGTTAAGCACATATCTACACGCGTTAACTGGATTGCTGATGTAATCGTTCTTCCTGGGGAAAATGAATTACAAGCGTTAACTGAAGGTGCGTTACGTGTTTTGCGTAATGATGAAGATGAAAAAATATATCCTGCTAACTAACATATAAGATCGTGTAATGAGGAAGGGGATAGTAACAATGTCAAAAGAATATGATCTCGTGATACTCGGCGGTGGTACAGGTGGTTATGTAACAGCGATCCGTGCATCACAATTAGGTTTGAAAACAGCTGTGGTTGAAAAGGGTAAATTAGGTGGTACATGCTTGCACTCAGGGTGTATCCCTAGTAAAGCACTGCTTAGAAGCGCTGAAGTCTATTCAACAACGAAAAAAAGTGAAGAATTTGGAGTTCTAACAACAGATGTTTCCTTAGATTTTTCAAAGGTTCAAGGTAGAAAAGATCAGATCATTTCCCAATTGTATAAGAGTGTTCAATATTTAATGAAAAAAGGTAAGATTGATGTTTATGAGGGAATTGGAAGGATTTTAGGTCCATCAATTTTTTCTCCGATGCCTGGAACAATTTCAGTTGAAATGAATAACGGTGACGAAAATGAAATGATCATTCCGAAAAATGTCATTATCGCAACAGGGTCACGTCCAAGGTCATTACCTGGGTTAGAAATTGACGGCGAATTTGTGATGACTTCTGATGAAGCTCTTGAAATGAAGGAACTACCATCATCAATGATCATTGTCGGTGGAGGAGTTATTGGAATAGAGTGGGCTTCTATGTTAGCAGATTTCGGTGTCGAAATTACTGTTCTTGAATATGCAGATCACATTCTACCAACTGAGGATATTGAAATCTCCAAAGAGATGCGACGCCTCATGAAGAAAAAAGGAATTAACATTGTTACTGGCGCAAAAGTACTTCCCGAAACGTTATCAAAAAGTCAAGAAGTGACGATTAAGGCAGAACATAAAGGGGAAGAAAAAACTTTCCAAGCAGAAAAAATACTCGTGTCTGTAGGTCGTCAAGCAAACGTTGAAGGAATTGGTATTGAAAATACTGATATTGTAATTGATAAAGGGTTCGTACAAACAAATGAATTTTATCAGACGAAAGAATCTCATATATATGCGATTGGAGATTGCATAGGAGGCCTTCAACTTGCACATGTTGCGTCACACGAAGGAATTGTTGCTGTAGAGCATATTAAGGGAGAAAATCCTCCTCCAATTGATTATTCACTAATATCAAAATGTGTATACAGTAATCCAGAGGTTGCAAGTGTTGGTTATACTGAACATGAGGCAAAAGAGCAAGGGTTTACTGTAAAAACAGGTAAATTCTCATTCAAGGCGATAGGAAAAGCGCTTGTGTTTGGTGAATCAGATGGATTCGTTAAAATTGTTGCTGACACAGAAACAGATGATATATTAGGCGTACATATGATTGGCCCACACGTAACTGATATGATATCAGAAGCTGGGTTAGCACGTGTATTAGATGCTACTCCATGGGAGGTAGCACATACTATTCACCCACATCCTACTTTGTCAGAAGCTATTGGTGAAGCTGCGCTAGCTGTAGATGGTAAACCAATTCATGGCTAATAGATAATATAAAAAATGGCTCTTACCGTAAACATTGTTGCTATTGCTACTAAAGTATGGACAGTACGATGAATTTTATGAGAACTCAATAATTTTATAAGTAGAAAAGATGCCACTAATAAATGCTTGCATTTAAGAACGAAAAGCAACAATCAATGCGAAAACAGCCTAAATAATAAAGGAGGTATATATGTATGACTGAAAATCGTCATCAAGAGCTAGGTTTAAATGATGAAAGAGTACTTGAAATGTATGAAACGATGTTACTTGCACGAAAAATTGATGAACGTATGTGGTTATTAAATAGAGCTGGTAAAATACCGTTCGTAATATCTTGTCAAGGGCAAGAAGCAGCACAGGTAGGTGCCGCCTTTGCGTTAGATCGCAATAAAGATTATGTCCTACCGTATTATCGAGATATGGGAGTCGTATTAACGTTTGGTATGACTGCAAAAGATTTAATGTTATCAGGATTTGCAAAAGCAGAAGACCCAAATTCAGGTGGACGTCAAATGCCAGGACATTTCGGCCAGAAGAGCAATAATATCGTAACAGGGTCATCGCCAGTTACAACTCAAGTTCCACATGCTGTTGGAGTAGCTCTAGCTGGCAAAATGGAAGGAAAAGACCTTGTGACATTTGTTACGTTTGGTGAAGGATCTTCAAATCAAGGAGATTTCCATGAAGGTGCGAATTTTGCAGGTGTTCACAAGCTCCCTGTTATTTTTATGTGTGAAAACAATAAATATGCTATTTCAGTTCCAATTGAGAAACAATTAGCATGTGAGAAAGTTTCTGACAGAGCCATTGGATATGGAATGCCTGGTTATACAGTAAATGGTAATGATCCGTTAGAAGTGTACAAGGCTGTAAAAGAGGCTGCTGAGCGAGCACGTAACGGTGAAGGTCCTACATTAGTTGAAACAATCTCTTATCGCTTAACACCACATTCTAGTGACGATGATGACCGTAGTTATCGAGAAAGTAATGAGGTAACTGAAGCGAAGAAAAATGATCCTATCATCACTTTTGCTTCCTATTTAAGAAATATTGGCTTATTAAGTGAAGAATTAGAAAAAGAAATTGATAATCGAGTGATGAGTCAGGTTAATGAAGCAACAGAATATGCGGAAAATGCTACTTATGCTGAAGCAGAAGAAGCAATGAAGTATGTTTATGCAGAGTGAAAGAGGGGGGAAATTAAATGCCTGTAATTTCATATATTGACGCTGTTACAATGGCAATACGTGAAGAGATGGAAAACGATTCAAAAGTATTTGTACTTGGAGAAGATGTAGGAAAAAAAGGTGGCGTGTTTAAAGCTACGGTTGGCTTACATGAACAATTTGGGGAAGAGCGAGTCATAGATACACCTCTTGCTGAATCTGCGATTGCTGGGGTAGGTATTGGTGCTGCCATGTATGGTATGAGACCGATCGCAGAAATGCAGTTTGCTGATTTTATCATGCCAGCTGTAAACCAAATTATATCAGAAGCAGCTAAGATTAGATATCGTTCCAACAATGACTGGTCGTGTCCACTAACGATTCGTGCTCCATACGGAGGAGGAGTACACGGTGCGTTATATCATTCCCAGTCTGTAGAAGCTGTTTTTGCAAATCAGCCTGGTTTAAAAATTGTCATGCCTTCAACACCATATGATGTGAAGGGGTTATTAAAGGCAGCTATTCGTGATAATGATCCGGTCTTGTTTTTCGAGCATAAGCGCGCGTATCGTTTAATTAAAGGTGAAGTACCAGAAGATGACTATGTGTTGCCAATTGGCAAAGCTGACGTTAAGCGTGAAGGTGAAGATATTACTGTTATTACATACGGTTTATGTGTTCATTTTGCACTCCAAGCGGCTGAAAAACTTGCTCAAGATGGAATCTCTGCACATGTTCTTGATCTTCGTACAGTGTATCCATTAGATAAAGAGGCAATTATAGAAGCAGCTACAAAAACTGGAAAAGTACTACTTGTAACAGAAGATAATAAAGAAGGAAGTATTATAAGCGAAGTTTCAGCTATTATATCTGAACATTGCTTATTTGATTTAGACGCTCCAATAAAACGTCTAGCTGGCCCCGATATACCTGCTATGCCATATGCACCAACTATGGAAAAATTCTTTATGGTGAATCCTGACAAAGTGGAGAAGGCCATGAGAGAGCTTGCAGAATTTTAGATGAAGGAGGGTTTATCCATTGGCACTTGAAAAAATTACAATGCCGCAGCTTGGTGAAAGTGTAACAGAGGGTACGATCAGTACCTGGCTCGTTTCTGTTGGTGATAAAGTAAATAAATATGATCCACTTGCTGAGGTAAATACAGATAAAGTAAACGCTGAAGTACCATCATCATTTACTGGTGTGATAAAAGAATTAGTTGCTGAAGAAGGTGAAACGATTCCTGTTGATGGTCTCATATGTACAATAGAGGTAGAAGGTGAACAACCTGCTCAAGAGGCAAAGGAACAGGATACACCTACGGCTAATGAACAACCTAAAGTGGAAGAGGTACGTGAAAATAAAGTA
This sequence comes from Nanhaiella sioensis, assembly GCF_046557775.1. NCBI lineage: Bacteria > Bacillati > Bacillota > Bacilli > Caryophanales > Bacillaceae > Nanhaiella > Nanhaiella sioensis. Next base: position 3,522,006 of record NZ_JBKAEG010000001.1, read on the forward strand.
CGCTATTCACCGGCTGTTTTAAGATTAGCTCAAGAACATAATATAGACCTTGAACTTGTTACAGGTACAGGCAAAGGTGGCCGTATAACGAGAAAAGACTTGAAGAAGTTAATAAGCTCTGGTGATATTCCAGTGGCAGGTGCAAATAAAAAGAAGGAAACGGTTATTGTTGAAACAGTTGAAGAATCAAAGGTGCAAAATACTGTTACAGAAAGAGTGCAACACAAAGAAACAAGCCAAGCTCCTAACATTCCTGTCCAAACTGGTGATATTGAAATCCCTGTATCAGGCGTTCGAAAAGCGATTGCAACAAATATGTTACGTAGTAAGCATGAAGCTCCACATGCGTGGATGATGGTTGAAGTTGATGTAACAAATCTAGTTGAGTATCGAAATGAAATTAAGAACGAATTTAAACAAAAAGAAGGATTTAGTCTAACTTTCTTTGCATTCTTCGTCAAAGCTGTTGCTCAAGCTCTGAAAGAGTTCCCACAAATTAATTCAATGTGGGCAGGTGACAAAATTATTCAAAAGAAAGATATAAATATTTCAATCGCCGTAGCTACAGATGATGCATTGTTTGTACCTGTAATTAAGCACGCTGATGAGAAAACGATCAAAGGAATTGCACGTGAAATAACGGAACTGGCTACAAAGGTTCGCTCAGGTAAGCTATCGGCTGATGAGATGCAAGGTGGAACTTTTACTGTAAATAATACAGGGTCATTCGGGTCAGTACAATCAATGGGAATTATTAATTATCCACAAGCAGGAATCGTCCAGGTCGAATCAATTGTGAAACGACCAGTTGTTATGAATAATGGGATGATAGCTGTTCGGGATATGGTGAATCTATGTATGTCTTTAGACCATCGTGTTCTTGATGGACTTGTATGTGGACGCTTCCTTGCACGTGTGAAGGATATTCTAGAAAAGACATCAAAAGATAATACATCTATATATTAGTAACGAAAAACACTGCTGCAAATTCGTAGCAGTGTTTTTTGAAGTATTGCTTTTTCAATTCTCTTTTATAAAGTCAAAATGTACTAAACGTATATGGAATTAAAGTCATTTTTTTAATATACTAATGTTAGCAGTACTTTTGAAAATATTTAGACAATTATGTTGAAAGCGGTTTCTTTGTTGACTCATGTTGAATATGAGAACAAGAATAAATGAATAATTTTTACGCACCATATGACTTGGTATTGGGTGAGGTGGGTTAAGAGTAATGCCAATGCTACGGTGACTAGATGACATCACTTATTTGTAGACTGGAAATGACTGGCAACATGAACAGCATAGTGAAGGAAAACGGAACGAAGAACTTACAATCTATATTTCTTGTAAGGGAATCTTCAAGGGTTAATAAAATTTTATAATAATAAACTACCTTAAGGAGAGAAGGAACGGTTATGAAGAACATAAATGAAGTTAAGAATTCACAATTTGCTGTTCCGTCATTCGATGACTGGAAAGGCAAAGCGACACAATCTCTTAAGGGTAAATCAATTGAACAGCTATACACTAATACATATGAGGGCATTGAACTAAAACCATTGTATACAGAGGAGGATGTAGAGGGTTTACCTTTTTTGAATGATTTACCTGGGCAAGGATCACATCTTCGTGGGACAAAGCTTTTAAGAACGAGCGGGCAGGCTTGGGACGTTAGTCAAGAAATAGATGAGCCTTGTCCCCATCAGTGTAATCAAGTGTTGAAAGATGATATAGATCGTGGTTTAACAATGATTCATCTATTATTAAATGATAAAACTAAACGAGGATTTAGTTTGCCTAATTCTAATGGTAAAGGTCTTTTAGTAGAGACGATTCATGATATTGAGAAAGCTTTAAATAATATTTCTCTACAACATAAATCGCTTATGATTGACACCCATTATTGTTCATTGCCAATGCTATCAATGTTGACAGCTTATTTTGAAAAGAACAATATTGCTTTGGAAACGATTAAGGGAACGATTGGCATGGATCCGTTGGCTGCTCTAGTGGAAGATGGAGAATTATCTATGAATACATCTCAGCTCTATGATGTAATGGCACAATTAACATTGTGGGGAAATAAACACAGCCCAAATATAAATACCATTCTAGTGAAAGGACATCCATACCATAATGGAGGGGCAAGCGCTGTTCAAGAATTAGCCTTTTCGTTAGCAACTGCTGTCGAGTATGTAGCGGAAGCGCTGAAAAGAGGCTTGGCCATTGATGATGTTGCTCAAAAAATAACATTTTCATTCTCAATCGGAGCAAATATGTTTATGGAAATTGCGAAATTACGAGCTGCTAGAACGCTTTGGACATCGATTGTTAAATCTTTTGGTGGAAATAAAACATCACAAAAAATGAACATTCATGGTCGTACATCTGCATTTACGAAAACATCTTATGATCCGTACGTAAACATGTTAAGAGTGACAACAGAAGCGTTTGCAGCAGGAGTGGGCGGAATTGATAGCTTAGATGTTTCGTCTTTTAATGAAGTAATAGATCGCTCAACTAACTTTTCAAGGAGAATTGCAAGAAATACTCAAATTATTCTTCAAGAAGAAGCTTTTATATCAAAGATTATTGATCCAGCTGGTGGTTCTTGGTATATTGAAAAGCTCACGAATGATGTTGCAAAGGAGTCATGGGAATTATTCCAAAAGGTTGAACAATTAGGAGGTATGGAGCAAGCATTGAAATTGAACTTTGTTCAACAAGAAATAAATGATGTTGCAACAAAACGGCAAGAGCATGTTCATAATAGAAAACACAAAATTGTTGGAACTAATTTTTATGCAGATTTGCATGAAGAACCTATGACGATGAGTAGTTTAAACAAAGATGAACATGTTGACACTAAAAATCAACTATCAATTGAGAAGTTAGCGCGATTACAAGAAGTACTTGAAAAGGATATTAATAATGTCATGGATGTAGCTGTTCATTATATGCGTGAAGGGCTCACTATATCACAATTTATTAATTTGATGAAAGATAAAGAAGCTACTGTAAAAGTAAACAGCATAGAAAAAATAAGACTTACGCAATCTTTTGAGGAATTAAGACAAACATCTGACCAATATGTAGAAAAGTATGGTTTTCGTCCTAAAGTTGGCTTAATTAATTTAGGTTCGATACCTGAGCATAAGCCTCGTGCAGATTTCATTACGGGATTTTTTGAAGCAGGTGGGTTTGAAATTGTACCATCTCATGGTTATTTATCAGTAGAAGACGCTATTGAAGGTACAAAAGCTATGAACCTAGCAACATATGTAATTTGTGGTAGTAATGAAACATATAACAAAATGGCTGTTGCTATTTGTAGAAAACTTCTTGATGGAACAAAGGATATTAAGCTATATCTAGCTGGAAAGCAAGAAGATAGCCTTACAAAAGAGCTAGCTGAAGCTGGAGTAAGCCACATCATAGATGCTACAACAAATTGCTATGAGTTTTTAACTTCATTACATCAGGAACAGGAGATGTAAAAAATGAAACGACCGGATTTTACAAAAATAAATTATACTAGCCCACATAATCATACCTCACAGCCTGATAATGGAGAAGCCATTCGTCAGCACATCGATGCGACGATGGAGGACTTATTATTTGAAACGAATGAACACATTGCTTTAAAACAAGTGTATACAAAAGATGATTTGAAAGACATAGATCATCAACATTATATGCCAGGTGTAGAACCTTATTTACGAGGGCCATATCCGACAATGTATGTCAATCGACCTTGGACTGTTAGACAGTATGCTGGTTTTTCTACAGCTGAAGAAAGTAATGCTTTTTACCGTCGAAATTTAGCAATGGGGCAAAAGGGCCTATCTGTTGCATTTGATTTAGCCACACATCGCGGCTATGATTCAGATCATCCCCGTGTTATTGGTGATGTTGGAAAAGCAGGTGTAGCAATAGATTCTATTGTAGATATGAAAGTATTATTTGATGGGATCCCACTTGATAAAATGTCCGTGTCAATGACGATGAATGGAGCTGTACTACCAATAATGGCATTTTACATCGTCACAGCAGAAGAACAAGGGGTAAGCCGAGAAAAGCTAGCTGGGACTATTCAAAATGATATTCTAAAAGAGTATATGGTTCGTAATACGTATATTTACCCTCCTGATACTTCAATGCGTATCATTGCAGATATTTTTGAGTATACATCAACATCTATGCCGAAATTCAATAGCATTAGTATATCTGGATACCATATGCAAGAAGCCGGAGCACCAGCAGATTTAGAGTTAGCATATACACTTGCAGATGGTCTAGAATACGTCCGAACAGGGATAAAAGCTGGAATTGATATTGATTCATTCGCTCCGAGGTTGTCGTTTTTTTGGGCGATAGGTATGAATTATTTTATGGAAGTTGCCAAAATGCGGGCAGCTAGACTGATGTGGGCACAATTAATGAAACAATTTAATCCTAAAAATCCTAAATCTTTAGCTCTGCGAACACATTCACAAACATCTGGATGGAGTTTAACTGAACAAGATCCATTTAACAATGTCACAAGGACATGTATTGAAGCATTGGCAGCCTCGCTCGGCCATACTCAATCACTGCATACGAATGCACTTGATGAAGCAATCGCCCTACCAACAGATTTTTCGGCGAGAATTGCAAGAAATACTCAGTTATATTTACAAGATGAAACAGGTATTTGTGATGTGATTGATCCATGGGCTGGGTCATACTATGTTGAATATTTAACGCACGAATTGATGAAACGTGCATGGGAACATATAGAGGAAATTGACAGCTTAGGGGGCATGGCTAAGGCGATAGAAACTGGATTGCCCAAAATGCGTATTGAGGAAGCTGCTGCTCGCAGACAGGCCAAAATAGATTCTGGTAAAGAAGCGATCATTGGTGTAAATAAATATAAATTAACTGAAGAAGAACCGATCGATATTTTGGATATTGATAATACTGCTGTGCGTAAAAAGCAAATTGAACGTTTAGAAAAGCTTAGAGCGACTAGAGATGAATCTACAGTACAGCAAACTTTACATGACATAACAAAAGCGACAGAAAGTGGCGAAGGGAATTTACTTGACCTTGCAGTAAAAGCTGCAAGGGCTCGTGCAACATTAGGAGAAATCTCTGATGCGATTGAAAAGGTAGCTAAACGTCACAAAGCGATTATCCGTTCAATTAGCGGCGTGTACAGCTCAGAGTTTTCAAGTGAGGAGGAAATTGAGCTGATCAAACGTACTACAGATGAATTTCTTGAACTAGAAGGAAGAAGACCACGTATTTTGGTTGCAAAAATGGGGCAGGATGGACATGATAGAGGAGCTAAGGTGATTGCAACTGCATTTGCCGATTTAGGTTTTGACGTAGACGTTGGTCCTCTCTTTCAAACACCTGAAGAAACGGCGATACAAGCAGTAGAAAATGATGTTCATGTAGTTGGCATAAGTTCTCTCGCTGCTGGTCACAAAACGTTGCTTCCTCAATTAGTCTCAGAATTAAAGAAGCTAGGTCGTGAAGACATTGTTGTCGTAATTGGTGGAGTCATTCCAGCTCAAGACTATGATTATCTTAAAGAAAATGGAGCTTCCGCTATTTTTGGCCCTGGTACGATCATCCCGGTAGCTGCCGAGAAGGTCATTGAAGAAATTTATCATAGACTCGGCTATGAGGAAGTGGATGTTAGTGACGAATATAAATGAAAGACCTGATTGGGTACCTTCAAAAGAAAATGACAGCTTTACATCATATATTAAAAAAGGTGTAGCTGGTAGTCATGATGGGATGAAAAGTCAACATTCTGAAAACAAGAAGTTTATGAGAAAAACGGAGAAGCAAGTAAATGACTATGTCGATGGAGTATTAAATAAAGATCGAACAATGTTGGCTCAAGCGATAACGTTAATCGAGAGCAACGCACAGAGACATGTAGAAAAAGCTCAGGCTGTTTTAAATGAATTACTTCCACATGTAGGTTCCTCTATTCGAATAGGCATTACTGGGGTCCCTGGTGCAGGCAAAAGTACATTCATTGAATCTTTTGGTACATATCTTTGTGACCAAGGGTATCATGTTGCGGTATTAGCTGTTGATCCTAGTAGTTCAATTACTGGAGGAAGTATTCTTGGAGATAAGACTAGGATGGAGAACCTATCTCGACACCCCCGGGCATTTGTACGGCCATCACCTTCAGGTGGGACGCTTGGGGGAGTACATCGGAAAACGAGGGAAACGATGTTGCTCTGTGAAGCGGCAGGCTTTGATGTTATCCTTGTTGAAACAGTTGGTGTAGGGCAAAGTGAAATCGTAGTTAGAACGATGGTTGATTTCTTTTTATTACTCGTTCTTACAGGGGCAGGCGATGAGTTACAAGGGATGAAAAAGGGTGTACTTGAACTCGCTGACGCGTTAATTATCAATAAAGCAGATGGCGATAATAAGCGTCATGCGGAGATGGCACAACAAGATTATAATCGATTTCTACATTATTTACGACCAGCTACTGAAGGGTGGGAAACGAAAGCGTATACGTGTTCAGCGCTCTTTGGAAAAGGAATTGATAATGTATGGAAAATTATTAATGAATTTGTAGATCAGACAAAGGCAGCTGGTACTTTTGAAAGCCGTAGAAAAGCACAAATGAAAGAATGGATATATGCGACAATTAAAGATCAGCTAGAAACAAGGTTTTTTACTCATCCACAAATAAAAGGAAGATTACCTCAAGTAGAGAGTAATGTAATATCAGGGAATGTAACAGTAACGTTAGCTGTTCAACAGTTACTTGCATTGTATTTTAATGAAAACTAGTTATGTTTTATACGTATATATAGTGAAATCATTGCAAATAAGATTGATTACTTGCTATCATAGTAATAGGTTGATAATTAAGGGAGTGATATTGTAAATGAATATTGATTTTAACTTGTTTATGAATGATGTTGTTCGTCAAGCTCGTCAAGAAATGGATGCAGCGGGTTACGAGCAATTGACTACGATAGATGATGTAGAAGCAGCTTTCCAGCGTTCTGGAACAACATTAGTTATGGTTAATTCTGTTTGTGGCTGTGCAGGGGGGATTGCTAGACCAGCTGCTACCCATGCAGTCCACTACGATAAACGCCCTGATCATTTAGTGACAGTTTTTGCTGGACAGGATAAAGAAGCGACTGCTCAAGCTAGAGAATATTTTGAAGGCTACCCACCATCTTCGCCTAGCTTTGCTTTATTAAAGGACGGCAAAATTTGCACGATGGTAGAACGTCATGAAATAGAAGGGCATGAACCAACGGCAGTTATTAATAAGCTCCAAGCATCATTTGAAAAGTATTGTGAAGAAATATAAACACGCTTATCCTCTAGAGAATAAAGCCTTAATGAATTGTGTCTAAACATTTCTATAAGGCTTTTCTTTAGAAAGGCTGTATATATACTAATAAATGAAAACGCTTACTAAAAATTATTTTCTCATATAAGAATGAGGTAATTGAATAAAATTATTATTGCTGTTCTATATTAATCTCAAAAGCGACAAAGTATACGATATCAATGGCAATGAATCCCTCTCAATGTGCCATATACATAATAACTAAATCTTGAATACATAATAGATTTCATATTTAGAATAAAACATGTATTAGATGAATGGTCGTGGAGTATCTACTCTTCTGTATAGATGAAAGTCGCATAAAGCCTTATTTGTGTTCTAATTTAGTAAATAGGTTTAGGAAAAGAGCCATCCAAAAAGAGGTGATACATTCTAGTAAACATAATAATTATTTTTGTTGCATAATTATAGATTTATGTTAAAATACAATTACTTGCATAAAAATACAATGTTTTAAGGGGGATAAATGTGAAAAAGAATATTTTGTTAGGCTTAATTAGTATATTAGTAATTGGTTTGTTGGCAGCATGTGGAACAACGAAGGATGAAGGTGCAGATAACGGACAAGCTGCTGAGGGAGAAGCTGAAACAAAAGTATTAACAGTTGGTACTTCGGCAGATTACCCGCCTTTTGAATATATTGATACAGCAAAAGGTGATGAAATAATAGGTTTTGATATCGACATCCTAACTTCATTAAAAGAAAAGTTAGGGTATGAGATTGAAATGGTCGACATGGACTTTGGGTCAATAATCGGTGCCCTGCAATCAAATAAAGTTGATCTTTCTATCTCAGCAATGTCACCAAATGAAGACCGTAGGAAAAATGTAGACTTTTCTGATACTTACTATATGGCTAATCATATGATTATTACTAAAAAAGGTAGCAATATTGAATCCATTGATGACTTACAAGGAAAAGTGGTAGGTGCTCAATTAGGCTCTATTCAAGAGGAAGAAGCTAATAATATTGCAGAAACAGTTAACATCACTGTAGAGAGTAGAAATAAAATACCAGATTTATTCCAAGAAATGAAAGTAGATCGCATTGATGCTTTATTTATTGAGAATACAGTTGCAAAAGGTTACTTGGAAAAGGATGACGAGCTAACTGGCTTCACTCTTGAAGGTAAAGAAGAAGATGTTGGATATGCAATCGCATTTCCAAAAGGCAGTGAACTAACTGAAGAATTTAATAGTGCGTTACAGGAAATGAAAGAAAGCGGTGAGCTTGAAAAACTAGTATTAAAATGGTTTGGTGGAGAAGAATAATATATCAATTAAAATTTCCTTTAGTTAGAAGAAGGAATAATCCTCCTATTCAAGGAAGGAAAAGGTGAGATAACCAACTCACCTTTTTTAAATGTAGTTAGGAAGGGATGACTAGTTTTGAATTTGAATTTTACCCAAATTGTACCATCAATCCCCTTTATTTTAGAAGGGTTACTAGTTACATTATCTGTTGTTGCTTGTGCAGCTGTAATTGGCTTTATATTAGGAGTTTTTTTGTCGTTATTTAAAATTGGGAAGGTTAAAATTCTCAGATGGTTTGCTGATTTTTATACGTCCATTTTCAGAGGTACTCCGTTAGTACTTCAATTGATGATAATTTATTTTGGATTACCAGAGCTCATAGGGGTTAAAATTGAAGCTTTTCCTGCAGCTGTAATAGGGTTTAGCTTAAATTCCGCAGCTTATATCTCTGAAATTATTCGAGCAGGAATTTTAGCCGTTGATAAAGGTCAAAGAGAAGCAGCTTTTGCATTAGGCGTTCCTTATAAGAAAATGATGCTTGATATAATATTACCTCAAGCACTAAAAAATATCTTACCAGCTTTAATGAATGAGTTTATTACATTAACGAAGGAATCGGCTATTGTAGTAGTTATCGGTTTAGGTGATTTGATGCGGCGAGCACAAATTGTTGGGATGGACAAATACGCTTATTTTGAACCACTATTATTTGTCGGCTTGATCTATTATGTTATGGTTATGATCTTAACCCTCCTTGGCAAAGCGATTGAAAGGAGATTGAGAACAAGTGATTAAAGTAGAAAACCTGTATAAATCATTTGGTAAACTTGAAGTATTGAAGGATGTCTCGACAACGATTGATTCTGGTGAGGTAGTGGCTGTCATTGGACCTTCAGGCTCTGGTAAGTCAACTTTTCTACGCTGCCTTAACCTATTAGAGGAGCCTACGAAAGGTAAGGTGTGGATAGGGCAAGATGAAGTAACGAACCCTAAAACTGATATTATGAAAGTCCGTCATCATGTAGGGATGGTTTTTCAGCATTTTCATTTATTTCCGCATAAATCCGTCCTAGAAAATATTATGTATGCTCCTATTAAAGTAAAGGGTGTTAGTAAAACTGAAGCAGAAACGAAGGCTAGAGATTTATTGGGGAAGGTCGGGCTTTCAGATAAAGCAAATGAGTATCCTAAACGACTGTCTGGAGGGCAAAAACAACGTGTTGCCATTGCTCGTGCTCTAGCCATGGCACCTGATGTTATGCTGTTTGACGAGCCTACGTCTGCCTTAGATCCAGAGATGGTGAAGGAAGTGTTAGAGGTGATGAAATCACTAGCCCATACAGGTATGACGATGGTTATTGTAACGCATGAAATGGGCTTTGCAAAAGAGGTAGCTGATAGAATTTTGTTCTTAGATGACGGTCAATTGATTGAGGATGCAGCACCAGAACGATTTTTCTCCTCACCAAAAAGTCAACGTGCACAAGATTTCTTAGCAAAGGTGTTATAATTTTAAACTCAATTAATTAACAACCCTAAGTGAAGCTGTAATTTACACTTAGGGTTTTTCAGATGGACGTTTACGCAAGGATTGTTGTAATTCGTACCATGATTTTAACTACAGTTCATGGCACATTAATAGTTGACAACCGTAGTAACAATTTGGTTAAATTTACAACTAAGTGTACGATAAATACTTTTCAAATGGCTCTTTTCGTAAACTTAGTTGCTATTGTTTAAATAGACAATATGATGAGTTATAAGAGAGCACAATAATTGTACAGAAAATGCCACTAATGCTAGATTGTATATGTGCTTATATCTTAGAAAGAAAAGCAACAATCAATGGGAAAACAGCTTTTCAAATACAGTAATGAACAAGTTAGGGGCAACTTGTTCGTCTTTTATTTCTACAAATCCTAATTTACTGTATAAATTTTTTGCTGGAGTATTCATTTTGCCAGTCCTAACAATATACTTGTCCACATTTTAGTAGTTGTTTAACGTATATTGAACTAATGCTCTACCTACACCTGCTCTGAAAAAGTCAGGATGGACGAATAATCGATGGATATCTAACATATTGTCGTAAAGTTTGAATGAAATTGCACCTGCTAGCCTTTCATTAACATAATACCCGTAGAATTCCTCCCCGCATGACATTATCGCCTCAGTTGTATCATTTAACGGAGGTAAATTCTTATAGTCAATAATTTTTGCCTCTACTTCATACGATACGAGCTGGATATTCAATAGCTCGGTTGCAATTAAAGAATTACGAATATCCAGTTTTTTAATCACCCTTACCAGCACCTTTATACATTGTCAATTTCATTTTGCCATGTAACTGAATATTGTGTACACATTTCTATAAATGCGTCTAAAGCAGGCGAGAGCCATTTGTTTTTATGAATGGCTAATAATGTTGAGACATTTTCACCATCAATTTTCCAATCAAGTGATGCGATCTTTCCCTCCTCCAGCTCAGTTTGAACTGCTATCGAAGGAAGGTATGAGATTCCTAACCCACACATCACACATTGTTTAATTGCTTCGATACTCCAAAATTCAAGTGTTGTATCAGGGACATAACCATGCTTAAGTAAGTGATTTTCAAAAGTTGCTCGATAATCACAGCCTTTCTCTGTATAAATAAACGTTTCATCGAATGGGATCGAAATTGGTTCATCGTGTTTTTTAGCTAAAGGATGTTCGATTGGTGCAATAACATTCATTGGTTCATCTATTAGTTTTGTAAGTTGTAAATCCGAATCTTCATGTTCTGGTTGTAGCAGCAAGGCAATGTCTATTTCGCCACTACGTAATAACTCTTTTAATCTCCAACACTCAAATGTTTTAATGATAATTTGTACATTAGGATATAGCTTTTTATATGCTGAGATAATTGGTGGTAGTCGATAAACTGTTAAGGACTCAGGGGCACCAATTTTAATTGTTCCGGCTGGGTTTTCTTCCTCTTTAGCAATATGTCTTGCTCGATCATATAAATCTAACATTTGAATAGCATATGGTAATAGTTTTTTACCAGCATCTGTAATAACAACCTTTTTACCGATCCTATCAAATATAGGAGAGCCTATTTCATCTTCAAGGGTTTGAATATGTGCAGTAACCGAAGATTGAGCATAACCAAGCATATCTGCGGCTTTAGTAAATCCTCCCACATCTGTAATAACCTTAAATGTTTTTAAATGTTTAAGTTCCAATTACATATCTCCCTTCATGAAGAATCGATCGTTTTATTCGATTGTTTTGTTCGGAACTATCTATTTTACTGAAGTAAGAAACGAAGATATAATCAAACCAACAAACATTAAACGATTTATCATTATTTTACATTGGAGTGAAGAAAAATGAAATCAAAACTTATTGGTCCACTGCTTTTAAGTGGTTTAATTATCGGTCCAATACTTGGGTCAGGTATCATACTATTGCCTCCAATCATTAAGGAGCAGGCTGGAAGTTCCGCTATTATTGCTTGGCTGATCATTACGATCTTAAGCTTTCCCTTTGCTTATGTGTTCGGCAAGCTTAGTATTTTATTTCCTGGTGATTCAGGTGTGACGAATGCAGTAAAGCACACTTTTGGTGACGCTATTAAGCAATTAACAGCTGTTTTTATGATACTGGCAGTTTGTGTAGGCCCAGTAGCGGTGTTAATGACTGCGAGTGAGTATATTTCATTGTTATTTCAATTGTCTACAATAAAAGTTGAAATATATGGAATTGTGCTGTTAATCATATGTCAGATGATATTGTTGAGAAACATTTCATCTTTAGGAAAAATCTCATTAGTATTAACATCTATTTCAGCACTCGTATTATTTATTGGAGGCCTTTCAACTCTACTATTTTATAGATCAGAAGTATCAATAGTAGGGTCACTTAATATTCAATCGTTAGGAAATAGTGTGTTACTTCTTTTTTGGGCAATGATGGGATGGGAAATTATTGGAAACTATTCAATGGAAGTGAGAGATCGTGAAAAAACGATTAAAAAGAGTGTTTTCTTTAGTGCAATTATCATTGCGATCATTTATATAACTGTTGCTGCAGCTTATCAGTGGATTGACACAGCTGCCTTAAACAGTGGGCAAGCCTCTTCTCAGCTCAAATTGGCGTTAATCATAGCACCTCTCTTTGGATCGTATGCAATACCTGTACTGACATTAATTACTTCAGCTCTATGTGTTACTACATATATTATGATCGTAGGTGGGATCGCAAGATTAATTTCTGCTCAAGCTGAAGATAGCAAGTTACCTAAGGTGTTGGGATATAAGTCAAAATCAAATATCCCGATTGTAAGTTTAATATTACTAGCAAGTATCCATTTAATCGTTTTAGTTATTCTGTATACTGATTTAGTTAACCTTGAATTACTCGTTGAAATAGCAAATGCATTTTTTATTAGTAATGCAATTATTGGGTTGCTAGCAGCCATGCGCATCATCAAGAACTGGGCAATTACCTTTAGTTGTATGGTTTTAATTGTAGCCTTATTTTGGATGCTGACATATTCACCAATCTGGGTATTGTTGTTAATAGGCATACTAACCCTTTACGCGATTTTAGCTGAAATGAAAAAAAGATCTACTCGAGTAAAGCTAGTGCAAATGAAAGAAGAAGTGTAACATAACTTTTCATGTCACACTTCTTTTTTAGTAGTATAATATAATGAAACGGAAAGAAAGGAAAAGATATAATGGCCACAACGCATACATTTACGAAAAAAGAAGAGATTGCCAACGCCATAACACATGGAATTGGAGCTTTACTAAGTGTAGCCGCACTCGTTATACTCATTGTTACCGCTGCAACAGAGGGAACAGCATGGCATGTCGTTAGCTTTACGATATATGGTGTGACGATGCTTTTACTATTCTTATCTTCAACTTTAGTTCATAGTTTCCCTGATGGAAGGGTCAAGGATTTATTTCAGATTTTTGATCATTCAGCGATTTACTTGTTTATTGCAGGAACGTATACACCCATTTTATTTACTGTTATTAAAGGTGCGTTAGGCTGGACGTTATTTGGAATAGTTTGGGGTCTTGCCATCGCGGGAGTTATTTTTAAAGTATTTTTTGTTAAGAAATTTCTTTATACTTCTACTTTCATGTATGTATTAATGGGTTGGATCATTGTGTTTGCTTGGAAGCCACTTACTGTAAGTATACCTGTGGTAGGAATGTACCTACTCGTTCTTGGAGGAGTGCTTTATACAGTAGGAACGATTTTTTATATGTGGCGCAGCTTTCCATACCACCATGCAGTTTGGCATTTATTCGTTCTTGCTGGTTCAGCTGCACACTTTTTTGCAGTGTTAAATTTTTAGGATATTTTCGTGCATTTCGTTATTATACTAGGAATAAAGTACACATCATTTAACTGATTATTATTGTTATTGAGAAAACAAGATGGTACAAAATAATTAATTCAAGAACAACAACAATACGAATACGGATTTATAATTAAGCTGTAGTAGATATAACGATCTTTTACAGCTTTTTTATTTTATTCTTTGTTCTTTTCGTTTGAATCCAATATAAAAAGAACTAATTTGTTTATTTACAATTTACCTTGGCTGTTCTGGTATACTATCACGCTAAAACGAATAGAATAAGGGTGGCAAATCTATTTCTAGGGGTGGAGAGCAAATGTTAGATTATGAGTTAATGAGTATTGACATGATTAGGAACAAAATACTAGCTAGTGTTGAAGAGTTAACAGATTCTCAAATAAATAAACGAAGTTCAGATGATAAATGGAGTATTGCACAGCTTTTGCGCCATTTGTACGATAGTGAAACTGGACTTACACAGATGATAAAATTTGCAATAGAACAATCTAATACTGGAAATCTAGAAAGAAAACCACTATTCATGATTCTCGATAGAACTCAAAAAGGTAAAGTTCCAGAAGGAAGGGCACCTTCACAAGAATTTACAACGAAGGATGAGTTACTATTACTGTTGGCTCAATCAAGACAAACATTGTTACGGCTAATTGATGAGATTAAAGATCAAGATGAAGTAGAAAGGTTAGCGATCAGTTTTCCCAAGTTTGGTGTATTAAGTGTAGCACAGTGTCTAGAGTTTATCGGCCTTCATGAGTTAAGACACTTTGAACAACTGAATGAGATTAAACTAGAAACTCTTTATGTACCTGTTTCACCATAAATGTTGTAAGCTATTATTGTCACAGTGCTTTTGCTTAGATAGTTGTATTACTTACGACGGATTACAAGGTCATCAATGTGGTTGAGCTTTTATAAATTTGGCTGAAAATAGAAAAATTAAATTCACAAGGTGGATCTTATTTTTTGATAAAACGCAGAGTTTGCTTTTTACAACTCTGCGTTGTTGGTTTATTGGTTTATTCAAATACCATGTATAATGAAGAGCTTTACTTCACCTGATTCACCGATGGACAAGTACTTGTTTTTCAAGTTCACTTCTATTCTTTGACTTCTACAACAATACTTCCATAAAGTTTATCCCCTATAAAAGCATTTAATCGCCATAAACCAGCCGTTGGAAGTGAAAACACAGTATGTTGAGACAATTGAGCCCCTAGTACACCTTTTAATCCCGTTTCTGTATCATTTTGATTTACGACTTCCCACCCCTTTGAATTAATCAAAGTTATTTCTTTTCCTGTTTTTTTATGAATACCAATCAATTTAAAATTCTCCTCATTAACTTCTTTTAATTCTTCACCCCAGAAAAACCACCTTGTTTTACCACCTTGACCAATTGTAAATTCCATTGTATCCAAAAAAGCGACTTCACCTTTATATCCTCTTAACTCTCTTTCATGTTCTTCGCTTTTAACAGTAAATGTAGGGGAAACTTCCCAACTTTCCTCAGTAACGGTTCTTTCTGAACAACCTACTAATATTCCAATAACAAACAAATATAGTATATTTTTTTTCATAACAACCTCCTCATATATAATTGACGAATAATTCAAAAAAATGTTTCAGAGAAAGGTGAGCTAATTACCCGTTTTTATAACAAAGCTAACATAAAATCCCATAAATCAATCATAAGAAGCTAAACGAATTATTTTCACTTTATATAACCCAATGAATCCATTAAATATCTTAATTCGAGATGCTAGTTTTTGATCACGTATCTTAAAAGAGGTTTCTTCATTTTTCTTTATGATAAGAGCCAAAAATAAGCTATTAAATTGTCATTTGAGTGTGAATGAAATCAAAACCTATTTTTTTAAAAGTTCAAGTAATCTATGATTAGTGGTACTTTCTACCTGTATACGTATAAATATAAACTGGTTCTATCGATATATTTTCTGAATTTTCTGCATATAACTAGTTTTGTAGCTTATGAATATATTAAAAACAATATAAACATATTGTTAAACTAGTAAGGAGGAATTTGAAATTGTATAAGAAAATGTTGTTACTTGTTATTATTTTTGTTGTTGTACTTTCATACTCGCCTGTAGTAAAAACTGAAAGCGCTACCAATTCAAATGTATTTGATTATTATGTAGGTGCTGGTATGTACGATATAACGGGCCCAGCTGCAGAAGTAGTGATGATGGGGTATGCTGATTCTGCTCAGAAAACAGAGGGTTTGCATTTTCGTTTACGCTCTAGAGCTTTTATAATGAAAGAAAAAGATACAAATAATAATGTTGTATTTGTAAGTGCTGATGTAGGACAAATTTTTCATTCTGTAACACAAGGGGTAATCAATAAATTAGAGCAAAACGGCTATGGTCATCTTTATAATTACAGCAACGTAATACTAAGTGCAACACACAGTCATAGTGGGCCAGGTGGATACTCGCATGAAGGGCTATATAATGTTTCTACATTTGGGTTTCATGAAGAAAACTATCAAGCAATCGTAGATGGGATTTATGAATCTATTATTAGAGCACATTATAATCTTGAGCCAGGATACGTTGAAATAACAGAAGGGTATTTAGACGGAACAAGTGCAAATCGGTCTATCGAAGCATATAACAATAACCCTGAAAGTGAACGAAGTAAATTTCAAGACAGTGTTGATAAAACGGTGACACATCTTAATTTTCGCAATCAACAAGGTGAGTTGCTAGGAATTATAAATTGGTTTGCTGTTCACCCTGTCTCAATGAGTCAAGAAAATCATTTGATTTCCGGAGATAATAAAGGGTACGCATCTTATTTATATGAACAAGAGATGGAGACAGATTATAACGCTAATAAAACATTTGTTGCTGCTTTTGCACAATCAAATGAAGGAGACGTAACCCCTAACATATTTGGAGATGGTAAAGGTTATGGTGATGATGACTTTGATAGTACTAAAAGATCTGGAGAAATTCAATTTGAGAAAGCAAAAGCATTAAGCAACTTAGCTGAAACGCGGTTAACAGGGCAGATAAGCTCTCGGCATGAATTCGTAGATTTTTCAAATTTAGTAGTTGATCCACAATATACCGATGGTGAAGAAAGAAGAACGTATCCATCGACGATGGGATATTCTTTTGCAGCTGGTACAGAGGATGGTCGAACCAATTTACCGGTTTTTGTTGAAGGAATGACACAACCTGAATATTCAGTTGACGGTTATGATAACCTTGTAACTTATGCACAAGGACTATTGACTCTCGTTCCGCAAATAGGTGAAATGAGTGGGGTGTTATATCCGGAGCTATGGGAGCAGCACTATCCGAAGCCAATATTATTTGCACCGTCAGAAGTATCACCTGATCCATGGACTCCACAAATTATCCCATTACAAATGGTTCAAATTGGTCAGCTTTCGATTCTAGCCGTGCCTGCAGAATTTACATCAATGGCCGGTAGAAGGTTAAAAGAGAGTGTAAATGAGCATATGGCTCCACAATTTAACGGTGAAAATTACGTAGTCATTGCAGGGTTATCAAACTCGTACAGCAGTTATGTTACAACGCCTGAAGAATATGATATCCAGCATTATGAAGGAGCATCAACTCAATTCGGGAAATGGACGTTAAGCGGATACTTGCAAGAATTTGATAAATTATCAAACGCGATTATTAATAATGAAGCAATAGCTCCTGGTCCACTTCCAAAAGATTTAAGTAATGAACAAGTGTATTTTGATATTGGTATCATTTTTGATGCACCACCAATTTTTAAGGACTTTGGTGATGTAAAAGAAGATGTGCAATCGTCTTATCAAAAAGGGAATATAGTTAGTGTTAGTTTTTGGTCTGGACATCCAAATAATAATTTTAGGACACAGTCCACATACTTAGAAGTTCAAAAGCTTGAGAATGGTGAGTGGATAACTGTTGCTAATGATGGAGATTGGGAAACGAAGTTTAGGTGGATAAGAGAATCAACAATATTAGGGACTTCCTCCTCTTTGATTGAATGGGAAATTCCTTATGACGCAGATGCTGGGGATTACCGAATTGTTCATTATGGTGCTTATCAGACTATTACAGGAAAGGTATATGAGTACGAAGGGACCTCTTCAGAGTTTACTGTAGAGTAAGCGATAAATAGAAGCACTCCTTTATGAGGAGCGCTTCTATTTTTTTAGAGAAAGTTCTTATGTAAACGTAACAAACTCTCTTACTGGTTTTCTATATCCTCTTGGAGAACGACTAGATAATTTTTCTTTGCCAATTGTAATTAATAATACAGGTTCATAGCGATCCTCTAACTGTAAAATCTTTTTTACTTGAGTAGGATCAAAACCAATCATTGGGCAAGTATCCCAGCGGTGTTCTTTAGCTGCAATCATAAATAACATTGCTGATAAGCTAGCATTTCTAATTGCTTCTTCTGTTAAGAATTGAGAACCGCGAGATTCATATAGTTGATTAATACTTTGAATCGTATGATCAAATTCTTGCTTACTGAGTATATTTAAGTTTACAAGTCCTTCATATATATCGGCAGCTTGTTGATAAGCTAGGCGATCACCTAAAACAACGATTGTTGCAGAAGCTGTGCCTACTTTGTGTTGACCAAAAGCTGCTTCTTTGAGTGCAAGCTTCGTTTCAGCATTTTGTACGACAACATAGTGTGTATGCTGCAAGTTAAATGCTGATGGAGCATATTTTACTAGTTCAAATATTTGTTCGAAATCATGTTCGGTCATTTTGATATCTTCTTCGAAATTACTTGCGGACCGTCTTTCTTTGATTAATTGCTTTGCGCTCAATTTCAATACCTCACTTTCATCATCTATTGTGATTTGAAAAACATGACTAATTATCTCATATTAAAATATTTTTAATTCGAGATAATTAAAACATCTTTTGCTTTGCTTGTCAATTTTAAAAGCTACACATATCTCCTTTTAACTAACGGAACTTTCAATTCTTTAGCATGCAGTTTATAATTATGTTTGCAAAGAAAGTGTAACTACATATATAGGACTTCACAACCTAGGAGAAAATTATGTTTAAAATTGGTTATCGAACGTTGAAAACTGCACTTGGAATAACGATTTCAATGGCTCTTGCGAATTTTTTGCAATTGGAGAATTACATTTCTGCGGGAATTATTACTGTTTTATGTATTCAATCGACAAAGAAGGAATCAGTTTTGAGCTCAATTGACAGGTTTCTAGCTTGTGTTGTTGGAATTATTTTTGCATTTTTATTTTTTGAGGGTTTTGGATATACACCAGTTTCAGTCGGTCTATTAGTTTTATTTTTTATTCCTACAACTGTTATGTTGCGGATTCAGGAAGGAATAATAACGAGTATTGTAATAATTCTTCATTTTTACGCTGCGCAGCAATTTACTGTTCAATTTGTAATTAATGAATTAATTATTATTTTAATTGGTATATTAATTGCGTTACTCGTAAATATATACATGCCAAGTGTTGAAAAAAGATTACGAAGTTATCAACAAGAAGTCGAAGGTAATTTTAAAAAAATATTCGAACATATTGTTGTGTACCTACGAACCAATGATATGAGCTGGAAAGGTGAGGAGATAACAGCAACAGATACGCTAATACACGAGGCTAAAGATGTGGCACTTAAGGACATAGAAAATCGCTTTCTTCGGAAAAAAGATGGTTACTACCATTACTTTACTATGCGAGAAAAGCAGTTTGAAATTATAGAAAGAGTGTTACCTACAGTAACATCTATTACGATCACTGTGGAACAGGGAGAAATAATAGCTGATTTCGTAGAGGAGTTAATTACAGGCATTCATCCTGGTAATACAGCAAAAACATACTTAGTTAAGTTAGCAAATATGAAGAAGAAATTTGAGGACATGCCTTTACCTGTTAGTCGTGAAGAATTTGAGGCAAGAGCTTCTTTACTCCATTTTATAAAAGAAATGGAGCTCTACTTAATTATTAAAGACTCGTTTATACCAATGAACTAGTTAAATCTTGAATAAAACCTCTCGTTCTAATAACACTAAAGATAAAGTGTTTTAAATGGGGGTGTTATGTTTGAATTGGTCCATTTTGCTATTGTTTACTATTTCTTTATCTCCAATATGGCCATTAGGGCAAAATCCAATAATTGGTGACCCTTTTGTAATTATTAATAAACAGGACAATAATTTAGCATATATTAATGACGGGGATATACAGAAGGTTTACCCTATCGCTACGGGTGCTACTAACAAAGATACACCACAGGGAGAATTCACGATTATCGTTAAAGCAATTAATCCATATTATCGAAAAAAAGATATTCAAGGTGGCTCCCCAAAAAATCCATTAGGGAGCAGGTGGCTAGGGCTAGATGTCAAAGGTACACAAGGTAGAATTTACGGTATCCATGGTACGAATACCCCTTCATCTATTGGTACATATGTAACACAAGGCTGTGTTAGGATGCAAAATAAAGATGTTGAACAGCTTTTTGAACGATTGCCAATCGGTACAAAAGTTTTAATTGTTCGCAGTGAGGATAGCTTCGAAGAGTTAGCAATACAATATGGCGCAATGAAACGTTGAATGATAAACAGCAAGCTCAGTTCAAATAAAAAGATGAAGTATGAAAAAGCATCGGAATTTGTTTATTCCGATGCTTTAATAATTATATTTTATAGCCACGTACTAGCACCAGCTAATAACGTAGTAAGTAACATTGTACCGAGCATGACATAAATGATAACCTTTTGTGTCTTTTTACGGGACATTCTTTTTCCCCTCCTAAACAAAACTTTCTTTATATCATTTTAACCCCAAATGATAACTTGGACAAGAAGTTATTCTATGAAGTTGTAGTTGATTTTGGAAATTAGAATAATTGAAGGAAAATGTCGCTTTTTGGAGAATAAGATAATTAGGAAAACAAAGCCGACTAAATTCTACATAAAATTAGCCCACCCTCTGTGGGCAATAGTAGGGTTACCCTTGACTCCCACAAGTGTTGAAGACTATACACTATAAGTCGTTTTTGCCTTTAGTTGTATAGATGAAACAACTTGAGAAGCAAGGAGGCGCAGCTGGATAATTGGAAAGCGCATCAGATGTAATTTCACCTAGAATAGAAACCTCTAGACTAGGATGAGGTAAAATATTATGGAAACTACAGCTTTATTACTGATAAGAGTAGCTATATAATCACTATTGTGTGAAGATATGCCTACTAGAAGGGGTGTTATTGCTATATGGTAAAGAAAATTGATCATATTGGTATTGCAGTACGTTCAATAAAGGAAGCGCTACCATTTTATCAAGATGTACTTCAGCTACATTTAGAAGGAATCGAAGAGGTTGAGTCTGAAAAAGTTCGCGTAGCCTTTTTAAAAATAGGTGAATCTAAGCTAGAACTATTAGAACCAATAAACACAGATAGCCCCATAGCAGTTTTTATTGAAAAACGTGGAGAAGGTATCCATCATATAGCATTAGCTGTAGACTCTATAGAACAACGACTAGAAGATATGAAGGTGAACGGGATTCGGATGATTAACGAGAAAGCAAAAACGGGTGCAGGAGGTTCGAAAATAGCTTTTATTCATCCTAAATCGTCAAAAGGTGTTTTATTTGAGCTATGTGAAAAAAGAAAGCAGGAGGATTAGCATGGAAGACATCTATGAAAAAATTAATGACCTATACGATCGACGTAGAAAAGTTGAGATGGGTGGTGGGGATAATAAAATAGCTAAACAGCATGAAAAAGGTAAATTAACAGCTCGAGAGCGTATTGAGCTGTTAGTAGATGAAGGAACATTTGTTGAATTAAACCCATTTATTGAACATCGTTGCAACGACTTTGGCTTAGGTAATAAGGAAGGTCCTGGAGATGGAGTTGTAACAGGATATGGGAAAGTCAACGGGAAACCGATATATTTATTTTCACAAGATTTCACTGTTTTTGGTGGTGCGCTAGGGGAAATGCATGCTAAAAAAATAGCAAATGTAATGGATTTAGCTGTTCAAAATGGTGCCCCATTTGTCGGACTAAATGACTCTGGTGGTGCGAGAATCCAAGAAGGGGTTTTGTCTTTAGATGGCTATGGCCATGTCTTTTATAGAAACTCAATCTATTCAGGTGTGATTCCACAAATTTCTGTAATTATGGGACCTTGTGCAGGAGGAGCTGTGTACTCCCCTGCAATTACTGATTTTGTTTTCATGGTAGAAAAGACGAGTCAAATGTTCATCACTGGTCCAAAAGTAATTGAGACTGTAACTGGTGAACAAATTAGCTCAGAGGATTTAGGTGGAGCAAATGTACATAATTCTATAAGTGGGAATGCCCATTTTTCTGGTCAGACTGAAGAGGAGGTACTCGCTCAAGTTCGAAGGTTACTAAGTTATTTACCCCAAAATAATGAGGAGAAGGCTCCGATATATGACGCTTCATCAGATGATGATTATCGAGCAGATTTAACAGATGTGATCCCATTTGATCCTGTACGTCCATATGATGTCCGTAAAGTCATTGAACAAGTGGTAGATGAAGGCTCTTTTTTAGAAATTCATGAGCATTTTGCTCGCAATATAGTTGTAGGCTTTGCGCGAATAAGAGGCGAAGTAGTTGGGCTTGTATGTAACCAACCAAAGTTTATGGCGGGGGGATTAGATATCGATTCTTCAGATAAGGCTGCACGATTTATTCGTTTTTGCGATTCGTTTAACATTCCACTTATCACGTTTGAAGATGTGACGGGCTTTTTCCCTGGTGTTAAACAAGAACATGGTGGAATTATTCGTCACGGTGCAAAAATTTTGTATGCCTATTCTGAAGCGACTGTTCCAAAATTAACAGTAATACTACGTAAGGCATATGGTGGAGCATATGTTGCGCTAAACAGTAAGTCAATCGGAGCAGATATTGTATTTGCATGGCCAAATGCTGAAATAGCTGTAATGGGTCCTCAAGGTGCGGCAAATATTATTTTTGCAAACGAAATTAACGCAAGTGAAAATCCTGAAGAGATTCGAGCACAAAAAATAGAAGAATACCGGGAAAAGTTTGCAAATCCATATGTAGCAGCTAGTCAAGGTATGGTTGATGATGTCATCGACCCACGAGAAACGAGAATTAAAATAGTTCAAGCGCTTGAAATGCTGAGGAATAAGAAAGAACAGCGTCCAAAAAAGAAACACGGTAACATCCCGTTGTAGGAACAAAATAGGAGCTTACTGTTCTTCTCGATAAGGGCAGGAACCTTTAACAGAGGAAGACGCACAATGTCTCTTGGCGAAGTGACCTCGAGGGTATAGGCGTTGAAGTTAGCCAGTAACAAAATCAGGCAAATACCTATAATCAACCCAAGTCCTGTTTGCAACGGTGGATTGCCATCCTTACTCTTCTGACAATTGTTAGAGTAAACTTGACATGATGGGCACATTAACCAGTTCGCGTTTGTATAGGGTTCCTCCTTATAACTAAACATTGAAGTTTAACCGAGCTCTTATTTATATAAACAATAATAGTATTCATTGAGAGAGGCATTATGTGTTTGAAGTAATGCTTCTTTCTTTTTAGCAGTATAGTTTAAGATGAAGAGGTAATGAATTTAGGATAAAGATAATTTAGGTGGCCTGCATTAGAAGGATGAACAACCGACAAAAGGTGAAAAATAAACTGTTTTATATTACACTAGAAATGTGCAAAAGCTGATAAAAATGATGGAGGAATGACAATGATTCAACAAGATCGTCTAGTTAACGAAATTATTGAACTAGTGAAGGTAGATTCTGAAACTAAATATGAAACAGAAATAGCAAAAGTATTAAAGGAAAAATTTTCATCCTTAGGTGTAAAAGTAGTTGAAGATGATACAACTTCACAGACAGGGCATGGTGCTGGCAATTTAATTTGCACATTAGATGGTACAAAAAATGGTGTTGACCCAATCTATTTTACGTCACATATGGATACAGTAGTACCAGGAAATGGCATCAAACCTTCGATCAAAGATGGCTACATTGTAACTGATGGCACAACGATTTTAGGTGCAGATGATAAAGCTGGATTAGCTGCAATGCTAGAAGCCATTCGCGTGTTAAAAGAAAATAATATAGCGCATGGAACGATTCAATTTATTATTACTGTTGGTGAAGAGTCTGGTCTAGTTGGCGCAAAAGTATTAGACCCATCGCAAATCATTGCAAAGTATGGTTATGCTATTGATAGCGATGGTAAAGTAGGTAATATTGTGGTAGCTGCACCTACGCAAGCGAAAATAATAGCAACCATCCATGGGAAAACAGCTCATGCTGGGGTTGCTCCGGAAAAAGGAGTTTCTGCAATAACAATTGCGTCAAAAGCAATTGCACAAATGCCGTTAGGCCGTATTGATGAAGAAACTACTGCAAATATTGGACGCTTCGAGGGTGGCACCCAAACAAATATTGTTTGTGATCGTGTTGATATTTTAGCTGAGGCACGCTCATTAGTTCAGGAAAAAATGGAAGCACAAGTTGCAAAAATGAAGGATGCCTTTGAATCTGTTGCAGAACAAATGGGTGGAAAAGCTGATGTTGAAGTCAACATTATGTATCCAGGATTTAAGTTTGGAGATGGCGATCATGTTGTTGAGATCGCAAAAAAAGCTGCAAAAAAAATCAATCGTCCATGCGAACTACAAAGAAGTGGTGGGGGTAGTGACGCTAATGTAATTGCTGGGTTTGGAATCCCAACAGTCAACTTAGCAGTTGGTTATGAGGAAATACATACAACAAATGAAAAAATACCAATAGAAGAATTAGTAAAATGTGCTGAAATGGTCGTTGCAATTATTGAAGAAGTAGCGAATTAAGGTAAGGATGAGGCTCCATTTCCTTATCATGGGAAGTGGGGTCGATTTTTTAGCTAAGCACTTTTCTTATCATTTGTTGCTATTGTTGCCAACATTAAATTACCTTAAAAGAAAAGGTGCCATGGACGCTAATTATATATAATTTATAAAACAACAACGAATACAAAAAAGCCTTTGGAGTCTCTAGAAATGATTTGCATTTCAATTGAATGCACTTAGCAAATAGTTTTTGTAGGCGTTGCCATTTGAAGGGGGAATTTAAATGGAAAGTAATAAAGTGGTCGTTTTTAATATAAATAAGGAAGAATACGGATTTCCAATTAACCAAGTCGTTTCGATAGAAAAAATGGCGTCTGTTACGATCATTCCTCAAATGCCTCCATATGTGATAGGTGTCTTAAAAATTCGCGATGAGCTTGTGCCGATTATTGATACGAGTACTATTTTATTTAACAACTCTTTTGAAACTATGGCTAACATAAAAATAATAGTTACAAAAGCCAAAGATATTACTGTCGGCTTTGTAGTTGATGAAGCAAAGGAAATTATTGATATTGCTAGTGAGTATATAAAAGAGGTTCAACTTGTACAGTTTAAAAAGACATCTTATTTCACAGGTGTAGCAAATCTACAAAGTCGTTTAGTAACTTTAATTGACCCGGCTATGCTATTTGATAGTTTGGAAGGGAAAGAAGATATTAAAGGACATATGCTCAGTCACCAATAATTGGTGACTGTGTTATCACATTAATTTTGGAAGTGTTTTTATGAAACATTTATATCCGAAAAATGGTCAAGTAATTTTACATGTAGACATGAATAGTTTTTATGCATCTGTTGAAGTATCGTATGAACCATCGCTTAAGGGAAAGCCAATAGCGATCGCTGGAAATGTAGAAGAACGAAGAGGAATTATTATAACATGTAGCTATGAAGCACGTGCTCTAGGAGTTAAGACTACAATGCCCGTATGGGAAGCGAAAAAGCTATGTCCAACACTAGCGATAATTAAACCAAATTTCGAAAGATATAGGAAAGCTTCATTGCAAATGTTTGACGTGCTTAGAACTATTACTCCACTTGTCGAGCCGGTGTCCATTGATGAAGGATACGTAGATATTACTAATTGCTATGAGCTCGGTTCACCTCTTCATATCGCCACAGAAATACAAAAAAAGCTTCTTCACAATCTGCAATTACCTAGTAGCATTGGTATAGCACCTAATAAATTTCTAGCTAAAATGGCATCAAATATGAAAAAACCGCTTGGTATCACAATTTTGAGAAAAAGAGATGTAGTAACAAAGCTTTGGCCGTTACAGGTTGATGCCATGCACGGGGTTGGTAAAAGAACAGCAGAAAAGTTAAATACAATCAATATTCAAACGATCGAGGATTTAGCGAAAGGAAACGATGTTCAGTTAAGAAACCTTCTTGGGATTAACGGTATAAAATTGAAGGAAAGAGCAAATGGGCAAGATGTGAGGCAGGTTGACCCAGAGGCGATTTATGATCGTAAAAGTATAGGTAATTCAACAACTTTACCACACGATACAATTGATGACCGTAAAATAGAAAAAGTATTGCAGAAATTAGCCCAATCGGTGGGACAACGTTTGAGGCGTAAACATTTAGTTTGTCAAACAGTACAACTAACGATCCGCTACGCTAATCGCAAAACAATTACTCGCAGTCAAAAGCTTTCAAACCCAATGTCTGACGATGAGATGCTTTTTTCAACAGGGCTACAACTATTAAAAAGCCATTGGGATGAGCAACCGATTCGTTTGCTCGGTATTACAGCTCAAAACTTACTTGAAAAAGAAACTGCATCAAAACAGCTTGATATTTTTTCATTCGAAGATGATGCTAGAGAAGAACCATTAGCTAATACGATAACACAAATAAATGAAAAGTTCGGTAAAGATACGATAAAAAGAGGTGTGAAAGTTAACAAATCAAATGACTATGGAGATAATGAATCAGGCACAAGCTTTGAAAAAGACTTTTTCCTGTAGTACATTAGGGTGTGGAACTTGATTATAGTAGTATATTTGTGGTATTTTCAAGGTTGAAGATAGAATTTGTTGATAGAAAGGAAGTACTTATCATGACAAAACAGCAAATTGGTGTGATCGGCTTAGCGGTCATGGGGAAAAATTTAGCATTTAATATTGAAAGTAGAGGGTACTCTATATCTGTATATAATCGTTCACGTGAAAAAACGGATGAAATGCTTAGTGAAGCACAAGGAAAAAATGTTAAACCTACTTATAGTATTGAAGAATTTGTGGAATCACTTGAAGTACCACGAAAAATCATGTTGATGGTTAAGGCAGGGAAGCCGACGGATGCAACGATTGAGCAATTACTTCCTCACTTATCAAAAGGGGATATATTAATAGACGGTGGAAATACTTATTTTGGCGATACACAAAGAAGAAACCAACTGTTAGCTGAGAAAGGCATTCACTTTATTGGTACAGGGGTTTCAGGTGGAGAAGAAGGCGCTTTAAAAGGCCCAGCTATTATGCCAGGAGGTCAAAAGGAAGCATACGAGCTTGTACGACCAATTTTTGAAGCTATTTCCGCAAAAGTTAATGGTGAGCCTTGTTGTACATATATTGGCCCAGATGGAGCTGGACATTATGTGAAAATGGTACATAATGGAATTGAATATGGCGATATGCAGCTTATTAGTGAAGCTTATTTTCTATTGAAAAACGTCCTAGGACTCGACGCTTTAGAACTTCATGAAATATTTAAAGAGTGGAATACTGGTGAACTTGATAGTTATCTCATTGAAATCACAGCTGATATATTCAAAAAAATTGATGAGGAAACGGGGAAACCTCTAGTTGATGTTATTTTAGATACAGCTGGTCAAAAAGGTACAGGAAAGTGGACAAGCCAAAGTGCTCTTGACCTCGGTGTGCCATTACCTATTATTACAGAATCTGTTTTTGCTCGCTTCATATCTGCTATGAAGGAAGAACGGGTTAAAGCAAGCTCCATGTTAAGTGGTCCGAAATCACCTGCTTTTGATGGAGATAGACAAGAGTTTATTGAAGCGGTAAGAAAAGCACTGTATATGAGTAAAATATGTTCCTACGCTCAAGGCTGGGCTCAATATAAAGCAGCTTCTGAAGAATATGATTGGAATCTACAATACGGAGATATTGCGATGATTTTTAGAGGCGGGTGTATTATTCGAGCAAGATTCCTACAAAAAATTAAGGATGCATATGATAGAGATGCTCATTTACCAAACCTTTTGCTTGATCCATATTTTAAAGAGATCGTTGAAAGCTATCAATCATCACTACGTGAGATTATTGCTAGTGCGGTGAAGTTAGGTATTCCTGTACCTGCATTTTCTAGTGCTCTCGCATATTACGATAGTTATCGTACTGAAACTTTACCTGCAAATCTACTTCAAGCACAGCGTGACTATTTTGGAGCGCATACGTATCAAAGAATTGATAAAGAAGGCATTTTCCATACAGAATGGTTAGAAAAATAAAAGTAATGAAGAAAGCTCCTTAAGGTGGGGCTTTCTTTTGTATATTTGCAGATTAAATTATTTATTAGTCAATAGGAGGGGAAGATTTTGCTGAAGAAGCGGTTCATATCGGAAAATTTAACACTATCATATGAAGATGTTGGACAAGGTGAAGCCATTGTCTTACTGCATGGATTTTGTGGGAGTCATGCTTATTGGGAAAGGATTATGCCAGAATTAGCGAAACAATATCGAGTAATTGCTCCCGATTTACGCGGGCACGGAGGTTCAACTTATCAAACCGACGAATATGCGATTGAAGATATGGCTGAAGATATTAAACTTCTGTTAGAAGCCCTAAATATTAATAAAGTTTCAATGTTTGGACATTCACTAGGTGGGTACATTACACTCGCTTTTGTAGAACATTATAGTAGCATGCTAAATAGTTTTTCACTCATTCATTCGACTGCTTTTGCTGATTCAGATGAGGCGATAGCCGGTAGGGAAGAGAATATAAAAAAAGTTGAAAAAGACGGGGTAGACCCCCTAATTAATGGTTTAGTCCCGAAGCTCTTTTCAGAAAATAACGTAATGAAAATGAAGGAAGAGGTGGCTTACATAAAGGAAATTGGGTATAAAACATCGAAAGAGGGAACTATTGGTGCGTTAAATGCAATGAAAAACCGCCCAAATCGCAACGAAATACTAGAGCATACTTCTTTACCTGTGTTATTAGTCGCTGGAGAACAGGATCGAATCATATCAACAGCAAACGTGTTTTCCACTTCAAAAGATAATGTAACTCAATCTCTAATTAAAAACGTTGGTCATATGAGTATGTTTGAGGATAGTGAACAGTTATTATCAGATATAAAAAGTTTTTTATCGTGAGAACCGATAAAAAATAATTTCGCTGTTACTGAAAATTATTGATAAATATAAGAGTGAGGAGGGTGGTTTTTTGAATTACGTAATTATAGGCGGTGATGCAGCTGGTATGAGTGCTGCTATGCAAATTATAAGAAATGACAGCGATGCCAAGGTCACAACATTAGAAAAAGGTGGAATTTATTCTTATGGACAATGCGGTCTACCATATACGATAAGTGGAGTAATTCCATCCACTGAGAAACTTATAGCTAGGTCTGTGGAGACTTTTCGAGACAAATACGGAATTAATGCACAAATATACCACGAAGTTCAAAATGTGATTTCTGAAGAAAAAGTAGTTCAAGGTATTAACAGCCATACCGGAGAAACGTTTGCTTATGAGTATGATAAATTATTAATTGCTAGCGGTGCATCGCCTGTCGTTCCAAAATGGAAGGGTGTTAACCTTAAGCGAGTGTTTACACTGAAAACAATCCCAGATGCTAATAGCATACTCGAAGAACTGGATGATGATATAAACAATGTGACTGTAATTGGCGGTGGTTACATTGGCTTAGAGATGGCAGAAAACTTCAAGATGCTTGGAAAAAATGTTCGCATGATTCAACGTGGAAGTCAATTGGGAAGTATTTTTGATGAAGATATGGCCGAACTCATTCATGAAGAAGCAATAAAGCATGGAATAGAGTTAAATACAAATGAGAATGTCATTTCCTTAAATGGGGATAAAATTGTTGAATCAGTTCAAACAGATTGTGGTGAATATGACACAGATCTCGTTTTAATAGCTATCGGTGCAAGACCTAATACGACATTTGTGAAAGACACGGGGCTTGTTTTTGGCGTAAAGGGTGCTATTCAAATAAATCGTTATATGCAAACAAATATAGAGGATGTGTATGCGGCAGGGGACTGTGCAGTACAATATCATATGGTAAAAGGACAAGATGACTATATTCCTCTTGGAACGACAGCAAACAAGCAGGGAAGACTTGCTGGTTTAAATATGATAGGAAAGTCAAGAGCTTTTGCAGGAGTTACAGGGTCATCCATTATAAAATTTATGGATCTATCATTAGGCAGAACAGGACTTTCGGAGAAAGAAGCTCACGCTTTAAATATTCCCTATGAAACAGTAAAAATAACTACGAAGCATATTGCAGGGTATTATCCAGGGGCTGATCCAATACATATAAAACTAGTTTATAGAAGTGATAACCACCTTTTACTTGGTGGACAATTGATCGGTAAAGCAGGGGTTGATAAGCGTGTGGACGTCTTAGCAACAGGACTGTATAATCGCATGTCAATAAACGAACTAGAAGATCTTGATCTATGTTATGCTCCACCATTTAACGGCGCGTGGGATCCAATTCAACAGGCTGCTAGAAGAGTACGGTAAAAATAGAATCATAGTTGTAGCTTTGATTGATATTTTTGTTCTGACAGATCAATATATATAACTCAAGTTCGCAACATCTTTTTCTGCGTTAACGACTATAATATTGTATAAAAGTTGCTTAGCAGATCAAATATATTAAAAACCTTGTTATAAAATAAGGAGGCTTATGTGGATACAAAAAGAATTGCAGGAGAGAAAGCAGTAGAATATATTACAGATGGAATGACAGTAGGACTTGGAACGGGTTCAACAGTATATTGGACCATTAAAAAGCTGGGTGAGTTAGTAAAAGCAGGGCTTTCGATAAAGGCTATACCTACCTCAAATCATACAGAGATATTAGCAAGAAAGTTAAATATACCATTGAGTAATTTTGATGAAATAAAAGAACTTGATATAACAATAGATGGTGCTGATGAAATTGATGCTAAGTATAATCTTATTAAAGGTGGAGGCGGTGCATTGTTGAGGGAGAAGTTAGTTGCTATTTCCTCAAAACAGCTAGTCATAGTTGCTGATGAAACCAAAGTCGTAGAAACCTTGGGAAAGTTTCCACTACCCATTGAAGTTGTACCATTTGCTTGGCAAAGAACTGCTAAGGAAATTACTCAGCAGTTGAATGTATTGCCTAAACTACGCTCTGTTCAGAATGAGCCATATATAACTGACAATGGTAATTTCATACTTGATTGTAATGTAAGTGATATTCATGCTCCAGCAGTGTTACATCAAAGCTTGAAACAAGTTACTGGAGTCATTGACACAGGTTTGTTTCCGAATATGGCCAATGTAGTTATCATTGGGTCAAGTGACGGTGTGCAAGTTATTGAAAAGGTATAGGTTGTTTCTTTGTACATTTGTCTAAACTAAATTGCTCGCTAAGGTTTAATACGGTAAAATGCTACAAACAATGGCGGTATAAGCTTTTGATCTCATGATCAATGTGTCAGATATTGGAATAAAAAAATAAAATGTGTACACCTTTTTACATATGGATGTACACATTTTTATATTGAAAAACTATTTATGAGAGCTCTTTATTTTACATACCTTCAAACAATAAAACACGCGCTGGAGCAGCATCACAGCCCTGCAGCTTTATTGGGGCAGCAACCATAAAGTATTCACCAGCAGCTACTTCTTTTAAACGAAGACCTTCGATAATAATAACATCATTCGTAAATAATGTTTTATGTGTTGGATGTCCTGGCTGGCTTCTTTCGATGCCCAATGCATCAACACCAACACCCTTTATTCCTTTTTCAGCAAGATAAGTTGCAGCTTCTTCATTTACAAAAATAAATTCAAAATTAAACTCTTCATCATACGAATTTTTCGTTTTGAATATAACAAAATCATTTTCCTGAATGTCGAATTTTTCAATGTCTTTTTTTGTAATCTGGTCTTCAACCTCTGTTAGGTCAAATACTTTACATTGGCCTACTAAGTCTTCAATTGATATCGTTTCAATCGTTTCACCATCATTAATCATGTGTAGAGGCGCATCAACATGCGTGCCACTGTGCACATCCATATCAATTCGAGATTCGGTTATATAATCATTAGTTACAGTTGTTAAACTCGGTTGTTTTGCAGGTGTATTTTTGTACACAGGCATTCCTGTATAAACTTGTGCAGTCACATCATACATCTTCATTATTATTCAATTCCTTTCATGGGGTATGTCCCCCGCTAAATTAATATGTATATCTGGTGGAGGGTTAAATCCCCCACCAAGCGAAGCCATCTTTTGCAAGGAGTTGATCTGCTAATTTTGGTCCTGTAGTACCAGCTTCATAATTAGGAAAATCCTGTGCTTTCTCTTTTTCCCAAACAGATGATATTGTATCAACAAATTCCCAAGAAAGAGCAACTTCATCCCAATGTGTAAAGTTCGTAGCATCACCCCTCATACAATCAAAGATGAGTTTTTCATATGCTTCAGGCGTATTTATGCCGTCCACACAATTATTGCAATAATCTAGCTGTATAGGTGTTGTTTTCATCGTCTGTCCACTTCTTTTTGCATTCAAATGCAATGTAATTCCTTCATCAGGTTGAATGTGTATGACGAGTAAGTTAGGGTGCATCGTTTCCCCTTTTTTATAATAGAGGTTCATCGGTACATCATTAAATTGAACTACAACTTTCGTTGATTTTGTAGGCATTCTTTTACCTGTTCTTATGTAAAAAGGTACCCCTGCCCAGCGGAAATTATCGATAAGTAGCTTTCCAGCTACATACGTTTCAGTATTAGATTCTGCATCAACTAAATTTTCTTCACGATATGCACTCACGTTCTTATCGTTAACGATACCCTTGCCGTATTGACCACGAACAAAATAATCATTAACTTCTTGTTCTTCTATTGGACGAAGTGCACCTAATACTTTTACTTTCTCATTTCGAATTTCTTTTGTTGCAAGCTTACTTGGTGGCTCCATTGCTAGGAGAGATACGATTTGTAGCATATGGTTTTGCAGCATATCCCGCAATGCTCCGGATTTTTCATAGTATCGTCCACGATCTTCCACACCAAGTGATTCACTAGACGTGATTTGGATATTTGATATATATCTATTATTCCAGAGCGGTTCAAATAAAGCATTCGCAAAGCGAATAACTTCGATATTTTGAACCATTTCTTTACCCAAGTAATGATCGATACGATATATTTGATCTTCAGAGAAGGATTCTCTAATTTGTTCATTTAATTTTTGTGCTGATGGTAGGTCATGCCCGAATGGTTTTTCAATGACTAGCCTTGACCACCCTTGAGTGTTTGTTAATCCTTCTGATTTTAAGAAAGAGGCAATTGTACCGAAAAACTCCGGAGCCATTGCTAAATAAAACATTCGGTTGCCCACGGTGTTATATTTTGTATCAAGTGTGTCTACTAACTCCTTTAATTGCTCGTATGAAGAACTATTCGTTACGTCAAAAGGGTGATAGTAAAAATGCGACGTAAAATCATCATTATCAAGCTCTTGGATATTGGAATCTTCAATCGAAGTTTTTACATCGTTACGGAACTCTTCGTTTGATAAAGGTCGCCTTGCAACCCCCACAACTGCAAAGTCATTAGACATCTTTTTTTCCTTAAATAGGTTATAAATGGAGGGATATAATTTTCGCTTTGCTAAGTCACCTGTTGCTCCAAAAATAATAATAATTGCTTTTGGTTTTTCTACATTGCTCACGCTCAAAACCTCTCTCTTCTCGTAGCGTTAAAAGTATTTATGCAATACTTAATTGTGGTTTGTAAGTAAAAGGAAAATATATGATATTAGCTGATCCTTTATATTTAGTTTTATCATAAATGACTACAAAAATAAAATTTATAGCAACCAATTTTATGTTTTAAAAGAAAAAATACGATAAAACAGGCTAATATTCTACATATTTTTCGAAAAAAACCGACACCTACATAGTAAACTTATGTATTAAATATATACTTAGTAACAAAGGTCTATTAATACAACAGCTACTGGTATGATGAAGTTCTGGAGTCATTATTTGAAGAAATCATACATGAGTTTAACTATCATTTTTCTTTTTGCCTAATCCAACTGTAGTTGTTATGCTTAGTATAGCGCAACGGTGGGGGAGGTATTATTATGGAAGTTATTTTTTTAGGAACAGGGGCTGGTGTACCTGCAAAGGAGCGGAACGTAACATCAATTGCTTTACAATTGTTAGAAGAGCGTGCATCTGTATGGCTTTTTGATTGTGGTGAAGCAACTCAACACCAAATTTTACATACGTCTATTCGCCCGAGGAGAATAGACAAAATTTTTATCACCCATCTTCATGGCGATCATATTTTTGGACTTCCAGGGTTATTAGGAAGCCGATCGTTTCAAGGTGGAGAAACACCAGTGACAGTTTATGGACCGAGCGGTATTAAAGATTATTTAACCATCTCCTTAAAAACTAGTAGCACCCGTTTAAAATACGATTTACATATTCATGAAATTGATGAAGGATTGATCTATGAGGATGAGCAATTTCATGTTACTGCAGGTAAACTTGAACATGGTATCACTTCCTATGGATATCGAATTGTTGAAAAAGATTTACCAGGAGCGTTACTTGTAGACGAGTTAAAAGCACGTGGTATCCCCCCTGGTCCAATATACCAACAATTAAAAAAGGGTTTAACTATTGAATTAGAAAACGGTGACATCATTGATGGAAAACAATTTATTGGTCCAAGCCAAAAAGGAAGAATTATTACGGTTTTAGGAGATACGAGAAGCAACGAAAAAAGTGTTGAACTCGGTAAAAATGCAGACTTATTGATTCACGAAGCAACTTTTGGAGGAGCAGAAGAAGAGTTAGCTTATAATTATTTTCATTCAACTAGTTATGAAGCTGCAGAGATTGCAAAAAAGGCTAATGTTAAAGCTTTGTTGCTAACACATATTAGCTCGCGCTATCAGGGGAGTAGCTCTGAAGTGCTAGTAAATGAGGCTCGTGAGATATTCGATAATACATATATGGCTCATGACTTTTTGTCATACCCTATTCCAAAATTATCAAGAGGTACGAAAGGTTAATGTCAATTTTTTTGATATGAAGTTAGTTTCTACTTCATCTAAAGGGGTTGTCATCAGGTGGGGAAAAGCTCCACCTGATGAAATAGATTGCTCTACGGTAGAATTGGGTTTGCTAAGCTTTGTTATTTAACAAGTTGTGTTAAAGCTGCCCCCAATTCAGTTGATCGATCAGTTGCCCGTTTTATACATGCAATGACAGCTTGTTGATATTGGTGCTGTTCTAGGACCTGTATGCCAGCCTCTGTTGTACCACCTGGACTTGTCACCTCACGTCTAAGTGTGGCTGGTTGTTTTTCTGATGTCTTTAACATTTCTGCTGCCCCGATAATTGTTTGTAAAATAAGCTCTTTGGCAACAGCTTTATCTAGGCCAATTTCAACTGATGCATTTTCCATTGCTTCCACTAAATAATATACATATGCTGGCCCACTTCCAGAAAGGCCTGTTACAGCATGTAACTTGTCTTCAGCAACGATAGTAACGATCCCAACAGTTTCAAACAATGTCCTAGCAATTTCTAAATGGCTTTTTGAACTATATGTTCCTTGTGCCAAAGCAGTTGCGGATTTGCCAATGGTTGCAGACGTATTTGGCATGGCTCGTATAACAGGGTTCTTTTCCTGTAAAAGTTCATTTATAGATGTCGTAGAAACGCCTGCCAACAATGAAATAATGAGCTGATCTGCTCGAATATATTTCGATATGGAGGACAACCCTTCAGCCACATCTTTCGGTTTCATTGCTAGGACGATAACATCCGCATTCTTTATAAGGCTTTCTTTAGAGGTAGTCCTTGTCACCCCATATTTATTCGATAATTCTACTAAACGAGAATGGTTGGAGCGATTTGTTACTGAAATTTGCTTTGGTAGATACAGTGATTCCTTCACCATACCAGCTATTAGCGCTTCAGCCATCGAACCTGCTCCGATGAAAGCAATGTTTAACTCAGTGTTCATTGTAATCCCTCCAAAATCAAATTGATATTCCAAAAAGTATGTGAAATATAAAAAGACCTATTCCATCCATAAAAAGGACGGAATAGGTCTATTTCCGCGGTACCACCTTCATTGACAATAACACTCGATACTCACAATTCACGAATGAAAATCGTCCAGCTCTCTCCCGTAACGAGGGTATACGGTTAGTTTTGCTAACTGCTCCTGGGTAGGTTCATTGATTAAGCGGGTTATGAAATCTTTCAGCCGATGGATTTCATTCTCTTATTACCATTAATCATTTACTAGTCCCATTCAGTGCATTTGCTTATTTGGTTAGAAGGCATAAATTGCCTAGGTTATTTGTGTCTAGATATCGAGCTCGATCGGGTTCAAGTCGTTTCAGACAAACATTTGAAGACAAAAGGTGCATTCATGTGTTTGTCTTTCAGCTCATGTACCCAATAAGTTTTAATTCCACTTTTCTTATTTGTTTGTCATTATGAATTGTCCACATCTATTTGTCAATAGCTATCAGTTGATTTTTTTTACCACATTAACGCGTTATCATATCTAATTATTTGAATATAATGACAAGTGAGAGGAAAACATGTAAACTATGATACATAGTATATGATTATTAAACTCCTCATGTTAGGGGAGCTATAAAATTGTAAGTTAACAGCTGAAAAATGATTATATAAATATAATTGAACATGAAAGGGTGAAAAGTAATGGAGCAAATTTTAAAATTAACTGTACCAACACCATTTCCAGTTGGTGATGTTAATATGTATCTCATAAAAGGTGACAGCTTAACGTTAATAGACGCTGGAATTAAAACAGAGGAAGCATGGAATGTTTTTAGAACTCAATTAAAGGAATACGGCTATCGCCCAGAGGATATTGAGCAAGTTGTTATTACACATCATCATCCAGATCATGTTGGTTTACTAGATTATTTACCTGCTGATCTACCGGTCATTGGTCATCCGAAAAATGAACCATGGATTAGTCAAGATAAGGAATACTTAACGCAAAGGGAATCTTTTTTTACATCACTTTTTTTTCAAGCGGGTATCGATCCAGCTTATATGCCTCTCATCGCAAAAATGAAACTGTCTCTCCGCTTTTCTTGCACTCGGTCATTAACACGTGAAATTATTCAAGGCGATACGATTGACGGTTTGCATGAATGGAAGGTTATAGAAACACCAGGGCATGCCCAAAGTCATATCGTGCTTTATCGCGAATCAGATGGACTGCTAATTGCAGGTGATCATTTATTAGCAGCTATTTCACCTAACCCGCTGCTTGAAGCACCTATGTTTGGTGAGATAAATCGTCCAAAACCTCAATTACAATATAATGAGTCAATTAAAAAGCTACTTGATATTGATATCTCTTATGCTTTTACTGGCCACGGAGAAGATATAGAAGATGCACATTCGTTAATTCTTAAACGCCTTGATAAACAAAAAGAAAAGGCATATTATGTGCTAGACATGTTAAAGAAAAAACCTATGACTGCTTTTGAGGTGTGTAAGCAGCTGTATCCTTCTGTTTATCAAAAAGAGTTAGCTCTCACAATGTCTGAAGCGTTTGGGCAATTGGACTATTTAGTTGATATCAACGAAATTGTAGTCGATACATCGAGCGAGCAATGGCTATATTCCGCTCAAGTTTCTAAAGTGTTGTAAAGTGAACAAATAGAAAGTGTTTAAAGGCTAACGGTTTAGGACCAGTTAGCCTTATTTAAGTAGATGGCTTTTATTCTAAACCACTATATATTGTTTTAAATTTTTTATCTTCAAATTGTACTGCTAATTCGTGTGTTGTTTCTTTTTCATAATTATAAACATAATAAATAATTTCGTAACCACTGACATCTTTACCATCCAATTCTTTATAAAATGGGTTTGCTGATATAAGAATTATGGGGTAGTTATTTTCGATAATATCAAGTGGTATTTTCTGATATTGATCCTCCTCATCAAATATAATTTGTTCTTCTTCTACTATAAATTGTGTGTTATAAGTATCTTTCATTTTCTCATATTGCTTTGTTTTTAAATAGTAGAAAATATGTCTAGACTTATAGTCGTAATCTTTAAATTCATTAAATCTGTTTTCTTCATTGACAAGACTTTTCTCTAACTTAATAATTTGATCTTTATATGTGACCATATTCTGTTGTTGTTGTTCATTTTGAGTTTGTAATTCACTTATCTGTTTTTCTAAGCTTGCTATTCTTCCACTTTGCTCAGAAGAACAGCCATAAATAAAGGTCGTAATAAAAATAGATGTAATCATTAATTTACGTTTCATTCTATCTCTCCTTGTAGTTTAGCACTTGTAAAAAATGCTTGTTCCTCAAGACTTGAAGTGGCAATGCATTAAGAAATAAATGTGGATGATCTTTATTGCATCCAACAGCTATTACTTTGGAGCTAGACAGGATATATATTGTAAAGGATTTTTTTGTTGGATGAACGCTATTAAAAAGAATTTTTCTAGCATTTAGAATCATCAGATTCAATTAATGTAGCGCTAGTGAACAATGGTAAATACTCTTTTTGTAAACTCTGTTGCTATTGTTATCAGATTAGTACCATAAAAAGTGGTTTATATGTTAGTAGCGTTGTACAGAAGAAAATATGCCACGAACGCTAGGAGTATACGTGTTAATAGGTGAAAATTAACATGCTGAGGATGAAAAAAGGTGTGTTGTAGTTTAAGTCATTCAAATACAGCTTTTAATATGTTTCGTTGTACTATTTTTAACACGCTTATTATTTGTAGAGAAAATGGGGTTGATAAGGCAGCGGTTTTCCTTCAATATTGGAAAAGAGCCATGAATTGACAATGGATAAATTATAATTCTAATGAAAACTTGTCGATCATATCAGATGTATTAAGTGAAAATTCAAAAATGATACGTAAAAAACGATTAAGGACTACAATTGATAAGCATCTAGAAAACTGTCATATAAAAATAAAATGAGCTAATATGTCTCTTATGAAACTTAATTTTTGCGGGGGAGAAGGATGAATACACTATTAAATAAAAACATCGTTATTACAGGAGCTTCCTCAGGGATTGGTGAAAAAATTGCATTGAAGGTGGCTAAGCTGGGTGCACGACCTATACTGCTTGCTAGATCTGAAGATAAATTAAAAGAGATTTCATTATATATAAACGAACAAGCTTCAGTCGATAGTCTGTATTTTTCACTTGATGTAAGTAACTTACATCAAGTGAAAGTAGTTATTCAACAAATTTATCAAGAGGTTGGACATATAGATATTCTCGTAAATAATGCTGGATTCGGTATTTTCCATGCATTTATTGATGCAAATATGGATGATATTGAACGAATGTTTGCAGTGAATGTACTTGGTTTAATGGCTTGTACGAAGGAAGTGTTACCTTCAATGATTAGCAATAACTCAGGTCATATTATAAATATTGCATCTCAAGCCGGCAAATTGGCGACGCCTAAATCGAGCGGTTATTCAGCAACTAAACATGCGGTACTTGGATTTACTAATAGTTTAAGAATGGAGCTTGCTAAAACAAACATTCATGTTTCGGCAGTTAATCCTGGGCCAATTGAAACAAATTTTTTCAACACTGCTGACAAATCAGGTAATTATGTGAAAAATGTAAAAAAAATAATCTTGAAATCAGATTATGTGTCTGAGCAAATCATAAAATTAATGATTAATCCTAAGCGAGAGTTAAATTTACCTAGATGGATGAATGCTAGTAGTGTTTTGTATCATTTATTTCCTAGAGCTTTTGAGAAATTTGCAGGAGTATTTGATAAGAAATAACATTAGTTAATGAGGAGTAATTTAACATTACACAAGTTACCACCGCTATGAACGGTGGTAACTTGTGTAAGAGCGCTTAGTTAAGATTTGTGAATTTATGGAATTGTGATATAATTCGGGAATCACTGCTACAGCAATAGAATATTGATTCTATGGTCCATTTGAGTTTGAAGAAAATGTTGTTGGGGGAGGACTATTTGTTATGCATCTTTCTGAAGATGCCAACTCCCATTTTATTTCACACATATCTCCATCGTTACCTCCACTACACGAAGCGGTAACTCTTGTTACATTATTAAAAGAAAAGCTAAAGTTTTGTGTCACAATTAAATCCTGTTGATGTAATAACGTGTTATTTGATAAGATACGTATAGTTGCATTAGAGCAAGGTCCTGTACCGGCTCCATTGGTAGAGATTGTTCCACTTAAAGAGCCTTGGGTATTTCCAGTGAAAATTGTGTATTCAGATGCCCCACAAGATAAGTTAACACTACTGTTCATCTGGTTAACAAAGGTAGGGCAATCGCAACAAGCTGTCTTCTCTGCGGTAGTTATCTTAGTGCTACCACAACATGACGATGTAGTATATTTACCCATTTTTTAACTCCTTTTCATAGTTTGTCTAGTGTATTTTATTCTTGCTAATCAGCATTGATTGGGCACGAGGGTAAATAATATCTTCTTTGGTGATAGTAGTTGTTTAGTTATCTTATACAATTCAGTAAACCTTGCTCATGTATTACAGAGTAAGGTTTTTTTGAGTGGTAAGTCCATAAGTAAATAAATTACTTAACTTATTTTGTTATACATAGTACAACTTTAACAGGAATACATTGAGCATAAATGGATTTGAAAGAATAAATTGAGGCACTACTTTATAGGAGGAATTTACCATTGAAAATGCTTGTTACAGGGGGGGCTGGATTTATTGGTAGATGGGTTGTTAAAC
Organism: Nanhaiella sioensis; assembly: GCF_046557775.1. Lineage (NCBI taxonomy): Bacteria > Bacillati > Bacillota > Bacilli > Caryophanales > Bacillaceae > Nanhaiella > Nanhaiella sioensis. The sequence continues at coordinate 3,562,974 of NZ_JBKAEG010000001.1, forward strand.
AGCTATTATCAGATCAGCACAAAGTGTGGATAGTGGACGACCTATCTAACGGCAGAACAGAAAATATTGAAGAGTTTATTGGAAATGAAAATTTTATGGAGTTTGTTCATGGGGATATTAAAGACACCGCTTTATTAAACGAGCTCTTTCAACAAAAATTTGATCTTTGTTATCATCTGGCGGCGAGCATTAATGTTCATGATAGTATTGAGCATCCCGATACAACTTTTAATAATGATACAATTGGAACATTCTACATTCTTGAACAATGCAGGAGATATGATGTAAAGCTTGTTTTTATGAGTACATGTATGGTTTATGATCGATCTTCAAACGATGTTGGCATTAATGAGACACATTCAATTAAACCAGCATCTCCATATGCAGGAGCGAAAATAGCAGCTGAAAATATGGTGCTCTCTTATTATTATTCATACGGTCTTCCTGTAGTAGTTCTTCGCCCGTTTAATACGTATGGTCCGTATCAAAAATCAAATGGCGAAGGTGGGGTTATTACTAAATTTCTGCAAAATAAATTGAATGGTCAAAGCTTAAATATATATGGGAATGGGACTCAGACGAGAGATTTTCTTTTCGTAGATGACTGTGCTCAATTTGTCGTTACAGCAGGCTACTCTAATCAAGCAAATGGCGAAATAGTAAATGCGGGGTTAGGATCTGATATTACAATAAAAGAGTTAGCAAAGATAATTGTTAATGGTGATCAATCTAGGGTTCGACTCGTTCCTCATATTCATCCTCAAAGTGAAATAGAGAAACTATTATGTAATTTTGATAAGGCAACACAATTATTAGGATGGGTGCCGAAAGTGAGCTTAGAAGAAGGCATAAGAAGAACAGAGGAGTGGTTAAAAGATAGGTGAAAAAAATATAATGATTTATGCTAACAGGACATAGTGGAAGTCAAATAGGCTTAATGAATATATATTAGACCTGAACTACCCATTCTGATACAGACATACCCCAAACTACAATTTAGTATACGAGTTGGTCATGAAAAAATAAGCAACTGAATCAAAAAAAAAGAGGCATCTCAATATTCTTAGAAATGATCGGTAAACAGCCTAGGAATGGTTTATACAATTGTAAATAAGAGGTGATGGAAAATGAAGAGGGTATTGGAAATCACCCCATTTTTAATAAGTGGTTCTGGAAAAGTTGTAACTACATTATCTTTAGAGTTAAGAAAATATTTTGAAGTAACTGTGGCAACTTCAAATCCAGTTGAACAAATAAAGAATTGGGAGGAATATGAAGAAATATTAAAGAAAAATGATGTTCCTATTATAAAAGTTGACTCCTTTAAACGTGATTACAAAAATATGTGGACGGAAATTATATCGTTGACAACTATTCTAGATCAATTTGACCTTGTTCATGTGCATGCCGGATATCCAGCTTTCTTAATAAATATGGCAAAGAAACTTTGCGGTAAAAACATTCCAATTGTAGCAACGTTTCACAGTTGGAATGTTAATAGGCCAACATGGATGAACATAGCAGATGGTTATGCATTTAATATGTGTGATGAAATATATACAATGTCATACTATTGGAAAGAATTTCTAGAAGTGAATGTGAATATTGATAAGAACAAATTAGAGGTTGTCCCTTGGGGAATTGATGTGGAATATTGTGAGAATATTAAGATAAATAAAAAGTTAAAAACATTATATTGTCAGAGCGATGAATTTTGTTTTGTTACTTTAGGGCGTGTAGAAGAAAGGAAGGGGCTATTATATTTAGTTAAATCTTTTAAAAAAGCGCTAACTCAAATTAAAAGAGCGAAATTAATCATTATAGGTGAAATTGCTGAACAGGACTATTATGAGAAAGTACTAAATGAAATACATCTGAGTGGTATACAAGAACATGTTGTGTTTACTGGTAGGCTGAAAAACCCTCTCGAATTGGTTAAGTGTTGCAATGTTTTTGTGTTTCCTACACTAAGTGAAGGCCTAGGTATTGTTGGGCTAGAGGCGATGGCTCTTCAAGTCCCTGTAATAGCCTCTTATACAGAAGGTATTCAAGATTACTTACGGCCGAATATTAATGGCATAGGGGTGAAGCCAGGGAATATAGATGAACTTGCTGATGCATTAATTTATTCATATGAGAATTACTATAAATTATTAGAATTAACAAAAAACGCAAAAATGACTGTAAAGAAGAAGTATGATATTAACGATTGTGTCAGTAAATATGTAAACACGATTAGAAGACATAACCAATAACTATTCTTAACACTCTTTAATATGAATAACGACTATTGCTACAATTCAATTCTATGAAAACTGTTAGCTGCTTTCACTATTAGTTCAAGGTTCCAATCGGATTTACCGAAAATCATACAAAGTAAGTAACGGAATAATGTTTAATCATGTCAGTTTGTTAAGAAGGAAAACATTTGTAACAAAAACATTCTAACATCTGTGACTTAAATTGCCGTTAATTTACGAGATAAATTGTACTTAGTATTCTAAATTCAAAGAATGTTGACCTGAATGATTTTATTAGTATTCTCTCTTCAATATTGAAAATCATAATGAGAGTAGGGGAATAAATGCACCACGTGTTACTGTCAGGTGGTTCGGGGAAACGGTTGTGGCCAATTTCTAATGATTCAAGATCAAAGCAGTTTTTGAAGATATTAAAAGATGACAATGGCAATGTAGAGTCAATGGTTCAGAGAGTTTTACGTCAGCTGCAATTGGCTGGTGTAAGGGATTCAATATACATTACTGCACCTAGATCTCAAGTAGAAATAGTACAAAATCAAATTTCTTCACCTATATCACTAATTGTTGAGCCTAACAGGAGAGATACGTTTCCAGCTATATCGTTAGCTGCAACTTACTTACTATCATTAGGAAATGATCTTGATGAGGTGATTTGTGTCATTCCTGTAGATTCTTATGTTAAAAATGATTTTTTTACTAAGGTACTAGAATTAGAGAAGGTTGTAAATGAAACAGAATGTGATATTGCCTTAATTGGAGTACGTCCTGTATATCCGTCTGAAAAATATGGATATATTGTGCCGAAGCAATCTGTTGTTCAAGGTTCTTACTATCATGGGAGTTACTTTATTGAAAAACCGAATGAAAAAGAGGCGCAACAATTAATAAAAGAAGGTGCACTTTGGAATTGTGGGATTTTTGCATTTAAACTAAGATATTTAATAAATTTATTAATACAAAAAGGTATATCGGTTACATATGACAAGTTGTTAAGACAGTACGAACAATTAAAGAGAATTAGTTTTGATTTCGAAGTTGTCGAATTTGCAAACAATATAGTCGTTTTGCCATATGAGGGTGAATGGAAGGATCTTGGTTCTTGGAACACTTTAACAGAGGAAATGTCTAATAATATTGTAGGAAATGGGAAGATAAGTGAAGATTCAACGAATATACATCTAATAAATGAACTAGAGATTCCTACATATGTATTAGGAGTGTCGGATGCAGTTGTTGCAGCAAGTCCAGACGGGATTTTAGTAAGCAGCAAAAGAGCTAGTCCTCGATTAAAAGACTTATTAGATGGATTTGAACAACGACCCATGTATGAAGAGCGTCGTTGGGGGTGGTATCGCGTTCTTGATTATACCAAGTTAGCAACTGGTATTGAAGTACTAACAAAAAGAATCTGTATTTACAAAGGGAGAAACTTAAGTTATCAATTTCACAAAAAACGAAATGAAACGTGGAAGATTATTTCAGGTAATGGAATATGCATATTAAATAATAAGGAGTTTCATGTAAAGGCTGGAGATGTTGTTAATATTCAAATTGGTGATAAACATACGATAAAAGGGTTAACTGATATTGAAATTATCGAAATACAAATGGGTAAGGAGCTTGTTGAAGAAGATATTATTCGATTGTTTATAGATTGGAACACAATTCAAAAGAGTATTTTTTAGGGGGGAAAAAATAAAAATTAATATTCTTGTAACAAGCATTTCAAAAAAAGTACCGATGCTAAAAGCAGTGAAAGTAGCAGCTAAAAAAATCAATAGTAACATAAAAGTGTACGGAGCCGATAGTGATGAAGCTTGTATCGGTCGTTATTTTGTTGATCAATTTTGGAAAATTCCTAAGTTAGATAAGCTTACAATTGATTACTTACTTCAATATTGCTTAGAAAACAATGTTACCTCCATTATTCCTTCTCGTGATGGAGAATTATTATTTTTTGCTAAGCATAAAAATGTATTAAATAAAAATGGTATCTTCGTAATGATTGCCACAAAAAAAGCTGTAGGCAGATGTTTAGATAAATACCTATTTAGTAAATTCGGAACGAAGCATGGCTTCCCTGTAGTTCAAACGGAAACAAGTTTTATAGATTTGGTAGGCGATAACCAATTTTATGTAGTAAAAGAAAGGTATGGGGCTGGATCAAAAAATATTGGCTTGAAATTAACAAAAGATCAGTCAATCAAGTATGCCGAAAAGCTAATTACGCCCATTTTTCAACCATATATTGAAGGGGAAGAGATAACCGCAGATGTATATGTAACGAGAAATGGAGAAGTGAAAGGTATTGTTACTAGAAAACGTGTATTAGTAGTTAATGGTGAATCACAAATATCTACTACATTTCGTGATCAACGATTAGCAAGGCTTTGTTCAAAAGTGGTTACTGATTTAGAGCTATATGGTCATATTGTTTTACAAGTAATAGTTGATAAGAATGGCCACTTTCATATTATTGAATGTAATAGTCGTTTTGGTGGTGCTTCTACATTAAGTATAGCGGCTGGCTTAGATAGCTTTTACTGGTTTATATTAGAAGTAAGTGGGAATGATTTACACAAATACCCTTTTGTTCGCTCTAATAAGGAAATGATGCTTGTTCGGTACCCTGAAGATTTAATATTGTGAGCTAGGCGGTGAGCATTTGGAGATTCTAATAATTATCCAAGCTCGAATGGGCTCGACACGATTACCTGGTAAAGTATTAAAACCGTTAGGCGCGAGTACGGTTATAAACTATGTCGTTTCTAGGTGTAAGCAAATTCAAAAGACTTTGGGTATCATAGTGGCAACTTCTACCCTCAAACAAGATGATCAAATTGAAGAATGGTGTAAAAAACATGATATTACTTGTTATCGTGGAAGTGAAAGTGATGTACTAAGTCGTTACTATCATTGTGCAAAACAGTATAACCCAGATTATGTTATTCGTGTTACTGCAGATTGTCCATTTATAGATTATAACTTTGCAAACCAAATCATAAATCGTATGGAGAAGAATCCGGCAGATATTGTAATTGTTCATGGGCATTTACCTCGTGGATTAGTTGTTGAAATGATTGCATTTGCTGCCCTTGAATTTATTTATAAATATGGTTATGAAACCCGTCACCGTGAACATGTTACTTACTACGCTTATGAACATCCATCGAAGTTCAAGCATACAAAAGTAATCGCACCTAGTTTTCTGAATCATCCTGAGCTGAGGATTACCTTAGATACAATAGAGGATTATCAGATGTGTTGTGTGGTAGCTGATTATTTTAAGGGAGAGATTCTAATTCCTTCTCGAGATGTGGTGGAATATTTAGTTACACATGCTAATGTAGCAAATATGAATGCTCATATCACTCAAAAACCTGTAGAATAAATAGTCAGGTTGAGCTCAATTGGAGGATAACTATGAACACTGTCTTTAGAGTAGACGCATCTACGCTAATAGGTACTGGTCATGTTATGCGTTGTCTAGTGCTTGCTGAACAATTAAGAGAAGAAGGATATGTTGTTTTTTTTATATCAAGGGAGCTTGAAGGAAATCTTAACTCATATATTGAATTACAGGGATTTCGTGTGATTCGTCTTTATAAGCAAATTCATTCAGAGCAAGAAGATGCGGATGAAACTTTGCAAGGACTACAAGTGATTTCTAACCAAATAGAATGGCTTATCGTTGATCACTATCGTATTAGCGAAAAATGGGAGAGTATAGTGAGGAATCGCGTTTCTAAATTGATGGTAATTGATGATTTAGCTAACAGATATCATCATTGTGATATATTGCTTGATCACAATTTTATTAGTAACTACCAAACTCGCTATGACCTACTCGTTCCACCTCATTGTAAAAAAATCCTCGGACTAAAACACCTACTCATTAGAAAAGAATTTATCCATGAAAGAATACAACTAAAACAAAGAGACGGGAATGTCCATCGACTACTGATTTTCTTCGGAGGTAGTGATCCAACAGACGAAACTGAAAAAGCTCTAAAAGCCTTGAAAAAAATTGATTATGATTTACATCATGTAGACGTCGTCGTTGGAACTTCAAATCGGAAACAAGATGTGATTTATATGATGTGTGAACAACAAGGTTATCAATATCATAGTCAAATCACCGATTTTGCAAGATTGCTATCAAAGGTGGATCTCGTAATTGGAGCAGGCGGTATATCGATGTGGGAAAGATGTTATTTAGGTGTCCCATCTATCACTGCGATTGTTGCAAAAAATCAACAACCATCAGTTTGTGCTGCTCATCAATATGGGGCTGTATGGAAAATCGGTTGGCATGAGGATGTCAAAGTAAATAATTACGCTGCAAAAATTAACGATGCTTTAAGCTCACCTCAAAAGTTAATTAACATGAGTCAACGAGCGTTAGCTATTACAAATAGGTGTATAAATAATCAACAACATAGCGTTGTCAAAACAATTTTACAAATGAAGAGAGGAGAAAAATAGGTGTATGAATGCAAAATAGCTAACCGCTACGTTGGTAAGGGTCATCAACCGTTTATTATTGCGGAAATGTCCGGGAATCATAATCAATCATTAGATCATGCGTTAACAATTGTAGAGGCTGCAGCTAGAGCTGGTGTCGACGCTATAAAACTACAAACATATACAGCAGATACGATGACAATAAATATGAATAAAGAGGAATTTTTTATTAACGATTCTAATAGCTTATGGCAAGGTCAGACATTGTATGATCTGTATAAGAAGGCGTATACGCCATGGGAATGGCATGAGACGATATTTAGCAAGTGTGAGCAGCTTGGCATGGTCGGGTTTAGTTCCCCCTTTGATGTGACTGCTGTAGATTTTTTAGAAGCATTAAATGTTCCTGCTTATAAAATTGCTTCATTTGAAAATGTAGATATTCCGTTAATTAGAAAAGTAGCTGCGACAGGGAAGCCTGTATTTATATCTACCGGCATGGCAACAGTTGCTGTGCTTGATGAAGCAGTTCAAGCAGCGAGAAGTGCGGGGTGCAATAATCTAATTTTATTAAAATGTACGAGTTCCTATCCTTCATCCGAAATCTATTCAAATATTGCGACAATCCCCCATTTGGCCGATTTGTTCAATTGTGAGGTAGGGTTATCAGATCATACTATGGGGTTAGGTGTTCCAATAGCTAGTGTTGCTTTAGGTGCAACAGTTATTGAAAAACATTTCACGATGTCTAGAACTGATGATGGGATAGATTCACCATTTTCTATGGAACCAGATGAGATGAAAATGCTTGTTACCGAAGTAAGGAAGGCTTGGAGATCGATAGGAAAGGTGAGCTATGGTCCAACAGAAGGAGAGGTTTCGTCGTTGCAACATCGTCGATCTATATATATTACGGAAGACTTAAATGAAGGAGAAATGATTACAGAAAAAAATATTAGAATCATTCGACCAGGTAATGGTCTTGAGCCGAAATATTATGACATTTTATTAGGCAAGCGTGTAAAGGAAAGTGTTAAGAAAGGTACCCCTGTGTCATGGAAGATGTTTTAACTAATTTCGACTTATTCACCTTTTCAATGTCATGTTCAAACAGTTTAAACATTAACATAAACACCTAATTTTATTCCAAGTGTAGTGTGAAGTAATAGTGAAATCTATGAGGGGAAGTAGGTGTTATTTTGTTTGAAGGAAAAAAAATTTTGGTGACAGGAGGAACAGGAAGTATCGGTAAGGCACTAGTAGATATTTTGTTAACATTTGACCCTGCCGTTGTACGTATACTTAGTCGGGATGAAAATAAGCAATTTGAAATGCAAGAAGAGCGAAAAGTTCAAAAAGAGCTGCGCTTTTTATTAGGTGACGTTAGAGATAAAGAACGTCTTAGTTATGCAATGAAAGATATTGATTACGTGTTTCATTTAGCAGCGTTAAAACATGTCCCTGCTTGTGAATATAATCCATTTGAAGCAGTCAGAACAAACGTAATTGGTTCACAAAATGTCATTGAAGCAGCTCTTGAAAACAAAGTGAAGAAAGTGCTATTTTCAAGCAGTGATAAAGCAATTAGTCCTACTAATACAATGGGAGCTTCCAAGTTAATTGCAGAAAAACTTTTTGTTTCTGCCAATTCATATAAAGGAAATCATAAAACTGTTTTTTCTTCAGTCAGGTTTGGCAATGTAATTGGATCAAGAGGGTCAGTTATTCCTTTATTTTTTAAGAAAATAATGAAAGAAAAAAAAATAACAGTTACCGATTTAAAAATGAAGAGATTTATGATGTCACAAACTGAAGCATGCTCGTTAATGTTAGATGCACTTCGGATTGCTAAAGGTGGAGAAATATTCGTATTAAAAATGCCTGTAGTTCAACTAAACGATTTAGTTGAAGCAATCATATCAATTGTTGAGGAAAAATTTAATATACTAAAGGATGAAATTTATATTGAAGAAATCGGCTTACGACCTGGGGAAAAGGTTGTTGAAGAACTTTTAATGAATGAAGAAATCCCGTTAGTTTATGAGAAAGATAACATGTTTATTATTCCTAGCGATTATACAAAAGTTGAAGACGCGAGTAAGACGGTTAAAAGTGTTCATTACCGGGCTGACTGTTTAGCTTGTAACCAGTTAGCTGTGAAAGACATCAAAAACATTATATTGAAAGAGGTAAATTTATTAGATTTTTTATGGTCTGATCGATGAAGAGGGGGAATGTTATGTTAAATAAATTGGCTATACACGGTGGCAAACCCGTTCGAAATGAATTCCTCCCTTACGGCCAACAATGGATTGATGACCAAGATATTAACATAGTTATCGATGTTTTGAAAAGTAAATATTTAACTACTGGACCTCTTCTTAAAAAATTTGAGAAAGAGATTTCAACATATGTAAATAGTAAATACGCTGTTGCATTTTCAAGTGGAACGGCTGCACTTCATGCTGCTGTTTTTGCTGCCGGTATTTCTGAGGGGGATGAAGTAATAACAACACCAATAACGTTTGTAGCAACTCCGAATTGCGTTTTATATCAGAGAGGCTCTCCAATTTTTGCTGATATTAATCTTGATACGAATAATATTGCAGCTGAGAATATAGAGGCGTTAATAACATCACGAACAAAGGCGATAATTCCTGTAGATTTTGGAGGTCAGCCTGTTGACTTGGATGACATTATGAGTATTGCTAGGAAACACGATTTAATCATTATTGAAGATGCAGCTCATGCTCTAGGTGCTAAGTATAAGGGAAGACAGATAGGATCAATAAGTGATATGACAATGTTTAGCTTCCATCCAGTAAAGCACATTACTACTGGTGAAGGAGGGGTTATTACAACAAACAATCCAGACTATTATGATAAGCTCATCCAATTCCGTAATCATGGAATAACTAGAAACTGTGAAAAGATGGGGGAGAACGAAGGGGCGTGGTATTATGAAATGCAATTTCTAGGCTTTAATTATCGTATGACTGATATCCAGGCTGCACTAGGAATAAGTCAACTCAAAAAAGTTGATTCATTTATAAGTCGTAGGAAGGCTATAGTAAGAAAATATAATAGTGCTTTTGATAAGCTAAATCAACTTACTCTACCTTATGAAAAGAATGATAGGCTTTCAAGTTATCATTTATATGTCATTAAATTGGACCTGCATAAATTAAACGGGGCTCGTAAGGAAATATATGAGGCTTTAATAAATGAAAATATTGGAGTTAATGTTCATTATATACCTGTATATTTACAACCTTATTACCAGCAGCTTGGTTACCCACCAAGTCTTTGTCCTGTAGCAGAAAAGTTTTACGGCGATGCTATTACCTTACCATTATTTCCGAAAATGACTGATGAAGATGTTGAAAGTGTAATAAAAGCAGTCCAAAAAGTCATTTTTTACTTTGCCAAATAAGAAATATTTCATTGAAAATGAAAAAAAAGCGAGGTGTTTTTAATGGACATTTACAATGAAAAAATGCATGTTAATGAAGATAATAAGAGCCTTGAAGCTAGTAAGGAAAGTGACTATAAAAAAGCTGTTACCGAATTAACAACATTATTAGTTGAATTAAAAGAAATGTCCAATCAATCATTGTCTAACTATTGGACAGAAGAGGATATTAAAGAGGTTCAGGCTGGAATGAATAAGCATGATTATGAGTCGCTTCAATACAAGAAAGGAATTCTAAAAAACCTTGAAGATTTTCAAAGAGGAAACTGGAAAAAATTATTAGAAAGGGAAGATGATGATAAATGATGATTTGTACAATCATATAGTAGAGTCGGAAAAAATACTTCTTTTGACAGTACAGAGCATAAAAGAAGGGAATGACAAATATGCTCTCGAGTATTTTATCGTTTTTCTAGAGAAATTAGAGTTTGTTATAGCAAATTATTCTTCTAACATGATGGTAAGCTCTGATGAAGTGAGAGCTATCATTTTACTACTTCACCCGTTACGTAAGATATTAAGTGAAAAAGATATCATCGGTCTTAGAAGTATACTTGAATGTGAGGGGTTGCAGTTACTAAAAAAAATGAAAGGAAGGTTAATTTTAAAAACTACACTATTAGAAATAGGTTTTCAGAAAAACTTTAACCTTCTCCCAGAGCGTATTAAAAAACAAGTGAGAAAGGTGAATAAAGATGATCTATGGAGAAAAATTCAGGTGTCGGTTAATGATAAAGGAATGCCGACTTGTAAGTATATTGGAACAGAAGGGTCTTTTTATTTAAATGGTACGACGCCATTAGATGAAGGTGAAGTATTATTTAAAGAAAATTCTATAATTGATGCTACATCTTTATTTATTTATGGCTGTGACGTTGGCTATCCACTGTTTACTCTTGATGCAAAAAGACACTCGAATACGTTTGTTGTTATATTTGAACAAAATATATATATTTTTTTGGCGATGTTATATTTGTTTGACCTTGAAAAATTGTTGAAAGATCCGAAAGTTATTTTTTTTGTGGGAGATTTTCATGACATTTCACAAGAATTCCAGCAATTTTTACTTACTGGTGGGTTGCTAAGATGCACGATGCCTACTTGTGTCTTTACGAATAGTGCAAAAAGATATTTTAAAAAGAAATACTTGCACCTTCATCAATCAATTATGCAGCTTATTACTTTTTGTACGATAAATATAGGTAACGATCCTTATGATAATTTAATAGGTTTTCATAATTTAATTAACAATGTAAATGAAATTATTGAAAATCCGTATGTTAGTAGTTTGAAAAATAAATTTTATAATAAACCAGCGTTTATTGTTGCAAATGGACCATCATTGGACAAAAATATCGAAATATTAAAAAAGATTAAGGATAAAGGTCTTATGATAGCAGCTGGCTCTTCGGTAATACCTTTATTAAAGGAAGAAATTAAGCCTGATGCAATGTGTATATTAGAACGAACCGAGCAAGCTTTTTTACATCATTTTAGAGGCATAGAATATCCAGAGGAATTAGTCTTACTTGGTTTAGCAATAATTGATAAGCGAAATTATCAAACTTTTCAAGGACCAAGGATTCCAATATTTCGCTCAAGGGAAGCAATGAATAGATGGGTTAACCGCTTCATTGGAGATGAATCTTGTCTAAGCGGTGGTTCTAACGTATCACATCTAGCGTACGAGGCTGCTATATACATGGGTTCTAATCCTATAATATTTGTAGGTCAAGATTTTGCCTTTGCTCCAGATGGAGCTCACCATAGTAAAAAGTCACGTTATTACGAAGGAAGTTCCCAGAGCGATTATGACAAAAATAAGGTAGTGGATGTTGACAGTAATGATGGTAAATCAATTGCTTCAACGCCTTTGTGGACGTTCTTTAGAAAGGGCCTTGAAGAAATGATAATGAATACCCCCCACATAACAGTCATTAATGCAACAGAAGGTGGTGCGAAGATTAACGGTACGACTTGTATGCCATTAATGGAGGCTATTGAATTATATTGTAAAAAGCCGTTGAAAAAGAAACTCTATACAATTGTTTCTGAAAGTAAAGAAACAATCAATTTAAAAGACAGAATGATTAGATTACATGATCTAGCTGATGAACTAGATAAATATACACATGGAATAAAGAGTTTATTACATTCGACTCAACAAGGAATGAAAAGATGCCACGAAATTTTAAACCTATGTAAAAAAGAGACTGGAGCGACTTTAAATGAGCTTGAAGAAGTATTGAATAACAACCATATAGATCTTCAGCAGTTTTTTTCAAATGATTTGTTCGTTTATTTTTTTCAACAGATAATGTATACCGGCTACGATGATTTAAATCGGTTAGGCAATATTCAAACTGTAGAAGGTGCAGTAAAAGCTCTGACAGTACAATCTAACTGGTTCAAAAGATTAGAGATCATAGCAGAAAGCCTTGTTGAGAGCTTTATAGAAGCACAAAAGAAGTTACTAAATATGAGTATATTTTAGCTTACTTTAAAAGGGTAGCTCAAAAAGCGGTTATGGAGAATTTATCTATCGTATAAAGGCGATGCTGTCTTATATACAAGATAAGAGTGTGAGATTTGCTCTGAAATTTTGCTTATAACAAGGATGAAGGGGACCAATTTAAACGATGAAGCACTGCGGTATAATTTGCTTTCGTCTATTACTGATTTGCTCATATGCCCTGTCCAATGAAGGAAAATATTTACATCGTTAAACTTACCTATTCAGCATTGTCCATCGTGCTAATATTATTGGTAGTCCAAGGCAATCACAATTCACTACTGTACCTTCACCCTCAATAATAAATGAGGGTGAAGAATTATACTATAAGTGGTGAAATGGAAACCATCAAAGGAAATAGGGATAACTCAATCATGAGTCACCCTTTTGAAAATTATGACTTTTTCATAGGGAAAGTTGGATATATCCAGATCTTTTTATCGTTTCATTTTCTTCACCTAAGTAAAAATCTATTAATATAGTGCGATCTTCAATGTCATATATGCTATGCCATAACGTTCGTGTAGGACATTGTGATTCTCTTAAGTGAGAATGGTCATGAAAAGAGACTTGTTGATTTACATTTTTTATAAAATTTATGGAGTAAGGAGCTTTATTTCTCTTGATATTTTCTTTTATATTACAGAACCGATTATACATAGATAATCGATCATCAGTATCGGGAAATTGTGACTCGGATTGAAACTTGTACAATGGGAAATTAGTTACTACTTGGGGATGGTTCTTATCACCATCAAAAGTAAATTCTTTATTACGTCCGTGAGATTGTTCCCAAACAAATGAGTTGCCATGTTTATCAGCGATGAGGAAGTGCAAGGGATAGAGAGTATAATAGTGTTTATTCATATGCAATGCTTTCTTTGCCTCTTCAATATTGGCACATGTATCTAATAACAGTCTTAGTATTTGTAGTTCATTCAAACCAACTTGAGGCTGATAGGTTGGTTCAATAGGGTAATGAGTAATCGCATCATCATCAGCTAATAACGTAACAACAAGACCTTCTGAGTTTATTCCATCAAGTACTCCACTAAGCATTTCATATCCCGACACACATAAAGAAGAATAGCCTTCGTCTGGATGCAGCTCAAGAATGTAAGGATTTGCAAAAGCTGGTTTTTCGTCATCAGCTGGTATTCCCCCAGTTATAGTTCCAGTTGCAAAGTCGAAGTTACGACTTACGACTGGACTTCCATTTTGTGTAGTTGTTGGAGGGTAAAATACAACTGAACAGCCAGGTAATCCAGACGAATAAACGAAGGAAGAAAAATCATAGCTATTGTCTTCAACGTTTACATTACTGAAATAATCAGTCGCTCCTTGTATTCGGTCAAGTAAGATAGGATAATTATTTTTAAAATATTCTAGCTGATATTTGTATTTGGTAGTTGCGGGGTAAGGTAGGGCACGATGATTATTATACGCAATCTCAGCTAGCTTCTTTCCAATATCAAAATTTGAACCTTTTATCTTTACATGACGAACTTCCATAAACTCATTTGGACTTCTTGTAATTACTTTTTCCTCGAAAAACATGACTATCCCTCCAGTTAAATATGATGTAATTTTTTTCATAAAGGTGATTGTTACTAAAACAATTTACATGCAGATAACTAAAATTCATGTTATCTTTTATTCTTTATAACGCTGACAATCTTATAAAACCACTTCTTATACCGCCCACTCCGTTTAGTGTAATTAACACACCTAGCAACACAGTAGAGGAACACACCAGTACTTTTTCATTAATTCTGTTACCTAAACGACTAATGATGACTGAACCAATGATACTTCCAAGTTCGATAACACTGCTAATTTTATTCATTGAGGGTACTATCGTAAATATTCTTGGAATTTACTGGTGCAAAAAGGAGCAACGCCTGTGGAATAAGTGCCTTCCATATAACCCCATCGGGCGGATCGATAATTGTTACACGAATCCCATTTAAAAATTGGAAATAAGATGTTGCTACGATTTCAGGATTCAACGTATGTAGCTCACCTTGTTTTTGTCCTTCTATAATGATTGGCTTCAGTGCGTCGATGACGTCATGGAAAAAAGAATCTAATTGCTCGAATAATTTTGGAAATCTTTCATGTTGCCCTAATACATACTGAACTAAGCGTAAATGGGTTTCCTTTTGAGAAAAGGTAATAACATGCTCTTTAACCATTTGTTTAAGATGTTCTAAGGGGGAGTGATCTTTGTTAGTTTGATATAAAAACAGCGCCTTCATTTCATCTAACGGTTCTAATACCGCGGCCTCAAAAAGTTGCTCCTTATTTGAAAAATAAGTAAATACAGTTCCGAAACTCACTTCCGAAGCTTTGGCGACAGCTGCAATTGTTGTTTCTGAATAGCCATTTTTCGAGAAGAGGGTGATAGCTGCATGTAAAATTCTTTGTCTTTTTTCTTCCCGTAGTTGTTCCTTTTTAGATATTTGTTTAGACATAATTAGACCTCGCATTCAATGATTGATTAATCAATCAAAATTATAACATGTATACTTTAGTAATAAAAGAAGAAATTGTAAAAAAACATGTAGAATAAATCCCTTTATGAAAGGGTATTTTCACATTAATTGTTTCATTAGGCTGTTTTCGTATAGAATGTGGTTTTTCGTACTAACGGATAAAACTAGTTTTCGTGGCATGTTTTCTCCACTAAAAACTATACACATCAGTTACTCAAATTAAGTGAAAAAAGTAACAAAGTTTAAACAAAGTGTCTTCTGAAATATCTAACAATAGTGCTTTTCGAACAATAAAACACCTTCATGAGTGGCTACAGTGTTTGTCACCAAACATTGGGGATCTTAGCATTTCTTATTGGAAACAATTTGTAATTGATAACGAACGTATATTCGGTTAAGATGTTGAATATAATAATACGAACGTATATTCTTTTAGGGGTGTTATATTTGATCGATTATAGCAAAATGCCTCACCATAACATCTTATGTATTGATATGAAAAGCTTTTTTGCAAGTTGTGCAGCAGTACTGCTGAATTTAGATCCACTGACATGCTACTTAGCGGTTGTTGGTGATACAGAAAGACAGGGGAGTGTTGTTTTAGCAGCTTCACCACGCTTGAAGAAGGAATTTGGTATTAGAACAGGGTCACGTTTATTTGAAATCCCTAAGGACCCGCGAATTGTAATCGTCAATCCAAAGATGCGCACATACTTACGTATATCAATGGAACTTACTAAGTTATTTCAGCGCTATGTGCCGGGAGAAGCAGTTCATACGTATAGCGTTGATGAGAGTTTTTTACAAGTGGATGGTACTGAGAAGCTATGGGGTGATGCAGAAACGACAGCTCAAAAACTAAAAGAAGATATAGAGAGAGAATATGAAGTTCCGTGTGCAATTGGTATAGGACCAAATATGCTTATGGCAAAACTATGCTTGGATTTAGAGGCAAAAAAAACAGGGATTGCTCGATGGACGTATGATGATGTGGAAACAAAGCTTTGGCCGCTTTCACCACTTAGTCAAATGTGGGGAATTGGTGGGAAAATGGAAAAAAGATTAAACAGGATAGGAATATTCTCAGTAGGGCAGCTTGCTAATTATTCCCTCAAACTACTTGAACAAAAGTTTGGCATTATGGGAAATCAGCTATATTATCACGCGTGGGGTGTTGATTTTTCAGAGCTTGGTGCACCCTTTTTGCAAGGACAAATTAGCTTTGGAAAAAGTCAAATTTTATTACGAGATTATCCAAATCCGACAGATGTAAAGCGAGTAATATTAGAAATGTGTGAGGAGGTGGCAAGAAGAACTCGCACAGCTAAAAAGGTCGGAAGAACGGTTAGTCTTGGTATTGGATATAGTAAAGATGAATTTGGCGGCGGATTTTATCGTTCAAAAACAATGGAAGAACCAACAAATATTACAATGGATATTTACAATGTTTGTATTGAGCTATTTCAAAAGCATTATACAAATAAAACAGTACGAAAAATCTCTATTGCACTGTCTAATATTGAGGATGATCTAAATATGCAACTATCGCTGTTTGAAATGAATAAACCGAAGCAGCAAGCACTCGGCTACTGTATGGATGAAATCAGGAGGAAATACGGCTCAAATGCAATTTTGCGAGCAGTTTCATATACGGATGCGGGGACGGCACGTCACCGCAGCACACTAGTAGGAGGCCATAAGCAATAGGAAAAGCGGAAGTGCCTTGGTCATCTCCGACAAGCCCTAGAAGCATTGCAAATGAAGGCGTTCTTTGCCTTTAGGTGTAATGGTGAAGTGACTCGAGGGACTAGGAGGCGCAGCTGGACAATAGGAAAAGCGGAAGTGTCTTGGTCATCTCCGACAAGCCCTGGAAGCATTACAAATGAAGGCGTTCTTTGCCTTTGGGTGTAATGGTGAAGTGACTCGAGGAGATAGGCACTGTAGCTAGCCAAAAAGAAAAGCGGAAGTGCCTGCAATTCGCCATGTGGAAAACGGTGGAATAATGCCTTCAATAACGGATTAGCTCATAAAGAATTTAGGAATGAAAAAAAGGAGAGTGATAAAAGTGATTCGAGACCGTGGAACAATTAAATGGGTATCAATGATGCTCCCTGAACATACAAAGCTGTTAAGGGAGTTAGAAAAAAAACAGCAGAGAGCTTCAAAGCCGTTGTTAGATGAGCAACGACTAGAAGAGTTGAATGAAATGATTCATATCGGTATAGCTGGAAATCAAACATTATCTTTTTCCTATTATCAAAATCATGCGATAAATACTGTTGAAGGTAATATTCATTTTATAGACCACATTAATAAAACCGTACGCATCATGGATAGGGTTGAAAAAATCCATGATGTACAGTTTGTTAATATTGTAGACATTCAGCCTTTGTAAATGAAAAATACTAAAAAAGAACGTATAGAAAAAATCTTCGAGGATAAACGAAAAATAGTTCTATAAGGGATATGGAACTAAACTAATTGAGGTGTAAAAGGTATACTTCTACCCTCTTCGGAGCTTTGCATCGCTAACTCAATAATGCGGATAGTATTACATGCTTGCTCACCGGTTACGATTAGTGGCAAGTCATTTACAATTGCATCATAAATATTGTTGTAGAAATTCATGTAATTTCCCTTTATTGTTTCAATTTTTCCTTTGTAATGCAGGTCATTAAGATCAGTGTTTAGGGTGCCCCAATGATCTTCCTTTTCTATTCCATACATCATATTTGTAGGCATCATGCCATTTTTTAATTGTTCCTCTTGTGGGTCCATCTCATATTTAACAAAAGAACCGTTTGTGCCGTGAATGATAAAACGAGGTCCTGGTTCTCTTACTAACATGCCAGCTTTTAGTAAAATCTTGAGGTTATCGTAATCTAATTTGAGATCAAAAGAATCAATTGTTTGAGAAATAGGTCGTTGAATTCGCACATCAGCGGTCACAGTATGAGGATACCCGAATAATGTGATTGCTTGGTCGATTAAGTGAGAGCCTAAATCATACAAAATACCTGATCCTGGTCTATTGTCTTCTCGCCAGGAGCCTTTTAAAAAATTTCGGTAACGATCGTAGTGTGACTCAAATTCGACAACATGACCAAGTAGATTTTGTTGAATGATTTGGTTTATAGTTAAAAAATCACCATCAAAGCGGCGATTGTGATATACACTTAACACTCGATTTTGTTTGTTTGCTAGTTTAGCTAATTGTGTTGCTTCTTCAGAGGAAATCGTAAAAGGTTTTTCGACAACCACGTGTTTATTTTTCAGTAATGCTTTCTTTACCATAGGATAGTGGAGCTCATTAGCTGTAGTAATGATAACAAGATCAATTGCTTCGTCTTCAAGCAGTTCATCGAAGTCACGAACAACTTCTGTGTATGGGTATAGTTCCTTTGAATGACTTTTCGTTCGTTCGACGACTTTTGTTAATTGCAGGTTTGGATGAGAATGAACAAATGGGGCATGAAATACTTGTCCAGAAAACCCAAAACCAACGAGACCAACATGTATGGTTTTGTTCATTATTTTTCCTTCTTTCTTTTGGAATGGTTGTAGTATACACATTTTATGTGTGGTCGTAAAGGAGTAATGGAAAGATAACATGACTGGGAATTAACTTTCCATCTCTTTTGAGGTTCAACTATGTTATTTAAGTCCCTTTTCGTAAGGTTGTTTTCGCATTGATTGTTGCTATACGTTCTAAGGTGTAAGCACGTATACATCTAGTATCGTGGTAGCTTTACTACTTTTACATTATTAAGCTCTAAAAAAACTCATCATATTATCCATTTTTTAAATAAAAATAGCAACAAAGTTTACGAAAAGAGCCTTTCGTAATTTGGTTATCATGTCGTTTTACTCATAAGTCATCGTTAAATAGAAGAAATGATGCCACGAAATCTAGCGTTCGTGGCACTTTTCTACTTTTACAAGTATTATGCTTTCATAAAACTCATCATTCTGCCCAGTTGTAGTAAACAATGTTTATGAAAATAGCCTTTACTGTTGTGAGTTTACTCAGCTCGAACAGAAGATTCGAACTTATCTTTATGAGATCCGTCACAATATGGTGCTTTACTCGATAAGCCACACCGGCATAAAGAATAAGCTTGCTTCGTTTCAAAACTGTTACCATCTCCATCAACTAATTCAATGTTACCAGTTACTCGTAATGGTCCATTATCTAACACTTTAATTCGAACATCAGACATGTCTTTCTCTCCTTTAATTGGGTATTTTTTATAATGATCAACAAAACTCAACTTCATTACTATGAGAATATGCAAATAAATGAGCTTGTATACAAAATATGAGTATATCGTATGGTAATATGCTAAAATGAGAGGAAAACTTATAGGGAGAAGGATCAATTTGAAAATTACATTTACAAAAAAAGCTATAGATCATATAGAAACTAATATGGAACAAAGTAAATTGTTAAAGCTTGCTTACGACACAGAAGGGTGTGGCTGTGTAGTTAGTGGTGTTTCGGCATTGTGGATTGTTGATAAAGCAAATGATGATGAGATAAAAGTCGATACGAATTTTATACCATTGCTAATTGATCAATCAAAAACAGTGTTTTTTGATGAAGAGATGACGATTGATTTTACAGAGAGTGCAAACTGTTTCATGCTCAAAAGTCCAAGCCAAATCTTAAATCCACGGATGAGCTTAGTAGAGATGGGTGAATAGCAAAGCTATAATGATTCATGGCGCTTTTTAATTATCGAGTTTATACTGCGCTAAGAATTCGTCAAGAACTTGTTCGTAAGCTGTTTTATTCTCTGCTAAAGACAATGCATGTGATCCATTTTGAGCTAGAAATAGCTTTTTGGGTCCTTTTTTTTGTTTGTATAGATTTTTAGTCATTTCAGGTAAAATATAGTCATCCTTTTGACTATGAATAAACAGAATTGGTTGTGTAATATTTTCTACGATAGAAATGGGGGATATGTTCTTTAAGGAGTACCCCTCTCGCCATTGTAAAAATAGGTTTGTCAAAGGTATAAACAACTGTTTAGGAAGGTTAACCGACTTTTTTACGCGGTAGACTAACTGTTCCTCGAAATCAGAGAAAGGACAATCTGCTATATAGAAATCAGCTCCATCCTTAACCATGTCAGCATATAATAGTACCGTTACTGCGCCCATTGATTCTCCATGTATACCAATCATACTATTTGGGTCGACACGCTGTTTTAACCAGTTAACAACTTCAGCGAGGTCATGCTTTTCGTAATACCCGTAGCTTGTTGTTTTTCCACCGGATTCACCGTGACGGCGATGATCATATGCAAGAACATTCCAACCTCTCTCTAAAAATACATCCATATATTTAATAGAATTCACTTTATTCACGGTTACTCCGTGACAAAATATCATATATTTATTTGCCTGGTGTGGTGCAATAAGCCAACCGTGGATTTTGTAGTTGTATTTTGATTGTATCTCAATCTTTTGACAAGGCAGTTGTGTAAAAGCTTCAGGTTTAAAGCGACCTTCATTTACTTCTCGGTTATATAGCTCATCATCATCTTTCTTTTTAATATATATAATTTGATTTGTTAGTATAAATCCAGTAATTACGATAATGGTAAATAACGCTACAATAAAAATGAATAGTGTTATCATAAAGTGCTTTCCCCTTAAAGAGTTATTTATTTTCATTATACCATTAGGTCATAAACATCTGGATGGAAAGATGGTCGGGGAGTATGTGTTAATTGAATTTAGGTCACTTCACCATTTCAGCGGGTCTCTTTAGTATAGGGTGATTCAAGAACTTATTGGCATATTGATGAAGAAACCTCACCGTAGCTTAGCTTATGGGGCGTTGACTACGGTGGATTTTAAGTTGTCAGTCTTATGATTTAGAATTTTGGCGGTTCGTAGGGTGTGTTGCTTTTTCCATCTCTTCGACAGACATCACAGCATTCGTTGTGTCAGAACTTTGCTTACCTTTTTGGCCACGTGTTTTTTGTTGTTTTGGCATAGATAGAAAAGTCTCCTTTACTAAATTTATTATTCAAATAGTATGGTGAGAAAAATATCAAGATCTTATACCAATATAGTAGTAAAAAAATTATAGCAGTGTTTTTTGTACAATATCGTCATAGTTGCTGTTTAAGGATTTCGTTAAAAATGGGCGAATAACATTGAGGGATTCAGTTAGTTTAGTTAGCTCAATGTTCGTATTAATGCCCATTTGATGCATCATAAATACGACATCTTCTGTAGCTACATTGCCAGTTGCCCCCTTAGCAAACGGACATCCTCCTAACCCACCTACAGATGTATCGAAACGTATAGTACCAGCTTGGAGTGCTGCATAAATATTTGCTATCGCCATTCCGCGTGTGTCATGAAAATGACCGGTGAGTAGTACGTGAGGAAATCTTGCTTTCAATTTGGTAAACAATGAAAAAACTTGTTGTGGATTAGCCATTCCAATCGTATCGGCAACACTTAATTCATCTACTCCAGCATTGACAAAATGACCACATAATGACATGACATCCGCCTCAGAAATTTTCCCTTCATAAGGGCAATAAAATGAAGTGGATATACATGCACGTACAAAATAGCCTTTTTCTTTTAACTCATGAATAAGTGGGATTAATTCTGTGATGCTTTCAGCTGTCGCTTTATTAATATTTTTTTTGTTAAACGTGTTACTGACCCCGACAAAAACGGCAACATGTTTACAAGAAGTTTTGTAAAGCCGGTCAACCCCTTTTTTATTTGGGGCTAACACAAAGTGCCGTTTCGTTGTATCTAAGCAAGATGAAATTATGTCCTCGGCATCTTTCATTTGTGGTACCCATTTTGGTGAGACGAACGAAGTTAGTTCCATTTCATGAATACCAGCCTCCATTAAGCTATGAATAAACTGAATTTTTTTTTCAGTAGGAATGAGGGCATTTTCATTTTGTAGCCCATCACGTGGACCGACCTCAATAATTGTGACTTGATCAGGTAATTGCATAATCATATCCTCCTTACTTTAATAGAAGAAAACGCTTACCTATATTCTATTAAATATTTGAATATTTCGGCAACAATTAAACTAATTTCTAGTAAGATTGCGAATGTCCATATGCTATAATATTGACACACAATGAAGAACGGGAGTGATCAAAATGAAGAAAAATAAACATAAAAAACAGCATAAACAAAAGAGTCATGATGATGCATTAAGTGTAAAAGACCGACTTAATTCTTCACTTTTTCAACAATTACAAGAAAAAAAGAATGAATTAGCGATGGAAGAGAAAAAAAGACAAGAAGATGAAGAAAACAGAAAACGAGAAGAACGTCGTCAACGTGAAAAGAACAAATCCTTTGAAGAACTATTAAATGAAAGTAATTTAAATTGGGATGACTATAAATAGATGAATTGGTAGACGTTTCTTTACTCATAATCTACCAAATTTATAGGAGGCTAAGATGAGAAAGGTTGAAGTACATCGCTATAATTCAGACTGGAGTCGGCAATTTGACTTGGAGAAACAAGCATTAATGCATATTTATCAAACCCTAGCTGCTAGTTATCATCATATCGGCAGTACATCAATTCCAAATATGTCGGCTAAGCCAATTATCGATATAATGATTGAAGTCGACGACCTAGGATTAGTAGATAGTTTAAATGGTTTAATGGAAAACATTGGCTATGAAGCAAGAGGAGAAAATGGCGTTGAGGACCGTCGTTACTTCCAAAAAGGCGGTAACCATCGAACACACCACGTACATGTATTTCCAACTGGCCACCCACAAGTTTTACGTCATATTATCTTTCGAGATTATCTTATTAACCACTCCGATGAGGCAATGGAATACGCAACTTTAAAGGAGCGACTAGCAACACAATACGCAAACGATATTGCTAGTTATATTGCTGGGAAGGATGCCTTTATTAAAGAAATTGATCGTAAAGCAGCAAAATGGTACAGCAATAATCGATAAGGGATTATCTAATATAGATGTTTACAGTAAAGCAGGCAAAGATGGTTTATACGTATTTCTTTGCCTGCTTTTCGCATGTTAATTTGTGTAAGAAAATTGTACCAACTTATCGATGCAGCTCATATTTGTTAGTTTTAGTAACCTCTTGTATTTTTGAATACTGTGAATTTGTTAAACCTATTGTTGCTACACCTTCAACATTTTCAATAAGTTGTTCATTTTTACTCGCGCCTGGTATAACAGTTGCTACTTCAGAGCTATGTAAACAATATTGAAGCGCAATTTCAGTTAAGCTGCGGTTGTTACAAATAGCCGTTACTTCACTTCGAACATGACTTAGTTCTTCATACGTATAATGAAGGTATCCTTTTTCTAAAACTTTTTTCCCTGCGTTCATAAGCAGTTTTTCAGTTAAGATTCCTTTTGCAAGTGGACCGCGTGCAATGACATGAATATTGTTTTTCTGCAACATTGGGAATAATTCTTCAGGACGGCGGTCTAGTACGCTGTATTGCATCATTACACTAACGATTGATGACTTATTGACGAATTCTCGAATAACATTTGGTCGGATCGAGGATATCCCATATTGACGAATGACTCCTTCCCGCTTCAACTGTTCGAAGGCGTCGATTGTATCATCAATATGATCTTCTATCGTCCCACCATGTAACTGATATAAATCAATATAATCTGTTTGAAGTCTACGTAAGCTGTCTTTCACAGTCTCTATAATATATTGTTTAGAAGCATCCCAGTACCAGCCATCTTTGTTATCAGACCAACGGTTTCCAACTTTCGTTGCGAGAATAATATCATGCCGCCTATTTTTTAATGCTTTACCGACTATTTCTTCATTTACTCCAAAATCATATAAATCAGCTGTGTCAAAAAAATTGATACCAAGATCGAGTGCATGATCAACAATTGATTTTGCGTGCTTTTCATCTGTGCCCAATGACATACAACCTAGGCCAATTTCACTAACGAATAAATCTGAAGAACCTACTTGTCTTTTGTTCAATTGCTTTTCCCCCTTGAACTATATGCTTAATCGACTGAATGTTACGTGACGTACTACTTCTTATTGAACTTTTCATACCACGTCCAAGAATTTAGCCCTTTTAAACAGTCTAACAATATTGTAACTTGACAGAATGGGTAAGCTCAAATATGTTGAAACTATATATATTTAATGAGTTTGTTCAATATAATTCAGAACTTTTGAACAACATCTTGAAGGGGGAATAAAAATGAATCGAGAAGCACTACTCATTATTGATATGAGTAATGATTTTGTATCAGATAAAGGAAATTTAACAGTTGGGAAGCCTGCACAACAAATCGTTGCAAATATTATTAAGGCGGCTGAGGATTTTATTGCGAATGATCAAGTAGTTGCAATTTGTATGGATGCACATGAAGAAAATGATCCGCATTTTGAATTGTGGCCAGCGCATAACGTGAAGGGTACGTGGGGGCAGGAACTATTTGGTGATTTAGCCGAATGGTTTGAGGAGAATAAAAACCATCCAAATGTTGTATACATCCCGAAGCCTGAATATGATGCATTTTATGACACAGCACTGCATGAAGAGTTGCAAAACAGAAATGTAAAAAAAGTGCACGTCACAGGTGTCTGTACAGATATTTGTAATTTTTTAACTGCTTACGGTGCATATGCACGAGGATACCAAACGGTTGCACATCGTGATAAAATGGCAACTTTTACAGAGAATGAAGATACGTTTGTAACACATATGGAAACAGTGTTTAAGACTGAAATAAGGTAAAGGGAGAAATCATGAATCATTTAAAGGAAAAAACAATTAAAAAAAATAAACTGTTTACTGGGAAAATTATTGATTTATATGTAGAGGATGTAGAATTACCGAACGGTAAAACGAGTAAGAGAGAAATAGTAAAACACCCTGGAGCTGTTGCTGTAATTGCTGTAACGAGTGAAAATAAGATTGTCATGGTACAGCAATATCGGAAACCATTAGAACGTGTTCTTGTAGAAATACCGGCAGGCAAATTGGAACAAGGGGAAGAACCAATTGAAACAGCAAAAAGAGAATTAGAAGAAGAGACAGGTTATACTGCTCACAAGTTAACTCATTTAACATCATTTTACACTTCACCGGGTTTTGCAGATGAACTTGTTCACCTTTATGTTGCAGAAGGTTTAATAAAATTAGAGATAAAAGCACAATTAGATGAAGATGAATTCGTTGATGTAATTGAGTTAACGTTAGATGAAGCATTAGCTTATATGTCGGAAAAACGAATATATGATGCGAAAACAGCCTATGCTGTTCAACATCTACAAATGAAGCAATTAGCTGAAAATAGTAACAACTGATGGAAGGATTGTGACTCCTATACGATGCAACAATATTATGTCGATTTACATATTCATCTCGGAAGGACAAACTCAGGTAAGCCTGTAAAGATCACTGCATCAAAAACAATGACGTTACCAACTATATTACATGAAGCCTTAAACCGTAAAGGACTTGAAATGGTTGGTATCATTGATTGCCACGTTCCAGAAGTACAAAATGAGCTTGAGGACCTTTTAAGTGAAGGAGAAATGACTGAACATGTAGAAGGGGGGCTTTGCTATAGAAATCTTACAGTAATACTTGGGTGTGAAATCGAAGTGTTTGATGAACATTGTAAAGGACCAGTTCATGTTTTAGTGTATTTTCCAACATTAGCAAAGATGAAAGAATTTACACATTGGTTAGAAAGTAGATTGAAAAATATAACGCTAAGTACACAAAGAATGTATGGAACGGCTGTTGAATTACAACAAAAAGTAAAATCAATGTCGGGATTATTTATTCCAGCACATATTTTTACTCCCTATAAAAGCTTGTACGGAAAAGGTGTAGCTTCTTCTCTAACGGAAATTTTTGATCCCCAATTAATAGATGCTGTAGAGCTTGGTTTGAGTGCAGATTCGTACATGGCAGATCAAATAATGGAGTTACATAACTATACGTATTTATCAAATTCAGACGCCCATTCAGTAGGGAAAATTGCTCGAGAATACCAAGTGATTCAAATGAAAACACCTTCTTTTCAAGAGTTGAAAAAAGCCTTGCACAATGAAAGTAATCGTGAGGTTGTTGCTAATTATGGGCTTGACCCTAAGCTAGGAAAATATTATCACGCAGTATGTGAAAGGTGCTTCGCAACTATGAGACTTGGAGAGGGATGTTGTGTAAAATGCGGACATAAGAAGATAATAAAGGGTGTTTATTATCGTTTAAAGGAACTAAAAAATACAAATTCAAAGCGAGAAAATAGACCTAGCTATATCCACCAAGTTCCACTTGAGTTTATACCTGGCATTGGCAAGAAGACATTGCAAAATTTACTTGATCATTTTCAAACTGAAATGGCGATTATACATCAAGTTCCAGAGAAGTCATTGCTTCGTGTTGTCAATCGATCAATTGTTAATTCGATTATGAATGCACGGAACGGTACTCTTTGTGTAGAAACAGGCGGTGGAGGAAAATACGGCAGAGTAAAATAAGGAGAGATTGACGTTAGCTAAAATGTCAGAAATGTGAATCATAGTAGATAGTGCCACGTATGTTTATATTATGCTAGATTTTCAAGGAGGCACATATCTATGAATCACATAAGCACAAAAACATCTAATACTCTACTCGTTTTTTCATTAATAATAATATTCTCGAGCTTTATAATCCCTATATTAATTGTTGGGATGATCCAACCGTTAATGATTAATTACGATCAAGGGTATTGGTATTACTCAGCAAATATAACCGCTTATTTATGGATATTTATAGCAACAATCTTCTTAGGTCTCGGTCTTATCTTATATATCACTTTAGAGAGAAAATTTGGGGATACAATTAAAATAAAAATAGTATCATCACTTATTGTACTTATTTCAATTGCTTGTTTTTTATTTGGTATGAATGATTACACATATATGACACACGATACTATAAAATTTAATGCACCACTGTCAATGAAAGAAAAAGAATACAAGTGGGATGAAGTAACGAAAGCACAATTAATATACAATAATGATGGCGTAAGGGTATTACACCTAGCATATGAAAATGAATTAGAATTTGAGATCGATGCAAGAAAGTACTATAAAAATGGTATTCTTATTAGAAAGATACTTGATCGTAACGGGATCAAGGTAGAGTATCCAAGTTAGTATGAATGTTAATGAACAAATAAAAGAAACAATCCTTTTTGTGAGAAAGGATTGTTTTTTTTATTTGTAAATGATGTTATAAAACATTACATATGATGTAATTTTATTGCTTGATAAAATGTGTAACTTTAATATATGTTATAAAATATAACATAAAAATAGTGACAACGATCATAAATTATGGCATAATTACAATTATTAAAAAAACACTGAAAATTACATGTTATAAATGTTATGAAATATAACATGCATTTACAGTGTGCAAATAGATATTAAATCAAGGAGTGATAAAATGAACGAAAATATTTACGAAGGAAACAAAAAGATTTTATTTATGACTACCTTTGCCTTTTTCTTATCATTTGTTGTTTGGTTTAATATGGCCCCTTTTAATACGACCTTGATGAAGGTGCTACAGTTAACAAAAGAACAGATTACGGTTTTGATGACAATTAATGTAGCATTAACTATTCCAGCAAGAATCATTATTGGCATGTTAGTCGATCGTTTCGGACCAAGGAAAGTATACTCTTCTCTACTAATTGTTATGAGTATACCGTGTTTTGTGTTTGCCTTTGGTACTTCTTTTTGGCAGTTATTTATAGCTCGAGCCTTTTTAGGAATTATCGGAGCAGGCTTTGTTATAGGAATAAGAATGGTTTCTGAATGGTTCCCCCAAAAACAACTTGGTTTAGTTGAAGGGATATACGGAGGATGGGGAAATTTTGGTTCAGCAGCTGCAGCATTTAGTTTACCGATCATTGCTTTATGGATTGGTGGAGATGACGGCTGGAGATATGCGATTGGGTTAACTGGGTTACTTAGTTTAATATACGGATTTATCTATTATCGATCGGTGCAAGATACACCTGCAAAAAAGGTATACCAGATTCCAAAGAGGTCTGGTGCGATGGAAATAACTAGCTATAAGAGTATGGTTGGACTCATAGTGATGACTTTACCATTGTATGGAGTACTTGGTTTGTTAACGTGGAAACTCAAAAATGTGAATTTTATAGGTGCAAATATTGCCTTAGTAATATATATCGTTTTAGCTGTTTTATATTTATTTAACGTCTATAAAATATGGAGTGTAAACAAACACCATTTAAAAAATGGGGTACCTAAAGAAGAACAGTATTCTTTTAAACAGGTAGCCATATTGGATTTTGCTTACTTAATTACATTTGGTTCTGAATTAGCTGTCGTTTCGATGCTCCCGATGTTCTTTGAAGAAACATTTAATTTAACAGTTGCACAGGCTGGGATGATTGGTGGGAGCTTTGCTTTCATGAATTTAGTTGCACGTCCGGGTGGAGGGTGGCTTAGCGATAAATTTGGCCGAAAAAAAACATTAATGGTCTTGCTTCTATGTCTTGGAGTAGCTTATATTGCTATGTCGCAAATTTCTTCAAGTTGGTCACTTGTAGCAGCTGTTCTCTTAACGATGGTATGCTCATTCTTCGTTCAAGCTGGAGAAGGATCTGTATTCTCAATGGTGCCATTAGTAAAAAAGCGAATCACAGGTCAAGTAGCTGGGATGGTTGGCGCATATGGAAATGTCGGTTCGGTTATCTTCTTGACAGTTTTAAGCTTTCTCAACCCATCATTATTTTTTATGATTATCGGCATAGGTGCCTTCGCTTGTTTTATCGCAGCTTTCTTTCTTGTTGAACCTAAATTGGAAAATGAAGCAGTTGTTGGAGCGATGGAACCGAAACAAGAGGAGCTCGTTGGATAAGTTAATATTTCTATTGCTGTACAGTTTGCTTAGCTCCAGGTGCCTACGAATCGTGGTCGCTTAGACATTACACATGAAGGAAAAAAACTTCATGTACAATGTCTCCAGCGCTTGTCGGAAAGGTGCATACGCTTTTCTTAATGTTTTCGCTTTGATTGTAATTAACACATACACAACTAGAGTTTGTGACATTTTTTCTTATATAAAATGATGACTAAAATATAAAGTCACTTCTATAAGGTGTCTATTTGTTGGTAACAACAACAAAGTTTACAAAAAGAGCCTTTCTTAAAAAATAAAAACATCGGAGGGATACTTGTGCTGAAAAAAAAGAAATTAGTTCTTATAGGTAATGGTATGGCAGGTGTTCGTTGTATTGAAGAGGTTATTAAGCTGAACCCTAATCAATTTGAAATTACGGTTATCGGTGAAGAACCACACCCTAATTATAATAGAATTTTACTTTCAACTGTGCTAGCAGGAGATACATCACTTGAAGACATTACGATTAATGACTGGCAATGGTATAAAGAAAACAATATAGAATTGTTTACCGGTCAAAAAGTACAAGAAATTAACACGGCAACAAAATCGGTTATAACTGATAAGTTAATAGAAATTAATTATGATGAATTAATCATTGCTACAGGGTCTGTACCATTTATTCTTCCTCTTCCAGGCGCTGATAAAGAAGGAGTAACTGCATTCCGTGATATTAAAGATTGTGAAAGAATGATTAATGCTTCAAAAAATTATAAAAAAGCAGCCGTAATAGGTGGAGGCTTATTAGGCTTAGAGGCTGCAAGAGGTTTGTTGAATTTAGGTATGGAAGTTGATGTCATTCATATAGAAAAGTATTTGATGGAAAGGCAGCTTGATCCAAAAGCATCCAAACTACTTGAAGAAGAGCTTACGAAGCAAGGGATGAATTTTTTATTAGAGAAGCAAACGAAAGAGATCATTGGTGGAGATCGGGTAGAAGGGCTGCGCTTTGCTGACGGGACAGAAATTACTGCTGATTTAGTTGTGATGGCGGTGGGGATACGTCCGAATGTTGAACTAGCAAAAATAAGCGGTATAGAAACAAATAGAGGCATTGTCGTAAATGATTACATGCAAACGTCAATACCACATGTCTATGCTGTTGGAGAATGTGCTGAGCATCGAGAAGTTGCATATGGATTAGTTGCTCCACTATATGAACAAGGCCAAGTATTAGCTAATAAATTGCATGAGCTTGATGATAAAAAATATGAAGGTTCTGTCGTCTCAACAAAACTAAAAGTATCAGGTGTAGATGTTTTTTCTGCCGGAGAGTTCCAAGAAGATGTAAATGACAAGAGTATGCAAATTTACGATGAGTATAACAATATTTATAAAAAGGTCGTTATACGTGATAGCAAAGTAGTTGGCGCGGTATTATATGGTGATATTAATGATGGAACTAAGCTCCTTCAGATGATGCAAAAACAAACATTGATAAGTGAAATGGCTCCTTTATCATTTGTACAAGGACAAAGTAATGGAAGTGGAGAACAGTCAATCGTTGCATCTATGGAGATGGATGATCAAGTTTGTGGGTGTAATGGTATAACAAAAGGAATGATTGTTGAAGCAATAAAGTCAAATGGTTTAAGTTCTGTTTCAGAAGTTAAATCATGTACGAAAGCTGGAACTTCGTGTGGAGGTTGTTCACCTCTTGTTAGTGAGTTAGTGAAGGAAACGTTAGGAGAAAGCTTTGAGGAAACTGAACAAATACAGTCAATTTGTGAATGTACATCATTAAGTAGAGATGAGATTGTTGAAAATATACGGATGATGGGCTTAACTCATATCCGTGAAGTAATGAACGTGTTAGGCTGGCAATCCGATGAAGGGTGTTCGAAGTGTCGACCAGCTATAAACTATTATTTAGGGATGGTGCATCCAACGGAGTATGTAGACGAACTAGAATCTAGATTTGTAAACGAAAGAATGCATGCAAACATTCAAAAAGATGGAACATATTCTGTCGTTCCGCGAATGTATGGTGGTGTAACTAATGCAGAAGAGTTAAGGCGTATTGCAGACGTTGCAGAGAAATATGAAGTTCCGATGGTGAAGTTAACAGGTGGTCAACGAATTGATTTACTTGGGATTAAGAAAGAAGACTTGCCAAAGGTATGGGAAGAGTTGGATATGCCTTCTGGTTATGCATATGGGAAAGCGATCCGTACTGTTAAAACTTGTGTAGGTTCAGAGTTTTGTAGATTTGGAACACAGAACTCAACGCAGATGGGTATAGATCTTGAGAAAAAATTTGAAAGATTAAATACACCTGCCAAAGTGAAGATGAGCGTCTCAGCTTGTCCGAGGAATTGTGCAGAGAGTGCGATAAAAGATATTGGGATTGTTGGAGTAAGTGATGGTTGGGAGTTATATATCGGTGGTAATGGAGGTACTAACTTGCGTGCAGGTGACCTGTTATGTAAAGTGAAAACAGCCGATGAGGTTATACAATGGAGTGGAGCTATACTTCAATACTATCGTGAAACAGGGGAGTATGGGGAGAGAACTTCTGCTTGGGTTGAGAGAGTGGGTTTGACAGCGATTGGTGATGTATTGGCAAGTGAGGAAGTGCGTTCGTCATTAAATGAACGAATTGAGGTAGCTTTAGCTACACTAAAAGATCCATGGAAAGATGTCGTTAATGATGAAGATAAACAACATAAATTATATAACAGTTATTCGTTAACAACAGTTTAGGGGTGATATAAATGAATAAATTAGAGATCGCAAAATATAGTGAGTTGCCTCAAAGGGTAGGAAAATCAGTAAAGCTAAATAATACAGAAATCGCATTGTTTCGTTTATCTAATGGAGAAGTTTATGCTGTTGAAAATAAATGTCCCCATAACGGTGGCACATTAGCAGAAGGAATAGTGAGTGGTAATGTTGTCTACTGTCCTTTGCATGAGTGGAAAATATGTTTGGAAGATGGAAAAGTACAGCAACCAGATACAGGTTGCGTAAAAGTTTATGATGTTGAAGTGAAGAATGACAAAATTTTACTTACTGTGTAGGGAGAATAAATGAACGATTTACTGAAACATTTTCGTGAAAAACAAAAACAACTAAATAATGAAAAAATAATGAATACCCAATGTCCGTATTGCAGTATGCAGTGTAGTATGCAATTGATTGAGGAACGTATCATTGAACGAATGAAATACAAGGTTGTTCCTAATAAAATGGATCCTACTTCACAAGGAAAGCTATGTATAAAAGGATTAAATGCACATCAACATGTGATTAATGATAAGCGAATTACGTCTCCAATGCTAAAGATAGATGGTGAATTTGTAAAAATCACATGGGACATGGCTTTAGAAATTATTAAGGAAAAATTCAAGAGTATTCAAGAAGAAGATGGGTTCGATGCTCTATCTGTGTATGGCGGAGGGTCATTAACGAATGAAGAAGCATATATGTTAGGAAAATTTGCTAGAGTGGCCTTGAAAACTAGACATATAGACTATAACGGAAGGTATTGCATGTCTTCGGCAGCAACTGCTGCTAACGATGCTTTTGGTATCGATCGTGGTATGACGAACCCCTTGTCAGATATTCCAATGACTAAATGCATCATTTTAGCGGGAACAAATATCGCTGAATGTCAACCTACGATCATGCCATATTTTCTAAAAGCCAAAAAGAATGGTGCGTTTATTATTGCTATTGACCCAAGGGAAACGGCTACAACCAAAATAGCAGATATACATTTACAATTAAAGCCAGGGACTGATTGGAGTTTAGTCAATGGGATGTTAAAGGTGTTGGTTGAAGAAGGATATGACAACGAGGATTTTATTGAAAATAGAACACATGGCTATAACGATCTACAACAATTTCTTCGTAATATACAATTAACAGATATAGTTGAGCAAACGGGTATTCCTGAACAACAAATACGCCTAGCAGCAAAAATGTATGGTAAAGCAAATTCAGCGATGGTTTTCACTGCTAGAGGTGTCGAACAACATGTAAATGGTAATGAAACTGTTAGAAACTTTATTAATCTATGTTTAATTACTGGGAAAATTGGTAGAGAAGGTTGTGGCTATGGTGCAATCACTGGACAGGGGAATGGTCAGGGTGGTAGAGAGCATGGTCAAAAAGCGGATCAATTACCGGGCTACCGATCTATAGATAATATGGAACATCGAAAGCATATTGCTTCTGTCTGGGGTGTGAATGAATTCGATCTTCCTTCCAAAGGGGTTTCCGCTTATGAAATGATAGAGAAAATTGATAGAAAGGAGATTACAGGGTTATTAGTAGTAGGGTCAAATCCTGCTGTGTCTAATCCAAATGCGATTTTTGTAGAAAAATCATTAAAAAAATTAAAATTTCTTGTCGTTGTAGATATGTTCATTTCAGAAACTGCCCAACTAGCGGACTTACTCTTACCGTCTTCTTCTTATTTAGAAAATGCAGGAACGATGACGAATTTAGAAGGTAGAATAACGTTAAGAAATGGCGAAAGAAAAAAACCGGGTGAAGTTAAACATGATTGGGAAATTCTTCGTGAGATTGCGACGATACTTGGAGAAGGAGAATATTTTAAATACGATAGCTCTGAAGACATATTTAATGAGCTTAGAGTAGCAAGTCAAGGAGGAAGGGCTGATTATGCTGGTGTTACTTATGAAAGGTTAAATAAAGAAAAGTTGTTTTGGCCTTGTCCAAATAGTGACCATCCAGGAACAGAGAGGCTTTTTAGCGATCAATTTGCACATCCTGACGGGCGAGCAGTAATTAAAGTCATAGCAAATACACCTAACCGTGAAGCAATCTCAGAAGATTACCCTCTATACTTGACGACAGGTAGAGTATTAGCGCATTATTTATCAGGAACGCAAACTAGACGTAGTTCAACACTCAACTCGCGTTATCCTGAATCACGTATTGAAATTCACCCGCTAGCCGCAAAGAAGTTTGGAGTTAAAGATAAAAGCTTTGTGAAGCTGGAGTCCAAAAGAGGAAGTGTCGTCGTACGATGCAAAATAACGCCGAAAATTCGACGTGACACAGTCTTTGTACCATTTCACTGGGGAGACATACAAAATATTAATCGACTTACCGATCCCTCCTTTGACCCATCATGTAAAATGCCAAGCTTTAAGCTTTGCGCTGTAAAGATAAGTCCGTTTTAGCATGTTTTCAAAATATATCAAGCAGATGTAGTCAAGTGTTTTCTCGTTGGTTGTTTGTTTTTGTACTTAGATTTAAATATATACACAACTAGAGTTCATAGCATCCTCTCTTTTCTATAACGATGACCAACGTATAAAACCACATATTTCGGTTTGGTAATAATGACAGCAAAAAAGAGTTTTCTCAAAGATAATTGAACATCTACTATTAAGGAAATTGATTGTTTAATAATACATTCTCCTTTTCATAGATAAAAAAAAGCGATATAGTATTGACAATCACACTTAGCTAATTACTGAAAAGGGGGATTTATGTGCAACAGTGGATTAAAGAAGTTGGTAGAGGAAAGAAGGGTTCAAAAGATTTAACTTATGAGGAAATGCGTGAGGCTGCACGCTTAATTTCAAGTGGTAAGGCGACCGACTCACAGATTAGTGCTTTTTTAATAGCAGAGCGAATGAAGGGAGAAACATACAATGAAGTACTTGGCTTTATCGATGAACTTAAGAGGTGTTCAAAGAAGCTAAACCTTCCATCTACCATTTCAGATAACTTAATCGATTTTGCTGGTCCGTATGATGGTAGGAAAGGTTTTGTTACAACTGTTCCTACTTCATTATTATTAGCGGAAGCTGGTGTGCCAGTTTTATTACATAGTAGTGACACCTTACCTCCTAAACATGGTATGACAATCAAAGATATCCTCTCAGAATTATCGGTTAAGACAAATGCAACGCCAAAACAAATTGAGGACTCAATTATGAGCAATCAAATCGGCTTTGTTTGGACAGAAAATCTATGTGAGCCATTGGGAAAAATAAGACATATTCGAGAAGGTATTGGCGTTCGTTCAATTATTAATACAGTTGAGAAAATGCTTAATCTTGGAAATGCCAAAAAAATGATGGTAGGTGTATTTCATAAAACGGCAGTAGATAAGCTCATTCCTATTATCCAACAATCTAGTTATGATGTTGGCTATGTTGTCCAAGGTGAAGACGGATCTGAGGACTTACCTACCCATCGTAATAGTTTTGTTTACAAGGTAACGAATAGTCATGCAGAATCATTTTTATTAAACCCAGAGCAGTATGGGTTAAAGTATGAGAAAGATGATGAGGTTCTTACAAAACAAGAGCAGGCAACGATCATGAAAAGAATATTAACCGGTGAACAAGCTCCAGAGTTATTACCGTTTCGAGCAAAAGTTATTTACAACACCGCGGTTAGGTATTTCTTATTTAATATAACAGCTACAATTGAAGAAGGGATTGAAAAAGCGACAGAGCAACTAAATGAGGGTAAAGGTATTTCTCAATTAAACCAGTGGCAGCAATCGCTCTATTCTTAATTTTGGTGTTGTAAACCCACCTATACAGGTGGGTTTTTGAGCCCTATGCTGGATCGAACATATCACTTAATTTTGCAAAAATGACCGTACTATTATTTTAAGCCTTGAACATAAGTATTTGTAATATGATTAGCTAATCTTATACTATCATTCTTTTCTAGTTAATAGTTTGTCATAGTTTTAAATTAAAATCATACAATCTATTAATACTGTTCCGTTAAGGAGGAGAATGATGAAAAAACAATCGTATCAGAAAATATTACAATTACACATTCAAGAGCATTCTTCAATCTATTTATTTATTACTGTGCTCTTTTTTATGGGAGTAATTTTTGGATCCATCGTTGTCAACAGTCTGAGCTTTAGTCAAAAACAAGATCTTTTCTACTATTTAAGTAGATTCTTCGAACAAGTTTCCGAAGGTAAATTTGCATCCTCAAAAGATAAGTTTATTGAAAGTTATCTTCAAAACATAAAATATATAGGATTAATATGGTTACTAGGTGTGTCGATTATTGGGTTGCCGCTTATACTCGTTTTACTTTTTTTAAAAGGAGTTGTTGTGAGCTTTACTGTTGGGTTCCTAGTAAATCAAATGGAGGCTAAAGGGTTGTTGTTGTCCTTCATATCAATTTTCCCGCAAAACTTGTTAGTCATTCCGTCCTTTATTATTATAAGTACGCTTGCAGTCACATTTTCTTTGAAAATGATCCGACAGCAATTTATTAAAAGATTTAATCAGCAAATTTTTCCGCTATTTATGCGGTACTCACTTGTTATGGTAGTTATAATGATAGTATTATTAGTAGCTTCAGCATTTGAGGCATTTATTTCTCCAGTTTTAATGAAAAATGTATTAGAGGTTATTACAAAATAATAATTATTAAATAATATAGGGTTAAATTATTTATTTATAATCATTTTATTTTGACAGTTCCCATATCTTTGCTATAATTATGTAATGAACGGCGAGGGAGGGAATATTAATGGAAAATCGGATAGAACGGATAAAAAAACAATTGCACTCCTCAAGCTATAAACTAACCCCTCAGAGAGAGGCGACTGTCCGGGTGCTACTTGAGAATGAAGAGGATCATTTAAGTGCTGAAGATGTATACCTCCTCGTTAAGGAGAAGTCCCCCGAAATTGGTTTAGCTACTGTTTATCGTACATTAGAATTACTAACTGAACTTAAAATAGTTGATAAAATTAATTTTGGTGATGGTGTGTCACGCTACGATCTTCGTAAGGAAGGGGCGGCTCATTTTCATCATCATCTAGTTTGTATGGAATGTGGATCTGTAGAAGAAATAGAAGAAGATCTTTTAGAAGATGTTGAGAAAATAGTTGAAGCGGACTGGAATTTTAAAATTATGGATCATAGACTGACTTTTCATGGCATATGCAGAAAATGTCAAAATAAGGAAAGCGAGTAATTCATTCTTACTAGTTAGGGAAAATTCAATTTATATAATTTAACGATATCAAATGGTTATAGGGTCTATTGCACAACAGGGAACTGTTAACAATAATTTTAAATTTTGTAAAACAAGCTTTAAAAAGTCTAAATAATAAAATGACTAAAGGGTCTAACCAAACACTCTGTATATCTTAAGACAATTTATAGAGACTGTTTGATTTGACCCTTTGATTATAGAATAGAAAGCTATACATTGTTCTGCACCTTTATATTAAGTAGTTTAAAATGAACTTACTAATGAAATATTTAGTGCTTTTACGTATAAAGTTTGTCCTTTTTGTCATATCTTCTAATATGATGATTGTAATGGAGGATAAACGATGAAATGGTTTATGGTTTTTTATGATATTTTAAAAGTATTTATTCTTTTTACAGGCTGTACAATTTTGTTTTATTTTTGTATATTGTGGATAAATCAAGAATACCAAGAATATCACCGCTATGATCAACCAGAAGGGAATGCGGTCAAAGTAGTGAAAATGATAGAAAATAAAGATGAAAGCTGGTTAGAACGATTAAAGTTTTTTTATCTTAATGGGGAGTAGAAAAATGTGGAAGATCATTTAAAAGACTTTATACATTATTTAGTAGTTGAGCGGGGGTTAGCTGAAAATACAATCAAGTCTTATGAACGTGATCTTAAGGAATATCATAAATATTTAGCAAAAGTGGAACGAGTAACGAACTGTAATGATATTACTAGGGTTCACATCATTCACTTTTTAAGCCAATTGAAGAACCAAGGGAAGTCTCCGAAAACACTTGCTCGACATGTTGCATCTATCAGATCATATCATCAATTTTGCCTTCGTGAAAAAATTGCAAACCATGACCCATCAGTTCATATTGAATCACCTCAAACTGAGAGAAAACTACCGAAAGTGCTTACTGCTGGTGAGATTGAAGCATTATTGGCTATTCCAAGTGTAACTACTTCATTTGGATTAAGGGATAAAGCAATGCTCGAATTACTATATGCTACGGGTATAAGAGTGAGTGAGCTTACTCATCTTAACATGTCTGATGTTCATTTAACGATGGGCTTTATTCGCTGTGTTGGAAAAGGAAATAAAGAAAGAATTATTCCTTTAGGAAAATTAGCTACAGATGCGATACATAACTATATTAATCAAGGTAGAGGAGAATTGGCAAGCAAGAAGAGAACAACAGAAGCACTTTTCTTAAATCATCATGGAAATCGCTTAACACGTCAGGGATTTTGGAAGATTCTTAAAAATTTAGCTAAGAAAGCTAATATAGAAAAAGAATTAACTCCTCATACATTGCGCCATTCGTTTGCAACACATTTACTTGAGAACGGTGCTGACTTACGTGCAGTGCAAGAAATGTTGGGTCATGCAGATATTTCAACTACTCAAATATATACACATGTAACGAAAGCAAGATTAAAAGATGTTTATAATATGTACCATCCAAGAGCATAAACAGAAGAGAAGAAGTGTCTCAACTAGCTATGTTTAATAAGAGCTCGTTCACAAGTAGACTTTGAGGGATAGAACATGCCTTCAACACGAGAGGCTAGAAGATATAACTCAGACAATACAGCAAAGCCGCTATAAAGAGAAAAGACTTTATGGTGGCTTTTTCTTTTTCTCGTAATACGTTAGATCAAGTACCTAAGACCTTGTTGGATAAATGGTTGTTTTCGTATTATTATTTTATTCATGAAATGTTCATTTTTTATTGTTTGCAATATGAGTATGAAAAGGCTTATACTATGGTTGTCAGACCTCAGACAAGTGTAGCTTGTTAAAGGTTTTTATTGGTTAATATGAAGGTTAATGGGAATGATATCTTTTATTGAAAAAGATAGATTTAGGAGGTTATTTTATGTCAGCGCATTCATATAAGCGAATTTTTTTAGTTGTAATGGATTCAGTTGGAATTGGTGAAGCTCCAGATGCGGAGAAATTTGGAGATAAAGGTGCTAACACTTTAGGACATATTGCAGAGCATCGTGGAGGCTTAAATATGCCTCATATGGCAAAGCTAGGGTTAAGTAATATTGAGGTTATAAAAGGAATTGACAAAGCGAAGTCGCCTTTAGCTTACTATACAAAAATGCAAGAGTCATCAAATGGAAAAGATACAATGACTGGACATTGGGAAATAATGGGTTTGAATATTGAAACGCCATTCCAAGTATTTCCTGATGGGTTTCCGAAAGAGCTTATAGATGAGCTAGAGAGTAGAACGGGACGTAAAGTAATTGGTAATAAACCTGCAAGTGGGACAGGTATTTTAGATGAATTAGGGCAAGAGCACATGGAAACGGGTGCTTTAATAGTTTATACATCAGCAGACTCTGTGTTACAAATCGCTGCGCATGAAGAGATCATTCCAATCGAGGAACAATATAAGATATGTAAAATTGCTCGTGAACTAACACTCGATGAAAAATATATGGTAGGTCGTGTTATTGCTCGTCCGTTTATTGGTGAACCAGGCAATTTCGAAAGAACTGCTAATCGTCATGATTATGCGTTAAAGCCATTCGGAAGAACGGTAATGAATGAATTAAAGGATAATAACTTTGATGTCATTGCAATTGGCAAAATTTCTGACATTTATGATGGAGAAGGGGTTACAAAATCACTAAGAACGAAATCAAATATGGATGGAATGGATAAGTTAGTTGATTCATTAAAGATGGATTTTACAGGAATCAGCTTCGTAAATTTAGTTGATTTTGATGCATTATTTGGTCATCGCCGAGATCCACAAGGTTATGGTGATGCGTTGGAAGAATTTGACGCTCGACTCCCTAAAGTATTAGAGAATCTTAAAGAAGATGATTTACTCATTATTACTGCCGACCATGGGAATGATCCGATACATTATGGTACTGACCATACGAGAGAATATGTACCTTTATTAGCCTATAGTCCTAGCATGAAAGAAGGAAATCAATTATCAATAAGAGAGACGTTTGCTGATATTGGTGCAACAATTGCTCATAATTTCGATATTAATATGCCAAAATACGGGAAAAGCTTTTTATCAGAAATGAAATAGAGGAGGAGAATTGAATGAATTTGGAAGCTATTAACAAAGCGGCTAACTATTTAAAGGAAAAATTTCCTGCAACCCCTGAAATAGGTCTTGTGTTAGGCTCAGGCCTAGGTGTATTAGCTGATGAAATTGAATCAGCTGTGAAAATTCCATATGAAGACATACCTGAATTTCCTGTTTCAACTGTAGAAGGTCATGCTGGGCAATTAGTTTTTGGACAATTGCAAGGGAAAACAGTTGTAGCAATGCAAGGGAGATTTCACTTTTACGAGGGCTATTCCTTTGATAAAGTGACATTTCCAATAAGAGTTTTAAACCAACTCGGTATAAAAAAGATGATAGTAACAAATGCCGCAGGTGGTGTAAACGAATCATTTAAGCCAGGAGATTTAATGCTCATTACTGATCATATTAATTTCATGGGGACAAATCCTTTAATTGGCCCAAATGATGCAGAGTTAGGAGTAAGGTTCCCGGATATGTCTGAACCTTATAATAAAGAATTACAGCAGCTAGCAAAAGGGATTGCAAATAAACTTTCTATTAATATACAAGAAGGAGTTTATGTAGGTGCTACAGGACCTTCTTATGAAACACCTGCAGAGATACGGATGTTCAGAACTCTTGGAGGAGATGCAGTAGGAATGTCCACAGTTCCTGAAGTCATCGTTGCACGTCATTCAGGTATGGATGTAATCGGAATCTCATGTATATCCAATATGGCGTCAGGAATATTAGATCAGCCTTTAACACATGATGAAGTAATTGAAACAACTGAAATGGTAAAAGCGAACTTTCTAGCTTTTGTTAAAACGATCGTGAAAGAAATGTCTCGTTAAGTGGACAGAGAACTTATTACATCATTAGCCTTTTGAATAATCTTATATAACAACAACGTGTAAATGTGTGTAAAAACCCTATAGAAGTGAATTTAACAACTACTGTAGGGTTTATGGCACATTAAGAGCAGCTTGATAAATGAAAAATAACAACACCTATTGGAGAACGGAGATGTTTGATTATGAGAATGGTGGACTTGATTCAAAAGAAAAAACATGGTGAAGTATTAACAACAGAGGAAATAAAATTTATTGTTGAAGGTTATGGAAACGGTGACATTCCTGATTACCAAATCTCTTCTCTATGTATGGCAATATACTTTAAAGGTATGAACGAACAAGAAATTTCAGATTTAACAATGGCGATGGTTAATTCTGGTGATGTAGTCGATTTATCTGCAATTGAAGGAGTCAAGGTGGACAAGCATTCAACCGGTGGAGTTGGTGATAAAATTAGTTTAATAGTTGCTCCTCTAGTAGCGGCTGTAGGCGTTCCTGTAGCAAAAATGTCTGGAAGAGGACTTGGACATACAGGCGGAACTCTTGACAAATTAGAATCGATTGAAGGCTTCCAAATAGAGTTAACTAGTGAACAGTTTATCGAAAATGTAAATAATAATAAGATAGCTATTGTAGGTCAAAGTGCCAACCTTGCGCCAGTTGATAAAAAATTGTACGCGCTAAGAGATGTGACTGCAACTGTAGATAGTATTCCAATGATTGCAAGCTCAGTGATGAGTAAGAAAATTGCCTCTGGTGCTGAGAGTATCGTTCTTGATGTAAAGACAGGCTCTGGTGCGTTTATGAAATCAACTGAAGATGCTAAATCGTTAGCTCAAACAATGGTTGATATCGGTAAGAATACAGGTAGAAAAACAGTTGCTGTTATTAGTGATATGAACCAACCGCTCGGTTATGAAGTAGGAAATGCAAACGAGATTAGAGAGGCTATCGAAGTATTACAAGGTAGTAGAGTGGATGACTTAAGAGAAATTGCCTTAACGATATCTTCACATATGACAGTATTAGGTGGAATTTATCAAGATTTTGAGGAAGCGTTTAAAAGTTTGGAAGAAGTGATAAGCTCAGGCAAAGCAATTGAAACTCTTAAACGATTTATCGAATCTCAAGGTGGAAATTCGGCAGTTGTTGATGATACATCTAAATTGCCACAAGCGAAATATCATAAAGAAATTAAGGCTACTTCAAGTGGATACGTAAGTGAAATCAATGCTGAACTTGTTGGAGTTTCAGCAATGATGCTTGGAGCAGGTAGAAAGAAAAAAGACGATGTAATTGATCACTCCGCTGGTATTTCGTTAAAGAAAAAAGT
This sequence comes from Nanhaiella sioensis, assembly GCF_046557775.1. Taxonomy (NCBI): domain Bacteria; kingdom Bacillati; phylum Bacillota; class Bacilli; order Caryophanales; family Bacillaceae; genus Nanhaiella; species Nanhaiella sioensis. Next base: position 3,605,341 of record NZ_JBKAEG010000001.1, read on the forward strand.
AGGAGATCAGATTAACGAAGGTGACACATTGTGTGTATTCCACAGCAACATACAAGATGTAACAGAAGCAGAAAATACATTATTATCTGCATACACAATTATACAAGAACAAGTTCCTAAAAAGACAACATACATTCATCATGTTATTGCTTAAGATGAACATTAAATGAGGCTGGGACATAACTAGCCTCAAAAAATGAAAAAGGTGAATTTGAGTGAGCTCAAATTCACCTTTTTTCTATTTAGAGTGGTAGGGCCTCTATTACCTTATTTGTTGGCAGTGATTTTGTTTAAATTCACAGCCATTAACGCAAGGCCCATTTCGTTTTCCACCTTCGATTTTCCACGTACAGAAAATCGAGAGAAACACAAATTCGCCTTCAAAAATCCAAAAACTGGTTCCACATCGATTTTTCGTTTTCGATAGATGGCACTCGTTGTCTCTTCTGAAAGCTTCGCTCTTACATATTCTTTTTGCTGTTCCCATTTTTCATTCACCATTAGTTTTCGATTGTTGCCTTCTTTTGCTTTTGTACATAATGAACGGAATGGGCATGCGGAACAGTCTTCACACTCGTAGACTTTGAACTTCCGTTCAAATCCTGTACGGTCATTGCGAATAGAATGATATTGAAATTGAAGGCGCTTTTGATTAGGACATGTATATGTATCTGTTTCCTCGTCATACTCCCAATTTTCGGGATTAAATGTGTTTTGTCGGTACTTTTTCTTTTGTTCCTTTAAATATAAGTTATACGTAATAAGCGCTTCTCGTTTTCTATTAGAAAGGATATCATTATAGTTCTGTTCACTACCATAACCTGCATCTGCAACAATGTGGTTCGGTAACTCGAAATAATGTTGCTCAATTTCATCTAAAAATGGAATTAATGTACGTGTATCTGTTGGGTTTGAAAACAAACTATAGGCAAGTGTGTATTGACCTTCCGTTGCGATTTGTACATTGTAACCAGCTTTCAATTGTCCGTTTTTCATATAATCATCTTTCATTCGCATAAATGTCGCATCGGGATCTGTTTTAGAATAACTATTACGTGAGCCAAAGGTTTCTAAGTCTTGTTGATATTTCTGTTTACGTGAGACGAAATCAATCAATTGCTTTCGAATTTGTTTTGGATACTTACGTTCACTTCTTAAGGCTTTTCGTTCTGAAACGTCTGACGTATCTTCAATTTGTTTATCATACTTGGTTACGACATCGTCTACTTTTTGAACCAATTGAGCGAGCTCATCCAATGATAACTGTTCAGCCGTTTCACGTTGAATTTCAGGTATGATTTCATTCTTAAGTAACTCATTGTACAGCTGGTTTGACTTTTCAATTAAACTCTCATGATAGTTCTCTATGGATTTCTTCCAGACGAACGTAAATTTATTCGCATTTGCTTCGATTTTTGTACCATCAATAAAAATCGCTTCTTGATCAATAAGTTTCTCTTCGATCAATTGGCAACGGAATTGGACGAAACATTCACGAATTAATTCTTTCACTTCTGGTTGAACACGGAATCGGTTGATTGTGCGGTAGCTTGGTTCATATCCTTGAGCTAGCCACATCATACGAATACTGTCTTTTAATAGGGCTTCAATTTTGCGTCCAGAAAAGACAGATTGCGTGTAGGCACATAGAATTATTTTAAGCATCATGCGTGGATGATAGGCAGGACAGCCTTCATTTCGGAGAAATGGTTCAAACGCTTCCTGAGGGATACTTTCAACTAAATGATGGACATGGAAGGCAATATCGTTCTTTTGTAATTTTACTTCTAGATCTAAAGGCAAAATTAATTGATTCATGATATAATTTTTAAACATAAGGACCCTTCTTTCCGATGAAATTTGGTGTGGTAACTTTATTTTATCAGAAGTGGTCCTTATTTTAATTCCAAAATAAACAAAGCCGGTGAAATTTTACTTCTTGTAAAAATTTCACCGGCTTTTTCATCTCAAAGGTGGGTTTTGTCCCAGCCTCCTTTTTTTGTGAATTTATCGTTTAATAACATTTTTAATGTATAAAAAAATAGCACATGGAAAAAATGATATGTATTGTATAATATTTCAATACAAAAATATTCTACCTTTAAAATTCTCTTAATATCGAAATAATGGCGTAAAAACTAGATAAGAATGGAGGACTTGAATTTGTCTAAAATTTTCTGCTCTATGACAACAATCATTTTTTTTATGCTGTCGATATCATCATATGCTTCAGCAGAAGAAACAACAGTACAGTTAGTTGAAGATGCTAAGTCAGGTATTTTAATTGAAAGAGACACAGGTAATATACTATATGAAAAGAATGCACATGAAAGACTGCCACCTGCAAGTATGACTAAAATTATGACTATGTTACTCATTATGGAAGCGATAGACAAGGGAACAGTTACATTAGATGAAAAAATTCGAACTAGTGAATATGCGGCTTCAATGGGGGGGTCACAAATTTTTCTTTCTCCGGGAGAAGAGATGACTGTCCAAGAGATGCTAAAAGGGATTGCAATCGGTTCAGGGAATGATGCATCAGTTGCTATGGCTGAACGTATTGCAGGGTCTGAAGAGGCATTTGTAGCCATGATGAATAATAAAGCGAAGCAGTTAAAGTTAGAAAATACAGTATTCCAAAATTCAACGGGTTTACCTGCCAATGAACATTTTAGTACATCTTATGATATGGCAATTATTGCGAAAGAATTATTGAAATATGAAGAAATAACGAAATATACAGGGAAATATGACGACTATTTAAGGGAAAACACTGATAAAAAATTTTGGTTAGTTAACACAAATAGACTTGTTAAGTTTTATGAAGGCGTAGATGGTGTGAAGACAGGTTATACAAATGAAGCAAAGTATTGCTTAACAGCAACAGCGAAAAAAAATGATATGAGGGTGATAGCAGTAGTCTTTGGAGCGCCGACATCAAAGTCCAGAAATGCCCAAGTATCTAAGATGTTAGATTATGCATTTGCTCATTATCAAACGATGCCTAAATATAAACGTAATGAACTCGTATCGACAGCAAAGATAAATAAAGGGATGAAAGAAGAAGTTGATGTAGTGACAACAGAACCCATTTCACTTCTTATGAAAAAAGGAGAATCGCAAGATAACGTTACTGAAGAAGTCATATTAAAAGACAAAATTATTGCACCAGTAAAAAAAGGTGATCAGCTCGGAACTATAATTTTGAAAAAGGATAATGAAGTTCTTATAAAAAGTGATCTAATTGCTAATGAAGATGTTAAGGCTGCTAATTTGTGGCAACTGATGAAGCGATCTGTAGAAATGTTGACTAAAACAGAATAGTTTTGCCGAATCTTCACTAGTTTTGTCATGATGAAGGATTATCAGGTGAATATAGCGAAATGACTCACTAAGTAAAAGTAGAAAACATAAAGGAGGATAACATAGTGAGTCTATCTATTACTCTTGAAGTAATGAAGGACGTTTTACTTATTCGTCTACATGGGGAACTCGATCATCATACAGCTGAAGAGCTGAGAGAACAAGTGAATAAAGCGATTAGTAGTAAAAATATTCATCACATCGTCTTAAATTTAGAGCAACTTACCTTTATGGACAGCTCGGGATTAGGGGTCATCTTAGGTCGTTACAAACAAATTAAGAATTTAGGTGGGGAAATGGTAGTATGTAATATTTCTCAACCTGTAAAAAGATTGTTTGATATGTCTGGGTTATTCAAAATAGTACGTTTAGAAATGAATGAACAATATGCACTTCAAACGTTGGGGGTGGCATAATGAAAAATGTCATGCACCTCCAATTTTCTGCGCTCAGTCAAAATGAATCATTTGCCAGAGTCACAGTTGCATCATTTATTGCTCAGTTAGATCCAACGTTAGATGAGTTAACTGAAATAAAAACCGTTGTTTCTGAGGCCGTAACAAATTCGATCATTCATGGTTATGAAAATGATCCAAATGGCGTAGTGTACATTTCTGTAATACTTGAGGATGGCTTTGTTCATATAACCATTCGTGATGAAGGAAAAGGTATTAAAGATATTGATGAAGCTAGACAACCCCTTTTTACAACTAAACCTGAGTTAGAACGATCAGGAATGGGATTTACCATTATGGAGAACTTCATGGATGAAGTAACGATTGATTCTACCGTCTCAAGTGGTACGGTTGTTAAATTATCGAAGCATTTATCAAAAAGTAAAGCTTTAAGCAATTAAGGGAGACTTGCCTATGGATGTGGAGGTCAAGAAAGAAAAAGGTCAAACATATTTAAAGGATCATGAAGTAAAAGACTTAATCAAACGCAGTCAAAATGGAGAGCAAGAAGCTCGTGATTTGATTATTGAGAAAAACATGAGACTAGTTTGGTCAGTTGTGCAACGTTTTTTAAATCGGGGTTATGAGCCTGATGATTTATTTCAAATCGGATGTATCGGTCTCTTGAAATCAGTTGATAAATTTGATTTAACTTATGATGTTAAGTTTTCTACCTATGCTGTTCCGATGATTATTGGAGAGATTCAGCGATTTATTCGTGACGATGGAACTGTAAAAGTAAGTAGATCCTTAAAAGAGATTGGGAATAAAATTCGAAAAGCTAAGGATGAACTTGCAAAGCAATTTGGTAGGGCTCCAACAGTGAATGAAATTGCAGAGTTCTTATCAATATCTCCAGAAGAAGTTGTTATGGCTCAAGAGGCTAGTCGTACACCTACATCAATACATGAAACTGTGTACGAAAATGATGGAGATCCAATCACTTTGATTGATCAAATTGCAGATCATGCTGAGGCAAAATGGTTTGAAAAAATTGCACTAAAAGAAGCAATACATGAGTTAGATGAACGTGAAAGGTTAATTGTTTATTTACGTTATTATAAAGACCAAACTCAAACTGAAGTAGCATCTAGATTAGGCATTTCTCAAGTACAAGTATCAAGGTTAGAAAAGAAGATATTAAAACAAATGAAAGAAAGGATGGGCAGTTAGCCCATCCTTTCTTGCTAAGGATTTCTTCGTTTTTATTGTTGTTTTTCGTAATAATATATCAACACCGATACAACTATAGTTTCGTGGCATCTTTTCTTCTATATTATGATTCATAATTACAATAGGCTTCTTTTTTACAATGGTAATTTTGTATAAATAAACAATCAAGTTTACGACAAGAGCCTTTGTTAAATAAGTACTCACACTAGGAACGTTATTTGTCTTTTCAGCTACATAGAGTCTTTAGCCCTTTTAACCACTTCATCAATTTGAGTCAATATGACGACTTCCACCTTTTCTTCCTTCTAACTACTCATATTGCTTATTGATGAGATGGCAGATTGGTTTTCTAATGCTGATAGATCACCTGGATCTTGACCGAGATAAATGGACTTGATGACTCGCCGCATAACTTTGGCGTTTCTCGTCTTTGGCAACTCAGAGACAGTATAGATGTCATGAGGCTTTAAAGATTTACCAAGATTCTGTTCAACTAATTGATATAGTTCAGAAATTAGTTTTTCCTTGTTTTTCACCTTATCTTTTATGACAATAAAGCAAACAGCGACCTCACCTTTTATATTATTAGGAACTCCAATAGTTGCTGCTTCTACCACTTGAGGATGTTCAACTAAAATAGACTCCAGCTCAGCAGGGCCAACTCTTTTTCCAGCAATATTTAATGTATCATCAGATCGACCGGTTATTGTCCAGAAATGATTTTCATCTAAACTAACCCAATCACCATGTACCCAAATATTTTCCCAGCGATTCCAATATGATTCAATATATCTGTCAGATTCTTTCCAAAAACCATTGGCCATACCGACCCAAGGTTTTGTTAGCACTAATTCGCCAACCTCTGAATGAACCGTTTCTCCTTTGAGGTTATAGACGTCTGCTGCCATTCCTGGTAATGGTGCATTAAAACTAACAGGTGCGATCGGTTTAAGCAATATATTCCCTAGGATTCCTCCTGATATTTCTGTGCCACCTGAATAATTCATAATGGGTATTTTACTTTTGCCGACTTTATGAAACAACCAGAGCCAAGGTTCTACATTCCAAGGCTCTCCTGTTGAACCGAATACCTTTAGAGATGTTAACTTAATATTATTCAACCATTGTTCTCCTTGTTTCATCAATACACGAATAAGAGTTGGAGAAATACCTAAATGTGTTATTTGGTGTTTTTCAACCAATTTCCATAGCCTATTTACTTCTGGATAATCAGGTGAACCTTCATACAACACCATTGTACTGTTGTTTAACAGTGTGCCAAATACTAAGAAAGGTCCCATCATCCATCCCATGTCTGTAACCCACATCATTCTTTCATGAGCATTTAAATCCATTCCAAATCGTGCATCAAATGCAGCCTTTAATGGGAATCCGCTATGAGTATGTACGATTCCTTTTGGTTGACCAGTTGTACCAGAGGAATATATGAGCATGAATGGGTCAGAGCTATCCATTTCTTCGCTATCAATAAGTTGATCGTTATCTATTACATCTTCCCATCGTAAATCAACTTCTTTATTCCATGGAATTTCTCTTCCAATTCGATTCACGACGATCATTTTTTCAATTGATTCCGCTTGTTTAATGGCTTTATCTGCCTCTTCTTTCATTTGAATCACTTTCCCTCTGCGAAGGAATCCATCAGCTGTAATAATAATTTTTGCATCACAACCTACAATCCTTTTTGCCACAGCATTTGCTGCATACCCAGAAAATGCAGGGGTGAAAATTGCACCTATTTTACTTATCGCCAACATGGCAATAACTGTTTCGATAAGCATGGGTAAATATAGTGTAATGCAGTCACCTTTTTTTACTCCTAATTGCTTTAGTCCAGCAGCGAAAGAGTTGACTTGCTGTCCTAATTGTTCGTATGTTATTTTCTGAACTACACCGTCTTCTCCTTCCCATATGATTGCTTCTTTGTTTGCGCTATGCTCATCGTGTAACCATTTGTCGATTGCATTGCTAGTTACATTTAATTTTCCTTCAATATACCATGAAGGCCATTGAACACCCCTTGTTACATCAAGGACTTTTGAATATGGCTCATACCATTCAACGTTCATTTCTTTTTCTGCTTCGTGCCAAAACCATTCAATGTTTGTAATCGAGTCTTTATAGAAAGAATCATAATCGCTGTAGCCAAGTTTATTCATCCATAAATATAAATTTGTTTTTTTTATGCTTTCTTCATTTGGAATCCATACTGGATGATTATCCATTTCATAACCTCCTCATCTTGTAAGCGTATTCATTAACATATTCTCTATGTGTGTGAATATACCTTCTATTTAGAATTATCAAAATTCCTATTACTAGTTTGTTGGTAATTGATGGTGAACATTGTTCAATAGAATTGCTCATTGTGTGGAAATACATACTATAACTATAAGCTATTGGCTGAAGTAGGAGATGTATATATAGGATGTGAGGTTTGTGACACAGGTAATTTATGTTCGTATGTACAATAAAGTTCAGGCAAAACTAAATGCAGTTATTACAGTTGGTGATATAGCAAAGGTGATTGCTGATGAACACCTTGCAGAAAAGGTCAGGGAAATTAATGTTCATAGAATCAGTTTGCACGACAAAAATTTCCTTGTTGTTGATGTCACACAATTAATCGAGATCATCTTATGTCATCATCCAAAAGTTGAAGTGCAAACTATCGGTCCATCCCAAACGATCATTGAGGTGAATTTAAACCAACGTAAATATCATCCTGTCTTCTTTCTATTTATATGGCTGTTGTTGTTTGTTGGAGCTGCAATAGCTATTATGAACTTTCATGAAGATGTAAGTATGCAAAAAGTTCATCAACGCCTTTACCTAATTATAACTGGGGAAGAAGTGCTTAAACCATTATTGTTACAAGTTCCTTATTCAATTGGATTGGGTCTAGGAATGATACTCTTTTTTAATCATTTATTTAAAAAACGTATAAATGAAGAACCAAGTCCACTAGAGGTTGAAATGTTTAAATATCAATTAGATTTAGATCATTATGTCATTATAAATGAAAACAAAGAGAGCTTGAAAAAAACTGATGTTGAATGAAATGTTTATCATGATATTTACTGGCTTTGCAGCTGGACTTGCAGTTGGATCAGGGTTCGTTGCATTTCTTACAGTATTAGGTGTAATTCCAAGATTAATGCAACTTTCAAAAACAGAGAAGTATGTTCGAGTGTATGAGTGGGGTGTGATATTAGGTGCTGTTATGGGAGGTTGGATTAGTCTTCATGATAATACGTTTCTCCTACCAATTTTTTTTATCATTCTAATTGGCTTATTAAATGGTGTTTTTGTGGGGCTCTTAGCGGCAGCACTTACTGAGGTACTAAACGTGTTACCGATATTAGCAAAACGTGTGGGAGTTGTTGATCAAATCGTTGTATTATTAATGGCGATTGCACTTGGAAAGGTAGTTGGTTCCTTATTTCATTGGCTTTATTTTGTTGACTACTGGTAATAGAGCATTGTCTGAATGATGTTATGGATTAATTTTTAAGGTCTTTTCGAAAATAGTAATGTTTAGTCTGTATCCTATTATTTCAAAGTTCAAAGGTGCTACGATTTCTAGTGCGAAAACAACCACCAAGTGCAATAACACTACATTTATAAAATTGTTATAGCTTTACTATGAATGACGAAAGGAAAGAGTTGGATGAACGGGAGTCGTCATGTAATTATTATCACTGATGGAGACGAATACGCTTTGAGAACAATAGAATACATTGCAACGGAAATAGGTGGTAGGTGTATTTCGAAATCCTTCGGTAATCCAACCAAGTTATCTGGTCCTGAAATTGTTCAATATATTTTACATGCTAAACATGACCCTGTCTTTGTCATGTTTGATGACAGTGGATACATTGGTGAAGGTAGTGGGGAAACGGCGTTACAATATGTTGTTAATCATAAAAAAATTAATGTATTGGGAATTATCGCAGTTGCTGCTAAAACCAACTTTACTGAATGGACGAAAGTTGATGTGTGCATCGATAATACAGGAGAACTTACACAATTCGGAGTCGACAAATATGGAGTGAAAGAGTGGGAGGTTGGACGAATCAATGGTGACACAGTGTACTGTTTAGATCACTTGAAAGTCCCAATCGTTGTGGGAATAGGAGATATAGGGAAAATGGCGATGCAAGATCATATTAAATATGGATCACCTATTACACGTAAAGCAGTCGCCCTTATTTTAGAAAGGAGTGGATTTTATGACAACTTCAAAAAAGAATAAAATTCCTATATCAGCTTCACCATCAGAAAATGAGGAATTTTTCAAAACACATTTGGGACTAGAAACAACCTATGATATAGGTGTTAAAAAGATCAAAATATTAAACAAGGATGTCCATATTTATTTCGTAGCTGCAATATGTGAAACTGCTACGATTATGCAGCTCTTAACTGTGCTTATTGAAATTAATGATAGAGAAAGGCAATCCTCAAAAATAAAACAAATCATTGAGAATCGTCTAGTTCACCAACAGGTAAAAGAGGTGGACAATCTAGATGAAGCAGTAGATCAATTGTTAGCTGGCTTAATCTTTGTTGTCATTGAAGGCGAAACAAGTGGGTTTATCGTTGATGTTAGAGGTTATCCAGGCAGAACCCCAGAAGAGCCTGATACAGAAAAGGTTGTTCGTGGTGCACGAGATGGCTTTGTAGAGATGATGGTCGTAAATACTGCTTTAATAAGAAGACGTATACGTGATGAGAGGATTCGCTTTGAAGTTATACAAGTGGGCGAACGTTCCAAGACGGATATATGTATTGCGTATATTAAAGACATTGCTGAACCTGGCTTAATAGAAGTTATTAAAAAAGAGATTAATGAGATCGAAATAGATGGATTAACAATGGCAGATAAAACAATCGAAGAGTTTTTAGTCGCACAAGGATTTAATCCTTATCCACGTGTACGTTATACAGAAAGGCCAGATATAGCAGCTACTCACTTACTTGAAGGGCATGTCCTTGTATTGGTAGATACTTCACCTAGTGTGATCATTACACCTACGACATTTTTCCATCATGTTCAACACGTAGAAGAATATCGTCAATCACCAGCAATAGGTACGTTCATCAGGTGGGTGCGTTTTTTAGGGATCGCTGCATCTATTTTTCTATTACCATTATGGTTGCTTTTTGTACTTGAACCATCGTTAATTCCTGAAAAAATATCCTATATCGGCCCTGAGGAAAAATCGAACATACCAATTATTATTCAAATCATTATCGCTGATCTCGGAATCGAATTCTTAAGGCTAGCTTCCATACATACGCCTACTGCTCTATCAACTGCTATGGCTCTAATTGCAGCGGTTTTAATTGGTCAAATTGCTATAGATGTAGGCTTGTTCGTTCCAGAGGTTATTTTTTATGTTGCAATAGCAACAATTGGATCTTTCGTAACCCCGAGCTATGAATTAAGTATTGCCAATAAATTATCTAGACTAGTTCTCATTGTCGTTGTAGCAATATTTCATTTGCCCGGTCTATTGATTGGTTCGACCGTCTATTTATTATTTCTTATCCAAATGCGTTCCTTAAATACACCTTATTTATGGCCGTTTATCCCGTTTAACCCAGGTGCTTTTCTTCAAATCTTAATTCGGAGATCTGTCCCCGGTTCACGTGTTAGACCAAGTATTGTGCATCCACAAAATAGAATAAAACAGCAGAAATAGTGGATAAAACAGTGATGAAGATAAGATGAATATAAGCACCTTCTTGTGATAAGAACCCACCGCTTGGTTTAGATTATTCTGTGTCTATATGCTTTTCTTGTAATCATCTATTGCGTGCTAGTGGAACTTGTGATAATGTAGTTTTAATTATTTTTAGAATGAAGTAGAGAAAATGAGGGAGTGCAATGTTTTTTCACGGTACTAGTCGAGTTAATAATGAGGGGCATCTAGAAATTGGTGGAGTCGATTCAATTGAATTGGCTAAGCAGTATGGTACCCCCCTGTATATTTATGATGTTGATTTAATACGCAAAAGAGCATCAGCATTTAAAGATACATTCACAACTTTAGAAGTCGAAGGTCAAGTTGCATACGCCAGTAAAGCATTTTCTTCGATAGCTATGATACAGTTAGCAGAAGAAGAAGGGTTATCATTAGATGTTGTTTCAGGTGGAGAATTATATACAGCTCTTCAAGCAGGATTTCCTGTTGATCGTATTCATTTTCATGGAAATAATAAAAGCTTACATGAGCTTGAAATGGCAGTACAACATAACATAGGGTGTATTGTCATCGATAATTTTCATGAATTAACGATGTTACAGGAAATTTGTCTAGCCAAATCAACGAAAATAAACGTTCTTTTGCGAGTAACACCAGGAATTGAAGCACATACACATGATTATATCTTAACTGGGCAAGAGGATTCAAAATTTGGCTTTGATTTACTAAGCGGCCAAGCAGATGAGGCACTAAAACAGGTAACACAATCAGATATGCTTACGATGTTAGGTGTGCATTGTCATATAGGTTCACAAATTTTTGAAACGACTGGCTTTTTACTAGCAGCTAAGAAGTTATTTCAAAAATTACATGATTGGTATAACGAGTATAATTATACTGCTCAAGTGTTAAATTTAGGCGGTGGCTTTGGAATTAGGTACACAGACGAAGATGATCCTATTCCGGCTGATCAATATGTAAAAGAAATTGTTAAAGAAGTTAAAAAATTGGCTTTGCAGTTTAATATGTCTGTACCAGAAATATGGATCGAACCAGGTAGATCTCTAGTTGGTGATGCTGGGACAACAATTTACTCTATTGGCTCTCAAAAAACTGTGCCAAATGTTCGTAATTATGTAGCAATTGATGGTGGGATGAGTGATAACCTTCGTCCGGCATTATATCAAGCAAAATATGAAGCAGCTATAGCTAATAGAATATTAGCTGAAAATGAAGAGGTCGTATCTATTTCTGGAAAATGTTGTGAAAGTGGAGATATGCTCATTTGGGATATTGATCTTCCAACTATTCAAAACGAAGATTATTTAGCAGTTTTTTGTACAGGTGCATACGGGTATTCGATGGCGAATAATTACAATCGTCTACCTCGCCCGGCGGTTGTTTTTGTAGAGAATGGTGAAGCACAATTAGTTATTAAAAGGGAAAGCTATGAAGATATGGTTAAATTAGATATTCCGATGAAAATGAGGGTAAATAAATAACAACAAAAGGAGGTATGGCAAATAACTTTTTGCCATACCTCCTTTATTATGGAGTTAATATGATTTATTTATCTGTAGGTAAGGTATTACTATGGGATTAGAGCGTCTACGCATATCTCCAACCACTACCCGGCATACCGCCACCCGGCATACCACCGCCCGGCATACCGCCACCAGGCATACCGCCGCCCGGCATACCGCCACCCGGCATACCACCGCCCGGCATACCGCCACCAGGCATACCGCCGCCCGGCATACCGCCACCCGGCATACCGCCACCCGGCATACCGCCACCCGGCATACCACCGCCCGGCATACCGCCGCCCGGCATACCACTACCAGGCATACCACCGCCCGGCATACCACTACCAGGCATACCACCGCCCGGCATACCGCCACCCGGCATACCGCCGCCCGGCATACCGCCACCAGGCATACCACCGCCCGGCATACCACCGCCCGGCATACCGCCGCCCGGCATACCGCCACCCGGCATACCACCACCAGTAATCCAATCATCTAATATTTGACCAATGCCAGGTGGCCATTGGTATCGAGTTGTATCCATAGGGGGATAGGACAATTGACCTCCACTAGGTTGGTACCTATAATGTGGGTGAAAAGTATTAAAGTACATATGTCTCGATCCTTTCTCTTAGTATAGATATTTGTCTCGGTTTAATATATGTATCTTAAATGGCAGTGTATAGGTATGAGTCTACAACAATTAACATTCTTTATAGATTTATTAATTTGTTTTCACGAAAACTATAGAACAATAAGAAAGTTGATCTTTTTTTCCTAGCTTGTTTTCTCAACGGTTGATTGTTGCTCATCATAAGTAATATTCCAAACGCTTAGTGAGATCGTGACACCTTATCTTCTATAATCCCATAACAATTATTTGAAACTATTTCTAGATGTCCTTTGTTGCTAATGCGATCAAATTAGCAACCTAAAAATGGTTTTATATTGTTAGTCATTATTGTACACAAGAAAAGATGCCACGAATTTTAGTTTTGTACGTGTTTATTGCTTAGTACGAAAAACAACAATCAATACGAAAACAGCCTTTGTTTTTCATTTGCTGAATGTGATAAGATAGATAATGATTTTACATTTGAAGGAGTGCTTTGATTATGAGTAAAAAAGGTTACATATTAATGAATAGCGGAGAAAAGATTGAATTTGAGCTTTATCCTAATGAAGCTCCTAATACAGTTGAAAATTTTGAAAAATTGGCTAATGAAGGCTTTTATAATGGTCTTACATTCCATCGTGTAATCCCAGGATTTGTTTCACAAGGTGGTTGTCCGCAAGGAACTGGAACAGGTGGTCCGGGTTATACGATTAAATGTGAAACTGAAGGTAATCCTCACAAACATGTGCCAGGTGCATTTTCAATGGCTCATGCTGGAAGAGATACAGGAGGAAGTCAATTCTTTATCGTTCACGAAGCTCAACCTCATTTAGATGGCGTTCATACAGTATTTGGTCAAGTTACAAGTGGCTTAGATACAGTTCTAAATATGAAAAATGGGGATGTAATGAAAACTGTAGAAGTTTTTGATGCGGAGTAATTGATGAAACGTAACAAATGGATTGTGTTTATTATCATACTAATAATGAGCATGATTTGGGGATTGATCTACTGGTTATTTATAGCTTAAGCACGTTTCAATATGCAATACTAGAAAATGTGTGTTATAATATTTAAAACTATAAAATTGAATAAGATAATCCTTCGGGGTCGGGTGAAATTCCCAACCGGCGGTGATGAAGCAATTGTTGTTTCTAAGCCCGTGAGCTGTATATATAATTGGTTATATATGGCTGATCTGGTGAAAAACCAGAGCCGACAGTATAGTCTGGATGGGAGAAGGATATGGCGTGAAGTATATGATTTGCTGTAATCATATGCTGATTTTGTCCTGTTTTAGAACAATGGATAAACTCACAAAATATATCGATAACTCTGACCCTAGGTAATTATACCTAGGGTCTGTTTGTTAAACATATATTATGGGCTATGAAAACGTATGGCTTATTTGCTACGGAGTTACGTTCATAATATTTCGAATTATGACTATATTCGGTTTAATTCCCCATCTATTTTCCCTTACCCCTTAAGATTTTCTTGTAACCTACATTGTTGGAGGTATCCCATTTTGAATGACCATGATTATATGAGAGTTGCGCTAGACATGGCTAGAAGTACCATTGGCCAAACAAGCCCGAACCCAGTAGTGGGGGCTGTTGTAGTTAATAGAGGACAAATTGTTGGTCTTGGGGCACATTTGAAGGCTGGTGAAGCACATGCAGAAGTACATGCTATAAACATGGCAGGTAATAAAGCAAAAGACGGAACGATTTATGTGACCTTAGAACCATGCAGCCATTTTGGTCAAACACCACCGTGTGTAGATTTATTGATTAGTAGCGGTGTTAACCGTGTAGTAATTGCTTGTGAAGACCCAAATCCGAGTGTAGCAGGTAGAGGTATAAGAAAGTTAGAAGAAGCTGGTTTAAAAGTTGATGTTGGAGTCCTGCAGGATGAAGCTGAGAAATTAAATAAGGTATTCTTTCGTTATATTAAAAACAACACCCCTTTTGTGACGTTAAAAACTGCTATTAGCATGGATGGGAAAATTGCTACACAATCAGGCGAGAGCAAGTGGATTACTGGAGAGGTAGCACGTCAAGATGTACACAAATATCGTCATCGATATGATGCAATTCTAGTTGGGGTGAACACGGTAGTTGCTGATAATCCTTCATTAACGGCAAGGCTTCCGTATGAAACGAAGAATCCTATACGTATTATATTAGATACAAATTTACGAACACCTCTCGACTCAAAAGTGATTACTGATGGTTTAGCACCAACATGGATTGTTGTAGGAGAGGACTGCGCTGATGACGAGATAGCTTGTTATACTTCTCAAAAAAATGTTCGAATTATTAAAATGAGGGATAAACGTATTAATATAAAGGATTTATTACGAGTATTAGGAGGTGAAGGGATAACAAGCCTTTTCGTTGAAGGCGGAGGGAAAATAAACACGAGCTTTTTAAAAGCTGATGTTGTTCAGCAATATATTACATATATTGCTCCGAAGCTTATTGGGGGAGAGTGTGCACCTACCTCTTTTAATGGAGAAGGTTTTGATCGTTTGTACGATGTACCGAAACTACAAATCAAGTCAATTGAGCAGCTGGGAGAAGATATTAAACTGATTGCTATTCCAAAAAATAAATAGAAAGTGGTGATGACTTTGTTTACTGGTATTGTTGAGGAAGTTGGAAAAGTAAATCGATTAACCCATTCAATTGATGCAATTGAACTACAGATTGGTGCTAGAAAAATATTATCTGATATCCAGTTAGGAGATAGTGTAGCGGTGAATGGGGTATGTTTAACCGTTACTTCATTTAATGAATTTGGTTTTGCAGTAGACGTTATGCCAGAAACTATAAAAGCTACTTCATTAAAATTGTTGAAAAATGGATCTTCAGTTAATTTAGAACGAGCCATGTTAGCGGATGGAAGGTTTGGAGGACACTTTGTATCAGGGCATGTTGATGGAGTAGGCGAAATCATTAGTAAGACTCGAAAGGGCAATGCAATCTATTACGTAATTGCGATAGATGAGAAATTGGCTAAATATGTATTACACAAAGGGTCTGTAGCAGTGGATGGGACAAGCTTAACGATATTTGACGTTGCCGATAAGTCTTTTACTATATCAATTATTCCGCATACATTAGCTGAAACGATTATAGGTTCAAAAGATGTCGGTGATATCGTCAATTTGGAATGCGACATCATTGGTAAATATATTGAACATTTCCTTTTACAAGGGTCGCAAATTAGCTTGAAAGATAGCCATAGTAAGATAACAAAATCTATGTTAGTTGAAAATGGATTTCTATAAAATGTTAGCTAAGTTTGTTTTAAGGGTTTTTGACCTTCATCTCTATAGGTGAGATCTTTCAATTAGGTGGTGAAGAGCCTCTAGCTATTTCACCGATATTCAAGTTCACTTGAACGAGTTCACCAATACACTCTCTGTTACTACTGCTAACGTTTATATATACATTTAGATAAAGCCCTTGGGCTGCCACCATGAAAATTTAGAGATAATGGCAAAGATCACAGCCTAGACCAAGGAATAACAATTTCAAGAAGGGTGTGTAAACATGTTCCATACTATTGAAGATGCGATAAAAGATTTAGCTGATGGAAAAATAATCATAGTTTGTGACGACGAAGACCGTGAAAATGAAGGAGATTTTGTTGCTTTAGCTGAAAGAGTAACCCCTGATACAATCAATTTTATGATAAAACATGGACGTGGGCTAGTATGTTCACCAATATCAGAAGAAATAGCTAATAAGCTTCAATTAAATCCAATGGTATTAAATAATACAGATCCACATGGGACAGCTTTTACTATTAGTGTAGATTATAAGACATCAACAACAGGGATAAGTGCATATGAAAGAGCGGAAACAATTAAGCAGCTTTTAAATGAACATTCTATAGCGAGTGATTTCAAAAGACCTGGGCATATCTTCCCTCTTATCGCTAAAAAGGGCGGTGTGCTTAGGAGGGCGGGGCATACTGAAGCAGCTGTAGATTTAGCTAACTTAGCTGGGGCTGCCCCGGCAGCGGTTATATGTGAAATAATGAAGGAAGATGGCTCAATGGCGCGAGTACCTGACCTAGCTATTGTTGCTGATCAGTTCAATTTAAAGATGATAACAATTAAAGATTTAATTAAATATCGTAATCAAAAAGAAAAGTTAGTTAATAGAGAGGTAGAGGTTCTACTACCAACTGAATTTGGTGAATTTAAAACAATTGGATACACCAATGAAATCGATAGCAAAGACCATATTGCATTAGTGAAAGGTAATATTTCTCCAGATCAACCGACTCTCGTTAGAGTGCATTCCGAATGTTTAACAGGTGATGTTTTTGGCTCATTCCGTTGCGATTGTGGTCCACAATTACATGCAGCACTAACACAAATAGAAAAAGAAGGTAATGGCGTTTTATTATACATGCGTCAAGAAGGAAGAGGCATCGGTTTACTTAATAAGCTTCGAGCCTACAAGCTTCAAGAGGCAGGGTATGATACTGTGGAGGCGAATGAAGAGTTAGGTTTTGCCCCGGACCTAAGAGAGTATGGAATTGGTGCACAAATTTTAAAGGATTTAGGAGTACGTAAAATGAAATTACTTACAAATAATCCACGGAAAATTGCGGGTTTGGAAGGGTATGATTTGGAAGTAATTGAACGTATCCCTATCCAAATGCCTACTAAAAAGCAAAACGAGGCTTATTTAAAGACTAAAAATAACAAGCTAGGACATCTACTAAATATGTAACGAAAGACCATTAAGTAAATGTTGTTACCATAAAAAAATGAGAGTTTTGAAATTAAATAATATTTTTCCACCTGTATAAATAAGAAAAAATAATCAAAAAAACTACATTATTATAAATACACGGGAGGTATGTTCTATGATTTATGAAGGGAATTTGATAGGAACTAACTTAAAAATAGGTATTGTCGTTGCGAGGTTTAATGAATTTATTACAAGTAAACTTCTTGGTGGGGCACTTGATGGACTAAAGCGTCACGGCGTAAATGAAGAACAAATAGATGTTGCGTGGGTGCCAGGTGCCTTTGAAATTCCTTTATTCGCAAGAAAAATGGCTGAAACGAATAAATATGATGCAGTCATTACTTTAGGGGCTGTCATAAGGGGAGCGACCACTCATTATGATTATGTTTGTAATGAAGTAGCAAAAGGAATTTCGGCTGCAGGAATTTCGACAGGTTTACCGATTATATTTGGTGTGATTACGACAGAAAATATTGAACAAGCAATCGAAAGAGCCGGAACAAAAGCTGGTAATAAAGGGTGGGAAGCAGCATTGTCTGCTATTGAATCTGCAAATTTATCTCGAGAAATTGTTAAAAACTTTGACGAATAGGTTTAAAAACCTATACAAAATGTATATAATGGTTTGTTAGAATGTATATTTACTCTCTTATAAAAAGAAAAGATTCATAATTACAATCGAACTTTACTTTATTAAGAAGTGTTCAAATTAGGAAAAAGGACTGTGAAAAACTGGTATATATAGCCTAGAGTAATAGTGACTTGTATGTTTGTAATGTTCATGAGGCTGAAATAAGGGTCTACGAGGTTATTTGACAGCCTAATTTCCAAAAGTTTTGAACTCCTTCTTTAAGTGAGTGTTCAATAATAATGAGGGATATTATATGTTAATTCGATACAAAAAGAATTATGAAAAAATTGCAATGGGACTTCTTTCATTTATGCCAAATGAAAAAGACTTAAAAAAGTTGCAGCAAACCATTAAACAATATGAAGAAGATAAGGATAAACAATTATTCCTTTGGAAGGAAGAAGATATTATAGGATTGATCGGTGTGATTCAATCTCCAGAAAAAGGAATAGTTGTGCAGCATATTAGTGTTAATCCATCCCATCGCTATCAAGGGCTTGGGAAAAGAATGGTTGAAGATTTAGCAAAACTATTTCCAAATGATCAATTGCAGCCTACCTCTGAAACTGCTTCATTTATAGAAAAATGTAATATCGATCATTAAATACAGCCATACAACCTTTGTTGTCTCTTTGAAAGGCTCTATTCGTAAACTTGTCGTTTTACGCAAAAGTCATCGTTTGATAAAAGAAAAGATACCCCGAGTGTTAATGATTTTCGTGTTTAGCTCTTATTACAAAAAACAACAATCAGTGCTAAAACAACCTTTGTTAATACAAATTGTTATGTTGGCTATGAAACTTAATTCAATGCATAAAGTGAGAAAACAGCCTAATTTAAAGAAACGCACTAATATAGTGCTTTCTTTTTTTATATAGGCTGTTTTTGAAGTAAAAGCTTTAACACATATGCATTTATTTATTATTCAAAAAGAGCCTCTATTTCTTTTTCTTTCTTTTGGCTAATTGATTAGCTCTTTCTTTAATAACTTCGGTACGATCACGTAAAGTATGTTTATTAATAAGGAAATTATTAGTTAAATCGCTGTTTTTTTTCCATGTCAAGTCTTTTTCATTACATGCATTTTTACATGTAGTTAACAATGATTCATCTTGAATTGGTAAATTAATACTTATATAAGGCTCATTAGCTATAATAGCATTCAGTTGCGTCTGTAAAGTTGTCAGTAGTGTTTTTTGGTTTATACCTAGCTTTTCGACAGTATCTTTGTGAGCTTCTAAGATAGCAATAGCGTTTGCTATCATTTTTTGAGCACCTTTGAAATTACCTCTTCGATGATGATATAATCCGACAGCAATTTGAATGAACCCAACCCAAACTATATCATTGTCTGTTTGTTTCCAATACTCTTCGAGAACTTCATGGCATTCAAAATAATCACGATCCCCATGGAAATACACTAAATATTCTATATAAGCTTTTGGATACAAGAATTTATCACTCCCTATTTATAAAAGTATCTCACCATTTTTTTGTTAATAGTGTATCATAGAATGTAGCAAAAGCACTGTATAAAAGAGTATTGGATAAAATTTTAGTTTGTTCTATACTATACGTTAGTGTTAAGCTATATAAATACTGAATGAAGTATGATATGTTGGTGGGATGAAAGTGCAATATAATGTGAAAATTGATGCTTTTGAAGGACCGCTTGATCTTTTATTGCATTTGATTAATCGATTAGAAATAGATATTTATGATATACCAGTAGCAAAAATCACAGAACAATATATGTTCTATATTCATACAATGCAAGAGTTACAGCTAGATGTGGCTAGTGAGTATTTAGTTATGGCTGCTACTCTATTGGCAATCAAGAGTAAGATGCTGCTTCCTAAACATGAAGAGGAATTGTTCGATGAGGATGTTGATATCGATATTACCGAAGATCCTCGAGAGGAGTTAATCAATCGCTTAATTGAATATAGGAAATATAAGGAAGCTGCGACAGACTTAAAGGAATTAGAAGCTGAACGTAGCAAAGTCTTTACTAAAGCACCAAGTGATGTAAATGAATTTGTAAAAGATACTAAGGTAAAAAGCCAGCCACTTGATGTGAACTTATACGATATGCTCGCAGCATTTCAAAAGCTATTACGTAGGAAAAAGCTCCAAAAGCCACTCCATACGAAAATAACTCGTCAAGAAATTCCAATTGAAAAGAGAATGGAAGAAATTATAGAAGAGTTATCGTCAATTAAAGGGAGAAAAAGTTTTTTTGATTTATTTCCCTATGAAGATAAAGGGCACATCGTTGTTACTTTTTTAGCCATTTTAGAATTGATGAGAGAAAATGCGATTAATATTGAACAAGAAAAGAACTTTGATGAAATTTTTTTAGCTAGTAAGGTAAGGTGATTTGGCAATGAACATTGTCGAGTGGAAAGCTGTAGTAGAAGGGCTGTTATTTGTCGCCGGTGATGATGGACTGTCGTTAAAGCAAATAGCGCTAGTTCTTGAAATTGACGAAAATATTGCTCATGACATTATTATTGAATTACAGGAAGAATATAAAAATAACAAACGCGGATTGCTTGTTTCAGAAGTTGCAAATACATACCAACTGACGACAAAGAAAGAACATGCAGCCTTCATAAAAAGGTTAGTAGAGTCTCCTGCCTCAACATCTCTTTCACAAGCTGCATTAGAAACATTAGCCATTGTAGCTTACCGTCAGCCGATTACAAGAACAGAGGTAGAGGAAATTCGTGGTGTGAAAACAGAAAGACCACTACAAACATTAATGGCAAAAGCGTTAATTAAGGAAGTAGGTCGTGTTGAAGGCACTGGGAGAGCTATTCTTTATGGCACAACAAAAGAGTTTCTTGAGTATTTTGGTTTAAGAACTCTTGAAGAGCTCCCGCCATTACCAGAGCAAGTTCAAGAGGAATCCGTTCAAGAAGAAGCCGATTTGTTTTTTGAAAAATTTCAAGAAATTGAGTAAATAAGTTAGTCATAAATTCAAGTGTCATAATATACACTCTTTTTTTTGTATGTTAAGATGGAAGTAAAATAACTATTTTTTTACAAGATGTTGACGATTGCACAAATGGGACGGTGGGCTGTATGCTAATAAAAAATTGTATTGGTTATGAGCTTGAAAAGGAGAAACCAAACACCTCAGAAGACTTTTTTAATCGATCTGAGGTAACATTTGTTGAAGATGGTGAAGAAAGAACATTTCATTTGCTATATATCCGTTATTTTGATGAACGCTTGAGTGAATTTACACCTTACAACAGTGATCCTGTTTTTACAATAGGAGAAAAAGACATCCATTTCAAAGATATTGTAGGATTAATTTGTTTACTAAAAAAACCACAATATCTTTCACGTAAACGCGTATATATAAATAATATTAATGAATTTGTAGAATATTTTAAGGATGTACAATTTGAAAAACTTCCAGAAATATTTCAGTCGATTGAATATAATGAAGGATATAAGGTCGATTCAACGTTATTGTTTAGTTAAGAAATATACTAATAATAATTTGGAGGGCTATGATGGGGAACAGTATCGTACAAACACAAACAGTAGAAGTTGAAGAATTTTTAAGTAAAACAGTCAACACATTATCAACGTATTTGAATGGCATAACTATTCATACACTACTTAAAGAAACTCCGGAAAATCAAGTTTATTTTGAAGATATTTTATCAGAAATTAGAAGATTAGTTGTGTATTGTGAAGAAGGGCTTGAAGCTTGTAGAATTGTATTATCAAATGTTCCATTTCGAAAAGCTGCGGCTGAGAAAACACTTTATAAAATATATCATCAATGTATTGAAGAGTTCTTTTCACCTAAAAAAGATTTATGGTATGAAGATAGTCGTTCAGCTTACACAGGGAATAACTCAATTAGATTTCGAGAAGTTCCCCCATCTTCTATTAAAGAACTGTTAGCATCTTTGGAAAAAGGTTTTCAAACGATTCGAGAAGAACTAGAATATTATGAAACTGATTATCATACAAAAATAATTCAATCAAAATAAGCTTGAGGTGGCAATTGCCACCTCTTTTTTATATTTAACTTTTCACATTAAGCCTATTTTTGAATACGATATGTTGGAGTAGGAAGGGGTGAATGTGTGAACGATACTAATAACTATAGAAGATATATGAGTGATGTTACACAATGGGGAAAGGATGTTTTAGCCCATTTAAATAAGAGTAATGTTCATAATGTTAGTCTACAAGAAAGGATTCAAAATGTAATCTCAGAGGTCCAAGAAAATCTAAATAGAGATAGAATAATTTTAAAAGAGGAAGCAACACAGATACATGATCAAGTGCTGGTCTTACATCGCGAAGTAGCAAACATACCGCAAAGTGAATATAGTAGGCAATCGTTTAATGATCGTGTTCCTATCGGAGAGCATAAGCTTCCACCGTTGCCATATGACTATAATTCCTTAGAGCCTTATATTTCCGAAGAAATTATGCGTTTACACCATGATAAGCATCACCAAAGCTATGTAGATGGACTTAATAAAGCAGAAAAAATGCTTCTTAAGGCAAGGGAGTCAAATGATTACTCTCTTATTTTACATTGGGAGAGGGAAGCGGCTTTTCATGGATCTGGACATTATTTACACACGATATTTTGGAATAATATGACACCGAATAGTAGCGGAAGTCCTCGAGGGTCGTTATTAAAACAGCTTATTTTAGATTTTGGTAGTCTTGAACAATTTGTTCAGAATTTCACAGCGGCAGCCAAAGCTGTGGAAGGTGTAGGGTGGGCTATCGTTGTATGGTCACCTCGTTCGAGAAGGTTAGCGATTCTACAAACTGAAAAACATCAGTTATTTACTCAATGGGATACGATACCAATTATGGTCTTAGATGTTTGGGAACACGCTTATTATTTGCAATATCATAATGACCGTGGGACTTATGTGGATAATTGGTGGAAAGTAGTGAATTGGCATGATATTGATGAACGTTTTGAACATGCGAGAACCTTACGGTGGGATCCGTATTAATTGTAAGTAGCTAAAAATTACAAAGTAAAACATCTTCGAACCTATTACTAAGCGTTTATTGATGGATTGAGTCACTAGCGTTTTTCCGAATTTTTAATCATATAGAAGCCTGTCTTGCATACACTTGTATTAGTCCGGGTTCAATACGAGGATCGGCTTTTTTTTATCCTCTCATAGAAAAATCTCGGGAAAAAGGGACGGGGATTTAATGGTATGCATGAGAAAATGTATGACATTTCTATTAATCATTGTTTTATTATTATCAGTTAATCAACAAGCTGCAGTTGCGAATAATAACGTAAGTGCCAAAAGTGCTATTCTTATTGAACAAGAAACAGGTAGAATCTTATATGGGAAAAATGAGCATACAAAGATGAGAATAGCAAGTATAACAAAGATAATGACTGCTATAATTGCTATTGAGTCTGGAAAACTTGAGGACATAGTGGATATTAGTGAAAGAGCAATATACACTGAGGGGTCGTCCATACATCTCGAGCTAGGTGATCAGATAACATTAAAAGATTTAGTATACGGCTTAATGCTTCGTTCTGGAAACGATGCAGCCGTCGCAATAGCCGAACATGTTGGTGGTAGTGTGGAAGGCTTTAATTTCTTAATGAATGAAAAAGCTGCAATGATTGGTATGACAAACAGTGAGTTCTCGAACCCTCATGGCTTGGACGATCACGAAAATCACTATTCAACTGCGTATGATATGGCATTATTAACAAAATATGCAATGGAAAATACAGCATTTCGTGAACTGTTCGAGACTAAGCTCTACCATCCAACATATAAAAGTAAAGCATGGAAGAACAAGCATAAGCTAGTGACCGGAATGTATTCTTATACAACTGGTGGTAAAACCGGATATACAAAAAGAGCCAATCGTACTTTAGTGACGACAGCTGAAAAGAATGGCTTAGAACTTATAGCAGTTACTTTAGATTCAAACTCGAATGACTGGAACGACCATATTAGTATGTTTGAAACGGGATTCGACCAATATAATCTTATTAATATATTTGGTCAGGATAATTTGGAAATGGTAAAGGATGAGTTTTATAAAAATAAAATATTTGTGGAAAGAGATGTTCTTTATCCTTTAAATAAAGAAGAAGAAAATGAAGTAAATGTTGCTGTTCAGCTTATAAAGCCTCAAAAATCTTGGAAAAAAAATAAAGACGTTCCAACGATTATAGGTAAAGTAGTCATTAGCCTTAGTGATGATACGATCGAAGAAATTCCTGTTTTTTATGATCATGGGAATAGAAAATCGAAAAAGTCATGGTGGCCAATATTTTCACAAGTGTTTGCTATGATTATTGGAGTAAACTCAGATGGTTAATATTATTTGGGTTCTAATGACAGTCGTTGGCATCCTTTTTTCATTGCTAAATGGAACGATTGAACAGGTCAATGAAGCAATATTTAAAGGTGCTAGAGAAGCGGTGACGATTTGTATTGGACTAATTAGCATTCTCGTGTTCTGGTTAGGGTTAATGAAAATTGCCCAAGAAGCAGGGATGTTAGACAAACTGGGGAAAATATTCAAACCACTTGTAAGTAGGCTTTTTCCTGAAGTGCCTGCTGATCACCCCGCTATGGGTTACATATTATCAAATATGATGGCAAATATGTTTGGTCTAGGCAATGCCGCCACCCCGATGGGGATAAAAGCAATGGAACAGTTAAAAAAGCTAAACGGTGATAAAGATGTAGCTAGCCGTTCAATGATAACTTTTTTAGCAATTAATACATCTAGCCTTACGCTAATTCCAACTACCATTATTGCTATACGAATCACTTATGAATCTTCAAAACCAACTGAAATTGTCGGGACAACCTTAATTGCCACCTTCTTTTCAACTATTTGTGCAATTTTAATTGACCGCTATTTTTATTATAGAAGGTTAAGAAGGGGTGGGAAATGATATGGCCACACTTACATTAGTATCTTTATGGTTCATCCCTTTTCTTATTTGTTTTATATTAATAGTTGCTACGGTAAAAAAAGTCCCAACGTATGAAGTTTTTGTTGAAGGTGGTAAGGAAGGGATCAAAATTGCATTTTCAATCATTCCATTTTTAGTAGGGATGCTTGTATCAATATCGATTTTTCGGGCATCAGGAGCGTTGGATTATTTTATAGGGATGATGAGGCCATTATTAGAAGGGATAGGTGTACCAGCTGAAATTATTCCCCTCGCAATAATGAGGCCGATTTCTGGAACTGCAGCATTAGGAATGACCACAGACTTAATTGGCACGTATGGACCAGACTCTTTTATTGGAAGATTAGCTTCGACGTTACAAGGAAGTACCGATACAACTCTATACGTGCTCACAGTATATTTTGGAGCAGTAGGAATTAAGAAAATGGGCGATGCATTAAAGGTTGGTCTGCTTGCTGATTTATGTGGCATCATCGCGGCAATCATCGTTGTAACAATCATTTTTGCTAATTAAGGCGCATCTCAATAGAGTAGCGCCTTATTTTTTTTATTCTGAAAACTTGTGAAAAGATGTTCAAACAAGTAAGATGTTATCGAGGTGAATTTTAATATGGAACGACTACAAAAAGTAATTGCACAAGCAGGAGTTGCTTCTAGGCGAAAAGCAGAGCAATTAATTTTAGATGGAAAAGTACGTGTAAATAATAGCACAGTTAAGGAGCTTGGAACGAAAGTTAGCTCACATGATAAAGTTGAAGTGAATGGGATTCCGATTGAGCGTGAAGAACCTGTTTATTATTTACTATATAAACCAAGAGGTGTTATTTCCAGTGTATCAGATGAAAAACAAAGAAAAGTTGTCACAGACTTTTTTCCTCATCTAAAACAACGTATATATCCAATTGGACGCTTGGATTATGATACATCAGGGTTATTGTTGCTAACAAATGATGGTGACTTTGCAAATATATTAATGCATCCTAAATACGAGATCGAGAAAGAGTATGTTGCAAAAATAAAGGGTATTCCTACTCGTGAAAATGTGAAAAAGCTTGAGAAGGGGATTCGTCTAGATGACGGAGTAACTTTACCGGCAAAAGTGAAAGTTAAGTCAATTGATAAGAAGAAAAATACTTCAATCGTGCAAATTATTATTAGGGAAGGTCGAAATAGACAAGTTCGGAGAATGCTAACGGCGATCGGTCATGATGTAATGAAGTTAAAACGTGAAAAATATGCCTTTTTAGACTTGAAAGGGTTAAATACGGGGGATGCACGTGAGCTTTCTCCTCATGAGGTAAAACAGCTACGCTCGGTAGCGAAGACTGGTAATAAAAAAAATATTTATTAAGTTTATGAATCTGTCACACAACATTCAAAATGTAAACACTGTGAAAAACTTATTTAGTGATATAATGTGGAGTGGATTATACTAGGCAAGTGAATGAGCAAGATACAGGGGGATTTTATATCGTCCCTAGGAGGGGGATTGGGATCATGAAAAAACAGCAACGGTTAATTATGCGAACCGTCATTTTAGTTGTATTGTTGGCGGCCCTCGGATATGCCCTATACTCAAATATATTTATGACAAAGGAAGCGGTTGCAAAGGGAGATCAAGCGCCAGACTTTGTGTTAACAGATTTGGAAGGCAACACACATCGATTGTCCGATTACAAAGGCCAAGGGGTATTTTTGAATTTTTGGGGGACATGGTGTAAACCGTGTGAACTTGAAATGCCCTACATGAATAATCAATATCAATATTTTAAAGATAAAGGCGTAGAAATCATTGCAGTTGATATTGATGAGTCTGAATTTAGCGTGAAGAAATTCGTCGACAAACACGGATTAACATTTCCAGTTGTTATTGATGAAGACAGCCAAGTGATGAATGCATATGACGTTGGGAATTTGCCAACAACTTTTTTAATAGACAAAGATGGAAAAGTTGTTGATATTGTAAACAAAACCATGAGTGAAAGTGATGTTAAACAATACATGGAAAGCATCATGCCATAGGGAGTTAGAGAAATGGAAAACGTTAAGTGTGAATGTGGACACGTAAATCCGCATGGAACGGTTTTATGTGAGTCCTGTGGAAGGCAGATTGATAATGTTAATAATGAAGAGCAAAAGCAAGTTGATATGCGCTATGATGGTAGCGCAAGGCGTTCACAAACATATAACAAAACGGTAATTGATAAAATATGGAATTTCTTTTCTTCTGTAAAAGTTGGTGTTTGGTTAATAGTTATTACTTTAATAGCTTCAGCATTTGGAACGATTTATCCGCAATTAATGTATATACCGAATACAGCTAAGGCTGATCCAGCAGCATACTATGAATCTCAGTATGGGGTGACAGGAAAATTATATTACGAATTAGGCTTTCATGAGTTATACGGCTCATGGTGGTATTTAATCTTAATAGGGAGTATCGGTATTTCTCTCGTTATTTGTAGTTTAGATCGAGTGATTCCATTATATCGTGCATTAAAAAAACAAGGTATTTCAAGACATCATAGTTTTTTAAAAAGACAAAGGCTTTATAGTGAATCTCAACTAAAAGGTAGTGAAAATTCGTTAGCTACCGTGAGAGAGAAGCTATTAAAGAAAAGGTATAATGTCCGTGAAGAAAATGGTAATATTCTTGCTGAAAAGGGCAGGTTCTCACGGTGGGGGCCTTATGTAAATCATGTTGGACTCATCATTTTTTTAATAGGTGTACTCGTTCGATCGGTACCAGGGGTGTATATTGATAAGTCATTATGGATGCGTGATGGAGAGACTAATGAAATCCCAGGTACGAATGGAAAATATTATTTACAAAGTCATGGCTTTAAGTTAGATGTCTATGAAAAAGACTCTGAAAAAGATGTTTTTGAAGATGCGTTAGCGAAAATTGGCGATGGGGTGTTAGCAAAAAACTATCAAACTGATGTTACGTTATATGAGCGTGTCGGTGATTTTATTCCAGGTGCGGAACCGGAGCTAAAAAAAATCAAGGATTTTGCTATCCGTGTGAACGAACCTTTAAAATATGACCATTATGCGTTATACCAGGCAGACTTTAAATTAAATGAATTTCGTGAAATGTCCTTTAAATTAATAGAAAAAGAAAATGAGGATGTAAGCCTGGGTGAATTAACGATAGACCTTCACAACCCCCAGGAAGAGTATGATTTAGGTGAAGGTTATCAAGTAAAGTTATTGAAATACTTTCCTGATTACTATTTAAATAGTAATGGTGAACCTGATACAAAATTAAAAATACCTAATAATCCTGCTTTTGTATTTGAAATGTATACACCTGATACTCCAGAAGGTGAAAGAAGCTTTGTTGCGATAAGGCAAAATATTGAGCCTAATGGGGATAATCAATATAAGATGGCTTTTTCAGGAATTGAAACGGTGAATGTCTCAGGGTTAACTGTAAGGCGTGATTTTTCATTAGCTATTATAGCCATAGGTGGAGCAATATTTATGATCGGTGTTATCCAAGGGATGTACTGGAATCATCGTCGGATTTGGTTCAAGCGTGAAGGGGATTTGATTTATATTGCAGGACATACGAATAAAAATTGGTTTAGTTTGAAAAAGGACATTACATCAATTATCGAGGGTACTCAGCTCGTGATGCCAGTTGATCAAGTTGAAGATCGTAAGAAGCAGGCAAAGGGGGATTAATATGGCAGAATTAAGTAGTAATTTACTATATATTGCTTTTTTACTATATTTAATTGCAACAGTTTTTTTTGGAGGGACGATAGGCAACAAACGCAGTGATAATAAAAAAAACCTTTGGGCACAAATTGGGATTATTATTACGATCTTAGGGTTTGTGTCACAGCTTGGCTATTTTATTTTGAGGTGGATTGTAGCTGGACATGCGCCAGTCAGTAACTTATTTGAATTTACTACGTTTTTTGGAATGATGTTAGTCGGTGCATTCATTTTTATATATATTATTTATAAAACTAGTGTACTCGGTTTGTTTACACTCCCAATAGCTATGCTAGTTATTGCATATGCTAGTATGTTTCCAACTGACATTTCTCCTTTAATACCTGCGTTACAAAGTGACTGGTTATACATACATGTTATTACTGTATCAGCAGGTCAAGCAATTCTTGCAGTAAGTTTTGCTGCTGGGTTAATTTATTTAGTTAGATCAGTAGATCAATCGAAGAAAAGTAAACGGACGTTTTGGCTTGAATTAATATTGTATAGTTTAGTAAGCACAATAGGTTTTATTACCATTACTAGTGGGTTTAAGGTTTTAGATTATGAAGCGACATTCTCATATGTTGACAAGAGTGAACAGCCACTTGAAGTTACTTATCAACTTCCAGCTTTAGTTGGACCATATCAAGGGGAGCTTCTTACAGCTGGACGCTTTGAGCCACTAATAAGTATGCCTGCCGTTATCGATGCACAAAAATTAAATACTTTACTATTATCATTAATTACAGGATTAATTATATACGGCATGCTGAGGTTAATACTCAGGAAAAGAATTGGAGCTGCATTGCAGCCTATTGTGAAAAATGTTAATTTAGATCTAGTGGATGAGATAGGTTACCGTGCAGTAACGATTGGGTTTCCAATATTCACATTAGGCGGGCTAATCTTTGCGATGATTTGGGCGCAAATAGCATGGAATCGTTTTTGGGGATGGGATCCAAAAGAGGTATGGGCGCTTATTACTTGGCTCTTTTATGCAGCCTTTTTACATTTAAGACTTTCTAAAGGATGGCACGGTGAAAAATCAGCATGGTTAGCGGTAATTGGTTTTGCCATTATTATGTTTAATCTAGTTGCTGTTAACCTAGTCATTGCAGGATTACATTCATACGCATAATCATAAAGACAGATACGCATAAACCTATACGTTAACAATTTCAACTATTAACATTGTCTGAGGAGGACGAGACATATGGAAAGAGAAATTAAGATATTAGTTGTTGATGATGAAGAACGAATTCGACGACTATTAAGGATGTATTTGGAGCGTGAAGATTACGTAATTGAAGAAGCAGACAACGGTAATGATGGTTTACTTAAAGCTCTTGAAAATGACTATGACCTCATTCTTTTAGATTTAATGATGCCTGGTAAGGATGGCATTGAAGTATGTAGAGAGCTTAGAGAAAAAAAGGCGACACCTACAATTATGCTAACTGCAAAAGGTGAAGAAGTGAATCGTGTCCAAGGGTTTGAAGTTGGGACAGATGATTATATCGTTAAACCATTTAGCCCGAGAGAGGTTGTACTTAGAGTCAAAGCATTGTTAAGAAGGTCTTCACCGACTTCTTATTTACAAACTGAAACAACTACAAAAGATGTAATTGTATTCCCTCATTTATCAATTGATAATGATGCACATCGTGTATCTGCGGATGGGAAAGAGGTCAGTCTTACACCTAAGGAGTATGAGCTTCTTTATTTTCTTGCCAAGGCTCCTGATAAAGTGTTTGATAGAGAGCAATTATTAAAAGAAGTTTGGCACTATGAGTTTTTTGGTGACTTACGTACTGTTGATACACACGTAAAACGTCTACGTGAAAAACTGAATCGTGTTTCTGAAGAAGCAGCAAAAATGATCGTAACTGTTTGGGGTGTGGGTTACAAGTTTGAGGTAACCAATGAATGAAACTTTGGCGAAGTGTAGTAGGGAAATTATGGTTTACTATTTTGCTATTAGTTTCATTCGTATTATCAATTCTAACCGTCCTTTTACTCCAGTTTTTTGAAAATTATCATGTCAATGAGGCAAAGAATGATTTAACAAAAACAGCGACCAAAATAGCCTCGATCATGGAAGAATATGATGATAAACAATTAGCACGGAATATTTCATGGGAATTAATTGATGAGATGACGAAAGTCATTATTGTATATGATAAAGATAATTATTGGTATTCACCTGATAGTAATGTACTAGAAAACCTACCAATATCATCGATCTTTAATGATAAACAACTAGCCAGGGTGTTTACGAACAGGGAAGTAATAAGCGAAAAGAAATACTTACATGAAATCACAGCTCCAGTTGATAAAAACAGCCAATTGTTTTTAGTTGCTGCACCTTTAAAAGTTTCTAACGAAGAAAATGGCGCAGTAATTATATATCAGTCATTAAGGGCTGTTGAAGAGACATCACATCAAACAACTAAACTAATACTTTTAGCTGCGGGAGTCGCAATTGTATTAACGACCATATTTGCTTTTTTCTTGTCAACTAGAATAACTTCTCCACTGCTTAAAATGAGAGAAGCAGCGTTCGAAGTGGCAAAGGGGAAATTTGATACGAAGGTACCGATTTTGACAAATGATGAAATTGGTGATTTAGCTACTGCTTTTAATCAAATGGAGCGACAATTAAAGTATAATATGAACGCGTTAAGTCAAGAAAAAGAGCAGTTATCTAGTATTTTAAGCAGTATGGTTGATGGTGTAATTACTTTTAATAAAGATGGCTCGATCTTAGTTTCAAACCCACCTTCTGAGCAATTTTTGCAAGCATGGTATTACGAACAAGGCAATTTAGAGAAGCCAACAGAAGAGCTACCATCAGAGGTTCGAGAATTGTTTAAACAAGTTGTTTCTTTTGAGAAAGAACAGACGATAGAAATCACATTACAAGGTAGGAATTGGGTTATCGTTATGAGCCCGTTATATGATAATAAATTTGTCAGAGGAGCTGTCGCAGTACTTCGAGATATGACTGAAGAACGAAGGTTAGACAAGCTACGAGAAGATTTTATTGCGAATGTGTCCCATGAATTAAGAACACCAATTTCTATGTTACAAGGATATAGTGAAGCGATCATTGATGATATTGCTAGTAGCGATCAAGAAAAGAAAGATATCGCAAAAGTAATATATGATGAATCTTTACGTATGGGTAGGCTAGTGAATGAGCTATTGGATTTAGCTAGAATGGAAGCTGGTCACTTAAATTTGCATTTAGAAGAGATAGATATTCAACCTTACATTCAAAGAATAATTCGCAAATTTCATGGGTTGGCACAGGATAAGTTAATTACCTTGGACGTGCAAATTAACGTAGTACATAAAACAATTATGTTTGATCCTGATAGGATTGAACAAGTATTAACTAATCTGATTGATAATGCAATACGTTATACTGATGAACAGGGAACTGTTGTTGTAAAAGTTGATTCTATAAAAGATGGTTTGAAAATTGACGTCAAAGACTCTGGTTCAGGAATTCCTGAGGAGGACTTACCATTTGTCTTTGAACGCTTCTATAAAGCAGATAAAGCTCGAACGCGTGGACGTTCAGGTACTGGACTGGGCTTAGCAATTGCTAAGAATTTGATAGAGGCGCACAATGGAAATATCTTCGTTCATAGTAAAATTGATGAAGGAACTACATTTTCATTCTTTATACCACAATAATAAAATGCACGATTGTGCCATGTTAAGTATTTGATAAGCAGTCAAATTATTCTTGTCAATATATTAATAATCGGGTATTATGAAAAAGAATTTTTAAAAGGGCTCATTTCGTATATGGTGTTACTATTGTTAGTAAATATGCTAGAAATGGATTTATGGCAATTAGTTTTATCCTAAACGTCTTTGCATGAATAACAATAATCAATGCGTAAACAGCCTAAAAATGAATAGTGCTAGGTGTCTTTTCTATTATACTACATAGGAAATAAAGGGAATGTTAAAACATTCCATAAAGACTTAAAAGGGAATTCTAGTGTGAATCTAGGACTGCCCCCGCAACTGTATTTGTGGACGAAATGATATTACCACTGTATGGAATAATAATATTATACATATTTATTGTTAGCCATATGGGAAGGATCAAAGTAGGATGAAGCATGAGTCAGTAGACCTGCCAAGCACTATATACGTTTTCAATTCTTCGGGGATTGAGTATTGAGACGGTCGAGTAGTGTATTTTTTAGTAACAATACATTTATGATGCCGTCTAACAGCTCATCCAATTCGGATGGGCTTATTTCTATTTAGGCTGATTTCGTTAACATTGTTGTTACCTGAACAACAGAGGTTTATAATCATTCTCATCGTTGTATTGAAGAAAAGACAACACGTAACTCTAGTTGTCCTAATACGAAAAACAACAATGAATACGAAAACTGCCATATTAAAAAAGAAGGAGAAAAAAGATGTTAAACATTAAAAAGTACTTCCCTACTGTCTTTATCGTTATTTTATCATTCATTTTATTAGTAGGTTGTGGTCAAACAGAGGTTAAAAATAATGAAGCTTCTACAAATGTAGAACAGGAAACTAAAGTTGATGATAAAGCAGAGTCTAGCTTTCCAGTAACAATTACGGATGGATTAGGTAATGACGTGACAATAGAAGAAGAGCCACAAGCAATAGTGTCGTTAATACCAAGTAATACAGAAATAGCTTTTGCGTTAGGTTTAGGTGATAAAATGGTTGGTGTAGGTGATTGGGCTGATTATCCACCAGAAGTAGCCGATATAGCAAGGGTTGGTGGAACAGAATTTAATGTTGAAAAGGTGATTTCATTAAACCCAGACGTCGTTCTTGCCCATGCCTCAAGTGCGCATAGCTCTACTGAAGGTCTTCAACAACTACGAGATGCTGGTATAAACGTGGTCGTTGTTAACAATGCAACATCATTTAAAGCAGTTTATGACTCTATTAAAATGATTGGTGTTGTCACTGGAACAGAAGAAAATGCAGACAAGATCATAAGTGATATGACAGAAAAATTGAATCTGATTAAAGAGAAGTCAGCAGAAATTAAAGAAGCTGATCAAAAGGTAGTTTGGATAGAAATATCCCAAGCTCCAGATCTATTTACGACGGGAAAAGGTACCTTCATGCATGAAATGCTTGAAGCGATTGGAGCAAAAAATGCAGCAGGCGATCAAGAAGGTTGGCCACAATTTACAGAGGAAGATGCGGTATTGCTTAAGCCAGATGTTATTGTTATTACATATGGGTATTATGTCGATAATGCAGTTGATCAAGTATTAGCGCGTGATGCATGGCAAGAAGTACCAGCTGTAAAAAACAAACTGGTTTTTGATATTAACTCTAATTTAGTAACACGTTCTGGTCCACGTTTAATTGAAGGAGTAGAAGAACTTGCAAAAGCTGTCTATCCTGACATTTATCAATAAAAACCGTTCTCTACCATATATTATTACTGTATGTTTTGTTATATTTTCAATTTTGTTAGGGGTTTCGATAGGGACGTTATCGATCCCCTTTTCTACTATTTTAAACGTGATCTTTTATAGAGTTTTTCATTTAGGATCAATAGAGACGATTGATACAACAGTAGTAAATATTATAATGGCGATTCGCTTACCCCGAGTGATTCTAGCTTTTATTGTCGGATCTTCTCTAGCGATTGCAGGGGCTGCATTTCAAGGGTTGTTAAAAAACCCATTAGCAGACCCTTATACACTTGGAGTATCTTCTGGAGCATCAGTTGGAGCAGTAATTGTGCTTTTTTTTGGTATACATATCCCTTTTATAGGGAAATTTACTTTACCTATATTTAGTATTTCTTTTGCGTTTCTGTCCCTCATACTCGTATTAGTGTTTGCCAGAGCAGTTGAGAAATCCATGTCTGTGGAAACGATTATTTTAACTGGGATTATATTTAGCTCATTTTTAGGGTCTATTATTTCTTTAATGATTGCACTTACGGGTGAAGAATTAAGACAGATCATTAACTGGTTATTAGGTAGTGTAGCGATGAGGGGTTGGGATTATATTAAAATTATTCTACCTTTTTACATGGTAGGCATTGTATTACTACTCGGTAATGGAAGAGAGTTAAATGCATTTTCATTTGGTGAAGAGTCAGCTAAAGTTTTAGGGGTTAATGTGGCAAAACGAAAAATGACCATTTTGGCAGCTTCTTCATTATTAACAGGTGCAGCTGTTGCTGTGTCAGGAACAATCGGTTTTGTAGGTTTAGTTATTCCTCACATAACAAGGCTTTTATGGGGCCCCAACCATGTTCGTCTATTACCATTATCAATGCTTAATGGGGGGGCATTTTTAGTTATTGCTGATTTAATCGCTAGAACAATTATTACTCCACGTGAACTACCAATAGGAGTCATTACTGCCTTAATTGGTGCACCTGTGTTTGCTTATATTTTTATATCGAATCGAAGAGGATGATATTGTCATGATTAATGTAACGGAAGCTAGTTATCATTATAATCAAAAAAAGGTGCTGGATGATATTAACTTCACTGTTAAAAAAGGAGAAATTATAGGTATAGTTGGGCCTAATGGCAGTGGTAAAACAACATTATTAAAATTAATTAGTGGAATGTTACATGCTAATACAGGTGATATAAGGATAAAAGGCCAGTCGATAACAAAATATGAGCAAAAAAAACTAGCGAAAATCATTGCTGTTTTACCTCAAACAATTGAAGCTTCATTTAATTATTCCGTTCAGGAAACAGTTAAATTAGGCCGATATGCTCACCAAACAGGGTTATTTCCTCAGTGGACCGATGAAGATGAGAACGTTGTAAAAAAGTCAATTCAACTAACTGGTTTAACAGGGATGGAGGAAATGAGCTTAGCGACTCTAAGTGGTGGAGAGCGTCAAAGAGTGTTCTTGTCCCGTGCATTAGCACAAGAGCCTGAAATACTCATGTTGGATGAGCCGACTAATCATCTAGATATATCGTATCAAATACATTTGCTAGATTCTTTATCACAATGGTCTGAGACATCAGACTTAACTGTCATTGCTATTTTTCACGACCTGAATCTAGCAAGTTTTTATTGTGATAAAATTCTGCTGCTTAATAATGGAAAAATGATTGCAATGGACGCACCTAATAAAGTATTGAATGAAAAAGATTTAACGAACGTATACCGAACACAATTAACAGTAGGTGAGCACTCTACAGTACCGAAAACACTAATATCACTCGTCCCTAAATTACCTACTTTACCGCAAGAAAATGGGTTAATGTCACAAATATCAATGCACTTAACTAAAGAAATGATTGTTATTCAGACTAAACAACCATTTAAAACACTCTCTTCTTCAATAATTGGTGATGGAATCGGTTGGAAAAGCACCTTTGTAAACCGTCACGTCCACAAAAATTATAATTGTAATAGTCCAAGACAAGATATGACGTCATTTCTTCAAAGCCATAGTATGAATAGTCCTGATTGTATCGGTATGATGACTGCAGCAACATTAGAAGATGTAGCTACGGAAGTGCTTAATGTTAACAATCTTAGCATATTTACAGTCATAACCGCAGGTACCTCAAATGCAGTTGATGTGAGTAGAGCAATGTATAGGGAAGAAGAAGTGGTTTATCCAGGGACGATTAATATGATGATTTTTGTTGATGGAAGACTTACGGAAGCCGCGTTTGTACAAGCAATAATGATAGCTACTGAAGCAAAGACAAAAGCGCTCCATGATGAACATATAATAGACCCATTGTCAGCAACTATAGCAAGTGGAACCTCGACAGATAGTATTGTCATTGCAGCATCTCAGACGAAAGAGCTTATAGAATATGCAGGATCTATTACTCAAGTGGGTAAAGCGATAGGGCATACTGTGTATGAAGCGACAAGGAAAGCTATTCAAAATAATAAAACAAGAAGAAGTGGTCATGAATGATAGAGCATATCTGTGCAATTATTATTGCTCTCGGTTTAGATTTTGTAATAGGAGATCCAAAGTGGCTTCCCCATCCAGTTAGAGGTTTTGGCTGGATGATTAGGAAGTGTGATCATGCGCTTAATGAAGGTAAATTTAGAAAAAGCAAAGGGGTAATAACAGTCATAGTTGTTTGTGGTTTTGCAACAGTCATTTCTGCGGCAGTTATATTTTACCTATATTCGTTACATTGGGTCATTGGCATGCTTGTTGAGGCACTTTTTATCTTCACAACAATTGCAACGAAAAGTTTAAAGGAAGCCGCCGTTGAAGTTAAGCTACCTTTAGTTGATAAAAATCTAGGTTTAGCTCGAGAGAAATTAAGCTGGATTGTTGGAAGAGATACGATTCATCTTGAAGAATCAGAAATTGTTCGTGGGGTCGTAGAGACTGTAGCTGAAAATACGAGTGATGGAATTACAGCCCCTTTATTTTTCGCAATACTTGGAGGTGGCCCTTTAGCTGTAATGTATCGAGCAGCAAATACGTGTGACTCAATGCTTGGCTATAAAAATGAAACCTATCGAGAATTTGGTTGGGCGGCAGCGAAATTTGATGATTTATTAAATTTTGTGCCTAGTCGAATTTCTGGAATATTAATGGTTGTTGCTAATGTAGCATTGGCAAAGCAATCATTAAAGGAATGTATGAAACTCTTATTTCGTGATGCTAGCAAACATCCCAGTCCTAACAGTGGTTGGCTAGAAGCGGCGATGGCTTCGATATTAAGTGTTCAGTTAGGAGGAATTAACTATTATAAGGGTGTGGCATCAAATAGAGCGACAATGGGTGACCCCATCGTTACACTGACTGTAAAGCATATAGATAAGGCAAATCAAGTGATGATCAGAACTGTTATTGCGTGTACTATTTTCTATGTTCTAGGAGGGATGTTCATTGAGAGTACCATCACATGGCGCTAACCCTAACAAACTGTACGAGGCATTTAATATCGTACCTCCAAAAAGCATAATAGATTTTAGTGTTAACACTAATCCTTTAGGAGCTCCTATCGCCTTAAAAAATGAATTCAACAAGAGCTTCCACTTTGTCACTGAATACCCAGATATTGAGTCAAGTGAACTATATTCGGCTATTTCCCACAGTGAGAATATTCCAGCTTCAAAACTATTTGTCGGGAACGGTGGATCCCAATGTATTTATTTATTATCCCAACTGTTTGCTGGGAAGAAGGTAGGATTACTAGAGCCAACTTTTTCAGAATATCGAACTGCTTGTACCGCTTATTCATGTCAAATTCAATCGATTCTATTAAATGAATTTAATAACTGGCAACCTCAAATTAAGCGTCTTAAAGCTCTCATAAGAGAAGTTGATGTGATGTTTCTTTGCAATCCGAATAATCCTACAGGTACTATAATAGATGAGGCTATACTACTCGACATTATTGATTATGCAAGGATACATCATACAACAGTCATTTTCGATGAGGCGTTTTACGATTTTTGTGAAACTTCAATTTCAATGATCAAGTATATCAACGAATACAGTCATATTATTATTTTACGCTCACTGACTAAAATGTACCATCTAGCAGGGATCCGATTAGGCTATGTGGTTGCATGTGAAAATATAATAGAACGTTTAAAGACGCTACAGCCACCATGGAGTGTAAACGGGGTCGCTCAACATTTAGGTGTGTTATGCATAAGTGATAAAGCTCATGTTACTAAGACAAAACAATTGGTTGATGAAGAGAGAAGGAGAGTATTCCAACACCTAGCACAGCTTCATTATTATGTTTCTCCTTCCACTGTAAATTATTATTTGCTGAAAGACCCCGTATATAATAATCAACAAGATCTGCTAATCTATTTATTGAGGCAAGGGATTGTACCTAGACACACGTACAACTTTTCAGGGCTTGATGGTATGTATATAAGATTAGCTATACGGACAACAGAAGAGAACGACTTTCTGCTTGAAGTTTTAAAGAGGTGGAAGAACAAATGATGATATTTGTCTCTGGGGGTGTGAGAAGCGGTAAAAGCAGTTTTGCTGAGAAAGTAGTTGAAGGATTAGCTGATGATTCAGAACAAGTTCATTATATTGCTACGTCAAAAGCTGTGGATGCAGAAATGATTGAACGAATTAGCAGACATAAACAAGATCGAATAGCTTTAAACCGCGATTGGATACTTTGGGAACAACCATACGATATAAAAAAGCTTATTTCTAATTTTTCAAGTAGCAATCTTATTTTAATTGACTGTTTGACGATTTTAGTAGCAAATGAATTGTTTAGAGAAGGGTATAATTGGACGAGTGAAGAATATGGTAAGAAATTAATACAACAGCTTTTAAGCACGTTCTATATGTTAAATGAAAAATGTAAACATATTGTCATTGTATCCAATGAATTATTTTCAAGTGGGGTAGCTTCAGATAAGGGGTCCTATATGTATATGTATGTGCTTGGTAACCTTCACCAAGCAATCGTTCAAGCGTGTGACGAAGCTTATTTTGTTCAATTTGGCATTCCTCAATTAATGAAGAGTAAAAATGAGATGAGGGAATTACGTTGAGAATCATCAATGGCTTTTTATTAGCAATTCAATTTTTTACGACTATTCCTTTTCAAAAAAACATACAATGGGATTCAAAAAGTGGAAGATGGTGTGTCCGATTTATTCCCCTTATTGGTCTTATTTTAGGTATTTTACTAGCAAGTATACATACGTTATTCCTTAATTACTTTCCGATATCAAACGCGATGATGGCATTATTTCTTATGTTTTTCTCAGTTTTATTTTCTGGTGGACTACATGTTGATGGATGGATGGATTGTAGTGATGCATTTTTTTCGTATAAAGATAAAGATCGTAGACTAGAGATCATGAGTGACGCTAGAGTTGGTGCTTTTGCTGTGATCTCATTGTTATTCTTATTTGGCTTTCGTTATTTATTCATCTTTGAATCTATGGGTTCCTCTATCATAACTATCGCTTTACTAGTTATACCCATCTTATCTAGAACGTTTATGGTGTATTTGCTTGTTACAACACCACTTGCAAAACACGAAGGAATGGCGGCTGCATTTAAAAAGCATCTAACATCAGCTGATAAGTATTATGTTTATGCTACTGTTATCTTGGTTTTAGTACTACTATACTTCTTCACTCATTTAACCTCATTGCTATTTACAGTAATATTAATGCTCGCATCTTTCTTTCTTTTTTTTAGAGGAAGAGCTTTTATTGTGAAGCATTTTGGGGGCATGACAGGAGATACATTAGGTGCCTTTGTTGAAGGGACAGAAACGGTGTTATGGCTCATTTGTTGGCTTTATGCTTCTTACTACATATTATAATCGAATGAGGGGGAAGTACAATGCATTTTGTATGTGGAGGTGCCTTCCAAGGAAAACGGAAATGGGTAGTGGAAACATATCAGTTACTAAATAAAGAAAGCTGTTACTGGATATGTGGATATGATGACGAGACAAGTGAAATAAAAAAAGGTTTTTCGATCGTAGTTATCGAAGGAGTAGAAGCGCTAATAAAAAAATCCATCGATCATTGTGTAGATCATCAGCTGCGTAGTTTCTGGCAGGAGAAAATTACTCAATGGTTAGATTGGGAGAATGAGTCTGAAGAAAATCTAGTTATCCTTATCGGTACAGATATTACTCAAGGTCTTGTGCCAATTGAAAAAACAGAACGTCTATGGCGAGATATTGTAGGTTGGTGTTATCAAGATATTGTGCAACAATCTATTAGAGTTGATAGAATTTGGTGTGGTATAAGTGAAAGAATAAAATAAAGAGGAGTAGATTACTTTGAAGCTATATACACGATCAGGTGATAAAGGACAAACAAGTATAATTGGTGGTAGAGTGGATAAAGATCATATTAGAGTAGATGCATACGGAACAGTAGATGAGTTGAATTCCTTTGTCGGACAAGCTATGACTTTACTTAAGGAAGAAACATTCGCTGATATATATAGTGAATTAGAGAAAATTCAGCACGAACTGTTTGATTGTGGTGGAGATTTAGCTGTAGTTAACAATAAGCGGGCTTATAAGGTACAGTATGACATTGTTGAATTTTTGGAGACTCGAATTGATGAATATATTAAGGAGGCCCCTACACTAGAAAGGTTCATATTACCAGGAGGGTCAGCACCATCTGCAGCCATTCATATTGCTAGAACAGTTGCCCGGAGAGCTGAAAGAAAGATTGTGACGTTACAAAAGCAAGATGAAATCAATGATAATGTTTTAAAATATATTAATCGACTCTCTGATTATTTTTTTGCAATTGCACGTGTAATTAATGCTCGTGACGGAGTGAAAGATGTAGAGTATGAACGAAGCGCGATTGTTTTTAAAGAAAGAAAGATAAGAGATGTAAAGAAAGAAGATAAATAGCAAATACCATTAAAGGAAGAATTTACTTCAAAAATTCTTCCTTTTTGTTAAAATGATTAGTGTAGTTATCAAAGACAGGTATTTTTAATAATTGTAATATAATTTGGTTGTAACTTTTTAAGTGAAAGTTACGTCAAATACATTGAAACGGGGGGAAAGAGATGAACACCGTTTTCCAGAACTTCTATGAGAAATATCATCAAGATATTTTTCAATTTTTGTTTTATATGGTGCGCAACAAGGAACAAGCTGAAGATCTTGTTCAAGAGGTTTATATAAAAGTGTTGAAATCATCGGACCAATTTGAAGGAAACAGTAGTGAAAAAACTTGGTTGTTTTCAATTGCAAGACATGTTGCGATCGATTATTTTCGTAAACAAAAGGGCTGGAAGCAAAAGATTATAGACTCTTTTGATTGGCATAAACAACCAGTAAGAGATCAAACACCTCTTCCGGAAGAAATTGCAGTTCAAAATGAGGAGATTCAGCTGATGTACAAGTGCCTTGACAAATGTACTGTCGATCAGCGACTTGTGATTGTCATGAGGTACTTGCAGTCGTTATCTATCTCCGAAACCGCAGGGGCGTTAAATTGGACAGAGAGTAAAGTGAAAACAACTCAACATCGTGCGCTAAAAGTGTTAAAACGATATATGTTGGAGTATGCAGATAAGGAGGGTAACATACATGAAAAAATCACAGTTGAATGAAGAACGGATTGAAGAAATACTTAGGAAGATGCCTTCAATTAAGGACGATCGTGATCCGTTATCCATATATAACCAAGTATCCTCATCTGTAAATAACAAAAGGAAGGTAATGTGGATTTTACCTAGCTTTGCAACAGCTGCTGCTATGATTATTGTTTTTATACTGCTGCAACCAATAATGAATGACTTTAATAATCAGGCTACCGAGGAGAGCACTGATAAATCTATAGCAAATGAACAAATACAAGAAGCTACTACTGGAGAACTTCGAGATAGCGTGTCTGAGGCGAAGAAATCAGGAGAAGTAAAAAGTGTTGAAGAGGCAAGTGAAAAATCGATAGCGAATGAAACTAATATCATTTCACCAAAGATTGAAAATAGTCGTTTTGTAGTGACTGAAGAGCAATTAAATGATAAAACACTCGTTACCTTTGCCATTCCTGATAAGAATATGCAAAATGTTATTCCAATTAGTTATTTAAGTGATAATACGAATCAATCAAGTATTGAATTAATGGAAAGTATGAAATTACAATTACCAGTTGAAGAGTGGGGGTTATCAGAGTTTGCTCTTAACGACTACTCTATAATTGAAGTGAATGATGATAATGAAGTAGGAAAAACGATTATTGTTGATATTCCACAACTAGATCAAGTACAAGATACGGGAACGTCTGAAGAAACTATATTAAGCAAAAGTGTCTCTGAAACATTTAGATGGATGGGTATCGAATCCGCCAAATTCATGTCAGAGGGGCAAGATGTTGAATTTGGTCATACAGATATGGGAGCTGTCAGCGAGATTAAGAAGGTAAACAAGAAAGCATATCTTCTATACCAAGCAAATGAACAATACCCGACATTTTTAACTCCTACTGAAGAATCGTTTAGTAGCTTAAAAGAAGCATTGATAAGTATGACTGTAGTGAATAAGCAGTATAATCTTAAACCTTCTATACCTGAAGGTGTAGAAATTGTAGCTGTTGAGTCTAGTGGTGATGGAACTCATGTTAATATTGAATTTTCAAAAACAACGGCACTAAGTGATTCCGAGCAGTATAGAATAATGATTGATGCAATGATGTTAACTGCACGTGAATTTGATATTCAAACTGTTTCATTTCCTGGAGCAAATATTTCTTCAATAGGTAATGTAGAATTGTTAGCAAAAAATCGAGTACCAGTGGCACCTAATTTAATGGATTTAGAAGATTGAGGGATGTTTTTTCATCTCTCTTTTTGTTCTATTTTTGTCCAAGTCCTCATATATAAGATAACGATATATTAATGGGGAGGCTAACAAAAATGTTAGATTTTTTTAGACGCTTATTCGTTGTCTTAATGATAGCTTTCTGTATAGGGTTATTATTTGTAGGAGGGAGAATTGCAAAAGCTGAAGGGTTGTCAATAGAAGAACTTACAAAAAATTGGGTTTGGCCTGCTGAAGGTGAGCTAACAGATAATTTTACTGCTCGGAATGGCAGACATAAAGGTTTAGATATATCTGGCCAAAGTGGGAGTCCTATTATGGCTGCTGCTAGTGGTACTGTTCTGAAATCATATTATTCTAATACATATGGAAATGTTGTGTTTATCAAACATAATAACGGTATTGAGACCGTTTATGCACATATGAAAAATCGTTATGTTGTTGAAGGAGAAGAAGTGAAAACTGGGCAACAGATAGGCGAACTTGGAAGTACAGGTCGTTCAACAGGCCCACATTTACATTTTGAAATACACGTCGGAGAATGGAATTATGCTAAGACAAATGCAATTGACCCCTTATCTGTATTAAAATCTCCTCAACAGCAAAATAAAAGGCTGTCTAATGAAGCAATAGCTAGTAATTATAAGCGGTTAATAACCGAAATGGAATTTAATAATGAAATCATTGAATGGCAAACAATTGATGTTGAAAATGGTGAGCTGTCTTCTGAAATAATTATTGGAAACCAGCTACTAAATTATGAAGATGTGCCTAAACCTGATAAGAAGATTACTGTGAAAGTTGAAGAAAATGATTCTCTTTGGAAAATTGCTTTAGAACATGAAGTTGCGATTAATTCTATTAAACAATGGAATAATTTACAATCGGATATCATTCATGTTGGCCAAGAGATCGTACTATATCCTAATAGTGAAGAAGTGTATGTTGTAAAAGAGGGCGATTCCTTACCAGCAATAGCAGCTAAGTTAAATGTGACAGTTGACGAAATTAAGAAGTCAAATCAACTTACGAAGGATGTCATTTATCCATCACAAGTGTTAGTCGTTTCAGGAAGATAACGGTTTATATCCTAAGACTGTTTTAGTATGGAAAAATAAACAGGAATCTTTTTTCCTCGTTAAGTTAATGGTGCATTATATCTCTCAAAGTCGTTAAAATATATTGACAACAGCAACAA
This sequence comes from Nanhaiella sioensis, assembly GCF_046557775.1. NCBI lineage: Bacteria > Bacillati > Bacillota > Bacilli > Caryophanales > Bacillaceae > Nanhaiella > Nanhaiella sioensis. The sequence continues at coordinate 3,649,803 of NZ_JBKAEG010000001.1, forward strand.
AGTTTTCGCAATGCGTTTATACTAATAATGTTATTGTTGTCCCGCGCTCATTGACAGGATATAATGAGAAAAAACATGCGGGAGGAACAGTCACATGCTTACAGATTATCATAATCATTTAGAAAAAGGTACATTAACGATCGATTATTTAAAGCAATTTACGGATGAAGCAGCTAAGAAAAAGATTGAACATTTTGGTATTTCAGAGCACGCTTATCACTTCTATCAAACAAAAGATATTTTGAGTAATCCTTGGGTTGATGAGCGCCGTTACTATGATATGGATGATTATGTTAAGCTATTTCATGATGCGTGGAATGATGGAATTGATGTGAAAATGTCTATTGAAATGGATTATACACCTAACAAGCATAAAGAAATGGAAGCTTTTATACAAAGCTATGATTTTGACTACGTAATTGGTTCGATTCATTGGGTAGGTGATTTCGGTATTGATTTGGCTGAATATCGCAAAGAATGGGACAGAAGAGATTTATATGATACATACCGTAAATACTTTGATCAAGTTGTGACGTTAGCACAGTCAAATTTATTTGATATCGTCGGTCATTTAGACTTAGTAAAAATTTTCAAATACGTACCTACTGATGAAGAGTTTCTACTTGAACAATATGATCGTGCTACATCGGCTTTAGCCAATTCTAAAACATGTGTGGAAATTAGTACAGCGGGTCTTCGTAAGCCTGTTGGGGAATTATATCCTGACCCACGCTTATTAACTATGTGTTTTGATAAAAAAATTCCAATTGTACTTTCATCGGACGCTCATGTACCTGAAGATGTTGGGCGAGATTTTGATCAGGCTATCAAATTAGCAAGAGATGTTGGATATAAAACACTTACAACCTTTCAAAAAGGTCAGCGAAAAGAAGTACCACTAGGCGATTAATCGTTGTTGCGATAACGTGTTTCACGAGTGAGATCAGGTCCTCAAAAAAAGAAGGAGCGTATGCTCCTTCTATCATCTATAACATTACAGATCTATTTTTCTTATAGAAACGATATCATCAAGAGTAGCTAGTGTAGCTATCATTTCTTCATCAAGCGGTTTATCAAATGATAGCATCATTATCGCTTCTCCACCAACCTCTTTTCTACCAACTTGCATAGTTGCAATATTGATTTCAAGGTCACCTAATATTTTACCAACTCTACCAATGACACCTGGTTTGTCTGTGTGTTGTATATATACTAGATTTCCAACAGGATGAAAATCGATTACAAAACGATTTAAGCTAACGATCCTTGGACCGTAATCTTTTATATTCGTACCTTTAATTTCAAATGACTTATCTTCACCATGAACGGTTACAGTTATACTATTTGAGTAACCATTTGTATCAGAAATCAGCTTTTCACCAACAGTAATACTCCGTTCTTTAGCAATCATTGACGCATTAACTTCGTTAACAGTGGAATCAACTCTTGGTTTGAAAAATCCAGATAATAAACTTTTAGTAATAAAATCTGTTTCTAAGTCTGCAACACTACCTGAATAGGCAACTGAAATTTCTTTTACAGGCTCATGCATACATTGCGATAATATCGTTCCCATTTTTTTCGCCAATTCATAAAAAGGTTTAATTTTGTCAAATACGTCTTTTGAAAGTGTTGGTAGATTAATAGAAGATGATACAGGTTGTCCTTGTAAATATTGAACAACTTCTTTTGCAACTTGAGCTGCTACGTTCAATTGTGCCTCTTTCGTTGAAGCACCTAAGTGTGGAGTTGTTATTACTTGCTCTAGTTGTATTAGCTGAGGGTTGGTCGGTGGTTCGACCTCATAAACATCAAGTGCAGCACCTGCTACATGGCCATCTTTTATAAATTGTACAAGGTCGTTTTCATTAATGATTCCGCCTCTCGCACAATTAATAAGGTACACACCTTTCTTTGTTTTAGACAAATTTTCTGTATTAAGGAGATCCTTGGTTTCCTTTGTTAGAGGCGTATGCACTGTTATAATATCAGCTGTTCGTAATAATTCGTCGAGAGAAGATGATATAACACCCATTTTTTCGGCACGTGCCTTCGTTAAAAACGGATCAAATACTTGAACTGTCATTCCAAAAGCTTTCGCTCGTTTAGCGAGTTCACTCCCTATTCGACCTAAACCAACGATTCCTAGATTTTTACCGTACAATTCTGTTCCAACATAAGAGGATCGATTCCACTCCCCAGATTTGACTGTTGCATTTGCTTGAGGGATATGTCTCATTAATGATGCCATCATAGCAAATGTATGCTCAGCAGTAGAAATAGTATTACCATCTGGAGCATTAATAACAACGACACCATGTTTTGTCGCAGCATCTATATCAATATTGTCTACTCCAACACCTGCACGGGCAACGATTTTTAAGTTGTCCATTTTTGCTAATAGGTCGTTCGTAACCTGTGTACCACTTCGAACTAACAATCCATCAAATTCATGTAATTCATTTTCAACTTCACTAGCTTTCTTTTGAACAATCTCCACATCATTTGACTGCAATAATGGGGCTAACCCCTCTTCACTCATTTTGTCAGAAACAAGAATGCGATACATGTAAGAATCCTCCTAAAGTTCTGGAATGTGTATAAATTTCTGATAATTTACCATAATAAAGTACCCATGTCAATGGAATAAGAAATAGTCAAAAAATTGAAAGCGTTTTATTAAACAAAGCTTTATTTTCACATGCAAGGAACTAATATAGAGTACACATAGAGCTTTTTATAATACGTAGATTTATTACTAAACTGAAATGTTTGAATTAAAGATTTTATGATTCACAAATAAGGTCATATGAGGTATAATAATTGGTGTATAAAAAATTTAATAGGTCTATCTTCGGGGCTGGGTGAAATTCCCGACCGGCGGTGATGAGTGATTTTTTTAACATATTCAAGCTCTAAGCCCGCGAGCTATTCATAATAGCAGGATCTGGTGTGATTCCAGAGCCGACAGTATAGTCTGGATGGGAGAAGATGGAGGTTCTAGCTACGTCTTAAGGTTGTCCATACCTTTTTGTAAGCTTTATTTGTTATGTGATCAAAAAGGAACTGGCAAGTATCAAGAATACCCTTAAGTGCAGCTTATTAAGTATACCTTTCATTCAAAACCCTCATGCCTCTTGCATGGGGGTTTATTGTTGGTATCGAAAAGAACCTTTCCGCTTTTCGTGGGGTGGACTGAAAGACGAAAAGGAGAGAGGAACATGGGAAGACAGAACAACGTTAGAAAATTAGTTACAGTAGGGGTGTTAAGCAGTATATCATTTATTTTAATGATGCTTGATTTTCCACTGCCAGGAATACCACCGTATTTGAAAATCGATTTTAGTGAAGTGCCAGCTTTAATTGCAGCCATCGTTTTTGGGCCAGCAGCAGGAATTACTGTAGAGGCAATTAAAAATATTTTACATTATTTCTTTATGAGTAGTGCAGTAGGTGTACCTGTAGGGCAAGCAGCTAATTTTATTGCGGGATTATTGTTCATTTTACCCGTTTCATATATATACCGAAAATATAACTCAAAAACTGGTTTAACATTTGGATTAATTGTAGGAACGATTGTAATGACGTTAATGATGGCGGTTTTAAATATGTTTATTATTTTACCAGCATATACGATGTTTTTAGGTTACCCTGCCATGTCCAATTTAGAAACAATGAAATTAATTGCTGTTGCATTCATGCCGTTTAACTTGATTAAAGGAGGAGTTATAACGATCGTATTTTTACTCCTTTTCACAAGAATGCGTACTTGGTTAGAACAACAGCAAAGAGCATTGCATAATGCATAAGTAAAAAGCCCTCTGACTTGTCAGAGGGCTTTTTTATTATGCTATTCAAATTTTAATGCATCGCCATCAAATGCTTCGTCTGCAACTTTGATTGAATCTGTAGGGCATCCTTCAAGTGCATCCATCATATCATCTAATAGAACATCAGGAATTTCAACAATTCCTTGATTATCGTCTAATGTTACGAATGCAATACCTTCATCATCATAATCATAAATATCAGGTGCAGCTGCTCCACATGCACCACATGCGATACATGTTTCTTTGTCAACAATTGTGTACTTTGCCATCAAAATACCTCCCAAAGTTATCTATTAATAAATTAGTTCCTCATAAAATGGAAATGAGTTGCTCATTCCTATTGTAAAACTGTTTTAAAAACTTTTCAATAGAAAAGTCATTGAGAATACTTATCATATAAGGCTTTCTAGCTTGTTAAATAAAAGTCATAATCAGTAATGAAGACGTTTTTTATAGAGGTTTGACGAGAATAGTTCACATTACTTCTTCAATATTTGCTAAAATAAATATATCTATTCATTTTGAGTTTATTTATCTTAGGTGATCATATGAAAACTCTCAATTATTTTTCTGTAGTAGTTTTATACTGTCTTAAGAAATTGAAAGGTGAGCGATCTGTTGCTGCCGTGCACCATCTATTAAAAGGCAAAAAATCGTCACAAACAATTCATGATGGTAAGCTATACCAATTATCAAATTTGTTTTCAGTCTTACCGGATCATTCCATACACGAAGTTACAAAAGCTGTTCATTTATTAAAAGAACAAAATTACATTAGAGAAATTGAGAACGATCATTTTGTCGTAACAATAGCTGGTGAAAAAATAGTTGCACAATATTTATTGGAAAGTCCATTTCCAGAAAAGCTTGACGGTTGGAAGTATAACAATGTGGCTAGTCATTTTTGGAAAAGACTAACCTTAATTGTTCAGGTGCTCTCAAATATTTCTTATAAAAATCAGCAATATACACCTATTCAGACGAACGAAAGTGTTCAAAAATGGGTCAAGGATTTTTTCAACCACTTTCAAGGAAACAAATTAGTGCTGATAAATAATATAGTTAATGAATTAGAGCTATTACTTTCCATGTTGTCAGAAAAAGAAGCGAACCTTTTTGTTCTTAGGCTATCAAGTTTTGACCGCATAGGTCTGACATATAAACAATTATCAACAATGTATCGTGAAGATGAAACGTATATTGTTCTTACTTTTCAAGCTATATTACATGAAATGGTTAATTTAGTTGAACAAAACAAAACTCAAGTGCCTATTTTAGCTAAGATGATTGTTGATATTAACTTTCCATATCCACTAACAGTTTCTGCTCGGAAAACGCTAGCTTTAATTAACAACGGGAAATCAATAGATCAAATTTCTAAAATAAGGGATTTAAAAGAGAGCACAATTGAGGATCATATTGTTGAGATTGCCCATAACATTGAAAATTTTAGTATAGAACCGTTTATTAATACAAATAAGGTAGCACTCATTCAAGCCCAAATAAGGGAGTTGCAAACGAATCAATTAAAGCTTATTAAACAGGCATTAAATTCAACCTTTTCATATTTTGAAATTCGTCTTGTTTTAGCTAAAAGTGGTGGAGTAAATGAAGTTGGAAACACAATTAAATAACCGATTTGGATATCAAACATTTCGAACAGGTCAAAGGGAAATCATTGAGGATATATTAGCTGGAAATGATGTTGTAGGGATGCTGCCAACGGGTGGGGGGAAATCAATCTGTTACCAATTACCAGGTTATATGTTGAGTGGCAGTATTATAATCATCTCACCATTAGTATCTCTAATGGAAGACCAAGTTCAACAGCTTAGGATGAATGGTGAAAAAAAAGTAATCGCACTAAATAGTTTTTTACGAACGGGTGCTAAACGCCTTGCTATTAGAGATATAGCTAGTTTTCGCTTTATTTATATTTCTCCGGAAATGCTGCAATTACCTCATATAATTTCAGCGCTAAAGAACATCAATATTTCACTATTTGTTGTAGATGAAGCCCATTGTATATCACAATGGGGACATGATTTTCGTCCAGATTATTCTAAGCTAGGTGAAATAAAAGAATTGTTAGGTAATCCAACTTGCATGGCATTAACTGCAACAGCAACAAACGAGGTAATTACAGATATTAAAAGATCTTTAAACTTACATGATGCGAAGATGCATATTTATTCTGTAGACCGCCCAAACATCTCTTTATTAGTTGAAAAAGTTAATACCATTGAAGAAAAAATAGACAAGCTCCTACATTTCATTCGTTCTCTGAAGGGACCAGGAATCATTTATTTTTCTAGTAGAAATTGGACTGAAATAATAGCAGAAAGATTATTAAACGAAGGAATAACTGAAGTCGCTTATTATCATGGTGGTATGGACCAAGAACAGCGTATGTTAATACAACAACAGTTTCTCCACGATCAATTACATGTTATTTGTTGTACGAGTGCATTTGGTATGGGTGTTAACAAACCTAATATCAGGTTTGTGATTCACTTCCATTTTCCAAGCCAATTTGAATCTTATGTTCAAGAAATAGGTCGTGCGGGGCGTGATGGTAAAAATAGTATTGCAATTCTACTTCATACCGTTGGTGATGACAATTTACAAAGAAACATTATCGAACATGAGTTTCCGACAGTTAAGCAGGTTGGCAAAGTAGTTGATTACTTAGATCAGACAGGGAAGATAAGCATCGTTGCCACTTTTAATAAACAACATGATATAAACATCATAGACAAATATCATTTGACAGAAGTACAGTGGCGATTATTAAAGCATCTAATCATGCAGCTTCCAAAGTTGATGAATAGTCATGTCGATAAGGGTGAAATCGTCCGTGTAATTTATGAAGAAGTACAAAGAAGAATTGAAGAGAAATACTCGAAGTTACATAAAATGCTGGAATGGATTGAATGTAACGATTGCCGAAGAGAACATTTACTGGCATATTTTTGCGAGAAGCTAGAAAAGAAACCCCCTAGTTGCTGTGATAATTGCTCATTTCATATAAACAATTTTTATCAAAAATCTGAGGTTACAAAGCCTAAACCATTTCATTGGAGGAATGAGCTAAATCGAATGTTTAAAGTGAGTGAAAATAAATGATAAATAATAGGCAACAACGTTTATTACAAAATATGGACGATCGTGAAATTTTATTTCATTTGTATGCAACACAAACATTAATGATTGTGGCCGCAATTATTTTTGGTTTTTTTCTATTTCCAGATTTCAAATCATTCAAAGAACTATGGAACTTATTCGATTTCCGAATCATTTTATATGGTGGTGGAATAGCGTTATTTGTAATTATAACTGACTTGCTATTTATGAAATATTTACCAAATGAGCTAATTGATGATGGTGGACTAAATGAAAAAATTTTTCAGCATCGAAGTATACCGCATATATTCTTTTTAACTATCGTCATTGCCTTCTCAGAAGAGCTATTATTTAGAGGTGTTATACAAACTCATTTTGGCATTGTAGTTGCTAGTGTAATATTTGCGCTTTTACACTTTCGGTATCTTCAAAAGTGGGTTCTATTCACTTCAGTTATATTTTTAAGCTTTTTATTAGGATATATGTTTTTAAAGACAAATAACTTATTTGTTACAACCTTTGCACATTTTTTAATAGATTTTATATTAGCCGTTAGATTGCGACTAAATTATATAAGTAGCAAAAGACATAGTAAGAGGTGACTGGTATGTCTAATCAGAATGAAAAGTTGCATGATCAAGCTGAAGAATTAAGGGACAGGATTGCAAATGCTGAAGAGGAAAGTTTAGAAAAATCAGTGTTGCCTCCGAGAAGTCAGGTACATAAAGGAACAAAAAAGAAAACGAAATTTCGAATTAAATACCCGATTATTCGTTTATTAGCTCTGTTTTTTATCTTATTGCCCATTGTAATCCTTAGTATTGCATACCGAAACGCTAATAATACTATAGATACAAATAGTAAGGGTCCTGTGAAAGTGAATATCCAATCCCCTAACAGAGAGAATGTGGAAGACGAAGAAACCTTTCAGCAACCTGATCCAATAGAAAGTGAAAGTGTTGAAGAAGACACCAACACTAATCATGCATCTAGCGAAACGAATATAGAAAATGGGGTCGAACAAGAGACCGAAATAATAGATAGTAATTCTTACATCATACATTATGTAAAAAATGACGAAACGTTATTTAGCATTTCAATGAAATATTTTAATAGTCAATCTGGAATTGAGATCATTAAACTAGCAAATAATATACAAGGAAATAGTATATTTACAGGGCAGAAACTTCTTATACCTACGAGACAGAACGAAAGCAAATAAGTGTGCTTTCGTTTTTCTTTGACGCGCTTTTCGCAATTGTTGTTTTTTTCACTTTTTAACTGAGTGAAACGGTAAATAATGTTTAGTTCCATTGAATATTTCTCTTTGGGCTCATGTAAGCATAGCTACTTACAGAAGAAAGTGCATATTAACACGCTTACTAGTCAGGAAGGTAAGGTTTATTGCCTCTTTGGTTTGTCTAGCTATTCTGAGCCTTTTAAGTAGCTCGTTTCAAACCATAAAGGATAAAGCGCCTTTATGATTTGAAACTCCAGCATGTTAATATAGTAATGGCATAATACGTTGTCCAAGTTAATAGAATAGGAGTATAGTAAGCTGGGGGTGGTTATGATTGAGGAGAAAATAAAGCAATTACATACAAATACAGATCAAGTTACAAAACAATTGCTTCAGCATCTCGTTGATAGAAAACGTAAATTTGAACTTCTGAAACAAAGAGTGAAGCTACTACAGTATACTTTACTATTTCTGTGCATCATATTCTTTCTATATATTTTATTTTTCATTGTACAGCCATTTTATTATTCTACGAGTAGGATCATGTCTACCTTCTTAGGAGATGAAATTCATTTATTCGTATTGCTCACCATATTTTCCGTGTATGGTACAATTCTTTATTATAAAAAGAAGGTTGACAAAGCTGAGAAGGAATTTCATGATTTACGTTGTGAAGTGATAAGAAAGAGTATTGAACTATGGCCACAACCTATTAAATGGCATGAAAGGGAGCGAGTTTTTGATTTAATGCAGACAGAATACGATATAAATTTATACCATGAAAGTAAATAGCTAATGAGTTAAAGTCATTAGCTAAAAGAACCTCTTTTGATCTTTTTCCTCTTTTAATATTTCTACAGCCTCTCGAAAACGTTGCGCATGAATAATTTCTCTTTCTCTCAAAAAACGTAATCCATCATTCAAATCAGGATCGTCACTTAAATTGATAATCCATTGATAAGTTGCCCTAGCTTTTTCCTCAGCTGCAATATCTTCATATAGATCAGCAATCGGATCACCTTTTGCTGCAATATAGGATGTCGTAAATGCATCACCACTTGAGTTTTCGTAAAACAAAGCTTTTTCATGGTTTGCATAATGTGAACCTAAACCAGCTGCTTTCAATTGTTCAACAGTAGCGTCTTTTGTAAGTTTATAAACCATCGTTGCAATCATTTCTAGATGGGCAAATTCTTCAGTACCAATATCGGTTAATAAACCGATAACTTTATCAGGAATCGTATACCTTTGATTGAGGTACCTTAGTGCAGCAGCGAGTTCTCCATCTGCACCACCGTATTGTTCAATGAGGTACTTTGCAAGTACTGGATTACATGTACTAACCTTTACTGGGTATTGTAGTTTTTTTTCATATATCCACATATCGTAAGAACACACTCCTTTTAACTTATGTCATTTGTTATATTTGCCATGGCCAAGGAGATTCGTTCCAATTCCATGGGTAGCCAGCATAGCTATTACCATATTGTTGCAAAGGACCGTAAATAGGCTCAAGTTGTTTTGTTACTTGGTGTTTTTTTGTTACATAATGATTGAATTGTTGAATTGCTTCATAGTCTCCAGGGTGTGTATCTAAGTACAAAGATAATTCAAGGAGCACAAAATCTATCGACTGCAGTTCCTCCATCAGTGAATAAAATTGTTCGGGTAATTGTTTATTCATTGTGATTCTCCCCGCTCTTCTACCTCATTTGGACCATAGTATGGATCATAAAAGATAGGCCATAATGTTCCTTTTCTTAATGCTTCTTTTGCTGAATATTGTGGTAGCCGGTTTGGTTGAAATGTTATATATAGATTAGGTGGGGTAACGAAATATTTTTCGTATATGGGGTTACACGGATCATGTGGGCTAATATACGGATGATATGATTTTCTAAAAGTAACCATTGATAACCTCCCTGTTTAAATTCTTTTTCAAAGTATCATTCCATTTTTATGTTTTATTTTAAGGTTTCATGCCCACAGAATAAAAAAACATATACTTATAGGAGGAAAACTATTTTCTTTGTAGTATAATATATTATAGAGATATTATAGAATAGAGGTGTTTTTTATGTTTGTAAAGAGCCTACTTATCCCAAAAAGTAAATGTATATCGGTAGCTCATGATGAGTCTATCCAAACAGCTTTGAAGAAATTAAATGATCATCAGATTGATGCACTACCTATCGTAATGAACGAAAGTTATGTTGGTACCTTAACCCGATATCAAATATATGAAAGTTACTTTCAATCAACGTATAGCAAAGAAGAGTTTTTATCGAAAACGACAGCAAGTGAATTAGCTACTCATCAGGATACATACCTAGAAGGTGAAGAGGTTTTTGAAAAGACGTTAGTCCAATTAAAAGATTTTCCTTTGCTAGCAGTTGTAGACGAAGATAAAACATTTTTAGGGATTGTCACTCGTTATGATGTATTGAAACAGTTCCAAAGTGCATTTGGCATGCAAAAACCTGGTGTTAGAATTGCGTTTTCATCTGTAGAAACTGAAGGAAGAATAGCTAGGTTAGCAGAAATAGCAAGGAGTTTCCATGAGCACATTATTTCATTGGTCACTTTTGACGAGACAGATAAGTTAGTTCGAAGAATTGTCATGAAAATTGAAAAAAAGGACAATATTGATAAATTTGTTGCGAAGTTAGAGCAATCTGGTTTCCGCGTTCTAGATATATACGAAGACTAAGCCTTTCTATGTTCATGATTTAATCCTTCCATACATAAATGTAGTATGGGGGTTTTTTTTATGTTAATGAAAATAATGAGTTTAATTACCGGTTTTTTATGTGGCTATGTCTTTATTCGTTGGATTCCAATTGAATCTCCAGTGACTTTGTCAGGACTTTTAAACAACCTTATATTTGATCCGTTAAAGTTCATTGCTGCAATGATCTGCTTTTTTGTAGGTTTTATTTGTAATGCCTTTTTAATAAGAAGTGCTATTGAACAAACTTATTTAATCTTCAAAAAAAATAAAGTTTCTTTTCTTGATATTGCTTTATCCTACGCGGTTTTACCTAGCTTTTACTTGTTATTTAATATGGGGTACTGGCAATCATTAATTTATTTATGCTTTGCTGTGATTTATGGTATGATCTCAATAGACTTGAAGAGGAACTCAGTTATTGAGCTAAATCGTTAGGGAGGAAACATGATTTTTTTTGTTATCACAATAATTTTATTAGGATTTTTAATTAGCTATATGTTTTATGAGGCGTTTCAAAACAATGTGAGAGAAATTACTCTTGAATTCAACACCTTTCCTGCTAGCATAGATTCATTTAAGATGTTTTTTATTTCAGATATTCATCGTAGAAATATTGCTGACGAGATTATTAACAAAGTTAAAGGGGAAGTTGATTGTGTAGTCATAGGTGGGGATTTAATGGAGAAAGGTGTCCCCTTTTCTAGAGTAAAGGCTAACCTTCAGAAATTAAAGGAAGTCGGACCGATTTATTTCGTATGGGGAAATAATGATTATGAAGTTGATTATCACCATTTAGATGCCTTACTCCTTGATTACGGAGTGAAAATATTAGACAATACAGCGGAGACCTTAGAATCGGCACAAGGTGAGAAGGTTATTATGATTGGTGTCGATGACATGACATATATGCGCGATCGAGTTGATCTAGCACTATTAGACGCTGAGCAAGATGGGTTTAAAATTTTGATAAGTCATAATCCAAAGATTATCCAAAAAATAACGATGGAAGATGACATTAAACTGATTTTGAGTGGACATACTCATGGGGGGCAAATACGTTTTCTTAAATGGGGACTTTATGAAAAAGGCAAATTAAGAAAGGTCGATTCAACCAATATACTCGTTAGTAACGGCTATGGAACGACAGGTTTACCACTAAGGCTAGGAGCTCCTTCTGAAACACATCTTATAACGTTAAAAAAATGTGATGAATGACCGGTAGGTATTATTCATACATGAGGAAGAAACTTGCTTAATTAATGACAAAATGCTTGTATTTATTATACAAAACATTGTAAACTGATAATTAAATCTAAGAACCTTTTGTTCGATTGAACATAAACTATAAGAAACTTGAGGATGTGTAGGTGGGGAGAGCTGATTATGAGACTCGAGCGTTTGAACTACAATAAGATTAAAATTTTCCTAACATTTGATGATTTAGTCGATCGTGGTTTGACAAAAGATGATCTATGGCAGGATTCTATAAAAGTCCAGCAATTATTCCGTGACATGATTGATGAAGCAAGTGAAGAGCTGGGTTTTGAAGCAAATGGATCAATAGCAGTTGAAATATTCTCCATACCAGCTCAAGGAATGGTCGTTATTGTAACGAAAGACCATGCAGATGTGGATGTAGATGATGAATTTTTAGATGACTATATCGAAATGAAGGTTACTTTAGATGAAAGCGATGATTTATTTTATGAGTTTTCATCAATTGAAGATGTTATTCAGTTAGCAGGACGACTATTTTTGTTAAACATTACCGACGGAAAATTATATTCGTATAATAATCGTTTTTATATTCACTTTGATGAAAAAATTGACTTGTATAAAGAGCATTTTATCGCAGTTGTAGCTGAGTTTGGAAATCCTGCAACGATTACTACACATCGTGTTCATGAATACGGTAAGTTACTAATGGATGAAAATGCCATACATCAACTTTATGAGTATTTTATCAAAAAGTAAAAGTCCTTTTTATTTTTTAAATAAAGAGGCTTTTTCTTGTGGAAAAAACAAAAATGAAACCGATTACATTTTTGGGTATAAAAATTAAGAAACTTGTTTTTTTCATCTTGCATTCTATGTAAGAAGGTGTATACTATGTCATGAAAGGTGGACACTAACCTTTAAAAAGTGTTGTTACAAATAAGGGATAAAAAGAACGGAAATGAAACTGAGGTAGGCACATAATAATTGCCATGTCATTGACAACCGTTGAATCAGTATACTATGAAGTATATTTGAAAAGCCTTTTTCCGGTTTTTTGACATCCTCTATAAGTGATTTTTTTCTAGGAGGTTTATCAATGGTAGCCGATAATAACACCGCTGGTGAGCATGGTAAAGAAGACAAACTAGATGTCCTAAAATCAACACAGACTGTAATACATAAAGCTTTAGATAAGTTAGGATATCCTGAAGAAGTTTATGAGCTATTAAAAGAACCAATTCGTATGATGACAGTGAAAATTCCGGTAAGAATGGATGATGGGTCAGTTAAAATTTTTACTGGTTATCGAGCACAACATAATGATGCAGTCGGACCAACAAAAGGGGGTATTCGATTTCATCCAAATGTAACTGAAAAAGAAGTTAAAGCGCTGTCAATTTGGATGAGTTTGAAGTGTGGTATTGTTGATTTACCTTATGGTGGAGGAAAGGGAGGCATCGTTTGTGATCCTCGAGATATGTCTTTTCGAGAATTAGAGCGGTTAAGTAGAGGGTATGTACGTGCCATTAGTCAAATTGTCGGACCTACAAAAGATATTCCAGCACCTGATGTATTTACCAATTCACAAATCATGGCTTGGATGATGGATGAATATAGCCGCATAGATGAATTTAATTCACCAGGATTTATTACTGGAAAGCCTTTAGTTTTAGGTGGCTCACACGGTCGTGAATCTGCAACAGCTAAAGGGGTTACAATCTGTATACGTGAAGCCGCTAACAAAAAGGGTATTGATATTGAGGGTGCCCGAGTAGTAGTTCAAGGGTTTGGTAATGCAGGGAGCTATTTATCAAAGTTCATGAATGATGCAGGCGCAAAAATTGTAGGTATTTCAGATGCATATGGCGCTCTTTATGATCCAGATGGTTTAGATATTGATTACTTACTTGACAGAAGAGACAGCTTCGGAACAGTAACGAAGCTATTTAATAATACAATTACGAATAAAGAATTATTGGAACTTGATTGTGATATATTGGTACCAGCTGCAATTGAAAATCAGATTACTGAGCAAAACGCTCATAATATTAAAGCTAGTATTGTTGTAGAAGCTGCTAATGGTCCTACGACAATTGAGGCGACTGAAATATTATCAAAACGTGATATACTACTTGTTCCTGACGTATTGGCAAGTGCAGGTGGTGTTACAGTATCGTATTTTGAATGGGTACAAAATAATCAAGGTTATTATTGGACAGAAGAGGAAGTAGAAGAAAAGCTTGAGAAAGTAATTGTGAAATCATTTAATAATATATATGAAACATCAAAAACGCGCAGAGTCGATATGAGGCTAGCTGCATATATGGTTGGCGTTCGTAAAATGGCGGAAGCCTCACGCTTTCGTGGCTGGATTTAAGGTCAACCAAAATTTAAAAATATGTATAATTAATAACGTTAGTGTAAATATCGTTGCATGTAATTATAAAATCCCCTATCATTTTGATAGGGGATTTGCTTTTGGAATCTGTGATTCTGTACGCAGATCCAAAGCATCACGAGTTGTCTAGTTAAACCATCTATCCCTTTAAGAATTAACGACATATCAACTGAATAACGTACTTCATAAACTGTACCTCCAGAGCTAATGGGCAGGGAGGTGAGTATTCGTATATATTCAGCAAGGAGTGAAATATCATGCAAAAGGAAGACGTAATAATTGTAGGTGGTGGACCATGTGGTTTGGCGGCAGCTATATCGCTACAATCTAAGGGTTTTTCTCCACTTATTATTGAAAAAGGTAATATTGTTAATGCAATTTATCATTATCCTACACACCAAACCTTTTTTAGTTCTAGTGAAAGGTTGGAGATAGGAGATGTACCTTTTATAACAGAAAACCGTAAGCCAGTTAGAAACCAAGCATTAGCTTATTATCGAGAAGTAGTCATTAGAAAAAATTTACGAGTGAATACATTTGAAAAAGTAGCTGAAATTTCAAAAAGTAACCGTGGAGTTATAGAAGTAGTTACTTCTAATCAAATATATGAGACAACAAATGTGATCATTGCAACAGGATATTATGACCATCCAAATTTCATGAACGTACCAGGCGAAGAACTAGAAAAAGTACATCATTATTTTAAGGAGGCTCACCCCTACTTTGACACGGATGTTGTAGTTATTGGAGGCAAGAATTCTGCGGTGGATGCTTCGCTTGAGCTTGTTAAAGCTGGTGCAAGAGTGACAGTGTTGTATAGAGGTAATGAATACTCAAATAGTATTAAACCATGGATATTGCCAGAATTCGATGGCTTAATTCGAGATGGTGTTATTAAGATGGAATTTGGAGCTCACGTTACACAAATTACTGAAGATAAAGTATTTTATCATGTTAATAATGAGGAAAAATGTGTAAAAAATGATTTTGTATTTGCGATGACAGGCTATCATCCAGATCATACATTTTTGAAAAATATCGGAATAGATATAGATGTGAAAACTGGACGACCTGTTTTTCACCCAGACACGATGGAAACAAACGTGTCAAGTGTTTTTGTGGCAGGTGTCATAGCAGCTGGAAATAACGCAAATGAAATATTTATAGAAAATGGACGTTTTCATGGAGAACAAATTGCATCATATCTTAAAAAAAATAGACAGGGTTAAATGTATTTAGTTTATGTAGTATCTTTAATCAGGTGGAGAGTCTATTCCACCTGATTTTCTTATGTATGTTTATCTTTTTACGAAAGCCACCGTTTTATAGAAGAAACGATCTGCGTGGTTATACGTGTTAAAGGCTCTCTTGTAGACTATCGATTAATTGCATTATTAAAAATGATTTAGCTTTAATGGCATAGGCGATTTAATTTATGAAAAAAAGTTGTTAATTTGTTCATGATTGTTAGTAACTTCTAAAGCGATCATCAATTTAATTCTTGCCTTTTGACCATTTAGTCCATTAGAAAAGATAATACCAAGATTCTTTAATTCTTTCCCACCACCTTTATATCCATAAATATCTTGTACAATCCCATTGAAACAGCGAGAAACTAACACGATTGGTATGTTATCTTCAATAAGATCTTGTAGTCTACCTACAGTGTTAGGGGGAAGGTTACCTTGACCTAATGCTTCAATAACTAAGCCATCAAGTTGAATTGATTTAATCGCGTTAAATATTGAATCATCCATACCTGCATAAGCTTTTAATAATACAACGTTCTTCTGAATGCTTTTGATAGAAAATTTATCTCGGCTAGAAGGAATGTGGTGGAAAAACACCCCTCTTTTCGTAACGATGCCAATTGGACCATATTGTGGACTTTGGAAGGTCGCAATATTGCTAGTATGTGTCTTTGTAACATTTTTGGCAGTATGAATTTCATCATTCAGAACAACTAACACACCTTTCCCTCTAGCATCTTCACTTGATGCAACTTTAACTGATGAAATTAAATTATATAAACCATCTGCACCAATTTCGTTACTTGACCTCATCGCACCTGTAATGACAATTGGCACGTCAACTTGTATAGTTAAATCAAGAAAATACGCGGTTTCTTCTAATGTATCCGTTCCATGTGTGACAACTACGCCTTCAATACAGTCACTAACTACTTTCTCTTCAATTTGTTTTTTAAGCTGTAGCATTTCAATAGGCGTGATATGAGGTGAAGGAAGATGAAATAGTTCTATTACCTGGACCTGTGCGATATCAGATAAAGATGGTGTACTATCATGCAATGGGTTTATTTCATCAGGTGCAACATTGCCTGTTTTTTCATCCTCTTTCATAGAAATGGTACCACCAGTATGAATAATTAATATCTTTTTCACTTAATACACTCCCTTTTAAGAATAAAAATATTTCAATTTTCTATAAGTCTAACCTTTACTATCCTGTAATTAAATCATCCCAAGTGAAAAATTAAATGCTTCATCTTTTTTCCAATTAACACCTGAAAATGTATATGGATGTTATTTTCAAATATAGTTTATCATGGTACGATACATTTAACATTTAAAAAGAAAAGAGGACAGATGATGATAGCGGTTGTTTCCGCAGGTATTGCTCCTGGCCTAGCTTTGTTATGTTATTTTTATTTAAAAGATGATTATGAGGTTGAGCCTATATCTATGGTTGTACGATCTTTTATTTTTGGCGCAATCTTAGTTTTTCCTATTATGTTTATTCAATATGTAATTCATGAAGAATATAATATCAGCTCAAATTTTATTGATTCATTTCTCGTAACAGGCTTACTTGAGGAATTTATTAAATGGTTCATATTATTTTATACAGTATATCAACATATAGAATTCGATGAGGTTTATGATGGAATTGTTTACGGTGTAAGTGTTTCATTAGGGTTTGCAACTGTCGAAAATATATTATATTTATTTGCGCAGGGGGTAGAGACAGCAATTATGAGAGCGATGTTACCTGTCTCAAGTCATGCATTGCTAGGGGTTGTGATGGGGTATTATTTAGGTAAGGCACGTTTTTCCGAGGAAACGAGCAAAAATAAATGGTTAATCCTGTCTCTGTTGACCCCGTTTATGCTACATGGATTATACGATTATATCATTTTAATAGCACAACAATTAGTACAAGAAAAGTGGATTTTATTTATCATCCCTTTTATGATATTCCTATGGTGGTTAGGTTTACGCAAGGTGAAAAAAGCACGTGCTATCAAACATATATATTAGATACAGGGTATAAATGATATTTATACTGCGGATAGTTATTTCACTATGTTCAAAACTTACTTGTGCGAGTTCCTTTAAGATTGTCTCTTGCAATAGAGGCGATCTTTTTATTTTGCATTTTCGAATGATTTGTAGCTTTTCGTCATGAGACCTAAATACAGAAATTCAACGTTTCTTCTCTAAATACTTTAAAAATGATCTATTACACATCAGTTCCTGCAATAAAAGTGAAAAAAGTCATAAAGTTGACGAAGAAGAACCTTTTTCTTATGACTGACTATACAACAATCAGCGGCTCGTAAAAGAAGGTGTCATTTAGCTATTTTGAGATATTAGAAAAGCTTGTAAATCGACAATTTATGCAATGAAAATCCTTTCATTCACAGCATGACAAGCTAGTGTTCAACGTTATTATGGAAATCCAAGAACATCAGTAGCTGCCATGCATCTCGTGCTGAGGTATTCCTACATAATACCTTTTACCCAATAAAGTGAAAACGAATGTTAACAAGATAAATTTTTCATCGTGAACTCACTTTAAAAGTATTTTAATATTTTTCTTTGCAAGAACAACCTCATTGCACTGTTTTAAAGAAGAATAGATGCCATGAAAGCTAGTTCTTTTTATTAAATCTGCATATGACGACAATCTAAGCAAAAACAATCTCTGAATAAAAAGTCTATGTCTACGGAAATCTAATAGTTGAAATTGTAGTATGTGAAAAGAGTTGGAGGTTAACAGAATGGACAAAAAATTATGTAATAAAGTATTTTTACTTGCCCTAACATTTACTTGTCTCATGCTTACAAACACTTCACCGATCGTCACAAATGCTTTTAGTAATCAAGTCATACAAAAAGGTGCTGTCGGTGACGACGTTATAGAATTGCAATCTCGCTTACAATTCATAGGTTTTTTTAAGGGGAAAATAGATGGAGTATTTGGATGGGGCACATATTGGGCTGTACGTGAATTTCAATCTGAGTTTGGATTACCAGTCGATGGTATAGCAGGACCTAGTACAAAAGATAAGCTAGCTAATGCCTCAAAATTTAATAAAGATTTTGTTTATGAACAAATTAATAAAGGAAATCATTTTACTCATTATGGAAACGTTGATTTAGAAAAGCAAGTAAAACAAAAAAAGCAGCAAAAAGAGTCTAAACCAGCGAAGAAATCGCAAAAAGGAACGGCACCTAAAAAGTCAACTGCAATGAATATTCCAAGCGGTTACTCGCAAAATGATATTCAACTCATGGCGAATGCAGTATATGGAGAATCTCGAGGAGAGGAATATATCGGGCAAGTAGCAGTGGCCGCAGTCATTTTAAATCGAGTAGAAAGCAGTTCCTTTCCAAATACAGTCTCAGGTGTCATATTTGAACCTAGAGCATTTACAGCAGTTGCTGACGGTCAAATATGGTTAACACCTAATGAAAAAGCGAAAGAAGCTGTTTTAGACGCAATAAATGGATGGGATCCTTCAGAAAATGCACTTTATTATTTTAACCCAGATACAGCAACAAGTGAATGGATTTGGACCCGTCCACAAATCAAAAAAATTGGTAAACATATGTTTTGTAAGTAGAGAGGCGGGATATTTTGATTAGAGGAATAATAATAGGAATATTAACATTAGGTGTAGCGAGTGTATCGTACTGGGGGTATCAGGAACATAGAGAAAAAAACGCAATTTTAATTCAGGCAGAAAATAATTATCAACGTGCATTTCATGACTTAACTTTTCAACTTGATTTGCTACAAGATAAGATAGGAACAACATTAGCTATGAATTCTCCTTTATCGCTTTCTCCTGCACTAGCGGAAGTATGGAGAATTACATCAGAAGCACATTCTGATGTAGGGCAATTACCTTTGACGTTATTACCTTTTAATAAAACGGAAGAATTTTTATCAAAGATTGGTGAATTTAGCTATCGAACTGCGATTAGAGATTTAAATAATCAGCCATTATCAAAGGACGAATATGAGACATTAAAAGTGCTTTATGGAAATGCTGCTGAGATTCAAAATGAGCTAAGAAAAGTACAATACCTTGTGTTAGAAAATAACTTACGGTGGATGGATGTTGAATTAGCATTGTCTACCGGCGACGAGCAAATGGATAATACGATTATAGATGGGTTTAAGACAGTAGAAAAAAACGTCGAAGGCTATTCGGAAACAAATATGGGACCAACATTTACGAGTTTAAATATGAAAAATGAAGGCTTAGA
Source organism: Nanhaiella sioensis (assembly GCF_046557775.1). NCBI lineage: Bacteria > Bacillati > Bacillota > Bacilli > Caryophanales > Bacillaceae > Nanhaiella > Nanhaiella sioensis. Next base: position 3,669,859 of record NZ_JBKAEG010000001.1, read on the forward strand.
GCAAATAAAAGGTGAAAAGATTGATGAAGCCAAAGCTCAAAAAATTGCGATTGACTTTCTTGGTTTAAAGGGAGATGAGAAAATAAAGATTAGTGAAAATGCTGACGGTTCAAACTATGATTTTTATAGCTTAACAATCCAGGATAACAAAAATAAAGCTAATACGTATATGGACATAACTAAAAAAGGGGGCTACCCTATTTGGGTGATTCAGGACCGAGAGGTTAAAGAACAACAAGTAAGTTTAAATGATGCAGCTAATAAAGCAGCTACATTTTTAAAAGAGAATAAGTTTGAAAACCAGCAGCTTTTTGAGAGTGCTCAATATGCAAATATAGGAGTGTTTACGTTTGTTACCGAGAGGGATGGTGTAAGAATTTATCCTGATTCAATAAATATGAAAGTAGCCCTAGATAAAGGGAATATTATTGGATTCTCTGCTCGGGATTATTTAACGGCTAAGAGGGACAGGGACATCCCACAAGCAACATTAACAGTAGAAAAGGCAAAAGAAAATATAAACCCTGATGTAACAATAATGGAAGAGAGACAGGCGATCATTGTAAATAACTTAGGAGAGGAAGTTTTGTGCTTTGAGTTTATAGGTACGATCGACTCAGATACTTATCGAATCTTCATAAACGCAGAAAATGGTTTCGAAGAAAAAGTTGAAAAACTAAAAAATACAGAGCCAATCTACGAACAGCTTTAAGGCTGTTCTTTTTCGTGGTTTCATGATTTAATAGTATTAATATATTAACATATTTTAGTGAATTTTTGGTTTGATTAATTACATAGGAGTGGTTTAGATGTTGAAAGTAGGGGATACGATTATACTTTCTCAAACAAGTGATGAACAGACAGATACATATAAATGTAGAATTGTTGAGTTGAATAAAAAAAACATCTATATTGATTATCCGATTAATACGTCAACAGGAAAATCAGCATTTTTTACGATCGGTACTCACTTTAATGCTAAATACATAAGAAAAGATCAGCAAGTTTATACATTTAAAACACATATTACTGGCAAAACTAAACAACAAATTCCTATGATTACGTTAGAAAAGCCAGCAAAGGACAAGTTTGTAAAGATACAAAGAAGACAATTTGTTAGAATTGAGACTTCTGTCGATGTTGCGGTACATCCTAAGTATGATGACTTTCCTCCTTTTTTAACTGTTACGAGTGATTTAAGTGCAGGTGGAGCAGCCTTGATTATGCCTCAAGGTGTAGAGGTTGCACCTGATACAGAAATGTCAGTATGGTTTGTTCTTCCTTACCAGTCAGGAGAGTATAAATATTTGAAAATTCCTTGTAATGTCATTCGGGTAGTTGGAGAGGATGATAATGACAGAAAAAAAGCGACAATTAATTTTCTTGACATGAAAGAAACCGAACGCCAAATGCTGATTAAATACTGCTTTGAACAGCAAGTAGCCATGAGGAAAAGATAATTTTAGTTATTTTCTTTTGATTTGAGCGTTTATATAAAGGCTCTTGTAGGAAATTTGTTGTTATTGAGAATCTAGAACCAGTTTATATTATTTTAGAAGAGAAAAAATACAACGAATGCTTGGTTTATACGGAACTATTTCTAATTACGAAAAGTAACAATTAATACAAAAACAGCCATATAAAAATGTTGATTGCATAATTTACTCTGTTTTTTAGCACAATAATTAAAAACGGAGTGTTTAAATTGAAAAGATTTGAAGGTATTATCATGAAGCTAGTCATCATTCAAGTTATTTTTTTAATCATAGCTCAAAGTTTATTAGCTCACAATGATGTAAAGCCATATATATCCAAATTGGTTGACTATGAGGGAGTGCAAAAAAATAACTTTACAATTGTGCTTGAAACGTTCGACCAGTAGGTCAGTGTATGTTACAATATAGAGGGAATTTTATTAAAGATATACTCTGCGCTTATGTGTGAAAAGGAGATTTTCATGTTTTTTTTTGATCTGTAGCATGTTAATTTTCTTGTATTAATGAGCGCTTTTTATTTATCTTTGTAATTAGTTGTAGGAGGCATCATGAAAAAACTGATTTCAATAGCGATTGACGGTCCAGCAGCCGCAGGAAAAAGTACAGTTGCAAAAATTATAGCAGAGCAATTATCCTATATTTATATTGATACAGGTGCAATGTATAGAACTATTACGTATAATGCGTTGCTGAACAAACTTAATCTTGAGGATGAAAAAGTATTAATTCATTTATTAAAAGATACGGATATTCAATTAAAGCCATCAATAGACGGACAAATTGTTTTTATGAATGGAAAAAATGTTACAGAAGAAATTCGCACAGATGATATTTCAAATCAAGTATCAATAGTAGCTAAACATAAACTCGTTCGAGAAGAAATGGTACTTAGGCAACAACGATTTGCTCAAAACGGCGGCGTGGTTATGGATGGAAGGGACATCGGTACTCATGTACTTCCTGATGCTGAGGTAAAAGTATTTTTATTAGCATCTGTTGAAGAAAGAGCGAAAAGACGCCATGAAGAAAATATTAATAAAGGTTATGATTCAAACATCGAACAAATAATGAATGATATAGAATTAAGGGATAAACTTGATTCCGAGCGTGAGATTGCACCTTTGAAAAAAGCTCCTGATGCGATAGAGATAGACACAACATCGTATTCGATCCTTGAGGTTGTTAATATGATTATGGATATCGTTAAAGAGAGGATTTGATAGGGTTGGCTTTTTATACAATAGCAAAAAATATTGTTTGGGGGGTATTAAAGCCGTTATTTCGCATAAAAATTATCGGATCAGAAAATATCCCGAAAGAAGGATCAGTATTAATTTGTTCAAACCACATATCTGTATTAGATCCACCCGTTGTTGGCATTACTTCAACTAGACCTATTCATTTTATGGCAAAAGAAGAACTTTTTCGAGTGCCAATATTAAAAACAGCGATTAGCAATTTAAATGCTTTTCCAGTAAAGCGTGGCATGGGTGACAGGAGCGCTATTAGGAATGGCTTAGCAATATTAAATGATAATAAAGCATTAGGAATATTTCCTGAAGGCACTCGAAATAAAGAAGGAAATCTCGGTAAAGGTTTAGCTGGAGTTGGGTTCTTTGCACTCCGATCAAATGCACTTGTAGTACCATGTGCGATCATTGGACCTTATAAACCGTTTCGTAAGCTTTATGTGGTTTATGGGCGGCCTGTTGATATTACTGAGATGCGTAAACAAAAAGCATCAGCAAGTGAAGTGACCGATGTAATTATGAATGCAATTGGTGAAATTCTTGAAAATTACGATGTCAAAGCAAGTTAACACTTGACAAAAGGTTTTATTTGTAAGAAGTTATTAAAAAGAACTTTTAAAGCTGTTGTTGGGGAATTAAGGAGGTAAATAGAGATGACTGAGGATTTGAATCAAGTGGAAGTAACAACCTTTGAAGTTGGCGATGTAGTAAAAGGACAAATCACAAAGGTAGAAGAAAAGCAAGTATATATTGATGTAGAAGGTAGTAAACTAAGTGGTATCATTCCAATAAGTGAACTATCTAGTTTACATGTAGAAAAAGCAAGTGATGTAGTTTCAGTTGATGATATGTTAACTGTAAAGGTTAAGAAAGTAGAAGAAGATGCATTAATTTTGTCTAAAAAAGAAATTGATGCTGATCAAGCATGGGATGATTTACAACAAAAATTTGAATCTGGTGAAATTATTGAGGCAGAAGTAAAAGACGTTGTAAAAGGTGGACTAGTTGTAGATATTGGCGTAAGAGGGTTTATTCCAGCATCTCTTGTGGAAAAATTTTATGTAGATGATTTCACGGAATATAAGGGTAAGCAATTAACATTTAAAGTAGTCGAGTTAGATAGAGATAAAAATAGAGTTATTTTGTCACACAGAGCTGTCGTTGAAGAAGAAATAGAAACGAAAAAACAACAACTACTAAATACTTTAACCGAAGGTCAAGTGTTAGAGGGAACAGTCCAAAGATTAACGAACTTTGGGGTTTTTGTTGATATTGGTGGAGTTGATGGTCTTGTACATATTTCACAACTCTCACACAATAGAGTAGAACAGCCGGCAGAGGTTGTTGAAGTAGGTCAAGAGGTTAATGTGAAAATATTGGCTGTTGATCGAGATAATGAACGTATATCCCTGTCAATAAAAGAAACTTTGCCTGGTCCATGGTCAAACATTTCTGATAAGTTAAAAGCTGGTGATATTCTTGAAGGAACGGTTAAGAGACTAGTATCATTTGGTGCATTTGTAGAGGTATTACCAGGAGTAGAGGGGCTCGTTCATATTTCTCAAATATCAAACTCTCATATAGGAACACCTCATGAAGTGTTGAAGGAAGATCAAAGCGTTAAAGTGAAGGTATTAGATGTTAACGAAGCTGAAAAACGAATTTCGTTAAGTATTAAAGAACTTGAGGAAAATGTGAAAGAAGAAGTAGAAAGTAATTATCAAGCTTTAGAGGAAAATACAGGGTTTCAGTTAGGCGAAGTCATTGGTGATAAACTAAACGAATTTAAATAATGGTGATGGATTTGAGTAGAGCAAAAAGGAAGCAAGAGCATATATTGTTTGCACTTGAAACAGGGCAGAAGCGAAATAATGGTTTCGATGATGTCCAGTTTGTCCACCAGAGCTTACCAAATATAGCATCAGACAATATTGATGTTAGTACAGAATTAGGCGAACTTAAGTTAAGTTCGCCTATTTTTATCAATGGAATGACTGGTGGTGGTGGAGAGGAAACGACAAAGATAAATAAAAGCCTTGCTATAGCTGCTAATGAATGTAATGTTGCCATGGGTGTTGGCTCAGGAATGTCAGCACTTAAAGATCCAGCTGAAAAAGAATCGTTTCAAATCATTAGAAAGGTAAATCCAAATGGGATTGTCTTCGCAAATATCGGTAGTGAAGCTACGGTGCAGGATGCACAGCGAGTAGTTGAAATGATCGAGGCTAATGGCTTACAAATACACTTAAATGTAATCCAAGAGCTAATTATGCCTGAAGGTGATCGTGACTTTACAAGTGCGTTACATAGAATTGAAAAAATCGTACATGGATTAGAGGTTCCTGTTTTAGTTAAAGAAGTTGGCTTTGGTATAAGTAAAGAAACAGCTCAACAGTTGTTTGATATTGGTGTAAAAATCATTGACGTAGGTGGATACGGAGGAACTAACTTTTCTAAGATTGAAAATAAGAGGCGCATAGACACATTAAGTTACTTTGATAATTGGGGGATTCCAACAGCTGCTTCTATTTGTGAGGTGCGAGCTAGCCAATCTGAACTTTCAATCGTAGCGTCTGGTGGCATACAAAATGCTTTAGATGTGGCCAAGGCAATTGCGCTCGGAGGAAATGTAACTGCTTTTGCTGGTTACTTTTTATCAATATTAACTAACCATGGTTTACACGGCTTAATCGATGAGATTAAGAAGCTTAAAGATCATTTAAAGATAATTATGACAGCTTTAGGTACGAGAACGATTCCAGAACTTCAACATAGCCCTTTAGTCATTAATGGGGATACGTATCAATGGCTATGTCAAAGAGGAATTAATATAAGTCAATATAGTAAAAGATAAGAACCTGACACTATCTACTCAATAGTGTCAGGTTCTTTTTTATCGCAACAACTGGTTTAATGCGTATGTCATCGTTTTTAGAAAAGGCGCCCCGAAATCTAGTTACGTACGTATTTATTTCTTAATACGAAAATAACAATCCTTGCGAAAACATCCTTTTTATAAGGATGTTTTATTTTGTTCGATTAAATTACAACGGCTAAATGAGTTTTATGCAATGGTCTTTCTGTAGCTACCTTTAGAAAACAACAAAAACTCAGGTGTTACTGTTCTTGCCCATTGCGTACTCTAGCTTGACTAGGACTCTCAAGTTCTGTTGCACCACGGTAGTGTAGAGCTTGATCTCTATCAGATTCAGTTTGCTTCTTTTTTTGCAGTTTTTTTTCCTGTCGATCTTTTCCCATTCAATAACCTCCAAGTTGTTTGTTTTTAAATAACACAAGTTGTTAACAAGATAATTCTAATATTCGTTTTAATAAAGCTATCTATTCATGATGTTTTTCATTTAATTGGATTAAATTTTTTGTTTTGTAGCAATAATGGTTATGAAGGGAGAATTGGTCGTGGAGGGACAATTTTTTTATTGGTTCTTTTGGTCTTTGTGGGTTATAGCAACTTTTTGTCTAAATAAGAGTACGAAGAGATTAATGATAGCGATAGTTGCATTATTAACAATCATACTTTCGGTAAGTACGTTAAAAAATGACAGCATGTCTGTGTCATATAGTTATGTAATGTTACTAGTCGTATGTTATGCAGTCATATCTAAAAAGCGCTGGAACCAACAAATATATACGTTTATTTCAATGATTACCATTACATTTGCTTATGTTAGCTTTCATTTATTTGAGTTGTTTGATCCCGTTTGGGTTTTATTTGATCGGAAGTGGATGCTAACTATCCCATTAGTATATGTCACTTTTATGCTTGCTAAAAATGCAAAAGATAGAGTGGTTTTATTTGTAACCGGATTATGTCACGGTGAGTTATTATACTTTATCATTTTACAGAGATTTAACTTTTATTATGAGATTGGTTCACTTAATTTTCTAGATGTAGTCTCCATAGGGTTATTTTTAATTATGAGTTGGGCTGCGTTTGAATATTTTACAAAATATTTTGATCTGTTAATTCATAAAAACATAAAGGAGAAACAAGGCTAAGATGAATGAATATACGTATCCTATTTTATTTGGTGTCATTTTTGGTACTATTGCACGTTTATATATGCTTCGTACAGATTATAGGCAATATCCGACATACCTTCATGGCAAGATTATTCATATAGCTCTTGGGTTTATCGCTGCAGGTTTAGGAACAATTGCTGTACCTGCCATTATGGAAGAAGATTTTTCTGCAATTACTTTTTTAGCATTAGCTGCATCACAATTTCGGGAAGTAAGGAATATGGAAAGAAATACATTAAATGAACTAGATCAATATGAACTAGTTCCAAGAGGTAGTACTTATATTGAAGGAATAGCAATTGCTTTTGAAGGTCGCAATTATTTAGTTATTTTTACTTCGCTCATTGCAACATTAACCTATTTAGCGTTTGGGATGTTGGCTGGAACAATAGTTGGGTTTATCGCAATTGGGTTATCAAGAAAGTTGATGACTGGTGGAAAATTAAAGGAAATAGTAAGTGTGGAATATGTTGAGCCTCGATTTGATGGAAGTGGATTGTATGTAGATGATATCTATATTATGAATATCGGGTTACCAAAGAGACAAGAAGAGGTACTACAATACGGAATGGGTTTTATTTTATCTCCCAAAAATTTCGATGCCCGTTCAACGATCGCGAATTTAGGACAACGCCAAGCGATTCTCCATGATATATCTACCGCATTGGGTGTATATAGAGATTCTGGTACACCTGCGCTCATTCCTTTAGCAAAACGAGATTTAGATGATGGTAGGGTTGGCATTTTTATTTTACCACAGGAAAAAGACGTAGTAAAAGCAAGGGAGATCATCGGTGAAGTACCTACATTAGAAAGTGCAATTCGTATGCCTACAGAATCTAAAGCTAATGAAAAGGGGCGTGAGCTTAAATGAATCTCGAAAAGTATATTCTTGCAGTAATTACTACAAAAAGTAATAAGGTAGCAGGAGGAGCCCCTACGTTTACTTGTGATAGTACAGCAGAAATGGAAAAGGTTGCGGCAAATTTGGAAGCAATTTTAGACGGAATTGCACATGGTTTGAGCGATGATTTATATATCATTGTAAAACATTAAAATAAGATGCTGTATTCGCCCTTACCTTTGTATGTGTTCTAATTATACAGATGGTATTTATTATCGAGAGAGATTTCAATCTTGAAGAATGTACTTTTTAACTTGTTCAAGTTCACTAAGGGGTTTGTCCTGTTGTTGGTTTTCTGATAATATATAAAAGTTAAACCCTTCATTATTGAAGGGTTTATTTATTAGCATTACTTCTTTATTATATATATGATTGATATAAAAGCACTTTGATTCAAATACGACATTCATATTTTTAATATAGATAACAGAGAGAGGTTGACAAAATTATGACTAAACCAGTTGTTGCAATTGTAGGTAGACCAAATGTAGGGAAATCAACAATTTTTAACCGATTAGCAGGCGAGCGGATTTCTATTGTCGAAGATATACCTGGAGTAACACGAGATAGAATATACAGCTCAGCTGAATGGTTGAATTTTGATTTTAATATTATTGATACAGGTGGGATTGATATAGGTGATGAGCCTTTTATAGAGCAAATCCGTCACCAAGCAGAAATTGCGATTGAAGAGGCAGATGTTATCATTTTTATGACAAATGGTAGAGATGGCATCACGGCATCAGATGAAGAAGTAGCAAAAATATTATATCGATCTAAAAAACCAGTAGTTTTAGCTGTTAATAAAGTAGATAATCCTGAAATGAGAGATCAAATTTATGATTTTTATGGACTAGGTTTCGGTGAACCATTTCCTATTTCAGGTACTCATGGCTTAGGGTTAGGAGATATGTTAGATGCTGTCGCAGCTCACTTCCCAAAAGATTTAGTTGAAGAATATGATGATGAAATTATTAGGTTTTCACTTATAGGTAGACCGAATGTTGGAAAATCTTCATTAGTTAACGCTATTTTAGGAGAAGATCGTGTAATTGTAAGTGATATAGCTGGAACGACAAGAGATGCAATTGATACTGAATATCAGTTCAATGGGCAAGACTATGTTATTATTGATACAGCAGGGATGAGAAAAAAGGGGAAAGTATATGAAAGCACTGAAAAGTATAGTGTGCTTCGAGCGTTAAAAGCGATAGACAGATCTGATGTTGTATTAGTCGTACTCAATGCTGAAGAAGGAATCATAGAACAGGATAAAAAAATCGCTGGCTATGCCCACGATGCAGGAAGAGCCATTGTGATAGTAGTGAATAAGTGGGATACAATTCATAAGGATGAAAAAACGATGCGTGAATTTGAACAGAAAATTCGGGATCACTTTTTATTCTTGGATTATGCACCAATTGTATTTTTATCTGCAAAAACGAAGAAACGTATGCATACGCTTCTTCCGATGATCGGTTTGGCAAGCGAAAATCACTCGCTACGAGTTCAAACGAATATCTTAAATGATGTAATAATGGATGCTGTAGCGATGAATCCAACACCAACTAGTAACGGCAGCCGTTTGAAGATTTACTACGCTACACAAGTAGCAGTTAAGCCTCCTGCTTTTGCTATATTCGTAAATGACCCTGAGTTAATGCATTTTTCGTATGAACGTTTTTTAGAAAATCGTATTCGTGATGCTTTTGGTTTTGAAGGGACACCTATAAAAATATTTGCACGTTCCCGTAAATAGGGTATGAAATGTAAGTGTTTATAGCATTTGATCGTAAGGAGAGGGTAATATTGGATATTACGAGTCCTTAAATCATCCACCGATTACCCTTAATCACTTAAATTGTATTAAATTAAAAAAATATTGAATTTATTTAGTTAACATCATTTTTTGAATAAGCAAATATGCCACGAACACTTGGTTTATACGTAGATATTTCTTAGTATGAATAGCAACAATTAAAGTGTAAAACATCCATAAAGTTATGAGATAATCAAGAAGGGTGTGGAAAAATGGATAGTATTGCAGTAATAGGTTCAGGAAGTTGGGGAACAGCTCTAGCAATGGTACTAGCTGATAATGGTCATGATGTACGGATATGGGGGAGAAATAAGAAGCAAATTGATGAAATAAATACCGCTCATATGAATACACAGTATTTACCAGAGATTGAATTATCACCAAAAATTATTGGATATAGCTCTTTAACAGACGCTTTACAAAATGTGAGGACTGTTGTATTAGCGGTTCCAACGAAAGCGATAAGAGATACGCTGAAAAAGGTTAAACAAATTATTTCTGAGCCGATTACAATTGTCTCAGTAAGTAAAGGTATAGAACCAGATACTTTATTAAGAATTTCAGAAATAATAGAGCAAGAACTCCCTGAAAGTCTTTTGACAGACGTTGTAGTTCTTTCTGGACCAAGCCACGCAGAGGAAGTAAGTTTACGTCACCCAACTACTGTAACAGTAACTTCTAAAAATATGGATATAGCTGAAAATATTCAAGATATATTTATTAATCAACACTTTAGAGTTTACACGAATCCAGATTTATTAGGTGTTGAAATTGGTGGGGCACTAAAGAATATCATTGCGCTTGCTGCCGGGATTACTGATGGTTTAGGCTATGGGGATAATGCGAAAGCTGCCCTAATTACTCGAGGATTAGCTGAAATCACTCGCTTAGGTAGTGCGATGGGTGCAAATCCATTAACATTTGCTGGTTTAACTGGGATTGGAGATTTAATTGTAACTTGTACAAGTGTTCATTCAAGAAATTGGAAAGCTGGTCATATGCTTGGAAAGGGAGAAAGCCTTTCAGAGGTATTAGACAATTTAGGTATGGTCGTTGAAGGTGTCCGTACGACCAAAGCAGCCTATCAACTTGCGAACAAAATGGATGTGACAATGCCGATTACAAACGCGCTGTACGATGTTCTGTTTGAAGATAAAACTGCAAAAGAAGCTCTTGATTCACTCATGCAACGAACAAGAACTGGTGAGATGGAGGAGCTTTTAAATATCATAAGTATTAATAATAATTAGCTAAAGGGTACATATTTATTGCTAAATGTAATAAAAAATGGGCAGTTGATGATACAACATAGTTCATTTTCGCATAAAATGGAACGTACGACCATATGAGCTTGAGCTAAGCGAAGTGGGTTACATTGTCATATGCTGGAGTAGAGCTGCCCCTCTTTACTTCAGCATTTTCTGATGATGAAATAGGATAAGCTGTGATTGTAATTTAACTAAAGCTTGTATTTAAGATATGTAGAGGCGTTAATCGTGGTCATCCAACGACTCGAAGTGGCTAATTGTATAATTTTTGCAACTTCGACCACAGCCACTCAACCCTTTCCGCAAAGCAAAGGAGCCGTTTAGTTAATGGGTTTCAACAGGAGTGCTTAATATCCAAAGAACTTACTGATTTCTCATTGTTGATAACATTTTCATGTGGTAAGATATAATATGGTTTTAAAAAGGAGAGATAGTTAAGAATGTCACCAGGGATGTTTAAAATGTGGATATCGCTTGCAGCTATGGGCTTTATGTTTCTTGCTATTATAGCGATATATTTTAGTAGATTTAAGTTAAAAGGTGTGTTGAAAGGTATTGTTGCACTTTTTGCGTATTGTTTCATGGTGTTAGCAGGTATTATTATCTTTTTTGTTGTTTTTAGTGGTCCTGTAAGTGAATAGATATACATAAAATTAAGGAATGATTTACAATGAAATTATTCATTAACAGTGGGGTTACACTATTACTTCTTATGTTACTATCGGGATGTTTATACCCTGAAGCTAACTTGGAAAATAATCAAATCCCACTCGAAAATCAAGTATCAGATGTTCAGGAAGCAGTGGTTAATTATCAAAAGGACCAGCAAGGATTGTTGCCGATAAAAACGAGAGAGGCATCTACTCCTATATATCAAAAGTATCCAATCGACTTTAACAAGCTAGTCCCACGTTATTTATCAGAAACGCCAGGAACAGCGTATGAAAGCGGTGGACTGTTTTCATATGTTCTTGTAGATGTTGAAACAAACCCTATGGTAAAACTTCTAGATTTAAGGATAGCGGAGCAAATTAGAGAATTAAATACACGTTTAATGTTCTATAGACAATCAAATGGTTACCCTCCATATAAAGAAGTAGTTGATGAGGGTGTCTTTACTCTGGATTATGCGAAATTAGGATATGAAGAGCCACCGTTTGTAGTCAGTCCATTTTCAGGACTCAATCTTCCATTAATCATAGCGTCTGATACAGAAGTTTATGTTGATTATAAAATAGATTTATTTAAAGTATTACAAGAGGAAGACTACTCTTTTAACCAAGATGAAGATATTAGGCATATATTAGTGGATCAGTCAATATTTGTGCCAGCGTATTCGATGCCTTATACAATTGATCCTAAAAATGGCGAACCAATTTTTTTATATAAATAAGTCATGAACCCTTTACTTAGGAATACAATCTAAGTGAAGGGTTTTTTAGTAATCCTTTGTTTAGGTCATTGTATGCCATTAAAAAAATTGTTCATAATAGTCATAAATAAATAGGACAACATCATAAACATATAATGTCCCCTATTATCAAATAACTGGATTAAATATATTCCAAGAACTCTAAGACCGGGAGGGAATCATTTGGAAAAGGTAGATATTTTTAAAGATATCGCAGAACGCACTGGTGGAGATATTTATTTAGGTGTGGTAGGTGCTGTTAGGACGGGAAAATCTACTTTTATTAAAAAGTTTATGGAACTCGTTGTATTACCTAATATTGGTAATGAAGCTGATAAAGCGCGTGCACAAGACGAATTACCACAAAGTGCAGCCGGGAAAACAATTATGACTACTGAACCGAAGTTTGTACCAAATCAGGCGGTATCAGTACATGTCGAAGAAGGCCTTGATGTAAATGTTAGATTAGTAGATTGTGTTGGTTATACTGTACCAGGAGCCAAAGGGTATGAGGATGAGAATGGACCAAGAATGATTAATACGCCATGGTATGAAGAACCTATTCCATTCCATGAAGCGGCTGAAATAGGGACTAGAAAAGTTATTCAAGAGCACTCTACAATTGGCGTCGTCATAACAACCGATGGTTCCATTGGTGAGATTCCTAGAATGGACTATATCGAAGCTGAAGAAAGGGTTATGGAAGAGTTAAAAGAGGTAGGTAAACCTTTTATTATGGTAATTAATACGGTTAGGCCGCATCATCCAGAAACTGAAGAGCTTAGAAGAAAACTAACAGAGAAGTACGATATCCCTGTATTAGCAATGAGCGTAGAAAGTATGAGAGATACGGATGTATATAATGTATTGAGGGAAGCTCTTTACGAATTTCCTGTGCTTGAAGTGAATGTAAATTTACCGAGCTGGGTAATGGTTTTAAGAGATGAGCATTGGTTAAGAGAAAGCTATCAGGAATCAGTAAAAGATACTGTAAAGGATATAAAGAGGCTAAGAGATGTTGACCGCGTTGTAGGTCAATTTAGTGAATATGATTTTATTGATAAGGCAAGTTTAGCTGGGATCGAAATGGGGCAAGGTGTTGCGGAAATTGATTTATTTGCGCCAGATGATCTATATGATCAAATTTTGAAAGAAGTTGTTGGAGTTGAGATTCGAGGGAAAGATCACTTACTACAATTGATGCAAGATTTTGCTTATGCAAAATCAGAATATGACCAAGTAGCTGATGCACTTAAAATGGTAAAACAAACTGGCTATGGGATTGCTGCACCAGCTCTATCAGATATGAGCTTGGATGAGCCAGAAATCATTAGACAAGGGTCGAGATTTGGAGTAAGATTGAAAGCTGTAGCTCCTTCGATCCATATGATTAAAGTAGATGTCGAATCTGAATTTGCTCCAATCATAGGTACTGAAAAACAAAGTGAAGAGCTTGTTCGATATCTAATGCAGGATTTTGAAGAAGATCCATTATCAATTTGGAATTCTGATATATTCGGTAGGTCGTTAAGTTCATTAGTGAGAGAAGGGATTCAAGCGAAGCTTTCTTTAATGCCTGAGAATGCAAGATATAAATTACAAGAAACATTAGAAAGAATCATTAATGAAGGATCAGGTGGATTAATAGCCATTATTCTATAATTCAAAGACTCCATAAGGGGTCTTTTTTATTGTTGCTATTTGAAAAAATGAAATAACCTAATTATTGGGAATGACTGAAATAGGTGGTCTTTAAGCTAAAATATGCTTGCTATGACTGTTCCAGTGTGATAATCTTTTAACAGTAAAGGCGCATTTTCATAGTGATTGTCTATCTAAAGATTATTAGTCAAACATATTGAATTCTGTCAATTTTTCATATAACATTATGCATGGTAAGAAAATGCTATTATTAAGATGTATAGAATTAGTTTAAAATGTGAAAAAATGTTGACAAGATAGCTTTTTATATAACATACATCTTTGGGAGGAGGTGAATGTCATGAATAAAGCAGAATTAATTAATACTGTAGCTGAATCAAGTGAACTTTCAAAGAAGGATGCAACAAAAGCTGTAGATGCTGTTTTTGATACAATCTTAGAGACACTTAAAACTGGTGACAAAGTACAACTAATTGGTTTTGGTAACTTTGAAGTACGTGAGCGTGCTGCTCGTAAAGGACGTAATCCTCAAACTGGTGAGGAAATCGAAATCCCAGCAAGTAAAGTACCTGCATTCAAACCAGGGAAAGCACTTAAAGACGCTGTAAAATAATATTTACATAGTTGGTAGAATCAATATAGCACACACAAAGAGGAACGACTGTTATGTAGTTCCTCTTTTCGTATGTCGTAAGATAAGAATCTGCTCTAAGGATGCCAAGTAGATTTGATAATGAATGTTAGCATCTTAAACAGTCGTTAGAGTAAGCACTTATTTTTTTGCGCTGGTTGCGCAATCCTTTACTTTAATGTTGTCGTTATGCTAGAATCTGATTACGACGATAGTATACAATCGTAGGAGGATTTATTGAATGGCAAATATTAATTATGAACAACTAGAACATGCAATGAAATTAATTATAGAAGCTGTTGGAGAAGACCCAAATAGAGAGGGATTACTCGATACTCCAAAGCGTGTAGCGAAAATGTATGCAGAGGTTTTTGCTGGCTTAAATGAAGATCCAAAAGAGCATTTTCAAACAATTTTTAGTGAGGATCATGAAGAGCTAGTACTTGTCAAAGATATACCGTTTTATTCAATGTGTGAGCATCATTTTGTACCTTTTTTCGGAAAGGCTCATGTTGCGTACCTACCTAGGGGAGGGAAGGTAACTGGGTTAAGTAAATTAGCTCGAGCGGTTGAAGCTGTTGCTAAAAGACCACAACTTCAAGAGAGAATTACTTCCACAATAGCAGATGCAATCATGGAAACCTTAGAACCATACGGTGCAATGGTTGTAGTTGAAGCGGAACATATGTGTATGACCATGCGTGGGGTAAAAAAGCCAGGATCTCAAACAATAACAACTGCTGCAAGAGGCAGATACGAAAACGATCATATTGCTAGAAATGAAGTGTTATCACTTATTAAATCATAATAAGAAATGATGACTTTCTAAAAATTACTAACCATTCAAACGAGTAGTTTTATGTTATATGACATATAGAAAGTTCAGGAGGTTGTATTGTGAATAAAAATAACAATGGTGATTATATTGTGATTAAAGCCATTGAAGATGGTGTGAATGTGATCGGACTTACCCGTGGTACTGACACGCGTTTTCATCATTCAGAGAAGCTGGATAATGGAGAAGTTATGATTGCTCAATTTACCGAACATACATCTGCAATTAAAATTAGAGGAAATGCTATTGTTCAAACACAACATGGCGAAATGAAATCAGAGCCAACACGCAAAAACAGACAAGAATAATAAATGTATGTAGGAAATTATTATATTACATTATCCTTCTTGCTAGTTTTTTTGATAAGGCTCATTTTTGTTACTTATGTTAACAAATTAGCTCAACTAGATTAGCTTAATTATGAGTGTCATCGTTATAAAGAGAAAGGTGCTTCGGACTAATGATAAATGTTTTTTTCATAGTTAGAAGAACACAATCAATAACGAAATAACTAAATTAAGCTGTTACCAAGTACATATTACAAAACATGTCGCTTCGCTGCTTCCTAGAAAGAACGATCTCTTTTTGGGAAAAAGGCGAAGCGATTGTCAATAAAGTCTATGTATAACTGTTTCGAAGAAAATAGTTATTTCTTTAAAAGTTATGTTATAATGGTCACTGGAATTTAGTAATTAGCACGGTGTAAATATATGGGAAACAAGGGTGATTTAATTGGAAGACATCTGGGGAAAAGTTGCATTATTTAAAGAAGAAATTACAGATATGATACACTATCCTTTTCTATTTAAGCATATTAATGCACCTATAGTTGACGAGGATAAAATGTTGCTTCTATATTCAGTACTTCAAGAATTAGAATTATCTAATAAAACAGTTTCTGAATATATGATAGCAATCATGCTTGTACAAATTTCCCTTGATACCCATGATACGGTTACAAATGTAGAAGAAAAACATAGTGACCATCTTACTGAACGACAGCTAACAATTTTGGCTGGTGATTATTATAGTGGATTATATTACAAGATTTTATCACAAGCTGGGGATATTTCATTGATTTCAACGATAGCAAGCGCTATAAAAATGATTAACGAGCATAAAATTAAGCTATATGAAAATAAGCTAGATTCTTTAGAAGAGCTGATGAATAGTTTAAAGGTTGTTGAGTCATCATTGTTTCAAAACGTATCAGAATTATTTGGCAAACCATTTTGGAAAGAAATTTCTGCTCACTTTCTGTTATTTAAAAGGCTTCTGATAGAAAGAAAAAAATTCCTTAACAACGAACACTCTCTTTTCTTTGACTCATGTAAAAGAGTTATCTTTCAATTAAATCACAAAGATATACATGATAAAAGAGATGGTATAAAGTCACAGTTAATACATATGTGTGAAACTCAAATCATACAAACTAAGAATTTAATAGACAAAGGGTTAGAAGGAAATCCTATCATTAAACATATTATGGCTAATCGAATTGAGCAGCTAATGTATGAAAACTTTTTTACGGTAAAAAAGATAGTGGAAGAAGGGTAGGATTATGCAACAATCTAAAGAAGAACGTGTACACCGTGTTTTTGAGAAAATCCATGATAATTATGATAAGATGAATTCGATTATTAGCTTTAAGAAGCATATTAAATGGCGAGTAGCAACGATGAAAAAAATGAATGTTCAAGAAGGTGCAAAAGCGCTCGATGTATGTTGTGGTACAGGGGATTGGACGATTGCACTTGCCGAAGCAGTTGGGAAAACTGGTCAAGTAACTGGCTTAGATTTCAGTAAAAACATGTTAAAAATTGGGCAGGACAAAGTTGATTCTTTAGGCTTAACTAATATTGACCTTATCCATGGCAATGCGATGGAATTACCTTTTGATGATAATTCGTTTGACTATGTTACAATTGGTTTTGGACTAAGGAATGTACCTGATTATATGCAAGTTCTTCATGAAATGTATCGCGTGGTTAAGCCAGGAGGGAATGTTGTCTGTTTAGAGACGTCTCAACCGACACTACCTGTGTTTCGTCAAGGGTATTATTTATATTTCCGATTCGTTATGCCGATATTTGGTAAGTTGTTTGCAGAAAGCTTCAAAGAATATTCTTGGTTGCAGGAATCTGCACGTGAATTTCCAGGAATGAAAGAATTAGCGAAAATGTTTGAAAAGACAGGATTTAACAAAGTTGAATATAAAGCATTTACTGGCGGCGTTGCTGCGATGCACTTAGGGTACAAGTGAAAAAGTTAGCCAAAAGATATATCATATGACATACATTTTAGATTTTTTCTATGAATAAGGTGAAGAGCATGAAATTAAAAATGATGTATTCATTTTTAAATACTGATATAAATATTGTTGAAAAAGAATTAGAAAAGTCGATTAAGTCTGAACATCCTCTGTTGAGTCAGGCATCATTGCACTTATTACAGGCTGGGGGTAAGCGGATTCGCCCAGTTTTTGTCTTACTTGGGGGTAAATTTGGCGATTACCAAATAGATCAAATTAAATACGTTGCAATGTCATTAGAGTTAATTCATATGGCATCGCTCGTTCATGATGATGTAATTGACGATTCTACCTTACGAAGAGGAAAACAAACGATCAAAGCAAAATGGGATAACCGTATTGCTATGTACACTGGAGATTATATTTTTGCCAGGTCATTAGAATTGATGTCTAATGTTGAAAATATATCTGCTCAACAGATTTTATCGAAAGCGATAGTTGAGGTATGTGTTGGAGAAATTGAACAAATTAAGGATAAATATAATTTTCATCAAGACCTTCGCACATATTTGAGACGTATTAAAAGAAAAACAGCGTTGTTAATTGCAGTTAGCTGCCAGTTAGGAGCAGTTGCTGCAAATTCGGATGATGACATATGTGAATCATTATTTTGGTTTGGTTATTATGTTGGAATGTCATATCAAATTACAGATGATGTATTAGACTTCACTGAAACAGAGGCTCAGCTTGGTAAGCCTTCAGGTAGTGATTTACAACAAGGAAATGTGACACTGCCAGCATTGTTTGCAATGGAAAACAAAGAAATTTACAACGAAATAATAAACATAAATCCAAAAACGACAAAAGAAGAAATGAATCATATTATATCTCTTATAAAGCAATCAGGAGCAATTGAACGATCGATTGAAATAAGTGATAAATACTTACAAAAAGCTCTTGTTGTTCTTGATAGTTTACCGTCTGGTAAAGCAAAAACAGCCCTTTATAATATAGCAAAGTACATAGGAAAACGAAAAATCTAGGCCCAGAACTGTTGCTAAACTATAGAAACAGTGGTAATATTTTGATTGGTTGAACTATATTTGACAACCTATTTGACAATATTGTAGGGGTGGAAGAAAGTCATGGAAAGAACATTTTTAATGGTAAAACCAGACGGAGTACAACGCAATGTAATTGGGGAAATTATTTCACGATTTGAAAGAAAGGGCTTTCAACTTGTAGGTGCAAAATTAATGGCAATACCAACCGAGCTCGCAGAACAGCATTACGCTGAACATAAGGAGCGTCCTTTTTTTGGAGAATTAGTAGATTTTATCACTTCAGGTCCTGTGTTCGCAATGGTGTGGCAAGGGGATAATGTTATTGCAACTGCTAGGCAAATGATGGGATCAACTAACCCTAAAGATGCTGTTTCAGGAACAATTCGTGGAGATTTCGGTTTGACAGTAGGTAAGAATATCATTCATGGTTCTGATGCACCTGAGAGTGCTGAACGTGAAATCAATTTGTTTTTTACAGAAGATGAGTTAGTAGATTATAGTAAGTTAATAAATGAATGGATATACTAATTGATTGCCAGCTCACATAGGGCTGGTTTTTATATCATTTACCGTTAATCGATTTGCAATATTCACTTTTTAATGTCCAGCCGCTGATTCCCCTCGAAATTTCTTTACTATGATTTACATCGAAATTAATAGTACTATCCATAGAGTTCATGTTAGAGGAGTAATAAGTATGTCACGAGATTACATACAATTTATAGAAAATATTAAAAGGAAAACTGGAATTGATTTATCTCTATATAAAGAAGCACAAATGAAAAGAAGGTTAACATCTCTGTATGAAAAAAGAGGGTTTACAAATTTTCAGGATTTCTTTCGCGCCTTTGGAAGCGATGAAAAATTATATGACGAATTTTTAGATAGAATTACAATTAATGTTTCAGAATTTTATCGAAATGCTAACAGGTGGAGTATATTTGAAGAAAAAGTGTTGCCTAAAATATTGAATGGTCGCTCACGATTAAAAATATGGAGTGCTGCTTGTTCTACAGGAGAAGAGCCTTATACAATAGCTATGATTCTATCAAAATATTTACCCCTTTCCAGATTTTCCATATTAGCAACTGATTTAGATGAAAATGTTATTCGAAAAGCTAAAATTGGTTTGTATCCTGAGCGATCTTTGATGGAGGTACCAGAAGAAATAAAAAGGAAATACTTTAGTAAAGATAGAGCATATTATAAGTTATCAGATGAAATAAAAAGTGCAGTCCATTTTAAAAAGCATAATTTACTATCTGATCAGTTTGAAAACAATTTTGATTTAATTGTTTGCCGAAATGTGCTTATATATTTTACTGAGGAAGCAAAAGATCACTTGTATCAAAAATTTTCTAATTCACTTCAAACTGATGGTATTTTCTTTGTAGGCAGTACTGAACAAATTTTCACTCCGAATAAATACGGATTCGATTCTGAAAATACCTTTTTTTACCGTAAGGTTTAAGTTTGAAAACAGATAAGCAAGATAATAAAGAATTACTAGAAAAGGGTTCGTCAATTTGATGAATTCTTTTTTAAAAGATGGCTGTTTGTGCATTAATTACTGTCCGAACAAAAGCTATAAACTGTTACAACTAGATTTGTGGCATCTTTTCGCAGATGGGGTTCAGAAATAACCTCATCTTCCTTATTATAATGTTGTAATAATGACAACAAAGGCTACGAAATGAGCTTAACAGATAAAAAAGCTACCTTTTAACTACTGTATATGATATATTGTTACACATAAAAGCTTTAAAGGATTGAAGGGAGATAGAAAGATGAGGTATTTAACAGCAGGAGAATCGCATGGCCCACAATTAACGACGATATTAGAAGGCGTTCCGTCTGGTTTAGAGCTGTTAGTAGATGATATTAATATTGAACTAGCAAGAAGACAGAAAGGACATGGTCGTGGAAGAAGAATGCAAATTGAAAAAGACCAAGTTCAAATTGTCTCAGGTGTACGACATGGTAAAACACTCGGATCTCCAATAGCCTTAGTTGTTGAAAATCGTGATTGGAAACATTGGACACATATTATGGGAGCTGAACCTCTTGTAGATATAAAAGAAGAAGATGTAAAGCGAAAAATTACAAAGCCCCGGCCAGGTCATGCAGATTTAGTAGGTGCGATGAAATATGGCCATAGAGATATGAGAAATGTGTTGGAACGATCTTCAGCAAGGGAAACGACTGTTCGTGTAGCTGCTGGTGCTGTAGCTAAAAAATTGCTTGAAGCATTAGGTATAAAGGTAGCAGGTCACGTATTAGAAATAGGCGGTGTAAAAGCTTCTAATGTGAAGTATGATTCGCTTGAAGAATTACAACAGATAACAGAAGACTCACCCGTTCGTTGTGTAGATAAGGAAGCAGAGAAGAAAATGATGAATGCAATTGATACTGCTAAAGAAAACGGTGACTCCATCGGTGGTATTGTCGAAGTGATTGTTGAAGGAATGCCTGAGGGAGTAGGTAGTTATGTTCATTATGATCGAAAATTAGATGCAAAAATAGCTGCTGCTATTGTAAGTATCAATGCATTCAAAGGTGTGGAGTTTGGAATTGGGTTTGAAGCTGCCAGAATGCCAGGAAGCAAAGTTCATGATGAAATAAATTGGGATCAACAGGAAGGTTATACACGTAAAACGAACAATTTAGGAGGATTTGAAGGTGGAATGACAACAGGTATGCCAATTGTCGTTCGTGGTGTAATGAAGCCTATACCTACATTATATAAGCCTCTTCAAAGCGTGGATATAGAAACGAAAGAAACATTTGCAGCAAGCATTGAACGATCCGATAGCTGCGCCGTTCCAGCTGCTAGTGTAGTTGCAGAGGCTGTTGTTGCGTGGGAACTTGCAAATGCAATCATTGAACAATTTGGTCAAGACCGAATAGACATTATTAAAGAATATGTAGAGAATATGCGGAAGTATGCTAAGGAGTTTTAATATGGAAACTCTTAAAGTAACAACTGAGTCAAAATCATACCCTGTACATGTTGGACAAGGAATTATAACCCGTTTATTATCATGTATTGATGAAACAAATGTTAAACCAAATAAATTATTTATCATTACTGATGATACAGTAGCTAAGTTATATTTGCGACAAATTTTAAACATCATCGGGCAAAAATATGAAGTGGGTCATAAAGTTATTCCAAGTGGAGAGGCTGCAAAATCATTTGATAATTATTTCGATTGTCATACAGAGTTATTAACATTTGGACTTGATAGGTCATCACTCTTAATAGCTCTTGGTGGTGGGGTTGTTGGTGATCTAGCAGGTTTCGTAGCTGCTACATTTATGAGAGGTATCCCTTTTATACAAATTCCAACAACTTTATTAGCTCATGATAGTGCTGTAGGAGGGAAAGTCGCAATCAATCATCCTTTAGGAAAAAATATGATTGGTTCTTTTTACCAACCTGAAGCTGTATTATATGATATAGATTTTTTATCTTCATTACCGGAGATAGAAAAAAGATCTGGCTATGCTGAAGTCATAAAGCACGCACTTATACATGATGCAACATTTTTTGAATGGTTAGTATTAAATGTAGATACGATTGGGGAATTGAAAGATGAAAAGCTTATTTATGCCATTACATCTGGTATAAAAGTAAAATCAGAAATTGTATCCTCTGACGAGAAGGAAAGTAGTGTACGTGCCTTTTTGAATTTTGGCCATACGCTAGGACATGCCATTGAAGCTGAACTAGGCTATGGGAATATTACGCATGGTGATGCAGTCGCAATTGGAATGTTATTTGCTTTATATGTAAGTGAGGAACGGTATGATATTGACTTACAAATTCCTAAAATAACAAGTTTGATGACGTCTATCGGATTTCCTACTGAAATACCGAGTAAACTTTCATTAGATGGTCTAATTAAACGAATGAAGAATGATAAGAAATCGGTCACTGGGATGGTTCGATTTGTTTTATTAAAAGAGATAGGCACACCAGCAATAGAGCCAATTGAGGACGAAACTTTACGTGCATTATTATCAAAATTTATGAAAGGAGAGTAGATATGATTCGTGGGGTAAGAGGAGCAACGACTGTCGAAAAGAATAATGCAAATGACATCATTAAAGCGACAGAAAAGTTATTATTGGAAATGATTGAATCTAATAAAATTATACCAACAGATGTAGCATCTGTTATGATATCAGTAACAGAAGACTTAACAGCAAGCTTCCCAGCAAAAGCATTACGGAATATTGACGGTTGGATGTATGTACCTGTTATGTGTATGCAGGAAATTACTGTGCCGAATGCTTTATCACATTGTATTCGCGTGATGATGACTATTAATACTAGTTTGGAGCAAGAGGAAGTAAATCATGTTTATTTAGAGAAAGCTACTGCATTAAGACCTGATTTATTTGACAGAAAATAATTGTACTTTTTCTTCTGTTTGTTTTTGATCTGCCGAATTTCTGACAATTTGAGGTGGGGGCATAGACCAAACTGTTTTAGGTGGTTTATTGTTTGCGCATATTTGTCATTATTAAGCAGGTCAATTGTGCTTTTAATATTAAATTTTACAATAAGAGGTGTGTAAAAAGATGGATATTAAGAAACAATTTCTTACTTTAAAGCCATATCAACCAGGTAAACCGACAGAAGAGGTACAGAAAGAGTATGGGCTAGACAAAATTGTAAAACTTGCATCAAATGAAAACCCATTTGGTAGTTCAAATAAAGTAAAGAGTGCCATTCATGATAACTTAACTTCGCTTGCCATATATCCAGACGGATACGCTGCGAACTTACGGGGAAAATTAGCCACTCATTTAGGTGTTGCGGAGTCCCAACTCATATTTGGCAATGGCTCTGATGAAGTGATTCAAGTGATAAGTAGAGCATTTCTCGGCCCTGGTACAAATACGGTAATGGCAACACCTACATTTCCACAATATCGCCATAATGCTATTATAGAAGGTGCTGAAATAAAGGAAGTCCCATTAATTGAAGGCCATCATAATTTAGATGAGATGCTTAATGCTATTGATGATCATACGCAAATTGTTTGGCTTTGTAGCCCAAATAATCCTACAGGAACATATATCAATTCAGAAAAGCTATTGACATTTTTAAATAACGTTCCAAATAATGTTCTAGTAGTCATTGATGAAGCTTATTACGAATATGTAACCGCAACGGATTATCCTGAGACGGTTCCATTACTTGATTCATTCGATAATTTAATAATTTTAAGAACCTTTTCAAAAGCACATGGTTTAGCCGCGCTTAGAATTGGATATGGTATATCTCATCAAGAACTATTACAAAAAATAGAGCCTGGAAGAGAACCATTTAATACGAATAGATTGTCTCAAGCAGCCGCGTTAGCATCCTTAGATGACCAGGCTTTTATTGATCAGTGTGTTCAAAAAAATAAGGAAGGTCTTCAACAGTTCTATACATTTTGTGAGCAGTATCAATTAAGCTATTATCCATCTGAAGGAAACTTTATTTTAATTGATTTTGAGACTGAAGGTAATGAAATATTTCAATATTTACTTGAAAGGGGATTTATCGTTCGGTCTGGAAATGCCCTAGGATTTCCTACGAGTGTTCGTATAACGATAGGGTCAAAAGAACAGAATGAAGAAATTATAAATATATTAAGTGAAATGTTAAGTAATAAGACTGCTAACATGAAATAGCTATAGGTGATTAAATATGAATAAAAGAGTATTAATTATAGGTTTAGGTCTTATAGGTGGGTCAATAGGATTAGCAATTAGTAAAGCACATAAACAAACAACAATCATTGGGTATGATATTAATACTCATAACTTAAAACTTGCTAAAACTTTAGGAATCATAGATGAAATTGGTATATCTTTAGAGCAAGAAGTAAATAGTGCAGACTTGATTATTCTTGCGACCCCTGTTAGACAAACAGAAATATTAATTGAACAAATGGCACAGTATAAGTTTAAGAAATCAGCTATCGTAACTGATGTAGGGAGTACTAAACAGTTTATAGTGTCAAAAGCGAAAATATTCCGCGAAAAAGGTGTTACTTTTATTGGTGGGCATCCGATGGCAGGATCTCATAAGAGTGGAGTAGTGGCAGCGAAAGCACATTTGTTTGAAAATGCATTTTACATTTTAACTACACCTGAAGATGTTGGTATTGAACATGTAAACGATTTGAAGGAATGGTTAAAAGGTACAAATGCTAAATTTATTCATTTATCTCCACAGGAGCATGATAGAATTACAGGGGTCATTAGTCATTTTCCACATATTATTGCAGCAAGCCTTGTACATCAGGCGGAAACGTTTCAAAACGAACATGAATTTATAAGTAGACTAGCAGCTGGAGGCTTTAAAGATATTACAAGAATCGCATCAAGTAATCCGGAGATGTGGCGTGACATTTTACTCCATAATAAGGATGAGTTGTTACATCTATTCAACCACTGGACTAGTGAAATGGAAACAATTCGAAAAATGATTGATAATGAGGATGGTGAAGGAATCTTCTCTTACTTTTCCTCAGCAAAACGTTTTCGTGAATCATTACCAGCAAAGGCCAAAGGTGCCATTCCGTCATTTTATGATTTATATGTAGATGTACCCGATTACCCTGGGATTATCTCTGAGGTAACAGGGTATTTGGCATTGGAGAAAATAAGTATTACGAACATACGTATTATCGAAATACGAGAGGATATATATGGAGTTCTTCGCCTTAGCTTTCAATCGGAGGGAGATCGAAATAAAGCAGTTTCCTGTCTTGCGAAGCATACCAGCTACGATACGTATTACGGATAGAACAAGGAGTGAACCTATTGAAAATGATAAAAACGAAGGTACCTAGCTTATTAGGGACCTTACATATTCCAGGGGATAAATCAATCTCTCATCGTGCAGTGATGTTTGGTGCAATTGCTAATGGTAAAACGACAATCAACAATTTTTTAGCGGGAGATGATTGTTTAAGTACAATCGATTGTTTTCGCAAAATGGGTGTTGCCATTAAACAAAATGACGATCATGTAGAAATAGAAGGACAGGGTATCGAAAAGTTAAAAGAGCCTTCAGATATATTAAATGTAGGAAACTCAGGTACGACCACAAGGTTAATACTTGGCCTTTTAGCAGGCTGTGATTTTCATGCATGTTTAATTGGCGATGATTCCATAGCTAAAAGGCCGATGGGAAGGGTTACTATTCCATTAAAAGACATGGGAATTCAAATAGATGGGCGCTCAAATGGAACATTAACCCCGTTATCAATTCGTGGAGGGAATGTCAAACCTACACACTATATTTCTAAAGTTGCTAGCGCACAAGTGAAATCTGCCATTCTTCTAGCGGGATTACATGCTGATGGTGTGACATCTGTTACAGAACCACATAAGTCAAGAGATCACTCTGAGCGAATGTTACGAGCATTTGGAGCTGACGTAAAGGAAGATGGACTAACTGTATCTATTGAGGGTAAACAGCCTTTAACGGGTACGAATATTGAAGTTCCAGGAGATATATCATCAGCCGCTTTTTTTCTAGTAGCTGGAGCTATTGTTCCTAACAGCAACATCACGTTAAAAAACGTTGGGGTTAATCCGACACGAACTGGGATTTTAGATGTGCTACACATGATGGGGGCAAATATTAATATAACAAATGAGCGTTTGGAAAATTTTGAACCTATAGCTGATATTAACATAACAACTTCTGAGTTAAAAGGTATAGAAATCGGTGGGGACCTCATTCCAAGGTTAATAGATGAAATACCGATCATAGCCCTGATGGCTACGCAAGCTAAAGGTGTAACAGTAATTAAAGATGCAGCAGAATTAAAAGTTAAGGAAACGAATCGTATTGATACAGTCGTTTCACAATTAATAAAGCTAGGCGCAGATATTACTGCAACTGATGACGGGATGATTATTAATGGCACGACTAAGCTGACAGGAGATCGTGTCGATAGCTATCATGATCATAGGATAGGTATGATGCTTGCAATTGCAGGATGTATTTGTGAAGGAGAGATGACTTTGCAAAATGATGAGGCTATATCGGTATCCTATCCAAACTTCTTTCATCATTTAAATAGTCTTATCAATTAAAGTACGGTAGTTTTTTGTAAGAATTCCCCACCTAAAGAGGTGGGGTTTTTTATCGGAGTAGAGCTGGCATTTAGACGTTCATTTTTACTTTTCCGGGAGGGTTTAGTTATTTGTTGTGTAATTAATAACTAGGTTAATGTTTATTTAGAAGTAAGTAGGAGGATTACAACAAGTCATATGTTTTTGGCCGTTTTCTCATTGGTTGTTCCTAGTCGTTCTTACATATAAAAGTGAAATATCTACCGTTCGTGGTACCTTTTTACTTGAGAAAGATTACCTTACTGTCCATTATTAGTAACAAAGTAACAAGGTTAACATAAGTGCCTTTGTTTTTTATTACCAGATTGAACATTAAAGTGTCTATATGCTAACTAACGATGTTAATGATATGAAAGCTTATAGCTAGATTTTGTAAAAATAGTAACAATGCTAATCGACAGAGCATTATAAAAGAGCGGAATATGTTTAATCGTACTTCGTCATAAATTACTATCGTAAGATATATTGATTGAGAGGAAGAGAGACGTTATTGATTTCATAATTTGTGTCATAGTTACCATGCTTCGTACATAGCTTGTCATAAGACCTTTTTATCATTTCAAGGGGGATATTATGGCATATATTATTGATGAAGCCAAAGTGTTAAAAGGTAATGGAGTCGAAGCATGTTCGATATTTGTAAAAAATAATAAGATTGACTTTATAAGAGAAAACGCCAACAGGTTTCGTTCGCTTAAGATGAACGTCAATAGTTTTATCGTTACGCCTGGTCATGTGATGCTTGATCTATCACTATCGACATCCCTCCCCTTTCAATTATTTAAACAACACCTTCGGACTCATTTCCTCATGAAGGGCTGTACAACAATACTTGTTATTTGTAAAATTCCTTATGAAAATCAGCTAATAAATGAACTCAATAAAGTTCGGGGAAATTTAGTTAACAGTCCGATTGATTATTACATCGGAGTGCAAATTTCTTTGAAAACATTAACCCCTTCTTTTGTACGAGCTTGTAAACGAAATAAAATACCAGTAATATTAGTTGAAATTGAACATGAAGATGATTTATTTGATGTACAGTGGGGATGGATTAGGGAAGCATTATTTTTATATCCAATTGTATTTATCCCTGTTTGGCAAAATCAAATTCGACCAAAGCAAGAGCAAAAAAAGCTTACAAAGATTTGGAATCATCATACATCAACACATAAAATTCCAACTATTGTAGAATGTCCACAAGAGGGAAGGCCGTTATCAAAGGAAGTATTAACAAAGATAGGAATCTATCCGGCTAAAGGGGATATTCGAGTTGGAGGGGAAGTTGATTATAATTTGTATAACCAAGAAGATCAAGTAAAGAAAGTTGCTCAAAAAGCATTTGTCGATTATCATAATCATAACCCCGCTATAACGGTGCATAAGGGTGTAGTTATTAAATCAGGTGACAAAATCGATTTCCGACCAGGTTTTGGAAATGAATGTAGTGTTAAAATCCCTGGGTATTTTTCTGCACCTACATAAACAGAACATAATTAAAACTTGATGTGATAATAAAATAAGAAGGCTCTTTTCGCAAACTTTGTTGTTCTAGAGATTTATATAGGAAAGCAACAAATAAATTGACCACATTTAAAATGAGAAAAGTTTCCATGAAAGCTTGTTTTATACGTATTTTATTTCTTATAACGAAATGCAACAATTAATGCGGAAACAGCCAGTAAGAATGAGTTTAAATAGAGAGGATTACTGTTATATGAGTACTATCGATAAAGCGTTAAGTTATATAGATAATGGAGATGTAGAGAGAGGTATTGATCTTCTAAATAGTTTAAAGCTAAACTGTACAGATGACGAAAAGTACCGGATTGCGGAGATATATTTCGATTTAGGGTTCGCAGATGACGCCAAAGTTGTGCTTGAAGAATTGTTACTACTTTATCCTAATGAAGGAGAGTTATTAACTTTCTTGGCTGACGTGCTAATCGACTTAAATCATGAAGATGAAGCTATTGAGGTATTAAATACCGTATCCAAAGAAGATCCAGCATTTCCTCAAGCGTTATTGCTGCTTGCAGATTTATATGAAATGCAAGGTTTAGAGGAAGTTTGTGAACAAAAATTACTGGAAGCAAAAAGTATTCTACCTAATGAACCACTTATTGACTTTGCCCTTGGAGAATTTTATCTAAGCCATGGATATTTTAATAAAAGTCTAGCGTACTTCATTCGACTCGTAGAAAATAGTGAAGCAATTTCAGGAGTAAATCTTAATCAACGTATTGCAGAAGCATACAGTTCAAGCGGTGAATTTGAAAAGTCACTTCAATATTATCAAGCAGCACTAGAAGAAAATGTAGATATTAATTTATTGTTTGGTTACGGATTTACTGCTTATCAAGCTGAAAACTATCAAACCGCAATAAAGAAACTTACTGATCTTAAAGAGATGGATCCTGAATATACTTCATTATATTTATATTTAGCAAAGTCTTATGAGCATGAGGGTGCTACGACTAAAAGCTTGGAAGTAGTAAAAGAAGGACTTGCAGTGGACGAATATAATAAAGAATTATATTATTATGCAGGGAAATTAGCGATTTCTGCAGGTGAGAATACGGATGCCATTCAATATCTATATGAAGCCTTAGCATTAGATCCAGAATACGTCGAAGTAATCCATACGTTAATTGAGCTTTTCATGATTGAAGAGAACTATGACGAGGTTGTAAATACAATTGAAGAAGCAAAAAGATATGGATTAGATGATCTCCAGTTTGCTTGGCAAATAGCAAAAGCTAAAAGCAAACTTGAAAAGTTTTCAGATGCATTAAAACATTATCGTCGCGCATATACTTTCTTTAACAATGATATTGCATTTCTTGAAGAGTACGGTTATTTCTTAGTTGAAGAAGGCTTGAGGGATGAGGCGAAAACAGTTTTTTTACAGTTACTTGAACTAGACCCTGTCAATACGGAAATTGCTGATATGTTATTACAAATGGATTATTAATGATTAGTTGAATCATGTTGTCTAACTTGTATAGCTGTTAATTGTTTTGTTTTCCTTTTATAGTTGAAAAGGAGGGAAGGAAGAGTATGGCGATTCCTGTTTCTGTTAATGAAAAAAAAGATTTTATTCGTTGGTTCTTAAGTAACTATCAATTAAAAAGAAGAGAGTGTGTTTGGATTTTAAACTACTTAATGAGTCATGATCAACTAATGAAACACGTTCATTTTGTAGAACAATCGCAATATTGCCCTCGAGGAATTATTATGTCAACACATTGTGTTGATGATGTTCCCTTTCGTTTTTATAAAGAAAATGTGATGACAACAGATGCTGAAAAATCCTTTCATGACATAAGGTTAAACCGGGAAGAGGAGATTTATATACAGCTAAACTTTCGAGCATCCATACATTCTCCCAATTATGCTGCTGTTTTAGAGGAAAATCCATATATTCCAAAACAGATGCATATCAATGAGAAAGACCGAATTTTAGCTGAAAGGTTTTTAGAGGATTCTATACAATCGTTTCAAAAAGACAAACTGTTAAAGCTGATTGATGAGGCGCTTGACTGTGATGATAAAGATGAATTTAACCGATTAACTGAAATCTTAAAGAAAATATGAACATTTTATGAACTTTTTTTATTGTATGTAACCTTGCGTTATAATTTAGCAAGGTTTTTTTTTATTTGTAGTTTTCTTATGAATGTAATTATGATATGTTTTTTGCTAGTAAGGAAATTTAGTTTTTCAGACTGAATGATGGAGGGATAATTTTGAGATGGACAATCAATGATATTGACATGTATTTGAAATCGGCAGACTATGTTGATTCTGCTATCATTCCACTAATACCATTCGGTTTAGGTTCAAATATCAAGTCAACTGTAACTATGGGAGAATTCATAGGAATGATTACTTATGAGTTGGAGCGCCAGTTTAAAGGAAGGTTATTGCTATTACCACAGTTTACATACATGCAAGATGAGGCGATAGAAACGAAGAAAAATAAGTTGTTTACGTGGTGTAATGAATTAAAAGCTAATGGCATAAAGCATATCTTTATTTTGACAAGTGATAGTGAATGGAAGCAAATTGAATCTATAATGGAAGATATGTTAATCTGGTTGCCCGCCTTACCACTTGAACATTTAGATGACGAAGCCTACAATACAATGATGAAAGAACAAGTAAATCAATTAATTCCACTTTTTATTAATACGTGGAGAGAAAAAAACAAATAAATCTCTATAGTAGGACACATAGTTGACATGTTTTAAGAGAATGATAATATTGACCTCATTGGCATATTGATATATCATGAGTATGTCCTAGTTTTATATGTGTATAATGTATGTCCGGGAAGGACCTAGCAATGTTTAGAGGGGGGAAAAATATGAGCGAGAAAAATCACCGAGTTTCTAGACGACAATTTTTGAACTACACTCTTACTGGTGTCGGTGGATTTATGGCGGCAGGGATGCTAATGCCGATGGTTCGCTTCGCAGTTGACCCTGTACTTAGACCATCGGAAGAACAAGAAATGCTTCCTGTTGCACAAGTTACAGATTTAACAAACGAGCCGAAATCGTATTCTTTTAAAGTCGATCAAGTTGATGCATGGTATGAGTCAGAGGTTCCTTATACAGCTTGGGTGTATAAAGATGAAAAGGATGAAATCGTCGCATTATCACCTATATGTAAGCATTTAGGCTGTGTTGTAGACTGGAATACAGATGATAGCAATCCTAACCACTTCTTCTGTCCATGTCATCTTGGTCTATATACGAAGGATGGAACCAATGTACCTGGTACACCACCTTTGGCACCGCTAGATGTGTATGATTTTAAAGTAGAGGACGGGACGTTATATCTAGGAAAAGCAAAACCACGAAAGGAGGCGTAATTAATGTTAAACAAGATTTATGATTGGATTGATGAGCGATTAGACATTACGCCTTTGTGGCGAGATATAGCTGACCATGAAGTACCTGAGCATGTTAACCCAGCTCATCATTTCTCAGCATTTGTGTATTGCTTTGGTGGCTTGACATTTTTTGTTACTGTCATTCAAATTCTATCTGGTATGTTCTTAACGATGTATTATGTTCCAGATATTGAAAATGCATGGAAATCGGTTTATTACTTACAAAACGAAGTAGCCTTTGGGCAAATTGTTCGCGGAATGCATCATTGGGGTGCTAGCTTAGTTATTGTTATGATGTTTTTACATACGCTACGAGTATTTTTCCAAGGGGCATATAAAAAGCCACGTGAACTTAACTGGGTTGTTGGAGTTTTAATATTCTTTGTAATGTTAGGATTAGGATTCACAGGCTATTTATTACCTTGGGATATGAAAGCGCTCTTCGCTACTAAAGTAGGACTAGAAATAGCAGTACAAACACCGTTAATAGGTGAACAATTAAAAACACTATTAGCTGGACACAGTGAAATTGTAGGGGCACAAACATTAACCCGTTTCTTTGCTATTCATGTATTCTTCTTACCAGGAGCTTTACTTGGATTGATGGGAGCCCACTTCTTAATGATCCGTAAGCAAGGAATTTCAGGTCCACTATAAAATATATGAATAATTGTATATACCTTAAACAAAGGAGGGAGAATTGAATATGCATCGTGGAAAAGGGATGAAATTTGTAGGTGATTCCCGCGTGAAAGCGGTAGAAATGCGTAAACCGAATATCCCGAAAGATTATTCGGAATACCCAGGGAAAACCGAGGCATTTTGGCCAAACTTCTTATTGAAAGAATGGATGGTAGGAGCAGTCTTTCTTACCGCATACCTAATCTTAACAGTAGCCCATCCATCGCCTTTAGAGCGTATGGCGGATCCGACTGATACTGGGTATACTCCACTGCCTGACTGGTATTTCTTATTCTTATATCAATTACTTAAATATACTTATGCGTCTAGTCAGTATACAGTATTAGGTGCATTTATTATGCCAGGATTAGCATTTGGTGCATTATTGCTCGCGCCATTTTTAGACCGAGGACCAGAGCGCCGTCCTCTTAAAAGACCTTTAGCTACAGGATTCATGCTATTATCAATCGCGGCAATTACTTTCTTAACTTGGGAATCTGTAGATCAGCATGATTGGGAATTAGCTAAAAAGCAAGGAGAAATTGTTATTGTACCTGATGTTGAGGTAGATACTGATGCTGAAGGTTATAAATTATTAGAGGCAAATACTTGTTTATCTTGTCACGGTAATGACTTGTTAGGTGGATCTGCAGCACCAGCACTTATTGATACAGGCTTAACTGTTGATGAAATTACAAATATTGTGATTAACGGACAAGGGGCAATGCCTCCAGGCATTTTTAATGGAACTGATGAAGAACTTCAAAAGGTTGCAGAGTTTATCGAAAGCTTGAAGCCTTAAAAAAAAGCTGACTAAATGTCAGCTTTTTTTTATTAAGAATGTTTTTGCATTTGATTGCTACTATTTGTTTTTAGATATAAACACGTATACATCTAGCGCTAGTGGCATCTTTTGTTTCGATGACTAACGTATAAAACCACATATTAAGATACTAATTTAATAACAATAGCAACAGAGTTTGCGATAAAAGCCTTTGTTAAAATAGATAAAACTTGTATAACACCTCTTCAACTGTGTTCTACAATCGTACAAATAGTAACAAAGTTTACTGAAAGAGCTGTTTAAAAATAACTTTGTCCAAGTTTTTTAAAAATTGGTTTATTCCGTCGTTGAGAAGATGGAGGTGCTTTATCTG
Organism: Nanhaiella sioensis; assembly: GCF_046557775.1. Lineage (NCBI taxonomy): Bacteria > Bacillati > Bacillota > Bacilli > Caryophanales > Bacillaceae > Nanhaiella > Nanhaiella sioensis. Next base: position 3,703,380 of record NZ_JBKAEG010000001.1, read on the forward strand.
TATGATCTTCTTTAACACCGACGTAGGCCTGAAGTAGCATTTTTGCCTGGGACAATGGCATATGCGTTTTAGGGTTACGATATGATTGATTTAAATCCCCAAGATGTGGAAGTTTTGAAAAATCATCTTTTGTAGGGGGCATATGGAAAAAATATTCACCAGCAGACACGAGTACATCTGATTGCTGAATGCTGTTACGAGGATTTCTAGAGAAGTGAAGGCCAATCTTTTCCGCCTTTTTTTCAGCTACCAGTTTTTGCAGAGCCTTCCGCTTTAGCAGATACAAAAATTTAGGGTTTGTAGCTGTTTTAGCATGACGGTTTACAATGAAGATAGCCTTAGTGAGGTTATTAATAGTAGGTTTCAGTGGAGGAATTTCATTTGAGTTATTCATGGTCATCACCTTTCATTTATCTTTTAAAAATAGCTGTTTTAGCATAGATTGTTGAATATTCAATACGGCTAGAATTTGTCGTCATTTCTTCTTTAAAAACGAAGACTGTTTCGTAAAACGACATATTTGTCTTCTAGTTTACGAAAAGAGCATTTAAAATTAATTAGCTTGTATATATATACCATTATACATTTTGTGTATGAATTTGCAAAAAAAAAGATATATCGAGAAAGTTGTTTATGCTTAATGGTAAAATAAATTACTCACATTGTACACTATTTATAGGAATTTATCTTTCTGCTTATCGATTGGGAAGTGTGGCTGAACAAGTCCAGAGGACACTTAAGTCCTCTTGGATATTGGTAAATAGGCAGCAATTGTTTGAGAGTGTTAATTAAAGGCTCTTTTCGTAAACTTAATTAATCTCTTTTAGTTTTATGATTATGATTAACTGATGTGTACGATGTGATTTTTATAGTCTTTAACGAAAAGCAACATTTAATGCGAAAACATCCTAATTTAAAGGGTGCTTTCTATACGAATAAGGATAATTATAACCAAAACTGTAAGGGTTTCCGTAACCTCCCCCATAATAATATCCTCCGCCATAGGGATAGCCGCCGTAATAAGGAGGATAATATGGTGGTCTAAAAACATAAGGGCTTATCGCAAGTCCAGCTAAAAAGGGGAGAAATGGGAATCTTTGATAACGTTGAAAATGATGTGGATACATATTTCATCCGCCTCCTATCGTTCATTCTTTTCATCATATGGGAAAAAAGCGGAAGTTGAGCTTGATTACTTACAAGCTGTGGAGGAGGATTAAGCCTATATTTTATCTATCTACAAGTTTTTATAATATAGGAGTGATTAGATGTTCGTCTATTTAACACAAATATTGTCTGTCGGAATTGGAGGGGCATTGGGTGCAAGTGTACGTTATTTATTGCAAGTTGGTCTTGGAAATGACTTTTTTCCAATTGCCACTTTTATTGCAAATATGGTAGGCTCCTTCTTATTAGGCTTGTTATCAGGACTAACGGCAAGATATGAAATGAAAAGCAATATCAAACTATGTCTTGGAACAGGTTTTTGTGGAGGTTTTACAACAATGTCTGCTTTCGCAGCAGATATATATATTTTAAATACTCAGCAATATTCAAGTGTAATGTTTGTTTATATAAGTTTAACGTTATTGCTAGGCTTAATATTATCTTTTATCGGGATAGTAATTGGACGAGGAGTAAAAAGATAAGTGATAGGAAGGTGAAGTAGTGTTGACTATTTTGTCAATCATGCTTGGTGGAGCGATAGGAGCAATGAGCCGATATAGTATTGGTTTACTCATTTCAAAAAAAAAGAAACATTTAGGGTTCCCCGTTGCAATGATCATTGTTAATTGGATTGGCTCTTTCGGTCTAGGTATCAGTGTTCATTTTATAACGGGCTTATATCCTTATGCTCAATCTTTCATAACAATAGGTTTTTTTGGAGCACTTACTACGTATTCAACTTTCAGCGTGGAGGCAGTAGAATTAATCTTAGAGAAAAAGTATGTAAGTAGCTTATTATATATACTACTAACGTTTATAGGGAGTATTGGTTTATATTCTTTAGGGGTCAACTGGTTTTAGAATGTTATCACTCCTATCAATTAGTGAGAACACGTCAGGATAGGAGTTTTATCTATAACGGTAAAACATTAGTACTCATATTAGAATACAATGCTAACAACAGGCTCTAGTCTATTATTAAGCATTAAGATGGAAAACAGTTATTTCGGGCTTTGATAAAAAACGGAATGGGAGTCGTGTTGTCCCAATACCGCGATTTACATAGACACTCAAATTGCTTTCTTCTACTTCATAAAAACCCTCAACATATGTTGTTGCTAGTGGAGGGGTAATTAGTGGACCAAAAAAAGGTAGCTGTACTTGCCCTCCATGGCTATGGCCAGATAGTTGAAGATGAATTGGGTATTTTGATGTCACTTGAGCAGCATCTGGTTCATGTGCTAATAATATCGTGAAGAGCTCTTGTGGAACATTTTTCAAAGCTTTATCGTAGTCAGGATGTCCTAGTAATAAATCATCAACTCCTACTAAACATATTTGACTACCATCAGGTAAACTAATAATAGTTGATTCATTTACTAGCAATGTAAACTCTGCTTTGTTCATAATTTCAAGATAAAGATTTGATCCATATCCACCATGGTCGTGATTGCCGTATATAGAAAATTTACCTAGTGGAGCTTTAATACTTTTTAAAATTGCTGGTATTTTATCAGCATCTTTAAACGTCATAGGACTATCAATTAAGTCACCTGTAAATAATACTATATCTGGTTTTTCTTCGTTAATTTTATTCACTGCACTTTGAAGTTGCTTCAAATTATAGTTATATCCAATATGTAAATCACTAAATTGAACAATTTTTAGACCTTCAAAATTGTTTGGAATGAGTTGATGGGATATATTTTGATGGACTATAGACAGTTGTTTCGGCTCAATATACCTTGCATAATAATAACCTAATGAGGTTGCTAACAAACTACCAACAGTGATAGAAAATGAGCGTTTTAAAAATGTTCTTCTCGTTTGCTTCTGTGTCATTTTATTTCTCAACCTACCTATAAATACAAATAAAATCTATATAAATCTTATGTTTATTATACTTGTTAGCAGGGAGAATAAAAAGATAGAATAGTAACATACATTATTTTCTAAAAACTTAATTAAAAGATTAGAAAATTTAGAAAAGACATGGTATGATTAAAATGAATGGACATTCATTCATTTTAAAAGGGGGTTCACATGATGAAAGATAAGGTAGTTATAGTAACTGGCGGTTCTAGTGGAATGGGTAAATACATGGCAATGAAATTTGCTCAAGAAGGTGCGAATGTTGTCATTACAGGGCGAAATGTGGAAAAACTTAATGAAGTTAAAAAAGAAATAGAAACCTTTGACGGACAAGTGTTGACAGTACAGATGGATGTCAGGAATATTGAAGATGTTTCACGAATGGTAAAAGAAACTGATGAAAAATTCGGTAGAATTGATTCACTAGTAAATAATGCGGCAGGTAATTTTCTAGTTCCAGCAGAAAATTTATCTGTAAATGGTTGGAATGCAGTCATTGATATTGTGTTAAACGGTACATTCTATTGTAGTTCAGAGGTTGGAAAGTATTTTATAGATAAAGGGATAAAAGGAAGTATCCTAAATATGGTAGCCACATATGCCTGGGATGCAGGTCCTGGAGTTATTCATTCTGCATGTGCAAAAGCTGGAGTTTTGACAATGACAAGAACTTTAGCAGTTGAATGGGGAAGAAAATACGGGATTAGAGTGAATGCTATCGCACCTGGTCCGATAGAAAGAACAGGTGGAGCTGAGAAATTGTTTATTTCTGAAGAAGCAGCAAAGCGTACACTCCAAAGTGTTCCATTAGGTCGATTAGGAACACCTGAAGAGATAGCTAGCTTGGCATACTATTTATTATCAGAAGATGCTGCATATATTAATGGTGAATGTGTGACAATGGATGGTGGCCAGTATTTAAATCAAATTCCATTTTAAGAAAAAAATAACAAAATAGATGTGAATATAAGGGATATACCGAATAATTTCTTTGGTATATCCCTAGTTTTATTTAGTAAATATCACCATAAAAAATACGTCTGAATATAGATAACTTATTTGTGAGAAAGTAAAAAAAGGATGTGTGAAGGTGGTGATTCAGTGAATAATTTAACATTTATACTGATGATTATTTCGATCCTTATATTAACGATCGGTCTAATCTATACCTACAGGTTAGGAAGGGCATTAAAATTGCAACAAGATGAGTATGACCCGGAATTAAATGAAAAGGTCCAAGATCACCCAGTTATGAGAAATCCTATTTTTATTGCATATTTAATAGCACTTGGATTGGTTGTTGCCTATATGATTTATTTAGCTGTTAACTCAAATTGGTAGCCAAGCCAATTTGAGTTATTTAGTTGTAAACACAAATTGGTCAGCCAATCCAATTTGAGTTATTTAATTGTAAACACAAATTGGTCAGCCAAGCCAATTTGAATTATTTAGTTGTAAACACAAATTGGTAACCAAGCTAAGTCTTCTATTAACCCCTATTCTTAATAAGGTTTTCAAGAATAGGGTGTTTTTGTGTGCACCACTATAGTTTATGTAGAAAAAAACAACATTAGTGCAGAGAAAAATGTCAAAATATTATGGATATTTACGAACGATTTATGCTAAATCAAGTCATATTTGTTGATACAATGATATTAACTATAAAATCTAGTTAAGAAAGGAGAATTATTTGGTCAATTACTTCACCCAACTGTTGCTGTCTATCGCCTTGTTGTACTGTTCTGTTGAAGATACGCAATTATATACACTCCCCTCTAAGGAAAACATAATTAATCATCTCCAAGATGCCTTTAACACACAAGTCTCCTTAAGTGAAGATTATCGTACACATGAAGAAATCACTGAGTTACTCTCACCGTATTTTAATGATGAATTTATGAATAAGTTTATTAGTGAGAAAGTTGTTCAAGAAGAAGATGGTTACATAACTCTTGGAACCGATATTGCACGTTATTACATTCCATTCTTTTCGTATACAGATCAAACAGTAGTAATATACGACATACAATTGCAGCAAATATATATTTATGAATATTTTTTAGAAGAAAATAACATCTTATTTACAAGTCCTGACCATTATGAAATTGTTACACTTAGCAAGGTAGAAGGTGAATGGAAAATTGCGGAGATTGAAAGTAGCGAGAGTAAACCGTATCGAATTAGCGAAATTGAAAGAACAAACAAGGTGGAGTAGACTCTCCACCTTGTTTGTTTTGTATAACCCACGTTACAACAGACTCACGACTATTCTTCTATATTAAGTATATTAGCTAATTTTGTGAGATCAAAACCTTTTACAATTTCATCATCAATAATAATTGTTGGTGTAGAATAGGCTTTATATTCATTAATTAAACGTTCTCTTTCACGTTTATTTTTTGTAATATCGATCTCTTGATATGTTATCTTGTGGTGTGCCAAAAATTTTTTAACAACCTCACAAGGTGGGCAGTCTGGTTGGCTATATACAGTGATGCTTCTCATAACAAATCAAAGGCCTCCTGACGTATTGTTATAAGCTGTGCTCAGGTTAAGATATAGGGATCTTGGTTTCTTATACTATAGCAATGATGATAAAACTATTCTAATTGTTTAGAAATAGTCTAAAGTATGTAAACAGCTTTGTCGACCTCTATTGTAACATATGTACACATGTAGCTCATCCTTCATGGGACATATCTTCAATCAAATCATTCTTACCTAAATAATCTACAATTCCCATTGCACAGACTGACATATCCATAGGTATAATATTGTAAATCGGATGGCTTTCGGGAACTCCTTGCTCGTGAAGATAAGCAGAAATCATTGAAAATAGTTCCTCAGTTACTGCTTGAACTTTATGTTCATTATTTTTGTTAATACCTTTAGTTCCTGCATCAATAAATTTCGGTATCCAATAATGAAGTTGATTGAATACTTCCTCCACATTTGTTGTCATGCCATAATGTCCAAAATAAATGGCTTTTATATCTAGTTGCTTAATCACTTTTGCAGAATGTAACATTTTTTTTGGGTCAAATTGATTTGGAGATGTTGAAGGTAAGAACAGCAAGATATTTAGCTCACTTAATTGTTTGTAATAAATGCCTAGAGTATCACCTGTAAATATTCCCTTACTGATTGGGTCATAAATGCTGAAATGATGATTTGCATGGCCAGGTGTATCGTAAAAAGTTAACATTCGATCTTTGCCAATTTGAAGTTGTTCTTTATCTTTCATAATTACAATTTTGTTTTCTTCGATGGGAACAATTGGGTCAAATAATGTATTGAAATTCATACCGTAGACTGCTTTAGCGCCCGCTATTAATTTGGATGGATCAACTAAATGTCTTGCGCCTTTAGGGTGTACGATAACTTTAGCATTTGGACAATGTGATAATAATAATCCAGCTCCTCCTGCATGATCAAGATGTATATGGGTAACGATTATATAAACAATCTCTTCAGGTTCAACGCCTATATCAGCCAAACCCTTCAATATGTATGGTATCGATGGACTAGCACAAGTTTCTATTATCGTTGGCTTATCGGTTTTAATTACAAAAGTTCCAGTCCTTTCCTGCATTCCTAAATCAAAATCGTCAGTTAAAAAAATGTCATCAAAAATTTGAACAGGCATACTCAATTATATATCTCCCCTTTGCAAAAAGAGTATTTAATACCTTTTATTGTATGTGCTTTATTTATATAAGTAAAGTAATGAACAGAAAATTCAGAAAGATAAATCATGAAAAATAGTGATGAAAATTTCATTGATAGTAAAACATATATAATAACCCATGTAGTAAAGGAGAGCGATATGATGTCACAATTACAAGCAATCATAAATCGTCTCAATAGTTTGCGCGAAAATACGTTGCAGGGAGATTTATCCCAGCGATTTTTTGAAGTGGAAGGAGAAAAAAAATGCAGTGTTAAATTCTTTCAAAATAATAATGCTTTTGAGCTGGAGGTTTATGAAAAAGGAGAACAGTCTAAGCGATACCAATTTGATAATATTGACATGATTGCAATAGAGATATTTGACTTAATTCAGTAATTGTAAAAAATTATCGGTAATATATATTCAGGGAGGTGGTTGATTGTTTCCAGATATTTTTGTCGTTTGCCCACAATGTAAATCAACATCAACGATAGCTTCTGTTTTAACAGCCCAATCAAATCAAAATGTTATTTATACATGCCCTAAATGTAATTTTGTTGCACGCAATATTGAAACAAGTAAAGGATGAGCCCTCTTTTAAAGAGGGTTCTTTTTTTGGCTCTAGTCGCATTCATTGTTGCTTTTCGTAATAAGAGTCTAAACACGAATACAGCAAACGTTCGAGTCATCTTTTCTACTTTATAGACAATAGAAATATTCCTAGACATCATTTACTTAAATATACGTAACAATCGATTAAAACTTTATTTTACTGGTAGTTTTCAAGAGAAATTGCAGCAATGCTACGAAAAGAGTTTTACGAAATAAACCATTCTATTTATAAGCATTAATTTATAGAACTATTTCATCCAAGACTACGTATATTATAGTAAATAATGCCAGGGGTGGGATAACAAATGAATGATAAGCTCATGTTTTATAATATATCGGAAACGAATATGTCATTTGAAACAGTTATCTGTAGAATCACTGAATTCATGAAAAGTGACCCCCATTCGCTTTATGTTTTATCGATAGGCACAGATTCACATATTCATAAAGAAATTACTCGTTTTATTACCGCTATTCACTTACATAGGGTGGGTAAAGGTGCTTGGGGATGTTTGAAAAACTACAATTTATCTCGCCCGGTTCGAAGTTTGCGGGAAAAAATATCTTTAGAAACTAGTTTAAGCCAAGAAATTGCTTATGATTTTACGACAAAGTATGTAACAGAGTTATCGGAGGTTATTTTACCTTATATTGATAAAGGGGCTGATTTTCGATTAGAAGTTCATTTAGATATCGGTAAAAAAGGGATGACAAAGGAATTGATACATGAAATGACAGGGAGAATTACTGCAATGGGAATAGAAGCAAAAATTAAACCAGATTCTTACGCTGCTTTTTGTTATGCAAACCGCTATACAAAGTAGTTAAGCAACAGCCCTTACATAAAGTATTATTGCTAATAGTGTGATACAATAAAAAGGAAAATGAATAGTTAAAGGGGAAGATCAGCAATGATAAGCTTACACAGTAGTGAATTCTTAGAAACAAACATTAAGGATTTACTTATTCCAGCTGATAAAGTGGCCCATGTACAAATAGGGAATAGTTTAGAGCATGCCTTGTTAGTATTAACAAAGTCTGGATATACAGCAGTACCTGTATTGGACCCAATGTATCGTTTACATGGCTTAATAAGTTCTACGATGATATTTGATGCTATTTTAGGCTTAGAAAGAATTGAATTTGAGCAACTTGAAAATATGAAAGTTGAAGACGTCATGAATAGTGATATTCCAAGATTATATGTAAGTGATTCCTTAACAAAAGGTTTAAATTTGGTCGTTAATCATCCGTTTGTGTGCGTACAAAATGATGATGAGACGTTGGAAGGAATATTTACCCGAAGAGCTATTTTAAAACAATTAAATCGCCACGTTCACAAATTAAATAAATAGCATTGTTCGCTGATATTTCATCTATTGAAGCGATAAGAAAAACTGAGTTAGAGGTATGAACATGCAATTTTCAGAGTTTCAATTATTAGTTGTGTTAGCTCAAGAATTAAATATGCGTAAAGCTTCAGAAAAGTTATTTGTATCTCAACCTGCGCTGTCACAAAGGCTTCATTCTATAGAAAAAACATGGGATACTCAAATCTTTCTTCGTTCCCAAAAAGGATTAACATTAACACCGGCTGGTGAAAAAATTGTAAACTATGCAATGGAAGTAGTGAGAAATGAAGAAAAGGTTCGAGAAGAGATCAACAAGTTAGACCAAGAAATACACGGAACTTTAAAAATAGCAGTTGCAACGATTATCGGACAGCACTGGTTACCGAGTGTGTTAAAACAGTTTGTCAATACTTATCCACATGCAAAAATATCGTTAATAACAGGGTGGAGTAGTGATATTTTAAAAAGCTTGTATGAGGATTCAGTGCATATTGGTATTATCCGAGGTAATCCAGAGTGGAAGGGTGTAAAAAAGCATCTACTGTCGGATACTTTATATTTAGTTGATACAGAAATTAATAAAATTGAACAAGTTTTAGAAACTGAAAGGCCTTTTATCCAATTTAAAAGTGACTCTACTTATTATCAAGAAATACAAAATTGGTGGCATCGTCAATTTCAGACAACTCCTAAAAGGACAATCGTTGTAGATCAAATTGAAACTTGTAAACAAATGGTTTTACATGGAATTGGCTATGCCATCCTGCCATCTGTTACTCTAGATGGGGATTCTAACATGTATCGAATTCCATTATTAGATGAAAATGACCGTCCAATTACTAGAGATACATGGTTACTTGGTTATGAATCTGCATTTCAGCTAAAACAAGTACAAGCATTTATTGATATAATAAAGAACTCAAAACAGTAACTTTGTAGAGTTCTAAAACAGTTGTCACATATTCTTTTGTCTGTTAAAGTATAACAGAATAACTAATTAAACAAGTAAAGTTGTGGAGGTATAAGCTATGAAAATGATGGATGCTAACGAGATCATATCTTTTATTTCAAATAGTAAAAAATCAACCCCTGTAAAAGTATACATAAAAGGTGAGTTGGAAGGTCTTGAGTTTGGTGCTAATTCTCAAACATTTATAACTGGAGATACAGGAGTAGTTTTTGGAGAATGGGAAGACATTCAATCTGCTCTAGAGAGTAATAAAGAAAAGATCTCTGATTATGTAATTGAAAATGACCGTAGAAACTCTGCTATTCCAATGCTGAACCTTAAAAATATAAAAGCACGAGTTGAACCAGGTGCGATTATTAGAGACCAAGTGGAAATAGGAGACAATGCTGTAATTATGATGGGAGCTTCTATTAATATTGGTGCAGTTATAGGTGAGGGAACGATGATCGATATGAATGCTGTTCTAGGAGGACGAGCAACAGTAGGGAAAAACTGTCATATCGGAGCAGGTGCAGTACTTGCTGGTGTGATTGAACCACCTTCAGCAAAACCGGTTGTAATTGAAGATGGTGTTGTCATCGGAGCAAATGCGGTCGTTCTTGAAGGAGTTACTGTTGGACAAGGAGCAGTAGTAGCCGCTGGAGCTATTGTTATTGATGATGTGCGTCCAAATACGGTAGTAGCAGGCACCCCAGCTCGTGTAATAAAAGAGATTGACGACAAAACAAAATCAAAAACTGAAATTATGCAAGAGTTAAGAAAACTGTAAATGTGATAACAGAAAGGCCTTTTTCGTATCTTTTTTGCCGTATTCTCAAAGAATGGACAGCATGAAGAGTTTTGTAAGAACTCAACAATGTTAAAAGTAGAAAAGACGCCGCTGTATACGTGCTTAATCTAAGTACGAAAAGAAACAATTATAAAAATAATGCTAAGCGTGGACAAATAAGTCCACGCTTATGTTTTAAGGAGGTATAAATTTGAATGAAATGGACCGTTTTATAAAAATCCGAAGAGATTTACATCAAATTCCTGAATTGGGTTATAAAGAAAATAAAACCCAACAATACTTAATTAACTACTTATCTACTCTAAATGCTGAACGCTTTGTTATGAAGAAATGGAAAACTGGTTTATTCGTTAAAGTTGCAGGAACTAATCCGCAACAAACCATAGGTTATCGGGCTGACATTGATGGGCTTCCAATTACTGAAGAAACTGGGTATGAATTTTCAAGTAAACATAAAGGCATTATGCATGCGTGTGGACATGATTTTCACATGAGTATTGCGTTAGGCGTGCTAACTCACATTGTAAATCACCCTATACGTGATGACGTTCTTTTTTTATTTCAGCCTGCTGAAGAAGGCCCTGGAGGAGCGTTAGAAATGCTTAATAGTGAGATAATGAAAGCGTGGAAGCCAGATGAAATATTTGCTCTACATATAGCGCCAGAATATCCTGTTGGAACGATTGCAACAAAAGAAGGGTTGCTTTTTGCTAATACGTCAGAATTATTTATTAATTTGAAGGGGAAAGGTGGCCATGCTGCTTATCCGCATCTTACAAATGACATGGTTGTAGCAGCTTGTGCACTTGTTTCTCAATTACAATCTATCGTTTCGAGAAATGTCAATCCACTTGATAGTGCGGTTGTTACCATTGGCAAAATTACCGGAGGAACAGTACAAAATATTATTGCAGAAAATGCAAGGTTAGAAGGAACGATTAGAACTTTGTCTGAAGAAGCAATGAACGATGTAAAAGGTCGAATAACATCTATCTTGAATGGGATTGAAATAGGGTATCAATGTGAAGTAGAAATCGACTTTGGATCGAACTATTACCAAGTGAATAACCATAGCGATAAAACTCGTGAGTTCATGCAATTTGTTAACGACCAGACAGACGTAAAGATGATTGAATGCACCGAGGCTATGACAGGTGAAGATTTTGGTTATTTAATTAAGGATATTCCTGGCTTCATGTTTTGGTTAGGAGTCGACTCTCCCTATGGCTTACATCACGCAAAGCTCATGCCAAACGAACAAGCCATACCAGTAGCCATAAACTTAATCACACAATATATTAACTACAAGCAGGGTTTGACCCCCACTATATTACCGAGTTAAGTGGTAGGGGGTTAGACCCTTTTATAATGAATATTTTATTGGATGTTAGCCAAATTAAATGTGAGGAGGTGGTTTTTGATGGCAAAAGTAGGAGTTGAGCAATCGTTAACCCAAGTACAACAGGCACTTGAAGAGAAGGGACATCAAGTAGTTCAGTTACAACAGGAAAGTGACGCTCAAGGATGTGATTGTTGTGTTGTAACTGGGCAAGACTCCAACTTTATGGGAATGAATAATGTAGCAACAGCTGGCCCGGTTATCGAAGCGAGTGGGTTATCTGCAAATGAAGTGTGTCAGAAGGTGGAAGATAAATTAGGCTAAGGTGATTAAAGAAATAAAAAGAGGACTAGGAAATCAAACTATTCCTAGTTTTCTTTGTATGGAATAAAGACCATTTATGTTAGAAAAAACAACTCATTTGTCATGATAGTACTATTATCAGGGCGTAATATTTTTCATCCGTTAGTTTGTTTGATAAACTATTATGTGTAGAAAATAAATGATGCACCAAAAAAATATAATAACTATCTATTTAAATTAATTATAATTTAATATTGACTAAAAACACATTGTATATTATAATTTTTTTTGTTAAGATATTCATTAGTGAGAATTCAACATATTAATTCTCAATTACAATAATATTGGAGGTAATACATATGGCAGAACGTCTAGTAGGTAAACAAGCACCACGTTTTGAAATGGACGCGGTTTTAACAAATGGAGAATTTGGTAAAGTAAGTTTAGAGGAAAACATGAAAAATGATAAATGGACTGTGCTTTTCTTCTACCCAATGGATTTTACTTTCGTATGTCCAACTGAAATTACTGCTATTTCAGATCGTTATGAGGAACTTGAAGATCTAGATGCTGAAGTAATTGGTGTTTCAACTGATTCAATTCATTCACATAAGGCTTGGATTAACACACCAAGAGACAGCAACGGCTTAGGACAATTAAACTATCCATTAGCTGCAGATTTAAATCACGCTGTATCAAGAGATTATGGTGTTTTAATTGAAGAAGAAGGAATTGCTCTTCGTGGATTATTTATTATTAGCCCTGAAGGGGAATTAATGTACCAAGTAGTACACCATAATAATATTGGACGTGAGGTTGAAGAGGTACTTCGTGTACTACAAGCTCTTCAAACTGGAGGTCTTTGTCCAGCTAACTGGAAACCAGGTCAAAAGACACTTTAATTCACTAAGTATAAACAACACTTTAAATGCAAATAGACATGTGCTTACAACTGCAACATATAGAAGAAAGGGTCTAACGAATATGTTAGACCCTTCCTTAGCATCATCGTTGTAATTATATTAATATAGGCTGTTCAAAAAGTCTGGATGAAGGATGTAATATTTCACGGTAAGTGACATTTTGAATAGTACTTCCTGGACTTGGTACTCGTAAATATTAATTTGTAGTATGTGAGACTACAAGTTACTCGGAGAAATCAAAACACTTATCTCAGCACTACGCCTTTTATCTTCCTTTTTGAACATGCTCTTATAGGAGTGAATTTAATGAAATTAAGAGAACAAATGCCAGAGTTAACTGGAGCAACAACTTGGCTAAATGGTGAAGTAACAAAAGAGCAACTTGTAGGTGATAAGCCAACGTTAATTCATTATTGGTCAGTTAGTTGTGGGTTATGTAAAGAAGCGATGCCTCAAATAAATGAATTCCGTGACGAATACAAAGATAAATTGAATGTTGTAGCAGTCCATATGCCACGATCAGAAAAGGATTTAGATATTGAGAAGGTAAAAGAAGTTGCTCAAGAACATGATATATCGCAGCCCCTTTTCGTAGATAACGATCATAAGTTAACGGATGCATTTGAAAATCAATATGTTCCAGCATATTATGTGTTTGATAAAGAAGGAAAATTGAGACATTTTCAAGCAGGTGGAAGTGGTATGAAAATGTTGACAAAGCGTGTAAATCGTGTTTTAGAAGAGTCGGAAAAAGCTGAATAATAATAACCATGTAAGAAGCCCAAAGTGAAGTATATTTTGGGCTTTTTGTTTTGAATAGCTTCCAGTTTTATTAATTGGTTTTATTGTCATTATTGGGAATAGAATTTTAAAAATAGAAAATAGTAGAAAAATATGATGAAACACGGTATATTTATTTATACGTCTAAAAAAACCAATAGTTAGTTAGGAGGTCATAAGATGGAAACTTTTCGTAAACTTAAAAGCTTTTACTGGCCATACAAACATCTGTTCTTATGGTCATTATTTTTTTCATTGTTTGTAACGGGAATTATTGTAGTGTATCCAATCATTTTACAATATACAATTGATGAAGTTTTTATTGGTGGTAAACACTCAGCTGTTCCGTATTTGGCTTTAGGCTTTGTTGGAATTATGATTATAAAAGGTATTGCAACTTTTTTTCAACAGTACTTAGGTGATATGTTTGGCATAAAATCTGTGTATCATCTTCGAAATACACTGTATGAAAAACTGCAATATTTGCCTTTTCGTTATTACGACAACGCCAAAACAGGAGATTTAATGTCAAGATTAACTGCAGATGTTGAAGGTTTTAGATTTTTCTTATCATTCGGTATTTCAGAATTTATTCGTCTCATACTTTTAATTACAGTAAGCTTATCTGTTATGTTTTATTATTCTATTGAACTAGCAATGATAACGATTGCTGCTTTACCGTTTTTAGCAATTGTTGTTTATAAGTTTGATAAGCAAGTTCATCCAGCCTTTAGGGGAATCCGTAAATCATTTGGCCGCTTAAATACTAAAGTTCAAGAAAATATTAGTGGAATTAATACAGTGAAATCCTTGTCTAGAGAAGGATTTGAAATATCAAAATTTAATACAACGAATGATGATTATAAGGATAAATATTTGCATACAGCCAATGTATGGGCTAAATTTTTCCCGTTAATGGAGTTTATAGGTAATCTATGTGTAGTAGCGTTATTAGCATATGGTGGGAACTTGGTTATTAATGGAGAGCTAAACCCTGGAGAATTAGTAGCTTTTTTCAGCCTTGTTTGGTACATTATTTGGCCGATAGCAAACTTAGGGTTTGTAATCAATTTGTTTTCACAGTCAAAAGCCTCTGGTGAAAGACTGTTGGAAGTTCTTGAGGCAGAAGAAGAAATTAAAAATGCTGAAACACCTATTACTACAGCAAAGCTTGAAGGTAATATAGAGTTTGAGCAAGTTACATTAGAATATAGTGATGAGGATACAGCTGCAATAAAGAATATTTCTTTTCATGCAGAAAAGGGGAGAGTTATTGGTCTCATTGGGTCAACTGGTTCAGGAAAGACGAGTGTTACGCAATTATTAACAAGATTTTACGACCCTGCAGCTGGTTTTGTTAAAATCGATGGTAGGGATGTAAAAGATTACGCTCTCCATACTTTGAGAAAAAACATTGGTGTTGTATTACAAGAATCATTTTTATTCTCATCTACAATAAAAGCGAATATTGCCTATGGAAAGCCTGGGGCGACCATGGATGAAATCATTGATGCTGCGAAACGTGCGAATGCACATGAGTTTATAATGGATCTGCCTGATGGATATGATACGTTGTTAGGTGAAAGAGGTATGGGCTTGTCTGGTGGTCAAAAGCAGCGTATTGCCATTGCTCGAGCAATTTGTATTAATCCTAGTATTCTCATTTTAGATGATGCGACAAGTGCTGTTGATATGGAAACTGAATTTAAAATTCAGCATGCACTTCAGGAAGTAATGAAGGACAGAACTACGATTATTATCGCTCATCGTATTTCTTCATTAAAACATGCAGATGAAATATTAGTATTAGAAGAAGGTAGAATTGTAGAACGAGGACTTCATAATGAGCTATTGAAGAACAATGGGATGTATAAAAGGATATACGATATTCAATATAAAGATCAAAAACGTATTCTTGCTACTCAGATCGGATAAGGTGGGGTGAACATGAAAAAAGAAAAACTGAATGAGTTAGTAAAAGAGAGATTTCACTATTCCACAGATCAAGCTATCGATAAACCATTCAATTGGAATCAAATGGTTCGATTGCTTAGTTACATGAAACCATATGTTAAATCATATTTACCGTTAGCGATCCTGACAGTTATTATAACTACAGCTGTACGTCTCATTATTCCGATCTTAATAGGAATCTACACGCTAGACCAAGCAGTGAAATATAAGGATACAGACTTATTGATTAAACTGGTTATCATTATCGCTGTTTTATATACGGTCTCGTATGTAGCAAATATGTTGCGTATTCGCTGGATGAATTTACTTGGTCAAAATATTATTTATGATCTACGTAAACATCTATTTACCCATGTTCAAAGGTTGTCACACAAGTTTTTTGATCAACGATCAGCGGGTTCAATATTAGTTAGGATCATGAACGATATTAATTCATTACAGGAATTGTTTACAAATGGTGTCATTAATTTATTAATGGACTTAATTATTTTAGTAGGTATTGTTGTTATTTTATTCTCAAATAGTCCATCATTAACGATTGCCATCATGGTCATTTTACCAATTATGTTTATCATATCGACAAGCTTACGTAAAAATATACGACGTTCATGGCAAAATGTGCGGATGAAGCAGTCGAAAATGAATTCACACTTAAATGAAAGTATTCAAGGGATTCGTGTGACGCAGGCATATACACAAGAGCCTGAAAATATTACTTTTTTTGATGGTATAAACACTGAGTCCTATCTTTCATGGAAAGATGCAACAAAAAAGAACGCTCTTTTTAGACCATTTGTTGAAATGTCTAATGCGATTGGTACAGCGATCTTAATTTGGTATGGATCAATTTTAATTACAGGTCAAAGCTTGAGCGTCGGGGAGTTTGTTATGTTCGCCTTTTACTTAGGTATGTTTTGGGAACCTATTTCAAGATTAGGCCAAGTTTACAATCAATTATTAATGGGTATGGCATCTAGTGAAAGGATTTTTGAATTTTTAGATGAGAAGCCACTCGTTTCAAACAAAATAGATGCAAATCCACTGCCAAATATGAAAGGTGATATTGATTTTCGTGATGTGACTTTTTCATATGACGACAAGAGAACAGCACTTGACAAAGTTTCATTATCAATTAAACAAGGTCAAACTGTTGCCCTAGTTGGGCATACTGGGTCAGGTAAAACTACGATTGCAAATTTAATAGGTAGAAACTATGATGCTACAAGTGGAGAAGTAATAATAGATGGTTATAACATAAAAGATCTGTTATTGGACAGTGTTAGATCACAAATTAGTGTAGTTCTACAAGATACATTTATATTTTCAGGTTCAATTATGGATAATATTCGTTTTGGAAGACCTGATGCAACTGAAGATGAGATTATTGAAGCAGCAAAAGCCGTTGGTGCACATGATTTTATTGAAAAACTAGCTAACGGCTACGAGACAGAAGTAGAGGAAAGAGGCAATGTCTTATCTGTCGGAGAGAGACAACTATTATCTTTTGCAAGAGCATTGCTTGCTGACCCAAAAATATTAATACTTGACGAAGCAACAGCAAGTATAGATACAGAAACAGAAGTGAAAATCCAACAGGCTCTAAAAGAACTATTATATGGTCGAACTGCAATCATTATAGCCCATAGATTATCCACGATTAGAGATGCTGATCATATTTTTGTCCTTGAACAAGGTAAAATTATTGAAGATGGAACACATGAACAGTTGATGGAACATCATGGAGAGTACTATAAGTTGGTTGAAGCACAATTTAAAATGCTTGAAGTAGGATAGTAACAAACCACCGAAAAGGTGGTTTGTTTTTTTGTAAGATTCTTTTCTTACTTTGTATTTATTACTATCAAGATTTTAGTAAATGAAATGTATTATATGATTTTATAGTCTCTAAAGAAGAAAAGATACCCCGAGCGTTATTAAGATTCGTGTGTTGTTGGTATTACGAAAAGCAAGAAATAATGCGGAAACAAGCATTAGTAAGGTTCTTTTCTTGCTTTGTGTTATTGTTTCAAACTATATCCATGAAAAATGGTTTTATATATTAGTCATCGTTTTACAGAAGAAAAATAACCCCGAAAGTTTGAAATTTTTCGAGTTTACTTCATATTACAAAAAGCAACAATTGATCCGAAAACAAGGATTAGTAAGGTTCTTTTTGAGGCTTAGTATTTATTATTATCAAGATTTTAGTAAATGAAATGTATTATATGATCTTATAGTCTCTTAAGAAGAAAAGAAGCCCTGAGCGTTATTGAGATTCGTGTGTAGTTGGTATTACGAAAAGCAAGAAATAATGCGGAAACAAGCATTAGTAAGGTTCTTTTCTTACTTTGTATTTATTACTATCAAGATTTTAGTAAATGAAATGTATTATATGATTTTATAGTCTCTAAAGAAGAAAAGAAGCCCTGAGCGTTATTGACAATATTTATAGTCAATTCTTACATAGCTTATATGAGAAGATTAATATAGTGCTTTTTACCTATATTATTAATATAAGGATATAGTCGATAAGTAGCAAGGATTTTATCTAAAATTATAGAATATTTATAATTGTACAAAATATAAGGGAGGAAAAAAGATGAAAAAATTTATAAGTTTGTTATTTACAGCATTACTAATAGTAGGTGTGACGCTACCTACGTCTGCTTCAACGAAATCAGAAGAAAGCATCTCTTATACGATTGTTTTTAAGAAAGAACAACTACCAGATGATGTCTCTTCAATCGTTGAGGAGCTAGGTGGTACAATAGTTAAATCCATACCGGAGATTGGTGTCCTTCAGGTCAAAGCTCCTACAGATTTTGCTAAGGAAGCAATAAAACACGCTGACATCTCAGCTGCAAACCCTTCGTTAGTCGTAAATGCACCTGATTTACATTCAATCGATATAGAAGATACATCAATTGATGTAAATAATGCTTCCTTATATGATTTACAATGGGACATAAAAAGGGTGACAAACGATGGTGCTAGCTATGATATTAACACTGGAAATCATGATGTTGTCGTAGGTATTATAGACTCTGGGATAGATGTCAATCATCCTGATGTTATAGAGAACTTGTTGCCAGGTTCTAAAAACTTTGTACCTGCTGGAGGATTCACTGGTGTAGATAAGTCCGAAACGGGTGATTTATACGATATTCAAGACCGTAACGGACATGGTACGCACGTTGCTGGAACAATCGCTGGAAACGGCGAAATTTTAGGTGTTGCTCCGAATGTAGGCTTCCGTTCATATCGTGTATTCGCAGCTGAAGGCGGAGCTCATGACGCTTGGATTGTAGAAGCAATTATTGCCGCTGCCAATGATGGTGTTGATGTAATTAACATGAGCTTAGGGGGGATCATGGCTAAAGGGCAAGTGTACTTCACTGATCCTGAAACTGGTGAGAGAACAAAACTAGGTGATGATGTTGCTGAATTTGTAGCATATTCTAGGGCGATGAAATATGCAGAGAAAAAAGGAGCTTTAGTTGTGACCTCTGCAGGAAATGATGGTATAAATGCATCAAATCATAAAGAAGTTACAGAACTCGCAAATATAAAATATGGTCCAGATGGGTATGAATTTATAGGTGCTAGCTTTTATGCTCCAGCGAGTATTCCAAACGTAGTGTCGGTATCAGCAACAGGTCCTTTTGATGAATTAGCTCTTTACTCTAATTACGGAAATGGGTTTGTTGACGTTGCAGCACCTGGTGGAAATTATGAATTGTATATGGAATATTTAAATGCAGGAATTTTTGACGAATATATCGCTAATCGTTTATTTGAGGGCGAGTTTAATCTTAGTTCAGTACCGGATGTATCTTATGAATACGATGCCGATGGTGTAATTGTTGACTATAGTTATATCGGCCCTTCATACTCTTGGCAAGTAGGTACATCCATGGCTGCTCCAAAAGTATCGGCAGTAGCGGCACTTATTTATGCCACAAACGATGATATTACACCGAAAAAGGTAAAACTGCATTTACAAAAATCAGCTGAAGATTTAGGTAAAAATGGGCATGATGAATTCTATGGACAAGGTTTAGTTAATGCTTACTATGCCTTAATGAGATAAGTACGTTAGTTAACTAAGTGAAAATGGTTAGATAAGTAATACATGCTGAGATAAGCTTGATTGCTTATCTTTTTTTTGTTTTGGCTCATTTCGTAAACTTTGTTGTTTTTCACTTTTATTTGAGTAGCAAATATGTTTATTATGATTGTTATGGTCTATAGAGAAATAAAGAAGCCTAGAACGTTAGCTATATAAGTGCACTTATATCTAAGAACGAAAAGCATCAATCAATGCGAAAACAGCCTATATTTTATGGTAAAATCAATTTGAACCATTTTCTTCACTATATTGGAGGAGTTAACGTGAAAAAAGAATTTGCAGTAATTGGACTAGGAAGATTCGGAGGAAGTATTTGTAAATCTTTAAGTGAACAAGGTATGGAAGTATTAGCTTTTGATATTGATGAAGATAAAGTAAATGAGTATGCTAATATCGCTTCCCATGCAGTAATAGGAGACTCTACAGATGAGTCAATATTAAAAAATTTAGGGATTAGAAATTTTGATCATGTTATTATCGCAATTGGTGATAACATTCAAGCTAGCATTTTAACTACACTCATTTTAAAGGAGCTCGGAGTTGAAAATATAACAGTCAAAGCACAGAATGATTATCATGAGAAAGTACTTTCTAAAATAGGTGCTGATCAAATTGTCCATCCCGAACGAGATATGGGAAGAAGAATAGCGCATAATATTATTTCAAATAACGTATTAGACTACTTAGAATTATCAGATGAGCATAGCATTGTCGAAATTGTTGCAAGTGAAAAAATTGATGGTAATTCATTAATTGATTTAGACATTCGGGCTCAATATGGAATAAACATTGTTGCAATTAAACGAGGTAAGGAGATCATTGTTTCACCTCAAGCAACAGAAAACATACATGAAGGGGATATTTTAATTGTTATCGGGGCAGATACAGATATCAATAGATTTGAAAAACATGTGATATAAGAAAGAAAAAGGGCTTACCTCGCTGTTATGTATTTTCTATTTATAGAAAATACATTTAACAAGCGGAAAGCCCTTTTTGCTTAAGTTATACTTCCATGATGATTGGTAAAATCATTGGACGGCGTTTTGTCTTTTCATATAAAAATGGTGATAAAGTATCTGTAATTTCATTTTTAATTTCAGACCATTGACTTGTGCGACGTTCCATGACTTTATTTAAATGCTTTGTTATTAAATTCTGAGCATCATTTATTAAGTCTCCAGATTCTCTCATATAAACGAAACCTCTAGATATAATGTCAGGTCCAGCTGCAATTTTAAAGTCTTTCATGTTAATGCTAACTACAACAATAACCAGCCCTTCTTCTGACAAGATA
This sequence comes from Nanhaiella sioensis, assembly GCF_046557775.1. NCBI lineage: Bacteria > Bacillati > Bacillota > Bacilli > Caryophanales > Bacillaceae > Nanhaiella > Nanhaiella sioensis. The sequence continues at coordinate 3,724,558 of NZ_JBKAEG010000001.1, forward strand.
CGACGATCGCGCAAAACGATATTACCAATATCCCCTATACCATTACCGTCAATATAAACTGATCCTGAAGGGATTTTTCCTGCAACAGATGCTTCCTTTTTGCTTAAAGCAAGCACTTCTCCATTGTCCATAATAAAACAATCTTCTTCCTCTACACCACAATCAATAGCAAGCTTGGTGTGCATTTTTTGCATGCGATATTCACCATGAATCGGCATAAAGTACTTAGGCTTAATTAATCGTAGCATTAGTTTTTGTTCTTCTTGTCCACCATGCCCAGAAGTATGAATGTCATTTAATTGACCATGAATAACTTCAGCGCCTGCTCTTGAGAGCCTATCTATTGTACGGCTAACGCTAATTGTATTTCCAGGAATAGGTGAAGATGAAAATACAACTGTATCACCAGGGATAATTTGAATTTGTCTATGTGTGCCATTTGCAATCCTGGATAAAGCTGCCATTGGTTCCCCTTGACTACCTGTACATAGAATTGTAGTTTGATTAGCTGGCAGTCTGTTGAGTTGAGCCGTATCTATAAATGTATCTTTCGGACATTGAATGTATCCAAGCTCTTGGCCTATTTCGATAGCACCTTCCATACTTCTCCCAAATACAGCGATTTTACGATTATTAGCAACCGCTGCTTCAGTAACTTGCTGCAATCGATGAATATTTGATGCAAAAGTTGCAAAGATAATTCGACCATCAACTTTCCTAAAAATATCGTGAATGCTATCACCTACACGCCTTTCAGACATAGTGAAATCAGGATTTTCACTGTTTGTGCTATCCGAAAGTAAGCATAACACTCCCTCTTTCCCTATTTCTGCCATCTTTGTTAAGTTTGCTGGCTCTCCAACAGGAGTAAAGTCGAATTTGAAGTCACCGGTATGTACAATTTGTCCTGCAGGAGTTTTTACAACAATACCATAAGAATCAGGGATACTATGAGTAGTCCTGAAAAATGTAATTGCTGTTTTTCTAAATTTTATAATATCGTCTTCTTTAATTTCATGAAAAGTTGTTCTTCGTAATAGTCCATGCTCTTCTAATTTATTTCTAATAAGGCCTAATGCTAATTTACCACCGTATATAGGAATATTAAGCTCACGTAATAAATACGGAATTCCTCCTATGTGATCTTCGTGTCCATGTGTTATAAATAAACCTTTTATTTTATTAGCATTTTTGACTAAATAGCTATAATCTGGTATTACGTAGTCGATACCTAAAAGTTCATCTTCAGGAAATTTAATTCCAGCATCAATTAAGATTATTTCATCTTGATATTGAACACCATACGTGTTCTTTCCGATTTCACCTAATCCGCCTAGAGCGAAAACCGCTACTTGATCATTTTTTACAAATTTCATTAGTTATCAATTCTCCAATACTTTAAAATCTTCATTTCTTTGTTCGAATTCTAAATATTCACCACTTACTAGCTGAACAAACTCAATATTTAGATTTCGATCTTTTAATTTTTCTCTTACATCCTGTTCTGAATCAGCGTTTATGTACACAGTTTGCGTCTTTTCTCTCACTGGTACTTCAAGTACATCTTCCTGAAAATAAACTTTAAAAATCATTCCTATCTCTCTCCTTAACCTCCGAAATTACAATTCACTTGTTTTATTATAAATAAAATAACATATATTTCATTTTTTTGCTGAAGTATATGAAAGTATATATTTATAGTAGTTACATTCACTTATTTTACAATAAAATGGTCCATGGTGCTAATTAAATAATGAGCCCTTCAGTAGAAGGGCATAAATGCATTTATATTATTATGCAATAGATTTTTTTCCAACAAGATCCCGCCACTGTTTCAACAATTTTTTTCTGAGTTTTTTTAGCATAGCTATGTCAACTCCTTATATATTTATTGTAAACGAACTTTAGTAATTGTTAAAGGGTATTTACAATCTTTATTACTAGTATATGTGTTCAAGATTAAAGTTCTCATGGGTAAAAATGGAACAAAAATTTTGCTCTATACACGGTAAAGATTTTTTTCAGCAGTGATATAAACGATCGCTGAGTCAAACAATAATATTTTTTTTAAAAAATAGGTGGATTATATAATAGTTATACATAACTAAATTTCTTCTACTATTAAAATTGAAAAGTCCCAGATGTTTAGAAATGAAGTGATATTTGTAATTCAAGAGTGGGGGAGGTCTGGTATGGTTATGATGAACAAAGATAAAGGATTATATTAGAACAGTAAGATATTCCGAAGCACTTTAAAACGAAAACGATCACAAGTAATACAAATGAAACAAGTAGGTGAGAATAGCAAAGGATCAGATCCAATTTAATTAGGGTCTGATCCTTTTAGTTATCTATCAAGAGGTGTGGCTTCTTCTAACAATGTAAACGGCTCTTTTTCATTGATATGGTCATAAAACATGATGCCGTTTAAATGGTCTATTTCGTGCTGGAAGACGATGGATGGAAGTCCTTTCAGGCGTATAGAAATATTTTCACCTTCTAATGTGGTTCCTTTTACTGTGATTCGAGCATATCGTGGAACGTACCCAGGAACTTCTCGGTCAACTGAAAGGCAGCCCTCACCTGTTGTTAAATACGTTTTTTCTACAGAATGACTAACAATCTTTGGATTGAATAATGCGTAGCTAAATAATGTGTCATTGGCGTCATGAACATGAATTGCAATCATTTTTTTAGATACATTTATTTGAGGTGCAGCTAAACCTATACCAGGTCGTAAGTCATATTTTTCTGCCAATTCTTCATCTTGACTCATCTGGACATATTCAATCATGCTTTGTAAAATATTTATATCTTCCTTTGATGGAGGCATTGCTACTTCTTCAGCGACTTTCCGAAGTGCAGGATGGCCTTCTCTAATAATGTCTTCCATTTTAATCAAGAATTTTCACTCCTATTTAAATCTTCTAGTTATTTTAGGCTGGTTTCGCATAGATTGTTGCTTTCTGTACTAAGATATAAACAATTAGTGCTCGAGGCAACTTTTCGACTTTTAGCATTTTAGGTTTCGGATAATTTTCATCTAATAGCCTTAATTATAATATTAGCAACAATGTTTAAGAAAAGAGCCCTATTTTATTATAGTCTATCAAATACCTATGAAATTGTTAACAAAATCAATTATTATTTTGAACTATAAATATGCCTAGTAACAAATATGCACGTATTCGAGGTATCTATTCATGTTAATAGACTACTTTGAACAGATGTGCTCATGTTTATTTTCTTTGTTTATAAAAAACTTTTAAGAAAGCTCTATATATGTAAATTATTCAGTCATTTTCAAGTAGACAAGCTCATAAATATGTATTGTACTAATCGATCATTATTTTTCTTGTACATATTGTCAAATATCATAGATATCATTATAGTAGAAAGTGTTAGGTTGTGAGGGGGATTATTGTGTATAAACAACAGAAAATATTAGGGGTACTCAGTATGCTAGTGGCGTTACTGCTTGGAACAGCCGCTTGTAGTGGTACTAGTCCTGAAGAAAAAATTTACAATACTCTGGAAGAGGTCGTTTCGCTTGAAACTGATTTTGAAGAACAACAAGAACCTTTGACGGAGTTAGAGCTAAAGGATAAAGAATTATTTGATCAAATTATTTCATTAAGTATGGATGATTTTGATCAGATCGTAACCCTTTCTAACGAAGCTCTTAATGTTGTTGCGAAGAGAGAAGAACATCTGAAGAATGAATATGAGAGCATAGAAGCAGGGAAGAAGCATTTCGAAACAATTCTGTCAATTACTGATAGCATGAAGGATGAAGACTTAAAAAAATCAGCAACAGCTTTATTTGAGTTAATGAACGAACGTTATACTGTATATGAAGATCTTCACCAACGGTATGTTCAATCACTGTCATTAGATAAAGAACTATATGAAATGCTTCAAATTGAGGATTTACCATTAGAACAATTGGAATCTCATATCACGAAAATAAATGAAAGCTATACTAACGTCATGGATACAAATGAAAAATTTAATCAATTGACTAACGAGTTTAATGAATCAAAATTGTCTTTCTATAACAATGCAGGATTTGAGATTGAACATTCAGATGACTCTAATGTGAGTGAATAAAAGAATAAATTTAACTACAAAAAGTGAGGATATTATACCTCGCTTTTTTATTATGGGAAGATTTTTTTGTGAAAATTGCTACTTTTTTTGCGAAGAATAACAAGATAATGCGTTGTACGAAGGTTCATAGGCTTTAAAGTAGAAAAGATCCCACGAAAGCTAGTTGTAAACGTGCTTATTTCTAAGTATGAAAAGCAACAATCAACACAAAAGCTTATTGAAAAGAAAAGATGCCACAACCGCTAGCTATATATATGTTTTTAACTTAAGTACAAAAAACAACAATCAATCCAAAAACAGCCCATAGGGAAAATGAAATATATTATAACAGATGGGGGATTTGTAATATAACAGACTGTTTTTTTGAAGAGAAATATAAATACGGTTAACAATACAATTAACTTGAAAAAACTATGAGCATAGAGATTGACGACTCCTGTTTTGATGGTGTAATATTTTTATGTAATAAAAATTGTATTAATCAATTACTTTGATATGAATGATACAGATTCTATTATCCATATAACCATAAGAAACTTATCTTATTATCTACCCTTAATATGGCTTGTTAAAGTCAAAATTGGATAATCTAATAAGTAAGCCAAAGGGTTCCAAGTTATCACTTATTGTGTAATTACCCTGAAAATAACTAATTGGAGAAGAAAGGAAGAGGTGAAGCAGATGGGAAAAACAACCCAAACTGACACTAAAGAACAACTTTCAAAAGTAGAAGAGCATTTTCAAACACTTCAAATTTTGAATGAAGAAGGCGAAGTTGTAAATGAAGACGCTATGCCTAAGCTATCAGATGACCAACTAAAAGAGTTAATGACAAGAATGGTTTATACACGTATCTTAGATCAACGTTGTATTAGTTTAAATCGTCAAGGTCGTCTAGGATTTTATGCTCCGACTGCAGGTCAAGAAGCTTCCCAGTTGGCTAGTCAGTTTGCTTTAGAAAAAGAAGATTTTATTTTACCTGGATATCGTGATGTGCCACAAATTGTATGGCATGGTTTACCATTATATCAAGCATTTTTATTTTCAAGAGGACATTTTCATGGAAATCAAATGCCTGAAGGAGTAAATGTGATTTCACCGCAAATTATTATCGGTGCACAAATTACTCAATGTGCTGGTGTAGCGCTTGGGATGAAAAAACGTGGTGAAAAAGCAGTAGCAGTTACTTATACAGGTGACGGTGGTGCGAGCCAAGGAGATTTTTATGAAGGTATGAATTTTGCAGGAGCATACAAAGCACCAGCTATTTTCATTGTTCAAAATAATCGATTTGCAATTTCTACGCCAGTGGAAAAACAATCTGCAGCAGGTACTGTTGCTCAGAAGGGTGTCGCGGCTGGAATACCTGGTATTCAAGTTGATGGGATGGACCCTTTAGCTGTTTATGCTGCAGTAAATGAAGCTCGTGAGCGTGCGGTAAACGGTGAAGGACCAACGTTGATCGAAACCTTAACATATCGCTATGGCCCTCACACAATGGCTGGAGACGATCCAACTCGTTATCGTTCTACAGAACTTGATGATGAGTGGGAAAAGAAAGATCCACTTGTACGCTTCCGTAAGTTCCTAGAAAGCAAAGGCTTATGGTCTGAAGAACAAGAAAATAATGTAATTGAAAAAGCAAAAGAAGATATAAAAGAAGCAATTAAAAAAGCTGACGAAGCACCTAAACAACAAGTATCAGATTTTATTAATAATATGTTCGAGGAATTACCATACAACTTACAAGAGCAATTGGAAATTTATCAAGAGAAGGAGTCGAAATAAGCGATGGCCCAAATGACATTGATTCAAGCAATCACCGATGCGTTACGTACAGAGTTGCGTAATGACCCTAATGTATTGCTATTTGGAGAAGACGTAGGATTAAACGGTGGGGTTTTCCGTGCTACTGAAGGATTACAAGCAGAATTTGGTGAAGATCGTGTATTTGATACACCTTTAGCTGAATCGGGTATTGGTGGCCTTGCAGTAGGTCTAGGTTTACAAGGTTTCAGACCTGTTCCTGAAATACAATTCTTCGGTTTTGTATATGAGGTTATGGATGCGATATCTGGACAAATGGCTAGAATGAGATATCGTTCTGGAGGACGTTATCATTCGCCAATTACAATACGCTCACCATTTGGTGGAGGAGTGCATACACCTGAGTTACATGCAGACAGCTTAGAAGGATTAATGGCTCAGCAACCAGGATTAAAGGTAGTCATCCCTTCAACTCCATATGACGCGAAAGGTTTATTGATTTCAGCTATCCGTGATAATGATCCAGTTATCTTTTTAGAGCATATGAAATTATATCGTTCATTTAGAGAAGAAGTACCTGAAGAAGAATACACAATTGAAATCGGTAAAGCGGATGTAAAGCGTGAAGGCAGCGACCTATCGATTATCACATATGGTGCAATGGTTCATGAATCTTTAAAAGCTGCAACAGAACTTGAGAAAGAAGGAATTTCAGCAGAAGTAATTGATTTACGTACAGTAAGTCCATTAGATATTCCTACAATTATTTCATCTGTTGAAAAAACTGGGCGTGCAATTGTTGTACAAGAAGCACAAAAACAAGCTGGTATAGCAGCGAATGTAGTAGCGGAAATTAATGATCGTGCTATATTAAGCCTAGAAGCACCAGTATTACGTGTAGCAGCTCCAGATACAGTATATTCGTTCTCTGCAGCTGAACCTATTTGGTTACCTAACTTTAAGGACGTTATTGAAACTGCGAAAAAAGTAATGAACTTTTAATTTAAAGTTCCCAAGATAATGACTTTATGCAAAAGGACTAGGAGGTCGACAACATGGCATTTGAATTTAAACTGCCTGATATCGGAGAAGGTATTCACGAAGGTGAAATTGTTAAATGGTTTGTAAATACAGGCGATGAAGTCAATGAAGATGACGTACTGTGTGAAGTACAAAACGATAAAGCTGTAGTTGAAATTCCTTCACCTGTTAAAGGAAAAGTGTTAGAAGTTCTTGTTGAAGAAGGAACGGTTGCTGTTGTAGGTGACACTCTCATTAAATTTGATGCACCAGGATATGAAGGCTTAACATTTAAAGGTCAAGAAGAGGAAGAAAAAGAACCTGAGCAAGTAGAGAGTGTGGAAGAGGTAACTGCAGCAGTTCAAGCGGATATCCCTGAAGTAGATGAAAATCGTCGCGTAATTGCAATGCCGTCAGTTCGTAAATATGCACGAGAAAAAGGCATAGACATTCGTCAAGTAGCTGGTACTGGAAATAACGGGCGTGTACTTAAACAAGATATCGATACGTTTGTAGCTGGTGGAGCTGTACAAGAAACGGAAACAGTAGAGATCGTTGAAGAAATCTCAGCTGTACAAACACCTGTTAAGGAAGAAAAGCCTGTTAAGCAACCAATCCCAGCTGGTGAATACCCTGAAACAAGAGAAAAAATTAGCGGAATCCGTAAAGCAATTGCAAAAGCGATGGTGAATTCTAAACATACTGCACCTCATGTAACATTAATGGATGAAATTGATGTAACTAAGCTTGTAGCACATCGTAAAAAGTTCAAGAGTGTTGCAGCTGATAAAGGTATTAAACTAACATTTTTACCTTATGTCGTAAAAGCTTTAACATCAGCTTTACGTGAGTATCCTGCTCTAAACACATCTATGGATGATGCAACTGATGAAATTATTCATAAGCATTATTACAATATCGGTATTGCAGCTGACACAGAAAAGGGCTTACTTGTCCCAGTAGTTAAAAATGCTGATAGTAAATCTGTGTTTACAATTTCTAATGAAATTAATGAGTTGGCAACAAAAGCTCGTGATGGTAAACTTGCACCTCAAGAAATGAAAGATGCTTCATGTACGATAACGAATATCGGGTCTGCAGGTGGTCAATGGTTCACACCAGTTATTAATCACCCTGAGGTTGCCATTCTGGGCATTGGCCGTATTCAAGAAAAACCAGTTGTTCAAGATGGCGAAATTGTAGTAGCACCTGTCTTAGCATTATCATTAAGCTTTGATCATCGGATGATAGATGGAGCTACTGCTCAATATGCTTTAAATCATATCAAACGTTTATTAAACGATCCTGAATTATTATTAATGGAGGGGTAATCGATGGTAGTAGGAGATTTTCCAATTGAAACAGACACTCTTGTCGTAGGAGCTGGCCCTGGTGGTTATGTAGCAGCAATTAGAGCAGCACAACTAGGGCAAAAAGTAACGATTGTTGAGAAATCTAATCTAGGTGGAGTATGTTTAAACGTTGGTTGTATTCCATCTAAAGCTTTAATAAGTGCAGGGCATCGTTATGAAACTGCATTACATTCTGAAGATATGGGAATTAAAGCTGAGAATGTTACTGTTGACTTCTCAAAAGTACAGGCTTGGAAAGCTGGAATAGTTAAAAAACAAATCGGTGGAGTAGGGACTTTATTAAAAAGTAACAAAGTCGACATCGTTAGTGGAGAAGCTTATTTTGTTGATGCAAATACAGTCCGTGTGATGGATGAAAATTCTGCACAAACGTATAAGTTTAAACATGCAATCATTGCTACGGGTTCACGTCCAATTGAATTACCGACTTTTAAATATAGTAAACGTGTTATTGATTCTACTGGAGCTTTAGCATTGGAAGAAATTCCAAAGTCATTAGTCGTTATCGGTGGAGGATACATCGGTACAGAGCTTGGTACAGCTTATGCTAACTTTGGTACGGATGTAACAATATTAGAAGGTGCGGATGAGATTTTATCTGGCTTTGAAAAGCAAATGAGCAGCATTGTAAAGCGTAAACTTAAGAAAAAAGGCGTTGAAATCTTTACAAATGCTTTAGCACAAGGTGTAGAAGAACGTGAAGATGGGGTTACCGTTACTTTTGAAGCAAAAGGTGAAACAAAAACCATTGATGCTGATTACGTGTTAGTAACAGTAGGTCGCCGTCCAAATACCGAGGAGTTAGGTCTTGAACAAGTTGGTGTTGAAATAACTGACCGTGGTGTAATTAAAATTGATAAGCAATGTCGTACATCTGTCGACAATATCTTCGCCATCGGTGATATCGTCGAAGGACCACCGCTTGCACATAAGGCTTCCTATGAAGGGAAAATAGCTGCTGAGGTCATTTCAAACCATCCGTCTGAAATAGACTATCATGGAATTCCAGCAGTTGTATTTTCAGACCCTGAGCTAGCATCAGTTGGTTACTCAGAAAAAGAGGCGAAAGAGAATGGGCTAGATATTGTAGCTGCTAAATTTCCTTTTGGTGCAAACGGAAGAGCGCAGGCGCTTAATGCAGCTGAAGGTTTCCTAAAGCTCATTACGAGAAAAGAAGATGGCTTAGTGATTGGTGCTCAAATTGCTGGTCCAAATGCATCTGATATGATTGCCGAGCTTGGTTTAGCAATTGAAGCAGGAATGACTGCTGAAGATATTGCTATGACAATCCATGCACATCCAACATTAGGAGAAATTACGATGGAAGCTGCAGAGGTTGCCATCGGAAGTCCAATTCACATTTTGAAATAAATTTAAGAATGCTTACGTTACTGATAAACATGTTAGTGATATAACTAAAAAAGATGTCACTGTATAACCTAGGTAACGTAAATATATGTAATAAAAAAAGGCTGTCATGAATATATAATGACAGTCTTTTTTTATTCTTTATTGCCTTCTAAAGCCTCTTTTATCGGATTCATAATCTCATCCTTACTTATATGACCTTCTACTTGTGCAATAATTTCGTTATCGTACATCATCACTAGTGCTGGATATTGGTTAATATTAATATTTATATTAAGTTCTTCTGTTTGTGATGAAATAATGACCATATTTGAAATTTCATGTGGAAATTCTTTTTTCAATTCGAGTAAAGCATCGTAGTAATTTATTTCATTTTGCACATTGTTTTCATCTGAGAAAAACATCAACTGTAGATCATCTTTATTTTTTGGGATGCTAGAAGTGTCATTCTGTTGGCAAGATGCAATGAAAATGAATGACAGTAAAAAAAATGTAGAAAGACGCTTCATTATTTGTTCACTTCTTTCAGTCAAAATGAGTGAATGTCTCTTTTGTGATTTGAATCGAAATACTTATAACATGTAGTACTATTTTAGCATGTGAGAGTCTGGGAATAGACTATGTCATCTATTTGTTACAAAAATGAAAAATAGATGTTGCTTGTCTTGCATAAGTATTAAAAAGAGGTTAAGAGAAGGGGAATAATATATGAAGACTTTAACTGTTTTTATGGTCCAATTTATAATATGGAGTGCATACAGTATTATAGAATGGTTGTCTCAGCATGATGGTCGCGTGTCAAAGTCAATATTACTAGCAATATTAATTTATTTTGCATATATAATCGCACAAAAAGCAATGCAGTCTAAAAAGAGAGGTGTAATAATTACGATCATTAGCCTCCCTCTATATTTTTTATGTCGTGAGCTATTCTGGGCTTTTGTTGCTATTTATTGACGTATATTCTTTATCTCGCTTTGATTGATTTCTAGTCAGGTGCTCAACTTCTTCTAACACATCATGTATAGACAATAGTTCAAACAACAACACTGTTTCTTTTGGAAAATGATGATAGTATTTTGTGTGTGTTTCCCCTATTTGTTCTTTACATTTTCTGAAATTTTCATCAAGATCTTTAATTAAGTCGTAATGATCATCAGAAATACAGTGCTTAGGATCCTTCAATATAGTATTTATAGATATAAATGCTTGGTGAAGTTTTTCTTTATCTATATTAGTTATAATACTATAATTTGACAAATGTTGTAAATTTCCGATGTGAAATAGTATTTGTTGCAGCAATGTTAATTTTTTATGTTCAATTTGAAAATCTCTCATTTCTTTCGTAGTATGCCTATGGAACTTCCACTCAGCACGTTGATAGTGACATAGTTGTAAAGTTTTTTCGTAGCTTTTAGTTATAGCTTGAAATTGTTGAACAGTTTGTGTCTTTTTGGTGTTTGTAAGGCCCAAAATATCATGACCAATTACTTCAATTGTTTGAGCTGTCTCTATAAACAGCTTATCAATTGATTTATGTATAATAGGAGAGAATTTTGGCGGTAATATGATCAAGTTTACTAACGTAGATACGAACAATCCAATGGATGTTGTTAGTAGTCTTGTAAAAAAAGCAAGTATAAAATTATCACCTGTCACTGGGATCATTGCAACAGCTGTTAAGGTTGCTACTAAGATGCCATCATCCAGTTTTAATCGATGGCATAATAAAATCGTACTTGTTGCTGCAAGGGCATAGGAAAGAGGATCTTCACCAATAAAAGCCGTAAAAGTTAATGAAAATGCTGCTCCAATAGCTGAAGCTGGGAAGCGAACAACACCTTTTTTAATGGATTCTGCAGCTGTTGGCTCAATTGTAACAATAGCTGTTATAACGGCGAAAATTGCTGGAAGGCTAAGTAACTCGCATATATAAGCGGTAATAAAAACAGCGAGTCCCGTCTTAAAGACACGTCCCCCAAATATTTTAAATTTATTTACAAATCTTTTCATTTCTTCAGACTCCGTCTCATAGTTTACCTTGTTTTGTTAAATTTTTGCTGTTGTCACCACTAAGTTTATACGCGAATATAACTAGTTTCATAGCATGTTTGCTACTTCTAATAAAACCTTTCTTGTTGTATTTATGTAGTAGAAATAGCTATGTATTTTTTACATAATTTGTTATTTTTGTAATAAGGGCTAAATACGTTTATGACTAACGTTTGGGGTCACTTTTTTCTCTAAAGGCTATAAACATCATTTCATTCATATCAGTTACACAACTATATGTGAAAAAAAGCAAAATATTTTACCAAAAGAGCCTTTTTTATGTCATCATTACAGTTGGGATAAATCGATGAGATACTTTTCAAGTTTACTTGAAAGACCTCACTGGATGTTATCATTAATATTATAATATCAATGGTAAGAAATAAGGTAATCATTTTTATTTTTTTAGAAAAAAAAATATAACTATATTATAATTAATGAGTATTTTTAATAAATGGAGGATTATACGAATGAAAATCATCACAATTGCAATTTTATCGATCCTAGCTGCTTACATAACTGGCTGTAGCCAAGGTGATGTTACTAAGGAAACTGTCGCAATCGACAATGAAGAAGTAAACATCGAGGAGATGACGGAAGTAGAAGGTAGTAATTCAACAAACATAAACACAACAACGAAATCTAGTGTGGAAGAGCAATTTAATAACACTGAGGAATTGGAGATAGTAGAATTAGAGCCCCAATATATAATAAACCCGAATCATTGGGGAGTTGAACCAATTGGTGACGCTAATGAAAATGTATTATTATTAACAATTGATGATGCCCCAAATAAATTCAGTTTGCAGATGGCTCATACTTTACAGTCCTTGAATGTAAAAGCGATCTTTTTTGTGAATGGACATTTTATTGATAGTGAAGAAGAACAAGAGGTATTGAAGCAAATATATGATCTCGGCTTTCCGATAGGCAATCATACATGGTCTCATAATAATTTAAGTGAATTATCTGAAGTTGAACAATATGAAGAAATTATAAAATTAAATGATGCAATAGAAGAAATAACTGGAAAGAGGCCACAATTTTTTCGAGCTCCATACGGGGTAAATACTGAATACTCAAAACAACTAGTTGCTGAAGAAAATATGGTGTTAATGAACTGGTCATATGGATACGACTTTGACAAAAAGTACATGACTGAAGAGTCAATTTTAGATATTATGGTAAATACGCCACTCCTTCGTAACGGTGCGAATTTATTGATGCATGATCGTGAATGGACAAACGATGCGTTAAAGGAAATTGTTATTCAGCTACAAAAGAACGGTTATGACATGGTTGATCCAGCGTTAATCAAAATCAATCCACATGCAGATTAAGTTGACTGTTAAGTCATCTTAATTAATCATTATTGACATAATGTTCTTTCGGTTGTGGCTAAGCTCGTATTTTGATAAACTTAACTCTATAGGTAATTAGGTGGGTGGATCCACCTGATTACCTATAAATCTAGCTTACCTAATAAATTCATTTACATTTAGATGTAAATGAGCATTGTAGATATATTAATAATAATAGATCGTTCTGCCGTTAAATAGGTGCAATTCACCAGAAACCTTTTTAGCTAAAAATTTACAAAATTCATTAGCTTTCCCCTTGTCTCCATGTGTGGATTGCTTTAACAAACTTACTTGTATATATTGTTGTTGGCGTACCTCTTTAGAATCCATGTCTTCAATGCTTTCGTTACCTATACCAACAATGATTGATTTATATTGTTTATGTTCAGACTGTAAGTGGAATAAATCATTGTTGCCATCATTAATCTTTGTTATCCTGTAAGGAAACGCTGAATCATCATATTTCCAGTCAAGCTGCTTACCTGTTTTGTTAGTGATCACTTTATAATATTCAAACAGGTCTTCTACATCATCTAATGTAATATCATGTTTCTTAGATTTTGGCACTAGTTTTATGTATGCGTTGTTTGCCATTCTCTTCACTCCCAATTCTGAATATGCACGTTCGATTACATTCTAGCATTCTCATTGAGATGTTGACAACTTCTTGAACAATTAATCCATGAACTTGTCAAAGGTTTAGAATTGATTTATAATAATATTCTGAATATTATTTTACTGAAGGAGGTTGTTTATGAACCTATTTGAAAAATTATACGATGAGCAAGAGACGGTTAAGGTACGTTTTGTGGGTTTTACAACAACAGAAACGAGATATGATTTTGGCATCATTTATACAAGTATGTTTTTTGGAAAACCGTTAGTCGTATGTATGCAAACTGGGCGTTCAACCCTTCTAGATCCTAAAGATGTTGAGGATCATGATCATTTACACCATGTCTTCCGCCTAGACTCTAAAGATGAAGCAGCAGACCTCGCTGAATTCTTCAAAGTAAACTTACCTGTATCTCCATTCCAATCCCAATATGAATAGTGCTCATTTAAAAGATGACTTTAATGTCATCTTTTTTTCTTAATGTTATGGCTGTTTTCGCATTGATAGTTGCTTTACGTTCTATCATGTAAGATCGTAAGCATGTAGCGTTCTTTGCATCTTTTCTACTTTATTAAAATCTCTTATATAAACCCTTATCTTAGTCCAATATTAGTCAAAATAGCCCCTAATTTACGATAAGGGTCCATATTATATAACAGATATTAAAAGTTATAATTATTTTTATGTGACATACTAATTGTGCTTGACTAAATATATGTGACATATTATTATTAAGTTAAATAAAAGATAACGCTTTCAAAAATTCAATTTTGTGCAGTTGTCGAGGTCGTTTGAGTGGTCATAAAACGAAAGGGGTTTGATGAATGGGAACAATCGTATGTCAGTCGTGTAACAGTACAATTGACCATTATGAGGATGAAAAAGTTACGATACTGTATGGAAAAAGTACTGAGTGTTGTTGCGAAGATCACAAAGAGAAATAAAAAACAAGCATGTTCGGTTTTTGGATAGAAAACATTAAAAAAACAGCGTTATTGGGGACATAATTCACATATGAATTGGTGTCTCCTTTTTATTGTTATATAATAGGTATGCAGAATTATGATACGATCTCTACATAAGTTAGATTACTAAATATAAACTTCTATTAAAGTGATATCATTTTCTAAGGTAGTTCGCTTAATGCTAAGCGAACTTACTTTTTGAAAGGAACTAGAATTTTTATGTTAATATAAATTTATAAATTGTGAAATGATTTGCTTATACTATGGGCAGCTTGTTTTTTTAATCACAAAAAACAGTAGGAGAAACTAGCATAAAGAGAGGTGGATTTTCTGGATTTACATTATCAAGAGTATGGGGATATGAATGCTTCATTAATGGTATTTTTGCACGGTGGTGGAGTAAGCAGTTGGATGTGGGAAAAACAAATTCAATACTTCAGTCATTATCATTGCATTACAATAGATTTACCAGAACAAGGGGAAAGTAATTATACAGAAAGCTTTTCAATTCAATTAAGTGCGGAAAAAATAAATGACTTAATAGAAAAATTAGCAAACGGAAAAAAAGTAATTGTTATTGGTTTCTCATTAGGTGCACAAGTAACTATACAAATGTTGAGCATGAATCCGAATTTGATAAATTATGCGGTCATAAATAGCGCATTAGTAAGACCTAATTCATTTGTTAGAAAAATGATTAGACCGTCTATAAAATTAACTTTTCCATTAGTTAAAAATAAATCTTTTTCAAAACTTCAAGCGAAAACATTGTACGTTGGTAAAGAATACTTTGAAACATATTACAAGGAAAGTTCTGAAATGAAATTAGATACACTTATTAGAATACTAGAAGAAAATATGTCATTTGAAATTCCTAATAATTTTTATAAAGCAACGGGAAAAATATTAGTTTCTGTCGGTGAAAAGGAAAAAACAATAATGAAAAAATCAGCAGCAGATATAGTTTCAAATAATACAAATTGTAAAGGGATCATTATACCTAACGTCGGTCACGGAATATCCTTGTGGAATCCTAAATTCTTTAATCAAATGATTGAAAAGTGGATACAGGAAGATGCTTTGCCACAAGGTACTATAACAATAAAGTAACAAATGTTTGTTGTGCTAACGTGAGTTTTAGTTCAATCAGAATGGAAAAATAATACATTAAAAAACGCTCAGTGTTTACTAAGCGTTTTTATTTGCTATTTCATATGGTTAATTTACTTTAAAAAAATTGATAGTTAGGTTGTAATATGGATTCGTTTTAGTATTTTTCTCCCTATCAACCGAACCCATTATTTTGTATATGCTTGTTTGTATAGTGCATTTGCTAGTATTTCTTGCCTCAGTTTAGCGTATAGCTTTATGCTCTTTTATGACTCTTAGTGAATGTAGATGATTATCTTCAGGCCCTTGAACAGGTAAGCCTGCCTCTAGGTTTTTTATTACGTACTTAAGGTTATCGTTTGTTATTATTTCCCCAGGAATGAAAATTGGAATTCCTGGAGGATACACCATAATAAATTCAGCGCTAATTCTTCCAGCAGACTCCTCAAAAGGAACAATTTCAGTTTCTGCATAAAAAGCATCTCGAGGGGATAGCGCTAATAATGGTATATCGGGTAACAACACCGTAGTTGGCATTGTTGATTTTGCTTGATGGTAAAATTCATCTGCTAAATGGCGTAATGCTCGCAACAATATTTCTGTATCATCTTCAGTATCCCCAGGAGTGATAATACATAAAATATTGTATAGGTCAGATAATTCAACCTCGATATTGTAATGTTTTCTTAGCCAAACTTCAACGTCATGTCCAGTAATCCCTAAATTTTTTACAGAAATTATCAATTTGGTAGGGTCATAGTCAAATGTCGCTTTTGTACCGACAATTTCATTTCCGACACAATATAAATGCTGTATCTTATTAATGGACGCTCTGGTTTTTTCTGCAAGTGCGATGGACTTTTCTATTAATCCATGTCCTTCAGTAGCCAACTGTTTCCTAGCGACATCCAAAGAAGCTAGCAATAAATAAGATGTTGACGTAGTTGTAAGCATGCTTAAAATAGCTTGAACACGGTTCACCGAAACGAGTCCGGATTTTATATTCAGTATAGAACTTTGAGTCATTGATCCCCCAAGCTTATGAACACTCGTTGCTGCCATATCTGCTCCAGCTTGCATTGCGGATAAGGGTAACTTTTCATGAAAATGAATATGAACTCCATGAGCTTCATCAACTAATACTGGCACTTTGTGTTCATGAGCCACTTCAACGATACCTTGTAAATCTGCAGCCACTCCAAAATATGTGGGATTAATTACAAAGACACCTTTAGCATCTGGGTGCTGTTCCAATGCTTTTGACACAGCATCTACGGTTATACCGTGAGAGATACCCAAATTCTTATCAATTTCAGGGTGTATAAATATCGGTATAGCTCCTGAAAACACAATTGCTGACATAACTGATTTATGAACATTACGTGGCACGATGATTTTGTCTCCTGGTCCACATACCGACATTATCATAGCCATAATTGCTCCACTTGTACCTTGAACAGAAAAAAATGTGTAATCTGCGTGAAAAGCTTCAGCAGCCAATTGTTGAGCCTGCTTAATCATTCCACTTGGCTGATGCAAATCGTCAAGTGGTTCAATATTAATTAAGTCAATGGAAAACGCATTATCACCTATAAATGAGCGAAACTCTGGTTCAATACCTTTTCCTTTTTTGTGTCCAGGAATATGAAATTGATGAGGATTTTTTTTAGAATGATCTACTAAACCAGTAAATAATGGTGTTTTATTTTGGGACAACTTTATATGGCACCTCTTTTAATAAGCTATTTTCGCATGGAATGTTGTTGTTCGTACTAATATATATAAACATGTACAACTACAGGTCGTGGCACTCTTATAGACTATTATGAATTGAGTTGTTCTGTTTTATAGAAAGATTAGCAACAAGTTTACGAAAAGAGCTTTTAATGATAAGTTATTAGTTTTTACATAAAACACAAGAATTATATCACTTTATGAAAGGGTTGCATAGTACTATCAGTCATTAGAAATTTAAAGGTACTTGTTAACCATCTGAACAAAAAATTTAATGTTAATAGCCCTGTTTTAGTAATGGTATAGTAAACATACAGTGTTATTTTTCTTGATAGGACACAAAGCATAAAAAGTGCTTAGGCTTGTTTGTTATTAAATAGGCTGCTTTCGTATCAAATGTTGCTTTTCGTAATAGCAACTCAACATGAAAATTACTAACGTTCGTGGCATCTTTTCTGCTGTGTAACGGTGACTAGCAATGTAAAGCCACTTTTTATGATGCTAATTTGATAACAATATAACAAAGTGTACGAAAAGAGCCCTACTTAAGGCTTTTTCGTATCAAATGTTGCTTTTCGTAATAGCAATTCAACACGAAATTACTAACGTTCGTGGCATCTTTTCTGCTGTGTAACGGTGACTAGCAATGTAAAGCCACTTTTTATGATGCTAATTTGATAACAATATAACAAAGTGCACGAAAAGAGCCCTACTCAAGGCTGTTTTCGCATCAAATGTTGCTTTTCGTAATAGCAATTCAACACGAAAATTACTAACGTTCGTGGCATCTTTTCTTCTGTATAACGATGACTAGCAATGTAAAGCCACTTTTTATGATGCTAATTTGATAACAAAACAACAAAGTGTACGAAAAGAGCCCTAACTTTGTTTTTAATGAATTCACTTTTCTAATATAATATTATTGCGTAGTTATGCTATGTTAAAGGATTTTGCCTTATAAAAAGCGAAATAATTATGGTACAGGGATTTATAGGAGGTGTTCATTTGAATTGGGATACAAAGATAACAAAACTATTAGGAATTAAATATCCCATTATTCAAGGGGGGTTAGCTTATTTAGCTTATGCTGACTTAGCAGCTGCTGTAAGTAATGCTGGTGGGTTAGGACAGATTACAGCGATGTCATTACAAACTCCTGAAGAGTTAAAGAAAGAGATAGATAAGGTTAGAGAACGAACAGATAAACCATTCGGAGTTAATTTTGCCATTGGTCAACACGGAAGAAGTTATTCACATATGCTTGATGTGGCAATAAACGAAAAAGTACCTGTTATTTCAATGACTGGTGCAAATCCAACACCAATATTTGAACAACTAAAAGGTGTAGATGTCAAAAAACTTGTTCTTGTAGCAGCTCGAAGGCAGGCAATTAAAGCGGAGCAATTAGGTGCAGATGCCGTTATGGTAGTTGGACAAGAGGGTGGAGGGCATTTAGGGAAAAATGATACAGGAACGATCGTTTTAATTCCACAAGTAGTTAACGCTGTGTCTATACCAGTTATTGCCTCGGGTGGAATAGGAGATGGTCGGGGATTAATGGCTGCACTTAGTTTAGGTGCAGAAGGAATAGAGATGGGTACAAGATTTATTGCTACGCAAGAATGTATTCATGCTAATCAAGTATATAAGCAGGCTCTCATAGAAGGAACAGAGGATGGGACAACAGTGATAAAACGATCCATAGGGGCGCCAGCACGAGCTATTTCAAACAATTGGACAAAAAAAATTGTTGAGCTTGAGCGGGCAAATGGTGACTATAATCAATTAAAGGATTTCATTAGTGGGTCCGCAAATAAACGTTATATATATGAAGGGAACACCGAAGAAGGTTTTGCATGGGCTGGTCAAGTGATGGGTCTAATAAACGATTCTCCCACAGTAAGTGAACTTTTTGATCGTATTATTAATGAAGCAGAACAAATTCGAAAAACATGGGGAAACTAATATAGGCTAACTTGATTAACATTAAGGGGGAATACCATTGGATTATCAATATCCAATATCTTATGATTGGAACACGAATGAAATTGTTGATGTAGTAAGGTTTTTCGAGACAATCGAACATGCCTATGAAAAAGGCATTGCAAAAGAAACGCTTATGGAAGCGTATCGAGTATTTAAAAAAGTTGTACCGAGTAAAGCTGAAGAAAAAAAATTATGTAAAGAATTTGAAGAAATCAGTGGGTACTCCTCATACCATACCGTTAAAAAGGCGAAAGAAGCTATTACAAATGATGCCATTATTAAAATGTAAGGCTCTCTCTTGTTGTTAATATTTTTGTTTATTGGAACAACTAGGAAAGTTATAAAAAATTATCACCTTTTCTGTAAATATTGCCTGGCCCTATAAATATTTTGCTATGGGGCCAAGCATCTACAGTTGTGTTTGGCAAAAAGCCGAAGCTAAAAGTTCACAAGCACACTTCAAACTCTTATTATATCTTCATTATTTTGAAAGAACGGTGGATGATGACGTTGCTAATTCATACAACGGCATAAGCGTTTTAAAAGTGGTATCAATGATGTTAAGTAACTGTTTGTCATTCATATTTATCACATCATCTTTGTCAATATGAACTCCGCATAATATTTCTGCCTTTTTGATCGTTTGTAGCCTGTTAAACATATGTAGTATTTGCTCATCAGTTAAATTTGCTTGAGCTATGGCAGTAGGTTTTGTATGATCTGTTGACCAGACAAAGTTGTTAGGAATTTGCTTTTTAAGCTCACGATATTGTTCTTCAAGTATTATTCCTAAGTTCTCCTTGTATGGGTACTCATAGATAACTGCAAATATGATAAATAAATGACTCCCCCACAGGCCAACCTGGAAGTGTGGTAGCATTTTATATCCTCTTGCATTACTTGAAAAAGCTACCCAAGTATCATTAGGTGGGTTTTTAGTTCGACGAGCATGTTTGGCCACATGAAAAAACATCTCATTCCCAGTTAGCGTTGTAAGAGAAGGGACAAAATGGGTGCCAATAAATTCAAATTTTGGTCTAATTAATTGCTTTATCGCTGTCATTCGATCATCTAATTCAGGAATCATAAAAGTATCAAAATCATCTGCTGAAAAGCCTTGAAAATTCATAATTACACTCCTTAAAAAATATCTTCATTCGAGAATTTATAACAAATCTTATTTTACCATAAATCTTGTATACAAATTCTATCTAACATAATGGGTCTACACACATTTTTGTTCCATAGACATCTAGCTCAACATAAAGATATAACAACAAATTCAAATATAGTCATTCTGAAGTGGGTACTAACAGTATAAACCGAGGGGGTGCATTTACTTGAAACAAGTAATGAAATCTTTGAAGCGTAGTGATAGTGAAGAGCGATTAGCGGTTTTACGGTTGGAATTAGATTATGAGTTGTCGACACTTTATGAAGCCATTGTGGAAAAAAATGTACCTAAAAAAAATGAGTGTTTAAAGCGATTAGAACAAATACGAGAAGAATTATTGTCATTAGGATGGTTTAAATAAAGGCTCTGTTGTTAAATTCAGTTGTTATCTTTTGACCAAATAAGTAGAATGTTAAACGGCTTTCCTTGTTTAAAGAATAATGGGGGCTTAGTTTACTCGCTTTAGCCGAGTTCATTCTTAGCTGGAGTAGCTACAATCAAGTAAAAAACAGCCATAGAAAAACACCAATTAGTATAACTGTTGGTGTTTTTCTTGTACAGTTTAAGTAAAGCTTGAATGAAGCTTGTGTTTTCTGTATGCTGAATTGTAAAAGTTATACTAATGAAATAGGGAGGCAGCTCTTAATGAGTAACAATTGGGACGAGATAGATCAAACCGCGAAGAAGTGGATCAAAGAAGCTGGTATTGTTATACGCAATTCGTTTACGAAACAAGTAGGTATACATACAAAATCAAATCCTAATGATTTAGTGACTGATATTGATCGAGAAATAGAGCAATTTTTTATTAAAAAAATTAACAGTAAATACGCTACTCATTATGTGTTAGGTGAAGAAGGATTTGGTAATGAAGTTAAAACATTGAATGGTACTGTTTGGATTATTGATCCTATTGACGGGACGATTAATTTCGTGCATCAGCAAAGAAATTTTTGCATCTCAATAGGCATTTATGAAAATGGCGTAGGTATGATCGGTCTTATTTATGATGTTGTTAGTGATGAGCTTTTTCATGCAAGAAAAGGTCATGGTGCATATATAAATAACATCTTGTTATCACCGTTGAAAGACACGCCAATCCATGAAGCAATCATTGGAATCAATGCTACTTGGGTAACAGAAAATTGGCGCATTGATCATGCTATTCTATCTCCGATCGTAAAAGACGCAAGAGGGACGCGTTCTTATGGCTCTGCTGCGCTAGAAATGGCGTATGTTGCTGCTGGAAGGTTAGATGGATACATTACAATGAGGTTGTCACCTTGGGACTTCGCTGCAGGTGTTGTAATATTAAGTGAGGTAGGTGGAGTTGTAACAACAGTAAAAGGAGAAGAAATTTCATTTCTAGAAGAGAATAGTATATTTGCAAGTAGTATCAACTTACATAACAGAATTTTGCAAAAGTATAAACTGAATGAGGGTTAAATCTACATTACGTGAATGAGGCCTGTCCAATGGTCTTATTAATACGATTGCAAATAATTAGTTGTTAATTGAACGTTCACATATTCAATCATATAGCCTCAACTCCATTCCACCCGTTCCGTTACTAGTCGTTTGGGTGGAATGGACTCTAATTTCGGTTTGTTTAAAGCTTGTCAAAACCGATAGTAGGAGCATAAGTCTTCCGTTATAACCTTCCTTGCTCACGCATTTTCTTCTTTGTCACGAATCCAAACCCCATTGCTATAACAAAACTAATACTTGCTGTAATAATACCAATGATATTTTGTTCAGCAATAAATATTCCGACAGACATGATGCAAATAGTTGCGAGAATAGCGAATAATAACATAGTGAGGTTGAGTTTTTTCATATTCGTTAAAAAACCCCCAATTAAAAGTCTCAAATTGAGCTTAAATAATACTTACACCTTTAGTGTACAGAAAAATATCCATCTTTTCTACTATGAATGTGATATAATAGCCTAGTTGGTTTTTTGTCAAGGTAAAATATGAACATCAAATTTAGGAGTTGAAGACGTTGACTATTCGTCAAGATATACGAAATATAGCGATTATTGCCCATGTTGATCATGGAAAAACGACGCTCGTTGATAAATTATTACAACAAGCAGGTACTTTCCGAGTAAATGAACAAGTTGAAGACCGTGCCATGGATTCAAATGATTTGGAGCGCGAGCGTGGTATAACTATTTTAGCTAAAAATACTGCGATTAATTATAATGATTGTCGAATAAATATATTAGATACACCAGGTCACGCTGATTTTGGTGGAGAAGTTGAACGTATTATGAAAATGGTTGACGGTGTGTTACTCGTTGTAGATGCTTACGAAGGGTGTATGCCACAGACTCGATTCGTTTTGAAAAAAGCACTTGAGCAGAATTTAACACCAATTGTTGTTGTTAATAAAATAGATAGAGATTTCGCACGACCAGAAGAGGTTGTTGACGAAGTGATTGATTTATTCATTGAGCTTGGAGCAAATGAAGAACAGCTTGATTTTCCAGTGGTATATGCTTCAGCGATTAATGGTACTGCAAGTACAAACCCTGAAAAACAAGATGAAGATATGAAGGCATTATTCGAAGGAATTCTTAAATACATTCCTGCCCCAATTGATAATAGTGATGAACCACTTCAATTTCAAGTGGCATTATTAGACTATAATGACTATGTAGGACGTATAGGTATCGGTAGAGTATTTAGAGGTACTATGCAAGTTGGTCAACAAGTATCTCTTATGAAACTTGATGGATCTGTGAAGCAGTTTCGTGTGACAAAGATGTTCGGTTTTTCGGGGTTGAAGCGCATTGAGATTAATGAAGCAAAAGCTGGAGACCTTGTTGCAGTGTCTGGAATGGAGGACATCAATGTAGGTGAAACAGTTTGTCCGTTTGATCATGAAGAGGCGTTACCGGTGTTACGAATTGATGAGCCGACATTACAGATGACATTTCTTGTGAACAATAGCCCTTTTGCAGGAAGAGAAGGTAAGTTTGTAACAGCTAGGAAAATAGAAGAACGATTGCTTGCTGAGTTGCAAACAGATGTAAGTCTCCGTGTAGAAAATACTGAATCACCAGATGCATGGATTATTTCTGGTAGAGGTGAGCTACACTTATCAATTTTAATTGAAAATATGCGTCGAGAGGGATATGAAATACAAGTGTCGAAACCAGAAGTTATCGTAAGGGAAATCGACGGTGTAAGATGTGAACCAGTAGAGCGTGTACAAATTGATGTCCCAGATGAACATACCGGATCGATTATCGAGTCAATTGGCGCTCGTAAAGGTGAAATGCTCGATATGATTAATAATGGGAATGGTCAAGTAAGGTTAGTTTTCATGGTACCAGCTAGAGGTTTAATAGGTTATACTACTGAGTTTCTTTCTCTTACTAGAGGATTTGGGATTCTTAACCATTCATTTGATAGCTATCAACCAATGCAGCAAGGACAAGTCGGTGGAAGACGCCAAGGTGTTCTCGTTTCAATGGAAAAAGGCAAAGCATCATCATACGGTATAATGGGGGTAGAAGATCGCGGCACAATCTTCGTAGAGCCAGGTACAGAAGTATATGAAGGTATGATTGTTGGTGAGCATAACCGTGAGAATGACCTTGTTGTAAATATATGTAAACAAAAACAGATGACTAACGTACGTTCAGCAACAAAGGATCAAACAACAACGATGAAAAAACCACGTATCATGTCACTTGAACAATCTTTAGAGTATTTAAATGATGATGAGTATTGTGAAATCACACCTGAATCTATTCGTTTGCGTAAGAAGCTTTTAAATAAAAATGAGCGAGAGAAAATAGCGAAGAAAAAGAAATATGCTGAAATGAACAGCTAAATATTTAACATGTTATTCGTTTTTCAATATAGTATGAAATTGGTCTTGTGGCTGGTATAATTGCATTATAAATTGTATCAGTCACTTGGCTTATGTTATGCAATTTTATAGTTTGGCTTAATTCCTTGACCCACAAAGTAATTGCCTCCTTAGTCTAAAGAGAAAACGTATGTTTAAACTAAGTGATTCTATTCTTGATGGGGAGGGTGGCGATATTGCTTTCTTAATGTAAGGAGGGATTTGAAATGGAAATTGATGTTTCTTCAAGGCTGTCATTTTTTGCCTCATTATATCAAGTAGACGACAATCCAGAATTGGGCATGTGGCTATTATACATAACGATTTTTGCATTAAGTATTGTTGTATATAAGCTGGGCTTTGCTAAAAAACTTCCTTTGTTAAAAAATATTGTGATTTATGCTTTTTTAGCATTAGGTTGTACAGTGTTAACTTTTTTCGGGGCATTTTTACCAATGGCAGAAGGATTGTTTTTTGCAGCGGTTATTTTAATTATATATAAAATTAGATTAAATCAAGCAAAAAAGCACAAAGCAAATACTAATTCCTAGGATGTGCAATCATGAAATCATTACAAGATGCCTTGTATAATTGGTTAAGTATAAAAGTAGTTGCAGATTCGAGAAAAAATGATTCTGCTGCTCAAGATACATACGCACTTTTTACAAATATATTAGTGGATGAACATGGACTGTCAAATATTTCTGTTACTAAAGATGAAATCATGTACTATATAAGTTACTCACAAAATGGAAGTGATTTCAAAAATCGATTTCCTATAGAGTTAATTCACGTCATGTTAGATCAAATTGAACTAGAACCTGAGAAGTATATTAATTATCCTAATGAATAAAGCAAAGGTGGCTCATTACTTATGAGTCACCTTTGCTTTATTTAGAGCTGAATGCTGCTCCTTTTGTATAGCAAAGGATGATCAGTTTTAGGTCGTTTCACTCTTTATTGAATTGACTCCCTATTCAGTTCTACTTTTTCAAGCTTTTTTGTCTACCACTCGTCCTCTGTTTTTTTGTCACGGTATAGGTGAAAATTTCCAGTAGCAAGCCTCATGTTTGTTTTTTCTTCTATGCGTACATAACATGGGTCACACATATATGTATGAATGGGTCTGTTTCTCAGGCGCTTTGCCTGCATCGAATCATCATCAATTGTATTTATCTGGTCACAAAGTACACATTTTACTTTCATTAAAGCACCTCATTAAATAATAATAATTTATTATAGTTTTATCTTACCACAAAAAAAGGTAAGATTATTGTATATATAACTTTGGAGGTGTTTTATGGCAAATCAAGTTGAACCAAAGCTAATTGAACCTTTGTTTTTGGCATTACAGAAGGAACGTTTCGTGACTATTGCGACAGTAGATCATGAAAATGGAGGCCCTATTGTAAGCGCTATTTCATGGGTTTTTGCTCCAGATGAACAACGCATTTATTTTGCGGTAGATAATAGGTCAAGAATGTTGGAAAATATGAGCCAAAATTCACTCGTTGTTATGAATGTTATTGCCAATGAATCAACGTATGCTATTACAGGGCATGCTTCTGTTAAGGAAAATAAAATAGAAGGTATACCACTAAAGCTTGCACGAGTAGAAATACAAATTTCTGAAGTTCGGGATGTTATGTTCTATGGTTCAAAAATTATTAAGGAACCTAAGTATGAAAAAACCTATGATGAAAAAGCAGCTGCTAAACTAGATAAACAAGTAATGGATGCTTTGAAAAAGTAGGACTAATTATATATACCGTTCTGAGTTGGACTTAACTTAGAATGCAATGTACGGAAGCGAAGTAGACAGGGGAGGGAACACTCGGCCGCCCCCTGCTTTTTTGCTTAATTTGTTTAGCCTTGTTGTTCTTCAGACTCCTCTATTTGTTCCTTTTCTAGCTCCTGTTTGTCTTTGTCGTTAAGTTCTCTATTTGGTTTTTTTGTTGGATCTATTTTTCTATTTGTTTCGATAAGGTCGTTGGGAACTTCAGGCATGACTCTATTAACGATTGCAGATAGTTCATCCATAATTCCTTTAATAGGGTGACCATTCCTTATATCTGTTGCCATTTGTTTTAACCTAACATTCGTATCTGGATCCGCTATCACGATGGCATTTGCACCGTAAGGGTCTTTTTTTAAGCTTTCAGCGACTGAATACTTAATCGTACTAACCTTGGACCTATCCAATTGTGAATTGACATCGATTCCTACGACAGCAAAGTCACCTAATACAATAGCTGTTGCATCATTAACATTAGGTATGCTACTAGCTAAATCCACTAAATGTTTAGCCGCTTCCTGCCCGTTTTTTATTTCCTTCGTTTCGTTTGTTGTATTTTTAACATTTATCATTTCAGGTGAATTCTTATGATCATTTGTTTGTTGATTCATGGTACAGCCTATTAATGTGAATAATGCGATAACAATAGTTATGAGTAATTTTCTTGTCATCGTTATCACTCCTTAGTTTTGAATTTGAATAGCTTATATTCTTTGTGATAAACAATTTGATTTTATTGTTTATTTAACCTTCTATCTTTATACGTCCAGACATATATTTTATCAAGCCGTCTAATAGTTTAACACGATATTGAAGGTACTCTTTGAACACAGACGATAAGAGGTTCTGATGTATCTGATAGAACTGAATTATATCCATACAGGGAGGCGGAGGGTTGGATAAGATCTACGTGTTAGATACAAATGTTTTACTTCAAGACCCACATTCAATTTTTACATTTGGAAATAATGAAGTTGTCATCCCAGCTGTTGTTTTAGAAGAAGTTGATTCAAAAAAACGCTATATGGATGAAGTTGGGAGAAATGCAAGACAAGTATCTAAGTTAGTGGATAGCTTTCGGTTAAGTGGAAAACTTCATGAAAAGATTTCATTAGAGAATGGTGGTGTTCTTAGAATTGAATTGAATCACCGTTCTTTTCAGCAACTACAAGATATTTTCGTAGAAAAAACAAATGATAATCGTATATTGGCAGTTGCCAAAAATTTATCAATCGAGGAACAAAACAAAGAAAATGGCAGGTCAGTCATCCTAGTTAGCAAAGATGCTTTAGTTAGAGTAAAAGCGGATGTGTTGGGATTAAATGCGGAAGACTTTTTAAGTGATAGAGTAGTTGATATTGGTCATATTTACTCAGGTTTTACTGATTTATTTGCAAGTACCGAGGATTTTCAACAGTTTTATAATAAAGGCGATCTAACATTAGCTGAAAATAGTAGTAACCAATTATACCCAAACCAATTTATTATTATGAAGGACTCATCTGGTGGTTCAGCATCTGCAGTTGGGATGATCAATGAGAAAGAGCAAAAAATTAGTAAATTGGTCTTTTTACAAGAACATGTATGGGGGATTAAGCCTCGTAACGTCCAGCAGATGATGGCTTTAGAGTTATTGCTAAGAGAAGATATATCACTCGTTACATTAATTGGTAAAGCGGGGACAGGTAAGACGTTACTTACGTTAGCAGCGGGACTTTTACAAACAGAGGATTTATGTATATATAAAAAATTATTAGTTGCAAGGCCCATTGTACCTGTTGGTAAAGATATTGGTTTTCTACCTGGGGAAAAGCAAGAAAAACTGCGACCGTGGATGCAACCCATCTTTGATAATTTGGAATACTTATTTAATACAAAGAAACCAGGTGAATTAGATGCGATCCTTGCTGGGCTAGGATCAATTGAAGTGGAAGCACTAACTTATATACGTGGAAGAAGTATACCAGAACAGTTCATCATTATTGATGAAGCTCAAAATTTAACGAAGCATGAAATTAAAACAATTTTAACAAGAGTAGGAGAAGGAAGTAAGATAGTGCTCATGGGTGATCCTGAGCAAATAGATCATCCTTATTTGGATGAATACAATAATGGCTTAACTTATGTCGTAGAAAAGTTTAAAAATGAAAGAATTGCAGGGCATGTGAAACTCATAAAAGGAGAACGTTCCAAAATAGCGCAATTAGCAGCTGATATATTATGAAGGAGCACCATCTTATTAAGGTGGTGCTCCAGTTGTTTTTAGCGATCATTTAACCACTTTTTCTTTTGTGTTAGGTGCATTTTTACATGCTACCTTGTTGAAGATATATATGATTGTCATCGTTGCACAACAGGAAAAATGCTACGGACTCAATGTAAGACCTTGCGCTTCTCATTAAATGTAGGAAACAGTCTTATTTAACAATGAACTTTCTTATATGTGTGATCGGCCTTTCCTTGTTAGACCCATCAGCAAAATATATATGTATTGGCCCATTATCTTTTAAAGGCTCTCCGTTGTTGGAAAAAGCTAAAATAGTATCTGCAGCTTGTGAGAGTGAGATTGTAATGGTTTCTGTGTGAGTAACTATATCTAATGCTGTAGCATTTTGTAGCGGCTGTGCATTTTCTAAAAAATGTTTAAGTAAAATACCGAATGAACCAGTTAAAGCTTTTTCCTTCTCAAATTTTTTTTCCGTTCGTAATGTAGGTGGTGAAATCGCCCCTTCGCTGATTTCACGTTCCCATTGCTTTGAGACATTAGTTACATTACCATCAGACTTATCTGCCTCTTTATTTGAAGAAAAGAATGATTTTAAATTAATTCGTCTGTCATCAAATATCCAAACTGCGGGATCAAGTGTGATTTTAAATGCTACATTGCCTTCGATCATTACAATTGATGTCACTAGAATCAACCTTTCTACTTATTTCATTAGCAAAAGTATAGCGTGTTTTTAAATAATTGTCATCAGTACATCATGAAACTTTCAGACCTGGACAAGATAAATATACACTAACAGTGAGAAACTAAGGAGAGATATTATGGCTTGTAAATCCGCTAGTGAATTAGAGCGAACTGTTAATGCAGCTAGAGAATGTATACAGTATGGTAATGTGGCAGCATACATACCCGCATTAGCTAAAGCTAATAAAGAAGATTTAGCTATAGCTCTATATTATCCTGATGGTACGTGCAATTCTGCTGGAGATGTGAATAAAAGGTTTACTTTGCAAAGTATATCAAAGGTAATTAGTTTAGCATTAGCTTTAATGGAGCATGGAGAAAAATATGTTTTTTCTAAAGTGGGGATGGAGCCAACTGGTGACCCCTTTCATTCAATTGCTAAGCTAGAAACAACAGTTCCTTCCAAGCCTTTAAACCCAATGATTAATGCAGGTGCTTTAGCCGTAACAAACATGATAAGCGGTAACACAGCAAGTGAACAAATTAATAATTTTACATCATTTGTCCGTAAACTTACAGGTGGTGATCATATCTCATATTCGTCTGAGGTTGCGGATTCAGAGTTTCATACAGCATATCTAAATCGGTCTTTAGGTTACTATATGAAAGAACATGGGATTATAAATGGAGATATAGAACGGCTATTGGATGTATACACGAAACAATGTGCAATAAATATTAATTGTATTGAATTAGCGAAAATAGCATTAGTTTTTGCGTTTGATGGTACCAATCCTTACACAGGAGAGAGAATCATTCCTGCACAAATAGCGAGAATATGTAAAACTTTTATGGTTACATGTGGAATGTATAATGCATCTGGAGAGTTTGCAATTAAAATCGGCTTACCTGCAAAGAGTGGCGTTTCTGGAGGGATTCTTGCAGTGTTACCTAATAAATTTGGAATTGGTATCTATGGACCATCTTTAGATGATAAAGGTAATAGCATTGCTGGACTAAAGATGCTTGAAATACTTTCCACAACATTCAAGTTAAGTATATTTTAGTATTGAAAAATCGCTTTTTTCTTGCTTTTTTCCTTTTTTCACGGTAATATTTATAGATAGGATTGGGGTAGTCGCTCGTGAACGGAGGGATTAATTTTGACGGCTGAAATTGCAACAAATGAACGTGAAAAAGCATACAGTCTCTTAAAAGCTGATGCTGCAAAAATACTGAAGTTAATAAAAGTTCAAATGGATAACTTAACGATGCCGCAGTGTCCATTATATGAAGAAGTACTAGATACGCAAATGTTTGGCTTATCTAGAGAAATAGATTTTGCAGTAAGGTTAAGGCTTATAGAAGAACAACAGGGTAAAGAGTTACTGGATCAATTAGAGAAGGAGCTTTCTTCCCTACATGAAGCATCGACGAAAAAATAATATGCATTAACTCAAACTATGAAGATGGTTTGAGTTTTTTTATAAACATTACATATCTTAGAATATTCAGTTTTTAACAAAACGTCAAAGGTTTTTCGTAGTTTAATGGAGAATAATATTTATAAAAGTTTTTGTATTAATATGTAGTTAGGAAGAGGATATATGATAAAAAAAATGTTCAAATCATATGATTATTCAATTGTAGTTGCTGTATTGCTATTGAGTGTCTTTGGATTATTGATGATATATAGTTCCAGTACTGTTATATCGGTAACAAGGTATGATGAATATACAGGTGGGCAAAGTGACTTTTTTTTTCAGCAACAAAAAAAATGGCTAATAATTGGTTTTATAGCATTTCTATCGACCATGATCTTTCCGTATAAAGCGTATGCATCAAAAAAGATTCTTCAAGGCATTGTGTTAGGTATTATTGCCTTGTTAATATTTGTATTCTTTTTAGGTCACACAGCTGGTAATGCCCAAAGTTGGTTAAAGTTAGGTATTATTCGATTACAACCATCAGAGTTTGCTAAGATGGCTGTCATTATATATCTAGCTGCTGCATATTCAAAAAAGCAATCATACATAAATCAATTTGATAGGGCAGTTTTGCCACCAATAATTTTTGTGGGATTTATTTGTATTTTGGTTGTTCTACAGCCTGATATTGGGACAGCTACTATCATTGCAATGATTGCGACCACAATAATTATGTCATCTGGTATGGGGATAAAAAATTTAATTAAACTAGGTATGTTAGCTCTTGCTGGCTTAATTTTAATTACACCTATATTCGTTATTTTCTCGAATCAGATTTTTACAGAAAAAAGGCTGGGGCGACTTTATGGTTATTTAGATCCGTTTGCAAATGAGGATATAGTTGGTGGTGGTTACCAGCTAGTTAATTCGTACATAGCTATAGGGTTAGGAGGTTTAAACGGTTTAGGACTTGGAGAAAGTATTCAGAAGTTTGGTTATTTACCGGAATCTCATACAGACTTTATTATGGCTATTATCGCAGAAGAGTTAGGATTGTTTGGAGTTACCTTTGTGTTATTTTTATTATTGTTTATTATCCTAAAGGGGTTTCTTATTGCTCGAAAAAGCAACGATCCATTTGGCAGTTTACTTGCTATTGGCATTTCGTCAATGATAGGTATTCAAACCTTCATTAACTTAGGCGGGGTAACCGGCTTAATCCCGATTACAGGTGTTCCACTACCTTTTATTAGTTACGGTGGGTCATCATTTTTATTATTAATGATTTCAATGGGAATTCTAGTTAATATATCGATGTTTGTTAATCGTCAATTGGATAAACCACAAGAAATGAATGAGCAACCAATTAAGCACCAACAAACTTTCCGAAAACCAATTTCATATTAAATCCATCGTATGTCACAATATGTGCTAACACTGTTGCACTATTTTTTCATAACTTATTATACTTACACAGTCAAGGGGGAAAACAATGAAAACAAATCGTCGCATCAAGAAACTACTAGTAGCAAATCGTGGAGAAATTGCGATCCGAGTATTTAGAGCTTGTACAGAACTAAACATTCGTACTGTAGCGATTTATTCAAAGGAAGATACTGGATCTTTTCATCGATATAAAGCAGATGAAGCTTATCTTGTAGGTGAAGGAAAAAAACCAATTGACGCATATCTGGATATCGAAAACATTATTGAAATTGCAAAAACTAACAATATTGACGCAATTCACCCTGGATATGGATTTTTGTCTGAGAACATTAATTTTGCTAGGCGATGTGAGGAAGAAGGGATTATATTTGTCGGGCCTCAATCGAAGCACTTAGATATGTTTGGAGACAAGGTAAAAGCAAGAGATCAAGCTGTTTTAGCTGATATTCCTGTTATCCCAGGTAGTGATGGTCCAGTTAATAGTGTTGAAGATGTGGAGTTATTTGGTAAAACCCATGGTTATCCAATTATCATTAAGGCTTCCTTAGGTGGTGGTGGACGTGGGATGAGAATTGTTCGCAGTGAAGCAGGAGTCAAAGAATCTTACGACCGTGCGAAATCTGAAGCGAAGGCTGCCTTTGGTAATGATGAAGTATACGTAGAAAAATTGATAGAACTTCCAAAGCATATTGAAGTACAAATACTAGGGGATCATGAGGGTAATATTGTTCATTTGTTCGAACGAGATTGTTCTGTACAGCGTCGTCATCAAAAGGTTGTAGAAATTGCACCTAGTATTAGTTTGTCAGAAAAGCTAAGAGATGATATTTGTCAGGCCGCTGTAAAACTAATGAAGAATGTTGATTATATAAATGCTGGTACAGTTGAATTTCTAGTATCGGGAGGAGAGTTCTATTTTATTGAAGTCAATCCTAGAGTGCAGGTGGAGCATACAATAACTGAGATGATTACAGGTATTGATATTGTACAATCTCAAATTCTTATAGCTGAGGGACAAGGGCTTCATAGTGATAAAGTAGGGATTCCTAGTCAAGAGCAAATTATTACTCATGGCTTTGCAATTCAATCTCGTGTTACGACGGAAGATCCATTGAATAACTTCATGCCAGACACAGGTAAGATTATGGCATATCGATCTGGCGGAGGCTTTGGAGTACGCTTAGATGCGGGTAATGGATTTCAAGGAGCGGTTATTACGCCCCATTACGATTCACTCTTAGTCAAGCTATCAACGTGGGCTTTAACTTTTGAACAAGCTGCTGCAAAAATGGTTCGAAATTTAAGAGAATTTCGAATACGTGGTATTAAAACAAATATACCGTTTTTGGAAAACGTAGTTAAACACCAAAAATTCCTGACAGGTGAATATGACACTTCATTTATAGATACGTCACCAGAATTATTTGTATTTCCGAAGCGAAAAGATAGAGGAACTAAAATGCTTTCATATATCGGAACGGTGACTGTCAATGGTTTCCCAGGAGTAGAAAAAAGAAAGAAGCCAGTATTTGATAAACCTCTAATTCCTAAATTAAAGAGCTCAGAACAAATGCCATCAGGTACAAAGCAAATTCTTAATGATTTTGGTGCTGACGGACTTGTTCATTGGATTCAAGAGCAAAAGCAAGTGTTGCTCACAGATACCACTTTCCGTGATGCTCATCAATCTTTATTAGCAACAAGATTCCGTACAAATGATTTAAAGCAAATTGCCGAACCAACAGCTCGCTTAATTCCTGATTTATTTTCAATGGAGATGTGGGGAGGAGCGACATTCGATGTTGCGTATCGGTTCTTGAAAGAAGATCCGTGGGAACGTTTATTAACATTAAGAGAAAAAGTACCGAATGTATTATTTCAGATGCTACTCCGAGCATCAAATGCAGTTGGTTATAAAAATTATCCAGATAATGTAATTCGTGAATTCGTAGAGAAATCATCTCATGCAGGAATTGATGTTTTTAGAATATTTGATAGTCTAAACTGGGTAGAAGGAATGAGGCTTGCGATAGACTCAGTTCGTCAAAATGGGAAGATCGCTGAAGCAGCAATTTGCTATACAGGTGATATTACTGATCCAACTCGTACGAAGTATGATTTAACATATTACAAAAACCTTGCTAAAGAGTTAGAGCAATCAGGTGCACATATATTAGGCATTAAAGATATGGCAGGTTTGTTAAAACCTCAGGCAGCCTATGAACTAATTTCATCCCTGAAAGAAACAATTGATATTCCTATCCATTTACATACGCATGATACGAGTGGTAATGGAATTTTGATGTATTCAAAAGCAATAGATGCAGGGGTTGACATTGTAGATGTAGCTATGGGCTCAATGGCAGGGTTAACGAGTCAACCTAGTGCAAGTACGCTATGTTATGCATTAGAAGGGTCTGACAGAATGCCAACAGCAGACATCAATGGTTTAGAGCAGTTATCTCAATATTGGGAAGGTGTCCGAAGTTATTACCAAGATTTTGAAAGCGGAATGAAAGCCCCACATTCAGAAGTATATATTCATGAAATGCCAGGTGGTCAATATAGTAATTTACAACAACAAGCTAAAGCTGTGGGACTTGGAGAAAGATGGGAAGAAGTCAAACGTATGTATCGAAGAGTAAATGATATGTTTGGTGATATTGTTAAAGTTACCCCATCATCTAAAGTTGTTGGTGATATGGCGCTGTATATGGTGCAAAATAACTTATCTGAAGAGGATGTTTATGAACGAGGAGAAACGTTAGATTTCCCTGATTCTGTAGTTGAGTTGTTTTCTGGGTCATTAGGTCAGCCTTATGGTGGATTTCCGAAAGAATTACAACGCTTAATTCTAAAAGGACGTGAACCAATAACTGATAGACCGGGTGAACATATTGAGTCAGTTGATTTTTTTGCGATAAAAGAACAGCTGTTTCATACATTAAATAGGCAAGTAACTGATTTTGATGCCATCGCATATGCATTATATCCAAAAGTGTTTATGGATTACATTAAAACAGGCGAACAGTTTGGCAATGTCTCAAAACTAGATACTCCGACATTTTTATATGGTATGCGACTTGGAGAAGAAATTGAAGTAGAGATAGAACAAGGTAAAACTTTAATTGTCAAATTAGTTTCCATCGGACAGCCACAAGCTGACGGAACTCGTGTCGTTTATTTCGAGTTAAATGGTCAACCACGTGAGGTAATTATCAAAGATGAAAATGTAAAATCTACGGTGGTTACTAAATCAAAAATGGATAAAAACAATCCGAATCACCTCGGAGCCTCTATGCCTGGTACTGTTTTAAAAGTGTTAGTTGAAAAAGGGGAGAAAGTCAATAAAGGAGACCATTTATTGATTACTGAAGCTATGAAGATGGAAACAACTGTACAAGCGCCGTTTGCTGGTACAGTAACGGCTATACATGTTTCATCGGGTGAAGCAATTCAAACAGAAGATTTATTAATTGAACTATCACAATAGTTATGTAATATTAACATAAAAAAAGGTCTGACTTTACGCTATCGTTCTGTATATAAGACTTCTCCTTGTCTTATATACAGAAATGTAGGTGTGTAGTCAGACCTTTTTGAAACTCTAAGTAATATTTAATCTTGCAGCTTTTCATTCCTGGTACTTCTGGATGCTAATAAAACTAAATAACTTAATACACCGAATAAACATGAGATAAATAATGCATGTAATAATGCAACTATCAGATTTAATTTACTAAATATGATGATGGCACCAGTGATAACTTGTAATATTACGAGTGTGCACGCGATAACCCATCCCCATGTAATAACTCTTTGGTGTTTATGGTGTTTTAATGCCCTCATTGTAATAAAGATAATCCAAATGAAGATTATTCCTGCTGCAAACCTGTGACCCATTTGTATCCATTCATGGCTCGTAGTAGGCAACCCCCAGGCATTATTATTATTACACATCGGCCAATCTTTACAGACTAGGCTTGCGCTTTTATGTCTTACTAATGCACCAGAATATACTACTAAATAACTATAAATCGTTACTGCATATATATGCCATTTCATTTTAGATGCGATGACTATTTTTTCAGCATCAAATTTTTTATCAACCTCAAAGATGAGCAATGTTAATAATAGAACCGAAGCAAAAGAAATTAATGATATACCGAAATGTAAGGCTAGTACAAATGATGATTGTCCCCACATGACAGCAGCTGCACCAATTAAAGCTTGCATTAATAAGAATACAAATGAAATAATAGCTAAAGGCTTCGTTTCTCTTATATGCCCAATCGATCTCCATGACCAAATAGAGAGGATAAGAACCATTATTCCTACTGTGCCTGAGACGACACGATGACTTAGTTCGATGACTTTTTCAGGTGAAATATTACTAGGGATTAGTTCGCCCTCACATAAAGGCCATGATTTTCCACACCCCATCCCCGAATCTGTTTTTGTTACAAGGGCACCCCCTATTAATATAAAGAGCATACCGATGGTCGTTAAGACCGCAAATAATTTTAATCTTTTGTTCACTACATCACCTTCATATGTAAGAAATGAAATAACGGTCACTTAAGCAAATAACCAAACTTTATGATAGCGAAATTATGTATAAATAGCAAAGGAAAAATGCATAGTAATATTTCTGACATGTGGGATATATAATAATGAAAATAGTTAATTCATATATTAAAAAAGTTTTTGCTCATATTCTTTCATAAAAAGATTGTTTGATCTTATTGTTTCAGAGAAAAGGTAATTGTCAATGGAATAGCAACATTTAAAGTTTGTTAAACCCTACACACATAGTGTTTATAATACCTTTTATGTAAATAATATGGATAAAATAACACAAATTTGTGAACGTTTTACTAATTTTTTTTACTTGATTTATTATAGACAAAAAAAAAACAAAATTTATTCAAAAAAAATTCACAAAACCATCTCGAAATGTGATTTAATATACAGTGATACTATTTGGCTAACTCAAAATTGTGCTTTAATAGTTAATAAAGTCACACTACTTAGTTAAATCTGTTCTAAGTAATACTACATAACAGTTTAAATGCTTTGTTTTTACTAGAATTGAGCATCATATTATTATACTGAAGTGAAAAGTAATACTATTAGAAATTAACTGAAGGGGGGAATTTGAATGTCTAATACGAGGACGCTAGACGAAACAAATATGTTGGAGCAAAGCACTCAACATCATTTACACGAGACAAGCGTTTGGAAGGACTTTCTTGCTCTAATTAAAATAGGGATTGTTAATTCTAATTTAATTACGACATTTACCGGATTATGGCTCGCCATGTATTTTTCAGGTGTAGGTTTTTTCGAAAATATAGATGTTGTTCTATTAACTTTAATAGGCTCAGCATTAATTATTGCAGGTTCTTGTAGTCTAAATAATTTTATTGACCGAGATATAGATCACTTAATGGATAGAACAAAACAAAGACCTACTGTGACAGGCAAAGTTCAACCATCACAAGTGTTAGCTTTAGGTCTATTGTTGACAGTAATTGGCACAGGGATATTAGCGTTTACAACTATAACTGCTGCTGTTATTGGGTTGATCGGTATTATCTCATACGTTATTTTATATACGATGTGGTCAAAAAGACTTTACACTTTAAATACAGTAATTGGAAGTATATCCGGAGCAGTACCGCCATTAATTGGCTGGGCTGCAATAGATGCTAATTTACATAGTGTTGCTTGGATTTTATTTATCATCATGTTTGTATGGCAGCCGCCACATTTTCTGGCGCTTGCAATGAAACGTGTGGAAGAGTATAGAGCTGCAGGAATTCCAATGCTCCCTGTTGTTCATGGATTTGCGATCACCAAGCGACAAATGGTTGTTTGGGTTGCATGTCTCCTACCATTACCATTTTATTTATTTGCACTGGGAATCCCGTTTTTAATTTTAGCTACTGTTCTCAATGTAGGATGGTTGGCTTTAGGGTTAGCTGGTTTTAAGATGAAAGACGATGTGAAATGGGCACGCTTAATGTTTGTATACTCACTTAACTATTTGACCATTCTGTTTGTAGCAATGGTTGTCGTGACAATTATATAATTGTTAAAGTCAATGTATAGTTGTCTTCTTAATTGTAGAAGTTCTTTCTCTAATAACATATAGCTGTTAGAAGGAATTTATTTTATTATATTTTAGAAACATTAAATGAAAGAGGGGTATGAAGAAGCTATGAAAAAGTGGCTACATAATTGGCGCTTGATTTCTGTAATATCAGTCATAGCGTTATTTTTATCAGGCTGTGGAAAACCATTTTTATCCACACTACAGCCAGCGGGAGAAGTAGCAGAAATGCAATATGACCTAATGATTTTGTCAGCAGTAATAATGGTCCTTGTTATTGTTGTTGTCACAGTTATTTTCATTTTTGTCTTATTGCGTTTCAAGGAACGTAAAGGGGAAGAAAACAAAATTCCTAAGCAAGTAGAAGGAAGTCATAAACTAGAAGTGATCTGGACTGTTATCCCGATTATTTTATTGTTAATTTTAGCTGTTCCAGTTGTTAAAGCGACATTTGAACTAGCTGACGTGACTCCAATGCTAGAGGAAACACGCGATGAAAATGCTGTAGTAGTTAATGTAACTGCTAATTTATATTGGTGGGAATTTGAGTATCCAGATTACGGCATTATCACAAGTCAAGATTTAATCGTTCCAACAGATGAGCGAGTATATTTTAATTTAATCGCTTCAGATGTTAAACATTCATTTTGGGTACCTGCTGTTGGTGGGAAAATGGATACAAACACGGATAACACAAACCAATTTTTCTTAGAGTTTGATTCTGCCAAAACAGAAGAAGCTGGCGGCGTTTTCTGGGGTGAATGTGCTGAATTATGCGGACCGTCACATGCGAAAATGGACTTCAAAGTGAAGCCGTTATCGAGGGATGATTTCGATAGTTGGATTAGCAAAATGCAAAATGCTACTACCCCTGTGGCTTCAACTGATTTAGCAGTCCAAGGTGAGGAAATATTTAATAACAGCTGTCTTGCATGTCATGCAGTTTCACCAGAAGACACAAGACCTTTTGGAGCTCGTATCGCACCTAACTTGGCTACGTTCGGTGAACGTGAAACAATTGCAGGTGTCATAGATCATAATGAAGAAAATTTAAGAGCTTGGTTAGAGGATCCAGAACAATTCAAACCAGGAAATAAAATGTCTGGTACATATGGGGATTTACAACCTAATGATATGGATGCTTTAGTCGAATATTTAATGGGACTGAAAGTAGAGTAAATACTAGGGGATTGATCTTTATATATTAAAGGGAGGTAACATTTGTGAGTACGTTAACTCAAAAAAAGGGGTTTGGTGCTACAGTATGGGATTATTTAACGACGGTTGACCATAAAAAGATAGCGATCCTATACTTAATTGCCGGAGGATTTTTCTTTGTTGTCGGCGGACTAGAAGCACTATTTATCCGCATACAGTTATGGGCCCCGGATCAAGGATTTTTTGTTGGTGAACTATACAACCAAATATTGACGATGCACGGAACTACTATGATATTCTTAGCTGCGATGCCGCTCGTTTTTGCGATGATGAACGCAGTAATGCCAATCCAAATTGGTGCTCGTGACGTAGCATTTCCATTTTTAAATGCACTAGGATTTTGGTTGTTTTTCTTTGGTGGAATCTTTTTAAACCTTAGTTGGTTTTTAGGTGGCGCACCAGATGCGGGTTGGACTTCATATGCTTCACTAGCATTAGAATCCTCCACACATGGAATTGACTTTTATACCATCGGATTACAAATTTCTGGATTTGGTACGTTAATTGGTGGTATTAACTTTCTTGTAACGATTATTACTATGCGTGCTCCTGGAATGACATATATGCGTATGCCGTTGTTTACATGGTCAACATTTGTCACTTCAGCACTTATTTTGTTTGCGTTTCCACCATTAACAGTTGGATTTTTCTTAATGATATTTGATCGTTTGTTCGGTGCAAATTTCTTCGATCCAGCTATGGGTGGTAATACAATTATTTGGGAGCATTTATTCTGGATTTTTGGACACCCAGAAGTGTATATTCTCGTACTGCCGGCATTCGGTATTTTTTCAGAGATTTTTGCAACATTTTCGAAGAAAAGACTATTTGGTTATTCATCAATGGTTTTTGCAACAGTATTAATTGGCTTTTTAGGCTTCATGGTTTGGGCTCACCATATGTTTACAGTTGGTTTAGGACCAATTGCCAATGCAATATTCTCTGTAGCTACGATGGCAATTGCGGTACCAACAGGTATTAAAATCTTTAACTGGTTATTTACAATGTGGGGAGGAAGTATTCGCTTCACTACTCCGATGCTTTATGCAGTAGCATTTATACCATCATTTGTAATGGGTGGAGTAACTGGTATTATGCTTGCTGGTGCTGCGGCCGATTATCAATATCATGATAGTTATTTCGTCGTTGCACATTTCCATTACGTAATTGTCGGTGGTGTAGTTCTTGCATTATTTGGAGGGGCACATTATTGGTGGCCAAAAATGTTTGGTACTATGCTAAATGAGACACTTGGAAAAATAACTTTTTGGCTATTCTTAATTGGTTTCCACTTGACTTTCTTTATTCAACATTTCTTAGGTTTAATGGGTATGCCTCGACGAGTATACACATTTGCAGAAGGCAAAGGATTTGAAACCGGGAATCTAATCAGTAGTATAGGTGCTATCTTCATGGCCGTAGCAACTGTCATTTTATTAGTGAATGTCATTATTACTAGTATTAAAAATGAAAAAGTTGGCAATGACCCTTGGGGTACTGGGCGAACTTTAGAGTGGGCAATAGCTTCACCTCCACCATTCTATAACTTTAAACAAACGCCATTAGTACGTGGATTAGATGCATTTTGGATTGAAAAGATGGAAGGTAAAAAAGAAATGACACCTGCTGAGCCATTAGGTGATATTCATATGCCTAATTCATCTATTTTACCATTCGTTATGTCACTAGGTTTATTTATTTCTGGTATCGGAATCTTATTTATAAATGATTATAGTTGGGGATTATTCGTTGGAATTTTAGGTGGTTTAATTACGTTTGGCGCGATGTTCCTACGCTCTGTAATTGACGATCATGGATTCCACATTCATAAAGAAGAATTAGTTGAAGATGATAATAAGGGGGTAAAGGCATAATGCATGTTGAAGAAAAATTAACAGCCGAAACATTTCCTGCTTCACCGGAAAAAGCTACCCTCGAAGGAAAGAATAAATTTTTAGGATTTTGGTTTTTCTTAGGTGCTGAAACAGTTACATTCTCTACATTGTTCGCTACTTATTTAGCTTTAAAAAATAGTACGAATGGTGGACCTTCGTCAGAAGAATTATTCCAATTACCAATAGCTTTTGTCGCTACTATGCTGTTACTGACAAGTAGTTTAACGAGTGTGTACGCAATGTATCACATGAAGAATTTCGATTTCAAAAAGATGCAACTATGGCTAGGTATTACATTGTTCCTTGGTGCAGCTTTCCTTGGCTTAGAAATTTATGAGTTTATGGAATATGTGCATGAAGGTCATACGTTTACAAGTAGTGCATTTGGTTCTGCTTTCTATTTTCTAGTTGGGACGCATGGAGCTCACGTTGCTTTTGGTTTAGTATGGATATTAACGTTAATGATTCGTAA
This sequence comes from Nanhaiella sioensis, assembly GCF_046557775.1. Taxonomy (NCBI): domain Bacteria; kingdom Bacillati; phylum Bacillota; class Bacilli; order Caryophanales; family Bacillaceae; genus Nanhaiella; species Nanhaiella sioensis. The sequence goes on from NZ_JBKAEG010000001.1 coordinate 3,766,337, forward strand.
TAGCAAACGTGGTTTAGACTTGTATAATGCACCTAAATTTTATGTTGCGAGCCTTTATTGGCACTTTATTGATGTAGTATGGGTGTTTATTTTTACTGTAGTATACTTAATGGGAGTGGTGGGATAAATTTATGACGACAAATCATTCAAATTCCAGTAACCCGAGAGTCGATATAGCTTATCGGAGGAAAAAAAGTGCTGAAGAGATGAAGCATCATGTCATATCATTTGTTTTAATGATATTTTTAACGATTGCTGCTTTTATAGCTGTTGGCTATGAGTTTTCACGTTGGTTTACAGTTCCGTTCATTATATTACTAGCAGTAATACAAGTTATTTTTCAATTGTATTATTTTATGCACATGAATCATAAAGGTCATGAAGCACCTGCTTTATTTTTATACTCTGGGTTATTAGTTGGATTAATTACTGTTTTAGCTTTCATGACAATTGTTTGGTGGTAAATAAGAAAATCGGCATTTTGCCGATTTTCTTATTGCATTAAAATCTAGAAAAACTTGCGAACAATAAGAGGTGAAGAATATATGGATTTATCGGTATTTGGATTTCGAGCATTGTGGAGCCCCTACTTCTTCATTTGGATTTGTATATTAGTTACATGTTATTTTTTATTAATGGGTCCGTTGCGAAAGAAGTTATCAGCAGATAGCCCAGCTTCCAAAAAGCAAATAAGCTATTTTGTAACAGCAATGGTTTTATTGTATGTTATAAAAGGATCACCAGTTGATCTACTAGGACATCTAATGTTAAGTGTTCATATGGTTCAAATGGCGACATTATATTTAATTATTCCACCATTACTAATTTTGGCATTCCCGAATTGGTTTTACAGATGGTTATTAAATGTTCGATATGTCAAGCCGGTCTTTTCGTTATTCTCGAAACCGCTTATTGCACTTATTTTGTTTAACGGTGCTTTTTCCTTTTACCATATACCAGTTATTTTTGATATAGTGAAAACAAATAGCTTGTTACATGCCGCTGTTACAATTGGGATATTTATTGCTGCAATGTTGATGTGGTGGCCATTAATAAATACACTTGAAGAAAGTCAATCCTTATCTGGAATTAAAAAGATCGGTTACATTTTTGCTGATGGGATATTGTTAACACCTGCCTGTGCACTTATCATATTTGCCCAGGAACCTTTATATATAACTTATAGTGATCCAACCGCTTGGGTAAATGCATTAAAATTATGTGTTCCCGCTGATATGCTAAATTCTATACAGCTAACTGGACCTGAGTTGTTTAATACTTTACCATTGCTAGAAGACCAACAGCTAGGTGGGGTATTAATGAAAATTATCCAAGAAATTGTCTACGGAGCGATTTTAGCTCATATATTCTTCCAGTGGGCTAAAAAAGACCGTGAGCAAGAGGAAAAAGAGCTTGAAAAATATATGACACCTCAAACGATAAAATAGGGGAATACTAAGTGGGTCTTATTCTACACCATTCATTCTGTATGTAGATTAGACCCGTTATTTTTTAATATGCGACTAGTATATCCATTGATTATGTAAAACATTTTTACTAAAATAGTTATGTATTTACATAAAAATTGATACAGAGAGGGAGACATATGGAACAAACGATAAAAATTCTACCTACGATTAGTACAAGCTTTATTGTTCTAAGTGCGATTTTTGTTGCGATTGGTTGGTATCTCATAAAACAGCGAAAGATTGAAGCACATAAAAAAGTTATGATATGGGCTGCTATATTTGCTTTAACTTTCTTCATCATTTACGTATCTAGAACAATATTTATAGGTAACACGAGTTTTGGCGGGCCAGAGGATATAAAAATATATTATACATTGTTTTTAATATTCCATATTATTCTTGCTACTACTGGCGGGGTTTTTGGTTTAATTACATTATACCTAGGATTTAATAATCGAATCGCAAAACATAAGAAGATCGGACCAGTTACAAGTATAATATGGTTTTTTACTGCTATTACAGGTGTAGCTGTATATGTCCTTTTATACGTGCTTTATCCAGGTGGAGATACTACATCAGTCATAAGAGCAATTCTAGGTTATTAGAATGGCTTACAGCTAAAAAGTTTTAAAGTATCTTGTTGTCATGATTGTTATTTAGTTTGTACTGGCTAGAAGTGTTATAGATAATGGTTTAAAGCAGGGGAGACACCCCCTAAATCCTAGTTGGAAGATTGAGAAATACAAGCAAATTAGGTAACGATGATCATAAAAAAATGGAGTATCCGTCTATATGACGATGCTCCATTTTTTTATGTCGTTAAATTTAGTATACATCCTATAGTTTAAAATTTAGCTTAATTATGCCTGCTTCGCGTGCTGAATTAAAAGCTATTAAGAGTAGCGGTCCTAAAATGAACCCTAAAATCCCTAGTAGCTTTAAGCCTAAATACATTGCAATGAGTGTTGATAGTGGTGATAATCCAATATGGCTACCCATTACCTTAGGCTCAACAGTACGACGTATAATAAGAAGAGCAATTGCTAAAATAGCTAATTTAGTTCCTAATACAACATCGCCAGCAAACAAATGGAATAGCGCCCACGGTCCTAAAATAACGATTGACCCAATAATTGGAATGAAATCAATCGCCCAAATAATTAGCGCCATCACTAATGCAATATTTGGAGTAATAAATAATAAACCTACAAGTGATACTAAAAATATAATAATGCTTACAAGAAACTGAGCTTTAAAAAAACCAAAAATAACATAGGATAGCCGAGATGACATAAAATTAACTTTATCAGCTGTTTTCTCGGTTAAATGCGCGTTTACTCTACCCCGTAAACGTGGGAGGTCTAATAGAAAAAGAAAAAGTGCAATTAAGTATACGATAAGACTAACTAAAAAGTTCGGAATATTGGTAAAAATATTTTTAACATTATCAATCGTTAATGATGAAGTTACATCTTCCTTAAGGTTAGAAAAAAATGATTCAACTTCAATAGTTACTACGTCTACAAACTCCTGCGGTAAATCCTGTGCAGTGTTGTATAAATTCTTTTCAAACTTTTCCCAAGCACGACTAATCTCATTTATATAAGTTGGAGCATTTTCGACGATTTTTATCACTTCAGTTACTACCTTTGTCGTTACAAAGTATCCACTAACTCCAATAAAGACTAAAAATAAAGTAAAAACAAAAAATACAGATAAATTACGTGAAATGTTTGTTTTATTTTGTAATAACTTAATAATAGGTTCTAATAATAGTGCAGTGACAAGCGCTATTATTAATGGAATGGATACTGGCAATATTAAGTATCCGATAATAAATACTGTGATAAGAATCAAGGCAATCACTAAATTACGTCTAACCTGTTTATTTAACAAGACTTAACTCCTTTCTTATTGTCATCTTTTCATTTCTTTATGTGCCTCTTCGAAGCACTGCTGCACATATAAATAAAGTTGAAAAGCTGGATGAGGATCTTAACGACTGCCATCGTTAACAAGGCTCACAAAACCAATTAAATAGGTGTTTATTTCTAAGTGAGATATAGATAATCAAAATGAAGTCAGACTTTGTTTATATATAAAATTATATTATGAAAAGTATTACTTCAACAACATATTTTGTATACATATACTAAAAGAAAAGGGAATTTGAAAGGAGTAATAACATATGATCACTCAATTTTTGTCAAAAGGCTCCCTTAGCATTACAGAAAATGTGTTTGCAGTGATTACCTCAATTTGTATCAATGATATTGAAGAAATCGATGGTACTGTTTATGATGTAAAAGAACAACTATATCTTTTTTTAAACAATGGTCAAAGACAAAAAGGAATTTTAATCAAAAATGAAAAAAATGACATTATCATTGATATTCATGTATGTGTGAAATATGGTGTAAATATAGCTCAAGTATGTAAAAAGTTACAAGCATTAGTGGTTACGGAGATAGGAGCATTGACTGGAATTAGACCAACTGCTATTAACGTGATGGTTGATGAAATTCAAGTTAAAAACGCATGAATTTTTCATGCGTTTTTAACTTGCTAAATCCTTTTGACAGCGGTTTTATTAAAGCGAATCAATTTTCTTCTTCACATTATTCAATAAGTTTTCACACTGTTCAATTAAGGATTTTGGAAATTTTTCACCTTCACCATATTCAACACCATGAGGATAATAATGCTTTCCTAGTACTGGTGTTAACAGCTTTATCATTGCATGACGACTACCGACGTCACCCTCTACTGCATAGCCTTGCACTCTTAAATAATAAACTTCATTTTTAAACTCAAATTTACGGTCATATGTAACTCGTTCATAATCCCATTGACCTGCTAAAACAAGTCCATTTTCCTTCATAACATCATTTAACCGTGCTAACTCCACTGATTTTTCTTGAATTCCAACTGCTTCAAGTTTCATTATGTATTTCCCTCCATTATCTTTGAAAAAGATAAGTTTACTCTTGTTAATAATAGTACGAAATTGAGCAAGTTGCAATGCGAAGTTATTACATTACCTATTTAACGTGTTTTGATTTTTGTTATAAAAAAAGCACTATCATATACGTTGTAGCTATTGTTCCTAAATTAGGAGAGTAACATGTAAAGACTCAACAACCATCGTTTTAATGAAGAAAATATACAACGTACTCTAGTTTGCTGCGTTGTTTATTGCTTTGTGCTAAAAATAACAATTAATGGAAAATGAACCTTTTGATATATGATGATTTTTACTTTTTTATTAGTAGAATAAATTTATTATCAAAATGACAAATTAAACAAAGTACATAAAAAAATTTAGATACAAGAGATTTTTTTACTGTATTGGTAAAACTATTCTAGAAAGGAGGAATGAAAGTGAAGAAAGTATGAATTTCTGTGATTTCCTGTATGATCTTGCTCGTTACATCTATGCCTAGAGCTGCTGATGGAAGAACTATGATGTACAAAGTACAACCAGGTGATTCATTATGGGAAATTGCAGTATTATATAAAGTAAAACTGTCATTATTAATTAAAGAAAACCCACAATTTCCGAATCCAAACATGATATTTCCTGGGCAAGTTGTGTATATACCAACAAACGATGTTAAGACCAATTTAGAGGATAAAATAATTCAATTAACTAACGCTGAGCGCTCGATAAACGGTTTACAGCCATTAAAAGTAGATCCAACTCTCAGTAGTATCGCTAGAACTAAGTCGGCAGACATGCGAGATAATAATTACTTTTCTCATATATCCCCAACATATGGTTCGACATTTAATATGTTGAGAGCTTTTGGTGTTCATTTTCATACAGGGGCAGAAAATATTGCTGTAGGGCATAGCTCAGCTGAAGAAGTTGTGAAATTTTGGATGAATAATGCAGGACATAGAGCTAATGTGCTCAACCATGATATGACACATATAGGAGTTGGTTATACGATTGGTGGCAGTCACGGACATTATTGGACACAAATTTTAGTACAAAAATAACTAATCATTTGAACGTTCAGTGTTATTAACAATTTTGTAATATCCATATAGAAGGAGTGAACCAACAATGAATTATGTAGGCGATGTGATGTCAACGTCAGTCGAATGCTGTACGCCATTAGATAATGTATATGAAGCTGCAGTTAAGATGAAGGAATATGATGTAGGAGCCATTCCTGTAGTGAATAAAGATGAACTAATTGGTATGATTACAGATAGAGATCTAGTCATTAGAGGATATGCAGAGAAGCGCTCTGGTTCAAATTCAGTCATTAATGTAATGACTGAACAATTGATCACATGTAACCCTAAGACTACTGTAGAAGAGGCAGCGAATCTCATGGCGGAACACCAAATTAGGCGTTTACCTGTTGTAGAGCATGGTAATATGGTAGGTATTGTATCTTTAGGAGATTTAGCTATTAATAACATGTCTGATGAAAGTGCGGGACATGCGCTAACTGAGATTTCGGAAACGGATGAACTACACCACTAACAAAGGCACTGTTAATCAGTGTCTTTGTTAATGGCTGTTTTCACATTGATTGTTCGTTTTCGTTTTAAGATATCAGCATATACACATTTAGCGTTGTTCTTAAAAAGTCCATCATACTGTCCATTTTTTGTAAAAATAGCAAAAAGGTTACGGGAATAGCCTGGTTAATAGAATGAATTTTATTCTCTGTTATTTTCACATTAAATATTTTTTCGGTAAAAAATGTTAAACGTAATTATAATTAACGTTCTTGGCATCTTTTCTTCTCTAAAAATAACATTAATATATTGTACATTCAGTTACTCAAATGAAAGAGAAATAAAGCAATAAGTTTGTGAAAAGAGTTTTCATAAAACAGTCTTTGCATACTAAGAGGTAAATACGATGATAGCTTGTTCATGTTCATATGTTTCTTAGCTATAGACTGTAACAATCGTAAAAAAACTACAGAACTGATCTAATTTTGAAATAATACAACATAGTGTAGAAAACTCTCATTTGATTACATCGTCCTATAAAAATTTATTGGTCTATCTAGAAAAAAATACAATATACTTTACTAGAATTATAGAAACTGAAAGGAGGTAGATCTATGAAAAGAAAAATAGGGTTTGCAATATTTACTAGTTATCTAATTATTGGAATCATAACTTTTATGAATGATTCACCTTCAAATGAAATCAGCAATCAAGAAGAAATCATTCAAGTTAATCAACAATTGAATAGTAGTGTTGAAGTGGAAAAACGTGAAATTACGTTAAACGGATTAGATTCGTTTATAGGGAAACCTAGTGAAGTTATTGAAAGAGAATTTGGGAAACCAATAAGAGTTGATAAGTCCATTTATGATTACGATTGGTGGATTTATAATCAAGATCCATCACAATATATTCAAATTGGCGTTGAAAACAATATAGTGACAACGATATATGCAATTGGAGAGGAATTAAACACAGAACCATTTATCATTGGACAACCTATCGATGAGATCATAAATACATTCTCTTTGGAGCAATTAATATCATTCACAGCTAATAACAATAATTATCGATTTGAACTATCAGAACAGGACTTAGAAATTCGTCCATTAGTTAAAGTAAACGATGTTTATATCCAATTATATTTTGATAGATATTCAAATAAATTATCGAGTATTAGATACATGGATGCAAATACGTTAATAAAACAAAGACCATATGAACTAGTATATAGGGGAGATCTATTATCTTCTGAGGAGCTATCGATAGAGGAATTAGCATTAGTTGAACAAGGCGTCGCAAAACAAATATTGGACCTTACAAATATAATTAGAAATCAGCATAATTTACCTGCCGTACAGTGGAATGAAGAAGCGGCCATCGTTGCACATAAACATAGTAAAGAAATGTATGATGAAAATTATTTTTCTCACACTTCTCCATTAAGTGGGGGATTACCAGAACGTTTAAAAGAAGGAAATGTTTATTACTTTTCTGCTGGAGAAAATATAGCTGCAAAGTATATTGATGGGATAGCCGTTATGGTTGGCTGGCTGAATAGCAAAAGTCACAGAGAGACGTTATTAAATGAGAATTTTACAAATTTAGGAGTTGGAGTGTACAAAAAATATTATACACAAAATTTTATTGAATCGTGGGAATAGAGAAAGACTTACGATTAAGGGAAAATGGGCGAACAACAGAATAGGTAAACTGATACATTATATTAGGTACTAGTGTATATGAGGTGAATAAGATGGAAAAACGAGCCCACCCTGATGTTAAGAAGTTTAAAGAATTTGTTAAACAACACCCTAAACTCATCAGTGAAGTACGCCGTGGTGAGAAGACATGGCAGGAATTTTTTGAAGACTGGTATTTATTTGGTGATGATGATGAAATGTGGGATGAATTTAAAGGAAGCAATAGTAATGACAGTAGTGAAGACAATAATGAAGCTAAACCTGAGATTTTAGGAACTTTTTTATCTTCCATAAAGAATATGGACTTAAATCAAGTTGAGCAACATTTAAATACATTTGGAGAGGCGATTACTACCCTTCAAAGTGTGTTACAACAATTTCAGCCAGAGCTAAAGCAACAGCAGGTAACGAATGACCTTACTCCTTTCTCGTTTCGAAAAGATTAAAAAAGTGAGTTGGAAAAAGTTATGAGACCAACAATTTATGAATATATACAATCGAACAAAGAGCTACAGCATTTTATACGAGCTCAACCGATTTGGTACCGCAAACTTTCGAGGAATCCAGAATCGATTAAAGTTTTTGAAAATGAAGCTAGATCATATTATGGAAAGACTTTTCAACATAGACTTGATTCATTTTCTAACTCTTTTCAAATGTTTTCTATGTTAGCTAATTTTTTTCAAACAGATCAAAGTAGCTAATCTCCGTCTTAGTTTTTTTTTTTGCAAAAAAATGAATGAATTTCTCTAATCATAGCTAACAATAATGTTGTAAAGGAGTGATTACAACATGAAAATGTTCACAATAATATATTTATTGTTAGCCATGTCGATTATTCAAGCATGTGGAAATGAAAAGCCTACTCCAGAAACGAATGTTACAGTAATAAGTGTACGTGATAACAGCTTAGATAAGGTAGCGATTCAGGCCACTACACAACAAATAATGCCTAAGATATCTATCACACACCTTGTGAAAGGACAAGATGTGTACGTTGAGTGTTATGTACCTAATTTTGTTTTCCAAAAGGAAAAAAAGGCAAATAAAAATGGTGAAGGACATATTGAAGTCTTTGTCAATAATAAAAAAGTGGAAACAATTTCTACAGCAGCATTTGTTATTAAAGGTTTACCTAAAGGAACACACAATATAAAAATAGATCTTGTTCATAATGATTCTACTAGCTACCAACAAACAAAGGAATTTCAAGTTACGATAAAATAATTATACAGCTTGTAAAAAATTTTATTTGTTAAACTATGTTGTTTTTTAAACCTTTTCGTAATTAATATGTATTTTATGATTTTTTTATAATCTTGGGAGAGAAGAAAAGCTGCCCCGAAAGTTGGTTATTTTCGTGATTAGCTCATTTACGAAAAACAACATTTGAAGCGAACAGAACGATGAGTAAGGCTCATTTCGTAAACTATTAGCTTTTTTTTCACTTAAATAAGAACAAATGATATGTATGATATGAATGTTGTTGTCTATAGAGAAGAAAAGCTGCCCCGAACGATAGTTAAATTCGTGTTTGGCCTCAAGTACGAAAAGCAACATTTGATACTAAAAGAACAATTTAGTAAGGCTCATGTCGTAAACTATTAGCTTTTTTTCACTTAAATAAGAGCAAGTGATATGTATGATATTGTCAATAGAGAAGAAAAGATGCACCAAACGTTCGCTATATTCGTGTTTAGTTCATTTACGAAAAGGAACATTTGACGCGAAAAGAGAGATTAGTAAGGCTCTATTCGAAAACCTTATTGCTAATTATATAAAATGATCACAGAGAAATTAAACTTCCTTGCATTGTCTTCGGTTAATAACAGATAGGTTGCCACGAAGCTATAGTTATATATGTGTTTATTTCTTAGTACGTGAAAATGTAATTAATTTAAAAACAGCCTCGTAAAAAATAAAAGGAAAGATACATGTGTTATGAGAATATGTTATGATAATGAATGGAGGTGTGATCATGCTTGCAACTTTAGAAACAGTCGAAATTATTGATGGAGCTGAAGAATTATCGAAGATGATTCTTGATTCAGAAGTTTTTGAAAACTATAATGATTGTTTAAATAAATTGAAGAAGAACGAGAATGCTCAATCGTTAATAGATAAATTTGTTAATATAAAGGAACAGTACGAAGATGTTCAGCGTTTTGGAAAATATCATCCTGATTTCAAAAAGATCTCTCGAGAAGTAAGAGAGATAAAACGTGAGGTAGATTTAAACGAAATCATTTCTGAGTTTAAAAAAGCTGAAAACTCCATTCAAGTGTTATTGGATGAAATAAGCATTATCATTGGAAAGACCGTCTCTGATTCAATTAAAGTTCCTACAGGTAATCCATTCTTTGATGCTGCTTCTAGCTGTGGAGGTGGTTGTGGTGTAGGTGGGAGCTGCGGTTGTCACTAGATCAATAATCAAGCGGGGGAGTATTGTAATGTTTTCCAAAAGACAAGGGATTATAGTATGGCTTTTTTCATTAAAACAAGCTAAATTATTAAGAAAGTATGGGAATGTACATTATGTATCAAAACGTTTAAAGTATGTAGTCCTGTATTGTGATATGTCTGAAGTAGACCATATGTGCAATAAATTAAATGGTCTTTCATTTGTGAAAAAGGTCGAGGTATCTCATAAGCCATTTTTGAAGATAGAATTTGAAAATTCTAAACCTGATGAAGCTAAAGAATATGACTATAAATTAGGACTATAGCCCCTCCCAACATGGAAGGGGTTATCTATATTTTATTATTAACAAAGAGTGTGATTATGATAAACTAATCATATTCTAGTTGTTTTTATGAGTTAGGAGATAGTTATGAGACGTTCATTGTATGCAATTCTTTTTCTTTTAATAACTTTAAGTTTGGCACTCATCATATTGCAATGGTTTTCTTATACTGGAAATACAGAACAAAAAGTAATGGTGGATAATAATACACAGTTAAATGAATCAATTCAGCTTGTGCGGAAAGATAACGCATTGGTTGTAACACAATCGTATAATGGTTTAGTACAACCAACGTATGAATTATCGATTCCATCAGTTATTGAGCAAGAGCAAATTTTTTGTGAAACAGAAAATGGAAAGCAATGCGAGATTATTTATAATGACAATGATATTACCTTAATGAATGGTAATGAGCAACATATCATTTTCACATATCAAATATCAATTGATAGTTCCCTACATTCTTTCTTGATGGAAAATTGGTCAATAAACCTTCACTCTCAACAATTGAAAAATACTCGTTTAGAAATTATTGAAGATCATTCACCTCGAGGGACTTGGGTGACAGGTGCCTCGCTGCAGAAATATATTTCTAAAGAGAATATTGACTTTTATGCATGGGAATATTCCTATATGGATTCACCACCAATTTTTTGGACAAACAAACAATTGGATAGTGAAGAGGTTGAAGAAATTACATATTATGTTAATGAAGGGAATCAAGTTGAAAAAATAAATGCCCCATCGCTAGCACGTGTGCCATCTTCATCTCCATTAACGATAGTAAATATTCCAGGTGAGGATTTGGTTATTACACCGTCTTTAATCATTCATGATAAAGATGATGGTAATTTTATTGAAGAAGGTTATATAGATAAGGTTTTATTTGAGTCTTTTTCTTATGATGAAAATGATGAATGGATTTTGCAAGTCCTGAAATCAATTCTTCTTAACAGAAGTGTTGGTGATGAATTTTCTAATAGACTTTCTGAAGAAATGTTCACTCAGCTATCTGGACAAGCTCTTGATGAATTTATTGAAATAATATTTACTTATGAAAATAAGAAGCTTTCATCCGAACTATTAGATAGGTCGTTATCAGCTATTGATTTAGGTAAAACAACATTCTTTTCAGCAAACACTAATCAAAGGAATCAGACTTCTTCCCTCTATTTTGTTGATGAACGAAACTTCTTCATTAATAGTAAAGAAATTGTTAATCGACCAGTTATTTTCAGAAATGGTCAGCTCTTGTTCCCATTAGAGGATGTATTACGTCAAGCTGGGTATAAGGTTTCATTTTTTTTAGATCAAGAAACCATTTATATTGAAAAAGGGCAAGATATTTGGAGATTTTACTTAAATAAAAACTATTTTATATATAATGAAGAAGAATGGGGATTATTATCTAAACCAATGGAACAGATTGATCATTCTGTTTACATTTATGAAACGTGGCTAACTGATTTATTCGCAGTATTGGTTGAAAAGGATGAACAAACAATTGATCTTACATATTAATAACAAAGCAAGTGAGCATAATGGTCAATAATTGGCTGTTTTCATGTAGAAATATATACACGTAAACAACTTAATTTCGTGGCATCTGTTCTTCTATTGAACGATGAATGTTGAGTAAAACGACATTTTTATTTTCTAGCTTAGGAACTACAGCAACATAGTTTACGAATAAAGTCTATAAATTAAAAAAACCCTGCAGATACCTACAGGGTCCTTCTATATCATAGGGATAATTTTCGAAATATCACCCATAGATAAGAAGGCAAAGGGAGAGGAGAAACCGGAGGAAGAACTTATGGGGAAACGTAAGTCTTCTCCGCGGTTGGCAACAACATCAATAATTTGATGTTGTTACTACTAATTATGACCATTTGAAGTGACTGTATACACTTTCAAAATATTTTTTTATCATCTATAATAAATAAGGCTTAATTTATTTACAATTTTGTAAGAATGGTGATGTTAATGAGAGTAGTTTCAGGAAGCTGTAAAGGTATGCCTTTAAAGGCAGTGCCGGGTAAATCTACACGTCCAACAACAGATAAGGTAAAAGAAGCTATATTTAATATGATTGGTCCATATTTTGATGGTGGCTATGCTCTAGATTTGTTTGGAGGTAGTGGTGGCTTAGGGCTTGAGGCTTTAAGTAGGGGGATGGAACATTGCATATTTGTTGATCGGGATGCGAAGGCTATACAAACGATTAAAACAAATGTTGAATATTGCAAATTTACTGATCATGTAGAAATATATCGAAATGATGCAGAACGTGCGCTAAAAGCGATTACTAAACGAAATTTACGATTTTCCAAAATCTTTTTAGACCCCCCATATAAGCATCAGAAGATCAAGAATATTATTGAATTGATAGAAAATAATCGTTTATTATATGAAGGTGGGCATATTGTCGTTGAACATTCAACAGATGTTAAGCTACCTAATACAATCGGTGGTGTTTCACAAATAAAACATGAGGTATACGGAATCACTGCCATAACGATTTATCAGTATTGCTAGAAATATGGAGGTGAAGAATATGGCGAATATTGCTGTTTGTCCTGGAAGTTTTGATCCCATTACTTATGGGCATTTAGATATTATAAAACGGGGTAGAAAGGTTTTTGACAAAATCTATGTTGTTGTTTTAAACAACTCATCCAAACAACCATTATTTACTGTAGAAGAAAGGTTGGAACTGATAGAAGAGGTTACGAAAGATTTTGATAATGTTTATGTTGATTCATTTCAAGGACTATTAGTTGACTATGCAAGAAGTAAGAATGCACAAGCGATTTTACGTGGTTTACGAGCTGTTTCAGACTTTGAGTATGAAATGCAAATAACTTCTATGAATAGAGTGTTAGAAGAAAATATTGAAACTTTTTTTATGATGACTAATAATCAATATTCCTTTTTAAGTTCGAGTATTGTAAAGGAAGTAGCCAAGTACAATGGTGATGTATCAGAGCTAGTTCCTGATGTAGTAGAAAAAGTGTTACGTCAGAAATTTAACTGATTACATATATATAGCCTACTGAGCGAACAGATACCTTTTATTGAATAACTTGATAATGTTTGCGCTTACATAACAAACGACCATCACTTTGATGGTCGTTTTAATTATTGTTGTTCTCCGTACTAAAAAATAAGATTAGCATTCATGCGCCTTTCTTGATTAAAAGAAATTACTTGTGCTTATTTAAACAATGTTTGCAACAAAGCCTTACGAAAAGAGCCTTATTTTTTTTATATAAAGTAACACATAGCAACAAAGTGTTGTCAAGGTAATAATTGGTCCGTAAGTCCACATGATATATAAAAAATCATAAAACATACTGAAATTAGTATTTAATGAAAAAGAAGGTATGACGTTTGGTCCGTGCTCGGGTTTTACTATCGTATTAATGTATAGAGGCTTCCAAAGTATATATGCAAAAAGCGCAGCAAAAAATCCGTGAAAGATACGAGCGACAAAAAAGGGCCTAAAGCGTATATCGGTCTCAGCTAGAATACTTGCAACTTGGGCCTGAACTGATAAGCCACTGAAAGCAAGAATAAAGCTTGTAATCACTGCTTGGTAAATCAAGCTAATATTAGGTGTTTCACTAGTTAATTGACTTCCTAATGTTATTTCAAATAAACCGGAAAATAAAGGTATTCCTAATTCTTCGGGAAGATCAAAAACCGCTAACACATATTCCAAAAGATAAGCTACCACAGCTGTTATATGGACGATAGATAGCAATTTGTTTAAAACAGAAAATAAAATAATGAAACCACCGATCATTAATAATGTATGTACTGAGGATGTGATCGCATCCCCGAGTAATTTTCCTAGTGGCCTATTATCTTGCAGCCTAGATTCATGTGCAGAACGTAGTGCCTCATGTATAATTCTTTTCTTTCTGTTATTAGAAGGCTTGCTAATGACATTTTCTTTGCCGTGAAATCTCATTATTAATCCTACACAAATATTACCTAAATAATGTGATATGGCTAGGATGATACCTAAACTGGCATTTTGAAAAAAACCAATAGCTACCGCACCAAAAATAAACAATGGATTAGAAGAGTTAGTAAATGATACTAGGCGCTCCGCTTCTATTGCAGTTAACTGATTTTCTTGGCGTAATCTTGCTGTAAATTTAGCACCTGCAGGATAACCAGATGCCATTCCCATTGCCCATACAAATCCGCCTACACCGGGTACTTTGAATAATGGTCTCATAAGAGGCTCCAATAAAAAACCGATAAATCGAACAACTCCAAACCCTATGAGCAACTCAGATATAATAAAAAAGGGAAGTAACGACGGGAACACGACTCCCCACCAAATCTGTAACCCTCTTTGTGAAGCTTCAAATGATGCTTGTGGAAAAGAAATAAGGGCTATAGCTAGCAATAAGGCAGTTGTTGCTAATATTAATGAATTTACTTTTGTTATATTCAAGAGTATTGCCTCCCGTTTTATCTTCTTTCTATACAATGGATGTAGTAGGTGTTAGAATGAAAGAACGAATAAATCATGGTAAAAAGTTGTACAAACTTATATTTCAATATACGTGTATAGCACCTTTCTTTAGACCATAAGATTGAATATAGATCATTTTTTTGGAGGTATTTCTCATGCGAGATCCTATCATTGGTCTAGCTCTTGGTTCTGGAAGTGCAAGAGGCTTTGCCCACTTAGGGGTTATTAAAGTATTGACAGAGGAGAATATTGGAATAGACCTGATTGCTGGAAGTAGCATGGGTGCCGTTGTTGCAGCCTTTTATGGAGCTGGGCTAGACATTAATCGTCTATATAAAGTGGCTTATGCATTTAAAAGAAAATATTACTTGGATTTTACTGTTCCAAGGATGGGTTTTTTGGCAGGGAATAGAGTTAAAGAGCTCATTCGTATATTTACCCATGGGAAAATGATTGAAGACTTAGATATTCCGGTAGCTATTGTAGCAACCGATTTAATAAAGGGAGAAAAGGTAGTTTTTAGAACGGGACCAGTTGCTGATGCTGTCCGTGCGAGTATTGCAATTCCAGGAATTTTTGTGCCAGAAAAAATAAACAATCGAGTGCTAGTCGATGGAGGCGTTGTTGACCGCATACCTGTATCAGTCGTGAAAGAAATGGGTGCTGATATCGTGATTGGAGTTGATGTATCACATGTTAAAAAAAATGAAAGTATCTCATCCATTTTTGACGTGATTATGCAAAGTATAGACATCATGCAAGAAGAGCTAGTTAGCCATAGGGAAATTGCTTCTGATATAATGATTCGACCACATGTGGAACATATTAGTTCAAAAGCATTTTCCAATATAAAGGAGATTATTGAGATAGGCGAGGAGGAAACGAGAAAACAGCTCGAAAATATTATTACGGTTATTTCTACGTGGAAGGAGTCACAGCAAGGTGAAGACTAAAAGTTATATTCGATCGTTATTTATTGGTATTATACTTGCTATGCTAATTACTTTTGTACAGCTACCATTTTACATTACGAAACCTGGAACAGCACAAGAGCTTGCTCCTATTGTTCAAGTTGATGGTGGATATGAAGAAGAAGGGTCATTAATGCTAACAACAGTTAGAATGGGAAAAGCAAATGTTGTCTCATATATTTGGGCGAAATTGAGTGAATACCAAATGATTTACCCTGAGCAAGATATTCTCCAAGATAGAAGCGATGAGGAATATTCATACATTCAATTACATAATATGGAGAACTCAAAAAACAGTGCTATAACAGTTGCATATAATCAAGCAGATAAAAGTATAGAGTATAAATATAATGGATTATTTGTCTTTACGGTGCTAGATAATGTACCAGCTAAAGATTTTTTAAAAACAGCTGATCGTATTATACGAGTAGACGATAAAGATGTGAAAAGTTATGAAGACCTTACTCATTATCTATCAACAAAACAAGAGGGCGATGTAATTGAGGTTGTTGTTGAGAGGGATGGTGAGACGGTTGTTCAAGATATTGAGCTGATTACATTGGAAAATAAAGAGCAAGTAGGTTTAGGTGTACAACTTATAGAAGATGTGGAACTTAACGTAAACCCAAGCGTGGAAATTAATTCTGAGAAAATAGGTGGTCCATCTGCAGGATTAATGTTCACATTAGAAATCTATAATCAATTAGTTGAAGAAGACCTTACAAAGGGCTATGACATCGCTGGTACTGGTCAAATTTTTAATGATGGTACTGTCGGACCTATAGGAGGGATCTCTCAAAAAATTGTAGCGGCGGATAAGGCAGGGGCTGAAATCTTTTTCGCGCCAAATCAGAACGGAGCTAGTGACTCAAACTATAATGAAGCTGTAAAAACAGCTCAAGATATTGGAACTTCAATGGAAATTGTACCTGTAGATACATTTGAAGATGCTTTATTGTATTTACAATCTATACAGCCAGAGTAGTATTACATACTTATGCTGACTATTAATTGCAACTGAAGGCAGATCTCTTACATTAAATATAGAGGTTGCCTTCTTTATTTGTATAGCTGTTTTACGTACAATTAGATTTACCATGTATTCATTATAGTTCGTGGCAGCCTTTATTTCATTTTCATAACGCTGAAAACCCTAGCTAATCTTCTCTAACGGTGCTAATTTAGTAATAAAAGCACCAAAGTATATGTAAAGAGAGTTATTTAAACTTCCTAGCATCTTCATCAAACCTAATCGGTGGAGTTGAGTACTCTTGTTTAATTGCTGTTGAACATAAAGGTTCTGGTAAAATACTAGCATATACATGTGCAGCAGTAATATCTAACATGAATAATGGGTCTTCAAAGGAAGCTGCTTTCGAAATGATAGGTAGTTGTATTTTTTTCTTAACTTCATTCAAATACTGTTGCCCTCTCGTATTCATACCTAATAAACGTATATATGGAGATAGGGTAGATAATTGTAGTAAGTCGTCCTTTTTAGTATTCGTTAAAATATGTAGACATAGTCGCTGAAGTCGAGTCCAAGTATAACGCTTTGTCTTAATTTTTCCCATAAAAGTTATAAATGAAGTCGATTCTTTTATGTACTTCATAAGTCGATATTCTAACCCTTCCTCACATTCATATATTGATTCCAGCTCTGCTAGACTAGAAGTTAATAGCTTATATTTTAATAATGGAAAATAAGCTTCCCAGCTATGAAATCGATTGTACTGATTATAATAATTAATTAAGTGGTTCTTTGTAGATACAGGGATGTAGTTATCTATGTCATTTATATTACCGCTCTTTGAGAATAAAGTTTGACGGATACTGGTTGCACTAGCGATAGAAGGAGATGTAAATTCCTCATCATGATATTGAGCCCCTGTTCGGGTGATTGTTAATGGAGTTAGGCTACTGTGCTGATCATGAATTGCTTTCACATAGTGATAGCCTAGAATGTTATTTGGCTTAGATAAATCAAGCTTCACATTCGTAGTTTTTACTTCATTAAAAGCAATTGATGATGCTTTCGGATAACTATATCCTTTATCTATTGCATTCTTCACCTTTTCATTATATGTTGGTGCAGCTTGTTTCAAAAATTGGGCAGCATGTTGAAAATCTTTTATTTCTCCATGCTCACTTCCAAAACAAACTTCCTCACATAATAAAGCAGATAAAATTGAAATCGCTCCATTTGCAAACATTTCAGCATTTTGTGATGCATAGGCGTAAGGTAATTCGACAACGATATCTACACCAGCTTCTAAGGCCATCTTAGTCCTCGACCATTTAGATACTAGTGCGGGTTCACCGCGTTGCAGAAAATTTCCACTCATAACTGCTATAACACAATGCGTGCCTGTTTGTTTTTTTGTTTCTTGTAAATGAACGTAATGTCCATTATGAAATGGATTGTACTCAACGATAACACCTGCAGCCTTCACTTACACACCTCAGTTCTAGTTTAATATTGGAAAAATGTATACAATGATTTCTTTTATTATAATGTATATGAAAATGAAGTTCCATCTCTCAAATTCACAGTATTTATTTACTCAATTAAATTAATGAAAATAGAAGGGTAAGGAAGCTGCTTTAGATGAATAATAGTGTTAAAGGAACTTCCTATTTAAGAATGTAGATGTAAAGAAAAAATATTGACAAATGTGTTTTACAAAGCTATAATTACCTTTGTTGCCTTGAGGTGATATAATTGAAATGGACAATTCATCAACTATACCAATTACAGAACAAGGATATAATAATTGACGAAACTGTAGATGTAAGTGACATTAAACATATTGAGAAGTCAATTCGTAATATTTCACCTGTTAAAGTTACAGGTGTAGCAGATGTAAGTCATGCTAAAGCTATTTTTCACTTAACAATTACTGGTTCAATGGTTTTACCTTGCTCGAGAACATTGGTTGATGTACAATTTCCGTTTACTATTAAAACGACGGAAACCTTTTTATTTAAACAATCTGATTTTGATAATGAAGATGAGGTTCATAATGTTGAAGGAGATGTCGTTGACATTCTTCCGATCATAAAGGAAAATATTCTTCTAGAAATTCCAATGCAGATATATTCAGAAAGTGTACATGAAGCTAAAGTATTACAATCTGGAAAAGATTGGTCTGTTATTACTGAGGAAGATGTGAAAAATCAGATAGATCCACGTTTAGCTGGATTAGCAAAATATTTTGACAAAAATAAAGAAAATTAACAAAACGAAGAACCGGCATTATCCGGCCTTCATATGATTTTAATTCTCTTTAAGGAGGTGGGAATAATGGCTGTACCTTTTAGAAGAACATCTAAAACTAAAAAAAGAAAGCGTCGTACGCATTTCAAATTACAAGCCCCTGGTATGGTAAAATGCCCAAATTGTGGTGAAATGAAGCTTGCTCACCGCGTTTGTAAAGAATGTGGTACTTATAAAGGAAAAGAAGTAGTTAGCAACTAAATGATGTTGATTACTGACGTTAAAAAACACAAAGAGTAAATTCTTTGTGTTTTTTTCTATATCATTATATAAGTGGGGGGAAGGTACAAGAGTGGAGAAATTGATTATTAATAAAGACGATAATGGTGTAGTATGGGCTACAATTAACCGTTTGGCTAAAAGAAATGCGATCGATTATGATGTTATGAATAAATTGGAAACGCTTATAAACGATGTGAGAGAGACGGTTGATATTAAAGCAATCGTCATTACTGGAGCTGGTGACAAAGCATTTTGTTCCGGAGGTGATTTAAGTGTATTTCATCAATTAAAAACAAAAAGAGAGGCATATGAAATGCTTTCAAAAATGGGTGAAATACTATACTCGCTACAGACACTTCCTAAGCCAACTGTGGCACTATTAAATGGATTTGCAATAGGAGGTGGTTGTGAACTAGCAACAGCATGTGATTTTCGTTTAGTTAAGCAAGGCAGTAAACTAGGATTTATACAAAGTAAATTAGCGATAACAACAGGTTGGGGTGGAGCAACCTTATTAAATGAAAAAATTCCATATGATAAGGCACTTCAATTGCTAATGACAGCAAAAATGATTTCTGCAGAGAAGGCTTATGAAATTGGTTTTGTTAATGAAGTGTTAGATAACCAAGACTTAGTGAAACAGTGTAAAGAATTTCTGAAACCAATACTTGAAGCAGATGTACATGTACTATCCTCATATAAACAGGTATTAATTAATAAATGGAAAGCCCATCATTTAAAAGAAAGAATGTTTGCAGAAATTGAACAATGTGCATCTTTATGGGCAAGAGATGAGCATCACCATGCAGTCGAGGCTTTTTTGAATAACAATTAAGATATTTTTTAATGATTTATGTGTTATATATGGATAAAACATGAATTATTTGTATTGTGATAGTTTATATATAGTCTATCTTTTCTAGTAGCAGCATATGTATTAAAAAAAAGCTACTGGGAGGTAGGGTAATGTCAACGACTCGGCAGGATGCATGGACAAACGATGAGGATTTACTGTTAGCTGAGGTTGTGTTGAGGAATATTCGTGAAGGTGGAACGCAATTGGCAGCTTTTGAGGAAGTCGGCAGACGGTTATCACGAACTGCAGCCGCCTGTGGTTTCAGGTGGAATTCGTATGTTCGTAAACAATATAAGTCTGGTATTGAGCTTGCTAAGAAACAAAGAAAGCAATTAAAAAATGGGCAAGAATCAACACTTACCACAGTTGAACATAAAGAAAATGATTTTCAGTCATCTGAACCTTTAGTTGATGATTTATCATTGAAAAAAGTAATAACTTATTTGCAAATTATCGACTCATCTCAAAATGAATACGATGAATTAGTTATAGAAAATAAACAATTAAAAAAACGTGTGGCGCATTTAGAAAACAAAATGGATAAGGTCGATGAGGAGAATCAATCGCTGTTAACCAATCTACGACAAGTTGAAGATGATTACAAAGCGTTAATAGAAATTATGGAACGTGCAAGGAAGATGGTTGTGCTGCAAGAAGAGGAAAAGCAAAGTAAAGTAAAATTCCAAATGGACAGAAATGGAAATTTAGAGAGGGTTGAAAAATAATCAATAGCACCTATGTAATTTACAAAAAATAAAAAAAAGAAACAGTTAGTTTAAAAGAAACTGTTTCTTTTTTATGTCCATGTATTGAATGTGTTGAAATGGTATATATTATCGAGTCTGTTCTTTAACACCATTAGGATGCCATAATAACGGATTTTCACCAAAGTCTCTTTCTACATCATAAGTAGCAGCAGAAAACCCCATTTTAGTCCAAAACTCTGCTGATTTTACACGGGGGTTAGTTTTGATAGGTAGGTTAAAACTCTTCGCGAAATTGACTAAAGCGGTTCCAAAATTTTTCCTTTGAAATGCAGGTAATACCTCAAGTTTCCATAGCTCTAGGTATGTTTGTGGTGGGTCAAAGTATTTATCATATTTTGCATCAACTTTATATAAACTCATTCGAGCGACTAACTTACCACCGTAGTATATTCCATAAAATGGAGAATCACTATTGTTTTCGATGATATTTGTTTGAAGATCATCAAGCATAGATAATTCTTGTAGCCCGTATTCTTTAAATTTTTTAAATTCTTCTATTGTTTTATAGTTTACGAGTAATCGTTCTATTTTATAAGTTTCCATCATAATCTTCCTCCCACATAACCTTATATTTTTATTATATAACAAAGTGACACAAAATTCTGTAGAAAATAATTAGAAAGCGTTTTCATAAATAGAAGGAATATTAAAAATTTTGTAGAAATATATACAAATAAGATATAGAACAGGAGTGTGCAAATGAAGAAAATACTAATTGCGAACAGAGGGGAGATTGCCTCTAGGGTAATTCGAACATGTAACAATATGGGGATTGAGACAATAGCGATTTATTCTGATGCTGATAAGAATTTACCATACGTAAATGAAGCTACTAAAGCGATCCGTATCGGGGAATCTCCTGTTCAAAAATCATATATGGCTATGGATGCTATCGTAAAATTAGCTTTAGAGGAAAATGTAGATGGTATTCACCCAGGGTATGGTTTTTTATCCGAAAATGCAATGTTTGCAAAGTTAGTTAATGATAATGGTATAACTTTTATTGGCCCACAACATGACGTTATTGCTTTAATGGGAGAAAAAATCCAAGCACGAAAGGAAATGCAAAAGGCTGGAGTACCTATTGTGCCAGGGAGTCATGAGTCTGTTAGTTCAGTTGAAGAGGCATGCGTTATAGCTGATAAAATTGGATACCCGGTAATGATAAAAGCAAGTAGTGGCGGTGGCGGAGTTGGGATGCAACGTTGTAATGACGAGCAAGAATTAAAGAAGGTGGTTGTGTCAATTAAAAACCGTGCTAAAGCATATTTTGGGAATGATGAAATATTTATTGAGAAATATGTTGCCGATGCGAGGCATATTGAAATTCAAATATGTGCTGATACAGCTGGGAATATTGTTCATTTGTTTGAGAGAGATTGTTCAATTCAACGTAGAAATCAAAAGGTGATTGAGGAAACACCTTCACCGTTCCTATCAGAGGAATCGAGAAGAGCAATGATTGATTGTGCATTAAAAGTCGCTGCACATGTAGGGTATACCAATGTAGGAACAGTTGAATTTGTAGTAGATAACGATGAGAATTTCTATTTTTTAGAAATGAATACGAGGTTACAAGTTGAACATCCGATCACTGAAATGGTTACAGGGATTGATCTAGTTGAATGGCAAATAAGGTTGTCATGTGGGGAAAATATGCCATTATTACAGCATGAGATAAATAGTAACGGGCACGCGCTAGAATTTCGATTATATGCAGAAGATCCAGTTACATATTTGCCCTCGCCAGGTACTCTTAATGTATTAACTTATCCATCAACAGAGGGTGTCAGAATAGATAAAGGGTATGATGAAGGTTGCCAAGTCACCCCATTTTATGATCCGATGATCGCAAAGCTAGTCATACATGGTCTTGATCGAAATGATGTATTACATAAGGCTGAAAAATTGCTTGAAGAAATGAAAGTTGAAGGGATAAAAAACAACTTACCTTTACTTGAAAAGGTTATTCAAAATGAGATGTTTCGAGAAGGGTGTTATACTACCTCTTTTTTATCAAGGCAGTATTCACGCTGATGTTCTCTCATAGAACTTCATCTAGTTGTTTTAACTTATATCAATAGTAAAAGTTTGTGAAATGACCGCTTAATAGAAAAAAACACCTGAATTGGGAGGATATATGGTATGAAAGAAATATATGCATCGATGGCAGGTACTGTACTAAATTTATTAGTTGAGAAGGAAGAACAGATTACTAAAGGCCAACAGGTTATTATTCTAGAATCAATGAAAATGGAAATACCAATTGAGAGTTCAATAGAAGGGGCTGTAAATGAAATAAAAGTGGAGATAGGAGATTTCGTAAATGAAGGAGATGTTCTCATCGTATTAGGATAAAGGGAAGGAGAATTTAAACAATGGTTCAAGTAAGCGATTTAGATAAAGTTTTATCAGAAAAACTAGAAAATATTGAACGTGGAGGAGCAGAAAAGTATCATCAAAAACAAAAAGAGCAGAACAAATTATTTGTTAGAGATAGATTGAAACTGCTCTTTGATCGAGGGGTATATATAGAAGATGGAATGTTCGCAAACGATCAAGCTGGGGATTTACCCGCTGACGGAGTAGTTACAGCTACTGGAACAATCAATGGGCAAACAGTATGTGTGATGGCTAATGATTCGACTGTGAAGGCTGGTTCATGGGGAGCAAGAACAGTCGAAAAAATTATTCGCATCCAAGAGTCAGCAGAGAAACAAAAGGTGCCGTTGTTATATTTAGTCGATTCGGCTGGTGCACGCATTACTGATCAGTTAGAGATGTTTCCAAATCGCCGTGGAGCAGGTCGTATATTTCATAATCAAGTACGCCTATCTGGGGTCATTCCTCAAATTTGTATTTTGTTCGGGCCGTCCGCTGCTGGAGGAGCATATATACCAGCTTTTTGTGATATTGTAATAATGGTCGATAAGAATGCATCAATGTATTTAGGCTCCCCTCGAATGGCTGAGAAGGTCATCGGTGAAAAAGTAACGCTTGAAGAAATGGGTGGAGCTCGCATGCATTGTACAATAAGTGGATGTGGTGATGTACTTGCTGGAAATGAAGAAGAGGCAATTCGCTTAGCTCAAACGTATTTAACGTATTTCCCTGCTAATTCCCAGTCTAAACCAAGCCATATTGAGGCACGAGAGTCGAGTCATAGTAAGAGTTTGGCTGATATCATCCCTGTGCATCAAAATGCTCCTTTTGATATGTATGATTGTATTAACGCACTTGTAGATAAAGATAGTTTTTTTGAGATTAAGAAATTATTTGCTGCCGAACTTATTACTGGTTTAGCTAGAATAGATGGTCGCTGTGTTGGAATTATAGCCAATCAACCGAAAGTGAAAGGCGGAGTTTTATTCGTTGATTCCGCAGATAAAGGGGCTAAATTTATTCAGCTGTGTGATGCTTTTCATATTCCTTTATTATTCTTAGCTGATGTACCAGGTTTTATGATAGGAACAAAGGTTGAACAGGCTGGAATAATTAGACACGGTGCTAAGTTTATAGCTGCAATGAGTTCAGCTACTGTGCCAAAAATCTCTGTTATTGTTCGAAAAGCTTATGGGGCCGGGCTATATGCAATGGCGGGACCAGCTTTTGAGCCTGATTGCTGTATAGCACTTCCAACTGCGCAAATAGCTGTAATGGGTCCTGAAGCGGCAGTAAATGCAGTTTATTCTAACAAAATAAGTAACATAGAAGACCCAAAAGAAAGAATAGCATATATTCAGCAAAAGCAAGAGGAGTATAAACAGCATATAGATATATATAAATTAGGATCTGAAATGATTATAGATACAATTGTATCACCAAATGATTTACGAAAAGAGTTAATTGATAGGTTTACAATTTATGAAACTAAAGAGATAGCAGATGTCCAACGTAAGCATCCTGTTTATCCAGTTTAAACGATGCTATAAAGTGAGGTCAAAAATGTTATATAAGTACTAAAGTAAATAAACAAACAGAGGATGACGATCATTATAGTGTTATCCTCTGTTTATTTATTTACAGAATCAATGTTGTTAAAATACGCCTGTACTAATTTTGCTTAGGTCCAAATTATGAGGAACTTTGGCACTTGCTGTTAGTTAAAGTAACAACATTAGGCAGTTTTTACGAGATTATGTAACACTGCTTCCGCTATTTTTGTTAAAATAGTTTCATAATACATAGAACCTGATATAAAAGGAGGTTTATATGCAAATAGGGGTTATTGGTGCTGGTTCAATTGGACTATTATATGCGTGTTACCTTTCAATATATCATCAAGTTACGATTTATACTCGACGCAAAGATCAAGCTAGGCAAATAAATTCCAAAGGTATTCAATTGATCAAGAGCGGTGTTCAATCCACGTATAAGGTTACTGCAAAAGTATTAGACGATGGGTTAGATCACGAGGATTTGATTATTGTTACGGTTAAAGAGTATCACTTAGACCGTGTTCTGAATACGACGAATCAATTTCGAAATGTTAATGCACTGTTATTTTTGCAAAATGGTATGAAGCATATTTCACTATTTGAGAAACTAAACAATGAAGTAATACTTGTTGGGGTCGTTGAGCATGGCGCGTTAAAAATTAATGACTATACAGTAAATCATACTGGTGTTGGAATAACGAAAATTTGTTCATTTAGAAATGGAGAAGGCGTAATACAGTCGTTTCAAAAAGGTCAACACTCCGACTTTGGGGTTTTAGTTGCTGAAGATTGGTATAAGGTGCTTTCTGAAAAGTTAATTGTTAATGCTGTAATCAACCCATTAACCGCCTTATATTGTGTGGAAAATGGAGACTTACTTTCCAATCGTTTTTTTCTTTCGAGAATGAAGAATCTATTTATAGAAGTGACATCAGTTATGAATGTTAATACAACTAATATGTGGGAACGTCTAGAACATATTTGTATACAAACTCAGAATAATCGCTCATCTATGCTAAGAGATATTGAGAGTGGGCGACAGACAGAAATCGATGCAATATTAGGATATATCATAGCAGAGGCTGATAAGATGGGGAAAAGTGTACCAGTTAGTACATTTTTGTATGATTCTATAAAAGGTAAAGAATTGCAGAGAGGTGATTCGTCATGTCACAGTTAGTAGCAGGTGTTTTTGCAACAGTTGTCACTATTCCAATAATTGGTTTGTTTCTTGTGTATTTCATCTTATGTAAGATCACCCGTCGTAAAAGGAATTCTCTGTTAATGGCTATCGACATTTCAACAGCCTTATTTATCTTGTCAGTATATTATTTGACAGAGGTTATTTGGGGACAATCTATGTTTTGGCTTATCCTACTTATAATCGTGTTAATTGCGATGGTTGTTGTTATTTTACAGTGGAAAATTAAACAAGATATCGATATGCGCAAAGTATTAAAAGGATCGTGGCGGTTTAGTTTTTTGTTTTTCTTTTCTGCCTACATCATTTTGTTTGTTTACGGCTTAATTGATCGTGTATTGGCATTTGTTAACACTTAATAGTTTACGAGCAAGTTCTTTCCATTTTTTAAAAATCAATGCTATACTACGGGGAGTAGATATAAAAGCAGCTAGAAAGGAAGTTAAATTCATGGAGGTTAATGATCTTTTTCTCCCTTCATTAAATAAATTTGCAACTGATTACATGGGGAATTCCAAAGAGTGTCATCAGTTTTTTCATTACAATATTCATGATGCAACAGTGTATGAACAAAGAAAAGATGAGCTTGCATCAAGACGGTTTCAGCGTGAGAGGCTCGTAAAGCATCTACTACGTTATCACTCTAAATTTCAACATAATGACAAATCTAAACAGCATATTGAAAAGCTTCTAGATCAAAATAGCCTTGTTGTAATCGGTGGTCAACAAGCAGGATTATTAACAGGCCCTTTGTATACTATTCACAAAATATTGACAATAATCCAAACAGCAAAGCAGCAAGAGAAGGAACTAAATGTCCCAGTCTTACCTGTGTTTTGGATAGCTGGTGAAGATCATGACTTTGATGAAATTAATCATCAATATGTAGAGACAGAAAGCGGCATGAAGAAAAAATCGTACAATCGCCATAATACTAATAAGCAAATGGTATCAGATATACATATAGACAAACACCTTTGTGAGCAATGGATACAAGAAATCATTCAATCGTACGGTGAATCAAATTATACACATGAAATTCTATCTATGCTTAAACAGAGCTTACATGATACAGAAACTGTTGTTGACTTTTTTGCTCAAATCTTAATAACATTATTTGCTGATGAAGGGCTTATCGTTGTTAACTCAGCTTCCCCTGATCTACGTGAAATAGAATCTGAATTTTTCCATCATCTTATCTATAACAATTCACAACTAGCAGAAGCGGTGTCTATGCAACAACATGTGTTAGAAGAAGTTGGATATAACAAAGTGCTAGATGTGAATATCAATTCTTCAAATTTGTTTTATCAATATAATGAAAATCGAGTGCTTTTGGAAAGGGATGGGGCTGAAGGATACTTTAAAGGTAAGAATAATGAAGTGAAGATATCATTTGATGAACTTATTCAAATAGCAGAATCATCACCCCATTTGCTGAGCAACAATGTAGTTACAAGACCCCTCATGCAAGAATACTTATTCCCAACATTAGCATTTATTGCTGGACCAGGAGAACTTGCCTATTGGGGTGAGCTTAAAAATGCCTTTTCATTGTTCGATTTTAAAATGCCACCAATTATACCGAGAGCTAATATTACGATTGTTGACCGAACAATTACATCTGATTTAGAGAAGTTAAATATACCAATAGATGATGTTTTACAAGGTAATTTGCTTTCTTATCGTGATGATTGGGTGAAAACCGAGCTGAAGTATGACTTTGAAAGTATCATTAACAATGCGAAAGAAGAGGTTGAACAAATTCATCAACAAATTAGGCGAAAAGCAACAGAAGTAGATGCTAACTTACATTCTGTCCTTGTTAAAAATGCTCAATTAATACAATCTCAGTTTGAATTTGTTTCAACTTTAATTAATCGTTCTATCGAGACTAAACATGAAGTAACATTGAAAAAGTTTCAAAGGATAGAGAACTGTTTACGACCAAATCATTTACCTCAAGAAAGGGTATGGAATATATTTTACTTTTTAAATAAATATGGGTTTGGTTTTATGCAGCAATTAGTAAATGCTCCGATAAAATATAATGGGAACCATCAATTAATTTATCTATAAATGTAAGAAATGCTATTTGAAGAGAGTGCACATTTATAGCTACATCAAGGTTTTTATCGCATTAATTGTTATTATAGACTTAAGAATATGAACACGTATACATCATGTGTTCGTGGCATCTTTGTTACTTTTATAATTGTTGGATTAGGATGATACATCTTGCTGGCCATTTTTAATTAAAAGAGCATAAATGACAGCTAATTTAAACCTCTGTATTCATACAGAGGTTTTTTTGTATGCCATTATTTTTTTCTGAAATAAGGCTTGTTGTTGTCTTGTATAACAAATATTTACTTATTTTGTACTGAAGCAAACAAAGTCGATATTTGACTACATATGCTTTTATGGCTAAATTACAAAAAAAAGGGTGGAGAGAAGTGGGGAGATGTGGTACATTATTGTTAGAAAGTGGGGTTGTGTATCATGTTTATGGGAGAATTCCATCACAACATTGATCAAAAAGGTCGAATGATTATCCCTGTTAAGTTTAGAGATAATCTGGGCGATTCTTTTGTCCTTACAAGAGGGTTAGATCAGTGTTTATTTGCTTACCCCTTGAGTGAATGGAGCATTATTGAAGAGAAGTTAAAAAGCCTCCCATTAACAAAAAAAGATGCACGTGCTTTTACTCGTTTCTTTTTTTCCGGCGCTATAGACTGTGAAATTGATAAACAAGGTAGAATAAATATACCTATTTCGCTGAGGAAATACGCCTTAATTGAAAAGGAATGTGTAGTAATTGGTGTCTCTAATCGCATTGAAATTTGGAGTAAGATAAGTTGGGATCAATATGTTTCTGAGTCTGAGGAATCATTCGCTGAAATCGCAGAAAACATGATCGATTTTAACTTTTAATGAACGAGTTTAAAGCAGGTGCTTTTTTCAAACATTGTTGCTACTACTACATGGCCACTGATTAAAAGAGGTTTTATGCGATCTTCTTGAATTTATAGTAGAAAAGCTGCCAAAAACTTTAACTAATATCGTGTTCATTGTTTAGTATGAAAAACAACAATCGATGTGAAAACGGCCTATGCGTAACATAGTTATTTACTAAATTGATAATTTGAACAGAGAGACAAATACTACTCAATAAGTAGAAAATATGGGCAAAGTATATTTGTCTCAAGGTGGTGCTAGACATGTTTAAACATAAGACAGTTTTATTAGACGAAGCAGTAGATGGCTTACGAATTAATCCAGACGGTATATATGTTGACTGTACTCTTGGTGGTGCAGGTCATAGTGAATTAATTGTGAGCAAGCTATCTAATAGTGGAAGGTTAATTGCGTTTGACCAAGATGAAACAGCGATCGAACATGCGAAAAAAAAATTAGCAAAACATCAAGATAAGATTACAATCATCAAGAGTAATTTTCGATACATACAACAAAGACTAGTAGAAATAGATATTCATGCTGTTGATGGTATTTTATTTGACTTAGGAGTATCTTCTCCCCAATTGGATACGCCTGAGAGAGGTTTTAGTTATAATTACGATGCGCCATTAGATATGAGAATGGACCATCAAGCAACTTTATCTGCATATGATGTTGTAAATCATTGGCCCTACGAACAATTGGTAAGAATATTTTTCCAATACGGGGAGGAGCGTTTTTCAAAACAGATCGCTCGGAAGATTGAAGCTGCTCGAGAAAAGAAACCAATTGAAACGACAAGTCAATTAGTTGACCTTATAAAGGATGGAATTCCTGCAGCGGCACGTCGAACTGGCGGACATCCTGCGAAAAGAATTTTTCAAGCTATTCGAATTGCTGTTAATGATGAACTACAAGTGTTTGAAGATGCACTTGGACAGGCTATTGACATGTTAAAGTCTGGTGGCAGAATTTCTGTTATTACATTTCACTCATTAGAAGACCGGATGTGTAAAGTAGCTTATAAAAAAGCAAGTGAAGGTCCTCCTCTTCCCCCTGGACTACCTGTAGTACCAGATGAGTATAAGCCAACCTTAAAGCTCGTTACACGAAAACCTATTTTACCATCAGCTAACGAACTAGAACTAAATAACCGAGCACGTTCAGCAAAGCTTAGAATTGCGGAAAAAATGTAACTTTTTCGATATCATTTGTCCAAGACTAATTGAAGAACCTCTAATAAGCTATATTTTCTTATCTTTTCAAAAGGCTCTTTTCGTAACTTTTGTATAAAGAATTACTTAGTGAGAACATCTTGGTATATTTTTATGAGGTTCATAACATGTATAAAAACGAAAAGATGCCCCGAAATGTTGTTGTATACGTGTTACTTAGGTACGATTAACAACAATTTATTCGATCACAGCCTTTAAAAAAGGAGAGAAGAAATGAATGAGTAACTTAGCACACAGAGTTCAAGAACAGCGTCAACACGAAGTCAAACATAAACGTAAATTAGTCAAAAAGAAGAGCGCGAAGATATCATTAGGTGAAAAATGTATATTGCTAATGTTTGCAACTGCAATATTAGTTGGTGGCATAACCATCATATCAAATACAGCTTCGATATACGCTTTAAATAAAGAGATTCAACAAACTGAGACTTCCATAGCTGAACAAGGAAGAGTAAACACAGATTTACAGGTGGAAATTCAAGAGCTTAGTACATACGAAAGGATATGGCAAAAAGCACAGGAGCTAGGGTTACAACTAAACGAAAAAAATGTAAAAGTAGTGCAGGATTGATATTATGACGATAAAAAGAAAAAATATTAACAAAGGAGCAGCGTTGTTAAGTATTGTTTTCACACTGCTCTTTTTTATGTTGTTGATACGTTTTGTGTTTATTCAATGGTCAGGGGAAGCAGGCGGTGAAGTATTAGCGATTAAAGCTGAAGAGAAGTATAAGAGACAAAGAACGATAGAGGCAAGAAGAGGCTCAATCTACGATAGAAATGGTGAAGTAATTGCAGAAGACATCCCTTCTTATACAATTGCGGCTGTGGTTGATGAAAGCTTAACAACTGATGAAGACGAGCCAAATCATGTAGTTGATCCACGCGATACTGCTGAAAAATTAGCACCACTAATTGGCATGAATGTACATGAGATGGTAGGGATTTTAGAGTTGGATAGGAAGCAAGTTGAGTTTGGACGTTATGGTCGCAATATTAGCCATCAATTGAAAAATGAGATTGAGGAGTTAAAATTACCTGGTATCACATTTATTCGAGATGAGAAGCGTTATTATCCAAATGGCGTATTTGCATCCAGTGTGATTGGGTATACAGTGAAAGAAGAAATTGAAGACGATACACAAATTCGTAAACAAACAGTGGGAATGTTAGGACTTGAGCAATCACTAAATGATTACTTGCATGATGAAGATGGGTATATTACGTACGAAGGTGATCAACAAGGCTTCCGACTCCCTAATAAAGAGACTAAGATTGTACCACCGGAAAATGGGAATGATGTATATTTAACGATTGACAGGAAAATTCAAAGTTTCTTGGAAGATGCTATGAACAAGGTGAATGAAGAATATACACCAGAAAAAATGATTGGCGTTATTGCAAACGCTAAGACTGGTGAAATCTTAGCAATGAGTACAAGACCTTCGTTTGATCCTAACGTAAGGGATATTGAGAACTATTTAAATGATGCTATTTCCTACCCTTATGAACCAGGTTCAACGATGAAAATATTTACACTTGCTGCCGCAATTGATGGCGGTGTATATGATGGCGAAGAAAGATTTAAATCTGGTTCCTATTCAGTTCCTGGGAGTAAACCGATAAATGATATAAACACTACCTGGGGTGTTATCAATTTTAATGAAGCGGTTAGGCGATCTTCTAATGTTGGTTTTGCCATCCTTGCTTATGAGAAATTAGGTCCTGATAAATTCTACGAATATTTGCAAGCTTTTCATTTTGATCAGCCTACAGGTATTGATTTACCTGGGGAGGTAGCAGGTAGCATTTTGTTTAACTATCCAATTGAACAAGTAACGACAGCCTTTGGTCAAGGAACAACTGTAACACCTATCCAACTCGTTCAAGCCGCAACTGCTATTACTAATGGTGGTGAAATGTTACAGCCGTATATTATCGATAGAATAGTTGATTCAAGTACGAATGAAGTAATAGAGCAAGGTGAATCAAAAGTTGTGGGGAAGCCTGTATCTAACAATACTTCTGAAGAAGTATTAGATTTGCTTGAGCAAGTTGTTGTAGGTGAACATGGGACTGGAGCAGCTTATGATATAGAGGGCTATCAAGTTGCTGGAAAAACAGGAACCGCTGAAATACCTAACCCTAACGGCGGAGGGTATCTAAAAGGACACGGAAATTATATTTTTTCCTTCCTCGGTATGGCCCCAAAAGAAGACCCTGAATTAATCATGTATGTTTCGGTGAAAATGCCGAACATAGCACCAAACGAAAAAGGGTCAGCACCCGTTTCAAAAATATTTAATCCTGTTATGGAAAGTAGTTTGAAATATTTAAATATACTTCCTACTGAAGTAGAGGACGAACAAAGAAATCTACAAAACACAGCTGTTACGATAAAATCTTATATTGGAAAGTCTCCACAGGAAGCTGTTAATAGTATTGAAAAAAGTGGCCTATCCCCAATATTAGTTGGGAATGGGGAAAAAATTATAGCGCAATATCCTAACAGTCAAATCGAAGTGATCGCTGATGAAAAAGTAATTTTAGTTACCGATGGAGAATTATTAATGCCTGATATGATGGGTTGGTCATTACGGGACGTCTTAAAGGTTGTTGAACTATTAGAATTGCAGCCAAATATAGTAGGTAGTGGTTATGTTACGAAACAAAATATCTTCCCTCATTCGGTCGTTCAGAAAGGTGATTTGCTTATCATCGATCTTCAACAACCGGCAGTAACAGCGGAATTAGCAAATGAATCATCAATGGATGGTGAAGGCGCCGATTTAGAACAAGGTGAAGATGAGGAAACAATTGAAGTGTTAGACTAAAGGAGATCTGTTCTAAACAATGATG
Source organism: Nanhaiella sioensis (assembly GCF_046557775.1). Taxonomy (NCBI): domain Bacteria; kingdom Bacillati; phylum Bacillota; class Bacilli; order Caryophanales; family Bacillaceae; genus Nanhaiella; species Nanhaiella sioensis. Next base: position 3,799,505 of record NZ_JBKAEG010000001.1, read on the forward strand.
TACAAGCATATATTTGAACGAGCAATTTTATGGGAGGTTCACTTATATGCGTGTGTCTCAAGTTACAGTAAGAAAAAGGTTAACTTTAACATTATTAGTAGGTTTACTCATCTTTTTTATCATTGATGTACGCTTAGGGTATGTTCAATTTTTATTAGGTAATGAATTGACTGAAAAGGCTGAAGGCTTATGGAGTCGGGATATAAAATTTGAACCTAAACGTGGCGAAATACTAGACCGAAATGGCGTTCCTTTAGCAACAAACATCAGTGCTCCTACTGTTTGGGTTGTCCCTAGACAGATAGAAGATCCTGTACACACGGCTACTAAACTAGCTGAAGCATTAGACATGTCAAAAGAAAAAGCATACAAACTTGTCACTGCGGAAGAAGTGAATGTCAGAATTCACCCAGAGGGTAGAAAAATATCTCATGAGAAGGCAAATGAGATTCAGGAGTTAGACCTAGCAGGTGTATATATCGGTGAAGACTCCAAGCGTCATTATCCATTTGGCAGCTATTTATCGCATGTATTAGGGTTTGCAGGCATTGATAATCAAGGGTTAATGGGTCTTGAACTTTATTATGACAAACAGTTAAATGGTGAACAAGGCTCTGTGCAATTTTATGCTGATGCGAAAGGGAAAAGGATGCCTGATATGGCAGATGATTACAACCCACCAATTGATGGAAATGATTTGAAGCTAACCATTGATACGAGGGTTCAGACGATCATTGAACGTGAATTAGACATTGCTGAAGCTGCTTATAATCCAGATGGGATTATTGCAATTGCTATGGACCCAAACAACGGAGAGATACTTGGTATGGCGTCTAGACCAGATTTTGACCCAGCTAATTTTCAAAATGTTGCTCCAGAAATTTACAACCGAAATTTGCCAGTTTGGAGTACGTATGAACCAGGTTCAACCTTTAAAATTATTACTCTAGCAGCTGCTTTACAAGAGGAAGAAGTTAATTTAATTGAAGATCATTTTTATGATTCGGGCTCAATTTCTGTAGGAGGATCTAAGCTTCGGTGTTGGAAAAGCGGAGGTCATGGCAGTCAGTCATTTTTGGAAGTTGTACAAAATTCATGTAACCCAGGCTTTGTAGAGCTGGGTCAAAGATTGGGAAAAGATAAATTATTTTCTTACATTACTGCATTTGGTTTTGGAGAAAAAACTGGAATAGATTTGGCTGGGGAAGGGACTGGCATTTTGTTTGATTTGGAAAAGGTAGGGCCAGTCGAACTCGCTACAACTGCTTTTGGTCAAGGGGTCTCTGTTACACCTATTCAACAAGTTGCAGCAGTAGCTGCTGCGGTCAATGGTGGAATATTGTACACACCCTATATCGCGAAGGAATGGATTGATCCAATCACAGGAGATGTGATAAGTCGCAATACTCCTGATGAAAAGCGCCGTGTCATTTCAGAAGAGGTCTCAGAACAAGTACGATACGCTCTGGAAAGTGTTGTAGCGCTAGGGACAGGAAAAGGTGCATATGTTGATGGTTATAGAGTAGGTGGAAAAACAGGAACTGCTCAAAAGGCAGTAGACGGTCGTTATTTAGAGAATAATTATGTTGTATCATTCATAGGTTTTGCCCCAGCAGATGATCCACAGATTGTTGTGTACATTGCAGTAGATAACCCAAAAAATACAGTTCAATTCGGTGGAGTGGTAGCTGCTCCTATTGTTGGCAATATTATGGATGATAGTTTAAGGGCTTTAGACATTAAACAAAGAGACGGACAAATTGAGAAAGAAGCAACGTGGTTAGATGAACCGCAAATTACAGTACCTAATCTTGTAGGATTAACTAAGAAGGACCTTCATACGCAACTCGTAAATTTAAAGATTGACAGTAGCGGGGAAGGCGATGAAGTCATACAACAAGCTCCAGCTGCTGGTGCAAAAGTAAAGCAAGGTTCCACCATTAGAGTGTTTTTTGGTGATACAGACAAAGAACGAGAGTAAAAAAATTTTGATCTATCACTCCATTTTAGTTTATGATTATTGAATATAGAAATTATCCTCCCCACCTTTAAAGGTGGGGTCATTAATCATCAAGTTGTAATGGTTGTTCAAATAAGTGTGATCGAGATGGTGATCTAAGATACATTAGAAACAAGTATTGATGAAAAAGATAATTCGTTTTATAATTTTTTTTGTGTTTAAATTATATAGTATACATATATACATAACTTTGAATACGATGATAGTCATATCTATATAGATATAATACTGAGAGGAATTGGTTTTATGGACTTACAAACTTTGCAATCATTGTTGTATGATTTTCCAAAGAAGGTTGCGGAAAATCCAACGATTACCTCAATAGAAACGAACTCACGTGACGTAAAGCAAGGAAGTCTGTTTATTTGTATAAAAGGGAATACGGTTGATGGACATGATTTTGCACAAGAAGCGATTAATAAAGGTGCCGTAGCTATCATTGCCGAAAAATCATTAGATGTGGATGTGCCGGTAGTCGTTGTACAGGATACAACACGTGCAGTATCAGTTATTGCAGATGCCTTCTATGAACAGCCTACTAAACGGTTTAGGCTGATCGGTGTCACGGGGACGAACGGCAAAACGACAACTACTCATATTATTGAGGAAGTTTTCCAACATGCTAAACAAAAGACTGGATTAATTGGGACGAATACTATAAAAATTAATAATCAAACTTATGGCGTAAAGAATACAACACCAGAAGCCTTAACGCTTCAAAAAACATTTAAAGAAATGGTTGATAATCAAGTTGATACTGCAATCATGGAGGTATCTTCACATGCCCTCGATTTAGGAAGAACTTTTGGGTGTGATTTTGATGTGGCAGTTTTTACGAATTTAAGCCAAGATCATTTAGATTATCACGAGACAATGGCTGAATATCGCCGTACAAAAGGGTTATTATTTGCTCAATTAGGTAATAGCTATAATCACAGTAATCCTAAGTATGCAATATTAAATGCTGATGACGATGCAAGTGATGAATATAGAAGAAGCACAGCTGGAACAGTGATTACTTATGGGGTGCAAAATCAAAGTGATTTTATGGCAAAAAATATAAAAATGACTCCTTTTGGGACGAATTTTGAACTAATAACCCCTTATGAAACATTTAAAGTTTCAATGAAATTAATAGGTCTTTTCAATGTATACAATGTGCTGGCTGCAACAGCAGCTTGTTTTGTTTCAGGGATCTCCCTCACTTCAATTATTAGTACAATAGAAACTTTAGAAGGAGTAAGTGGTCGTTTTGAAGTAGTTGATGGGGGGCAAGACTACACAGTCATTGTTGATTATGCCCATACACCTGATAGCTTAGAAAATGTGTTAAAGACAATCAATGAATTTGCTAGCTCCGATGTATACGTTGTAGTAGGGTGTGGAGGGGATAGAGATAGAACTAAACGTCCGTTAATGGCTAAGGTAGCTGAAAAATATAGTAACTTGCCGATATTCACTTCAGATAACCCTCGTTCAGAAGATCCTGAGAAAATCTTAGCGGAGATGGAAGACGGAGTAAAAGGAAAAGATTATATATCGATCATAGATCGTAAGGAAGCAATTTCTTATGCGATTGGCCATGCAAATAAAGATGATATCGTTTTAATCGCTGGTAAGGGGCATGAGACATACCAAGAGATTGGTGGCCAGAGGCTTGACTTTGATGATCGTGAAATCGTACTCCAACGTATAAAGGAGCGACTATAGCTATGCTTCGATACCATCATCTAAAAAAATTATACCCGCATACTAGGGGTGTTGAGGATGATATCCATTTCAAATATGTCTTTACAGATTGTAATATATTAGTGAATAAAGGGTTATATGTACCAATCAATAGCCAGGGTGATGATAACAGAGATTTATTCACAGCAATAGAAAATGGAGCAGTAGGATCATTATGGAACGAAGAACGGGAATTACCAAAATATATACCAAATCATTTTCCTGTTTTTATTGTTCATGATTCGTATATAGCCTTAAAGAAATTACTTGTTTTTTATGATAATTTGTTGCAATTGGAAGATATAGGTGAAACTAATCGTTCGGTATTTAAGGGCGATATACCAATTGAGGAAAATGAGTTGAATATAAAAATATTAAAACTAATGAAAGGGGGGGATAATCTTGCTTGAAAAAGTAGTGCTATTTTCAATATTGATGGCATTTTTAATAAGTGTATTATTATCTCCAGTTTTTATTCCCTTCTTACGTAGACTTAAATTTGGACAGAGCATTCGTGATGAGGGACCCAAATCACATCAAAAGAAATCTGGTACACCTACGATGGGTGGAATTGTCATTTTGCTATCCATTATACTTACTGTAGTTATTATGACATCAAAATATACAGAGGTAACGGTAAATACATATCTGTTACTATTTGTTACATTAGGTTATGGTTTGTTAGGGTTTTTGGATGATTTCATTAAGGTAGTGATGAAAAGAAATCTAGGTTTAACGTCTAAACAAAAATTAGCAGGACAAATTATTATTGCTGTAATCTTCTATGTAGTATTAATGCAGAATAATATTTCTACTACAGTTGCTATTCCTGGATTTGATGTTTCTATCGATTTATCTTGGGCATATATTATCCTACTTATTTTTTGGTTAGTAGGCTTTTCAAACGCAGTTAATTTAACTGACGGTTTGGATGGGCTTGTTTCAGGTACAGCTGCAGTAGCCTTTGGAGCGTTTGCAGTATTAGCTTGGAATCAAACACAATACGATATAGCTATTTTTGCTGTTGCGGTAGTTGGTGCGGTACTTGGCTTTTTAGTGTTTAATGCACATCCAGCTAAAGTTTTTATGGGGGATACTGGTTCACTTGCTCTCGGAGGGGCTTTAGCAACTGTGGCCATTCTAACAAAGCTTGAAATTATATTGCTAATTATAGGTGGTGTTTTTGTCATTGAAACACTATCTGTCATCATCCAAGTCATATCATTTAAAACAACTGGTAAAAGGGTGTTTAAAATGAGTCCCCTACATCATCATTATGAGTTAGTAGGGTGGTCAGAGTGGAGAGTTGTCGTTACTTTTTGGACGGTAGGTTTATTATTTGCAATGCTTGGATTATATATTGAGGTGTGGTTGTAATTGAAGAATACTGAACGTTTTCGCGATAAAAAAATACTTGTTTTAGGTTTAGCTAAAAGTGGTTTATCTGCGGCTAAGCTATTAATAGAACTAGGTGCCGAAGTAACAATCAACGATAAAAAGCCTTACGAAGAAAATGAAAATACGCGAAATTTGTTACATTTAGGTGTGGACATTATTTGTGGAAGTCATCCAGTAGACTTGCTCGAAGAAAATTTTGATTTAATCGTAAAAAATCCAGGGATTCCTTATACAAATCCCATTGTGGTAGAAGCATTAAAAAGAGCTATTCCAATCATTACCGAAGTTGAATTAGCTTATTCAATTTCAGAAGCAGAGTTTATTGGTATCACAGGTTCGAACGGGAAAACAACGACGACAACATTAATTTATGACATCATGATGCAAGCACAGAAGAACCCTCTCATTGCCGGAAATATCGGGACTGTTGCTTCTGATGTTGCACAAATAGCAACAAGCGAGCAAATGATTGTAACTGAATTATCCTCCTTCCAATTGCAAGGGGTTGATCAGTTTCGTCCCAAAATATCAGTAATATTAAACATTTTTGATGCACACCTTGATTATCATGGTACGAAGGAAGCTTATGTTAAAGCGAAAGCGAAAATATTTCAACAGCAAACTCCAACAGATTTTGTTGTTCTTAATGCTGACGATAATATACTTGTAGAACTATCTAAAGTAGCTCAAGCTAAGAAAGTATTTTTTTCAACAAAGCAAAAGTTAAAAACCGGAGCGTATGTAAATAATCATACGATTTTCTTTAATGATGAAGAAATTATTAGTACTGATGAAATTGTACTTCCTGGTGAACATAGCTTGGAAAATATTTTGGCTGCTGTTGCTGTGTGTAAGCTTTTAAATATAACAAATGATGCAATAGGTGATGTATTGAAAAGATTTTCAGGGGTTAAACACCGCTTACAGTATGTTAAAACATATCATGGTCGGAAATTTTATAATGATTCAAAAGCAACAAATATTTTAGCAACACAAAAGGCACTCAACGCTTTTTCAGCACCAATCATTTTATTAGCAGGTGGACTTGATCGAGGGAATCATTTTAAAGACCTTGTCCCCTATTTACAAAATGTGAAAACACTAGTGACATTTGGTCAAACAGCTGAGTTGTTAGAAGAAGCTGGAGTGGAAGCAGGAATAAAAAACATGGTTCGTGTCGATAATGTTGAAAAGGCTGTTTCTGTAGCCTATGACAACTCCGATAAAGGTGATATCATTCTGTTATCTCCTGCATGTGCAAGTTGGGATCAATATACAACATTTGAGGAAAGAGGAGACATTTTTATAGACGCAGTGCATATGCTTAACTAAGGGCTTGGCCGCTCTTAATTTAGGACGTTGAGGTGTTTCTATTGTCCCCCAAAAAAGCTACTCCGGATTTTATTTTAATTCTTGTAACTTTGTCATTATTAGCAGTAGGTCTAATCATGGTATACAGCGCCAGTGCAATTTGGGCAGAATATAAGTTTAATGACTCATTTTTTTTCGCTAAACGGCAGCTATTATTTGCTGGTATTGGTGTGATAGCGATGTTCTTCCTCATGAGTATTGACTATTGGACATGGCGTAAGTGGGCAAAAGTCATTTTACTTTTCTGCTTTTTGCTACTCATAGTCGTATTAATTCCTGGTGTTGGTGTTGAAAGAAATGGGTCACAGAGTTGGATCGGTGTTGGAGCGTTTTCAATTCAACCTTCAGAGTTCACTAAATTAGCAATGATTGCATTTCTAGCAAAATATCTTTCCGAAAATCAGAAGGAGATTACTTCTTTTAAAAGAGGCCTTTTACCATCGCTGACCTTAGTTTTTAGTGCCTTTGCTTTAATTATGCTTCAGCCTGATTTGGGAACAGGGACTGTGATGTTAGGGACTTGTATCGTTATCATTTATGTAGCTGGAGCTCGGATCAGTCATTTCGTTTGGCTTGGCTTGTTAGGAATTGCAGGTTTTGCTGGATTGATTATATCAGCACCTTACCGCATGAATAGAATTACTTCTTTTATTGATCCATGGCAAGACCCACAAGGTACCGGTTTTCAAATCATCCAGTCACTATATGCAATAGGTCCAGGGGGGTTATTTGGCTTAGGCTTAGGGCAAAGTCGTCAAAAATTCTTTTATCTACCTGAACCACAGACGGATTTTATTTTTGCTATTATATCTGAAGAGCTTGGTTTTATTGGAGCGTCATTTGTCATTTTGCTTTTCAGTCTCTTATTATGGAGAGGTATTAGAATAGCGCTTGGTGCACCTGACTTATTTGGTAGCTTCCTTGCGATAGGAATTATCTCCATGATAGCTCTACAAGTTATTATTAATATTGGTGTTGTAACCGGTCTAATGCCTGTTACTGGGATTACATTGCCGTTTTTAAGCTACGGTGGCTCTTCACTAACTTTAATGCTAATGGCTATCGGTGTCTTACTTAATGTGAGTAAGCATTCAAGGTATTAGTGTATACGTTCGAAGAGTAGACGTTAACAATAGATTTTTTCAAGAGACCCTGTTAATATAACGGGGTTTCTCGTATTTTATTATAGGCTCTTTTTGTAAACAGTTTTGCTTTTTCACCTACGTGAGTAACAGATGCTAATACATAATTTTTACAGTCTTTAGAGAAAAAAAGATGCCAAGAACGGTAGTTATATTTGCACTTAGCTCATTCGAAAAAAAGCTTTATTATAAAATAGTGTAATAGGGGTCATTATGTTTCATAAATAAACGAAAACTTGTTGTTTCAGGTGGTGTTACGAAACTGTATAATAAAGTATTATAGGCTCTTTATAACAAACTTTGTTGCTGCTGTAATAGAATTAAAAGAGCGCTGAGGTTGATAGCCTCTTTTCGTAAACATTGTTGCAATTGTTATCAAATTAGTACTATAAACAATGGTTTTATACTGTTAGTTAATTGCTGTACAGAAGAAAAAATCCACGAACTCTAGTTGTGTACGTGTTTATTTCTTAGTACGAAAAACTACAATCAATGCGAAAACAACCAAGAGAAAGGACTAATTGTATAGATGTATATACGAAATTCTACAATATATTCAATGAACTTAATCATATCAAGCTAGTTTATAAGCACGTAGTAGTATTCACTAGTACAGAAGGAGGTTGCCAAGATGGAAAAAATAGCTGCGGAGTTGCTTCATGAAAATGTCGGAAAAGTTCGGTTAAATGAACCGCTTGCTAATCATACGACAATAAAAATTGGGGGGCCAGTAGACTTATTTGTCGAGCCAAAAGACATACCAGCTTTATACAAAACGATGGAAATAGTAAAGAAATATGGAGTAACATGGCGAGCAATTGGTAGGGGATCAAATTTATTGGTCTCAGATTTGGGAATCGAAGGAGTAGTAATAAAGCTTGGAGAAGGCCTTGATCATTTGGATATAGATGTTACAAAGGTTACTGTTGGAGCAGGTTATTCTATTATAAAACTAGCTACCATCATTAGTAAAAAGGGTCTATCAGGTTTAGAGTTTGCAGGAGGTATACCAGGTTCAATTGGTGGTGCCGTTTATATGAATGCTGGTGCACACGGATCTGATATTTCGAAAATACTCTTAAGAGCGCGCATACTGTTTGAAGACGGTACAATTGAATGGTTATCATGTGAAGAGTTGGAATTTTCCTATCGAACTTCTATTTTGCAAAGTAAGCGCCCGGGAATTTGTGTGGAAGCCCAGTTCACTTTTGAGTCAGGTGACCGTGAACTTATTGTCGCTGAGATGCAAAAAAACAAAGATTATCGACGTGATACACAACCATTTCATTTCCCTAACTGTGGAAGTGTTTTTAGAAACCCTCTACCAAATTATGCAGGACAACTAATAGAAGTTGCTGGCCTAAAAGGGCATGCAATAGGTGGTGCGCAAATCTCTGAACAACATGCTAACTTTATCGTTAACACTGGTAAGGCAAAAGCAGAGGATGTATTGAATTTAATACAACATGTTAAACGAACAATATACGATCTTTACGATATTGAAATGAAGACAGAAGTTGAAATAATAGGAAAAAAGTAGCATGTTTTTTCTCTGATTTCAAGTATATATTGTGATATAATAATTAACAATACAAACTATTGAAAATGTTAAACGGCATATATAACCTATGCCGTTTTGTTTCTCTTATCCAACCCTGTTGGTAATGACGTTGCGAAAATTTTTCTTAACATTAGCTGTTTTCAAATCGTTGTTTTTTGGCTTAAGAAATTACCACGCCTACAACTAGAGTTTAATTAGCATTTTCTTCTTTAACGATGCGATTGCATAAAACCACTATTTTCTGTTCTTACATAGTAACATGAGTAACAAAATCATGAAATGAGCTTTTAATATAGATCGGGGTGACTTTTTTTGGGGAAAGAAAAAGTTGTTGTACTTGAAGATCGGGTTCCCAAGCTAAAACAGCAACGAAAACAAAAGGTAAATAGAAGGCTTATTTATTATATTCTATTTTTTTTTCTTATGATCATTACAATTGTGTATTTTCAGTCCCCCTTAAGTAAAGTTTCTTCAATATCAGTAAGTGGGAATCACCATGTTTCAACTGAAGAAATCATTGATTTGAGTGGCGTTTCGACAAAAAATAGCTTTTGGAGCGTCAATGAAAGCAGCATAACACAGTCCATTTCTGCACATGAAGAAATAGCAGATGTATCTGTTCAAAAGCAATTTCCAAACAAAGTACTTATATTAGTCACAGAAACAAAGCGGATCGGTTACATGTTAAACGAAAGTCGCTTTTATCCGATTCTAGAAAATGGTAAATCCCTTACTGATGAAAAACAATCTGTATCATCCCCAGATGCTCCTGTATTTGTAAATTGGTCGAACAGTGATGATGTTGACAGGATGATAGAAGAATTAGTTCAGTTATCTGATGAAGTGAGCAATTCAATTTCAGAAATTCATCATACACCAACACCATCAGACCCATTGCATATTACCCTTTATATGAATGACGGGTTTGAGGTAAGTGGTACAATAACAAATTTCTCTAGGAAAATGGCTTTTTATCCATCAATTGTAAATCACCTTGACCCTTCAGTGAAGGGGATTATTGACATTGAAGTTGGGAGTTTCTTTTCACCATACAACCAGCCAGAGGAGGAGCAGGAGAGTGAAAATCAGGGGTAAACATGTCATCTTATCCTTTGTTTCTTTAGTTATCGGTTTTCTTATCGCATTTTCTTATCATGTTACTACAAGTAACAATGGTACTCCTCGTATATCGGACAAGCAGTGGGAGAGAGACTTTAGATATCGAGAACAATTGATAGCACTAGAGGAAAAAAACCGAGAATTATTTAATACAATTAAAGAAAAGCAAGATGAAGTAAGGGAATACGAAGAGGAATTAGCTAAACAGGAAGGTATTTATTTTAATTTAGTTGAAGATGTGGAAAAGTATAGAATGTTTGTTGGAGAAATCGATGTGCAAGGTGAAGGTATTGAAGTTACTTTGTCGGATGCCGAATATGTACCTGATGAAGAGAACGTGAATAATTACATAGTTCATGAAGGGCATGTATTTAAAGTAATTAATGAATTACTCATTTCAGGTGCTTCAGCAATTGCGATCAACGGACAAAGAATTTCTCGAAATTCGTATATATTATGTAATGGACCTGTTATTGAAGTGGATGGTAATCAACATGCTGAACCATTTGTCATTACAGCTATTGGAGAAGCAAACACGCTTTATGAAGCTCTTTATATTATTGGTGGTATTTACGATCAATTAGTGAGTGATAATATTTTTGTAAATATAGACAAAAAGGAAAATATCATGTTTGAACCCCTTTTAGGTGTAAGTGCACAATAGTTGTGTTATTAGGCTATTTTTTATAATTTGTTGCTAATGATTATACAAAGTGGGTGCCAAAATAAGACAGGTAATAACCATGCGAAAACAGGCAATTATTAAGGTCAGGTGATTTTCATTGGGCAACAAAAAAGTTATCTCAATAACAATAATCACAATAGTTATTGGATTTATGATTGCAGTTCAATTTCAAAGTATTAACAAGCCTGTTGTCCGTGATACAAGGGATACTTGGGAAATTCGTGAGGATATTAAGAAAGAGCAAGAGCTTACATTTCAGTTACATCAAGAGATTTCAAATTATAACGATAAGTTGGAGAAATATAAAACAGAGCGACAAGATGATGCGGTACTTAAAGAAACGTTAGACGAGTTAAAAGTAAAGGCTGGTTTAACTGATGTAAGTGGACCAGGTGTTATTTTGACAGTGAAGCCGTTTTTCGATGAAATCATGCCAGGTGAACGTGTTCATACAGTATCGCCAGAACTATTAAAAAGGTTGATTAATGAATTAAATCAATATAACGCAGTAAATATTTCTATAGCTGAACAACGGGTAATAAATACTACAGTTATTAGAGACATTAATGGCATCACAAAAATAGATGGGTATCCTCTTAATAGATTTCCATTTGAAATTAAAGTAATTGCTAAGAGTGAAGAAGGAGCAGAAAAATTATATAACAGATTACAGGTCTCTAGCATGATTGATGCTTTCGTTTATGATAATTTACAAGTTGTGATTTCTGATCCATTAGCATCGATTGAAGTACCGGCTTTTTCAGAAATACCTCGTATCAAAAATATGAAGCCTGTAAATGCCGAAGAGGAGGAGAAATAGTATGTGGCTTCCACTTGTCGGCTTAATTCTTGGAATAACACTAGGTTTGCTAACAGATATACGCATACCAGATGAATATTCTAATTATTTATCAATTGCTATACTTGCAGCGTTAGATACGCTCTTTGGAGGAATCCGAGCACACTTACAAAATGTATACGATGAGAAAGTCTTTGTGTCCGGTTTTATCTTTAATCTACTTTTAGCTACAAGTTTGGCTTTTCTAGGTGTTCATCTTGGTGTAGACTTGTATTTAGCGGCAGTATTTGCATTTGGGGTAAGATTGTTTCAAAATATTGCAGTGATTAGACGAACTTTATTGTCTAAATGGAAGATTACTCACAAAAAAACTGAAAAAAATTAATTTTTATTAAAGGGAATAGATAGGATTTGTTGAATATTTTCCATATAAGAATGTGTTCAATAGGGAGGATAAAAAGGACTGAGAAGAACAAGGCGGTGAAGCCTTGAAGGCTAGAGTAAGGCTCAAGTTCATGAAAGGCGCTATTGTTGCCTTGTATCAAGTAGTCTTTCTGACCTTTGCTTCATTTGTAGACTGCATATAAAGCCATACGTAAGGATACAGAAAGGCGGCTCACTATCGTGTCTACCACGTCAATTGCAAACGTGCACAGCACACCTTGTTCGAGTTCAATTTTCCCAGACCTTTAAACTTTCTTTGAAGATTGATTTGTAAAGTTTGATGTACCATTTATTGAATGGATTAATAAAGGACATATGCTCAACATGAACAGTTATTATTTATGTTTGAAAAAGGAGGTGCCAAAGAATGAACAGCAATGAAGTTTTTGTTAGTCTTGACATCGGTACATCCAATGTTAAAGTGATCATAGGTGAAATGGCAAATGATACTTTAAATGTTATTGGGGTAGGTAATGTTAATTCTCATGGATTAAGAAAAGGTTCAATTGTTGATATAGACGAAACCGTTCATTCTATTAAAAAGGCAATAGAACAAGCCGAAAGAATGGTTGGTATTCCCATCCAAAGCGTTGTTGTGGGTGTGTCTGCTAATAGTGTGCAATTACAAGATGCACACGGTGTTGTAGCTGTATCGAGTGAAAATAGGGAAATTAATGACCAAGATGTAGCTAGAGTCATTGAGGCAGCGCAAGTTGTATCAATCCCTCCAGAGAGAGAAATTATAGATGTCATTCCAAAACAATTTATCGTCGATGGGCTTGATGAAATTAACGACCCGAGAGGAATGTTAGGAGTCCGTCTTGAAATGGAAGGAACCATTGTTACTGGATCAAAGACGATATTACATAATTTACTTAGATGTGTAGAGCGTGCAGGTTTAGAAATAACGGCTATTTGTTTACAACCACTCGCTGCGGGTTCTATCTCTTTATCTCGGGATGAAATGGAGTTTGGTGTAGCCCTAGTTGATATCGGTGGCGGCTCCACAACTATAGCTTTTTTTGAAAATGGACATTTAAAAGCCACAACGGTTTTACCGATAGGAGGGGATAATATAACAAAGGACCTTTCTATTGGTTTAAGAACCTCTACTGATGACGCTGAAAAGATAAAAACAAAGTATGGACATGCTTTTTATGATACAGCCTCAGAAGAAGAAACATTTAATGTTCCGATTATTGGTAGTGATAAAGAAGAACAATATAATCAACTAATAATCTCAGACATTATTGAAGCTAGATTTGAAGAAATGTTTGACATGATTAAAAATGAAGTAAGACAATTAGGAATTCGTGAATTGCCTGGAGGTTATGTACTTACTGGTGGTGCTGTTAATATTTCTGGATCATTGGAATTGGCACAACAAATTTTAGCAAATAACGTGAGGGTAGCAATTCCTGATTACATTGGTGTAAGAGAACCTCAATATACTACCGGAGTAGGATTAATTCAATTTGCATATAGAAATGCCAAGCTTCAAGGGAAAAGTATTGTTGAGGAAAATCGCCCTATAGATCTAGCAGAAAAAAGAGTAGCAAAGAAACCTCAGCAGTTAAAGCAAAAGTCTAAGCAAAAAAATGAAGAAAATCTGAGTGAAAAAGTCAAGAAATTTTTCGGGTTATTTTGGGAATAACAGGATGAAAACTTCTTAGTAAATCGATAAATTAGGAGGATTTGTGATGTTAGATTTTGAGACAAATCTTGATCAATTAGCGACAATAAAAGTAATCGGTGTCGGTGGTGGAGGAAATAACGCCGTAAATCGAATGATTGAGCATGGAGTTCAAGGTGTTGAATTTATAGCTGTAAATACTGATGCACAAGCGCTAAATCTTTCAAAAGCAGAGATTAAAATGCAAATCGGGGCAAAGTTAACTCGAGGTCTTGGAGCAGGCGCAAATCCTGAAGTAGGAAAAAAAGCAGCTGAAGAAAGTAAAGAACAGCTAGAAGAAGTGTTAAACGGAGCTGATATGGTTTTTGTTACAGCAGGAATGGGTGGAGGTACTGGGACTGGTGCAGCACCTGTTATAGCCCAAATTGCAAAAGATTTAGGCGCATTGACTGTAGGAGTTGTAACACGTCCTTTTACATTTGAGGGTAGAAAGAGATCTACTCAAGCTGGCGGCGGTATTGCAGCAATGAAAGACTCTGTAGATACTTTGATTGTTATCCCGAATGATAGATTGTTAGAAATCGTTGATAAAAACACACCAATGTTAGAAGCATTCCGTGAGGCTGACAATGTATTACGTCAAGGTGTACAAGGTATTTCGGACTTAATCGCAACGCCAGGTTTAATAAACCTTGATTTTGCTGATGTTAAGACAATAATGTCAAACAGGGGTTCAGCATTAATGGGTATCGGTATCGCAACAGGTGAAAACCGTGCAGCTGAAGCTGCAAAGAAGGCTATTTCAAGTCCATTACTTGAAATTCCTATTGATGGTGCTCAAGGAGTCCTAATGAATATAACTGGTGGCATGAACTTAAGCTTATACGAAGTACAAGAAGCGGCTGATATTGTAGCTTCTGCATCAGATCAAGAAGTTAATATGATTTTTGGCTCAGTAATCAATGAGAGCTTAAAAGACGAAATAGTAGTAACGGTGATTGCCACAGGATTTAACGAAACCGAAATTCCTCAAGGTAGACAAATTCGTCAATCAGTAGGTGCGAATACCCAAAAAGCAACTGCAGCAACTAGCCGTGAAAAGGAAAGCGAAAATGTATCGAACTATAATCCTCAGCAGACTGAGGACACATTAGACATCCCTACATTTTTACGTAATCGAAACCGCAGACGCTAACAACTTTATATTTTATACTTCTAAGAGAGAGCATGAATCGTATTTATTGATTCGTGCTTTTTTATATTAGGTTTCACTTAGAGTGTTGTAATTGGCGCAAGGTGTAAATAAGTTTACTATCGTGCGATGTTTTTTTCTTATTTATCATGGTAATGATAGTGTGAAAAATCTAAATAGATGTGCTATTTAAATAGGATTGCAACAAAGTTTAAGAAAAGATCCTCACATTAAAAAGTGATTGCTTCTAGATTCGTCAGTTGTTTGACAATATAAGCTTAAATCCAACAAAAAATTCCTCATTAATTCCTACAAAGATTGACAGACATCACAACACATTATATATATACTAGTTTCAAATAAATATACTAACGAAGGAGCTACAAGGAAGGGGAACTTGAGTGTCTATTTATATTGACATTATATGGTTTCTTAATTTGTTATTTGATGGTTCATTACTGCTTCTAACTGCAGTAATTCTAAAGAGAAAAATTAAGTTTTGGCGACTTGTGGTTGGCTCGTTAATAGGCTCATCTCTCGTTCTATTAATCGTTTCTCCACTAGCTTCTTTTGTATCCAATCCATTAATCAAATTTTTATTTTCACTGATTATCATTTGGGCTGCTTTTGGATACAAGCGTTTTTCTTATTTTATCAAGAATCTTTGCACTTTTTATTTCGCAACGTTTGTAGTCGGAGGTGGTATTATTGCTTTCCATTATTTATTACAAAAGGAATTTAACATAAATAATGGTATCTTTCTTACGACGTCAACTGGATACGGTGATCCAGTTAGTTGGGTATTTGTAATTATTGCGTTTCCATCTTTATGGTATTTTTCAAGGTCGCAAATTGATGGGATTAAAAGTAATAAGCTGAAATACGAGGAAATTATTGATGTTACTATAGTTATCACCAATATCAAAATAACCATTAAGGGATTAATTGATAGTGGTAATCAGCTATACGATCCAATTTCTCGGTCACCAGTAATGATTATCGATAGTACATGTTTAGTTGAACATGTCCCTACAGGAATTATTGAACTATCAAAAAACGTTGATATGTTAATGAATGAGATGACTGTTGATGATCCTCAATGGGAAAAACGACTTCGACTAATTCCATATAGAGGTGTAGGACAAGATCATCAAATACTATTAGCAATCAAACCAGATAATATTTCACTTCGTTATGAAAATAATTGGTTAGACGTGAATAAAGGGCTCATTGCCTTAAATCATGTCAAACTTTCAAGTGATGATGAGTATCAATGTATCGTTCATCCTAAGATGATCCAATCATCCTCAGTACAATCAGCCTAGTATGACCTTGATCTATATCCCTGTAAAAATTGAAGGAGGAACAATTTTGAGAAATATGACTGTTCGTTTTACATATTATTGGTACAAATTATTAATGAAACTTGGTATCAAAACTGATGAGATTTATTATATAGGCGGAAGTGAAGCTTTGCCGCCCCCATTATCAAAAGAAGAGGAAGGGCTCTTATTGCAAAAACTTACGAAAGGCGATAAAGCTGCTAGATCTATTCTAATTGAAAGAAACCTTCGTTTAGTCGTTTACATTGCTAGAAAATTCGAAAATACAGGAATTAATATTGAGGATTTAATTAGTATCGGTACGATAGGTTTAATTAAAGCTGTAAATACTTTTAATCCAGAGAAAAAAATTAAGCTAGCTACATACGCATCAAGATGTATTGAAAATGAAATTTTGATGTATTTAAGAAGAAATAATAAAATACGCTCTGAAGTATCATTTGACGAACCCCTCAATATTGACTGGGATGGAAATGAACTGTTGTTATCAGATGTATTAGGAACTGAAGACGATGTTATCACGAAGAATTTGGAGGCAAATGTAGACCGAAAATTATTGCTGAAAGCTTTACATCAGTTAAATGATCGTGAAAAACAGATTATGGAGCTTAGGTTCGGACTTATAGGTGGTGAAGAAAAAACACAAAAGGATGTTGCTGATATGTTAGGAATTTCTCAATCATATATATCTCGACTAGAGAAAAGAATTATAAAGAGGCTTAGAAAAGAGTTTAATAAAATGGTTTAAGCATTTTCGATCATTACTTTTTTTCTTCAATATGAACGTTGTGCA
Organism: Nanhaiella sioensis; assembly: GCF_046557775.1. Taxonomy (NCBI): domain Bacteria; kingdom Bacillati; phylum Bacillota; class Bacilli; order Caryophanales; family Bacillaceae; genus Nanhaiella; species Nanhaiella sioensis. The sequence continues at coordinate 3,816,733 of NZ_JBKAEG010000001.1, forward strand.
TATTTTTCCCTCCTAAGGAGATACTTAACTTAGGACATCTACTCCTGTTAGGGGGGAAAGAATTGACTAGAAATAAAGTTGAAATTTGTGGCGTTGATACGTCAAAGCTTCCAGTACTAAAAAATGTAGAGATGAGAGAACTATTCCGTTTAATGCAAAGTGGGGACATACAAGCTCGTGAAAAATTAGTTAATGGGAACTTGCGACTTGTATTAAGTGTTATTCAAAGATTCAACAATAGAGGAGAATATGTAGACGACCTATTCCAGGTTGGTTGCATCGGGTTAATGAAGTCCATCGACAACTTTGATTTAGGTCAAAACGTTAAATTTTCCACATATGCTGTGCCGATGATCATAGGTGAAATTCGGAGATATTTACGTGATAATAATCCAATTAGAGTTTCACGTTCATTACGCGATATTGCATATAAAGCGTTACAAGTAAGGGAAGAATTAATGGGGAAGACATCGAAAGAGCCTACAGCAGAGGAAATATCCAAAGTGTTAGAAGTTCCTTATGAGGAAATAGTGTTTGCTCTTGATGCAATACAAGACCCAGTATCATTATTTGAACCAATTTATAATGATGGAGGGGATCCAATCTTTGTAATGGATCAGCTAAGTGATGAAAAAAATAAAGATTCACAATGGATTGAAGAAATAGCTTTAAAGGAAGGTATGCGAAGATTAAATGACCGAGAAAAGCTCATTTTAAGGAAACGTTTTTTTCAAGGCAAAACCCAAATGGAAGTTGCTGAGGAAATAGGAATTTCTCAAGCACAAGTATCAAGATTAGAAAAAGCAGCAATAAAGCAAATGAATAAGAATATTCAAAGCTGATGTCAAAGGGCTGTTCAATAAAGAACAGCTCTTTTTTACGTAAGGTTGCTTTTCGTAATAGGAGTTGAACACGTATATATCATACGTTCGTGGCATTTTTTTTCTTTTTAGAATTAATAAGCTCTCAAAAAACTACGAGCGGTAGTAGCATCCTTCTTCTTTAAATCTCTATTGTCGGAGAACAGGCACTAACTCTTCAAATGTATTAACAAAAGCGTATGAAAAAAATTCCACATTTTGATGTCATCTAATTGTTCAACAAAAAATTGCTCATGAACTATAGTAGTTTACACATATATTGACTATTAAGGGGTGTTAATTTTTGTGGAATGCCAGAATAAGAAGACAGGGGAGAGTTTTTTATGGTAAAAATCTCTGAATTTCAAGCAAAAAGTGTAGTTAATGTAGCTGATGGTACAAATTTAGGCCATATTGGTGATATCGATATAAATTTAAATACAGGAGAAATAGAGTCAATTGTTATTTTTGCTAATGGCAAAGTTTTAGGGTTTTTTGGACGAGAGGAAGAAGTAGTAATACCGTGGGCAAATATTGTGAAAGTTGGTAAGGATGTTATTTTAGTTAGATATCAATCACACGAAGCAGCTAAGCTGATAGAGTAAGAATACAAAATATGTAAAACGTTGTGAAAACAAAACTAACGAAATACAACAATTTGTGTTAAAATAAACAAAAGTAATGAGGCTCATAGTGAGGACTGACTGTTATGTACGAACCTTTTCAACAAATCGAACATGAAGAAATTCTTTATTTACCATGGCATGTTTTTAATTCTAAAGTAGTAGCCGGGTTTACAACGAAAAATGGTGGATATAGTAAATATCCGTATGAGACGTTAAATACAGGTTTACATGTTAATGATAAACCTGATACGGTGGTAAAAAATAGAGAGGCGGTAGCAAAACTAATTAATTTCCCTATTGAAAACTGGGTATGTGCTGAACAAATTCATGATCATACCATTACTAAAGTAACAAAGAAGGATATAGGGAAAGGCATCTACTCCTATTCTACATCTATAGATGGTACAGACGGCTTATATACTACTGATGCCGGTATATTGTTAACATTATGCTATGCAGATTGTGTCCCTATTTATTTTCGGGCTAACAATAAGGATATAATAGGCGTGGCACATGCAGGATGGAAAGGTTCAGTGAAAAATATTGTTGGGAAGATGGTACAGCAATGGACTGAAAATGAAGAAGTTAAAAGAAATGACATTTATGTTGCTATTGGACCTTCAATAGGAAGTTGCTGCTATAAAGTGGATGAACGTGTAATTAAGCAAGTAGATGCTATCTTACAAAATCATGATCTCCTTCCTTATACTTTTATTGGTAATGGAGAATATAGTTTAGATTTAAAACAATTAAACCAACAATTATTGGTTGAAGCTGGTATACTAGTTGACAATATTGAAGTTTCAAATTATTGTACGAGTTGTCAAGAAGAGTTATTTTATTCTTACAGACGGGACAATGGTAAGACTGGTAGAATGATGAGCTTTATTGGTATGAAGGAGGTATAATGTCAGATTGTCTGTTGAGGTAAATTTAGCTATTATTGAAGAAAAAATAACCGAAGCGTCTGCAAAAGTTAATCGTGACAGGAATGATATAAATATCATAGCGGTGACGAAATATGTAACTGTTGAACGGGTCGAAGAAGCCATACAAGCAGGAATTACTCATTTTGGTGAGAACAGAGATCAAGGTTTCAACGATAAATGGGAACAAATTGGAGCAAAGGTTACCTGGCATTTTATTGGGACGTTACAAACGAGAAAGGTAAAGAATATTATTAATAAGGTTGACTACATCCATTCTTTAGACAGACTTTCGTTAGCTGAAGAAATTCAAAAGCGGGCTACAAAGCCAATTAAATGTTTCATCCAGGTGAACACTTCAGGCGAGGGCTCAAAACATGGTATGTCTCCCGATGAAGTATTACCATTTATTGAAAAAATAAAAGATTTTTCAAATGTTTCCATCGTTGGACTGATGACAATGGCACCACATACAGATGATGTTTCAATCATTCGTTTGTGCTTTAATAAATTAAAAGAACTTCAACAACAAGTACAAGCTCTTTCCTTAGCATATGCACCTTGTTTAGATCTATCAATGGGTATGTCAAATGATTACGAAATTGCGATCGAAGAAGGGGCAACATATTTACGTATAGGTTCTTCTTTAGTTGGCAATGAGCAGTGATTAAGAGCACAGTGAGGAGTACTTTTGTATTTAGCAAAAGGTTTGATTTTGGAAGCTTATATGGATTATCGTCTAAAAGGCTAGTTCACGAGGTGAGAGGGGAGTGTCAATATGAGCATAATGTCAAAGTTTAAGAACTTTTTTGCACTTGAAGATGAATATGATTATGTTGATGAGCAAGAAGAATATGAGCATGATGATGAAATAGACGTATCAAAGCAGCCAAAAGCTAATCAGAAACAAAATATTGTGAGTTTACAAAGCGTACAAAAATCTTCTAAAGTCGTATTAATTGAACCAAGAGCGTATAGTGAAGTTCAAGATATAGCTGATCAATTAAAAAATAGACGTTCTGTTGTAGTAAATTTACAACGAAACCAGCATGACCAAGCAAAAAGAATTGTTGATTTTTTAAGTGGGACAGTGTATGCTCTCGGTGGGGATATACAAAAGGTAGGATCTAATATTTTTCTATGTACACCTGACAATGTTGATGTTTCTGGAACAATTTCTGAGTTGTCAATTGATGAAGACTCTTTAGGACAGAGGTGGTAAACTTATATGGAACTATTACTTAGTATTATTTTATTTGCAGTAGATATATATTTTTATGCTCTTTTTATTTACATATTAATGTCTTGGTTTCCAAATGCAAAAGAAACAAGTATCGGTCAAGTTTTAACTTCTATTTGTGAACCCTATTTAGAACCATTTAGAAAAATAATCCCACCTCTTGGTATGATTGATATATCACCAATCGTTGCAATTCTTGTATTGCGGTATGCAAGTTATGGTTTACAATTTTTATTTAGCTCTTTTTTACTTTAATATAGCAGTATAGATGTAAGGAATCTTTCTTAGATTCCTTTTTCTTACGCAAGATAAGGACTGAGTTGCACATGAATATTTACCAACATTTTCGCAAAGAGGAGCACAATTTTATAGACCAGGTGATAGATTGGAAGAATACAGTTCAAAATACGTATAGCTACAAACTTACAGACTTTTTAGACCCTAGAGAACAAGAAATTACGAAATCTATTGTAGGCGAGAATCAAGATGTTCACGTGCAATTATTTGGTGGTGCTGAGTGGACCGAAAGAAAGAGGGCGCTTATCTATCCTGATTATTATGTTCCTAGTAATGATGACTTCAAGCTTGCTATTTTTGAACTTGGATACCCTGAAAAATTTGTAACGATTGAACATCCACAAATGTTAGGTTCGCTAATGGGGCTAGGGATGAGAAGAGCTAAATTTGGTGATGTAATGATACAGGATCGTGTTGTTCAATTCATCGTCGCAGAAGAGGTCGAAAACTATATACAGTTGAATCTCCAATCAGTTGGTAAGAGTAAAGTCTCAGTTAAAAGAATTAATTTTTCAAGCATAGTAAACCGTAAGGAATTGTGGAGAGAAAATGTAGTCACTGCATCCTCACTTCGGCTAGATATTATGATCGCAACAATATTCTCAATTTCTAGACAAAAAGCTCAACAGCTTATTAAAAATGGTCTTGTTCGCATGAATTGGAAAATGATCGAGCAAACTTCATTTGAATGTAAAGAAGGGGATATCATCTCTGTACGTGGAGTTGGTAGAGGGAAGCTTTTGTCAATTGAAGGTAAGACAAAAAAAGAAAAATGGCGAATTGTTGTGGGAATACAAAAATAAATTGCGATAAGAGCAGGAATTATTAATAATATGTCGAATAACTTAAAAAAACATTTACGTAGTGTATAACAAGAGTTTTTCGTCATAAAACATACATACGATTTTGTGGAGGTGGCACATGTGCCTTTAACACCATTAGATATTCATAATAAGGAATTTAGTAAAGGATTCCGAGGTTATGATGAAGATGAAGTAAATGAATTTTTAGATCAGGTTATTAAAGATTATGAAATTGTAATTAGACAAAAAAAAGAGTTAGAAGACAAGGTTACAGATTTAACTGAGAGAATAAACCATTTTACAAGCATTGAAGAAACACTTAATAAATCAATCATTATTGCTCAAGAGACAGCAGAGGAAGTTAAAAGAAATGCTGAAAAGGAAGCAAAGTTAATTATTAAGGAAGCTGAAAAGAATGCTGATAGAATAATTAATGAATCACTTTCTAAGTCTCGTAAGATTACCTTGGAAATAGAGGAATTGAAGAAGCAATCAAAAGTATTTAGAAATCGTTTTAAAATGCTCATAGAAGCTCAACTTGATATGCTTCAACATAACGATTGGGATAGCCTAATGGAGTATGAAGAAGATCCACAATCGGTTGTGAAATAGGAAAACTGGACTTGACTAACTGAAGCACGATAGCATATAATTTCTAAATATGTGTCATAACTTTAAATGTAGACGATGATAGGGACAGTAATTCTTTAACGAGTTTATTATAAAAAGCGAATCGAGGACGGTGGAAGCTCGATATAAACAAAAGGAATGAACATCACCCTTGAGTTCCTAGCTGAAATTATAAAGTAAGCAATGGCGTTTATTCACGTTACGAATAGAAAGCGGACTAATTGTTTTTTGTATTATAACAAGTAACAGTCTACAAGGGTGGTACCGCGGGAGACCTTCTCGTCCCTATTTAGGGATGAGAAGGTCTTTTTTTAGGCTCTGATCCGTTACTTGGTGTTATTATAAGGCTTTTTTCGTTAACTTTGTTGCCTATTGTTACTTAAATTTGATTAACTAATGTGGCTGATATGATTTTTATAGTCTGAAGAGAAGATAAGGTGTTATTTACGTTAGTTATTTTCACTATAGCTCTTATTACGAAAAGCAACAATTAATGTGGAAACAGCTTCTTAATAAAAAAGCCATCTATGTAATGTATTGTGCATACTAAAGAACACAAGGTATCACAACGATTGCTAGTTGTATGCTTTTATAGCGAAAAACAGTTACATATGGAAAACAGCTTTTTGATAATTATTTTATGTTAGTTTTGGAGGAATGGAAAATGGAGTATAAAGATACATTACTTATGCCGAAAACAAGCTTTCCAATGCGTGGAAATCTTCCGAATCGAGAGCCACAAATTCAACAGCAATGGGATGAGCAACATATATATGAAATGGTTCAAGAACGGACAAAAGATAGACCATTATATGTTCTACATGACGGCCCTCCATATGCAAATGGTGATATTCATATGGGGCATGCTTTAAACAAAATATTAAAAGATTTTATCGTACGTTACAAATCAATGAGCGGTTATAATGCGCCATATGTACCAGGTTGGGATACACATGGTTTACCTATAGAAACCGCCCTAACAAAAAATAAAAAAATAAAACGTAAGGAAATGAGTATTGCTGAATTTCGTAAGCTTTGTGAAGAATATGCGTATAAACAAATCAATAATCAACGCGAGCAATTTAAACGCTTAGGTGTTCGTGGAGATTGGGAAAATCCGTATATTACATTAGAGCCTGCGTATGAAGCACAACAAATTAAAGTATTTGGCGAAATGGCTAAAAAGGGCCTAATTTATAAAGGCTTAAAACCTGTCAATTGGTCACCATCAAGTGAATCAGCTCTTGCAGAAGCTGAGATTGAATATAAAGATAAAAGATCACCTTCTATTTATGTAGCATTTGAAGTAAAACATGGGAAAGGGGTACTCCAAGGGGATGAAAAAATAATTATTTGGACAACGACACCTTGGACTCTTCCTGCAAATCTTGGCATAACTGTTCATCCTGATCTTGATTATAGTATTGTTCAAGCAGATGGACAAAAATTTGTTATTGCAACTGATTTACTAGAAGTTGTACAAAATGAAATTGGCTGGGAGAATACGACAACAGTAAAATCCATAAAAGGACATCTTTTAGAGAATGTCGTTGCTGCACATCCGTTTTATGAGCGTGATAGTCTTGTCATGTTAGGAGATCATGTAACGACAGATGCAGGTACTGGATGTGTCCATACTGCACCTGGTCATGGGGAAGATGACTTTATCGTAGGAAAAAAATACGGTTTAGATGTGCTTTGCCCTGTAAATGAAATGGGTTATATGACTGCTGAGGCACCAGGATTTGAAGGGTTGTTCTATGATCAAGCGAATAAGCCAATTACTGAGAAATTAGAGGAAGTTGGAGCTCTACTCAAACTTAATTTTATCACGCATTCATATCCACATGACTGGAGAACTAAAAAGCCTACAATATTTAGAGCGACAGCGCAATGGTTTGCTTCAATAGATAAAATACGAGAAGATTTACTTAACTCAGTAAAAGAAACAAAATGGGTGCCGGAATGGGGCGAAACCCGCTTGCATAACATGGTGAGAGATCGTGGGGATTGGTGTATTTCTAGACAACGTGCCTGGGGTGTACCTATTCCTGTGTTCTATGGGGAGAACGGAGAGCCTATTATTACAGATGAAACGATTAATCATGTATCTGACCTATTTAGAGAGCACGGCTCAAATATTTGGTTTGAACAAGATGCAAAAGGCTTGCTCCCAGAAGGCTTTTCACATCCTTCTAGTCCAAATGGAAAGTTTTCAAAGGAACAAGACATTATGGATGTATGGTTTGATTCAGGATCTTCTCATCAAGCCGTTCTTCTCGAAAGAGACGACCTACAACGTCCAGCAGATTTGTATTTAGAAGGGTCTGACCAATATCGCGGTTGGTTTAATTCTTCCTTATCTACATCTGTTGCGGTTACTGGACATGCTCCATATAAAGGTGTATTGAGCCACGGCTTTGTGCTTGATGGAGAAGGTAGAAAAATGAGTAAGTCTATCGGGAATGTTGTCGTTCCAGAGAAAGTTATGAAACAATTAGGTGGCGATATTTTACGCTTATGGGTAGCTTCAGTTGATTATCAATCAGACGTTCGCATCTCAGATGCTATATTAAAGCAAGTAGCTGAAGTATATCGCAAAATTCGTAATACATTCCGCTTCTTATTAGGGAATCTATTCGATTTTGAACCAACTAAAGACACAGTGGCATATGAAGATTTAAGAGAAGTTGATCGATATATGCTCATTAAACTCAACAAAATCATTAACAAAGTAAAGAAATCTTATGAAACATATGAATTTGCGAGTATTTTCCACGATGTTCATAATTTTTGTACGATTGATTTAAGTTCATTCTATTTAGATTTTGCTAAGGATATTTTATACATTGATGCACCAAATGATATGAACCGTCGTGCAATTCAAACAGTTATGTATGAGTCTTTATTAGCACTTACGAAGCTTGTAGCACCTATACTACCTCATACAGCAGACGAGGTATGGTCGCATATTAATACAGTATCAGAGCAAAGTGTGCAGTTAGTCGACATGCCTGAAGCAATGGAATTACAAAATGCTACACAAATTGAAGAGAAATGGGATGCATTTATGTCTCTTCGTGACGATGTGTTAAAGGCATTAGAAGTGGCTCGGAATGAAAAAGTGATAGGTAAATCATTAAATGCTCATATTGCATTATATACTACTGATGATACTAAACATCTCTTAAATGCCATTGAAGAAGATGTGAAGCAACTATTTATCGTTTCAGGATTTAACATTGCAGGAATGCTAGAAGATGCACCTGCGAATGCACAAAAAATTGATCAGACTGCAATTGTTGTATCACCAGCTGAAGGAGAGACGTGTGAACGCTGTTGGGTTGTTTCACAAACAGTAGGTGAGGATAAAGATCATCCAACGATATGCTCAAGGTGCGCGACGGTAGTTAAGGAACATTATACTGAATAAATGAACAACCTTAGCAGTGTTTTATCTGCTAAGGTTTTCTTTGTTGTCCGTTAATGTAATGGAAAAATGTAGTTTACAGGATATGTTGTAAATAAGCATATACTATTGTCATCAATAACAACTGCTTCGTATCTTAGGAGGTTTATGTATGTATGAACAAACAGCAGAGATAAAAGCAGAATTAGAGCTTGCAAAGTTGGAACTAGAAACAAGGTTAGGGCAAGTAGATAAAGATGACGAATGTACATTAAATGATGAGAAACATATGGAGATTATTCATTATGTCAAAGAAGACCTAGATGATGTAAATAGAGCATTAGCGAAAATTGATTTAGGCCTTTATGGCTTATGCGAATCAACAGGTAAAAGAATCCCCCTAGACAAACTGCGAATCTTCCCGACTGTTAGAACAATTGATGAAGTAAATTATCCAAACAATTATATACATTAAAATATAACCGTATTATTTTAACAATAGCATTATTGGTGAATATATTATTATGAATTCGTTGTTTCTTTTCAAGACAATATGCTAAAATGCAGAAGTACATTATATTTCATGGAGGTACTTCTGTGTATTATTATATCTTAGCATTAATCGTTATTTTAATGGACCAAGTAACAAAGTGGATGATTGTTACAAAAATGGAGTATGGTGATCATCTACCAGTTATAGAAAATTTTTTATACATAACTTCACATCGTAATAGAGGAGCGGCTTGGGGTATATTGGAAGGACAGCTTTGGTTCTTTTATATTGTCACAACGATTGTCATCATTGGTATTATTTATTATATGAAAAAACTCCCTCAAACACAGGTGTTGATACGTGTTGCACTAGCATTAATGCTTGGAGGAGCCGTCGGTAATTTTATTGACCGTCTGTTTAGAAAAGAAGTTGTTGATTTTATTAATTTTACGAATATTTTTAGTTATGATTACCCAATCTTTAATATTGCAGATGCTGCATTAGTTGTTGGAGTCATACTGGTAATTATCCATACACTACTAGATGGACGAGAGAAGGAGAAAAATTAATGGATGTTATTGAGTTAATTGTAACGAATGAACAGCGTAACGAAAGGCTTGACAAAGTAATTTCAGAGCATGAAAATGAATGGTCTCGTTCTCAAGTACAGCAATGGATTAAAGCTGGAAATATTACGGTTAATGACAAGAATGTTAAACCTAATTATAAATGTAATATAGAGGACGCTGTGAAAATAATTGTACCAGCAGCTGAAGAACTAGATGTGATTCCACAGGATATGGAATTAGATATTTACTATGAGGATGCAGATGTAATCGTAGTTAATAAGGATAGTGGAATGGTTGTTCACCCTGCACCAGGACATATGGAAGGTACATTAGTAAATGGACTTTTAGCACATTGTACAGATTTGTCTGGTATTAACGGGGTGCTAAGGCCAGGAATTGTTCATAGAATTGATAAAGATACATCAGGGCTTTTAATGGTAGCCAAAAATGATATAGCCCATGAATCATTAGTCAATCAGTTAGTAAATAAAACTGTCACACGTAAATACAAGGCGATCGTTCATGGTGTTATTCCTCATGATAAGGGAACGATTGATGCACCAATTGGACGAGATAAACGTGATCGCCAAAGTATGACAGTAACTGACGAGCATTCAAAAGATGCAGTTACGCACTTTAAAGTACTTGAAAGATTTAATAATTACACTCTAATTGAATGCCAACTTGAAACAGGAAGAACCCACCAGATTCGTGTTCATATGAAATATATTGGCTACCCTCTAGTTGGAGACCCAAAATATGGTCCAAAGAAAACAATAAAAACAAATGGACAAGTACTTCATGCGGCAATTCTAGGTTTTGATCATCCTAGAACGAATAAATATATGGAATTTGAAGCTCCTTTGCCTTCAGAATTTGTCACAGTATTAAATGAGATTAAAAAATAATATTGACATTACCTAACCGTTAATATATTCTAAATGTAGTTGCATACTAGATCTTTAACCCAGTCCCGTGAGGCTGAGAAGGATACGGAATTTTATTTAAGAATAATTGTAGTAGCGCTACAATTATGAATCCTCTCGCCACAGGTGTGAGGATTTTTTTATGCTGTTGACCACCATTTATAATCAGAGGTGATAACGATGCAAAAAGCTGTAGTATTGGATAATCAAGCTATTCGCAGAGCACTAACTCGTATTGCACATGAGATTATTGAAAAGAACAAAGGTATCAAGGATTGTGTCCTCGTTGGAATTAAAACTCGGGGTATATATCTTGTTAATAGGTTGGCAGAAAAGATTGAGCAAATCGAAGGAGACAAAATCGCAATAGGTGAACTAGATATCACATTATATAGAGATGATCTAACAAACACGACATCGAATAAAGAACCGCTTGTGAAAGGTTCTCATTTACCGATAGATATTACAAATAAAAAGGTAATATTAGTCGATGATGTGTTGTTTACTGGACGCACAGTTCGTGCAGCAATGGACGCGTTAATCGATGTAGGTAGGCCAGCTCAAATACAATTGGCAGTCTTAGTTGATCGAGGCCATAGAGAGCTACCGATAAGAGCAGATTTTGTAGGTAAAAACATTCCAACTTCTAATGCCGAAAAAATAGTCGTTAAATTAGAAGAAGTTGATCAAGTTGATCAAGTAGGTATTTATGAAATTTAATCCCCTTTTTAAGGTTATCCTGTGAGATAACTAAGAGGGTACAACCTCAAGTATGTGGATACTTGAGTAGTTTGCACACCCTCTTTGTATATAAAACAAAGAGGGTTTTTATATGGATTTTTCTAGTGAGTGTTTTACAGAGGAGGAGACAAAGTTGGAGATGAAGCAAAAGGATGTAACTCTTAATGTACATGAAGTCCCACCCTTAAGTAAATGGATTATATTTAGTATCCAACACTTATTTGCAATGTTTGGAGCTACAATACTAGTTCCCTTTTTAGTCGATTTAAGTCCTGGAGTAGCACTTGTTTCAAGTGGTCTCGGAACTCTAGCCTACTTATTAATAACTAGAGGTCAAATACCTGCATATTTAGGCTCCTCATTCGCATTTATTGTACCTATTATTTTAGCAAAAACAGCCGGAGGTCCACAGGCTGCAATGTTAGGAAGTTTTTTAGCAGGTGTCGTCTATGGGATTGTAGCTTTACTTATTAAAGGTTTTGGTTTGAAGTGGATTATGCGCATCTTACCACCTGTAGTTGTAGGTCCTGTGATCATTGTAATAGGTCTAGGCTTAGCGAATGTTGCTGTTGGAATGGCAATGTATGAAAATGCAGGTGCACCATCAAACGAGTTAATTTACAATCCAACGTATTTCTCAGTGGCTATAGTGACACTCGCATTAACAATTATTTGTTCAGTGTTTTTAAAAGGCTTCTTTGGACTCATTCCCATTTTAATAGGTATTGTTGGCGGGTACACATATGCATTTTTTATGGGCATTGTTGATCTCACTCCGATTCGTGAAGCAAAGCTCTTCGAAGTGCCAGATTTCTATATTCCCTTTGTAAACTATACACCAAGCTTAGACTGGGAAATTGCTCTTATCATGGTTCCAGTCGCTATAGTAACAATTGCAGAGCATATCGGTGATCAGATGGTCTTAAGTAAAGTTGTAGGGCGGAATTTTATAGAAAAACCTGGGCTCCATCGCTCAATCTTAGGTGATGGTATTGCAACAATGATTGCAGCAACATTAGGGGGGCCTCATAATACTACTTACGGAGAAAATATAGGTGTCTTAGCAATTACGAAAGTGTTCAGTGTATTTGTTATCGGAGGCGCAGCCGTGTTTGCAATATGTTTTGGATTTATCGGTAAAATAACAGCATTGATTGGTTCAATTCCATCTCCTGTCATGGGCGGTGTATCAATATTATTATTTGGAATTATTGCATCATCAGGCTTACGTATGTTAATAGATAATAAAGTTGATTTAGGAAATACAAGAAACTTAATCATTTCGTCAGTTATTATTGTCATCGGTGTTGGTGGAGCTTTTGTTCAAGTTACAGATCAGTTGCAAATTGCTGGTATGGCATTAGCAGCAATTTGTGGTGTTATACTTCATCTTATACTACCTGGCAAAGAGTCTAGTTATGGTACTAATGAAATGTTTGAACTATCGGAAGATAAGCAACAAATAAGCGGCTAAACCTTTTAAATGAGTCCTGTGAGACTAGTAAGGGTGTAAGGTAATAAGTGTATTTGATACGCAAAATGAATCATGATCGTATCATAACACTGAAATGTCTTTCAAACACCCTACACAAATTTGTAGGGTGTTTTTTCTTAAATAAATGTAACACTAAAAACCAAAAAGGGGATCATAATATGAAACATTTACTCGCGATGAATGAGCTATCAACGAATGATATTGAAATGATATTGCAAGATGCGCATCGGTTTTCTAGTGGTGAATGGACTGATATTGCGCAGAACAAATTTATTGCTAATTTGTTTTACGAACCTAGCACAAGAACGAAGTTTAGCTTTGAAGTAGCAGAGAAAAAGCTTGGAGCGCATGTGTTAAATTTCGATGCGTCAAACACAAGTGTCCAAAAAGGCGAAAGCTTATACGATACTGTGAGAACGTTACAAGCAATTGGAGCAAATGCGGTTGTCATTAGACACGAAGAAGACCAATATTATGATGAATTACGTAAAAAAATCAGCATCCCTATCATTAATGCAGGCGATGGATGTGGTCATCATCCAACACAATCATTGCTTGATTTATACACGATTAAAGAGGAGTTTGGAACATTTAAAGGGTTGAAAGTTGCGATCATTGGCGATATTCGTCATAGTCGTGTAGCACGTTCTAACTCTGAAGTATTAACAAGACTTGGAGCTAATGTGATGTTCTCTGCACCAGATGAATGGCGAGATGAAACGAATCAATTTGGTAAGTATGTTGACATAGATGAGGCGGTACAGACAAGTGATGTATTGATGCTATTACGTATTCAACATGAACGTCATCAAGAAGGAAATGATCATGCTTCACAAAGCTATCATGAATCTTACGGATTAACAATTGAGAGAGAAAAGCAAATGCAAGCACATAGTATTATTTTACATCCAGCCCCAGTGAACCGTGGAGTGGAAATAGCTAGTGAATTAGTGGAATGTGGTCGATCTAGAATCTTTAAGCAAATGGAAAATGGTGTATATATTCGTATGGCTGTTATTCAAAGAGCATTACAATCTGTACAAGGGGGATTAACAAATGAGTATTGTACTAACTAATGGTAAGTGGTTCAACGAAAATGGGGCATTAGAATCGATAAATTTAAAAATTGAAGATGGGAAAATCGTGGAAATTGGCGAGGGTATTGATACGACAAATACACAGGTGATTGATGTTAAGGGTAAGGTCATATCACCAGGATTTGTTGACTTACATGTACATTTGCGTGAGCCTGGTGGTGAACATAAAGAAACAATTGAGACAGGTTCGTTAGCAGCAGCTAAAGGTGGGTTTACGACGATTGCAGCGATGCCTAATACCCGTCCTGTTCCTGATACGAAAGATCAAATGAATTGGCTCCAAAAACGAATCGAAGAAACAGCACATGTCCGTGTCTTACCGTACGCAGCTATAACAACTCGTCAGCTTGGAGAGGAGCTAACGGATTTTGAACAGCTAAAAGAGGCAGGCGCATTTGCCTTCACAGATGACGGAGTAGGGGTGCAATCAGCACATAAGATGCTTGAGGCAATGAAAAGGGCAGCCGATTTAAATATGTCGATCGTTGCGCATTGTGAGGAAAATACGTTGATTAATAAAGGTGCTGTGCACGAAGGAGATTTTTCAGCAAAACATCACTTGAATGGCATTCCGTCAGTATGTGAATCAGTTCATATTGCGAGGGACGTACTATTAGCAGAGGCAGCGAATTGTCATTATCACGTTTGTCATATTAGTACAAAGGAATCAGTAAGAGTAGTTAGAGATGCGAAACGCGCTGGAATTAATGTTACAGCCGAAGTGACTCCACATCATCTACTGTTAACAGATGACGATATCCCAGGGCTAGATTCAAATTATAAAATGAACCCACCACTTAGATCAAAGGCTGATAAAGAAGCATTAATTGAAGGATTGTTAGATGGGACAATAGATTTTATTGCTACAGATCATGCTCCTCACACTGCAGAAGAAAAATCAGAAGGAATGGAGCTTGCACCATTTGGAATTGTAGGTCTAGAAACAGCGTTTCCGCTTCTTTATACACATTTTGTTGAAAAAGGCATTATTACCTTAGAGGAGCTAATAAATTATTTAACTAAAAAGCCAGCAGAAGTGTTTAATCTTCCGTTTGGAAGCTTACAAGTAGGATCCCATGCAGATTTAACAATTATAGATCTTGAATTGGAACAAACAATTGACCCTGAAACATTTGCTTCAAAAGGGAAAAATACGCCATTTGCTGAATGGACTTGTAAAGGTTGGCCTGTAATGACATTAGTTAACGGAAAAATTGTATGGCAGAAGGGATGAATTCTTATATGAAACGACAATTAATTTTAGAAGATGGAACAGTGTTTGTTGGAAAAGCATTTGGTAGTGAGAAAGATACGGTTGGTGAGGTAGTTTTTAATACAGGTATGACAGGATATCAAGAGATACTTTCAGATCCATCATATTGTGGCCAAATCGTAACTTTGACTTACCCTTTAATCGGAAATTATGGCATAAATCGAGATGATTTTGAGTCAATTACTCCTGCGATAAACGGGTTCATTGTGAAAGAATTTAGTGAACATCCTTCTAACTGGAGAAATCAATATACAATAAATGAATTTTTTAAAGAGCAAAACATTCCAGGGATAGCAGGAATAGATACTAGGAAACTAACGAGAATTATTCGTCATCATGGAGCTTTAAAAGGTGCTATTTGCTCCATGGACGTTGATGTAGCTGAAATGATCAAGCGTTTATCTTCAACTACACTTCCTACAAATCAAGTACAGAAGGTATCAACGAAAAGTCCATACCCTAGCCCAGGCCGTGGTTATAAGGTCGTATTAGTGGATTATGGGATGAAACATGGGATTTTACGAGAATTAAACAATCGTAATTGTGATGTAATTGTCGTTCCGTATAATGTTACAGCTGAAGAGATATTAAGACTTAGCCCTGATGGTGTCATGTTAAGTAATGGACCAGGAGACCCGATGGATGTACCTGAAGCAATCGATATGATTAACGGCATTATCGGCAAAGTACCGCTATTTGGAATTTGTTTAGGGCATCAATTATTTGCTCTAGCTTGTGGAGCAAGCACAGAAAAAATGAAGTTTGGTCATCGTGGATCGAATCATCCAGTTAAAAATCTTGAAACTGGAAAAGTAGATATTACTTCACAAAACCATGGATATACAGTAAATGAACAGTCAATTTCAAATACAAAATTAAATGTTACTCACATTGCTTTAAATGATGGAACAATAGAAGGCTTAGCTCATCAAGATTATCCAGCTTTTACAGTTCAATATCACCCTGAAGCTTCACCGGGTCCAGAAGATGCGAACGGTTTATTCGATGAATTTATGAGCCTAATTGAAACATACAAGAGAGAGGGAGAAAAAGTATGCCAAAACGTGTAGACATTGAGACGATTTTAGTAATTGGATCAGGACCGATCATTATTGGACAAGCAGCAGAATTTGATTATGCAGGAACGCAAGCTTGTCTAGCCTTAAAAGAGGAAGGATACCGTGTTATCTTAGTTAACTCTAATCCAGCTACAATCATGACCGACACAGAAATTGCAGATAAAGTTTACATTGAACCACTTACTCCCGAATTTGTGAGTAGAATTATTCGCAAAGAAAGACCGGATGCATTAGTACCAACATTAGGGGGACAAACTGGCTTAAACTTAGCTGTTGAGCTCTCAAAGTCAGGTGTGTTAGAAGAATGCAATGTTGAGATATTAGGTACAAAACTGGATGCTATTGAAAAAGCAGAAGATCGTGAACTGTTTCGTAATCTAATGAATGAATTAAATGAGCCTGTACCACAAAGTGAAATTATTCATACACTTGAAGAGGCGCAAAGTTTTGTTGAAGAAGTAGGCTATCCAATCATCGTTAGACCCGCATATACGTTAGGTGGCACTGGCGGAGGTATTTGTCATAACGAGGAAGAGCTCCATGAAATCGTATCTAGCGGTATAAAGATGAGTCCAGTTAATCAATGTTTACTGGAAAGAAGTATTGCAGGCTTTAAAGAAATCGAATATGAAGTAATGCGTGATTCAAATGATAATGCCATCGTAGTATGTAATATGGAAAATATTGACCCAGTCGGCATTCATACAGGGGACTCTATTGTTGTAGCGCCAAGCCAAACTCTTAGTGATCGTGAGTATCAATTGTTACGGAATACTTCTTTAAAAATTATTCGTGCGTTAAAAATTGAAGGTGGATGTAATGTTCAGCTTGCTATAGACCCGCACAGCTTTGACTATTTTATCATCGAGGTAAACCCTCGTGTAAGTCGCTCATCCGCATTGGCATCAAAAGCAACTGGCTATCCGATTGCTAAACTAGCTGCAAAAATAGCAGTTGGACTAACATTGGATGAAATGATTAACCCTGTTACTGGGAAAACCTATGCTTGTTTTGAACCAGCGTTAGATTATATCGTTTCAAAAATTCCAAGATGGCCATTCGATAAATTTGAATCAGCGAATCGTCATCTTGGCACACAAATGAAAGCTACTGGGGAAGTAATGGCAATCGGTAGAAACTTTGAAGAATCGATCTTAAAAGCTGTTCGTTCACTAGAAGCTGATGTATTTCATCTAGAGCTAGATGAAGCAAGTACTCATAGTGATAAAACGATTGAAAAACGCATCCGTAAGGCTGGCGATGAGCGGTTATTTTATGTAGGAGAGGCACTCCGTCGTGGTATTACAATTGAGCAGCTCCATGAATGGAGTGCAATTGACTTATTTTTCTTACAAAAATTTCAAAACATCGTTCGTTTTGAATCTGTTTTGCAGAATAACATCGGTGATAAAGACGTGTTACATGAAGCAAAAGAGCTGGGCTTTGCAGACATAACAATCGCTAAACTATGGAATCAAACAGAACATCAAGTATATGAATTTAGAAAACAGTCGAACATCATTCCTGTATATAAAATGGTTGATACATGCGCTGCAGAATTTGAATCAACAACACCATATTATTATGGAACATATGAGGAAGAAAATGAATCAATTGTTTCTGAGAAAGAGAGCGTGGTTGTTTTAGGTTCTGGTCCTATACGTATCGGACAAGGTGTGGAATTTGATTACGCAACAGTTCATTCAGTTTGGGCTATTAAAGAAGCAGGATATGAATCAATCATAATTAATAACAACCCAGAAACGGTTTCAACAGATTTTAGTGTATCAGATAAGCTCTATTTCGAACCGTTAACGATTGAAGATGTCATGCATATTATTGATTTAGAGAAGCCTATCGGTGTTGTTGTCCAGTTTGGCGGACAAACAGCGATTAATTTAGCGAATGAACTTGCAGAACGTGGAGTGAAAATTTTAGGAACATCTCTTGAAGACTTGGATCGCGCTGAAGATCGAGATAAGTTTGAACATACAATAACACAGTTAGGTATACCACAACCTAAAGGAAAAACGGCTACTTCTGTAGAGGAAGCTGTACAAGTAGCTGACAGAATCGGTTATCCAGTACTTGTTCGTCCATCTTACGTTTTAGGTGGAAGAGCAATGGAAATTGTATATAAAAAGGAAGAGCTGCTTCATTACATGAAAAATGCTGTCAAAGTAAATCCACAGCATCCAGTACTAATTGATAGGTATATGATTGGTAAAGAAATAGAGGTTGACGCGATTTCTGATGGGGAAAGTGTATACATTCCTGGCATTATGGAACATATTGAACGAGCTGGTGTACACTCAGGTGACTCGATCGCTGTGTATCCACCACAAACATTATCGTCTGATGTAAAACAGAAAATAGTTGATTATACAACGTCACTGGCTAAAGGTTTAAACATCGTCGGGCTACTGAATATCCAATTTATCGTGTATAAGCAAGATGTATACGTCATAGAAGTAAATCCACGATCAAGTCGTACGGTACCGTTTTTAAGTAAAATCACAGGTGTGCCTATGGCTAATATCGCAACAAAAGTAATACTAGGTGCGAAACTAGAACAGCTTGGTTATTCAACTGGTTTACATGAGGAAAGCAAAGGGGTATTTGTAAAAGTACCAGTCTTTTCGTTTGCGAAATTACGTCGCGTTGATATTACATTAGGACCAGAAATGAAGTCAACTGGAGAAGTAATGGGTAAAGACAATACATTAGAAAAAGCTTTGTATAAAGGGCTTGTTGCAGCTGGTATGAGAGTCCAACAATTTGGTTCGGTCCTTCTAACTGTAGCAGATAAAGATAAAGAAGAAGCTTTAATGATCGCTAAAAGATTTCACCGTATAGGTTATCAAGTATTAGCGACAAGTGGTACTGCTGATTTTCTAGCAAAAGAAAATATTCCTGTGACTGTCGTTAACAAAATCGGAACAGATAAACCTAATTTGCTTGATGTTATTAGACAAGGAAAAGCCCAGTTTGTCATTAACACATTAACGAAAGGTAAGCAGCCTGCTCGAGACGGTTTTAGAATTAGAAGGGAATCAGTTGAAAATAATGTACCATGCTTGACAAGTCTTGACACAGCACAAGCAATATTACGTGTTCTCGAGTCGATGACATTTTCAGCAGAAGCGATGCCTCAATTTGAGCAAGCTAAAGAGGTGACACATTCATGATAATGCAAGAGGACATGCAGGTAGTTTCTCAAAGAGAAATTGCACAAGATATTTTTGAATTGGTATTACAAGGTGAACTAGTAACACAAATGGGAGAGCCAGGACAGTTCGTGCATATTAAAGTTTCAGAAGGGGCAGAGCCTTTGCTACGTCGTCCAATTAGTATTGCGAATGTTGATAAAAAGAATAGCCAATTTACAATGATTTATCGTAAGGAAGGACTCGGCACACGAGTCCTTTCTAGAATAAACAATGGGACAGTCAATGTATTAGGGCCATTGGGCAATGGTTTCCCAATTAACGAAACTAAACGAGGAAACACAGCTCTATTAGTAGGTGGCGGTATCGGAGTTCCACCATTATATGAGCTTTCAAAGCAACTCGTTGCAAAAGGTGTGAAGGTTATACATGTTTTAGGTTTTCAAGATAAACAGGTAGCTTTTTATGAACAGCAGTTTTCAGAGCTTGGCTCAACACATATTGCAACGGTAGATGGATCGTTAGGTATAAAAGGTTTTGTGACTGATGTAATCGATCAATATCAATTATCTTTTGATGTTCTTTTCTCATGTGGTCCTACCCCAATGTTAAAAGTGATAGAAGACCGCTATCAAGATAAGAAGGCCTTTATTTCTCTTGAAGAACGTATGGGCTGTGGGATCGGTGCATGTTTTGCATGCGTTTGTCATACACAAGAAGATCCTGAAGGTACATCGTACAAGAAGGTTTGTAGCGATGGTCCAGTGTTTAAGGTTGGAGAGGTGGTATTATGAATCGACTTAACATAGAGTTACCAGGACTGAAGTTGAAAAATCCAATTATGCCAGCTTCCGGTTGCTTTGGCTTTGGTAAGGAATATGCAAATCTATATGATTTAAGTAACCTTGGAGCGATAATGATTAAAGCAACTACACTCGAGCCACGCTTTGGTAATTCTACTCCACGTGTCGCTGAAACTTCAGCAGGCATGTTAAATGCCATAGGCTTACAGAATCCAGGGCTTGAAAAAGTGTTAGCTGAGGAATTACCATGGTTGGAACAATATGATGTCCCAATTATTGCGAATGTAGCAGGTTCACAAGTCGAAGACTATGTTGAAGTTGCTCAAGAGATATCTAAAGCGAAAAATGTTCATGCGCTGGAGCTGAATATTTCTTGCCCAAATGTGAAAACTGGTGGCATAGCATTTGGAACAATACCTGAGGTTGCGCATGATTTAACAAAACAAGTAAAAGAAGTATCTACTGTGCCAGTATATGTGAAGCTTTCACCGAATGTAGCGAATATCGTTGATATGGCAACAGCAGTTGAAGAAGCCGGAGCTGATGGCTTAACGATGATTAATACACTTTTAGGGATGCGTCTTGACCTAAGAACGGCTAAGCCAATTTTAGCGAATCGTACAGGTGGGTTGTCTGGGCCAGCGATTAAACCTGTTGCAATTAGAATGATTTACGAAGTGAGTCAAAAGGTCTCCATACCAATCATTGGGATGGGAGGAGTGCAAACAGCTGAGGACGTTATTGAATATTTATATGCAGGTGCAAGTGCTGTCGCTGTAGGAACAGCAAATTTCGTGGATCCATTCGTATGTCCAAATATCATTGAAGAACTGCCATTATTACTTGATAAGCTTGGTATTGATCATATATCAGACTGCATAGGAAGGAGCTGGAAAGAGCGTGAAAAGACCATTAATCATTGCTCTTGATTTTGCAGAACAGGAGCAAGTAAATCAATTTTTAGTGAATTTTCATGGTGAAAACCTTTATCTCAAGGTAGGTATGGAACTTTTCTATCAGGAAGGTCCTCAAATTGTTTCACAGTTAAAAAATGCCGGTCACAACATCTTTTTAGATTTAAAACTACATGATATTCCTAATACAGTAAAGTCTGCCATGAAAGGAATCGCACGATTAGGTGTCGATATTATCAATGTTCATGCTGCTGGTGGGAAGCAAATGATGGAAGCGGCGATGGAAGGTCTTGAAGCGGGTACGCCTTCTGGGAATGATCGTCCGAGTTGTATTGCTGTTACACAACTGACCAGCACCTCACAACAAATGTTAAGTGAGCAACTACTTATTGATCATTCACTTGATAATGTTGTGCTTCATTATGCAAGTAACGCAAAACAAAGTGGGTTAGATGGTATTGTTTGTTCAACTCTAGAAGTACCGATGATTCAGAAAGAACTAGGAAAAGGGTTTGCTACTGTAACACCAGGCATTCGTCAATTAACAGACAATCAAGACGATCAAGTCCGTATTGCAACTCCAGAAAAGGCTCGCCAGTTAGGTTCCACCGCTATAGTCGTCGGGAGAAGTATTACGAAAGCGCAAGATCCGATAGCAGCATATAAAAAAATGAAAGCAGAATGGGAAGGAGCCTCCATATGAAAGCAAAAATAGCTGAACATTTATTAGAAATTAAAGCGGTTTTTTTACAACCAAATAATCCTTTTACATGGTCTTCAGGAATGAAATCACCGATCTACTGTGATAATCGCTTAACGTTATCTTATCCTCGTGTTCGAACAGATATAGCGGACGGTTTAGTAGAATTAATTAAAGAACATTTCCCTGAAACAGATGTCATAGCTGGTGCAGCTACAGGCGGCATTGCACATGCTGCTTTGGTAAGTGAAAGAATGAATCTACCTATGTGCTACGTTCGAGGTAAGGCCAAAGGCCATGGGAAAGGAAACCAAATAGAAGGTGTCGTGTCTGAAGGCCAAAATGTTGTCGTGGTTGAAGATTTAATCTCTACTGGAGGAAGCGCGTTAACAGTTGTTGAGGCACTTAGAGCAGAAGGCTGTAATGTGTTAGGAATCGCTTCAATTTTTACGTATGGACTGCTTGCAGGTCAACAAAAATTAGATGAAGCTAATGTAAGAGCTTATTCGTTAACAGATTTTGCGGCTTTAACTGAAGTAGCTGCTAAGAACGGGTATATAACTCAAGAAGATATTTCGAAACTGTTGAAATGGAGTGAAAATCCTCAAGACGAAACATGGATGAATATCTAATAATAGTCAAAATTTTCTTTTATTTGACACTTCTTACAATTTGAATAATAATGTTATTATATGAATAAATATCCCTATTGTTTTTGATAAACTGAGAATTATGAATAATCATACTAATACACTACTTAGTTATAAAAATCTTCATTGCAAAGATTTTTGAATAAAACTTTATTATTATTCTACTAAACTAAAAAACAAGGGGGATAAAATGTAATGACAAGTGTTGTAGGATGGCTAAATGATCATATTTGGAGTAATTATCTGATTTATTTATGTTTAGGAGCAGGCTTATTCTTTACGATTGCTACGAGATTTGTTCAAGTCAGATACTTTAAAGAAATGATTAAATTAATGTTTGAGGGAAAAAGCTCCAAATCAGGAGTATCATCCTTCCAAGCGTTAGCACTATCTTTATCTGGGCGCGTAGGTACCGGGAATATTGCTGGTGTTGCTTCTGCGATAGCATATGGAGGGCCTGGAGCAGTGTTCTGGATGTGGCTAATTGCCTTTTTAGGTGCAGGCTCCGCTTTCGTAGAATCATCTTTGGGGCAAGTTTTTAAAACAAAACAAGATGGTGAATATCGTGGTGGACCAGCGTTCTATATCGAAAAAGGTCTTAAAATAAAATGGTACGCAATTTTATTTGCGCTTGTTACTGTTATTGCAACTGGAATGCTTTTACCAGGTGTACAAGCTAACAGTATAGCGGCAGGAATGGATAATGCATTTGGGATAAACCCTACGATTACAGGTGTGTTTTTAGTTGTATTCCTAGCGTTAATTATTTTCGGTGGAATTAAACGTATTGTCAATGTTGCTCAAGTAGTTGTACCATTTATGGCTATAGGGTATATTTTAGTTTCTATGTACATCTTAATTACAAACATCTCACAGGTTCCTGAAGTGTTTAGTCTTATCTTTAGCAGTGCTTTTGGGACAGATGCTACTTTTGGTGGTATTTTAGGTGCAGCTATTGCATGGGGAGTCAAACGAGGTATTTACTCTAATGAGGCTGGTCAAGGTACGGGACCTCATGCAGCAGCAGCAGCTGAAGTTTCACACCCTGCAAAACAAGGACTTGTTCAGGCGTTCTCAGTATACATAGACACGTTGTTTGTATGCTCAGCAACGGCATTTATGATTATTATTACTGGTATGTATAATGTTACACCAGAAGGGGAAGCGCCGATTGTCAATAATTTAGCAGATGTAGAACCAGGACCAGTATATACACAACAAGCAATAGAATCACAAATACCTGGCTTCGGAGCACCGTTTGTTTCGATTTCACTTCTCTTCTTCGCTTTTACAACAATTATGGCATACTACTATATGGCTGAAACAAACCTAGCGTATCTTAACCGTAAAGTGCGACGGGTTTGGTCTGAATATTTATTAAAAGTTGCGCTGTTATTTGTTGTCTTTTATGGAAGTGTAAAAACTGCAGATTTAGCTTGGGGCTTAGGTGATGTTGGTGTTGGTAGTATGGCATGGTTAAATATAATAGCAATATTACTGTTGACGAAACCAGCGTTAAGAGTACTTAAAGATTATGAAACTCAGAAAAGAGCAGGTAAGGATCCAGTATTTAACCCTAGCAAGTTAGGTATTGAAGGTGCTGATTTTTGGGAAGAGGAATACAAAAATCACGAAGCTGATGAGTCAAAATCAACTAAAGCTGTCTAATTGTAAGGTTCTTTTCGAAAAAATTGTTGCTATGTTTACTGACAGTATGAATGAGAACACTGGATGTATACGTGCTTTAATGAAAAAACGAAGAGTAACAATTAATGTGAAAGCAACTAAATGAAAAAAGTAGAGGGGGCCGCAGGCCCCCTTTTGTTATTTCTAAGTTTACTATTTTCTAATTTTTTTGTTTAGTTTCAATCCTTAAACCTAAAAGGTACGGCTTCGAATGCTACGCATGTCCTTGTGCTTATAGAAAATGGTAAAGAAACTTACAGATTTTCACGAACGGGAAAGCCCACTCCTTAAGGTGTGGGATGGTAGTGAGATCAGATACGGTGTAGCCTCTGCTACATTAAGTATCTGAAATTCCCTACATTTTTTGTTGCAGTAAAACACTAAAACTGATAAATTAATGTTATGGAAGAATATAGAAGAACCAAGACTACTGTTTCATTAATTAACTATCATTTTGTTTTCTGCCCACGGTATAGGCGAAAGATATTCCTTCAAACAAAGGTTGAAGAACGTTTTAAGCAGTTGGTTCAAGAAATATGTGAAGAATTGGACATTCAAATTATTGCTATTGAATGTGATAAAGACCACTCTCATTTATTTCTTAATGCTTTGCCGACATTAAGTCCTGCTGATATTATGGCAAAAATTAAAGGAGTGACTTCTAGTACATTGAGGAAGGAGTTTCCTCATCTTCAACACTTGCCGAGCTTATGGACACGTTCTTATTTCGTTTCAACTGCTGGAAATGTATCAAGTCAAACGATTAAAAGATACGTTGAACAACAAAAAACAAGGGGGTGAGACTGTGAAACAAACAATCACTGTGAAAATTAAATTGCTTCCAACAAAAGAACAAGCCCATGTTTTAACCAAGATGAGCTATGAGTATATTTCTGCAATTAATACACTCATTTCAGAAATGGTAGAAGAAAAGAAAAGTACAAAGAAAACAAGTAAGCACGTAAATGCCATCCTACCGAGTGCTGTAAAAAACCAAGCTATTAAGGATGCGAAAAGTGTATTTTCTACAAAGATAAAGAAAAGTAAATATAAAATAATTCCTGTTCTTAAACAGCCTGTTTGTGTATGGAATAACCAAAACTATTCATTCGATTTTGAAAATATTTATCTACCATTAATGTTGAACGGTAAATCTAAAAAAGTCCCTGTTCGTGCTTTATTAGTAGATAAAAAGAATCGTAACTTTGACTTGTTAAAACATAAGTTAGGCACACTTCGTATCACTAAAAAATCAAACAAATGGATTGCCCAAATTTCTGTCACTATTCCTACTGAATATAGGAATGGAACAAAAGTGATGGGCGTTGATTTAGGGTTGAAAGTCCCTGCCGTAGCTGTAACAGATAACAACAAAACTAAATTCTTTGGTAATGGTAGAAAAAATAAGTATGTTAAACGGTATTTTAGAAAGAACAGACAACGCTTGGGTAAGGCTAAAAAACTACAAGCTATTCGCAAACTCGATGATAAGGAACAACGATATATGAAAGACCAAGACCACAAAATAAGTCGCGCAATTGTTAATTTTGCGATTGATAATCAAATTTCTGTTATTCGTTTAGAACAATTAACGAATATTAGGCAAACGGCAAGAACAAGCCGTAAAAACGAAAAGAATCTACATACATGGTCTTTTTATCGTTTGGCTCAATTCATTGAATATAAAGCGAATTTAGTTGGTATCAAAGTCGAGTATGTCAATCCAGCTTATACGTCGCAAGCTTGCCCTAATTGTTCGAAACAAAATAAAGCTAAAGACAGAAACTATAAGTGTTCGTGTGGGTTCGAAACCCATCGAGATAGAGTCGGTGCAATGAACATTCGTTATGCACCTGTGATTGATGGTAATAGTCAATCAGCCTAAGATGCTATATGCACTGTCTTAGGAAGGGTAATGGCATACCCTAATCTCGAGGTCATACTCCGATAGCAGAAATGCACTTCGGTTTAATCACTCGAGAATCCCACTGATGCCGTAAGACTATCAGCTTGCTCCTTTAGGGGTGGGAGTGTCAAACCCTCATTGTTATTAATAGATCTTCATCTGGTGTGACAAAGACCGTTTGCTGGTTGTCATAAATAACATAGCCTGGTTTTGATCCATTTGGTTTTTTCACGTTTCGAATTTTTGTGTAATCAACAGGTACAGAACTTGAATGCTTTGCTTTACTAAAATATGCTGCGAGATTAGCTGCTTCTAAAATCGTTTGATCGGAAGGTTGGTCATGTCGTATAACAACATGTGAACCTGGTATACCTTTTGTGTGTAGCCATACTTCTTCCTTTCTTGCGACTTTACTTGTTAAATAATCATTCTGCTTATTGTTTTTCCCCACAAGTATTTCTGTCCCGTCACTTGCTTTATAACGTTCAATTTGGGGCTTGTCTAGTTTATTTTTCTTTTGGCCCTTGTGCTTTTTAGATCTAATATATCTTCCTTCAACAAGCTCTTCACGGATTTCTTCGATATCGCTAGCAGTTGCAGATTGAATTTGTTGCTTAAGTGAATCGAAATATATCACTTCTTCCTCAGCATGGCTAATTTGTTCATGAATGAAGGCTATGGATTTTTTTGCTTTTTGATACTTAGTGTAGTAGCTTTGGGCATTATCTGCAGGTGTTTTTCTTGGATCTAAAGGTATTGTTATAGTAGTTCCGTTTTCGTCATAATAGTTCACTACGTCAACTTCACTATCACCTTGGTTAACCATAAATATATTCGCTGTCAACAACTCACCGAGTAGTTTATATTGATCAGCATTTTTGGCTTTATTTAATGAGTTAGTTAATTTTTTTATCTTTTTTTCGTTTTTCTTTTTTTCATTATCAATAAAACGCTCTAGGTCTACAGCTCTTTGCCTGACCCTCTCTCGGTCGGCCTTGCCATAGTAGTATCGATCGAGCAATGTACTGAGTGATGAATATGTTTTAACCTCTCCCTTTATATGGTCTAAGGGAAATAAATAAAAACTCTCTTTCGAGTCATCCCTTGTTATTTGAGGGCAAATATCCATATTTTTCACTTTTAATATGAGAGTCATAAACGCTTTAGGTAATGAATTTCTGTTTGCAATTCCAGCATGTAACATCACTTCTTTAGCGAACATGGGAGAAACTCCAGCAAACGTATTAACTAGTTGTTGATCAAGCTTACCAGCGTTAAAATCGAGTTTTTTCAATATACGATCTTCAGTTACTGAAAAAGGGTTTTCCTTATCTTGTGACGGTGGTGCCACATACTCAAATCCAGGTAAGATTGTTCTGTGACGATTTAAGGCTGGTGTTATATGCTTAATGGAATCAAGAATCACCTGCTCATCTTTATCAACAAGAATAATGTTACTATGCCTTCCCATCAATTCAATAATTAATTGTTTATGAGAAACATCACCTATTTCATTCTTCCCTTTTAATTCAATAATCATAATTCTATCAAGCCCAACCTGCCGAATGCTTTGGATTATACTACCTTCTATATGCTTTCTTAGCAACATACAAAACATCGGTGGCTCAGGTGGGTTGTTGTATTGCTCTTCTGTCAAATGTATTCTCGCGTATGTGGGATGGGCAGAAATCAGTAACTTATGATTTTTTCCTTGCGAACGAATTTGTAGTATTAATTCATTTTGAAAAGGTTGATAAATACGGCTAATACGGCCATTTAATAATAATTGTTGTAATTCGTTAGTTATCGCATATGTAAACAGACCATCAAAGGACATTGTCATTCACCCAATTCTATTTCTAATTTTGTTTTGCGTAATTTCTTAGCTATGAAAACAAACCCTGTCCATCATTTGAATACTCATTAACATGAAAAGTATAGCATTTTTTTGGACAAGTGCGAATAAGCTGTCCTTAGAGATAATTGAAATAACCGTATAGTATAAGGGGTGAAGGTTGGATGAACTGGCATGAAATGCGCTTAGAAGAAGTGGAAAAAGTGATGAATTCCAACTCTGAAACAGGCTTAACTGAGCAAGAAGTAAATCAACGGCAACAAAAAAGTGGTTTGAATGAATTGGATGAAGCCGAGCGACCTTCTGCTTTTTTATTGTTTTTAGCACAATTTAAAGATTTTATGGTTTTAATACTTTTGATTGCTACTTTTATCTCTGGATTGTTAGGTGAGTATATTGATGCCATTGCAATCATTGCTATTGTCTTAATTAATGGTTTTCTTGGTTATTATCAAGAAAGAAGAGCAGAGAGGTCAATGGAGGCACTGAAGGAGTTAGCAGCCCCACAAGTACATGTGTTAAGAAATAAACAATGGTGTCGAATTCCATCTAAGGAACTTGTGTCAGGGGATATAATCCAATTTGTTAGCGGAGATCGGATTGGTGCCGATGTCAGGTTATTACAATCAAACAGTCTTGAAATAGAGGAATCTGCTCTAACTGGAGAATCTGTACCAGTTATGAAGGATATAAATCCAATTTTAGGTTCAAAAACTGCACTAGGTGACAAAAGCAACATGGCATTTATGGGAACGATGGTAACAAGGGGCAGTGGAACTGGCATTGTAATTGGTACTGGAATGAAAACAGAAATGGGGAAGATTGCCAATTTACTCCAGTCGCAACAAACGCTTGAAACACCATTGCAACGCCGCCTTGAACAATTAGGAAAAATCTTAATTGGTGTTGCATTAATATTAACTTTTCTTGTTGTAATTGTTGGTGTGCTTCAAGGGCACGATCTATACAGTATGTTTTTGGCTGGAGTATCCTTAGCTGTAGCTGCTATTCCAGAAGGACTACCTGCAATCGTAACTGTAGCATTATCTCTTGGGGTTCAACGGATGATAAAGCAGAAATCAATTGTACGTAAACTACCTGCAATTGAAACTTTAGGGTGTGCATCAGTCATTTGCTCAGACAAAACTGGAACGTTAACACAAAATAAAATGACAGTTACACATTTGTGGACAGGTGGGGGAACCTGGAATGTAACAGGGACAGGATATGAGCCTAAAGGCAGTTTTTTTGATGGGGATACAGAGGTAGACCCAACAACCAGCAAATCATTTTATCAACTACTTACGTTCGGATTATTATGTAATCATGCTCAAATTAATGAGAAGGATAATCAATTTATTGTTGATGGTGATCCAACTGAAGGTGCTTTAGCTGTAGCTGCGATGAAAGGGAAGCTTTCAAAGCACCAACTACAAGAAGAGTTTAAGATAATTAAAGAGTTCCCATTTGATTCTTCTCGGAAAATGATGTCTATTATTGCTAGTGATAAACAAGGAAAACAATATGTAATCACAAAAGGTGCTCCTGACGTCCTGTTAAAACAATGTGATTCAATTTTGTGGAATGATAAAAAACAGCTACTAAATAACAATTATCGTAATGAAGTGGAAAAGTCGATAGCGCGTTTAGCCAATCAAGCTTTAAGAACAATTGCGATAGCTTACAAGCCAATCCCTTCAAATAACAAAATAAGTATGGAGACTGAAGCGGAAAAAGACTTAGTTTTCATAGGGTTACAAGGAATGATTGATCCACCTCGTCCGGAAGTGAAGCAGGCTGTGAAGGAATGTCATGAAGCAGGGATCAAAACAATTATGATTACAGGGGATCATGTAAATACTGCACAAGCGATCGCAAAACAGATTAATATTTTACCTGAGCATGGTTTAGTCCTCGATGGCTCATCATTATCATCTATGAGCGTTGAAGAATTAGAAGAAATTGTTGATGATGTCTATGTTTTTGCTCGTGTATCTCCTGAGCATAAGCTGAAGATAGTCAAAGCGTTACAACAACAAGGTCACATTGTAGCTATGACCGGTGATGGAGTAAATGATGCACCAGCAATTAAAGCGGCCGATATTGGAATATCGATGGGTATTACCGGCACAGATGTAGCTAAAGAATCCTCCTCTTTAGTTCTCGTTGATGATAACTTTGCAACGATTAAAGCTGCGATAAAAGAAGGAAGAAATATTTATGAGAACATTAGGAAGTTTATACGTTATCTACTAGCTTCCAATGTAGGGGAAATTTTAGTTATGCTTTTTGCTATGATTTTAGCCCTTCCGCTACCGTTAGTTCCGATACAAATTTTATGGGTTAATTTAGTAACGGACGGCTTACCAGCTATGGCGCTCGGATTAGATCAGCCTGAAGAAAATGTGATGAAAAGGAGACCTAGAAGTGCTACTGAAGGTGTCTTTGCAAGAGGTTTAGCATGGAAGGTGATTAGTAGAGGCTTTTTAATTGGGATAGTTACTTTAATAGCATTTATCATCACATATTCCCGTAATCCAAATGAATTACAATATGCACAATCAATTGCTTTTGCAACGTTAGTCATGGCTCAATTAATTCATGTATTTGATTGTCGTTCTGAACGATCAATATTTGAACGGAAGCCATTTGAAAACATTTATCTAGTGTTTGCAGTACTATCTTCAATTTTACTATTAATGGTTGTTATCTATTTACCATCTCTACAAGTCATTTTTCACACTTCCTCAATCATGTTAATCGATTGGTTGCTAATTTTAGGATTATCTGCAATTCCAACTTTTTTACTTGCTACTACACATTTTTCAAGAAAATAATTTAATTATATGATATAATACAATTGGTAATGGAGTGTACTCTATTACCTTTTTATCTTAATGCGTGAATCTATATGTGTAAAATAGTGGAATAGAGGCTAGCTCTACCATTAAACTTTGCTTAGACAAGTTCTCTTGAAATGGGTGTGTGTTTATATGGTATACAGTATGACTGGCTTTGGAAGAGCGACAGTTGAGTTGGAGCATTATTCTGTAACTGTTGAAATGAAATCAGTAAATCATCGGTTTAGTGATGTTAGCATTAAAGGGCCAAAATACATATATGCATTAGAAAAAAAAATTAAAAAATTAATTTCTACATATGTAAAACGTGGTCGTATAGAAGTATTTATTACTATAGAAGGTGATGAATTAGTAGAGCGGTCGCTTCAAGTTGACTGGCATTTACTAGATCAATATTACGAAACGATTAAAACTGCAATAGATAAATATAAGCTTCCAGAGCAAATAACGATAAAGCAATTGTTTTCATTACATGATGTCGTCATGATTAAAGAAAAAGACGGTGGAAATGAACAAATTGAGAACACAGTACTTGAAGCGATTGAGGATGCTGTAGTACAGTTGAAAAGAACACGTTATTCCGAAGGACAGCAACTGCTAATTGATATATCAACTCAATTAGAAAAAATGCAAAATAGCGTGAATGTCGTTTCAAAAAGATCAGAAATTGTGTATGATTTATACCGAGAAAAAATAACGAAACGTATTTCTGAATTTTTATCAGGTACAGTCGATGAACAGCGACTACTAACTGAAGTTGCTATTTTCGCCGATAAAGCGGATATTAATGAAGAATTAACACGAATTAATAGCCATATTAGCCATTTTTTCGACACGATGCAACGTAAGCAAGAAATTGGCAGGAAACTAGATTTTTTCGTGCAAGAATTAAATCGTGAGATAAATACAATTGGCTCAAAAGCAAATGACGTATTAATTGCTCAGCATGTTGTTGAAATGAAAAGCTTTCTGGAAAAAATAAAGGAGCAAGTACAAAACATTGAATAAGTTTCAGTGGTTACAGCAGAGCTATGACGGCTAAACTAATTAAGTAACATATAGGAGGAACCGTTATGTATATAAAATTAATTAATATAGGTTTCGGTAACATCGTTTCAGCAAATCGTATCATTTCTATTGTCAGCCCTGAATCTGCTCCTATAAAAAGGATTATTCAAGAAGCTCGTGATCGTGGAAAGCTTATTGATGCAACTTACGGTAGAAGAACGAGAGCTGTCCTTGTGATGGATAGCGAACATGTTATTCTTTCTGCGGTGCAGCCTGAGACAGTGGCACAACGTTTAATAAACAAGGATGATTTATCTGATGAAGGGTAGGTTCAAAAATAAGTTATGAAAGAAAGAGGTTTATTAATAGTACTTTCGGGACCTTCTGGTGTTGGAAAAGGTACAGTACGTAAGGCATTATTTTCACAATCTGATATAAAGTTACATTATTCAATTTCAATGACTACCCGTAAGCCGCGTGAAGGGGAAGTCGATGGGGTGGATTACTTTTTTAAATCAAGAGAAGAGTTTGAATCGTTAATAGCACAATCTAAACTGCTCGAATGGGCAGAGTTTGTAGGGAATTACTATGGAACTCCTGTAGATTATGTTGAAAAGACTCTTCAAGAAGGTAAGGATGTCTTTTTAGAAATTGAAGTTCAAGGTGCTATGCAGGTTCGTAAAGCATTTCCTGAGGGCTTGTTTATTTTCCTTATGCCTCCGAGTTTAACTGAATTAGAAAATAGAATTACTACTCGAGGTACTGAATCAAATGAGGTAATTAATAATCGAATGAACGCTGCTAGGCAAGAAATTGAAATGATGAACGCTTACGACTACGTTGTAGAAAACGATGAGGTTGAACTAGCGTGTGAACGCATAAAAGCAATCGTTACGGCAGAACATTGTCGCAGAGATAGAATTGCTAACCGATATAGAAAAATGCTGGAGGTTGAATAAAAAAATGTTATATCCATCTATTGATTCTTTAATGGGGAAGTTACATTCAAAATATACCCTTGTAACTGTTGCGTCAAAGAGGGCTCGTGATATGCAAGAAAATAATAATGCAATGCTTGAAAAGACGGTATCAGAGAAATATGTAGGTAAGGCGCTAGAAGAAATAAATGAAGGTATTCTAACATATAAGAATAAATAAGAAATTTCAAATAGATCAATGACAACCTATATTCTTAGGTTGTTTTTTTATCAACAATAGTTTTTCATACATTTTTTATTTTTATCTTAGCTTTTTTAAGAGCTTAACATGAATATGGCTAACGATCGTGGCATCTTTTCTTCAGTACAACGATGACTCATAAAACCACTTTTAGAATGCCAATTTGGTAACATTAGTACAAAATATATGAAAAGAGCCTTTTTAAATGGCTTTTTTCAACATTGATTGTTTTTTCGTATTAAGAGCTTAACACTTAAATAGATAGCATTCGTGGCATCTTTTCTTCAATACAACGATGACCTACACATAAACCACTTTTTAGAATGCCAATTTGGTAATATTAGTACAAAGTATATGAAAAGAGCCTTTTTAAATGGCTTTTTTCAACATTGATTGTTTTTCGTATTAAGAGCTTAACACTTATATAGATAGCATTCGTGGCATCTTTTCTTCAATACAACGATGACCTACACATAAACCACTTTTTAGAATGCCAATTTGGTAATATTAGTACAAAGTACAAAAAAAAGAGCCTTTTTAAATACAGAAATAGTAATTTCATTCCAAGGTGGCGAGAATTATGTTGTTAAATAAAAATATATTGTTATGTGTGAGTGGAGGCATTGCTGTGTATAAAGCAGCGGCTTTAGCTAGTAAGCTGACTCAAGCTGAGGCAAATGTAAAAGTTATAATGACAGAATCTGCTTGTGAATTTGTAACACCACTGACATTTCAGGCACTTACTAGAAATGATGTATATATTGACACTTTTGATGAAAAAAACCCGTCTAAGATTTCTCATATTGATGTAGCTGATTGGGCTGACATCGTCTTAATTGCTCCCGCTACGGCAAATGTTATCGGCAAACTTGCAAATGGGATAGCTGATGATATGTTAACTACTACGTTATTAGCAACCACTGTGCCAGTGTGGGTTGCTCCAGCTATGAATGTCCATATGTATGATCATCCAGCTGTAACACAAAATATTAGCAAGTTAGCAAGCTTTGGATATGAATTTATTGAGCCTAGTGAAGGATATTTAGCGTGTGGATACGTTGGAAAAGGAAGGTTAGAAGAACCGGAAAATATCGTTAAACTATTAACTGAACATTTTTCTAACAGTAAAAAGCCTTTAAAAGGGAAAAAAATGATTGTGACTGCTGGACCAACACGGGAAAGAATTGACCCGGTACGTTATTTCACAAATTACTCTTCTGGGAAAATGGGTTATGCAATTGCTGAAGAAGCAGCTCGTTTAGGTGCAGACGTCGTTTTAATATCTGGACCTACAAACATTGATCCACCGTTAAATGTTGAAACCATAAAAGTAGAATCTGCTCAAGATATGTTGAATGAGATACTGAAATTATATGATCAAAGTGATATTGTCGTTAAATGTGCAGCTGTAGCAGATTATCGTCCAAAGAATGAGCGGAAGCAGAAAATAAAAAAACAACCTGATGATTACATTGTTGAAATGGAACGTACAACAGATATCTTAAAAACATTAGGTGAAAGAAAAGAGCATCAATTACTAATTGGCTTTGCAGCTGAAACCGATCGTGTTGAAGAGTATGCCCTAGCCAAGATGAAGAAAAAGAATCTAGATATGATCGTAGCGAATAAGGTTGATGATCACGGTGCTGGTTTTGGTGTAGATACGAATATCGTCACAATTTATAAACAAGATCATACGAAAATAGCGCTCCCTTTATTAACTAAAAAAGAGGTTGCTGAATCTTTATTATTAGAAATAAGAAACATGGTTGATGTTCATCTATGAAAATAGCAAGCGTAATTGTTGATGTTCCAGCACATCAAACTGACAAAACATTTGATTATGAAATCCCTGCTAAATGGACTGTGATTATTCAAGCAGGGATGAGAGTGATTGTTCCGTTCGGCTCAAGAAAGGTACAAGGTTTTGTAGTAGAAATAAAAAACCACTCAGACTTTGATAAATTAAAGCCTATTCAAACAATATTAGACGTTACGCCAGTGTTGAATAATGAGTTACTTAATTTGGGGTCTTGGTTATCGAATTATGCACTTTGTTATACTATTTCAGCTTATCAAGCAATGCTCCCAGCAGCGTTGAGGGCAAAATATGATAAAGAAATAAAGTTGAGCTCGTCAGCAAGCTTAAAGGACTTACCAAACCAATTACAACAATTGTTTAGCAGCAAACAGACAGTGCTATGGAAAGAACTTGAACAATCAGATATATTGTATGATATTCAAAATGAAGTGCGGCAAGGTAATTTAGAAGTGATTTATCAAGTCAAAGATCGTGCCAAAATGAAAAAAAACAAAGTAATTAGCTTGGGAATCTCTATTGATGAAATTGATCGCATTGTAGAGAGTTTACCAAAGCAAGCTGGTAAGCAAAAGGAAATACTCAGCTATTTTCGTGAACATTCTTTTGAGATCTCCAAAAAGGAGCTAGCTCAAATGTTTGGGAACACTTCTGCTATTAAATCATTATTGGATAAAAGCTTCCTAATCGAGCGTGAAAAAGAAGTGTATCGAAATCCGTTTGAAGGTCGTGTATTTGAGAGAACTCATCCATTACCATTAACAAATGAACAACAGGAAGTCATTTCACCAATATTAAGTGAAATTGAAAAAGAAATTCATAGTGTTTTTTTAATGTACGGTGTAACGGGTAGTGGAAAAACTGAAGTATATTTGCAATCAATTGATGCAGTTCTTAAAAAAGGGAAAGAAGCAATCGTATTAGTTCCTGAAATATCATTAACCCCTCAAATGGTAAAAAGGTTTAAAGGAAGATTTGGATCAAAAGTTGCTGTTATGCACAGTGGTTTAAGCACGGGTGAAAAATACGATGAATGGAGAAAAATACAAAGGAATGAAGTGAGCGTTGTAGTTGGAGCAAGGTCTGCGATCTTTGCACCATTTGATAATGTAGGAATTATCATTATTGATGAGGAACATGAAACGAGTTATAAACAAGAGGAAAACCCTAGGTATCATGCTCGAGATGTTGCAATTTATCGAGGTGAGTATCATAATTGTCCAGTTGTGCTTGGCAGTGCAACGCCGACGTTAGAATCATTTGCTAGAGCCAAAAAAGATGTGTATAAACTATTAACACTGTCTAAACGTATGAACGACCAACCATTGCCAACAGTAGATATCGTTGACATGCGAGAAGAGCTTAGGAGTGGGAATAGATCAATGTTCTCTACCCTATTATTTGAGAGATTAATGAATCGGATTGAAAAGGGAGAACAAGCTGTGTTACTGCTGAACAAACGTGGCTATTCTTCTTTTGTCATGTGCCGTGATTGTGGTTTTGTCGTCCAATGTCCACATTGTGATATATCTCTCACGTACCATAGAACTGAACATCAGCTGAAATGTCATTATTGTGGATACGAACAACAAGCTGTTAATGAATGTCCCGAATGTCAAAGTGATCATATACGTTTTTTTGGAACGGGTACACAAAAAGTCGAGGAAGAATTAACTAAAGTAATTCCGAATGCACGAGTAATTAGAATGGATGTTGATACAACGAGTCGTAAGGGTGCGCACGAGCGTTTATTAAATGACTTTGGTGAAGGGAAAGCAGATATTTTGTTAGGT
This sequence comes from Nanhaiella sioensis, assembly GCF_046557775.1. NCBI lineage: Bacteria > Bacillati > Bacillota > Bacilli > Caryophanales > Bacillaceae > Nanhaiella > Nanhaiella sioensis. Next base: position 3,853,538 of record NZ_JBKAEG010000001.1, read on the forward strand.
ACACAAATGATAGCTAAAGGGCTTGATTTCCCAAATGTTACATTGGTTGGTGTACTAACAGCAGATACAATACTTCATATTCCAGATTTTCGTTCATCTGAAAAGACTTTCCAATTATTAACCCAAGTGAGTGGTCGAGCAGGTCGACATGAATTACCAGGTGAAGTCGTTATTCAAACATACACACCTGAGCATTATAGTATTCAATTAGCAAGTGAACATAATTATGATATTTTTTATCAAAAGGAAATGGTTCTTAGAAAGCTTCATCAATACCCACCATTCTATTATCTTGCATTAATTACAGTTTCACATGCACAATTATTAAAAGTCGTAGATATAACTGAAAAAATTACTGCATATTTAAGACAACAGTTAAGTGACCGAACAATCATATATGGTCCTGTAGCATCACCGGTGGCGCGAGTAAATAATAGATATCGATACCAATGCATGGTAAAATACAAAAATGAACCCAAACTAAGATTAGCTTTAAAGAAAATAATAGATAAATACCAAGTAGAGATGCTTAGAAATAACTTATCTGTTGCTATTGATTTAAATCCACACATACTCATGTGATTAAATACAGAAGAAATTTAAAGTTAACGTATGGACTAGTAAAGTAAGAACGTATAATGAATGGTAATAGGTCATGAAATGGTTACGGACTTATTTATTCTATAGAAGGGCAGGATGAGCATGACAAGAGTAGTATTTATGGGAACTCCAGATTTTTCTGTTCCCGTATTGCAACAATTAATTAATGATGGATACGACGTAATAGCAGTTGTAACACAACCAGATCGTCCGAAAGGAAGAAAGAGAGTTTTGACCCCACCCCCTGTGAAGGTGGAAGCTGAAAAGCATGGCATACCCATTTTACAACCAGAAAGGCTTAGTTTAAAAGATGAGTATGATAAGGTGCTCAGTTTACAACCAGATTTAATTGTGACGGCAGCTTTCGGTCAACTTTTACCGATAGAAATACTAGAAGCTCCTAAGTTTGGCTGTATTAATGTTCATGCTTCACTACTTCCTGAACTTAGGGGTGGTGCACCAATCCATTATGCTATTATGGAAGGAAAAAAGAAAACTGGGATTACGATCATGTATATGGAAAAGAAGCTTGATGCTGGAGACATTATTACTCAAGTAGAGGTTCCAATAGCAGAAACTGATCATGTAGGTACATTACATGATAAGTTAAGTGTTGCTGGTGCTAAGCTATTATCAGAAACAGTTCCATTGTTACTAAACAATGAGATTAAAGCAACAAAACAACATGAAGACGAAGTTACTTTTGCTTATAATATTAAGCGTGAACAAGAAAAAATAGATTGGTCTAGACCTGGAGATGCAATTTATAATCAGATTCGTGGCCTTCACCCATGGCCTGTAGCATATACAATGCTAGATGGACAGGTAATGAAAGTTTGGTGGGGAGAAAAGTTGAGTACACATAATGATCACGTAGCTGGAACAATCACCTCTATTGAACAGGATGGTTTTATCGTATCCACTGGCGATGATACTAGTATAAAAATTACTGAGCTACAGCCAGCAGGCAAGAAGCGCATGACTGCTGAAGAATATTTACGTGGCATGGGTTCTTTATTGCAAGTTGGTGTACAATTAGGAGAAGGACATGAAAAAAAGTAATGTAAGAAATGTTGCACTTGATATACTACTTTCTATAGAAAAAAATCAATCGTATAGCAATATTTTATTAAATCGTATGATAGAAAAAAATCACCTAAATAGCAAAGACATCGGTCTTCTTACAGAAATAGTTTACGGGACGATTCAACGAAAAATGACGCTTGATTATTTTTTACGTCCGTTTACACAATCTAAACGTAAGATAGAAAAGTGGGTATACATCCTTTTAAGAATATCTGCTTATCAAATGGTATACCTTGACCGTGTCCCTGACCGCGCGATCATTTTTGAAGCAGTAGAAATTGCCAAGCAACGGGGGCATAAAGGTATTTCTTCAATGGTAAACGGGGTTTTAAGAGCATTTCAACGGGAAGGAGCTCCTTCCTTCGCAGAAATTACGGACCCTTATGAGCGTCTAGCTATTGAAACGAGTCACCCTAAATGGCTCATCAAACGCTGGATTGACCAATTAGGTTATGAAGCTACTAAACAAATGTGTGAAGTAAATTTGATGCCTCCAGTTCAAACTGTTAGAGTGAATACGAATAAGTTGACGAAAGACGAGCTGTTAGCCCATCTAAATAATGAAGGATATGACGTTGTACAAGGTGATCTGTCAGACGATGCAATAAAAAGTATGAAAGGAAATCTTGCGAAAACAACAGCCTTCCAAGAAGGTTTGTTTACCGTCCAAGATGAAAGCTCTATGCTTGTAGCTAAATCTTTAAATGTAAAGGAGCAGAACACTATTCTTGATGCGTGTAGTGCGCCAGGGGGGAAGGCTACACATATAGCGGAACTATTAAAAAATACAGGACGAGTTGTGTCGATTGATCTTCATAAACATAAGGTGAAGCTTGTTCAAGAGCAGGTAGATAGGTTAGAGCTGTCAAATGTTGAAACAAATGTGCTTGATAGCAGAGAAGTTCAGCAATATTATGCGCAAGAAAGCTTTGATAGAATTCTTGTTGATGCACCTTGTTCGGGGCTAGGAGTTGTTAGAAGAAAACCGGACATCAAGTATGCCAAGACAGAGGAAGATGTATTGAAGTTAGCGGAAATCCAAATGAGTATTTTAAAAGCTGTAGCACCTTTATTAAAAAAAGATGGGATATTGGTATATAGTACATGTACAATAGATAAAGCTGAAAATAGCGATGTCATCAATAAGTTCTTACTAGAACATGAAGATTATGAACAGGATTTAACAATTAATGAGAGGCTCCCAGAAAATGTACGTCCATATGTTCAAAATGGACAGCTTCAGCTTTTGCCTCATTATTTTAAAACAGATGGTTTTTATATAGCATGTTTAAGAAAGCGGGTGTAATGTAAATGGAAGATACAACAAAAACAGAACAAAAGAACAATACAACTAATGATGAGATTAAACCTTCTATTTACTCGTTGAAATTAGAAGAATTACAAAGCTGGCTCAAGTCGAATGGTGAAAAGTCTTATAGAGCTAAACAGGTTTTTGAATGGCTTTATATAAAAAGGGTTGATTCATTCGATGATATGACCAACTTATCAAAAAGTTTGAGAGAATTATTGGTGCAACATTTTTCGATCACTACTCTAAAAACGATTATTCAACAAACATCATCGGATGGAACGATGAAGTTTTTATTCGAATTGTATGATGGTTACTCAATAGAAACCGTGTTAATGACGCATAATTATGGAAATTCTGTTTGTGTAACTACACAGGTTGGATGTCGAATAGGTTGCACATTTTGTGCATCAACTTTAGGTGGTCTAAAACGAAATCTTACTGCCGGCGAAATCGTTGCACAAGTTGTAACAGTTCAAAAGGCGTTAGATGAATTAAATGAACGTGTCAGTCATGTTGTGATAATGGGTATTGGTGAACCATTTGATAATTATGATCAAATGCTATCCTTTCTAAAAATTATCAATGATGATGCAGGTTTAAACATAGGTGCGAGACACATTACAGTTTCAACGAGTGGTATTATTCCTAAAATTTATCAATTTGCAGATGAGAACATGCAAATTAATTTTGCTATATCACTACATGCACCAAATTCAGATATAAGAAGTAATTTAATGCCTATTAATAGGGCTTATAAATTGCCGGAATTAATGGATGCGGTACGTTATTATATTGACAAAACGGGAAGGCGTGTATCATTTGAATATGGTTTGTTTGGTGGGGTCAATGATCAAGTTGAACACGCAGAAGAGTTGGCCAAGCTGATAAAAGGAATTAACTGTCATGTGAACTTAATTCCAGTTAACTATGTGCCAGAACGCGATTATGTACGCACGCCGAAAAATCAAATATTTGCTTTTGAGAAAACGTTGAAGAAACGTGGAATCAATGTAACGATCAGACGTGAACATGGACATGATATCGATGCAGCCTGTGGTCAATTACGTGCAAAGGAACGTAAAGAGGAGACGAGGTGAACGTTGTGAATTCAGTATTTCTCACAGACAAGGGGAAAGTTCGTCCTCATAACGAGGATAATGGTGGGATATTCAAAAATCAACATGGAGATCTTCTTGTAATCGTAGCAGACGGTATGGGAGGTCATAGAGCAGGTGATGTTGCCAGTGAAATGACGAGTAATCAATTACGAGATTTTTGGGAGAACAATGAACGTATCAACACACCAGAAGAAGCTGAGAAGTGGATGATGGAGCATGTCGTGAAAGTGAACGAAGCCCTGTTTAAACATGCTCATGACAATCCTCACTGTAATGGAATGGGTACAACTTTAGTCGTAGCATTATGCACATCTAACTTTACAACAGTTGGGCATATTGGTGATAGTCGTTGTTACCTTCTAAATGATACGGGCTTTTCTCAGCTTACAGAAGACCATTCTTTAGTTAACGAATTGGTCCGTTCAGGTCAAATCACCAAAGAAGACGCAGAACATCATCCAAGAAAAAATGTTTTACTTAGAGCGTTAGGAACTGAGGAGGATATCAAACTCGACATAAAGACCATTATTTTAGAAGAGGATGATATACTCCTATTATGCTCCGATGGACTATCTAATAAAATATCAGAAGATGAATTTACCTCGACATTACAGTCTGACCTTTCGTTAAGTGAGAAAGCTCATGCATTCATCGATCTTGCTAACGAGCATGGGGGCGAGGACAATATAACGCTTTCGATCATCGAATATACATCGGAATATGAGAGCAGGTGATCTAAAATGTTAATTGGAAAACGTCTAAATGATAGATATGATATTGTTGAGGTGGTCGGTGGAGGGGGAATGGCTAACGTTTACCTTGCCAAAGATATGATTCTTGACAGGGAGGTTGCCATCAAGGTTTTGCGCTTAGATTTTTCTCATGATGAGGATTTCATAAGACGCTTTCGACGAGAAGCCCAAGCTGCAACGAGCTTATCCCACCCTAATATAGTGACGATTTATGATGTGGGAGAAGAGGATAATATTTATTACATTGTTATGGAGTATGTACGTGGAAAAACATTGAAGCAATATATTCAAGCATACGCTCCTTTGTCAGTGCAGGAAACTTTAAATATTATGGAACAATTGACATCAGCAATTTCTCACGCTCACCAAAACCAAATCGTTCACCGAGACATTAAACCACAAAATATATTAGTTAACAATAACGGAACAGTGAAAATTACGGACTTCGGTATAGCAATGGCATTAAGCTCAACTACGATTACACATACTAATTCTGTATTAGGTTCTGTTCATTATTTATCTCCTGAACAAGCGCGTGGTGGTTTGGCGAATAAAAAATCTGATATCTATTCATTAGGTATTGTCATGTTTGAATTGTTGACCGGAGAAATACCATTCTCTGGCGAGTCTGTAGTGTCTATCGCACTAAAACATTTACAATCAGAAACACCATCACCAAAAAGGTGGAATCCTGACATCCCTCAAAGTGTAGAAAATATTATTTTAAAATCTACTGCAAAAGATACATTGCATAGGTATGATTCTGTAGACGACATGGAAGCTGATATAAGATCAGCTCTTGATCCGCAGAAAATGACAGAAGAAAAATTCACACTGCCTGTTGAAGATGATGAGGTTACGAAAGCGATTCCGGTGTTAACTAACGAGAAGTTGTTAGCTAATGAAAAAACAAAGGTACAAGAGCCACAACAGCCATCATCTGAGGAAACAAAACAACTTAAAAAAAACAAGCGAAAAAGACTTCCTATGATTATTACTACGACGTTTTTTATGTTAGTCATTGCGGCGGTCTTAGCTGTGACCCTTATTCCTTCTTTATTAACACCAGATGATGTTGCAGTACCCGACGTTAAAAATATGGAGTACGATGAAGCTGTAAAAAAGCTTGAAGCATTAGATCTTGTTATTACAAAAACAATAGATCAAACAAGTGATGAAGTCATTGAAAGCCTTGTTATTAAGACTGATCCTGAAGACGGTGCTATGGTAAAACCTGGTGCAGGAATAAATATTTATAGAAGCAGTGGGAAAGAAAAATTTGAGTTTGGTGATTATATAGGGGACGATTACAACAGAACAAAAGACCAATTGCAAGAAAAACATAATTTTACAGATGTTACTAAAAGGGAACAGTCAAGTGATGAATATGATGCTGGAATAATCATTGATCAATCCCCAGATCCGGATTCCCTTGTCATACCGGATGAGCAGGAAGTAATTTTTACTGTCAGTAAGGGACCCGAAAAAATAATATTGAAGGATTTGACTCTAAGATCACAAAAAGGAGTCAACGACTATGCTGAAGAAACAGGTTTAAATATTAAAATAGAAGATGAATTTGATGATGAAGTCGCAAAAGGTTTGGTTTTTAAACAATCACCACAAGAAGGTACAGAGTTAGATAAAGGTGCTGAAGTGATAGTTTATTTATCAAAGGGCAAAGAGGAAGAACCAGAAGAACCAGAAGAGACCATAAAGACGCTTGAACAAACTTTTATAATACCTTTTGAGCCTAAATATGACGGAGATACATTTAATGAAATCGTTATTTATATTGACGATGCGGAAAGATATATAAATGAGGTATACGATAAATTCGATATAACTGAAACGATTGATAAAAAAATTGAGTTTATTATAGAGAAAGGCGGCAAAGCAGAATATAAAATTTTGCGTGATAAAATAATTCTTTATGAAGAAACGATTCGATACAAAGATATTCAAGACTAGATAGTAGGAGTGAGTCAATGCTAGAAGGTAAAATCATCAAAGCTTTGAGTGGGTTTTATTACGTGTATAACGATGGACAAACGGTTCAATGTCGAGGTAGAGGTGTATTTCGAAAAAAAAATATTACACCACTAGTTGGTGATCAAGTTGTCTATCAAGCAGATAATGATCAAGAAGGATATATATTGGACATTAAGGAACGGAAAAATGAATTAAACCGTCCGCCAATTGCTAATGTTGATCAGGCAATCTTAGTATTTTCTGCATTTGAGCCTGCTTTTAGCACAGCATTACTAGATCGTTTTTTAGTATTGATAGAGTCAAAGAATATTGAGCCGCTTATTTGTATAAGTAAAATTGATTTAGCCAGTGAGACATTGATTCAAGAAATTCACCAATATGCTGATGATTATCGCCAAATTGGATATGAAGTAGTTTTGACATCGTCGATTACAACGGAAGGTATTCAAAAGCTCACACCTTTCTTGAATAACCATATTTCTGTTTTTGCAGGCCAATCTGGTGTTGGGAAATCTTCATTACTCAATGCACTCAGGCCAGAGTTGGAATTAAAGACAGACGATATTTCTTCACATCTAGGGAGAGGAAAACATACGACGCGTCATGTGGAGTTATTATCCATCGGTAATGGGTTAGTCGCCGATACCCCAGGATTTAGTTCTTTGGATTTTACCGATATTGAAGCGAATGAGCTTTCTTATTGTTTCCCCGAGATGAGCGACATAAGTTCACGTTGTAAATTTCGGGGATGCACTCATGTATCGGAACCTAAGTGTGCTGTAAAAGATGCTGTAAAATCCGGTACTATAGCTTCTTATCGATATGATCACTATATTCATTTTTTACAAGAAATTAATGATAGAAAGCCGAGGTATTAATGTATGATAAAGGTAGCACCTTCAGTATTAGCAGCAGATTTTTCACGATTAGCGGATGAAATAACAGATGTGGTTGAAGGAGGCGCTGATTATATTCATATTGATGTGATGGACGGGCATTTTGTCCCAAACATTACGATAGGCCCTCTAATCGTTGATGCGATTCGTCCAATTACAAATATACCGCTAGATGTTCATCTAATGATTGAGAATCCAGATACATACATTCCATTGTTCGCAAAGGCAGGAGCTGATATTATTTCAGTTCACGTAGAAGCATGTCCTCATTTGCATAGGACCATTCACCTTATTAAAGAACACGGCGTGAAGGCTGGTGTAGTCCTTAATCCATCAACTCCAGTTGAATCAATTCAACATATTCTAGAAGATATTGATTTAGTATTACTAATGACAGTGAACCCAGGTTTTGGAGGTCAACAATTTATACGTTCAGTTGTTCCGAAAATAGAAGCAGTATCAAAGATGATACAAGATAAAAGGTTACAAGTTGAAATTGAGGTTGACGGTGGTGTAAATGTTGAAACAGCCCCAATATGCGTAGAAGCAGGAGCAAACGTCTTAGTGGCTGGATCTGCAGTGTATAATAAACAAAATCGTAAAGAGGCTATTAAGAGTATCCGAGGGATAAACTAAACTCTCTTAATGGTAGCTTACATACGAACTTGAAAGGATATCTTTGGTGATATCCTTTTTTTACGTAGGCTACGGAATTCTGCGAGTTATCCTAAAAACATAAACACATTTTCAGATCAATTTCGTGGTACTCTTTCTTCGATAAAACAATGGTAATCGAATAAACAACAATAGATAGCTAAAATAATGTTGTAACAATAGTAACAAAGTTTATTAAAAGAGCTTTTACAAATATAACGTAATATAAAGATAGGTGATGGTAGGAATGATCATAAATATTGTAGGTGGAGGTCCTGTTCGTTATGTTCCGTCACTTCAGCAGTATAACTGTGAAGAGTGCTTATGGGTTGGTGCTGACAGAGGTGTGTTATATTTAATCCATTCAGATATTGTTCCGAGACATGCATTTGGAGACTTTGATTCTATTACAGCAGATGAGATGAGGTATATTGAACAACAGCTAAAACACGTTCATATATTTCCGGAAGAAAAAGATTTAACTGATATAGAAATTGCTCTTCAATGGGCTTTAGCACAACAACCAACAACCATTCAACTGTTTGGCTGTTCTGGGGGGAGATTAGATCATCTGTTAGGCAATATACAGCTTCTCGTGAATGGACTGGCAAAAGACGTACAAATTCATTTAATTGATACCCAAAATATTGTGACGATGTATGAACCAGGTTCATACTCTGTAAAAAAACATGAAAGTTATCGTTACATATCTTTTCTTCCTTTTTCTAAAGAAATAGAGCAACTATCATTATCTGGGTTTAAATATCCATTAGAAAATTGTCATATTAAATTAGGGTCGACATTATGTATTAGTAATGAACTAAATGATGATCGAGGTACTTTTTCATTTACTAGTGGCATATTATTGATGGTAAGAAGCACAGACTGATACCGCTAATGAGAGTGTTAATAGGTACTTTTTTTGCATTCTTGAATATACTTATAGAGGAAATTATACAGAAAAATTACAGGCTTATTGAATCGAAATGTCATGCGTGGACCATTGGTGAGGAGGGAAACAATGAAATTTTATACGATTAAATTACCGAGATTTTTAGGTGGAATTATTAGAGCAATGCTTGGGACTTTTAAGAAAAAGGAATAGTAAAAAAAGCACCGATAGTCAGGTGCTTTTTTTACTGATGCAAACGGTTAATATACTTTATTAAACGCGTTCTACCTTACCAGATTTTAGAGCTCTAGCAGATACATATACACGTTTAGGTTTTCCGTCAACTAAAATACGTACTTTTTGAAGGTTCGCACCCCATTTGCGCTTTGTAGCGTTCATTGCATGGGAACGTGCATTACCTGAACGAGTCTTTCTACCAGTAACAACACATTTACGTGCCATGTCTATCTCCCTCCTAACTTCCATAAAGCTTTCAAAAAGACTTCAATATTTGCTATAAGAAATACTTATATAATTTACCACACATCAATTCATATTGCAACAGTTCAATATGAAGCTTTCAAGAAAATCTACTTGACAGATACGTATTGGGGCAGATTATAATTAGCCGTCGGCTAATTTACAGTATTACTTTTAAAAAAATTGTTATTATAGTAAAATGACCTTAATCAGGTGTACAATTCCAAAGGAGGAACGTTTATGTCCATTGAACTAAAAACAAAATACGGGCAGATTGAAATCTTGAACGATGTGGTTGCAACGATTGCTGGCGGAGCTGCAATAGACTGCTACGGGATAGTTGGTATGGCATCAAAGAATCAAATTAAAGATGGCTTAACGGACATATTACGCAAAGATAATTTTACTAAGGGAGTCATTGTTCGACAAGAGGATGATAACCTTCAGATCGATATGTATATTATAGTTGGTTATGGAACGAAGATTTCCGAGGTTGCAAATAATGTACAAACAAAAGTGAAATATACGTTAGATCAAACAATCGGACTAGCAGTAGATGCTGTAAATATTTATGTACAAGGAGTTCGTGTTACGAACGCATAGTAAGGAGGAAACATCTTGTCTTTAACGAAATTAAGTGGAGAACGTTTTATTAAAATGGTCATCCAGGGGTCTAAAAATTTAGCTAATCATTCAAAACTAGTGGATGCACTAAACGTTTTTCCTGTTCCAGACGGTGACACTGGAACTAATATGAATTTATCTATGTCGTCTGGAGCAAAGGAAGTTTCCAACGTTACTTCCGACCATATTGGGAAAGTAGGAAAATCGCTTTCAAAAGGTTTGTTAATGGGCGCGAGAGGTAATTCTGGTGTTATATTATCTCAGCTTTTTCGAGGATTCGCTACAGCGATAGAACATAAGGAAAGTATTAATAGCGTGGAGTTTGCTGAAGCGTTTGCCTCGGGAGTTAAAACTGCTTATAAATCTGTGATGAAGCCTGTTGAAGGGACGATCTTAACAGTCGCAAAGGATGCTGCAAATCGAGGACTTTCAGCTGCTGAACATGAAACAGATATAATCCTGTTAATGGAAGAGATTGTGAAGGAAGCGAGATCTTCTCTTAGTAGAACGCCTGAATTGTTACCAGTATTAAAGGAAGTTGGGGTTGTTGACAGTGGAGGTCAAGGCCTTGTTTTTGTGTATGAAGGTTTTTTGGCGGAACTTAAAGATGAAACAATTATACAATCATCTACCATCCCTACTATGACTGAATTAATTAACGCAGAACATCATAAAAGTATACAAAGCCATATGGATACAGAAGATATTGAATTTGGGTATTGTACAGAATTTATGGTGAAGTTTAGTGAAGACAACCAAGATACGCCATCTTTTTCTCAAGAGCAATTTCGTAATGATTTAAGTGCACATGGTGATTCATTATTAGTTGTTGCTGATGAAGAGGTTGTGAAGGTCCACATTCACACTGAAGAACCAGGAGAAGTACTGTCATATGGGAAACGATACGGCTCTTTAATTAATATGAAAATTGAAAACATGAGAGAGCAACATAGTAATATAGTTAACACTGCGGAAGAAATAATACAGCCAAGAGAGGTTGCTCAACAAAAGCCTTATGGAATTATTTCAGTAGCAATGGGGTCAGGAATTGCAGATTTATTTAAAAGCATTGGCGCACATTCTGTCATTGAGGGCGGACAAACGATGAATCCGAGTACTGAAGACTTTGTTAATGCGATAAATGAAGTAAATGCCGATAATATTATTATTCTACCGAATAATAAAAATATCATCTTAGCTGCTCAACAAGCAGCTACAGTTGTTGAAGGAAATGTAGTAGTCATTCCGTCTAAAACAGTACCTCAAGGTATGGTTTCATTACTGGCTTTTAACCCTACAATCGAATTAACTCAAAATGAACAGTTAATGACAGATGCACTAAGTGGTGTGAAAACTGGACAAGTTACTTATGCCATTCGTGATACGAATATTGATGGCTTAGATATATCCAAAAACGATTTTATGGGAATAAATGATGGCAAGATTGATGTAACGAATGAAGACAAAGTAGCTGTTGCGAAAGAATTGCTCGACAATATGATAGATGAAGATGATGAAATTATCACGATTCTCTTCGGTGAAGGTGCTGCTGAAGACGAAGTAGAGGAGCTTGTCTCTTATATAGAAGCTCAGCATTCAGAAATTGAAGTTGAAGTGCATAATGGGAAGCAGCCTCTTTATTCATTTGTTTTTGCTATAGAATAAATGGCGTAGGTTAACAAATTATATCATTCATATACGCTCTTTCATTTTAATCTAGCTGATATTCTTCATCGCTAGAGTTTCTTCACCCATTCTCCAAAGATAAAGTCTTAGGTGAATGGGTGAAGCACTTATAATAGATAAAGCACTAATAAGCAGCTACGTAATTATTATCGGCTGTTTTTACTTTGAATGTTTATTCATAGGCTGTTTTCGCATAGCTTGTTACTTTTCGTTTTAAAACGTATACGCTCGTAATCATCTAGCTTTTGTGGCATCTTTTCTGCTTTTAGAATGATGTTGAGCTCTCATAACATTGATTATATTGTCCAATTTTAGTAAAAATAGCAACCGTGTTTACAAAAAGAACTTTGTATAATTAGAAATTAACACGCATACAACTAGAATTCGGTGCATCCTTCGTGATAAGTGTTCTGGTAAACCACATCTTTATCCTCAATTATAGGAACAAGTATACGAATAGAACCTTATAATAATTAAAGGTGTTGCACTAGCTATGTTGTCTAGCACAGATGCTAATCCCATCGAGGTTGCTTCATCAATGCACTCGACATCAGAAAGCGCATTCATTGAAACGGCACCAGTATTGTCTTCTGGAAGCTACTTGTCTTTAGTGTATCTCAAATATGTTAATAAAGGGAGAAGTTTATTGTGAAATATAAAAGTGTATTTGATATTATTGGTCCTATTATGATTGGTCCATCAAGTTCACACACTGCAGGTGCTGCGAGAATAGGTAAAGTTGCGCGAAGTCTATTTGGGCGTCAGCCTAAATGGGCAAAAATATCTTTTTATGGGTCTTTTGCTGAAACGTATAAAGGACATGGTACTGACATTGCACTTGTTGGTGGATTGCTCGACTTTGAAACAGATGATGAACGAATTAAATCGTCGCTAGATATTGCCAATCAGTTAGGCATAAATATTATTTTCCGAAGAGCAGAAGCTATTACTGACCACCCTAATACTGCTAGGGTACGTATAGGAGATGATGATGGAGAATTAGAGCTAGTTGGTATATCCATCGGCGGTGGGAAAATTGAAATTATTGAACTAAATGGATTTGAACTTAAGCTATCTGGTCATCATCCAGCCATACTCATTGCTCATAATGACAAATTTGGAGCGATAGCTGCTGTTGCCAACGTATTAGCAAAATTTAAGATTAACGTTGGACATATGGAAGTTTCACGTAAAGAAAAAGGCAAGCTTGCATTAATGACAATCGAACTAGATCAAAATATTGAGCAATTTGTTTTAGATGAGCTTGATTCACTTCCGAATATATTACAAGTGACGAAAATCGTAGATTAAGAAAAGTATGTCCAGCTAAGTATATAAGGGGGAAACCTAAATGTTTCGTAACGTAGCTGAGTTAATTGAGTTAGCGAATGAGAAGAACGTAAAAATTTCTGAAGTGATGATTCAGCAAGAGATGGAAGTAAAGCAAAAGAGTCGTTCAGAAATACTCAATCAAATGGAAAAAAATTTAGAGGTTATGGAAAAAGCAGTTGAGAAGGGTCTTTCAGGAGTAAAATCATTTTCTGGATTAACAGGCGGAGACGCATTGTTATTACAATCATATATACAAAAAGGAAATTTCTTATCAGGAGAAACGATTTTGGATGCAGTAAGTAAAGCAGTAGCGACAAACGAAGTTAATGCTGCAATGGGAACGATATGTGCTACACCAACTGCTGGTTCAGCAGGAGTTGTACCAGGCACACTCTTTGCTGTCAAAAATAAGCTAAATCCATCTAGGGAACAGATGGTAGAGTTTTTATTCACTTCAGGAGCTTTCGGTTTTGTAGTAGCTAACAATGCATCAATTTCAGGTGCTGCAGGTGGATGTCAAGCTGAGGTGGGTTCAGCCGCAGGAATGGCAGCAGCAGCAATCGTTGAAATGGCAGGGGGAACACCTAGTCAATCAGCAGAGGCGATGGCTATTACGTTAAAGAATATGCTCGGCTTAGTTTGTGACCCAGTTGCAGGGTTAGTAGAAGTTCCTTGTGTGAAAAGAAATGCCATGGGGGCTGCAAATGCAATGGTTGCAGCAGATATGGCATTAGCAGGTATAACGAGTCGAATCCCTTGTGATGAAGTAATAGATGCTATGTATCAAATTGGTCAAAATATGCCAACTTCATTAAAAGAAACAGCGCGAGGAGGGTTAGCGGCAACGCCAACTGGTAAAGAGCTTGAACAAAAAATATTTGGCGTTTCGCTAGGTACAAGTGAGTAAGGAAATAACAGACTTAGTAACTTCAATTAAAGGGATTGGTGAAGAAACAGCACTATCATTAAATGATATGGGTATCCAAACCGTGTTAGATCTCCTTGAGTATTTTCCTTACAAATATGAAGACTATCAATTGAGGGATTTAGCTGATGTAAAACATGAAGAAAAAGTTACAGTGGAAGGGAAGGTCCATAGTGAACCTTCTCTAACTTATTATGGAAAAAAGAAATCTCGACTCACATTTCGTTTACTTGTCGGTAGGTATTTAATTACGGTAACCTGCTTTAATAGACCGTACTATAAAAAACAGCTGTCTATCAATGCAATCATCACCGTTACTGGCAAATGGGATCAGCACCGCCAAACAATAACAGTAAGCGAACTTTCTTTCTCACCTCATCAAAAAAATAGTGAGATAGAGCCAACCTACGCAATCAAAGGGAAGGTAACTGTTAAAGGAATGCGAAGATTTATGTCTTTAGCACTAAATCAATATAGCACATTAATTGAAGAAAGTTTGCCTAGCTCTTTACTACAAAAGTATCGATTAGTTGGTAAGAAAGATGCTATACAAGCGATTCACATACCTTTATCACATGAAGATCTAAAACAAGCAAGAAGAAGGTTTGTTTACGAAGAATTTTTACTATTTCAATTACAAATGCAAACACTTCGAAAGTTCGAGAGGGAACAATCTATAGGAGTAGTCATGGAATATTCAAGAAATGAGCTTGACAGCTTTATTGATCAATTACCTTTTCCACTAACTACTGCCCAAAATCGTGTCGTCCACGAAATTACAAGTGACTTAGCGACACCCTACCGTATGAACCGGTTATTACAAGGTGATGTTGGGTCTGGAAAGACTGTTGTAGCAGCGATTTCGCTATATGCAACTGTGTTGGCAGGCTATCAGGGAGCCTTGATGGTTCCAACAGAAATATTAGCAGAACAGCATGAATCCTCATTAAAGCAGTTATTTAGTTCTTTTCCAATGCGTATTGAGCTGTTAACTAGCTCTGTAAAAGGGAAAAAGCGTAGAGCAATAATTGACCAACTAACACGTGGTGAAATAGATATTATCGTCGGAACACATGCATTAATTCAAGATGAGATTTCATTTAATAAATTGGGTCTTGTTATTACTGATGAACAGCATCGTTTTGGTGTAGCACAACGTAGAACGTTAAGAGAAAAAGGTGAAAATGCTCATGTTCTATTTATGACTGCTACTCCTATCCCTCGAACTCTAGCAATCACGGTTTTTGGAGAAATGGATGTTTCAGTAATAGACGAAATGCCAGCTGGAAGAAAAGAAATAGAAACGTACTGGGCAAGACACGACATGCTTGAGAGAGTCCTTGAGTTCATGAGGCAAGAACTGATCAAAGGGAGACAAGCTTATATTATCTGTCCGCTCATTGAAGAGTCTGATAAATTGGACGTGCAAAATGCGATAGATGTCCATAGTATTTTGACGCAGTATTTTAGCAATCAATATAATATTGGACTAATGCATGGTAAACTTCCTTCTGCTGAAAAGGAAGCTGTCATGAGAGACTTTAGTACAAATAACGTTCAAGTGCTTGTTTCAACAACTGTTGTCGAAGTTGGAGTAAATGTTCCAAATGCCACATTTATGTTGATTTATGATGCAGATCGTTTCGGGTTGTCACAATTGCACCAGCTTCGAGGCCGGGTTGGTCGTGGTGAGAATCAGTCTTATTGCATATTACTAGCGGACCCGAAATCAGAAGTAGGTAAAGAACGAATGAACATCATGACAGAAACAAATGATGGATTTAAGCTATCTGAAAAGGACCTAGAACTTCGTGGACCTGGTGATTTCTTTGGTAAAAAGCAAAGTGGCGTGCCAGAGTTTAAAGTCGCAGATATGGTACATGATTATCGTGCATTGGAAGTAGCGAGAGATGATGCTGCTAAGCTCATTCATTCAACGGCATTTTGGCAAAATAATGAGTATGAAGCGCTAAGAAATTATTTACAACAAACCGGTGCTTTACATGGAGAAAAACTGGATTAATAACAGATTGTTTATTTGCAAATTGAAGTAATTAATTATATACTACTATTAGTACCTAGTCATAATAATACGGATGGTGTTTTCTCATATGCGTAAAAATAAAAAAGTACGACAGGAGCAATTACAACAGACAATAACTGAAAATCCATTCGTCACCGACGAAGAATTAGCAGTACAATTTTCTGTGAGCATCCAAACGATACGACTTGATAGAATGGAATTATCGATTCCTGAATTACGTGAGCGAATTAAATATGTTGCAGAAAAGAATTTTGATGAACAAGTTCGTTCGCTTCCGATTGAAGAGGTAATTGGAGAAATTGTAGATATTGTTCCTGATGAAAGTGCTATTTCAATATTTGATGTAGAAAAGGAACACGTTTTTAAAAGAAATAAGATAATGCGTGGTCATCATCTTTTTGCTCAAGCTAACTCCCTTGCGGTTGCAGTTATTAACGATGAACTAGCGTTAACAGCCCAGGCAACAATCCGTTTCATGCGTCAAGTAAAAGAAACTGAGCGCGTGATAGCTAAAGCCAAAGTTATAGGTTTGGATAAGAAGAAAGGGAGAACAATAGTAGAAGTAACTAGCTTTGTCGGAGCAGAAATGGTTTTTTCAGGGGAATTTGAGATGTATCGTTCAAAAAGTAATTAAAAGGTAGGTCCAACAAATGAGAATCGCAATCGATGCAATGGGTGGTGACCATGCACCTAAAGAAATTGTTTTAGGCACACTAAAAGCACTAGAAGCTTTCCCTAACTTACATATTACTTTAATAGGGAATGAAGACAAAATTAAGACATATGTTTCTGAACAGAAACGTCTTTCCATAATACATGCTAATGAAATCATTGAAGCAACAGATGAGCCTGTAAGGGCAGTTCGTAGAAAGAAAAACGCCTCAATGGTACTTATGGCAAAAGAAGTGAAAGAAGGGCGTGCGGATGCTTGTATTTCTGCAGGGAATACGGGTGCTCTTATGGCAGCGGGTTTATTCATTGTCGGTCGAATCGATGGAATTGATCGCCCTGCATTAGCTCCCACATTACCAACTGCAGATGGACGTGGTTTTATTATGCTAGATGCTGGAGCTAATGTGGATGCCAAAGCTCAACATTTGCTCCAGTATGCAATTATGGGATCGATTTATGCTGAGAAAGTACGTGGTGTTCCATCACCTAGAGTGGGTTTATTAAATATTGGAACAGAAAAAAATAAAGGAAACGACCTGATGAAGCAAGTCTTTCCTTTATTAGAAAAAGCGTCATTACACTTTATTGGTAATGTTGAGGCGCGAGACTTATTAGAAGGGGTTGCAGATGTAGTCATAACAGACGGCTTTACGGGTAATGTTACATTAAAAGCAATAGAGGGAACAGCACAATCAGTTTTTTCTATGTTAAAAACAACATTAACAAGCAATTTTAAGAGCAAATTTGCAGCTTCTGTATTAAAGCCCCAACTGTTAGATTTAAAAGCTAAAATGGATTATTCAGAATATGGTGGAGCTGGGTTGTTTGGATTAAAAGCTCCAGTAATCAAAGCACATGGTTCTTCTGACGCCAATGCGATCTTCAACGCTATTCGTCAAGCAAAAGATATCGTTGATAACAATGTTACTGAATTAATAAAGCAACAAGTTGAATCTGATGATTGATAAGTAAAGAGAGGAATGATCATATGGGGAAAATTGCATTTGTTTTTCCAGGCCAAGGTTCACAAATTGTTGGTATGGGACAAAGCCTTGCACAAAAATATGACAATGTGGCAGCTGTTTTTAACAAAGCTGATGAAAAACTAGGTTTGTCACTAACTGACCTTATTTTCCAAGGTCCAGCTGATAAATTAACGCTAACGATGAATGCACAGCCAGCTTTATTAACGACGAGCATAGCTATTCTTGAACGGTTCAAAGAAGAAAATATACGACCTGATTATGTTGCCGGTCATAGTTTAGGAGAATATAGCGCACTTGTGGCTGCCGAAGCAATGTCATTTGAAGATGCAGTGTATGCAGTCAGGAAGCGAGGCGAATTAATGGAAGAAGCTGTTCCTGCTGGGGAAGGGTCAATGGCAGCTGTGTTAGGGATGGATCAAGGTCAGTTGCAAGAAATCACAACCCAAATTACAGCTGATGGATATCCAGTTCAACTAGCTAATTTGAACTGTCCTGGTCAAATTGTTATTTCTGGAACAGCTGAAGGAGTATCAATCGCAACGAAACAATGTAAAGAACATGGTGCAAAACGCGTCATCCCTTTAGTTGTAAGTGGGCCATTTCATTCATCACTCATGCAACCAGCTGCTAATAAATTCGATCACATACTGAACGAAATTACAATTAATCATGCAAAGGTTCCAGTAGTAGCAAACATTCATGCAACGCCATTAACGAAGAGCACAGATATAAAGCAAGCTTTAATTGAACAATTATATTCTCCAGTTTTGTGGCAACAGTCTGTAGAATACATGCTAGATAATGGTGTAGATACCTTTATAGAAATTGGTCCTGGTAAAGTTCTTTCAGGACTCATCAAAAAGGTAAACAGAAGGGTTAATGCCTATTCAATAAATGATGAAGAGTCAATGCTATTGACAATTGAAAGATTGAAAGGGGAATAAAAATATGACGTTGCAAGGAAAAATTGCCTTAGTGACAGGTGCATCTAGAGGGATTGGTCGTGCTATTGCATTGGAACTAGCGAAGCAAGGTGCTAGCGTAGTAGTAAATTTTGCAGGAAGTGAAGCTAGGGCTAACGAAGTAGTGGATGAAATTAAAGCACTCGGCCCTGAAGCAGTAGCGATGCAAGCTGACGTTGGAAATTCTGAAGCGGTATCTTCTATGATTAAAGATGTGATCGCTAAATTTGGTAAGTTAGACATTCTAGTAAACAACGCGGGAATAACGAGGGATAACTTGTTAATGAGAATGAAAGAAGATGAGTGGGATTCTGTCATTAATACAAATTTAAAGGGCGTATTCAATTGTACAAAGGCTGTTACACGCCAAATGATGAAGCAAAGAGCTGGAAGAATAATTAATATTGCTTCTGTCGTTGGAGTTGCAGGTAACCCTGGACAAGCAAACTATGTTGCTGCAAAAGCTGGTGTGATAGGTTTAACAAAAAGCTCTGCTAAGGAATTAGCTAGTAGAAACATTACAGTAAATGCGATAGCTCCAGGCTTTATTACAACTGATATGACTGATGAACTAAATGAAGATATTCGTAATGAAATGCTGAAACAAATTCCACTTGTGAAATTTGGTGAACCGACAGACGTAGCAGCTGTTGTAGCATTTATAGCTTCTGAAGCGAGTGGGTATATGACTGGACAAACATTGCATGTTGATGGCGGAATGGTCATGTAAAGAGCTTGGTAAAAAGGTGCTTTTAATATGGCTGTTATCGTAAAATTTGTTGTTTTTTTAATTGAATATGAACAGCTAGATGATATTATTATCTGATTGTCCTAAAAAGAAGAGAAGGTACGACGAACACTATATAAAGACGTGATCTCTGAATATGAAAAACAACAATCGATACGAAAACAGTCTTTTAAAATAATACAACTAGTTTTTTGAATGAAAATACACTATAATATTTGAGGGGAGGTGAGCAATAATGGCAGATGTTTTAGAACGTGTAACTAAGATTATCGTTGATCGCCTTGGAGTTGAAGAGTCAGAGGTGAAATTAGAATCTTCATTTAAAGATGATCTTGGTGCTGATTCCCTAGATGTAGTAGAGCTAGTGATGGAGCTTGAAGACGAATTCGATATGGAGATTTCCGATGAAGATGCTGAAAAGATAGCTACAGTTGGTGACGCTGTTAACTACATAAACGGTCAGCAATAATTTTGTCTATTAAAAGTCCCGTTTAAGGCGGGACTTTATCATCATAATAGGTGCCATTTAGTACATAGGCAATAAAGTGCAATTGATCAACCTCTATAAGTGAACAATTCCTAACATCAAGTTTTGTTGGAGGTACCTAAAATAACATGAGAAAAACAGGTATTGAAAAGCATGCGAAATTTAATGAATTTCAAGAAAAAATAGGTTTTCATTTTCAAAATAAAAAATTGTTGTTGCAAGCATTTACGCATTCATCTTATGTGAATGAGCATCGAAAACGGCTCTATGAAGATAATGAGAGATTAGAGTTTTTAGGAGACGCAGTTCTTGAGTTAACTATTTCCCAATATTTGTATAAAAAATACCCATTGCTAAGTGAAGGCAAATTAACGAAACTTCGTGCTGCTGTAGTTTGTGAATCTTCTCTTGTTTCTTTTGCAAATGAGTTATCCTTCGGTAAGCTAGTTATGTTAGGCAAAGGAGAAGAATTAACTGGTGGGCGAGAACGACCGGCATTATTAGCAGATGTATTTGAGGCATTTATTGGAGCTTTATATTTGGATCAAGGAATTGACGCTGTTTGTTCCTTTCTAGATAAGGTTGTATTTCCTAAAATAAATGATGGTGCTTTTTCTCATACGATGGATTATAAAAGTCAGCTTCAAGAATTAATTCAGAGAGATGGAGCTGGTTCACTCGAATATAAAATCCTACAGGAAAACGGTCCTGCTCATAATCGAGAGTTTGTATCTTCAGTTTGTATAAATAACAAAACACTTGGTGAAGGTAGGGGAAAGTCAAAAAAAGAAGCGGAGCAAAACGCTGCGAAAAAGGCTTTGCAAAAAGTAAAAGAATCTTTATAACACCATTAATGCCCCCTTTATGGGGGTATTTTTAAAAAGGCTCTTTTCGAATTTGTTACTATTCCACATTTGTTCCAAAGCTAAAGTTATGGAAATTATGGTTTAAAAAATAAAATGCTAAAGAACTTTATTTGTGAAGTATTAAAGCACTAGCTAGGAAAGCTACAAAGATAGCTATTCATAAACAACACTTACCAACTAAAGTGAACTATAAGGCTGATCAAATGAAATGCTGCCTGTGCTAGGCAGAGATGATCAAATGTGCGCACGTCATAATAAAAGAATTTTTACCTAATAGGAGGGATATTCATGTTCCTCAAACGGTTAGATATCGTTGGATTTAAATCGTTTGCAGAAAGAGTTTCCATTGATTTTGTGCCAGGTGTAACCGCAGTAGTTGGTCCGAACGGCAGTGGAAAAAGTAATATTACCGATGCTATAAGATGGGTATTGGGGGAACAATCCGCAAAATCTCTACGCGGAGCAAAAATGGAAGATATTATTTTTGCAGGTAGTGACTCAAGAAAGCCATTAAATATAGGAGAAGTAACGTTAACATTAGACAATGAAGATCAGTTTTTACCGATAGATTATCATGAAGTAAGTGTCACAAGGAGAGTTTTTCGTTCAGGAGAAAGTGAATTTTTAATAAATAAACAGCAGTGTCGACTAAAAGATATTGTTGATTTATTTATGGATTCAGGTCTTGGAAGAGAAGCTTTTTCAATTATAAGCCAAGGTAAAGTAGAAGAAATTTTAAGCAGCAAAGCTGAAGAAAGGCGCTCAATATTTGAAGAAGCTGCTGGAGTGTTAAAATACAAAACTCGTAAGAAAAAAGCAGAATATAAATTAGCCGAGACCCAAGAAAATTTACATCGTGTCTCTGATATCGTCCACGAGCTTGAAGGTCAAATAGAGCCATTAGAAATTCAATCATCAATTGCTAAAGATTATATTGAAAAAAAGGATGACCTCGAAAAAATTGAGGTTGCCTTAACAGTATTTGAAGTAGAAGACCTTCATAAAAAATGGGAGGATCTTCGTAACATATTTCAGCAACATAAAAATGATGAAATCGAATCATCTTCTTCTTTACAGAAATTAGAATCTGAAATAGAGCACCACCGTGAGCAAATAATCGCGCTTGATGAATCTATAGATGATCTTCAAGAAGTACTACTGCTCGCTAGTGAAGAATTAGAAAAGCTAGAAGGCCGGAAAGAAGTACTTAAGGAGCGCAAGAAGAACGCCTCCCAAAATAGAACACAATTAGAAAAAATAATTGATGAATTTGAGATGAAAAGACACGAGCATAGTGCTCAAAGAGATGAAGAAGCTCAGCTACTGAAACATTATGAAGAAGATGTGAATGTTAAGCAGCTTGACTTAAAGCAGAAAACACAAATGTATGCATCTTATGATCAAAATATTGAAGACGTAATTGAAGGGTTAAAAAGTGACTATATTGAATTATTAAATAAGAAAGCTGCCTTGAATAATGAACTTACGAATATTGAAGATCAGCTGAAACAACAAAATGTCCGTAAATCAAACTTAGAAGAAGTAAATCAAAAATATATAATTCAACGAAAAGAAACGAATGATCAAAAGCTACTACTACAAGCTAAAATTTCGAAAGTTCAAGAAGAAATTAACGATCAAATTAGTACATTTCGAAACAAACAAACAAACCTTGAACACTCGAAGACCAAGTACCAAAAAAAAGAGAATTTACTTTATCAAGCATATCAGTACTTGCAGCAGACCAAATCTCGTAAAGAAATGTTGGAAGAAATCAAAGAAGATTATTCAGGATTTTTTCATGGTGTTAAAGAAGTATTAAAAGCTAGAGATAAACATTTGCAAGGTGTTGAAGGTGCGATCGCAGAATTAATTCAAGTACCTCAGGAGTATGAAATTGCTATAGAAATAGCATTGGGAGCAGCAACACAGCATATTGTCGTTCATGATGAACAACATGCTAGGCAAGCTATTAGTTATTTAAAGAAAAACTCATATGGCAGGGCTACATTCTTACCATTATCAGTCATTAAAGAGCGTAAGATTTCAGACCTGCAACTGAATCAAATAAAAAACCACCCATCATATGTAGGGGTTGCTTCAGACTTAATAACATTTGATGAAAGGTATAGTGCTGTCTTAAAAAACGTACTAGGGACAGTAGTCATTACTACGGATTTAAAAGGTGCAAATGATTTAGCAAGACAATTACAGTTTAGGTATCGTCTCGTTACACTTGAAGGTGATGTAGTAAATCCTGGTGGGTCCATGACAGGTGGGGCAGTAAAGCAGAAATCAAATTCGTTATTAAGCAGAGGGCGTGAGCTTGAAGAACTTTCAGTAAAAGTACTTGATATGGAGCAAAAGACTTCACAGCTTGAAGCTCAAGTAAAGGAACTGAAGGACACCATTAAAGAAGATGAGGCAGGGCTTGAGGTATTACGTGAAACGGGTAATACGCTTCGTTTGAGTGAACAGTCGATAAAAGGAGAAATTCGAGAGCTTGAAATAGAAGAAAAAAATGTTAACGATCGTTTAACTGTTTACGACTTTGAAAAAGAAAATTTCTCACAACAGATGGATGAAATGAATGCAAGAACAAGAACGATTAAAGAACAAGTGAGCGTCATCGAAAACCAAGTGATGAATCTTGATCAAGAAATAGAAAAACTTACTTTAGAAAAGAATGACCAACAAATATCAAAAGAGTCACTACAAAAAGAAATAACGGAATTAAAGGTTGAATTAGCAAGCCAAGAGCAGCTGTTAGCGAATCATCAAGAGAAAGCAGGTCGCACATTACATGCTATTGCTGAAATTGAAGATAAATTGCAGGAAGCGAAGGAGGATCTTTCATTACTGCAAAATGAGATGAGTTCAAACTCATCGGGTGAAGAGGTTTTAGTCTCTGAAGCTGTAAAAAAGAAACAGGATAAATCAGCTACTGTTCAGCTTATCGCAGAACGTCGTGATCAACGCCTTCATCTACAGCAAAAATTAGAAGATCAGGAGCGCGAAGCGAAAGAACAAAAACGACAATATAAGCAGCTTGTAGAGGTTTTACGTGATGAAGAAGTAAAAATTAATCGTTTAGACGTGGAATTAGAAAACAGATTAACTCACTTGCGAGAAGAATATATGTTAACTTTTGAGGCTGCGAAAGAAAGGTATCCTTTGGAATTGGATATAGAGGAAGCTAGACAGAAAGTAAAATTAATTAAGCTTGCAATTGATGAGCTTGGAAATGTAAATCTTGGTGCAATTGATGAGTTTGAACGTGTAAATGAGCGTTATTCCTTTTTACAAGAGCAGAAGGAAGATTTACTACAAGCAAAGGACACATTATATCAGGTTATCGATGAAATGGACGATGAAATGAAGCGAAGGTTTCAAGCAACATTTAACAATATCAGTTCTCACTTCGAGCCTGTTTTCCAAGCATTATTTGGTGGTGGACGGGCAGAATTGAAGCTTACTGATCCAGGAGATTTATTAAATACTGGAGTTGAAATTGTTGCACAGCCACCAGGGAAAAAACCTCAAAATTTAAGTTTATTATCAGGTGGAGAAAGAGCTTTAACTGCTATAGCATTACTGTTTGCAATTTTAAAGGTTCGCCCTGTTCCATTTTGTGTTTTGGATGAGGTAGAAGCTGCGCTAGATGAAGCCAATGTGCATCGTTTTGCACAATATTTACAACGTTATAGCTCAGATACACAATTTATAGTTATTACTCACCGAAAAGGAACAATGGAAGAAGCTGATGTTCTTTATGGAGTTACGATGCAAGAATCGGGTGTGTCTAAGCTAGTTTCAGTTCGACTCGGTGAAACTGCTGAATTGGTTAAGTAAGGATCTTTTCGTAAACTTTGTTACTATTGTAATTAAATTATTGCTATAAAAAGTGGGTTATATAGTGATTCAACGTTATATAAAAGAAAAGATCCCACCGATGCGAAAACAACCTAACTAAAGGATCTTTTCGTAAACTTTGTTACTATTGTAATTAAATTAGTTCTATAAAAAGTGGTTTATATAGTTATTCAAAGTTATGCAATAGAAAAGATACCACGAACGCTAATTGTGTACGTGATTAACTTTTAATACGAAAAGCACCAATTTATGCGAAAATAACCTAAAGTAAAGAAACGATTACTTGATATTAACTAAAGGATATTTTCGTAAACTTTGTTGCTATTGTAATCAAAACAGTTCTATAAAAAGTGGTTTATATAGTTATTCAAAGTTATATAAAAGAAAAGATCCACCGAACGCTAGTTGTATAGGTGTTGTTTCTAAATGCGAAAACTACCTAACTAAAAGGTACGTGAGTAACGATTTTATGACATAAGAAGGGAAGAACAATTATGAGCTTTTTTAAAAAATTGAAAGAAAAAATTACTAAGCAGACAGATTCAGTAACAGAAAAATTTAAAGATGGTTTATCGAAAACAAGGAATTCTTTTTCAGAAAAGATGAATGACCTTGTTGCGAGATACAGGTCTGTAGATGAAGATTTTTTTGATGAGTTGGAAGAAATCTTAATTGGAGCAGACGTAGGTGTAGCAACTGTAATGGAATTAATTGATGAATTAAAAATGGAGGTAAAGCGTAGAAATATACAGGACACGAGAGAAGTTCAAGATGTTATTACGGAAAAGCTAGTTGATATTTATGAAGGACAGGACGATTTATCTGCAAATATAAATATTCAAGAGCAGTCTTTAACTGTCATTTTGTTCGTTGGAGTTAATGGTGTTGGGAAAACAACTACGATTGGGAAGCTTGCAAATAAATTTAAAAATGAAGGAAAATCAGTATTATTAGCAGCAGGAGATACATTTCGTGCTGGTGCTATAGACCAACTGGAAGTATGGGGAGAAAGAGTTGGTGTAGATGTAATTAAGCAATCTCCAGGCTCTGACCCTGCTGCTGTTATGTACGATGCTGTTCAGGCAGCTAAAGCTCGTAACGCTGATATTTTATTATGTGACACAGCCGGTAGATTGCAAAACAAAGTCAATCTAATGAAAGAACTTGAAAAGGTGAAGCGTGTGATCGAACGGGAAGTTCCTGGGGCTCCCCACGAAGTCTTACTCGTTTTAGATGCTACCACAGGTCAAAATGCTATGAGTCAGGCCAAGCAATTTGCAGAATCAACAGATGTGTCAGGCATTGTTTTAACAAAGTTAGACGGTACTGCAAAGGGAGGTATCGTATTGGCTATTCGAAACGAGCTATCGATTCCTGTTAAATTGGTCGGTCTTGGGGAACAAGTTGATGATTTACAACAATTTGATCCAGAACAATACGTCTTTGGCTTGTTTGCTGGTTTAATCGCAGATACTGAAGCATAATAGAGCTGTTAAGAAAAAAACTTGACATTAATGATTCGACCTAGTACAATTTGTAAAGGTAATTCACTTAACATAGGGGGAAAGACTATGCTTGAAAAAAAGACAAGAATGAATTATCTATACGATTTTTATCATTCGTTGTTAACGGAAAAACAACAAAGCTATATGTCTTTATATTATTTAGACGACTTTTCCCTTGGTGAAATTGCTGAACTGTTTAATGTTAGTCGCCAGGCAGTATATGATAACATTAAACGTACAGAAACGATGCTTGAACAGTATGAAGAGAAGTTGTTGTTATTTCAAAAATTTCAGCAACGTCTACAACTTTTTTCTGATCTGAAAGAAATCATGTCAAGTAGCGTTCAAGATAATACAAAACAGCTTGCAGTACTTAATGAACTCGAGAAATTAGAGTAAGGGAGCGGCACATAAATGGCATTTGAAGGATTAGCCGACCGACTGCAAAATACAATTAAGAAAATCACAGGCAAAGGAAAAGTAACGGAAGCGGATGTAAAAGCGATGATGCGAGAAGTGCGTCTTGCATTATTAGAAGCGGACGTTAACTTTAAAGTTGTTAAGGATTTTGTGAAACGAGTCAGTGAAAGAGCCGTCGGTCAAGAGGTTATGAAGAGCTTAACCCCTGGTCAACAGGTTATTAAAGTAGTAAAAGAAGAGCTGACTGAACTGATGGGTGGAGAGCAAAGTAAAATTGCAGTAGCAAATCGTCCACCAACTGTTATTTTAATGGTAGGGTTACAAGGTGCAGGTAAAACAACTCATACTGGGAAAATAGCAAATTTACTTAGAAAGAAATATAACAAAAATCCACTTCTAGTAGCTGCTGATATTTATCGACCTGCTGCTATAAAACAACTACAAACGTTAGGGAAACAGCTGAATATGCCGGTTTTCTCTCTTGGTGACCAAGTGAGCCCGGTGGAAATAGCTAAACAGGCAATCGCGCAAGCAAAAGAAGAACATAATGATTATGTTCTTATTGATACTGCTGGGCGACTCCATATCGATGAAGCATTAATGGATGAGTTAGCTCAAATCAAAGAGGTAACAAACCCTCATGAAATTTTCTTGGTCGTCGATGCAATGACAGGTCAAGACGCTGTTAACGTAGCTGAAAGCTTTAATAGCCAACTTGGAATTACAGGTGTAGTTTTGACGAAGCTTGATGGAGACACACGTGGTGGTGCAGCATTATCGGTAAAGGCTGTTACAGGTAAACCAATTAAGTTTGTTGGTTTGGGAGAAAAGCTTGATGCGCTTGAAGCATTTCATCCTGAACGCATGGCATCTCGTATACTAGGTATGGGGGATGTACTAACATTAATTGAAAAAGCTCAAGCTACAGTTGATGAAGATAAAGCCAAAGAGTTAGAACAAAAAATGAGGACAATGTCCTTTACTTTTGATGACTTTTTGGAACAACTATCCCAAGTTCGTTCAATGGGCCCTCTAGATGACTTAATTAATATGTTACCTGGAGCAAACAAAATGAAAGGTCTAAAGAACGTTCAAGTGGATGAAAAGCAAATTGGTCATGTTGAGGCTATTATTCGCTCGATGACCAAAGTTGAAAAAGTTCAGCCAGAGATTATTAATGCAAGTAGAAAGAAGCGAATTGCAAAAGGAAGCGGAACTTCTGTTCAAGAAGTTAACCGTTTGTTGAAGCAGTTCGAGGACATGAAGAAAATGATGAAACAAATGACGAACATGTCCAAAAGTAAGAAAAAGGGTATGAAATTCCCTTTTATGTAGGGAAAATAATACTGTTAAGAAAAAACACTTTACAAACATATTGATTTTTTGATAATATACTATTCTGTGTGAAATATTTTCGGAGGTGCTTATAATGGCAGTAAAAATTCGTTTGAAACGTATGGGAGCAAAAAAATCTCCTTTTTATCGTATTGTAGTAGCAGATTCACGTTCACCACGTGATGGTAGAATCATCGAAACAGTTGGAACATACAACCCAGTTGCAGAACCAGCTCAAGTAAACATCAATGAAGAGTTAGCTCTTAAGTGGATGCAAGATGGAGCAAAACCATCTGATACTGTTCGTAATCTATTCTCAAAACAAGGGATTATGGAAAAATTCCATAATGCTAAAAACAGTAAGTAACAGTTGTGAATCGGATGAGACAGTTAATTGAAACGATCGTAAAAGCCCTTGTCGATTATCCGGATGATGTATTGGTGAAAGAAACATCTGATGAACGCAACATAACATACCATTTATCTGTTCATAAAGAAGACATGGGGAAAGTAATTGGTAAGCAAGGTCGAGTGGCAAAAGCGATACGCACTGTTGTTTATGCAGCGGGTGCAAGTGAAAAGAAACGAATTCATCTAGAGATTAATGACTAATAGCAATGTTAAGCAAATCACATGAACGGGATTTACGTGGGATCAAGCCAACGCAGTAATTCTACAAACATATTTCCCAGACGATTTGAACATCCGCTAAATGTACGTGTTCAAATGGGAGGAGAAAAAGGTCTGAGAAGAACAAGCCAACGCAGTAATTCTACAGACATATTTCCCGAACAATTTGAACATCCGTATATAGAGAAAAGGGTGGGGGGTAACCTCCTCCCTTTCTTTACATTTTAGACGTGCTTTGTTTAGGGAAGAGAAAACTACTAACAAAGGTCGTCACTTCACCTATCCATATGAAGGTCAAATGGTCTCGTGTGTATGGGTGAAGTACTAAGCTTGAATGAGAACGATATACTTCTTTGTTATAATTGTAGGTATACAAGTGTAGTTAACATGAGTTTCAATGTACAATTAGGCTAGAACGAACCTATCAAAGGGATGGTTGCGATGAAAATTATACAAAATATAATTGTAAAGCAAGTTCTCACTGAGAAAAGTAAAGACGGTCTACTAGATAAGTTTCAACAGTCAAAATTTCAATTACAAAAAGAATGTGATCAGCTACGATTTGAACGTAAGAAAATGGAAAATAATAAGAAGTATCAGGCATCAACACTACATACATATTTTGAACGAGAAATAAATTCGAGACTGGATAAAATTAAAGTTTTGGATTTTCAAATTGAACAGCTAGAAATTTTACCTATTGGCAGTGAATTAAGAGAAAAAGAAGTGCAGGCCATTGTCGATATAAATGTTGGTGATAGTTGGGACGACATATCTCATGAGAAAACAATTATTATCAAGGAAGGTATTGTAGTAGAAATGAGATAGAGGTGAAGTTAAATGGGTAAGTGGTATAATGTTGGGAAAATTGTTAATACTCATGGTATTAAAGGAGAAGTAAGAGTCATTTCTAAAACTGATTTTGCTGAAGAACGTTATGAACTAGGGAATAAGCTGTATATTTTTACAGGTGAAAATAATCAACCTATCGAGGTTGTAGTTAAAAGCCATCGCTTGCATAAAAATTTTGATCTGTTGACTTTTGAGGGCTACCACAACGTAAATGAAGTTGAGAAATATAAGGGCTCCTTACTAAAAGTGCCTGAGGATCAATTAAGTGAACTTGATGAAGGTGAATTTTATTTCCATGAAATTATCGGTTGCCATGTGTATACAGATGAGGCGAAAGAACTAGGTACGGTTAAGGAAATATTAACACCAGGGGCAAATGATGTGTGGGTCGTCAAAGGACATAATAATCAAGAAATACTCATTCCGTATATCGATGACATTGTGCTAGATATTAATATTCATGACAAGAAGATTGTTATTAAACCTTTAGAGGGGTTACTTTAAATATGAAGATTGACATACTTACATTGTTCCCTGAAATGTTTGAAGGCGTATTCGGTCAGTCTATATTAAAAAAAGCACAAGACAAAGAAGCTGTATCATTAAAAGCAACTAATTTTCGTGATTATACGACTAATAAGCATGGGAAAGTTGATGATTATCCATATGGTGGTGGGGCAGGTATGGTATTAACCCCACAACCTATTTTTTCAGCTATTGAAGACTTGAGCAAAGATATAAATACGAATCCTCGAATTATATTAATGTGCCCTCAAGGTGAGAAGTTTAATCAAAGTAAGGCAAAAGAACTATCAACAGAGGATCATCTAGTGTTCATTTGTGGCCATTATGAAGGGTACGATGAAAGAATACGCGAACAACTAGTTACTGACGAAATATCCATTGGTGATTTTGTATTGACAGGTGGAGAATTGGCTTCGATGGTCGTTATTGATAGTGTTGTAAGACTCCTTCCTGGAGTGTTAGGAAATGATGAATCAGCTGTTGAGGAGTCATTTTCAATGGGTTTGCTTGAACACCCTCAATATACAAGACCAGCAAACTTCCAAGGTCATCAAGTGCCAGAAGTTTTATTATCTGGGAATCATCAAAAAATTTCAGAGTGGCGTCAAAAAGAATCTTTGAGACGTACACTGCTTCGCCGACCAGATTTATTGAATCAAGCTGACCTTACACCTCAACAAGAAAAATGGTTAGAAGAGTTAAAAAAACAATAAAGCTAGTTATTGCATGTCATTCATTTTTATGCTATGATATTTTTTGTGACTAAGGATGAATATCCTTATGTTACTGATGACTGATGTTCCGCTGTAATGTAAAACATTGGAATGAACATCTGTGGAAGGAGTTGAAAACGATGCAACAATTAATTGAAGAAATCACAAAAGAACAGTTAAGATCAGATCTTCCTGAATTCCGTTCTGGTGACACTGTACGTGTACACATTAAAGTTGTCGAGGGTAGCCGTGAGCGTATCCAGGTGTTTGAAGGTGTAGTAATTAAGCGTCGTGGTGGCGGGATTAGCGAAACATTTACTGTCCGTAAAGTATCTTACGGTGTAGGTGTTGAACGTACATTGCCATTACATTCACCTAAAATTGCTAAACTTGAAAGAATTCGACGTGGTAAAGTACGCCGTGCAAAACTTTACTACTTACGTAACCTTAGAGGTAAGGCTGCGCGTATTAAAGAAATTCGATAATAGAACTAAAAAGGAGCTTGTCTATCAAGCTCTTTTTTCATATATAAGATTAAAAAAGTATAGGTGGTAGCGTTATGACAACTAAAAAAAATGAATTATTTGAGTGGGTTAAAGCCTTAATTATTGCCATATTGTTAGCTGCGGTCATCAGATACTTTCTATTCGCTCCAATCGTCGTTGATGGAGAGTCAATGATGCCAACCTTAAATAATACAGACAGAATGATTGTCAATAAAATCTCATACACAATCGGCGAGCCTCACCGCTTCGATATCGTTGTTTTTCATGCTAATGCTGAAAAAGATTACATTAAAAGAGTGATTGGTTTGCCAGGTGATCATGTAGAATACAAAGATGATACACTTTTTATTAACGGTGAAAAGTTTGAAGAGCCATATTTAGATGAGAAAAAGAAAGAGCTAATAGCAGGTACACCTCTTACGGACCCATTTGAAGTCACAGTTCCGGATGGAGAGTTATTTGTTTTGGGAGACAATCGTCGTGCAAGCAGAGACAGCCGTCATATTGGAACGATACCTATTGACGAAGTCCTTGGAAAAACTAGTGTTGTGTATTGGCCGTTTTCTAAAATAAGGATAGCAAACTAGTAAGAGAGGATGAAATGAAAAAATGACAATTCAATGGTTTCCGGGGCATATGGCTAAAGCAAAACGTCAGGTCATTGAAAAAATAAAACTCATAGATATCGTCTTTGAGCTTGTAGATGCACGTATTCCAGCTTCTTCAAGAAATCCAATGGTTGATGAAATGATTAGTAATAAGCCAAGGCTTATACTACTTAATAAAGCTGATATGGCCGACCCGAGTAAAACAAAAGAATGGATTGATTACTTCCAACAACGAGGGGATCGAGCTATACCAATTGATTCTCAGTCAGGTAAAGGAATGAAGCAGATTGTTGCCATTTCCAAAGAAATGCTGCAAGACAAATTTGATAAGATGAGACAAAAAGGCGTGAAACCACGTCCGATTAGAGCTGTTATAGTAGGAATTCCTAATGTAGGTAAATCAACGTTAATCAATCGTCTTGCAAAGAAAAAAATTGCACAGACAGGTGATAGACCGGGAATAACAAAAGCACAACAGTGGATTAAAGTTGGTAAAGAATTAGAACTCTTAGATACTCCGGGTATTTTATGGCCGAAGTTTGAGGACGAAGCTGTTGGGTTAAAGCTTGCTACAACAGGTGCTATAAAAGATACGATATTAAACTTACAAGATATTACTGTATACGCTTTAAGATTCTTAAGCCATCAATATCCAGATCGGCTGAAAGATAGATACAATTTGCAAGAAATTCATGATGACATCGTCATAACATTTGATGAAATCGGCAAAAGACGAGGCTGTATCATGGCTGGTGGGATAATAGATTACGATAAAGTATCTGAGTTAGTGTTAAGAGAAATACGTTCAGAAAAACTAGGACCATTAACATTCGAAAGTCCTGCCGAAAATGAATAACATAGTGTTTTAAGAGGTGATATACATATCTCCTCATGTCAATTGACATGAAGTCTCTTCAGGGTAGCACGAGGTCACTAGCCCTGTTCTTTGTGTAACAAATGTCTTCGATTGACGTCGCTCAGTTAAGGCCTTACCTTATCTGAGTTTATCTTGCCTTGCTCGCTTATGTTAGCGAGCCTTTATTTTTTTTATTTAGAACCGATATAATGACTATGCTGTTTGCTATTGATTGTTGTACTTCGTACGAATAAATAAGTACGGATACAACGATCGTTTCGTGGAATCTTTACTACTATAAAATGTTGATAATCACATAAGAACTTCTTGATAATGAGGTATTTAGTATAAATATCAACAAAGTTTACACAGATAGTCTTATATAAAGAGTCTACTTCTAAGCAGTATTGACACGGGTCAATGACAGCTGTATACGTAGCGCGTTGATTTCTTCTTACAAAAGATCAACACATGTAAAGTGTTATGGCGTTTGTTTCCACAAACATATTACTACATAATAATAATTTTGAAAGAATGATAAAGTTTACGCAGAGAGCCATATTGAAAGAGTGATTGAGAATGAATAAACTTACAGTAAAACAAATAAAGCAAATTTTAGATGGGACGACTAATATAGAGGATCCAATTATTAAAAAATGCGAGGATGATGATCGAAAAGGTGTTCAACAACTACTGACTAGGTGGTTGAAACAACAGGAGGAACATCACACTCAACAACAGCTATTTATTGAGATGAGTACATATGAGAAAAGCCTATATAAACAAGGGTATAATAGCATTGCAGGTATAGATGAGGTTGGTAGGGGACCACTTGCTGGTCCAGTTGTAGCTGCAGCTGTGATATTACCTAAAGACTTTTATTTACCAGGGTTAAATGACTCCAAAAAGCTATCATTTAAGAAGAGGGAATATTTGTATGATTATATTATGGAGCATGCGGTTACAACAAGTGTTGGCATTGTTTCTGCACAGAAAATAGATGAAATAAATATATATCAAGCAACAAAATATGCCATGAAACAGGCAATTGAAGACCTTAACGTACAGCCTGATTTTCTATTGATCGATGCCATGGAATTGTCAACGGACTTACCACAGTTATCGATTATAAAAGGTGACTCAAAAAGTATTGCAATAGCAGCTAGTTCTATTGTAGCTAAAGTGACACGAGACAGGATAATGATTAACTTAGCAGAAGAGTTTCCTCAATATCAATTCGAAAAGCATATGGGGTACGGCACAAAAGAGCATATGACAGCGTTGCAACAATTTGGCGTAACGAGAGAACATCGTAAAACATTTAGCCCGGTGCGTGAGACATTAGAAATGGTCAGTGAGGTGTAAACAATAATGATTCATCCGTCGCTTATACACACTTTTATTAACGATACAGAGGTTCAACAAACTAAAGCGGTATCAATAAATCAAGGAGATATTTTTCAAGGGAAAGTAACGAAGCTTTTTCCTAATGATATTGCTGCTGTTCAAATTGGTGGAATGAAATTATTGGCTTCATTTGAAGTGCCGTTATCGGTAGGTGTAGACTATTGGTTTCAGGCTACAAATCATGAGGGGCAATTAAATTTAAAAGTAATAGGAAATGCCGCATCTACAAAAAATCAAATGAACGAATCTAGTATGATCACCCAACTCCTCAGTCAATTTCAATTGGATGACTCAAAGGCTAATATTGCTCTTCTCCGTTTTTTGATGAAAGAAAACATGCCCTTCACGAAAGGGGAGATCAACCATGCTAGTAATTGGTTTCTACAATCTACTGATCGTGAAGGAACGTTACAAACGATTAAAACGATGCTCGTTAATGACCTCCCATTTACGGATGAAGTTTATCATTCAATTTCATCTACATACGGCAAAGAGCCGTTAAGCAAACAGTTGTATCAAATTCAAGAATTATTAGGAGCTCAACAGTTCCAATCAGCAGAGAATAAACTGCTGCAAGCGAAAATAGCGTCAATTATTTCGATAAATAGTCAATCGCAAGAAACCACTTTAAGTAAGCTTCTGCAGACGCTCGTTGATGACAATGCTCACATAGCGGACAAACAAACTTTATTATCAATACTTGATAAACTTACTGTACAAACAAACAAATCCAACAATACTATACAAGTAGATATTGATTCTTCCAAGGAGCTAGGGAACAGGTCTAATTTATTACCAAGTGTTGAAAAAGTGGTTGCTCAACTACATACGATATTAACGGCGGAGGGAATAACCGACAAAGATAAAAGTATCATCGGAACAATTTCTTCACGTCTAGGATCAAATATGGATGTGAGTGGCATAGGCAATAAATTAAATGAAATTGTTGAGCAAATAACAAAAGGTAAAGATGATTTAATAGGTTTTAGTTCTAAGGAGAAACAGCTTCTTTTCCAACTTGGTCAATCAATTCAAAATAATGATGGATGGGAAAATGGAACGGCAGTTAAAATGGCATTTCAACAAATTAGTAATTCGATGGGCTTAGACTATGAATCACTATTAAAAGATTTTACAAAAACCCCTCACGAAATTGAAAGATTAGAGTCAATAAAACCATTGCTGTTAACTATTTTACAACAGTCTATTTCTAAGCAGCTAAATGAAAGCATTGAGGCCGTTTTATACAGATTAAATGCTCAACAGTTGTTAAGTCAGGAACAAGGTCCATTTCAACATATAATGATGCAGCTACCTGTACCGTTATACGATCGGTTGACTGATGTATCAATTCAATGGAGTGGAAAAAAACAACAGAGTGGCGAAATTGACCCAAATTTTTGTCGAGTCATCTTTTTTGTGGAGTTAGAATCAATAAAGGAAACAGTTATAGATGTACACATTCAAAATCGTATTATTAATATTTCAATTATTAATGATACGGAAGGATTGGCTAATCTCATTAAAAGTATGCAAAATGTTTTGAAAGAAAATTTACTTTCGTTAGACTATCAGCTATCTTCAGTTAAAGTTTTGCAATCGGCTGAAGGAAAACAAAATGTGTCAATCACTAAATCTATAGCAGAGAAAAAGCATGTCGATAACAACTATTATGGAGTAGATATACGTATATGAGTGAAAAAGTAGATTTAATTAAAGAAGCGATTGCACTTAAATATGATAGCGAAAAAAAATCTTCCCCAACGGTTGTTGGCAAGGGAAAAGGGATTGTTGCAGAGAATATTATTTCTCTAGCTGAAGAGCATAATATTCCTCTTCAGGAAGACCCTACACTCGTAAATTTGTTAAGTCAGCTAAATATAAATGAAGCAATTCCTGAAGAATTATATGAAGCAGTAGCAGAAATATTTGCCTTTATTTACCGTGTGGATAAACAACAAGGTGAAAGATAAAAATAATAATTTTGTTGGAATGCTAGACATTATACTAGCCATTATATAAAATGAAAGCGCAGTCTATTTTATTTTGTTATTTAGTAGGAGGATGGGAAATGAATATCCATGAATATCAAGGGAAAGAAATCCTCAGAAGTTACGGGGTAGCCGTTCCGAATGGCAAAGTTGCCTTCTCAGCTGAAGAGGCAGTTGAGGCAGCGAAGGAACTAGGAACGGAAGTTTGTGTTGTGAAAGCGCAAATCCACGCTGGTGGTCGTGGTAAAGCAGGTGGCGTGAAAATTGCGAAAAGTATTGATGAAGTTCGTACATATGCAAATGACCTTTTAGGTAAAATACTTGTTACTCATCAAACGGGTCCAGAAGGTAAAGAAATCAAACGCCTATTAGTTGAAGAGGGCTGCGATATTAAAAAGGAATACTATATAGGGCTTGTATTGGATCGTGAAACTTCCCGTGTCGTCTTAATGGCATCAGAGGAAGGCGGTACAGAAATTGAGGAAGTAGCAGAAAAAACACCAGAGAAAATTTTTAAGGAGTACATTGATCCTGTAGTTGGATTAACTGGCTTCCAAGCACGACGAATTGCATTTAATATTAATATTCCTAAAGAACTAGTGAACAAGGCTGTCAAATTTATGATAGGTCTTTATACAGCATTTATCGAAAAAGATTGTTCCATTGCTGAAATTAACCCACTTGTTGTAACAGGTGATGGGAACGTTATGGCGCTAGATGCAAAATTAAACTTTGACTCAAATGCTCTCTATCGTCAAAAAGATGTTTTAGCTTACCGTGATCTTGATGAGGAAGACCAAAAAGAAATTGAAGCTTCGAAATATGACTTAAGTTATATTTCATTAGACGGTAATATCGGTTGTATGGTTAACGGAGCGGGCCTTGCTATGGCGACGATGGATATTATTAAACATTACGGCGGTGACCCAGCAAACTTCCTTGATGTTGGTGGTGGTGCAACTGCTGAAAAAGTAACTGAAGCTTTCAAAATCATTCTATCTGATGAAAGTGTTAAAGGGATTTTTGTTAATATTTTCGGAGGAATTATGAAATGTGATGTTATTGCAACGGGTGTTGTAGAAGCAGCTAAACAAGTAGAATTAAGCGTTCCTCTTGTTGTCCGTTTAGAAGGAACAAACGTCGACCTAGGGAAGAAAATTTTACAAGAGTCTGGTTTAAATATTATTGCAGCAGAATCAATGGCTGATGGTGCTCAAAAAATCGTAGAACACGTAGGGTAAGAAAGGCAGGGGAACGAAATGAGTGTATTTATTAATAAAGATACAAAAGTAATCGTCCAAGGTATCACAGGTTCAACAGCTCTTTTTCATACTAAGCAGATGTTAGAATATGGCACGCAAATCGTTGCTGGTGTGACACCAGGAAAAGGTGGAACTGAAGCTGAAGGCGTTCCAGTATTTAACACGGTTGAAGAAGCAGTGAAGGCAACAGGCGCTAATGTATCTGTCATATATGTGCCAGCTCCTTTTGCAGCTGATGCAATTCTAGAAGCAGTAGATGCTGAGCTTGACCTTGCGATTTGTATTACTGAACATATTCCAGTTCTTGATATGGTAAAGGTTAAGAAGTATATGGAAGGTAAAAAGACCCGTTTAGTTGGACCAAATTGTCCAGGGGTTATTACTCCTGAGGAATGTAAGATCGGTATTATGCCTGGGTACATTCATACAAAAGGGCATGTAGGTGTAGTGTCTCGTTCTGGAACATTAACCTATGAAGCAGTTCATCAGCTATCACAAGCTGGAATTGGTCAATCTACTGCAGTAGGGATTGGTGGAGACCCTGTGAATGGGACGGATTTTATCGATGCTCTCAAAGCATTTAATGAAGATCCAGACACATATGCTGTAATTATGATCGGGGAAATCGGTGGTACAGCTGAAGAAGAAGCTGCATTATGGGTGAAGGAAAATATGACAAAACCTGTAGTCGGATTTATCGGTGGGAGAACAGCGCCTCCAGGAAAACGTATGGGACATGCTGGTGCCATTATTTCTGGTGGAAAAGGTACCGCTGACGAAAAGATTAAAGTGATGAACGAGTGTGGAATTCAAGTTGCTGATACTCCAGCTGTAATGGGAGAAACTTTAATTTCTACCCTTAAGGAAAAAGGCATTTACGAAAAATGTAAAACTCATTAATCTATAAATAAATAGTCCCATACCACTCGGTTTGGGGCTATTTAGTCTGAAAGGAAGGAGCTCATGGACACTTTTCGCAAAAGATTAATACATTTACATCATTGTAGAGGCATCGGATGGAGGTCAATAAAAAACCTCTTAACTTACGATCCAAATTTAACAAGAATCTATCAATCTTCTTTTACAGATCTTCAACCACATCTCCCAATCTCCACTTCTCAGCTGAAAAATCTCATGAAAGATTTGCATTCTTCTAACATCCAAAGTATGCTAAATAAGTATAGTGATTACAATATTCACATTGTTACAAAATTTGACGATGAGTATCCAAACATGCTAAAACAAATATATGATCCCCCTTGGGTAATCTATGCCAAAGGAGATATTCGATTACTTTCAGATCAAAAATGTCTTAGTGTTGTGGGGGCGAGATATCCTTCTTCATATGGTTTGAAAAGTATAGAAAGGGTCATTTTACCTTTAATTCAGTCGGGGTGGACCATTATTAGTGGCTTAGCAAAAGGCATTGACTCTAAAGCACATGAGTTAGCTTTATTAAACAAGGGAAAAACTATCGCTGTTATTGCAGGTGGTTTTCAATATATTTATCCAAAAGAGAATGCAAAACTTGCAAATATGTTAAGTGAGGAAAATTTATTATTATCAGAATACCCGCCCTTCGTAAGACCTGAACGCTGGCAATTTCCTATGAGAAATAGAATTATTAGCGGTTTGTCGTTCGGTACAGTTATTATAGAAGCAAGAGAATCGAGTGGTTCGCTCATTACAGCTGATCAAGCCTTAGAGCAAGGGAGAGAGGTATTTGCTATACCAGGTTCAATTTTTGCTGAGCATTCAATTGGAACAAATAAGCTCATTCAACAAGGGGCAAAGCTTGTTATGTCGAGCAACGATATTGAAGCTGAAATGATATCACAAATATAAGGTTTGTTAACTTTTTTGAGAGTAGTGTTTGACAAACTGTATGTGAATATTTAATAATAGTGAAGATTTTATAAATCAGAAAAAATTATATTAATATTGAGAGTTGAGAAAATAGATAGGCCATTTGTAAACGCCTAGAGAATTATTATCATTACCCTCTTGAGGAGGACATTTGAATGTCAGATTATCTAGTTATTGTGGAATCGCCTGCTAAGGCGAAGACGATTGAACGATATTTAGGAAAAAAATATAAAGTAAAAGCTTCCATGGGACATGTTAGAGATTTACCGAAAAGTCAAATGGGTGTCGATATAGACAAAAACTTTGACCCAAAGTATATTACGATAAGAGGTAAAGGGCCAGTCTTAAAGGAATTAAAAAATGCTGCTAAAAAAGCAAAAAAGATTTACTTAGCGGCTGACCCTGATCGTGAGGGAGAAGCGATCGCTTGGCATCTTGCTCACAGCCTAGCAATCGATGTTAATTCAAACTGCCGTGTCGTATTTAATGAAATAACGAAGGATGCGATTAAAGAATCATTTAAGCATCCCCGTGCGATAAACATGGATTTAGTCGATGCCCAGCAAGCTCGAAGAGTACTTGACAGATTAGTAGGGTATAATATTAGTCCTTTATTGTGGAAAAAAGTAAAAAAAGGATTAAGCGCTGGAAGAGTACAGTCAGTAGCGGTTAGATTAATTATTGATCGAGAAAAAGAAATAGGGGAATTTATCCCAGAAGAATATTGGTCAATCAGATCCGAT
Source organism: Nanhaiella sioensis (assembly GCF_046557775.1). Taxonomy (NCBI): domain Bacteria; kingdom Bacillati; phylum Bacillota; class Bacilli; order Caryophanales; family Bacillaceae; genus Nanhaiella; species Nanhaiella sioensis. The sequence continues at coordinate 3,893,744 of NZ_JBKAEG010000001.1, forward strand.
TTTGTTAAAGGAAAAAAACAGTTCGAAGCTTTCTTTCATAGTATCGAGGGTGAAAAGTTAGAGTTAAAATCGGAAGACGATGTAAAAAGTGTACTTAGTAAAATAAACGGGAATGAATTTAAAGTAAATAACGTGACAAGAAAGGAACGAAAACGTAATCCAGCGCTGTCATTTACGACATCATCATTACAGCAAGAAGCTGCACGAAAGCTAAATTTCCGTGCAAAAAAGACAATGATGCTTGCACAGCAACTCTATGAAGGGATTGAGCTTGGTAAGGGTGGTACGGTCGGTCTCATTACATACATGCGTACTGATTCTACAAGGATTTCTGATACTGCCCAAAACGAGGCTGCTGCTTACATAGAAGATAAATATGGAACACAATATTTATCCGAGGATAAACGCAACAAAAAAAAGAAAGCAAATACTCAAGACGCACATGAAGCAATAAGACCATCTGGTACACATCGAGATCCAGCTTCAATTAAACAGTATTTAAGTAGAGATCAATTTCGTTTATACAAGCTTATTTGGGAACGGTTCGTTGCGAGTCAAATGGCTCCAGCAACGATGGATACGATGACTGTTGTGCTAGAAAATGAAGGTGTGATGTTTAAAGCACATGGTTCAAAAGTAAAATTCCCTGGATTTATGAAAGTGTACGTTGAGAGTACAGATGATCAAGAAGAAGAAAAAAATCATATGTTACCTGATCTACAAAAGGGTGATACAATCATTTCGAAGGACCTAGAGCCAAAGCAGCACTTTACACAACCACCTCCGAGATATACAGAAGCAAGGCTAGTAAAGACGCTCGAAGAGTTAGGGATTGGAAGACCATCAACGTATGCGCCTACCTTAGATACCATCCAAAGACGTGGTTATGTTGCGCTAGAAAATAAGCGGTTCACTCCAACTGAATTAGGTGAAATAGTATTGGACCTCATAGTTGAATTCTTCCCAGATATTATTGATGTAGAATTTACAGCTAATATGGAACGAAATCTTGACGAAATTGAAGTTGGAGATGTTGAATGGATTTCGATTATTGATAAATTTTATCAAGACTTTGAAAAGCATTTAACAAAAGCAGAGAAAGAAATGGAGAAAGTGGAGATTAAGGATGAACCTGCAGGTGTTGATTGTGAGCTTTGTGGGAATCCAATGGTCATAAAGATGGGAAGATACGGTAAGTTCATGGCCTGCTCAAATTTTCCTGATTGTCGAAACACGAAGCCAATCGTAAAAGAAATTGGTGTTCAATGTCCAAAATGTAATAAAGGGAGTATCGTTGAACGTAAAAGTAAAAAGAAAAGAGTATTTTATGGGTGTAACTTATACCCAGAATGCGATTTTGTTTCTTGGGATAAACCGATTGCACGTATGTGTCCTAAATGTGACGACATGCTTGTTGAGAAAAAACTGAAAAAAGGTATGCAAGTTCAATGTGTAAATTGTGACTATAAAGAAGAGCAACAGAAGTAACCATAAAGGTGAGCTAACTTGATGCTCACCTCTTTTGGATAGCAAAAAACTGTGAAAGCTAATGCAATAATGGAGGAAAAAGAATGACTACAAAAGCTATAAACGTAATTGGTGCAGGACTTGCTGGAAGTGAAGCTGCTTGGCAAATTGCTAAGCGTGGTTTTCAGGTGAATTTATATGAGATGAGGCCTGTTAAACAAACTCCTGCACACCATACAGATAAATTTGCTGAACTAGTTTGTAGTAACTCTTTGAGAGGAAACAGCTTAACAAACGCTGTAGGCGTACTTAAAGAAGAGATGCGTATGTTAGATTCAGTTATAATTAAAGCAGCGGACGAATGTGCTGTGCCAGCAGGTGGAGCGTTAGCTGTTGACCGCCACGAATTTGCGGACAAGGTCACAGATTATGTGAAAAATCATCCGAATGTTACGGTGTTTAACGAGGAAATGACTAATATAGATGATACCCCTACAGTTATCGCAACAGGACCTTTGACATCAAAGGCATTGTCGAACAACATAAAAGAGTTAACGGGTCAGGATTATTTTTATTTTTATGATGCTGCTGCACCGATTATTGACAAAGAAAGCATAAATATGGACAAGGCTTATTTGAAATCTCGCTATGATAAAGGTGAGGCTGCTTATATTAACTGTCCTATGAACGAAGAGGAATTTAATACATTTTACGAGGCATTAATCAATGCAGAAGTAGTTCCACTAAAAGAATTTGAAAAGGAAATTTATTTTGAGGGCTGTATGCCAATTGAGGTTATGGCACAACGTGGTCACAAAACAATGCTTTTTGGCCCGTTAAAGCCTGTTGGTTTAGAAGATCCGCGTACCGGAAAAAGACCGCATGCTGTTGTTCAACTTAGACAAGATGATGCAGCAGGAACGTTATACAATATAGTGGGCTTTCAAACGCATTTAAAGTGGGGAGCACAAAAAGAAGTGTTACGACTTATTCCTGGTTTAGAAAACGCTGAGATCGTTCGGTATGGGGTGATGCACCGAAACACATTTATTAACTCACCTCACTTACTTAAGCCAACATATCAATTCCATAATAAGCCGAATTTGTTTTTTGCAGGACAAATGACAGGGGTAGAAGGATATGTTGAATCTGCTGCTTCAGGTTTGGTAGCTGGAATTAATGCATCCAGATCAGTGGACGGAAAGAGCTTGTTAGTATTCCCACAAGAAACAGCGATAGGAAGTATGGCTAAGTATATTACAACGACAAATGAAAAAAACTTCCAACCAATGAATGCGAATTTTGGCTTGTTTCCTGACCTAGGTGTAAGGATAAAGAATAAAAAAGAACGCTATGAAAGCTATGCAAATCGCGCGTTAGAAACAATTCAGAATTTTATAAAAAATGTATAGAAATTGTTTGCAAGGGGCTACTAAAGTATGTTACTATTTAGTAGCCCTTGCGAGGTGTATGGCGAATTGAAAAATGTGAACAAACAATTACAATTATTTATTGAATATTTACAAATTGAAAAAAACTATTCAGAATATACCATAATGCATTATAAAAATGATATCTTGCATTTTCTTCAGTTTATGAATCAACAGGCGATTGATAAGCTTTTGGATGTTTCATATGCTGATGTTCGTATCTATTTGACTGAACTTCATAGCAAGAAATATGCAAGAAAGTCTATAGCAAGAAAGGTTTCGTGCCTGCGTAGCTTTTTCGCCTTTTTGTTAAGAGAAGAATTAGTGAACGAAAATCCCTTTTCCATCGTTTCTTTACCGAAGCAGGAACAAAGGATACCGCAATTTTTATATGAAGAAGAGCTAAAACAATTATTTGCTGTCAGTGATATTTCAACGCCTTTAGGGCTGCGTAATCAAGCAATACTAGAATTGTTGTATGCTACTGGTATTCGTGTTAGTGAGTGCTGTAATATTCAAATACAAGACTTGGATTTTTCAATTGGTACAGTATTAGTTACTGGAAAAGGAAATAAACAACGATACGTGCCATTTGGTAGCTTTGCTCATGAATCAATTGAAAAATACATTTCTGAAGGTAGGCAAATCTTGCAGGATAAGTCGCAAGTAAAAACAGGACATCTGTTTTTAAATTATAGAGGTGAGCCTTTAACTGCAAGAGGAGTTCGTGTCATACTCGATAAGATGATAAAGCAGGCTTCCATAACTATACATATAAGTCCACACGTTCTTAGGCATACATTCGCCACACATTTATTAAATGAAGGTGCGGATATGCGATCTGTTCAAGAACTTTTAGGGCATGAGCATTTGTCATCAACACAAATATATACGCACGTAACTAAAGATCATTTGCGTAATATTTACATGAAGCACCATCCAAGAGCCTGAGTGAGTGTAAAAAAGGAGGATATGTCATGTCAACGTTTCATGCTACAACAATTTTTGCTATTCACCACAATGGGCAATGTGCGATGGCAGGTGATGGTCAAGTGACTTTCGGTAATGCCGTTGTAATGAAACACACTGCCAAAAAGGTTCGAAAACTATTTCAAGGAAAAGTTATAGCAGGCTTTGCTGGCTCTGTTGCAGATGCCTTTACGCTGTTTGAGCTATTCGAAGGAAAGCTAGAAGAGTATAATGGAAATATTAAAAGGGCAGCGGTTGAACTCGCGAAAAAGTGGAGGTCAGATAAAGTTCTCCATAAATTAGAAGCGATGTTAATTGTAATGGATAAAACGCATTTATTACTTATTTCGGGTACCGGTGAAGTGATCGAACCTGATGATGGAATTTTAGCTATTGGGTCAGGTGGTAATTATGCATTATCTGCAGGCAGAGCACTTAAAAATTATGCTGGAGATAATTTATCAGCTGAAGAAATCGCCAAAGCTGCTTTAGAAATTGCTGGTGAAATTTGTGTGTATACAAATGATCAGATTATCGTTGAACAACTTTGAGCAATGAAGGAGGGTTTTTAATGAGAAAGAATCTCACTCCGAGACAAATTGTAGAGCAGTTAGATAAGTTTATTATAGGTCAAAGTGATGCAAAAAAAGCTGTTGCTGTTGCTTTAAGAAATCGTTTCCGTCGAAGTCTTCTCGATGAGAAGCTTAGAGATGAAGTTGTACCGAAAAACATCTTAATGATAGGACCCACTGGCGTCGGTAAGACTGAAATTGCTAGACGTTTAGCTAAGCTTGTCGGAGCTCCATTTGTTAAAGTAGAAGCGACTAAGTTTACTGAAGTAGGTTATGTTGGTCGTGACGTTGAATCTATGGTCAGAGACCTTGTGGAGACGTCAGTCCGTCTTGTTAAAGAGGAAAAAATGTTAGCAGTGAAGGAAAGAGCGGAAGAAAACGCCAACAAACGTCTTGTTGAGCTATTAGCTCCAGGGAAATCTAAACAAACAAACTATAAAAATCCATTTGAGATGTTATTTGGAGGTCAATCTTCCCAAAGTGACAATGAGGAACAAGCTGACGAGGTTTCAGTAAAAGAAAAACGCAAGCAAATTGCCCATAAGCTTGCATTAGGAGAGCTTGAAGATTATTATGTGACTGTTGAAGTAGAGGAACAGCAACCGTCAATGTTCGACATGCTTCAAGGCTCAGGTATGGAACAAATGGGCATGAATATGCAGGATGCTTTGAGTGGGCTGATGCCAAAGAAACGGAAAAAGCGCAAATTAACTGTACGTGAAGCTCGCAAAGTATTAACACATGAAGAGGCACAGAAGCTTATTGATATGGATGAAGTAACACAAGAAGCCGTTCAAAAGGCAGAGCAAACAGGAATTATATTTATTGATGAGATTGATAAAATCGCAAGTAAAAGTCAACAATCATCTTCTGGTGACGTATCTCGTGAAGGTGTGCAGCGAGACATTTTACCAATTGTTGAAGGTTCAACCGTCGTTACAAAATATGGATCGGTAAAAACAGACCACATATTATTTATATCAGCTGGAGCATTCCACATCGCTAAACCGTCGGATTTAATTCCAGAGTTACAGGGGAGATTTCCGATTCGTGTAGAATTAACGAAGTTGACGATTGAAGACTTTGTTAAAATTTTAACAGAGCCAAATAATGCCTTATTGAAACAATATTCAGCATTATTAGGCACAGAAGGTATACAACTTGAATTTTCTGACGATGCTATTCGTAAGCTTGCTGAAATCGCATTTGACGTAAATCAAAACACTGACAATATAGGAGCACGAAGACTTCATACAATCTTAGAACGACTTCTTGAAGAATTATCTTTTGAAGCTCCTGATATTACGATGGAGAGCATTACGATAACACAACAATATGTTGAAGAAAAACTGAGCATGATAGCAAAAGATAAAGACTTAAGTCAATTTATATTATAACTAGGTGTTCTAACGGAGGATGAAAAGATCGGATTAGAACAGAAAATTCTACTATGATCTTCTTAGTATTATCGTTCTGCACCCGACTTTTTACATAACCTCTGAAGTTGATGAATGCAAAGTACAGGAGGAAGAAAGAAATGAATTTGTTAGAAAAAACGAGAAAAATTAATGCTATGCTCCAAAGAGCGGCTGGAAAACCAGTAAATTTTAAAGAAATGTCTGATACGCTACGTGATGTAATTGAATGTAATATTTTTATTTTAAGTCGCCGTGGTAAACTACTTGGCTTTTCAATTAATCGATTAATAGAAAATGAGCGCATGAAGAAAATGCTAGAAGATCGCCAATTTCCAGAAGAGTACACGAATAACTTATTCAATATTACTGAAACATCTTCTAATTTAGATGTACAAAGTGAATATACAGCCTTCCCTGTAGAAAATAGAGAATTATTTAAATCTGGGCTAACTACGGTTGTGCCAATTAATGGTGGTGGAGAACGTCTTGGAACATTGATTTTGGCTCGCGTTGAAGCAGAGTTCCATGATGATGATCTCATTCTTGCTGAGTACGGAGCAACTGTTGTAGGAATGGAGATTTTACGTGAGAAAGCTGAAGAAATTGAAGTAGAAGCGAGAAGTAAAGCTGTCGTACAAATGGCTATCAGCTCACTTTCTTATAGTGAATTAGAAGCGATTGAGCATATCTTTGAAGAGTTAAATGGCAGCGAGGGTCTATTAGTCGCTAGTAAAATCGCTGACAGAGTAGGGATTACCCGATCTGTTATTGTAAATGCATTGAGAAAATTAGAAAGCGCTGGTGTAATAGAGTCTCGTTCACTAGGAATGAAAGGTACGTATATTAAGGTGTTAAATGATAAGTTTTTAGTAGAGCTAGAAAAGCTTAAATCTAATTAATTTTATTGGAGAAGGCTGTACGTTAACTAGTTAACAAATAAAACAGCTAAAGAAAAATTACCTATTTTTCTTTAGCTGTTTTTGTGTTATTTAGGAGAGTAAGGAAGTACACTTGAATTTCTTGTCATGATTCGTAGGATCATAATAGTAACTAAAGGCTATTTTCGCATTGATTATTGTTCATCTTACTACTAAACGCAATACCACTATAGTATTGCAGCATCTTTTCTTTTATATAATGAAAATAATCACATAAGACTTCTTTTTCTATAGGTATAAATAACAACTAAGAAGTTAGCATGTCATAGTTTCCTCTTACAATATATTAATTATCTTATTGATAGCTTAATGGTGATAATACGACAAGTGCCGTTTCTGAAAATTATTCTATTGCTTTTTCTGTGCTGCTACTTTTCGTTCATTCGTTGTAGCGGTGTCCTGTAAATCTTTTCATCCTACCTATCCTATCCCAATTAATCTTCCCCTTAAATGTCTTCGAACTGTTTCACTAAGTGGATTTTTTCAAGCCTTGCACTCATTCAATAATAAGTCCTTTTATCATTACTATGAGTTCAGATTAACGTTGTTATCTCTTGCACAAAGATCAAATGATACACTAGCTATTTATATTAAAACCTCCTGAATATGTATCCGCACTTCATAAACATAACGTAGAGTATGTATGACATTTTAAGAAATTTTATACTTATAATGAAATTAGGTGGAATAAAGGGTAAATTTACCCAGTTTTAAAACGACAAAAAATAGTATATTCGACTTTTATCGCCATTTTTATGGGGGTAATTTGTCGTTTTTTTAGACATTCCGTATAGACATGCAATACAAAGCTGTTATAATGAAATCATGTTATTTATTTGGTAATTTATCCTACAAATTTTAAATAGGATTTTCCAGATTAACCAATAAACTATGTGCGTTACTACATTATTCAACAAAGAATAGAGGGGTTAAAATGAAGCTATTTTCTAATACGGTTAATGCTTTAGAGTCGGGGTTGAATTATTCATCTTTAAAAGAAAAAGCAATTTCAACTAATATTGCTAACGTTGACACTCCGTATTATAAAGCTAAATCTGTTAGTTTTAAACTGAATCTAGAAAATGCGATGGAGGAGTTTCAAGGCAACGCAACAAATGCTAGACACTTTAATATCTCCTCGTCTTCTGGACAACATCCAATGTCAGTTTCAAGCCGGGGTGATTTAATCTTTAACCACAATGAGAATAACGTAGATATAGACAAAGAAATGACCCTGTTAGCTGAAAATCAAATCTATTTTTATGCTTTATCAGATTTAATTAACGGAAAGTTTTCATCATTAAAATCGGTTATAAAAGGGGGTAGGTAATACATGTCTATTTTTCAAAGTATGAATACAACTGCTTCAGCACTGACTGTACAACGGCTTAGGATGGATGTCATCTCATCGAATATGGCAAATGTAGATACGACACGCGGGAAATTAGTAGATGGTGAATGGCAACCCTATAAAAGAAAAATGGTTTATATAGAAGAAAATGGTGGTCAATTCTCATCATTTTTAAATAAGGCGATGAATAATGAAGATATTAGCAGTGGTGTAAAAGCTACAAAGATTATGGAAGACGAGACGCCGTTTCGATTGGTTTATGACCCTGAACATCCAGATGCAAATACTGAAGGCTATGTTGAGCTACCAAATGTTGACCCGTTGAAGGAAATGGTCGATTTAATGAGCGCAACTAGATCTTATGAAGCAAATGTTACTGTTATGAATGCTTCTAAAGGGATGCTAATGAAGGCATTAGAAATAGGAAAGTAGGTGAATTATAATGATTAGTACAACCCCAATTGTAAGTACTGCTGTCACACCTGAACAAAACATGAAGACAACCATCACACCTGCTCAAGCACAACAAAACTTCTCTACTATGTTGAAAAGTGCTATTAATCGGGTAAATGATGCTCAAATTGCTTCAAATAATGCAATTGAAAGCCTTGTAAACGGTGAAAATGTTGATTTGCATACAGTAATGATTACAGCTGAAAAAGCGAGCATAACTTTACAAACGTCTCTCGAAATACGAAATAAAGCAGTAGAAGCATATCAGGAAATTATGCGAATGCAAGTGTAAAATACAAATACATAATATTCTTAACCGTTAAATGGATAGAAGACTGATGATGTAAAACAATAACGGTTATTTACTCAACCGAGAATTCGCTAGAATAACCGGAGGAAAATGATGAACGAGACAATGAATAAATATAAAGAGAAATTATCACAATTTTGGAATGCAAGATCAAAAACCCAAAAGGGTGGTATGATCGGAGCCATTGCTCTTTTTGGAATAGCAATTGTAATTATATTATTTTTAGCTAATAACACAAGTCTTCAACCGCTGTATGTAAACTTGTCACCACAAGAGACTGGGCAGATTAAAGCAACATTAGACTCTAGAGGGATAGAATCAACAGTTGCTGACAATGGAACATCAATATTGGTACCTACAGAGATTGTCGATACGCTAATGGTTGAATTAGCAGCAGAGGGAATCCCTGAAGGTGGCAGCTTTGACTATGGTGATTTCGGTAATAATTCAGGTTTAGGAACAACTGAAAACGAATTTAATATGTTGAAGCTAGATGCTACTCAAAATGAATTGGCAAGGTTAATTGAAGGCATCGATGGCGTAGATGATGCCAAAGTAATGATTAATCTTCCGCAACCGACATTATTTGTGAATGAGGTTGGAGAGGAAGCATCTGCATCTATTGTACTACAAACAAAACTAGGATATAAGTTCGATCAGGAAAACGTGAGAGCGCTTTATCACTTAGTTTCAAAAAGTGTACCAAACCTTCCTACTGATAATATCGTCATAATGAACCAAAATTTTGAGTATTTTGACCTAAATAAAGAAAATAATTTTTCTGATGGTGCAATTATCGCTAATCAATTGGAGATTAAACGGGAAGTTGAGCGTGATATTCAACGACAAGTTCAGCAAATGCTCGGTATGATGATGGGGCAAGATAAAGTAGTTGTTTCTGTGACAGCTGACCTAGACTTTACTAAAGAAAATCGGATAGAAAACAGGGTTGAAGCTACGACTGATGATAATGAAGGAATTGCAATCAGTGCTAAAACCATTAGAGAAACGTATTCTGGAGAAGGTGCTCAAGCTGGGGGGATACCGGCTGGTGATAATGACCTTACGACCTTACAAAGTTCAGCTAATAATGAGAATGCCGGTGAATATGAACGTATTGAAGAAACAATTAACAGTGAAGTAGACCGAATAACTAAAGAAATAGTTGAAAGTCCGTATAAGGTAAGAGATCTTGGTATTCAAGTAATGGTTGAGCCCCCAGTAGCTAGTGGTGATACTACTGCTGTGCCAAAAGATGACATTCAAGATATACTAAGCTCAATCGTACGTACTTCAATCGTATTAGACGACGGTGACAAATTGACAGTGGAAGATGCGGAAGATAAAGTAGTCGTTCACATTGCTCAATTTAATGGTAAACCTGTATTTAGTGCGCCATCTAAACCGTTAATTCCGCCTTGGATTTACATCGTTGGAGCGATATTATTAGCAATCATTATCTTACTTGTCGCTTTATTACTATATAACAGATCACGAGCTACAGAGGAAATTGATATGACGGACCAATCAAAGATTTTCCTTCCAGATGTTAATGATGAGAAAGAAACTGAAACGAATGTGAGAAGAAAACAGTTAGAAAAGATGGCAAAAGACAAACCAGATGATTTTGCAAAGCTATTAAGATCTTGGTTAGCTGAAGATTAGGAGGAAAAAAGATGGCTAATAAAGAAGGAAAAACAATACTAACAGGAAAACAAAAGGCTGCCATTCTTTTAATCTCTCTTGGTCCAGATGTATCAGCATCTATTTACAAGCATTTATCAGAAGAAGAAATTGAGAGGCTAACATTAGAGATTTCTAATGTTAAAAAGGTCGATTCTAAAGCCAAAGAGAAAATTATGGAGGAATTTCATAATATCGCCCTTGCGCAAGATTATATAGCACAAGGGGGAATTGGCTATGCAAAGACAATCCTTGAGAAAGCATTAGGGAGTGAGCAAGCAGCGATTATTATTAATCGCTTAACATCCTCCTTACAAGTTAGACCTTTTGATTTTGTCAGGAAAGCCGATCCTAGTCAAATATTGAATTATATTCAGGAAGAGCATCCGCAAACAATTGCGTTAGTCTTATCCTACTTAGATCCTGCACAAGCAGGACTAATATTGTCAGAATTACCACAAGAGTTACAAACAGAGGTGGCAAGAAGAATTGCATTAATGGAAGGTACATCTCCTGAGATTATAAATGAAGTTGAACAAGTATTGGAAAGGAAGCTTTCGGCAACTGTTACACAAGACTATAATCAAACCGGTGGGATTGAGTCTGTAGTTGATGTATTGAATGGTGTTGATAGAAGCACTGAGAGAACGATACTTGATGCATTAGAAATACAGGACCCAGAGCTAGCAGAAGAAATTAAAAAGAGAATGTTTGTCTTTGAAGATATTGTTACTCTTGATAACCGTGCAATACAGAGAGTAATCAGAGAGGTTCAAAATGATGATCTCATTCTTGCTCTTAAAGTATCTAGTGAAGAGGTCAAAGACGTTGTATTTAGAAATATGTCTAAACGTATGGTTGAATCCTTTAAGGAAGATATGGAATATTTGGGACCTGTTCGCTTACGTGATGTTGAGGAAGCCCAAACCAAAATTGTTGAAGTTATTCGTAGACTAGAAGAAACAGGAGAAATCATTGTGGCTCGTGGTGGAGGAGATGATATTATTGTCTAACGTCATAAAAGCACCATTTACTTCAGTCACTTCTAGAGACAAAAAGGTGATAGGACTCCAAACTTTTTCAAATGAAGGAGGAGCCGACAATGTTAGCAATGATTCGGAAAAACAGCTAGCTCAACAACTGATAACTGATGCGAAACAAGAAGCGAAAGAATTGCTGGAGAATGCCAATAAACAACTTAAGCAAGTAAATGAAGAAATTGAACAAACAAAACAAGCATGGCTAAAAGAAAAACAACAGCTAGAAGCTGAGGCGAAAGAGACTGGCTATAAGGCAGGTTTTCAGTCTGGTGAAGAAGCTGGCTACACCGAGTATAGTGAAAAATTGAGTGAAGCAAAACACATAGTCAGTTTAACAAAAAAAGATTACCATGAAATCTTGGATTCAGCTGAGGAAAAAATGCTGCTTATCGGCATAAAAGTAGCTGAACGGATCCTTGGAGAAACTCTAGACGGAGACGAAGGGCAATTCGTACATATTGTTAAGCGAGCCTTAAAAGAAGTAAAGGAACATACTGATATTAAAATATATGTTCACCCATCGCAATATGACCTTGTTATAAGTCGCAAAAATGAGTTGCTCGATCTTTTAAACCATATGACTGAATTATATATCTATCCAGACGAGGATAGAAAAGAAACTGGCTGTATTATAGAATCATCATTTGGCAAAATTGATGCAAGTGTAGATAGCCAGTTAGAAGAAATAAAGGCTAAACTAATTGAACTTTTAGTAGAGGAATGATAGTAGTTGAAATTAGCTAGCTTAATGAATGACATCCATTCAATAGACACATATAAACGATATGGGAAAGTAACAAGAGTTGTAGGTTTAATGATCGAGTCTAAAGGTCCCGAAAGCTCAATAGGGGACGTATGTTACATATACGTTGATTCAAACAAGAACAATAAAATCATGGCAGAGGTTGTTGGGTTTCGGGATGAATTTGTAATACTAATGCCTTATATGGGTGTTAGTAGTATATCGTCAGGCAGTGTTGTAGAAACAACGAAAAATCCACTACAAATAAAAGTAGGTTCAGCATTAATAGGGAAGGTGCTAAATTCGTTAGGACATCCTTTAAATGGTGGGGAGCTACCAAAAGGATTAGCGACGGTTAAGACGGAAAAGTCTCCTCCAAACCCAATGGAGAGACCGCCTATTGACGAAGAAATAGAAGTCGGTGTTCGCATGATAGATGGCCTGTTAACAGTTGGGAAAGGGCAACGTGTTGGCATTTTCGCTGGATCAGGTGTTGGGAAAAGTACATTGATGGGCATGACTGCCCGATATACTAGCGCAGATTTAAACATCATCGCGTTGATTGGTGAACGTGGAAGAGAGGTTCGTGAATTCATCGAAAGAGATCTTGGAGAAGAGGGTCTAAAGCGATCAATCGTTATTGTAGCAACTTCCGATCAGCCTGCCTTAATGAGAATAAAAGGCGCTTATACAGCTACAACGATTGCCGAATATTTTCGAGATCAAGGGCTAAATGTTATGTTAATGATGGATTCAGTTACTAGGGTCGCGATGGCACAAAGAGAAGTTGGCTTAGCTACTGGTGAGCCACCAACGACTAAGGGGTATACCCCGTCCGTATTTGCAATACTTCCAAAGTTATTAGAGAGAACTGGTACAAATCAACTCGGTTCTATTACATCCTTTTATTCTGTATTAGTTGACGGAGATGATATGAACGAGCCAATTGCGGATGCGGTCAGAGGAATCTTGGATGGCCACTTCGTGTTAGATCGTAATCTTGCGAATAAAGGACAATTTCCTGCTATTAACTTATTAAAAAGCGTAAGTCGTGTGATGAACCAGATAGCACCAAACGAACAAATAGTAGCTGCAGAAAAATTTAGAGAACTTCTATCAACATATATGAATTCCGAAGATTTAATTAATATTGGAGCATATAAAAGGGGTTCATCAAAGAATATAGATGAAGCCATTCGTTTTTATCCGAAACTTGTTGATTACTTGAAGCAGAATACAAATGATAAGATTAATAGCAAGGATAGTGTATCGTCATTACTTCGTTTAATAGAGACAGGTGAATAAAAATACAATGACATATTCTTATAAATTTCATCAAATATTATCGATTAAGGAACATGAGAAAGAGGCTGTTCTTGTTGAGTATAATAAATCAATTGAGAATTTTGAAATAGTAGGTAAGAAATTATATGAATTGTTAAAGCAAAAGGAAGAACGTCAGGCTGGGCAATCTGAAAAAATAACGAGAGGATCGTCCATTGAGGATATCCAAAAATATCAACGCTTCATGTTAAAAATCGATCAAGATATTAACAATTTGCAACAGTTAGTTGCTGAAGCACGTGCCCAAATGCAAGCAAAAGAAAAGTTGCTCCTTGAGGCTAATATTGAAATGAAAAAATATGAAAGAATGAAAGAAATTGACTATGAAAACTTCGTTATGACTAATAAGTGTAACGAAAATAAATTAATGAATGAAATTTCGGTGCAGCAATTTTTAAGAACGAGGGTGAATACAGAGTGAAAAAGAAAAAAGAACTCAGTAAGTTCCGAAGGTTTCTATTCATAATAGTTATCCCGTTCGCATTAGCTTTTAGCATAGTGCTCATCATCATCAGTTTGAAGGGCGGTAATGTCTTTGAAGATACAAAGCAATACGCTGCACAAATACCATTCATTGCTAATGTTGTAAGCACAACGGGTACAACGGATCCTGATATGAATGAGAACCAAGATACAATTATAGAACAAAAAGCCACTATAGCTGATTTGGAAGCGAAAATTGAAAACCAACAGGCTGAGGTAGATGATCATATAGCTACAATCGCAAAACAAGAAGATCAGATAAATGAGTTAGAAGCAGAATTAAACAATTTAAATGTGAAAAAGAATGATGAGAAAAAAGATGATTTAATCGTCAGTCCATATGAGAATATGACAGCAAAAAACGCTGCTGCAATTATGCAAAAGATGGATGATGACTATGTGATAGACATATTGGCGTCAATGGAAATGGAAAAAAGAGCAGCAGTCTTAGAAAAAATGGAACCTAAATCTGCAGCGGAGTTTACACAGCTACTAGCAGAAGAATTTAATGGTGAGTAAAAATTCTGTCATTACATGAGAGGAGGTGAAAATGATGAGTGTACAACTAATACAGCCAATTTCTGTTAGTCAAAAGAAGGCTAAAGACAATTTTCTGGATACAACATCAAACGACTCTGGTTTTAAAGAAAAACTATCAGGAGCAATTTCAAGTAAAGATCAAGGCAATAGTACTAACGTAACAAAAGAGGATCAAGACAAAGGTGTTAACGTTAACGGAAATAATAATAGTGTAGATCAACATAATGAAAAAGCTCATGTTGCCCAGGAAATGAAAGAGCAGGACATTGATTATATTAATGAACAACTTGATCAGTTATTAGCAGCAGATGTAAGCGAATTATCTAATGAAGAACTTATATTATTAATAGATAATATGGCCAATAATTTAACCATCCGCCAAGATTTATTACTAACTCTTCAAGGACAAGGTAAATTATCGGAGGATATTCTTACAGCTATAGAACGTGTTGCTAATTCGCTGAAAAATGATGGTACAGTATCCCAACATTTACTCATGAATGTTGTAGAAAATTTGAAAAATTTAACAAATCAACTACAGGGAGCGTCGTCAGGTCGTAACAATGATAGTTTATCGACCTTGCAGCAACTATTAAATTCACTAGTAAATGCATCTTCTGAAATGGTGAAGGAACAAAACAAAACGAGTAATCATGACGTGAAAACAAATGGACGTCATCAATTTTTTATCGGTGCAGATAATCGATTAAATATTAAGCTCACGAAGGGTAATTCGACCGTCCCTGCTTCACAAAACAATAATCTATTATTATCTGGAATGACCTTGAAGCAACCGATAGAAGCTATAACACAACCTGTAGTGAATGTTGACATTCCACAAGGGCAAATGGATAAAATTCAACAATTTGTCTTATTTGTCGGGCAACCAGATAAAGGTGCTAATCAAGAGCAATTTATTAAAGATTTTCAGAACATATTAGCAAAAGGTAATCTATCATTTTTAAATGGGAATAAAACATTACAAATAAAACTATTCCCTGAGCATCTCGGTTCATTAAGAATTGAATTACAACAAACCGAAGCTGGTATGCTAGCTAGAATTATTACGTCTTCAACTGCTGCTAAAGAATTAATAGAGTCTCAATTATTTAACTTAAAGCAATCGTTTCAGGCTCAAAATATTCAAGTAGATAAACTAGTCATTTCTGATCAACTAGAACAACAATTTATGAGATTCCTTAACCGTGATCAAAATGACCAACAGAGACAAAATCAAAGCGAGCAAGATGACCAAAATGATAATCAAGCAAATGATGAACCATTATCTTTTGAAGAAGTTTTACTTAATCTACAAGTATAGGTAAAGGTGATGAATATGGCTACTACAATTCCAGCAGATTATTATTTATCCTCATATCAAAATGAAGAGAGAAATACAGGGTCTGATATATTAGGAAAAGACGATTTTCTAAAAATTTTAATGACACAATTGCAAAATCAAGACCCACTAAATCCAATGCAGGATAAGGATTTTATTGCCCAAATGGCAACGTTTTCTTCATTAGAGCAAATGATGGCTATGTCAGAATCGATGGAACTTATGCTACAACAGAGCATACAATCCAATCTTGTTAGTTACAATCAATTTGTCGGTAAAGATGTAACGTATCATAAAGAAGTGATAGATGAGGATGGTTCAACGATTGTTGAAGGGACAGGAGTTATTAGTTCAATTCAATATATTAACGGTGAAGTTTATTTTGAGCTAGAAGATGGTTCAACTTTGGAATTAGGTAATATTTCTGGAATTAACCATACTACTACAGACAATCACATATTACAAGGTAGTGAATTAATAGGGAAGTCAGTTATGTGGCAAAGAGATGATGGGACTGAAATGTCAGCGACAGTTCTTTCTGTTTTGTTTAACAATGGACAAACGACATACCAGCTTGATGATGCAGATGGAACTACTATTTCAGCTTCACAAATTCTCAAAATTTCTGCATAAACGTGAAAATTTGTCCCTCTTAATAATAGGAGGTGAATAATTGACACAACGTATCATTCATGCTTATCAACAGCATCAAATTAGTCCTAAAAATAACCATGTTTCAACAACTAAGCAACCAGCTTCAGCTGATTTTAAAACACAATTCGGTCTTGCACTAGCATCTACTAATGAACTCAAAATTAGTAAACATGCGAGTCAGCGAATAATGGAGCGCAATATTACGATTGATAATCGGCAATGGAACAAGATAAGTGAAAAAGTTGCCGAAGCGAAACAAATGGGTATCCAAGATTCACTCGTATTATTAAATAATGCTGCATTAATTGTCAGTGCAAAAAATAACACAGTAGTTACAGCGATGGATAGAAAAGCAGCAACAACGCAAATATTTTCGAATATAAACGGAACAATCATTATTGATTAATCGGCCGGACCATATGGAGGCCAAGGTTACGGAATGACAGATGTAACCGCATAGAAAGGAGATCGTAAATATGTTACGTTCGATGTATTCAGGAATTTCTGGAATGAAAAACTTCCAAACGAAGCTAGATGTAATCGGTAATAATATCGCAAATGTTAACACTTTCGGCTTTAAAAAAGGTCGTGCTATGTTTAAAGACCTCGTCAGCCAGCAAGTAGCAGGGGCTTCAGAACCATCAGGTGTACGAGGAGGAACAAACCCTAAACAAGTAGGCTTAGGGGCACAATTGGCATCCATTGATACGATTCATACGCAAGGTAGCTTACAAACAACGAATAGAACTTTGGATTTATCAATATCAGGAGACGGTTACTTTGTCGTAACGGATGGTACAAATGAATTTTATACACGCGCTGGTAATTTTTATTTGGATGTAAATGGAGATATTGTTAATGGTGATGGGCTATATTTAGTAGCTACAGGTACAACAGGTCCTAACCTAAATATCCCTCCTGATGCTTCTGAATTTAGTATTGGTCAGGATGGAACTGTTTCCTACACAGATTCAACCGGGTTACAGACAGCTGGAACCATCCAAATAGCGAAATTCTCTAATAATGGTGGGCTTCAAAAGATAGGTAATAACTTATTTACTGAAACAATTAATTCAGGTACTGCTCTTACGGACGACCCAGGAGAGAACGGCACCGGTACTATCGAACCTGGTACGCTAGAAATGTCCAATGTTGATCTTTCTGAGGAATTTACAGAAATGATCGTTGCTCAGCGTGGATTCCAAGCGAACACTCGAATTATTACAACATCTGATGAAATTTTACAAGAACTTGTTAACCTAAAACGTTAAATTTAAAAAGGGGAAAGGGCAAATAGAATTCTACATATCTAGTTAATACATAGCTTGCTGTTAATCTTGAAGGTGAATTCTATTTGCCCATATTTGAAAATATGATTGCACTCACCAGGCTAAATGGAAAAACATATATGTTAAATGCGATTTACATTGAGCAGGTTGAAGCATTTCCTGATACGACGATTACTTTAACAAATGGGAAAAAATTTGTTGTTAAAGAAGACGTAGATGATGTTGTACAACAAATTGAACAGTATTATACAAAGATAAATATAATTGGGACTCATCGAGAGACGGAAGGTGAGGAAAGTGAATAAAAATAGATTATACACACTTATGATAATAATGCTTGCAACCTTTACGATCGTAGGTTTAATATTGCTAATCGTTTTGCTTGATATAGGAGATAAAGATGTAGAAGCAGCTCCTACTATTGATGAAATAATAGATAACTCTATGGATATGGATGATATTACCACCAATCTACTTGATGAAGGCTTTATCCGTGTCTCCTTTAAAATAGAAACTGATAGTAAAGGTTCAAAAAAAGAACTGCAGAAACGCGATTTTCAAGTGCGTAATATTATAATCCAAGAGATTTCTGAAATGAAAGCAGAGCAATTCAGTGGTAAAGAAGGCAAAATATATCTTGAGGAGAAATTAATGAACAAAATCAATGAGTTAATGCAAGATGGAAATGTAAATAGAGTTTACATTACCTCCTTTCTTCTTCAATAACTCTTTATCAATTGGTGGAGTCAGATCGAAGATGGAGGTGAACAAATTTGTCAAGTGAAGTGTTATCCCAAAGTGAAATTGATGCTTTATTGTCTGCAATATCAACAGGCGAGATGAATGCGGAGGAATTAAAAAAGGAAGAATCCGAAAAGAAAGTAAAAGTTTATGATTTTAAAAGAGCTTTACGCTTCTCCAAAGATCAAATTCGTAGTTTAACCCGAATTCATGAAAATCTAGCAAGATTATTTACTAATTATTTTTCAGCACAGTTACGTACATATATTCAAATTACAGTCGCGTCTGCAGATCAAGTCCCATATGAGGAGTTTATCCGTTCAATACCTAAGATGACTGTGTTGAACGTGTTTGAGGTACCTCCTTTAGAAGGTAGAATCTTGATGGAAGTGAACCCAAATATCGCATACTCGATGTTAGATCGCGTGTTAGGTGGAAGTGGACATAATTTTAATAAGGTAGATCGATTAACCGAAATTGAGACAACGATCATGTCTAACCTTTTTGAAAAATCTGTAGATAATTTAAAGGAAGCATGGAGTAATATTGTTGAAATGGAGCCTACATTAGTTAATTTTGAAGTGAATCCTCAATTTTTACAAATGGTTTCACCAAATGAAACAGTCGTGGTCATTTCGATGAATACCCAAATTGGCGATACGACTGGAATGATAAATATTTGTATTCCACACGTCGTCTTAGAACCGATCATCCGGAAATTATCTGTTCATTACTGGATGCAAAAAGGTGAGAAAGAACGAGAGCCTCAAGAGATTGAAGCACTAAAAGAGCGAATTAAATTGACTGAGGTTCCTATTACCGCTGAGCTTGGTACTTCAGAAATTCCAATAGAAGACTTCTTGCATCTTGATGTTGGTGATGTCATTCAATTAAATCAAAAGATAGATCAACCTTTAACTATAAAAGTGAATGATTTGCCAAAATTCACTGGACAACCTGGAAAAGTTGGTAAAACACAAGCAGTCCAGTTGATAGATCATGTGAGAGGGGGAAATGAATATGTTAAATGATGATATGCTATCACAAGACGAAATAGATGCACTGCTAGGTGGGACTGATGATGAGAGCAGTGACAGCCAAAATCAAGGCCATGCAGCAGAGGAGTTTTTGTCTGATTTTGAAAAAGACGCGTTAGGTGAAATAGGAAATATTTCCTTTGGTAGTTCAGCGACTGTACTCTCCACCTTATTAAATCAAAAGGTGGAAATTACAACACCTTTAGTATCCGTTGTATTAAAAAGTAGATTAAAAGATGAATTTCCTCACCCATATGTAGCGGTACAAGTTAATTATACAGAAGGATTTTCTGGCTCTAATTTATTAGTAATTAGACAAAGTGATGCGGCGATTATTGCTGATATTATGCTCGGAGGAGATGGAAAGAACCCTCCTGAAGGTAAGCTTGGAGAGATCCAAATAAGTGCTGTACAAGAAGCTATGAATCAAATGATGGGTTCAGCAGCTACATCCATGTCGACAGTATTTAACAAAAAAGTCGATATTTCTCCACCGAGTATTGATATACTTGATATTAAGGAAGGTGAAGGAACAGAAAGAATTCCCGAAGTTGATAGCTTAATAAAAGTATCATTTAGATTAAAAGTAGGGGATTTAATCGATTCCAATATTATGCAACTTTTACCGAAAACTTTTGGAAAAGATTTAGCGGAAGATTTACTTTTCTCAGAAGATAGTAATCAGATGGCAGTGGAAGGCTCTCATAAGGAACAAGCTATGAATTCAAAGGAAGAGATACCAGTTCAACATGCTATGGATGAAGTTGCAGCTACTTCATTGTTAGAAAGAGAAGTAGGTCATGAAGTAAACCATGGCTCAGCCCCACAATATATAGGAACAGGTGTAAGTAAATCATCAAGAATGGCAACACCTAATATTCAACCAGCCGAATTTTCTAACTTTGAAAGGACACCTATGACCACAGTTGAATCAAACAATCTTGATATGTTATTAGATATTCCTTTAAAAGTCACTGTTGAGTTAGGGCGCACAAAACAAAATGTAAAAGATGTTTTAGAGCTATCATCTGGTTCAATTATTGAACTTGATAAATTAGCGGGAGAGCCAGTTGATATTTTAGTAAATAATAAGAAAATTGCCCAAGGTGAAGTAGTCGTAATAGAAGAAAACTTCGGGGTTAGGGTAACAGATATTATAAGTCAATCAGATCGTGTCAAAAAATTGCGTTAAGAAGCATGGAGGTATTATAAAATATGAGTCATAAGATTTTAATCGTAGATGATGCGGCATTTATGAGAATGATGATTAAAGATATATTAACGAAAAATGGATTTGATGTTGTTGGCGAAGCTGCCGATGGTGTTCAAGCAATTGAAAAATATAAAGAATTCCAACCAGATTTAGTCACTTTAGATATTACTATGCCTGAATTGGATGGGATTTCAGTGTTGAAAGAAATTCGTAAAATAAACCCAAATGCAAAAATAGTGATGTGTTCAGCAATGGGACAACAGGCGATGGTCATAGATGCTATTCAAGCTGGAGCGAAAGATTTTATCGTTAAACCATTCCAAGCAGAACGTGTTATTGAAGCAATTAATAAAACGTTAAATTAAAATGAGGTTTCCATCTTGCAAGTAAAAAAAATATTATTAATAGCAATTTTATATACCATTATCTTTGCTCCGCTACAATCTTTGATTGTTTATGCGGAGCAGTCATCACCAATGAGTGTAACAGATTATTTTGACGAAGATAGTAATTTAGAAGACGGTAACAATGAAGAAGAGGTAGGTCCACTTGTAGAAAATCAAAATACGGTGGGCTTATGGGATGTTACAAAAATGATTTTTGCCACCATTTTTGTGATTCTACTTATCTATTTGTTAATTAAATTTGTCAATAAAAAAAGTAGTGCTCAAAGCAATTTTAAATATGTCGAGAATTTAGGTGGAACTGGCTTAGGTTCTAATCGCTCCGTTCAGCTCATTAAAGTCGGTAAGCGTATTTTAGTTGTTGGCGTAGGTGAAGATATTCAATTATTACGAGAAATTGACAATGAGCATGAAGTACAACAAATCATAGATGATCATCATAATAAGCTAAATCAAATGGTGCAGCCAGCACATTTAGTGAAGAAGCTTTTATCGTCTCGCGATAAAAAGCAACATCATAATGATGAAAATTTCGCTAGTGTGCTCAAATCACAGTTAGATGAGCTTTCTGAAGAAAGAAAACATCTTCTACATGAGCAAGATAAAGAAAGGGACTAGTTTGAATGAATGAGATTGCAGAGCTTTTTAATACGAGTGATCCCCAAAATGTATCAACGACAGTCAAACTATTACTATTATTGACGGTCCTTTCTTTAGCTCCAAGTATTTTAATATTAATGACGAGCTTTACTAGAGTAGTAGTTGTGTTATCGTTTGTTAGGACATCGTTAGGGACACAACAAATGCCCCCAAACCAAGTAATAGTAGGGTTGTCTCTATTTTTAACCTTTTTTATTATGGCGCCAACTTTTCAAGAGGTAAATGAACAAGCCTTGACACCTTTATTTAACGAAGAAATTAACATAGAAGAAGCTTATGAACGAGCGAGTATACCTATGAAAGAATATATGAGTAATCATACGCGACAAAAAGATTTAGCGCTATTTTTACAATATGGAGAATATGAGAGCCCATCATCAATTGAAGACATTCCGATGACAGCACTTGTCCCGGCATTTGCGATCAGTGAATTGAAAACAGCATTTCAAATTGGCTTTATGATTTTTGTACCTTTTTTAGTTATTGATATGGTAGTCGCTAGTGTTTTAATGTCCATGGGGATGATGATGCTACCACCAGTTATGATTGCCTTACCATTTAAAATACTATTGTTTGTACTAGTTGATGGCTGGAATCTTGTTATTAAATCACTATTAACAAGCTTTGGTTAGGAGACAAGTTATGGATGCTCAAACTGTTATATCACTTGCCCAATCAGGTGTTTACACTGTACTGATAGTAAGTGGTCCTCTGCTATTATTAGCTTTAGGTGTAGGCTTGGCTGTTAGTATTTTTCAGGCTACTACACAAATACAAGAACAAACATTGGCGTTTATTCCGAAGATTGTTGCTGTTTTTATAGGGTTGGTTGTATTTGGTCCTTGGATGTTATCTAGGATGATCAGTTATACATATGAAATCTTTAATAATTTGCATAAGTTTGTGGGTTAGTTATGAATGATATGATTGCTTTATTTCCAATGTTCTTATTAATATTTATTAGAATTTCAGCCTTTTTTGTAACGATACCAATTTTTTCTTATCGAAATATACCAAATACGCTAAAAATTGGATTATCCTTTTTTTTAGCGTGGATCATGGTATTTACAATAGATCCATATACCATTCCAATAGATGTATTGTTTATTGCTATGATTCTAAAAGAGGCTTTAATAGGTATACTAATAGGATTTACCGCTTATATTATATTCTCTGCTATCCAGACGGCTGGAGGTTTTATTGATTTTCAGATGGGTTTTGCGATTGCCAACGTTATTGATCCCCAAACTGGAGCTCAAAGCCCTCTCATGGGGCAGTATTTATATACATTTGCGTTACTGTTCTTACTTTCAGTAGATGCCCATCATTTATTACTTGACGGGATTTTCAATAGCTATCAATTTATACCAATCGATCAAACGTGGGTTTCTTTTGGGGACAGTAGATTCAGTGCATTTTTGATTCAAACGATGAGTTATATGTTTATTATAGCTTTTCAAATGGCCCTACCTATCGTTGGCTCACTTTTTCTAGTAGATATTGCATTAGGAATTATGGCAAGAACGATGCCTCAGCTAAATATTTTTGTCGTTGGTATTCCTATCAAAATTATCGTGAGCTTTGTGATGCTAATTGTCATAATGGCATCTTTTATTTATTTAGTAAGGGACTTATTCGAGAATGTATTGGTCACTTTGAGAACCTTGATGAGAATTTTAGGAGGCGTATAATTTGTCTTTTTTACGATTAGATCTTCAGTTTTTTGCTGGGGAAAAAACAGAAAAAGCGACTCCAAAAAAGCGTCAAGAGTCAAGAAAGAAAGGTCAAGTAGCGAAAAGTCAAGATGTTAATACAGCGATTGTGTTATTCGTCGTATTTCTCTTTTTTTGGTTTAGTGGCCCTTATATGCTGGACAAATTAGTAGATATATTTATTACTACTTTTCAAGATTATTTATTAGTAGATGTCACGGAAAGTAACGTATTTGACATCTTTCTAGTGTTAGTAAAAGATATGGCATTAATCATAGCACCTATAATGCTTGCAGCAATGGTTGGAGGAGTTGCAGCAAATTATTCACAAGTAGGTTTTTTATTCTCAACTGAACCTATTAAATTTAAGCTAGAAAAAATAGATCCAATCAAAGGTGCAAAACGAATTTTTTCAATTCGAGCGCTTGTTGAATTTTTAAAATCCATCTTAAAAATATCGTTTGTTGCAGCAGTTACTTTCTTTATACTATGGGTCAATTGGGGTCAAGTGGAAATGCTGTCACAAATAAGCATTGGTGCTGCGCTGTCTTTTCTCGCAAAGTTAGTTTTTCAAATGGGTTTAGCAGCATCCATTGTTCTTGTTTTCTTAGCAATTATCGATTACCTGTACCAAAAATATGACTTTGAGAAAAGTATTCGAATGTCAAAACAAGATATAAAAGATGAATATAAAAATGTCGAAGGTGATCCTCAAGTAAAGTCAAAAATAAAACAAAAGCAACGAGAAATGGCGATGCAGCGAATGATGCAAGAGGTTCCTAATGCGGACGTAATCATTACAAATCCAACACACTTCGCAGTCGCATTGAAGTATGACGAATCAAAAATGGATGCTCCTTTTGTTGTAGCTAGTGGAGTGGACTTTATAGCTCAAAAAATCAAGTCAATTGCAAAGAAAAACAATGTAGTAACTATAGAAAATCGGCCATTAGCAAGGGCTCTATATGATCAAACAGAGATTGGTCAAGCCATACCAGAGGAATATTTTAAAGCAGTTGCCGAAATTTTAGCTTATGTTTATAGCTTAAAAAATAAAGTATAGATGTTGTGTATAAATGAATGTTCAGTGAGATTGTTAAACAAGATTGAAGATCAGGGTAGAAACCCTTAGTAAAATTTTGAACAGCATATGTAAGGAGAGAATGTCATATGAGAGCAAGAGATTTACCTGTTATAGTCGGTGTTGTACTTATTATTATTATGTTAGTCATTCCATTACCTACGTGGTTATTGAGCGTGTTAATCATGTTAAATATTTCTCTTGCCTTATTAGTCCTCCTCGTATCGATGAATATGAAAGAGGCCCTGCAGCTTTCTGTATTTCCTTCACTATTATTAGTATTAACACTCTTTCGCCTCGGCTTAAACGTATCCACGACGCGCTCTATATTAGGTAATGCCGATGCAGGTCAAGTAGTTGAAACGTTCGGAAATTTTGTTATTGGTGGAAATGTGTTAGTTGGTTTTGTCGTTTTTGTTATTCTTATTATTATTCAATTTATAGTTATTACAAAAGGGGCTGAGCGGGTTTCAGAGGTTGCAGCTCGTTTTACATTAGATGCAATGCCCGGTAAACAAATGAGTATTGATGCTGATTTAAATGCTGGCCTTATATCTGAAAAAGATGCGATTGTACGCCGTGAAAAAATTCAACGAGAAGCTGATTTTTATGGTGCGATGGATGGAGCAAGTAAATTTGTAAAAGGGGATGCAATTGCAGGTATTGTTATTACGTTGATCAATATTATTTTTGGCATGATTATTGGAGTTCTACAAATGGATATGGATCTTGCTGAAGCCTCAAGTACATACATGCTATTGTCTGTAGGTGACGGTTTAGTCAGTCAAATTCCAGCTTTAATGATCTCAACAGCAACAGGTATTATCGTTACAAGGGCTGCATCAAAAGGAAATTTAAGTGAGGATATAACGGGTCAGTTATTTGCATTTCCTAAAATGTTATATGTGGTCGGTGCAACGATTGCATGTTTCGGTTTTTTTACAACGATGTCTTTAACATTAACATTACCAATTGCAGCATTGCTCATCACTGGTGGTTATTTGATTAGTAACTCTCAAAAAGCTTCTATTGAAGATGAAGAAGAGCTTGAAGAAGAAATAGAAACAGAGGAAATGAAAAGTCCTGACAGTGTTGTAAGCCTGCTCAATGTTGATCCGATTGAATTTGAGTTCGGTTACGGCTTAATTCCTCTAGCTGATACTAAGCAAGGTGGAGACTTATTAGAGCGCATTGTGATGATTAGAAGGCAGTTGGCGATAGAGTTAGGTCTTGTTATTCCGGTCGTAAGAATTCGTGACAATATTCAGTTACAACCGAATGAGTATAGATTTAAAATAAAAGGGAACGAAGTAGCTAAAGGGGAGCTTCTGTTAGATCACTTTTTAGCTATGAGTCCTGGTGTTGATGATCCAGCTGTTGAAGGAATTGATACGGTAGAACCTTCCTTTGGGTTGCCAGCAAAATGGATCTCTGAAGACATGAGAGAAAAAGCAGAAATGCTTGGGTATACAGTTGTAGATCCAGCTTCAGTAGTGTCTACACATATTACTGAATTAATTAAAACAAATGCGCATGAATTATTAGGCCGCCAAGAAACGAACCAGCTAGTTGAACATTTGAAGGAATCTTATCCAATACTTATTGAAGAAGTAACACCTAATCCGCTAGCAATTGGAGATATCCAGAAAGTGTTAGCCAAGTTATTAAAAGAAAATGTTTCAATCCGAAATTTACCGGTCATATTTGAAACATTAGCTGATTTTTGTAAGTTAACATCTGACACAGAATTATTAACAGAGTATGTAAGACAATCACTCGCTCGCCAAATTACGTCACAATTTATTAATAACCGAGACAGCTTAAAAGTGATTACATTATCAGGTGCTGTTGAAAAAATGATTGCAGATAGTATTCAACAAACAGAACACGGGAACTATTTATCTATCGCTCCTGATTCATCTGAAGTGATAACGAATAGTGTAATACAGAATATTGAACAGCAACAGTTCCAGGATCAAGCCCCAATATTGTTATGTTCACCTGCCGTAAGAATGTATATGAAGCAAATTATCGAAAGATTACTTCCACACGTGCCAGTGTTATCCTATAATGAACTTGATGGAAGTGTAGAAGTTCAAAGTGTTGGAGTGGTGAACATACAATGAAAATAAAAAAATATATCGCACCTTCTATGTCTGAAGCAATGAAAAAAATACGACAAGAATTAGGAAATGATGCAGTCATTCTTAGTTCTAAGGTCGCTCAGAAAAGAGGGTTACTCGGTTTCTTTTCAAAGAAACAGTTTGAAGTTATTGCTGTACAAGACCCAGAACCGTTTTCTCCCGAACAACAAGCAATGAGCATGAAAAATAGTATGCCAGTTGTAAAAGGAAGTGAAAAACCTCATGACGTCCTTCATTTGAAGGATGAGACAGCAGCAACTGAAAAATCTGACGATGTTTTAACTGAATTAAAAGATATCAAATCATTAATGGAAAATTTAAACGTTGATATACATACAAATTTTGATAAATACCCAAAACCTCTAAGGCAAATTAACGAAATGCTAATTGTTCAAGAGATATCTGATTCGTTAAGAATGAAGGTTATGGATGCACTATTGGTGAAATATTCGACGGAAAATAAAGATAACAATTTGGACTTATTGAGGTGGACGAAGCAACTAATCGTCGACAGTATAGCTTCATTTAACTATGGAGGAGTGAGCTTTACGAAGAAATTTGTCAATGTAGTAGGACCAACAGGAGTTGGAAAAACAACTACATTGGCAAAACTAGCTGCTCAATGTGTGTTAAATGATAAGAAAAGGGTTGCCTTTATTACAACTGATACGTATAGAATTGCAGCAATTGAACAATTAAAAACATATGCCAAAATTTTAGATATCCCAATTGAAGTTTGTTACAATATTGAAGATTTTCAACGTGCTAAGGAAAAATTTGTTGATTATGATGTAGTACTAGTAGATACAGCTGGCAGGAATTTTTTGAATCAACAATACGTGGAGGATCTCAAAGAAATTATAGATTTTAATGAGGATGTTGAAACGTTTCTTGTTCTATCCCTCACATCAAAATTTACTGACATGAAGCAAATTTATAAGCAATTTTCAATGATTCATATCGATCAGTTTATTTTTACTAAAGAAGATGAGACATCAACATACGGTTCTATGCTTAATCTAATCGATCATTTTCAAGTTGGTGTAGCTTATATTACGAATGGTCAAAATGTACCAGATGATATTAAAGCAGCTTCTCCTCAGTTAATCGGCCAAATTATACTTGGAGAAGATGCCAATGGTTAAGGATCAAGCAGCAAGCTTACGTGAACAAATGGAACTTCAAGGAACCAACACCTCAGCTAAAACGATCGCTGTTATAAGTGGTAAGGGAGGTGTTGGTAAATCTAATATTTCATTAAATTTTGCTTTGACGTTAGCTAGGCAGAAAAAAAAGGTACTTATTTTTGATATGGATATTGGTATGGGGAATATCGATATTTTAATGGGCGTATCTTCAAAACATACAATCTTGGATGTCTTTAACAATGAGATTTCCATCGATCAGATTATTACTAAAGGACCTGAAAACCTATCATATATTGCAGGGGGCTCTGGTTTTAATCATGTTTTTAAGCTGGATTCTACTAAAGTCCAATTGATTATTCAACATATGCAAAGGTTAATAGATAAATATGATTATGTCATATTTGATATGGGTGCTGGCATGACTGAAGAAAATCTATTGCTGTTAAAAGCAGTAAACGAAGTATTTGTCGTTACTACACCAGAACCTACTTCGATTATGGATGCATATGCAGCGATAAAGTATATCATTTTAAAAGATCCTGCAAAGCCGCTATTTTTAATAGTTAATAAAACTCAGTCACAACTAGAAGGAAATCATACAACTCACAGAATTTCAACTGTCATGAAACAGTTCTTAAATAAAGAAATAAAGGTTTTAGGTCAAATACCTGAAGACAAACATATTGTTAAGGCAGTCAGCCGACAAACTCCATTTTTGTTATATGCACCAAAATCTAGTGCAAGTAAAAATATTCAAGTTATAGCTAATACATATTTGTTAAATTCAAATGATATGAGACAACAAAAACCAACAACTCATTCATTTATGTCAAGATTACGAAAATATTTAATTGAAAGGTAGGTACCACCGTGAAACAAGTAAAAGTTCTTATCGTAGATGACTCAGCATTCATGAGAAAGTTGATTTCACAATTTTTAAAAGAAGATCATCAGATTGAAGTTGTAGGAACTGCTAGAAACGGTGAGGATGCACTGACCAAAATTAAACAACTTAATCCTGACGTAATAACCATGGACGTGGAAATGCCTACAATGGATGGGATAGAAGCTCTGAAAAAAATTATGACTCACAATCCCATACCCGTCATCATGTTATCTAGTACCACAAAGGAAGGAACTGAAAATACAATAGTTGCGATGCAATATGGTGCTATTGACTTTATCGCGAAACCTTCTGGTGGTATTTCTTTAGACCTTCATAAAGTAAAGGACGAAATAGTCTCTAAAGTTTTGCTAGCTAGTAAAGTAAATATGAATAATTTTCAAATTCCTACCGGAAAAGCAAAATCTATTACTTCATCATTAGCAAAATATAGTAAAATAGAACTAAGATCTATGTCCCAGTTATCTCATAACAGTTCAAAACAAGCGAATAAAAAAATATTATGCATAGGTACGTCTACTGGAGGACCGAGAGCATTACAAAAAGTGTTGCAAGGATTTCCTAAATCAATTAATGTACCGATAATTATCGTGCAGCATATGCCAGCAGGGTTTACGAAATCACTAGCATCACGTCTCAATTCTCTATGTGATATATGTGTAAAGGAAGGCGAGAATGGAGAAATTATTCAAAATGGCACCGCCTATATTGCTCCAGGTGGCTCTCATTTAAAAGTGAAGAAGGTAGGTACATCGTTAGTTTTACAAATAGATCAGTCATCAATTAAGAATGGCCATCGACCATCTGTAGATGTGATGCTAGAATCAGTCAGTGAAATATCTGGATATATGAAAATCGCAATCATTATGACAGGGATGGGCTCAGATGGTACTGAAGGTTTAAAAACATTAAAATCTAAAGGCAATGCGAAAGCAATTGCAGAATCTCAAGACACATCAATTGTTTTTGGTATGCCTAAGTCTGCAATAGCTGCAAATGTTATTGACGATGTTGCAGACCTTGGTGATATTACACCAACAGCCTTAAAATATATTTATCAGTAAAATATATTTATAAGTAAAATATATTTATCAGTAAATTCTATAACGTGTTAAATGTACATTTTCGATGAGCTAATAAAAAACAAGCTCAAACGAAGAAAGTAGAGGTTTAAACCCTTCAAGTACGTGTTCACAAGGAGAACAAAAAGAGGAGAGGAAAGCAATTTGAGTGCTTCTCATATAGTTGTCACGTTTTTGTCACTATGAGATAAGCCTACCCTTGCCAAGTCATTTTTCTCGGACTTTTTGAACATCCTTTTCTAAAATCCGAATAAGGGGTGTGTATGTTATGGATATGAATCAGTATTTAGATGTATTTATTGATGAAAGTAAAGAACATTTACAAACAGTAAATGAACAATTATTAGAATTAGAAAAAAATCCAAACAATTTAATGATAATTAATGAGATTTTTCGTTCTGCTCATACACTAAAAGGGATGTCAGCGACAATGGGTTTTGAAGATTTAGCTAGCTTAACACATCAAATGGAGAACGTCCTTGATGGAATGAGAAATGAAAAAATTATCTTTACACCTGACGTGTTAGATGTTGTTTTTGCAGCGGTCGATGACCTTGAAACGATGGTGATCTCTATAGCTGAAGGCGGAGATGGTAAACATGATGTTACAGCGGTGGTGAAACAATTAAAACAAATTGAAGAGGGGCATCCTTTAACGCAATCGCTAGCTGAAGCAGCTGTAACGGTACAAAATGCTGAAGTGAATGACAATCAGACTCTCGTGGATTATGACGAATTTGAGTATACGGTGATCCAGCAGTCAAAGGAACAGGGTTTTGAAAGCTTTGAGATAAACATCACACTTCGAGAAGATTGTCTACTGAAAGCAGCTCGTGTATTTATGATATTCGAAGTTTTGGAGCAAATTGGAGAAATCATCAAATCTATTCCTAGCGTAGAGCTATTAGAAGATGAAAAGTTTGACAATGAATTTACTATAGCCTTCGTATCCAAGGAACCGAAGGAAACCATACATAAACGTATAATGAAAGTATCCGAAATAGCAAATATTGAAATTAAAGCTCTTAATTTAGCAAGCATGAGACACGCGGAAGTAGAAAAAGAGCTAACTCCAATAAATCATGAAAAAGAGATTACTATAGACGAATCAATGGAAAGTCAACTACATAATGATGACAAGGTAGTAGCTAATAAAAAGAGAGCAACAGCATCAAACAAAACGATTCGTGTCAATATTGAACGTCTAGATATACTTATGAATTTGTTTGAGGAACTTGTCATTGATAGAGGTCGACTTGAGCAAATTTCACAAGATTTAAATAACAGTGAACTTCATGAAACTGTAGAACGCATGTCAAGAATATCTGGCGATTTACAAAACATCATCTTAAACATGAGGATGGTTCCTGTAGAGACAGTATTTAACCGCTTTCCTAGGATGGTTAGGCAATTAGCGCGAGATTTAGGAAAATCTATTAACTTAGAGATCATAGGTGCTGAAACAGAACTAGATAGAACTGTCATTGATGAAATTGGTGACCCCCTCGTTCATCTTATTCGCAATGCTATAGATCATGGGATTGAATTACCTGCTGAACGAACTCAACAAGACAAGAACGAAGAAGGTACAGTGAAATTAAAGGCATACCATAGTGGTAACCATGTATTTATTGAAATTGAAGATGATGGTGCGGGAATCAGTCGTGACAAAGTATTAAATAAAGCTATTAAAAATGGCATCATTACTAAGCAAAATGCTGCTACCTTAACAGATAAACAAGTATATGAACTTATCTTTTCATCTGGTTTTTCTACAGCAGAAAAAATTTCTGATGTTTCAGGACGAGGAGTAGGGCTAGATGTAGTAAAGAATACAATTGAGTCTCTCGGTGGATCTGTTTCAATTGATTCAATTGAAGGAGAAGGGTCTATATTTTCGATCCAATTACCTTTAACCTTATCTATCATTTCTGTCATGTTAGTAGAAATTCAACAAGAGAAATATGCTATACCTCTTTCTTCAATCATTGAAACTGCAATTGCTAAAAAAGATGATATTTTGAATGCTCATAACCAAAAGGTCATTGATTTTCGTGGGAAAGTAGTCCCGTTGTTATTTTTGAATGATATCTTTCAAGTACCAACAGCCTCAACTGAGGAGGATGAGTATTTTTCAATCGTCATTGTTAGGAAAGGCGAAAAACTAGCTGGCTTAGTAGTTGATTCTTTTATTGGACAGCAAGAGGTTGTGTTGAAATCTTTAGGCAATTATTTAACAAACGTATTTGCTATATCAGGTGCAACCATCTTAGGAGATGGTCAGGTTGCTCTAATTGTTGATTGTAATGCACTTATAAAATAGATGACAAAGGGAGGTTATGATCGTGATAGGAGGAACAGCTACAGAACAAAAAGTCATCGTTTTTCAGTTGGAAGATGAGGAATATGGAATTCCAGTGGACCAAGTACGTTCAATAGAAAAGGTTCAACACATAACCCGGGTTCCTGGAACGAGTGAAGATGTGAAAGGTGTAATTAACCTGAGAGGTGTTGTAACGCCAATAATAGATTTACGCAATAGATTTGGGCTAATGACAACTGACTATTCTGATAGCACGAGAATTATTATCGTTGCAATTGAAGATGTTGAAGTAGGTCTAATTGTAGATTCTGCTAATGATGTCATTGATATTCCTGACGATTCTATTGAACCACCACCTGAAGTAGTTGGTGTCATAAAAGCAGAATATTTAAAAGGAATATCAAAGGTTGGTAATAGATTACTAATTTTACTTGACCTTTCTGAAGTGCTCAATATTAATCTGATCGATTCGGAAAAACTGGAAAGGTGAATATATGACTTTCATTGAAAGGTTTAATCATACACACCTTGATATCTTGAAGGAAATTGGAAACATTGGTGCTGGTCATTCTGCTACAGCCCTTTCTAAGATATTAAATAAGAAAATCGAGATGAATATACCTGAGGTAAGAATTGTTTCTTTTGATGAAATGATGGACTTAGCTGGGGGAGCAGATAATGTTGTTGTCAGTGTCTTTTTACAGATTGAAGGTGACGCACCCGGTAGTATGTTTCTCCTTTTGCCACTTGAACAAGCATCATTGTTAGTTCGACAATGGACGGGCTTGAGCAATTTTGCGTTCGAAGGCCCTCCATATGATCAACTAGCTATGTCTGCTTTGGAAGAATTAGGTAATATTTTATCAAGTTCTTACCTCTCTTCTTTATCTGATTTTACGAAGTTGAATATGTATCCTTCTGTGCCGCAAATTAGCGTTGATCTCGTTGGAGCAATTATAAGTATGGGCTTAATCCAATTATCTCAAGTAAGTGACTATGCGACTGTCATAGACACAAGTGTCATAGAGTCAGATCAATCGATTCTTGAAGGTGTGAAGGGACATATATTTTTACTTCCTGATCCAAATTCTTTTACGAAGCTTTTTCAGGCTCTGGGGGTAACGGGGCATGAATGAAGCGATATCTGTTGTAAAAGTAGGTATTGCAGATATGGATATTGTTAGAGGCCCGAATATCATACGCACATCTGGATTAGGCTCTTGTGTTGGGGTAGTTATATACGACAGGTTCAAAGATATTGCTGGCTTAGCACATGTGATGCTACCTGATTCTTCCTTGGCTAAGGCAGGATCACTTAATAAAGCTAAATATGCTGATACGGCAATTGAAGTACTCATTAACCAACTCGTTCTGCATGGTGCGTCTAAAAATCATTTGCTTGCAAAAATAGCTGGTGGTGCACAAATGTTCCAGTTTACTAAAGGCAATGACCTTATGAGGATTGGAAACCGCAATGTTGAAGCTGTGAAGCAATATTTATACATGGCAAAGATTAATATTGAATCAGAAGATGTAGGTGGAAATAGTGGCAGGACAATAGAATTTAGTCCTCTAAATCGTCTATTAACAATAAGAACAGTTAATCAAGGTATTATTGTAATATAAATGCAATTTTTGTGATCAAACAGTCATGTTATAACGATTTGTCATACCTTTATAACTGTAAAAACAAAAGAATCACAAAATATATGTATCAAAGCTTCTCTTTAATAATATACCAACAAAATTGTTTAAATCGAGCTAAAGAAATGGACTTGAGCACGAATGAGTCTATACATTTTGTTCGTTCGGTACAGGGGTTTTAGTTCCCTCCTCGCTCGATAGCGTTTCTAATTAGCTCTTTTCCATACTTTGTTGCTATATTTCTTAAGCTAGAAGAAAAATGTCGTTTTACACAATAGTCAATGTTTTACCGAAGAATAGATGCCACGAAAAATAGTAGACTATGTTTTTATTTTTGTTACAAAAACAACAATCTATGCGAAACCAACCTTTAAATAAATGGAGTTGACTCTCCATCTGGTTCATCGATGTTCAAGTATACTTGAACGAGTTCATTACAAGGAGGGTAATAATGGCGCTCAAGCTAGAAAGTGAGGATCAGCTACTTTGGGAAAAGTGGGTACATACTCGTGATGAGAATGCTGGGAATGCACTTGTAAAAAAATATATGCCACTCGTTATGTATCATGTTCAACGGATATCCGTAGGGTTACCCAAGACAGTAAATCTAGATGATGTGAAAAGTTATGGTCTATTTGGGCTTTTTGATGCATTAGAAAAATTTGACACTTCGCGAGATTTAAAATTCGATACGTATGCATCATTTCGAATTAAAGGTGCTATACTTGACGGTCTTAGAAAAGAAGATTGGATGTCACGAAGTGCAAGAGAAAAGGCTAAAAAGCTAGAAGCAACCACTCAACGACTTGAACAACAGTTATTAAGAAACGTTACAGCTGATGAAATTGCAAATGAATTGAATATTAACGTAGCTGAAGTGTATTCTACGATCCAGGAAGGCTTTTTTGCTAATGTATTATCCATGGATGAGCATAACAAAGAATCGGAAGAAAAAGATCCAATTGCGTATACGATCGTTGATAAAAAATCCATCATTCCTGAAGAACAATTATTAAAAAATGAGTTAGTTAGTCAACTAGTAGATGTTCTTAAGGAGTTAAATGAAAAAGAACAACTTGTTATTAGTTTGTTCTATAAAGAAGAACTAACATTAACCGAAATTGGAGAAGTGATGGGTTTATCAACTTCAAGAATTTCACAAATCCATTCAAAAGCACTGTTTAAGCTAAAAGATATTTTAACAAAAATATTTCCGTAAAGCTCTTTAAGTAAACTTTGTTGTTTTTTACTTACAATTGAGTAATTGTTGTGTATTATACGATTTTTATATAAGATACCCAGACATCTAATTGTGTAAGTGTTCATTTCTTAATATTAAAAGCAGGTTTTTTGCTGCTGTTGTTTTACACCTAAAACCTATGGGTATTTATGCCATCTATTAAAGAACAGAGGTTACGAATTCTATTTGCGCGTGTCAATTTATTGGTAAGAACAACTATTTGAATGTATAAACTGTCTTCATGGACATTCGAACCAATGATAAATCACAACAAATTATAATCCTTGGAGAAGGAAGTGGTAAAAAATGAGTTTAAAATTAGTTGAACTACAAGTTGCACTTCCTAGAACACAAGACATCGGAAAAATCCAAGAACAGCTTGAGCAGCGAGGGCAACATATGCAAGACCAACTTGCTATTGGCATTCAAGAAGAAGAAAAGCGTAAAAGAAAGCAAGTAAATAGCAAGAGTAAAAATGAGAAGGCTGAACTTACAAATGACCATAATGACAAAGAATTTCAGCAGTCAACGACAAAAAAGAATCAGGAAGAAGAAATTACGGAAGACGAGCATCACCCATATAAAGGAAACATCATTGATTATAAAGGATAGGTTACGATGAATCCATTGTTAGCAATATTATATTTTTTATTATTAGCTGTCGCATTTTGGCTAATTATTATCCTCTATTTAAGAATATCGAGATTACACGAAGTCGAAAAGAAACAAGAAAGAATGATTAAGGACCTGGAAAGTGTTATAGCAAGCTTTGTCGTCGAGATGAAAGAACAAAATGATCAATTTCTAAATCGAGTCCAAGCAGTTAAGAAAGAACAATCTTCATCGCCACATGGATCTTCGACTACCGAAGTCCAGCAACCTCTTGACAAACAGACTAATACGAAGATAAGTAACGATAAACTAGAACAGAAATATTCATCCAGCTATGATATTGATACGTTATCAGATGAGGATGTAAAAGATTTACTTCCAGACTATCGTAATAATGACTATGAAAATGTAAAGCAACTCAACAGAAACGATATTAAACCTTATAATAAAGAGCATGTAATGAGTGGCGACAAGAACCAAACTTTTAAGGACAAAGTATTGGGTTTAAGAAGCCAAGGATATGGCATTGAAGACATTGCCAAACAATTAAATAAGGGTAAAACTGAAATAGAACTTCTTCTTAAATTTAACAAAACTAATATTTAAACTTGATTGTATGCTATGAATATGTTATATTTTTTTTTGGTGTTAATACACACGGTTGCTGATTTAAACAATGGTGCTGTTATTATGAAGTGATAACAGATTTGTTTAAAAATGAAGCAAGCGGAGGCAAAAACCATTTTAGGAGGAAAACACATGTCAGTCATTTCAATGAAACAACTACTAGAAGCTGGTGTTCATTTCGGTCATCAAACACGCCGTTGGAACCCAAAAATGAAGCGTTACATCTTTACTGAGCGTAACGGAATTTATATTATCGATCTTCAAAAAACAGTTAAAAAGGTTGAAGAAGCGTACAACTTTGTTAAGGAAGTCGCTGGTAACGGTGGTAAAATCCTTTTCGTTGGAACGAAAAAACAAGCTCAAGATTCAGTTAAAGACGAAGCTGAACGTTCAGGTATGTACTATGTAAACCAACGTTGGTTAGGTGGAACGTTGACTAACTTCTCAACAATTCAAAAGCGTGTTAATCGTTTAAAGGATATCGAAAGAATGGAAGAAGACGGTACTTTCGATGTATTACCTAAAAAAGAAGTTGTACAACTTAAAAAAGAACAAGAACGCTTAGAGAAATTCCTAGGCGGTATTAAAGAAATGAAGGGTCTTCCGGATGCTATTTTCGTTATCGACCCACGTAAAGAGCGTATCGCAGTTGCAGAAGCTCATAAATTAAACATTCCTCTTGTAGGAATCGTTGATACAAACTGTGATCCAGACGAAATTGATTACGTAATCCCAGCAAACGATGATGCAATTCGTGCTGTTAAATTGTTAACATCTAAAATGGCTGATGCGATTTTAGAAGCAAAACAAGGTGAAGAAACTTCAGCTTAAGTGAAATTTTTACAAAAGGTGATAAGAGGGATTTGCCTTCTATCACCTTTTTTTGAGAAAATACACAAGTTATCTACATCTTTGAGTTAATACTATAAGCGAGTAGAACATCTTATTAATAATTATACTATGATACATATATAAGGAGGAATTTTCATAATGGCTATTACTGCACAAATGGTAAAAGAACTTCGTCAAAAAACTGGCGCAGGAATGATGGATTGTAAAAAAGCGTTAACAGAAACTGATGGTGATATGGAAAAAGCAATTGACTTTTTACGTGAAAAAGGTATTGCTAAAGCTGCGAAGAAGGCAGATCGCATTGCTGCAGAAGGTTCTGCATATATTGAAGTATCAGGAAATGAAGCTGTGATACTAGAAGTAAATTCAGAGACTGATTTTGTTGCGAAGAATGAAGGGTTTCAAACATTAATCAAAGAATTAGCTCAACACTTATTGACTAACAAGCCAAGCACAATTGAAGAAGCTCATGAACAAAAAATGGACAATGGAACGACTGTTCAAGAATACATCAATGCTGCAATTGCAAAAATTGGTGAAAAACTGACTTTACGTCGTTTTGAAATTGTTACAAAAACTGATAATGATGCTTTTGGTGCATACCTTCATATGGGAGGCAGAATTGGAGTTTTGACTTTATTAGAAGGAACTAATGATGAAGCGACTGCTAAAGATGTTTCTATGCATATTGCTGCGATCAAACCGAAATATGTTTCACGTGATCAAGTTTCTCAAGATGAAGTTGAACGTGAGCGTGAAGTACTGACTCAACAAGCATTAAACGAAGGAAAGCCTGAAAAAATCGTTGCAAAAATGGTTGAAGGCCGCTTAAGCAAATACTTTGAAGATATTTGTTTAGTAGATCAATCATTCGTTAAAAACCCTGATTTAAAAGTAAAACAGTTTGTTGAAGCTAAAGGAGCTACTGTAAAAAGTTTTGTACGCTTTGAAGTTGGAGAAGGAATTGAGAAGCGTCAAGAAAACTTCGCTGAAGAAGTTATGAGCCAAGTGAAAAAGTAAGTACCAAATCTTAGCTAAAATAGTGGGAACACAAGTGTGTTCCCTTTTTTTAAAGTCATTTAGCTTAAAGAACTTCTAGTGGAGGTTAGTATGAATAATCCAAAGTATAAACGAGTTGTATTAAAACTAAGCGGAGAAGCATTAGCAGGTGAACAGGGATTTGGTATTAACCCAGCTGTGATCTCCTCAGTAACTGATCAAGTAAAGGAAATTGCCGAACTAGGTGTTGAAGTTGCTGTTGTAGTAGGTGGAGGAAATATATGGCGAGGAAAAATAGGTAGTGAAATGGGAATGGACCGGGCTACAGCCGATTATATGGGTATGTTAGCTACTGTCATGAATTCATTAGCGCTTCAAGATAGTCTTGAAAATTCCGGTGTACAAACTCGTGTACAAACCTCTATAGAAATGAGACAAGTTGCTGAGCCATATATTCGTCGTAGAGCAATACGCCACCTTGAAAAAAAACGTGTAGTCATATTTGCTGCTGGAACGGGTAATCCATATTTTTCAACAGACACAACTGCAGCACTTCGAGCAGCGGAAATTGAAGCAGATGTTATACTTATGGCAAAAAATAATGTTGATGGTGTATATAGTGCAGACCCAACAATTGATCAAACTGCAAAAAAATATGATACACTGTCATATTTGGATGTACTAAAAGAGGGATTAGGTGTCATGGACTCAACAGCATCTTCTCTTTGTATGGATAATGACATACCACTTATCGTTTTCTCTATTATGGAGCAAGGAAATATTAAACGAGCGGTATTAGGTGATAATATCGGAACATTAGTAAGGGGGAAAAAATAATGTCAAAAGAAGTTATTAATAGTGTGAAATCTAAAATGGAAAAAGCTATTCAAGCATTTTCAAGAGAGTTAGCGACAGTAAGAGCTGGTCGTGCAAACCCTTCATTATTAGATAAAGTGACAGTAGATTATTATGGTGCACCAACTCCGGTAAATCAACTAGCATCAGTTACTGTACCTGAAGCACGTATGTTAACTATTCAACCTTATGATAAATCATCTTTAGGTGATATCGAAAAAGCAATCTTAAAGGCTGACCTCGGATTAACACCATCTAATGATGGTTCAATTATTCGAATTACGATACCAGCATTAACTGAAGAGCGCCGTAGAGAATTAACAAAAGTAGTAAGAAAATACGGTGAAGATGCGAAAGTGGCAGTGCGTAATGTACGTCGTGATGGAAATGACGAATTAAAAAAGCTTGAAAAAAATAGTGAAATCACTGAGGATGAGCTTCGCGGACTAACCGAGGATATTCAAAAAATAACGGATGATCATATTAAAAAAATTGATCAGGTTGCAAAAGAAAAAGAAGCAGAAATTATGGAAGTATAAGCATAATCATTGTACAATATGTAAAGTACCCTCTATTTTAAACAGGGGGTTTTTTTGTTAAACTAGAGACAATATAGATTGTTAAGGGTGACGGAGGAAACCTGTATGCTACATAAATTAAACTTTTGGAAGAATCGTAAACCAAATTCTTCAGAGCAAGTATATACAATAGATACGATAAAAAAGAATCCAATACCTGAGCATATTGCAATTATTATGGATGGCAATGGAAGGTGGGCACAAAAAAGAGCATTACCACGCATTGCAGGACACCATGAAGGAACGAAGGTTGTCCGAAAGATAACGAAGCTAGCAAATTCTCTAGGTGTAAAAGTACTAACGTTATATGCATTTTCAACAGAAAATTGGAAGCGACCAAAAAGTGAAGTTGATTACTTAATGAAGCTACCAGAAGAATTTCTCCAAACTTTCTTACCTGAATTAATTAAGGAAAATGTACAAGTTCGAGTAATGGGGATGAAAGATAGCTTACCAGAACACACTTTCCGTGCTGTGCAAAATGCTATTAACAAAACAAGCGATAATGATGGAATGATTTTAAATTTTGCATTAAATTATGGCAGCCGCAATGAAATAGTTCAAGCGGTAAATTCGATTATAGCGGACCAAAAATCAGGTGTATTAACAGAAGAAGAGGTCACAGAGGATATATTTTCAAATTATTTAATGACACAAGAATTATCAGATCCTGACCTATTAATTAGAACGAGCGGTGTTGTTCGTCTAAGTAACTTCATGCTTTGGCAGCTATCGTATGCAGAGTTTTGGTTTACTGAAACGTTATGGCCGGATTTCTCAGAGGAACATTTTCTAGAGGCGATTGACGAGTTTCAAAAAAGAGCTCGACGCTTTGGCGGCGTGTAAAGGATGATATTAATATGAAGCAAAGAATTATAACAGCTACTATTGCGCTAGCAGTTTTTTTGCCTATCGTCATTTATGGTGGCCTTCCATTTATTGCGGTGATGTATTTAATAGCTACGATAGGGCTATATGAACTTTTACGTATGAAACACATCTCAATTTTGTCATTTCCAGGGGTAATTAGCATACTTATGTTATGGATAATACTCGTACCAGATCACCCCATGTTACTAGACAGAATTCCATTTATGAAAGTTGAGTTTTTGTTATTCGCAGTTTTACTTTTTTTATCGTATACTGTGTTGACAAATAACAAGTTTTCTTTTGACGATGTTGGATTTATCATAGTTGCTACATTATATGTTGGAATTGGATTTTATTATTTTATTGAAACGAGACAAGTTGGTTTAACTTATATATTCTTTGCCTTTGCAGTTATTTTCTCAACAGATTCTGGTGCTTATTTTGTAGGTCGCAAATTTGGTAAGCATAAGCTGTGGCCTGAAATTAGTCCAAATAAAACAATTGAAGGATCAATAGGTGGTATTGCTTGTGCAATTATTGCTGCGATTTTGTTTAAACTGTTTGCCCCTATCGATGATTTTACAATGATTAGCATTTTAGGCATTGCTATCGTTTTATCTATTTTTGGACAAATAGGTGATTTAGTTGAATCAGCGTTTAAACGTCATTATGCGGTAAAGGATTCTGGACGTATCTTACCAGGGCATGGGGGAATATTAGACCGTTTTGATAGCTTGATTTTCGTTTTACCGATATTATATTTTTTAATCAAGTTGTAGCGCACTAGTGTATAGCAAGGATAGGATTTAACAGAAAAAAAGACGGTTGTTAATTTTGAATGGATATGGGGAGTGTATCGTTTGAAGCACATTAGTTTATTAGGGGCTACTGGCTCTATAGGGAAGCAGACGCTTGATATCATTAAGCTGCACCAAGACCAATTTAGCCTTGTAGCAATTTCTGTTGGACAGAATATACCAGAAGCGAGGAAAATCATTCATGAATTTTCACCTAAGCTCGTATCTGTTAAATATAAAGAAGATGCTGATCGATTAAAGAGTGAATTTACTAAAGATATATCATTTGTTTATGG
The DNA here is from genome assembly GCF_046557775.1 of Nanhaiella sioensis. Taxonomy (NCBI): domain Bacteria; kingdom Bacillati; phylum Bacillota; class Bacilli; order Caryophanales; family Bacillaceae; genus Nanhaiella; species Nanhaiella sioensis. The sequence goes on from NZ_JBKAEG010000001.1 coordinate 3,935,585, forward strand.
TGATGATGGATTAGTTCATGCCGCGACTCATGACCAAGCATCCATAGTCGTCAATGCGGTGGTTGGAAGTGTAGGTCTTACACCAACGATTGAAGCGATTAAAGCCAAAAAAACAATTGCTCTTGCCAACAAAGAAACACTTGTAACAGCAGGACATATAGTTATGGAAATGGCAAGAAATAACGGAGTTTCAATTCTACCAGTTGACAGTGAGCATTCTGCTATTTATCAATGTTTACAGGGAGAACAAGAAAAAACGATTGAAAAGCTCATTTTAACAGCTTCTGGTGGCAGCTTTCGTGAGAAAAAGAGAAATGAACTGCAGCATGTTACTGTTGAGCAAGCACTAAATCACCCTAACTGGTCTATGGGAGCAAAAATAACGATAGACTCTGCTACGATGATGAATAAAGGTCTTGAAGTTATCGAAGCGCACTGGCTTTTTCAAATTCCTTATACACATATTGATGTCGTCCTCCATAAAGAGAGCATTATACACTCAATGGTCCAATTTCATGACAGTAGCATTATTGCCCAGTTAGGAAATCCTGATATGCGTGTTCCGATTCAATATGCGCTATCATACCCTGATAGGCTAGTGTTTAACAATACAAAGAGATTGGATCTTGTGGAGATTGGAGCTCTGCATTTTGGGAAGGCAGATGTTAATCGATACCAGTGTTTACGCTTTGCCTACGAGGCGGGAGTAGAAGGGGGAACGATGCCAACAGTACTAAATGCTGCAAATGAAGAAGCTGTTGCTGCTTTTCTTAGAAAGGAAATTACCTTCCTTCAAATTGAGGAACTTATTGAAAGATCACTTGAGCAACACCGTACAATTAAAAACCCTAATTTAGAGTGTATACGCACAGTAGATACGGACACTCGTAAGTACATAAAAACACTAATAAATTAAAGGTGGTTGGATATGTGGAGACGCTAAATACGGTAATTGCTTTTGTAATTATTTTTGGAGCGTTAGTTTTTGTTCATGAATTAGGTCATCTAGTTTTTGCAAAACGAGCTGGAATTTTATGTAGAGAATTTGCGATTGGATTTGGACCTAAAGTGTTTACTTTCAAAAAGAAAGAAACACTATATACGATTAGGCTTCTTCCTATCGGTGGTTTTGTAAGGATGGCTGGTGAAGACCCTGAAATGATTGAAATTAAACCAGGCCACAGCATCGGTCTGCTGTTTGATCAACATGGAAAAGTAACGAACATCGTTCTAAACAATAAGGACAAATACCCTGATGCAAAAATCGTTGAAGTAGAGTTTGCTGATTTAGAGCACGAACTGTATATAACAGGCTATGAAGAAGATAATGATGAAAAACTTGTACGTTTTGAAGTGAGTGAAACGGCACATTTTATTCAGGATGATCAACACATCCAAATTGCCCCATACTCAAGACAATTTAGTTCGAAGACGTTGTGGCAACGAACACTAGCTATTTTTGCAGGCCCGCTTATGAATTTCGTCTTAGCTGCCGTTCTTTTTATGGTTATTGCTTTCATTCAAGGCTATCCGTCTGATGATCCACAACTAGGGGAGGTCATTGAAGGCGGTGCAGCAGTTGAAGCTGGCTTACAGGAAGGTGATATTGTATTAGCAATTAATAACAAACAATTATCTTCTTGGGATGAAGTCGTTCAAATGATTCAAAATAACCCTGAAAAGCAGCTATTATTTACAATTGAACGTGATGGACAATCAGAAACAATTACTGTAACTCCGAAGTTAAATGAAGTTCAAGGGATGAAAATTGGACAAATTGGTGTATACCCTTCGGTGAATCAATCGATATTCGGTTCAATTGCATTCGGAGCTGAAGAAACTTTTGTTTGGACAAAAGAGATCATCATTTTACTTGGGAAATTAATAACTGGTCAATTTTCATTTGATATGCTATCAGGTCCAGTTGGCATTTACAAAACAACAGAGGAAGTAGCTCAATCTGGTGTGCTATATTTAATGAGATGGGCAGCTTTATTGAGTATTAACTTAGGTATTATGAATTTACTACCACTACCGGCATTAGATGGAGGCCGATTAATGTTTTTTGCCATTGAGGCTGTTAGAGGAAAACCGATTGATCGTCAAAAGGAAGGTATGGTCCACTTTATTGGTTTTGCTTTATTAATGCTATTAATGTTAGTAGTTACGTGGAACGATATCCAAAGGTTCTTCCTATAAGGTGTTGCTGTATTTTCTCTTCTAGTTATTCTAATTTAGTAGAGAAATCAAAAAGAAGAGCTTTCCAATAATTTTTAAGCTATAAAAAGTCCGTTAAGAAATAAGAGGTGTAATTTGAAATGAAGCAAAGTCAAACATTTATTCCTACATTGCGGGAAGTGCCTGCTGATGCTGAAGTAAAAAGCCATCAGCTCTTGCTAAGAGCAGGATTTATCCGTTCAAATGCCAGTGGTGTTTATAGTTTTCTGCCATTGGGCAAGCGAGTGTTACACAAAATTGAGACAATTGTTCGTGAAGAACTCGACCGCATAGGCGCAGTGGAGTTATTAATGCCAGCACTTCAACAAGCAGAGCTGTGGCAAGAGTCTGGACGCTGGTACTCATATGGTCCTGAACTAGTAAGACTAAAAGATCGTCACAACCGAGATTTTGCTTTAGGGCCAACTCATGAAGAAGTAATTACGAACCTATTAAGAGATGAAGTAAAGAGTTATAAGAGACTCCCACTTACTCTATATCAAATTCAAACTAAATTCCGTGATGAAAAAAGGCCGCGCTTTGGTTTGTTGCGTGGTAGAGAGTTTATTATGAAAGATGCATACTCCTTTCATTCTTCGCAAGAGTCATTAGATGAAGTGTATAACAAGATGTATGAAGCATATGGAAACATCTTCAGAAGGTGTGGCTTGGATTACAGGGCTGTTATTGCTGATTCTGGTGCAATGGGTGGTAAAGATACGCATGAGTTTATGGTGTTATCAGATGTAGGAGAGGATACTATTGCATACTCTGATAGCTCTGATTATGCTGCAAATATTGAGATGGCACCTGTAGTTTCTACATACGTTAAGAGTGATGAAGCTGCCGCAGACCTAGAAAAGGTAGAAACAATCGATAAAAAGTCGATACAAGAGGTTGCTCATCATTTACAAGTTGATGATCATAATTGTATTAAATCACTATTATTCAAAGCTGATGAGAAGTTTGTACTAGTGTTAGTTCGTGGTGATCATGAAGTAAATGATATTAAAGTGAAAAACCTGTACAGTGCATCAAACGTTGAATTAGCAACTGCTGAAGAAACTAAACAAATGATGAATTGTACTGTTGGGTCGTTAGGTCCTATTCAAGTACAAGGTGATATAGAAATTATTGCAGACCATGCCGTAAAAGCGATAGTAAATGGAGTTTGTGGCGCGAATGTTGAGAACTATCATTATACAGGGGTAAATCCTGATCGTGATTTTTCCGTATCAGCATACGAAGATTTACGCTTTATTCAAGAAGGAGACCCTTCCCCAGATGGTAATGGCACAATTGTGTTTGCTAAAGGAATTGAAGTAGGACATATATTTAAATTAGGCACGAGATATAGTGAAGCGATGGATGGTATGTATTTAGATGAAAATGGTAGAAATCAACCGATGATTATGGGTTGTTACGGTATCGGGGTATCAAGAATCCTTGCATCTGTCGCTGAGCAATTTCATGATGATAATGGTTTGGTTTGGCCAGCTGCTCTCTCACCTTATGATGTTCATCTTATTCCAGTAAACATAAAAAATGATGAACAACGACAATTAGCTGAAGAATTATATGAGACTCTCCAAGAAACTGGTATTAACGTCCTATTTGACAATCGCCAAGAACGTCCAGGAGTGAAGTTTTCAGATTCAGATTTAATAGGCCTGCCTGTTCGTATAACAATCGGTAAAAAAGCTGCTGAGGAAATTGTTGAAGTGAAGTTTAGGAATTCTGGAGAAACAGTTGAGGTTCATAAGACTGACCTAATAAATACAATTCAAAAAAACATAGCAAAATAATATATAGAAAACTCGGCTTGTGCCGAGTTTTCTATATGGTAGATAGGAGGGGGATAGAATGGAACAATTATCACAAGAGCAAAAAGAACGGTTTCAACTCCTGCTCCAACAGATTAATTGTACAGACGATGTATTTGTTAAGCATTTTCATCAAGCAGGAATAATAAAGCTTATTATCGATAAAGAAAAGAAGTCTTGGCATTTTCTATTTCAATTAGCAACCATCCTACCGATAGACATCTATAATTCCTTTAGCCTAGCCTTGCAAAAATCCTTTGCTCACATAGCAAATGTAACTTTTTCAATATTAGCTCGGGACAAGCAGTTCACAGAAGAGGACTTTCAGGCCTATTGGACGGTTTGTTTACTTGAATTTGAAGGTATTCAATCACCCTTGCTGAACCTACTACATGACCAGACTCCTCACTTGAATGGAATTAATGCAATTGTCAAAGTTCGAAATGATACCGAAGCTGTTGCTTTAAAGAGAAAATTTGCTAAAGATATTGGGGAAGTGTATCAACAATTTGGGTTCCCATACCTACAGCTAGAAACAGAAGTGAACTACTCGGAAAAAGAATATGAAAAATTTGTTGAACAAAAGCAACAAGAAGATCAACAAAAAGTCATGACAGCCATTGCAGAAATGCAAAAGAAAGAGGATCAAAATACTGAACATGTAGAAAGAAAAGGACCGCTAACAATCGGTTATACGATTAAAGACGATGAGGATATTCGCAGGATTGAACAAATAGAAGACGAAGAGCGGAGAATAGCCATTCAGGGATATATTTTTCATGCTGAAACGAAAGAGCTCCGCAGTGGTCGAACATTGTTAACATTTAAAGTAACTGATTATACCAGCTCTATTTTAGTGAAAATGTTTTCTCGAGATAAAGAGGATGTTTCTCTTTTACAAGCGGTGCAAAAAGGCATGTGGGTTCGAGTGAGAGGTAGCGTTCAAAACGACACTTTTGTCCGTGATTTAGTCATGATTGCGAATGATATTAATGAAATCAGGGGTCAAGAGCGACTTGATAACGAACCAGCTGATGAGAAACGTGTGGAACTACATCTGCATACGCCGATGAGTCAAATGGATGCCGTAACCTCTGTTACTAAATTAGTTGAGCAAGCAAAAAAATGGGGTCATAAGGCAATAGCAGTTACTGATCATGCAATCGCACAGTCTTTCCCAGAGGCTTTCTCTGCAGGTAAAAAGCATGGGGTGAAAATACTATATGGCTTAGAAGTGAACTTGGTAGATGACGGGGTTCCTATAGCATACAATGAACAGGATAGACTACTATCAGATGATACTTATGTTGTATTTGACGTAGAAACAACGGGCTTGTCTGCTGTTTACGATACAATTATAGAGCTGGCAGCTGTTAAGATGAAGGATGGTGAAATCATTGATCGCTTTGAAGCATTTGCCAATCCACACCATCCATTATCAGCAACTACGATTGAATTGACAGGTATTACTGATGATATGGTTAAAGACGCACCTGATATTGATGTTGTCATAAAGCAATTTCATGATTGGGTTGAAGATGATATTTTAGTTGCTCATAACGCAAGCTTTGATATGGGTTTTTTAAATGTAGGATATAAAAAAGTTGACTATGATAAAGCCAAAAACCCAGTAATAGACACTCTAGAATTAGCACGTGCATTATATCCAGAACTAAAAAACCATCGGTTGAATACGTTATGTAAAAAGTTTGACATAGAACTTACGCAACATCACCGTGCTATTTACGATGCTGAAGCCACTGGATACCTTTTAGCTAAATTGTTAAAAGATGCTCATGATAAAGATATAGAAAACCATAATGAGCTTAATCATAAGATGGCTAGGAATGATTCATATAAACGCTCGCGTCCATTTCATGCGACTATAATAGCACAAAACGATGTTGGACTTAAAAATCTTTTTAAGATCGTATCACTTTCCCATCTGCAATATTTTTTCCGTGTACCGCGCGTTCCTAGGTCACTATTGCAAAAATACCGTGAAGGAATCATCGTGGGTTCTGCTTGCGATCGAGGAGAAGTTTTTGAAGGAATGATGCAAAAATCTCCAGATGAGGTCGAGAGCATAGCACAGTTTTATGACTACTTAGAAGTTTTTCCACCTGATTTATATAAGCATTTAATTGAGCTTGAACTCGTTAGAAATGAAGATGCAATAAAAGATATTATTACAAAAATCGTTGATTTAAGTGAGAAATTAGCCATTCCTACTGTTGCTACAGGTAATGTCCACCATCTGGATCCAGAAGATAAGATTTATCGCAGAATTCTAATCGGTTCTCAAGGTGGTGCAAACCCGTTAAATCGACACAAACTACCTGATGCACATTTTAGAACTACTGATGATATGCTAGAAGCAATGGCATTCCTAGGTAAAGAACGGGCTAAGGAGATTGTTGTTACAAACACGGTAAACATTGCTGATCAAATTGATGAAATTAAACCTATTAGAGATGATTTGTACACACCAAAAATTGATGGGGCTGATGAAGAAGTCCGAGCGATGAGTTATAATCAAGCCCGTGATATTTATGGCAATGAGTTACCAGAAATTGTAGAAAAACGACTGGAGAAAGAATTAAAAAGCATCATTGGTCATGGTTTTGCAGTTATTTATTTAATCTCTCATAAATTAGTGAAAAAGTCATTAGATGATGGCTATCTTGTCGGCTCTCGTGGATCAGTTGGATCTTCCTTTGTAGCAACAATGACTGAAATAACTGAGGTAAACCCTTTACCTCCTCATTATGTTTGTCCTGAATGTAAACACTCGGAATTTTTTAATGATGGATCAGTTGGTTCAGGTTATGATTTACCTGACAAAGATTGCCCTCAGTGTGGCGCTAACTATAATAAAGACGGGCACGATATTCCTTTTGAGACGTTTTTAGGATTCAAAGGAGATAAAGTACCTGATATAGATTTGAATTTCTCGGGTGAATACCAGCCAATTGCTCATGATTACACGAAAGTTTTATTTGGAGAAGATAATGTATATCGTGCTGGTACAATCGGTACTGTTGCAGAAAAAACTGCATATGGCTTCGTAAGAGGATATACAAATGATCACAATTTGCATCTAAGGGGAGCGGAGATTGATCGATTAGTATCTGGGTGCACAGGGGTGAAGCGTACTACTGGACAACATCCAGGTGGTATTATTGTTGTACCCGATTATATGGATATTTATGACTTTTCACCAATTCAATATCCTGCTGATGATTCAAGCTCTGAGTGGAAAACGACTCATTTTGATTTCCACTCAATCCATGACAATCTACTGAAGTTAGATATACTCGGTCATGATGATCCAACAGTCATTCGGATGCTGCAAGATTTAAGTGGGATTGACCCTAAGACGATACCTACAGATGACCCAGAGGTAATGAAAATATTTAGTGGAACAGAGACATTAGGTGTTACTGAGGAACAGATTATGTGTAAAACAGGAACACTCGGTATTCCTGAGTTTGGAACAAGATTTGTTAGGCAAATGCTAGAAGATACTAAGCCAACAACCTTTTCTGAGCTCGTGCAAATATCTGGTCTTTCACATGGGACAGATGTATGGCTTGGTAATGCACAAGAGTTAATCCATAATAAGATTTGTACATTGAGTGAAGTGATCGGTTGTCGAGATGATATTATGGTCTACTTAATATACAAGGGACTGGAACCTTCACTTGCATTTAAAATAATGGAGTCTGTTCGTAAAGGGAAAGGGTTAACAGATGAATTCATGCAAGAAATGAAAAAGAATGAGGTGCCTGATTGGTATATCGATTCTTGTCTTAAGATAAAATACATGTTCCCAAAAGCCCATGCAACTGCGTATGTATTAATGGCTGTTAGAATAGCTTACTTTAAAGTTCACCATCCTCTCCTCTACTACGCAGCATATTTTACTGTACGCGCCGAAGACTTTGATATAGAAGCAATGGTGAGAGGGTCGAATGCAATTCGAGCCAAAATTGAAGAGATAAATGATAAAGGGTTAGAAGCTAGTACAAAGGAGAAAAATTTACTCACTGTATTAGAAATATCTATGGAAATGTGTGAACGTGGTTTTTCCTTCAAGAAGGTAGACTTATACAAATCAAGTGCGAATGAATTTATTATCGACGGAAATACGCTCATTCCACCATTTAATTCTATACCTGGTTTGGGAACTAACGCTGCGATTAATATTGTGAAGTCACGAAAAGAAGGTGAATTCCTCTCAAAAGAGGATTTGCAAAAACGTGGAAAGATTTCTAAAACAATTCTTGAGTACTTAGACAACCACGGCTGTTTAGAATCCTTACCTGATAAAAATCAATTATCACTATTTTAAAAAGGCTATTTTCGTAAACTTTGTAGTTATTATGTCAAAATACGAAAAGGCGAGAGAGGCACTATAGTTTATGAATTTTTCAAGCTACATTGCCTATCCCCTGGAGGGGGCGCTTCGCCATATCAATCGGAGGCAAAAAGCGCCTTCAAGTGATATGCCTCCAGCGCTTGTCGGGAATGATCGAGGCACTTCCGCTTTTCTACGGTCTAGCTGCAGTGCCTATCCCCTCGAGGTCGCTTCGCCATATCAATTGAAGGCAAAAAGCGCCTTCAAGCGATATGTCTCCAGCGCTTGTCGGGGATGACCGAGGCACCTCCGCTTTTCTAAAGTATTTGCATTAATATGGTGATTATGATATAGTTTTTATGGAGATACTATCATAAACGGCAAAGAAAAGAGTGGGGAAACCCACTCTTTCGTTTGTAGTAAATGGGAATTTTTTGTAGTGTCACGTTAAGTTTAGGCTCTTTTCGTATATTTTGTTGCAATTGTCTCAAAAAATAAAACAGTTGAAAGAGGAATTATGACTGTCATCGTTTCTCAATCGAAGATAAGTGACGGGCTAATTTTTTGAGATTAACAACAAACAATGAGTAAACAGCCCAATAGCTGTCAACTTGTACTTAGGTAATTGATCAAATAATTTGGTATCAGCTTTGGTCATAAGTCATGCCATGGAAAAGATGAAAGATCAATCATCTAGCTGGCTTATCTTGACATATGCTTGTCATCTATATGTGTAGCACAAGTGGTGTGCATATCTCAAGCGGTAAGGTATCTGAAAAGTACCTTTTGGTGATGTAACTAAAGTGCTTGTATGGATTAATCAAGTTACATGAATTTTGCTTTATGTAAAGCTAAGGCTTTGGTTCTCAAGTTAGGAGGAAGAAAATGAGTAAGAAGGTAACACAAATTGTTGAAGAATTAGTGATACCTATTTTATCAGAAATGCAGTTAGAATTAGTGGATATTGAATATGTGAAAGAAGGACAAAACTGGTTCCTTAGAGTTTTTATTGATTCAGAGAACGGAATTGATATAGAAGAATGCGGTATCGTTAGTGAAAAACTTGGAGAACAATTAGATGAAATTGATCCGATTCAACATAATTACTTTCTAGAAGTATCATCTCCAGGTGCCGAAAGACCACTGAAAAAAGAAAAGGATTTCGTTAATTCAATAGGTAAAAATGTATATATTAAAACCTATGAACCAGTAGATGGAGCAAAAGAGTTTGAAGGCGAGTTGACTGGTTTTAACGGTACAGTTGTTACAATATCAGTGAAGGTTAAAACAAGAACAAAAGTACTTGAAATACCTTATGATAAAGTTGCCAGTGCTAGACTTGCAATTGCATTCCACTAAAATAGAATTTAATGAAAAAGGATACGTAAGTTGTAGGAAGTTTTCATTGTGAGGGGGATTATTAGTAAATGGGTAGTGAACTTTTAGATGCCTTGACACAGCTGGAAAAGGAAAAGGGAGTTAGTAAGGATATCATCATTGATGCGATAGAAGCTGCTCTAATATCCGCGTACAAAAGGAATTTTAACCAAGCTCAAAACGTGCGTGTAGACCTAAATTTAGCTGTTGGATCTATGAAAGTATTTGCGCGTAAAGATGTCGTTGAGGAAGTGTTTGATCCTAGACTTGAAATTTCTGTTGAAGAGTCTAGACAAATCAATCCAAACTATCAAATCGGTGACGTAGTTGAATTAGAAGTGACACCAAAGGATTTCGGAAGAATTGCAGCTCAAACAGCAAAACAAGTCGTAACCCAACGTGTTCGCGAAGCGGAGCGAGGTGTCATTTATACTGAATTCATCGATCGTGAAGATGATATCATGACTGGTATTGTACAGCGCCTTGATCCTAAGTTTATTTACGTCGGATTAGGAAAAATCGAAGCGTTGTTACCGGTCAATGAACAGATGCCAAATGAAAGATTTCAGCCTCATGACCGAATCAAAGTTTATGTTACAAAAGTTGAAAAGACAACAAAGGGTCCACAAATTTTTGTTTCTAGAACACACCCAGGTCTTTTAAAACGTCTTTTTGAGCTTGAAGTACCAGAAATTTACGATGGAACCGTTGAAATTAAATCAGTTTCAAGGGAAGCTGGCGACCGTTCAAAAATATCAGTACATTGTGATAATCCTGAGGTTGATCCTGTTGGAGCATGTGTAGGCCCTAAAGGGCAACGTGTACAGGCGATTGTAGATGAATTAAAGGGTGAAAAAATTGATATCGTCCGTTGGTCGGAAGATACCATTGAATTTGTAGCAAATGCATTAAGTCCTTCAAAGGTATTGGAAGTTATCGTTAACGAAGAAGAAAAGGCAACGACAGTGATCGTTCCTGATTATCAACTATCTTTAGCAATCGGAAAACGGGGTCAAAATGCTCGTTTAGCAGCAAAGCTGACAGGATGGAAAATAGATATTAAGAGTCAATCAGAAGCTGAACAGCTTGGAATATATCCAGTTGATGATGCACCACTGTTTGATAAGCTTCCTGATGACGAGACATTCGATTTATAAGGAAAAATCGAGTGAGGTAGGTGCAAAAATGAAACAAAAGAAAATACCAATGAGAAAGTGCGTGGCTAGCGGTGAAATGAGGCCAAAAAAAGAATTAATACGTATTGTCCGATCCAAAGAAGGTGAAGTATCTGTCGACCAAACTGGTAAAAAAGCTGGTCGTGGTGCCTACTTAACGAAAGATAAGGACATTATTCTTCTTGCAAGAAAAAATAACCAATTATCAAGACATTTGAATGCACAAATTGAAGACGCTATTTATGAACAGTTAATAGAGCTTGTCGAGAAGGAGAAACAGTCATCACATGAATAAATGGATGTCTTTGTTAGGGTTAGCGAATCGAGCGCGAAAAATTGTTTCAGGAGAAGAACTTGTTCTGAAAGAAATTCGTAATAATCGAGCAAAAGTAATTTTATTGTCTGATGATGCCTCTCCTAATACTACGAAAAAGATAAGTGACAAATGTAATTATTATGGTGTTCCATTGCGCATTGTTGATGACAGATACACACTTGGGCAAGCGATTGGTAAAGAGGCACGTGTCGTCATTGCTGTCACTGATGAAGGATTTGCTCGAAAGTTGATTTCATTGCTCGAAATCTAATTGGGGGTGACCATATGGGAAAAATGAGAGTTTATGAATATGCAAAAAAACAAAACATATCCAGTAAAGAGGTAATTAATAAACTTAAGTCTTTAAATATTGTAGTGTCTAACCATATGGCTATGATCGATCAAAATATGATTGATAAGCTAGACAATAGCTATAATAGCTCAAAGCAAAACGAAGCATCGAAAATAAATGAACAAAAGCCAAAACAGGAGCAGCAAAAAGTAAACACTAATAATTCAGCACCTGTAAACAAGGCTAATAATCAACGAGAAGGGAAAAAACAAAATTTGCAAGTCCAACATCAGGGTCAGAAAGTAACAAATAAAAATAAAAAGAACAAAAACAATAAAAAAAATAACAACAATAAAAATAAACATCAACAACAGGCTCATCAGCCAGCAAAAAAAGTTGTAAAGGAACTACCATCAAAAATTACTTTTACAGGGTCTTTAACTGTTGGCGAACTTGCTAATAAATTAAACAAAGAGCCTTCTGAAATCATTAAAAAGCTATTGCTTTTAGGAGTAATGGCAACAATCAATCAAGACCTTGACAAGGATGCTATTGAGTTAGTTGCTAATGAATATGGTGTTGAGGTTGAAGAAGAAATCGTATTTGATGTGACAGAGTTTGAAAAATATGAAATGGAAGATTCAGAAGCTGACTTGAGCGAGCGTCCGCCAGTTGTAACAATTATGGGACATGTTGACCACGGTAAAACAACTTTGTTAGATTCAATACGAAATTCTAAAGTTACACAAAAAGAAGCTGGTGGGATTACACAGCATATCGGTGCGTATCAAATTGTTGCAAATGATAAGAAAATCACATTCCTAGATACTCCAGGACATGCTGCTTTTACAACAATGCGTGCACGTGGAGCCAAAATTACAGATATTACGATCTTAGTTGTTGCAGCCGATGATGGTGTTATGCCACAAACAGTTGAAGCGATTAACCATGCAAAAGCTGCAGAGGTACCAATCATTGTTGCCGTAAATAAAATGGATAAGCCATCAGCAAACCCTGAACGCGTCATGCAAGAGCTTACAGAACACGGCTTAGTCGCTGAAGATTGGGGCGGGGACACTATTTTTGTTCAGTTGTCTGCGATTACTGGTGAAGGGATAGACAATTTGTTAGAAATGATTCAGTTAGTTTCTGAAGTCGAAGAACTAAAAGCAAACCCTTCAAGAAAAGCAGTTGGAACAGTGATAGAGGCCCAATTAGATAAAGGTAGAGGGTCCGTTGCCACTTTGCTCGTTCAGAATGGAACGTTAAATGTCGGAGATCCTATTGTTGTTGGTAATACGTACGGACGTGTGAGAGCAATGGTCAATGATCTAGGTCGCCGAGTAAAACTAGCACAGCCTTCAACCCCGATTGAACTTACAGGTTTAAATGAAGTTCCACAGGCTGGAGATCAGTTCATGGTATTTAAAGATGAAAAAACTGCACGACAAGTAGGAGAAGCGCGTTTACAGAAACAAATGCTTGAGCAGAGAAGTGCAAAAACTAAAGTTACGTTGGACGACTTGTTCGAACAAATTAAACAAGGGGAAATGAAAGACCTTAATATAATTGTCAAAGCAGACGTTCAAGGCTCTGTAGAAGCATTAGCGGCAGCATTACAAAAGATAGATGTTGAAGGCGTGAAAATTAAAATTATCCATACAGGTGTTGGGGCTATATCTGAGTCGGACATTATTCTTGCATCGGCTTCAAGTGCAATTGTTATTGGCTTTAACGTTAGACCTGATGTTAATGCGAAAAGAACTGCTGAAGCGGAAGATGTAGATATCCGCTTACACAGAATTATTTATAAAGTAATTGAAGAAATTGAAGCTGCGATGAAAGGATTACTTGACCCTGAATTTGAAGAGAAAGTGGTTGGTCAGGTCGAAGTTCGTCAAACATTTAAAGTTTCAAGAGTAGGAACAATTGCTGGTTGTTATGTAACAGATGGTAAGGTGACAAGAGATAGTGGAATTCGTCTTATTAGAGATGGCATTGTCATTTTTGAAGGTGAAATTGACACACTTAAACGATTTAAAGATGATGTGAAAGAAGTATCACAAGGTTACGAATGTGGTATTACGATTGAAAAGTTCAATGATATTAAGGATGGCGACATCATCGAAGCATATGTGATGGAAGAAGTAAGTAAATAATGATTGGTTATGTTGAATGTGAATGCATCATTTATGATGCATCTTCACTCAAAGAAAAGCGATCAGTATTACAACGTATCTTAACTCGACAAAAGCAACAATTTAATGTGTCAGTTTCTGAAATTGATTTTCATGATGTTTGGCAACGGACAAAGATCGCCATTGTAACTGTATCGAACAACAAAAAAACGAGTGAAATTGAACTTCAACATGCTTTAAAATTGCTTGATTCGTTTCCTGAAATCGAAAGAACGATTACAACGTATGAGTGGTTTTGAAAAAGAGGTGATTATCATGAGTCATAGATCAACTAGAATAGCTGAACAAATGAAAAAAGAGCTAGGCCAAATTATCGGTCAAAAAATGAAGGACCCACGTATTGGATTCGTAACTGTCACAGATGTACGTGTAACAGGCGATTTACAACAAGCAAAAGTATATATATCTGTTCTTGGTAATGACGAAGAGAAACAGAATACGTTGTTGGGGTTAGAGAAAGCGAAGGGCTTCATTCGTTCAGAAATCGGTTCGCGGATTAGATTACGCAAAACACCAGAACTTTTATTCGAATTTGACGAGTCAATTGACTATGGGTATCGAATAGAATCTATATTGCATGATATTAACAAAGACGATAAAAACGAACAGCAAGATAATGAAAGAGGATAGGCGAATAGTCTATCCTTTTTTTAAAGAGACTGTTGCGGCAATGATTGTTGATTCAGGCTAGTTTCGCAAAAATTGTTAGAGCTAGACATGAAAATAATTATTGTAAGTGACGTCTTTTCTTCTCTAATCAATAGCAAAAATTTATAAAATCAAGCTACCGAGTATACGAAAGTAGTAATAAAGAGATCGTTAACATGCAATTTTCTTTGTACCAAGAAACGAGAATTTGATTGCAAGTAGGAAAGGTCTTGGACACTAGCTTCAACACACACCCCCTCGAGGTCACTTCACCATTATCATTTATGGCTAGCAGCGCCAATAAATCAAATGCTTCCATTGCTTGATGTGGATAATATCCCTGCGTTACGTACAGTGTATGATTCCAGTCATCTTTTTCATGAAAGCAAAGGTTCTAGGACTTACGAAAGGTGATCATTAAGCTAGCACATGTCTAAGTTAAGAGGTGATAAGTTTGAATGGAATACTATTACTAAATAAACCAAAGGGATTAACATCCCATGATTGTGTATTTAAATTAAGAAAGATGTTAAAAACAAAAAAAATAGGCCATACAGGCACTTTAGACCCGGATGTAACCGGTGTATTGCCATTATGTGTTGGTCAAGCTACAAAAGTTGTTGAGTTTCTCACAGCCGAAAATAAAGTGTATGAAGGCGAGGTTACACTCGGCTTTTCCACAACTACTGAAGACGCTTCTGGGGAGGTTGTAGCAGAAAAAAAGTTAGATCGAGTGATTAGTCGTCAAGAAGTCTTGCAAGTGTTTAACCAGTTAACTGGGCAAATCGAACAGACTCCACCTATGTACTCAGCAGTAAAAGTAAATGGTAAAAGGTTATATGAGTATGCCCGTCAAGGCATTGAGGTAGAGCGGCCAACAAGGACGATTACAATCCACAAGCTGTCTTTATTAGATGACCGGGAATTATATACTAATGATACAGTTTCTTTTCGATTTAGAATTTCGTGTAGCAAAGGTACATACGTCCGTACAGTAGCAGTCATGATTGGTGAACTGCTAGGGTTTCCAGCTCATATGTCCAACCTTATTCGAACTGAGTCGGGCAGCTTCTCACTACAACAATGCTTATCTTTTGATGAAATCGAGCAGTTGGTCAATGATGGTGAAGTAGAGGAGAAATTATTAACGATTGAAAGCGCACTTACTCATTTGCCGAAATTACAAATAAATGATAAAGTAGCAGAGAAAGTGAAAAATGGTGCAGTTTTGCCTATGGCGGAAGAACTATCAGATATAGAAGTTAATGTGCCTTTTTGTATGGTGGATCGTTTTAATCAATGTTTAGCATTATATATAAAACATCCAGAAAAAATGCATTTGATGAAGCCAAAAAAAGTGTTAGTTACGGTATAGCTTTAATGTGCGATCATATTTCCTATTTCTACAAGGCTACCTTCTCATAGCTAGTTGTTAATAGTACCTAGAAATAAACGATGATACAGCTAGATTTCATGGGATTTTTTCTTCATTAAAACGATGCCTGCTGCGTAAAATGACATTTCTATCATATAGGAACGATAGCAGCAAAGCGAATGAAAAGAGCCTTCTACAAAAAGGTAACAAACGAGTAAGAATAAGAAAAGGTGAGCAATAAATGAAAGTTATAAATATATCTCATCCTCATCAAATGAAAAAGGAATTAATCCCAGAAACAGTTTTGGCATTAGGCTTTTTTGATGGAGTGCACTTAGGTCATCAAAAAGTGATAAAAACTGCGAAAGAAATTGCTAATCAACTCGGTATGAAAAGTGCAGTGATGACTTTTTTTCCTCATCCTTCAGTTGTCCTAGCAAGTAAAGAAAAACATGTTGAGTATATTACTACACAAGCAGCTAAGGAGCAATATATTGCCAATTTGGGTGTAGACATGTTGTATGTTGTGAAATTCACGAGCGAGTTTGCAAATTTATTACCTCAGCAATTCGTTGACGATTATATTATTAATTTGCATGCTAAGCACGTTGTTGCTGGCTTTGATTTCACTTATGGTAAATTAGGTAAGGGTACGATGGAAACGTTGCCGTTTCATTCAAGAAATCAATTCGCGCAAACGACAGTTGATAAATTGATAGAAGGCAATGAGAAGATTAGTTCTACAGCTATACGTACGATGATAAAGAACGGTAATATGAAATCACTTCCTAGCTTTTTAGGCCGTAACTATCATGTAACTGGTATCGTGATTGATGGGGATAAAAGAGGAAGAACGATTGGGTTTCCAACTGCTAATGTCAAACTAGAAGAGAATCATATATATCCTGCTGTAGGAGTTTATGCTGTTCGAATCAAAGTAAAATCAACGTGGTATCAGGGTGTTTGTAATGTAGGTTTTAAACCAACATTTAATAAGAAAGAAGACCTGAAGCCTTCTGTAGAAGTTCATATTTTCCATTTCGATGAAATGATATACGGTGAACAAGTCGTAATAGAATGGCATGACAGAATTCGTAACGAGCAAAAATTTTCAAGCATTGAAGACTTAGTACAGCAAATCGAAGTGGATAAACAAGAAGCAATCAAGTACTTTGAAAAAAATAAGGAACAGACTTGCTTTTTGTCATAAAAAGGTGTAACCTATTATACGTATTATGAAAAGAACCGTTGCTTGGCAAGACGATTCACCAACGTTTGCTCGGTAACTGGGGATTATTTTGAGGAGGTGAAATGGATGGCTATCACACAAGAACGTAAAAATGAACTAATTGGTCAATACAAGACTCATGAAAGTGATACTGGTTCTCCAGAAGTTCAAATTGCTGTCCTAACTGAGGAAATTAATAATTTGAACGATCATTTACGTGTTCACAAAAAAGATCATCATTCACGTAGAGGTCTTTTAAAAATGGTAGGTAAACGCCGTAACCTATTAAATTACTTACGTAATAAAGATGTTACACGTTACCGCGAACTAATTAATAAACTTGGCTTACGTCGATAATCAACAGAAAGCGGGAGAGGATTCCCGCTTTTTTGTTAGCAAAAAATATACATAAAACTTGTAAAATAAAGTTCATACTAAAGTAACAATATAAAGAATAGAGAGGGGCATGAATATGGGACAAGATAAGCAAATCTTTTCTACGGAATGGGCCGGTAGGAAGCTAACCGTAGAAGTAGGTCAATTAGCGAAACAAGCTAATGGTGCAGTGTTGGTACGTTATGGAGATACAGTTGTTCTTAGTACTGCTACAGCTTCGAAAGAACCTAAAAAAGTTGACTTCTTTCCTCTAACAGTCAATTATGAAGAGCGATTATATGCTGTTGGGAAAATTCCAGGAGGCTTTATTAAAAGAGAAGGGAGACCAAGTGAAAAGGCGATTTTAGCTAGTCGACTAATCGATAGACCAATTCGCCCATTATTCCCTGATGGATTTAGAAATGAAGTCCAAGTGGTAAGTATGGTCATGAGTGTGGATCAAGATTGTTCATCTGAGCAAGCAGCTATGTTCGGATCTTCGTTGGCGTTATCGGTATCAGATATTCCGTTTAGCGGTCCTATCGCTGGTGTTGTTGTTGGTAGAATTGATGGTGAGTTTATCATTAATCCATCGGTTTCACAAATGGAGGAAAGCGATATTCATTTAGTAGTCGCTGGTACAATAGATGCCGTTAACATGGTTGAAGCTGGTGCAGAAGAAGTTCCAGAAGAAACGATGCTTGAAGCAATTATGTTTGGACATGAAGAGATTAAAAGGCTTATTTCATTCCAACAACAAATTGTTCAGGAAATTGGTAAAGAAAAAATGGAAGTAACACTTTATGAAGTTGATGAAGTACTTGAGAACGAAATTAGAGCACTCGCAGAGGAAGATATTAACAAGGCAGTACAAGTCTTTGAAAAAAAAGCTAGAGAGCAAGCAATTAACCAAGTTAAAGCATCTGTAATTGAAAAGTATGAAGAGCAAGATGCAAGCGAAGACACTTTAAAGCAAGTAAATGAAATTTTAGCTAAATTAGTTAAAAAAGAAGTTCGTCGCCTCATTACAGTAGAGAAGGTTAGGCCTGATGGACGTAAAGGTGATGAAATACGACCTCTTTCATCAACTATTGGAATTTTACCAAGAACTCATGGATCAGGTTTATTTACACGTGGACAAACCCAAGCATTGAGTATTTGTACATTAGGAGCTTTAGGGGATGTACAAATTTTAGATGGGCTTGGCATTGAAGAGTCGAAAAGATTTATGCATCATTATAACTTCCCTTCTTTTAGTGTTGGAGAAACGGGTCCAATGCGTGGTCCAGGACGTCGTGAAATTGGACACGGTGCCTTAGGTGAACGTGCACTTGAACAAGTAATCCCATCTGAGAAGGAATTTCCTTATACAATTAGGCTCGTATCCGAAGTGTTAGAGTCTAACGGTTCAACATCACAAGCTAGTATATGTGCTAGTACATTAGCTATGATGGATGCCGGTGTTCCAATTAAAGCACCTGTAGCGGGTATTGCAATGGGACTAGTAAAATCGGATGAGCATTATACAGTATTAACAGATATTCAAGGAATGGAAGATCATCTAGGTGACATGGACTTCAAAGTAGCTGGTACTGAAAAAGGCGTAACAGCTTTGCAAATGGATATTAAAATTGAAGGTTTATCACGTGAAATTTTAGAAGAAGCATTACTGCAGGCTAAAAAAGGTCGGATAGAAATATTAAATAGTATGCTTGCAACAATTAGCGAGCCACGCCAAGTTCTGTCTGAGTATGCACCAAAAATATTCACTATGTCGATTAATCCGGATAAAATAAGAGATGTAATTGGCCCAAGTGGTAAACAAATTAATAAAATTATTGAAGAGACTGGGGTAAAAATCGATATCGAGCAAGATGGAACTGTCTTTATTTCTCATATGGATGAAGAAATGAATCAAAAGGCGAAGAAAATTATTGAAGATATCGTTCGTGAAATTGAAGTCGGCCAACTTTATCTAGGTAAAGTAAAAAGAATTGAAAAATTTGGTGCTTTTGTTGAGTTATTTAGTGGAAAAGATGGCCTTGTTCATATATCTGCACTTGCTGAAGAACGTGTTGGCAAAGTAGAGGATGTTGTCAAAATTGGCGATGAAATTTTAGTGAAAGTAATAGAAATTGATAAGCAAGGAAGAGTTAACTTATCAAGAAAAGCAGTTTTACGAGAGCAAAAGGAACAAGAACAAAAATCTTAAGCTTTTTCGTAAACTTTGTTGTATATTTTCAAAAAATGGACAGCAAGGTGAAGGTTTATCGATTATAAAAAATAGTAAAGATGTCACAAACGCTAGAGTTTACGTGTATTCTCTAGTTCAACAAGCTGTGCAAACGCATCAAAACTTTAAAAATTTGTTTCCATTATTTATAGCATAGATAGCTCGGCATTAAAGCCGAGTTTTTCTTAAGGCTTTCTTTTAGCAACTTTATTGCTACAAACCTACAGCAGCAAAACGAAGCTATATGTGATTTGAAGAGAAGATGGCATTTACAATCTAAATGTAGTCTTATTTATTTGTTAGAACGACAAATAATTTTAGTGATCATGTATGTTAAAAGAACCCTATAGAGGGAGAAGACTTAAACGTGCGACCAACACATCATCTGCATTTTGAATAACATCTTCAATGTTAGTTGTTCTACCTTGTCCTCATTATACATATTTTTTAGTATAAAGGGGGAAAACTAATGAGAAAGTTATCAGTGCAGATTCTTGCTTTTATAACAATATTAATTATTACTATTGGTGCAGTCCAAAATCCGTTTACAACTAGTTACGTAAAAGGGTTAAAAAACAGTACGATGACTGTAGCAAAGCAAATGGATTCACTTTACATAGAAATAAAGGAGAAAGCTCCTCAATATAAGATTCCTGCACAGAATGCTGAGGTTCATAAAGTGTGGAAAGCAACACCTGGGTATAATGGTTTACAAGTTGATATAGAGGCTTCTTATGAGAATATGAAAAAAGAGGGTAATTTTGATGAGAAAAAACTTGTATTTCAACAAGTTAAGCCTAATATCCACTTATCGGATTTACCTCCTTCGCCAATATATAGAGGACATCCAGATAAACCGATGGTTGCTTTCCTAATAAATGTTGCTTGGGGAACAGAGTACATCCCATCAATGTTAGAAATATTAAATAAACATAAAGTAAAAGCTACTTTTTTTCTGGAAGGTCGCTGGGTAAAAGAGAACCCTGACCTTGCAAAAATGATAGTGGACGCTGGTTTTGAGGTTGGAAATCATTCGTACTCACATCCAAATTTAAGATTGATGGGTTCGGATGAAATCCGCGATCAATTAGTTAAGACAAACGACATCATTCAGGCAACGACAAATAAATCCTCAACTTTGTTTGCTCCACCTAGTGGAAGCATTCGAGATGAAGTTGTAGAAATTGCATCTGAGCTAAATATGGGGACGATTATGTGGAGTGTTGATACAATTGATTGGCAACGCCCAGAGCCTCATGTAATAGTAGACCGCGTAATGACTAAAGTACATAAAGGTGCAATGATCTTAATGCATCCAACTTCTTCAACAACCCAAGCACTTGAAACATTAATACTTTCAATTAAGCAAAAAAAATTACAAATAGTTGATGTTACTACATTACTAAGTGAAGAACGAATCTTACGATGAAGGTACGTTCGCTTAAAGACACCTTATTTTTACAATTTAATAGGTGAGAAACTAGTTAATAATGCAGTAACTAAGGAGGAACGAAGTTGATTAAGAAATATACATGCCAAAATGGTGCAAGAATTGTGTTAGAAAATATACCTTCTGTTCGTTCAGTTGCAATTGGTATTTGGATTAAAACTGGATCACGTAATGAAAATGAACAGAATAATGGAATTTCACATTTTTTAGAGCATATGTTCTTTAAAGGGACAACTAATCGTTCCGCTAAAGAGATTGCAGAAGCATTTGATAGTATCGGTGGACAAGTAAATGCCTTCACGTCCAAAGAATATACTTGTTACTATGCAAAAGTACTTGATGAGCATGCTACATACGCTTTGGATATACTGTCGGACATGTTTTTTAATTCTGTCTTTGATGAGGAAGAGCTACAGAAGGAAAAGAACGTTGTGCTTGAAGAAATTAAAATGTACGAAGACACTCCTGACGACATTGTACACGATTTATTAAGTAAAGCTACCTTTGGTCAGCATTCATTAGGCTATCCAATTTTGGGTACAGAAGAGACGCTTGAAACATTCAATGGAGAAGCTTTACGAGATTATATGAAAAATACATATACACCTGAAAATGTCGTGATTTCAGTAGCTGGTAACATTAATGAGAGCTTTATTAAAGATGTTGAGCAACAATTTGGGTCTTATGAATCTGAAGTAACGGTTGATGAATTAACGACGCCATCTTTCCATACGGACAAATTAGTACGTAAAAAAGAAACAGAACAGGCTCATCTATGTATGGGATTTAACGGGTTACCTGTAGGACATAAGGATATTTATAGTCTTATCGTGTTAAATAATATCTTAGGTGGAAGTATGAGTAGCCGCTTATTCCAAGAGGTTAGAGAAAAAAGGGGATTAGCCTATTCCATATTTTCTTATCATTCCTCTTATCAAGATAATGGTATGGTTACGATATATGGCGGAACAGGAAAACATCAGCTTGAAACATTATTTGATACCGTCCAAGAAACGTTATTAGACTTAAAAAATGACGGTATTAGTACAAAAGAGTTAAAAAATAATAAGGAACAAATGAAAGGAAATTTAACATTAAGTCTTGAAAGTACCAATAGTCGAATGAGTAGAAACGGTAAAAACGAACTGTTGTTAAAACGTCATCGGTCATTAGATGAGGTACTATTAGATATTGATTCAGTTAGTGAAGAGAGTGTCAATCGTTTAGCAAGAGAACTTTTTACTGAACAGTTCTCCACAGCTCTCATTAGTCCTGACGGTATATTGCCGGTAGGCAAATAAGCCATCTTCAACATGATCGTCCAAACGATTTTATGCCTATAGAAACTTGTAGGCATTTTTTTTATGGTTATCCCCTACAATGTAGTAGAGAGGAGGATAAAAAATGAGATTAAGTGAATTAAGTGGCAAGGAAATTGTTGATGTCAAAAGAGCAGAAAGATTAGGAGTACTAGGCCAAACTGACTTAGAGATCAATGAACAAACTGGACAGATAAATGCATTAATTATTCCAACATTAAAATGGTTTGGATTTCGAAAGCAAGGCACTGAAGTGCGTGTTCCTTGGAAGCATATTAAAAAAATTGGATCCGATATGGTGATTATAGACATACCAGAAACTGAAACAAACGAGTGAAACTTTAAAAATGAGATGTTAGAGGTTGTGATCAGGTGGAAATGATACTCCACCTGATTAAGTATCTCTATTTGTGATAATGTGCGTCTAACAGTCTTTTAGCCGAGCTATCAATCGGTGTCTTTAATGCATAATCTTTTTTACATAGATGGTTGATTTTGTACTGTAACTAGAATTTGCTTCAACTTCTACCTTCGGTACAAAGAGATAGAAGTTGTTAAATTCGTCGTCAGCTATTTTTACGAAAGGCTGTGTTCGAATTGTTTGTGGATTATCGTTAGAAAAAATAAGTACGTATACAACTAAAGTTTCATGGCAATTTTTCTTCTAAAACCTATACGGTCACATATCCCCCTAATTTACTGCTTCAATCGTTATAAAGGTTCTAAAAAGAGCCTTATGATAATAACGTCATATCACTATAGAGGCAATAATAAAAGATTAACTGGATTGATATGCTCCCCTTAAGGTAGACAGATTAAAAAATAAAATCTGATTACCTTAAGGGGGCTTTTTTATGTCCAATAAATTTTTCTCTATTGAATTTAAACATGAAGTGGTGAGGGCATATAACAACGAAAACTTCACTCTAAAAGAGCTAACAACAATGTACCAAATTCCTAAAAATACTATTTATAAATGGGTAGAGCGATTTGAGAAAAGTGGAATTGATGGATTAATTGACTCTAAAACATGGAAAAACTACTCCAAAGAATTAAAGGAAGCTGCAGTTAAAGATTATTTGTCAGGGGAATACTCTCAACGTGAGGTTGTTCGTAAATATGAAATTTCAAGTTGTTCCGTCCTTGAGAAATGGGTTTACAAGTATAATAGTCATAGTGAATTAAAAGATACGACACAAGGAAGGACAAGGACTATGACTAACGGAAGAAATACGACTTGGGAAGAACGGATACAAATTGTAATGGACTGTTTAGGGAATGGCAAAGATTATCAAACAACAGCTGAGACCTACAAGGTCTCTTATCAACAGGTGTACCAATGGGTTAAGAAGTATGAAAATGGTGGAGATGAAGGACTTAAAGATAAACGTGGAAAAAAGAAAGAAGAAGTAAAGCTAACTCCAGAAGAGAAGATTGAACTCCAGATGAAAAAGCTAGAAAGAGAAAATGAGCGCTTACGTGCGGAAAATTTATTCTTAAAAAAGTTAGAGGAAATCGAAAGGAGGCGAAAGTAAGCTGCATTCGATATGAAGACAAGTATATTGCCATTCAGGAACTTAATGAAAGCAAAGGCCTGAGTATTCTATTGCTTTGTGAAGTGGCAGGTATTACGAGAGGTGCTTACTATAAGTGGCTGAAACGGAAGCCTTCGGCACAAGAACTTCAGAACGAAGAGATTATTAAAGAAATGATGGTTCTACATAAGAAGGTCGATGGGATATATGGATATCGTCGAATGACGTTAAATATCAATCGGAAATTTGAAGAGAACTTTAATTACAAACGTATTTATAGACTAATGAAGGTAGCCTGCATACAGTCTGTCATTCGAAGAAAGAAAAATTCTTATAAGAGCTCTACTCCTCAACATGTCGCAGAAAATGTGTTAAATCGCGAATTCACGGCAGAAAAACCGAATGAAAAATGGGTAACGGACGTAACGGAATTTAAATATGGAGTATCAAAGAAAGCTTATTTAAGTGCTATTCTCGATCTATATGATGGCTCAATTATTAGTTATGTTTTAGGGAATTCGAATAATAACCTTCTTGTGTTTAATACTCTTGACCGAGCGATAGACCAACTGAACGGGGATTATCCACTAATACATAGTGACCGAGGATTTCAGTACACATCTAAAGGGTTTAAACGAAAAATAGATGCCGCTAAGATGACACAAAGTATGTCGCGAGTAGGTCGATGCATTGATAATGGACCGATGGAATCTTTTTGGGGAGCACTGAAATGTGAGAAGTATTATTTAAATAAATATGAGAACTTTGAAGAATTATCTCAAGCCATAGAAGACTATATACATTTTTATAATTACGATAGGTACCAAAAACGATTAAATGGCCTTAGCCCTATGGAATATAGAGCTAAAGCCGCTTAAGTGACTTTTTATTATTTCCGCTGTCTACTAGACAGGGGGCAGTTCAGATTTGGTTAGTCTTTTTTTTTGTAATCATTCACCTTATGAAATCCCATAACATAAAATGTGAAAGGAACGGGAATATATAGGCATTTATCCTACACATTTTGCGCGTAATTTATCATCAAAAGAAGGTGAATTTAATGCTAACAGGCATGAACATTGCTGTTATAGGTGGAGATGCACGTCAACTTGAGGTCATACGGAAGCTAACTGAGTTAGATGCAAAGTTATCATTAATAGGGTTTGATCAGCTAGACCATGGATTTACTGGGGCTACTAAAGAGCAAATTGACGAACTTAAATATTCAGATATAAGTGCCATCGTATTACCTATAGCTGGAACGAACAATGAAGGAAAAATAGAAACAATATTTTCAAATGAAAAAGTAGTACTAACAAAAGAAATGTTATTACAAACACCAGAACATTGTGCGATATATACGGGTATTAGTAACGAATACTTGGATCAACTTACGACAGCGTCTAATAGAAAACTCGTACAAATAATGGAAAGAGATGATGTGGCGATATACAACTCAATACCTACAGTTGAGGGTACGATCATGATGGTCATTCAAAATACCGATTTTACCATTCATAATTCTAAAGTAGCCGTATTAGGGTTTGGTAGGATTGGCATGAGCGTTGCTCGTTCTTTTCACTCACTAGGAGCTATGGTGAAGGTTGGTGCAAGGCGATCAGAACATTTAGCTAGAATCTATGAAATGGGGATAGAGCCTTTTCATTTATCGTTATTAAATAAAGAAGTTAGTGATATTGATGTGTGTATTAATACCATTCCTCATCCTATTGTGACAGCAGGCGTGATTTCTAGAATGCCAGCCCATACATTAATTGTTGATCTGGCGACAAAACCAGGTGGAACTGATTTTCGTTACGCAGAAAAACGTGGCATTAAAGCGTTTTTAGCACCTGGCTTACCAGGTATCGTTGCACCAAAAACAGCAGGTCAAATTGTTGCCAATGTACTGTCTCAATTGTTAATTGAAGACTTACAACAAAGAAAGGTGGACGAATAATGTCGTTAGTTGGGAAAAGAATAGGTTTCGGCTTAACAGGTTCACATTGTACCTATGATGCGGTAGTACCACAAATTAAGCAACTAATTAAGTCAGGTGCAGAGGTATTGCCTGTTGTTTCTCACACTGTTCAAACAACCGACACTCGGTTTGGCGAAGGTGAAGATTGGGTACGAAAAATTGAAGAGCTAACAGGTCAAGAAGTAATCAATACAATTGTAAAAGCAGAACCGCTTGGACCAAAAATTCCTTTAGATTGCATGGTAATTGCTCCATTAACAGGTAATTCATTGAGCAAATTTGCTAACGCAATGACTGATTCCCCAGTACTAATGGCTGCAAAAGCAACGTTAAGAAACCAAAGACCTGTGGTTGTTGGTATTTCAACAAATGATGCGCTTGGCTTGAATGGTGTCAATTTAATGAGGTTAATGGCTACGAAAAATATATACTTTATACCTTTTGGTCAAGACGCACCGGTAAAGAAACCAAATTCTATGGTTGCTGATATGGATAAGCTACAGGGTACCGTATTATCAGCTCTGGAAGGTCGACAATTACAACCAGTAATAATTGAGCGCTTTCAAGATAGCCAACTTTGAATAAACTTGATAAAATATAATAGAAGTGCAAAATTATGAGGGATTTTATTTAAAAACTGCTCTTCTTTAATGCGTGAATATGATAAAATATTGTTTATTATAAAATAGGGAAACAGATGAACTATTCCTCATTAATGATGAATGATACCTTAGTTGGTTACTTTCGAAAGGGGCAATAAAATGGAGCACGTTAAAGGATATCATGTGGCAGTTTTAGGAGCAACAGGGGCAGTAGGACAACAAATGATCAAAACTTTAGAAGAGCGAAAATTCCCGGTAGCAAAGCTAACCTTGCTTTCGTCAGAGCGTTCAGCAGGAAAAAAAGTGTTGTTTAATGGGAATGAAGTAGAAGTGCAAGTTGCAACACCAGAGAGTTTTCAAGGTGTAGACATAGCTCTTTTTAGTGCAGGTGGTAGTATTTCAAAACGATTTGCACCAGAAGCGGTGAAGCATGGTGCGATTGTTGTGGATAATACAAGCGCGTTCAGAATGGATGAAAATGTACCTCTCATTGTTCCTGAAGTAAATGAAGATGATCTTAAAAACCATCAAGGAATTATTGCTAACCCGAATTGTTCGACCATTCAAATGGTCGTTGCATTAGAACCTATTCAAAAGGCATTTGGACTAACAAAAGTCTTAGTTTCAACATATCAGGCAGTATCTGGTGCAGGTGCAGCTGCAATTAAAGAGTTAAAAGATCAAACAAAAGCAATTATCGAAAATGAAGAATTTACTCCGGCTGTGCTACCGGTAAGTGGAGACGATAAGCACTATCAAATAGCGTTTAACGCGGTGCCACAAATTGATAAATTCCAAGATAATGGTTTTACGTTTGAAGAGATGAAAATGATCAATGAAACAAAAAAGATTATGCATAGACCAGATTTAGAAGTTGCAGCGACATGCGTTCGTCTTCCTATAGAAACAGGGCATTCTGAATCAGTATATTTTGAGATTAAGGATCAGAATGTTGCAGCGCAAGATGTAATTAATGTACTATCGGATGCACCTGGTGTAGTCGTTCAAGACAATACAGCGGAACAGGTCTATCCAATGCCTGCCCATAGTGTAGGTAAAAACGATGTTTTTGTAGGTAGAATACGTAAAGATTTAGACCGTGATCATGGATTTCATATGTGGGTAGTATCTGATAATTTACTCAAAGGTGCAGCTTGGAATTCTGTGCAAATTGCAGAAAGTCTAATTAAATTAAATTTAGTGTAAATTCATATAAGCTGAGTTAATTCTTGTATGAAGTTGGAAAACTACAAGAGGTGTAATAATGAAAATCATCGTTCAAAAATTTGGAGGAACTTCTGTAAAAGACGAAAAGGGTCGTAACCTAGCTAGGGATCATATTGAACATGCATTATCAGAGGGCTATAAAGTTGTTGTGGTTGTTTCTGCTATGGGTAGAAAAGGCGCCCCTTATGCAACAGATACTTTAATTGATTTGTTAGGTTCAGATAAAAGTAAGATAAGTAAACGCGAACATGATATGTTGCTATCTTGTGGTGAAATAATTTCCAGTGTGGTTTTCTCAAATATGTTAAATTCTTTTGGAATTCAAGCAACTGCAATGTCTGGTGCACAAGCAGGTTTTCGCACGAATGATGACTTCACGAATGCAAAGATTACAGATATGAAATGCGATCGTGTCATTTCGTTACTAGCTGATTATGATGTTATCGTAGTAGCTGGATTTCAAGGAGCTACGAAGTATGGAGATGTAACTACGATTGGTCGTGGTGGCAGTGATACATCTGCAGCAGCTCTCGGTGCTGCACTTCAAGCAGAATGGATAGATATTTTCACAGATGTAGAGGGTGTCATGACGGCTGACCCACGCGTCGTTTCTTCAGCAAAACCATTAGACATAGTAACATATAATGAGATATGTAATATGGCTTATCAAGGAGCAAAGGTTATACATCCTCGTGCTGTTGAAATTGCTATGCAAGCTAAGGTTCCGATTAGAATTCGTTCAACTTATTCCAATTCACCAGGGACACTTGTTACCACATTGGACAAAAATAATAAAGGTTGCGATGTGAAAGAACGACTTATTACAGGCATTGCTTATGTTTCTAATGTTACACAAATCAAAGTGTTTGCTAAAGAAAATGAGTTTAACCATCAAACAGAAGTGTTTCAAGCAATGGCTAATGAAAAAATTAGTGTTGACTTTTTTAACATTACACCAAATGGCGTAGTGTACACAATTCCTGATGAATTAACAGATCATGCGATTGAAATCTTAAAACGCAAAGGTTATGATCCAATCATCACAAGAAATTGTGCAAAGGTGTCTACTGTCGGTGCTGCAATAAATGGTGTTCCTGGAGTAACAGCGAAAATCGTCACAGCGTTATCAGAACTAGGAATTCAAATTTTACAATCAGCTGATAGCCATACAACCATTTGGGTGTTAGTTAAACAGGATGATATGGTGAAAGCTGTCAATGCATTACACGATGCCTTTCAACTTTCAGGAGAAAATCACGAAGTCGGAAGTAATAATCATAAAACATCATGATAGTGTTCACTATTGGGGACAACAAGAGGAGAAGAACAGACTACTTTGATCTAGTGCATAAGTTTGTTCCGGACTTTTTGAAGTATCCTTTTACAAATATTAGTAAGGAGTGGGAAGATTGATTGATTTCGGGAATGTGGCTACTGCGATGGTTACACCATTCGATAATCGTGGCAATATTGATTTTTCGAAAACTAGCCAACTCGTAAATTACTTAATTGACAATGGTACAGACTCCCTTGTCATTTCAGGTACTACAGGTGAATCAGCAACCTTATCTACTGAAGAAAAAATCGCTTTGTTCCAACATGTGGTTTCAGAAGTAGCTGGAAGGGTTCCAGTCATTGCTGGTACTGGAAGTAATAATACGTATGCATCTATTGAATTAACAAAAAAAGCTGAAGAAACAGGAGTAGATGCGATTCTTCTTGTAGCACCGTATTACAATAAACCAAATCAAGAAGGTTTATACCAACATTTTAAAGCAATCGCCAACAGCACAAAGCTTCCTGTTATGCTTTATAATGTTCCAAGCAGAACAATAACTAATATCTCACCAGAGACGATTATTAAACTTTCAAAAATTGACAATGTCGTTGCGGTAAAAGACGCCAGTGGTGATCTAAACGCTATGACAGAAATCATCGCAAATACTGACGAAGATTTTCTTTTATATAGTGGAGATGATGGTTTAACTCTTCCTATACTTGCAATAGGGGGTAGTGGGGTCGTGTCTGTTGCATCGCATGTTATTGGCAATGAGATGCAGGAAATGATCCATGCATATCGCAATAATAAGTTAAATGAATCAGCATTACTTCACCAGAAACTATTACCTGTTATGACGGGTCTTTTTATGGCACCGAGTCCGGCACCAGTAAAAACAGCTTTACAAATACGCGGGCTAGATGTTGGTTCAGTTCGACTACCGTTAGTGCCTTTAGCGGAGCATGAACGGGTTAAATTATCCGAACTACTACAGTAAATTTAATGAAGGAAAGAGGCTGGGACATAACTAGCCTCAAAAAATGAAAAAGGTGAATTTGAGTGAGCTCAAATTCACCTTTTTTCTATTTAGAGTGGTAGGGCCTCTATTACCTTATTTGTTGGCAGTGATTTTGTTTAAATTCACAGCCATTAACGCAAGGCCCATTTCGTTTTCCACCTTCGATTTTCCACGTACAGAAAATCGAGAGAAACACAAATTCGCCTTCAAAAATCCAAAAACTGGTTCCACATCGATTTTTCGTTTTCGATAGATGGCACTCGTTGTCTCTTCTGAAAGCTTCGCTCTTACATATTCTTTTTGCTGTTCCCATTTTTCATTCACCATTAGTTTTCGATTGTTGCCTTCTTTTGCTTTTGTACATAATGAACGGAATGGGCATGCGGAACAGTCTTCACACTCGTAGACTTTGAACTTCCGTTCAAATCCTGTACGGTCATTGCGAATAGAATGATATTGAAATTGAAGGCGCTTTTGATTAGGACATGTATATGTATCTGTTTCCTCGTCATACTCCCAATTTTCGGGATTAAATGTGTTTTGTCGGTACTTTTTCTTTTGTTCCTTTAAATATAAGTTATACGTAATAAGCGCTTCTCGTTTTCTATTAGAAAGGATATCATTATAGTTCTGTTCACTACCATAACCTGCATCTGCAACAATGTGGTTCGGTAACTCGAAATAATGTTGCTCAATTTCATCTAAAAATGGAATTAATGTACGTGTATCTGTTGGGTTTGAAAACAAACTATAGGCAAGTGTGTATTGACCTTCCGTTGCGATTTGTACATTGTAACCAGCTTTCAATTGTCCGTTTTTCATATAATCATCTTTCATTCGCATAAATGTCGCATCGGGATCTGTTTTAGAATAACTATTACGTGAGCCAAAGGTTTCTAAGTCTTGTTGATATTTCTGTTTACGTGAGACGAAATCAATCAATTGCTTTCGAATTTGTTTTGGATACTTACGTTCACTTCTTAAGGCTTTTCGTTCTGAAACGTCTGACGTATCTTCAATTTGTTTATCATACTTGGTTACGACATCGTCTACTTTTTGAACCAATTGAGCGAGCTCATCCAATGATAACTGTTCAGCCGTTTCACGTTGAATTTCAGGTATGATTTCATTCTTAAGTAACTCATTGTACAGCTGGTTTGACTTTTCAATTAAACTCTCATGATAGTTCTCTATGGATTTCTTCCAGACGAACGTAAATTTATTCGCATTTGCTTCGATTTTTGTACCATCAATAAAAATCGCTTCTTGATCAATAAGTTTCTCTTCGATCAATTGGCAACGGAATTGGACGAAACATTCACGAATTAATTCTTTCACTTCTGGTTGAACACGGAATCGGTTGATTGTGCGGTAGCTTGGTTCATATCCTTGAGCTAGCCACATCATACGAATACTGTCTTTTAATAGGGCTTCAATTTTGCGTCCAGAAAAGACAGATTGCGTGTAGGCACATAGAATTATTTTAAGCATCATGCGTGGATGATAGGCAGGACAGCCTTCATTTCGGAGAAATGGTTCAAACGCTTCCTGAGGGATACTTTCAACTAAATGATGGACATGGAAGGCAATATCGTTCTTTTGTAATTTTACTTCTAGATCTAAAGGCAAAATTAATTGATTCATGATATAATTTTTAAACATAAGGACCCTTCTTTCCGATGAAATTTGGTGTGGTAACTTTATTTTATCAGAAGTGGTCCTTGTTTTAATTCCAAAATAAACAAAGCCGGTGAAATTTTACTTCTTGTAAAATTTCACCGGCTTTTTCATCTCAGAGGTGGGTTTTGTCCCAGCCTCTTTTTTTCGTAATCCTTGTCGCTATTACTATCAATGGACTTGTAATATGAGGTTTATGAGAGACCCATATGTTAAGAGGATAAATGAAGCAACGAACGCTAGATTGCTTGCTAATATCTAAGGGGAGGTAGCGATAATGAATGTGAAAAATAGTCTTAATATATGTGCAAATCGCCCCGTTAATTAACTTGTATTCAAATTCATGCATCAGTTATAATGGACGTAAGTTATTTAGCGACGGGTAAATTGTACATAGGAGGATATTATATTGAATGAAAAGAAAGACAATATAAGATTAATTGCGCTTGGAGGGCTAGGTGAAAGCGGCAAAAATATGCATATAGTGGAAATAGATACAGATATTTTTGTAGTTGACGCTGGGCTTAAATATCCAGAGGGAGAAATGTTCGGGGTTGACGCTGTCATTCCTGATATTAGTTATTTAATTAAAAATAGGGAGAGAGTGAAAGGGATATTTTTAACCCACGGTCATGAAGACCATATCGGTGCCATACCGTATGTATTGAAAGAGCTAAGAGTACCGATATATGGTACGAAATTAACATTAGCCTTAGTAAGGCAATTATTAAAACAGCATGGACTGGCGGCTGATGACTTATTGAATGAAGTAACAGCAACGTCAATATTGACAGTTAATCAAGTGAAAGTATCTTTTTTCCGAACAACTCATAGTATACCAGATTGTGTTGGCATTTGTTTTCATACAGCTGAAGGTGCAATTGTACATACTGGGGATTTCAAATTTGACCAAACACCTGTTGGAATGGAAACCGCTGATATTGATAAGATGGCATCTATAGGCAAAGAAGGGGTGCTTTTTCTTTTATCTGATAGCTCCAATGCTGATAAACCAGGATATTCTGTATCCGAATCGGTCATTGGGCAAGAAATTTCTGAGGGGATTTACAGTGCTCCAAACCGTGTTGTAGTAGCAACCTTTGCATCTAATATTAATCGAATTCAACAAGTGTTTGATGCAGCAGAAGAGAATAATCGCAAAGTAGCCATTGTGGGAAGGCACATTTATGACATCGTTATGCTTTCAATAGACTTAGGCTATTTAAAAGTAAGTGATGATATAATTACACCTCTAAATCAAATTGAAAAATTACCAGATCATCAAGTATTAATTTTAACGTGTGGAACGAAGGGCGAGCCTATGGCTGCTTTATCAAAAATGGCAACTCAATCAAATAAACCTGTACATATACAACCGGAAGATACGGTTTTAATTGCTTCGCCAGTCATCCCTGGAAGTGAACTAATTGTTTCAAAAACAATTGATCATCTTCTTCGTGTTGGAGCCAATGTCGTTTATAACAAAAACCTAACTGACATTTCTAGTCACGGAAGCCAAGAAGAGCTTAAATTGATGTTAAATATGATGAAGCCTACCTACTTTATACCAACCCACGGCGAATATCGAATGCAAAGTGCTCATGCTAAATTGGCACTTTCAGTTGGTGTAAAATCTGAAAATGTTTTAATTGTAGATAATGGTGATGTAGTTGAATTTAATAACGGTAAAGTTTCGACAGGAGAAAAAGTCCCTGCTGCCAATATCTTAATTGATGGTTTAGGCGTTGGCGATGTAGGACACATCGTATTACGAGATCGTAAACTACTATCTAAAGATGGTATTCTTATCGTTGTCGTAACACTTGATAAAGTAAAAAGGCAAATTGCATCAGGGCCCGAAATCATTACAAGAGGATTTGTTTATGTAAGGGAATCAGAATCACTTATAGAACAAGCTTGCGAGATTGTAAACAAAATTATAGCTCAGTGTGTTAAAGGGTATGTAATTGAATGGAATTCAATCAAAATAAGTATTCGGGATGCTTTAAATGAATTTTTGTTCCAACAAACAAAACGACGTCCAATGATTTTGCCGATTATAATGGAAGTGTAATGTTTTTTGGTCAGTTTGTAAGATTTTAATACATCTAGCTCTGTAAATAGCGTAGGAACCTGTACTTGTGAATAGAGTCTTCACTTTTTCACGAATTTCAACAAGTTGATCAAGTGTACTTTCTATCTTAAGGGTTTGAAGTTAATTATATACAGTGTACTTTCCATTATTGTAGTGTTGAGATAGAAGTATTTTCCTCAACACTCTTTATTTATTCACAAGGCTCTTTTCATTAACGTTGTTGATATCGTTATCAACATAGTACCACAAAGTTTTATATCATTACTTATCGTTGTACAAAAGAAAAGATGCCGAAAATCTAGTTGTGCACGTGTATACTTCTTAATACCAAACGGAAACAGCTATTTACAATAGCTAGGAAAAACCCAAGACTATAAAGTGTTATGTGATAAAAATGTAAGATGTATAATCATAAATGTAATGGTAATCAATTTGTATACTCTAAGCTGTAATATATACTTATAAAGGAGATACAAAATTTAATAACATAGTTTCGTCAAATCGATAGTTATAGCTTTATGAATGTAATTAATTCCATTATAATTATCATTTGGACATATTTTTGGTTTATAGAAAAGGAGCTGTAAGTGAATTGGTGGGGAATAAAGTTAGTATACTAGTGGCCGCTGTTTTATTATTAACTGGTTGTTCAGCGGGTTCGAATGTAAATGGAGAAGCTGGGACCAAGATGAATAATATGACTGCAATACAAAGTGTTGCGGTTGAAACTCAAAGTGTGAAAAAGGGTAATCTTGAAGCCCAAAAACGTTTAATAGGAGATGTGGTTCCAGCATCTGTTGTTGAGGTTGTGGCTAAAGTTAGTGGTGAATTACTATCAATAAATGTTAAAAATGGAGATTTAGTAAAAAATGGACAAGTTATAGCTGACATTGATGGGAAAAGTTATACAGATGGCTTACAGCTTGACCAAATTTCTTTAGCAAATGCAAAGCAACAATTAGAAAGTGCCATTGTTGCTAAAGAGCAAGCTGAAAATCGTTTGGAGCAAGTAATGGCAAATCTAACTAAAGCTGAACTTGCATTAAGTGATAAACAAGCGAATGACGAAACGAGCACGTCCCAAACTGATTTAGACTTAGCGAATCTACAACAACAATGGGAAGATGCAACTATAAACCGTGAACGACTGGAGCGTTTATATGAGGATGGTGCTGTATCTTTACAAGAAGTAGAGCAAGCCGAGCAAAGAGAACAGCAAGCTGAAATTAATTATGAAAAGGCACAATTAAATGCAGCTGATGAACAATCATTTGAGCAGGATGAAATAAATATTGAAAATGCCAAAATAGACGTTGCTTCAGCTGAAAAAGATGTAGAAAAAGCAGCAATCTCAGTTGAACAAGCAAAAATCTCAGTACAGCAGGCTAGTACGAAAGTTGGTCAATCTGAACGAAATATTCAAGACACTGTAGTATATGCGCCTATCTCTGGTGAGGTAAAAGCAGTTAATTACGTAGTTGGGGAAAATGTATCCCCTCAAAAAGCTTTGTTAACGATTTCTGATGTGTCCAATTATATGGTGAAAACGCAAATTACCCAGGAGCAGAAAGATCTACTCACATTAGGTAAAGAAGTAAAAGTGGATAGAGCAACAGAATCTGAAGCGTTAATAGCAGTAGTGACTTTTATTTCTTCAACGCGGAATGATGAAGGGCTTTTTGAAGTGGAGTTACATTTCAAAGGCGAAACAACAAATATGAGTGGGGGAGAAGTAGTTCAGTTAATCTTTACTGATATTTTAGTAGAAAATGAGCTGTTAGTTCCAACACATTCAATTATACAAAAAGGTGACAATACATATGTTTTTGTCGTTGAAGATGGCAAAGCAGCGAGACGGGATGTAGAAGTTCTGAACTTACAATCTGATTTGTCTGCAATAACAGGAGAAGTATCAGAAGGTGATGAACTTATAATTAATGGACATAAGCTAGTATCCGATGGAATGAACGTATTGCTCCCTGGTGAAGAACTAGAAATAATGGAGCAAGATTCAAAAGAAGCTACAAACCCACAAGATCAGCAAGACGAAAACGATAAATCAGACAAAGATTCAAAAGAGGAATCGGATGATCGAGGTGGTGAATAATGCATTTATTAAAAACAGCGGTACAGCGCCCTGTAAGTGTAATAATGCTTGCGATTTGTGTAATAATAATCGGTATGATATCACTTCGTGATATACCTTTAGATCTATTACCAGAAATTGAAGAAAATGTTGTTACAGTTTCGACTACTTACAGCAGCGCATCTCCACAAGAGATTGAAAAGCTAATTACGGAGCCGCTTGAAAAACAAATTGCATCTTTAGATGGAGTAGAATCCATTTCATCAACTTCTAGAACTGGTGCGTCGTCTATCATCATAGAGTACTCTACCTCAATTGAGTTAGACGAAGCGGTATCAGAGCTGCAACAGAAGTTATCAAGGGTAAGTAGTATATTACCAGATGATGCTGATGCACCAGCCGTTTCAAAATTTGATATTAATAGTATGCCAATCATTTATCTAGGCTTAATCGGAAAAGATGTTACATCTCTTGAACAGATTGCTAAGGATATTGCACCAAACTTTGAAAAAATCGAAGGTGTTGCTGCAGTTGACATAGAAGGTGGAGAGCAGAGGGAAATACAAGTAATCATCGAGCCATTATTACTTGAACAATATAACCTAACAGTTTCCGATGTGGTGAACTCAATTAGGGGAAAAAATACATCTGCAACTGTAGGTGATGTGATTCAAGGGAATCAAGTTGTCCAAATTCGTGTTGATGGTGAGTATCAGTCAATCGATGATATCAAAGCTACTCTAATTCCACTAGCAAGTGGTAAAACCATTGCGATTGAGGAAGTTGCAACAATATCAGATACAGTGAGTGATCGTCAGACGATTACTAGATTGAACCATGAACCAACTGTATTATTGTCTATTTCAAAGCAATCGGGGACAAATACTGTTAATATATCTGATGCGATACATGAGGAATTAAATAAAGTTCAGCGAGAATTAGATGAAGGTGTTGAATTTATTGTTGTAATGGATACATCAACATTTATTAAGGATTCAATAGATGGTGTTACGACTAGTTTATTAGCAGGTGGAGCTTTTGCAATACTAGTTTTATTGTTTTTCTTAAGAAGTGTTCGTGCAACGGCAGTAATTGGTTTATCTATTCCTTTTGCAATTATTTGTACGTTTATTTTAGTTAATTACGCTGATCAAACGTTAAATATCATCACATTATCTGGTTTAGCCCTAGGGATCGGTATGATGGTTGACAGTTCGATTGTTATTTTAGAAAACATAACAAAATACCGCCAAACTGGCATGGACTCCAAGCAAGCTGCTATTAAAGGAGGAAGTGAACTTATTTCTGCTGTAATAGCATCAACGTCTACAACACTTGTTGTATTTTTACCAATGATTTTGATCGATAATGGACAAATTACCCAAATCTTTTTACCACTAGCGTTAGTCGTTTCATTTTCATTAATTGCTGCTTTATTAGTTGCAATGACGCTAGTTCCAATGATGTCATCGACATTGTTAAAATCTTCAACCGATAGTAAAGTTGCAAGTGATCCACGTTGGATGAAATTTCTAAAAAAACGCTATTTGTCTACTTTAACATGGAGTTTGAAGCGACGTTGGATCGTGATTCTTAGTACCTTCTTACTTACTGTGGGTAGTTTGTTTTTAATTGCAATGCTAAAGTTAGAGACTTTCCCACAAGCAGCAGAGGACCAGCTTACGATATCATCTAGTTTTGATAGTGGTACAGATTTTGAGGTGGTTGAAGGTTATGCAGATGAAGTGGAAAAGATATTAGTAGATTATGAGAGTAACATTGATATCCAATACACAGTAGTCCAACCAACGAGCGTTAGTGTAACTCTTTTGTTGCTAGATGAAAAAGAACGTAATATGGATAATGTTACTCTTGCGAATGCAATACAAAATGACTTGAAAAAAATTATCGGTGCTGATTTTAGCACGAGACAAGCAACTCGAGGTGTGAATGGCGGTGCCGACTTTACTATTCGCCTATCAGGTCCAGAGCAAGAGGTATTAAATTCATTGACTGAACAAGTAGAACTTCTTCTATCACGCATACCATCTATTGAAAACGTTGAGGTGCCAAGTGTTAACGGTCAGCCACAGCTAACTGTAAAAGTAGATGATGCATTAGCAGAAAAATATCATTTAAGCCAAAGTCAAATTATAGGTCAAATTAGTGAAATTTTTCATGGCAATACAGCGACAAAACTTCGTGAAAATGGTGATGAGTTCGATGTTGTTGTTAAGTTACCAGATTTAGAAACGGAAAGTATGGAGGCTCTCTCTTCCTTATTGTTAAAGACACCATCTGGACAGCATATTCCATTAACATCAGTAGCAGCTGTTGAGCAAACGTTAGGCCCTGTATCAATAAAGCGTGAAGACCAGCGACAACAATATGCAATTACAGCAGATATAGTTGATAGTGCAGATGCTCGTCAGGTAACAGCACAGGTAGAACAGCTACTATCACAAATCCCAGCACCAAAAGGATATGATGTAACAACTGAAGGTGTTCAACAAGATTTTAACGAATCACTAGGTAACCTTTTAATTACATTAGCATTGGCTATTTTTCTAGTGTATACAGTTATGGCAATACAATTTGAATCATTTTCATATCCATTTATCGTGATGTTTTCAGTACCAACAACAATTGTTGGAGTCATCTTAGGCTTATTCATTACTGGAACTGCGCTTAGCTTCTCTGCGTTTATTGGCTTGATCGTCTTAGCTGGTATCGTCGTTAATAATGCGATCGTATTAGTTGACTATATTAATCAGTTAAAAAGGGAAGGGAAGGAGCGTAAGGAGGCTATTATATTAGCCGGTGGAAGTCGATTGCGACCTATTTTAATGACTACTTCCACAACTGTACTAGGAATGCTACCAATTGCTTTAGGGATTGGTGAAGGGAGCGAAATGCAGCAACCGATCGGTATTGTTGTTATTTTCGGCTTGACCGTGTCAATGTGCTTTACCCTGTTATTTGTTCCCGTTATGTACACAATCATTGATGATTTGGGTAGTTGGTTGAAAAGGCTCTTTACTAGAAAGAAAGCTTCACAAGCATCTAATTCTGAAACAATCGCAGGATAAAATATGAGGTGAAAATGAATGAAAAAATGGATGACTACACTAGGTATAGTATTCGTTATACCTGCAATGACGATAAATGCAGACGAACAGGTAACTGTATCACTCTCACAAGCAGTAGAAGAAATCATTGAGAATGACTTATCATTGCAAATTTACGAAAAGGATACCGTTACATTATCAAGTGCGACCCGTCAATATCAAGCTGATGCATTAGAAGAGCTAGAAGATTTACAGGAAATTCAGGAAGATTATGCTGAAAAATCCACGAGATGGGTGATTGAGTATAGTGCATATTCTTTACTTGTACAATATAAAAAGGCAACAGAAGCTTTAAAGATTCAACAAGATAATTTATCAATTTCCAAACAAGAATTAGAAAAAATTGAAAAGAAATACCGGGAGGGAATCGCATCTGAACAAAACGTGGTTCAAGCTGAAGTAAGTGTCTCTAATGCTGAATTATCGTTGAGTTCAACACAGCAGCAGTTGAATCAGCTTAAATTTCAATTGAATCAACAGCTAGATAATGATCTGAACACTGAGCTATCTGTCAAAGGTGTTGATGACATAAAGAGGCTA
This sequence comes from Nanhaiella sioensis, assembly GCF_046557775.1. Lineage (NCBI taxonomy): Bacteria > Bacillati > Bacillota > Bacilli > Caryophanales > Bacillaceae > Nanhaiella > Nanhaiella sioensis. Next base: position 3,975,139 of record NZ_JBKAEG010000001.1, read on the forward strand.
CCACCATCTGAATATGAACCGAAAAATTTAGCAGAAGAAATGAAACAAAGTCATTCATCACTTATTTACTACCGGACGGTTGTTGAAACGTATAAGGATATTGTAGAGGACTCAGAAGACTTACCTGTATTAGGGGGAAGTGTATTTAAAGAAACGATTGAAGAATTAACAAAATATATAGCTGAACTAGAAGCTTCTCTATCAAATCCCCCTGCTGGGCAGACTGTTGAAGAAATTTATATTGCGATAGGAAAAGCTAAAGGTGATTTGGAATCAGCAGAGGAAGCTTACGACCAAGCAGTGAAAGATCGAAATAGAGCGGAAGATGATTTAGTCGAATATTATGAAGTTGAACAGTTAAAAGCAGAAATCCAATTGTTTGATCAATATGATAAGTTAGAATTAAAGTCATATAATTACGCTGAACAAATTGAAGCTTTTCACAAAAGGTTAGACTTACTTGAAGAGAACGTTGAAAAACAAGAGAAGCTATATGAACAACAAAAAGCACGTTTTGATGAAGGTCTGTTGACAGCAACTGACTTAGAAAAATCCCGAATCGGTGTCCTAAATGCGAAAATAGATTTGTCTAATACACAACTTGATTATACCCTTCTATCAGAAGAATTCCGTATGTTCAAAGATGGATTTCTACCTTAAGGGTTATATACTGAAAAATCCTAGCTCGCTAGGATTTTTTTTTAGAATGGATAACTTTCTTGTTTTATCATTACTGTAATTAAACCATGAGGCTTTATTTTTAAAATGTACCTTTCGCTTATAGGGTAAGTCAGGGGGGATGGAATATCATTGCATATGTACAATTTTAGGTTTGTATAATTTAGTTTGTTATGATGAGGATCAAAGAAACTAAAATAAAAATACTGTACAAGCTGTAAAGAATGAAATTATTTATCTCGTTCATACTAAATGTATCAAGCGTTGAAGGGAGATAAAAATGGCATTCGACCAATATGAAAATGAACAAAACTCAGAAGAAGTTGATAAGGGTAATCAGGGTGAAAAAAAAGATGAAAGTCTGGTTAGCAAAATTCAACAGCTTGGCCAAACGAATATTCCTCAATTATCTCAGGATTCAAAAATACACTGTTTAACAATCATTGGACAAATTGAAGGGCATGTTCAACTGCCGCCTCAAAACAAGACAACGAAATATGAACATGTTATCCCACAAATTGTTGCTATTGAACAGAACCCAAACATAGAAGGGCTCCTGGTCATATTGAACACTGTTGGTGGAGATGTAGAAGCGGGATTAGCTATTTCAGAAATGCTATCCTCTCTATCCAAACCTACTGTATCAATTGTTTTAGGTGGTGGGCATTCTATCGGAGTTCCTATTGCGGTTTCTTGTGATTATTCTTTTATTGCGGAAACGGCTACGATGACCATACATCCAGTTAGGTTAACTGGGCTAGTCATTGGAGTTCCTCAAACTTTTGAATATATGGATAAAATGCAAGAACGTGTGCTTAATTTCATTACTAAGCATTCAGCAATCTCCGAGGAGCACCTTAAAGAACTGATGTTTTCAAAAGGAAATTTAACACGTGACATTGGTACAAATGTTATTGGTTCTCACGCAGTTGAATACGGTATTATTAACGAAGTTGGAGGAGTGGGGAATGCAATTAAAAAATTGTCTGAAATGATTGAAGGCCAACCGAAACAGAATGAAAGTGAGCAGATGCTACAATGATTCTTTACACAATGATGCCAGCAGAAATCATTTTCCAGCAGGAGAGTGAAGTATATAATCAACAAAAAATGGTCGTTATTGACGGCGTAAACTTATTGGTCAATGAAACAACAACTAATAATTACCAAATTTCTAGAGTCATCAGTACGGACCCACAACATTTTTTACGTTCAGAAGTTGCGCCTGGTAACATACTTTCAAAAGACAGAACGAATGTACTATTTTAATTATGCTATTTATTCCATCGATATGTTATAATTTATATGCATATAATTAGCAGCCTAAAATGGGCTGCTTTTTATTCGATTATCAAACATACATATGCTTATTTAAGGCTGTTTTAGGATGAAGTGCATAAAACATCTGATAGCTATTGCCTTGATAATAGTAATAAGCTTTTCGAAGAGGGTCTTATTTAACGAAGATTGGGGTGAGAATATATTGGCAAAAAGGAAAAGAAGGAGATCAAAAATGAAAAACAAATGGCAAGCAGCCCTTACCTTTGAGTTGATCGGACTTTTGCTAATTGCAATCACTAGTATTGCGATTGCTAAATTAGGTGTTGTAGGTACTAGTCTTGTGTTGTTATTCCGTTTTTTTAGCGGTGAATGGTATATGCTCATTCTTATTGGCTTTCTTTGGCTTGCCATATATTTATTATGGAAACGAGAATGGCCATCTTTTTTTAGCAGAAGGTTAATCGGCGTATATTTAATCCTGCTATCACTCATGTTATTAAGTCATGTTGCATTATTCCAGGCCCTAACCGAACAAGGACCATTTCAAAGCCCAAGCGTTATAAAAAATACGTGGGAGCTATATAATTTAGAAATTAATGGAGAAACTACTCAACCTGATCTTGGTGGAGGAATGATTGGTGCTTTTTTATTTGCCGCTTTTCATTATTTGTTTGATAGTTTAGGAACTAAGTGGCTTGCACTATTATTTATCATTATTGGTATTATTTTAATTACAGGTAAAACCCTTCAAGAAACTTTGTTAAAAGTAGCAGTACCTGTTGTGGATTTCTTCAAAAGGCAATGGGTATCATTTATCGAAGATATAAAGGAATTTTTTAGCAAAACAAATAAAAGGAAGCACAAGGAAGAACGGAAGACAAAGCCGAAAAAAGAAAAGCTAGATACCGATACAGAACAAATAGAAGAGGACTATGTTGTTGAATCAGTTGATGTCACCCCTGTTATTTCAGACTTCACCGACAAGGTTCAAGAACCTATTGAGCAAAAAAATGAAGAACAAATTGAAGAGAAAGAGCAGGTACCAATTGTTGAGGAGAATATTCATATCGATCAGAATGGACCATTGACCTTTAAAGAAACGGAAAATATTCATTATGAGCTACCATCAATCGACTTACTGTATGCTCCAAAACAAACTAATCAGCGTAGTGAACATAATAGCGTTTATGCAAACGCAAGAAAACTAGAAAAAACATTCCAAAGTTTTGGTGTAAATGCTAAAGTAACTAAAGTTCATTTAGGGCCTGCTGTTACTAAATATGAAGTTTACCCAGATGTAGGTGTTAAAGTAAGTAAAATTGTCAATTTAAACGATGACCTCGCATTAGCACTTGCGGCAAAGGATATTCGAATTGAAGCACCAATCCCTGGCAAATCCGCAGTAGGTATTGAAGTTCCTAACGATGAAGTTGCAACTGTACTACTTCGTGAAGTGTTGGAATCAAAAGAAAAAAATAATGAAGATAACAAATTACTAATTGGTCTAGGACGAGATATATCTGGTGAACCGATACTTGCACAATTAAATAAAATGCCACACTTACTTGTCGCAGGAGCGACAGGTAGTGGTAAAAGTGTATGTATTAATGGAATTATCACGAGCATCTTAATGAGAGCAAAACCGCACGAAGTAAAAATGATGATGATAGATCCGAAGATGGTAGAGTTAAATATGTATAATGGTATCCCTCATTTATTAGCGCCGGTTGTAACAGACCCTAAGAAGGCATCACAAGCTTTAAAAAAAGTTGTTAATGAAATGGAAAGACGTTATGAGTTATTTTCTCATACAGGGACACGTAATATTGAAGGTTATAATGATTACATTAACAGGTTTAATGATGAAGGTGAAGAAAACCAGCCAAATTTGCCATACATCGTCGTGATAGTGGACGAGCTTGCAGATTTAATGATGGTAGCGTCGTCTGATGTAGAGGATGCGATTACAAGACTTGCTCAAATGGCTCGTGCAGCTGGTATCCATTTAATTATTGCCACACAACGACCGTCAGTCGACGTTATCACTGGAATAATTAAGGCAAATATCCCTTCAAGAATAGCATTTAGTGTCTCATCACAAACAGATTCTAGAACGATACTCGATATGGGTGGCGCTGAAAAATTATTAGGTAGAGGTGACATGCTATTTTTACCAGTTGGAGCATCAAAACCTACCCGCGTTCAAGGGGCATTTCTTTCAGATGATGAAGTTGAAACCATCGTAGATTATGTGATATCACAACAAAAAGCACAATATCAAGAAGAGATGATTCCAGAAGAAGTGAATGAAGCACAAGAAGAAGTTAGTGATGAACTTTATGATGATGCGATTCAATTGGTGTTAGAAATGCAAACGGCAAGCGTGTCAATGTTACAGCGCCGTTTTCGAATCGGTTATACAAGAGCAGCAAGATTAATAGATGCAATGGAAGACAGGGGAATTGTGGGACCTTATGAAGGTAGTAAACCACGAACAGTATTAGTGTCACAACATAATGAAGATGTAGGATCATAAATTAGTTCATTTTTCGAAGTCCACCCCACCACTTTAGGTGGGGTTTTTGCAATGAGGTGGAGTAGATTCTTCACCCGATTTATTATTTATAATGAATAAGTTGTTTTTAAGAAAGCGTATAGCTTTTCAATCGGTTGCTGTTTATTTATAGTAGGCACCCTTTCTTCTATAGAATTGTGTAAAAAGATAACATTATTATCATATTTAGGAACTATTGCAACAAAGTTTACGAAAAGATCCTTCCAAAAAAAAGAAGTTTTGTTACAGGTTAAGTTCTTTTTTAATAAAACTGTAATGTACTATTTATTTCGCACAAAAAAAGTGATATATTATAAACGACTGAAATGGGCGTCTAACATCAGATGTCTGATCTCTTGAAGTAAAATATTGGAGGAGCAAGTATGTCAATCAAGTCAGACAATAGACAGTTATATTTACAGGTAATTGATAAAATAAAAGAAGATATTGAAAACGGTTTATACAAAGAAAAAGAAAAATTACCTTCTGAGTTTGAATTGTCAAAACTACTTGGAGTAAGTAGAGCGACTTTACGCGAAGCTCTACGGGTACTTGAAGAAGAAAATGTTGTCACTAGGAGACACGGAGTAGGGACATTTGTAAACTCCAAACCACTGTTTACGTCTGGAATTGAACAACTAAATAGTGTGACAAACATGATCCTTCAAGGTGGAATGAAGCCTGGAACCATTTTTCTTTCTTCAACGAAACAAGGACCGACTGAAGATGATCAAAAAAGGTTTCATTGTGATGAAAATGAAGAAATTTTATTAGTTGAACGTGTGAGAACAGCGAATGGCGAGCCTGTCGTATATTGTATTGATAAAATCTTGACCAATATACTGCCAGATAATTATTCGCATGATGAAGAATCGATGTTTGAGGTATTAAATCTTGAAGCTGGTGTAGAAATATCTTATGCCGTTGCTAATATTAAGCCATTGGGGTATCACGAGAAAATATCACCAATCTTACAATGCGATCCTGAAACCGCTTTACTTGTGCTCAAGCAATTACATTTTGATACGAATGATAGACCGATTTTATATTCATTAAACTATTTTAAAGCGGATAAGTTCAGCTTTCATGTATTGCGTAAGCGCTTATAACATGCTTAGTTGGAGGACAATCGACGATAATTCATAGATGTCGTTTTCCTCTTTTCATAAGGCTTTTTCGTAAACTTTGTTGCTATTGAAGCTCAATTTCAAAAACTGATTGTATGCAATAGACATCATGTTGAAATAAGAGAAGGTGTCAAGAACGCTTCTTCCTTAGTAAGAAAATCAATGCGAAAAGGCCTATCATAATTATTCACACCATAAAAGGTCATTTTAAGGAGGTGGATCATTACAAACTACAATTAAGCTTGATGTTCATGCATTAAATTACATTTAGGGGGCAGTAAACGATGAAGAAAAGAAAATTTGGTTTAGCTATGTCATTAGTGTTGGCTACAGGTACACTTTTAAGTGCTTGTGGTAGTGCTGATGAAGACAAAGGTGGACAAGCTGATAAAGGTGAAGCACCAGCAGAAACTGTGGATTTCAAAGTAGGTATGGTAACAGATATTGGTGGAGTTGATGACAAATCATTTAACCAATCTGCTTGGGAGGGTTTGGTGGAATTCGGAAGTGAATTTAACTTAACTGAAGGTACAGGCTATAAATACTTACAATCAGCAAGTGATGCAGAATATGAACCAAACTTAACAACTTTTGCTGACGCTGGTTATGATTTAACATTTGGAGTTGGCTTTTTATTAGAAAAACCGATTGCGAAGATTGCTGAACAAAATTCAGATTCACAATTTGCGCTCATCGACAGCTTGCTTTATGATGCAGATTTTAATGCATATTACCTAGATAATGTTACAAACATTACGTTTAAAGAGCACCAAGGGTCATTCTTGGTTGGACTTGTAGCTGCTAAGCATTCGAAAACTAATAAAGTTGGTTTTATCGGTGGAGTAGAATCAGATTTAATTAAAAAGTTTGAAAGTGGCTTTAAAGCAGGGGTAAAAGCTGTAGATCCAAATATGGAAGTAGTTGTACAATATGCGGGTTCCTTCGGTGATGCTGCTAAAGGTTCTTCAATTGCAACAACGATGTATGAGCAAGGCGCAGATGTTATTTATCATGCTGCTGGTGGTACAGGTAACGGAGTATTTACGGAAGCGAAAAACCGTAAGAAAAATGGAGAAGACGTATGGGTAATCGGTGTTGACCGTGACCAGCATGAGGAAGGTATGCCTGAAAATGTAACGTTAACTTCAATGGTTAAACGTGTAGACGTTGCTGTATATGAAGTTTCTAAACGTGCGATGGAAGGTGACTTCCCAGGTGGAGAAGAAGTTGTATTCGGTCTTGAAGAAGACGGAGTACGTATCGCACCGACAACAGATAATGTTAGCGAAGAAGCATTGGCTTTAGTTGAAGAGTATGAAGAGAAAATTCTTAATGGTGAATTAATCGTTCCAGCTACTGATGATGAGTATGAGGAATTTTTGAATACGCTTGAATAATGTTAAGAAAATAATATGAAACAAAGCAAAGGCTAGTGTTTACTAGCCTTTGCCAACTAACAAGAGCTTAACTTATTATGTGGATCGAAGTAATCAGTATATAGTACATTTAACTCCAAAGCGCCTTTATGACATAGCTTAAGCGCTGTAGGAGATAAAATTTAGCATAACTACCATAGAAAAGACATCAATATTAGAAGCTTAGCTATTGTGAAAGCACTCGTGCTTTCTATCTATCCATGGGTCAGGAGTGATAATCGTGGAATACGTGATTGAAATGTTAAATATAAGAAAAGAGTTTCCTGGAATCGTTGCTAATGACAATATTACACTACAAGTAAAAAGAGGCGAGATCCATGCTTTGTTAGGTGAAAATGGTGCCGGGAAATCCACATTAATGAATGTGTTGTTTGGCTTGTATCAACCTGAAAAAGGGGATATCAAAGTAAAGGGAGAAAAAGTTAAAATTACTGACCCTAATGTAGCCAACCGTCTAGGAATTGGGATGGTACATCAGCATTTTATGCTAGTCCAAAATTTCACAGTAACAGAGAATATTATTTTAGGTAGCGAACCGACAAAGGGTGGAAAAATTAATATTCAAGATGCAGCTAAGTCTATAAGTGAAATTTCTGAAAAATATGGCTTAGCAGTTGATCCACATGCAAAAATAGAAGATATATCTGTAGGAATGCAGCAACGGGTTGAAATTTTAAAAACATTATATCGTGGAGCGGAAATTTTAATCTTTGATGAGCCGACTGCAGCACTAACTCCACAAGAAATTAGTGAACTTATTCAAATTATGAAAACGCTTATTAAAGAAGGAAAATCAATTATTCTTATTACACATAAATTGAAGGAAATCATGGAAGTTAGCGATCGCTGTACGGTTATTCGTAAAGGAAAAGGGATTGGAACAGTGAATGTAGCCGAAACTAATCCGGATGAACTAGCGGCATTGATGGTCGGTCGTGAAGTGCACTTCAAAGTTGATAAAGAGGAAGCTAAACCTACAAAAGAGGTTTTAACAATAGATAATCTAGTTGTACATGATGCCAGGAATTTACCGAGTGTAAATGGACTCAATCTATCAGTAAAGGCTGGAGAAATTCTTGGAATTGCTGGGGTTGATGGTAATGGTCAAACAGAATTAATTGAAGCAATTACTGGCTTACGTAAAGTCAAAGCCGGCTCTATTAAGCTCAATAATAAAGAGATTAGTACGATGTCAACTCGTAAAATAACAGAGTCTGGCGTTGGGCATATTCCTCAAGATCGTCATAAGCATGGGTTAGTATTAGATTTTTCTGTTGGGGAAAATATTGTCTTACAAACGTATTATCAACAACCGTACGCAAAATCCGGTGTGTTAAATTATAAACATATTTATCAAAAATCTGCTGAACTTATTGAAGAGTATGATGTCAGAACACCAAGTGAATTTACACCAGCGAGAGCTTTATCAGGTGGGAATCAGCAAAAAGCGATCATTGCACGTGAAGTCGATCGGAGTCCAGATTTATTAATTGCGGCTCAGCCAACTCGTGGCCTTGATGTTGGAGCCATTGAATTCATACACGCTAAACTTGTTGAGGAACGTGATAAAGGAAAAGCAGTACTACTCGTTTCATTGGAACTAGATGAGGTCATGAATGTAAGTGATCGCATTGCTGTTATTTATGAAGGGGAAATTGTCGGTATCGTTGACCCTAAGGAGACAAATGAACAAGAGCTAGGCCTGTTAATGGCTGGGGGTAAGCTTGAAAAAGAAGGTGTTTCGTGATGCAAAAACTATTAAAAAATGAAAAACTAATAAATATATTAATCCCTGTGCTAGCAGCCTCTCTCGGTTTGTTAGCTGGCGCAATCATTATGCTAGTATCGGGTTATAACCCTGTTGAAGGGTATAGTGCATTGTTTGAGGGAATGGTTGGTAAACCAAAAGCAATTGGTGAAGTGGTTCGTGCCATGACTCCGCTAATTTTAGCAGGACTCGCTGTTGCATTTGCCTTTAAGACTGGATTATTCAACATCGGTGTTGAAGGTCAGCTCTTAGTCGGTTGGCTGGCAGCTGTATGGGTCGGCTCAGCTTTTACCCTACCTTCAGTTATACATGTACCATTAGCCATTCTGGCTGCAGCAGTGGCAGGTGGTTTTTGGGGGCTCATTCCGGGTTTTTTAAAGGCGCGGTTTAAGGTACATGAAGTAATCGTAACAATTATGATGAACTATATCGCTTTGTATACTACTGCAGCTTTAATTAAGACTTTTTTATACGCAGGAAATGAAAGGTCTCAACAAATTAATGAAAGTGCATCACTAACGTCATCATTTTTGGCATCTATTACAGCAAATTCACGACTTCATTACGGAATTATTGTTGCTTTATTAGCGGCTTTTATTATGTGGTTTATCCTTGAAAAAACCTCAAAAGGCTATGAGTTAAGAGCAGTAGGTTTTAACCAGCATGCTTCTCAGTATGCAGGTATGAATGTTTCACGAAATATAATTTTGTCGATGACAATTTCTGGTGCTTTCGCTGGTGTCGCAGGTGCGATGGAAGGGCTAGGAACTTTCCAAAGTATGACAGTTATGTCAGCGTTTACAGGTACAGGCTTTGATGGGATCGCTGTTGCGTTGTTAGGGGCAAATCATGCCATTGGTGTTATTTTTGCTGCAGCATTGTTTGGTGGACTAAAAACAGCAGCTCCACAAATGAACTTTAACGCAAACGTACCTTCGGAGCTTGTTCAAATTGTCATAGCTCTAATTATCTTTTTCGTGGCATCGAGTTACTTAATCCGTTGGGTTATTACACGCTTAAGCAAGGAGGGGAAATAAATGAGTGTATTAGATGTGTTAGGAATTATTATTCCTGTTGCGTTATTATGGGCAGCTCCCCTCATTTTCACAGCATTAGGTGGCGTATTTAGTGAGCGATCGGGTGTAGTAAATATTGGTTTAGAAGGTTTAATGATTTTTGGTGCATTTACCGGCATTGTGACAACTTTATCACTCCAAGATTCAGTTGGTGCAGCAGCTCCTTGGATAGGTGTTCTTGTGGCTGCAGTAGCCTCTGGACTTTTCTCACTACTCCATGCTGTGGCGAGTATTACTCTGAAAGCTGATCAAGTTGTTAGTGGTGTTGCGATCAACTTTTTAGCCTTAGGGTTAGCTATGTTTTTAATTAAAAATATTTATGGTAAAGGTCAAACTGATTCAATAGCAGTACGTTTAGATAAGATTGATGTACCATTTTTATCAGACATTCCAATTATCGGCGATATCTTTTTCTCAAGTGTACCATGGACTTCATATATTGCTATCGCGCTTGCATTTGTCGTTTGGTTTATCGTTTATAAAACTCCATTCGGTTTAAGATTACGTTCCGTAGGTGAACATCCAATGGCGGCTGATACGATGGGGATCAATGTTACAAGGATGCGTTATGTCGGTGTAATGATTTCTGGCGTATTAGCAGGAGTTGGTGGTGCAGTTTATGCTGCAACCATTCAAGGGAATTTTTCGGCTACCACTATTTCTGGTCAAGGCTTTTTAGCACTAGCAGCAATGATTTTTGGTAAATGGCATCCTATCGGAGCGATGGGTGCAGCATTGTTCTTTGGTTTAGCACAATCTTTAAGTGTAATTGGGGCTACTATTCCAGTACTTCAAGATATTCCTCCAGTTTACTTGTTAATTGCACCATACGTATTAACAATTTTAGCTCTAACTGGGTTTGTAGGTCGTGCAGAAGCACCGAAAGCACTTGGAACCCCATACGAAAAAGGCAAACGATAATAGCATTGACTTAACTGAAACTCCCCTTAGTGGGAGTTTTTTTTGTTTAGGCTTTTTTATTATCGGAGATGCTCTTATTAAGAAACGACGAGAACTATCGAGTAAGCTATATCAAAAGCTCTTCTCGTATTTTAATTTAGTATCATTTCAACATAGTTTAGGATACATGTTAGTTAAAGTAACATAGTGTGGAATTAATGTCTTTCAAAAAGCTGTTTGCACATTCATTGTTGTTTTTCGTATTAAGAACACACACAACTAGAGTTCGGGCATCTTTTCTTCTGTAACACGAGGACTAACATCTAAAGTCGCTTCAGATTGTACCAACTTGGTGATCATAGTAATAAAGTTTACGAAAAGAGCCATTCCAAATTGTCAAATAGGTATTTACTTGAAAAATCTTCTTGTACAAAGGTATATTTAATTTAGGTTAATTCCGTTGTTTTAGAAGAAAATAAAAACAGTATGTGTTGAAGATTAATCTTTGTTTGTATTGATATGTCGTTTTCCAAGTTTACATGAACGATGTCACGTTAATATTTATATAAAGATGAGATTCATCTAATTGAAAGAATTTATAGAAGGAGGTTTAATTATGTCATTATTCATAGAGCAAGAACGCACGATCAATGGATTAAGGTTACACACAATTGAAACGGAAAAATTTAAAACAAATACGATCTTAATGAAATGGAATGCACCACTACAAAAACAAGACGCAACGCTAAGGGCACTTTTACCTCATGTATTACAAAGCGGGACGCGGTCCTTACCTTCTGTTAAACAGTTAAGATCACACTTAGATGATTTATATGGAGCAACATTTGATGTAGATTTAGCAAAAAAAGGTGAACAACATGTCATCTCATTTAAAATGGAAGTTGCGAATGAAAAGTTTTTATCAGATCAAACACCGTTGCTGCAAAAGGCTATGCAATTATTTTCTGAGGTCATTTTCACACCATATCTCGAAGGAAATCATTTCTCTGAACAAATAGTAGAAAAAGAAAAAAGAGCCTTAAAACAGCGAATACAAGCGGTTTATGATGACAAAATGCGCTACGCTAATTATCGTTTAGTTCAAGAAATGTGTAAAGATGAGCCATACAGTTTGCATGTTAATGGTGAATTAGATGAAGTAGATAACATTACATCAGCAAGTCTTTATAAATACTATGAGCGAGTGCTGTCAGAAGATGAGATTGACTTGTATGTCATAGGAAGTGTAAATAGTTCTCAAATTGAACAATATGTTTCTAACTTTTTTTCATTTTCCAAACGAAATGCCAGGCAGTCACCAAAGAAAAATACTTATACCGTAGAGAAGGTTAACGAAATTATTGAGAAGCAGGATGTGCGCCAAGGAAAGTTAAATATAGGTTATCGAACAAAAACAACCTATGCTGATAAGGAGTATTTTGCTTTACAAGTATTCAATGGCATATTTGGAGGTTTCTCGCATTCGAAATTATTTATAAACGTTAGGGAAAAAGCAAGCTTAGCATATTACGCTGCTTCAAGACTTGAAAGCCACAAAGGGTTATTAATGGTTATGTCAGGTATAGATGTTCAAAATTATGATCAAGCCGTAAATATCATTAAAGAGCAAATGTCAGCGATGAAACAAGGTGACTTTACTGATCAAGAGCTAGCACAAACAAAGGCTGTTATCAAAAATCAAGTGCTTGAAACAATCGATCATTCACGTGGGTTAGTAGAAGTGCTATATCATAATGTTGCTTCAAATATTCATCGTTCTATTGATGAATGGCTCAATGGAATTAATGGTGTGACGAAGGAAGAAATTGTTGCTGTTGCGCAAGATGTACAATTAGATACGATTTATTTTTTAACAGGGATGGAGGCGAGTCAGGCATGAAGAAGATAAATTTTGAACAGCTAGAGGAGTCATTATATTATGAAAAAATGAGCAATGGTCTTGACGTCTACATTTTGCCGAAACCGGGTTTTAACAAAACTTATGCTACGTTTACGACGAAATATGGTTCAATTGACAATCGTTTTACGCCTTTAAATAGTAACGAGATGGTTACTGTACCTGATGGCATAGCTCATTTTTTAGAACATAAGTTGTTCGAAAAAGAAGATGGTGATGTATTCCAGGATTTTAGTAAGCAAGGTGCTTCTGCAAATGCATTTACGTCCTTTACACGAACAGCATACCTTTTTTCTAGTACTGATAATGTAAAACTAAACCTTGAAACATTAATAAATTTTGTTCAGGCTCCGTATTTTTCTGATCAATCTGTTGACAAAGAAAAAGGTATCATCGGTCAAGAAATAACAATGTACGATGATAATCCTGACTGGCGTTTATATTTTGGCTTAATCCAAAATATGTTTCAGAATCACCCTGTAAAAATAGATATCGCTGGGACAATTGATTCAATTTCTCATATTACGAAAGAGCTGCTATATGAATGTTACGAAACATTTTATCATCCGAGTAATATGCTGTTATTTGTTGTTGGTCCAATTGATGCCGAACAAATAATGCATTTGATCCGAGAAAATCAATCGAGTAAAAACTATGAAAATCAACCGGACATTACCCGTTTCGAATACAATGAGCCGTTGGAAGTTGCACAAAAAGAACAAGTGCTACAAATGAATGTACAATCTTCAAAATGTATGGTAGGTGTGAAATCACCCAAAATAGGACGATCTGGTCAAGAGTTATTAAAGCATGAGCTAACGATAAATGTCATGCTAGATTTATTATTCGGTAAAAGCTCAACACATTATGAAAACCTCTATCAAGAAGGGCTAATAGATGACACATTTGCTTATGATTATACTGAGGAGGCAAGTTTTGGATTTGCAATGGTTGGTGGAGACACGAATGATCCAGATGAGTTAACGAAGCGTTTGCGTGAAATCATGCTTGATTTAAAAGAGCAAGAAATAACAGAGGAACAATTAACAAGAGTGAAAAAGAAAAAGATCGGAGCATTTTTAAGGGCAATAAATTCTCCTGAATATATTGCAAACCAATTTACACGTTATGCATTTAATGACATGGACCTCTTTGATGTAGTGCCTGTACTTGAATCGTTAACAATTGAGGATTTAACCAGTGCAGCTGTGGAATTATTCAATGAACCGCAAATGACAGTATGTAAAGTAGTTCCGAAACAATAAGGAGCTATGTATAGCTAGTAGCCCCAATAAATATTTAAGTTTGGACAATAGCTTATCATATTTCAACAACTTCGTTACTTCTAGGTTAATGAGCACGGAGATGCATGCAAAAAGTGATTGATTTGTTGATTTGTACCAAGACAAAAAAATATGGTATAAATCGTGTTGGTGGCATCCCGTTATCTTCAACAAAGACGGTAGTCTGATAAAACCTCATCTCGCTATGCTAATAAACGAAGTATATGAAAAGGGTCTGTAAATTAAAGGGAGTGGAGAGTTGAAGTATGCGTTAATCACTGGTGCGAGTGGTGGCATCGGTATGGAAATAGCTAAGAAATTAGCTGAGGAAGGTTATTCATTATATGTACATTATCATCAACGCAAACAAGAAATTGACAAGTTGATTAATACAATAGAACAGCTAGGCGTACATGTTGTTGGCATTCAAGCGGATTTGTCATTACCAACTGGTCCAAATCAGCTGCTTGAACAAATAGAACATGATATAGAAATTGTCATACATAATAGTGGAAATAGTTATTTTGGACTTATCACTGATATGGATGAACGAGATATTTCGGCAATGGTCCAACTGCATGTTACTAGCCCATTTACTATTACGAAAGCGTTATTACCAAATATGATTTCAAACAAAAGAGGTAATATTGTTTTTATTACATCTATATGGGGAATAACAGGGGCTTCATGTGAGGTCCTCTATTCTATGGTTAAAGGTGGACAAAACACATTTGTGAAAGCATTGGCAAAAGAGGTTGCTCCAAGTGGAATTAGGGTGAATGGCATTGCACCTGGCGCAATTAATACTGCCATGCTAGACATTTTTTCGAATGAAGAAATTGAAGGTATAGAGGACGAGATACCTTTAGGGCGGGTTGGAACGCCACAGGAAATTGCGGATACCGCATTATTTCTTATTTCAAAGAAAGCATCATATATCACTGGTCAAATTTTGTCTGTTAATGGTGGGTGGCATTGTTAATGACAAGGCTACACATATAATAACCTATATGTGTAGCCTTTTTTGTACAGCTTTTTTCATAGCTGCTATGTTGGTTTAAAAGTTGCAACAAAGCTATGGGGAAGAGTCATTGCATAAAGTTCACTTAAATGTCATAGCTAGTTTGTATAAATTTTTGCCATTGAAACAAACTATAATTGACTACACATGAAGGAGGCTTTTGTATGTCTGTGCTAGATAATTTTGAACAATGGAAGGACTTTTTAGCAGATCGACTTCATCAAGCACAAGAAAGTGGCATGAATCAAAACACGGTATCGGATATTGCTTATCAAATTGGCGATTATTTATCCAACCAAGTAGAACCGAAGAATGCTCAGGAAAAAGTATTAGCTGATTTATGGCATGTAGCATCGAATGAGGAACAGCAGGCGATTGCGAATATGATGGTCAAGTTAGTTGAAAATGATGGGAGTAATCATTAAAGAGGGGGAGCTCCTCTCTTTTTTGATTTAATTGTAACGTTGGAAGGGGTAAAACCGCTCCTTAGCTATTCTAGATGATAGCTCTTGATTATATAAAAGAAATTTACCATGATATGTACTTTTCACTAATGGCTGTTTTATCAAAAAATGTTGTTTGTTGAAGAAATAAACATTCCCCAATTAGCATGCGTGGCATTATTTGTTATGTGAAATGATGGAAAACGTATAAATCAACTTCTTGCTTCAACCGTAACAAAGTTTCGAAAAGAGCCTGAAAGATACAATAATTAGTATAAAAAGTAATTAATTATCATTGGGTAAAGAATGCCCCTTTTATATTACATATAAATCATTTATTATAGTCTTATAGACTTATGTGTGATACGTAACTTAATATTTTTTTATAGTGCTGCATAGGGGGATTTGCATGCAAAAAAAAGAATGGTATTTAGAATACGAAATTCATAAAAATAGACCTGGCTTACTCGGGGATGTGTCATCTTTATTAGGGATGTTATCTATTAACATCGTTACAATCAATGGTGTTAAGGACCATCGACGTGGGTTATTATTGAGATGTGATCGGAATGAACAAATAGAACGTCTTGCATCAATTTTACAAACTATGGATAATATAACAGTGACAAAAATACGTGAACCGAAGCTACGAGATCGTTTAGCTGTTAGACATGGACGTTATATTCAAAGGGATGAGGACGATAAAAAAACATTTCGATTTGTCAGAGATGAGCTCGGCGTATTAGTTGATTTTATGGCAGAACTGTATAAACAAGAAGGTCATAAATTAATCGGTATACGCGGTATGCCAAGGGTTGGTAAAACTGAATCGGTCGTAGCTGCGAGCGTATGTGCAAATAAGCGATGGTTATTCGTATCTTCAACATTGCTTAAACAAACGGTCAGAAGCCAGCTCATTGAGGACGAATATAACGAAAATAATCTATTTATTATTGATGGTATTGTGTCAACGAAAAGGGCTTCAGAACGCCATTGGCAGCTAGTTCGGGAGATTATGAGGCTTCCAGCTGTCAAGGTAGTTGAGCATCCGGATATATTTGTTCGAAATACTGAATATAAGATGGACGATTTCGATTATATAATTGAACTACGGAATAATCCTGAAGAGGAAATAACGTACGATATTGTTGAACAACCACAAATGTTACAAGAATCTAGCTTATCTACATTTGATTTTTAGCAAATTGGAAGGTGTTTTCATTGACAGAACTAGGTAAAAGATTAAAAGAAGCAAGAGAAGAAAAAAATATTAGCATAGACGATTTACAAAAGTTAACGAAGATACAAAAACGTTATCTAATCGGAATTGAAGACGGTAATTATGATCGAATGCCTGGACAATTTTACGTGCGTGCCTTTATCAAATCGTATTGTGAAGCAGTTGAGTTAGATGCTGATCTTATTTTTGAACAATATGAAAATGAACTCCCTAGCTCATCTAATTCAGATTTACCTGGTCAGCTGTCGAGAGTACAGAGTCGTAAACAGATTTCACCAACAACAACTTCAAAAGTGGCAGATGTGCTACCAAAAGTATTAACAGGAGTTTTTGTTTTCGGACTTCTTATAGGTATCTACTTCATCGCGCTGAATTTTTTAGGTAATTCAGATGGTACTCCAGCGCAGGAAAATGGAGAAGAGCATCCGATTTTCGTTGAAGATAATTCAAAAGAAAATGATCCAGTTGAAGAGGTGGACAGCGAGCCTGCAGCAGAAGACGCTGATCAAGAAACTGATGTACAGGATGAAGAAGTGGACGAGCCTGAGGAAGTTGTAGAACAGGAACTTGAAGTGATAAATATACAAGGAAGAAATGTTTCAATGGAGTTATCTAATACAGAAGAATTTAATTTAGAGATTGTATCCACAGGAGATACTTGGGTTCAAGTAGTGAATGATCAAGGTGAAAAACTATATTCTACAAATTTAAATGCTGAGGATCAACCATTAGCCTACGACATGACTGAGGAAAGCAAGGTTGTAATTACAGCAGGCTTCACACCAGATACAGAAATAAATATAAATGGAGAAATGTTAGAGTTTCCAGAAGAAGCTGGAACAACCCAAGTAATTGAGATCCTCTTTAATAAACAATAAAGTCATCATTTTGATGGCTTTTTCTGATATATTATTGTACATGTAAGTTATGAAGGAGGAAGAATTTGTGAATATACCAAATAAGATTACCGTTTCACGTATTTTGTTAATTCCAGTGTTTTTGGTGATAATGCTTGCACCGCTATCCTGGGGACAATTGCAAATAGGCGGAGGAGAGATACCTGTTACACATTTCATTGGTGCTATCATTTTTATCATTGCTTCCACAACTGATTGGATTGACGGTTATTATGCAAGGAAATATAATCTCGTCACCAACTTAGGAAAATTTTTAGACCCTTTAGCTGATAAGCTATTAGTGTCAGCGGCGCTGATAACACTCGTTCAGTTTGAATTGGCACCTGCATGGATGGTCATAGTCATTATAAGTAGAGAATTTGCCGTAACAGGTTTACGACTTGTTCTAGCAGGTGGTGGTGAAGTTGTTGCTGCAAACATGCTTGGCAAGATTAAAACATGGGCACAAATTGTAGCCGTTTCTGCATTGCTATTACATAATATTCCTTTTGAAGCATGGTCGATTCCATTTGCTGATATAGCACTATGGATCGCAGTATTTTTCACAATTTGGTCTGGATGGGACTATTTTGCGAAAAATAAACAAGTATTTGCTAACTCAAAGTGAACCAGAATTTGAGACGATGCACGAAGTAGTATAATCTTTAATGAGGATGAGACGGGTTTCCTTCTCATCCTCATAATGTTAAAGGTACATCATGTAGCAGACTACACATGCTATTTTTACGGGGGGAAGACATGAACGCTGAGATTATAGCAGTTGGATCAGAGTTATTATTAGGGCAAATTGCGAATACAAATGCCCAATTTCTTTCGAAACAATTAGCAGAGCTAGGAATTAATGTTTATTTTCATACTGTAGTTGGGGATAATCAAGATCGATTAAAAAGGGTTGTTGAAACTGCAAAACAGCGGTCAAAATTAATTATCTTTACTGGAGGGTTAGGCCCAACAAAAGACGATCTAACTAAGGAAACGATGGCATCAATGCTACAGCAACAGCTAGTCATACATGAAAAGTCGCTTAAGAGAATTGAAGCGTACTATGAAAAAGTAAATCGTAAAATGACAGACAATAACAAAAAGCAAGCTGTTATTCTAGAAAAAGCAACGGTATTGCTTAATGACCATGGGATGGCACCAGGAATGGCTATAACAAAGGATCATGTCACATATATGCTATTACCAGGTCCTCCAATGGAAATGCAACCAATGTTTTTGAAATACGGGACAGAATATCTCAATAACCTGTTAGGTGTTCGGGAAAGAATCATATCTCGCGTATTAAGGTTCTTTGGAATTGGTGAGTCTAAGTTGGAAACTGAGATTGAAGATTTGATTGATAAACAAGTGAATCCGACGATTGCTCCGTTAGCATCTAACTTTGAAGTTAAACTTCGATTGACAGCTAAACATTCCTCAGTAGACAAAGCTAATGAGCTTCTTGATGATACAGAACAAGAAATACTAAGTCGTGTCGGTCAATATTTTTATGGCTATGAAAACACCTCACTATTAGAACATGCGGTTGCTGTTTTACAAGAAAAAAAACTGACGATAGCAAGCGCTGAAAGTTTAACTGGAGGCATGTTTATGAGTGAGTTAATAGCTGTTCCTGGTTCTTCATCTGTAGCCAAAGGTGGAATTGTAGCTTATACGAATGATATGAAGGAAACATTACTCAATGTTAACCGAACGACACTTATACAGGAAGGTGCCGTCAGTAAAGAGTGTGCACAACAAATGGCTGAGCATGTGAGGAAATCATGTAACTCTGACTGTGGAATTAGCTTTACTGGAGTTGCTGGGCCACAAAGCGTGGAAGGTAAAGATATAGGAACGGTCTTTATTGGACTTTCGATCAAAGATCATCCTACAGAAGTCTATTCATTGAAATTAGCTGGTTCTAGACAAATGATTAGAGAAAGAGCTATTAAATATGGATACTATTATTTACTCAAACAATTGAAAAAATAATCAGGCATAGGCTGCCCAACTTTTTTAGTTTCTTTGAATTAAAATATAAACAAAATATAATTAGTACGATGGGCATTTTTTCTGCTACAAGCGATGACTGTGTATTAAAACGATATTTTTTTCTATCAGTTAAGGAACTATAGCCATGAAAAATACGAAAAGAACTTAAGTTTTAGATCCCCAAATCTATTTTACAGAACAATGTTCTATTTTGCCTGATTGAGTTCACTTTTGAATAAAAAACGAATAGATGTTCGTTTTTTGCTTGGCAAATGTCTAAAAACAAGGTATAGTATAAAGTAGTAATGGAGATGAGGAGGAATAAATGTGAGTGATCGTCAAGCTGCATTAGATATGGCGTTAAAACAAATAGAAAAACAATTTGGTAAAGGATCAATAATGAAGTTAGGTGAACAGTCGGAGCGTCAAATATCTACCGTTCCTAGTGGTTCATTAGCATTGGATGTTGCGCTTGGAGCAGGTGGTTATCCACGTGGTCGTATCGTTGAAATATACGGACCTGAAAGCTCCGGTAAAACAACAGTTGCTCTTCATGCGATTGCTGAAGTGCAAGAACAAGGTGGTCAAGCTGCATTTATCGATGCTGAGCATGCGTTAGACCCTATTTATGCACAAAAGCTAGGTGTTAACATAGATGAACTATTGCTATCTCAGCCTGATACAGGTGAGCAGGCGTTAGAGATTGCTGAAGCACTTGTAAGAAGTGGTGCTGTTGATATTATAGTCATAGATTCGGTTGCAGCGCTCGTTCCAAAGGCTGAAATTGAAGGGGAGATGGGAGACTCTCATGTTGGCTTGCAAGCACGTCTTATGTCTCAAGCCTTACGTAAGCTCTCAGGAGCAATAAATAAATCTAAAACGATTACTATTTTCATTAACCAAATTCGTGAGAAGGTTGGTGTTATGTTCGGGAATCCGGAAACTACACCTGGTGGTCGTGCGTTAAAGTTTTATTCTTCAGTACGTTTAGAGGTTCGTCGAGCTGAACAGTTGAAGCAAGGAAATGATATCGTAGGTAATAAAACGAAATTAAAAGTAGTAAAGAATAAAGTGGCACCTCCGTTTAAAATAGCCGAGGTTGATATTATGTACGGAGAAGGAATTTCCAAAGAGGGAGAAATTCTTGATATGGGCTCTGAGCTCGATATTGTTCAGAAGAGCGGATCTTGGTACTCGTTTGAAGGTGAACGCCTAGGGCAAGGACGAGAAAATGCTAAACAATTCTTAATGGAAAATGCGGACATATCAAAACAAATACACGAACAAATTCGAGAACACTATGGCCTTAACAATACGACAGAGACGGTAAGTGACGATTCTCAAAGTGAACTCGAATTCAAAGAGTAAACAACATAAGCTTTAAAAGAAGGATACTTCATGCAGTATCCTTCTTTTTCATTTGAGCTGTTTTCACATTGTTGCTATTCATAAAAAGAGCTAAACACAAATATAGCTATCGCTCGGGGCATCTTTTCTTCTCAAAGGTTATGGACGTCATATAAAACACATCAGTTATTTAAATGTAAGTGAAAAAATGCAACAAAGTTTACGAAAACGGCCTTCATTTATCATTAATTCTATTCAATAGCTTACAACAGCAGGACATAGTATGGTAAATCACCTACCAGTTTATAAGGTTGTAGGAACAAGGTTTGAAGAAAGTCTGTCGCTGTTCAAGTCAAGGTTTGTGCGCTCTCTTCCAATATTAAGGAAAGATGGCAGTGGCAGGCCTTGACAATAAAATTACCCACCTTTACAATTAGTATGTATATTATACATGTTTGTTAATATTACAATTGTTACTATTAAGAATTTTTTCAAACAAAATTGGAGGACAGATAGGAAGAAGGAGCAATCGGTTGGTGTCAGGTGCAAGTGCAATGAAATAGTTGCCTCGTACTTATGAAGCACACGATGAAATTACTTGTGTAGGTATTTAACAATAAATTACCAACGATATTGAGTAAATTCACAGTCTTTTTCCAGGCTTATAACAGCCTCTAGTATTGGAACTTGAAAAGCCATTGTGCATGTTGGAATTTATTAAGGGAAAAATTACATGCCGACAGTTTGAATCTAGCAAGAAACAAGTATATAGCAAGAGGAGGTGAAATGATGGACAATCTCAATCCCATTATAATCATCACCATTTTGCTTGCCATAGTCGGTGCAGTTGTTGTTCTTTATATCTCACTTGTTCGTAAATCTAATGAGGCGAAAATCACAAGCGCAAAAAGCGCTGCTGAACAAATTATTAACGATGCAAATCGAGAGGCTGACGCGCTTAAAAAAGAAGCGCTTCTTGAGGCAAAGGATGAAATCCACAAACTTCGAACAGAAGCAGAAAAAGAAATTCGTGATCGAAGAAGCGAACTAAAAAAACAAGAAAATCGGTTAATGCATAAGGAAGAGAATCTTGATCGTAAGGATGAATCTTTATCTAAGCGAGAGAGTGTGTTAGAAAAAAAGGAGGATTCTCTAGGTCAAAGACAACAGCATATTGAAGAGATGGAAAGCAAAGTGGAAATGATGTTTAACAAACAACGTACAGAGCTTGAACGTATTTCTAGTTTGACACGTGAGGAAGCGAAACAAATCATTCTTGGCAATGTTGAAAAAGAGCTCGCACACGATGTTGCGATTACGATCAAAGAAGCAGAAAGTCGCGCTAAAGAAGAAGCTGATAAAAAGGCAAAAAACATTTTATCATTAGCCATTCAACGTTGTGCGGCTGATCATGTAGCGGAATCTACAGTTTCTGTCGTAAATCTGCCTAATGATGAAATGAAAGGACGAATCATTGGTCGGGAAGGTAGAAATATTCGAACTCTAGAAACGTTAACAGGTATTGATTTGATCATCGATGATACACCTGAAGCAGTGATTTTATCAGGCTTCGATCCGATTCGACGTGAAACGGCTCGCATTGCTTTAGATAAGCTTGTTCAAGATGGACGTATTCATCCAGCTCGTATTGAAGAAATGGTTGAAAAATCGAGAAGAGAAGTGGATGAATATATTCGTGAAATTGGTGAACAAACGACATTTGAAGTAGGTGTACATGGGCTCCATCCAGATTTAATCAAAATATTAGGTCGACTTAAGTACCGAACGAGTTATGGTCAAAACGTGTTGAAGCATTCAATGGAAGTCGCTTACTTGTCAGGGTTGTTGGCAGCTGAATTAGGTGAGGATGAGTTACTAGCTCGCCGAGCAGGATTACTTCATGATATTGGTAAGGCTATAGATCATGAGGTGGAAGGTAGTCATGTTGAAATTGGTGTAGAACTAGCTATGAAATACAAAGAGCATCCAATTGTTATAAATAGTATAGCTTCACACCATGGTGATACAGAGCCTACTTCTATCATTGCAGTATTAGTGGCTGCTGCCGATGCATTATCTGCAGCAAGACCTGGAGCAAGAAGTGAAACACTTGAAAACTATATAAGACGTCTCGAAAAGCTCGAAGAGATTTCTGAATCATTTGATGGTGTTGAGAAATCATTTGCAATTCAGGCGGGACGTGAAGTTCGAATTATGGTTAAACCAGATTCGATTGATGATCTGGAAGCTCACCGTTTAGCTCGTGAGATTAGAAAGAAAATCGAAGATGAGCTCGATTATCCAGGTCACATAAAAGTGACAGTGATTCGGGAAACACGAGCTGTCGAATATGCAAAATAAAGTGGTTTTTACCACTTTATTTTTTTTGTTTTGGCAAAACTGATAATAAATTGTACAAATATAAAGGGGTTGAAAAAAATGAAAATTTTATTTATTGGAGATGTAGTTGGCTCACCAGGAAGGGATATGGTTAATGAATATGTTCCTAAATTAAAAAAGAAATACCTCCCTTCAGTCACTATTATTAATGGTGAAAATGCAGCAGGGGGTAAAGGGATAACGGAAAAAATATACCACGGTTTTATTAATGCTGGAGCACAAGCTGTTACACTTGGTAATCATACGTGGGATAACAGAGATATATTTGAGTTTATTGACTCTGCGAAATACATGATACGCCCTGCAAATTTTCCAGAAGGTGTACCAGGTAAAGGCATCGTTTATATCCCTTGTGAAGGTCGTGAGGTAGCCATTATTAATTTACAAGGAAGGACATTTTTAAATCCAAATGACTGCCCATTTACAAAAGCAGATGAATTAATTGAAGAAGCAAGCAAGCGAACCAAAATCATTTTTGTAGATTTTCATGCTGAAGCCACGAGTGAAAAACAAGCAATGGGTTGGTATTTAGATGGAAGGGTATCTGCTGTTGTAGGAACGCATACACATGTGCAAACGGCCGATCATCGCATACTACCTCAAGGTTCTGCATATATAACTGACGTAGGTATGACAGGTCCATATGATGGAATATTAGGTGTTGACAGAGAAGCTGTTTTGAAGCGTTTTTTGACTAACCTCCCTGTTCGGTTTGAAGTAACCGATGGAAGAGCTCAACTTAATGCTGTAGTCATTGATATTGACAACAAAACGGGTAAAGCTAAAGGGATTAACCGCATTATTATTAATGATGATCATCCATACTTTGATTAAACTTTTTTCGTAAGGCTCTTTTCGTCAACGTTGTCTTTTTTCACTAATTGTTAAAACTCTGATGTATATATGTGATTGTAACAGTCCTTAGAGAAGAAAAGATGCCCCGTTCGCTAGATCTACACGTGTTTATAACTTAGTACGTAAAGAAACTATAATTATTAAAACTTCTTTAACTAAGGCTCTTTTTGTCAACTTTGTTGCTATTCTATTAGGTAATATGTGATTGTTACGTTCTTACATAAGAAAACTATAGTTGAAACGTGTTTATTTCTTAAGTGGCTTATTAATTATGAATTCGAAAAGGGATGTATCGAGAGTTGTAGCTTTGCTGGTCATCGGACTGTAAAAAAACCTATTTATCCAACCTTGTTTCTCCAGAAATTAAGATTTTTGTGAATTTTTTGATAAAAGATTAAAAACTTGCAGGAATACTATATGTGACTACTGAATATAGTATCAATGGGCTTATATATATAAAATGTTCTACTGAACACTTATCATTCACAGTAAAAAACAAGGAGGAACTAGGAATGGAAATATTAAAGGTTTCAGCAAAGTCTAACCCTAATTCTGTGGCTGGTGCACTTGCAGGAGTATTACGAGAAAGAGGGCAAGCAGAAATTCAAGCGATTGGGGCAGGTGCATTGAATCAAGCAGTGAAAGCGGTAGCGATAGCAAGAGGTTTTGTAGCTCCAAGTGGTGTTGATCTCATTTGTATCCCAGCGTTTACGGACATCCAAATTGATGGAGAAGAACGGACGGCAATCAAATTGATTATTGAACCTCGCTAGGTTCATTGTTAGAATTTTACTCTAGAAGTTAGCATAAACCTGTTTGCGAATACTGCAAACAGGTTGTTTTTATAGTATAAGAAAATACAGTTAGCTACGCTTCTTTTCGCTTGACAAGTGATACGATCGTAAAGCTCCACATATGCGTCCCCATCCTCAGTAGATGATATACGCTAATAAGAAAAGATGCCATGAGGGATTAGTTTATATACTTGTAATGTGTTTGTACGAATACCAACAATCATGTTTGAGAAAACTCTTATGATAAGAGAGGAGGAGCAAGAATGAATATATTTGATGCACATTGCGATGTTTTATTAAAGATGTGGCTCAATCCATCTATTTCATTCAAAAATGATAAGTCATTACATATAACTTACGAGCAAATGATTGCGACAAAAAGTAAAATACAATGCTTTGCGATTTATATTCCTGAATCTGTTAGTAATATAGACAAATTTGACGTCGCATTAGAAATGATAGATATATTTTATAATCAAATCATTGCTAAATACGATCATATTAAACTAGTTAAAACAAAAAAAGATATTAACACCTTAAACCGCAATGAAATTGGTGCTATGTTAACACTTGAAGGGTGCGATTGTATAGGGTGGAGTATAACTAGGTTAAAAACACTACTCCAGCTAGGAGTATCTTCTGTTGGTTTAACATGGAATTATGGCAATACTGTAGCTGACGGTATATTAGAAGAGCGTGGAGCCGGGCTCTCATCATTTGGAAAAGAGGTTGTTCGAACATTAAATGATCAAAAAGTTTGGACAGATGTCTCACATTTATCAGAGCATGGATTTTGGGACGTAATGGCATTAGCGGACTATCCAATTGCATCACATTCGAATTGTTATAAGCTTTGTGACCATCCGCGCAATTTACATAACAATCAAATTAAAGCAATGATCGAGAAAGATGGCATGATAGGTGTTACCTTCGTTCCACAGTTTTTATCCGTACACGGTCATGCAGGTATAGCAGATATATTGTTACATATAGAACATTTATGTTCTTTAGGAGGGGCTAAAAACATTGGGTTTGGTTCTGATTTCGATGGGATTTCTACAACAGTAAGAGGTATGGGAAGCTTTAAGTGCTATATGCATTTAATCGAAGAATTACATAAATATTATAGCGATGAGTTAGTAAGAAGTTTTTTATATCAAAATTTTGTAGAACATTTACCTGAATAATAAATGTATTTTTTCGAAAACAAAAAAATTATTCATATAATCGACAAATTTTATGTTGAAACACTTGCAATTTTTTGATTATAGGTCTAGAATTGTAAGCGTTTAGTACATCCAAACATTTCATAATTGTTATTCATCAAAAACATTTTAGATCACCATGTAAGTGTCTTGGTTGGAACGTGCTATAACAAATTGTACATGTTCAAAAGGGAAAGAAAATGATGAAGGTACCAATAATTTACTTGTATGCGCTTTAAATGTGTAAATACAAAATAGCGGGTATGAGGAGAATATCAAACCATTGTATGACTGAAACTTTTTGAACATTCTCAAACAAATGCTGTTAAATATATAATATTGAACGTATTCCAAAGGGGTGTAAGACATGATCAATCAACTTTCATGGAAAGTTGGCGGACAACAAGGGGAAGGTATTGAAAGTACAGGAGAAATTTTCTCAGTAGCGTTAAACCGATTAGGGTATTATTTATATGGGTATCGCCATTTTTCCTCACGTATTAAAGGTGGTCATACGAATAACAAAATTCGCGTTAGTACAACTCAGGTTCGTGCTATTTCTGATGATTTAGATATACTAGTAGCATTTGACCAAGAAACAATTGATGTTAACTTTAGTGAGTTACGTGATGGTGGGATTGTAATTGCTGATGCAAAGTTTAACCCGACCATTCCAGATGATTCGAAAGTAGCATTGTATGCGGTTCCATTCACGGAGATTGCAACTGATTTAGGCACTTCGTTAATGAAAAATATGGTTGCTGTAGGTGCTTCTAGTGAGTTACTTGACATTGACACGAAGGTGTTCTTTGAAGTAATTGACGAAAAATTTGGCCGGAAAGGTCAACAAATTGTCGATAAAAACATGGAAGCAATTCAAGCTGGCGCTGATTTTATGAAGCAACAGCTCGGTAACAATAATAAAGAGATGAAAATTGAAAAAGCAGATGGTAAAAAGCGTCTGTTTATGATAGGTAACGATGCGATTGCATTAGGTGCATTAGCTGGAGGGGCAAGATTTATGCCTGCATATCCTATTACACCAGCTTCAGAAATCATGGAGTATTTAATTAAAACGCTACCTAAATTTGGTGGAACAGTTATACAAACTGAAGACGAAATTGCTGCTTGTACAATGGCAATTGGTGCTAATTATGCGGGAGTACGAACTCTAACAGCATCAGCTGGACCTGGTCTATCGTTAATGATGGAGGCAATTGGACTATCTGGTATTACAGAAACGCCACTTGTGATTGTTGATACACAGCGTGGAGGACCAAGTACTGGATTACCAACTAAACAAGAACAGTCAGATTTAATGGCTATGATTTATGGAACACATGGTGAAATTCCAAAAATCGTAATGGCCCCAAGTACAGTACAGGAAGCATTCTACGATTCTATAGAAGCATTTAACTTAGCAGAAGAGTATCAATGCCCAGTCATTCTTTTAACAGATCTGCAACTGTCTCTTGGAAAACAAACAGTTGAGCCACTTGATTATGATAAAATTGAAATTCGTCGTGGTAAACTTCAACTTAATGAAGAATTACCTGAATTAGAAAATAAAGCTTACTTTAAGCGTTATGAAGTAACTGAAGATGGGATTTCACCACGTGTAGTACCAGGAACAAAACATGGTATACATCATGTAACGGGTGTTGAACATGCTGAAACTGGAAAACCATCTGAAGATGCAGAAAATCGTCAATTACAGATGGATAAAAGATTCCGTAAACTTGATCAGATGAAATTTGATACACCTGTCTACAAAAACTGTCAACATGAAGATGCGGACATACTAATCGTTGGTTTTAATTCCACACGTGGAGCGATTGAAGAAGCCATGACACGTTTAGAAGAAGACGGTATCAAGGTGAATCATGCGCACGTTCGTTTAGTGCATCCATTCCCAACTGATGAGATTCAACCGCTTATTCAAAAGGCGAAAAAGGTCGTTGTCGTTGAAAACAACGCTACTGGTCAACTTGCAAGTATTATGAAAATGAACGTAGGATTCGGAGAAAAAATAACATCTGTCTTAAAATATGATGGAAATCCATTCCTGCCACATGAAATACACACAAAATGCAAGGAGATGTTCTAAATGGCGACGTTTAAAGATTTTCGAAATAATGTCAAACCAAATTGGTGTCCAGGGTGCGGAGATTTCTCAGTACAAGCTGCCATTCAAAGAGCAGCTGCGAATGTTGGCTTACAACCTGAGGAATTAGCAGTAGTATCAGGTATTGGATGTTCAGGGCGCATATCTGGATATATTAACTCATACGGGTTCCATGGTATCCACGGTCGTTCTTTACCTATAGCTCAAGGTGTGAAGATGGCTAACCGTGATTTAACTGTCATCGCTTCAGGTGGAGATGGAGATGGCTTTGCAATTGGTATGGGGCATACAGTACATGCGATTCGTAGAAATATCGATGTAACATACATTGTCATGGATAATCAAATTTATGGTTTAACAAAAGGTCAAACTTCACCACGTAGTGAAGTAGGGTTTAAAACAAAAAGTACACCAAAAGGTTCTATTGAATCTTCCTTATCGGTAATGGAGATGGCATTAACAGCAGGAGCTACATTTGTTGCACAAAGTTTTTCTACCGATTTGAAAGAGTTAACTTCATTAATTGAAGCTGGAATTAATCATAAAGGATTCTCGTTAATTAATGTATTTAGCCCATGTGTTACGTACAATAAAACGAATACGTATGATTGGTTTAAAGAAAATCTAACAAGTCTAAAAACGATTGAAGGATATGATCCTAACAATCGTATGACAGCGATGCAAACATTGATGGAGCATAACGGTTTAGTAACTGGATTAATCTATCAAAACAACGAGCAACCATCTTATCAAGAGTTGGTTTATGGCTATAGTGAAGATCCGTTAACAAATGCTGATTTAAGTATTAGCAAAGATAAATTCGATGAACTCGTAGCAGAATTTATGTAATTTGATCATTAAAAAAAGCAACAAAACACTAGCGGTTTTGTTGCTTTTTCTCTACCTATAAATATGTGGTTAATTTGTAACAAAGCTTTGTTTTTATTGTTTATTATTTGTATTACCATTATACTATGATAATGTGTGTAAGTATTTTTAGTTTTGCAGTGATATGTACGAAAGGAGATATATAATGAACGAAAAGCAACGCTTAGAATCACAACAAGTAGAGCAACCTAATCCTTCGGACAAAAAATCCGCCAAGGATTATAGTCAGTATTTTGATAGTGTTTATCAGGCGCCGTCTTTATCAGATGCTAAAAAACGTGGTAAAGAAGATGTTCTTATCCAGCGTGATTTTGAACTGCCAGAGGACATGATCGGAATAGGTACTGGGCGTAAGTTTTATATCCGAACTTATGGCTGTCAAATGAATGAACATGATACAGAAGTCATGGCAGGTATTTTACTAGGGTTAGGCTATGAATCAACAGATACGGTTGATGATGCAGATATTATTCTATTAAATACATGTGCAATTCGAGAAAATGCTGAGAATAAAGTATTTGGTGAACTTGGTCATCTTAAGCATTTAAAAAAGAACAACCCTAACGTATTATTAGGTGTTTGTGGATGTATGTCCCAAGAAGAATCGGTTGTCAATAAAATATTACAAAAACACCATCATGTTGATATGATATTTGGAACTCACAATATTCACCGATTACCACAGATTGTTAAAGAAGCTATGCTTAGCAAAGAGATGGTTGTTGAAGTATGGTCAAAAGAGGGGGATGTTATCGAAAATCTCCCGAAAGTGCGTAAAGGGGATATTAAAGCTTGGGTAAATATTATGTATGGCTGTGACAAGTTCTGTACTTACTGTATCGTGCCATATACTCGTGGAAAAGAGCGCAGTAGACGACCTGAAGACATCATTGAAGAAGTTCGTCACTTAGCTAGGAATGGTTATAAGGAAATTACACTCTTAGGCCAAAATGTGAATGCATACGGTAAAGATTTGGAAGGTATTGACTATGGTTTAGGAGATTTAATGGACGAACTAAGAAAAATTGAAGTTGCTCGTATCCGTTTTACAACTAGCCATCCTCGTGACTTTGATGATCGCCTTATAGAAGTATTGGCTAAAGGCGGAAACTTAGTCGACCATATTCATTTACCTGTTCAATCTGGGAGCACTGATGTGTTGAAAATTATGGCACGTAAATATTCCCGTGAGCATTATTTAGAATTAGTAAGAAAAATAAAAGAAGCTATTCCATCTGTATCATTAACGACTGATATCATTGTAGGATTCCCGAATGAAACAGACGATCAATTTGAGGAAACCTTATCATTGTATCGAGAAGTTGGATTTGATTCTGCGTATACATTTATTTATTCACCTAGAGAGGGTACTCCGGCAGCTAAGATGCAAGATAATATTCCGATGGAAGTGAAGAAAGAACGTTTGCAGAGACTTAATGCAGTTGTAAATGAATTTTCTGCTATTAAAATGAAAGAACATGAAGGCAAAATCGTTGAAGTACTTGTAGAGGGTGAAAGTAAAAATAATCCAGAAGTGCTTGCGGGTTACACAGAAAAGAATAAGCTTGTTAATTTCAGAGCTCCTAAATCAGTTATTGGTCAAATTGTAAAAGTGAAGATCACACAAGCAAAAACATGGACATTAGATGGTGAATTGATAGAAGAAGTAGCAGAGGTGAATTAAGATGACTAAGTATACTAAAGATGATCTTGTTGCACGTGCTCGTGATTTAGCGAAGATGATTGCGGATACGGGAGAAGTAGAACTGTTTAAACAAACGGAAGAGAAAATTAATGAAAATCAAAAAGTAAGAGAAACGATTGCTTTGATTAAGAGCTTGCAAAAACAAGCAGTTAATTTTCAACATTATGGTAAGCATGAGGCATTAAAACAAGTGGAAGAAAAAATTGATAAACTTCATGCTGAAATAGATGAATTGCCGATCGTTCAGGAATTTAAATCATCGCAAATTCATGTGAATGATTTACTTCAACTCGTTGCATCAACAATTACGAATACAGTTACCGATGAAATAATTGTCTCTACAGGTGGAGATGTACTCCGTGGAGAGACAGGCTCAAAAGTTAAAGCAAGTAGTGGAAGCAGTTGTCACTAAGCTTTTAAGCAATCTATTATTTAAGGTAAGAGAGCATTGGATACATATCAATGCTCTTTTTGATATTTGTAAAGATTAGCTAGCATTGGACTTTCCTGCATGAATTGTTGATTGTCACACTAACAGTTAAATAGGAATATAAATATCGTTCCTGGCATCTTCTTTCTGTACAACGATGACTAATAATGTAAACCACTTTTTGGAATTAAAAGATAACAATAGCAACAAAGTTTATGAAAAGAGCCATTAATTAAAAGCTACTAACTGATTAAATGTAATAAAAAATGCAACAAAGTCAACGAGCTTTAGTTTTGTAGATCAAACTCAAGTCTCCTTGAGAACACTATAACTCTCACACTTAAAGTTAAAAAGTCCTTCATATTATATAGCTCCAAAGATTAAGAAGCTTCCAATTTCTCTACACTCTAGAGTCAATCATACCTATTGAACCTATGTCAAAAGGTACCTTCGGGTATAGTGAACAAATCAGTCTATGCTATTTTTCTAAATAAATTTTAAAAATAGGTACATATCTAGATTTTGCGACATACAATGAACTATACGGCTATATTTAATACATCACATAATTGTTTTTGTAATAGGCACAATAGTCATTTGCCCTGCATAGGATGGAAAGAAGATTGATTGAGGAGGGTATACTTGTATGTCACAACATAGAGAAATTATTACTAAAGCTGTAATAGGAAGAGGGCGTAAGTTCACCCAAGCAACACACACATTTTCTCCGTCCCATAAACCTACTAGTATTTTAGGTTGTTGGATTATAAACCACCAATATGAGGCAAAAAAACGAGAATCTACTGTTGAATTAGATGGTACTTATGACATTAATGTATGGTATTCATTCAGTGATAATACTAAAACAGAAGTCGTAACAGAAAAAGTTGCATATACAGATGTGATCAAATTAAAATACAAAGATGAAAATTATTTAGACGGTGGTCAAGAAGTTGTAGCAAAAGTTCTACAGCAGCCTAATACGCTGGAAGCGACCATTTCTCCAAATGGTAATAAAGTAATCGTTCAAGTGGAGAGGGAATTTCTAGCAGAAGTAATTGGGGAAACGAAAGTCTGGGTTGTCATTGATCCTGATGGAGAGTTCGAAGAAGAATGGGATGATGAAGAGTTAGACGATGAGGAATTAGATGATGAAGAATTTGAAGATTTGAATCCTGATTTTCTAATAGAAGACGTAGAAGAATAATAAAGAACTAGGGAGCCAGACTTCCTAGTTTTTTACTTGTCAGAAGCAAGTTCTGCCTTATGAATTTATTTGAAATGATACTCTTGTTGTAGTGGTACCATTCTTAAACTTTGTCATTAATATGTTTTACGATCAGCTAAATAGGCTTCAGAAGATTCGTGGCATCTTTTCTTCTCTAAAAATCGTCCCACTCATACACATCAGAGTTTATATTATAATAACAACGTTAACGAAAAGAGCCTTAGTTAAAGGATTTTTCGTAATGATATTTTCTTTACGTCCCAAGTTATAAACACGTGTATATCTAGCCATCGTGGCATCTTTTCTTCTCAAAAGACTGTTCCAATCACATATACATATCAGAGTTTTAACAATTAGTGAAAAAAAAGACAAAATTAACGAAAAGAGCCTTAGTTAATAACAATTTATGTTGAAACAACCAATGTAATAAAGAAATGTCCCCATATATGTTATAATAAATAGTGCTTAATAATAGGAATATTTGGGGGATAACAATGGCAAGCTATACGCCGATGATACAACAATATTTAAAGATAAAGGCAGATTATCAGGATGCCTTTTTATTTTTTCGTCTTGGGGATTTTTATGAAATGTTTTTTGATGATGCAGTCAATGCATCCAAGGTGTTAGAGATCGCATTAACGAGTAGAGATGGTGGAGACCAACAGCGCATTCCGATGTGTGGAGTTCCACACCATGCTGCAAGCGGATATATTGAACAATTAATAACAAAAGGGTATAAAGTAGCAGTTTGTGAGCAAGTTGAAGATCCAAAACAAGCAAAAGGTGTTGTTAAGCGTGAAGTAGTTCAGCTCATTACACCGGGTACAGTGATGGAAGGCAAGGGAGTTATAGAAAAAGATAATAATTTCCTTTCATCAATATCGATGTTTGATGATAATAGTTTCGGTCTTTCTCACATCGATTTAACAACTGGCGAGAGCAAAGTTACCATTATTTCGCAGCAATTCAATGATGTAATTAACGAAATTTATTCAATAAATGCAAAAGAAGTTGTTGTTGCTTCACAATTTCCAGAAGAGCTAAAAATAAAATTATTAGAACGATGCCAATTAACATTTTCATTCGAAGATAATATCATCCTCGATAATGAATTTTTGAACATTGTAAACAAATTACATGATGACAAGCTAACACATACAGTTAGCCGTTTAATAAATTATTTAAAGAAAACACAAAAACGCAGTTTAGAACATTTGCAAGAAGTCCAAGTATATGAAACAAATCAATTTATGAAAATAGATTACTTTTCAAAAAGGAATTTAGAGCTAACAGAAACAATTCGAGGTAAAGGGAAAAAGGGTTCTTTACTGTGGTTGCTTGATGATACGATGACAGCGATGGGAGGACGACGCCTTAAGCAATGGTTAGACAAACCCCTCATC
Source organism: Nanhaiella sioensis (assembly GCF_046557775.1). Taxonomy (NCBI): domain Bacteria; kingdom Bacillati; phylum Bacillota; class Bacilli; order Caryophanales; family Bacillaceae; genus Nanhaiella; species Nanhaiella sioensis. The sequence goes on from NZ_JBKAEG010000001.1 coordinate 4,009,141, forward strand.
AATAAAGAAGCGATAGATAACCGCTTAAACATGGTGGAGACTTTTATTAATTCATATTTTGAGCGAATTGAGCTTCGGGATATGTTGAAGGAAATTTATGATTTAGAGCGTTTGGCAGGTCGAGTAGCCTTTGGGAATGTAAATGCAAGAGATCTAGTCCAACTAAAAAAGTCATTACAACAAATACCTGCAATAAAGCAATTATTAACAACACTAGATCATGCTTACTGTGGTGAACTTGCTGAAAAAATTGATCCGTGTGAACAAGTGACAGTTTTGTTAGAAGCTTCTTTGCGTGAAAACCCACCACTTACGATTAAGGAGGGTGACATCATTGCAGATGGATATGATTCGACCCTTGATAAATTAAGAGATGCTAGTAAGAATGGCAAATCATGGTTAGCGGCTCTAGAAAAACAAGAACGTGAGCTAACAGGCATAAAATCGTTGAAAGTTGGTTATAACCGGGTATTTGGCTACTATATTGAAGTAACTAAGGCAAATCTTCATTTATTAGCAGAAGGAAGATATGAGCGTAAACAAACATTAACAAACGCAGAGAGGTTTATTACGCCTGAGTTAAAAGAAAAAGAAGCTTTAATACTTGAAGCAGAAGAAAAAATTGTTGAAGTAGAGTACGAGCTATTCCTTCATATTCGTGAACAAGTAAAAAATAATATTTCTCGTATTCAGCAATTGGCTCAAATTATTAGTGAACTCGATGTATTGCAATGCTTTGCGACAGTTAGTGAGGAAAGACATTATTGTAAGCCAGCTTTCTCTCATAATGGAGAGGTCTTTCTCAAAGATGGACGTCACCCCGTCGTAGAGAAAGTACTACAACTTCAGCAGTACGTACCGAATGATTGTGTGATGAATGATGATAGAGAGATACTATTAATTACTGGTCCAAATATGTCAGGGAAAAGCACGTATATGAGACAAATTGCTTTAACGTCTATTCTTGCTCAGATTGGTTGTTACGTTCCAGCCCAAGAAGCTGTACTGCCGATCTTTGATCAGGTTTTCACTCGTATTGGTGCAGCTGATGATCTTATTTCTGGTCAAAGTACGTTTATGGTAGAAATGCTAGAAGCAAATAATGCCATAATGAATGCCTCTAAAGATAGTTTAATCTTATTTGATGAAATTGGTAGAGGTACATCAACTTATGACGGCATGGCACTTGCACAAGCTATAATTGAATATATTCATAACAACATCGGTGCGAAGATGCTATTCTCAACTCATTATCATGAATTGACAGTACTAGAGAATGATTTAGCAAAATTACAAAATATTCATGTGAGTGCAATAGAGGAACATGGGAAAGTAGTGTTCCTCCATAAAATAAAAGAAGGTGCAGCTGATAGAAGCTATGGTATACATGTTGCACAATTAGCTGATCTTCCAGACGCTTTAATCGATCGTGCAAAATCGGTACTAGCTATACTTGAAAAAGCAAGTGAATCAGAACCTAATACTAAAGTGGAGCATGCTGTTCCTAAAGAACAATTATCATTATTTGTTCAAGAAGAAACGACAAATAAAATTGAAGAAAAACTCTCTACGAAAGAAAAGCGGATGTTAAAAGATATAAAATCACTTGATTTACTAGACATGACACCTATGGATGCAATAAATAAATTATATGAAATTCAAAAGAAATTGAAGTGATTTTTATAAGTGGACAAAACGAAAAATGCAAGCTAACCGAGTTAATCGCGTTCATAAACAATTTTCAAGCAGTCTAGACTGCATTTTTTCGTATTTTTTTGATTAGCAGTTTCCCATTGATTGTTGCTTTTCGCTCTAAGATATAAACGCGTATCTATCTTGTGCTCGTGGGGCATCTCTTTAATTGTTACAATTATTGCTTTCATAAACTCAGCATGCTGTCTGTTTTTTGTGAAAATAGCTACTAAATTTACGAAAAGAGCCTTTATAAAAGATAAGATTGGAGGTGATATTGTGGGGAAAATTATTGAATTAGATGATCAGCTTGCTAATAAAATCGCAGCAGGGGAAGTAGTTGAGAGACCAGCCTCAGTTGTAAAAGAATTGGTTGAAAATGCAATAGATGCGCATAGCACTGTTATCGAAATTGAACTAGAAGAGGCAGGATTAGCAAAAATTCGAGTGATTGATAATGGGGATGGCATCGAACCAGATGATTGCCTTGTGGCTTTTTCACGTCATGCTACGAGTAAAATCATAGATGAAAATGACCTGTTTAGAATACGGACGCTTGGATTCAGAGGTGAAGCATTACCCAGTATTGCTTCCGTATCCGAGCTAGAGATGAAGACGAGTACTGGTGAAGAAGCGGGTACGTATATTTCAATTAAAGGTGGTGAGCTCGCTAGTCATCATCGTACTGATAGTCGTAAAGGCACGGATATAACAGTGTCTAATTTGTTTTATAATACACCAGCTAGATTAAAATATATGAAAACGATCAATACCGAGTTAGGTAATATTACTGATATCGTTAATCGTCTAGCTTTAGCATACCCATCAATTTCATTTAAATTAATCCATAATGGAAAAAAACTACTTTTAACAAATGGTAATGGTAATTTGAAACAAGTAATAGCAGCGATATATGGAGTATCTATTGCTAAGAAAATGATTCCAATATCGATTCAATCTTTAGATTTTGAGGTGAAGGGATTCATTTCATTACCTGAACTTACGAGAGCATCTAGGAATTACATCTCTACGATGATAAATGGGAGATATATTAAAAACTACTCTATTGTGAAAGCAATTCAAAACGGTTATCATACATTACTACCAATCGGTAGATATCCAATTATTGTATTGGAAATTAACATGGACCCTTTATTAATAGATGTAAATGTCCATCCTTCGAAACTTGAGGTGCGACTTAGTAAGGAGTCTGAGCTAAACGACTTAATAGGATCACAGATTGAAAAAGAATTTAAAACTAAGCAGCTCATTCCTGAAGCAAACCCATTTACAAAGAGAACAGAACGAACAGTTCAACAAGATTTTACGTTGGAACATCATGCATTAAGTAACGATACACATGGTGAGCCTGTTTTGCCTGTAGAAAAGAAAACAGGTATTCATTCACAAAGTGAAAACGTGGTTAATGTCATTAAGGAAAATGAAGATGAGTTTATGCATGATGAAATTAGTGCTTATCATGCGTCACTTGAACCAGAAAGAATACAACTAGATAATGATAACGATGTTTCTGAGATAGAGGAAGAAAAATTAACGGATTTGGATGATTTTGTTACAGATCATACGCAACGTGTCCCACCACTATATCCTATTGGCCAAATGCATGGAACTTACATTTTAGCTCAAAATGAACAAGGTCTTTATATTATCGACCAACATGCTGCTCAAGAAAGAATTAAATATGAATACTATCGTGAAAAAGTCGGTCAAGTAACTTCAGAGGTTCAACAGCTGTTGTTGCCACTAACTTTAGAATATTCACAAGATGAATATGTACTAATAAATGAGCATAAAGAAGAGTTAGCCCAATGTGGGGTGTTGTTAGAGCCTTTTGGACACCATTGTTTTATCGTTCGATCTCACCCGACTTGGTTCCCAGTAGGAGATGAGACAACGATCATAGAGGATATGATTGAGCAAGTGCTACAAATGCAAAAAGTTGATGTAAAAAAACTTCGTGAAGAAGCTGCGATTATGATGAGCTGTAAAGCTTCGATTAAAGCTAATCAACATCTTAAAGAGGAAGAAATTTTTTCTTTACTTGAACAGCTTCGACAATCGAGTGACCCATTTACATGTCCACACGGTAGACCAATCATCATTCATTATACGACCTATGAAATGGAAAAAATGTTTAAACGAGTTATGTAAGTTTAAACAATGAGTAATAAGAATTAACAAGGCTAATATAATAGTGCTATGCCGACTCAACAAAAGTCAATAAACACTTTTGTCTCCAGAATGTTGATTATTTTGCGACCCTAGTCGTAAACTGTGCTGCTCCCATACTAAATTAGATATTCAATGCGCTGTTTATTTAAGGAATAACCTGCGAGCTATATAATTGCGTGTATCGTTCTTGTTCGATAAACATCAGTCATTGTGAAAACAGCTTATATATCATCATGTTTAGCTTAATGGGAGCAAATCTACCTTAGCCTAAAAAAAATGAAAAATATAATGGAGAGACTCACGCTGTCCTTTTGCAACTTTTATGTAAAATGGTCTTATTCTCTACTTTTATACATTCACGTTTGCTTAAAAGATTTTTGCTAATATAAGGTGATTAGTGATTTATAACGAAAGCGTTATCATGTCTGGAGAATATAAAATTATTGTGTAGAGTTGTTAAAAAGTATTCATTTTTGGTTATACTATATGAATGTTTAATTAACAAAATTGGATATGTTATGATTTGACTGCAATAGATATAGAAAGTAGTGATCATTAGTTGAATGAAACAGAACAAAAAGTTGTTGTGATTGTAGGTCCGACAGCTGTTGGAAAAACAAAATTAAGCATAGAGCTAGCGAAAAAGTTAAATGGGGAGATTATTAGTGGTGACTCTATGCAAATATATCGGGGAATGGATATTGGTACTGCAAAAATAAAACGAGAAGAGATGGAAGGGATCGAGCATCATTTAATTGATATTAAAGATCCTCATGAATCTTTTTCTGTAGCAGAATTTCAAATGATCGTTCGAGGTTTAATTAGCGATATCCAGTCACGAGGGAAGCTTCCGATGATTGTAGGAGGTACTGGTTTATACATTCAAGCGGTTTTGTATGATTACCAATTCTCCAGTCAACCGACTGACCTTTCATATCGTAATCGCTTACAAGCAAAAGCTGATAATGGTGAAGCACATTCGTTATATAATGAACTAAAAAAAGTTGATCCACTCAGTATTGAACGGATTCACCCACATAATGTGAGACGCGTTATACGCGCACTTGAAGTTTACCATGTGACGGGTAAACCAATGTCTGAGTTGCAACAAGACCAGAAACAAGATATATTATATGATAATGCACTTATCGGATTAACCATGGATCGAGCAAAATTATATGATAGAATCAATGCACGCGTGGACCTTATGTTTGATCAAGGTCTTGTGAATGAAGCTCATGATCTTTATGAAAGAGGCATAAGGAATTGCCAATCAATTCAAGCGATAGGTTATAAAGAATTATATGAGCATTTTGACGGCAAAATAACGTTAGCAGATGCGAAAGATAGCTTAAAGCAAAATTCACGACGGTATGCCAAACGACAGTTAACGTGGATTAGAAACAAGATGGACATTGAATGGTTTGATATGACTGATACTAGTCATCTTAATGAAAAGTTAACGGATATTTTCGATTACATAGCAGGAAAGCTCAAACTTTAAGCGAATAATTATGTATATATAGAAAAGAGGAGGACGAAATTATGAAGCAATCAATTAATATTCAAGATCAATTTTTAAATCAAGTTAGAAAAGATGGAGCATTTGTAACAGTTTTCTTATTAAATGGATTTCAATTGAGAGGACAAATAAAAGGATTTGATAATTTTACTGTTTTGCTTGAGACAGAAGGCAAACAGCAATTAATTTATAAACATGCGATCTCAACCTTTGCACCTCAAAAAAATATTCAAATAGATTTTGAATAAATTGTAAGAATAACCTACTAATTAACGTAGGTTATTTTTTTTGAACGAGCTGTTTTCGTAATGATTGTTGTTTTTCTACTAAGGAATAAGCAAGCATACATAGGTTTCACGATACCTTTATCGAATGATAAATTATTGCTTTTCACATTCATTAATGGAGATGTGCAATGAAAAATAATAAAATAGCACTGTACGTTTCTTTAATAGTATGTATTAGTAGGATTTCCGATGCTTTTTCTCTTTATCTTTATTTTCAGGATACTGGGGTTTTCTAGTTGGAGTATTCCACCTTCCTTGACTGCGGGACTTACTGGTTTGATGATCACTCTTAATCAAATTAAAAAGAGGGAAGTCATGGGTAGAGATGAAACCTGTTTATGACATATTAGGGGTGTTTAAGTTATGCATCTAAATGCAATGTTAAAAATTCACCACAATAACTGAACTGCTGAGACCATTATCATGGTGTCATTTTTTATTTTATGGCTGTGTTAATCTTAAAGTTGAATTGAATAAAATTTATGGAAGCCGCCACTATAAGATTTTCATGTTTAATTTACTTCAAAAAGGCTATCATACTTACATTGGAATATACCCCTTTGTCACATAAACAAATATTAAAACAGGAACAAAACTAAAGACCATGAATAAATTGCTTAATGCTATCAATCTATTTTTAGATAAATAGCCTACATAAAATCCTATTGGGTTAAGAAATAACGTTAACACCCCATAAGGTTCTTGGATGTTAAATACTAAATAAGGAACCCAAGAAAGAAGACCGATAAGAAAAATGGTAACAGAAAGCCCAAAATATATTTTTGTTTTCAAAGCGACTTGACTCAATAGTCCCAACACCACCTTTTTACAGAATTAGTTTTTTTAATCTACAATCATTCGTTCTTTGGAGTTTATTTATTGTATGTATCAATTAATTTTTTTCATATCCTAATGAACTCTTGTTCTGATAACCAACTCGTTGAGACTTGAATTTTGACAAGCGTAAACTATCATAAGTGTCTGTCATTTCAAATACAAATGATGTTAATAAAAAGTCATTATTATTGTGTTCTGTACTTTCGTTACTACGACTATCAACAAATAAGAACTAAGCAAGGGAGTGATCAAGGTATTTTGAAGCTACACCCTTAAAACGGACAATCCATTGTTTCATACGAAAGTGGATATTATTTACAATTTTCATATGGTATAGACCTTTAATAACGTGTGTACCATCATTAGCTTTAATTCTATAATGTTTCAAATCCTTTTTCTTTGGCATATGTTTTATCGCCTCTCCAAGCGTCTGTGACGAGTACGTTGTCAGGTGTCATCTTAGAACTAATCATAATATCAATCTGTGTTTTCATAACACGCCCCATACAAGCAACCATGGAGACAGTGCTTTCGAGCGATCTCTGGCAACAAGTACTAAAACCTGTTCGAGACTAATTCCTCTGGTCGGGGAGGGTCAAAAATAATTTAACACTTTGTTTGATAATATTAGCCTTAAAAAGTTAGTTGTTATAGGTTCTGGTGTGGATTGAATTAAAGTAGTAAAAATAAATCGATACTCTTACCTATCCTTTTAAATTTTTCACCAATGTTCTTCCAGGTGTAACCGAGACTATCTTATTGAAATCCTCAGTGTTAACTGGAGTAAACTGCTATTTACATGTGTTACTTGTACAAAAATATAATAAACCTTAATGTCATTTTATTTTATAGCTTTAAGTTTGACAAATTAGACGGGTTAATAGTTGATAATGAATTTAAGAAAAAAATTGCAGAAATTTGTTAATAAGCTATAAACAAAATACACCACTTTTCCTTTGCTATTACAGTTAATATGATTACATATGGAGTTTTGTTATAGGCATTTGTCACAATTTTATTTTTCGTACGTATACTAGTAATGAATGTGAGGTGAAATCGCTTGAATCAACCTATGACGATGAAAAATAATGGTCAAATCAATATTATACTTAATAATCAACAAAAGAAAATTGAGGTTAAACGACATCAACAAACTGATGTATATAATAAGCCGTTCCCTTCTCAACATAATATACTTAAAGAAATTGAAGATGAGCTTCTTTCTCTTGTCGGAATGGAAGAAATCAAACGGATTGTTAAAGAAATATATGCATGGATTTTTATTAATAAGAAACGTGAGGAAGAGGGGCTAAAACCAGGTAAACAAGTGCTGCATATGATGTTCAAAGGTAATCCTGGAACGGGAAAAACAACTGTTGCCAGATTATTGGGGAAACTATTTGTTCGTATGAATGTGTTATCGAAAGGACATCTGATTGAGGCTGAGAGGGCAGATTTAGTAGGAGAATATATTGGGCATACTGCACAAAAAACTCGCGAGCTTATTAAACGTGCTATGGGAGGGATCTTATTTATAGATGAGGCTTACTCACTTGCTCGAGGTGGGGAAAAAGATTTTGGGAAAGAAGCAATTGATACATTAGTCAAGACCAAAGTTTCATTTTCTATGCGGAATCAAATCTTGATTTACCCAAATCCAAATGGAAGGGTGGTAAACACCTTTATAACTGGCAAAAGCATGTAGCAAGTTTGGACAAGCTTATTGAGATGAACCATGAAATGCTAATGACACCAAATGAGATTTTTAAGGAGACTGGCATTGAAACAAAAGACATGGAGATATTGTTCAATAAGTATAATGTGGAATTATTAAAGTTAAAAGAAATTTCACGATTGAAAAGAGAAAAAGACTTTGAGTTGTTATATGACCTTCATTTCATTAAAAATTTATCTTTGAACGAAATATATAGACAATTTGGATTATCTCCACTATATACTAAGCGAGTTTTTGAAGATAAGGGAATTCCACACCAAGGTTTCATTAACCAATGTAAGTAAGCTCTGAGTGGCTGTCAAATTGGACAAACTTTTTCAACACTATTATAAACCTTTAATAGACCCTATTCATTTTAAATAGGGTCTTCTCATTTTAGTTACATCCATAAACCTTTAGCAGAGAATAAATATATTGAGTAGGAAACACTCATTTACAATAAAATAACAATTTTATCGTGAATAAATGCATTAGGATCATAGTTTTATATAATTAATAAAACACAATAATTGACTACCATGAATAGACTCCATTACCCACACAATATGGGGAGGGAGCACATATCATATACTCTGGGTATATTTAGTCTTCCCAATTGATTTCAAAAGCCCTATTCTCAGGTATAGGGCTTTTTAATTTTGTGCTTTACAAAGTACATAATACATAAATAAAAAGTAAAAGGTATTAGATTTGAGGACATTTGAGTAAGTGTGAGAAAGTCAAAAAGCACTCATCTATTGAGTGCTTTTAAAAACAACCAATCAAACGCTTGAAGTGGATGGTTTAATAAAGGGTGTACTTTATTTTATATAAGTTATGTTAGTTATGCTTGTATAAATGTGCTGGGTAAAATAAATCATTTTCCTAATAAACTTAATGGACATTTAGGTTAGTAAACAAATCTAGAATATAGTGAAAGAACACTCAAATATGAGTAACCTAAAATTGGTAAAATAAAAAACACATAATATTACATAAATGGTATAATTAATTGTTATTTCAAAAAAAATGGAGAGGTTAGGTGTTGAAGTGAAAAAAGTGGTCATGTCATGCTTTATATTAATGCTTTTATTCTCTGGTGTTAGTTTTGCAAACGGAAATAATTTTACAGATTCACAGAATACTATTGCAATGGAAAGTACTAACGCTCCTATTCAAGTAGCTAGCTATGAACCTGGAGTGTGTATTGGAGGAACAGAATGTGGCGGTAATTCTGAATATCACCAAGAGAATTTGTGGGGAAAAAAATACATTAAACAAATTATTGTTTACGCTCATGATAGAGTAGGTTCAACCTCAACTGCAAACCTTGAACTGTATATCGATGGTGAATTGGTAGATAGTCAAGCTGTTTTTGAAGAGGGAAGTTTTTTAATCTATAACGTGGAACGAGAAGGAAGTTACATTAGATTCTATTCTGTTCATGAGAATGGCCTGAAACAGGGAGATGAAACGTTTATAGCAACTATAGACGCGTACGTTACGGAAGAAACGGTTGAAGAAGAAGTCCTACTTGCAATGTATAAAAAGGAGGTATGCATCGGGGGAAGTGAATGTGGAGGTAACTCAGCGTATTACGAAGAAAATTTATGGGGACAAAAAAATATAAGGAATATTGTTGTTTATGCCCATGATAAAGTAGGAGACACCTTTACATCTAAACTTGAATTATATATTGATGGAGTATTGATAGATACACAGGGTGTTAAAAACAACGGAAGCTTAATAACTTTTGAGGTAAATCAAGTAGGGGAGCTTGTTCAACTTTATTCAATTAGTAACAGTGTCGATTTGCCTGAAGGAGATGAAACGGTCATTAAAACGATGGATGTGTATTATACAGAGACTGGAACAGATTGATACACAGGGGGTGACAGCTAGTGCGAAGGCATTAAACGAAGAGTATACACTTTGGTATTTAGCAGATGGAAATTTCTATAATTACGCTACAACTAGCGGAAGTTTAACCGGAGGTCTAGATGCTAAATTTGCTTCTATAAGCCTCACTGCTACAAGTACATCAAACCATTTTAAATGTGTTTCTCAGTCGGAAAATATAATAGTAGCTAAATAATATGTTAAAAAAATGTGGTAGAATAGACAAAATCTATACTACCACATTTTTATCGTTATAAACAAAAACTAGGAGACAACTTTTATGAAAAAAATATTGTTAATTATAATTTCAGCAACTTTAGTTTATCTTATTTTTACTTACTCAATTGGACAAGATAACTCACTTGATAACTTAGATGGAAGTGTTTTGAATATTGGTGTATTAGGAACAACACCAAGTATTAAGCTTGATAATGTGGATGAGGACATTATTCATGAAGTCAAGCTGTATGATGCTCTCATGTTAACAGAAGAAGTCTTTCAAGATACCTCTCTTTGAATAGAGTAGGGCATTTCTTATGTTTACTTACCTTTTTTGAAATGTAGTTACGTTGATACATCTACAATTGAAAGTAAGTGATACTCCTTGTTGAATTAGACCCGTGACAGATAATCGATACTGATGGCATCCTAGTCCTGGTTCATCACATACAGTATTGTTAGGGGTTAGTGTATATTGTCCATCCCTATTGTCATTCACTGCGTACCTACACAATGATTTTGTAGTATTCCCTGTAATACGTTCAATTTCATAAAATAAAATAAGGGGGAGGGACGTACCATCTGCTACATCAGCTTGTATGACAACCATTGAATCAATCTTTGCAATCCAATCCTTTTCAGTAACGAGTAGTTTATCGGTTGTCAACGATATAAAAGTTGTTGGATCTGCTCCAACATTAACGCTTGCGAAAGTTATAGGTGTATTATCACATTTACATAATAATTCACTGTTTCCTTTTCCTTTACACCCACAATTAGACATGTAATTTCATTCCTTTCAAATATTAAGATGTAAAAACACATCCCTTGTATTTAATGAATGTCTGACTACTTAGATATGCAACTGTCAATTGTCTATAATGTTCCAATTATTCAAAGGAAACATATTGATTAGTGAGTCGATTAGTCCCAGTTTCTTCAAAAATGAAAAGCTGGAACTATACATATGGTACATCACCGTACTATATAAAATTACGTATACAAAATATAACAATTGCATAATATAAAATACAGCAAGATATTCACTCCATGAAAAAACAGCCCTGCAAAGCATGTGGGGCTGATATATTATTTGTACGTTTATTATATCCTCAAATTTAATCCTGTGTATTTCCTCAAATTTATCCACTACTCTTATATGTTTGTTGAGATGATCTACAAAATGAATATGTCCCATGCATGGTTTAAAAGCTCCATCTTCAAAATACGTTACAGTCACTTCTTGTGTAAACTCCATAGACTCCAGGATTGTATTGTTAATTTCTTCTATTTCATGCGCATCTAAAACAGGATAATTATGTATGAAAAAAATCTTTTATTTTGTAAATATAATTAATACAAAGAAATTCAACTAATAAAATAATACTTTTATTCTAGTCTTTTTCTTAATAATTTCTTACTCTCAATTGATATTGTCCTCCAATATTACCTGCTTGAGAATATACCTTTATTTTATATCTACCAGAACCGTATTTACTCAGGTCAACTGCATACAACCTCTCTTGAGTGTCCGCAGTAGTAGATTCTCCAATTAAACTTCCATCAGGAGCATATACTTTGTATTTATAGTTGTAACCCCCATGTACATTATTTAGGTAGAAATTACATTCTGATCCTTTTGTAACATCTAAATTCACATAATATATAACAGAATCCTTATTAAGTACTTCTTCAACACTTAGTGCAGCCTCTGTTGTATTTTCCACAGGCGTAGAAGCATTCCCCAGTTTATTAAATTCTTCTTCAGATATGTATGGTGCTAACAATATACCAATAATACAAAATACTATTGCTAAGCCAGCCAGTGGAAGGACTCTGAAAACATAATTGTGCCTTTTGTTTGTTTTATTTAAACTTTTCTCTATTCTCTGTCTTAACTCGATTTGTTTTTGAGTATCCCAATGTATGCTCTCATCCAGTTTTTTTACCTGATCAAATGGATACTCCTCAGGACGATTGCTCATAATCATATCCTCCTTTTGATAATTCTTTATGTAGTACTCTCATTGCTCTAGATAAAGTAGATTTTACCTTACTTTCAGTCCATCCTAAGATTTCACCCGTTTCTTTTATTGACAATTCTTCTATTTTCCTAAGAATAATAACTTCCCGATATGTAGGTTTAAGCTTTTTTAGAGCTGTATACAAGTCTCCGAAGCTTTCACTTTTTATGATAATACTTTCTGTAGAAGGGGCAGATTCTTTTTCTATTGATTGTGGATAAAGACGTTCAAAGAAATTTATTTTTTGTCTCCTTAAATAGTCCATGGTTAAATTATGGGCAACCTGAAATATCCATGTTTCGATTTTTTCCATATTTCTAATTTGGTTCAATGAGTTATTTATTTTTACAAACGTATCATGTGTTAAGTCTTCAGATTTATGATAATCATTAGTAAGTGTATAAATAAACTTTAAAATTCTATTACTATAAACATCATATAAGTGAAGAATATCTTTAGTTTTTTTATCCATGGAGTCACCTCTTTACAAGACAATAATTGTATGTCGATTTCTGAAAAAACATATTATTCGACAGGTATATTAATAATTCTATCTTTTTTTTAACAAAAGTGCGACAAATTTCAACTTTATTCGTCTTACATATGTATTAGTAATTTAATATTAAAGGAGTGGTAGGTAGAAGGTTATATCATACATTTTAGGAATAACCTCAAATACATAGTCTCTTGTTTACAATTAGTTTTACAAATAACAATTTTATTATGAGAGGAAGATAGTTTTGAAGAATAAAAAAAGAGGTCTTATTTTAAGCGCTACCATTATTGGTGCTACCGTTTTTTCCTCGAGTTTGCTTCTTAATAAAGAAGATGCTTCGGGGATTCAAATTGAACAAATATCTTCATCAGAACTAACTGAGGTAAAACAAACCAAAACAGAGATTCACGGACTAGTGGAAGTTTATAGTTTCCAAGAATCTGTTGAGATATCTGACCTAATAGCAAAAGTTAGAATTGATGCTCTAGATGAAGAATTATCAAAACCAGCACCAGCAACAATATTTAATGCAACAGTGCTTGAGGTTTTTAAAGGTAATGGTGAACAATTAGATAATATCAATATACTTCAAGAAGGTAATAGTGAATTTATTTTTAATAATATGGAATTATTTGAACCAGGTGAAGAAGTTATTCTTTTCATGGGGCAATCTAAAGAAAATCCAAATAGATATTGGATAAGAAGTGGCGAAGCTAACATTTATAAAATAAAGGAGAAGGAAGTTGTAAAAGAGGCATGGGCGGATGAGTATCTAAATGATATCACCACAAATGTTAAAGAAGTAAAGAATACTAAGAAACAATATTTTGAAGAAGATAAATTCATTAAAAAACTAGTTAAAGAAATAGATAAAATTGAAAAGGAGGAGAAATAAATGAGAAAAAACTATTTTGCTTTAATTGCAACAGTTTTCTTATTAATATTGTCACCAAGCATTTCATCTGCTCATACAAGCGGTCCCGATGGAAGTGAGTCCGAAGGATGGGTTTTGAAGCTTAATGGTCATGCGGGCACTTCTCTTGATAGTTTTTCATTAAATCCAAAAATAACTATTGGTGGAAGTTTGTATAATGAGATTTTAGGTGGAGCGGCAAAATGGGATTCATCTGACGTTAGTTTTTATCACAATTCTTCAGGAAATGGAGTAGGTTACATTTCAACCTTTACTCAACCTGATAGTGACACAATAGCTCAATTTTATGGACGTGACACTAATTCTCAAGGTCACTACATTCGTTGGACAATGGATATCAATGTTCCAAGGTATAATGATTATGACACTGCCGATAGAAAAATAATATTAGCTCACGAATTTGGACATGCAGTTGGTTTAAAAGATTTAAGAGATACTAGTAATAATGACAAATTGATGTATGGTACTACAAAAGAGTGGGATTGGCCGAGCTACCCGACTCCTGCTGATAAAACAGGGGCTAAAGAAGCTAGTAAATAAAATTAATTGAGGATAGTTCTATTTAGGATACTATCCTCTCTTTTGAATTGAAAAGATGTTTAACAACTTATAGTATTAATACTACTTAACTTGTTTTCTTAGTAAGCCATCTTAAAAATAAATTCTGTAGTCTGTAGTTTATTTATCTTTTAATCTAAGAATGTATTGAAGAATCTTGAAAAAGTTTTTATATATTTTAAATCATTAAGTTATTCATCCCATGCTGGAATTCCAGGTATCTTCATATTCCATCTTAATGTTTTTAAGTGTAGCCTCAATAATACCTCTGACTTCTTCTTCACTTAGTTTAATACCAATTTGACTCGCTCTTTCAGATAGCCAATTAGCAGCATGTTTATATTTAGTCTCACCTGAGTATTTATCATAATACTGTTCAGCAAACTTAACTGCAATCTCAGCATATTCTAACACGCTATTAAACTTCTCTGTGTGATTCTTATTTTTTATGTATGTTAATACAAATGGAACTAGTAAACCAACAATCAAATATAAAGCACCTTGAATTATTTCAACCCAGTTTATCGCATCCATATTATTTCTCCTCCTTTTTATTCAATGCCCGTGACAATACAACAGTGTTAAGCCACAATAATTCAGAAACTGTTAACTCTTTCTTCCTAGCTTTTTCAGCCCATTTTGGGTACAACCATCCTTTATCATTTAAAGTTTCCAACGAGTCTGCCAAAACACCATTTTTATAATCATCTAGTTCCAATTTGTCCTCATCTCCTTTTATATTTGTGTTTGCTTTTCTCTTTAAACTATCTAACTCTTTTTGTACCTCACCAACAAACCAATACCAGCCAGTCCATTTACCATTGTCGTACATTAGCCTAGGGCATACCTTTGAACTCCAGTCATAGTGCCTTTTCATTCTATCTACACCCCAATTACGTGCATGGAGCAATTTTGCACATAATTCGATAGTATTTCTTAATGTCTTTTGATAATTACCCGACTCACAGATTTCGATACTTATTGATTTTCGATTTCCTTTACCATATGTACCATCACCAGCATTCCATGAGCTTTCATTTAAAGGGAGACATTCTACTGCATCGAATTCATCGATTGCAATATGATAAGAGGCAGTGCGTTTGTTGCTAGGATTTGTTAGCCAGCCTCGCTCACCTTTAGCATTCGATTTTGGATTTCCTGTGTTATGAATTGTTATGTATTCAGGTGTCATAGGATAAGCAGGTCTTCGGTTATATGGAGTGTTTTTGGGAATATGATCTACAATATAGTTATAAGGCATAATTAAATTCTCCCTTCATCATCATAATTTTCGTATACTTCCTCAGCTTGTTCTGACTCTGACACTGTTGGATCACCTCTTGGTTTACGTATCTCTTGAGTAATCTGCACACCAAAGATACCAGTAGTAACGCCAATAACTACAGGTGTGACTATATCTAATAACTCAAGGTACATTTCATCTAATCTCTTATTAACAAGAATCATAAATAGACCAACTGACACAAAAAGAAAAAAGACTCCAACCGATATAATCAGTAAAAAGTCTTTTTGTGATAAACCATCTTTATCACTAACAAAGGTTCGATATCGATATTTTCTTGGAGGTAAATTCATAAATTTATCACCTCAGTCCTCGTATTCTGTCCAATTTCCATCTGCATCTTTACCATAAATATTGATCCGATTTTGGCCTTCCTGGTAGAGTTCGGTGTAGTCAATTTCTGCTGTAATTTCAGTATTAGAGCTGACGTTTCCACCATCTGCTGCGATCGTGCCTGTGTCTTGTGATGTTCCTAGTACGTTGATTCTCCACTCAGTGACGTCTACATCAAATTGAAACGTCACTTGCGATATATCCTGCCCGTTTTCATCGCTAATTTTTTGTTTATCTAATTGGAAATTAACTACTTTCGGTGCTTCTGGGACAGAAACTTCTAATCCAATATCTTTTCCAACTAAGTTATTTTGTAAAACTTCTTCTTCACTTAATGGACGGTTATAGATTCTGAGGTATGATATTGTGCCATCATAATCATAAAAACTATAATCAGGGTGTTTTCCAATCGCAAATCCTTGAAATATTTCAGCAGGTATATTTTCTTTATATGTTGACCATGTTCCACCATTTAAAAATCTATAAATTGTTAATCCTTTATTATTATCATTGTTAAAAGATAGGACAAATTTTGCAGGTACATCTGGAATACTCCTCAAAATATCCCAGTCCCCATAAGTATCAATTCTCTGTGCTCTAGTAACATATTTACCATTAGATTTTCCAAAATAATAATATTCATCTGAGGAAAATGTATGAAATATTCTACCACTTTTATCAGCAGTAAGTGGGTCAAAATCTACTTCTATAGTAAAATTCAAGAGATTTTGCATATCACTAATAAGGCATATGTCCTTTTGAGCATCAAAAAATATTCCATCATCAGTCCATATTGCACCATCAACAACTCCATCAAATTGTCCAATAGTGCTTGGTGCAATATTTTTCCAAGTAGTGCCTTCAAATCCTTCTTGGTAATGATAATATGCTATCAATCCATCTGTAATTATCATATCAAATCACCTAATTATCTGACTGTCATTTACTACAACAGTACTTGAATCTTCTAATTCTACTATGTACTTCTCATTAACAATTTCTACAATTGTCCCTCGCACTTTCTTTGTGCCTACATAAAAAATAATACTTTCTCCAATATTCATAATGACACCTCCTATAAAAATGAAGTGCAAAAACTTTTCCTTTTCAAGTTAACGATACCATCAGTTTCTCCGTACCATTCATAGTGCAATGTTTCATTTTTATTTGCTATCGTCTTGTAAGGATATCTATACATCCCCACATCAATTTTTTCTACACTTGTGATTTCTTCGATTTTTTCTTGCTTGTAATTATATATAATTAATTTTACTAGCTGAGGATCTTCTTCAAATTCACAAGATAGCCAAACTGTATTTCCAGATTGGTATCTGTTTCTCAAGTTCTATCACTCCTTAAGATAATCTGAATCTTGAACTTTTAAACTCTTAATATCATCTGAAATTTCAAGATTAACGGTAGAGTCAGCGATGTCTATAATCCTGTTTCTATCAAACTCATCTTTTATTTCAATTGTCTTTCTGTATATACCAGAAACATTATCAACTTGATCTTTTACTTGAACATTTAGTGTAGCAATACCAGGAGACAATTGATTAAAAGTGACGTAACCAACTAATTCATTATCTCTACTTTGGAGAAAAGTAAATTCGAATCTTTTACCTTTTGAATCAATTACATAAATCTCATGAGAAGATATTTTTTCATTTGCGACAATTTTAATTTCGTTTTCAATGTCTCTTGTTGTATATTGCGGCATGTAAATGTCAAATAGGGGAGGGGTGGTATCTAATTCTATTATGATATAATTTTGCATAATTCAGTAGATACCTCCATGTGTATTATCAAACACTCCATTTACCAGAGTGATCTTTTATGAATACCTTGATAACTTTTTGACCGTCACCACTAGAAGCTTGTTCAATATCATCACCTGTGACTTGAACATTAATTGGTGTGTTTGCAGAATAGCCTTCATCTCCACTTGTATTAACTGATCCATGAGTTGTATCTATCTCAGTGCCTGTGTCATGGGCTGCTCCAGTAGCATTTACTACTTTCACCTTGAATTCTGTAAAGTCTTCGTCTGAAGAGAAAGAGAAGGATGCAACATTTTTGCCGATATTTTTAGAGACAATGCTAACGTCAGGATTTGTTAAAGTAACAGTAGGAATAGTAGTATCAAGGTTGATTGATTCGGAAACTTCCTCCGATTCATTCCATACATCGTCACGAATTTTTAGATAAATAAACTTTTTTTCATCACCATCGGATAACTTTATCTGCTTGCTGTTGTTGTATGAAATCCAGGATGAGTCACCTTTGGCGGTTTGAACACTACTATCATAGGTAGTGTTCACGTCTCCCCAAATCATCATTTGATATCCATCTGTATCACCGTCTGTTGTACCGATAGATAGTGTAACTAGGTGATCGGTCGTATACGCAGCACCCCACTCAATACTTATAGTGGCATTTGAGGGAGCAGTAGTATCTAATGTAAGATAGAAATAATTAGCCAATTTTTACACTCCTTATTTTTTACTTCAACCCAAACTTCAAAATTAAATATGCTACGGCAATAGGTAATACCATTTTTAGAAACAAAATCTTAATAATTTTATTGATATCAACTTTGCTTTCACTTAAAGTTTCTTCAATATCAGTTACCCGATTTGATAGCTGTTCCTGATTTTCATTTAAGCGAGTAAGATTCCCATCGATATTTTTCATAGTATTACTGAACTCTTTCATTTGTTGATTCTGTTCTTTATTTGTTTCGATTTGCAACTCCATTAAAGTTGATATTCTAACGGTTTCTTGTGATTGAGATTCTAAATGCTCGATCCTTTTTTCGTGACCGTTTGTTTTTTCACGTAGAGCGCTGATGTGTGCTAAAGGCTCATTGTTTTCCATTTGAATTTCCTCCATAAATATTAACCAATTTTTACGTTTGGTAATAAAAACATCACCTAATTACACTATTAATTTCATTATGAAGAAACAATATAGAAGGAAATAACTTCTAAATATTGAATGTTAACAGTGGAGGGAGGTGTAAATATTTGGATATCAGTAAATTATTTGAAGGGCAATTTTTAGATATTAAGTGTCCTGGTTGTGAAAAGGAATTCAAGGTCGATGCAGGAAAAGTTTTTAAAGCCAATACTAAGATTGATTGCCCTCATTGTAAATCTAGTATAAATTTAGAGAATAATGATGCTATTAAAGGACTTGAAAAGCAATTTAAAGAGTTAGAGAATATGTTTAATTAATCATCAGATTTGTTGAAGATGGAGTGAAGTAATTGTAATGCATCTTTGAATTCTGATTCACTCCATTGGTTTTCTTTAGCATAATAAGCAAGCTCCTTACTTCTCTCAAATCTATTAAAGAATGGGCTGAAATCTGGTTTGACTTTCAGTGACATTGAGTACTCCTCCTTTCAATAAAAAAGAGACAGTCGCTAGGACTATCTCTTGAAAATTTGTGAAATCTCAACTGTTTTAAATGTTGTTATATCAATAATTGTAAAACTAATTCACAATCTAATTTACGATAAAACCTATATTTTATTTAGAATCTCTTTCTGAAGTGTTTGAAATACTATCTAGTCGCTTTTTTAACTTATCATTTTCAATAAATAATTGTTCTAATTGTGTTTTTAGTACTGCTTCAGATTTAGTTTTGATTTTAATTTCCTCTAGTAAAATTTCTACGACTTTCAATGAATCTGCCTGTGGTATCATTTAAAAATCCACCTCATCATATTTTTATAATATTTCTTTACCCATATCTAACCTTCTTAATTGTATTCTTCTTTCTTTAGCCAATTTATACATGTCTTCAGACTTTTCTTTATCCTCTTTAAATCTCTCTTTCCTTTCTTCTTTTTTTATTAAGTCTAGTTGCATTTTTTCAGATGCAGATACAAAGTTTTCCTCAATACCTACTCTAGTCCTAACTAATACTTTATATGCCTTATTCATTATCATCTTCTCCTAGTTTAAAAATCACCAGTAATCTCCAATCTGACATCTTCAAAACCTTTTCTTTTTGCTTTAATTTCATAGCTAAATTTCATGTCGTCACCTTTTATTACAAAGTTGTCCTTGTTTCGTTCAGCAACGTAAATGTTACCTTCACCATAAGGTGATAAGAAAACATGATACTCAAAGTCAGTATTTACTGTTTCTAAGAATAATGGCTCAATGTCAATGACACATTTTCCATTTACAACTGTACTCACACCCATATCACCAAAAAAATATTCTGGTGTTTCATATGCATATAGATAAACTTCTCCTAAAGATGTTAAGGCTGAACTAGATTTGTGTCCCCAGAACCTTACAGTAAGGTCTCCTAATATATTTGTATCACCTATCATTTGTACTCCATCGTAACCGGCTATGTCAGCCTCAGTTGAACTTACATCAAACGTCCCACCACAATACATTTTCATATCTCCATTAGCATCCGTAGGAACAGTAACCCCATCTACATATACTTGATTATTGGAAAATAAGCTCAAATCTCCATAAGAAAAAATGGTACTAAGTTCCCCCATAGTAGGATGATATCCAGCGTATAAATTCAAAACTCGTGTTTCTTCTCCAGCATTATTTTCCTCATAAAATGTTAAAGCTGAATTTCCTTCTGATTCTAGCGTTACATATTTTTTTTCATTGTCAGCAATAACTTTAATCTCATTGTTAGTAATTTCGACTCTGTTTGCTTCACTAGAAGGTTTTGATTTAATAGTAAAACCTATCAATTCCCCAGCTTTTATACTCTCAGCTTCAATAGTTCCAGTTTTAATTTGTCCTCCGTCAATTAAGGTTGTATCACTATATTGCCAATTACCAAAAGGAAACCCTCCGTTTTCATCCGTATAATCATTAGCATTCTTTTCTCTGACACTTGCTATTTTATTGATTAACTTTGATTTTGCGATTTGAACATTCTCAAATTTTTGGGTTATGTTATTTCTATTATCCGATGTGACAGCTATAGGATATAATAATTGATTAATCCAGTTGTTAATTTCTAATTCTAATGAAGATAATTCTGCTTCATAATTTGTTTTTTCAGTAGTTATATTCAATGAGGACGCAACATTTATGAAGTCAGTAGATTCGGATTTGACCTGGTTTAGGCTAATCTTCAAGTTTTCAGATTCAGCAAATGTAATAAAACCGTCATCAGAAAATTTTCCTACATCTTCCTCCAAATCATAAAGTGAATTATTCATTTCTGTAATTTGTTCATCAGTGTAATCATCTGAATGTTGTATTTGCTCATCTACGTAGTCACCAATTGTTTGACTATCACTTACTAATACTTGTGATGCATTAACTTTTACAAACTGTCCAAGCTCACCAATGATTCTTTCAGCTATAATACCATCTTTAGTAATAGCATTGTCCCAGTCCTCACCATTATTATTAGTAATAGCAAGAACACCGTTTTGAGCAATTAAATAACTCGCAGGGTCTTCAATATCCTTTATTATTAAACCTCTTTTTGTCATTTCAACAGACTGATTTACTCCACCAGTAATTTTTCTTTTCGTTGCATCAATTGCATCATTGTACAACTGTTGAATGGCATTTTCATTTTCTATTGATTTATCCCATTTATATTTTGATAGATCGACTGTGGTAGAATTATCTATGGAATTTTTAAGGTCTTTATACCATTGCTCTTCTTCATTTAACACATTTCTTACATTAGAAACTGTGATATTAATTGAGATATTTTCAAAATCATAATCAATCTCAGTAATTCTAGCTTCAATGTTTAAATTTAATTTATCGTGAACAATTGTGATTAATTCTCCAAGGTGTAGCTTATTCCAGTTTTTCTGTTCAGTAACAATTTGTTTGAAATTTACGATACTTAAGCTAATATTTACACTGGGCGTGTTCATTTCCTCAAGAATCTTTTTAGCTTCTTCAAGTAAATCATCATCATTAGTTATGCTAGTGTTTTCCCATAGCTTTTCATTTACAAATTTACTTCTCTCGATAATTTGATCTTCAGTGAAATTTTGTTCAATTGAAATCTCATGTTGTAGGGTAGTTATTTGTGAGTTGATTGAATCAATTTCATTCTGAACGGAGTCAATTTCAATCTGTTTACTATCGATTTCATGCTGCTTATTATTTCTTTGAGTTACTAAACTTGTAGTTGAGTCTCCAGCTGCATTAGCAATATCAATGCTATCTTGAATAATGTCATATTCAGTCTGTAACTCAGATAATTCAACTTCAAGGTTAGCTAATGTTTCCTGATTAACTATTTTAAGTTGCTTAAACTCAGAGAACTCTATATCTTTTCCTTCTAATAATTCGCTGTAATCTAATATTGCATTACATAGGTCATCAGACATGTAGTGACTAGAATCAATAACATTTTTATTTTCATCTCTTTTAAATGGATACAGATAGTATGAAAAATCTTCAATATACGGTTGACCGTTAGCGGTCACACCTTCAATTGATATTCCATTAGAACCAGTCACTCGTAAAAGAGTGGCTATATCACCTGAATTCTCTTCATAGTCAATTGTTTCTAAATATTGAGCATAAGCTATTCTTAACCCTAGATTTACACCTATATTTTCAGGAGCTCGTAGATGTACTTTTCTAAACTCTGTATCAAACTCAAGGATTCCACCAAATTTATTTGCTACTTCACTGATAAAACTTAATGCTGTAGCGTTGGTAATATCAAAAGATCTATACATGTCATCAAGTTCAGTATCTACTTCACCGACCGACCAAATTGAAGTAGATAATCCATCGTTTAGTAGCTGTGTTGCATTATATGATTCAACACTATAGGTTTTGATGATCTTATCTGCTAACTCTATCGCACTTAATTGAGCATTAACACTGAGATAGTCATTTTCTCCATCAGAAACTCTATTTAATGTTTTGATTAAGTATTTTTCTTCAAATGAACCAATCTTAATTGATACGTAGTGACGATGTTTGATCATATCTATGTGTTTATTTTCTAGAAGGTCATGATTCTGGATTACTGTTAAAGGTAATTGAAAGTTAATTTCATTAATCCCCCCCAGTTTTAATGACCAGCTCTTATTAAATGCTTCTGATAACATAGCAATTGTTTGTTCTTGTGGAGTTTCTAAGAATAATTCTAAGTCTCTAGGCTTTTCGGTTATATTATGAACATGATACAAACAAGTCACCTCCTATCCTAAAAATGTATATTCATAAAAAAATTTATATTTAAAGTCACCAGTAAGTATTAATTCATTATTTCCTATACCAAACTCCATGAAATACTTATTATGATTACTGTATCTATAAGTACCTGGCACATCAGTTTCAATATCATTATGGCTACAATCAACTGTCAAAACTTCACCTTTGGTTATTTCTGTGAACTTCATTTCTTGACCACCATTTGTTACATTAAGAAATGAAATGTCTCCATTATCATTAGTTTTTTCGATTATAAATTTTGGCTTTAGTATCAAATCACCATTATTCTCAAATTGAAGTGAACCAGATCCATTGTTGATGTACATTTCAGTTTCATATATTGAGGAGAATGAGTAAGGGGAGTCACATCTAAATGTTAATGTGACATACCCTTGCTTTAGACCATTATGAATCTCTTCTGAATCTTGCGATACCATAGCATAATAAATTTTGTCTGGTTGTTGATCAAAAATTAATTGCTTATAAAAATCCTTCATAAGCCATCTAGATACTTCTCTTATTTTATTTTCATTGTAAGTCTCTTCAAAATAGCATGTGACAGGAATGTCCAATGGCTTGTAATCGAACCCCTGAAAGAAGGGGAAGGGGTTGTCTTTAACTTGAATCTCACGTATTTCTCTGGTAGGTAAAAATGATTCTTTATATAATCCAGAAGAAGGGGAGATGCTAATTAATCCCATGTCACTACATTTAATCCCATCATATTGAAAGTCCAATGAAGACCTTATTGACATCCTATCACCTCCTATTTGTATCCTCTTTTTGTCATCTCTTTAGAAAACTCTTTAATTAATAGTTTCGCTCCAGATTTATCACCTGTTAATTTATCAATATTCAAGATATAGTGGTTATTTACATTTGCTGCTGGCACTGGCGTGGAAGTGGGGCGTGAATTTAAACCAATTGAACTAATCATGGAAGTGGTTAACCTTTTTGCGTTATATCCAAAGTTTTCTAGAATGTTACTTTGGGGAGACATAACTTCATTTTTCAGAGCAGTAATTGTTTGTTCATTAGGCTTATCATTTAGAAATTTATTGACCAATTGTGTTAATCTAGATGGACTACCAGAATTACCTCCCACAATACCGCCTTCATGATATTTTTCATAACCAAGTCGTTTATTGGTTTCGTGCATACTTTCAGCAATTACTAAGTCAACATCATGTTCACGAGCAATTCTACGGATCTCTTCATCATCATTTTTTGAACTAGAGGAAGAAGATGGGGAATGGGAGTAAGAAGAGTACGAGCTATATTCAATATCATTCTCTTCAGCCAATTTTTCAATTTCTCTTGCTGTATCCTTTATTTCCCTACGTAAATCTTTTAATCTATCGGTAATGTTCTCACTAACACTTTTACCAATCACTTTAGAATTGTCATCAAAAAAGTCTGCAAAATCACCATAATCTTCTTTTAATAATGAAAGTAATTCTTCCTCATCCATACGCCTAATTTCATTCCATCGTCTTTCATCATTAATGACATTCTCCCAATGACGCTCAATTTTTTCTCGTTTTCGTTCGTAGTATTCACGGTCATCTTCTAGTCTTTCTTCATATTTGTCCTTTTGCTGTTGGATTTCTTTCTTAATTGCATCATGATCATCTTCAAGATTTTCTTTTCGTAAATCTCTATTACGATCTTGTTGCAACTGCTCAATTTCAGAAATTACTTCATTCAATTCTTCTTGCAATTCTTCTCTTTTAGCTTTACCTTCGAAACTATTGTCTAATGAGAGATTATTGAGTCTTTCTTCAATCTCAAAACGTTCTTTTTGTTTGTCTGCAAGTTCTTTTTCATAGTCTTCTTCTGCATACTCTTGTTCAAGAGATTTTATTTTAGCGTTATAGATGTCATCATATTTCTGTTCTTCTTCCTCAAGAAGATTGATTTTTCTATCATGGCTTTTTTCTAGCGCATCTAGTTCATCATCAATTGCTTCTAAAGCGACTTCTTTTTGTTTTTCATATATTTCTTTATATATATCTACTACATCTTCAGCTAGGGATGAAACTATCTCTTTCTGCTCTTGTATTAGACCATCTAATGTATCGTTTACATCCTGAATTGAATTTTCATATTGAAGCATGGAGAGGGAGAGGTCGTCTAGTTGCTCATTTAATTCTTCTTTTTGCTCAACAGTGAGCTTCTCGCTTTCTAGTTGTTCTTCAATCAAAGCCATTTCTTTCTTTGTTTCTTTTTGTTTTTCACGAATGAGTTTAATTTGCTTTTCAAGTTCACTGATGTATTCTTTCGAACCTTCCTCATATAAAGACATTCTCTCTTGTGACATAGCTAATTCATGATCTAAATCTTCTAAAGCATCGGTATGTTCTTTAATTAATTCAGTAACTTCAGCCCATAGAGATTCTTGAAGTGATCTATTGACACTATCAATTTGATTCTTAACATCCCAATAAGCAAGGGAAAGGTCATCTAGTTGTTCACTTAATTCCTTTTGTTGTTCAGCAGAGAGTTGTTCTTGTCTAACTAATGATTTGATAGTTTCACGTTGCTCAATAATCTGATCTTCTTTCTTTGAGAGTAGTTCATTTTGTTTTTCTAATTCGCTGCGATATTGTTCAGAACTATCATTATAAGTTGATTGAACTTTAGATGATCGGTCGATGTGATAATCTAGTTTGTCAATGGCTTCAGATAGAGAGTTAATTTCAGACTGGACACGATCCCAGGTTAATGATGAGATTGATTCTTGCGTATCTAAGTATGAAGAGCGAAGACTATGTATAGATTTTTCATGATCATCAATTTCTTTAGAGAGCTCATTATATTTATCTTTATTTTCGTTGCTAAGTTTATTAAAATCACCCATCGCTTTAATTTGCGATAAAAGGGTGTTTTTATTGGAAATTAGACGATTAATTTCATTTTCTGTAAGAGACTGTTGTTGCTTATGTAAATCGATTTGTTGCTGGAGCTCATTTCGGTATTCTTCAGATGTATCAGAAAGGGAAGACTGACGATGTTCGGATTCTTTTAGTTTAGCACTTAAGTTGTCAATTGCCTTTGCGTATTCATCCGTGATATATTTCTCTATTTCTTTTTCTGAAGACGAACTAGATTTTGAGCTGGAAGGAGAGCTAGCTTTGAATTCATCAAAGTTTATATCTATTGGATCTAGGACTATATCTTTAAATCTATTGACGACATTTTCATATTCCTTGACTTCATCCCACATTCGCATTGCCATTTTTGGATCAGTCTCAAATAACATGGCAGCCCGGTCATTAAATTGTTGAGTTTCTACATCGTAATAATCTGACCATTTTTTAGCTATGGAGTTGATTAATTTATCTTCTATGGCTGCTTTCTTTTCTGCTAAGGTAGCGAATTGTGTTAGGTCTATACCATACATTTCAACAAGCTCATTTATCCACGTCTCATGTCCTCGTAACGATTCATTGATGAATGTCTCATTACCTGAAAGCTTAGAATAAAGAACGCCAAGTGCAACTTGCTCTTCTTCTTTTTGTTTTATTTTTAGTTGTTCTAGAAGTATGGCCTCATCATTGATATATTGGAGTAGGGAAGGGTACTTTTCCATGATAGTTGCTATACTATCTGCTGATAAACCATGACCCTCATTTAATTCTTCTATAATAGAGGAGAGTGTTTGAATACTTGTTGTAGCATTGTTAAATGTTTCGACCAGTTTATCTAATTCGTCAAGATTTTCACCGATTGCTTCAGAATTTACCTGAAGATCAGTAGTAAGGTTTGTTACAATTTGATCGATTTTATCTTGAGTGATTCCTGCTTCTTCTAAAATGGGTATATATTCTTTGATGTTTTCTTTATTGCTATTGAATTCATCTCCAAAAGCAATTAGAGATTCTATCTGTGATTTGTCAAAGTCAAAGTAAATGTCAGTTGCTATTTTATTATCAAATGTTTGTTTTATAATATTGCTAAGGTTTTGGTATTCTCCTGATAAGAATTGAATATGCTTAAGTCTGTTTTTAATGTCATCGACTTTAGATTGGGCTTCGTTAACCTCTTCCATGGTTTCTTGATACTTTTTTAGGTCTTTAGTTTGTCCCTGAATTATATTGTGATATTTCATAAACTCTTGAGATGCTTCTTGTGCCGCAGCACCAAACAGACCTAATTCTTCTCTAGTGCGCTTTTGGTACTCATTAACCGCCTCGGTATATGATGAAACGCCGTATTTTTCGTTATATTTGATAATAAAATTAAACATTTCTTGAACTTCTTTGCTTGATTTAGCTTGTTTGGAATGCAAATTGTCTAAGTCATTATATGCATTCACTAAACTGTTAGATAAGAGTGTATCTGCATTCTTTAATTGCTCATCGGACATAGATCTTAGTGAGTTAACAAAATCATCAGCTTTTTTCTTATTAACTTCTAAAGAATCACCATATTTATCAGTTACTTCGATTACTTGAGGAGCAATTAGAGATATCTCATTCAAAACATCCTTATATTCGGCTTGGGCATCACTATTCTTATCAATTTGTGGTTTTAAGTCATTGTATTTTTGAATTAGTGTCTCTAGCCTAGAAGCGTTATCTTCATATTTTTTTGCAGAATCAATAAAACTGTTCGCTGCCTCATCGTTACTTTTTGCTAAACCAGCTATGGATGTTCCAAGGAGTTCTAACCCTACCAGAATTGCACCAATCCAACCAAGAGATAGTTTAGCTCCTTTGGCAGCAACAGATAATACTTTAAATGCTTTAGATAAGCCATAAACACCAGCAACAAGTAATGGAAGTTTTATATTCCATCCATTTGTTGCTTCCGTCAAATCAACAAAACCATTAGTCATGAAGGTTAGACTTTCAAAAAAATTAATCATTAGGTCTGTAAATCCATTTTCTCCAATACTTATACTTAGAGATGTAAATGAATTTTGAAGAGTATTAATTTTAGCTTGGATAGATTCTAAGTATTTTTCATTTTCTTTTAGAGCGCTTCCTTGAGAGTTTATACTTGTTTCTGTAGCAGATATAGCGGTTTGAGCATTAGACATCATTGCGATAAATCGGCTCAGCTGGTAACGGCCTGCCAACGTGACAGCCAAGTTTTGTTGTTGAGTATTTGTGAGATTATCCCACTTACCACGAAGTTCTCCAATTATATCTGAAACATCTCTTGTTGTTCCATCAAGATTTCTTATCCCGATCCCAATATCATTAAGTGCAGTTTCAGCCTCTGACATGGTAGTAATTCTGGAGTATATCGTCTTGAGGCTATTGCCGATCACTGAGCCGGATTCAAATGTCACACTAGCAATACTTGTAATATCTCCGATAAGTTCATCAAGGCTAACTCCATATGTATTAGCTACACTTGACGAGCGAGCCATAGCATCGGATATTTGTTTAGTTGATACTGCAAAGTTGTTATCAACTTCATTCATTTTATCCATGATAGACATGGTTTCCTGAGCTTCAATTTTAAAAACGTTCATTGTACTAATCATGTTATTCATAGCTTGATTAGCAGTAAGCTCTGAAACATTGGAACCAACAGTAGCAGTTTCAGCTAGAGCTAATAATTGGTCATTTGTGTATTGACCAGCTCGTGCGAAACCGTTAATAGCTTTTAGGACGTTATGTACGTTATTTCCAAGTTCAGTGGACAATTGAATGCTTTCTTTTAAGAGATCATTGTATTCTTTTGGTGTTGCATCCATAACCCTTTTCAATTCAGTCATTGCTTCATCTACAAGTTTGATTTCTTCCCACATTTGCTGGATACTTCGAATAGTTCCATAAATAGAGGTTGTAGCAATACCCCAAAGTCCTGTCCTTGTAATCGCAATTTTCATTTGCTCACTAAATGATAGAGTATGAGATGCTGCTGTTTGAACACTTTCCCCAATTCTTTTAAAGGACATGTCCAAATTATCCATTTGTTGTTTCAATTTTGGAGTTTTTTCGGAAAGTGAGTTCACCTGAGATAGATAATTGTTTAATTCATTGTTGTCAACGCTATCTCCATA
This sequence comes from Nanhaiella sioensis, assembly GCF_046557775.1. Classification (NCBI taxonomy): domain Bacteria; kingdom Bacillati; phylum Bacillota; class Bacilli; order Caryophanales; family Bacillaceae; genus Nanhaiella; species Nanhaiella sioensis. The sequence continues at coordinate 4,038,364 of NZ_JBKAEG010000001.1, forward strand.
CTTTCTTTTCAGTTTCATAACATTGACTTCAGCTTGCTGTTTATATATATTTAACTGATGTTTTAAGTTATCATTTTGTTTTTTAATTGTACTTTTAATTTGATTCTCTTGTTGTAATATGTTTTCGGTGATTCTTTCTCTATCATCATTTACCTTTTTACTGTCAAGTTCGAATACATTTTGCAAGCCTTCTGGAGTTTCTATCTTGGCAAGGTTAAACTTTAACTTTTCAACAATTCCATCTGCTTTAGTTACAGTAAGAGTGAAGTTTTCAAGCTCCTTTGTAACGGGATTAAGGTTTTGTCCAATTTTTACATTTCCCAATGTACTATACTGTTTTACTGCTTTATCTATGTCGGTGTATAGTTCCCTGATACCCTTTTTGGCAGTATCAATGTTTTTAATTGCAACTTGATCATCTATAATTTTAATACCTTTTGAGTTCTGATTAATAGTAGCTTGAAGTTGTTGTACTTTTTCACTAATATTGTTGATTAGTTTAGTATCAACGCCTATTTGAAGATTTAACTTTTTTTCAATGCTTTTCAGTTGTTGTTGTATATGAGTAACGGTCTTTGTTTCGTTCAGGGTGCCAATAATTTTTATACGTAAATCAGACATATAATCACGCTCCAAATAAAAAAGACCGTCCATTTGCTATGGAAGGTCTAATCGTTTCTAATATTCATTTCATATTCAGTTTCTAACATATCTATAATTTCATTAATCTGCTTTATTGTCTCTTCTGAAGGAGATGAATTTTCGAAATCTTCAGCTATATACAAAGACTGTAAGACATATAGTGAACCTAGGTATTTTATTAAATTTTGTTCTTGATTATTATTAGTCTTAATTTTTAGAAAATCATACATTTCATCTATATATTCTAAATCAAACGTTTCAGAATTTTGATTTTCAAAAAAATAATAAACAGATTGGGCATATTCTTCAGCCTGTGTATATATATCTTTATCTATTCCTTTGACAGATTGAGAGCAGCTTACAACAGCTAAAAGAAGTGATAGAACTAATAACTTCCTCAAAAAGAATCACCTCAATAGTTTTTTGTTATATTATAACATATATACCAAAAGGGGGATTTAATTATTCATACTAGTTTTGCTAGTTAAAATAAAAGTTATCTTTTATCTTAAATGAATACAATGCTTATTAGTTTTTCTCTAATCAAGTATTTTAATAGTGTTATATTTATTGACTGTAATATTTTCGGAATGTAATATGTAATAAAAAATACATAGAGAAGTCTAGTGTGTAATTTAGAATAAGAGTAGTAAAGTAAATAATGTTGTTCACCCAACAGACACTGACAAATGAGCTAGTCATTACCTTTACATATGCAAAGGGGAGAAGCCATGATTTACAATGTTACCCCAAGATTAAATGAAGTCCTCCAAAAACGCGATATGTCATACACTCAACTATCAGAACTAACTAACATCCCAGTAGAAAAATTATTACAATTCGACACAAGAAAATCACATCAAGATACAAGTTTAGTTGCAATTTCACAGGCACTTGAAATTTCCATAGAGGAGTTGTTTATTATAGCTCCAATTAAGAAAGTGAAAAAAAGGAAGCAAAGTTAATAAGCTAATAAACTTAATAGTATAGTTGTTGTTTAAACTATTAATTAGTGAAGAAGTTGAAAACAATCGAAACACAAAAAGATATTCCATCAAAATTAAGGTGGAATACCTTTTTGTATTTAATTGTATCAAAGAGGCACCATAATTCAGCGCCTCTGGTGTTCGATCCCATTGTGAAATGAACTGTGTAATAAAGATGGGAATGAGATTACCAAACTAGCCTTTCCAAATAAAAGAGGAGTTTTATTCGAAAATCTGATTTTTTTCCTCTTCAAAATCACGCAAATCATAATGTGCAATCGTTGTAGCTACATTTTCGTGATGGGCTACATACCTAGAAACTAATTCTAATTTTACGCCTGTTTCTAATAGATGTGTTACACAAGAGGCCTTAAATAAATGGGGGTTAATTCGTCTTCCTAAAATATCAGTGAGTACATTGGAACAGAAGTAATCTGCCCAAGAAGGGGACATTTGCATATTTTCTCCATTATATTTGGTCGTGAAAATATATTCATGCTGATAACCACGTTTTTCTACCCAGAGTTTCATATATTTTATGGCTTCACGATTAACCATATATGGCTCAACCTTTCCATCTTCTCCACGACCTTTTAAGCGGATATTGTGACTATATATAAAAGTTGCATTCTCCGGAAATTCATAATTCAGCATTTCAGTTTTAAATTGAAATATTTCTGATCTCCTAGCACCAACATTAAAAGCAGTTGCCAACCAAGCCATCCCTAGATAATTCTCGTCACTTTCTAAAACTTTCATCGTTTCAAGGTATTCTTCATACGTTACTTTGACCTTTTCGTATACTGTGTTTTTGGGAATAGAAGGGAGGCCACGAGTGAAATTTCTAAAAAGTTTGTAAGTGTCATCTTCATCAGCTACAACATTTTCAATATAATTACATAAACTTGAAACACAAGCCTTCTTAAAATTCATTGAACTTGACGACATTTTGCGATTATCTCTCAGGTAGCTAACGTATCTTAAGAAATCACGTTTTGTAATTTTGTGAAGTGGCTTATTGTTCATTGAATCGTTTATATACCAACCAAATTGTTTTAAACCACTGACATACTGTTTTTTCGTATGGGGTGAATGATTTTGAACACTTACAAACTCTTCAACCAAATCTCGGTAATCTTTATTAACTTTATTCCACATATCATCTGTTACTTCTGGTAATTTTTTGGCTCGATCACGTAGCATATTCTTATCAATTTTAGACAATCAATTCACCACCTTTACATATATTTTTCTTTGTCTGTCTCTACTTCAATTTTGAGTCCATAAGAATTATGACTGTTAAATTTTTTTATGGCTTTTGTTATATATTTTGTACCTGGATGATCAGTAAACATTGGTCTAGAAAATCCAACTTTGGATTCAATGTTCCAACCAACTTCCAGCAACCAGGGGGTATATCCTTTAGGTTGATCACTGCCAATTACAGAAGGATGCTCAGCCAAAGATCTATCGAATCGTATCTCTATTGACCAATTATATAAGCCATCTTTTTTTGGAGTAGTTACATAGATTGAAGCAAGAGTGTTTCCGGTACGTTGATATACTTTTGGCTGATAGGAACGAAAGTGAATATTTAATTCATCTTTTATGTAACCTTCAAGTCTTTTGGCTTCTTTAATTAAGACCTGTTGTATATTGTCATTGTTCAATAAGGTATCTGTACCTTTACCACTACTCAAATAGTTTTCTAGTTCTTTTAAATTGTTGAACGTAGGCAATTGTCATCAACTCACTTTATTGAACAAGCTTACTTTTCTCGCCAATATTTCCAAGCTGTTCGAACACTTCTTTATTCTTTAACTTCAAATCATAAAACTTGTTTTGAGCATCGTTCATCAAGTCTTCCATCATTTTATATTTACCTAACACATCAGTCATTCGTTCAAATACCTTTTGTATCTCTTGGGGTACAAAAACTTCTTCTGTGATCTTCTTGAAATAACCAGAATCAATCAAAGCATCAAGATAATCCAATTGATACTCAAGGTTATTTTGAATATCCTTACCTAAATGAGTGAAATGTTTAATACATTGCAATAACGTCAGATAATAGGTCATCTTATCTGATAGCTCAATATCCTTCTCATTGGCTTGTTTAAATAAAGAAGCAAACTCTTCTAACAATTTTTCAATCTTTTTCTCAGTAAAAATAGGGTAGAAGGTTAATGTTGTACTATCTTCAAATTCATAAGTTTCTTTTTGATTTACTTCCTTTGCCTTTTTCCGAATAGCAGACGCTCTTAATTCAGTATTATTAGCCATAAATTAATAACTCCCCCTTGAAATCCTAAATAAAAGAAGAGTAGGGGAGAAGGCCCTACTCAACATTTCTTCATTTTGTTATGCAGAAATTGGAATTCGTTTAAATGTTCCAATTGTCTCGCTAAACTTCGGTTTCAATACTCTCAACTTGCTTTCTTGGTTACTTTGTTGTTTTGCTGATGATGTATTAAAGGAAAAGTCCGTACTTGGTTTAACTTCGGGATATTCAAATTGAAGTTTAGAAATAGGTTTTTCGTTATTGTCAATTTCCAGTGTCTCAAGTACAACTTTAACGTTCTCAGGAAACTTAGTGTTATCTATATCTAAAGTTTCAGTTTCTGCGCTTGTTTGATATTTATATGTTACAACTTTTACATGTTCTCCTACAGAAACACCAGAATCAAAAGTTACTTTATTACTAGAAACTGTATATGTAGATGATTCAATTGGTTTTTCATCTTTATCAACAATTACAATAGATGCACTAAGAGAAGGAGTTTCATCTAGAGTAATTGAATCACTTTCATCAACTTCATGCCATTTAGGAAAAGCATATGCTTCAGTGGCTCCAACTTGAATTTCTTGACCAAGGTGTTTTGCTAAAATATCCATTCTCCACTCGGGATTGTTAAGTGCTATTTCAATATCTCTTCGGCCATTTAGTATAGCTAAAATATTATCTCCACGACCACCTGTTACATCAGTTTCATTGCCCGCTACATTTATACTGGATTCTTCTAAAGTGTCAATTCCGATTACTTCTCCATTATTAGAAATAATTAAAACTTTAAAAATATCAGCTACTAGCGACATAAAATCACTCCTTATTATAAATTAAAAACCAACAGTGTAATTGTTGGATTAATGAACAAATTTATTTTTAACAAATAACTCATCTTGGGGATGTTTATCAATATCAGTACTTTCGGCATAATGATTTAGCTTGGACTTATCATCACCAGCACATTTAAATGCTACCATTGTGTCATAATTCTTTAGCTTGTTGATACGTGCAAATTCTGCTTTTATTTGATATATAGTATAATTCTCTAAATCCCAATAATGTTTACCTGAAAATGCAGCAATAGTAGTAATACTATCTTCAGTAGTCATTTTAATGCTGTTTTTCGCTCTTTGATCTAAAACCATTTTAGCCCACTCTTGGACTAGTTTGTCTTTATAGACTTTAGGTTCGAATAGAAGGTTTTGTTGTAAAATAGTCTTCCTGATTTCCTCATAGTTATCTCTATTAATTATTGTTGTGGAATCTTTGGAATAGAAATGTACGCCTTTATGACCATTACCAAATTTCATTTTTTTTTGTAAGACTATTGAGAACAACCTACTAAGAAGTTTCAACATGGTAGGTAGAAAGCCTTCACGACCTAATTCTAGTGTCATTATATCTAACAATTTCAACTCTTCATGGTAGTCATGAATTTCTTTTACTTTATCGACATCAAAATTATTACTGTTAAGTAAAAGGATGTTTGAACATTCAATAAAGGTATCATAGTCTATCATTTTAATAGGATGTAGGCTACCAATATCTTTAATCTCAATAGGTTTTGCAAAAATATCCTGTAACGTACTCACTTCTTCAAACTCCCAAATTGATAAATATGTCGATACCCTACATAGTTTTCGGGAGCTGAAATTGGATCTCCGTCTTCATAGGTCATTCTACCAATCCCTGTCATTTTTTCATGAACTAGGAGCTGATTAATTCTATCTGAGATTCTTAATGATCGTAAATCTACTTCGAAATCATTATGACAAAGAATGTCAACTATGACTTGTTGTTTTGCTATGTGATAATCACCTGAAGATAATCGTCTCCCTGCATACAAATATATTCTGCACAGTGGCTCTTCCTCAAAATCGCTAGCTTTTGGTATTAGCATGATATGCTTATCTCTTATAGACCAATCTTCATCCATATCTAGCATATTAGGTAATATTTCATCTAATGGATCGGGCATGCTAGTCCTTAAATCTTCAGGAGGGTAGTAGAGGAGTCTAAGCAAAGTTTCGTCAAAGCGAAATACTTCTCTAATGTCATTAATACCTTCATACATTCCCATATACTACACCATCCTTTCTGCAAGAATAACCATAATACCTTTATCGTTAATCACTTTGGTGTAATCAATATCAGTAATTTTATATGTGTTTTTGTACATTTCGAACTCTCGATTTACTGTAATACTTTCAGACACTCTGTATTGCAATATTAATTTAATATGACCGTCAGGGAGAGGAAGTTGATCATTATTAAATGTTGAGGTGTATTTAGTTTCTGCAATACAGGGGATATGTTCATATTCAACCACATCATCATAAATTGGTTTTCCATCTCTATCATATCCCAATAAAACTCTTGTTTTATTGTACTCATGAGGGAAAGTTGCATTACATAGTCTGATTTCTGCTTTTCTATAAATCTTATTATCTTCGGGGAATGATGTGATTAGCCAATGCAAGCCATCTATTGTTAATAAGTTCCCTCGTTCAATATGTTGAGTGTATCCGATAACTTTTTTAGTTTCACTGTCACTATCATACTTTTCGTAAATTAGAACTTTTGCAGTATCATGATTGTTAATTGTTGCGTCATAACCCTCAAAACCATTTAGAGAGTGCTCAAGTATCAGGTTCCCATCATGAGCTATTTTTTCATTCATATCAGTATTGTGGTAATTACTATAGTCCCTCATGAACATCACCACATAAAAATACTATTTGTTGATTGAGTTTTGAAATATCTGCACTGACTGTTAATATCACATCTCTAATTTCAGCTAAGTCTGGTTCATCTAATAACTTTTTATTTAAGTAATTTTCTAGAAGATATAAAATGGAATTATTTTTTTTGCTTAATCTCAAACAATAGCCATCCAGGCTTTCAACTTCACAAGTCCCATCTTGGTTATGAACTTTAACATTTAATTCAATCATAAGAAATCTTCCTCCATATTCATGATAAGTCGTTCTATTGTTCTTTCTTGGTCAGATATGGAGGATTCAAGGGATTTCAATTGAGTTGAAAAGTTCTTTTGACCAACATCTTTCTGGAAGGGCTGCCAAAGTGACTCAAAGTAGGTCTTTTGATTCTTAAGAAACAATAAACGAATAAAGTTAGCCATGATTAGAAGTTGATCATTACCCAAGTCATGACTAACAGATTCTGAATCGTTATCACAAATCAGATCTAGACGGAGCCGATTATTAAAATACATTGCTCCATTTTGTATTACTTCGTATATCTTTTCAGGATATTGTGGTAAATCAATATCTGAGACTTTACAGTTGTTCAGAAAAGTACTCCAAATTTGATCATAGGTTGTCATTGTTATCACCTTTTAATCAAAAAGAACATTAGAATCAATTCCCATCCAATCAGAAATAAAGTCTAACTTTCCACTTGGTAATCCGGATTTAAGTTCTGTTGCTACTTCAATGACAAAATTTTTTTCTGCATCAACCGTTATTTTCTTTAACTCTGATTTCATTTTATTGAAGTTACCTTTCAACAGACTCTCAATTTCTTCTTTTGAGTGTGTGTTATTTTCATAGGTCCCTTTTTCAATGATTCCATCCTTTATCTCACTTGTTTTATCATCTTCACCTACAATTACTAATTCACCCTTATCAAAACAAACACTATTCATTTGCAACCAATCTACTACTTCTTTTGGAACTTCTTTGACATCTATTTTTCCATTTCTAGAACCTGCCCATGTGTATTGACGGCTTGAACCATCTGCATCATATTTGACAAAATATGATGTATTTCTATGTCGTGCTAATTTTACTTTTTCTTGCATATAAAACTCCTCCTAATGTCCTTATTGTTTATTTTTTAAATTACAATGCAACGGCCGCTTGTTCTTCAATTACACCTACGGCTTCTCCAAATAAAAGGTTTACTGCAACATCTTGGGTAATTTTCATTTTAATACGTTCATCTTCCATATCCTGATCAGTCATTTGGCGAAGCCCTCCATATTGGACAATGGAAAATGGTTTTTGTTCCACGCCGCCTGCAAACATATATCCTTTATTTACTGGTAACTCAACTTTAGAGTTTGTACTGTCCGTGAAAGGATTAATAAGGTTAGCGGCAGTTGTACGAGCAATGCGTGTTGGATTTAAAGCTGTTAGCAATTCTTCTTTAATTCCATCAGTTAATAGGTTTTTGAATGTACTATCAGCTGCTTGTTGCATAGCGAAATAATCAATTAGTAAAGTATCTGCAATGAATACAGGACGACCTCCATAACGTTGTAATACTGAAGCAACCTTATTATACTTTTGAATTGTTAAGTTTGAACCAGTTTCAACGTTATTTGCAGGAATTTTTCCACTTGCAATAGCTTTAGCTGTTAATTCATTAATTTTATCTAAGTAAAGACGTATTTTAGCATTTGCAACATCATTAACCAATTTTCTGAAATATTCTTCAGACTCTTTCACTAGATCAAGTGGTTCATAATAGAAACCTGTTGATAAGTGAGCAGGGACGGCAAAAATTGATTTTTTACCTTCTACACGGACTAAATCTACACCTGAACCTGTAGCAGACCAAACAACTTTAGCTTTTGTCTTTTGTGGTATTTTTAGCTCTAATAAATCACCACGATTTCTGTTTTCTACACTGGCGAAGATGCTTAGTAAGTTTGTTACCATTGGTTTTGCAATTTCGTCAGCTGTTTCAACTACCAGATTATTAAATTGGTGAATCATAGATGGATCAGGATTTTGCCGACCATCCCCAAAAACTTTTGTGATATAGGATTTTATATCGGATGAATCTTCTTTCTCCATGTTATTATTGATGACTCGGTTAAATAAACCTTTTAATTTTAAGTTATCAAGTTTCATATGTTTAACCCCTTTGCGATTAATTATTTGCGTCTTTAAGCTTCAATTACTTCTAAGCGAACCATCTGAGCACCAAGAGTGTACTCCATATCTTCTTCATTATTTACAACTAAGAATTTTGCTTTTGAACCTGAGTAATCTGCATGAGCAGAGCTAACTTCAGAAATAATAAATTTCTTAGCAGTAGGGTCGAAGTGTGCTACCTGATTTTTTTTAACTTCTGAAACACCAGTATTTAATGAAAATGCTGAAGTATCAAAGCGTGTATAACCTTCTTCTAAAATTACAATTCTTGCACGATCTCCTTCTTCATTATAAAAATCTACCATAGCTTCACCAAGATATCGTGTTTCTGGTGTGGCAATTAAATAGGCTTTCTTATCTATTGCTGATAACTGTTTAGCTACGCGTTCACCATCCTCGAAATCTAATTCGACAAGAGTGAAATTATCAACATTTCCTTTAACCAAAGCTCCATGTGCAACTGTTTTAACCTTAATATTATTTAAATTACCTACAGCATGACTTCCTATTTCTTGCAATGCTTTTAAAACTCTTGAACCCATATTATGTGCCTCCTAATATATAATTATTTTTTATAAACCATATCTACTATCAAAATCATCGCCAGTTGGAATTAAGTTTTCCCTTTTACTAGCAGTTTCTCTAATAACAGGGCGTTGAGACTGGCTTTCTTTATTCACCACTACTAAATCTACAAGTATAGTATTTAATTGAAGAATTGCCTGTTTGCCTTCATCTGAATCTGCTACAGCTTTCTCAATTAATGATTGTGTTTCATCTTCATTAAATTTTTCCAGAGCGTTTAAAGCAGTAAATTTTGTTTCATAAAAAGATTTTTTTTCATTAAGAGCTGATTGATATTGCTCATTCTCTACTTGATTTTTATAAGGAGATAGCTCATTTATATGAGAATTTAGTTGAATGATCTTCGTGGATGCTTCGCTATATTTATTCTCAATATTTTTCTTTTCATTTAATGTAGTTTGAAGTGAAGTTTTTGACTCATTCAATTGTAGTTCTAATTCTTTTTTCTCAGTTTCCTTTTGAGACAATGAATTTTGCAGCTGTTCGAACTCTGTTACTTCAATCCAATCCCGTTTTAATGTGACTTCTGATTTAGATTCAAAATCAATACTTACAACATCATTAGTATTTGTATAATTAAATTTATAGTATTTGTCATATTCACTTCCTTCTTCATAACTATAAAGATTCACAACAAAGTAACTTTCATACACATCAGATATCCATGAGTATTCATTTTGAGATAAAGTAGGATCTAGTTGTCCATATAAGAGTGATCTGATATCATTATGCGACAATTCGCAAACTTTCTTAAAATATTTCATTGAATCAATTTCCTCCTTGTTTGAATGATTAAATGCTTGTGCTACTAATCTATTAAACTTACTGATTTCATTTATACTCAATAATTTCGATGTATCGTAGGCAGGGGACAATGCCCGTTGTTCACCTCTGTCTTCAGAGGCTAATATCGCATGGCCTTCAAAATAGATTGGTGAATGATGATATTCAATGCCGTTCTGAAATGAATAATTTGCATATAAATACTCACAACTTGTAACCACTTCAACATCACTGTTGTACCATTCTTCAATTAAGTCAACTGCATCTGGAAACCTTGAACGCCACAAAACTGCATCTGCGGCCATTACCTCTATCTCTTCACCATCGTTCTCTATAGTTAATTCATATCCTTCAGTTGTAAAAACACCAATTGGAACAGTATCTGATTTAATAGTTATGTTTCCGTATCTATCTTCACCGAGGTATTGTGCATGATCACTAAAATTATCTGTACTGGTATTTGGTTCACTTGGAGGATTATAAAGTGCAACAATAGGTTTGTTTATTAACGTACTTCCACCTTCAAGTGCAACATCTTTATCCACAATTACATTGTTACCAGACTTCTCAAAATCCAAAATAATGAATGTGCAATTTACAATAGTTGGATCGTCAGATGTATTTAATTGCCTCAGCGTTAAATTCAATTTTCTTTTCTTTTGAGGTTTATTCATAATTTCACCTCCTTAAATTGATATAATCCAAAACTAAGGAGAATTATTGCCATCGGAAGTCTTGGATTTGATTGTGTTTTCATTATTTGGGTTATCAATAGATTCTCTACCAGGTTCCCTAGAGAGGGTATGAGAGGACTTATAAGGTATTATCTTCTGTTGTAATTTCAATTCCTCGGTTTCGTATAATGTTTGTTCAAGATATGACTCCCATGAAACTCCTGCTATTTGATCGATGACATGCTTAATAGACCAACCCTTATCATTAAGTTTGGATAAAATGTCAATTTTCTCTTTTAAGGTTAAAGGTGCTTCCTTGTCATACACCATGTAGTAATTATCAGCATGTTTATTCGGCAATATTAGATTAATTAATTTTTGATACACTTCTTGTTCAACATCTTCCAGCATTACTGCCAAACGTTTATAAATAGTTTCTAAGTTCAATTTTGCTGTTGCGAAATTTCCACCTTCACCATTCAAAATAGAACCTGATAATCCATAGGCTGATTGGATGTCACCGTTTATATGTTCAAATTTCTTTCCATCTAATCCATCAGCTTTCACATCCGGAAATTCTAAATCTGCAAAATCAGGAATGGCTACAACTGTTACTCCGTTTGTGTGATTCTTTTCGAGGGCTGTTTTTACTCCACTATGTACCTTTTGTTTCATGCCTTTATTTAGTTTAAGGTTTGTATAGTCACCATCCATTTTATCAGTACCGATTGTCAATACTGCAACTGCATTAATGATTTTATTAGCAATAGAGCGTTCAACATCTTTTAATTTTTTCTTATGTAGAACATCAAATAGACCTGATGTAACCCAAGAAGTTCCAAATGCTTGGTTTCTTTTGAGAATTCCAGTTCTCAATACGAATGTTCTGTCTTGTGGAAGTTCTTTATACTGATAGTCTACATTATTTTCTTCGAATTTTTTATAATCATCCTTAGTAATAAAAGGGGAGAGGTTGGACAATTGTAATTGTCTATAGCTGTCAGACATATTTTTAAACCAATTCATGTCTATTACACAAACCCACTCGCCATTTCGACTTCGATCAGTAGGGAAGATATGTTTCATATCATCGAAAATGTAAGGGTAGGGGTTACTCTTAGTACCTAACCAAATTCCTACTAAGTTTCCTGCAGAAGCATTTTGTTTGAGTAAATCACGAGTAAGCCTTTTGTGTTTTACTTTATGTAAAATTTTATTGAGGTTGGCGATGTGTTTATCTGTGTTAGCAGTTTTTTCAAATGAATCAATTCTATAGTTTAGTGTTGGCAACGCTTCAATTAATTCAAATAATTGATGTATTTCAGCACTAGAAATATAGTAATATTGAGCAAGATTTTCTATTTCCTTTTGAAAGCGGTCTGGGTTTGCGAAGTATTTTAATAATGTTTCAGAGTCAACTTCATTCACTATACCTTGTGAAAATAAATTTGATATAAAACTATTAACGTATGTATATACATAGTCTTGATAATCATTGACTAGTCGTTTATATTCTTCTGAGTTAATGTCAATCTCTGTGTCACTATTGTTCATTTGTTCACCTCCTATTTGATTATTTTATATCAGAAGTAAACTAAAGAATCATCTTCATCATACTCTTCCATATTATTTAGTTTTCTTTCCAAAAGCGAGGCAATATAGTTTCCATATGCAACTGAGCTATATCGGTCTTTTCTTTTGCTATTAGGCTCTTTTAACTTTACTTGACCGTTATCATTAAATTCTGCCTCTAAATTGATCATTTCATTAATTAACAACGTAATTTGAGCATATGCAGATATAAATTTAGCTTTTGTTTCTTCAGGTAGACTTTCATAACCTTTAAATTTTTTAAGATATTCTTTACCTTCAATTTCATTTATAGGAATACGTATTCTTCCTCGTCTAAAACCATCTCTTAAAAGAACAGCAATTTCACTATTCAATTGTGCATTACCCTTAATGCTATAAATTAATTTTCCTGCATCACTATAAGTGCAGCGTTCTGCCATTTTGTCATCATTTGCACAAGATAGGGGATCGTATTCTTTACTTCTTTCTTTATCAAAGAGTGGTTGGCAAAGCTGATCATAGACACCAAGTCCCACATTTTGAGTATCTAAGACGATATAGTCACAATCATAATCATCAAACAACTGTCTAATTCTAATGGCCTGGGTTACCGTATGACCTCCGACTATACTTTCCATATAGACAATGTGTCTTTCGTATCCTTTTGTAGTTGGAATAAGCCTAAAAATTGTATACACACTAGCATCATTTTCTTTACCAGCCATCCCCGCAATATCACATGATACTAGTCGGATTTCACCAGCTTTCTTATTTTCATATTTAAATGAGTTTGCTTTAATAAGATCGTAGTATTCTCTGGGAAAAAGAGGGGAAGCGATTTTCCTGTTTTTCTCTAAATCTTCAAACTTGAAAAATGCTTTTTCTGATTCGCCAAACCACAGGGCTTCCATCTCCATTGACCATCCAACAGGATCAAAATCTTCTTCTGACATCTCATCTTTAACTTGTTCTTCGTCTAATAAGCCTTCTTTAATAGCTAATTGATAGGGAAGTCCACAAACAAAATACTTTGACCCCTTCATCATTGAATTATAGTAAGTTAAGAATCTTTTATATGACCAGTGAACTTTATACCAACAAGAAGATAGATATATTTCTTTGTTACGTTCTTTAAGGTGTGCATATTCATCTTTCTCTAGGTATTTAGGAGATCTTGGGGCTGTTAAAAACTTTCTCAATACTTTACTAATAATCTCAAAATCAACCATACGAAATTCGTCCACTATTAGTAGATTAGCTCTTTTACTACGGGCACCATCATTAGATGCAACAATTTTTATCCAACTGCCATTGTGAAATTCAACACGAGCATCATTAGTAGAGGTTTTTAAATCGGATATTTCTCGAAAAAGGTTAGATGATTCCTTTCTCATGTCATCAATCTTCTCAATGACTTCACGACTCTGACCTTTAGTACCTGATGCTATCACTATTTTTGTTCCAGGGTATAATATAGCTCTAACACAACAAAAAACAGCAGTAAGCCATGTTTTACCTTGTCCACGACTGGCTAAATACATGAAATAATGATTATGCATCATCATGTAAATTAATATACATTGGAATATCTTGAGGTTTATGAAAAGGTACTCTGTTACGAATCTATGAGGGTTCGCTCTATAGTAAGAAGCCCAAACACCAATACCTTCCATCAATCTTTCGGATTTTGACTTTTTATTGAAGTTTCTGTTCGTTTTAAATATGTTAGTGCCTTTATACGCCTTGTTTCTATCGACTTGGAAATTACTATATGAGCTCATTCATATCGTCCTCGTCATTAACAGGTTCTTCAATTGTAAATTTGTTTATTTCATCCCAATATTCATCTTTATATTTGTTGTTAAGACCTAACATTCTTGACAAATGTCCTAAGAAAAAGACTCTAACATATTTACTGATTTTATCTACATCTTTCCACTTGGAGTCAGGCTCAGGAACAGGTCTTTCATTCTCATATTTTTTTAGAAGCGTTCCGAACGATTCTTGTTCAGCTGCATTCGCTCCAGTTTCTTGCACTGGCTTTAAATTACTTGATCCTAATAAATCTTGTAGTGTTTTAAGTTGTTGATCAACTTTCTCACCACTTTCACGTCTGTTCATAATGTCTAGTTTAGTCATGCAAATTTCTTGAATTAAAGTTTCCATTCCTTTGGAATCACATTCATATCTGTTAGTCCAATCTTCATACTCTTGTTGAAGCCAAACCAAATCTTCAATTTTGTAACCTTTTCCCCAAAAGACTTTTAAATATTTTGTTTCATCTGGAGTAAGTTGTTTTATTTCTTCATCAACATCGACATCTGTTGATTGATGATTAGGTAATGATTTACTGTGATTATGCCCATCAAAATCACTATCATCCCAAGTTTTTTCTCTGTTATGCTTCAGTCCTAAATTCTTCATGTATAAACCGAAAATTGATTTATTAGATTTTTCAGCTTCTTCAATTGAACTCTCGTATAATTCCATTAGAAAGGGTTTATCTATCATCCTAAGCATCTTTTTCAAAGATTCGATGTTCTTTCCATCAACGTAATCAAGTATGCATTGTTTACAAACATGGAGCTTTCCTGTGTTTTTATGGAAAGGGGAGTATGATGAGTAAAATTGAACAGGATTCCTTGGAATACCACAAGCAGAACAAGTAATTGTTTGTTTTCCATTAGTCACAGTAAACACCACCTTAAAAATAAAAATAGATTCTTATTTATGCCTACCACAATCCTTTCGAAAGTGATTAGCACAATAAGAATCTATTTAAAACTAGTGATAACAGCTGTATTTTAATTTAGAATTAGATATTTTTATATCTATTGTCTAAAACTTCATCGAGATATGATTCTTCCAACGCCAAGAGACCGTATGTCTTATTTAATCCTCTGATTTTACTAATTATATATTCAAAATATTGTCTGTTTTCATTCTTAGAATTAAAAAAGTGATTTAATTCCAATATTTCTTCGTCATTCAGATCCATTATTTGTTTTATTTTAGCTGCAAAGCATTGCTGCAAGTATATTAACACTACGGATTTTAAAAAACAGTATTCATAAGACGAAGGGCTAAATGAAAGATTTAGTGGTATGTATAAAGGCATCCTCTTACTAATCTTAAGATCGGGTTTTGTATTTTCAATGTTATCAAATAAATCTTTAATTAATGTACAAACTGTTTTCTGGTCAAAGTTCTTAACTAGTATTTTAACTAAAAACCCAATTATACTATAATGTCCCAATTCAATAGCTTTTACCATTGAAAGAAAAATGTTGTTTAAAACTTTCCATTCTAGTTCTTTAGAGTTTTTCCCTTGTTTTTTGTTAAATTTGTTTATTTTAATTTTCATGTTGTTTATTTTTATATGTTCTTCGATCGGGATTTCTTTTTGTAGGTATTTAAGTAAAGTATTCGTCACATCTGTAACCGTCTTTAAATTGTTTGATTCTATAGAGTCAAGTAAAAGTGCGGTAGTAAGTGATAAGAAATCATTTTCACTAAAGAATTTACTGTTGTCATACTCCTGAATTATGAGATTATCTAAAATTTTAACTATTCTAGTGTCATTTTGCTGAGATAAAGATGTAATTAATTGGAATATGAAAGAAAAATACTCATTAAAAAATTCTTTATATAGATTTTCTATATTTGAAAAAGATGATTTACCTGACAACTCTTTATAAATAAGCCAATCACGACGTAAATCATGATTTATATAAAATCCAAATGGTTTAACTAATGTAGCATAATCTAAAATTAAATTAACTTCTTTATGTCTATTATTTTTAAGAGACACTTCAAGCATCGTGTTCATATATGTTAGAGTAATTATATACAATTTTAAATAAGTTTCGCCAGAATAAGGGACAAGATTACTAAATTTTTCTTCGTCTTTATTTATCTCAGTAATCCCTCTGATTAGAGTTTTATTTATACTATCAAGTGACTCTGTATAATCATTATTGAGTTTGAATTTATCTTTTGAAATCAATATTTGAAAACATATTTCTACTGAAATAATAATTTGTCTAAATTCCTTCTGAACTTTCTTAGCGAATAAATAGTTGTCTTTAATACCATTTTTGTTGAATTGTAAATTGTTGTATTCGTCTAGCTTATCATTTACTAATGATATATTTCTTCCGAATTCGCCAAGAACATTAATACTTCTAAGGATCATATAATAAGTTGTGAAAGAAAAGTAAATCCATGCTAGGGATATAATTGTTGTAATGATGATTCCGAATTTTGACAGTGTTTCGGGTTTTTCAGCAATATCTGTGGAATTAGGAATCAAATAAATTATTAATATGACCATTAATGCACTTGATATTAAAAAACCAACAACATTAACTGTGCTTTTTCTCTTAAGTAAAGAATATGCTATATCTTTTTGTTCACGATGTCCAAAAAAATAAATGGTAAAACTTAAGGGAACAATGATTTTAATAATATTATTTAAAAAATAGACGTATTTCTCCAAAAAAACCCAGATAATACTCACCACCTGAATCCACTAAGGAACTAGTGTTTTATTCTAGATACTCTGCGATGAAATAATCCCTTAATGTATCTTGATCTATTTGATTGTCGCTATATGAATATTCAGAAAGTCCTCGTCTTGCTTCAATCCACGGTTCTTCATCATGTGTCATTTTTTCCAAGTCTTTTCCGGAGTGCAATTTAAAGATTTCCCAAACATCTTCTAATAATAATGTCTCATTGGGAGTAAGTATATAATCTTCTTTGTGAAATTTTTCGTCAATATCATGGTAAGAATGGTGTTTAAATTCATGGTATACACATGGAATGACAGGACCATGAACCCATGCTTCAATTTCATCATCGAATAAAACTCGACCATGTATTGCTAAATGAAAGCCTTGTGCGTAGTATAGGAGCTTTTGAAGCTTAAGGTTTGTTACACTTTCTCGCGAAAAAGGAGTACTTCTGCTTATGAAATACATTGCAACGTCTAAAACCATAGCCATATTATCTCCCCCTTTACTATAATATTCGACAATAAGCTCTTAAAATCCTTTAAGTGATCAATCTATAATATAACCGTATAATAGATATGTTTCAAGATAAAATGCACAGATGTGGAAAATATGTTATATTAATGCCCAAATCTACGATTAATTACACCTCCCAGAAAGGAGGTGATGATAATAAATGATCTTTCCTGTTATTGGAATAAATTTTATATGTAATAAATAGTATCTAAGCTATTTGGCGAGTATTCAAACAACTGAAAACGTTTATTTGCACCAATAAATCCATTGTCATCATGCCAGCCATCCGTCTTATTGGCTGTGGAAAGAGTTCTCTGAGTAATGCCAAATTTGTCTTTTGATTTTTCGCTATGTAGGTGCCCTAAATGAATTTCCTTCACATCTGCATTGGCAATTAATTTTCCATAATCAGTCATGAAATTCTCGATGATTCTATTAGCACCTTTATCACCATGACTCAGACCAATAAATACTTTTTCCCATGTAAATCCGACACGTTGCTTTAAGCTGCCATCAAATTGTACCTGAGGGAATGTGGCTTGTAGAGTTCTGAATAACCCGTATGAGATTGATTCATCGTGATTACCTTTTACATAGATACACTCAACATCATTAGAATTTTTAATTGCCTCGGTTATCAGTGTAGTGTAAAACTGTAATGCTTCATCAAAAGCTTTAACCATGTCAACTTTTTCAATTATAGTGCCATTTGCTGTCTGGCCTTTAAAATTGTCGTTATGTAGTAAGTCTTGACCAATTACAAATAAAATTTTCTCCCATGGATGATTATGTATTTTTGATACTATCTCTTGTAGATGGTGTTGATAGTATTCAAGATTTGATACACCAAAGTGCATATCATACAATGGTATTTCTAATAATTTGGAGTGTGTAGCATTATCAGTACTCTTTTTAATAGTAATTTGCTTAACGTTTTCACTTATTAGCTCAATCAATTTTTCAATATCAAAATCTGCTGTTTTAGGTTTGACAGTGATTTTACTCGAATATAAGGTTTGTGCGCCATCTTGTTTACTGTATACGTTCCATATATTATTTTTGGCATTTACAAGTTCCCAAGTAGCTTTGTCAAAGCCATGAGCTTTAAGGAGATAATTAACATCCTTAGATTGTTCAGCAGTCATTCTAACTAGTTTGTCAGATTTATGAGAACCGTTAGCTAAGATTTCCGTTGTGTCTTTGTAATTAAGTTGTGGCTCATCAATATTATCTTCAGTAGTATCTATATTTTTATTACCTATCTGACTATGATACTCATAAATTCCGTATGCCGTTTTCCGTAAGTGACATGGGGAGCAATCTTCACCAAGTAAATCTTTTATATCCTCCCAGCTAATATCTATTAATCTGTCAATCTTCATTGATATTAATCGTACTTTATATTGAAATTGGGTTTCTCCTTCTTTTCTAGTTAGCAAGAAATAATCTCCTCCTATTCGCCTTCATGCTCTTTAGGCTCTGGAGTAGTTTCTTCTTGTATTGTAATTGATATGAATTTTCCATCGAAACGTTTTAAAAATTCCTTTAAATCATATGTATCAATCGACTCTTTAGAGGTTTCTGTTATTTCCATATCTAAATATGAGTAGTCGCCCTTGAATGCAACCGAATTTGTTATTTTAGCCATATCTAAATTCCCCCTTGTTATTTCAAAATTAAATTTACCATTTCAATTCGTCTGCATGTTGTGCTAACTTTCCTCTAAAATTTACAGTTAAATTACGGATCTTTGCATATGGTTCATTTTTAAAATGCTTCAAGTAGGGGATAAATCCACTCTTTTTTGGATCTTTCAAATCACATTGTCCATCATGTCCGATCATTACAACTTTTACATCATTATGTATTCTCGTTAGAACTTTTTTCAATTCGCCACGAGTAAAGTTTTGTGTCTCATCTAAAATTACAAGTTTATTACCTTTAATATTAGTTCCTCTAGCAAAAGTGTGAGATATAGCTTGAACCCAAGCGTTCCCATTTTTCACGTTGTCGATATTTTCTTCAGTCACTACACTACGTTCAGGATCCTCATTCATTTCTAACAGAGCATCTATAATTGGAACAATGTACTTTGCCTCTTTTTTCTCGACAGTACCAGGAGTAAATCCTAACACTTGTTCTTGTACAGGGCTGAAGATATAAACTAATTCTCTCTGTAGAAATTTTGCTGCCATAACTGCTAGAGTTGTTTTCCCCGTACCGGCCTTTGCATTGACGATTGTTAATTGATTATCAATAATTGAATCGACATACTCTTTTTGTTCATTTGTTAGCTTATCCGAATATCCAAAGAACAAATTGTCTTTAGGGAGTGGCATTAGAAATCCTCCTTAAAAATATATTTATAAACTTAATTTATATTAAAAATTCAATCTTCCTCAATAAAGTACTTATTTACCCTGTATTGTAACACACCTGAGTGGTCAAAATAGGCATATAATTCTTTGTATCTGTCGAGATATTCTTTACTAAAATACATTTCTAGTTCATAGTCTAGTTCTTGGTTGATGCATTGTTTAGTTTTCATGACACATTCACCACTCCTTTTACATAAACTTAATTTATATATACTGTATTTATCTAATATTATATTGAGACATATTTTATTTATCTTGTATTTAAACTAGTTTTCAAAGTGGGGGAGAGATAATAACTTTTTAACTTGTACTTGAGCTTTTTCTTCCTTTAATGATTATTATAAATAAGATACGGAAAACCCTACTGTTAAGCTGTTTATAGCAATTCTAATAAGTTGAAATTCATTCAATCTATTAAAATATCAATGGTTTATGAAGTGTTCAAAGCGTTACATGTTTTTTACGATATTTTCTGACACGCTCTCTAATTTTTTCCCTCTTTATTTCAATGCTACAATCCTCGCAATACTTTGATTGACTATTAACAATTTCAAATCTACTTCCACACCTTACACATTGTTTCATATTTTTTAGATTCCCTCGAAGGTTTGCTAGTAGAATATCTCCATAACAACTCCATAGTGTTGTCTTATAGGGAGACTTTACTTTTGCATATAATTCATGTACCAAAATATTTACTATTTTCTCCTCGTTTTGCTCAATCTTTTTTAACTCTTTTCTTATATGCTTATACACATATAAAAGTCCTTCATTTCTGTTTTTTATCCCGACTTCTCTAATAATAAACTTCTTGTATCGATCTAGTCGTCTGTATTCATCAACTATTTTCTTATTAGTATATTTGACTTCTTCACTCATAAGATTCTTATAATTAAAATCTCCTGCGACTTCCCTGAAATTTACTCTTTTATTTGGAATTATTTTTCTTAGTTTATTTACTGTACTGTTATTGAGAGGTTCAACACTCTTAGTATGTTTATCTTTAGCATCAATGAAGAAGTATGGTACTTTACTAGCAATTGACTTTTTTATAACTTTATTAGCCCACTCTGGTCTTTTAGGCATATAAAGTGACTTGGCGAAATCAATTATGTAATTATTTTCAGCAGTCAGCCATTTGACAACTCTTATATCAGGATTCTTACTATTAAATATTTTGGTTATGTTGTTACTTACTTCACCAATATTGGCTTTAAATGCAAGAAGCAAGCTACTATATACCTTATCTTTTGAAATTAATTCTGCTTTTGCGGATTCCATTTCATAAAATAAAGGTAAAATATCTTTCATGTTTCGCTCAGCCATTCGAATGAGTATATCGTCTTGAACAACTAAAGCTTTATCCCCATCATTATCAAACTGTAAAATTCGAGAAATAGGATCATGTATGCTTGTATAAATTCCTTTAGTAATAAACCATTTATTGATCGTATCACTATGTATATTTTCTCTTATACAATGTTCTTTATATAAGTGTGGACTTCTCAAAATATCTAACTTACCTTTATCGTAGATAGTACAGCACACTTCACCATTTCTTAAGAGTCCTGTTGGTTTTTCTTTGTTCAAAAATAATCTCTCACAAAAGGCATATAAATCGGGCACTATATATGTGTATTTTCCATTAATCCTGAGTTTTGCTGATCTTGCATCTTTAACTAAAGCCTTCTTTTTATCTTTTATTATTTTTTTAGAATGTTCATCATTCAGCATTTCTGGATACATAAGTAATGCTTGTTGGTAATAGTTCTTCTTTTGGTTGGCTTCTGTTGCTCCAAGTACTCTTAACATGACTTCTTTATCAGTTCCTAAGTTACTAATATCATCGATAGTTAATTTCGCTAATTCGTTCAATTCTTGTGAGGTGGCATCAGTAATTGTTTGCAGCATCTGATAATTTAAAGTGGCATTCTCACCAATATCTTCTTCGTTTAGTTTCACTGCTTGACACTTATTTTCTTTAAACCTTTTCTTGTAGTCACTCCAATTATCATAAAATTTTTTCATCTTAAATTGAGAAGCAGTAAAAATTACTTGAATTTGATCTTCAATTATATCCCATTCCTTATTGTAAATATCTTTTACTTTTGTACTATTAAATTCTTTTGCAAACTTGTCAAATGAGAATGGAACTAATAATCCTTTGACATATGGAAGTCTAACCATGAATGATCTTTTACTTTTTTCAGGAAGTATCATCCCACATCCATCAGTATGCTCAATTGGAACACTCATATTTTTGGGAGCTACTTCATATGTATTCCTATCAAAATAATCAAACATTGCATTGACGTTTGTCTCTAAGTCAGGGACAACAATAGCTCTATCTATCTTGAAATCCTTCCATTCTATTGAAGCGGAAGCAGTCAGAGCTTTGTATGCAAGCAGCTTATTAATATTGCAGCCACCTTTTTCATTGATTTCTTCCAAAGATAGTCCACAAGTCAATGATCCTTCATTTACATTCCATAAAGCCTCTTTAATGAAAACAGCTTTTTTGGTTCTAATTTGTCCAGCTGAAGAGGAAAAGTATATGTATTTTTCTCCATTATGCATGAAACCATTATCTATTAAGCTTTGTAAAATCTGATAGTAATAAACTCTAACTACAAACAAGCTATTGGACACTTCATTTACTTTCATTCCAATAGTCCTTGTTAACGCAGAATCAAACATTCCAATAATTTTATTTTCTTTTAAGGAATCATCTCTTAAATTACGAATTTTTCTATTTTTGTCAATTTCATTAGTCAGTTTTTCTTTATACTTACCAATCTTTTTATTTACTTTTCGTTTTGTCTCTAATAACTTTTTATATCTTGTATCTTTTTCTCTTAACTCATTTGAAATATTATATATTTCATTGTGGTGCTTCTTTTCTTCAAGCTTCAAACAATTTCTAATTCTATAGAGCTTTAACATTTTATTGTGTATTTTGTATTCTTCATCACTATAAAAAGCACTAGTGTCTAATGAGTATAAATACACTTGTTTATTTAGATTTTCAACCAAAAACATACCTCCTATTTTTATTATTGAAGTGTTGGCTATTCTGACCTTAGACAATAACTCGAATAATCTACTAATATATATTATATATAATTAATTAATATTAACCAAACAATTGGTCATATAAAAAAATCAGAATAACTTCATTCTGATTCCTTGATTAACTCATATAAATCTTCCAAATTACAGTTTAGGACTTTGTTTATCTTTAATATGTATCCAACAGAAGGGGTAGAAATTGCTACACCATTGTTATCATTTTGACACCAACGACTCAATTGACTTCTATCGCAACCGACTTGATCACATAGCCATGCTTTTTTGATGCCACGTTTGTCTAAAAATTCATCAAATTTACTACGAACCTTAATCTTCACTTTAATCACCTAAAATTAGTATGAATGAAAAAGGAAGAAAACGCAATGATACCACTGTTTGTTGAATGATTAAGTAATATTAGTTGATAAATTATACAATTTATATTGTATAATTTATCAACGATTACATATAATGGAGTCAAGTTATTCTAATATCATTAACAATTTTAAAATATCTTTGTGTATTTTTAACTTTATTCAAAGATATTGAATTGAAGGAGGAATAAAATTGAACGAATATTTTGATCACATTATTTCGAAGATGTCATTTCGAGACATATCTATCTTAGGTATTTTACACGACAATGGAGCAAATGTTGTTTTTAAAGCAATAACCAGAAGGGACTTGAAGGGACTTAGTAACTTATCAGAAGCAAAATTTAGAGAAACGCTTATCAGATTAGAAGCTAATGGGTTTATTAATATTGTCGGAGGAAACAAAGATCATCGCATTTACATTAACGAATATGGTCAACTAGCAATCAATGAATCTTTGAAAGGGGAAATTGTTGAATGATAAGTGTAATTGGAGTTGGTCAGGCCGGAGGTAATATGGCAGATGAGTTTGCGAAGCAAAACATCCCTGCGTTAGCAATCAATTATTCTGAAAGGGATTTAAAATCATTAGAACATGTAAGTAAGAAATTAAAATTAGTTGGATCTGAAGGTGTTGGAAAAGTTAGAGAAAATGCGATTAAACTTATGAATGATAACTGGGAATCTACAATCGAATTCATTAGACAGAGCATTTCTACCCTATCAATAGAAGTTGTATTTGTAATATTCTCTACTGGTGGTGGTTCAGGAAGTGGAGTCAGCCCGTTAATTCTTGAAATGTTAACCAACGAATTACCCGAAAAAGTATTTGTTGCCTGTCCAATTATACCTGATAAGTCAGAAGCAGTAATTAATCAAATAAATACTGTGAATACTACCAAAGAGATTTATACACAAGACTTGTGTATTATCCCTATTGATAATGAACAAGCAAAAGAAAATTTCAAACTCATTTCCAAAAACAGAATATACAACAAGGTTAATACACAGTTCGTTGACTTGTTATCTTCTATAGTATCTTACACTAAAAAATCATCAAAATATGGAGTATTAGATAGAAAAGATCTAAAGCAAATTTTTAGTACAAAAGGAATTTGTATATTATCAAAATCCGACATAGCTGAAATATCTGATACAAACTTAACGTCAGAAGGAGTTACTAATGCTATTCAATATCAATGGAAAAAGAACATATTCTCACCGATTGACTACAATCAAGTTATACGAGCTGGTGTGATTTATGATGGACAAGAAGCACTTATGGACTATTTACCAATAGAGAAAATATATAATGTCTTTAAGAATGGAATACCTGTTGATCTTTTTGAAGGATACTATACAGAACAAGAGAGAAATGGTACAGTATATACAATTTTGGGTGGCTTACCTTGGATTAACGCTCGTCTGAATGAGATAAGTAAATTAATTGAGGAAAAACAATCAGTTATTCACCTACAACAAGACAACTCTAATACTCTACAAAACGACTTCAAAGATTTCACTTCGAAAGTTAGAAAAGAACCCGTCCCTAAGCGTTCAGTTACTGAAATTTTAGCAAAATATAATCGTTAGTTTACTATATTAAACAATAAAAGTTAGTTACCCGAATATTACCCAGGTGTAACCGAATGATTACCCATTTGATTACCGACAATGTTACCCCTAGATGGGTAATTACCCAAGGGATCGGTAACATGTTTTTAGTGTGTTTAAAACATGGGTAACTAACTCCATTTTTTATTATATTTATTAAACCTTTCCTGTAAATCAATACAACAGTTAGTTAATCACCCTATGCTCATAGAGTACATGTAGTACTTTTTCAAGCTTATCTTTTGAAAGCGCTGTCTTATAAATTAGATCGTCACTCAAAGCATCCAATTCTAATTTCCACTTCGGTGTATTATAATCATGAAATCCGAAACCAAGCATATAATAACCTCCGTATCAGTATCCTGTTATTAGGCTTTTCTACCTTTATCAACGAGAGTTTGAATATATTTATCAACGTCTTTCTTTTCTTTAAAAAGTACCATTAAATAATTCATCTCCTAGCAAGGTTTTACAAATATAATTTCCAACTATGAGGAGTGTTAAACATGTCTGATGAGTTTATTGAGATCAATTTAAAAATGAGAAAGTCAACTTATAATAAGTTAGAACAAATTGTTGGTTATCTTAATATGAGGCACAAACTATGGAACGATGAGAATCAATACAGCCCAGCAACTATT
This sequence comes from Nanhaiella sioensis, assembly GCF_046557775.1. Classification (NCBI taxonomy): domain Bacteria; kingdom Bacillati; phylum Bacillota; class Bacilli; order Caryophanales; family Bacillaceae; genus Nanhaiella; species Nanhaiella sioensis. The sequence continues at coordinate 4,063,903 of NZ_JBKAEG010000001.1, forward strand.
GAAGAATTAATACTAGGAGCTACTGTGCAAGAAATAGAAAAAATTGAAACTCTAAATTACGATATAATTTACGAAGGGGATCAAAATTTAGGAGAAAAGAAACTAGTTCTAAAAAACAGGATAAAAGATATTCTGAAGGAGAGAAAGATGAAACAGCTTGATTTATGTGAATTAACAGGTATCGATCGTTCAAATTTAAGCATGATAGTTAACAATAGAAATCAACCATCTGCTGATTATCTGCTCCGAATATGGTTTGCTTTAGGTTGTATTCCATTAGAGGACTTATTTTATCGAGAAGAAAAGTAAAAATAATACCTTTTGAGTTCAAAAATCACAAACTTTATAAAAATTTGTCATAGTACAATCCATCAATCAAATACATTTTGAATAGGCATATTTTATAAAACACAACAGGAGGTAATCAGAATGTTAACTATTCTTATTGTTATTCAGACAGTTTGTGTCACATCTTCTACAATACACACTGTCAAAAGGTTAAAACCTAAGCAAATAAAGCTTAAGAATAAAAGCAACAAGTATTATAAAGTAGGTGACATCAAATGACTCCCACACTATCTGGTATTGCTATATTAGTACTAAAATTAGCCACAGCAGGTTCCGTATCAACAGGTGTAATTTTAGGGGTTAAATGGTTTAATACCTTTGATTTAAAAATCCACAACAAGAAAAGGGGGCGATCTAGAGGTGGATCAAGTGATAAAATTGAATCTTTGCGTGAAAAGGCCAGAGCAAGGGGTTAATTATATTCCATACAGTAAAGCAGATACTTGCTCCACTTTTTTAATAAAAAATATACAAAAGGAGGTGGTGAAGTTAAACAAACGAAAGAAAAAAATATACAAACAAATATGTCAAACAACAATAGCGACATCAGGATTTCTTTTCATGCTCGTAAGGCCAGTGCTAGCAGCAACGGGAAATCCGACAACCATCATGCCATCCGACATAGCAAAAGTAGGAATGTACCTTATAGGGATATGCACAGCAGCATCAGTTGTCTTAGCAATTCTTCTTACACAACTAGCAGGGGGATACAGGATGCTAAGAAAAGGAAAAGAAGCAACAGAGTGGACAACAGACATTTTAAAAGGACTGACTCAAGTTCTTCTAGCACCCGTTCTAATAATAACAATCACATTGGTAATGATACTATTATTCGGAAACTTCGAGTGGTTCGTAAAACCGTTTTAAACTTAATTAAGCAAATAGCGATACCATTTGGAGTTGCTTCGATGAGCTTTCTTTCTTTGACTATAAATAGTGTAAAAGCAGAGACTTTTTGGGAGAGAGGGAAAGTTGAAAATAGTAGTAAACTTCTTAATAATTCATGGGGAGATTTTTTATCCCAGTGGAAGGAAATAGGTGACTTCCTCTCTAAAGCTATTAAATGGGTTAATGAACTACCAGAAAACATATCCACATACTCTATTAATATCCTCGCAAAAACATATGAGCTATTGACAACGTTTGTACTACAAACTCCACTATTTTTATTTAACAATTCTTATGTGAAAAATGCTACTTTTGAGTTCTCAGTGATTGCTATAGTGTTAGTAATTATATTGACGATGCTTGAAGGAATTAAAAGAATGGTAAAAAAGAAACACATGGACTTAAAGCAGATTAGTAAGCGCTTTTCAATTTCTCTAATAGCAGCAGGTTCAGCGCCATTCCTGTTTGAACAATCATTCGCCTTAATTAACCTGATTACTAAAACTATTAGTAAAGTTGGTAGTCATCAAATTTCTGATTTCAGAATGTTTCAAAGTGTCCTTGATGGATTAAAAGCTGAGGATATTTTTATTCTAATAGCTTTTGATGTAGTTGTTCTAGCACTATTAATTCCAGTGTTATTACAGAATGGCAGACGATGGTGGGATATACTTACACTGCTCCTTGTATCCCCACTTTCACTTACAGCATGGGTATTTAATGATTACAAAGAACATTTCAACAGATGGTGGTATAACCTTAAGAAACTATCTCAAGTACAACTCATTTATGCATTCTACATTTGTGTCATGACTGTATTTATTCTAGGAGCTTCATTTATCACAAGTGGTGGAGGATTATTGATGAAGCTACTAATTATCACAGGAGGTTTATGGAGAATGTTAAATCCTCCACATTTTGTGAAAGCAAGAGTGAATGACGGCCAAGATATAGAAGACATGGGTACAGATATGATTAAAACGATTAAGGGAGTAGCTGATACTATTACTTTAAAAAATCTACGATCCGCAAAGTTTATAAGAAATAAATCAGCGACTAGAAAGCAAAGCATAAAGCAATTAAGAGTGAAACATGGTCAAAGGTATGTTAAAGGTTTGAAATAATAATAAGGAGTGTGCAACATGAAAAATTATCAAGGAAATGAGTTCAAGGTAATAATAAATAAAATGATTAAAGCTCATATTTCTGGAAGTAAAATTTGGTTAAGTAAAGAGGGGAGAAAAATACTATTGGGTGCAGAAAAGGAGATGGCAAAATGACTGGGTTAGAAGTAATTGTGTTATTAAATACTACAGTAGTTGCTGTTAATACCTTTGTTTTATTTGTCATTACCCACAGGTTCTTGAAAGTAGTCGATTAGCATGTTTTCTTCAGTAACCAGAAAATTATATAAGACTCCAGTTAAAAATTCATCAGCTATCATTAAGAAAATAGATAGAATCGATGAGACGTTGATTCAATCTCTTCTCACATCTCCTTATCTGGGAGAAGGTGTTTTTGGATATGAACAATTTTCTACTGGAAAAGAGGTGGAGGGTTATATTATTACACCATCCATTGTGAGATTGGAAACTGGTAGAGTTGAAATTAAACAGTGGGATTGGTTATTAAAAGAATCTAATGTTTTCTGTTATGTAATACAACAATCAAAACCTGCATTTTTACCAATTTATCAGGAAGGAGTATTATCAATCTTTAAAGATATTAAATTTCTCTCTATGGACAATCAAAGTATTTTTATTCAATTACTGTTCAGTAAAAGGTGTGATAATTGGAGAGACACTTTTATTAGTCAATACGCTGCATACCTTAAAGGAAATGACTTACCTTCAATTAAGAAGTTAAGTAGATCATTCCAGTCAAAGATGCTGTCTGTACTTGATAAGATTACTAATTTCAAATCTGAAAGAAGTGAAATACAGGCAATAGAAGATAAGATACTTGACGAGGGTTACAGAGTAGAAATTAGATTATTAGTACTTTCAAATGAAAATGATAAACTTGAAATCGTTGAATCAGAAATAAAAGAACTTCTAGAAGAATTTGATTATTTCAATGAATTAAAGCTAAAAAAAATCAAGAATAAGAAATCACTCATCCAAAGTATTGTTAACCGATCATTCTCTTTAGAGTCACAAGAGAGTCTTTTCAGCGAAAAGGAATTGATTACACTAATTGGTTGTGAGGCTAGTAAGGGAACAAAGGCTATGATCAGTGATCTGGTAGGCACAAGAACCAAAACTGTATACAACAACTTAATTGATTTACTGCCTTTTGAACAATCGAAAGATAGAAAACTAGATGAATTTATAATCAACGAAATTCCATCTGCATTAAAAAGGTCGAGAGCAACAAAAACTTCATCAATAGACATAGTAGATATTGATTTAGGTGCAACAGTCCAATGTGTGACTTTTAAAATACCAGGTGGAGTAATATATTCAGAGATTAAAAATAAACAACTAGACATTCAAGCTGTATTAGGAACAGAAATTAACATAGTCCAGGGTAAACAGCCTAACACAATCACATTTCTAATTCCATGTTCAAAAAGAGACATAATCTATTTAAAATCACTTTTAGAGAATCCTCAATATTTAGGGTATGCTTCAGAAAACCCTTTGCCATTTGTATGTGGGATAGATATGTATAACCAACCTGTATATAAATGTTTAACAAAAGCCCCCCACCTCTTAGTATCTGGTGCAACCAATAGTGGAAAAAGTGTGTTTATCAATTCTTTACTAATTACATTGATTTTATTACGAAATCCAAATGAATTAAGGATATTTCTTATAGATCCTAAGAAGGTTGAATTTATTCAGTATAAAGGAATATCACACATTGAAAGTATAGTTACTGATATGAATGAAGCAATAATTACTTTAAGTAGTTTAGTAAAAGAAATGGAAAAACGGTATGAAACTTTGTCATTGGCCAATTGTAAAAATATCACATCTTTTAACGAAAAGTCCGTGAATAAGCTACCTTATATTGTTTGTGCCATTGATGAGTATAACGATTTACGGATTAGCCAACCTGAAGTGGAAACGTTTATTGAACGTTTAGGACAAAAGGCAAGAGCTGCTGGTATACATTTAATTATTGCTACACAAAGACCAGATAAAGAAGTAATGTCTGGAGTAATTAAAACAAATCTACCCTCTAGGATTTCCTTTAAACTTGATAATTCAAATGAGTATAAGACTGTATTTGGAACGGGAATACCGTTTAAGAATCTCTTAGGATTTGGAGATGGAGTAGTTAAATATGTAGGGCAGCATGTAGAATTTATTCGGTTTCAGGCACCAGTAATTAGTCTTGATGAAGGGGAGGAAGAGAATGTTTATAAGTCTATAGTTCATAATAACAAAGAGAATCATGTAGAGAATGTTAAGGTGGTAGACTCTGTTGAAGAGAAAATAATTGATAAACTGAAAAGGGTAATTGCCAATACTGGTGAAACTAGGATAACCGAATTGCGTAAAGCAATGGGAATTAGAATTAATAATCTACATGAACTAGTAAGAGAGTTAGTGGACGAGAGGTGGCTAGAGAAACAGGGGAAAAGTTATGTAATTGTTGCCGATGAAAATGAACTAAATAAGTGGAGAGATCAACAAGGGAAGGGGTGAAGAAATTTCATCTCTTTCTTTGTATATGATTAATTTAGTTTATAGTGCTTCTCAGACTTCATACAAGGGTCTCAGAGAGGAGAAAATAGATTAATAGACTAATTGTATTCAATGAATGTAAAACGGCTATAAAGGGGCTTATAATACGTTACAGAGCATACGTGTTATAATATAAGATTAATTTATATTATAATTGACTAATTATTAAAAAATAAGTTAATATTAATTTGATAAAAACAAGGGGAGTGTGAGAATGAATAATATAAAAGAAGCCCTGCAATGGAATTACCAGCAAAACAAAGTTTACATGCCCAACGAAATCTTTGAGGATCTTAGATTGCTTCATGGCAAGAAATGCGATCACATTGCCTTCACATACTCTTATTATTATTTGATTTGTTGGCTATTTAGATATACCAAGTATGGAGAAATGAAAATTGATACTAAGTTAATCAAGCGAATGTTAGGATATTCACCAGATAATAAGAAGATTAATTACATTATTAAAAAGAATGGCCTACTTGATCAGATAGGGTATACACTTACAGATTCGAATTATCCAATTTCTTGGGATTATAACGATGGAGATATTGAGTTTACACTAATCAGTGACATGGATGAAGAAGTAAGGAAAACTTTCTATCAGTATAGAGGAAACAATTTTAAAGTTAAACTGCCAATCAAAGCAATATGGAGAACAAAGGAAAGTAAAGAAGAAGGATTGTGGGATGGTACATTTTATGAAATTGAAAACACTCACTGTATTCCTTTTGATGTTTTTTCATTTTGCTTGGAGAATGATAATTTAGGTGTAACTGGATTCTATGTGTATGCTTACTTTAAGTGTAAGTGTCAGTGGTTCAACGGTAGATACAATAAATCTATCGAAAATATATCAGAAGAAATCGGAATGGCGAAAAATACAGTAGATAAATATTTAAATAGTTTGAAGAAGAGTGAAATGGTAAATTGGGAAGAAAATGATAAATATAAAGTTGAGAAAAATGAAGTTACGAAGGAAGCACGTACATATGAAATTACCTACTGATATTAGAATAATTAAAAGGTTAACGTTTTGAGACAATAAATAATATATATTATAATAATTAGTTATTAATATTATATATATATTCTTTAATAGCTTAAAACGATAACCTTTTAGAAAATAGAAAAGGTGAGAGGGAGAAATTGATACAATTAATTTAATGTAAATTAATTTAATATATTTACATATTAGGAATTTTGTATTATCCTAAAATTATAAATTGGAGAGAGGAGAGGAAATATGTTAAAGGAACTGGGAATTTAATAATGAATAATTTAATAAAATATCGAAAGGATGAATAGGTTGCTTATTAATGTTAATGAAATTAATGTAAACGATAGAATTAGAAAAGATTTTGGTAATATTGAAGAATTGGCACAGGATATAAAAGAAAATGGATTAATCAATCCTCCAGTAGTTACGCCTGATTATCAGTTGATTGCAGGTGAAAGGAGATTGAGAGCTTGCAAGCATTTAGGTTATGAGCAAATAGAGGTTAGGGTGATGAGTGTTAAGGACTATGAGCATCAATTGAAATTAGAGATTAGTGAGAATGAGAATAGGAAGGAGTTTACGTTTAGTGAGAGAGTAGATTGGGCTAGAAGGTTGGAAAGAATTGAAAAAGAGAATGCGAAAAAGAGACAAGCGACGTCTAGTGGAGGATGTAGTCCACAGCTTATGGAAAATTTTCCACATGCTGCGGGTGCAACTAGGGATATTGTAGCTGAAGTAAGTGGATTTGGTTCAGGCAAACAATTCGAAAAAGCAAAATATGTTTCTGAAAATGCAGACTTGGATACAATTCAAAAAATAGATGACGGAGAGATTTCAATTCACAAAGCATACACCGAACTAAAAAATAAGCTGTCTGATATAGAAAAAGAATTAGAAATTGAAAAGAATAAACCTCCAAAAATTCAAACTAGAGTAATAGAAAAAGAGGTTGATAGAACAGATTATAAATCTATTGAAATATTGAATAATCAAATAAAATCGAAACAAAAATCATACGATCTTTTGCTAAATGAAAAGAATGCTCTGGAAAAAAAGATGAAGTTAACTGAGCAAGAAAACAAAGAATTCGCACAGTTAAAAAATCAAATTAAAACTCTTATGCGGGAGAAAGAAGATGTTGGCAGGCAAATTCAAGCTGCCACTTCAATTTCAGGACTAGTTGTAGAGATTGATCACCTAATAAAAGAAAAATTAGCTCCAATTCAATACTCCCAGGCACTACAGGAAATGCAAAATGATGAAATAGTGATTGAAAATTTAACAACTATCATTGATACTGTGCAGTCTTGGTGTAATGAGATGAAGAAATATTTACCAAACACAAGAAAAATTATTGATATGGAGGTTGTTTAATATGGCTATTGATGTAAGAGAATTAGAGAAATATACAGACGCTGAGTTAGAATCTGTTTCACAAATTACACTGAATATTAAGATAAATAGACTTCAAAGTAGGGTAGCCCTTATTGAAAACAAATTAGAAATGATAGAAACCACTCAAGAACTTCATAATGCAAAGTTAAACACTAATGAAAATAAATTTAATGATGTTGAACAAAACCAAAATAGAATAATCCAAGAAATAAAAGAAGTGAAAGATGCAACATTGGTACTTGCTACTGATGATGGTAAAAGAAAAGCTTTTACAAAATTAATTAATAGCTTGTGCTATAAAAAATACACAGGAAAGAAAAACAGTTTAAAAGATAAATTGTTTCATAGAGTAATTGTAGATAGTTGCTACAAAAGGGTTTATGATCAATTCGAAATTAATTCATATACAAGGATTAAACTTGAGGATTACGATGAATCTAAAAAGGTAGTGTACAGATGGTATAACAATAAGCAAAATATCGAAAATGCAGTTTTTAGAAGATTGGAAGAGTATCAAGGAGATGATGATTTAAGTGAAGAAAAACTAAAAATGGTAAAGAAGTTTTTGAAATTGAGTAACGGAGGTAAGAATATATGGTATTAAAATTCAACGATCAGCAATTACAAGCAATAAACTTTAATAAAGGGGCATGTGCGGTTATTGCAGGAGCAGGTTCGGGTAAGTCTACTGTTCTACTAAATAGAATTAAGAACCTTATAGAAGTACATAATGTAAATCAAAATGATATACTTACAATCAGCTTTACAAGAAATACAGTAAATGAACTAAAAGGTAAACTCAAAAAGATGGGGTACATTGACGTTAATGTTGGTACATTCCATTCTACTTGTGGGAAAATATTGACTGATGTTGGACTAGATGTAGCCGATACAAAGAAGTTAATAAAAGAATGGGAGGTTGAAAATTGTTTTAAAAAAATAAACCCTAAAGCAGATGTTGAGGAAATAAAAGGCTTCATAGGTTATCAGAAAAATTATTTAAAGTCTTATCAAGATACTTTCATACAAAAAGATAGTAAATATGATGAGAATGAATTAAGAACATTTTTTAAAGCTTATGAGCAATTCAAGCAAGATGAAGATAGATATGATTTTGAAGATTATTTAATTGAGTGCTATAAACTATTAAAAGATAATCCAAAAAAGCATACATATGAATATGTATTAGTAGATGAGCATCAAGACTCAAACCTTGTTCAAAATCTACTTCTAAAGCAACTTTGTAAATCTGGTAACATTTTCTGTGTGTTTGATTATAGGCAGGCAATCTACTCATTTAGAGGTGGTAATACTGAATACTGCATGAACTTTGATAAGGAATGGAAAAATGCCACGATAATTAACCTAGACACAAATTACCGATCAAAAGCAAATATTGTTAATAAGGCCAATAAATTTATCAAAAAATACTATGGCGATTATGAACATTACTCAGATTCAGTACCGAATGAAAGTAATAAAGGAAATATTAACATAAAAACATATTATGAAAGAGAATCGGAGGGTAATGAAGTTGTTAATCACATTGAAAGATTAATAAAAAATGGAGACAAACTAAGTGATATCTGCGTTCTTTATAGACAAAACTCTCACTCTAGTTATGTTGAAAATGAATTAAAAAGAAAGGGAATAGACTACGAGATTTCTGATAAAAGTAGTTTCTTTAAACGTAAAGAAATTTTAGGTATCATGTCATACCTTAGATTGATTCATAATCCACATGATGATAGTGCGATGGAAAATATTTTTAAATTGAGAAATTATCCGTTTAGGTTTTTTAGTGGAAAATTAATTGATAATATTAGAAAATACTCTGGTGTGCATAATATGTCATTATTTGAAAGTGTTATTAATATGGCATACCCTGAACATTGGCAACAATCTAACGCAAATGACTTTGAAAGGAACATTACAAAGTTGAGATTGCAAAAGGATAAAGATATTAGTTTGGTAAGGTTAATTGACAATGTTGTTAGAAGCTTTGAATTGGAAAAATTTGTTAAAGAAAAATATACAAATGAAGCGGAAATTGATGATAGGTTAAACTCAATTGAAGTACTTAAGACTTTTGTAAAAGGTAATAACCTAGAGAGCTTTATTTCTTATGCTTATACCGCATCTACAAATAGCAAGAGGAAGTTTAGAAAAGATAGTGTGAAATTGATGAGCGTTCATGTAAGTAAAGGATTGGAATTTAAAAATGTATTTGTTATTGGAATAGAGGATGAAAAGTTTCCGCATGAAAGAAGTGACTTACTTGAGGAAGCTAGATTGTTTTATGTTGCTGTGACAAGACCTATTGTAAATTTACACATAAGTCAGATTGGTGAAGATAATCAATTTGTTAAAGAATACTTAATTTGAATTAATTAAATATAAAATGATTGATGTTAAAATGTGAGGGTAGCTGAATTAGCTGCCTATTTATTTTGGAGAAAATATACTTTACTTTGGGTACGATAGATCGAATGTCGTGTGATGTGATAGTGATATAGTAAGATATTGATAGAAATGTTGATTTATCAGGGATTGGATAGGATTATAGTGCGTGAAATTGAGAGATTGTGAGAGTAAAAGGTTAAAATTATCGTAGAAGTGTTGATGTATAAGGGTTTGAGGGGATTTTGATAGGTTGTGAGTGGAGTTAGTGGAAAGTGAGATGGATAGAAATGCAGGTGTATCAAGGGTTCTATCGTGGTTGTTCGATACGATTTACGATAGAATTTTAGTGGATGAGAGGTTGTTGGAGGATTATTGGTAATTGGTAAGAGATATATAATATAGAACTGTAAAAATTAATAGTGGTGTAGATTGAAGTGCTAAGGGTTTTAACGAACAATTGTTAGTATTTTTAGATGTAAAATATCCCCCCTATGCTAGAAAGCCTATTAAATCAACGGTTTTTAAGTTACGCAGAATATCCCTTATGCGTAACTAGAGTGATTTATCATACTTGATTACTATTTCAGTGAGGTTAAACGGATAGTAATGTTATCACATGGATTCTTACAATAAGTACAATTTATGTGCCGACAACCATGAAAATAAATTATGACAAAAAATGTCGTATAATAACAGTCAACCTTTAGTCAATGTATTATAAACTCTATTATTACTAGAAATACACTTTTATTCCACCAAATTATTATTTATATAATTGTCACGTAAAAGAAACTCCACACTAAAAGTTAAAAAACTTACTAAATCACATAAAAATAAACCGTATTATATTTACTTAATTTATATTAAATGTTATAATAGTATTAACAAATAAGTTAAGAGGTGGTTATCAAAATGAAAACTATGTATGTTAATCAGCTATCAAATGAAACACAAGAACAAATTAAAAACGATCTTATCCAAGCTTTATCACAATTACAACTTGATACAGAAGAATTAAACGAATCAATAGAAGATGCAATGAATTCACGCTTAGTAGACCTAGAGGACACAATTGATATTAAAAAATACATATAATAGAACTATTACGTCAATCTACATCATGGATTGACGTTTTTAAATTACTCTAAATAAATCAATATCAACTTATTCTTAATTTAATATACTGAAAAGCTGCATAACAGAATTATAATAATATTGCTAGTTAACATTGTTATAACAGCAATTCATATTTATTGCTACACTATTAACATAATCTCATTAGCAAGTAAAAAATATTAAAAATTCTACCATTTAATATAAATTAATCATATAAATATCTATTAATATATGGTATAATATAACTATCTAATACATAAGGAGGTGAGTAAAAGTGTGATTGACTATATTAGGGGATTGACTGAATCAATTCTTTTCTATCTTGGCGGTATAGTTGTAATACTTGTAATTATAGAACGTATTCAAAACATCATAGAGAAATATCTAAACATAACCGAAAAGCTTAATAAACGCCAAGAAGAAAAGAAAAAAGAACAAATTGATAATACTCACATAGATAAAAAAGAGTAATAGTCAAATTGTTCTAGGCTCATTGTATTCTTAGGAAAGAGTAACCACTAATTACTCTTTCTCCTTTCTCTAATATATATCACACTTTGTAAAATTATGCAATTATTGAATAGGATTAGTGACGGAATATTATTCGTATTTATTTTCTATATCACTTTTAGATATCGTTTAGATGATACTTATATTACAGACCTTGTATTTATTTGCTTGCTGATTCCAATTATTGTTATAAAGGTTAAAGTAATAAGGGATAAAGTAAATAAAAACAAATAATTGCAGCTTATTATCAAATGGGCTGCTTTATTTATTCCTTTTGTTCCTCAACTAGTATAATTAATTCATTTATATCTGTAATATCTAAAGCGTTAACGATCTTATTAAGTACATTCCTAGAAAACATTTTATTAATATCTCTACACATCTCTGAAATTGTAGCTTCCCTAATACCTGTCATTTTTGAAAGGTCTTTTTGTTCCATGTTTTTAGCTTCTAATACTTGCTTTAAATTACTTTTAACAATCATATTTTACTATCCCTTCTATGCTTTTTAGATAAGTATAAAATGAAAAAGAAAGTTTGTAAATAACGAAAAAAGTAATTGACAATTACGAAAAAAGGAATTATAATATAAGTAAGATAACGAAAAACGTAATTAAAGAATTGAAAAGGAGGTAAAAAAAAATGAGTGAAAAATTAATAAAGTGGGGTAAATACTTTGATCAATTATCAATGAATGATAAAGAAACATTTAGTATTTATGATAAAGTTGTTTTTAGAATGGATGATGAGGGTATTATATGGACTGAGTATTATACGAATGTTGAAGATGTTGACTCATATGAAAGCGATACGCAAAGAATAGAAGAAATAATAATTAGCGAAATGTATAAGGACTATGAAAGTAAATTGTTAGTATTCGAAGAGGATGAATAAGAAGATATTTAATATAAATTAATCTAATATAAAATAACTATTTTATTACAAAAAAGGAGGTTTTGTGATGGAAAACAAAATAGATTATCTAGTTAATAAAGGTATGAGTAAAAAACAATTAGAAAAAGCAAATGATCATCTAATTAATGAAATCCATAACAAGTTTATGAACCCATACATATATGACAAACAAGAATACCCCGTAACGATTACTTATCTTAAAAACCACATGGATAGATACGGATTAAAAGAAGTTAAACACTTGATGCTCTATTACTACAATAACAACAGAATGAATGATTGGACTAAGACTGCAAAGTTTATTAAAAAAGAAGAACAGAAACAGCTACTTAATAAATGATTTTTGGAGGGAAAAGTATACATCTTAATATTTTATCATTATAAGACATAAGAAAATAAATGATTAAACATCTATATTATAATAAAAGGTTTATTTTATTTAGAATTGGAGGTGTTTTGTTATGAAAAATAATTTCACTGGTACACCTGAAAAAGTACCTATGACAGAAGGATTGCTAGATTTATTATGCATGATTCATGACTACAAACAATTTATGATTTCAAAAAGTTTATTTGAAAAGTTTCATAAAATTGAACCTAATGTAAAATGGTACGATGAAACAGAAAAGTTTTTCAATAGTTTAGATTCTGATGTTTTATGTAAGTATGAGCTGTTCAAAAATAAAATCTCTTTCATAAAGGTTATTAATTTTAAAATTACAGATGATATGATGTCTACATTGTCCGAGGATTTACCAAAGAAATTTACGTTTTAGCTAACTAAGCTAAATAAAAGATTTGTTTTATTCAATTTGAAAGGGGAATGTTAAATGGCATACACATGGGAAAAAGAATGTTTAGAAAAATTTGGGGAAGAAGTTACAGCAAACTTAATTAAACGACAACAAGAGTATGAGAGAGAAAAAAAGGATAATGATTGTAATAAATGTGGAAAAGGGAATGAGGGCTGTATAAATGAGTGGACAGGAGGTAGACCAGTTCTCATGCATTATGGTTTGTGGGTTGATGGGGTTTGTGACTATTGCGGTAAACATACTGTTTAAATAAAATATAGATTTTATGTAAATTAATTTAATATTACTTATTATTTAACCTCAATTCAAGCCCATAACAGCACATCATAAATATTGTGGGCTTGTGTAGAAGTTAAAACAATATCAAAGGAGATGTTTAAAATGTTTACTACTTTATCATTTAATGAAATGGATAACTTTCAACAAGCTAACTGGCTGACTGATATGTTCGGAGAATCAATCTTTACAGTATCATACAAACCTCACTGGGAATTATCAAACAAAGAAAAGGAACAAGTTAACAAATATTTTTTCTCAATCCTTGATAAAGAAAACGCAACTATAAACCAGGATATATACAAACAAGATTTATCCGATCCTTTAGCTTCAGCATTAAGACAATACACCATACATAACAGCGAACTATCACAAGTAACAAACACACTCAACAATTACAAAGATCAAAAAGTTACTATTATTAAATTCTCTGATTTTGGTTTTCCTACTGTCATTCATACAAACTTATTTGAAACAATAAACGAAAAATACGCACAGTATAACGAATCTTTAAGAATTGTACACAAGCCTAAACGTAAGCGAAGCTTTTACAGTAACAGAATTTTACCAAAAGAATCAATATTAGTTTATAGCGGTTGGGTTGATATTGATCAAGATATCCTTACTAATAACATAGAGCAATCAAACAAAATGACAGTAAAACAGTCTAAATACAACTGCTTTGATAACCAATACATGCAGGATGTAATAAACACAATTCAAGTTAAACCATTAATTAACTATATAACAGCACCGTTTTAATATTGCTAGTGGTCTATAAGTAATCAAAAATTATTTAATATTATAGGCCACAATGAAATATTAAAACAAATAAAAGGAGTGTATTAAAATGACAATTTCCTATTATGACCGTCAAAGTGCGAAAGTAAAAATTATGTGGGAACTACAGGAAAGAGGATGGAAAACATACGGATATACACCCGATCAAAGTGATATGATGGTTGACTACTGGAGTCCTGCACATTGGGACGGAATAGCAGAAAAAGACGGTTATGTTTTGCTTATTGATGTTCATGGTTTAAGCTATTCAGGTAAAAAGGAAACTGAACAACGTTATACACCTGATTACGCTAAAATAGAAAAATTGAAAGCAACAATAAACGATTCAGCAGCAACTGAAAATGAAAAATTATCATCACAAAAAATTATTGATTCCATGATGCAAAAGCAAAAAGAAAATACAGTAATAATTGAAGAATATCCAACTTATAAAAACATAACGCCTAAACGTTCAAATTGGCATATAGAAAAGAATGGGGAAATCATTGCAAAAGGTAGCGGAGCTTTTTCTGTATATGATTGCAATAATAGAGAGCTGACCAGTAAAAAGGTAAAATCATTCGTTGACCGTCTAGAAAATAAAATAAACGAACAATCAAAGCTTGTGCCAGTTATAGAGAAGGTTGTAACAAAAGTTATTAAACCAATCAAAATTGATACTACAATAACAGAAACTAATGAAAATACTTACTTAGTTATTGATAAGTCATTAACAAATGGTGTCCATAAAGACTATGTGTACAAATTCGATAAATCTTACGAAGGCACATCATACCGTTTCATTAGAATGAATAAGAAGCTAAATAAACAGTTAACAGGAACGTCAAACAGTGCTAACTTGATTTATTTTTCTGAGTCTAATTTTAACCGTTTATTTTCTAATGGTTGTTTTCATTTTGCAGAATTAAAAGAGGTTGAAGAAGTAACAGAAAAGACTATTTATAAAAAGGCACAGCGGACACAAGAACAACAAGATAACCTTTTACAAACTGAAATAACAGATAATAAAAAAGATCACCAACAGCCACGAGAAAACAAAGCTCATTCAAGCAATGAAATTATTAATATTCCTACATATGAAACTGAAACAGGATCTAAAGGTAATGGAATAGAAATAACATTTGCTTCCAAACCTTCAGAGGAAAAAAGAAACTTGATGAAAGCATATGGTTTTAGATGGGGAGGTAAAAAGCGTCCTAATATTTGGTGGGCTATTTTAACCGAAGAAACTAAACAACTAGCTGACCAATTATGTAATAACAGCAACAAAGAAGAGACACCAGAACAACCACAGGAAGACTATAACAGCAAACTTACAAATGAGCAGCAAGTAACACTAAATAGCCGACTACAAAAGGATAACGTCAAGCCGTCACGTTTATTTAAGGCTTCCAATACGGATAGTGTTTTATTGGAATGTATTAATACTAGCCTAGACAAAGATAAACAAGAATCGTTTTACTTTCTGATTTATCCCAATGGGAACGAATCCGGAAAAGGTTACAATTATGAACACTTAGACCAATATAAACTAATTCACACCTATAACAGCAAGGAAGAAAAAAAGCTGAATCTTGAACAATCAAAAATTTCATACCCTGAAATTGAAATTGATGATATAGAAACATATTCAATTGACCAATCAATTCAGGATAGGGAACATGATTCAGCTTGGATATTCCGAAAGAATAAGCGTGACCATAACAAAGAAATACAAGACTTATTCAAAAAATATAACGACCAAGTGAAAGAAACTATTTCTACAAATAATAACGAGTATTATATATTCAAGCTTAAACAGTCATTACAACGATTCAAAAAGAAATACTATAACACTTACGTTTCTTACTTACAACATAAAGGGAATAATCCAAGTTGGGTTGTAACTGGTAGGGCAGGCATAAATAAAAGTAAATATGATAAGGCAATGAGCAGGCAAGAAAAATTATTGAGAGAATTGGCCAGTTTACCTGAAGAATTAGAAGGAACTATAAATAAATATAAAAGGGAAATTACAAATGATCAAAAACGAGAAACATATAACAGAATGAAAAATACTGAGGTGGATATTGATTTCAAAGCTGAAACGAAAGAATTTGAATTTATGGGAAGAAAAGAAAAAAATCGTGTTTACTCATATGGTGAATATTGGATTACTACAAGGTGGGGGTGTTTCCGGATATTTAAAGGTGACAAAGAAATACATTCAATGAAAACAACCGATAAGCTAACAGACGCTAAGAAGTACGTAAATATGCTTGTAAATGGAGAGAAAGTAAAGGAGGTCGTATAGTATGAAAATCAATCCTAAAGCATGGAACAAGTTAAGTGTTGATGAGAAAATACACCTTTTAATGAACCACATTTTAATTAGTCATTTGTAAAGCCTCAAAAAACTATATAACAGCCATTCAGTTTTATTGTTGGGTACGGAAATTAATAAAAAATTCAACTTTATCCCTAAACAAAAATAACTAAAAAGTCCATTTTATCCCTCCTATGGTATAATTTATTTTGAAAAATAATTTGGAGGTAAAATATATGAAAAAAGTAATATTTGCTATTTTATTTTTTTTAATTACTACAGTATTTTTTGTACCAGCAAATGTTAAAGCTTCAAGTGCTAATACCAGCATTAATGATGCGCTAGAAATTGATCTTAATTCGGAAGTAGAAACGCTTGACGACGAAATTGATAGAGTGGAAGCATATTATTATAAATTAAGAGTAGAAGAGCAAGGAAAGTTCTCTGTGAAAATTAGAACTAAAGAAGAAAGAGGGTTTCAGCTTAGATTATTGAATAATAAAGGAGATGAACTAGCATACGAGCCTACAGATTTATTCTGGGTGTTGGGGTTACCACAAGGTGACTATTATTTAAAAGTAGAACCAGATGAATTTCCTGATTATGAGCCTTTTACTTTAGAGTTCTCATTTGCACCTAACAAGTATTTTGTGAGTTCAATAGAAAATAACTCTATTGAAACTGCTACTCCTATGATTTTCAATACAACATATGAAGGATATAAATTTAATCAAGATGATGACTACTTCATCTTTCAGATTACTGAAGCTCGCAAAATAGGATTTAGAGGCAGAGCTATAATAGGTAGTAGTTTATATGATTCATTACGATTTTCGTTATTTGATTATAAGGGAGAACTAATAACAAAAATTTTTACAAACAATGATGATCCTGTGGGAATTATTCAAACAGTTGATCTAAATGAAGGAACCTATTATATAAATGTAGAATCATTTTATGATTATATGAATGGTAGCTACATTGTAGAAGTAATCACGAGTAATTTCGAAGATTTATCAGTAGATCATTGGGCAGCTAAGGAAATTGCTTACCTATCAAATTATGGAATTATAAAAGGATACCAAGATGGTACTTTCAAACCTGAAGATGAAATTAAACGCGGTCAAGCTGCTGTTATGTTTGTAAGAGCATTAGGACTTGAAATAAATAATCGTCCTGATCCTGGGTTTAATGATGTATCTAAAAACCATATTTACTACAAAGAAATTGCAACAGCAGTAGACGAAGGCATATTTCCTAGAGGTGAATCGTTCAATGCTTTTTCACCATTAACTCGTGCTGACATGGCAAGAGCTATTGTGAATGCTTATGACTTAAAAGGTAATTTTGAAGGTGAAATTTCTGACGTGTTATCTTCTCATTGGGCATACAAGTACGTAGGGATATTAGCAGAAAATAACATTACAAAACTATATAATGATGGGTCATTCAAACCAGACAAAACAGTAAATAGAGCTCAATTTTCAACATTTTTTGCTAGAGTTTTAGATGATAGATTTAAGCAAACAAATTAAACAAATTAACATGGAAAACTATACTTATTCCAAAACCCTTAAGACCCCAAAAGAGAACAAATTTTGGGGTTATATTATTTTCTTCACTTTATCTGAGCTAATACTCCAATATTTGAAAACCTTATGAACACATCCTGTTCACACAATAAGTTATTATTTTAACCCAAACTTAAATCAAAGAATATAAAGGTAAACTCTATATAACAGCAACTATAATTTATTGCTTGCAATTTCAAATAAAGCAGATGTTTTATTGTAATTATAATTGACTCAAGATTCACATTCTAGGAAAATAATAGTAAAGTAAAAATTTTAACTTTGTTACTAGATATTACATAAAATATAGATGTAATTAATAGAAATCAAGAATTCTTGGGGGTCAATATGAAATTTGATTTTAATATTAAAGAAATATTAACGTTACCTGTGTTAATATGGGCAGCCTTATCTTTAGCAAGCAGTATGCTTCTTTTTTCTCCAACATCATTTCTAAAACAATTATTTATGCTTGAATTTAGAGATAAATTTGGATTCATAATTGGTATCGTTTTTGTAGTATCAATTTCTATACTTATAGTTAATCTGATATATAAAACATTAAAATCAATAGGACACGCTAGAACTAGAAAGAAATTTTATGCGTACGCTGAAGATAGATTAAGAAAACTAACTGATTACCAAAAAGCTATAATTTATGCATTGTATCAAGAAGATAATCACACCCTAAAATTACCATTCAATGATGGTGGAGTGAGTGTGTTAGTACAAAATAAAATGATTGGGATGACTGCGAATAATATAATGATTGATGATGATTTAAATCCAGTGGTTTCATATTTGCTACAGCCATGGGTGGGGAATGAATTAACGGATAAACCATCTTTACTTTCTGAGTTCTCATTGGCATTTAAAAGACAACACAATAAAAAGTATAGTAATTTCAGATATTAGGGATGATTAACAGTAAGCTAGTTAGATAGAGTGAGAGTATTCATTATCTATGCAGTATCATGAAAGGACTAGATTATGAGTCTAACAAAAAATTATCATATGTCTACAGGATTTTCTGAACCAATCGTTAGTGAACCACCTATTTTTGAAATTGGTAACCGATTCACATATAAGTCTAATATTAAAAGTAAATCAGGAACTTGGGAAATAACCAGTGTTGAAAAATCACCGATATATGAATGTGTAAGGGTTTTGTCTAATGGAAAATTATCGAGAAGTGAAGCGTTGCGTAATAAAAGGATGTTCGATGTAAGGGTCATTAAAAACTCTTTAGAAACTATGTGATAAAAGAAGTGTTTTCTACTAAACATAATTGTAAAATCTATTACATTTAATTATTAGGAGGTTTTTATTTATAAAATAATTAAATGTAATAAGATATAAGATGTAGTGGTGATCTAATGGTTTACTGAGAATTTGTGGAAGGGTGATACGATATGAACTTACTAGAGGTAGGAGCCACAATTAAAAAACACAGAAAAAGAAAAGGGATAAACTCAAAAAAATTATCTGTGTCAATTGGTAAAAGTGACTCATACGTAAGTCACTTAGAAAATGGAAGGAACAAAAATCCTGATTATAAAACATTGGAAAAAATATTAGAAATCATTGAAGTTCCTAAAGTAGAAAGAGAAGGAATATTAAGAGTAATTGAGTTAAGAGAGAGTAAGCCAGCTATAAAACAGAAGAAGATTAAAACAGGATATATTAATCAAACTACATACTATCTTTTTCAAAAACAAATAACTGAAGATGCAGAATCAATTGCAAGAGAGCTTGAAGATTTAAATATTGAAACCAAGCAAATCCTAATCGAATTATTACAAGGTCAAGTGAATACTCAACAGGTGGTGAAGTAATGTTTGGAGAATATGTTAAAAAACTAAGAAATGATGAGATTTTATAATTCTGTATGTGTGTCTGTATAAGTATTGCTGTATTATGGTAAATAATTTGTAGTAATTACTATTTTTATAATATTTTATAAAAGAACTAGTTTAATATCGTTAAATATGTATAACTAACACTTGACCTTTTATGAACGAGCTTTTTATTTTTTGAGGGTATAGAAACCAATCACAATAAAAGTAATATTTTATCTAAATAAAGAATGCTGTTCTATTATCGGTCATTTGCAATAAAATTTCCCTTTTATCGAAAATAATCACTTATTTGAAGAAAATGAAAAAACAAATTACAGAAGTTCAATACCGTATTGGTGTTAACAGGAATCAAAATACTTTAAAGAAATTTCTCTATTATTCAAGTTAATTATGGAGTTTAGGAAAACAGATATAAAATTATGAAATTAAAGATTTATATAATTAGAAATGTATGAAAATTAAAAACTTTACAAAAATAAGATTGAAATTAACTGGATAAATATGTTAAGATTCTATCTGATTAGAGCAATTCATTTTACTTTGGACGGTGCACTGATAACGGTCTCATGCCTAGCTTTTTTGTTGTGTAAAAAAGTAGTCTAGGTAATATTTTTGATGTAATACTGGCCAGTTTACATATAAAAATAAAATTGATGATTTAGGAGGATACAAGTATGATTAAAAATAAAATATTTAATTTAATGATGATACTGTTTTTGTTATTACCTTATTCATCTGTAGCTATGGCTGATCAAAATACAGATCTAGAGGAGCTAGGTGATACAGAAGTATATATTGAAGCCTATGATAAGGACGGTAAGATAGCCGAGGGGACAGAGGTTTCTATATTTTCATTAAGTGAAGACGGTTCAGAGCGAGTATTTAATGATTTTATTGGAAAAAACGGGAAGTTAAAGTTTAATTCTTCCATTTCTTCTTCGAAGCTTGAGGATGCTCCAGGAAATGTAGCGGATGCAGTATATGAAGTGTATTTTTCGTCTCCAGATAATGAATTGAAGAGAGAAGTATTTTCTGTAAGTCATATTAAAGATAAAGAATTAGCAAAACAGGAAAAAGCATTGGATAAATTAAATAAAGATAGAAAAAAAGTGATTTCAACAAAATTTTCTGGAGATAAGAAAATTAAGGAAAATAATAGTGCAAGCATGAAAAGTGTAGAGGGAATCTCAACTTTAGCATCTCTTTCTTGTGAACCATTAGTTGCTGAATATAAAAAATGTAATTACACGTTTGAAAATTCAACAGAAGATACAAAAGTTGGTGAAGTTAATATTGGAACAGATATGAATGTCAGTTTTTCAATGACATCTGCGGCAAAAGTAAATATTTATGGGGGGTATTCAATAGATAATGACCCTTGGAGTCAGGGTGGAAGTGTGAGTTTAACAAGTGATGTCTCAACAGGAATCGATTATAGTATAGATGGCACTTGTAAATATATTGGTTCCACACTATACTGTGATTTGACATATGATCTTTATGCCCGATATAAATATCTCTATGAAAGTTATGATCTTTATTTTGCAAATGACTTTCAATATACTCGTCGAGATGTGACACCAGTAACATTTGTAGGTTCCACAACAACGGAGAATTGGGCTTCTAATGGTAGAAATGGCAAAAATTGGCAAGATGTTAAGAATAGCCAGTATGGAGCCTCCTTTTCTGTATCAGACGTGAAAAGTACCACAAAAAGCTATTCTAGTGAAACAACCTATAGTGGTGGATTTGGTGTATCAACTCCAATAGGTACTTTTTCAGGTAAAGTTACAACTTCTTATGTAGATAAACATAGTATTAAATATCAAGCCAATTCAGGTCATATCTACTGGGTGTATGATTATGATTGGACTGAAAATAACTGGTATGTAACGAAAGAGAAATAATAGAAATGTAGGACGGGTACTTTCACCCCGTCCTCTTTCGTTTGAGAGGAGGAGATAACTAATGAAAAAATGTTTTGTGGTTTTTTGCTTTATTCTATTAATTGGCTGTACTAAAGAAAATTCACCCGAAAAGGATGTCGATATTTATGGTTACGACGCTGAAATTTTTTCATTTGTAAAGAGTAGTGACGATCCATATAAAGAAAAGTTAAATCGACAATATATTCTTACAGTTAAAGATATTCAATTAGATGAGAATGTTTTTTATGATTTTTTGAAACCATATTATAATGACTATGACGGTAAAGATAATGGGTTGCGTGACTTTGAAATCACTAGTGAAACAAAAATTTACACTCAAACAGGAAATCAAAGAAATTTAGTTGGTGCTTCTGAACTGACAATTGGAAGCAAAGTTAAAGTATGGATTTATGTTGCACCAGAAAATACACAAGTTGTAGTAGCAAGTGAAGTCATAATAATGAGACCATAATTTTTTTATTTAGCCTCGAATTCTGTTCGTAAAATACTTTTTACGTTATTTTTAAGGAATTTCAATTAACTATTAATTTTTGAAAAATGAACACTTACTATCAACTCAACTCACTGATTGCTGTGAGTTTTATTTCTTTTCATTGGTTTCTTTTATTATGTTTTTACATCATGAATGTTAGGTAAATAATGATTGCTAGTTAGTATTATTCTATATAATTTTCCAATCTTCTTTGATAATACACGGATATTATATAATAAAATTTCCAACGAAGTGTCAGTAAATCATAATAAAATGACAATTTTAAGTCTAAGTTTCAGTAGTCTAAGAGTACTTAAATTGTCGATTGGATTATTCTTAATAGTGTATTATGATCATACAAAGAGGAGGAATTTACATGCTTGTTCGAAGGGCGGCGGGAGTATGAAAATAAATTTTACTGGGATATCAATTATTATTCTAGCAATATCTATCTTAGTCAGTTCAATATTTATCTCCAATTCTTTATCAGACATGGCAAAATCTAATTCAGTTAGTTCAGTCAATTCAGTAAGTGAAAACAGTAAGATAGAAATGAGACTATATAGTAAATCAGAAATAGCTGAGTATATGGGGATTACCATAAGTGAATTTGATGGAATAGATTTAAATCAAGTTCTTTTAGGCAGTGGGATTCCATTCATACGTACAGATGATGATAATTACTATACTATTCTTGGGATTCAAGAGTGGTTGTCAAACAATGATACATATTCAACCTATGATAATAAGGATTTTATTAATAATTGAAAAAGATAAAGGAGCATGTGGGAGTTTTATATGCTCTTTTTATATGGGAGATTCAGGTGATTAAAATAATCATGAATAAAAGAATAACATTATCAGCGCCCTCAAGAGTGATATTAAGGATATAGTTATTTGTGAATCCAATAAAATATCCATTTTATTGGATTTTTCAGCAGTTACAATTTACATTCATTTTGATTAGTAAACTTAATGGACATTGATTTTATCTATTTTTTGTTTAAATCCTTAAGTAACCCAATTATTCTAAACAAACAACCAGAAATTAATCCAACTCCTATGTAAACACCTAATAATGGAAAATAACCAGCTATTGAGAAGTATAGTATTGATCCTAAAATTACAAATATGACTGGATACCACATAAAATATCATCTCCTTATTTTTTTCAGCTTAAATAATACTAAACTATACTTTCCATTTTATAAAGTAAAATCAGTAAGGGGTGCAGTTCCGAAAATGCGGATTTACAACATAGTCATTATGGTAAGACTTTTGGTAATGTATTATGGTAAGGCGTAAAGCTTGGAGTATCAAGCGGCCTTTAAGTTCGTAAGTACATTACAAAAACATGGGGTTTTGGTAATTTGACTAATACCTACTTTGTCCATGAATGCAGGAATGGTTGTTTATAGCCCATAAACTACTGATATAACCGAGTTTGTTCCCTTACCGTTGTATATCCGCATTATCCTGACGCTACCCCAATCTGTATATATTGGTATCCATATACTAATTACATAAAATTGAACACATGATATATTAATCTATGTTCTAAAGGGTGGACATCAATAACGAAAGATAAAAGGAGGACTGATGACATGATAAAAAGAACTTACTCAAGAAAAAATGTTTGGAAAACTTTCTTGATTTTTTATTTAATTTTTCTTTTCTACATGATTTTAATTAAGAAGGAAAATGAATTTATTTTTTTATTTACTACCCCTGAAGATATATGGTTTCCAATTCTCAACGTTTTATATATTGGATTTTTGTACATATATTACTTTAAAAGTATGGTAACAAAGGGTAAGGTTTTGCCTAGGGAAACAGAGGGGATTATCGTTTTTATTGTCATTGTAACAAGTATGGTACTGTTCTCTTTTAACTACTTAAAATATCAACCTGAATACTATAAAATAAAGGATGGTAAATTACAGACATTTATAATAGCTGGATTAACCAATCACCCTCATCCTGATTTTCCTTTAGGTAATCGTCGTGTAATTACCTTTTATAAGAAAGACGGATTTTTAACCTATCGTTCAACTAGGTCTAGCGTCCTTGGTAAGTGGTCGGTAAGTGGAAAATTGAAAAATTTAGATTATATTTTCGATAAAGATACCAACAAAATAATTATTGATGGTACTGATTATTATTTCGAATGAATGAGCAATTAGTAACCAAAAGTGATATTGAGGTTACTATGGGCTAAAAATAGCCCTTTTTTTTTTGTTTGCCTAATCACTAACAAGTGTACAGACATAAAATGTTTTAAAATGTATTGAAAAAGGAGTGAAATAATGAGCACATATAAAGCTACACCATGTTGTGGTAAAAGTGTTACCAAAGAAACATCTGCTTGTTGTGATTGCCCTGTTATTACTGGGACATTACGCGGTACGTATGATCTAGACTGTGGTCAAACAACGACAATTTTTAGCACAAATACTAGTTCTGCTATTAACGGAACTATTGAGGTAGATCGCTCCTCTTTATGTGGAGTGAATGTGATTATTACCGCAAATGGCATGGATACCATTCTAAATATCCCCCCATCAAATAATAACAATCAGGCAAACAGTCACAGTCTCAACTTTAATATGGTAACTAGTATAAAGATTATGTGTACTGGTGCATCAGGAGACAGTTGTTTAGGAGATTATGAATTTATAATTACAGAAAGATGTATAACGACTATCCCTGTATCAAATAATATAACCCAGAATATTAGATAAAGAAGCAAGCATTTAATGTTGTAGAGCACTCTCTAGTAGTAGATTTTTAGAACTTGTTATGAAACATAATAGAAAATATGTATCCATCTGAAATTGACAACAGTAAACTATATTCTTTAAAATAGTAACTCCTCCCATACGAAAAGAAGTTGTTAAACATAACATGAAGTAAGTTTTTGAATGGGGAGGTGGAAACATGACAAGTTATAAAGTAACGTCACCCTGTGGTTGTAAGTCAATAGTGAAGGAAGAAATAAAAGAAATTACTACATGTGATTGTTGTATTCGAGACTTACAATCAAGTTTGTTAATTGTCTTTCCAGTTGGTACAACGGTAAATTTAATTCTTAAAACTAATGCAACTCCCATTCCAAATTTCACAATTGAACAATTAAGAGGCACAGCATTAGTTGGTACATCTGATGGCATAAGGGCAATGGTTACTTTATGTGAAATAGCTTTTATCGGGACTCCTTAAAATTTTGATCCTCCACAGTTTATAATAAACCCTGACCACTTTAACTGTGGTTATTTACATGTTGATTCTACAATTAACCACAATGATTATTTGTGGTTAATAAGGGCTAATTCTAGCCCTTATTCTATTTAGATCTGGAAAATGCAATTCACAATAAAAGCTACATTTTATTTTAGTAAAGATAGCAAACTATTGAAATGTAAAATAAACACTTTTTCTGTATGATTTTACAAATAACTTTAGTACTTATTATCTCGTAATTCGTGATAGTATTTATATGTAAGCGATTTATATTTTATTATCATCCAGAAAGGGCGTTGAGGAGAATGGGTAAACTTTTAAAATTATCATCAGTTTTGGCAATAATCTTAGCTTTACTGTCACCATCTATTCAAACTGGATTTGCCGCTACAGAACGGGAAGTAGTGGTTAACGAAATAGCTTGGATGGGTACAACTGCAAGTAGTAGTGATGAATGGATTGAACTGTACAATAACTCGAACACTACAATATCATTAGAAGGATGGACATTAAGTTCAATTGATGGAACCCCATCGATAAATTTAAATGGAGAAATTCTTCCAAATGGATATTTTCTTTTAGAGAGAACAGATGATAATACAGTTTCAAATGTAATGGCTGATCTCGTTTATACTGGAGCTTTAAGTAATACAAATGAAGTTTTAGAATTAAGAGATGCCCAAAATAACTTAATAGATATAGTAGATAACTGGTATGCTGGTGATAGTAGTACAAGAGCTACAATGGAGAGAATTGATTCAACAGTTAGTGCATCTGCATCAAATTGGAAGAGCTCAATCTCGACATATAATGGAGGGTTAGGTACACCAAAGCAAACGAACTCTATTGTAACAACTGAGCCGACAGGTTGTAATACAACAGGTGAGCAATTAAACAATGTTTCTAATGAGCTAGGTGCTATTAATGTTTATTTCAATAAATGCGCGAATGTAGAAGATGCAATTACTGGAAATCTAGCAAATTACAATGTTAATTTAGAAAACAGATTGATTCAACGCTTAAATGAGGCTACAACTAGTATAGATATGGCAGCCTATGAAATTAATTTGCCTAGAATTGTAGATACTTTGATTTCGAAAGCTGCTGAAGGAATAGACGTTAGATTTATTGCAGACTCTAAAGATGCTGACGACCCCAACAACTTAGAGCGTTTTGAAACAATGAGGTTATATGTAGAGAAAATGGTTAGAGGGTTAGATGAAATAATTGGTACACCTGATGATATACTTGTGTTCTCAGATTCACCAATGTTTGTTGTCGAGGATGCATTAAAGAGAGTAGAATTTGGATTACCTTCTGATTTTACCGACTTTCCGGAAGTAACAGTTCAAGTTGGAAATACAAATGAAACTGGCTATTTATTTGTAGAAGCTGAACAAAAAGATATTAACTCATACTACTCTCCTAATACTCAAATGCACAACAAATTTGCAGTAGTGGATGATAGTTGGGTGTTTACAGGCAGTTGGAATTATACTGTAACCGGTTTATATGGTACGGAGGAAAATATGCAAAATGGCATCTTAGATGGAAATCAACAACATGTAGTTGAAGTGAATAGTCCAGAACTGGCAAGTATCTATGAAGTTGAATTTAATGAAATGTGGGGGAGTACTTCGCTTATCCCAGATCCGGTAAATGCTAACTTTAATACTCGAAAAGCGGATAATACTACTCATAGTGTGAATATAAATGGAACAACAGTAGAAGTTTATTTTTCATCAGGTGATAATGCATTAGGTCGTGTTCAAGATATTATCAAGAATGAAGCAGATCACAGTGCTTACTTTACAATCTTTGCTTGGAGTGACCAAATCATTTTGGATGAACTGAAATATAAATGGGAAGGTTCATATGACGATTTAGTAGGTTCGTTAACAGGGTTTGATGTTAAAGGCGTCTTTGATTCAAGTTATTGGAATCAGTGGTGGTCAGCAAGTGTTGATATGACAGGTAGAACTGCAACACAGTCAAGTGTAGGAAATCCAAATACTCGTTGGGCAAATCCTGCACCAGTTTATAAAGATAATGAATCTAGAAAACTTCATAGTAAAACTATGTTGATTGATGCTAACTCAACAAGTGATCCAACAGTTATTATAGGTTCTACTAATTGGAGTGAGAATGGTAACAATGTTAATGATGAAAATATGCTAATTATTCACGATGAAGCGATTGCAAATCAATTCCTACAGGAATTTAACGTTAGATATGAAAATGCTAGTGGTTTTTAAGTTATAGAAAAAATATATAACGACATACTGTCCTTATAGTAGAAAAGATATTTAGAAATTATCTATCTACTATAAGGGCATCTTAATGGAAAGCTTATTGAGAAATATTAAATGCAAGATGATGTAATAAAAGATTGATTTTATCGTAAAAAGCCCTACACATTGATAGGGCTATATACTCTTTTTCATTCCACACTCACTACACTCACGTATGAAAACATAATCCTTTACAGAACTTTTAAAACTAGTTGAGTTACAGTTATTGCAGCGACCACAGCTTTATCTGGATACTTTTTGTAATCGTATAATATATTTAAGTCTATCTCAGTGTTATCTGTCATAGAATCACCTTTTATTAGATTTAAGCTCATCTATAATAGCAGATCTTATTGATTATTTATAGCCAAAAGATAAAAAAGTATTTGTGAGTTGTTCTTCAAGTAACTTCTTTTTGTTGAAGAGTATTATTAATCTAACTCTTTGATATACTACACCAAGTGTAAAATATCCATTTTCCATATTTCATTTTCTTTTTTCAAGCCTAATATGACTGTTGGGTGAAAAAGACCAAAATCAACACTCATCTCGACTGATGCATAATTATCAGTTTTATTTTCCTCACTAACTTCAATTGAATTATAATACCTAAAATCAAGTGTGGTTTCCAAATCTTTTTTATGCAGACCCTCCTGGTAATACTTCTGTTTAAAAATCGAAAAATCAGGTAAGGTACCGTCATCATAAGTCAGTGAATAAAGTGCCTCAATATCATCAATTACTACTGAATGAAAGTAAATCAAAACTATTTTCTCTGGTGAGAAACCTAAAAGTTTCCTTATATCTTTATCCTGTGCAAATAATTCGTATGCGTCTAATTCTTTCTCTGACAAGTCTTTTAAATAAGAAAACTCTTTATTAAGTTCATCAATAACCTTTTGTTGTTCCTTGATGGTATTATTAACCTCAACTACTTTTTCATTTAATTGTTCTAGCTTTTCTACTAATAAGGATTTTTCATTATTGCAACCAGTTAAAAACAATATAATTACAGTAAAAAAAACACCTATAGGTTTTATCATTTGCACCCTCCATTGTTAACTAAAGGTATATCTTAAAAAACAATCCATTCTTATTAGTTAAGATCCTAAATATATGATTTATTGTAACATTATATTCCATGAAAATTAGGATATTTTTTATTTGACATCCGGTAGCTTAAAAACTTTACCTCAAGGTATTAGAGGAATTCATGTCTTACATTTAAAAGGAGAGAGTAAAATGAAAAAGCAAAAATTATGGATAGAGATTGAAGGATCAATTAATGAAGATGTTGATTGTGATACATTTACAGATGAATTTATTGATTGGTTAGAATCAAAGGGATGGGAATTCGCAGGTGTAACAAAGCCATTGGAAGATGAGTAATGTTGTACGTGATTTTTACGATAAAATGAAAGTTTTAACGTAATATATGATAAAAATGAAAGAAGCACTCAGAAATGAGTGCACTTAAGAAAAAATAAGTATTGTATATGAGTTTAAAACTGCTCGTGTTTCCAATATAACCCAAATGCCTTTTGGTCTTCATTTTCATTTTCTATTTCTATGGCGTATATATTTGAATCTTTCAATAATTCTTTTATGTCTTTTCCAGTACTAACACCCTTGATTTCAATAATTCCTTTAAATTCATAAGCATCTTTTTCTTGGAAATTTTGTAAAACTTCATATTCGGCTTTTGTAGTACTAATTGTAACTTTATCTTTATTCTCATCAATACCCCTCGCAAGGACTTCAGTGACTTCTATATTATTTTTGTCCGTTAAACTAAAGAAGTCATCAATACTAGTAGGTTGATTTAAAGTAACTAGGAATGAGTACTCCTCTTTATTTTTTAAACCTTTAACTTTTAAATGAGATTTGTTTTTGTATTCATCCAAGTCCTTTCTGGTTTTGATATCAGAATAATCTGATAAAAATTTATCGTTTAATTGTGATGCTGCACTGATATTTACAGCTTTTTCACTTGTAAGAGCAGTAAAATCCATTGGGGAAAAAGCTACATTGTTTATTACATTGCTATATCTTGTACTCCAAATAAATGCGGAATCGAAAGCATTATAATCAAGTGATGGAAGAAGCTGTATGCTAGTTGCTGCATAAGCAATGAGTGCTGAGTTATCGTTCACAGAACTTGTATTAACATCCCACTCTTGGGCTACGTAATATTTCTTTTCAGCAACAAAGCCCTTTTTATCCAATGAAACAACTTCTAGTTCTTCATTATATCCATCTTTATTGTCATCTTCATAGTCATATTTAGGATCCGGTAAGGTAGTAGAAATTCCTATGCCATCAAATGCACCTTCATCGTCATCTCTCACATCGATAGTTGGATATCCACGTTTAGGATCACTAATATAACTTACTTGAGAAGATGTGTAATAGAAAGATAGATCTACCAGAACATTACCATTTTCTTTGTATGCGGAACCTGAACCTTTGTATGGGAGCCAGCCTCTTGATTCATCACTCCCAAAATTCCAAGCACCTGCAGAAGATGCAAAAAGAGTAATTCCAAGAATAGTAGATGTAGCTACAGTTTTTAGTTTAATATTTTTCATATAATCCCTCTTTCCGTATAATTTAGTTCCATAAAACTTTATTGACATTTTCCCTCCCTAAATGAAAATTCATATGTAAGACGATTAAGATCATTTTTTGTCGCACTTTTTTCAAAAAAATTTAAATAATTATAAAAATTATGTCAAAAATACTATAAATTAGATAGATAATATAGTAATTTTATAGGAAATATGACTGATTAAAGGTGCTAAGATTTAACCACACTTAGGAGGTGGTATAAATAGTATGTTAGAAACTAATAATAACGAACTACTTCATTTATATGATCAATATAGTAGTCGCATTTTAAAATTTATTTTTGTTCTTACAAAAGATTACCATGCCTCTGAAGGCTTAACACATGACACATTTATTAAAGTAAGTAAATCACTTTCTAAATTAATTGAGAAAGAGAAAATAGAAACATGGTAATTTCAAATAGCTCATAATATTACAATGGATTATATTAGGAGAAAGAAGTTTAATTTGCTGGAACATCTAATTCCATCTTCAAGAGAGCAAAATAGTAGTCCTCAAACAGAGAGTACAATAATAATCAATGAAAATTTTAAAGAACTGTATGATGCACTTGGTAAGCTTAAACCTACATATCGCGAAGTGATAATTCTTCGAATAATAGAGGAATTATCAATTAAACAAACCAGTGATATTTTGGGATGGTCTGAGAGAGCAAGGATAAATCTACATTGTCTAGGTCATTAAAAGCCTTACGAATAAATTTAGACGAAGGGGGATTTATTTATGAGCATTCGTCATAAAAAATATCCATTTCAAACTGTAAAATACCTGGATCAAGATATCCACTGGAATCCAAAAAAACAATATGAATTGAGGAACAGATTAGAGAATAGCTTAAATAAAAAACATAAGAGAATAAAATTCTCACTTCCCCTTGTTCCCTTAATCGGCGGAATCACTACATTGTGTATTATTGGTATATTTTTAGCTTCTTATATATCCAACGAGGGTATTCAAGAACCGGTAAATGCAACTATTCCTACCGAAAAAATAACAGAGGCTGCACTAAGTGTTGAAGAAAAACTTAATCAAGACTCCGTTTTACATTACGTTAATTTAGATGTTACAAACGGAACAGAGTGTAATTTTTATTTGAATAATGTGCATGGGAGTTATAATTATAAATATAGAGTTTATGCCCCTGATGGTAGGTTGGTGGGAGTTTCTACAACAGCTGGTACTCAAGAACGGTTATATTCAGTAGATTTAGGTAAGTATGGTTCCGGAACTTATAAAATCAAGGTGTATGCTCCAACTGGTAATATAGGAGGACAATACCAATTGAGAGTGAGAAATTTCTAAAAAATATAGGGTTTATGTGTATATTCCTTACCCCAGGGTATAAAAACTAGGGTAAGGAAAAGTAGATAAAATTGGACATAAAAAAATTCATTAGATTATTTCT
Source organism: Nanhaiella sioensis (assembly GCF_046557775.1). Classification (NCBI taxonomy): domain Bacteria; kingdom Bacillati; phylum Bacillota; class Bacilli; order Caryophanales; family Bacillaceae; genus Nanhaiella; species Nanhaiella sioensis. The sequence goes on from NZ_JBKAEG010000001.1 coordinate 4,095,785, forward strand.
TAACCATATATAAACTGATTCCAGATGTAAGCTATAACTTCAAATAAACAACTTATTCTAACCGATCATAATTATTTTCTCCTTTTCTATCAATCCTATAAAACGAAACAATTTATATCTCATCAAGGTTATCTAACTCATGTAAATTGAAACCATCTATTACTCCCGTTCGTGTAAATCTCCTCGTTTTCTTCATATGTATCACCCACTAGTTTGAGAAGTATCAATATAAAAAGTTTACCAGATTTTACGATAAAATTTCTGTTTTAATGTAATTAATTGACTTCAAGTTAGTATTTATACCAACAAACGTCAAAATAATACATAAAATCTATTTATGGTAAAATATATCTATATTGAATGGGGAATGGAAGGTAGGATAATAGTGAATAAAGTCATTCAAGTATTTACAAGGTATTTGAATAAGAGGAAACTTAATAAATATCTTAAAGATATTAATAAACACTTAAGTCATATTAGGATTAAAGATCAATTACTTGAAATGGAAATAAAAAACTTGCAAATGCAGAGAGAGGTAATAACAGACGATCAAATAAGAGTTATTGAAAATCATTACAAAGAGGAGTACTTTTATATAACGAAAGATAAATATTATAACTTAAATGAAGTTATTGTATCATTCTTTGAAAGTCAGATTGACTTAATAGAATCATCTCATAAGATGAGTGTTGTTGAAAAAGACTTCAAGTATTTACGTAATAGCTATTTAGAAAATTACAACAGATTATATATTGTACAAGAGGAAGTAAATAAAGAGATTAAACACTATTATTCTCTTATGGGTTCATTTTTTAATGAAGTTGAACATATTAAAAAGGACTATATTGGTAGTAGCCTTTTCAACAGTGTTTTATACAAACAAAAAGAAACATATTTATTTTATAAAGACTATATGGAGAGTATACAAGATAAAAATATACTTCATTTTATCAACCTTTATAGTAATTTTGAAAATTACATTAAAAAATGGAACATGGAATATATTGAAAGAGAACTCAAAAAAAATGAACAATTATTTAATAATATTGATGGGAAATCACTTGATTTACAACAAAGAAAAGCAATAGTAACTAACGAGGATAGCAACTTAATAATAGCAGGTGCAGGTAGTGGTAAAACGCTAACAATCTCTGGGAAGGTGAAATATTTAATAGAAGTAAAGAAAGTAAAAGCAGAAGAGATATTATTAATATCATTTACGAATAAAGCATCTGAAGAAATGTATGAAAGAATCTCGAAAAAACTTTGTGTGGATGTTGATGTTAAAACATTTCATAAATTAGGATTAGAGATTATTTCAAAAGAAAAGGGTTCTAGACCTGATATAATAGAAAATCCACAGGATTTGATCAATAATTATATGTTCAAAGAGGTTTATAACAATAAAGAACAAGTGAAAAAGCTGATAGAGTTCTTCGGATATTATTTAAACGTTCCTAAAAACTTGGATGAATTTGAGAATTTAGGTGAATATCATGAACACTATAAGAATATTGATTTTGAAACCTTAAAAAGTAAAATGGATAAGGTTAAATATATTAATCATAAAACGCAACAACTTGCACAAAACTTAAGAACAATTAGTGGAGAAACAGTAAAAAGTCTTGAAGAGTTCCTTATTGCAAATTTCTTATTTTTAAATGGTATTCAATATGTATACGAAAAAGAGTATGAGTATAATACAAGAGATGAAAATTATAGGCAATATAAACCTGATTTTTATTTACCTGAATATGATCTTTACCTTGAACATTTTGGTGTAAATGAACAGATGAGAGCACCTTGGTTAAATTCTTTTGAGGAAAGAGAATATATCAAAGGTATTCACTGGAAGCGAAGTGTCCATGAGAAAAATAAAACAAAATTAATTGAGTCGTTTTCATATTATAACAGCAAAGGAATACTACTTGAAAAACTAGAAGAAAACTTAAAGAAACAAGGAGTTGAATTAAAAGAAGTTGACTTTTTAGAAATTTTCTCATCGGTTTATGATCAAGGAAAAGACCGATTCTTAAAAGAATTTATTAAATTAGTCGGGACATTTATTAATTTATTCAAATCAAATGGATTTAGTGTAGAGAAATTTGAAGATTTCATTAAAGAAAATGAGACCCTTAGGAGTAAGAACTTATTTTTATATAAGAGAACACAGTTATTTTTTGAATTAGTAGAACCGATTTTCATTTACTATCAAGATACACTAAAGCAAAAAAATGAAATTGATTTTAACGATATGATTAATATGGCTACTAACATTGTAAAGGATGGGGAAGATTATTTTCCTTATAAGTACATAATAATTGATGAGTATCAAGACATTTCTAAAAGCAGATTTCATTTAGTGAATGCAATAAAGGAAAAAACAATGGCAAAAGTGATGTGTGTAGGAGATGACTGGCAATCTATTTTTCGCTTTGCTGGCAGTGACTTAGAACTTTTTACTAGTTTTGAAAAATACTTTGGACAGAATGAAATCACGAGGATAGAAAAAACATATCGAAATGCACAACAACTCATCGATATTGCCGGAGACTTTGTGATGAAAAATCCACTTCAATATAAGAAAGATTTAAAATCAGATAAACAAAATGAAGCTCCTATAAAAATAATAGGTTATCAAAAAGATAAGTTAGAGGCGCTAACAAGTGCTATCGAAAATATTGTTAACCTTTACGGACAAGAAGCAGAAATAATGTTATTGGGAAGAAATAATTTCGATATATCTTTTATAGATAAATCAATGGTTTTTACAAAACATCACGATAAGCAACTAGGAAAGATGAAAGTGAAATACAATAAATTTCCTAATTTAGAAATATCATTTTTAACTGTACATAGAAGTAAGGGACTAGAAGCTGAAAATGTTATCATTATCAATGCTGAAAATAGCATGGTTGGTTTCCCGAATAAAATAGCTGATGACCCACTCCTTAGTTGGGTTTTAACTGATAGTGATAATTTTGTGTTCGCAGAAGAACGAAGATTATTTTATGTTGCTCTTACACGTACTAAAAATGATACATATATACTTTCACCAGAACAGAAACGATCTTCTTTTGTTAAGGAATTACAGAAGGATTTTAACATCGAATACCAAAAACCAATATCTGAAGTATCAATTATAGAGAATCCAAATTGTCCAAGGTGCCAAAGTGGCTTTATGGTTAAACGAACATCAAACAAAGGTCAATTTTTAGGGTGTACAAATTATCCTAAATGTAACTACACGATTAACAATACAGCTGTAATTAATAATCAAAAAAAATGTGGAAGCTGTGGTTCTTACATGGTTAAAAAAAATGGTAGGTACGGCGTATTCTATGGTTGTACAAATTTTCCAAAATGCGAGAACACAGAAAATATAGGGAGCTCACAATATAGAAAAAGAGCTTATTAACTATATTATTTATGAGGTATATTTAACACATTTATTAGAAAATGACTTAACCCTTGCTCTTTTGAGTTTGGGTTTTTGTTGTAGTCAAACATAAATTTTGACATAAAACTTGCATTTTATTGTCCGTTTTCTAAGAAATGTCTGATTATGATAGAATTGGAATAAAAGAATCGTTTTATTTGAAAGGAAGATTGTATTAATGATTGGGAGTTCAATTAAACACTATACAAATAAAACTGTCGTAACGACAAAAAAAGATGGTGAAACAGTAAGAGAAGTAGTACTTTTTTCAGGAAAAGAATATATTGTGAACCCAATTAATAAAAACAAATTAAAGCACAGAGGAAGAAAAGTTGAATATAAGAGTTATAGTTCAAATGGAGGCTATACTACTGCAAAGGTAAAATTTTTGGACAATGACAGATATGGAAAAGTAGAAATTGATGACCTAGATAATATTGAAGCCATAGATAATCAGACATCTATTAATGATATGGAAAAATTAAGATCTATGTTTCAGATATATCTGGATATTTTAGAAGTAGTTGATCGAAGAAAAGACAACAGTGGTATTACTAAAATAACCCAAAAAGAACTTGCAGATATTAATAACACTATTGCTACAAATATTTCAAAAAGAATTAAACATTTGATACATTACGGTGCTATTGAGAAAATTAATGATGGATTTTACAAGATTTTGCACAATGACATAATGTTTACTCCATTTAGAGTTGTAGTGTTAGTTGCAGATTTAATTAATTATAATCCCGAACTAATAAGAAATTATAAATCTCAAGCAAGCCTTTTAAATGTATCAATTGCAGACATTTATCAAGCATGGGGTTATTTGAAATTACTAGAAAATTAAATTCAAATGAAAAGAATAAATGAATCAATTTCTTGTTAGAAGGGGTTGACCAGTCATTATTGTTATTGCCTTTTATTCGCTTAATTTGATAAGATATAAGTCGTTACATAGAGAGGTGGAAATATAATGAACAAAACAGAATTAGTAAACTCAGTAGCTGAAAAAGCAGAATTAAGTAAGAAGGACGCAGGTAAAGCACTAGAAGCGGTATTCGGTGCAATTGGTGACTCATTAAAGGATGGCAATAAAGTTTCTCTACTTGGTTTTGGAACGTTTGAAGTACGTGAAAGAGCAGCGCGTAAAGGACGTAATCCACAAACTGGTGAAGAAATTGAAATCGCTGCAAGTAAAGCACCGGCATTTAAACCAGGAAAAGAATTAAAGGAAGCTGTGAAAAACTAGTCACTTCCTTAAAGCCTATCTTATAAGATAGGCTTTTTTCAGTTACATCAACATAATGAAGAGACATTTTATCGGGTAAAAAAAGGATCAAAAACAATTACAAAAAATTTATAAAAGTTGTTTGACAATATAAAATAACTATATATAATATATAGTGTTGAAGAGATAGAGAAGATATATGGTTCAATTCTACTAAGTAGAATAAATGAACGAAGATTATTATTCTAAATTAAGATCGGAGCTTGCCGATGCTGTATAAAAAGAAGTGATGGAGAAATATTAATCTATCAGGGCTATGTGCCAAAAGAACTATAATAGAATCTATATAGTGGAATAAAATTTAATACAAATTAATCATATATAATGTATTGACTGACTATATCAAATTTTGTAAAATAAGAATTAATTAATAGATTTGAAAATTTTTGGGAGTTGGTCATTGTGGTTCAACGATTAACATTTAAACAAAAAGTACTACACAAAATTAAATCATTGGGTTGGGGATATAAAACAAAAGCTGCTAAGATTGCAAATTTTAAGGAAGCTGGTGGCCTAACGAGAGTTTTGAATGATGAGAGTAGAGAATTTGAAGATTTTTTCGGATTAATTAAGCTTGTACAAGAATTATTTCCTGGTGAAGAAAAAGAAATGATGTATGAATATTCATTATCACTCGAACCAACTAAGAGAACTGCTAGGTTCATGCTTGAGTATTTTAACATTAATAGAATGGACAAAGAAAAAAAAGAGTTAATAGATCGACTGATCAAGTGCAACAATGATGATAGTAAAGAGTGGGCTAGATTATATGACATTAATCAACAATTTCTGGATAGTAATTTAAGCTACTTAGAAGCTCTAAAGAAGTATGATAAGAAAGGTAGTAAATCAACAGAAGCTGATATATGTAAAACAATCTTTAAAGCATATTGTTATCTTTATCAGCAAAAGTATGAAGTCGCCAATGATATGATTGCAACTATCAGTGAGAAAGAGTTCGATGATATAAGAGAAGTGTTCATAAAAAATATTTTCTATGCTAGATTTCTTTTAATTAAGGCTGAATACTGTGCTCGAAATGGAAGCTTACATAAATCAAGAGAGATGTGTAAAAAGATAATAATGAATACAAATGAACCGATTTTACAAACTTGGGCTATGTTGCATATGGGAAACTCTTATATGCTAGATAACTATTCCAAAGGAAATGAGTATTTAATTAAAGGTTATGAAATGTCTAAAGGTTTGACAGAAAATTTGAGAACAAACATCAAGCGAAGTATGACATTCTTAGATAATTTATGGGGTAAAAAGCCAAGGTATTTAGATTTAAATAGTACTAATTCTTCAGATTTACATGAAATAGTAAGATATCACATTAACAACAAACGTAACGAAGAAGCAATGGAACTACTTAAATCTGAACAGGTTGATGATTTAACTGATAATCAAAGGGCATTTCACTACTACCTTAAAGGATTAATCACGAGGGATATAGGAGATTTCTGTGAATCAGTAAAAGCGTTTAGAAAGTCAGGTGATATGTACTATAGAAAATTACCTTTAATAGAATTAGAAAAATTAAAAATTGACATACGAATAATTGATGTTTTATTAGTCGGTTAATAATTTAGAAGGAGGTGATAAGAATGAAGAAACTAATCGTAACATTGGTATGTTCTGCATTGGTTATAATAAGCGCTAGTGTTATTCTTACTAATTTTAATGACCAGCATTTAGCCGATCCGGGAGGTGGAGTACCTAAACCAACTAACATAGTAAGTGATACTGATGAGAGTGTGTCAACTCCAACAACTGATATTGCTGATGACACTGAAGGTGGAAAATAGATTTACATAACTTAAAAAAGACATTACCCTGAAATGGGTGATGTCTTTTATAGTTTATAGAATATATGTCAATTTTCCAATAAAATAAAATATGCACAATTTAAAAAGGAGAGGTTTAAAATGAAACGAAACTATTCAAGAATGCTGAAACAATTACAAATGGCGTACATGCCACTAACAATGAAGAACGAAAATGAAGATTATACTTGTGTACATTGCTGGAAGAGTACCTGTAATTGTGCTAATGACAAGACAGCAATTAAAACCGACCCATTCTTAAACTTTACAGGAGAAGAATTGTACTATGTATAAGAAATGAGATTTTCTTTATTATAAATTAATATAATAATAAAATTATTATGTATTTTCTAATGGACAAATTGTAAAATCATGTTATAATTACTTATAAATACATAATTAATTTTTATTAAATTGAGGTGCATGAGATGTCTGTTGTGTCTATGAGAAAATACATAATGGAGAAAGAGTATCAGCAGTCTGTTAAATACATGAGCTTAGATCTGGCCTTAGACCCTAGTTATTTTACATTTAATCCAACGAGAACTCCTAAGCAGATTGCAAGAGATATGACGATAGGTTATATGAAATTATTATCATATAATCAAAAAGGGTAAATAAGTAACATATAGATTAAAGGAGGGTTGTAATTGACTAAGTGACTTATTGTAAATAAATTAATTGACTATATAAACAAAATCCTATAGAAGTAATGAAAAACTTAGTTGACTTATAAAATATACATAATTACATACCTATATATAATTGTTATCTAAAGAGGATAGAGGATGATTCTTTACTATTAAATCATGGTTTCAATAAATAACATATAGGGAGTTGAAATAATGGTTGATGTATCTGAAGATTTATTGTCAATTTCTTTCAATAAGGAACAGTGGGATAAAGTTTATAAGTGGTTTCTTACAGTTAAAGAAGTTTGTGAAATAGACGAAGGTGATATTGAGGTAGCTGAACAAATTGTGAATACTTTAGTGGGAGAGTATGGGGATTTCAAATAGTTTTCTAAATTTCTGTATTGAATTAAGGTTTGATATTTACATAATACTTTATTGATTTCTTCTTAAATTGCTTAATCGGATTATGATAGTTTGGTATAATAGCTGGGAATCGTGATTATATGGTTTTATTTGAAGAATTTGTCTCAAGTGCAAATTCTTTTTTATATTAAAGAAAAACCAACCAAATATACCAAATTCTCCTTTACATATAATTGGTATGACTTTATAATTGATTTATAATAAAAATTAATTAAATAACAAAAATATGTATAATTAATGTTTTAAAGAAATATAAGTAGTATATAATTATTAAAAGGAGATGGAGGATATGGCACTTACTGATATCTCAGGCTGGTATAGAAGAAATTCCAAGAATATGAAAGAAAATGACCTCAGAAAAGCTTTAAAAGAAGCTAGGCAGGCAGAGAAGATTATAATGAATGAGTTGAAAAAGAGGGGAGTGGCATAAGTTGTTGGCTCAAAATGTTGTTAATTTGGGAAATGAAAACAGCATAGTCTACGAGCAGATTCAAAGATATTTCGAGAAACTAGAAAGAAGAAGTCCCAAAACAAAAGAGTCTTATGAACGGGATATTAAAGATTTCTTTTTGATGATTAAAGGGAAAAAACTTCAAGAATTAAATTTTGAAGATATTCAAGTAAATTTGGAAGATACTGAAGACTTTATTGAAATTTTAATAAGCCAAAGCGATCAAGAAGGAAATAGAAAATATGCTAATAAAACGATTAATGGAAAGATAACATCACTCAAAGGCTTAATTAAATACTTATCAGCTAAGAAATTAGTAAAAGACGTTTCTTTTTTATCATTAACAGAGAGTTTGCCAGAGGTTACAGAGAGTTATGATGCACTTACTGTAGATGAAGTTTTGGAATTAGCTGAATTAGCTTCAAAAGAAAGAGATAAGGGAGAAGAAAAGAAACTTCTCTTGTGGTTTGCATTGGATACATCAATAAGAAAATCAGCAATTTTGGAACTTAAGTGGAGTAACTTCTATGAAACAGAGTTTAACTATTTAATAAAAGGAATAGACAAAGGAAATAAGCAATTTACCAGAAGAATTTCTAAAGTTTTCTATAATGAGTTACTTAAATTAAAATCAGAATCAGAATATGTTTTTAGCTTAAAGAAAAGCACTCTTGATAAAGTCTTTAAAAGAGTAAGAAATAAAATGGATTTTGGAGATAGAAAAATAGTAATTCATTCCATAAGAAAAGCCGGAGGGTCTTTCTTTTATAATCAAACTAAAGATTTGGACGCTACAAGAAACTATCTAGGTCATGTATCCCCAAGTACTACAGTATTATACACTAGTCCGAATGATTATGGTGCTACAGGAGCCATATCAATCAAAGATACCATTGATAAAGATTTATTTAAAAAGGTTTCACATGAAGAAATAATTAAAGCTATATCGATGTTAGATTCTGGACAGAAGATGTTGATTAATAAAAAGATTATGGAGCTTAAAGAATAATTTATATTAGAACTATATAAATAATTATTTACTATAAATTTTTATTAATATATAGTTAACTTAGATATAAATTTAAGGTGGAGAGCAAAATGAGACAAGATCGTTCTTTGTTAGAACAGAATTTAATTAAACCTACATTAATAATAAAAAGAAAACGAAATGTTGTAAAAGAAATTAAATATCATTTATCAGAGAAACATTCCATTTTAGATGGATCAATTCAATCTTGGATCAACAACCCTGCTAAAGAATTGCAGAGTATAGACAACAGGCTTTTATTTCTCTTTGCAGAGCAAATCTATTTGAAAACAGGAGACACGAATATCAATCCAGAGGATTTTTTTACAAAATCTGAAATTAAAACAGCTAGACAATATAGTGGAAAGCTTTATATAGAGGAAGAATTTGAGTTTCCGTACACAGTAAAAGCTGGGGAATATAATCATGAAACATGGCATTTTTTTATAACAATTCAAGATTTAATTGACATGTTGAAGTCAAGAAAACTTCATTATAATTTTAATGTCCAAAGGGCTCCTAGTTACACCAAAGTTGGAGGAGAAATAGTTGAAGAAGCCACTTTAGTGATGAAAAATGTTCTAGAGATGAAAAACTTATTAAAAGAAGATAACCTTGTTGCGACAGACTTAACTTTTAATGCTGCGGTGGGAACTTCTGATGTAGGTGAAGAGATATTATTTGATAAATCTTCAGGAGAACTTACTATTACAGAAGGTACCAAATTAGATATACTCGATGGTTGGCACAGAACAAAGGCGGCAGAAATGGCTTTAGCTGAAAATCCTGTAGTTGGTGAATTTAAATTTGGAGTAAAATTATTAAATTTAACAGATGACAGAGCAAGAAAACACCTAGCACAAATATCTAAAGGAACTCCACAATCTAAAGTGAGAATACGGGAACTTGGTGGAGAAACATATGCTGATCAAATAATTAAAGAATTATCTACAAAATCAGAGCTAAAAGGCCGCATATCTAAAAAAGAAGGACTTTCTAAGTTAAGGGAGGAATTAGTAACCTATAACACATTATTAAGCTCCATTGAAAAGAACTTTAACTTAGAAAGAAAAGTTGACATGTTTAATTGTTCTGACTACCTAAGAGAATTTTTTGATGTTTTAATTGGAACTTATCAAGAAGAATTTGTAGAAAAGTATATAGAAACTAAGGAAAAGTCACTCATAAATGACAACAATATGTTCGCTGGCTATATTTTACTTGCTTCTCAAATGCAAAAAGCTAACATTGATGCGAGATATGTTATTAAATATGTTAAAGAAATCGACTTCAATAGAGATAATAAAATGTGGCAAGAACAAGGTGTATTAGATGAGAAAGGTCGTTTGACTAGAAAGGCAAAATTAGGTATAGAGAAATTATTTAACGATGTAGATGTATAGGGGTCTAAGAGCTGGGAGGGAACTTGGTGTGAGTGAACTTTATAATGAAGCGCTAAAAAATAGGTATCTTAATGAATTTGAAAACGAAGATTCTAGAGTAGTAATAAAATATGTGTTTGTTGCTTCTAGGAATTCAGAAGAGAACGTACTTGAAAGAGATCTATATAATTTTAATAAAGAACAAATTGGAACTATCATTCAAAGTATGTCCCCAAAAACATTGAATACAGCTCGGTCATATACTGCTTATATTAGGCAATATATTACATGGGCTATTAAAAATGGATATAGAGAGAACAACTTAAACCCTTTGGATACGGCAAATAAAGAATGGTATTCACAATTTATTGATAAAACATATAAAATACATTTTTCAGATGAAGAATTTGAAGACTTTATAGAGAGTTTTGAAAATGCTGTCGATCAAGCAATGTTCCAGCTTTTTTATGAAGGTGCAATGGGAGAAGATTTTAGTGAAATTAAAAACCTAAACTATTACGATATTGATTGGAATAAAAATACTATAGAATTAAAAGATGATGCAAGTGAAGAAAAGAGAAAGTTAAAGATATCTGACAGATGTGTAAGATATTTAAAAAATGCATATGCGCAAGAAAAATATATGTCCTACAATGTAAAAACAAAGAATTTTAATGAAAAAGAACTTTTTACTGGAGATTTTATTTTTAGAAATGTAAAACATCATAGAACAAAGGATATCGTTCTTAGTACAGGTGTTATTTATACTAGAATAAATGCGATTAAAGAAATCCATGGATTAGATTATTTAACTCCAAATGGCATTAGACAGAGTGGAATGCTTAAAGAAGCTGCTGAGGTATTACAAGAAGAAGGAGAATTGAAATATAAACAATTCGCCAAGTTAGGTGAAAAGTTTAATGTACCAATGTTTAATAATAACGGTATGATGATGTATAATACAACTTTAATAAAGACTTTTATTACTTCTGAAAATCTTAAGGAGTTATATGATATAGATATTGATTTGTAATGCGAGATCCCTGTTTGTGTAAAACAGGGATTTACTTTGTTAAAAAATAATCTTGTATAAAATACAGTTAAAATAGTGCCGATTTTTCCATTCCGGAAAAATGGAACATTTTATTACTAAAATGTCAATAGAAAAAAGTAAATATACCAAATAATTTTAATTTTCGACAAAATAAGTCAAGGACAAAAGAAAAAATTTGCTGTAAAATGTTAATTATAGTAAATATGACACGACAAAGTTCACGATATAGTGAATTAAAAAACATGACGAAGGAGTGTCCATTCGTCATGTTTACTCAAAGCTCATGTAATTTCCATTCATACAAGTCATCAATATGACAATCTAGAATGTTAGCAATTTTTTTAGCGTTTTGTAAAGACATTGTACGTGTATTATTTATGTATTCGCTTATTTGCTGTTTTGATATACCAGTTGCAATTGATAGATCCACCTGAGACATGTATGATTCATTCAATAGCTTATGGAGTAAACACTTTCCGATTATATCTTTGCTCATCGGAAATCCTCCTACTACGAAAATAATACAATAATATCATATCAGTTGTTGGTAAAGGTTGGCAAGTTTTAAATAATTTAGTTGCATACGAACGTTACTGGACTTATAATATAAACACGAACATACATTCCTATTTAGTCCGCAAGAGTTATCAATACATTTTCTAATAACTCAATATTAATATGAACACAATTAGAGGGGGAAACATTCTTGGTACTACCTATTCAATGTAAGATAACTTTAAGTGCAACAGTATATACTACAAAATCAGAAGAAGAATTTAAACAATGTTTTCTTCCAGAGGCAACATCGGGAGGAGACTGTAGCGTCATGATAAATGGCAAGTTACACAAACTGAATGTGTCGCAGATAGAAGCAATTGAGATAATAGAAACTGAAGAAACATAAGTAATTATTCTGTTATATGAGAACATCTGAGGTCAATAAATAAGAAAGAGATTGTAGTAATATGAATGTGATTGTTAACATTGAATTTCAATTAATGAGCTGTGTTTTAGGAATTGAAGCTGTTCATTATTTCATCTATAAAATAGCGATAAAGTGAATAGCTTCCAGATTGTATATGCCTGATCACAAAAAATGTATGAAAAAGAGAAAAATATATTTGATTTTTAATATAAAATAAGTTAATATAAATGTATCGAATATTACAACTTAGAGTAACTATTTAGTAATGTATACGATAAAAGATTCATTTTATTGTAATAGCACAAAAGGAGAGGGGAGGGTGTCTACTTGATCAATAAAATAAAGTTTGAACTAGATTTAGCTCAACTTTTATTAAAGGGGTGGGGAGATTCACCAAAAGAAAAAGTGGATGAAAGGAGAGATGTCGTGATTATACAAATTATCTAAATTAATTAATTATTCCCTTTCAAATGAATGGAATTTGATGAGTAATGTAGAGATTATCAGTGAAAAGTAAATTTAAATAAAAAGATTGTTTTAACGTAAAAAAGAGGGTAAGAACCCTCTAGCATACCTTTTGAATTAAATTAGGTGAATTGTTCTTTGGTGAGTTTACATCAGATGAAACTTCAAAAGCTTCCATTTGTTCTTGGTCAAAAGGCTTTATAAATTGTTGAAGATAATTAGTATCATTAATCGTAGGATCAAGCCAAACCTTTTCATCATCCGGTTTTAGGATTACAGGCATGCGGTCATGTATTGTAGACATTAAATCATTTGGTTCAGTAGTAATTACAGTACAAGAATATATAGTCTTACCTTCAGGAGACTTCCAAGATTCCCATAATCCAGCCATGCCAAATGGTTCATTAGATTTTAGTTTGATACGCATAGGAATTTTACGATCTTGAGTTTTCTTCCACTCATAGAAGGAGTCAGCAATTACTAAGCAGCGTTTCTTTTTATAAGCGTTACGAAAACTAGGCTTTTCAGCAATTGTCTCACCACGAGCATTAATCATTTTGTAACCGATTTTCATATCTTTTGCCCAGTGAGGAATTAAACCCCATCTAAGATAACCTAGCCGATTCTTTTCACCATCGTTGATTACAGATACAACAGAATGTGAAGGAGCAACATTATAATTAAATCGGTATTCATCTTCAGAGAAAGCTGCTTCAATGCCAAAACGATCAATTATTTGATCAAAATCAGTAAATAGAGTAAACCTACCACACATTTTATCACCTACATAAAATTATTAAAAAAATTGTAGCAAATATTGTAAATATAGGCAAATTCATTTAGAGAGGAGAACATATGAGTTCATTTATTGCTAAACAACCCAATGGTCTTTATTGTAGGTTCTCATTTGTAGTGGATTGTCCTACACATTGGAATATGACTAAAGAAGATTATTTGAACAACATCACAGGATCGGTACCTGACAGAGAGACAGGAAAAGAAATTTTGGAAGATTGGCTAAAACCTTTTTCACATGTGATTGAACATTTTGTTCCAAGAAATATGAGTTGTTCTAAATTTAAAAATATAATTAAAGAAATGAGTGAATAAAACATACATTTTAACGGAAAAGGAGAATGATATGAATCAAATTGAAAATGTATTGAATGCTAGTTCTGTTCCTAGGTTACAAATTCGATGTGAACATGAAGAAGGAGATTATATTTTTCAAACATGGAAGTATGAACTGGTGTATGAGCATTTTACAGGTGAAATCGCAAAAATAATGATGGGAGAGACTAAGAGAGAATCAGGAAGTGGTGAGAAGCCCATTGGTGAAGACGGACTACTTGAACTCCCTTATAGAGATGGAGCACATATCAAGCATGATGCAATTATGTTTAACATGCCAGCATATGCAATATGCGATGACACCGTTCAAAAAATAGACTTAGGGAAATTTAAAGACAAGTTTCCAGAAAAGTATTAGTCTAATAAAATATGCATTTTATTAATGAAATAATTAAATAAAGGAGTGAGGATAATTGACAATAAGTGATTATGTATTAGATCAACCACTTGATAATTTTATAAAGCTTAGACAGTTAGACAAGTATATGTTTGATCATAAAGGATACATAGCTGGGGGAATTTTTAAAAATATCTTTAACAGCGAAAAGTTTAAAGACGTAGACATTTTCTTCGAAAATGAAAAGGACTATTTGGAGGCAGAGGAAAATTTTAAAGGCAGAGAAGATTATAAATTCAGATATAGAAATGATAAGGTGACAGCTTACCTGAATACCAAAACAGGTGTCACAGTTGAGTTGATTAAACATAAATATAAGTCACCATTAGACATGACTAAAGAGTTTGACTTTACTATTACAAAGTTTGTTTATTATAAAGAAAAAGACCCCGAAGAAGAGACTAGATGGAAAGTTGCATATCATAATAAGTTTTTCGAGCACTTGCATATGAAACGATTAGTAATTGATGAAGATGCTAGTAAAATAATTTTACCGGTAAACACATTTAACCGAATGTTCCGATATGCGAGGTTTGGATACTTCCCTTGTAAAGAAACTAAAGGAAAGATTATCCAGTCTTTGAGGGAGTTACCTAGATTCTCAGATGAATTATTAGGAATTGAATTATATAACGGCCTGGATTAATTAATATGTGAGGTAAATAATGTTTATGGAAAATGAGATTGTAGGAAGTACTACTGCTTATTTTTTGATTCACCAATTTATAGATGAGAAAGGAAAATCTTGTGCTGAAGTTTTAGAAAGATTAACTAATATTCCTGAAAATGAATATGATGGTGCATTTGATTGTTTAGAAACTGAGTTAAGTTACCATTTACATGAAGACAGGTTCTCGGTTTTAAAAGTTGAAGCTAAATTAGTCACATCCTATTGTTGGGATTATGGAGTTTATGAATATGATGAGGAATTGAGTTTTGAAGAAGTCGATTTTAATGCTATGTTATAAAATTTCGACTTTATTAGAAAGGAGCGTTATATTGAAAGATTGGTATGTTTATAGAGTTCAATCTATGAAAAAAGATAACATGAAGGTTTATTATGACACACTCATGGAATTGTTTAATAAAAAATTATCATGGAACGAAGTAGAGAATCTTGGTAGAGACCAGATAAGAGAGTTAACAATTACATTTGAAAACAATATTACTATGGCTAAATCAATGATGGATATTGAAAAACTATCGAGTGCAATACAGAATTCTCGAAGTGGTGCTGGAGGCTGTGCAATTACTGAGTTTGAATGTGCCTTTTGCGGTGAAATGGAAAGTTGGGGTAATACATCTACACCAAAAATTTGTAGGAATTGTGCGTATAAGATGGCCAAGAATATCATGCTACATAAAATGGATATCTTGAAGGACTGAGAATAATCCTACTTTTCTCAAAGGGGAGATAACATGAAACACTATGATTACTTAGATGAAGATGTTTTAAGAGATGATATAACGGAAAGAATCAAAGGATTGAATAACGCAATTGAACAATATAAAGAGAAAGAGAGATTGCTAGAAGAAGATTTGCTGTCTGTAACTCATGAAATTAGTCGTGAATTGCTTAGAAGCGAATCTGACAAGATGGTCAGATGGACGCAGTCATACCAACAGGAAGTATTCAGGTTAAAAAAGTTACTATCTAGGCACGATGAAGGACTTAAAATCCCAAGATATGAATTTGGATTATTTGGAAGTAGATAATGATTCTTTTCACTATAGATATGAAAATAAATTAGACAAATATTTCTAATAAAAGTCAGGGTTTATTATAAACAGGAATGAGGTGACATAATTGAGAAAAAGAACAATGCTGGATTTGGTCAATCTTAAATTAAAGGAATTAAATAAATACTTGGGTTCTAATGTTCAAAGACTTGAATTAATTGAGGAGGAAGCAATGAATTCAGAGGATAAAAGTTGGAATATTAAGTGGTTCCGTTCAATTGATAAAGATACTGAAGTTGAGGAGCATATTTTTGGAGGAGACGAGCTAGATATGTTCGCAACATTAAATGGGATTGAGTACGGAATCAGAATGAAAAAAACACATATATCGTAATAAAAGAGTTATTTTACTTAGAAACGCAGCCTTTAATAGTTGGGAAGGGAATGTTAATTCATGAAGTATATAGGAAGAGGTATTGAGTATTATACTTTTAATGGAGAAAAAAGGACTGCTGTAATTAATAAGATTGAATTTCATAAAGCTTTAAGGAGACCGATATTCACAGGATTATCACCGTATGGAAATCTAGTAAGGTTAACTAGGGATGAAATTCATAGATTTAAATAAGGCCGGATAAGAGCACATAGCACAGTTTTTTATTTGAAAGGAGGAGTGTAATTGAAATATACAAAAGATGATTGTATTAGGGATACGGTAGAACACATAATGCAGGTTAGAAAACTTATGATTATAGTAATTGATGAGCTCTTACTTCGAGCCACTGAGCATGACAAGTCAAAGTTGAGTTCACCAGAGTTAGAAGGATTTACAGAGTATAGCCCAAAACTTAAGAAATCAACTTACGGCTCTGATGAATATATAGAAAATTTAAAAGGATTAAAGGTCACGTTAGATCATCATTACTTGAATAACTCTCATCATCCGGAACACTTTGAGAATGGCATTCAGGGAATGAATCTAATTGATTTAGTTGAAATGTTTTGTGATTGGAAAGCAGCAACAATTAGACATAAAGATGGAGACATTAGAAAGAGTATCGAGATAAATAAAGAACGTTTTAATATGTCAGATGATCTAGTTCAGATTCTAAAAAACACCGTAAAATACTTTGATTAAGGGGTCGATTATGTGTCCTTGCTCGGTTTCAGAAAGAAAAAGTTAGATGATAAAACCATGAAAACTCTAAATGAATGGGGTGCAAAAGTTTACGGTGAAGCATATGAACATTATTTAAAAATGGCAAAAGAAGAAAATGAGAATGTTGCTATAATATTCGATGACTGGTGGCATGGTAAAAGTGTTTGTGCAACAGAATATAAGGAAAACTTTTCAGAAGAAGAAAATAAAAGAGCAGGGGAGATTATTTTAACAGCAGTATCACATGGTTTCGGATAATAAAACAGTTCTTTTATTGGGAGGTAAATAAAATTGCATGATATAAAAGATGGGGATCAAATAGTAATACATACAGAAGATGAAGGTGATATTGTGGCAAAGTGTACAGGTGTTACACATACTAATTTAATTCATTACATGTACTATACAAAAAATAATTGTCCAGTAGCAGGATTCGTGGGTAGTGAATGGGTAGAAAAAAAATAACACGATAAAAACGATATTTTAATGTAAATTAATTAAAAAAGGAGTGTGTGAATGGACAAATCATTTGATGACAACTTGGCAAATGGTGGGGCAACTTTTTACTTAAGAGATGAGAGCAGCGCCTCATTCGAATTAATGAATGATGTATTTGAAATGATGAGAGGTAGAGGTTGGTTTATTCAAAGCGATCAAAGGATATCAAAAGATTACCCTAGTCTTGCAGCTAACCATTTCGAAGGAGAGAAGGAAGAATTAAAATTTAAAGCAGAAAAGTATCGAATTGGCTTTAAAATCGAATTCTATCAAGAAGTAAATACGATTAATAAGAATGGTGGATATTATGATTTTGATAAACTTAAATTAATGCCTTATTTAATCCGGTGTAGATTTCTTGTTGAATTAAACAAGGTCAAAGAGTTTGTTGCATCAAAAGGATACATGGATACTTGTGAACCTTTTAAGGAAAAAGCCTATGATGTAATAATGAGACGTATTAAAAGTTGTTGGCACTACAAAGAGGGTAAAGAATTACCCGAATATGATTTACCTATGTATAATGCAGAGGATAAAGATGGGAAGAGAATTAGAAATGGGGAACTAAAATATTTCCGAGATAGGAAAGGTCGTTTACAAAAAGGTGTTGTTTATCACAATATTAATAATATGTGGTGGACAATCATTAGTGAATATGAATATACAAACCTTGGATCATTTGCATTGTTTGATATAGACACGAAAGAAAATAGATCTAGAAAGCTAGTTAAACCATCAGGACTGCACAACCCAAAATCACGAAACACACCCGATCCAAAATTAATAGAAGCATGGAAGAAAGAAGCTAGGAAGGCTAGTAAAGAAACTCGGATAATAAAAGCAAATAACTTATTATCATATTTATATTCTATTGATTGGATGTCACGGAAGTTCCAATATAAACTTAAACCCTCTGGTAGAATTGGACTCCTAGAAGCAGAAAGTAATGCATGGGGTATCCATAAAATATTTGATGAACCTGTTGACCTTCCACTGTATGCAGAAGTATTATCCATGTCTTCTACAGAAAGTAGCTGGGTTAAGGGATTACGAGATTATGTAGTACATGGTAAACCTGAAATAACTAATTGGTTCTGTAAGGACAGTAATGGGGAAGGATCGACATCTCATAAGTGGGTAGAAGTGAGAGAAAAATTGTGGGAAATGGGGGCCATGATCGGTTGAATACTATTATTGAACAAAATGTAGAGATTCATCCTATTGAAAAGCAATTAATACTATATACCAAAGGTCACTTTAAACGAATAGATTATCAAAACGATTTAAAGTTTTTTGCTGCTGAATTATATGGCATGTATCCTGAACAAGTACAAAAATACTCTATTAATCACATGGTAGTGCAACTTTATGAGAAACTTGTTAATGCTGAATATATACCTTTTACATTGCAACGATTTCTAGAGAATTCTTTTAAGAGAGCTTGGCATGATGGTAAAAGTGAGATCGATTATGATGTTGTTCTTAATCAAATACTTGCAGAAATTCAAAATACTGCTGTAAAGGGAATGAATCTAGGAAAAGCAGATTTAAGTCTTTTAGAATCTAAATATAATATTTCTTTTATATGAATGGAGGTGATTGCTGTGGTTAAGTGTGAGCACTGTGGTAAAGAATACGAAACAGATCATGAAATGCTAAAGGATTGTTTTGTATCTAGTGATAGATGGACTTGGGATATTTTTCATAATTGTCAACAAGACAAGGGCATTGAGATACAAGGTTACAGGAGTCAATAAAATTCTCATTTTAACAAGAAATATAGCCCCTAACAAATAGGAGCTGTTTTCTTAAAACGGACGGGATTTACCACAAGTTAAATCTACAATTTGATTATTAAATTCTAGTTCTGTAAGGTCGTCAAGATTTTCTACACATTCAAACTGTTGAGGCGGGAGTAGATCAATTAGTAATAAAAATACTTCCATGGTGTCTTTACCATTTGGAGGAATCTCTATAGTTTGAACAAATGCAGGTGTGTTTTCAGGGAATTGGCTCGTTGTTAAAATTTGTTTTGCCTTTTCTTCATAACAATCTAAAATACATGCGAATCGATCCAGAGAGCCTGGTTCAAACTCATCAATACAATCTCTAACACATGCTAAAGTTTCTTTCCAAGTTGCCATAAAAAGCCTCCTTGCATACTGAGTAAATTAAGTTATGATTTACAGAAACAATATATGTAAACGAATTTAATATGTGCTACATATAAGGTGAATTAAGGGAAAGGCACAATAAAACGAGTATTTTATAGGAAAGTGGTGATTTCAAAATGGGGATCAAATGGTCAGACATAAAAGTATTAAATAGTCCGATGACCAATAACTTATACATAGGAAAAGTAGGTACGGATGGTAGAACTGCTTTAGATAAAAGTGAGGATAGAACAGAAGAAATTAAAGCAGCAATAATGGCTCATATGGATCGACTCTGTATTATTGAAAAAACAGATACTATTAAGATTAATAGTGATGCTGGAACACTGACATGGAAAAGAAAATCAAAATAAAAAACGTACTTTTAATATAAATTAATTAAATAAGGATGATGATAACATGAAAAAATATATGAAAATCTTACGACACGGAAAAGGTGGTACACATGAATCTTTACAAAAGGGCGACAAAATTGTAGTCATGGAAAAACTTGATGGAGCAAATGCTAGTTTTAAAGTAGAAGATGGTAAAATCTTAGCCTATTCTCGTAATAATCAATTAAGTAAAGAAAACAATCTCAGAGGTTTTTATGAATGGACTCAAACTTTAGATCCTAGCAAACTATTATCAAATGTAATTTATTATGGTGAATGGCTTGTAAAACATAAATTAGATTACGGAGAGAACCACAATCAGTTTTACTTATTTGATGTTTTTGATATACAAGCGGAAAGATATGCACCATTTATTAATGTAGAGTTCGAGTCAAAGAAATTAGGATTGAAACAATGTCCAGTTTTTTATCAAGGAGAATATAAATCAATAGATCACATATTATCGTTTGTAGGTAAGTCTTTCTTTGGGAAAGTTGGAGAAGGTGTTGTAGTGAAAAACTATAGTTATAAGTTCAATAGAAACGGAGAGCAGCAATTCACTAAGATTGTGTCAGATGAATTTGCTGAAGTGAAACAAGTGAAAAAACAACGAGTTGCCCCTACAAATGGTCTGCTAGACGAGTTTGTTAACACAAATTTAACTCAAGCAAGGGTAGATAAGATATTACATAAGCTGGTTGATGAAAATGTTCTTGATGAAGATTTTGACATAACAGATATGGGAGTTATATTAAAAAATGGGGGGACATGGATATATGAAGATATAGTTGAAGAAGAGTTGGACACTTTGCTCAAACATGTAAGAATGAAAATTGGAAAGAAACTGCCACAAGTGGTGAAAGAGATCCTGAAGGAAAAGCAAGCTATGAGTAAATTGAATGTAGAAAAACTCATGGATGAATTGCAACAATTGGCCATGGAGCTATACTCTGAAATTTCTACATCTAATGTTCATAATGACTTCTCAGAGAAGATGGAAGTTACTTTATATGACTTAATACCGAATCTTGATGAGGTAGGCCTAAGAAAACTAATTGGCAGACTGAAGAAATTCAAATAAAATTATCTTTTTATTAGAAAGGGAGAGGAAAAAATATGTTAGAAATAGTATAAAACATTAGGGTATACCTTCAATAAAATAAATTAAGATAAATACGGGGGAATTCAAAATGAATAAAGATTTCTTAGAGCGAGCAATTCAAATTGCAGTTAATGGGCATTTGGGTCAAAAAGATAAAGGTGGTAATGCATATATTCTTCATCCTTTAAGAGTAATGCATAAAGTTAAAACTAAAAATGAAAAAATTGTTGCTCTGCTGCATGATGTAATAGAGGATACAAATGTCACATTAGATGATTTAAGAATAGAAGGGTTTTCAGAAGAAATTATTTATGCGATTGACTGCGTTACAAAACGTGAACATGAAAACTATAAAGACTACATAGAAAGAGTGAAGAAATCTCAGATATCTAGAGTAGTCAAACTTGCAGATCTTGAGGATAACTGTGATTTATCCAGAATTAACAACCCTACTCAAAAAGATATTGATAGATTAAATAAGTACAAGAAAATTATTAAGAAATTAGAATAAAGTGTTAAAGCAGTAGCTTGGTATTCAATCACAATAAAACAATGATTTTATATAAAATAAATTAATACAAAAGGAGGAGTGGTGAACTTGAAAGCATCAACTGCCTACGCTATGAGTTGGATTGCAACTGTATTAGCAGTATCCGTTGGAATCATTATAACCAAAAGTGCTATCCCTTTATGGGCGTTAATAATCCCACTTTTCATTAGGGGAGAATTTAGTTCAGAGGGATAGAAATTTCAAAATAAAATTGACCTTTTATTGGAGGTGATTACATGGAGAGCTTAAGATTGAAAGTTATTTTTAAGTCTGGTAGAGAAATTCAGTTGAAATCAAAAGAACATAGCAAAGGAGAACTTAGACAATGGATAAATAGGAATTTAATTAATAGTGATGGATCAGGATATGGTTTCGTAACTTTTGATGACATATTTATCAATATTAATGAGATTGAAATGGTACAAGAAATAAAATAAAACGAATGTTTTATATTAAATAGGAGGTTATCTAAATGAATCTTTTAGAACAGTATATCACTGAGATACATAGTGTTGAAAAATGTGAAGAAGGATGGACGAAAAAATTTGATAAGGAGTTTATAAAAGCTAAGTTGACTACAAATTGCTATGGCAATGAAAAGACAGATGATCATATATTTGATACTGAGAAATGGGAGAAGGTTAAAAAACAAGGTTATTTTATGGCGTGATTACTGAAGGGAGTGTATTGGGTATGGAAAATACTGAGTTTAATCCTTTGCATGAACAAATAAATAATTCAGTAAATACAAATGCATTAATAATTATGCTAAATAGAAAGGGATTAATTACAGCAAGGGAATTTAATAATGCTAAAAATGAAGCGATAACTCAATTTAAAAACGAATTTCCAGAGTTATTCTACTCTAAAAAGGTTGAGAAAGGTAATTGATATAGTAATACTTATATCTTATTTAATTTAAAGGAGTGTTGCGAATGAAACAATATAAGGAAAAAGTGGCAGATTTTAAAGATGAAATTAAGAGTTCTGGATATCCAGATTATAAATCTTTAAATAGAGAAGGTAAATTAATTGGAACAATGTATTTAAAAAAGAAAATGGACTATGGATTCCATATCTACTATATTCATGAACCTAATTCTAATAATCCTCTTGCAGGTGTAAATGGAACGGTATCAGAAATGTATTATGATTTGAGAAATCAAATTTACTGGATAAAAAGAAACTTAAAAGACGTTAAATTTAGTGTTAGAAATGTAGACAGTATGTTTCCAAAGAACTGGAATAAAGTTCAAGAGATGTTTGACTTTTTATCAACTGAAGCAAATAGAGGTTTATACAGTAAGGCACTAAGTCATTTGGGGGCTATGGGAGGTGAAAAAACTGAAATGTTCGGTCGTTTCTTTCATAGGTTAATAACAAATCATAGCTATTTTGAGCTGTTGTTTAAAGGTGGTGTAGATTTCAATCGTAGCACTAGAATTGTAAAATCTAAAGGTAAATCGCCAAGAGAGATACTTGGTTTAAGTAAAACTCAATGGAAGATGGTTACGAAATATGGCTGTTCAATTCGTCGATTACAGGAGATAAACGATTGCAATGCTGATAAAAGAGCGATAAATCTATTGGCTTATATGAAAACCTTAGAAGAAGAGTTCGGCTTAGAAAAAATATCTGAATTTGAGCGTAATGAATTTAGTTATTTATACAATGAGTACCACAACACATCTTCATTAGAAATTGCAAATGACTATAACCTGCCAATTAAAAAATTCTTAAGGTACATATATTTTGAGTGTGATGTTTCTCAAGGTTTGAGATCAGCTTCTGCTATCAGTAATTACAAAGACTACATCAGAATGACTACTGAAATGGGGTATGAAAGATTTGATAGATATCCAAAGTATTTAAAAACAGCCCATGATATAGCATCAAGGAATTACAAAGTTAAACTAAATGAATTAGAATTGGAGGAATGGAAAAAGTCGTTAGAGAATCACAAAAAATTGGAATATACATATCAAGGATTTAAGATTTTTCCTCCAGAGGAACCGAGTGATTTGGTTAGGGAAGGAAATGTACTAGGACATTGTGTAGGAAGTTATGTGAACAAAGTAAGGAAAGGTGCTTCAACAATTCTATTCTTACGGAATAGAGATGATATTGAAACTCCATTGGTAACGATTGAAGTGAGAAACAAAAGAATTACCCAAGCTAAAGGAAAGATGAATAATAATCCATCACATGAGCAACAAATGGTTATTAAGAAGTTTGCAGAGAAATTTGAGCTGGCTGTTTAATAATAAAATAATTATATAAAGGAGAAATTCGAATGAAAGTTAAATGTATTAAAAATGTAGAGGTTAATGGAACTGTTGTGTATTCAGAAGGTGAGGTCTATGAATGTAATAAGACAGATGAACAATCCTTATATGAAGTGAAATGTGGTAATGGAGTTGGATTTTGGAGTGAAGACGAATTAAATGAGCATTTTTCAGAAGTGTCGTATAAAGTATTTAAATTCACTCATAGTGAAGGTGCTGAAATTATTGCAGCAGATAATGCCAAAAATGCTGTTATGTATTTCTTCACAAAATATATAGATAAGGATTCTACTGAAGATATGATTAAGTATGATAGCGTTATTATTAAAGAAGTTGCAGATGAGCAATTAGATAAGCAGCATTTAATTTTTGACGAAGAGGTAGAAGAGGGTATACATACTTCTTATAGAGCGTTAGCTGACAAGTATTTCAATGGTAATCCAATTATTTTGGTATCACCAAATTATTAAATTCGATTTGAAATCATGGAGGTGAGTTGATGATATTAGAAACTCAAAAACTAATAAACAGTGATTATAGTATTCTCAATAAAGTCGGTTGGTTTCTGTATAATCGTGAAGATCAACAAGGTGGATTGAGTAAAGAAGAAATAGATGACTTATTACATATTCTGTGTAATGAGGAAATGGAGAAAGAACTTAGGACTACATATGATAAAGGGTTTGCTGATGCAGCAGGTATTTAGTTCGAAATAAAATGTAAATTTTATAATAAAATAAATTAATAAATGGAGGTAGAAGAATGAAAGGAAATGAAGGATCAAAGCTGCTATTATCCTTATCAATAATGCCATTTACATTACTGATTCATGGTTTTGTTTTATCTCTTCTTTGGGAGTGGTTTATTGTTTCAGCATTCAGCGTACCATCAATTTCTATTATTGAAGCGGTAGGAGTAATGCTAGTTGTTGATTTTATCTTATTGAAAATTGATTGGAAAGAGGAAGCTATGGAAGTACCAATGGAAGAGTTTATATATAAACTGGTTGCTCACTCTATAGTTATGCCTTTTTGGGGACTGGGAATAGGATATATTTTAACATTATTTATATAAGAGAATTAAATACATGGAATAAAATGATGATTTTATTAGAGGAGGAATAAAATATGAAAGAAATACTTGCAATAAAAATAGACTTAGCAATTAGTAAACTAGGGATTAATGCAGAAAAAACTTATGAGGGTGAAGATTATCAAGTTTGGGAAATGGATGAAACTGAATATCAACGATTATGTGATGTGGCTGAAGCTGATTGGAAAGATGAGTACGGTATGTGGAGAAGTTCTACTGGTTCAACCATGGGAAATGATGTTACAGAATACAACATCAACAGTCAAGTCATGTTGGCATGGGATGGTGAAGGGCGGATTCAAGCCTTAAAAGAAGTTGGAGGAAATACAAATTCTGATGATTATTGCTATGGGGATCGTGAATATTTCTCATTGCTAGAGTATCTTTGCGAAGAGGTTGGATGTTCAGCTCCTAGAAATGTTGTTGCATTAGCCGTAGATTTAGCAAAATACAACAACATGAAAATGTCTGAACTGTTTAAAAAATATCAGGGATAAAAACACAATAAAACTATCCTTTTATTAGGAAATTAATTGGAGGTAGATGTAGTATATGAAAGTTAAGCTATTTACTCATACAGATTTAGATGGAGTTGGATGTGGCATTGTTGCTAAATATGCGTTTGGTGACAATGTAGATATTCAATACTGTGATTATGATAATGTTGATGATAAAATAAATCGCTTCTTGGATACTTTACTGTCGGAAAAAAACTATTCACACTCAAATATTTTTATTACTGACATCTCAGTTAATGATGAAACAGCACAGAAAATCAATGAAATACATAAAGGGCTATACAACGTTGATATAAAGTTACTCGATCATCACGCAACTGCAAAATGGCTCAATAAGTATAACTGGGCATATGTTAATGATTATGAGATCAGCATTTATCCAGGTGAAAGTGAAATGAAATCTAGTGGAACAAGTATATTTTATGATTATCTCTGGAATAATTATGAGCTTAATAACCAACTTCTTGTTGAATTTGTAGAAAAGGTTAGACGATATGATACATGGGAATGGTCAACTAGATTTAATGATAGTCATGCTAAACAGTTAAATGATCTATTGTATATAGTTGGTAGAGATCAATTTGTTGAGCGTTTTGGAGTGAACCCTTCCATTAACTTCACTAATTCTGAGAAAACAATACTTGATGTAGAGCAATATAAAATCAGTGAATACATAAATGGTAAGCAAGGTGAATTGAAGGGGTTTGATATATTAGAGTATCGTGCTGGTGTTGTCTTTGCTGAACAGTATCATTCGGAATTGGGTAATGAATTAGCTAAGAGTAATCCGGAATTTGATTTTATTGTGATAATAAATATAGCATCAAATAAAGTTAGTTATCGTGGTGTTAAGGAGAATGTTGACTTAGGGGAAGATGTGGCTAAAGTATTTGGAGGTGGAGGCCATCCAAGAGCAGCTGGAAGTCAATTTGATGGTGAGATGGTGGATGATTTGATTCGAAAGGTTTTTAACATAAAATAAGGACTAAATCGAAATGGAGATTTAATATAAATTAATTAAATAAAAACATTGACTGATATAAATTAAGTTAATATAATTAAGGTATAAAATCGAGAGGGGGTGATGAAATGAAGCTGCTGAAGCTGGCCGATGAGGTTTATGAATACTATAGGGGAAATGTGAAGGGGAATCACAATACTTCTTTTGATCTAGCAAGAAGGAAAATTACTAGGAACGTACACCTAGCTAAAAGATTACATCAGAATAACTTGTTTAATAGATTAAAAGGAATTAAAAAATATCAGTATGGTAATCTGCATATAATTGTAAAAAGAGATACCGTAATACATATTGTGAATTATAAAGGTACTACATTACATAATGATTGGAACTTCGATAAGAAAAAGTATAAACAATTGTCGGTTGAGTTAGGTATTTATTGATGTAAATAAAGAAATTAATTTAATGGGAGTGTTTGAATGAGTAGGTTGTATAATACATTTGAATTTGTCGGGAACTTATATCTGAATGATGATAAGTTTCTTGAGGTAAAAGAAAGCGACTCTGGTTGGGTGGGGAAAAGACTAAATTTTGCTGTACAAGAATCAAAAAATAATAGTGTATTTATAGAGTATTATGGTGGTTACTCAAAATCAAAGGCAAATGTAGTATTTACATTTGGAAAGAGTACGGAATATGAAAAAGGAGAGAAATTAGAAATACCTTGGGAAGATAGAAAGAAGCAAGAAACAATTGAAATGGTCGCAGACTTTAAAAAATTCATTGTTGACTTTACTACTCAACAAGAAGTAAAGGAAAAAGCAGCAAAGTTAAGATATGAAATACGTAGTATTGAATATAAAGATGAGATTACTGATTCAGATAAGGTAAAGTTATCTAAGTTAAAAAAAGAATTAGAAACACTTTCAGTGAACAGAAAAGAATTTATACATGAATTAGATGCAGTTGAATACTTAGCTGAGAATCTGAATACATACAAAAAACATAAATTCCGACTAACAGGTAATATTGAAATCAATGAATGGAACGGTAAATTTTATCGGAAGTTTAAACCAACATTAATTGAAATTGTTGAAGATGACACTCCTAATCAACTTCGTGGGACAATGGATATCTTCTTTATAAAAGGCTGTATAGATGATAAAGATTTTGAGGATGAAAAGAAAGTATTCATAGATGGTTATATTATTGACTATGATAATAATGCTAAAAAGGATGTATTTTATCCACAACAATTCATCCTAAATGCACAAAAATTAGACTTTGAAAATGAATTACATGTCAAAAGATTTAACTTTATAAAAAATAAATTTGATGTTAAGAATAAAAAATCGGTTTATCATCTTCAGTGGGTAGTATCGTTCTTCAGAGGAGCTGATGTAGTTGAATTTACATATGACGATCTTACATCTCAGCAAAAAGAATCAGTAGATATAGGACTGGCAAAAGTAGAAGATTTTAAACCTAAAGGTCAAGTGTTAGGAGAATCAGTAGAAGAAAATCGTCTAATAAAACCACTGTTACAAATTGTAAACGATCAAAATGATTTTCGGGATGGGGTAGTAGAATCTTCATATGAGCCTGAAGATTTGGATTATGTAGCAGTCGAACGAAAAGAAAAGAAAGAAGAAGTTACAGAAAAGTCATCAGAAACAATAAAACCTGATGCAGATTTTGATGATTTATTCTCATAAAATAAATTAAACTAATAACATACAAAGGAGAGGTTGCATGGCTCGAAAGTTTGGCAAGAAAAATAAAATTAAGGTTGATCCATTAGCATATAACCTAGGTTTAATTGGTGAATCAGGTATTGGTAAAACAACTCTAGCAGTTGATACTTGTGAAAAACTTGTAGGAACAGATGGTTATCTAATATTAAATTTTGGTAAAGAAGATGGAGTTGATGCAATTCCTAACGCAATGTACGAAGATGTTCCTGAATGGGACATATTTGAAGAGATTGTTGATGACATTATAGAAAATAGAAACACAGATTACAAAGATTTAAGAGTATTGGTTTATGATACATTCGATGAGTTAATGCGTGTTGCAGAACCAGAAGTAATTCGCTTGCACAATAAAGAAAACCCAGATAAGAAAGTTAAATCGATTAAAGCAGCATTTGGTGGATTCCAGGCAGGAGAAGATAAAGCTATTGATCTTGTATTAGATAAAATGTGGGCTTTGAAACGTGTAGGTATTTCAATGTTTGTTATTGGTCATACAAAACGAAAATCAATGACTGATTTAGTTACTGGGCAAGAATATGAAATGCTAACTACAAACATGAGTAATCGGTATTTCAATGCTATAAAAACCAAACTTCACGTTCTTGGAGTAGCTTCAATAAATCGTGATATTGAAGAAGTTAAAGTTAAACAAAAAATCGGAAAAGATAAGACAATTGGAAATGTACTTGGAGAACAACGGATTATTACATTCCGTGACGACAATTTTAATATTGACTCTAAATCTCGTTTCTCTGATATTACATCTAGTGTTTCATTAACAACAGATGAATTTATTGGAGCCATTGAAGGTGCTATAAAATCATCTTTCAAAAAACAAGGAAGTAAAACAACTTTAGAAGAAGAGAAAATTCAACAAGAAAAGGAGAAACAAGATAGTTTAGAGGAAGAATTGAAAGATCGATTAAAATCGAAGGTGAATGTAGAAAAAAATGTTAAATTGATTGAAGTTGTAAAAGAAAGGTACCCTAAAGCTTCTGATGATGTTAAAAAGAAAGTTAAATCCATTATGGATGAATACAATATACAATCATTTAAAGATGCCGAAGAAACCTCAACTGAAGGTCTTCAAAAGATTGTTAATATTATTTAATTTAATATTAAAGGGGGTGTGATTATCCCCTCTTTTCTCTATAAGGTGGTGAAGATTGTGGCAAGAAAGTGTAAATGTAAGATTTGCAGAACAGAAGGAACTACCGATACTTTTTACAAAGTAACAAATGAAAAAGGTAAAAATTCCTACTTTTGTAGTGAAGAAGAATATAAACAATCTCTAGAAGAGAAGGTTAAATATAAAGAGTTAATGTGTTTCATTTCCGAACAAATTTTAGGTTATAAGGAAGGTCAAATAGTACCCCCAGTTTTAGTTAAAAAGATTATGCAGCTAAAACAATTCTATAACTACGAGGTCATTTTAAAAGCATTTGAGTTAAAGAAAGACGATATCCATTATTGGATAATAGTCAAAAATTTTAACAGTGAGTATGGCAAGGTAAGTTACATTATGAAAATTATTGAAGGTTGTATAAACGATGTTCATGATGAATGGGTGAGAAAAAAGAGCCAACATCACCAACAAGAAAAACATGATATAAATTCACTAATGAACGAAGATATTATAATAAAAAATAGAAATATAAAAAACGACAATAGTATTTTGGACTTTTTAGAGGAGGATGATCTGTGAAAACTTTGAAGGATTATAATGAAAAACTTGTTTCGAATAGAGATCACATTGAAGCCTCTTTTATTTTTTGCTTATGGAGAAATCCTGAATTATTTTCAGATTTTGAAAAAGAAGTGAGAGCAGACAGGGATTTACTTACGGATGATGGTAGATTTTATTATACCCTTGGATACGAGATGTATAAATTAGGTTATAAGAGTTTTGACGATGCAAGTATTTATAGTTTTATAGAGGATAAAGATTCTTTTAAAAAGGGTTTTCAACTAAGAGGAGGTTATAAAACTGTAGAAGAAATAAGAAGTATTGTAAATGAAGATAACGTGGAAATTTATTATGATGAATTAGTTAAATATAATATGTTATTAAACCTTAGTGATAAAGGATTTAATGTCATTGATGAGTTAGATAAGTATCGAAAAATGGTGAGTTCTCAACTATATGATTATTTTGAATATCAATTGGACAATATTTTTCTAAACAGAGGTAGTGGAGTAAAAGTTGAAGATTTAGATCTGGATGAAGATTTTATAGATTCATGTGATAGTGGTATTGAGATGGGTCTCAGCTACGCAAATACCTCTCCTATAATGAATTTTCATACGCTTGGTTTGCACTTAAGTAATGTGCTGATATTTGCGGGTTTTTCGGGAACAGGGAAAACATCATATTGTGTAAATACATATGTTATGTCTATTTTAGATCAAGGTGAAAAAATAGTAATTGTTGCGAATGAGATGAATAAAAGAGCATGGCAACATATTTTTATGGCGACAATTTTATCACTAAAATTAGGTTACTATGGGTTACCAAGAAAGAAACAAAAAATGGGTAATTTTAGTGATGAACAGCAACTAATGATGAAAAAGGCAAAGGAATATTATGATACTAATTACAAAGGAAGAATTAAGTTTGTAAAGATATTTGATTACAGTATTGATGATGTAAAACGAGTTTTTAGAAAAATGAATAAACAAGGCTTTAAATACGGCCTTTATGATACGTTTAAATCAGAAAATGCTGCTTCAGGTAACGTTACTGGTGAATTGATTGAAGCATCCAAACAACTACTTCAGGTAGCTGAAAAGGAAGAAATGGGTATTATTATTACTATGCAGTTAGCTATATATATGGAAAATACTCGTTATTTAACTGCTGCTACTTTGTCAAGTGCAAAAGGTGTAAAAGAAGTAGTTTCAGAATTAATTATGACTAGACCAGTATGGGAAGATGAATTTCCAGATGGGAAATTTGATATAAAGCCTTACAAGTTCAAGAAAGATTCTAGGGGTAAATACACGAAAGTTAAAGAATACATAACTATGAATCCAGAAAAAAAGTACAGAATTATGTTCCTGGACAAGACTAGAAATGATGGAGGGGAAATCGCAATTCTATACCAATTTGATGGGGATTGGAATAAATGGACTGAATTAGGGTATTGTACTCCTAAACACCAAAGGTAGGTGTTTAAGTATTGGATGTTTTTTCGCTAAAACAGCACATAATCAGAAATCCTTCTTATATTGAAAAGCTATTAGAGTGCTGTAAATTTCACAATATTAGAGATTTTGGTAATGAATATAGGTGTGGTAATAAATTAGACTCTAACCCTACATCTATTAGAATTAGTAAGAATTCGTTGGGAACTATTAATTTTTCATCAGGATTAAAAGGAGACATCATTACACTTATTCAAGAGAAGAGAGCCTTGTCATTTAAGCAAACAATCGAATTTATATCTAATAAAGTAAATTATAAATTTGATGGTGTAATTGACAAGTATGTACCTCCTTTTGGAGGATTCTATAAACATATAGAAAAATTGAAGAAAGAAGAATTGGTCGTGATGGAGACATATCCACTCACATTATTAGAAGAGTATCATAAAATGCCAAACTTATTATTCTATAAAGATGGAATTTTACCAAAAGTACAAGTAGATTACAAAGTTGGTTTCGATAGTGTATCAAATAGGATTACATGTCCTTGGTTTACTTTTGATGGAGAGCTTTGTGGAGTAATGGGTAGGCTAAATAAAGAAGAATTAGAAAACCATGAAGTGAAATGGTTTCCTGTCATTCCTTTTCAAAAATCCAAAACATTATATGGGTTCTCTCAAAATTATAAATTAATCCAAAATAGTGACATATGTATGATTGGGGAATCAGAAAAACACACTATGAGTTTAGCAAGTAAAGGTTTAGGTGTGGGTTTATCACTGGGGGGGAGCTATCTAAGCGATATCCAAGCTAATCATATTAAATCACTTTATACAAACAGAACACTAGTAATGCTAGATGAGGGGTTAGAGGAAGATAAAAGTGTAGAAATAGCAAAAAAATTGAAATTCAATCATTTCTTTAGTAATCAAGTAGGATACGTGTTTGATGCTAAGAATTTCTATTTACCTAAAGGATCAAAACTGGCTCCATCGGACTTAGACAAATCAACACTGAAGAAATTATTAGAAAATTGTACAAAATGGATTTAAAGGGAGTGTGAATTTGAAAGAAACTACTGTTTATTCATATTCAAGGTTTTCGACATTTCATAACTGTCAGTACGAATATTACAATACATATGTGCTAAAGAATAAGGGGATAGAAAACGTATATACCCTTACTGGTTCACTCATTCATGACAATTTAGAGAAAATATATAAAAGTAAAGGTGACATACAAAGTTTTCATAATAGTTTTGAAGAAAAACTAATGGAACTAGATTTACTAGGAATTGACTTCCCAAATGAAAAAGTGAAAGAAGCTTGGATGAAAGATGTTCGACATTTCATTAGTAATTTTAATAAGATTGATTCCAAGATGTTATTAGAAAAAGAGATTAAATTTGAAGTAGGAGATGGAATATACTTAAAAGGTTTTGTAGATGCAATATTACCAAGTGATAAAGGTAAACCATATGTCAATGTTTATGATTGGAAAACATCAAGTAAGTTTTCTGGAAAGAAATTAGATGAAGCGGGTAGACAACTATTACTATATAAGATTGGTCTTGAGAGTGATAAAGCAATAAAAGTAGATAAAGTCATGTGGTTCATGATCAAGTATGTATACGTTTGTAATGTTTTAAAGAATACGAAAACAAAACGAAAGATGTGCAACAGACATAAATGGGTCAAAGAAATTCGGAAGCAAGTTGAAAAGGAATTATATAAACTAATGTTAGATGAATTTGAAATTGAGCTATTACTGGATAAAGCAGAAAGTGAAAATAATCTTAATTGCATGCCTGTTGAGATTCAAAAGAAATATTGGCTAGAAGATTGTATTGTTGAATATGAGGTCACGGATGAAAAACTTAATGACGTTAGAGCATTTGTTAAAGATACAGTAGTAGAAATCGAGAGAAAGAATAAAGCAAACGAAGATGAATGGGTTCCAGTAAAAATAGACAAATATAATTCATTTTACTGTGGGGTTTTATGTGGTCATCGAAAACGATGTAAGTATTATAAACAATTTTTAGAAGATAACTCAAATAACTTTGAAGCTAAGAAGAAAGAAAATGAATTTGAAAATTTGTTTAGCTGAAGGATGGTTTAATGAGGAAAATATTTTATGACTTTGAAGTTTTTTCTGGTGTGAAGGAACATGGGAAAAGCTTTTGGTTAGTTGTATTAATCGACTATGATACAAGAAAAAAAAGTATCATTATAAATGATGTTGAAAAACTTAAACAAGTATACAAATTGCTGAAGAATGATATATTCATAGGGTACAATAGTAGGGGTTATGATCAGTTTATATTTAAAGGTCTACTGTTGGGAATGGATGCTGGATATATAAACGACAAAATCATCTTAGAAAATAAAAAAGGTTGGCAAGTAGTAAGAGATGCTTATAAAATACCTTTCAATAATTTCGATATAAGTACAGGTTTCCACAGTTTAAAACAATTAGAAGGATTCATGGGTAGTAAAATTAAAGAATCTGAAGTGTCATTTGATATACAAAGAGCAGTTACAAAAGATGAAATATACGAAATAAGTGAGTATTGTACACATGATGTCGAAGAAACAATTAAAGTCTTTGATGCAAAAAGAGAAGAGTTCGATAGTCAATTACAATTAATTGAAGCATTTAACCTTGACATGTCTATGTTCTCAAAAACAAAAGCTCAATTAGGTGCATATATTCTAGGAGCTGAAAAACATGAGAATAGAGGAGATGAATTTAATTTATCTTTTCCAGATACTCTAGTAATTAGTGAAAAATATCAACACATTGTTGAGTGGTATAAACAGCCTGAAAACATGGACTATAAGAAAAAATTTCGAGTAGATGTTGCAGGTATGCCAGCTATATTTGCATGGGGTGGAATTCATGCTGCATTACCAAAATATCATGCTGAGGGAATTATTGTTTGCTGTGACGTTTCTAGCCTATATCCCGCATTAAAAATAGAATACGGATATATCAGTAGAAATGTTAAAAACCCAGAAAAATATAAAGAAATTAGAGACACACGTTTAGAAATGAAAAGAAATAAAGACCCTCGACAAGCACCTCTCAAGATCGTAATAAATGGAACGTATGGGGCAATGAAAGATAAATACAATCCTTTATATGACCCACTAATGTCAAATAATGTTTGTTTAGCAGGTCAGATGTTGTTACTAGATTTAATTGAAAAATTGGAACCGTATGGAGAATTGGTACAAGCCAATACAGATGGTGTATTCATTAAAGTAGAAAAAGAATCTGATATTCAAAAATTAAAGGACGTTGCTAGTGAGTGGGAAAAGAGAACGAGGTTAGACCTTGAATGGGAAATCGCTAGTAAAATTTATCAAAAAGACGTAAACAATTATGTGTTGGTATTTCCGGATGGTAGCTACAAATCAAAAGGAGCATATGTGAAAAAATTAAATGATTTAGATTATGACTTACCAATAGTGAATAAATCGTTGATTAATTATTTCACAAAGAATATTCCCGTAGAAGAAACAATTAAGAAGTGTACAGATCTTAGAGAGTTTCAAAAAATTGTTAAAGTGTCAAATAAATACCTTTATGCACAACATGGAGATATAAGATTATCTGAAAAAGTGTTACGTGTATTTGCTTCGAACGATGATAACGCTCTAGGAGTGTATAAAGTAAAGTGGAAATTGAAGGATGGTATAGAACAGGAAGTTGCTGAAAAAATCGGCAATACACCAGAACGTTGTTTTATAGATAATGATGATGTAAAAGAAAAGAAAGTCCCTGAATATCTAGACAATGAGTACTATATTGAGATGGCTAAAAAAAGAATAAATGACTTCCTTGGTATTTCAAATAAAAAGAAGAAGTCTAAAAGTAAGAGAGGCAAATCAGAATAGATATTAATTTTCTTTAAGTTAAATTTCAAAATAGCTATTGTAATATGAATTAATCTAATATAAAATAATATTATATAGAATATATAAGGAGGTGTTGATGCTTATTTTATTAAAAAACATAAAAGAAGTAGATACTAGACAAATAGTAACGATGGGGTTAATTGTAACTCTAGCAATATTGAACACTGTTACTATACTAAACTTCAATAAAGTAAAAGCTGAAATGAAGGAGGAGTTAGAATATAAATATAAATTAATAGAATATAAAAAATCAGAAATTGATAAACTAGCCAAAACACTAGATGATAAAGAAAGCACTATTGAAAATTTACAAGGTCAACTGTCAATACAATCAATAGAAAGTATAAGCGAGGTGAAAAAAGATGACTTTACATTTTATGAAGAAATTCCACTTGAAAGAGAAATTCAAAAGTATATTTATGAAGAATCGAAAAGTAATGGCCTTTCGTATGAACTAGTTCTGGCGGTAATTAAAAAGGAATCAAATTTTGATACATTTGCTGTAAGCTACAATGGTTCAAGTGTGGGGTTAATGCAAATCAACCGAAACAACACACTAGGATGGCTTGCTGATAAAGTTGGAATAGAAAAAGTAGATCCTTTCAATCCCTATCATTCTATAAAAATGGGAACATGGTATTTAGGTTATTTGAAACAATACTGGTTAGAGCAAGGTTATTCAGATGAAGACTCAACGAAAGCAGCGCTGCTAAGCTATTTAAAAGGGAAGTCCGGAAGCATAGATTACATAATGAAAAATGGGTTAAATCATGATTACTTATATAAAATAATTAAATATATAAATAAAATAACCGGATGAGGGCGTTAGATGTTTCAAATATGAGATGAAGAAGTTCACTAAACGTAGGTAGAACATGTAAAGGTTACCTATGAAGAAGATAAGGATGTGATATAACTCTTGTTCAAATTAATTATTTTAGAAGGTGCTAGAGGAACAGGTAAAAGTACAATTGCATTTAAGCTAAGACAAATCTTAAAAAATAGTACACTTATCAATTTTACTGGGTTTGATGATGATAATGTTGAAGGATTAGATAAAATTAAAAATTATTATCACAGTTGGCTAGATCTATTTCGAAAGTTTAAATGGAATGTACCAAATCAAATCATAATTTGCGATAGATTTTTCCCATCAGAAATGGTCTACTCTTTTTTATATAAATCCTATGATTTTGATAAAGAGTTCTTAGATTTCACTAACATACTACCTACATTAGCCGATGAAATCTATTTACTAAATTTTTTGATTGAAGATGAAAAAGAATTGAACAATAGGTTGATTAGAGATAAGGTTCCATTTGGAAAGGTAAAGGAAAGCGTATCTGAAACATTGAAGCAACAGAGCACATACAAGAATGTGTTCGAGAAAATGAGAAATGTAGAACTTCCACCTTTAATAAAAGACTCGATGAATTTTATTGACATTAATACAACCAATAAACCAGTTGAGTTTGTACTGCAAGAAGTTCTAAAAAGTATAAATGAAACACAATAAAATAATAGTTTTATAGAAAATGGAGGAATGATTTTTGAAATTTTCAGAGGGAGATAAAGTTAAAATATGTTGTGTAATTGATGAGGATGGAGTATATCCAGATAAATACATAGGGCAAGTAGCAACAATCAAAGGTGTTGATACAAGAAGGTATTATCCATATGAACTAGAGTTTGAGGATAAATTAATAGAGAAATTGGGTAATAATCTTTGGGCAGGAGAGGAATTAAACGGTGTACACATACAAGACACAAAAGACAAGCTGTATTCATCAGTTATTCAATTTATGAAAGAAAATAAAGTAACTTCGGAAGAAACCATACATCAATGTGATTGGGTAATAGAGAATGCAGCTGATTTTATAAATAAGTTATTTGAAATAGTAAAGCCAGAATTGGAATTAGGTGAAATTTAATTTAATAAAACGACTATTTTATTGGAATTGTAGGTGAAAATTATATATAAAAGCTCCTCCATTAAAGAAGAGGAGGAACTGTTAGAGGTATTGGGTTAGTTTCTGGAATACTCATGAATTTCCCATTTGAGATATTGAACAATTTTAATCTATCAATCTTAGATGTGATGCCTTTAGGTGCGAGGTGATATGAGTACTGATTACCTGCATACTCCATATAATATCTATTATTATAACTTTTTCCAGAACTTAAATAAACTTTACCTTTATATGTTTCTATATAACAACCTATTGTATCTAAAATAAACTGATATTCGGTTTTATCATTAATTGTATCCGGGATACGACCAGTAGCCATTATCACATAATCAGATGTTTTAACTACATCTTGGACAACTGAAACATTATTTAAGATTTCTTCGTAATACAATGCTCTAGAAATGTTCTTTACATTACTAATAGTAGCTACAAGTTGATTTGCATTTGATTGATAAAAAGGATAAACATTAACTACTTTAAACCGACCTATTTTGAGATGAGATAGATCATGATAACATATGCTAGCACATTTATTAATAGTTTTGTCTGACTCGTAAGAATTTGCTTTACTTGGATTCATCATTATAAATACTGCTGTTTTATTTAATTTGTTATTTAATGGTACAGTAAGGCATCTTCTTGAAGAGATTTCTGAAGTCAATAAGTTAGTATCACATTCAATGTTTGGTCTCACATAGATAGGGTATGAGTATGCCAAATTTCATCATTCCTTTTCAATAGTTTTCTATAGTCTATGACCAAAAATTGAATCTTAAAACTATGAATTATAGGAATAGGGAAAGGGGTTGAAAAAGTTGTAGAAAGTGGATTTAAAGTTAAGTAAAAACCTTAGTTGAAGATTTTACTAACAACCAAGGTTTGATAGCTACAAGTTTGTAATTTAAAGGAGAATATAGGTAAGAAATTAATTATTCTCCAGTAGAGCATCCAGTAAACTCTACAACCAAATCAACATTCAATACAACAATTTGTCGACCACAAAAATCAGTTGTAAGTTCCGTGACAACATCATAACCATCTACTTTAAAACAGTCACGACAAGGTGGTTTTTGCCCACATGTAAAGTCTATGATTTGGTCAACACATTTTGTTAAATCACAACAAATAGTACATGGTGTATTTGAAATATTGAGGGTAATACCATCTATTGGTTTTAGTTCACCAAAGTTTGCATGCATTCTAGCACATCCAACAAGACGAACAGCTTCTATATCAACAGGACATTCTAAAGTGCCATTACAAGGGTTGTTTACTACTCCAGTTGTTTCAAATGTTTCCAAACAACAATCCAATTCACTAAAGTCAAACGATATACAAATATTTTCTATGCTTGGTAAACGAAATCCGTCAGGTACTACACTCGTACAACAAAATGAAATCACATTATCACAATCATCTTGTTGATTGACAACTAACGAAGGGATGACATCTCCGTTACTATTGACAGTAAGTGAATATCTCTGATCATCTTTAGGTAATTCGTTGTCTTGCTCAGAAAAACTTTTAAGTTCAATGTTAGAAGGTTCCATCAATAACCACTCCTTTTTTATTAATCATTAAATAACATATGTACATCTATCTGACATGATTGGACGATTATCCTTAGTGTGCAACCATATTAAAAAGGGGTTAGGGTATGAGTCAATAAAACTAACATTTTATTAGAAAATAAATTGATATACAATATATTCTCGCTGTCTAAAGAGGAAGGGATTAGTGCTATTTTAGATTCAGAATTGGAGGTTGATCATGACTAATACGAGACAAGTAGTTTTACATAAAGGTATTTCAAATGATCGAGAAACACTCTCTATTATTACAATCTATGAACCTGGTTTTACGAAACAGCAAGTAAAAGTAGATAATCCATTTTCAAAAAAGTGGGGAGTGTTATTGCAAGATAAATCTTATTCAGAGTGGGTGAGGGAGTTATGACGAAGGAAGGGAAGGAGCAAATTGAGCTACAGAAGAAGATTAATCGAGAAGATTTCGAAGACATTGGCATAAAAAAATTACTCGAAAATCAATAAAAATAATATACCAGAAGGTGAAATAAGCTTGAATGTAGTCCAACCCATTAGAGACGTTGAACAAATCGAAGCTATGAAACTAACATTATTAAAACAAAACAAGCGAAATTACTTTCTTTTTACAATGGGAATTAATACAGGCTTAAGGATCAGTGACTTACTATGGTTGAAAGTCAAAGATGTGAAAAATCATAGTCACCTAGTTATTACTGAGCAGAAAACTAAAAAATCTAAACGGTTTAAATTAAACAAGGAGCTACAGAAACAAATTAATGAATACACAAGCAACATGAAAGATGATGATTATTTATTTAAGTCATTACGTGGCTCCAATCATAAAAAAGATCACAAGCATGGAAAATTCTAAATGAAGAAGCAAAAGAGGTTGGGGTGTCTGAGTGTGGATGTCATTCAACGCGAAAGACGTTCGGATACTTCTTTTACAAGAAAAATAAGGATGTAGCTTTACTTCAAGAAATATTTAACCACAGTCACCCCTCTGTTACCTTGAGGTATATCGGAATTAGTCAAGACCTTGTGGATGAAGCTGTGGATGATTTTAGCTTATAAGACTTATTTTGTATTGTGGTTACTTAAAAACTAGCGACAAATAACAATAATCTTCAGTACAAAAATTTGTATGTCAATAGTTGTATCTATAACGTTTATAATTTCACCTTTAGGGGGATCATTATCTGTAATGCCTAATCTTCTCTAGGGGGGCTTTAGATACTACTCAAAAATAGGAATAGTGTAATCAACTACTAATTATGTAAGCAATTTTTCCATCTGGGGTGAATTCTACAACTCTTGGAAGGTCTCTGACTGCAATAGTTGCAACAATGCTGTGAGTTTTGACATCAATAACTGAAACTGAGCCATTATTAACACCATTAGTAACATAAGCAATTTTTCCATCTGGGGTGAAGTCTACAACACTTGAAATGTTTCCAATTGCAATAGTTGCAATAATACTGTGAGTTTTGACATCAATAACTAAAACTGAACCATTACTGACATTATTAATAACATAAGCAATTTTTCCATTTGGCGTGAAGACTATATCAAATAGATTACCACCACCGATTAGAACAGTAGAAATCAC
The DNA here is from genome assembly GCF_046557775.1 of Nanhaiella sioensis. Taxonomy (NCBI): domain Bacteria; kingdom Bacillati; phylum Bacillota; class Bacilli; order Caryophanales; family Bacillaceae; genus Nanhaiella; species Nanhaiella sioensis. Next base: position 4,136,574 of record NZ_JBKAEG010000001.1, read on the forward strand.
GGTATGAGTTTTTACGTCAATGACTGAAACTGAATCATTATTTGCTATATAGGCAATTTTTCCATCAGGTGTAAAAGAAAGAGCGTCTGGGCTGTCTCCCACGAGAATTCTTGTTATCAGGCTATGAGTTTTTACATCAATAACGGAGACGGTACCAGGGTTATCGAAGAAATTAGTAACATAAGCAATTTTTCCATCAGGTGTGAAGGCGATATTAAATGGGAATGCTCCAGTAGGAATCATTCCAATGGGAGTATGAGTTTTGACATCAATAACTGATACCGCGCCATTCTGTAGATTATTAACCACATAAGCTAGTTTTCCATCAGGTGTAAAAGCCACGTCAGAAAGCCTAAGACCAACTTGTACCGTTCCTATTTTGCTATGAGTTTTAACATCAATAACGGAGACGGTACCAGGATTATCGCGAAAATTAGTAACATAAGCAATTTTTCCATCAAATGTGAAAGTAAGATCAAATGGGCCAAGACCAACTTGAATAGTAGTTATTAGAATATGAGTTTTGACGTCGATGACTGAAATATTACCGAGAATTTGATTAATTACATAAGCGATTTTTCCATTAGGAGTAAAGATTGACTGTTTAAATGAAGCTTCTCCCATAGGTAAAGTAGCAATTATGCTATGAGTTTTTACATCAATCACAGTAGTAGTCAAACTAAATCCACCTCTTCAAAGTAATTATTATTTCATAGATATGAGTAAATTGTTTGGTTAATTCGCAATTAGAATTGGTGTGAAATATATTTTATTAAACACAAGAGTAATTCAGTTGATTATCGAAAATTATGTAACCTCCCCTGATCCGATCATATAAAAGGAGGTATACCTCGGGAGGTTTGAGGGAATGTGATGAGTCTCCGTACATAATATTTTATTCGGACTTTATGTATAAGTTATGTGCGAATGTACTAGAAGATAAATAATTTTATAGAAAAAATAAGCATTGTGAAAAATGAAAAAATTCCTCCATACTCAGAAGCGGAAGGAGAGTACAGAGGAATCGCCATAACAAATCTTTAAAATTCTCCCTGTCTGTTCGTAAAAGGAGGATACAGGAAGAGAGTGATAATTATGGTGTACTTCTATGTTATGTAAGATTCTTACTTAAGCTTGTATTAATGTGCTAAGACAAATTAATTATTTTTATAAGACTTAATAAGCATTGTGGTTACTAAAGCAAAAAACGCCCCAAGAATGGAGGGCGTTCACATGAAGAAACTTAGCTTAAACGGATCGTTGCTTTCTGAAAAACTTTCCTATCCAGTATATGATGGCCACAGGTATCACCGAAAGCACAGTTAATACAATAAATGCTAAGATGCTCAATGTTAATCGCTCCAAACATGAATTTTTTATGTTATAGAAATCCTTACCATTTATTATATAGCAAAATATTAGATTGTAAAATTAATGAAACAAAAAACAATCCCTACTCAAATCAGATTCTTATTGTTTAGTTAGGTGATATAGCAATCATTCTGGGATCCATTCCAACTTGTACTGTTGCGATAATAGAGTGAGTTTTTGTGTCAATGACAAAGACATTTCCTAAGGATAGTTCAATGCTAGCTGAGACATATGCAAATTTTCCATCTGAAGAAAAAACGATACCAGTTCCGTTACCTACGACAGGTACGTTAGCAATCACCGAATGAGTCTTCGTGTCAATAACTGATATGGAGTCGTTACCTGCATCGGGTGAATTTAAAATATAAGCAAGTTTTCCATCTGGATTAAAGGTTATTATAGTCGGTTGAACGATCACTTGAATTGTAGCGATGACGGAATGAGTTTTAGCATCAATTACTGTAACGTCATTTGAACCAGCATTCACTACATAAGCAAATTTTCCATCTGAGGTAAAATCTATATCACTCGGTAAATCTCCAGTGGGAACGGTAGCGATGACGGAGTGAGTTTTAGTGTCAACGACTGAAACTGTATTTCCAGGTTGAGCTGCACCTTCATTAACAATATAAGCAAATTTCCCTTCAGTTGCTAAAATGATATTTCTTGGATTTACACCTACAGGTACTGTAGCAATAACAGAGTGGGTCTTCGCCTCAATGACTGAGATATCTTCTGAAGAACTGTTCACGATATAAGCAAGCTTTCCATCAGGAGTAAAGATGATATCTCTTGGGCTTCCACTGACAGGGACCGTAGCAATTACAGAATGAGTTTTAGTATCGATGACAGATATATTTAGTGAATTACTATTCACCAAATAGGCAAGTTTCCCATTTGGAGAGAAGGTTAACAGTGCTGGCTGTAAACCTACCGTCACTCTGGCGATAACAGAATGCGTTTTTGTATCAATAACTGATATAAAACCAATTTGAGGTGTGCTAACTGCCACATAAGCAAGCATTCCATCTGGAGTAAAAACTACATCAACAGGGTTATCTAACCCACTCCCTATAGAAACTGTAGCAATCACGGAATGAGTTTTAGTATCAATTACTGTAACGTCATTTGAATCAGAGTTTGTAACATAAAGAAATGACATATTGTAAACTCCTTTATAAAAGATTGAGGTGTAATATCATACGTAGGATTTTAGAAAATGAGCATTAATAAAAAACATGTTGAAAATAAAAAAAGCCTTCCTGTAAAGAAAGCATCCGTACAACACTATATGAAATTATAACCCTAGGATATTAGGTTTATTTATACCATTAAATTATGTAACCTCCCAAAATTTTCGAGAGGTGCCAAATGGCTGGATATAAGGTATCAACTTATATGATTTATAGTATGCGATATAACTTTGTTTATTTTGGGTTTTTGCCCAAAGAAAATAAAAATGTTTATATGCCTACCGTAACTAGTAACCACAATGATAGTTTTGTTTAATAAAATAAATCATACTGCAATAAATTAACTGTTTCTTTCTAAAATATAAGCTAATTTTCCGTCTGGGGAAATAGATACTGTACCGGAACTAATCGGATTGGGAATAGTAGCAATAACTGCATGTGTCTTTAAATCAATTACCGTCGTAGTAGATGGATTTTGGTCATCACCTTCATTTACTACGTATGCAATTTTCCCATCGTGTGTGATTGTAATATCAACCGGATTAACTCCCACACGGACAGCAGCAATAACGGATTGAGTTTTTATATCTATTACAGACAAAGCTCCCAAATCATTTATATCTACGCCAATAACATATACCAAATCACCGTTAGGAGATATGGCCAAGTTAGACGGAGCGTTGATCACAGGTACAGTAGCAATAACAGAATAAGTTTTAGTATCAATGACAGAAATAACGTCAGAAGCTACTATATAGATTAATTTACCATTTGGGGTAATGGAAATAGATGAAGGACTATTACTAACTGGTACAGTACCAATCACAAATTGTGTTTTTACATCAATAATAGAAATAGATGGTGAACTAATGTTTACAACATAAACAGACTTACCATCAGGGGAAATTATAATGTTAAATGGTCTGGCTCCAACAGGAATAGTAGCACTACAGCTATAAGTTTTGGTATCAATAACGGAAACAGTATTATCTTCAGCGTTTGAGATAAAAACATGTTTTCCGTCAGGTGTTATTGCTGCAAACCTAGGATCACGTCCAACAGGTACAGTAGCAATAACAGAATAAGTTTTAGTATCTATTACCGATATGAAAGAAGGGATCAAAGGGTCTTCTCTGTTTACAACATAAGCAATTTTTCCATCCGGAGATAAAATGACGAAAAAAGGGTTAACTCCAACAAGAACAGTGGCAACTACTGCATGAGTTGAAGTATTGATGGCACTTATACTATTGCCAGTAAAATTTACTACTAAAACAATTTTACCATTTGGAGAAACAACTAGTCCTTCTCCTAAGGGAATTAAGGCTGTGTTACCAATAAGTAAAGTTGCAATTATACTATGAGTTTTCACATCAATGATAGTCGTCGTCATATACAAACCACCTCTTCAAATTGGTAATTAATACAATTGTATGTGGGAGTTAACGTATTAATACAAAGGAAGAATTTTGATTTAATAAACAATGATGCTGTTTTAGTAAACAAAAGATAGAGTCAGGTGAATAGTGAGTGAAACCATTCTTATTCAAAAGAGGTTAGAGAATCTTATTTGGCATATTGAAAACAATAGAGAAGTCGCTGGAGACACTGGAATCTTAAACGAAGTTCTGTTTTTATTACAAAACATGGTGAAAGAAATTAAGGAGCTAGAAGAAAGGGGGAGTTAATAGATGGTTAAAAAGATAAAAACCAAGATAACAAAGTCAGATGGGAGTGGATTATTTCACGATTCAAGGCGTGACGTTGCGATGTTATCAAGAGTTTGTAATGAGTTAATAGACAAAGTAAATCAACTCACTGATAAAGTTAATGAGTTAGATAATATTAGTAAATAAAGTGTTTCATCGGTTATATAATGGTGTTTAATAACTACTAGGAGAATCATTTATATCAATAATATCGCTATCATTACGAATGTTACGAGTGTTGCAGTATATTAAATCGTGACATTTTGGACAAGTGACTGTATTACCTATCATTATAGAAGAATCAAATGAATTGATATTATAAATCTTAATTGGTGAAGCAAACCAGAAGTTACAATCTTGGCAATAAATTTCAAATGAATTTATATCATTCATGTATTCACCTCCGTGTATAAGGTATTCTTTATTTTTACAATAAATACCTTTTGTGAAATGTGAATATACGGTGACATTTTGGTTAGGAGGGATTCAGTGAAAAGAATATTAGCAATTAGCGATGTACATGGTTGCAATGATGAATTTTTGAAGCTTTTAGATAAAGCGAATTATAATTCAGAAACAGATCAATTAATACTGCTAGGAGATTACGAAGATAGAGGCTTAAAAAGTAAAGACGTTATTAATCAAATTATTGATTTGCAAAACAAAGGAGCTATTTCTTTACGGGGAAATCATGATCAAATGTTTCTAGATTAGCTAACTTCAAATGATTATTTTGCAAGTTTAAACTTTTTTCGAAATGGTGGTTTTAATACAGTTACTAGCTATGTGGGTTATAACTTTTTTGATGAGGGTTATGACGAAGAGAAAATGGAACAAGCAAAAAATTTTATACATAAACATTTCGGACACCATATAGAATTTCTAAACTCTTTAAGGTATTTCTATGACACTGAAGATTACATATTTGTACACGCAGGAATTAATCCTATGCTAAAAGATTGGAAGAATAGTAGTCATGATTTCATTTGGATTAGAGAACCATTTTTAAGTAATCCTCATACACAAACTAAAACAGTTATTCATGGACACACACCATGTCTACATCTTCATGATAAGAATGATATATATTTTGGAGAAAAGAAGGTTGGAATTGATGGGGCATGTGCATATGGTGGGCAACTTAATTATTTGATTATTGAAGATCCTGAGTTTAGTCAAATTCATGTAAATAAAATAATTACATGATATAGAAAAGGGGATAGATATATTTGAGATACTTTATTGCTAAAATTATCGTTAAACTATTAAGCTATTTGAATGTAAGTGTGGTCATAGGGTGTGAAATCGGAGAAATAAAAGTGAAATATGAAGAAAGCTTCTTTCGCAATACAAGAACTAACCAAGATTCAAAAATTATTTTAATTGATGGTAAAGAATTTCAAATACCTGATGGAAAGTACAAAATAAAATCACAAATATTATCAAATGGTGAAAGACATGAGTATTACCGGAAAGTGGTGAAGAAAAAGAAGAGTGTTGAGTCTCAATAAAAGGTACGTTTTATTAGAAAGGAGAGATGAATATTTTTAGGGATAGAATGATAATCTCACTAAAATACATAGGAAAAGGGATTCTGACTTTACTGTGCATACCTGTAGCCCTACTGTTATTCATGTTATTCTTCGTACTTGTAGTTAATTATGAGGAATTAGCCCGTACACTTTTTAAATGGATGATAGGTTTACCATTAGTTATTGGATTAACGTGTATATTATGCTTGTCAATATGGACTTGGATTCACTGGCAATTTGTAGAACCTTATAAGAAGTGGAAAGAAGGTGAGACTTTTGATAGTAAAGGATCTGAGTAGATTAGGTGAATTAACCAGAAATAGCGGTATAAAGGTTGGAGAATCATTAATGAGCATTTTAAGAGAATCAGATAAGTAAGTTTTTAGAGGAAAGTGAGGTGGATCGTACCAGTGAGTAGTCATCATCACATACAAGTGGGAGTCATCTTTACAAATGACAATGGTCAATACTACTTGGAGGAAGTAAGCTTTTATCCTTTGGAGAATATACAAAATGACTGGAGAGTAGATAAAGTTATTAATTCAACCATTAACAAAGTAGATACATACAAAGGAATTAAAGAAGAATTGAATTACCCAACAATTGAAGACGGAAAACAGTTAGTTATTCTGGAGAGTGTTTTTAAAGATGGGTTTTATAACTTTAATAGGATTTAGATAAAATGAATATTTTATTTAAAGAAGAGTAATAGATTGAAAGGGGATGAAATAATGACGAAGCTTGAACAATTGCTTAACAAATACTATGCAACAGAAGAGTTATCATTGAGTGATCATATGAATGCTATTCAGAAAGAAGTAGATGCAAATGAATTTAACAAATTATTGCATTGGTTGAATAAGGAAGTTCAATAATTTAATAAAAAAAGGATTTAATACAAAGGAGAAATTAAATGAAAGGAAGTTTTTTTGAACAGTTCAAGAGATATTTACTAGACAATCACAAATATTCTTTGAATACATACATTCCTTATTATGAAACACTATTACAGGCGAAAAAAGAAATAAGTGAAATACTAGAGGATTCAGAAAAATACTACCTAGAGATTAGGTATGAATCAGATAAATCAGATGGTTATACAGATGGATCATTTGAATTTCACTTTTATGAAAAATCATTAGATGAGGGTGACGACTGGGAATCACATATCGGTTATTACTATGTAATGGAGTTATTACATGACGAACGCATGTGGGGGTATTGCGAATGTACTTCGGAAGATGAAGGATATGATCCGATTCGTAGATGTTGTGGAAATGGATGTGATTGGACGGCTCCTTCAATAAAAATAACAAAAATGATAGGAAGTGTTCACTATTCTTTCAAGGGTGTTGAAAGAGATATGTGGGAACATAAAAAGAAGTGGAAAAATGATGAATTTGATCATGAAGAAATTATAAGAAAAAACAGATTGAAATGCATAGAGCAACAAATTGAAGGGTTAGAGAAGGAAAAGTTAAGTCTTATAAATCAATAATACATAAAAAACAAAAGCTGAAAAGGAGTAATTTATTGAAAACAAATATTTTTATACCAGAAAAGATTAATGTAGGTTTTCAAGAGCGAGAGGACACATACACAAAGAAATTAGCGTATGTCATTTACTTTGATCAAAAAGGAACTTTAAGAAAAGAGGCATCTTGGAGCAATTGGAGAGATAATTCGATTGAAGCCGAGATACATGAAAATATTCCAACAACAGGGTTTGTCCTCAATAAGAAAGCTGGTGGATATTCTACTGGGTGGAATCATAGGCAAACCTACGTCAGAGTCTATGATCCAAGAGGATTTGAGTTTGAAATCAGTGTTCCGAATTTGCTATACATACTAGAAAACACGAATTCTATTAAAGGTAAAGGTTTAGAAGGTGAATTTGTTTATGGATGGGACGGTAAGGATTTAGTTTTAATACCCACAGATTCTCCAGATTACATTGAAATTACTGAATTTAATAAGATTATTCATGAGAAAAAACACATAAGAGGTAAAGATCTAAAAGTAGGTTGCACTTACTTAACAAAAAATAATGAGCAGTATATCTACATGGGCAAGTTTGATAAGTATGATTATTACGGTAAGAAAGAAAAAGGGAAAGCACATTACTTTTATGTCGGGGGTGATTATTCCTATTTTGATACCATAAAGTCACTTGGGGATAAGATTATTTCAGTAGTTTCTGAGGATTGCGTAGATAACTATGCTGAGTTGATAGATAAATTAGAACACACAACAGACTATTCACCAATTGATAAGTCAAAAGATGAATATGTCAGTTATACGCTTGAAGAATTTAAAGAGAGGATTAAAGTACAAAATTGGTTATACTGCTTTAATTCTAACAAAGAAGAGTTTAAAGTAGACGCCTATCACGAGAAGCCAAAATTGCATAAAACAGGGCATGGCTTTTATGGTCATAATTCTACTACTTTTAACAATTTAGAAGAGCTTTACTATTCTATTAAACCAATGTACAAAAATGTTTATTTAAAAAATGGGAAGCTATATAGGAAGGAGAAGTAATATGAGTACTGTAAACGATCAAAGAATACTGGAGTTAAAGAAACAAATTCAATCAAAAAAACAAAAGATAGGAAAGAAGTTAAGGTTTACTCCTATTACAAATTGTTCAATTGAATTAGATGGAGAAAGACAAAATATTCAAGCACTAAATAAGGATCAATTACTTATACTGTTAGTTAAATTAAATTCTTATATGCTATCAGCAAAAGACTTAAATGTTTTAGATAAGTTTACTATTAGCGGTTATTCTGTGGAAGATTGGATTAGTGATATAAATTCTAAAATTGAAATTCTGTCACGAAGAGATGAAGAGAGAATGTTGAAGTCTATGGAGGATAAGTTAGTGAAGCTGTTATCTGAAGGAAAAAAAGTAGAATTGGAGATTGATGAAATAGAATCACTATTAACGAATTAATACTACTTTCAATGAAATCAACATTTTAAAATAAATTAATTTGATATACATAAATGAAATATAGAGTTTAGGAATTATGAATTAAGATAAAATCTGGTTTTTATCTTAAATGAAAAATGATAGGAGTGTTGCAATGCTAAGAGTCAATGATCTATTTTGTGGAGCTGGTGGAATGGGTTTAGGATTCAAACAAGCGGGTTTTCGATTGGCAGGAGCATGGGATTTTGACAAGTGGGCAGTTGAGAGTTATGGAAGCAATGTATCGCCTAAAGTAAAGCAAATGGACATAACTCAAATGACATGGAGAGATATTCCTTTCGCTCATGCTTGGATATTCGGGTTTCCGTGTCAAGATATTTCATACAGTAATATAGACGGTGAAGGATTGAATGGGGAACGTAGCGGGAAATTCTTTGAAGTTATGAGATTACTAGAGGAGACTGAAAGTAATCAGCCCGATAACCTACCACCAATAATTCTCGCTGAAAATGTTAAAAACCTAAAAAAGTATTTACCAACTATAGAGATAGAGTTTGAAAAACGAGGCTATAAAATGGAGTTTGTTTTATATAACTCAAAATATTGGAAATTAGCTCAGCATAGAGAAAGGTATTTTGTAGTTGGGATAAGATATGATCTATTTAATAAATTAGCAAAGCAAAAAATTTTCTTTAGATTTCCTTCACAGCCAACGACTGTTCCAGTAAGAATTAAAGATATCATGGTAGAAGAGGCTGATGTCAAAGAAAGATTATTTTATGATAAATCAATTGGGGTTGATCGGTCTAAAGCAAGGAAAGATGAAAACGGAATTATCATAACAGGTTATTTAGGAATTAGAGGTTTTCGAATTATTAGAGAAATACATAGTATTAATGGTGTGATTCAGACTCTAACGACAATGCAAGGTGGACATAGAGAACCTAAATTAGAACTACCTGATGGCAGAGTTCGAAGAATTACAACACGGGAAGCAGCAAGACTTCAAGGTTTTCCAGATAACTATAAACAAGTAGTCAGCGATTCTCAATTTTACAAACAGATGGTAATGCAGTAAGCGTTCCTGTTGCAAAGGCAATAGCAGAGGAAATCAATAAATACATAAATCATTTTAATAAATCACGTTAAAATGTTTCATTTATTCTAAATTAATTAAAAGGAGTGAAAATCAATGAAGATTTCAGTCGTTTTCAAAGATGGAAGAGAAATAAAAACAGAAACAGGTGAAGTTTCATTTCGAGACCTCTTTAAATCGTATTTAACTAATGGAGAGTGGATTGTTACTGAGAATGCAATCATTAAAATGGAAGATGTTCAATCAATAAAAAGAGTACAATAGGTAATTTGAATAAAACTTCAATTTTATTGTAAATAATTAAACATTGGGAGGTATTAATGAAACACATAGTCTTTTATAGTGGTGGCATTGGAAGCTGGGCTACAGTTAAAAGAGTAGTCAAGAAACATGGTGTCAAAGATTTAATTTTATTATTCACAGATACACTTATTGAAGATAAGGATTTATATAGATTTTTAATTGAAACATCACAGGAGATTTTCAATATAGACTGTAGGGATTTAATAAAAATGACAGAAGATATTCCAGATGTTTCACACAAGACTATGAATCTTAGAAAAACGTATTTGATGGATTTATCAGACAAAGTAAGCAAAAGACTGTCTCAATTTAAGTGGATAGCTGATGGAAGAGATCCATGGGACATATTTAAAGATGTTCGTTGGATAGGAAATAGTCGAATTGCTCAATGTTCGCACATGCTAAAACAAGATATGTCAGCAAAGTGGTTAGAAGGTACATACAGCCCAGATGAATGTGTTTTATACCTTGGGATTGATTGGACTGAAGAACATCGTACAAAGGCACCTACTAAAAATTGGAGACCATATACAGTAGGGTTTCCGATGTGTGAAGAACCATATTTAACAAAAGATGAGATGTTAGAGAGTTTAGAGGAATTAGGTGTTAAGATTCCAAGACTGTATGAAATGAACTTCTCTCATAATAACTGTGGAGGTTTCTGCGTAAGGGCTGGTCAGGGTCATTTCATAAACCTATTAAAACAAAACCCTGAATTATATAGATACCATGAGGATAAAGAAAAAGAAATGCGTAATTTTCTTAATAAAGATGTTTCAATACTCCGTAGAACCCGTAATAAAGTGCGTCAAAATTTAACTTTAGAACAGTTGAGGAGAATACATGAGACTGGGCAAGAAATAGACATGATAGATATAGGAGGTTGTGGATGTTTTATTCAATATGAGGAGGTTGATAAACAATGGGTCAATATAAAGCATTAGTAAACACTACTCAAGAAGCGATCATAAGTTCATATCAGATCGCACAAATAATAGAACAAGAAGCACAGAAAGTTTTAGGTTTAGGAGGAAGTAATAGGTGGGTTGAGAATAACCGGATTATGGAAAGAGATTACCGTTTTGGAAAGGAAGAAGTAAGAGAAGCAACAGAAGAAGAAAAACAAAAATTCTTGGCCTTTCAATTAGTAAGGAAGCATTTTGAGAGTTTGAAATAGCTGATAAAAAAAGAAGTAAATCCAATATTCACTTAATAAATACATAGTCAATGAAACTGTAGATATGATCTATTTCTAATAGATCAATTCACAATAAAATTTTACTTTTATTGTGAATTGAAAAACCAACCACAGCATATGGTTGGAGAGTATTTTTAGGTATTGTTATTTTTCCTTTTTTTGCTACCAAGATTTTTCAGCGTGTCTAATTTATCATTAGAGAGTTTATTTGTGAGGATAGTATATTTCAAAACAGTTCCAGTGTTAGGTACTTTATTCTTCCAATAGAATATCTTAGCAATAGCTACATCAATTATATTTAATATATTTGGACTTTCAATAACTAATGCTTCACCAAATATAGATTGAAGCTTTTCTTTTGAATAGTGTGCACTGAAAAAAGTTGCGTTTAGACCTTTACTCTTAGCTACTAGAATAGTCTGTGCTATGAGTCTAAAAAAATCTTTTTTTCCTTTATTCTTGTTATTAATATGTATTTCAATCATGTTTGATAGAATGTTATATTGTGACTTTGCGGGAAGTTTCCCCTTTGACCTGAGTGCAATATATATATATATGAGCGATAAAAAGTATAATAAAGAAATTCAAAAAGACCAGGGATACAAGTGAACGAGTTAATGTGAATTCTATTAAAAAAAGTAAGTAAAGTACTAATAAGATAATTCCTGAAGTATTATTAGATAAATGAATTTTATTCATAACTCTATTTCTCTCCTTTACAAGTTTATTAATCTAATACATTATATTGTAATTTTTTCTGATGTCAAATTTTAAGTAGGGAGGTGTAAAATGCCAAATAATTGAATTGCAGCAATATTGATGTATATATATTTATTGCAAATTAGTGAGTACTTAGACTATTTAGTGAAGGCTTTATGAGGGGTGATTCAAATGAGGTCAACGATCGACGAAACTAAACAAGAACGGTTAAAAGAGTGGCTTGAACAGTTAGAGAGTGAGCTAATAGAATTACACAGTCATTTAGAAGATCATATTCACGTAACAGATAATGAATGGAAGTCTATTGATCAACAACTATCAGGTGTAAATAGAACAGTGGTCAATTTAAAAGAAGAAGTTGAATACGCATAAAATAAATTAACGATATATAGTTGACTATTTAATATAAATTAAGTTAATATAAAATTACAAAGATTAAGGAGTAGTTAACGAATAGGTACAGCCACTCCAACACTAAGAAAGGAGGTAATGAAAAATGGCAACGTTCTTGTTTGGTTGTTTAATAGGTTTTATATTTGGTGGTAGTTCTGGTGTGTTCTTAATGGGAATTATGACTGCTACTAATAGAACTGATGTAAATAATAAAACTGCTAGTTTTATAGATTAAAAGTAACTGATTAAAAAACTTGAGGAAGTTGAAGACAAAATAAAAAATTGCAAAAGGGAATAGTTGCTGATATAATTCATATAAGAACATATATTCGGTGGTGTGGTATGAGAGCTATAATATCAGATGAGTTACTTAATGCAATTGTTGAGATGATATATCTAAATTTAGAAATCCAAGTCCTCGAAAAGAAAGTTGAAAATGCAGAAGAAAGTAAAGAAGCAGCTATCAGGAATGTGTTATTAAATGTGAAAAATAAGCGTAAAGAAACAGGGAAATATCTTAAAGATAATAACGTGACAATTAAGGATGTAGTTGACTTAGATGAAGAGTTTGTTGTATATCCATATGTTCAGAAAATAAATGGAGGATATAAGGAAGGGAGTTAGCAATTTTGGAAGGCAGGATTAAAGTTTCGATTAACAAGAAGAATTAATGAGCATTTTATAAAAAGAAAATAGTTGTTATTTATATGTGAATTAATTAAATAATAAAATAGGTGACAAATAGCCACCTATGAATTCCTATGTTCCCATTGTTCCAGTGCCAAGTCGTACATATCATCCCAAGTTTCAAAGGATGTGTTTTCCATTATGAATTTATTTTGTTCTGATAACGGAATAAAGGTGCCAGGGAATGCGGCAGAGTAACTCTCAAAGAATTCACTATGATTTTTGAATCTAGTATATTTTTGAAGAAATTCAGAAGTATATAAGTCGGTTGAGTCAATTAAAGTAAATTCAATTACATGTCCATGTTCTTCATTCTCAGGGTGAGGTGTACTTATTGAGTCAAGTAATTCACGTAAATTTTCCATAACTTTACCCTCCTTTCTTCAATTATAAAAGGTGTAAATTAAGCTTTATAGTTAGAAAATTGGACATTTTGTGAAAACTTATTAATCGCTAAGGGAGTGGAAAAATGCAATATGCTCACAAAAGTTATTTAGTAGAAGTTGAGCAGCTTACAAGTGATGGTGAAATAGAAACAATAACTGGAACACAATATGGAAATAATGGGGACTATTTACTAACAGCAGGTGACGGACACCGAAGGATAGAAAACAAGGCATATTTTGAAAAGATGTATGTTCCTGTACAAAAGAAAAGAATAGTCAATCTCGATGAGATGGCAAAAAATTATAATCAAGAATGGGTTACCGGTAATGAGGATTACATATTTGAGACGAAAAAGTTAGTTAGTGATAAGCCGTGCTAATTGTATACGATACCCTAACAGGAAACGTAGAGCGTTTTGTTAGTAAGTTAATAGAAATTAATTGTATAAAAATAAAGAAGAATATGAGTATAAAGGAACCATTTATACTTGTAACCTACACTACTGGATTTGGTCAAATTCCTGAAAGCACAGTAGATTTTTTAAAACACAATCATAAGTGGTTAAAAGGTGTTGCTTCTAGTGGGAATCTAAATTGGGGAAAATATTTTGGAAACGCGGCAAAGTTAATATCTGATAAATTCAATGTTCCATTGATCTTGAAATTTGAGTTGAGTGGAACAGAACAAGACATTGATAAATTTATTCAGGAGGTAAATAGAATTGAGAAGCACGTCAATACCAAAATGGACACAATTAAATAATGAAATCATGGTAAAGGATAAAGAAGGATCGTATCAATTTCAAAAAGATATTGAAGCAACAAATAGTTATTTTGTTGATTATATTAATCAAAACACAGTATTTTTCCATGATTTAAAAGAAAAATTGAATTATTTAATAGAACATGAATTCTATGAAGAAGAGTTTTTAAGTAAGTACTCATTTGAGCAAATAAAAACTATCTATAAGATTGCATATGCCAAAAAGTTTCGTTTTCCATCTTACATGAGTGCCTTCAAATTTTACAATGACTATGCACTTAAGACAAATGACAAAAAGAAATTCTTAGAAAGATATGAAGATAGGTTGTCAATTATAGCTTTGTACTTGGCTGATGGTCATTTTGAGAAGGCTAAGCAATTTATTAACCTGTTAATTAATCAGGAATATCAACCTGCTACACCAACTTTCTTGAATGCTGGGAGAAAGAGAAGGGGTGAATTAGTTAGTTGTTTTCTACTAGAAGTAAATGATTCACTTAACGATATATCAAAAGCAATTGAAACCTCAATGCAACTATCAAAGTTAGGAGGAGGTGTATCATTAAACCTATCAAAAATAAGGGCAAAAGGCGAATCTATTAAAAGAGTTGAAAATGCAACAAAAGGTGTAGTAGGTGTAATGAAGTTATTAGACCATGCTTTTAGGTATGCAGATCAAATGGGTCAAAGACAAGGTAGCGGAGCTGTGTATTTAAATGTTTTCCATAGAGATATACATGATTTTTTAGATACAAAGAAAATATCTGCCGATGAAGATGTGCGTGTAAAAACTCTTTCGATAGGTGTAGTGATTCCCGATAAATTCATTGAGCTAGCCCGTGAAGATAAAGATATGTACACCTTTTATCCTTATACGGTTTTCAAGGAATATGGTCAACACCTTGATGAAATGGATATTACTAAAATGTATGATGAATTACTTGAGAATCCAAATGTTCGAAAGGAAAAAGTAAACCCAAGAAAGTTACTTGAAAAATTGGCTGTATTGCGAAGTGAATCAGGATACCCATACATCATGTTTCAGGATAATGTAAATAAAGTACACCCATTGAATAATATTTCTAGAGTCAAATTTTCTAACTTATGCTCAGAGATATTAGAATCATCAACTGCATCAAATTACTTAGATTATGGTAATGAGGATGAAATAGGATTGGATATAGCCTGTAACTTGGGATCTTTAAATATTGTAAATGTTATGGATAATAAATCAATTAAGGAATCAGTTAAATTGGGTATAGATGCTTTAACTATTGTTTCAGAGAAAACTGATATTAATAATGCACCAGCGGTAAAAAGAGCTAACCGAGAAATGAGATCTGTCGGACTTGGGGCAATGAATTTACACGGGTATCTAGTAAAAAATAGAATAGCTTATGAAAGTCCTGAAGCGATAGAGTTTGCAAATACATTTTTTATGATGGTTAATTTCTATTCTCTTGAAAGATCAATGGAATTGGCTAGAGAAAAGAAATTCAAGTTTCATGGTTTCAATGATTCTACCTATGCTACAGGTGAATATTTCGAGAAATATATTACAAATGGTTTTTCACCTGAGTTAGATAAAACTAAAGAAGTTTTTCAAGGTATATATATTCCAACAACTGAAGATTGGAAAAGATTGAAAGAGGATGTATTGAAGCATGGACTATATCATTCATACAGACTTGCAATAGCTCCAACTGGTTCAATTTCTTATGTTCAATCATCGACAGCTTCAGTAATGCCAATAATGGAGAGAATTGAGGAAAGAACATATGGGAATTCAAAAACCTATTATCCAATGCCTTTTCTGTCTCAATACAACTGGTTTTACTACAAAGAAGCATATGACATGGATATGTTCAAAGTGGTAGACATGATTAGTACAATTCAGACACACATTGACCAAGGTATTTCTTTTACTTTGTATTTAAAAGATACCATGTCTACTAGAGACTTAAATAAAATCGATTTGTACGCTCATCATAAGGGAATTAAAACACTGTATTATGCAAGAACAAAAGATACTACACAAGAAGGATGTTTAAGCTGCTTTGTATAAGGAGGAAGATAAGTTGAAACGAATATATGATGCTGCAAATTGGTCAATACATGAAGATAACTTCACACAAATGTTCTATAACCAAAACACTAAACAATTTTGGCTTCCAGAAGAAATTTCGTTAAATGGGGATTTATTGACTTGGCAACAGTTAAGTGACGTTGAAAAGGATACATATAAAAAAGTATTAGCTGGGTTGACTCTCTTAGACACTGAACAAGGGAACACTGGTATGCCCCGAATTTCGGAACATATTAAAGGTCATCAACGTAAAGCTGTATTAAACTTTATGGCAATGATGGAAAATGCAGTACATGCAAAGTCGTATTCAAATATCTTTCTAAGTCTAGCGACTATGGATGAAATTAATAAAGTATTTGAATGGGTTAAAAAAAATAAATACTTACAAAGAAAAACAGAATTAATCGTGAACATTTACGATGATATTAAACAAGGTGATGAAATTAGTCTTTACAAGGCTTTGGTAGCATCAGTATACCTAGAAAGTTTTCTATTTTATAGTGGATTTTATTATCCTTTATATTTTTATGGTCAAGGTAAATTAATGCAAAGTGGAGAAATAATTAACTTAATAATTCGTGATGAGAGTATTCATGGAGTATATACTGGATTGTTAGCACAAGAAATATACAATAAGCAAAGTGATGATGTAAAGCAATCACTATACGATTACTCTATTTCGTTATTGGAGGAACTATACAAGAATGAATTGCTGTATACAGAGGATATATATCATCAAGTAGGATTGACGCATGATGTGAAGAAATTCATAAGATACAATGCTAATAAGGCACTAATGAACTTAGGTTTTGAGTCCTATTTTGACTATGAGGAGATTAATTCAATTGTATTAAATGGATTAGATACAAAAACCAAGTCTCATGATTTTTTTTCAATGAAAGGTAATGGTTATAAAAAAGCAACAGTTGAGTTATTGAAGGATGAGGATTTCTATTTTAATAAATAATTTTAGAAGGAGAATCATACATGTCATTATCTATTAAAATTAAATACTTTAATGAAAATTTACCAAAAATCAATAAAATAGAGATCGGTGATTGGATCGATTTACGAGCTGCAAAGTCAGTTGAGATTACAAAAGGTGAATTTGCACTTATTCCACTTGGTGTAGCGATGGAACTCCCTGATGGGTACGAAGCGCATGTTGTACCAAGATCAAGTACATTTAAAAATTTTGGTATCATCCAAACAAACTCAATGGGGGTAATCGATGAGTCGTATAAAGGTGATAATGATCAATGGTTTTTCCCAGCGTATGCTCTGAGAGATACTAAGATTGAATTTGGAGATCGGATTTGTCAATTTAGAATGATAAAAAAAATGCAGCATGTGACTTTTAAGGAAGTAGCCGTTCTAAATAATGAAAATAGAGGTGGCCACGGTTCTACTGGAACAAAATAAAAGAACTCTTTTATTGGAAAATATATTGATCAGAAGGGGACTTCTCCTCTTCTGATATATAAGGAGGAAATTATTTGGAATTAAAACTTCTATACAATACAAAGGATTATCATAAACTTGTAGAATGTGTAGCAAGAGTATGTTATCAATCACAAAATAAAATCAATAAAGAGTCACACAAAATGATTAAGTCAATAATGAAAAAAGGACATTTATCAATAGCTTCTGTAGGTAATATAGTGTGGGGGATCAATCATGAATACGATGAAACGGTCTCTATTTATCACGATCTAGTAACACTTAAACAGATAAATAATCATGTTAGATGGACAACAAAAGATGCTAAAAAGAATCCAGGAAGTAACTATGATATTGTTCTTTCTATGAATATCTTATCTTTATTAGATATAGCTAATTCAATAGATACATATGAAGTATCAGAAGACGAACAGAATCTATTTAAACATATTATGAATAGTATTAAGGATGTGCCTGAGATTAAATGGTTTCTTGACGATTTAGTTAAATTACCAGAGCGAGAAAATCCATATCATGCTAGTCCAAATCTGTTAAATCCAGTTATGCTATCAGAGGATTATACAAAACTACAAACACATCTCACAAAGTATAATTTAGAAGTTCATTCTACTATAACTGTTGACTTTATTTCTGATAGAGCAAGTGGGTTACAATTGTGGAGACATGGTGATCAAACAGGAGGGTGTGAGCTAAGTCAAAGGTATGTTTCAAGGAACAATTCTGATTATCGAATGCCAGTGGATATGGTAAACGAACACGAACTTGATTTACATAATAGATTTATGTCAGATCATATTCAGCACTATGAGGATGCTTTTCAAATTTACAAAGAATATGGTTATCGCACAGGCAGAGCTAAAGAATTGGCACGAAATTATTTACCTAATATAGAAACTAGAATTATACAATGTAGACCGTTAAAGCAATGGAAGCATTTATTTAATTTGAGAGATTCAGTACATGCACAAAAGGAAGTTGCTGAGGATGTGAGAGCAATAAAAAATGAATTTACTAGGAAGGGGATAGAGATAAAATGACAGAAGCTGAGAAACTATTTACTGAAAACAAACATATAGCAATTCAGACACTATTTAAGATGTTCGGTAATAACCCGAAAGGAATAGCTAAAAAGAATGGCCTTGATTATGATGACTTAGTACAGTTTGCATACACAGGCTTATGGAAGGGGTGTATATCTTATGATGAAAATAAAACTAAATTTATAACACATGCTATTAATAATATCAGATGGAATGTTCTCACAAGATTACGATATGAGAGTAATATTGTAAGCAATAAAAATCAACCCCTATCAGAAGAAAACACTGTAAAGTACTATTATCTTGATAAGCCTGTAGATGGAGAAGAAGGTGGAACATGTCACGATATAGTAGGTTTTAATGATAATATTGAAGAAAAAGTGTCTAGTAGAATATACTCTATAAAAATATTAAGCTACTTAACTGACAAACAAAAGAAAGCAGTACATTTTAAGGCTCAAGGGTATGACAATGCTAAGATAGGAGAAATGATGGGTACCACCCGAGAGAATGTTAGGGTGCTGCTTTTAAGGGCTAAAGAACGATTAGAACGGACATATAATGAAACTATTTAGTGGAAAAAAGTTTTAATATAAAATAAGTTAATACGAAAGAAATGTAAAGTAATCGTGTTTCTAGTTATATAGATAAAAAGATAGAGAGGTGAATAGAAATGTTGGAGAACATTTTTTGTCGAGAAACTTGTCAAAAAGTTATTCAGGGTAGAATAAAGGAATTGATCCAGAATGAAGATCAGCATTGGTTTGATCATAAGGTTAGTGATGTGAGGTTTCCGAAGTATAGTGGGAATTGGCATGGGGATGTACATATTACTTATTTGAGAACAGAAAGTTTGTGAAAATAGTTATTCTTTAAATGTTGAGAAATTAGGGTTTTATAGAGAACTTCACAAACTATTTTACGATAAAACGGTAATTTTATATGAATTAATTATATATAAGTTTTTTATAGAAGGTGGTTAATTGAGCAAAAACAAAGGGAAAGTTTTCGAGGAGGACATAAAGCAGTCAGCGTGTGAACAGTCGCTTTTCTTCTACAGAATAAAAGATGTTCCCACGATTATGTTAAAACCAAATTCAAGAGTATCGAAAAATGATTTTGATTCATTTTTATATAGGAAGCCAAATTTATTTCCTTTAGAATTTAAATCCACTGGACAAAAATCAATAAGTTTCAGTGAGAAAATTATTAAAGCTCATCAAATTAAGGCATTAAAAGAAGCTGCTGAATTTGATGGGTTAATTGCAGGATTTATATTCAATTTTCGTAACTATGATAATCAGACGTTATTCGTACATATTAACGATTTTCTTGATTATAAGCATGTGGCTGAGAATCAAATAAAATCTAATAATTACATAAGTAAAGTAAATAAAAGTAGTATCAGTTTAGAAATATGTAAAGAAATCGGAATTGAAATACATAACGTGAAAAAGAAAGTTAGATATCGGTATTACATAAATAGGTTGTTAGATGAATTGATTGTTAGGTTTGAAGATTAATAAAGTAATAGGACAAACTGTTGCCAACATACATAAATATTGAGGTGAGGAGAGTGAGGGAGATAAGTAAACACAATAAAAAAAGTAACTACAAAAAAAGGCAACATATCTCTGACTATAAAATTAAAGTCACCTATTCAAAAGACTCTAAATTATCACTAGATGATATATTGAATAGCGATGAATTTAGAGAGATTGTAAAAGAAATCTTAATAAAATATTGAAAAAATTATACCACTGTTTTCCAAAAGGGATAAGTGGTATAATTTTTTTACAAGACATAAAAAATAAATCAATTAAAAAAGGTGATTTACATTGATTATATTAAAAGATGGAGAACAGATAGAAACAGAAAAACTGTATTCGTTAATCGGAAAAATAAATGGAATCATTTATGCGCGTGTATCAACTTCTGATCAGGCAGAAAAGGGACACTCTCTTGAGTCACAAGTTGAAAAATGTAAAAATACTGCAATTGAAAAATTTGGAATCAAAGAGGATGAAATTATCACACTTGTGGAAGCAGGGGGAATGGGAGATGACCCCAACAGACCTGCTCTAAATTATGCTTTGTATTTACTTGAAAAAGGACTTGGAAAAAAACTAATCATCTTACATCCAGACAGATTAGCTCGTGATAATACACTTCAAGGTGTGTTGTCACGGAAAATATGGAATCTTGGGGTAGACCTAGAATATGTCGAATTTACAGTGGATCCTACAAATCCAGAGTCAATGTTAATGTACAATATTCAAGGTTCTATATCTCAATATAACAAAGCAAAAATCTTGGCTAATTCCAAAAGAGGTAGGATTCAAAAAGCAAAAAAAGGAGAAATTCCAAATTTTAAAAGGTTATACGGTTATATATACGACAAAGAAATTGACAAACTTATAATCAACGAAGAAGAAAAGGGAGTAATTCTAAAAATGGTTAATATGTTACTCCATGAACACAAGAGCTGTAACCAAATTGCTAAAGATTTATCTAAAAGAGGGGTATCTGCACCAAATGGAGACATATGGTATCAAACTACTGTATCAAGAATCCTAAAAAACGAGGATTACACTGGGATATATTATCATGGTAGAACTAAAGTTGTACAAATGAACGGTAAAAAAAAGCAAGTTCCAAAACCTAAAGAGGAGTGGATTGAAATTCCTATTCCTCAAATTATTGATAAAATAACATTTGAATCGATTCAGAAGAAAATAGAATTGTTCAGTAAAAACAAAGGCAGAAAATCCAAAGATTACTTATTGAAAGGTATAGCAAAGTGTGGAAGGTGTGGGGCAGCGGCAGGTTCAGGTATTACATCTAAAGTGTCAAATGGCACTTATAAATATTATGCATGTAGGAAAAAGGCTAGTAAAGGTTATGAAGTTGGTACAGGTAAGAATACCAATGTGTGTAAAGGTAAAAATTGGAGAGTTGATTTAGTTGATCAAGCTGTTTGGAGTTGGGTGGTTCAAAGGATTGAAAATCCCGATTTAATAATTAAAGATATAACCGATCAATTGTCAGACAAAAACAAAATCGAATCATTAAATAAACAACAATATATAATAGAAGAAAAAATTCAACAGGTAAAGAAGGAAGAAAATAATTATATTATTTTGTTTGGGAAAGAAAAGATTTCAGAAGAACAATTTGATGCATTAGTTGAGCCATTAAAAGAAAACTTAAAGCACCTTAGATCGGAATTAGATATTATAATCAAGCAAATAGTAAATATGGAACAATCAGAAAATCAAATGAAAATGATTATGGAAAATATATCAAAATTCAACTCGGTAACAAAAGGCGATAAACTTACAATGGAACATAAGAGGAGAGTACTTAGTTTGTTTGTGGAAAGAGTTCAATTAAATGAAGATGACTCAATAAACATAATGGCAAAATGGCATGGAAATCCGGTTACTTCTGATATAGAGTTAATTAATTTACCTAATCAACATAAAAATCAAAACCATCGTCAAGCATATGGAAGACAAACAAAATGAATTTATTTTAATTCTAGCTGGGTATTCAAAGGAAATGGAGCATTTTTTATCGCTCAATCCGGGTCTATATTCTAGGTTCCCGTTAGTTATAGATTTTCCAGACTATACTGTTGACCAATTGATGGAAATCGCTTCAAGAATGATCTCCGAAAGAGATTATACATTTCACCAAGAAGCTGAGTGGAAATTACGCAATCATTTACTATCTATTAGAAACTCATTACATCCTGCTTCTTTTAGTAATGGACGTTATGTTAGAAATGTAATAGAAAAGTCAGTTCGTGTTCAAGCAATGAGGTTGTTATTTCAAGAAGAACTCGATAGAAAACAGCTAATGACCATTAATAGTGAGGACTTATTAATTAGTGATATATAACTGTAATTGTTTTAGATTAATAAAAAATAGAGGGTGATACGTTATTTTTAGTACTACGCATCATCCTCATTTTTTATTAAAATGTAATAAGTTTTTATTTATCTAACAAAGTACACGTTTATAAATCTGTATAGAATTCATATTAAATGCAAATTTAATACGGTAGTAACAGAAAGAAAGCTACTTCTTATAGAGAGTTTTTTACGTACCAAGTTATAAGCGCGTATCCATCTAGTGGTCGTGGCATCTTTTCTTCTCAAAAGATAGATTCAATCATTTATTAAAATTAGTTTCTAAACTATTACAATAAAAGAACAAAAGGTAATGAAAGAGCCTTAATAAAAACCAATTTTTTGTGAATCCTGTTGATCCTCTTGTTTGAAGCTTATATTTTCAAGGTCAGTAAGTAAACTTTTTCTAGTAGGGTTGAAAACATGAGGAATTTCATTGTTCTGCATTAACAATGATTTCTCTTCACTTGCTAATAGATAGGTTATTTCATCGGAATACAAAGGAAGAACATTAAAGAAATGGACCTTCTTTTGTACATTTATATCAACTTCAAAAAATTCTCTATCAAACAACAAAGGAGGAAGTAATATAGATCCTGTCATCTTTATATTGTTTGTAAAAGGCTCCGCCGGATCTTGAAGATTGATACTCCACAAAGACAGTGGCTCCTTATCTTTATTTAAGTGAGGGTATTTAGCAAGGTGTTTAAGTAATCGGAGTGGAAAGTAATTATCCTCGTTTGTGAATCCTTCGTCAGACACTTCCCAATTTGCTGGGACCGACATCATTAGTTCACTATATTTCCAACCATCCGGTAATTCATTTATAGGTAGGTCGCTCATTCCCATGGTAATAAAAGTATGGAATGGTTTATCTTCAGTGGCATCTATATGATATATATCGATGCTAACAGTGTCAGTAACTTCTTCTACATATTGATTTTTGATCTCCCCTATGTATGTCTCAATATGGTATTCAATTATGTCCCTAGCATCTATATCTATAGGATATGAAGAAAGTAAGCTGTCTGTTTCCAAAGGAATTTTAACCCAAGAACTTAAAGGGTTTTCTAGCAACCAATTTAACGTTTTATGATATCTTTTCTCCATTTTTTTATTTAAGCTTACTTGTTGCATCCAAAAAGTTGCACCTGTCATAAAACTTTCTGCATACTCTTTCCAGCCTGAAAACATGTTGGCTGTTTTGAAAGAGATTTTTTTCAATAGCACCTTGCCTTCATCTTCTGTAATATAACCGAACGCGACACCATCACATACTAACATAGCTTCACGAGCAAAATCGAATGCAGCTGCCTCGATATGCATGTTATTTGTTTTTGTTTCATACTGAAAGCGGTGCCCTTCATATTTAAGCCAGTGAATTTGTTTTAATAATGTTCCTCTATCATAGATTCCCCATTCATCTTTAAATTTCTTTTTAAGAAATTCTAGTTTATCCTCAGGCAAGACTTCTGTAAACAAATATACTGAATTATCTTCATTCCAATCTAATTGTAAAATTGGACCATGCATATAAAATTCTACAAACATTGCCTTTAAGGCGATTCCAAATCTTTCTTCATCAGATTTTTGGTATGCTTGACTCCACAATGCCTCATATGTCTTTTCATGTTCGTCTTCTTCATGTATTAACTCTTCTTTGGCTTCTTCTACACCTTCCTTTATGCCTTCTCTAACTCCCTCCAGAATAGTTTTTCCTACTTTCCAAACGATAATAAGACCAATGATTGCTGCTACAATCCATTTGATTGCCATGACTGTTATATCTCCTCTCTGTTATTTTTATTAGGCTGTGTTCGTATCAAGTTGTTGTCTTTCATACTAAAACAGAAGCACGCATTGGGTTAGTCTAGATTTTTTGTCTTCTTTAGACAGTTAGTATACGGTATGATCATTATGTAACTGTCAAATTTAGTTAAATAGTAAACAAGTATACGAAAAGAGCCTAGAATTATTTAACCGAAAGCTCGTCTAATATTTTTACGGGTGAATAAAAATAATAGAGCAAGATTGAATATATATACTATATATTCTGAATTTTATAATAACAAATTATTAATACCAAAATCTACAAGAAAATAGTCACGCATTACTAATACTAAAGTCTTGTTTTTTCTATTGATATTCCATATTACATGCGAAAACAAACATATATTAATTCATTTCAAATATGTTCGTGAAAAGTCTCTAGTTTTGATATGATAAAAAAGAGTGTTAATTATTATAAAAGGGAAGGTACTTGGAGTTTGAATATAACTACAAATAAAACCGCTGAAACAGCAATTTTAGTTGGATGTCAATTGCCCAATTTAAATGATGAAAGATTTATGTTTTCGATGGAGGAACTTGCATCTTTAACAAAAACGGCGAATGGGACTGTGGAAGTTGTCGTTACACAGAAAAGAGAGAAAGTTCACCCTGCTACATACATAGGTAAAGGAAAAGTAGAAGAAATTGTAAATTTGGAAAGTGAAATGGAACCACAGATTATCATTTTTAATGATGAGCTGACACCTAGCCAAATTAGAAATTTAACAAAGTTATTTCAGGCGAGGGTAATTGATAGAACTCAACTAATTTTAGATATTTTTGCAATGAGGGCTAGGTCACGTGAAGGGAAGCTCCAAGTTGAACTTGCGCAATTACAATATTTATTACCTAGACTAGCTGGGCAGGGTATTTCTTTATCTAGGCTCGGGGGAGGAATTGGTACTAGAGGTCCAGGTGAAACGAAGCTCGAAACGGATAGAAGACACATCCATCGTCGAGTCGTTGAAATTAAGCAACAATTATCGTCGATCGTTCAGCATCGAGTGAGGTATCGTGAACGGAGAAAGAAAAACAATGCATTTCAATTATCTTTAGTAGGATATACGAATGCTGGAAAATCAACGCTTTTTAATCGTTTAACAGCAGCTGGTGCTTATGAAGAAAATGAGTTGTTTGCTACATTAGATCCTATGACGAGAAAGATGACGATACCATCTGGGATGAATGTACTGCTCACTGATACCGTAGGATTTATACAAGATCTTCCTACTACATTAGTCGCTGCGTTTAGATCAACATTAGAAGAGGTCAAAGATGCTGATGTACTTATACATGTAGTTGATTGTTCGAATCCAGATTATTTTAATCATGAACAAACTGTATATCAGTTAATAGAAGAGTTAGGCTTCGAAAATATTCCGGTCATAACCGTTTATAATAAGCGTGACAGTATTCATCCAGATTTTGTAACCTCATCAAATACAGAAGTTGTCACAATTAGTGCACATAACGACAATGATGTTATTAAACTGAAAGCTTGGCTCGAAAATCGTATAAAAGAGAATATGGTTAAATATCACGTGAAAATTCCAAGCCAAGACGGAAAATTACTGTCATCCATCAAAACGGATACGATTGTAACAGAGACAAAATATGATGAAAGAGAAGATGTTTATGAATGTACAGGATATGTATTATCTTCACATATCGCATTCGGTAAACTAAAGAAATATCAAGTTTAGAAAGGGAAGAAACATGTTTCATAACTTAAGTAACGGAGAGCAAATCTCCGACATAGTAAATATAGTAGAAGACAAAATACGTAATATCCATCATCAAATCGATCGGAATATAGAAGTGAATCAATATCGAGTACTTGAGAGTTTTCGTGGACATAAAATAAGTGACTCACATTTCACGCCCTCAACAGGTTATGGTTATGATGATGTTGGAAGAGATACGTTGGAGAAAGTATATGCACAAGTTTTTGGAGGCGAAGCTGGATTAGTTCGCCCACAAATCATATCAGGAACGCATGCCATTTCAATTGCATTATTTGGTGTGCTTAGGCCATTTGATGAGCTTTTGTATATAACTGGGAAGCCATATGATACTTTAGAGGAGATAGTAGGAATTAGAGGTTCAGGCGTAGGCTCTTTTAAAGAGTATCATATTGGGTATAACAGTATACCGTTAGCTACAGATGGCAAAATTGATTATAACAAAGTAAAAGAAGCGATAAATGAAAAAACTAAAATGATTGGTATTCAAAGATCTAAGGGATATGCAAATAGACCCTCGTTTTCGATAAGTGAGATTCAAGAAATGGTTCAATTTGTAAAATCGATTAATGAAGAAATCGTCATTTTTGTTGATAATTGTTATGGTGAATTTGTAGAACCATTGGAGCCTTGTCATGTAGGTGCAGACTTAATTGCTGGATCGTTAATAAAAAATCCTGGTGGGGGCCTTGCTAAAACGGGTGGTTATATCGTAGGGAAGAAAACTCTTGTTGATGCATGCTCCTATCGAATGACTTCTCCTGGAATAGGTAGTGAAGCAGGTGCATCGTTACATAGTTTGCAAGAAATGTATCAGGGATTTTTTCTCGCTCCACACATTGTTGGTCAAGCTTTGAAAGGTGCTGTTTTTACATCAGCTTTCTTATCCGAAATCGGCATGAACACACATCCTAGCTGGAATAGTCATCGAACAGACCTTATTCAATCAGTCCAATTTGATAATAAAGAAATGATGATTGCATTTTGTCAGGCAATCCAATATTGTTCCCCAGTCAATTCTTATGTTACTCCGTACCCTAGCTATATGCCTGGTTATGAAGATGATGTGATCATGGCGGCTGGTACCTTTATACAAGGGTCTAGTATTGAACTATCAGCGGATGGGCCTTTGAGGCCACCATACGTAGCATACGTACAAGGGGGGCTAACATATGCTCACGTCAAGATAGCGGTTTGTTCGGCAATCAATCATTTGATTGAAAAAAATCTCCTCAAAATAGGCTAAATAAGAACAGAATGAACGAAAAGAAAATTGATGTAATTTATTGTGTTAGATTTTATGACATAGTGTTGACAAAAAACATAACATGGAATATACTGAATATAGTAATAAATGATGGAGGTATCATTATGGCTGATGAAATCAGAAGGTCCATGCCACTTTTTCCTATCGGAATCGTGATGCAGTTAACCGAATTAACAGCTAGGCAAATTCGATATTACGAAGAGCATGGATTAGTATCTCCGGCAAGAACCGAAGGGAATCGACGATTATTTTCTTTTAATGATGTTGACAAGCTATTAGAAATTAAAAATCTTATAGATCAAGGTGTCAATATGGCAGGGATTAAGAAATTATTTGCAGGCAATCAAGATGCAAAACCTGTACAAGAAAATGAAGTAGTTAAAGCGAACAAACAAGAACTATCTGAAGATGAACTGCGCAAGCTACTAAAAGCTGAACTGATGAATGCTGGAAAATACAATCGTACAACTCTGAGACAAGGAGATATGTCCCGATTTTTCCATTAATTAAAATGTGCATGCAACCGTTAGAAATAAGTAAAATATAGGTGAAATATATTCTTGAATGGATGCACTTCACCAATTTTTATTTAAATAATTTTTTAAAATCAAGGGAGGAGCTTTTTTTATGGCAAAGTACACACGAGAAGACATTGTTAAGATGACTGAGGAGGAGAACGTTAGATATATAAGACTGCAATTTACTGATTTATTAGGAACGATCAAAAATGTTGAAATCCCTACTAGTCAGTTAGAAAAAGCACTTGATAATAAAATGATGTTTGATGGATCTTCAATCGAAGGCTTCGTACGTATAGAAGAATCAGATATGTATTTATATCCTGACTTAGATACTTGGGTTGTATTCCCTTGGACATCTGAAAAAGGTAAAGTTGCACGTCTAATTTGTGATATTTACAATCCTGATGGTACTCCTTTTGAAGGAGATCCACGTAATAACTTAAAGCGTGTACTTAAAGAAATGGAAGAGCTAGGATTTACTGACTTTAATTTAGGAGCGGAACCAGAGTTTTTCTTATTTAAAGTTGATGAAAAGGGCGAACCAACTCTTGAATTAAATGATAAAGGTGGCTACTTTGACTTAGCACCGACTGATTTAGGTGAAAATTGCCGCCGTGATATCGTTTTAGAATTAGAAGAAATGGGCTTTGATATTGAAGCATCTCACCATGAAGTAGCGCCAGGGCAACATGAAATCGACTTTAAATATGCTGGTGCGTTAAAAGCAGCTGATGATATTCAAACGTTCAAGCTTGTTGTAAAAACGATCGCTAGAAAGCACGGTTTACACGCAACATTCATGCCAAAACCACTTTACGGCGTAAACGGATCTGGAATGCATGCAAACCTTTCATTATTTGCTAATGGTGAAAACTCATTCTTTGACCCTACTGGCGACTTAGAGCTTAGTGAAACAGCTCGTCAATTTATCGCTGGTGTGATAAAACATGCACCAAACTTTACAGCTGTTACAAATCCAACAATCAACTCATATAAACGTTTAGTACCTGGTTATGAAGCTCCTGTATATGTCGCTTGGTCAGCTCGTAACCGTAGCCCATTAATCCGTATTCCTGCATCTAGAGGTATGAGCACACGTGTTGAAGTGCGAAGCGTTGACCCAAGTGCAAACCCATACCTTGCAATGTCTGTATTACTTGCAGCTGGATTAGATGGTATCAAAAATAAGCTTACAGCTCCTGCACCAGTTGACAGAAACATCTATGTAATGAACAAAGCTGAGCGTTTAGAAGCTGGTATCGTAGACTTACCTGCAACACTAGAACATGCATTAGAAAACTTAAAGTCTGATGAAGTTATGACAGGTGCAATGGGTAAACATTTATTCGAGCACTTTGTAGAAGCTAAAGAAATTGAATGGGATATGTTCCGTACGCAAGTTCACCCTTGGGAACGTGACCAATACATGACTTTATACTAAAATTAAAATGTTGATTTAACAACGTTTATAGCAGTTACTTTGGTGGGTCAAGCAAAGCTGGGATTTAAAATTCCAGTGCTTGACCCACTTTTGACCCACAAAAACTCCAAAAAAAATTTACCCCAATAAATCATTCATATATTTTTCATACTTGTCCACCGAAGTATTTTCAAGCTTAGATGAAATATGAGAGTAAACATCCGAGGTAATTGTAATACTTTTGTGACCTAATCTTTCTTGAACGAATTTCATGGTTGCGCCTGATTCCAGTAATAAAACTGCATGTGTAAGTAATATACATACCGTTCTTAGAAAGGAGCTCATATATGTCAGGATACATCGCGATATTCTTTGCATCAATTTTTAGTAGTGTTGTGCTGTTTTTTATTTTTGTATCCATACTTGGGGAAATTAATGTCACATTTAGCATAATAATTATATTATTGCTATCATATCTAATTGCTCTTATCCATTATTTAATAGATATGGTTAAAAAACGTTCTTATAAATAGTACATATGCAAGCATCCTGTTGGAGGATGTTTTTGTTTTGTGGATATTGTTAACACGTTGTCGGTAAGTGTGGGAATAGATTCATAATTAATAATAATTAGTGGTGAATTAATGTTTACTGTAGATGAAAATATTAGACGACTGTTGAAGTGGTCTTTTTTTGTATATTTTAATATAAAAAACCGCCCATTTTCATGAACGGTGTTATGTTTAATTAAAATTTTTGAACGTTTGTTGCTTGAGGGCCACGGTTTCCTTCTTCAATATCGAATGAAACTTCTTGACCTTCCTCAAGTGATTTGAAACCTTCACCTTGAATAGCTGAGAAGTGTACGAATACATCGTCTCCGCCTTCAACTTCGATAAATCCAAAACCTTTTTCTGCGTTAAACCATTTTACTTTACCTTGTGCCATTTTATTTCCTCCTGCGTGGATACTTCCACTTTGTATTACTATTCTTGCTCAAAACTATTACTAAAGATGTAATCGTATATCCAGTCTTTTCTCTAACGATAATAATAAGAACAACAATAATTGATTTAACTATACCACTTTTAGCATAAATTAGTAAGGTGTATTTACAGAAAGTTTATCCACTAACGTAAACACAGTAAAATATCCATTTTACTTATACTTACCATCTAGGTTCATTTGTCTAGAAAACTCAAGTAAAAGTATGTCGTTTAGTTCCAGTTCTATTAGAAAGGAATAGACCACCCATCGCTCCTGTCATTAAAGAGTAAAGAGTGGTCTATTTTACACCATACAATGGTTGATCCTCTAAGGAATTGATCATTGTATAATGTGTGTGTTGAGAGTGCTTGTGGTCTTTCTATTAACGTGTCTTACTTAGATACTATCTCGTTTAGATAATTGTACAAATCTGTGTATTTTAAATCTACTTTGTAATATCCATTTTTATAGCCATTTTCGTTTCCACTTACATGACTATATGTTATTTCCTTATCCTCAAGAAATCCTAATAAAGATTTTTCACCTTCTGAATAGTAAAGGATTATATAAAAATCTGGCACTGACTCCAATGACCAATTTTTAACATTCTCCCATTGATTGATATTTATAAACTCCATTAAATCACTAATTACATCTTTGTCTTCGATAATAACGGGATCTTTAGATTCATCGAAGCTTATGCCAACTTCTTCTATTTCCGCATCAGAATTATTTGCATCAGAATTATCTGCTTGGGAGCATGAGGATATTAATAATAATAAAAGGAAAATCCCCAAATAGACTAACTTATTGTTAGTTAATTTCATGTACTATTTCACCTGAAACAAAAGTGCCTGACGGAATATGCTCATAATCTGTTATTGCAACAATGTATTGTTGATTTGATTCAAGGTCTATCTTCTCTTTAATGAATTGGTTTACTACTCTATAATCTTCATCTGTAGGGACATTATCTAGTAGCTGAGTTAATTGATCAGCTGATACTTTTTTAGTAGAAGGTTTTTCTTCTTTCTTTGGTAGCTTACCATTTAAATAGATTGTAGTTAGTAAATTATCTTCAATAACTGCTGTATATTTAACGTTAGTTTCGATACTATCTATTGTGTAATTAAATGTAATAGATCCATTTCCATCTTCTTTTTCTTTTATTTTTGTAGTATAATCACCCAAATTAAACATATCTTCAATACTAGAAATATAATTAACTATTTCTGTATAGTCTTCATTTTGAAAATCAAATTTTATGTCTTTATTAACTGGTAACTCTTTCTGTTTTTCCTTGATTTTTTCCCCTATTACTGGTGTTTCCTTTGATTCTTTAGAAACTAGTGATTTGTTCAAAAAATCCTCTTGACTTTTATAAAAATTCGATTGCTTCACTATTAAAGAGCCACTACCTTCGTAAGTAGATGTCAATACTCTATCGTCGTCGTACGAAAATGAATCTGCATAAGTTATCGCTTGAGAAATACTTTTTCCTAAACCTATTGCATCTGTAAATTTACCACGCCATTTTGTTGCTGATGCGGTAGCTACTTTATCCACAAAACCGACAGCGCTGTCGGCACCGTTATCTGTAGCTTTTGTAAGTAGATTAGTAGATCCAGATGCTGTTTCACACCCTGCGAACACCATTAACTTTGTGCCATTTAAGTTATAATCATTCAGACCAACATATGTATAATCGGTCGTACTACTTACAAAGCCATTTGTATAATAAACTCCAACTTTATAATCTCCGCCTTTATTGTCATAGTTCCAAGTCATAAGTTCATTATTTGCGTGTCCAGCAAAAAATAAAATATCACTTTCCATTCTCGGATTCCCATCTGGAGCATCGCCTTGAAAGTAAGCAACGGTAGGCTTTATATTATAATATGATGAATATCCAGCAAGTGCAAAATCCGTAGCTGCATCCATTGCAGATTGTGATGTATCTACTCCACTTTCCCACCAGCTACCGTCAGCATAGTCTGTTCCAACAGAATATGCATAATCAGCAGCAGAAGCAGAAACAGGTAAAGATATTGCAAATGTAGCAGCAGTTAGTAAAGATACAACTTTTTTCTTATTCATTATTAATACCTCCATTAAAATATATTATTGTAATAATTTGCCGGCTCTTAAAGAATACCACAAATAAAATGTAAAATTATGTTGAATTGTAATTATTTATTAAAGTTCACAAAAAATTCAATTATGGTAAAAAACGTATCATATATATCATTAAATACACTATGCATAACTATTTTTCCCAATAGAAGTTATAGAGACGAATACTTAAAACAGTCCTCTTTCTAATTATAATCTGATATGATTAGCTCAATATAAAAGATTGATTTTATCTAAAAAGCCCTACAAATTGATAGGGCTAAATACTCTTCTTCATTCCACAATTATTACATTCACGTATGAAAACATAATCCTTCACAGAACTTTTAAAACTGATAGAGTCACAGTTGTCGCAGCGACCGCTAGCTTTGTCTGGCTACTCTTTGTAATCGTATACTTTATGTAAATCTATCTCATTGTTATAAGTCATGTTACCACCTCTATTAAATACAAGCTCATCTATAATGGCAGATTTAAGTTATTATTTATAGTAGAAAGACAAAAATGGTGATCGCAACATTAATTTGTAATTCCTTGAAAATAATACAGGAATTTACCACAGAAATTACCATCTCTGATATAATAATAAGAAAAATAATCTATTTATAGCGGAGGTTGGGAAATATGGAAGAATTCAAAGAATTAAAGATAGTATACATACTGAAGAAGCAACTAAAACCTCATTAATTATGCCTTTAATTCAGATTCTTGGATATGATATTTTCAACCCAGAAGAGTTAGTTCCAGAGTATGTTGCAGATGTAGGTATTAAAAAAGGTGAGAAAATTGACTATGCAATTTTGAAAAACAGTGAACCCGTTATACTTATTGAAGCAAAAAGTGTAAATGAACTACTTACTAAGCATGATTCGCAACTATTTAGATATTTTGGAACTACTAAGGCGAAATTTGCTATCTTAACTAATGGTATAGAATATAGATTTTTTACTGATTTAGAAGAACAAAATAAAATGGATCAATCGCCTTTCTTTATCATTGACATGTTGAATATAAAAGAAGCAGATTTATTAGAAATAGCAAAATTTAGAAAAAATGACTTTGATGTAGATAATGTTCTAACAACCGCATCAGAATTAAAGTATACCGGAGAGATTAAGCACTATCTCAATCAACAATGGGAAGATCCATCTGATGAATTTATTAAAGTAGTTATTAATGACATATATTCCGGAGTAAAGACTAAAAAAGTTATTGATAATTTTAGAGATTTAGTGAAAAAATCACTCAATCAATATGTCAATGAAAAAGTAAATGATAAATTGCAAAAGGCTTTAAATTCTTCTAGTGATAGTAATGAAGCCATAGATGAAAAGAATATGATTGAGACAGGTAACGATACAGAAGTATCTACAATAGAACCTGAAAAAAACACAGAAAGTGAAATTCACACTACTGAGGAAGAAATTGAAGGGTATGTACTAATTAAATTAATTCTTAAAGAAGAGATCGATCCTTCAAGAGTTTACTATAGAGATAATAAGAGCTACTTTAATGTATTATTAGATGATAGCATTAGAAAATGGGTTTGTAGACTTGGTTTCAATAGTACGAATAAGTACATTAAACTCAATGATGGAAATAAAACTAGCTATAAAATTGATTCAGTTAATGAAATAATGAATTATAAGAATGAAATAATAGAAGTAGCAAAGCAATTCGATCTTGCTACAACTAAATAAATAAAAGGGGCGAAACCTTTGATTTCGCCCCTTTTTTGTTTTTATGAAAATTTTAAAATAAAATGAAAGTTTTATTGAATTTAGATTAGAAGCACTCTGTTTTTTTATATCTGAGAATAGAAACATAGGATTAATTTGATAGAGTATCATTTATAAAATGATTAAAGAGCTGTTTCCAACTCTGTTTTTTTGGTACAGATAGGCAGTTAATTACCATTTTTTAACTTTTTGCACCGATGTTCTGCTGTTATAATTTTAATGGACATGGCCTTGTCATACTTTATTAATATTTTTGAAATAAAAATGAAACATTTGTTTTTTGTCTATAAAAATATTAACTTTTTACTGTGATAATAACAGTGATTTATTGTAGGAGGAAAGGTAAATGAAAAAGAATAAACTTATATTGTTCATCCTTATTGGAGTTTTATTCACATCAGTTATGGTAGGGTTTAACAACAAAGAGACTTATGATTTTAAGCTAGATGTAAATAATCAAGTTTTGGACTTTCTAGAGAAGGAAAGTAACCCAGTTATAGAAAAAAATGAAAAAAAGTTTGGAAAAAAAGAGAACGAGCCTAATTTAAAATTAGATTTAGAAATAGTAAATGATGAAACAGAAGTTTTTGATTCATTTAAAATTATTGGGGCAAAAGTAAAAGGTAGCATCAAAACACTTGAAAGCACATTCCCTTTCGATGGTGAAGGAGATCTTAATTTAATTAGTTTTAATGATAGAGAAATTTATTATGGAAGCGTTGGAATTAAGATTAAAAATAAAAGTGTAGAAGAGGAAGGTGCGTTATCAATTAGGTTAGATCCTGAAACAAATGAAGTTGATGTAACTATCACTAGTGGTGTAATTGGTGACACAGCAATGCTTCCATTTGGCACTCTTTTCTTAACAAATGAAGATTTGGATGCAATTGATGCAATAATTCGTTATTAGAAAAAAATTAATTTGAGGGTGTGAAATTTATGAAAAGAAAAGTTTCAATATTAGCAATATTAGCAATATTTTTAAGTGCAAATTTTGTCTCTGCGCAAGAGTTTTACTCACATAAAGGAGCAGCATACAATTCATGGGTAACTGATCAAGCAAATCAGACGCAAAATATAACATCATCAGCAGTCGTAATGTCAGCTTCAACAGTTTATGCTGGTAACTCTAGTGGTAAAGAAATGATTAGAGCTTGGAATAGATGTGGATACGTATCTGGACGTTTACAAGTGGATGCTTGTTGGCCAACTGAATTAACTGTATCATTAACTAGTCCAGATGGTGTTAGGAATCTAATAACTAATATGACACCAAATGAATCAAGTACGAGAGATCTTGGTGGATTAGATTGGCTCATTGGTGGATATTTTGCTAATGGAGTCTGGGCGATTATCAAAGCTATAGCAAATGATGTACTAGCAAATGTTACTCATACTACAGATGTTTATGATGAAAAAGGAACTATTACCTTTAAAGGCTCGAATTTAGTGAACACTGAATTGCCTATGGGTGTAAATTATGACAAAGGTGATGAATATGCTGACGGTAAATCAAGTGGGGTAGTTGGTTACTTTACATTCGATTATCAATTACAGACAGGACAGAAAGGTAATTTAAAAGCCACTGCAAAAGCCGAATATGATGTGAGAAAAGATCTTGGTCTTACTTGGTCAGCTGTCTATACTGTGAAGAGTGGTGAAGCAGTAATAAATCATACTGTTACAGGGAAGTGATAAATTGAAAAAATTCCAAAGCTTACTTATTATTGTTTTGATTACAACGAGTATCATTCTTATTTTGTATACCTCAATAATAATTCGAGATTCAAATAGATTAAAAGAAAATATCAACGAGTTGGAAACTACAGCATTTGTAGACTTTTATACACAATTAGAGAATTATCAATTTATAGTTTCAAGATCTCTAGGAGATAACAAAAGTTATCAGTATTTAGATGATCACCTGTCTAGTATTAATACGACATATTTGATGTTTCAGTCTACTACAAAATTAAATGATACTGATAAAAATGTCAAGAATATTGATATTGACTATTTATACAAACAGTTATGGGAAGATATAACTGTAGATTATGATAATGTTACCAAAGAGGAATTAAATGAGATCATTAATAAAATAGAAAATGCTAGAACTGAACTTTTGAAATTTCTTCCTGAAAATTGAAATTTGTGATCCCCTAATTAAAGTGGTACTTCCCAGCAGAAAAAACTAGAGAATTCTTAATTTCGTGGCTTTTAGAACAAGGGTATTAATAAAGAGAACTCTTTCACAAAAGGAAAGAGTTCTCTTTATTTTGATGATATAATTTGACCCACCACCTGACCCACTAATGCCCCACTTAGGATGAAAATATATGATAAGGTATGAAGAGGTAAATTTGAAAAAGTTGATTTTAAAGGGTTTTTGATTAGATATAATCGGATAATAAAAGGAAAGATATGTTCCGTACGCAAGTTCACCCTTGGGAACGTGACCAATATATGACTTTATATTAAAGTTAAAATGTTGATTTAACAACGTTTATAGCAGTTACTTTTGGTGGTCAAGCAAAGCTGGATTTTAAAATTCCAGTGCTTGACCACTTTTTGACCACCAAAATCTCCAAAAAAATTTACCCCAATTTGACAATTTCCATCTTAGGTTTATCAATACAAATATTACATAAAGGGGGAGACATAAAATATAAACTCCATGAATTTTTGTTAAATGAGGCAAGTGAAGAAGCTAAATATGCTTGTAATAGATTTTTTTCTATTATTTGACAGTGAAATTGAGAAGGAACAGTTTGAACATTTAAATGGTAGAGGAATTTAGGGTAAATA
Organism: Nanhaiella sioensis; assembly: GCF_046557775.1. NCBI lineage: Bacteria > Bacillati > Bacillota > Bacilli > Caryophanales > Bacillaceae > Nanhaiella > Nanhaiella sioensis. Next base: position 4,173,805 of record NZ_JBKAEG010000001.1, read on the forward strand.
GCAGAGAAAACTAATTATCAAAATTTATAGCATGTCTAATAGAAAAGCAATTACAGTGTGAACTACACACTAAATGAGTTGTCGGCATAATCAACATTTTAGAAAATTGTCAACTGGAATGGCTTGTTAGGAAATTAAGATATTATGATAAATGATTAACTTAGATCATTTATAATAAAAGAAGTATTTTAAAAAAATAAAAGCCCAAATTTTATTGGGCTCATCTATTAATAGAGGTTGCCTCAATTTCATGTAACCATTTATCAATGGCTGCTTTAGGGAAGAAGAGCTCACCCTTAATTTTTAAATAAGGTATTACGCTTTTACCATTTGAATCTGGGAATAACTGAGTTACTTGTTCATTGCTTATACCCAAATATTCGGATAACTGTGTAGCAGTTAATAATTGACCTTGTGTTGCATCTATTGTGTATGATTTAGTGGCTTCAATTCCATCAGACAATTGTTCTGCAATTATTCGATTGCCTTCCTTTAACCCATTTGAAATAAACCAGCTACCTATTACAAGACAAATAGCTAAAGTAAATAGTGATCTTGCTATTAAATTTTCTTTCATAGTTTTCACCCCTAATTTAATATATGTTTATTATATGAAAATTTTCCAACAAAAGGGCGTGGAACTTAATTTTCGTTTTTTTGTTTTAGTAAATCATAATAAAATGACAATTTTAGGTCTAAGTTTCAGTAGTCTAAGAGTACTTAAATTGTCGATTGGATTATTCTTAATAGTGTATTGTGATCATACAAAGAGGAGGAATTTACATGCTTGTTCGAAGGGAGGCGGGAGTATGAAAATAAATTTTACAGGGATATCAATTATTATTCTAGCAATATCTATCTTAGTCAGTTCAATATTTATCTCCAATTCTTTATCAGACATGGCAAAATCTAATTCAGTTAGTTCAGTCAATTCAGTAAGTGAAAACAGTAAGGTAGAAATGAGATTATATAGTAAATCAGAAATAGCTGAGTATATGGGGATTACCATAAGTGAATTTGATGGAATAGATTTAAATCAAGTTCTTTCAGGCAGTGGGATTCCATTTATACGTACAGATGATGATAATTACTATACTATTCATGGGATTCAAGAGTGGTTGTCAAACAATAATACATATTCAATCTATGACAATAAGGATTTTATTAATAATTGAAAAAGATAAAGGAGCATGTGGGAGTCTTATATGCTCTTTTTATATGGGAGATTCAAGGTGATTTAAATAATCATGAATAATAGTGAGAATAACATTATCAGCGCCCTCAAGAGTGATATTAGGGATATAGTTATTTGTGAATCCAATAAAATATCTATTTTATTATCAAACCAATTCTCAATAAAAAATAAAAACCTATCAAAATACGGGGACATTTTGTACTACGGTTTCGGTAGTGATAATGCTATAGGGGAAAAATCTAATACAGGACATACTGCTGTACTTTCAACAACTGATTATTATGTGATTGAAGCTTCTAAAACTGCAAACAGTGGTAATAAAGTACACCATTGGGAATAGAAGTAACTTATGGGATGGTGCTAGCGGAATAAAACAATACAAAGTAATCACTAAGTTGGGGACTAACGCGACTACTTCTGAATTAGAAGCAGCTGTAGATTACGGATTAGAACAAGTAGGAGATGATTATAGAATAAAAACAGATATTTGGTCAGAAGATGAGTAGTACTGCTCAAAGTTGACTAACGCTCAGTGGGATGAAGTTGGATATAATTTGCAATCTTCTAGAGCGTTTCATATTGATGGATTACTTGCAGTTATTCCTTCTGATATTGTAATAGATGCCAACACTCCGTTTAGTAAAAGAGTGGGGTACTATAAGGAATTATTACAAGTGATGAGTAGGAGAAGAAAGTATCAAAAGGTGAAATAACAACGGATGAAGCGGTGTTTTTAAACACTGTAAATGTTGTCCGTCCTTTAAAATACGCATATAAATAATAACAATTGCATAATATAAAATACAGCAAGATATTCACTCCATGAAATAACAGCCCTGCAAAGCATGTGGGGCTGTTATATTATTTGTACATTAATAATATCCTCAAATTTAATCCTGTGTATTTCCTCGAATTTATCCGTTACTCTAATATGTTTGTTGAGCTGATCTACATAATGAATATGTCCCATGCATGGTTTAAACGCACCGTCCTCAAAATACGTCACTGATACTTCTTGTGTAAACTCCATAGCTTCTTGGATTGTACTGTTAATTTCCTCTATTTCATGCTCATCTAATACAGGCTTTTGCACCTTATAATACTTAGCCTTTGCTTCTTTCATCATCTTCATATGTTCAGGTTGTATAAATGCTGGCATCCATTTCATTATCCCTCTGTCCTTCAAACGTATCACTCCTTTACCAATAGTATATACGAAGATATGTTCGATCAATACATTAAAAAGGAATATATGTTCGTTCGTAATGAGACATAAGGAGATGCTTGGAATGAGAGGCTTAAGTAACTAGGATAAATAATGATAATCTCAGCTCAGATGATTTTTCTCAAGGAGGGGACAATGGTGCAATAGTATACAATCCTTACAATTTTTTAATACACCCTATACATTCTGGAGGTGAATTTCCATCTGGAGTAGGTGGAACATATGGACTTTACACTCAAATAATGGACGCTATGGAACTATATGATATCTTCCCCTATACTAATGATACAGTAATTCACTTGCCAGAATAAATGAACAATGAATAAGCAACAAGTAAAATGGAATGAGAGGGGTTCTATATGAATTTATTTAGATATGCAATTACTGCTGTAATTTTATCTCTTCTTGTATCATGTTCAACGACAAATCCAATATTCGAAGGTTATATTCTTGAAAAAAAAGAAAGTAAGGTGTATGAGATCTTAGTGATAAGTAATATTACTAAAGATGATATAAATGAAAAATCAAAGGAAGAGCTAAGATCAGAGGCACAAAAAAATCAAACAGCTATGTATTTTACTATTGATAAAGATGAATATGAGGAGTTAACAGTCGGTCAACAGGTAAAGGTCAGGCATAAAAAATTTGCTGCTGAGACAAATCCTCCCAAAGTAGGTGCAACAAAAGTTGAAATTATTGAAGAATCAGAACAAGAGAAGAATGTGGATAATGAGTAATAAGGGAGAGGGATTTTACGATAAAGCAGCTTTTACCGTAAGGATATTAATTTAAATCATCGCATAAATTATAACTACTCTTGATTGACAATCATGAAGAAAGGGGAGAGGCACGCTATCTTTCCCCTTTATATATATTAGTCAGCTTTACTTTCTTCTTTCCAAATATCTTTATATTCCATCTTAATATAGACTGATCTTTTATGAATACCTTGATAACTTTTTGACCGTCACCACTAGAAGCTTGTTCAATATCATCACCTGTGACTTGAACATTAATTGGTGTGTTTGCAGAATAGCCTTCATCTCCACTTGTATTAACTGATCCATGAGTGGTATCTATCTCAGTGCCTGTGTCATGGGCTGCTCCAGTAGCATTTACTACTTTCACCTTGAATTCTGTAAAGTCTTCGTCTGAAGAGAAGGAGAAGGATGCAACATTTTTCTTGCGATTGATTCTCTAGATTTTCAATCCACTTTGTCTTGGAGTTTTTTTTCTCAATTGCTCCAAAATTGTTTTCCACTTCAGACACAACCTTTCAAAATAAAAAAGAGACAGTCATTTAGACTATTTCTAATATCATTTTAAATTTTAATACCTGCTTCAATAACATCTCTCCATCTTAAATTTCATTATTGATCCATCTATTTACTTCACAAAAATATAGTACAGTGACTCCCCAGTATACAGGGTTATTTAATCCACTTGCTAAACTTTTACCAAGCCCCATCATGTAAAACTCAACTAAGTGTATACTACTGTATATGATAAAAATGATAGTCAGATATCTAGTTCGTTTGTCTTGTGCAATCATTGCAAAGATACCAATTACACTCCCGACGACTATTCCCAAGCTTAACACATTTAAATCATTTGTAATTAACCAAATGACTATTGATAACATCAAATAAAGTAAGAACCCTGATAAGAACATTAGTATATTTTTTCTGGTGGATGCTGATATTTTTAAATACTTATAAAAATAGCTCCATGTAAAAATTAAAAATATCAAGGATGATGATTTGATTAAACTCATAATAATTAGTAAAGTGCTCTCCGTTACATTTCTAAGTTCAATTTCTAGAATAGTAGGGTTGTTAGCAAAAAAATATATACCAATAATAAATGAGACTACAGCTATTAAATATGTTATACCGTAAAATAACTCAAATTTCTTAAAGTGTTTATTAATGGACTTTGAAGATCTTCGATAGCCATTAAATCCTATTATACTAGCTAGAGAGAACAAAACTGCTTCAATAGTTAAATCGACTAATCCAACTCTATTTGTTGATATTAAAACCATGTAACCTACAATTGAAGTAATAAATGCTAACAGGATGTCTTTTTGATAGGAAATAAAACTATTACTCATTTTCACTACGCCTCACTCCCGTTAAAACATAAATTAGTGAGAAATATTAGATTTGAGTTTGATCTATAGTAGTTATAAATATCAATTATATCCATTTCTAACACTATATTAATATTTCAACAAAAACTATTATTATCCTTTTTTTATAAGAATAGGTAGTACATTTTATGTTATTCCAGAAGTGAGGTAGGATACGATAAAAGGTATACATTATCGTGAATTTTGGAGTATTTTAACTGGCGCCGATAATCGAGGTTCGCCGTTTTCATCTACATAAGAAAAAACACCGCTAAAATAACGGAGTTCGTTGGTCGTGCTTTGTAATTTATTTGTCATTCGCTTTCCACCACGCTTCTAAATCGACTTTGTCTTCGAACACACAACTACGTTCTCCATATTTATTAATGTGAAGTGGCACGTTGGTTTATTCACTTCACGTTGAATCGCCTTTAAGTTAGCAATAGCATCGAAAACGTCATCGTTTTATTTCACGATTAACTCGTCAACTTCGGGCTGTGATTGCGCCATGTTAGATCACCTCCTTTTTCGGATTATAAAAAAGCCAACCGCGTTGATTGCGATTAGCTCTAAAACACCAAAATATTTACTCATCCGTCTAATCAAAACGAATTAATTAGCCATACAATACCCCAAACAAACTATGAAATGAGGTAGAACAATGAGTGCTTATGCTTCAAAATCATCATGTTGCGGTAGTACTACAAAGGCACTTAACACCGTAGAAAAGACCGCTTGCTGCGATTGTCCGGTTCCTACTTGTGATTTTATGGGAACTTATCGTGTAGAAGATACCGACCCATTTCAAATTTACTGTGGAGCTTCTACTCCTACTGGGGTTTTATGTGGAACTATTACTTTAATATCTGGTGATGGCCTTGAAATAAATATAACAACAAATGGTTCGGTTATACCCAAAATTATTCGACCAACAATCAATTTACCTGATAATAGCAACTCTATAAGTTTTTCTTTTCCAAATGTAACCGATATTACAGCGAACTGTTTGGATGATGAGGATAGTTGTAGGATAGAATACTCATTTAGAACAATAGAGAGATGTATAAGTACATCCGTACCTAATCAATAATCCAATCGCCCTCAGACGCATTTATTTATGTTGAGGGCGATTGTTTTATTTCAATGAAAAATTAACCTATACACTCCAAATTACAACGAAATTTTCAAATCCTGCATCTTCATTTATAACTTGTTCTACAGCTTCTTCAGATTAATTAGTGCAGGCACTTGTTCCAATTGGTATGTTCCAGCAATAACTAATCCTACCCGTACCTTTTAAAGCCTTCTTTTTATTTTGTTTGTAAAAAACAACCCATTACAGCACTTGTTAATTTTGCATTCAGTTCCTGTTATATAGGAATTTTTATAAATATAGGATCTTCTCATTAAAATTACATAATGAAATATAAGTATATTAATACAAATGCACAATAACTAGTGAATACAAAAGTAAATTTCATATTTTCACTACAAACCACCTCTCAAGCTAAAATCAGTGGTTTCATTATTTTGATAAAATAAAAACAGGAACACCTTCGTAGCAAACTTAATTCTGTTGAATATCTAACTTATATAAAACAATACTGAGCGAACATTGTTTTCCATCTGTTTATTTCGGGCACAAGGTGTTAGAAAGGAGAGGAATAAGAACTATGGATATAAAGCAGTATGAAAAAATATCAGGTGAACTATTGAAAACATTAGGATACGTTGATGAAACACTTAACAACAGGACAGATAATTCTATTTATGAAATAAGAAGGGCAGAATACCTTTTTGATAGAATTCAACAAGATATTTCACTTATGAAATTAGCCATCAATAAGAGAAAAAGGAAATCTAAGCGAGGTAGAATTGCCAGATGAGGTGACAATGTTGAGTAATAACGAAGAACAAGGTGGTAAAGCTTTTGGGAATGAAAATACTACTAGAGAAGTTAAATAAACTACTAAAATGTATACTTGTCCTAGATTACCCGTCATATATCAAACAATTCTTGTAACATAGTATATTGCATTTAACTATGGAGATGAAAAAATAGGTATATTTAGTGATGAAGTTTTGTTTATTTTGTTATTAACTATACTTTTTTTCTAACAAGAGTTATTTCTCATCCCAATTCCTATCTCAAACCCGGTCAGGTCTAGCTGTTCAACTTGCAGAAGAGAATATATGAGAAATAGTAGATGATTTAGAGAGATTAGATGAAATGCGCAAATAGAAATTCGGTCGAATAAGTCCATTATTAATGAGAAGTCCTCTAAACGACAGTAAAAGGGCAAGCTATATGGATACTAGTCCATACAGAATATTATTTTGTAAATAGTATACATTAAAATAACATTTTAAGGTTGAAGCTTCGAGGAATTCGTATTTATTTGTGATGACCATGGTAAGTTTTATCTGTATGATGGTAGTATTAATTGAATCTGAAACATTAGTCTACGAATTATTTATTAGAGAACCCATTCAAACCGTACCTTTATGACACCTCAGCCTTTAGCAGATCCAGACAGCTTGATTTTGTAACATGGTTATTGTTTTTTTAAAACACTATAATTAATAAGGTGATTAAGGGCTAGAAACAGCTCTTTTTCCATTTTTTATTTGATTTATTATACACAATAAAAGCTACATTTTATTAACATGAAACATTCGATGGAGATATAAAATTAAATACATTAATCTATTGGAGGGATGATTGTCAACCATATTTTAGGAATAAAATTGAAGTGACCGAACAGAATTTTTACTTCATTTCTAATAATTAAGCAAGTGTAATAAGAAAAAAATGCCCTATATATTGATAGGGCTATATACTCTTCTTCATTCCACAATTATTACACTAGGGTATGAAAACATTATCCTTTACAGAACTTTTAAAACTAGTTGAGTCACAGTTATCGCAGCGACCACTTGCTTTGTCGGGGAATTCTTTGTAGTCGTATATTTTTATCTATCAAAGTTGTTTTTTAGCATAATAATTATTAGAATTTTGGCTATTTGAAAAAGCCAGGCCAATCGGGTTCTGATTTATCAAGTGGTTCATGTATATTAAGTTTTTCACTGTTATTTTGCTCTACAATATCGACAGCATTAACGGAATGTAACATGGATGAACTTAAAATTATAATTAATGATGTAAATATAGTTAAGATTTTTTTCATGGTAATGGAATCCTTTCATTATTATATTGATTTTGAAGAGCTTGGTTACATAAAGTTAAATATTCATTTGCTTTTTTATAATCTTGTTTGTCAGCATGGTAAGATGCAATAATTTCTCCATATTTCGAAACCAAATGCCATCTGTTTTTTTCAATAAAGAATGGAATGGCATATGACTCTAGGTAGCTATATAACTTTTGAAAGTTGTTTTCTAATTGAATTGAATATATTGTGAATAAGGTAACATTCACGGATAAATTTTTTTGTTGTGACAATTTCAAAGTTTGAACTACTAGATCTTTAGCTTTCTCTTTTTCACCTAATAACATATGAACTTCAGCAAGGCCAGACAATGTTTTAATATAGTCTTCAGTACCATACTCTTTATTTTCTATGCTTTTAGTAAAATAGTAGGAGGCTTCTTCATAATTGTTGTTCCAATAGTATAAATCACCAATATTATGAAAAATTTTTGCTATACGATTGATGTCTTGTACCAAATCAGTCATTTCACCTGCTTTTAAGAATAAATCTAAAGATTCGTTCATGGCACCTACTTGTTTTAAGTCAATAGCTAATATCATTTGAGTATCTATAACTCTTAAATAGTTATTGGAATTTTGAAACTCTAATAATGCCTTATTTCCATAAAGCATGGATAGTGAGAACTTATTTAACCTACCATATAAGAGAGAGAAATAATAATTTAATTCTATTGGTGGATTATGACCTGACAACTTTTCTACGCTTATCAAAAGGTCAAGAGACCTTTGTAGCTTATTTTTCATTAAAAGATAAATTGAAGTGCACAACATAAAAAGAATTTTCTCATCGTTGGATAGCTTATTTTTCTGTTTAGATAATTGTTCTCTTACTGCTTTGGCTTCACTGATATTATTTAGAAACAAGTAAAAACGAAAAATAACGATCTTGTATAAAAAGATATATGGTGTGAATTCTATCCAGTCTGCTACTTTTGATATGTTTAAGAAAATCTCTTGACTTTTACTTTTGTTTTGATGAATTATTTCTTTATGGAGTAGATGGATGTCTTTTTTTAGCGTATTGATACGATGCTCCTCTTCATATAATTTGATGTTCAATTTTTTAAAGAGTAAGGATTGCGTTTCCTCACTCATTTCTTTGGAGTTATTTTCAATTTTACTCAAATGAGAAACTGAACATACCCCATCAGCTAATTGAGCTTGAGTCATGCCTCTACGTTTACGATGAAAAAATATAAGCCTTCCAATATTCATTCTCTCACTGCCTTCTTAATCCTATTACTAACAAGAGAATATTATAGAATAAGAGTACAAATAAGACAATGTGAGAGTTTTACATGATATACAATAAAAGGTGAGTTAATTTGTTGCTGTTTGAGTAAAATGTTCTTGTTGAATTCTTTATTTCCAAACATACGGCTAAGGAATATACTGATAGGTATATAGAATATAGTATTTATTTTACTGTACCTGATTGGCTATTTTTAATAGTTCTTTGACGTCAAGTTTATAATCACCTAACGCAGTGCTATTTTTATTTGTAAAATACACTAGTTTTGCCTCGAAATCATCATGTGTAATCCATCTAAGTAACTGAGATTTCTCTCCTTCTTCATAATAGGCCATAGTACCATTTTCTAGCAAAAATTCTTTTGTTTCCTTTGGCGGATAATTATAATTATTTGATTTATTTAATATTCTAGTTAAAATGTAATTGATTTGTTGAGTAGTTTCTGAATTATAGTACTCAAAAGAAAATTGGTGTAAAAAATCTATTTTTTTTATATCTATTTCAGTTGTTTTCTCATCAATGTTAAATGGGAATTGGACAGGCTCTTTAAAGTCGTATAATATCTGATAAATTTGTTCTGTTTTTTTATTGTCTTTATTATAATTAGTAAACTGATACAAGATAATGAATGATAACAATAATAGAACAATCAACCTTATTTTCATCACTAGCCCTCTTTCTCAAAAGTAAAATATGACAACAAGCAACTTTTAAATATTCCTTGCTTGTTGTCATATTTCATTTCATTTATTTTCCTAGTTCGAAGTTAGCCTCAAGATCCCATTCGTAAAATCCATCAGAAATGTCTATGGTAGCTGGCCCAATAGATATGTCGTTAGCGACTATTTGCCAATTATGAACATACTTGCCAGCAAAGAATTCCTCTTTACCTCCATCCTCTTCGTCGTAGTATACTTTTACCGTCTGGTACCCCCATTGGTTGCCGTCATGTGCATTAGCCATTTCTACATTTATAACTGTACCATATGAGGTAGATTCTTCAATATCAATAAGGTCTGTTCGTCTACCAGTGCTAAGTCGTAGATAGTGGTTTGAATAGTCAGAACCAGCAACTTTTGTTCCGCCAGTAGTCCAGGCTAATCCCATTTTGTCAACCCATGCAAAGGGATTTTCCTTCCAATCATAATCAAAATACAATGCATATTTAAATTGTTTATCTGTAGTGCCTGATAGTCCTGCATATATTGCTCCACTCCATTCGTCATTATCAATGCTTGGAGGAATAGATGCAGCCATAATAGAATGGTAATTTTTTAGAGTTTTAGTGTTCGATGTTGTTAAGTTCATTGAATGATTGTTTAAAGGACTTTCTCCTTTTTCTATTACATTTCCGTCCTTATCCATTTTCTTAAATTTAATCTTTTTGTCTTTTAGTACAACTGCTTTACCACCATCTTGAGCCATTTGTCGCTTAAGTCCAGTTGAAATAGATTCAGTATTCTCATAACCCATAAAAGTAGTCACATCTATTAGTTCTATTTCATTTAGACTTTCAGCAATATCTTTACTAACTGGAAGTACTCTTCCGTCTTCTAGCTTTTCTAGTGTAAGGTCTTTATTTATTTTTAGTTTCTCTACTACTTTACCATTCCAATCTACATCTTTATCTGGTTTTTCAGCAAAAGCACTTCCATCAAATAGTAAAAATGAAAGAGTGAAAGCAGCTATTGAATACATAATTTTTTTAATCATTTTTGAAAATCTCCCCTTAGTAATCTAATTGTGTAAAACAACACAAAAACCGGTTCTTGTGTAATTATCATTTCAAAACATTTCTTATATCATCTATCAAAGATTGGTGAATCATAAAATGAAAATATTGAAATGATATTAACAATAACTTCATTAATCAGCGCTAATACATATTTTATAATAGATTGATATGTAATGGTATTGGGAAAATTGTTTGTTTTGTCACTTGTAAATAATAGACATTATTAGGAATTTCAGTGGAGTTAATATTGATTTTAATTCAAATAAATTACAATTTGTCATCAGATTATAAATATAACTTTAAAAAAGGGTATGTCTTACATTTATTTATTTGATATTATTTAAAAAAATTTGATTATTCAATACAGAATTTTCCCCACATAAGTGTATTTAGAACTTTAATTATTTTAATCTGTAAAAAAATTGTAAGAGTTTGGAAGGGGATTTGAATAAAAGTTTAGTTTACAGAAAAAGCCCTAGGTTAAAATAATGTAGGGCAAAAAAGAAAGGGAAAAACTTATGAAAAATCATCATTTTTATTATTGATCATATGTAAGCAAGATAAACATGCTTTTTAATCCTCAAATAATCAACTTACATCTTACTGATTATGTGCATTTCACCTTTACTATTTATCCGATATAGAACTCCCTTAACAATCCAAATCTCATTATAATTATCTAACTCATATAATTTGAAACCATCTATTACTCCCGTTCGTGAAAACTCCTCGTATTCTTCATTTGTATCACCTTCAAGATAGAGAAGTCTCAATATAATAAGTTTATCAGATTACAAGATTAAAGTTTGAATTGTTGAGTAAAAATATAATGTAATCTTACGTCTTTCTTTAGAGGATATACCAAATTTAAGTAGAAGCCATTGTTGTTAAAGGAGGGGAGGGTAAATGAAAAAGTTTAAAGTTTTTACTTTAACTATTACATTGGTATTATCAGTATTATTGTCAGGAATGATAGTCAGTGCTAGTACAAGCTTTAGTGATGTTCCTGACGGTTTTTGGGCTAAAAATGAAATTGAATTTTTAAGTGATAAAAATATTATTAAAGGCTTTTCTGATGGTACATTTAAGCCAAATGATGAGGTAAAAAGAGTTCAAACAGCTATAATGATTGTTCGTGCGTTAGGCTAGATAGATCAAACCGTCCAAACCCAAGAATCAGTGATATAAATTTTTATGAGGGCACTTCTAGTACTAGTAGGAAAAAAATACTAATTTTAAAAATATAGGCTTAAGTGACTAAATTGTTATTTTATAGTCACTGTAAAGTCATCTTAGATAAGTATATTTAAGTTGTACCAAACATTTAGTTGTAATATCAATCAAAGAAAGGATGTTTTTAAATGAAAAATACAAAGAAATTTATCGCAACTGCGTCATTATCAGCGTTATTACTCGGAGGAGGGCTCACAGCAATTAACTCTGATGTATTCGCAGCTTATGAAAAATCAAATTCTAAGCTAGTTGAAGTACTTTCACAAGATTCGGTAACAAAAGCAAAAACATTAACAGATTTCGACAATATTCAATATAAAGATTTTAAGTTTGGTGAATTTTTCGGTGGTTTTAGTATTCATTATAATGAAAATGGGACGACCAAAGTAACAAGCTCCGTTGGAGAAACCGTATTAGTAGATAATGAAGTTTTTGATATATACTCAACGGAAGAGATTTTAGAACAATTATTTGAAAATGAGCATACTGATGTATCAGCTGAAGGCGTACAAGAGCTTAAGAGAAAAGAAGCTTCAATCATTCGTATGGATCCATGGACGATGCTTTATAATGAAATTGAAAGTAAGAATATTGATACTGAAGGGAAAACATTTGGGCAATTGTACGATGAGAGTGATTTAAAGAAGCTCGCAACACCTGTAAATTATTTGTCAAAGGCAAAGTACTATGGCCTAGAAGTAGAAGATAAAACGATGGATGAAATTAAAGCTGAAGTTTTAGGTTATAATGCTTCCTTAAAACTTAGGGAGGAATCAAGAGATCTACCTTATGACCCAAATTGGTTAGTAGAAGGTGAACAATGGTGGGTTGAAATCTTTGGAACTGAACCTACAGATCAATAAGATTGATAGTGTGAAATTGAAATAATAATAAATAACAACAAATAGATAAAGGTGCGACCTTATTTTTAAGAGGTTTCGCCTTTTATTGTGAAACATACTAGAAAAATAAGATGAACAAGTCGACAGAGTACTTTTTCTCTACTCCAAGTGCATATTATGAGGTTCTTGTTTTGTCTTGACCCCACCCTTTGAAGTTTTATTTTGTTTCTTAGCAAACGGGTAAGTATACTTTATACGATAGTTTCGTGTATTTCCAAGTTGATATGAATGGTTATTTATTGGGTTATTATAATCAGTAAAAATATCAATATGTTTATTTAATAGTAAGAAACACATAACATTTCAAACAAAAACCCCGGCAAATCCCTCTAAATCGCCTCTTAAGCCAAAATCACAAATTTTAATATTTTGGTATTATAGTAACAACCCATTTTCGCCCTTTACGTTCATATATAGTGTAACGTTTGGCAGTAAAACGTTACTGTTTTGTAGCGTTTTACTTTTCTCTCTAAGATAAGGCAGATGAAATGTAACAATAAAGGATAAATTTAGATGTCTTTAATATCTTAAAATGAATCTTTAATAATAGGGCTAGAAATTTATCGACAAAATTAGAGAAGCAGAATATCGTTTTCTAAAATCCATCAGGATATTACAAGAATGCATTTAACTCTTAATAGAAGAAAGTTGAAATCTAAGTGAGGTAGAATTACTAAATGAGGTGATTTAGTGAGTAACAATGTCAAAAATCCAGTGCTAAAAGGTTGGCTTTTTTGGATTATAGCTTTCACTTTAGTAGTTGTAATTACTGGGTCATTAAAATAGGTAGAACCTTGAGCACAAAAAGTAAACAGGGGGTTCTACCTATTTTTAATGCACTTTATAACAAATTCCACCTCAAGATGATGTAACTGATGATATTAGTTTAAAAAATATCAAGTAAAAAACGATACTAGGAATGAGTACATTTAAAGTAATTAGTTAACACATATTAACAACACATCATAATAGACTCAACGAATCAATTTTACTTTCCACACCAAAAGTTCATTGAATACATAACTCATATAGTCTCTACTCTTCGGAGCAGGGGCTTTTTTATGAAAAGGTAATTTCGTCTAAGAGCATCTCAGAAACTTTGATCAATCACAAAATGTTATAAAAAAAAGAAGAATCAGGTCATAGAATTCATATTAATGTTCTATTTCACTCGCATATTCCATAATTTAGAATTGTAAAATGAAAAATTGGGAGGTTTCAAATTGATACTTACATATATTACAGCCTTAGATGAAAATTGTGTAATTGTTACTTCAGCTCAAGAGTCTATTGAAATACCACTAGGAGAAACACTAGCATTTCACCACACTGCGGATTTTAGGATACAAGGAAAGGCAAAAGTCGTAGCAAATTCAGGTACTATTTTCTACACCTAAAGCGTCCTTAATAACTTGCTATCAATGTAAAAAATGGCAAACCTCATCTTCAAACAGTGGAGAGAGGTTTTTTAGTTTGTTTGAGTCAATGGACGAAAACACCTATTAAAAGCAAATTCCAAGTAACTATCGAATTGTTTTAATTTCTCATTTGATTTTAATCGTAATATAGCGGGATTGGAGTATACACAGTCACAAAAGTTTAATGTTTTGCCTACGAATATAGAATTTTATATTGTTGTAAAATACGGTATTATTTTTTTGGAGGGTTTGTTGAAGAAGATATTTTTCGATGGGGTATAATGAGTTTAGTATTATGGCTTATAATGGATGTTGGTATTTTGATTATAAGTCAAGGTTTTAAATTTGGCTTTCACACGTTTTCAGAATTAGTATTTAATATCATGCTAAATACCTTTATAATTTTGGTTACTAGCATAATAGCTATCCCTATTTTCATTTTATCTTTTTTTCTTACTTGTAGAAAATACGAAAAGAAGTGGTACAGAAATAAGTTAACTTTATGAAACACAATGATTATGGTGATTACTATTGCTGAAGAAATTCAGTCTTTTTTGTTGCTTTTTAAAAATGGACAGACAACATTTTTAAAATTTGTAGGTTAGGTTAGGTAAGTCTCAAAGAAGGTAAGAATCTTATACTTTGGTAATATCAGGAATGAGTTTAGTTGCTTTTGGTTTGTCTTTATTAGTATATATTTAATTAAGTGTACAAAGCACCTAAAAGAAACGTGTATATGCTTTTGTTTCGATATTGCTTCATTACACCAATAGAAGGAGAAGTGAAATGGTTATACAATCTAATATGTCTCCACAAGGAATTGTAGATATTTGGAAAGAAACAGAAGTTGTTTTCGATAAGTATAATGTACCAATAACAGCACAACCATTAGATATCTTAGTAAAGAATGGACTCTTACATTCACTGCTTAAAGAACTGAATTCTGTTGTCGGAAGTTCGACTGCCACTTGTATAGAGGGTGGCTGACAAATGCCAGAGAAAAAGGGGTAGGTTACTCCTATATAAATTGAACCGTAGGGTTTCTTAGAATACAGAAACTCTACTGTTATATTGAAATCTGCTTAACTTACAAAATTTTCGAAATGTCCGGAGACCCCATTTAGCTATATTTAGTACATATATGAATGCCTAAGAGAGTTCTAAACGAACATGTACAAGCACCCGAGTCTGGGTGCCTGCAATATTAAAGGAAGTTAAAGAGACTGTAACTGCCTTTGGTCGTTATTGTGTTTATATAGTAAAAATAGGCGTTGAATCTTATAAATTCTGTACCACACTAAATTAATCATTAATTTTCCCAAATGAATCCAAATAATCTAATTAGGCTCAGTATTTTTTTCACTCCCTTTCTACAATGATTTCATTTACTTATATATGAAAATATTATGTTATTTGTTAGTGGATCATACTTTATATATAGTAATACAAAAAACGATGTATTGATCCTTTAATTATTCCTCAGCTACACATTCTTTTTTCCAGGCATCCTCATATGCCATCTAAATATTTTTAAGTGTAGCCTTACCTCTAACTTCTTCTGAACTTCATTTAATACCTATTTGACTCGCTCTTTGAGATAACCAATTAGCAGCATGCTTATACTTTGTTTCACATGAGCATTTATCATAATACTCAGCAAATTTAACCTCAATCTCAACATATTCCAATACACTATTAAACTTCTCTATGTGGTTTTATTTTTTATGTATGTCAATATAAATGGAGGTAACTCAACGATCAAATACAGAGCACCTTGAATTAATTCCACCCAATTAATCGCATCCATATTATTCTTTTTCCTTTTGATTCAATGTCCGTGACAATACAACAGTGTTTAGGTTAGGTACATGCCTGGTTTCTAACAGGTTGGAATACACCTGGGATATAAGGTATCCCTCATGTAACAACGTTTGAGTCTCTCGACAGGTTAATTAAGGTAATGAGGAATTATACATACTCTGGTGAGTGGAGGATTGAAAGGATAATAGGATAAATATAACCTTAAGGAAATATGTTTATAGATTTAAGATATAAAATGACTTTTATCATGAAATCATTTAGGGGTACTCTGTCGCATACACTTAATCAAACAAATAAATGGAGGTTGGTACGATGGTACTGGCTTATGTTTTGACTAGATCTCCAGGTAATAATATGCTTACCGTTATTGATACGAAGACGCATTCAGTCATTGCAAAATTGAATATTCCATCAGTAGATGCCACAAATAATATAGCAATTTCACCAGATGGTAAAATGGTTTATACTACTGTCCCAATGGCAGTTGGAGGAACTGTATCTGTAATTGACACAAAAATCCATTCTATTATTGCTAATGTAGCAGTGGGGGATAACCCAAATAATATTGCAATTACCCCAGATGGGAAGCTTGCATATGTTACCAATCGAGACTCCGGAAGTGTTTCAGTTATTGATACAAAAACTCATACTGTTATTTCTACTATAATTACGAATGGAGCCCCTTTAAATATTGCAATTACCCCAGATGGAAAACTGGCTTATGTTGTTAATGACAACATGTTTCAGCAATAGATACGAAGACACACTTTGTGATTGCTACTATACGAGTAGACTCTCCATCTAGTAAGCTTGCATTTACCCCAGATGGAAAATTAGCCTACACAGTAGACACTGGCTCAGGTAGGGTGTCCGTCATAGATACTAAGGTACACTCAGTTATTGCTTCTATCACAATAGCAGGAAACCCAACTAACGTAGCCATTACCCCAGATGGGAAGCTTGCATATGTTATCGCTGGGGCTTTTGGTGACACGCCTGTTTCAGTAATAGATGTAAAAACCCATTCAATCGTTGCTGAAATTCCTATAACTAGAGCCAATAGCTTAGCCATTTCACCTGATGGAACAGTAGTATATTTAACTATTGAGTCAGGTAATACAGTACCTGTCATTGATGTAAAAACTCAGTCTATAATAGCGACTATTCCAGTTGAGAACGGGGGAAGTATCCAAGAACCGATTGATAATATCGCTTTTACTCCTGATGGAAAATTAGCATATGTTGCGAACAGAACAGCTGATAGTGTATCTGTGATTGACGTAAAGACACACTCAGTAATGGCAACAGTTCCTGTCACTTTACCTGAGGTAATTAAGTTTATACTGTGATAAAAGCCAGTCATAATTGCTACCTTTCCTGTAAACACAATAAAAGAAGTATTTTATTGTTATATTTGAACAATTACAGTTTAGGTTCTTTTGTCTAATAAACATAATGGATATTCTGATGCTATTTTAAATTTTGATCATCATTTAGTGAGGAAAAATATAATATACTGTACCTTTGAATTGACATGCTTGACATAGCAAAAATCCTTTACTTAATGAGTAGGGATTTTTTGATTATTGCATTGATTTCTACAGAAACTTATTTATTTTTATCGCCTTTCGGAAAGGTAATGACATTTATGCATCGGCAATTAGAATTTACTACTAAACTCCCTGTTCCATTATCCAAGACGGATAGACGATACATATGACATCCTAGTGGTGGATGGTCACAGACTGTATTATTTGGGGTTAATGTGTACACTGGATCCCTTTCATCAACCACAACATACTCACATAATGTTGTTGTCATCCCACCTGTAACTCGTTCAACTACATATCTAATATTTAGATCATCACTCGTACTCGTACTATCAACCACCTCCAAGTCGACCATCGTATCAATTTTTGCAATCCAGTCCTTTTCTGTAACCTTTATTGTATCTGTTGTTAGCTCTAAAGATATAGTACCAGAAAAATCTTTTAATGTGACCGTCCCAAATTGACAATTGCAGAATATTTCGTTGTCTTTTCCTTTGCAATTACAAGCAGACATTTTCTTTCATTCCTTTCAGTAATAGTAGGGGATGAACTATTTCACCCTATCTTATTAGTAGATGTTTGTGTATGTATTTTTGTAACTGACATTAGTCCATGAATTATGAAAGAAATACTGACAATGTCAATGGAAGTAATGGATAAAAGTAATATTATGTTTGATATTTGTTATATAATTCTGATAGAGGAGTTTACAGAAGATGATAGTATCCAGAATTTGTACGTATATATGGAGTATTATCCCAAAAGTATAATGCTGAATCTAATGACTTAGTTATTTTGGGTAATGGTATATATTTGTTGAAAAGGACTGCAAAGTAGAGTGTTATATAAGGACGATGTCTAAAGTGCATTCCAACAGATTCGAATACATTTGAACGATTTTGAGGTATCCCCATTCAACAACGTTTGAATCTATGGACAGCGTAATTAAGGTAATGAGGAATTGTTCATACTCTGGAGTGGGGGGAGGATAGCAAGAGTAATAGAGTAAATATCAACTAACATGACTATCAATTTAAGATAATACACGACTTTTATCATTAAATCATTTAAAGATACTCTGTCGCATACACTTTATCAAACGAATATAAGGAGGTCTCTACAATAATGGTACTGGCTTATGTGACTAACGAGGGAGAAAATACAGTATCCGTCATAAATTCAAGTACGCATAAATTAATTGCAACTGTGGCTGTTGGGTTTAGACCAAGAGCTATTGCAAGTACTCCTGATGGGAAAGTGGCTTATGTAGTTAATTTTGGGAGTGAACAAACGGCCTCCACTGTTTCAGTTATTGATACGAAAACTCATGTTGTGATTGCTACAGTACCTGTAGGTATTCAACCTATGGAGGTTGCAATTACTTCAGATGGAAAAATTGCTTATGTCTCAAATAATCGTTCAAATAGTCTCTCGGTGATAGATACAAAGACACATTCAGTTATGGCGACCATAAACTTAGGTAATGATAGTTTCCCGAATGTTATCTCCATTACTCCGGATGGGAAACTCGCTTATGTCGCAAATACTGTATCTAGTGTTGTGTCAGTTATAGATACAAAGACACATTCTATTATTGCTACAATATCTGTCAGTAGTAATCCACGTGATGTCGCTTTTACTCCGGAAGGGAAACTTGCTTATGTCTCCAGCTTCAATGATCGTAATTTGTCAATAGTTGATACAAAAACACACATCGTTATAGCTACAGTGATGTTAAGGGTTGATCCATTTTTTATTACTATTTCTCCAGATGGAAAATTAGTTTATGTCTTGAATCAGGCTGGACAAGGTTCTGTCTCAGTAATTGAAACCAAAACACATGCCGTGATTGCAACAATTTTGGTAGGTGCTCAAGGAGATCAACCAATTAGTATGGCCATTACTCCAGATGGAAAAATAGTGTATGTAGTCACTTTAGACGGTAGTACCGTAACTGTCATTGATACTAAGACCCATTCAATAATAGCGACTGTTCAATTAGTGGAGGGACAGTTGTTTGTAGCTTTTACCCCAGATGGGAAACTCGCTTACGTTGGAAATGTTGATGGGACTGTGTCAGTTATTGCAGTGAATACCCATTCTTTAATTGCTACTGTACCTGTCGGTGTAAATCCATTAGCAATAGCATTCATACCTTAAATATGGGAGAATTATCTCTTATTTTTCGGTAATCACAATTAAACAAGTATGTTAATACAAGATATAAAAGTGAGTATACAAAATGTAAGCATCCTACTTTGGGTGTTTTTTATTGTGGATATTGTTAATAACATGTGGATAAAAATACTTGTTACCTTATTAATATTCATTTTGTATTATAGAAAAATGAATGTGTGTAGGTGAAGGAATTAGAGGGAAGTATCTCTAGTGGATGGAGGATTGTGGAAATATGTTTATAGATCTAAGGTAAAACAAGACTTTTACCGTGAAAACATTTATGGATAGTAAGGAGCATACACTGTTTTAAGCGGATTAAAAGGAGGTCGTTACTATGGTACTTGCTTACGTTGTGAACGGACTTGGTGTAGGAACAGTTACTGCCATTGATACGAAGACACATTCCGTAATATCAACTGTTAATGTTGCTGTGAATTCTAGTGCTATTGCCATTGCACCAGATGGCAAATTAGCTTATGTACTTGCCCCTAATAGTGGAGTTTTCGTTATAGATACAAAAACATCACGAGTAATAGCTAATATTATAACAGGAATTAATTCGACTGATATTACGATTACACCAGATGGAGAGTTCATTTACGTTACGAATCCGCCTGCTTCTGTTTGTGTGATTGATACGAAGACGCAAACAATAATAGGAAAAGTGACAGTAAGCAATAGCAACCGAAAAGGTATATTTGCCATTGGAAAGCGTGTTTATGTTTTAAATAGTGAAGATGGAACTGTGTCGGTATTAGACACAAAAACCCATAGATTAATAGCCACAATAACTACTGGAATTGTTCCTATAGATATAAAATTTACTGATGGGGGTAAACTTGCCTATGTCCTTAATAGAGATTCGCCCAACTTGGTAGTCGTTAATGGTGAAACGTTTTCTATTATAGCAACTGTTATTTTATCAGAAAGACCACGTTTTATAGATATTACACCAAATGAAAAAACAGCTTATGTCACAGACTTCAATAACATTTTTGTACTAGATACAAAAACAAATGTTATTACTGGTACTCTACAAATAGGTAATAGTCCATTTGATAGACCAGTCTTTTCTCCAGATGGGAAATTAGCATATATAACAAATGGAAATGCAGTAACAGTCATTGATGTCAAAACACATTCTTTGATTACAACAGTTCAGGTAGGTAACGGTTCACGTTTTGTCGAATTTACTCCCGATGGGAAATTAGCGTATGTTGGAAATGCTGCAGAGGAGACTGTCTCGGTTATTGATGTAAAGACACATTCTATAATCGCAACTGTGCCTGTAGCAAATCCAATTTCTATCGCATTTATTTCACAGTGAGAGTTCTTTTCGCTGCAAACACAACAAGAGAAGTATTTTAATATAACGATACTAATACTTGTAATACATCTTTCACACTATTTTAAGTCGAGGTCAATTGTAGTTATTATAATATTTAGGAGATAATGCAATAACATTATCTATCACCTATTGGACATCCCCTTTAGAAATAGTGAAAGTTTCTACATTAACTAACCACTTATCAACTGCAGTCTTAGGGAAGTAAACCCTACTCCCGATTTTCACATATGGGATTGGACTATCACCATTGGAATCAGGGAGAAAAAGGTTTACTTGATCTTCACTTATTCCTAAATAATCTCCAAATTGTTCAGGTGTTAATAGTTGATTTTCTGATGACGAGTCTGTAGATGGTTCTGTTGAATTAGTTTTATTCTCCGTTAATTGAATTGTTGATTGTAAATCAATAGTTTGGAGATGATCAGCTAGTAACCGACTACTTTCTTTCAACCCATTTGAAATAAACAAGCTACCTATTACTACACAAATAGCTAAAGAAAATAGTGATATCGCTAATACGTTATCTTTCATAGATCCAGCCCCCTTTTATATATGTTTATTATAAAGGAAATTTTTTTCAATAAAGTACCGAAAGCTAAATTTTCGAAATTAGTCTTTTGTAAATTAAAATAACATTATTATAGTAAAGGACGCAGTAACTAAATAATATTTTTGAATTCAATTTTCTATCTTGAAATGTATAATGTGATCAAACGGCAATAAACAAAATCCTAGAGGAGGCATTTATAATCAAATATTTTTCAGTTGTAAAGTAAAAATATACATACCGTTAGAAAAGAGTGCATATATGTCACGTAATATTGCGACATTCTTTGTATCAATTTTTATTAGTTTTGTTCTTTTTCTTATCTTTGCATTCATGCTTGGTGACGCAAGTTATGTCACAGTTAGTATAATAATGGATTTGAGTCAATATCTTGGACACAAAAAGATTAAGTTTTATGCAGAGTCTTTGAATAGTTCTTCTATTGCTTGGGGTGTTTTATAAGCAATGCTGCTATGCTTTCTTTTTCTGTTATACCATGCTTCGATAAATTCAAAGATGGCGATATTGGCAGTTTTATAGTCTAGATATTGAACATGATTTACTTCTTCTTTCTTCAATATAGCGTGGAAAGATTCAATACAGGCGTTATCATAAGGGCATCCTTTTTGGCTAAAGGAGTGTGTTATACCATAAGATTTAATACGATCAGTAAATGCTTGGCTTGTATATTGTGAAC
Organism: Nanhaiella sioensis; assembly: GCF_046557775.1. Taxonomy (NCBI): domain Bacteria; kingdom Bacillati; phylum Bacillota; class Bacilli; order Caryophanales; family Bacillaceae; genus Nanhaiella; species Nanhaiella sioensis. Next base: position 4,196,269 of record NZ_JBKAEG010000001.1, read on the forward strand.
CTAGGTCAGTATGTAGAATTAACCCTTCGGGTGGTAATTGAGTTACGTAAGCGTTTTCTAGAGCTTTTATTACGACGTCTGTTGTCATTTCCTCTGAAAAGGAATAGCCGACAATCTTTCGCGAATGTAAATCCATCACCGATGCTAAATAGCACCATCCGTCTTTCACCGTATGCACATAAGTTATATCAGCCACCCACTTTTCATTAATTGATGCAGTTGAAAAATCTCTTTTCAAGATGTTTTCTCGATTTACAACTTTCTCATTTGAACTATATGGACGGAATTTCTTTTTAACAATAGAGTGGATATCAGCTTTTTTCATTAAACGTTGAACACGTTTCAAACTGATGTGTATTCCTTCTTCTGTTAGTTGATGGTGAATTTTTGGAGCCCCATAACGTCCTTTACTCTCTTTATGGATCGTTGTCATTCGCTCAGTGATTTGTCTATTTTCTTTTTCACGTTTTGATTCAACCTTATTTAATGATTGATAATATGTACTGCGAGGTATATTCAATACCTCACACATAAGTGACACTGGATGTTCTGTCGTTTTCTCTTGGATGAAGCCCATTAGCTCGTCTGAATTTACTTTTTCGCGAATATGGCCATAGCCTTTTTTAAGATTTCATTCTCCTCTTGAAGACGAAGCATCTGTTTTTGCATCTTTGAAATATCGTCAGCAGTAAGGCTTGAACCATCTTCTGTTTCAATAGGAGAGAACTTCTTATTCCAATTATAAATAGTTACTTCCGATACGCCATATTCATTACTAAGTTCTTTGACAGAGCTACCAGAACGGTAGAGTTCAACGATCATCTTCTTGAAATCTTGAGTATATTTTTTGCCTGTATTTTTGTTTCCCATCCGGACACAACCTTTCTAAGTACATTTTAAGTACTTAACGTTTTTGTGTCCATAAAACTATACTAACTCCAATAATTATATTGTTGCTTTCATATTTAATTACTCTTATTCAGTATTTAATAGATATCGCTAGTAAAATGCCTTTTAAATAAGACTAAAACACCCTTGGAGTGTTTTTAGATTGTGAATAATGATAATAAGGTGTGGATTAAAATAAAGAATAATTATAAATATTCATATTGAATATACTGGGTGTGACGAATATATGGGAAAATAAATTGATTATTGATGAACCATGAACACAAGTACTATTGTAGTTCCTTCACAATAACTTGCTTTAATTTGATTAAATGTTGTTAACAGGTTTAAGTGTATATTTGTTGAAATTAATATAAAATTAGCAGAGAAGGGAAAGGAGAGACTCACAGTGCTTAGTGATCATGTGTTAAATCAAATTAAAGAACTACAAGAAATATGCGAAACAGAAGAACAAATATTATTGAAATTAAATTGGGATGTATTAAGAACACGAAACTCGCAAGAGAAAAGAGATTTCTTTCATGAGGAGAACGGAAAACTAGTGGGTTTTTTAGGAGTGTACTGGTTTGGTACTAAGATAGAGATCTGTGGAATGGTTCACCCGAAATATAGAAGAAAGGGGATTTTCTCCATCCTGTTACAAGAAGCTTTAACAGAATGTAATAAGGGGGGATTCTCTAGTATTTTACTCAATGCTCCTGCTGAGTCCGTTTCTGCAAAACATTTTTTGAACAAGAATCTATATACTTATCGCTTTTCAGAGTATCAAATGAAGCTTAAAGAAACTTCATTATCACTTTCACCAGATGTAGTGATTCGAAAAGCAAGAAAAGAAGACCAACAACTCGAAGTTGAATTAGATGTGCAATGCTTTAATTTTGAACGAGAAGATGCGATAGATTTTAATAAAAGGATTAAAGAAGAAGAAACGAGATCTTTTTATATGATTGATTATGTTGGACAAACGGTTGGGAAAATTACAATAGATCGTAGCAACGAAGAATCTTGGATATATGGATTTGCAATATTGCCAGCACATCAAGGAAAAGGCATTGGTAGAAAAGCATTAATAAATGCGGTGTTATGGGAGCAAGAAAAAGGGTATAGGATTTTTTTAGATGTAGAAACATCGAATCAAAATGCTTTGAAATTGTATACAGATTGTGGCTTTGTATCCTATAGTGTTCAAGACTACTATGAAAAACAGCAAGAAAAATAAATCTTTTATTTTAATATCAAAGTAGATCGTTATAAGATTAGCAATAAAATATTATTCCAATATTACAATGGATAGGATTCATTACTAGAACCCATTAAGGCTAATACAAGTATTTTGTAATAAGATCCAAAAATAGGAGGGTACTCTTGGCTGTTGGCGTCCCATCCGGGATGGCAGCTTCGATTGAAGAGGAGTCCCTATGAATAAGTGGAGATGCCAGAAAACTAATTACTCATGCAAGTGCGTTAAATTTCGCAGCTCAAAGAGGTAGAAACTCATTATTTAGGCAATTGGCTCGAATTAGTCAAGGATTTAGCATTTGTATGGAAACAGAAGCTAATTTCAGCGTGTCACAACTCAAGTTGTATAACAGTAGATATGCTTAGAAATGCATATAAGGACCTATATAGAGGTTAATTTTAATTTGTTATTTTGAAATTTCTTTTCTTCTATTTATTATATCTATTAAAACTGCACCCAATAAGGAAAATCCCAATACAATTGACAGAAAAATAATCACAACCATATCAATAATTGGATCATATCCTTGTGAAACATATGACATTTTTAAATAAACCAAACCAATACTTAATGAAGAAACAGTAGATGGTATATACTTCATAAATTTTTTTGATTTATTCTTGCTTACTCTATATAGCAAAACTGAAAGAAAAGTAATGATAACTATTACAGCGAGAAAAGTGATATAAGCACTCATGTTTTACAACCTCTCCTTTAATCAAATACTAACAGGAAATTCTTTTATTACAAATTTATAAAAAATAAAATCTATATGAAAACACCTATGTTGGTGTTGCGATAATTGCAATTACTGGAGGGACAAAGGGGAACTAGAGTTTTGACAAAATAATATAATAAAGTTGCTTATGTAAAAGGCAAACGACCCTTATATCCTTGAATTATTCTCTCACTTACTTTACATTGGAAGAAAAAAAGTTAATAAATGTGTTTTTTAAACTAACAGGAGGCTGGGACATAACTAGCCTCAAAAAATGAAAAAGGTGAATTTGAGTGAGCTCAAATTCACCTTTTTTCTATTTAGAGTGGTAGGACCTCTATTACCTTATTTGTTTGCAGTGATTTTGTTTAAATTCACTGCCATTAACGCAAGGCCCATTTCGTTTTCCACCTTCGATTTTCCACGTACAGAAAATCGAGAGAAACACAAATTCGCCTTCAAAAATCCAAAAACTGGTTCCACATCGATTTTTCGTTTTCGATAGATGGCACTCGTTGTCTCTTCTGAAAGCTTCGCTCTTACATATTCTTTTTGCTGTTCCCATTTTTCATTCACCATTAGTTTTCGATTGTTGCCTTCTTTTGCTTTTGTACATAATGAACGGAATGGGCATGCGGAACAGTCTTCACACTCGTAGACTTTGAACTTCCGTTCAAATCCTGTACGGTCATTGCGAATAGAATGATATTGAAATTGAAGGCGCTTTTGATTAGGACATGTATATGTATCTGTTTCCTCGTCATACTCCCAATTTTCGGGATTAAATGTGTTTTGTCGGTACTTTTTCTTTTGTTCCTTTAAATATAAGTTATACGTAATAAGCGCTTCTCGTTTTCTATTAGAAAGGATATCATTATAGTTCTGTTCACTACCATAACCTGCATCTGCAACAATGTGGTTCGGTAACTCGAAATAATGTTGCTCAATTTCATCTAAAAATGGAATTAATGTACGTGTATCTGTTGGGTTTGAAAACAAACTATAGGCAAGTGTGTATTGACCTTCCGTTGCGATTTGTACATTGTAACCAGCTTTCAATTGTCCGTTTTTCATATAATCATCTTTCATTCGCATAAATGTCGCATCGGGATCTGTTTTAGAATAACTATTACGTGAGCCAAAGGTTTCTAAGTCTTGTTGATATTTCTGTTTACGTGAGACGAAATCAATCAATTGCTTTCGAATTTGTTTTGGATACTTACGTTCACTTCTTAAGGCTTTTCGTTCTGAAACGTCTGACGTATCTTCAATTTGTTTATCATACTTGGTTACGACATCGTCTACTTTTTGAACCAATTGAGCGAGCTCATCCAATGATAACTGTTCAGCCGTTTCACGTTGAATTTCAGGTATGATTTCATTCTTAAGTAACTCATTGTACAGCTGGTTTGACTTTTCAATTAAACTCTCATGATAGTTCTCTATGGATTTCTTCCAGACGAACGTAAATTTATTCGCATTTGCTTCGATTTTTGTACCATCAATAAAAATCGCTTCTTGATCAATAAGTTTCTCTTCGATCAATTGGCAACGGAATTGGACGAAACATTCACGTATTAATTCTTTCACTTCTGGTTGAACACGGAATCGGTTGATTGTGCGGTAGCTTGGTTCATATCCTTGAGCTAGCCACATCATACGAATACTATCTTTTAATAGGGCTTCAATTTTGCGCCCAGAAAAGACAGATTGCGTGTAGGCACATAGAATTATTTTAAGCATCATGCGTGGATGATAGGCAGGACAGCCTTCATTTCGGAGAAATGGTTCAAACGCTTCCGGAGGGATACTTTCAACTAAATGATGGACATGGAAGGCAATATCGTTCTTTTGTAATTTTACTTCTAGATCTAAAGGCAAAATTAATTGATTCATGATATAATGTTTAAACATAAGGACCCTTCTTTCCGATGAAATTTGGTGTGGTAACTTTATTTTATCAGAAGTGGTCCTTATTTTAATTCCAAAATAAACAAAGCGGGTGAAATTTTACTTCTTGTAAAATTTCACCCGCTTTTTCATCTCAGAGGTGGGTTTTGTCCCAGCCTCTATTTTTGATAGGGAGCTTTAATAGAGAGAATGTTTATATCACACCATTATCATTATTATATACTACATGTTAGAGTGAAAAATCTCATTGTAGATGAAATCATGATTTTAAATAACGAACAAATAGCTATCTATGAATTCCTATGTTCCCAATGTTCTAGTGCCAATTCGTACATCTCATCCCAAGTTTCAAAAGATGTGTTTGTCTGCATAAATTTATTTTGTTCTGATAACGGAGTAAAGGTGTCTGGAAATATAGAAGAGTAACTCTCAAAGAATTCACTATGATTTTTAAATCTAGTATATTTTTGAAGAAATTCAGAAGTATATAGGTCGGCCGAGTCAATTAAAGTAAATTCTATTTTATGTGCATGATCGTTGGATTCAAGGTGAGGTGGTGTAACTAAACAATCAAGTAATTCTTTTAGGTTTTCCATAATAATGCCTCCTTTCTTCAATTATAATGCTGTTTTTATACTTTACTAGTTGAAATATTGGATATTTTATGAATATTACTTAGTCATTTAGAGGTGAATTAATGTTATATGCTCACGAAAGTTATTTAGCTGAAGTTAAGCAACTAGAGAAGATACAAAGTTGATATGTAAAAACGTACAACACAGAGTTAATTATTATTAAAATGAAGGATTAAGTGGACTTATGGAAAGACGAGGGAGAAAAAAGATTAGTAAAGCCACTTAGTTTATTAATCTTTAAGCATATACCAAGATTGAGACAATATGTAATGCTAAAAAGAGTTGTGATTGTTTTTATGGTAATCCAGTATTTGTTTAACCTCAAGATCTGTTAATACACTATCATGACGATCTTGACCGTGTATACTACTACTTTTGAAATGTTCATCTAATGGTGTTGCTATATATTTACTATTATAGAGCCATTAAAAATATCCCTTTATAATGACATTTTTACGAGTAATTGTAGCCTAGGACTATTTGGTGTTTCCTTTACCTAAAGGACCGTTATTTAACCATTCTTGATATCCCTGAATATATGTCGGTATTAACGTTTTAAATATCGAGGCAAAATTTGTATCGATTTATAATTCTAATTCACCTGAAAATACAAATAAAATACAAGTTCTTGATATTTGTTTCAATACATTGGAATTACATGTAGTCTTATGTGTTTATTTAGAGGATAATCCAATATTTAGTAGAAAATAGTATTTGAGGAGATTAAATTCTTAAAAAATTCTTACAACTTACGTCTATAGCATCTGTTTGTTTTAAGGATGACATTTAAAGCTAGTACAAGTTTAGTGATCAATCTGATAACTGTTGGTCAATGAATGAACATAGTTAATAAGTAAGAGCAGGGTATTAAAATTTATCAATAGGACAGGGAATGGTTTCAAGATAGTTACAAATGACTATTTTACTATGAAGTATGTTTTTTAAAAATTCAGAATATTTCAGGAGGGGTATTGTGGGAAAAAATAAAGATGAGATTTCGAAGTACCCTACACAAAGAACTGGTGGAGTGTGGTTAATCTACGTCGGCATCATAATTATTTTTTCAGCTCTTGTTGGGGGAGATTTATTAATACAACCTTTCATTTTAGGAATAGGTTACTTAATTGGTTTTATAGCTATTCTCGGTTTACCATTTGTTAATAGGAAATTGGCATATGGTGAAAATAAAAAGTTTCAGAATAAGATGGATAATTTATTCACTCTGTTAAATGTACTATTGTGTACAGCCTGTGGGTTTATCATCGGCTTCGATAATTTAAGGTTGTTTTGGTTAAGTATATTTATTGCAGTAGGCATTCACTTTTTCGGTTTTTACTTCTCTCAAGGTAAAATGATGATTCTTCTAGGTAGCTTCACAATTTTAAACGGAATTCTAGGTTTATTAATTATAGATGTGCCATTTCTCGTATTTGCCATTATTGATGGACTTTTAAAATTTATTATTGGTGTGAAACTAATAAATATGAGGCCTGTTAGCACTGAAGTTCCTCTGGGACACTAGAAGGTTCAAGACTGGTATTTAGAAAGTAACAAATTAATTAGGTTGATCCATAGAAATTTGTAGTGTTCAGCAAACATTTTTTATGATGAAGAAACCGAGGTGGAGATTATCTCTATTCATGATCTAAAAGTAAAGATTAATTTAGTAACTAATACTTTATATTTTGATGAGAGCCAATTTTTACGAGAGCAAACTTCTTCTCCTATTAAGGTTAGAGAAGTGATTTATGAAATAGAAGATGCCTTACAAGATCCAAAAATTAGCGTTGAAGATAAATATTATCTGAACGGAGTAATGGGAAACTTTCTGAGGATTTACGGAGAACCAAAGAGAGCCATGCCTTATTTAAATTGGTGTTTAGAATTTGCATCCAAAGAGCAGAAGTTATCTAAAGAAATAGTTGCTCTTATACGAATTGGGGAAGCTTAAAATACAATAATCAGCATAAACAAGCTTTGGAAATGTTTGATACAGCACTGTACAAATGTAAAGGTGCTGAAAAGGACTTCTACATCGACTTTGCATTACAACATAAAGGAAAATGTTATTTAGAGTTAAACCTTCTAAATGAGGCAGAAGATTGTTTTATAAAAGCATTAGAAATAAGGAAATACAAAGGAAACAAATCACTAATCGAATCTACAGAACTTGCTATTCAATTGGTTAGTAAAATTAATTGAAGTTTTATTCCATAAAATATCAATTGGATTAAAAGTAGACATCTTGTGAAGAAAAGTTGGTGTAGTATCATTAAGCTGGGGAAGAATACCATACAGTGATCATGGTCCTAGCTAATCAAAGTTATTCTGTTTTTAATAGGTGTGCCATATAGAATGGAGCGATGTTTTAGTTTAATCGTTTTAGAAGGAGAACTTGAAGAGAACGATGATATAGAGGGGTTTAGAGGAAAAAAGAATCAAAAATTTTAGAAAAAGTTTCATATTATTTCAAGGATATAAATTTAAAAGTTTTTTTTTCTAATCTGATATGTTTCTCTGCTAGTGGGAGTATTCCGTACGCAAGTTCACAATGAGGCTGTGAGCTCTAGCGTTTTTTTTGTTTGGGACATTTGTCTAAAAAGATTGTTCTATAAAGGCCCACAAACCAGACAAAAAAATCGAGGACATTTTCCAAATGCTCCTCAAAAACCTCAGTCGATAGTGTTTTATTAACTACTGAGGTTTGATTAAAAAGCACATTTTCAATTCCAGGTGAATTAATGTTGAAAAATCATTCTCTAGGGGAGCAACCCGTAAAATCTACAACTAAATCAACTTTCAATATTACAATTTGTCTTCCACATGGATCAGTTGTAAGATCAATACTTGGGATAAATCCTGTGATATCAAAACAATCACGACAAGGTGGTTTTTGACCACATGTAAAATCAATGATTTGGTCAACACATGTTGTAGTATCACAACAAATTGTACATGGTGTATTTGAAATATTAAGTGTGATACCCTTTTTGGGTTTTAATTCACCAAAGTTTGCATGCATTCTTGCACAGCCAACCAGACGAACTGCTTCTATGTCAATAGGACATTCTAACGTACCATTGCACGGGTTGTTTACTACCCCTGTTGATTGGAATGTTTCTAAACAACAATCCAAATCACTAAAGTCGAAAGAGATACACAGTTGATCTATTGTTGGTAGAAGGAATCCATCTGGGACTACACTCGTACAACAAAATGAAATTACATTATTACATTCATCTTGTTGTTCAACAACCATGGGATTTATAGCTTCTCCATTCTTATCGATAGCAAATGAAAACTTTTGATCCTCTTTTGGTAAGTCTTGTTCATTAAAATTCGTAAGATTAATATTATTACTTTCCATCAATAACCACTCCTTTTTTATTAATCATTAAATAACATATGTACATCTATCTGTAATGCTTGGACGATTATCATTAGGTGTGTAACCATATTAAAAAGGAGTTAGGGTATGAGTCGATAAAACTACCATTATTATTTTGTTTAAATTATTAATTACGAAAAGTTTTTTGTCTATTAGAAGGAGGAAAGTAGAAAAGGGAGATCCTGCAACTGATTTGTAGACATAAACAAAAAGGTTGGTACGTTGAGAATTGACAATTCTTTACGGACATTATGGCTGCAGACTTTAGGTAGAATGATTGTCCACACCTTTCAACCTCTATATTCATATGATGATTATAAAAGGAGGAGGTGAGATCCAATAGGAACTTTAGTTTGCAGAAAAACAAATGAGAATTTTTGTGATTGTTGTGCCACTCCAATGAAGAGAGTGCTAGAGCAACTTGAGGGGAATTTTGCAGTACTAGCAACACAAAATGAAGTGTTTAATTTTGATCCCATTTCAGGTTTCCAACCAATTCTGATAGAAAAGGTTAATAAATTTGGAGTAGATACCTCGGAAGGTTTCTTTCCGATCAGTCAGGTAAAAGCTGTTACTGTAAATGCCATTTATCCTGACATAGAATTAATTCCATCAGAAAGGAGTGGTGGTGTTTGTAAATGTATTGAAGATCCAGCGACAGATCGTTTAAAATGCTTAATAGATAAGAAAGTAATTATTAGTGCGCTAGTACCAACGTTCTTATTCGAAAATGCGCCAGTAACTGTTAAAGAAGTAGGTGAAGGAATTGTAATAGTTGAAGATGTCAGAGATGGTATAACACTTTTCGTTGCTATTTCAACGTGCTGCGTTACTCGCATAAAAGAAGTAGAAATGTAAAGGAAAACCTAGACAAATTAGAGTATGTCTAGGTTACATAAGGAAGCATAAAATTAAAGTGTATAATTTTTATTCATAACTAAATATTAACAAATAATTAAATACTTACAAATTAAAATTGGGGTTGGGAGTCCATATCTTAAAATTGTTGTAAATATGAATGAGCGATAATTTCGGCAACTATTCGTATGCATGTCCCCATTGATTTATGTAGGATATAAAACAAAATTGAAAAAAAGTCCGAAGTAATACATAATAATTTAGAGTATCAAAGCACCTATTAAATATACAATTATATGGAATGAAATTACCTCTTCCCTTTTGTAAAATCCGATGTTCTAATATGGAAAAGAAGCAATAACCAACTTTTGTAGACTATTCCAGTTAGCAGGTAAATATATTGGAAGGTTTATAGAACGTCAAGTTCATTAACTAGATGAGACAAACCGAAATATTAATCGTTCTCACAATGTGCAAGTCTGTCCAGTGCAAGGCAGTAGCTTCATCGATCCTCATGGCTGAGTTATACTTGAGCAAAACTAAAAAAAGACAAACGATTTAATCTAATCAAGGATATCCAAAACCAAATCAGTCCTTTTATTGAAATTGTTATTAATAATAAATGCGAAATTGTTTCAATGATGCAACTGATAAATGTTCAAGTACAAAACGTAAAATTTAAGGAAACTCCAGAATTAATTCTTTCAACTAATGATATTGATGATTAACTTCAGCATCAATCAAAAATCTCCATTCAGATGAGACTTTAAATAGGAATTTAAATCAGGAAGTCCTTTAGGGTTATTTAATACCGAATCCAACCAAGCTTGTCTCTCAAATCCAATTATCTTTAAATCCCAAACGCATGCTGAAATTCCTGTATGAGTCATTTCAATCAACGCAGAAGGATTGTCTTTAGGGGATATGAAAACATGGTGATGAAGCTCATTTTCATCTTGCCACCAATCTAAAAATACGAAATTCGAATCACGTCCATCATGGATTCCAATATACCCTACCCCATAAACAATATCAGAAATTGCAGGTAGTTTTGAGAGAGTGACTGATTTAGCATGGTTAATTAAATCAGGATTAGGCAATTCGTTTTCATAAGAAATACCATAAACTTTTAATTTCCAATCATGGTGGTTGAGTATTTCCATAAAACGAATAGGTCTTTGTTTATAAGGCTGTTTTAATTTATTCAATATTTTCATCCTTTCTATGTATTCCATCAATTATAGATACTTAATTTAAAATTCAGCAATTTATGTTATCACTTTTGAAATATGAATTATGGATACTCATTTTTATGTTGAAGAGATTGCAACAAATACTGGATTATTACCAACTGTTATAGTAGCAATTACAGCTTGTGTTTTTGTATCAATAACTGAAACCTTATCTTCTCCTAGATTTGTAACATAGACAGACTTTCCGTCAGGTGATATTGCTAATGAGTTGGGGGCAAAGCCAACTTGTAGTGTGGAGATAGTAGCATGAGTTTTCACATCAATAACGGAAACGGTTCCTTCAATAAGGTTTGTAATATACGCAGATTTTCCATCTGGTGAAATAGCAACTACGCTAGAGTTGAATAATAACAAATTAAAGCTTAAACCAACAGGTACAGTAGATACTAAGGTGTGAGTTTTCACATCAATAACGGAAACAGTTTTATTAGTAAATGAAATTGGTGTACTTAAGACATATGCTAGCTGACTGTCTGGTGAAAAGCTTATGAAAGCTGGAGAACTATTAAGTATTACTGTAGCAATTACGGAATGAACGTTAGTATCTATGACAGAGATTGTGGAAGATGCAAAATTAGCTATATATGCAAATGCCATAATTTTTTTACTCCCTTCAAATCTAAAGTCAGATATATATTTATGTAGCTTTACGATTTTTAGAATTGGAAGTTGTCAAAAGTTATTAGACAAAAGAAACATAGTGGTTATTAAATCTACCTATCTAAAAAAAACACCTCCATTGTCATGGAAGGTGAGAAGATTAGTTAATATTTTTCACTTATTTTATCTAAGTTTCTTTGGACCATTTTATAAGTATTAGATTCATCTTTACTTTTTTAACAGCTTTTTTTACAACTAAATAAATTACGGAAAGGGGAAGAGTCAAAAAATAAATGGAAGAATCAAATGTTTTACGTCCAAACCTATTGTAATCACTACTATATAAAACTCTTTATAAAAGAAGAAAACTTCATAAAATTGCAAGTGGTGAAGTAAACGAAATAACAAAAATGTTTGATGAAAAACACCTCCAAAAAATTTGAAGGTGAAAAATTTAATCATGTTTGCTAGTTATTCATTTTTGATTCATTGATGGCGTTATTAACAGCTAGTTTAATCACCCAATATAAAATAGCTATGCCGATTATGAGAAAAAACAAGTAAAAAATAATCCTATAAATGGTGTAAATGCATCCATTATAAAGCCTGCTCCTGTTATGACATATATGTAATAGAGAAAATAATATTGTCAATTATAACAAAGCGACACCTGGAAATTTTAATGAAACACAATAATAGTTGGGTAACAAGATACTAAATTAAACTACTCTAAACATTAAATGGAGGAGAAATGTGGTTATAGATGAAAAATTATTAGCATTTTTTTCATTTAATTCCACCTATTCTATTTTTTATTGTTTGTGTTGATTTAGTAAAAGCGATAAAAAATGATAGAGAAACATTCCGTCATACAATAATAGGATCAATTTAAGTAGGGTTAATTGTTTTATCGATATTGCAATTACATTAGGTGTGTTTATTAAACAATAGGTTAGGAGAGTTTCTTTTGAAGTATATAGAATTCGGAATAGGAAACAAGTGGCTTATTAGGACAGAAACTGAATTAAGTGATGGTACTGAGTATGAGGAGAAAGGCATAGTAGGACCTATACAATTCAACTCTGTATATATACGGATCTGGATAATGAAGACAGTTTATATTATTGATACAAAACAAGGTTTTCAAAAGACGAAAAAGAATCGAAATGAGTTAAAAATTATCTGTGGAATCGTTAGCCTTTAAATCATATGTTAGTAAAACCAAGATAAGTCTTGATTATATATAAAATTTACCACCGAGGGCTATAGCTAAACTACTTGTTCCTTCAAATCAAGTTTTCAATTAGAAAATAAAGCTATGAGTTCTGACCTCAATCAAAGCAGTTGACAAAATAAATAACATCCTAAATTTAATGGGTACTGTATATATGATTGTGTTATTAAATTAATGTAATATTGATTTTGTTTAAACAATTTGTAAGTAGAATTTTAATAGAACATATGGTAGATTGTGCATGATTGGAAAATGTTTAAATAAAAAAAGAGTACAGGTTTATAGTAAACTCAATGGACAATGTGGTTAATATAGAAACACCGACTTCACTTTGGAAATCGGTGTTTTCAGTCATGTTTTTTATTCAGAGCCTAAGTCAATCTCTTCAACTTCAACTGGTCCAGCATTTTCCCGTTCCTCTAAAAACTTAGCTAGTTCTTCATCAGACAAACTAGAACCGATTACTTCACCGGTTTCTTCATCTATCTCAATAGTGAAGAATTCTTTAGAAAATTCCTCAACTGACAAGCTAGAACCTGTTTCCTCGTCAATAGTCTCAATAGCAATCAGTTCGTAATTACCACTTGAAAGGTTACTGTCATTTAATTCATTAAGTAAATCTTGGGGAATTTCTGATAGATCAAATCCCATTGTACCATTTTCAAATTCCGTCGCATATGGCTCTAGTCTTTCGTCTAAATCTTGTGTTGTCTGTGCACCAGTCGCTGAGACTCCAATTAATTCACTCACTAATACTCCACCTGCTAATGTTAAAGATAATAAGTTCTTCATTTGAAACACTCCTTTAAAATAGTTTTTCTTACATAGTTATTTATACAATTTTAGCATGTAGTTCTCGTGTATTTTCTATGTGAAATTGTGTGAGGTTATTATCAGCCATACTGAGGTGAAAAGATGGAGTCTAAAAAGAAATAGGATAAACTAACTAACCAGGAAAGGAGGGAATATATTAAAAGCTGTAGGATACTCTTATAGGGGTGCACTATTACAGAAATGATAATGAAAAGTGTCTTTCATTATGTTTTGAACAGTATTGTTTAAACCAATAAATTATTGTAACGACAATCGAAATTTAGTTAATAAAACCAGGAAATTGAGGAGGTAAAACATAAGACCTTCACATGTTAAGAGAATCAAATTACATATGCATAGGACATATACTCCTTTATTGAAAGATTATGTATTCATTATCTTATAATAAACGCAAAAAAACTCTATAATCAAAAAATCTTATGAAACATATAAGCTGTGAGGTGATTAACTAAAAGATCCTCTCTACCGTAGGCCGTTGGACACGGAGGGTGAGAGGGTATGTATCTGCCAAAATTGACCTACCCCACTGTATGAAACTATGCACCCAAACAATCTAATTTATATATGTTACATCTCCTTAAAATATGTAACCTCCCTGTGCCGATCAGTAAAGGAGGCATGCTTAGAGAGGTTTATATGAGTGTAGTTGGCCGTACATTATGTTATGCAAATTATCTCTGTATGTACTAGGTAATACATACAAGTTTAGATTTAATAATTATGTACCCTCCCGAAGCTCTCGAGAGGTGCCGAATGGCAAGATATAAGGTATCAACTTATAGAAATAGAGTATGCAATATAATTTTGATTTTTTGTACTGTTGACTAGTAAATGGAAAATGTGTATAGACCTATTGTGATATATACGCATTACCCCATGCATCAAATTGCAGTGAAGCATAACATGGAGTAATAATCATTAAGGGGGTGATCAAATGGCAAATTATAAGGTATCAACATCACCTTGTGGTTGTAAGTCTATAGTCAAAGAAGAAGTAAAGCAAATTACCACTTGTGATTGTTGTACTATCGGAGCAAATTCTAACTATACTCAATATCTAGGTCAAGCTGTTTGCGTAAGAGGAATTAGTGGGAGTATATATGAATTTGATGATGATTGGACGATTTCAAACTTTGTATTGCAAGGGACTGAGACAACTGAAAATGCTCCACTTTCCATCACTCTGTGTAATATAGAAGCAATCACTACTGGGTCATTGAAATAAACAATATTGAAAACACTTAGTTTTACAGGAAATCACAACAGATATCATGTAGTATATCTGTTGTGGTGTTAGGTGAAATACATTACGGAAATTGGAATTCTGTATCGAACTTCTCTGAAAAATAAGTACTTGTTGTAATTTAACTGAAGGTTTTGAAGTTAGAAAATCAATTAAAGTATGACCAGTGTTTTGTAAATCCATTTTTGCATGTATGTAATGTACTTGAATTTTAATATTACAAATATCAATATGTTTATATAAGTGAAAGAAGTTTAAAGCAACTTAAACAAAACCACTAGCCAATCCTGCTAAATAGCCTTTTATGCCAAAATCACAATATTTAGTTAATTGGTATGATAATAATAACCAAATTTCCCCTTTATGCACTTTTATATATTATGTTTTCCCAAGTAAAACGCTACTTTATTGTAGCGTTTTACTGCTTTTTTGAGACTATAGTGTGAGCAGCTATAGGAATTAAAATAAAGCATATTAGAAATCAAGAAAGAATTTCTGGTAAACTTTTATCAACGTTGGGTAATGTAGGTGAAGTCCTTTATCACATGAAGAGCATATCCATTGATGAGATGAAATAAGAAAAGAAATATTCCACAAAATGGTGCTGTTAAGTTATAATACTGAAAGCGTCTTTCTTTATGTTTTGAGCAATATTATTGTAACTATTAAATGATACTTTGAATCCTTTATGATGTTCTAATATCTAGGATTTGTAAATAGCAAACGTTTTTTTTACATAAGACGGAGAGCCAATTCATCCGCTATTAATTTGAGTTTAGATAAAACAACAATTTATTAAATTGTTTTATCAAACTTTTTTATAGATACAATGAAAGATTGAAATTTAATACTAGAATGCTGAGGTGACTATTAAATGATTAAACGATTTTTCAGCTATTACCGACCTCACCGGAAGCTGTTCTATCTAGACTTCGTTTGTGCTGTGTTGGTTGGACTTTTGGAACTCGGCTTTCCTCTCGCAGTATCATGGTTTATTGATTCCCTATTACCTGAAGGAAATTGGAGTACCATTATAGCTGTCTCCATAGGTCTTCTTGTCCTCTATTTACTTAGTTCGGGTATGCAATTTGTAGTGAACTATTGGGGGCATAAGCTTGGAATTAATATTGAAACTGACATGAGGCGAGAATTGTTTCACCATGTTCAAAAACAATCCTTCCGTTTCTTCGATAATACGAAAACTGGACATATTATGAGTAGAGTCACAAATGATTTAATGGACATTGGAGAGCTTGCTCACCATGGACCTGAAGACTTATTTATCGCTATTATGACGTTTATTGGAGCATTTTGGATTATGCTTACTATTAATGTAAAGCTTGCGTTAGTTGCAATTTTGATTGTGCCATTTTTAGTTTGGCTCATTTCCTATTCGAATATTAAAATGAATGCTGCTTGGACAAAAATGTATGGTAATATCGCAGAGGTGAACAGCAGAGTAGAGGACAGTGTTTCAGGATCTAGAGTTGTTCAATCATTTACAAATGAGTACTACGAAATTGAACGATTCAATAAAGACAATCAATTCTTTCGTAAATCTAAGCTAAAAGCATACAACACCATGAGTGTGAACCTTTCAGGAATCTATATTTCCACACGGCTAATGACGCTTCTCGTTCTAGTTTATGGTGCATGGTTAAGTTTTTCAGGCTCACTATCTTATGGAGAGCTCGTTGCTTTTATTCTTTATATTAATATATTATTCAAACCAATTGACAAAATCTCTGCTCTCCTTGAACTATATCCAAAAGGAATGGCGGGCTTCAAACGATTTACAGAGCTTATGGATAGGGAACCGGATATCGAAGATCGTCCTAATGCAATAGATGTTTCAACATTACAAGGGGATATCACCTTTGACGAGGTGACGTTTGGATATGAGACGAATCGTCCAATTCTAATAGACTTATCCTTTACCATTCAAGCAGGACAGACCGTAGCGTTTGTAGGTCCTTCTGGGGCAGGAAAAACAACGATATGCTCCTTAATTCCTCGTTTCTATGATATTGAACAAGGAGCCATTACTATTGACGGCATTGATATAAGAGATATGACGAAGGAATCTCTTCGTTCACAAATTGGAATAGTACAACAGGATGTTTTCTTATTTACGGGTACACTTCGTGAAAATATTGCTTACGGAAAACTATCAGCTACCCAAGAGGAGATCGAAGAGGCATCAAGACGTGCTCATTTGACAGATCTTATCGCCTCACTTCCGAATGGCTATGATACCCAAATCGGGGAGAGGGGTTTAAAGCTATCTGGAGGTCAAAAGCAGCGCTTGTCTATCGCCCGTATGTTCCTTAAGAATCCTAGAATACTAATACTCGATGAAGCTACTTCTGCTCTAGACACAGAAACAGAAGCGATCATTCAAGAAGCCTTAAATGAATTGACCAAAGACCGTACTACTTTAGTCATTGCTCACCGTTTAGCTACCATTCGTAAAGCAGATCGAATTTTAGTCGTCACTGAAAACGGAATAGCTGAAGATGGTACTCACGAAGAACTTTTATCTAGGGAGAATGGAATCTTCACAAGGCTCCATGCCCATCAACATGCAACCATTCTATAAAAAAGCAAAATCCAAATGAGATGCATTTGTAGCGCATGGGTTTACTTGTATCGTTTGATAGGTTGAATAAGTCATTTACGCATCACAATGATTAAGAAGTCTATTAGTTTTTGACGAATGGACACCATAGATTGTTATTCACCAAAAAATATGGGCAATATCAGCCAGAAGATACAAACATTGAGGTATTTAATAGAAAAAAGATGAATAAAAGCATGTCATCATATTAAATGACATGCTTTTAAACTTAGGTAATTTTACGGTTGGATACATGTGCCATTACTTGTGCAAATTGGTGGTGGATCACTAGTACCACCACCACCAGGCCCAGGATCAATAGTTATCGGATCAGCACTTGCACCAGAAACACCTGAACCTACTATGGTTAAAGTTAACGCTGTATTGAATAATAGTTTCTTGAGTTTCAAAAAAGTTACACCTCCTGTAAGTGTCATATTACAGGTATTCTTTGTATATATTATAAATCCTCCAATAATATTGTGAATATTTTAAATTTTTATTATTTTATTTTTGACAAAACAGTTATTAGATAGCAATGTATTTACTCAGTAGAATTAGTTGCTCACCATAAGTTCACCTTACTAACAGTCAAGCTGAAAATGTTATTCAGCAATATGGTGCTTGAAGGGAGTAAAAATTTCTAATCTCTCTAAAAATTAATACTTGGGTATTGAGAATTACTTTTCTAGCTCCCTAAAGTAGATCAACGAAAAAAATGAATGATTGATTGATCTCAAATTATAAAGGCGTGAACCTATATAAGTAGAGTATATATGAATTAAAAATAGGCTGGCTTAGAAACTGTTTTAAAACATTTTCAAGGCAACCTTTTTTTATTGCAATCACACCTAGATATTAATCCGAAAACGCACTTGAATAATAAACGATACCTTGTACATTTTCAAGAGAGTTCTCTGTTATTTCCAGAGCCATATACACTTCATCAGGTACTTCAAATGGAGCTTTGATATTCCATAAACTAGCTGGTTTAAATCCAAACTTTGGATAATAGTCTTTATGTCCTAAAACAATTACTGAACCGTAGCCAAGCTCTTTTGCGTTTTTTAGTGCAGCATGAATTAATTGGCTCCCAATGCCTTTATTCTGATATTCCGGAACAACACAAAGTGGAGCTAGTGCCAAAGAATCGGCAGTGTTATCACCATCTCCGATTGTTATTTTAGATAACAGAATATGACCTACAATGTCATTGTTTTGATCTTTTGCAACTAATGAAAGTTCAGGAATAAATGCATTTGATTTTCTTATGCGATTTACAAGAATGTGTTCTTTCTTATCACCTACATTTAAAAATGCTCTTTTAACAATTTCTTCTGTCATATTATATTCTTTTGAAATTTCTTCTTTAATAACGATATCCATTTATAGTCTCCTCTTTTTTAGTGAATTATATCTTCTCTATTACTCTATAAATGGCACTTTCTCAATGAACGAAGTCACTAAGAAAGTTTACATACCCTGCTCAAACATAAGTTTAACAAACAAAAACCTCCAATTTTTAGTATGTACCCATCTTACAATGTGATGTTGTACCTGTCTAGCTTCAGTGTATTTATATCATATTTTTAAAAAAATATTATTCCGCAAAATGGCGCCTTTCTACATTAAATAAGAGATTGCTGAAGGTTGAAGAAAATATTAGAAATGAATTTTGTAATTAGCGTAACCATGTTAGCTTAATAATCCTCTATGGTAAGATAAAATTTAGCATATAAATTTAGGAGATTAGGAGAATAAGATAATATTTAATCAATAGTATTCTTAATGAAGAATACCAATAATGGATAAGAGTTAGTATTTAGAAAGAAAAATAACTGAGGAGTGGTTTTATGTCCAGTACATTTCTAAAGAATATTACCCCGACATTGATCGAATGGCGGCGTAGTTTGCACGCTTTACCTGAATTGGGATTTATGGAATACATCACTACATACAGACTAGGAAAAGAGCTAGAGAAGATGGGGTTTAACCTTTATATTGGCAAAGAAGTACTCCTAGAAGGCTCACGTATGGGGGTGCCTTCCATTGCTGATCTTGAGTCACATGAGAAAAAGGCTTTAGACTGGGGTGTAGAAGAGTCGTGGCTAGATAAAATGCGGGGAGGCAATACAGGACTTGTTGCGACATGGGACTCAGGTAAAAAGGGTGAGCATATTGGATTTAGATTTGATATAGACGCATTACCGATAAACGAATCCACCGATTTAACGCATCTGCCTTCAAAGAATAAATTTGTTTCTAATGAAGAAAACGTTATGCACGCTTGTGGTCATGACGGGCATGCAGCTATTGGACTGGGAGTGGCAAAGTATATTTCATCTCATAATGACCAGCTAAAAGGTAGATTTACTCTTCTATTCCAGCCAGCTGAAGAAGGAGGGAGAGGGGCTAGAGCAATGACTGCTAAAGGGTGGCTTGATGATGTCGATTATTTTTATTCCGGACACATAGGCATTGAATCATTACCCGTTGGCACGATTGCAGCAACAACACAAGGTTTTCTTGCTTCAACCAAGTTCAATGTCTATTTTAGAGGAGTCTCCTCTCATGCTGGCATGAATCCAGAGCTTGGAAAAAATGCGTTATTAGCTGCAACAACTGCTGCTAATCATCTATATGGAATTCCGCGCCACCATGATGGTATAACCCGCGTGAATGTAGGGAGAATGACTGCTGGAAGCGGCCGGAACATTATCCCAGAGGACAGCTATATGGAAATAGAAGTACGGGGAGAAACGGCTCAGATTGCTCTTTATATGGCTGAGAAAGCTACACAGATTATTCAAGCGGCAGCACATATGCATGATGTTTCCTACACGATTGAGGAAGTAGGCGTTACAGAAGTAGTTGTCTGTGATGATGCACTCATACCGAAAATAACTGATTGGTGTTCGTCAAGTGAGTATATTAAAGAAGTATTGCCAGTAGTGTCAGTGTCTGGTTCAGAAGATGTCAGCTTCATGATGAATCGAGTACAAGAGCATGGGGGAAAAGCTACATATATGCTCTTTGGCACTGAACTTGATTATCCCCATCATCACCCTCGATTTAATTTCCAGGAAGAAACTTTATTAGCTGCGACTGAAGCATATATTTGTATTTTAAATGGGGGATCTAGAGATGTTTGAAAAACAAAATTATTATAGGTGTAGGACTACTACAAAAGTCGTATTCAGCATATCACCGCCTTCTGAGCACTTTATGTGAAGTATTAAAATATGAATGAAATGTAAGTTACCTTTTGATACTTTTAAAATCTCCATAAAAGTGTTTAGTAAATAGAAATAATTTTGTCAGGAATATCACTGATACTCTCATGTCTAGAAAAAGCCTAATTTCTCAATTATCATACTGAGAGGTCGGGCTTTTTAGTATGTATTTTTTATTAACGTTGAATTCTTTATTCTCCTGAAGCTAACCGCAAGTGATTCAATTAATAATCTTTCTTTAATTTCCTAGATTGTTCGGTTGCCTCTCATGTACCAATTTCGATAGCGGTTTAAATTTGTTACTTAAGTCACCACCAGAAATGACTTAAGCTACATGTTTAAAATATAAAACCTCCTTATGATAAACAATATAGGATCCAAAACAATGAATATTTACTAAGTTTCGGCATCATTCATGTACTTTCTTAAATCTATTTTTTGATCAATATCAATGATATTTTTCTACCAAACCTAAAATTAGCACACTATACCTGATATCTTCACGGTTATCGATAACTTTCAACAATTAATCATATCACTAATATAAATATTCATTATAAGGAGAGGATCTTTTTGACACCTTCAGTAAATAGTTCTCTAATTAAAAATATTACTATTAATTCTCCAGTAGATCTTGTTTGGCACGCATGGACGATTTCTGATAGAGTGTCTAAATGGTTTGCACCAAAAGCTGTAATTGAACTGAAAAAAGGTGGAGCATTTGAGTTATATTTTGAATCTAGGAATATTGAATGTATGAATACAAAAGGCTGTAAAATAAAGAGATTTGTTCCTAAACAACAGTTAGAATTCACTTGGAAAGGTCCTGATCAATTTGCCTCCATTATGAACAATCAAGATGATCTCACACTTGTAAATATACTTTTTGAAAAAGAAGAAGAGAAAACTAACATTTTAGTTGAACATTATGGATGGGGGTACGGAGAATTTTGGGAAGAAGCATATAAATGGCATGAGAAAGCATGGCAAGATGTCCTCGGAAGCCTTAAATCTGCATTAGAGAAGGGGAAAGGCGAGCTTTGTTGTCAACCAGAATAAACAGATTACATATAGTAAAATATTACATTGGAAAATCAATTGATATAAAAAATATATTATTTGAGAGGAATATATAAACATGAAATTAACTAAGAAACTATTTATGTCATTAATCATAGCAATAACAATGTTGTTATCAATATCATTGTTACCTAGCTTTGCTGAAGGTAGCTGGGACACAGTTTCTACAATGCCTACTGAACGAATAAATTTAGGGGTTGAAATAGTAAATGGGAAAATATATGCTATTGGAGGTTCGAATACTAACGGGGACTTAGATACTGTTGAAGAATATGATCCGGAAACAAACACGTGGGAAATGCGAGCGAGTATGCCAACAAATAGATACGCATTTGAGGTTGCGACAGTAAAGAGGAAAATATATGCTATTGGAGGCTTTAATTCTATTGGGGATTTAAATACTGTTGAAGAATATGATCCGGAAACAAATACGTGGGAAACGCGAGCGAGCATGCCAACAAATAGATACGCATTTGAAGTTGCAACAGTAAATGAGAAAATATATGCTATTGGAGGCTTTAATTCTACCTTTGAATATAAAAACACTGTTGAAGAATATGATCCGGAAACAGACATGTGGGAAACAAAAACAAGTATGCCAACAAATAGATACGCATTTGAAGTTGTAACAGTAAATGGGAAAATATATGCTATTGGAGGCTATCGATATAATAATATTATCGCAAAATTTTTAGATACTGTTGAAGAATATGATCCAGAAACAGACACGTGGGAAACAAAAACGAGTATGCCAACAAATAGATATGGATTAGAAGTTGTAACAGTAAATGGGAAAATATATGCTATTGGAGGCTATAATAATAATGGTGAATATTTAGATACCGTTGAAGAATATAATCCGGAAACGAACACGTGGGAAACAAAAACAAGTATGCCAACAAATAGATACGCATTTGAAGTTGTAAAATCAAATGGAAAAATATATGTTATTGGAGGCTTTAATAATGTCGGTGAATATTTAGATACTGTTGAAGAATATGATCCGAAAACAAACAGGTGGGAAACAAAAACGAGTATACCAACAAATAGATATGCATTTGAAGTTGTAGCAACAGACGGGAAAATCTATACTATAGGCGGAATAAATGGTGTTAATTCATATGTTAATTCAGTAGAAGCTTATACACTAGCTTATGAACCAGTCAAAACAAACCCTACCAAACTATTAGCAAATTCAAGAGGCTCACTACTAACACTTATACCGGGTGAAGTTAACAGGTGCTGTGTGTAACGACCCACAACATCAAGTGGCACATATAAACTAGATAGTAAAGTTTTATAGATACAAACGTATGATGTTATAACATCATTTATCAGGAAGAGCCAACAATTAACATAAAATATACTTAATGGAAAGTGGTATTTGATATAAATAGAGAGCTGCTAATGGGCAAAGAGAGCTCCTTAGCAGCTATAGACAAATTTAGTGATGTGCTTTTTCTTTCATTGCTTTATTCCCATTAACAAAGCCACCTATAAAAAAGGATTCAGCTTCAGTAGGTGGTCTTTTATATGTAGCGGTAAATTTCCTTTTTGCTTCTTCAACCGAAGTACCCTTTTCTACTATATTTCCAGTGGATTTTAACTGATGCCAAAACCCGTCCATCTCTTCTTTATCACAAATACTTTCATGAGAACAAAAATAGTATTCGATATCATTTTTCTCAATTTTATCTATCATTGGAAATAATTTTTCTTTAGTAAAAACATAATCACCGTTATACCTTCCGTTATAGACACAGTCCCCTAAGAAAATTACTTTTTCCTCAGGAATATAAATAACTGTTGATTCCAGAGTATGATCTCCTCCAACATCGTTTATGATGCAATTAATGCCACCTAAATCTATTGCCATGCTTCCTTTGTATGTTATATCCAAGTCTCCTATAAGAAAGCTATCCCTTTCTGGAATTTCGTTCTTTATACAACTAATCTCAAATTCATTAAAGGTACCATTCTGAAGGTATACTTCTAAAGAAGCATCATCCCACCTCATATTTCTCATTTCTTCTAGTTTTATTTTCGTATTTTCATGACCTATAGTTGTTAAATTCATCTCCTTTATGCCGAATACGTGATCGAAATGCCAGTGAGTGATTACTAAATATTTGACTGGTGGAATATTCAAAGATTTTACTTCGGCTAAAAACTCTTTAGCATGTTGTGGAGAATTTCCTGAATCAACAATTAAACTGTATTTATCACCGCATACAAGTCCTAATATAGGTCTGTCAGTGTCATTATTATGAGGCATGTAATAAATTCTCTCTGTTAGTTTTTTAAGCATGTTCTTTCCCCTTTTTTAAAATGATAAACTTCCAAGTATATAATTTGGAAATCTATTCATTTTATTTTAATACTTAGATGAAACAAATAACACCATTTTTACAAAAAAGTTATCTTATTTCCTCCAAATGGATACTTAGCTTAATAATTATTATATAAAAACAACACTGACAACATTATGTCAGCGTTCTATCAAAAAATACTGTAGATGACTAATTAATGTAAGTATATATAATGCTTTAGGGTGTTCTTGTGGATTTAAAGGAAGCCACTTTAATTAAAAACACTTGTGATAAAAAGTTACGTATCTTTTATAATACAGCTAAGTTAATTTTCAACAGTATTAGTTTTTGTGATTATCCATAACAAATATTATAGTTAAAAGAAAACCCTGATAGATTGATGTCGGAGTTTGTTATGATCTATATAAAAATTTTGAATAGTAGAACAGTCATTTGAGGACGTAATACCATTCCCCTTTTTAGAAATTATAAGCATTTCATTTTACGTATTGTAATATCGAATGACTATTTTGTAATCTAGGAGTAGTTTGTTATACATAAGGAACTAATCAAGATGATTGAAATAACACATATCGTTATGAATGAAGATACTCGGGAATTAACATGTAGAGAAAAATGTAGTCAATGAAAAAATATAAGTTAGATTGAAATATAAACTTTTGTATCACGGTGAATATTATAAATAAATACCCTTCAATTATTATCAATATATTCATATAAACGTAAGAAAAGCATAGCATTTTAAAGGATACTACATACTAATCTCCCTAAATCATCTCTCAAGACAAAATCACACTTTTCAGTATTTTGGTATGATAATAGTAACCAAATTTCCCCTTTATGCACTTATATATAGCATATTTTGCCTAGTAAAACGGTACTTTTTGGTAGCGTTTTACTACTATTTTAAGGCTAAAGTGGATAAGGTGAGAGAAGGGAGAGGAATTAAAATAAAGAATATTAAACAGTATGATAAAATTTCTGGTGAACTTTTAAAAGCTCTTGGATATGTAGATGAAACTCTTAATAACAGAGGTAACAAATCAATCGACGAAATAAGAAAAGCAGAGTATCTTTTAGATAGAATCCAACAAGATTTATCAATAATGCAATTAGCTCTTAATAGAAGAAAAAAAATCACTAACCAAGGTAGAATTGCTAAATGAGGTGACAAAGTTGAGTAACAATATTAAAAAGCCTGAGCTAAAAGGTTGGCTTTTTTGGGTCATAGCTTTAACACTTGTAGTTGTGATTACGGGATCATTAAAATAAGTAAAACCCTAAGGGAAGAAAAATATCAGGGTTTTACTTATTTTTATTTACTTCATTAAAACTTTACATCCTCCCAGATCATTTTCTAACTTC
Source organism: Nanhaiella sioensis (assembly GCF_046557775.1). Classification (NCBI taxonomy): domain Bacteria; kingdom Bacillati; phylum Bacillota; class Bacilli; order Caryophanales; family Bacillaceae; genus Nanhaiella; species Nanhaiella sioensis. The sequence goes on from NZ_JBKAEG010000001.1 coordinate 4,221,717, forward strand.
CATCAAATGAGTGTGTGCACTAGTCTTCTTACAACCCTCCAAGTCGGATTGCATAGGTTTAGCAAAATGTTATCAAAAGAATTAACATGAGCTAATATTTATACTAACGTCATTCTCTCTGTTTTACGTTAACTGAAAGAGCACTTAATATCTATTCCCATCAATCTGTCTAAAAGCACATTCAACGCCAAAAAAATAATAGGATCTCCTTAGGATGTAGTCATGATATTGTTATCTAAGTTTGGCTTCAAATAGTTTGAAGAATGGAGGAATGAACTTATCAATTTTGCCAGATGTTTGAATATTACACTTAACAACAACCTTAAATAATATTTCAGTAATAGATACAAAAATAATAGTTACTACTGATACAATTCTACTATAAGCTAATACCATCTAATAGATATAAATTAGCATATATAACTTATCAAAATGTAAATTGAGCAACAGTGATGGATTCAACAACCTATTTTGTGTTTGGAACGGTTCAAGAAGGTACTAGTCAACGCTTTACATCAAATGGGTTAGTATCGTATATTGTAAAAAGTACCGAGGGTTCTGAGTCACCCGTTTTTTTGAGATAATCCGATAGCTATAAGATTCACAATACTGAGAGGGTTCTTTTCCTGTAAATACAAAAAATGAAGCACTTTAAGCTGAAGGATTAATAACTTGTACATATGTAAGCATTCGTCTTAGGTCTTTATTGTCGATATTGTTAACAAAAATACGTATAAACTTATTATTCATTTTTTGAGCTTGAAAGATGAATAACCTTAGTATAAAACATTAATAGTAATAGCATATTGATTAATGGAATTCATTAGGAGAGTTATTAAAAAAACTGGAGAAATTCTGAAGAAAACTAAAAGAAAGGCACAAAATGACCATGTCAAAAATAAGCAACCTTGAATTTACACCACTAGAAACAAAAAACTTATATTTAAAATTATTAACTCTAGATGACGCAACAGAGGTTTATAAACATTTCAGAGACGAAAATATTACAAGATATATGGATATTGAACCATGCAAGGATTTAAAAGAAGCTAAAGAATTAATTCAGTTTCATATAGATGATTCTGGATGTCGATGGGGTATACATACCAAGAGTAATAATGAATTCGTAGGAACTTGTGGGTTTCATTATTTAAGACAGTCTCATAATATACTTATTGCTGAGATTGGATTTGATTTATCTAGTGATTATTGGGGAAAAGGGATAATGTTTGAAGTGTTGCAGGAAATAATTAAATATGGATTTGAATATATGAAGTTAGATGTGATTGATGCTACAGTGGAACAACAGAATGAAAGATCACAACGATTGATGAATAAATTAGGCTTTATAAAAGCACCAAAATTACAAGGTAATCTAATCTACTTTTATCTGAACAAGGAAGACATATTTATTACAAAATAATGACACATAAACGATAAATAGTCCGTTAAATTCTAAATACTATTAATTGGTGTTGATTCGAAAACGAGAATATATGTTTATTGGGATAATAGGTTTACATAATTGAAATAAATCCATCCCAAGCAGGTGGTAGCACCTAAAATGATTATAAAGTAGCTACTTATTGTTTTACAATTGCAGCCACTTTCCCCTTTATATTCTTTTTTGTTCTTTCCAAATTATATGTCTTTAATTTTTGGTAGGGCTTTCTTATTGAGTGGTGCAATAAACTATTGGGCATATAAAAAAAAGAAAGGTATGTCAGCCGGAAGCTTATGGGACGATGAAAAATTAGACCCTTTTTTATATTTAAAACACAATACCTAATGAGAAGATTTTTTGTACTGATGGCCAAGTTAAAATTAATTCCAAATGACGCATATCTGCATTGAGGATATGCGTCATTTTTATTTTTAGAGCGATATAGTTAAATAACTGTATAGTTTAAACTGATAATAGTTAAAAGAATTGTTATTAAGAGCAAAGTTGTTGAATAAGATTTTTTAGAAGACAGTAAAAAGTGTTCTACGTAGTTTGAAAATGAGCATCTCATTGAGGCTTTCTAGAAACCACATGAACTGAAATAGAGAGTATGGTCGTGGATCTAGAAGGAAATTTTTGCTTTTGGGGGTATGACAAAATGGCTGAAGTAATTTATCATGTTGCAGTGTCATTAGATAACTTTATTGCTGATCAAGGGATGTTAACGGGGAATCTTGAGGAAACTCTGTTTTTATTTGAAGGAGATCATGTCCCTGATTTTCTAACAGATATTCAACAATTTGAATCATTATTGATGGGTGGAAAAACATATGAATTTGGATTTAAATTTGGAAATAAACCGGGTGAACCTAGCTATAAGGGCATAAAACATTACATTTTTTCAAGCTCTTTGCAGTTTGAATCCAATGAGGAAGTCGAGCTTATCAAAGAAGATTCTATTGACTTTATCAAGGATCTAAAGCAGCAAGAGAACTGCAAAATTTGGCTATGTGGAGGTGGGGAATTAGCGGGATCGTTGCTTAAACATCAACTCATTGATCAATTAGTACTAAAGATTAATCCTATTATAGTTGGCGAAGGAATTTCATTGTTCGGTAACATTAAGCCTTGTTTTAAATTAGAATTAGTGGATATGAAACAATATTCTAATGGAATTATTAAACCTACTTACAATATTATTTATACTTAAAAAACTTACTGTATCATAACCATTTAATTACTATAAGAGTGATTAAATAATTTTACAGACCCTAGTCGGGATAATTATAATGTTAGCGTTGGCTGTGGTACATGTTCTGGATCTGTTAATAGCCTAGCACAACAATTAACTCCAGCAAGTGTATATGATGGATATCCATTTTGATGGAAATAAATAAAGTATTAGAGTTTGATTAAAAGCTGATGGACCACATAAGGTAACATTGTATCTATAGGAATGAATGTTGACAACAGACTGGCAGTATTCTTATGATAAACGATTTACTACTATGACAGAGTGAAGCTGTTGGTCTTGTATCTGGTGACTAAAAATGGAACAAATGTGATCTTATAAGTAATAAGATCTATCATATGTAGCAAAAGTATTATTAAAATCGTAGGTGAACAATACCTGCGATTTTTGTTTGAACAGGTCTAAATCCAGCCCTTTAATCGAAGGACTTAAATTTAATCACAATAAACAACTTAACTTAAGAAAGCCCTACAAATTAGTAGGGCTAAATAGTACTAATTGTTAAAATGCACGACTAGCTACATGTCCTTGAAAGTTCAAAGTGTCTGTCACTCGTATTCGTTGAATCTCGCTTAACTCAGATAAAGGGAACCATTTATAATCAGAGTGCTCAGTGCTGAGTATAATCTTGGCATCCTGTGGAATAGAACAACGGAAAATTGCAGCCTGGGTATTGATTATACTATGGTAATAAACTCCTGTTAATACAACATCTTCAACATCTACTCCAAGTTCTTCTCTACATTCACGAAATAACGCTTGATGAATAGTTTCTCCAGGTTCAACACTCCCGCCTGGTAAGCTCCACCCTTTATTCCCATATGTTCGCTTTAATAGGAGAACATTACCTTCCGAATTAAATATTATTGCATGAGAACCAAATCTAAAAGTATCATTGAAAGCCATGTTTTTCCCCCGTCGTAAGTCTTCGTTAGATTTTTACTAGTTTTCTATTCTACACAAGTACTGTATAATCCTTTGCTTATCAAAATCAGCAAACCTTGTGAAAAGAATAAATGAATTATTACTACTTCTTCAATGCTTTTATGGCCATTTTTGTAACATTTACATGACCTCATCCGTATTACATATATAAAATGCTATTTCATTAACAAATGACGGAGCAGTATCGTAACGCAACATTAAACTAAAACAAGGTAGGAGTTGAAATGATGCCTTTATGGTTATTTGTCGTAGGTATATTTGGTGGGTTACTATGCTTAGGTTTTATTATTGATTATAGGGCTAAGAAAAAGAATAGAAGAATTGAACCAGAAGAGGGAATAAGAAATGCTTCGAGTTCTCAGCAAATCTATACTGAACAATATCTGGACCAAGAAAGAAAAAATACAGGATACGATAATTTACATTAAACATAAATATAAAACTGCTCTAAGTTGAGGGGAAAATATTTGAAAAAGACAAGTATGACATTATTAATGATGTTAGTAGTATTAACATCTTGTTCTAAGGAAGAAATTATAACATATGAATACACATTTAGCGGAGAAGGGGAATATTGGAAAGGTACATTTATCACAGCTGGTACACAAATTTGGGGAAATGAAAAGGGACAACTCACTTATGATCATGAAGGTAATGAAGAATTTATGTTGGAGTATATGGGAGAACCTAATGAGATTTTACAAATAGAGTCTCTAGAATATAGCTATACAACATCTTCGGGAGGTCATAATAGTAGAAGAACGTTTACTGAGCCACCAACTGAGAATATATTTACTTCAGCTAGTTCTTCAAAAGGTGGTGCAAAAGTTCAAGAGAATGAAATAATACAAGTTACTGTAAAATGGGATCAGCTTGAAGAAGAATTTGTACTAATTAATGACAATAATTAACCTTTTTTATGAAGGAGTAGCTTTGTATCAAAAAAAATACGTAACTAAATTTCATTTTGGCTGTGGTTTTATATTGATCACAATGTTATGTGAAAGAATGTATAGTTGTCATGCATCCAACACAAAATATATTTACTTTATATAATGACTGACATTCGCTTTCTCCCTTATTTCAAAGCACTCATATTCGGGTGCTTTTTATACTTTGACGAGATTACTATTCACATGGAGGTATAGCACATGGAAAAAATGATAGCATTTGTTGCAGCTTTAGTTTTTTTTCCAGCTCTTACTTATTCAGAAGACGACATACTTGCTCAAGAAAAGTTTAATAATATTATAAAGGTTGAGAGTATTATTGAATCAATAAATTCAATTACTATATATTGGGATGACTCTGAACATGTTAATAATATTTACAGAGATGGGGTGAAATTACACACTGGAAGTGATAATGAAATTATTGATACTGACTTAAAACCTGGATATATATATACATATATAATAGAAGCTTTAGATTCCAAAGGAAAAATATTGGATGTTGTAAAAATACAAACATCTACAGAACCGCCCGACAAAAATATCGATGATTCATTGGGAGATATGGTTGTAACAACAATCGGAAAAAATTCATATATCGCGATTGATTGGGAAGATATTCAAAACATAACAAGCTATGAAATATTTAGAAATGATGAACACCTTACTACAGTAATGAAAAGTGAATTTACAGATCATAATATTACCTTAGATGAAGAGTACACATATAAAATTGTTGGCGCAAGAAAAGTCAAAAAGGATAAAAGAGATAAAATAGACAAAGGTATAAATAACAATAGGCTTCAGAACAAACAAAAAGAAGAATTGTATATAGAAGAATTTGAAATAAGTAAACATGTTGGTGCTATAAGAAATCACATTGTTGGAGAAAGTAAAGCTGTCAAAGACCAAGACATGACTAAGCGATGGGAATTAAGGTATACGACCTTTCTTAAAGATAAATGGGTTAAGAATCCAAACGGGCTTTCAAAATACAAATGGTTTTCTGGTGATAACAGAGGGTATAGTGCTACTAGTTTAAGTTACAGAACAAGAACACATGTAAATATTTGCTTTTGTTCAGCAGCTGAATCAGTTACGTTAGAAAGATACGTTGGTACAACTCATGGATACGATGTAAATAAAAAACTCCTTGATAGTGATACAGCATCTGAAGCTGGAATAGTATTAATTAATGTTAATATAGATTCAGCTAAAATAAAATTTGATGTAGATCACGCTGTTGGTAATCCATTAGTAGCTTCTCTAGATGTAAATTATGAATTAGTGGGTGAATTTTATAGTAATGGGAACTACAAACTTTCTGGAGAACATGACCAAGCTCCTCATCATGAGGTATATTTAAAAAGAAGCAACAGCTCTTCTTGGGAAACAGTGTACAAAGCCGCGAGTAAAGGCATTGAACGGCTTGCTCCACTATTTGTTAATAAAAAATGGAGTAAATCAAACTTTTAATAACCTTTAACATAGTATCTCTATGTTTGGTAAAGTAAAAATAAAAAGTAAAATGCAGACTTCTTAATTATTGATACAAGTTTTTGTCGTAGTGATTGTTGTTTCGTTCTAAAATATAACCACTGATAAATTTAGCGGACCTTTTCTATGTTAAAAGTAAGAGGGTTTGCAAAAAACTCCTTTTGTAGTAAAAATTACAATGAAGCTTACGACAAGAGCCTTGGTATATATCCCGCACAGTTTTGATGTAAAATAAGGTAGAGCTTAACAAGAAATATTTGAAACAACCTCACTCATTAAATTGTAATGGAGGGATGAGTATGTTACAAAAATTCTTAGTATCAGTTTTTTCAGCTATTGTAATAAGTCTAATTCTAGCAATCTATAGTTATACTCCACAATTAGAAAGGTTATCAAATTCAAGTTATGCTTCTTTTTCAGGTTTAGTGAGCCTTTACTTGATTTACATAACTCCTTTGCTTATTATTATTGGAGTTCCAGTATCTATCATTATTGAGAAAATTAATGAAATAAAATTAATTAGATCTACAGTTGATAATTACTTTTATAATATTGGGCTATATACGTTGGCTGGTGGTATAGTTGGGAATATGCTCTTTTTATTTATTTCAGTTAATGACATGATTAACTATTTGCCATTGATTTTCTTCTGTCTTTTTTCATCAATTGTTTTTTATCACATCTCTTTGTTTATTCGTAAATTACTTAATCCAAAATACTAACTAGTAAGATAATTTTTTTATCTTCAAATACCTCCCCCTTAATTTCAATTCCAATTTAGCTTAATACATACCGAGATCTATACAGTCATAAAAACTAGCACAACGTATCTGTCTAGAACGGTTAAAAATGTTAACGAGCAAAGTTATAGGAGCGGTAAGCCTTTCTATAAAATTTTCCGATTCGACATGATAGATATTTTTTAAAAAAAGAATCTGCAAAGCACTTTAACCCTTGTATTTAGTAATTGTACTGGGAAGTCGAGATAAAAGAATGATTTATTAGAATAAGATATAACTATAACTATAACTGTATACTGCTGTGTTTGTTAGTTGAATGACGTTAATAACAATATTTAATAATAAACCGCTTAAAAAGAGATCGAGAAAATTATAACTCGATCTCTAAGTGTACATTTAATTATTCGGAGTCATATTGAAACCCTAGTATTTGATACGTGAAGCTGAAGTTTTCTACAGCTCGAAGGTCATCAAATTCCATCATCCATGAGCCGTTACTTGTATGCTTCATGTGTTCATCATATTGTTGACCATTTATTGTATAGTGAATGATTACATAATCAGATATAAAACCTTGATTTAACCAAATCGCTCCAGCATTAGGGTTAGCTCTACTCCAACGAATATCCTCATATCCGTAATCAGTATAATCATCAGCAATAATTGATTCCATATTAGATAATGCCAATTCATTGCCTTCTTCATCTACTGCTGTCACATAATAGTATTTAGTTTCATTAGCATAAATGCCATTTGAGTCAGTGAAATCAGTTGTTGATGAAACTTCTGCTAGGAGTGTACCAGCATCACCAGGTTTGAAATCCGAGTGAGTACTTGAATAAATATTGTAGTGATCTATATCTAACGTATTACTTTCCCAGGTTAGTGCGATTTCTGATGGTTCTTCTTTTATAGAGGTCGATAACTCAATATGATTTTCACGTATTGTTGATTCTGCGAAGGAGTGGTGTATTACAAGATTAGAAAATAAAAGAATTACTGCTGCTAGAATACTTGTTTTCTTAATACTAGATTTCAACATAAGCCCTCCTAAAGTTTTTAACTACTACCGGTATTGTAGTTTACATATTTTAACTTAGATTATTTTGGAATAAATGTAAAATTACATAAAGTGTTATATTTTTTTGATGAAACGTTTACATTACTCATTTTCTCAGTTGTCCTATCATTATCTTAGAAATACATTTAATTGTAACTATAGAAAGCATGATAAGGTTCAAATAAAGCATGCTAAATAACTCCATTGCTATATCTAAATCAAAGTATAAGGCGAGATTATTTAAGTTAACGAACTTTAGTAGTATATGAAAAAGAGTCATAGTGGTCTAGATATATAAGCACTTTGTCTTCAATGATAAATGTCCATTCAATTTGTCATTTGAAGAAATATTTATTATTTAAATAAATATATTTATATGTAGTGTTAAAATAGAGAGTATTCAATAGAATTTAGTATAATAATCTCTTAAAATCGCTTCTTATGCTGAAATCACAATAATCATTATTTTGGTACAATGATATCAGGAATTCAATTCCTAGAGTTGGATCTCATATACATCTCTTTTTGGAAAACGCTCTTGACGAACGGCGTTTTCCTTTTTTTGATACATAAGAATGAGGCCACTCCCTAAATCACCACAAGCCAACATCATGCTTCATCTTATTTTAGTTTCATACATTTTAGCATCTAAATTGCTTAATTATTCTGTGATATAAAAGCTTTCATAAGCAGGATGTCTTTTTTTATAACTATTTCTTCAAGACTGAGGTGGACAACGTATGAAAAGGGAGGAAGATGAAAGAAAAGATTAATAGTGCGCTAAAACTTGGATATTTAGCTCTACCTAAAAACTGGACAGGAAATTCAATTTACGCAATTAACAGAATATCTTTTGGGAAGAATTTAGCAATATTTACCAATTGTGCTGTAAACTCATAATAAAATAAATATAACTAACAGAGGGAGAGAATAAACAAAAAACATGACAATGTTTAGTTACTAATTTAAAAATACAAAACTTGCGGGTTGCTACAGAATAACATTAGTATTATTAGTATTGGACCATTTTAATAGGTAAAACCATGTACATAAAAACAAACAGTGTATAAAAGATCAAATATATAACACCTTGTAAACTACAACGTAATTTATTAATTATGTATGTTAGTTCAATATATATTTAAGGCTTAACTGATCAATTCAATCATGATTAGTCAAGCCTTTTTGTGATGGTGTACTTTATTAATAATGGCTCCTATTTTCGCTTTTCTTCACAGATGTATACGCCTCATCTCTCCATCAAAATAAGTCAATTTTCTCTAATTGCTTCAATTATCCTATACAACCAAATCTTTAAAACTAGTCACAGGGAAATCCTTTTTCCAAAGTGTGCAAGGAGAATACTATTGAATTAAGTTTTATTATCTTAAATGACTAAATTGTCATTTTAGAGTCACTGGAGAGTCATTTTAGAAAAGTATATTTAAGTTGTACCACAAATTAAGAGTGATTTTGCAAATGGACTGTAGATAGTAAATTGGATAACGAAAAATGAAATAGTGGCTGAGAAGACTCAAGAAGGGGTGAGGAAAAAGGAGTCTAAAAATCATCAACCTTTTGGTTTAATACGATATTGATTCTTGCCGGATGATAGGCGTAAATTATGTATTAATTTACTCCAATTATTTTTTATATACTTGCTACTATTCTATTAAATGCTTTGTTTATCAAAATATTAAAGAGGTGGTTTTCTTGAATTTAACAATTGAAAATGTGACGAAACAGTTTGGAGATAAACTGGCAGTAAATGATGTTTCATTTGAATTAACTGCTGGTGTTTACGGATTCTTAGGTGCAAATGGTGCAGGTAAAACAACCTTAATGCGCATGCTCGTAACATTGATTAACCCAACTTCTGGGCGTATTTTATTTGATGGCAAGGATGTTGAGGTGTTGGGTGACGAGTATCGTGATATTCTCGGTTATTTACCCCAAGACATTGGCTTATATAAAACCTTTACTGCTGATAAGTATTTAATGTATATCTCGGCATTAAAAGGAATAGAACAAAAAACTGCTAAGAAGAAAATCGATGATTTATTAGAAATTGTTAACTTAACAGAACATAGGAAAAGAAAAATTGGGAAGTTTTCTGGTGGGATGAAGCAAAGGCTAGGAATTGCCCAAGCATTATTAAACGATCCAAAGGTGTTAATCGTTGATGAACCAACGGCAGGACTCGATCCTAAAGAACGTATTAGATTTCGAAATCTATTGTCTTCTATTTCAAAAGATCGAATCGTTCTATTATCAACACACATCGTATCAGATATCGAGTTTATCGCAAAAGAAATAATAGTGTTTAAGGCTGGTCAGCTCATTCAAAAGGATAAACCTGAAGAACTGCTAGAGAACATAAAAGGATTTATTTGGACAGTTAATGTGTCAGAGCAAGAGGAAATAGATTTTCAAAATAAGTATAAGGTGAGTAATATTATTAATAATCAAAATGAAGTTGCTCTTAGAATTATTTCTGAAAACAAACCTGATGAAAGAGCCATTGAAGCAACACCTAACTTAGAAGATTTATACTTATACTATTTTGATCAGGAGGTCGCACAATGAAACAATTAGTGAATTTAGAGTTATTTAAAATATTTAGGCAAAAGAGTTTATGGGTCGCACTGTTACTTGTGACGGCTCTTCTAACTGCTAGAATCGTAATAAGCGAAGTTATTATCCCTTTTCCAGCTCAAGTGTATCAAGTAGCTGACCTCCAAGGTGAAATGGAACCCGTTTTAGAAAAATGGGAGGGAGAGTTAACGGAAGAAAAAGTGGAAAAGGCTCAAAATGTAAGTAGATCAATATATGAAAAATATGAAAAAATATGGAATGGTAATCCTGAAATATGGGATGATGAAAAAATAGATCCGATAAATGAACTAGGCATATATCCCGGAGAAGCTGCTGAGTACTTTATAGTAGATCAAATAGCAGGTACTAAAAGATTTGTTGATGATATTGAGGACAATAGCAATGGACTAGATAGGCCCTTGAAATCTTTAGACGAGGATGATGCGTCTTATAAAAATGCCTCACTTGAAAAGAAAATGATAGACAAGTTGAATGTTGATACATTTGCGTATGCTGACGGAGCTAGGAGCACTATTTCGACATTTAAACTGTTCCTGCCTATTATGTTAGGTATTACCATTTTAATTGGCTTATCGTCTATTTTTGTGAATGAAAGCTCTACAAGAATGGATCAGCTCATTTATAGTTCAAGATATGGGCGTGGAACGGGTGTTACAGCAAAAATAGTAGCTTCTATAATTTATGTATCGATCGTAACGGTGTTCTTGTCTACACTTAGTATATTATTAAATATTTATAAATATGGAATTAATGGTTGGGATTTACCTATTCAGTTGCTTGGAACTTTCTTCTCCGAAGGGTATGCTTTATCACCTTATCATCTAACTGGATTAAGTTACATCATTATACACTTGGTTGTGATGTATCTAGTAGCATTGATTTTTATGGCTTTCGTACTAATCGTGTCAGCCTTGTCTAAAAATACACTAGTTTCATTCATCATTAGCGCGACAATCTTTTCGTTACCAGTCGCTCCGTTAAATATAGAGTTATGGAAGCTTGTGCAACAGTATAGCTTTATAAACTTTCTTTCGGTTCCAGAATTCACAAGTGAGTTTCATGCTTACAATTTATTTGGTTTACCAGTTCTAGATCCGTATGTACATTATCCAATCATTGTGCTACTAGGTGTTGCTCTTACCCTAGCTATATACAAAACGATTAAAAAGAAACAGGTCTTATAATAATGCCAGAAAAAATTACACTGATCTTATCTATATCTCTATTAACAATAAAGATAGGCTTGATATATCTATTAATTAGAAATAATTGAAAATTTTGTGCTACCTGTTCCCAATATCCAAAAAGGGGCAGGTAGTTTAATTTTCCTGAAGTCTATTAGATGAAATTTTTTTCCCTCCAATTGGATTTTTGAGTTACGCTCCAGGATGAGAGTATAAGCCCTTAAAGTAGAGTGGAGGGATTCAATGCTGGTGTTGCTTAAGTAGTTGTCATATAGAAAAAATGCATCAAATAATGCTATTTCTTGGCACAATAATGGATATTTTTTGTTTAATTGTATAACACTGGAAGGAAGAAAAGTATGAGTTGCTGTGCAATTAGATTTTGAAGATCCAGATTTAACAGAAATTAAGCAGGTATACTCACAAAACTGCATGGAAGCATATTTCTTGGAAACTGAAAACAATGATAAACATCATTTTTATCCGGAGGAATAGGACGCATAAATCAACAGGAACCATATAGACTTTCACTACACTATAATTCTTATTCATCCGAGCTAAGATTAAAGAATCTTCAGTAGTAATCTTCAAAGAAATTTTTACTATTTTTTATTATTTTTTCCTTTAAAAGTAGATGTTACATGACCTCTACCAATCTTCTAAGTCACTATTAATCTTTCTTTTCTCTTGCAATATCTAGTAGTATTTCAAATTTTCTTGTTTCGGTAATGTCTTCATCTAATATTACATACCCTAAATGTATTTCTTGATCAAACCAGAAATACATTATTTCATGTTGGTTATGCCCCTCTTCTAAGTTATCGTTATGTCCTAAGTTTTTTATCGTTGATTCAGAAGGTAGACTGTTAATAAAATAAACTTCCTTTTCCTTCATAATTAGTGATATAAGAGAATCAAATTGCTTGTTTGTTAACTTAGTTTCATCAGTAATCCAAACAGCATCAAATTCTGATTTAATATCTTCTTCGTAAGTAATAAAGGTTGTTGAGTGTTGTCCTTCTCCACCATTAGTGGGAATTTCACCTATTATAGCAATAGTAATGACCTCTTTTGTAGAACTTAGCGTATTATTACATCCTACTGTTAATAGAGGAAAAACTAACATTAATAAGACTTTTTTCATAGGTTACCTCCATTTTCATCTTTATTATATACAAAAAAATCCATTTAAGAACTTAGTTTGATGCTATTGAAATATCTAAAAAGGAAGTATATCTCTTGACAATTTTCTTTCTCAATTATTGTGTAACAATAACATAAGGATTTAATACCATTTCACTATTTACACTTGTTCTTTTTAAGGAAAGGCTCTGTTCGTAAACATTGTTGCTAATGTTACATTTTAGTACCAAAAAATGGCTTTATATTGTTGGTCATCGTTGTTTAGAAGAAAAGATGCCACGAACTTTAGTTGTACGGTGTATTTATTAATACGATAACAACAATTAATGCGAAAACAGCTTAAGGAAAAGATTTAGGTGTTTGGGAGGGAGAGTTATTTAAAGTTTAGCAACCTTTTTACTTTCTGTTCAGATTATGGAACAACGAGGTATAATACGATATACCTATTTTACTAACAAAATATCTAAATTTTAAAAACGAAATTTTTGAACGCGTTGTTCTGGATTTGATATACTTAATTCTACAATAGTGTTGAAGAATAGAGGTGTGCTAGTGAAAACTTATTTCATCAAGTTAACTGAACCTAATAATAGCTTAGTAGAAGTGTTTAATCGGTGGGGAAACGATCCTACTTTGGTTCCATTGACTCGCCCTAATCAAAACAAGTTCGAATTGGAAAGTCAGAGTAGTATAACTATAGAAAACATAATTCAACGGTTAGAACACGAGCAAATCTATCTGATATATCAGGGTGAGCTGTTAATCGGCGAAATGAACTATATGGTCGACCCTGCCCACCTTTACAAAAAAGAGTCGGGTACTGCTTGGGTAGGGATTACAATTGGTGAGTCCGAAGGACGGGGTAAAGGGATTGGATATGAAGCGATAAAATTTTTAGAGGATAAAATTAGGGAGGAAGGTCTTAGGCGTATTGAATTAGGAGTATTTGAATTTAATAAACAGGCACTGAAATTGTATCAGAAACTGGGCTACAATGAAATCGGTCGTATTAAAGATTTTACATATTGGCAAGAAAAAATGTGGAATGATATCCGCATGGAGAAATGGATAAATTAATTTTAATGTATGGCTCTTTTCGTAAATATTGTTGCTATTGTTATCAATTTAATACCAAAAAAGTGGTTTTTTTATATTGTTAATCATCGTTGTACAGTAGAAAAGTTGCCACGAACTCTAGTGGTTCGTGCTTAGCTCTTATTACGAAAAGCAACAATTAATGCGAAAACAGCCTAACTAATTCATCATCATGCTTCGGAAAAGGCAGTACTAGGCAATCAGACTTTCGAATTTGCAAATAAAGATATTCTTGCTGATGTTTGTAAAATACAAAGTAGGTTATATGAAATGGCGCTTCTCGGCAACAAATTAGAAAAGCGTCTTTCTTTATGCTTGAACTATATTATTGAAATTTTAGTAACTATTATGGATATTGGTGTACAAAAAAATAAACTGTTAAAAGATCTTAATTAGGATTCCCCCATGAATGATTTTCTTTCCGCTATTCTTCCTGCAGAGTATTTTTGTCATTCTTCACTATCTCTTGGAATTTAATATGATGCAAATTTCCTAAGTGTAAACCGAAACTTTCTACCCGTTAAAAGAGCTCGATAAAAACCGATAGAAGTATTGTATTATTTTGTGACTGAGTTGTTGAGATTATTTACTCTTAGCTACTAATCTATCATATATTCTCTTAACTCAATAATCATCATTAAAAAATATAGAAAAGGAGAAAATTAAATGTCTATCAATTCAAGATCTTATTATAAGTTCCTAGCGGGATCTATATCTGCTGCATTGGTAGCAACTGCAGTCGTCCCTGCAGATGCTAATGCTGAAAGTATTTTTCCTGATTTAAGCCCCAATGACCAATTTTATAATGAGATTACAAATCTTGTAGAAAAAGGTGTCATCAAAGGTTACGAAGACGGAACTTTTAAACCACATGTTGAATTAACTCGTGGTCAAGCAGCAAAATTATTCAAAAACATACTTAACTTGGAGGTGCCAGAAGAACTTGATTCTTTCGAAGATGTGTCCAGTTCAAATGACAAGGAATTGAAAGAAGCTGTTGCTGCAGTTAGATCAGCTGGAATATTTATCGGAAGCAATGGTAAATTTAATGCTGGAGATACATTAACTAGAGCACAAATGGCTACGATCCTTGTTCGAGCATTTGGTTTATCAACAAATGATGAAGTAGAAGTCACACTATCAGATCTTCAACAAATTAATGAATCTCATAGAGTTAATGTAGTAATCTTATTCCAAAATGGAGTAACAATTGGAAAGAGTGACGGCACTTACGATGGAAACGGTAGTGTTACCCGTTCGAACTTCGCAGGATTCTTATATCGTGCATTTAATCAAGAAGTTGGTCAAGTTGATGAAGAAGTCGACCCAACAAAAGAAGAAGGTCAATCTCATTCATATGTAGCAAGTGTAAGTGCGGATAACCTAAAAAAGATTGAAATTTCGTTCAATGAGGATATAAACGCAGGATCCTTAACAAATTCAACTGTAAAAGTATTAAATGAGGCTAACAAAGAATTAAAGATTGTGGAACTCACAGTTGTAGATGGTAACAAGGTAGCGGTCATACTTGAAACTGGAGAATTAGAATTTAGTGACGATGTTACTGTTGTACTTGACGGTATAAAAACGGTTGATAACAACAATGTTGAATATGAACAAGAATTAACAGTCAGAGATGTTACCATTCCAGAGTTGTTAGATGTAAAAGTACTAAATGCTAAGCAAATTGAACTTTCTTTCAATGAGCCTGTTTCATTCTCACAATCTAACTACTCTGCATTATCGGAAATTACGATTGATGGCAAAAAAATAACCGCAAAAGCAACACCTAACCATGCAACAAACACAGTAATCTTAGAATTATCAGAAAGGTTAAATACCAAAGATTTTGAACTAAAAATATCAAACATTGAAGACTTTAACGATTATCAAATGTCTCCTCAAGATGTGAAAGTCGAAGTTGATGATGATATATTAATACCTGAAGAAAATGAAACCCAGAATTCAGGAGATGACGATAGTCAGAATTCAGGAGATGACGATAGTCAGAATCCAAGAGATGACGATAGTCAGAATCCAGGAGACGACGATACAGAAGATCCAGGAAATGGTGATACCCAGGATCCAGGAGATGATGATACCCAGGATCCAGGAGATGATGATACCCAGGATCCAGGAGATGATGATACCCAGAATCCAGGAGATGATGATACCCAGGATCCAGGAGATGATGACACTCAGAATCCAGGAGATGATGATACCCAGAATTCGGAAGACGATGGTACCCAGGATCCAGGAGATGACGATAACGATGAGGTAAGAGCTGAATTTGTCAATGAAGTTGTGAATCTAGTTAATATAGAGCGAGAAGCTGAAGGACTAGATCCTCTCACATTTTCTGATGAGGTGACTGATGTGGCGCAGGTTAAGGCTAAAGATATGCGCGATAATAATTATTTCGATCATGTCTCACCAACTTACGGTGAACCAGGTGATATGTTAATAAATTTCGGTGTTAATTATCGTATGTCAGGGGAAAATATTGCTGCAGGTCACACTACTCCAGAAGATGTAGTTGAAGGCTGGATGAATAGCGAGGGCCATAGAGAAAACATTTTACGTCCTGAATTTACCGAAATTGGAATTGGGTATATAGAAGGAAATGAAGATAATGAATACTCTACATATTGGGTGCAAATGTTTATTTTGCCTTTTTAATTAGAGATTTTAAATTAGGGATAGATTGAGCAAATCTTTTTTTGCTCAACTATTCTTTTTTTATGTCACACCTAATAGAAACAGGCAGTAAGCTCCTTGAATCGTCAGATAACCTTGCCAGGAAAGCAAGCAGATGCTTCTACCAGTCAAGGATTATTTATGTAAGATCTTTTAATCTCGTATGGGTTGAAGCCTCACAAATCCCCCTTATATCGAGTTAGATAGTTCTTAACATTATGGAGCAAATATGAAATTAAGATATGCGTATTTTTTTATTGTTAAATTGAAAATGATTAGATCAATATCAACTTATGTGGTTTTAATTGAGGAAGGCTATAGTTTTAACTCATCGTGAAGAACTTTGTTCTAAAATGAAACAACTATTTTTGACTCAGTCTTAATAATTTGTACTGGGTTATAAGTATTTAAAAACTGGGAATTAAACGGTAGATTTTTTGTATAGACATCAGAGTGTCTCATCAACAGTATTCCCATATCCCATTGATACATTTTTATTTCTACCAACTTATATAAGAAGGAAACTTTATATTTCATAGAGAATTAATTTTAGGTGAAGTTCAATGTTGTGGAAGAATAGCTGTAATTAATAAACTAATGTGAATTTTATCGTTTAATTTGTGGTTCTTTACTAGGTCTGTAGCACAAAAATCGGTGTTTTAACAAGAGTACCTTAGCCTTTTAACTATATTTGTTTTCTTACTCTAATTTGTTATTTTATCAACAAAAGTGATAATATGTTGCAATATTTAACATAATACTAGTTAACCGATAACACCAAAATATTGGATTGTAACAATAATAGATCAACGAATATAAAAGTCAGTAATAAACAAATTTTAGAAATGATAATGGGGTAGAATGGATGATTAAAGGCAAACTAATTGGGCGTGGAAACACTGCTGATATATATTCTCTAGGAGACAACCAAGTTATAAAGCTGTTTAAGAATGATATTCCGCTTGAAATGATTGAACGAGAGTTTACAATGAATCGTATTATACAACCGACGAAGTTATCTATTCCAAAAGTATTTAAAATTATTAAAATCGACAATCTCTATGGCATTGTGTATGAATATATAGAGGGTCCTTCATTACTTGAACAAGTCTTATCCAATCCTTCAATGGATAAAGAAACTGCTCAAACTATTAGCGATCTACATGTTGAAATACATAATACAACAATTTCTGAAGAAGCTCCCTCGCAAAAGTTGATATATGAGCGAAATATTCAGCAATCAAACATATTGTCAAATATTATGAAAGAGCAAATAATAGATTATTTACACAAACTTCCTGATGGAAATTTCCTTTGCCATGGTGACTTTCATCCTGGCAATGTCATCACTTCATCAAATGGACTAGTAATTATTGATTGGATGACTGCTATGAGAGGAAATCAGGCAGCCGATGTAGCTCGTACTATATTAATCCTTAAATTTGGCATTATACCAGACAGTATACCCGAAAGGATGAGAGAAAGTTTTAACAGAGTTCGTTGTACATTATTAGACGAATACACAAATCGTTATCTTCATAAGTCAAATATGACAATAGAGCAAATTGAACAGTGGTTTCTTCCAGTGGCAGCAGCGCGATTAGTAGAAAGGCTTCCTATTGAGGAGAAAAGTGGACTATTAAAATATATAAAAAACCTACTTAAAATATTGTAAATTTTGTTTGACTATAAATTTAGCTACTAAACGAGAAACTGAAAATGTTATCCAAACTAGCGCTTTTCTGGATCAAATATTGACGATTATTTCACCTTAAATAAAGAGAAGTAGGTAAATTTACATAAAGGAATAGAGGATAAATAATGAAAAGAAAAATTCATATTTTGGGAGCTTCTGGGTCAGGAACTTCGACACTTGGTTCTTCATTATCAAAAGTTTTACCACATATACACCTTGATACAGATGATTACTTTTGGAAAACCAAATTCACAAAACAAAGGCAAATTCCTGAAAGAAGAAGGATGCTTCAGAAAGATCTATCGCAAAATGAAAGCTGGATTCTATCAGGTGCTGTGTGTGGTTGGGGAGATATGTTTATAAACTATTTTGATCTCGTAATATTTATATGGATCCCACAAGATATAAGGCTTGAAAGACTTAAGAAAAGAGAGTTTCAGAGATATGGAAATGAGATATTAGCTGGTGGGAGTAAATATGAACAATCTAAAACATTCTTAGAATGGGCTTCTTTATATGATAGTGCTGGACTACAAGTTAGAAGTAAAACTTTACATGAACATTGGATGGCAGAATTATCTTGTCCAATATTAAAAATTGAGGGAGATTGTTCAGTCAATGAACGAGTTAATCTTGTATATGATTATCTAAAATCTAACTAAATCTTTTCTTCAATAGAAATATGAGTATTCCTCAACAATATTCCGCAATTATCTATTAAATCTAATTGTAAATAATTTTTTTGTGCATTTCTTAGAGTCATAAAACGGTTCTTCCTACTTTATACAAATACATATAACCCCGACAAAACCTTAGAGCGGGGTTATATAGGATTGAAATACTTTATTGTAGACGAAAAATGTATTCACTTATTAGGTTAAGGTACGTTACTTAAATGGTGATGCTCCTTAACTTGGGCTGTTTTCGCATTGATTACGATTATTGCTTTTCGTTCTAATATATCAACAAGTATAAACATAGCGTTCGTGGTATCTTTGCTACTTTTACAATTATTAAGGTTGCATAAAGATCTTATGTCCATTTTCATAAAAATAGCAACAAAGTTTTACGAAAAGAGCATTAATTTTTGATATATTTTTTCATGTAAACACGGTTATCATCACGATTATACTCAGCCCATCCTAAATAAAGGTAGTAAGAAACATTCTCGGTCAATAATACATGTGTTGCTAACCGTATTTCCATATAGCCTCTGCTTTTTGCTTCTGATTCAGCGAATTCCAAGAGGCTTCGTCCTAAACCTTTTCCCTGAAAGTTAGGGTGTACCGCCACATTCGCTATAGTAGCATATTCATCTTCAAACATTAAAACCAAGCCACCAATTACCTCATTATTGGATTCAGCTACCCATACTGGATATGCTGCTATCTCCTCTTCATAATCAACAACCATTGGTGGAAGTTTTTCTGTGAATCTATTCAGATACACTGAGTAAGCTGCATCCATACAGCTTTTTAGACCTTTTGCATCGACAGCCTTAGCTTTTCTTACGATCCACTTACTTCTATTCATATTATAATCTCCTTACTGTAAATTGTTTGTGTTTTATCATAGACTAATAAAATGCTTTGAAGATGCATAATTGGTTTCTATTTATATACAAAAGCCTGACACTTTGATATTGTTCCCTCTATCTTTTATTTATTTCCCTAATATTCCAATTCTCTAGTTTTTGACCATTTATAAGAATATTTAAAATGGTTTTTAATGGTTGATAATTTCAAGAAAGTTGTAAACATTTATGGTTACTGTTCCACATTTAACTGTGATAGGTCTAACTTTTGAAAGTAATAGATAAAACCTATAGTTAATAATATTTCTGGAATTAATAACCCCAGTGTAATTCCTGTCACCTTAAATAACCAAATCATAGTATAACTAAATATTGGAATTAAAATGAACGTTCTTATAACAGCAATTGTTAATGATTCTAAAGGTCGATTTATTGATGTGAAATAAATAGATGATTGTATTCCTACATTGGATAATACAGCTGCAAAACCAACTCCTAAATATAACATGAAAGCCACCTTAATTAACTCAGCATTATCTAAGAAAAAAGGTAATCCAAACCATGTAATTGGAATAAGACCCACATAGAAAATAAATGCATATAGTGTGCTTCTTTTCAAGGAGAAAATGAAAAGTCTTTTCAAATCCATGTATTTTTTCTCGCCCATCAACCTTGAGGTTATGGGCTGTAATCCTGTTTGCGATCCTAAATATATCTTTGTTATAAATAATGTAAATATGGCAGAGGCTGCGTATGCTTCAAGATATTCATCTGGTAGGAATCTTAAAATCGATATATTAACAACATAAATCATGATTGATTCGATAAAGACACTCAAAAAGTCACTACTTCCGTTGTATAACACTCTCTTAAGTGCTTTGATGTTCTTCTTTGGAAAACTAATATTTATTGTTTTTGATTTAAATAATAGATAAAAGATATTTGCAATTAAATGGTAGCTGTGACTAATAAGAGTAGAGATAGCTAGTCCAATTACACCCTGATTGAAAACTACAACAAAGATGATATTTAAAGCAACATTCATTACTAATGTTATAATATTTACTTTAAAATTAAATTTGGGACTTCCATCGTTCATCACTAGGCTGTCTAAAACTACTGACAACATTTGTGGAAAAAAGGCAATGGATAGATATTTCAAATATTCTGTAGCTATAATATGATACTCACCAGACGCACCCAATAAACTTGCAACTTTACTTGCATTAATAGATGTGAAAATTGATAATGATGCTGCTATAGCCGAGAAAATGATGATGATAAAGTTTGCAGTTTGGTTAGCCTTATCAAATTCTTGTTTTCCGATAAGTAATCCAATATAGGAACCTAATCCAGAACTAAACATAAATGCGAAGGCAAATATGAAGAATAACATTGGATTTATTAATGTTATCGAAGCGAGAACTGCTGAACTGATAAAAGTTGCTGCTATAATGTGATCAGCGCTTGATGCAAGTGCCATGACCAATTTTGTCGTTATTACCCTATGGGAATACTCTTTGTAAATTTTAGTAAATTCTATTTTATTCATTTTTTTCACCTCAAGTAAAACCTTAAGGTGTTGACCAAGTCAACAGTCAATGATAATTATATGTTAAAATATTCCAATGGAGGTTGGCTTTCGTATGCATAAAAGATATAGAATGGGCCAAATAAGCAGATATATAGGAATTAGTAAAGATACGATCAGGCATTGGCAGAAAAAAGGGATTCTTGATATTAACAAGGATGATAATAATTACAATGTTTTTACAGATGAAGACTTTTTCAAAACCTTTAAAATTAATTTATATCGAGAATTGGGGATGAGAATTTCAGATATTAAGGAACTGTTAGATAAAGAAGATATTGATGAAAAAATAGACATCATTGGTAATTACATTAAAGAAATAGACAATGAAATAGAAAAATTGAGTTATCAAAGAAATGTGTTAAAGCGTGCAATAGACTTGCCAACTACTAGAAAATATCATTTTGAAATTATTAAGAAGACATTTAAGTTGAAGAAGGTGCATACAAATATTCCTCCGAAATTCTCAGATGGGGAATTTATGAAGGATAAACAAATTTTCATAACCAATTTAGGAACAAAGTCTTTAGAGAATCATGATATGTATATTGAAGTAACTAAGAATGCAGACGTTGTCTATACGGATGCCACTTTTATACATTTTTTCTATCCTAGAGAAAAGCTTGATGAGGGTAACAAATTCACTGAACGAATTATGCAGTTTGCATTGACAAAAAATCTTCAGTTAATGGGGGAAATTATAGAAATACATGATCTAAAACAGCTTTTAATCAATGATTTTGATTATATAGAATTCTATATTGCAGTAAGAGATAGTGGTGATTGATACTACTATTTATTGTAATGATGTAAACTAAACCGTTCAACGAAATGGCTCGGTTCCAGTAATAATACTTAGAGTGCAAAATTAGGTGGAGTGATTTAGTCTGAGAGAGAAAAAGCTTTTGTAAATCTTTTAGGAGCATTACTTTGTTTTATAGTATTTTTTTTTGGAATGATTTTCTCTACGCAATTTAAACTAATGTTTGTACTAGGGGTTTTGGGATTCAGGATTTTTATTTTTTTCAAGAATCTTTAAATAGAGCATTCAATGTGGCAGTTAATAACTTTTTAAATGGGTGTGGCTTATGAGCCTCATCTTGTCAGTATTTACATAAAGCTAGATTGACTTATATTCAAATTCAATGTAAAGTGAACTTGACGTAAAGTTAACTTTACATTGAGGGTGGTTGTGTGAAAAATAATATTAGGGAAATGCGTTCAAAACATAATTTTACTCAAGATGAATTGGCAGAACGACTAGATGTATCAAGACAAACGATTATTTCACTAGAAAAAGGGCGATACAATCCTTCAATTACTTTAGCCTTCAAGCTATCAAGAGTTTTCAACAGCAAAATTGAAGATATTTTTATTTATGAGGAGGAATAACGATGACAAGTAATAAAAAGTCAAAAGAATATCGAATTATCTATATATGTTCAGGTTTTTTATTGACTATATTGGGTATTTATTTAAACTATGAAGACATAGTAAAAGGTGAATTTCCTGATGCAATAATGTTACTTGCGTTGGGAATCAATCAGTTGCTTCTAGGATATTTATCACCTCATATTTTTCCTAAAGATGAACGGGCAAAAGAAATAATAGGGAAATCAATGACCATAAACTACTTCGTTCTATTCGCATCAATATTGGTTTTATTTCTAGCTACAGGTTCTTTTGGATTTTTAACCTTAGATGCAACAGAGGTGCTAATTTTACTTTTTTGCATCATGATAATTACTATTCCAGGAACAATGGTGATCTATTCAAAAATCATCTAGTTCATTTATTTGTAAACACAGAACTCTTCTTTTATTAGGAAATCGTTCTAGTTTTTATCCAATCCTTCTAATCCGGTATGTTAGTGTTTTGCAGAGCGAATAATACTAAATTAGTCGTTAATGATATAGTTTTGGTTTGCTATTATTAGGGGGAGTAATTGATGAGTGAAAATGCTAGGAAAGATTGTGAAATTTATCAATTTTGTGCTGAGAAATGTGATCACTACATAAGAAGAACTGAGCAACAAGTTGTTCTGGTTAGAATATACATACTCACCTTTGGGCAGATTTGCGCTTCATTTATAAGGCTAAATTGTGGCAAATGTCTACTTCCTCCAATGGTTATTAGGAAACTTAATAATTATTTGAGGGTATTAAAGGATACAAACAATCATATTTCTTTCATTTAATTTACACAATGGAGTAAAAAGTACATTATAAAGAAGAAAACCTCTCAATTTATTACTGAGAGGTATCCTTTATTAACCATGGAAATAGATTATTATTCAACTCTTGTATTTGGATCACCGATGGATAATCCATATTCTAACCTACAAGGTTCATTATCAGGAGTATTTATGCAAGTGGCTGAAATTTCACGCACATGATTACCAGCTAAAACAGTAGCATCAATGCCATTTAGTGTTACCGAAGTTGAGTCGATAAGACCTGTCATCGTAATTTCTACTTCACAACCTTCTGAAAGGGCTTCTACATATATAGAAACTGGCTGAGCGAAATCCATTGTTTTGAACAACGTGGATGTTGGGTTTGTGTTTTTATCTAGACTTAACAATTTAAAATTATATGCTATATTTACAGGATTTCTGAAAATTGTCAAATATATCACCTCCTTATCATTAATAGAATATGAATGAGAATTCAAGATGCTTGTACAAATGACTTGATTAATTCAATTGTTTTATCCAATATAAGTGAGAGGCTAAGAGTCTATGTAGAAGCAAAGGTTGAATTTAAAGTTGGAAAAATATGAAGGATGCACAAGCTATTTGTTTACATCTTACACGTTAGAATCAAATAGGAAATAAAATATAAGGTGGTAGGTGCTTTTTAAACATAAGAAATGCATCTTTGAGCAGAAGTGATTCGAATAGAATTCCATATAAGCTGAGGAACAAATATTTACACTTAATGGATTTACTAGAGAAACAAAATACGTGACAAAATGTCTTTCTTAGTAATGTTTTTTTCAGCAATAAATTCCGATGCTCTCGAATGAAAAACCAAGCTGATACATTACTGGGATATTATGTTATTATTAGATCGTATAATAATTTGGCAAGTAACAGGAGAATGAAGGAGAGGGAAGTTTTGAGAGAAGATCAATTATTTGAACAAATGAAAATGTGGCGTAAATGGTCTGTCCAACTACTTTGCACAATTTCCGATGAAGTTGCTGACATAATTCCGCATGGTCATAATAACAGCATCCGCTGGAATGCTGGTCATATTTTAGTAGGTTGGGATCATACGATGTTTCCTGCTGTCAATGAGAAGAGACAATTGCCTCTTACATATCACGAAATGTTCCCAAGAGGTAGTAAACCACAAAATTGGACAGAACAACCCCCATCGATGGAAGAAATCATTAACAAACTGGAGGAACAACCAGATCTTATTGTAAGAGCATGTAAGGGACATCTTGATGACCCTCTTCATGAATCTTTTTTAGGCATGAAAACATTAGGAGACATGGTTGTTTTTCATATGAACCATGAAAATCTACACATAGGAATGATTAAAAGTATGAAGAATTTACTTGAGTAAAGATGACATAGTTAGCAAGTTTTTAAAAGCAATGATTTTTGAGATTGCTAAGGGCTGAAAAAACCAGTCCTTTTTGTTTTGAGACATTAGGAAAGCTTTTTTGTGTTTGATCAAATGGTATAATTCGTTCTAACAAAATGATGAATATGACATAGTTTGAATCACTTATATAAGTATTGAAATAAATAGTAAATGACAACACATACTTTCCTCAACATAAGAGATTTTTAATAATCGTTGTTATTGTCAGTTGATGCCACATTAGAAAAGGTGACATGATCTCTTTTAAAGTCAACCCCCAGAAAGTTATTCTTCATTTCTATATCTTAATAATGGCCTGTACTTAGTATTATTATCATTACCATTACCATTCATATAAAATCATCCTTCTTTAATCTTGAGAAAGAGTGCTATCCAGTCCTTGGCATACCTACCCTTTAATCTTGGTTTTTATTGTTTCCAATGGTGAAGTTAAGAATCTAGTGTATGATGCAAAAAATTTTGATCCTAGGAAAGCTGTGACTATTAAAGCAAGCGTAAGGTTAACGATAAACTGTGTATCCAGATTCCATTCGTTCATAAAGTTATTTTTTTTCCACATAAATACGAAGACTGGATGAAATAGGTAGATTCCTAGTGAACGGTCGCCCCATTTTGTAAGGATACATTTTTTGCCATTAATCACAATGAGTATTAGTATAGAAAGCCATGTAGATAATAGAAAGTGTGATAGTATTTTTGTTACATAGGTATCATTGTCTGACAAAAAACGTGATGTGCTATAACTTCCTTTATAAAGCCATTCCAAGTTAGGCGTAAATTCAGTAAAAAGAAACACACCCATCGCTGTAAGTAGCAATAAACCTTTTGCTATATTTGGAGATATGCTAGTGTAAAGTTTCTTTAACGCATTGTTAGACATAAAAAATCCAGCAAAGAAAAAAGGTGCAAATGTAATCGTACGCTGATAACTAAGTGTATAAGAAGAAAAATTAGGATAAAACTCTCTCGCAAAATTCACGAGGGGATCTGTGTATAGACGTGAAAAAAAGCTTATTAAAAGTATTAGGGTAAATAGAATTAGTTTACTAATATTGTTTGGGTTCAACTTTGCAATTATTCCCGCTAAGACATACCAAAAAGAAATACTAACGATATACCAAAGATGAAATCTTGGCTTCTCGTAGTTAAACCCTATCGTCTCGTACTCTCCAATGAAGTAGAAAAACAAGGTATATAATGTCTGAAAAATGATATATAACATTAAGAGATTGACAACTTTCTTCATTTGTATTCTTTTTGCTAAAAATCCACTTATGAACACAAAAAGTGGCATGTGAAACGCATAAATAAAAATAAAAGTTTGAAGATAATGCTCTTTATTTAATTCTAAGAAATGTCCAAATACCACAAGGAAAATTAGTATACCTTTCGTATTACTTAACTTTATATCCTTATCAAACAATACTGCCTCCCCCTAATTGCCGTGGACTTTATGTCTTTAAATATACCTGTCTAAAATGACTTTCCAGTGACTTGAATATGACAAATTAGTCACTTATGTTGAATCTGATATATTGTTTATAAAACTTAATCAGAAACGTGTTTTTCCTTTTCTTTATTCTAAACAATGAAATTTAAGCAATAGCGAGACCTTTACGGGTTTATCGTGTTATTTAAATAAGACAGACAGTTTTTATAACTTTTTGTGACTAAAGGTTGTTGAGTAGTATGGTACGAGGATAAGGGAACTGCATAACAGTGAAAATTTGTGAAGTTAAGCGACATCTCGACATTTAGAGGAATTTAGGTTGTGATAAGTCATTAGTTGTTTTGTTATACAAAAAAGAGCTTAGAGAAATATTGACTATTAGAGGGGACAGTAGTGGGTGAAAGAATAATGTTAAAGATTATTAAAATAAGAATTAGGTTGACGGTTCAATAGTATTATTATTGCATGGTAACATTGTAATTTAATCGGAAAATTTATTTTATACAGTTAGTAAAAAATGTGAAAAATCCATTCAATTCAACAATACACAAGAAATAGGGGAAGCCCCTAAAATAGGAGTTTCCCCAGAATCCATTTACAATTATCATTATGATGACTATTTAACATACTTGCTCTATTAAGTTAGGAGAGTTGTTCTTTGGCGAATTTACATCTGATGACACTTCAAAAGCTTCCATAAGTTCCTGGTCAAAAGGTATTAACAACTTCTGAAGATAGGCTGTATCATTTATAGATGGATCTAACCAAATTTTTTCATCATCTGGTTTTAGAATTACCGGCATCCGATTATGAATCGAGGACATTAGCTCGTTAGGATCGGTTGTGATGACTGTGCACGAATAAATAGTATGCCCATCTGGGGATTGCCAAGACTCCCATAATCCAGCCATTCCAAACGGTTCATCTGATTTAAGCTTAATACGCATAGGAATTTTGCGCTCTTGCGTCTTCTTCCATTCATAGAAAGAATCAGCAATAACTAAGCAGCGCTTCTTTTTATAAGCGTTTCGAAAACTATTTTTATCAGCAAGTGTCTCAGCTCTAGCATTAATCATTTTATAACCGATTTTCATATCCTTTGCCCAACGAGGGATGAAGCCCCATCTAAGATATCCAAGTCGATTCTTTTCACCGTCGTTGATTACAGTTACGACAGAATGTGAAGGAGCAACATTATAATTAAAGCGGTATTCATCTTCTGTAAAAGCTGCTTTGATGTCAAAGCGGTCAATAATCTGATCAAATTGAGTGAAAAGAGTAAACCTACCACACATCATATCACCTACATAAAATTATTACGACGATTGTAGCAAATATTGTAAAAATAGGCAAATAAATCATCTAATAAAACGAATGTCAAAATTACTTGAATAGGAGGTTTTTAATTCATTGAAGTCCAATATACTAATGAGTTGATAACTTGGATTGTTTTGTAAGAAATACACTGTAGGAGTTCTATAAAGGTGGAATAGATTATTTGAAAAATAGCAAATTAAATCATAGTTTACTAAATTATCTACAATTCTTATATTTATTCGTTATCATGAGCTGATATTTATACAGCAAATCATCTAGACGTTGACTGAGGTATTTTGTTTCACAGTGATTCAACCCTTTTTGAATGCCAGATGTAATCATTTCTGATCTTAGTTCTTCGATTTGTTGTAATAGCTGTGATTCGCGCTGATTGTTCATCATTGTATAAAAACACCTCAATAACTAAAATATGGATAAAGATAAGTAGACAATAATTATATAGATTAATAGATAACATTTAAATAGATGTAACAAAATTGTAACGTGGTAAATGTTTACATTTAAAAGGAAGAGAGGCCATAAGCGGGGGAACTGCTGTTAAGTAATGAAAAATAGTCAGCTTTTGAGAAGAGGGCTGTGAGTTAGATGCCTTAATGGCAGCCGGGTAAATGTAACATTAGAGGTGAATTAGCTATAAATTGAGTAAGGTGATTTGTTTTAAAAACGGGAAAAAATGATGAAGTTATTTTTTCCATTATTTTATCTATTGAACAACTATAGCACCTCCATTATAGTCGAATTATCAGATTAAATATGAGGTGGCATGCAAAAAGTGAATCAGACAAGGTATGAATCATTTAAGGCTTTAATAAATAACAATATGAAAAATTATGGACAAAAACTACTTATAAGTTTATTAATGATATCTGTAATAATTAACTACGTCCAATACAATAAGAATCAGGATCAAGATGATTTATTACGTGATTTTTACATGGAATATATCTCTGATATTTTTTCTATAAATAGAAGTTTTTCTTATCTTGAAAATTTAAATATAGAAGAATTGAAAGATGCTGAACGTTCTTATTCTCAAATGTTGCAGTACATTTCTAAATTGGCACGTAGTGATAAAATAAATGCAGAATTTGAAACAGAACTACTCATAGATAAAGCGTACGGTCTAGTAAAAAAGTTATATTCAAAAACTCAATCAGGAACACCCTTCACTGAAGAAGATTTGTTAGAAATTAAAGAAATAAACAAATATTTCGAACTTTTCTCTAGAGGAACCGACTATGACATAAGAAATAAGTCCTTTAAGGAGCTTAAAAAAGAGCTATACAATAGAAATCATAGATTAATAGATGTAAGGTATGGCAAACCTCCAGCCAAAAATTAAAGTTTGCTTAGTACATATTAACACACTGCCTAAATGCACCCCGTCTTAATTATGTGACGGGGTGCATTTTTGAAGTATTTCGCTTGGTAAAGTCATTTAATGAACAACAGAAGAATGAAAGGGAGATGGTTGAAGAACACGAGCTTAAGATTATCAAATGGTTATGCATGGTTTTATGTAGCTGGGTATGTGTGGGCAGTATCATTGTTTATAGGCTATGCTCTTCCACAAAACTACACAATAGTAACTGGTACTGTGAATAATATATCAAATCTTTCATTCCGTTCATCCGATTTCTGGGATGGCATAATCTTATTAGTCATAACATTAGTTCCTCTGCCTTTATTAATAAGATTTTGCTTAAAAGAATTAAAGAAACGACGTAGTAATAATATGAGTAATGTTAAAAAGGTAAATATTGTTAATGATGCTAGATTAGTTTTTAATTTCGAGTAGGTACTTTATACTTTCTAATTTCACTGTTTATCATAAATAATAATCATTTGAATACTAATAAAGTTCCAATAAAAATCCTGTCGGTATATTGTCAGGATTTTTTTCTTAATCAGCAAACAGTGTAATAATATAAGAATATGAGTTTAATAATAGCAAGATTACTATGATTGACTGACCATATAATACGGATACCTTTCTAAAAGGTGGGTGTCTTTATTTATATTTAGGAGAATTATTTAGAGATGAAAAGAAAAGGCAGGAAGTAGAAGTTACAACTAAAGTCGTAAAAAGGATAGACCTAATTTACGAGGCAATTCATTTTACATAATGTTAACCTCGACTATAAGAGGATAATCTAATTCTTTCTTTGGCAATAAAATACGCTATTACCTGTAAATTTGGCTTTTACTAGTTTGGAGGTAAGGGTTATGAACAATGCTAAATTGATTGATAATGTTTTAGGTTTTCTTTCGGTAAAAAGAGGTGATGTCAATCTAGAGTTGTTAAACAAGCTAGTAAAGAATCACCAAAAGAAAGTTAAATGGGAAACACTTACAAAAATAATTGATTGGGAAAAGGGAGAATGAAATGGTAATTTTTTACCATCTGTAGAGACTTACTTTGAACGTGTCATAGAAAAAGGGATGGGAGGTACTTGCTGGACCCATTCTGTAGGGTTTCGCTGACTTCTTTCAAAGCTTGGATTTTCAGTTCATTATGTTTATATGGATCCAGGACATTTATGTTTACGTGTAGATCTAGACACAGCATATTATATAGATGTTGGTTATTGTGCTCCTTTGTTTCAGTCATACCCAATGTTTGAATCTTTTCAGGTATTAGATGAGAGAGAACAATTTAACTACGTTGTTTCTAATGAAATGATAAAAGTTGAAAGAAAACCAGGTCCTACTAAGACTTTGAATCCAGAACCAGTTGAATTAAGAGATTTACAACATATAATTAAACCCTCTAATAATTGGAAGGCTTCTCCTGTTTTAAGAGAGATACAAGTTTTTGGTTCCATTGATGGTGTTCCTACCCATTTGAAAAATAATATTATTAAACGATATTTCAAGAATGGAAAAATAGAGTGTGAAATAAATGAAGAAGAAAGAGAAGAGCGGGTAATAGGTCGTTTTGAAATTGATAAATCCATATACCTTAATGCCCTTAGTGTGTATAAAGAAATGATGAAATAGATTTGAAACTTCTTAATTCGACTAAGTTTATTTGAAAATAATTACGATTGTACTCTTAGTCAATTTTGTAAAATAAATGCTTTCACTATATAGGTTAATCGTTCACAATAGGGCTCACTTTAGTAATAGAGGAGATGGTTGTGTACAGTAAGAATACTTCTGTGTATTTTAATATTCAATACAGAACAATGGACAATTTTATACATTTTATAGATATTTACAAACAATTAAATAGTAAAATTAGGAGGGATTTAATGTTTCCAGGGACTTTATATGAGACTCACGTTAAAACAAAACACCTAGATAAGGCCATTTCTTTTTACAAAAAATTAGGAATGGATCTGGCGTATACTATAGAAGATCGAAGGGTTGCCTTTTTTTGGTTTGACAAAAATCATAAAAAAGAGCAGATGCTAGGTGTTTGGGAAGTACCAGATGTTGATTTCAATAAAAGCCACTTTGCGTTCAGAATTAGCTATGAAGATATGTTGAATGCACGAGAATGGCTCCTTGATCGTGGAATTAGTCCAAGAGCTGCCTTTGGACTTGAGTCAACGGAACCTATCGTCCATACGTGGGTACCCACAGCAAGCCTTTACTTTTATGATCCAGATGGTAACTCATTGGAATTTTTGTGTCTGCTACCTGAAAAGAAAAAGGTAAGTAATGATGTGATGTATTTAAGTGAATGGGAACAGATTAGTCTTGAATGAAATTAATCACTACATTTTCAGTTTTTTAAAGTTTTAAAAAAGATGGACCGTATTATATAGTAAATTACAGTAATAAGATTTCTAGGTGACTAGTTGATAATAATAAAACTAAAAATACGTTCCTAATGTACAAAGCTTTAATAAAAAATTAAAGGGAGGTTACGCATATTTCTATAAAACAATATTTATATAAGCTCAGCTTAAAACCTACTCTATTAGACGAAGAGAATTGGACTGATAGAGAACATCATATTATACAAGAACATTTCGACATGTTACAGCGGTTACTTGAAGAAGGAAAGGTGATATTAGCAGGGAGAACTCTTAATATGGATTCATCGGGTTTTGGCATTGTCATCTTAGAGGTAGCATCGGAGGATGAAGCGAAAAAAATTATGCAAGACGACCCTGCTGTTAAGGAAAAAATAATGACAGCAGAGCTGTTTCCATATCGAGTCGCCTTATATAGAAATAAATAAACAGCTTTATAACGATGAAAACAAATCATTCCTATTGTTCAAACAATCTACTTTTCAAAACAAGCACTATAAAAAAGTAATAGGATATTCATAGAAATCTTTATAAGTAGTAATTTGTAAATTATTTTACAACATATGGGTGTATACACTGAATCATCATTAATAAAGGCTTTTGTCGTAAACTTTGTTACTAATTTAATGAAAATGGACTTTATGATGCGTTATAAGAAGAGCTCATTAATTGTAAAATAAGATGCAACAAACGCTAGATGTATACGTGCTTATATCTTATAACGTTATGCAACAATCAATGCGAAAACAGCCTAAGTAAAAAGGAGGAAATATGGATCTAGAGTTATCTAATGCTATATGGTTATTCGTTGTAATATTTATGCTCCATGATTTTGAGGAGATTATTACAGTTGAACAATGGGCGAATAAATATCAACATAAAGTAACTGGGAATAATATTTGGATCAAAAAAAGATATGGCAATTTTGGAACTTAAACTCTAATAGTTTTGCAAAGAGAGATGTCATTATTTTCATCATCATGTGTAGTATTACATTTATCAAAATTCAGTTTTTACATGGCTCATGGAGCTCAATTTTGTATTTGTAATTTATAGTTTTTGTCTTAATACATAACATTGTCCATGTTTTGCAAACGTTGGTACTAAGAGCATATACCCCAGGTTTATATACAGCTATCTTTCTAGTAACCCCTTATATTATTTACCTACTAAGCCGTTTGTTATAGAACGTTTTTTATACTCCTTGAACAAGCATACTTTATTCGAGCTTACGCTTTGTTATATTCTTTTTTAAAACGAGAACTACATTTTTGTAATACCAACATTAAAGTGATTATTTCCTAGTGATGAGAAAATATTAATAGAAAAATGTGTAAAACTTAAAATCTAAATTTCTTATTTTCTTTATTAAGAAATTAGGTTTTTTATTTTTATCATCATCTTAAAAAGATAACTCCTGACCATCATTAATATTAGTTAATACAGTATTAAACAACTCCAAAAGTAGTATGACTTGTTTCACTATAAAAAACACATTGAACTTTAAAGAAAATACTTAAGAAGGAATTGAAACTTCCTTTATACAGGAGATTTACAATATTTTTTTCGTGGTTAACACTATAAAAACCATGGTAATATTAATGTGTGAGTGTAATGTATTCTAACATCCAGAAAGGACGATGAGGGGAATGGATAGACTAATAAAGAAATTATTAATTGTTACATTAATCTTCACTATAGTTTCACCTTCTTTTCAAACAGGATTTGCAGCTACACAAGGGGAAGTAGTAATAAACGAAATAGCTTGGATGGGCACCAATGTAAGCAGTAATGACGAATGGGTTGAATTATACAATAACACAAACACAACGATATCAATTGACGGTTGGACATTGAGTTCGACTGATGGTACACCTACAATACATTTAAATGGGGATATTTCACCTAATGGATATTTCCTTTTAGAGAGAACAGATGATAGTACAGTTTCAAGTGTTGTGGCTGATATTGTTTATACAGGAGCTCTAAGCAATACAAGTGAAATTTTAGAATTAAGAGATGACCAAAATAACTTAATAGACTTAGTAGATAATTGGTATGCTGGAGATAGTAGTACAAAGGCTACGATGGAAAGAGTTGATTCAACAGTTAGCTCAATTGCTTCAAATTGGAAGAGCTCTACTACGGCTTATGATGAAGGTTTAGGAACACCAAAGCAAAAGAACTCTATTGAAACAACTGAACCATCAGGTTGTAATACTACTGATGAGCAATTAAACAATGTTTCTAATGAGATAGGTGCTATTAATGTATATTTCAATAAATGTGCAAATGTAGAAGATGCAATTACTGGAAATCTAGCAAACTACAATGTTAATTTAGAAAACAGGTTGATTCAACGCTTAAATGAGGCTACAACGAGCATAGATATGGCAGCCTATGAAATTAATTTACCTAGAATTGTAGATGCTTTAATTGGGAAAGCTGCTGAAGGAGTAGAGATTAGGTTTATTGCAGACGCTAAAGATAGTGATGACCCGAACAACTTAGAACGTTTTCAAACAATGAGGTTGTATGTAGAGAAAATGGTTAGAGGA
Source organism: Nanhaiella sioensis (assembly GCF_046557775.1). Taxonomy (NCBI): domain Bacteria; kingdom Bacillati; phylum Bacillota; class Bacilli; order Caryophanales; family Bacillaceae; genus Nanhaiella; species Nanhaiella sioensis. The sequence continues at coordinate 4,255,888 of NZ_JBKAEG010000001.1, forward strand.
CTAGATGGAGTAATTGGTACACCAGATGATATACGTGTATTCTCAGATTCACCAATGTTTGTTGTTGAGGATCTAGTCAAGCGAGCTGAATTTGGTTTACCTTCTGATTTTACCGACTTTCCGGAAGTAACAGTTCAAGTTGGAAATACAAATGAAACTGGCTATTTATTCGTAGAAGCTGAACAAAAAGATATTAACTCATACTACTCTCCTAATACTCAAATGCACAACAAATTTGCAGTAGTGGATGATAGTTGGGTGTTTACAGGCAGTTGGAATTATACTGTTACCGGTTTGTATGGTACGGAGGAAAATATGCAAAATGGAATCTTAGATGGAAATCAACAACATGTAGTTGAAGTGAATAGTCCAGAACTGGCAAGTATCTATGAAGTTGAATTTAATGAAATGTGGGGGAGTACTTCACTTATCCCAGATCCGGTAAATGCTAATTTTAATACTCGGAAAGCGGATAATACTTCCCATAGTGTGAATATAAGTGGAAAAACGATAGAAGTCTATTTTTCATCTGGTGATAATGCATTAGGTCGCGTTCAAAATATTATTAAGAACGAGGCAGATCACAGTGCCTACTTTACAATTTTTGCTTGGAGTGACCAATCTATTCTGGATGAACTGAAATATAAATGGGAAGGTTCTTATACTGATTTAGTTGGTTCATTAACCGGGTTCGATGTGAAAGGCGTCTTTGATTCGAGTTATTGGAATCAGTGGTGGTCAGCAAGTGTCGATATGACAGGTAGAACTGCAACACAGTCAAGTGTTGGAAATCCAAATACACGTTGGGCAAACCCTGCACCAGTGTATCAAGACAATGAATCTAGAAAACTACACAGTAAAACAATGTTGATTGATGCGAATTCTACAAGTGACCCTACTGTGATAATTGGTTCAACTAACTGGAGTGAGAACGGTAATAACGTGAATGATGAGAATATGCTTATTATTCACGACGAAGCGATTGTAAATCAATTTCTTCAAGAATTCAATGCGCGCTACGAAAATGCGAGTGGATTTTAGCTTATAAGCCTCGTTTCGTAAACAATGTTGCTAGATTATTTATGATTTTCATCGTCTTAGAAGAAAAGTTGAGTTTCTTAGTAGCTAAAACAGTTAATAGATAAAGTTTAATTGCCCTTGTAGAAGATAAGAAATTTTTATCTACTATAAGGGTATTCGATTATATATGATCAAAGGGAAACTATTTACCAATAGTTATCATATCAATGTCATTATTTTATTTTTCGTTACATGTAATCTACATATGATTTTACTTGTTGAGGTAGGCTACCTAAATAAAAAGTACGATCTTTGGAGCTAAACATAAAAATTCGGTTAACATATATGCATCTTCTATGAATTACTCAATTTTCTAGGTAATGAAATTCAAATATTTGCATATGACTTAACAATTAATTTAATTAGGAGGACATCGCTATGATAGGTATTTTAGGAGGGATGGGACCAAAATCTACTGCCCCCTTCATTGATAATGTGGTTGACCAGTGTCAAAAGATATATGGGGCGACAAACGATGTTGATTTTCCTCACATGATGATCTATTCGTGTCCAACCCCATTCTATATTGATAGACCTATTAATCATGAGGAAATGGCAAATGCTATTATTAATGGTGCAAAAAAACTAGAAACTACTGGTGTAGATTTTATTGCAATGCCTTGTAATACAGCACATCTTTATTTTAACAAGTTGAAAGAATCAATTTCAGTACCCATACTTAACATGGTTGATGAGACTATTAATGAAATACCCAATAACACGAGGAAAGTAGCGCTGTTAGCTACAGATCCCACAATTCAATCTGGTTTATATCAGCAGACTTTTTCTCAAAATGATGTTGAGTATGTTCATAAAAACAGTTGGCAAACATGTGTAAATCAAATCATTTCAGCTGTGAAGTCAGGTGAAATGATTGATGGAGCTCAATTGTGGAGTAAATTATGTTGCGAATTGAATAAGGCTGTAGATACAGCAATCCTAGGATGTACAGACTTAAACATAGTGTCACACCATATACCAGACAATACCAATATTACTATTGTGGATTCATCAGATTGTCTAGCTCGTGCTGTTGTAAACAAATACTTATCATTTTCAAAGCATACGTAAAAAATACCTATTTATAATAGAGGAAAAAGCGACGTAAGCATTAAAAAAATCTGTTTTTGTCATGACAATTGCAACAAGCTATCCTTCTAGACCTAATTAAAAGGGCAGAGTATAGTATTTACTATGTAATTTATTCATGAATTGCAAGGGCTTGCTGTTATTTTTTTAAAAATGGACAGTATGGGTTTTTGCCCGAAACCAAAAAATTATAAAAAGGGTAAACGTGCTTATGTCTTAGTACAAAAAGCAACAATTAGGACGAAAACAGCCAAATTAAAATAACCATAAATATTAGAGGTAATATATGATTTTGAAAACGGTAGATGAAAGAGTATATTTGAAGTTAATAGAAATGAAGGATGCTGAAAAGATTTTTAAGTTAACTCATAACTCAAGAAATTATTTACGAAAGTGGCTACCTTGGGTTGACACTACTACGGGAATTGAGGACACAAAAGCATTTATTCGGGCATGCATAAGTAAATATGATGAAGATAAACATATGATAATGATGGTTATACTGTATAAAGACGATGTCGTTGGAGTAGCTGGTTATAATCAAATCGATTGGCTAAATAAAACAGCATATATTGGTTATTGGTTAGCCGAAGAGTGCCAGGGATTCGGCATAATGACAAAGGTAGTTAAAGCATTAACAAATTACGCTTTTACAGAAGCTGAACTAAAAAAGGTTGCAATTAGACCAGCTGAAAATAACGAAAAAAGTAGAGCAATTCCAGAAAGATTAGGGTTTATAGAGGAGTGTAGAGTTAGTGATGCAGATTGGATTTATGATCATTCTATAGATCATATAGTTTATAGTGTAACGAAAAAAAGCTAGAATAATTAAACTATTATAGACCAAATGCTGTCTGACGTAATTAATCAACAAAGGAGTTCAATGAGAGAAATTATGTATATTTATAAAATCTTGAAGCAAAATACAAAGTAACAGGAGTTCCACCTATGATACTCCTGCAGGCACTCTCTGGCCATGGAGTGCCTATTTTAGTTTGAGGAACAATCAAATAACTGGTTGCCTTATTATACATTTCTTTTAGTCAAATGACACTTTTTCCTATTTTACTTTTCTAAGGTACTTGGCTTTTTACAGAGTCATTATTTTTTATAGTAATAAAAATGATCAATTTCTCCCCTTCATATAAAATATCCAAAAAGTTAAATGATAAATATTGGTTGATAAAAAAATGAGACTTTTTGCTTAAGTTAGCAGTCTAATTAGTGCTATTGAAATTTCATTAAGGAAGTGAGAGTATGGCCATTGGTTTTAGAAATAAAAAATCAAGTAAGGAGATGGAGGGTAGATTTCTTTATTTGATAAACAATAACCAAGAAAAAATGTATAAAATTGCATATAGCTATGTCAAAAATAAAGATGATGCTTTAGATATTGTTCAGGAGACAGTTTATAAAGCTTATATTTCATATGATAAAGTCAAAAAAGCACAATATGAAAACACTTGGTTAACGAGAATCTTAATAAATGTATCTATTGATTTTATAAAGAAGAATAAAAGAGTCGTATCAATAGATACGAATTTGATTGAAAATATAAGTGATTCAAGGAAAGACCTTGTACATGAACAAATAGTTGTAAGAGAAGCGCTAGAAAAATTAAATGAAAAACAAAAAACCGTAATAATATTAAGGTTTTTTGAAGATATGAAGCTGGAGGAAATTGCCCAAATTTTGAACTTACCAACTAGTACGATAAAATCCACTCTTTATAGAGCTTTAAAAGAAATGAATATTAATTTAAAGGAGTAGAGGATATGGATAAAAAAATGTTGTCTGATTTACAAAAAGAATATCAAGAAATCCAAATTCCAACAGAGCTTAATCATATGGTGCAAATAGGTATAGAAAGGGGCAGAGTAAAAAAGGCAAAAACTAACACAAATATGATCTTCAAAATTTGTGCTAGTTTTTCTGTAGCTTTAATATTATTTATCGCTGCTGTTAATGCATCACCAACTTTTGCAAATATATTGAAAGATATTCCTTATGCAGGAAAGTTAGTTAAGATCCTTCAATTTAATAATGGTAAGTCAGGCGGAGGTTTTATAACTGATGGAACAGATATAAGTCAAATAGATTCATTTGAAACAGATGGGTATGAAAATATTTTTATTAACTTTTCACAAGGTGATGAATTACAGGAAAATGTGGGAGCTTTTAAAGTTAGGTATGATGAAAACCCATATACAATGACCTTTGAGATTGGTGGTGCTAGAAGATTTTCAGCTGCTGAAAACTTTGAAAAAATATTGGAAAATAAGTATGTGAAAGATATTTATACAATTATTACTTTAGATGATTCTACCATTAGATTTGTTATTGAATTTGAAAAGCCTGTTGAATATATAGTAGAAGAAAGAGAAGCCCCTGCAAGCATAGTAATAATGTTTAAAGAAGATAAAAAGTTTGAGGAAAAGAAGACTTATTCTTTAAGAACAGAGTCTTACCCTAATGGACCAACTATTGGTTCATTAGAAGAGGCGTTTTTCGTTAAAGATGAAACACGTATTCTTAAGGATAAGGATGGTCTGTTTTTTGTAGAAATCCAGTCCTTTAATACTAAAGAAGAAGCAGAAAAGAAATTAGAGGCATTAACTAAAATAACAGATAAAGCGATACTTATTGAAGAAAAAATAGGAGGAAAGGATTCACAAACCTATCCAGCAGAAATAATGAATAAAAACTAATAGAATCAATGTAGAAATAGCAATATTATAAGAGAAGCTAGCCTTAGTTTTAGGCTAGCTTCTTAAATAGCTACTTATATAATAAGGATACCTTTGTAATAATAGCTTAACGACAAGTCCAATTATTTAATCACAAACATTTACATAAACAAATTCTTGAGCAACAGGTTGACCGGTTTCTTTTAAAGTTACGAGGATTTGAAATCTATATTGCCCTTTTTCAGTAAATTTAATTTTAAATTCGCTACAAGAAACAACAGACAAAGTAGTTTCAAGAATTGCTACACCGTCAGTGAATATTATTGGAACGAACATTCCTGGATCATTTGGTACGAAAATAAAAGATTCGAAATTATCTGCTTGATCCATATCTCCAACTGAAACAAAAACATCAATATCCGCACCATCTAGAGATGGATCAGTACTAACAAAACAGACAGAAAAAATCTCTTGTACATTTTCTATAACAGTATCAGCCAAAGTGTTAAAAATACAGACTGTCAATTCAACTACACCCCCTATTTGATTAGTTTGCTTTTCATATTAGAAGAGCATTATATTTTATTCTATAAACTATAATTAAGCTTGGACTAATCATGTGATACAAAAGAGGATTTTTCAGGAGAATAAACAACAATACTATCCAATGATGACAAGAATGCTAAATTTAGAATGAGTGATCTGGGTATGATGATAAGAAATTGGGCGTTTACCCAAAGTTGGAGGGAAAACTAAAAGAGTTTAACGTTTAATAGCAAACAGGGAAAGCTAAAATGCAGGAAGGTTTTAGTCAAGCATGACATTTTATCGGAAATAAGATCAAAAATAAAAGAAACCCCTCCAAATTATTCATGAAAGGAGGAATAAATGAGGAGGGTAGGGTGAAAATGGTTGTATTTTATAGTATGCAATATATTTGTTTCAGGGATGTACTAATGTACCATGTCATTTACATTAATTTTTAAAAAATATGATGACAGTCAAGGTTGATGCATTGAAGTATCTCTTTTTCTCCATGATATGAGCACATTTTTCCATCATGAGTATGGAAATTGATATTATCAGCAAGAAAATAAAATTAACCTTATTTGTTACAATAAATGATGTTTTTTATCTTATCCGATTAAGTAACCAGTCATTTCTTTATTTACTATGTCCCATTGATCTTGATTGATTGAATGTCCAGCATCCTTAATTATTTTGTAGTTAAAATGATTGGCTTTAAAAAAGTCAATATAGGAAGGATGATAAGCAATGCTGTCTGAATCTCCAATAAGAAATAATGCTTTTTGTTTGAAGGAAGACAAGGCTTCCATTTCATACGATGTAAATTTTCTTCTCTCTGGTTTACTGTATTTAAGAATAAAAAGGAAATGTTTTAAGAGTTCATTATTCATAGTATGAGTGTCTGATATGGGACTACCTAGTTTGCGAAGAAGCTTTATAGCATTTTTTTCTGATGGCTTTAATACTTCTGGAAAGAATACCATGACGCTTTTTATTCCTAATAGTGTGTATTTTAGACCTAAGCCTTTAATAGGGATAAAGCTTGCCATGCAGATAATTTTATCTACCCGATGAGGATTTCTAATTTCATAAGAAAGTGCTAAATATACTCCATATGATACTCCAGCCATGTGTGCTTTACTAATGTTATAAGTTTCAAATATATCATCTATCCATAAATGGGGTTGAAAATTGTTGTAATATTCATCGTTAGGTTCACTCTTACTTGCCCCACCAAGAGTGTCTATTGCAATCACATAGAACTGTTGTGCTAGTTCTTTAATATTGTAGATCCACATAATTGCAGAGTTGTCGCCTGTGCCATGAAAAAGTATTAGAGGGGGATTTTTCTTATTTCCTGTGATTATTCATGTGTTTTCCCAAACCTGGTGTCAATATCTTGCTCCCCAAGATCAACATCCCACAAATTCAACAAGTGGTCATAAGATTCATAAAGTAATGGTTTGCCTTCTAAGCTTCTAAACCTACTTTTCATAATAATAACCTCTTTTCTTGATGAAATTTCAGGAGAAAACACTATTATCATAGTATACATCTAAATGATACTATCATTTGAAAATCTGAATAAATAATGATGTTACAATTTAATAACAATAAAGGAAAATAAAAATATATAATCTATCTTTTGGCAAACAGATGTCTAACGTCAAAGGATCTTTAAATAAGATTTTTCGTAAATTTGTGATGTTATAGCTCCTAAACAAGAAGGTAAAGGTATTTTCGTAAAAAAACAGCCTAATATATATAATAATCCCCTAACAAATTTGTTAGGGGATCCATAAAAGGAGAAAAAAACAAACTTACACAGAATGATATTGGTTAGGTCATCAACCTTAGTAGTTGGTCATTGGTAAACGGTAAATTTGTAATTGGTCATAGGTAATTGGTTTACTATAGCCATTTCAAGTTTGATTTAGAATTAACGAATAACAAGATTTCCCCTTTTATACCCTGAAGTGGAGTCTCACCTCTTCAAGGATTAAAAATATTTTTCACTATCAAATGCTAATTCTATTTCATAGTTTTTGGCGTTTATCAGATTAGATAGCCTATTAGCTTGACGTTCAATTTCGATTGATTTTAATCGATATTCCTCTGGGTTAAACATAGCTAATTTAACTATCATTACATTCTCACCGTAGGAATAAGGGTATTCTTCTTTGGAAGCTCCATACTTTTTATATGTACGTGCTTTTGCACGTAACTGTGTAGCCAGCTCTATAGCTTCGACAATAGTTAAAGCTTCATCGTTAAAAACAATTTCATTTTGAATATTTGCTTGATACATGAGTTTATCTAGTAATCGTAAATCTTTTCTAACCTCGTCTAGTTCTTTTTCAACTGTAGAGAGTGTACGAGTTTGAGCAGGAACTTCACTACCTTTTTCAATTTCTACAAACGCTACACGCTCCATCTCATTTTCTAACTCTCGAACTCTATTAGAAAGAACACTTTTTAACTTTACAGCCTCTGCAAGTGAAATATTAGGCATGATGTTAAACCCCTTCAATTAAAATATTATTTCTAAATAATACTATATCATCTTTTTTTTAGCAAATGCTATTATCACATGAATGATTGTTTTCTTACTAATAACTATATACGAAAATGAGAGTCCCATTTATATTCAAATAACTAGCGTGTGTCTAAACATAAAATAAATGAAAAATAAGATTAACCTTTGCCATTGCTATATGGTAAATAGTTTGTGAGTATAGATTTTCTTCGCCCTTACACTGTTTGTGTTAGTCTCCTACTCAACAATTGTTTATGTGTTAGGAGCTTTGTTGTAGTCACCATACGACAATCCTATATGATCTCTGACATTTGCAATAGGATTCCTCGGATTTTTTTACCTTTCTCAGTCAATCCATATTCGATATGTTGTGGGGCAGATTCTTTAATAACGTCTTTGAAGACAATTTCGTATTTCATCAGTTGTTTTAACGTAGTTGACAAGCTTTGTTTATTAGCATCAGGTAACCGTCTCAATAAATCGCTAAACCTATGATTTTTTTCAAGCGCTAATATTAAAAGTGGGGAATATCTACCGTCTATTGAAATAAGGATCTTTTCTAACTTGCTGAGCTGCGCACATGGTTTTTTCCTCGATAATGCCAAAGTTATAGCCCCCTTGTATGGTCAAAAAAATTTGACTTATTTACTAAGCAAACTTTTATATTTACAATTTACCGTAGAAGGATTAAAAAAACAAATCTTTCAAGTAATAGAGAATTGGTACCATTTCTCTTTTGATGTATTCTTGTTCAATTGCATGCATGAACATTATCTAAATATTACAGGATGATCACTGTAGGAACGTATTTTAATCAACATTGATGAAATCTATACTTTATTACATTATTAATGAGAGGGGATTATAATATATGCAAAACTTTTCAGAAGCGTTAAATTTTCGCCATGCGACGCGCCACTTCCAATTAAATAAAATGATTCCTGAGAAAGATTTAAAGTTTGTCTTAAATAGTGCAATAAAAGCGCCATCTTCTTTAAACCTTGAGCATTGGGAGTACGTAGTTGTACAAGATAAAGATACAAAATCAAAACTTAAAGATGTGTGTTATAGTCAACAGCAAGTTGAAGATGCTAGCGCAGTTGTTGTGATTTTAGCTAAAAAAGAAAAATTACTAGACCCTAACTCTCCGGAAGTAAATCAATTAATATGTGAAAGGATTCCTGAAAATGGAATTCCAATTGCCATTAATTTCTTGCAGTCGTTTCCTAATAGTGATGCATTTACAGCTTGGTCTAAATCCCAATGCTATATTACTGCAGCTTTCTTAATGATGGCTGCTGCTACACTAAAAATCGATTCATGTCCAATGGAAGGGTTTGTAAATGATGATGTCTTAAAATTACTAAACTACTCTTCAGAAGAATATGAAACAGCTTTAGTCATCCCTTTAGGATACCGAAGAGAACCTAGTACACCTGCCAAGGTAAGAGCGGCTCTGGAAGATAAAGTTACATTTGTTTAATACTAAATGGTTGATGGGTATACACAATTTAGCGTGATGCTTTTCACTCAAATTGTTAACGAAGAGGTATTTGGAAAGTCAGTGAAAGCTGGCTTTCTCGTATCCTCTTTTCAAATGCACATATTAGTAACTAATGAGCTTTTAACTACTTATACAATCAACCTAACTCTAGTATCGTTCAAGGTGATATGTATTGAGCTAAACAATTCTAAATTTCCTCTATAAATCAAATATGCTGTATACTTAGTGGAATGGCAGTCAACAAAGAAGACTGATTATTCATTTTCATTCTTTAAGGATACATTGTAGTGATATCATTACAAAAGACTGTTTTCGCATTAATTGTTGCTTTTGTACTTAAGAACTAAACACGTACACAACTGGAGTTCATGGAATCTTTTCTTCTGTACAACAATGACTAAGCATGTTAAACAACGTTTTTTATTACTAATTGGATAACATATGCAACAAAGTATTCGAAAAGAGCCTCACAATAAGATAATTGATACGTATTGGTTAGCTTATTTCGTGCTTTTATTGTACAAAATACACGGTGAAAAAATAAATATATTAATAAGTGCTATAAAAATATATAGAAATTTGAAGAAAAATGCTACAATCTCTCTCTAAATCGACTCTCAAGCCAAAATCATCTCTTGAATAACTTTGGTAGAATGATAATAACCCCACCTTGCACTATAGGAAGAAAATCACTATAAAGTGCTCTTCCTATTTTACGGAGTTTAGGTGGCTAGGGCATGAGAAGGGAGAGGATTAAAGATTAGAGATGTAAAAAAGTATGAAAAAATGTCTGGAGAACTATTAAAAACCATTGGCTATGTAGATGGAGTTCTTGATAATAGGGCGAGCAAATCTATCGATGAAATAAGGAAAGCAGAGTATCTTTTGGACAGAATTCATCAAGATTTATCGCTTATGCAATTATTTATTAATAGAAGAAAGAAGATCACTAATCGAAGTAGGATTGCTAAATGAGGTGAGATGGTTGTCACAAAATATAGAAAAATTAAAACTTAAAAGCTCCTTATTGGTAGTAAAGGATAAAGTTATTGTCTTCATGCTTTTAGGTTCATTAAATTGGTAAAGCCTTGATTAGTACATTGACACAGGGTTTTACCTATTTTTATTATAGCGTTACATTAACAAATGTGTTGCTCAATTTTCGTTTTAACTCTCCACTTTTTACTATAACCTTCAAATTTCTCTCAAAATGCTATTACTCCTTAACATAATATAGAATCATTTTTAAATCTTACGTTTAAGAAAATGTGGAAATAAAGAAGAACCCGTAGTGTGTTCCTAGATTAAATGAAATGTACTTGACATTCCTGAATTTTGCTATTTACTTAGAAATTGTGATCAGATGAATGATCAAAAAATGTCCATAAATGAAGAATGGGATAAAAACGATAAAAGTGACGCTACAGGTTATGCCCATGATTAACTATAGCTTTACAGTTATTTTCGAATATATATTTTTCGATCTCAATCTAATAAATTAGCAGTAGTTAGTAGAAAGAGTCATATTGGTACTATTTACATAAATTTTTCTATGACTATTTAATTTCAATATATGTATATTTAACTATTTTGAATATTTTTTATTGTCTAATAATATAAAAAATTGTAGGATAAAAATCTAACCTTGGATAATTCTTTTATTCGAACTGGAGAGGAGAAGAATTTGAAAAGTGACAATTCTGAATAAGGAGTGAAATAAATGAAGAAGTGGATATTGGCTTTAAGTTCGATACTTGCAATTGTTAGTATTTTTCCAATCAGTGTGCCAAATGCAAACGACAATTATCCAAATGATTTTAAACTGTTGCAACATAACGTCTTTCTATTACCAACGTATATAACTAGTTGGGGACAAGCAGACCGTGCAAAAATGATCGGTGAAGCTGACTATATGAAAAATCAAGATGCAATTATACTTAATGAATTATTTGATAATTCAGCATCTGAGACTTTACTTTCAAAGCTTGAAGAAGAGTACCCTTTCCAAACTCCTGTTTCTGGTCGAAGTAAGGATGGCTGGGATGAAACGTTAGGTTTTTATTCTAATTTTGTACCTGAAGATGGTGGAGTTTCAATTGTTAGTAAATGGCCGATAGTAGAGCAGATTCAATATGTATATGAAAAGGGATGCGGTGCGGATTACTTTGCTAACAAAGGCTTTGTATATGCAAAAATTCAAAAAAATGATTACTTCTATCATATCATCGGAACACATGCACAAGCAGATGATACAGGGTGTGGCGATGGTGAGGATGCATCAATCCGTCAAACGCAATTTCAAGAAATTACTGATTTTGTAAAAGAAAAAAATATTCCAATTGAAGAAGTTGTATTTTTGGGTGGAGATTTCAACGTTATAATGGACAATGAGGAAGAGTACACTGAGATGCTAGAAACCTTAAATGTTGATCCACCAGGTGAATATACAGGTCATTCATCTACATGGGACCCTGAGACAAATGGTATTCTTGGATATGAGTACCCTGATTTCGGCCCTCAACACTTAGACTATATTTTTGTAGAAAAAGATCATGCACAACCATCCTTATGGGTAAATGAAGTGTTGAATGTAAAATCCCCAGTATGGACTGCGATTTTAAACGAATATAATGAGTACTCTGATCATTATCCTGTTGCAGGCTATTCTAGATAACATTTATGTGAATGACACAATAAGGAATTAAAGCTTGTTTAATCTTAAATATTGTAATTACACCGTGACGATCTTGTGCAATTGAGGGGTCAACATAGCTAGTTAAAGCATTCTTTAACAAAACGTTTAATACTTTATTTTACCCCCATCTTAAACAGATGGGGGTATATGTATTTTAGTTGGTTAATGATGAAAACGGCAAATATAAAAATTATAAATTGTATAAAAATCATGGCAACATGTGAAAATCCATAGTTATACTTCAATAAGGCAGATTGTTAAATAACTTATTGTACAAATTAGGGGAGCTTGAAAATAACTATTATGATGTTATTTTGTTTTCTAAAATATTGTAGTTTCAATATAATAACAAGATGGCTGTGAAATATTACGTTAATATAGGGTAATGAGGTTATTCAGAAAAAGGTGAAGTTAAGCAAGAAAGGGTGGCTTCTTATGAAGGAAATTAATTCAAATTTAATTCAACCTAGTATGAAAGAACTTTTATCCTTCGCAACTTCAGTAAAAAATGTAGATCGAGAATATGAACTATATATCAAATCTCCAGTTCGAAGGTTGTATGGATATGACTTTGAAGATAATGTTATTGGTTGTATAGGAATAGAATTACTAGGTTCAAAACGTAGTGAAATAAAGCATATTGCTGTAACTACAAAACATAGGGGAGAAGGTATAGGTAGTAAAATGATTAGTTTTATCAGAGATAAGCATTCATTATCTTTTATATCTGCTGAGACAGATAAAGATGCTGTTAATTTTTATGAAAATTATGGATTTAAAATAATTAGTTTGGGAGAAAAGTACCCAGGTGTAGAAAGATTTCTATGTATTTTAGAAAATAAATAGACCTATTCCGCTTAAACCTTTTGGCGCCTTTCCCGAAGAAGAGCGTTTTCCCTTAGTTAAAAGGAAACACATTCAGGACGACCTATAGTAGGCTAATCGACTCATTAATGGGTTCGTACCAGCGTCAAGGTTATAACTCGCAAAGTAAGTTGATACTTTTGTTAATCAGTAGACAGGTATTCGATTACCTGATTAATACCTAACCAAAAGCAACACGTTAATAAAAACTAGTTACATAAAGAAAAAGCAACTGCTTCTATTGGCAATCGCCTCATTAAATACAATATGAGGATGTCCTAATTATAAGAACCTCATACCGAAAAGTTCATTTACTATTCAAGCATCGATAATAGTATTTTTTCCATTTCTTCTTTTGATAAGATATCTGCTATCAGTATCATTTTGTATCCTTGTTCTGGAACAGTTATCCTCATGCCAGTTTTATTTATTTCTTCAGAGTTTCCAAAAACAAATTCAATATCATACCCACTTAAAGAATAGGACTCGGATTTTGCAAAACCGCTCCACACATATTCTAAACCAGGAGTCATTTTTTGATTTATTTTCATCTGTGTAGTAAAGAAATTATTCTCTCCATTGCTATAATCTAATGAAAAAACTGATTCTTCACCTATATTGTAAATATGACCCTCTTCATCAACTAGTGAATAGCCCTCAGGTATATACTTTGGTTTTTCAAAGGGAAAACTGGCGTAATGTTGGGCTACAATTAGTGTGAATTTATCTTCGTAAAATGATATTTCTCTACCAATTTGATGTGATCTCTTTGCTTCTTCCTCATTAGGGGATCTATTCTCTTTTTCTACTTTACTTTTTATCTCGACCAATTCCTTTAATAATTGAGTATAGCTATTGAACTCTTCTTCTGTTAAATGCTCTTCGGCTATTGATAAGGAATATTCAACATAATCAAGCTTTTCTATATCCTCATCAGGATAAGTTTCCATTAAATTTTCTTTCGAACCAAATAATTGATTAATAAATGATTCAGCAGCATCTGCAATGTAAGTACCACCAAAAGTAATACCTGCCCCAATAATTATTAATGAAGCAACCGAACCAATCATCCAATTAGGATATCTTTTCTTTTGTTCAATTTTAGCTTGCTTGACCCCTAAAGCAACTCTGTTATTTAGTTCCTTTGGAATTTTAATCTTTTCTAATTCTTGTTTTATGTTATTCACAAATCTGAGCCTCCTTAAACTCTTTACGAAGCTTATGTAATGCACGATAAAAGACTGATTTTGCTGTTCCTAATGGTATCTTTAATAAATCTGCAATTTCCTTCAATGAATAACCTTGGTAGAATTTTAAAATAATGATGCTTTTTTCATCTTCATTTAATTGATTGAGCAATTCTTCAAGGGTAACCGATAGGGAAACATCTCCATCTTCAGACCCGATGAACTCTTCATGCTCTGGTTCTAATTGAATTACTTTGTTATTTTTTCTAGCTAAGTCAATTGCACAATTTATAGCAATTTTAATTAACCACGTTTTGGAATATTTTGGATTTTTCAATGTACCTATCTTTTTGAATGATCGGTATGCTACCTCCTGAACGACATCTAATGCATCATTTTTATTTTTTACATAAACATATGCGATACGGTATATATCTTCCTGGTAGTATTCAAATAGTGTTAGGAACGCTTTATCATCCCTTTTTTGCGCTTTCTTTATTAAACGTATTATAGTTATTCATCCTCTCAATATATGCCTTATATTTATTAGACAAATGAAAGCCTGTTTTGGCTTAAAAAATTTTCTACCATATTAGTAACTATTTGTAATTAATAGTTTTTTATTATAAAAACCTAATATCATGTTGGTTCAAGTGTAATTTTTAAAAATCGTTAGTTTTCATTTTGATCCAATGTGCTAAAGGTGATAAAAATTAGTAAGTCATCAGGATAATTTAGTAAAGCTGCATGGACATTGTGGTTACTACTGATCAATTATAATTATTGTTTTGTAGAAACGGAAAATTATAGTATATTAGTAAATGAATATTTTTCCAAATAATAATTAATTTATAGAGGTTACCGAAATGATTTTAAAGACAAATTACAGCTAAAGGATAGGAGTTATCGTGTTATTAGGATGGGCATTAATTTACAAATTACTGCTTTGATATTAATAACAATGGAGAAAAACTTGTTAAATAAAATGATATTGAGTTTCTAAGATGATAGATGCCTACATTATAGTTAAGGGGTGGGATTGTTTGAAAAAATCTATCTATAAGCTTCTGTTTTGCATTCTTATTATTTTGATTAGTGGATGTGAGGCAGAAAATAAAACTGCAAACATTAATGGACCAGAAATGAATGTTTTTTACTTTGGTGAAGGTAAGAAGTGGTTTGCAACTTTTTCTGTAGCTAAAGTTAGAAGTTCTTTTTTTGAGTCGATGTATATACAATACATTCAAGATCGTAACCCACACGAATATCAGTCGCCCACTGAAATTGAATATGTGTTAGATACTGGCTTAAGCAGTTTTAAGAGTAATTCTCCTGTATCTTTAAAAGGTAAAAAAATTTTTCATATAGCATTTGAAACAAGCTCTGAAGGATAGACCTTACACTAACTGAAGAAGTTACATTAGAAATAACTTGGGGAGAAGAAACTGAGACCATTTTGAAAAAAAATTAAATTAAACATATTATTATGAGGCATCATTATAGCGGGTATTTTTATAGGCCATATCTATCTATAGATTTTATGATGTCCTCTTCCTAGAACATTTAATACAGGGAGGTATGTTAGGGATTATTTTTTCACGTTTGTTCTTCGGAAGATTTAGTTAGTGGATGGGTATAGAACGTGTATTCTTATTATGTTATTTGAGGAGGAGTGTATAGTATGATTATTTTCAATCCTTTTCCTACTCTAAGAACGAACAGATTATTACTAAGGAAACTTGAATTAAGTGATTCAGCTTTGATTTTTAAATTTCAGTCGAAAAAAGAAAATTTTAAGTATGTTGATATGCCCGTATACAAAAGCCTTAAAGAAGCCCCAAATTATATTCATCGTATGAATAAAGGCGTTGAGAACAATAAGTGGATTATTTGGGCTATTGCAGATGTATCTACAAATAAAATATTAGGTACCATTACTATCTGGAACATTTCAATGAATCAATCAAAAGCAGAAGTAGGATATGTATTATTTCCTGAAAACGTAGGAAAAGGAATTAT
Source organism: Nanhaiella sioensis (assembly GCF_046557775.1). Lineage (NCBI taxonomy): Bacteria > Bacillati > Bacillota > Bacilli > Caryophanales > Bacillaceae > Nanhaiella > Nanhaiella sioensis. The sequence continues at coordinate 4,272,077 of NZ_JBKAEG010000001.1, forward strand.
GACGGAGGCACTAAATAAAGTTATTGAATATGGCTTTAATGATATGAAACTTAAATCCATAGAGGCGTTTACGAGTTCATTAAACGGTAGATCAATAGCATTATTAGAAAAAAATAAATTTTATAAGATTTCGTCATTTAGTGAAGAAACATCAAACGGAGAATCTGTTGAAATGGATATATATATCCTAAAGTCTACTGATGAATGATAAAAGTTTAAGAAACTAAAGAAGTGGCAATCCATTGAATATATAAGTATGAAGGGGTTGTTACAATTACAAATTTTCAGCTAGATTAGATAAAAATTCATTATAGACAGATATGGGGGTCTTTATGCCTACAATTTATTAATCTTCTTTTGAAATTTATACACTATAATTTTACATATACAAACTAGGAGAGTGCATGTAGTAAAGATACATAAAGTAGCAATCCAAAGTGTGATGTTCACTTGTGTATTAGACATAAAAAATACTATGTGTGTTCCTTCACATCAAGGAGGAAGAACTATGGAACAGCGAAATATGGAATTTATGATAGACTGTGGGGATATTTATTTACGAGAATTGAGAATTGAAGATTTAGATGAATATTTCGAAATAACTACACACCCTGGTGTTGCTGAGTTTTTACCAGATTGGATCTCAACGAAAGAACAAAGATTGGATTGGTTAGCAAACTGGGAAATCCCTGGTGGGAGAGAGTTCTTACAGTCCGTCCCTCATATTGGGACAAGAAGTTTAAAATTTGGGATAATTTTAAAAGAAACTAAAGCATTTATTGGCTGTATAACGACTTCTATAAAGGAAGAATTGCCGGCTCCAAATAGGGAGGTTGGTTTTGTTCTATCCATGCACCATAGAAATAAAGGCTATACAACTAAAGCTGTGAAGGCATTTACTAAATTTTTATTTGACAATACGAACCTGAAATCCCTCAATGCTATTGCTTTAACAAATAATGTAAGCTCAAATAGAGTAATAGTAAAAAGTAATTTTACTTTTATTGATACTGTAGTAATTGAGAACAAAAAATACTATCACTATATTCTTTATAACAAATAAATAATAATAACATAACAACTTAATTTTGGCAGGAAGATAACAACTTAAAACATAGGTTGTTATCTAGCCAGCTGAGTCACAAGATATTAAAAAATGTATACTTTCCGACTGATGGGATTGTTTATCAGTTGTAGTTGAGTTCTATATATGATTTAGGATTTAATCGCCCTTGGGCATTAGGTAAGGTGCGTTGACAATAATTTGTAACGAAAAAAACACACGTAACAACGTGTGTTTAAATAAGAGAGGGGAAAACAATATGAAAAATTGCTATAACCCTATTAAATAATAAAGTTGTGTAATTTATGTGTGTATAATATGTGATTTTGTGGGAGTTTAATTAGCTACTGGTACATAAAAGCTATCAATGATTATTTCATTCAGCTGTTCCCAATGCCTTAATTCATGTAAGCCGATAAACTCCACAGATTGAGCCAAATTTAAATATTTAAATACCGGATTTGGAATTCCTTTCGTATAGTTGTCTTCGTTATCATTCATCTCATTGAGTACTTTTAACAATCCTTCTCTCGATTCGGATAAACATTGTAATAATTTATCTTTGGTCATAAAGTCATCTGTAGGGCCAAGTTCATCAGGAACTTTTACTTTTTGAGATCTGTCTAGCATTAATAATAGAGGTCTTTTTTTTGCTTCTTTACTTTCAGGGTTTTCTAAGCCAGCTTTTATTAAAGATGTAAACCCTAGTTCACTCGTGTATAAATGATTAAGTAGTTGAGCAACGCTCCAACGGTCTTCAGTTACTTTTTTATTCAATTGTTCATCAGAAAGACCATTGATTGTTGCTAGAACCTTATTTCTGATCATTTCAATACTCTTTAATTCAAACTCTAACATTTACCTCACTCCTTAAAAAAATTTACCAACATTAACCTATTCTATGTGTTATGAGATTATTCCTCTTTGGATGTGGGGAGATTTTAAATGATAAAGTGACAAATTTAACAGCTAACAACTACAGAATTGGCTTTCGTTTAAGATGAGGCTACTATAAAACGAAAATTGTATCAATCGAACAAGTAAGTGAAGTAGAATCAGACGTAAATTTAGATGTTGAAATTAATGTAATTGTATAAGGAATTAATAGCTTATAAGATTACCCCTACTCTTTTGAGTAGGGGTTTTACTTTACATTTATGTCAGAAAATGTATTATTATGATAGAATTAAAATGATGTTGTGATTTGGAGTAATTCTAGCAGCAATTTGTATTCTTTAATGGAAGTCCATTTTTTATCTATAAAACTAGACTAATACAAAATGTGATATCAATTAAATCAGGAGGGGATGAATCTTTTGAAGTTTATTAAAAAAAACTCAGGTTTGATTATTATTTTTGTTTGTATTAATCTAGTATTAAATTCTGGCTGTGCAAATAAGGAATTGCAGAATAATCAACGAGAAAGTAGTCAAGAGGTCATTAATGAGGTGCAGATTAAATCAGATTTCTATGAAGCAGCCAACGAATTTAAACGGATTGAACTAGAAAGTGATGATTATGGTGATCTGACTTTTTTAAAGGATGTACTTAAAGATAAAAGAATAGTCATGCTCGGAGAAAGCTCACACACGGTAGCTGAATACAATTTAATTAAAGGTAGGCTTATTAAGTACTTACATGAAGAATTAGATTATAATGTTATCGCATTTGAAAGCGGTTTAGCCGATGTTAATATTACAAATGAGATGCTTGTAGATAAGAGTGCAACTGAGGCGTTAAAAAATGCGTTGTTGGGTATATGGTATACTGATAATAATATAAAGTTATTACAATACATAAAAGAACAGAAAACTTCAAATACCCCTATTGAAATTGCAGGGGTTGACATACAACCACAACAATTAACAAGTCAAGTACTATACAATTTTTTTGAAGATAAAAATAGAGATTTTGCAGAAGAACTTAGAGATGTAGAAGTTGAATTTTTAAAATTAATTAGATCAGATTTTAATAATGTTGAAAATCGTGAGTGGGTTAAAAATATAGAAGAATTGATTGAGAAGTATAATGTATTATCTAACCTTGTGAAACAAGGAGAGTATCAAACATTTCTAGAAGATGACATAAAAAGTTTAATTCTAATGATACTTAAGCAAAGAATGAACGCACTTATTGATGTCTATAATGATGATTATTTTAGTAGTAATGACACAGACAATGAACCGAGAGATAAACTAATGTCAGAAAATTTAGTGTATCTTCTTGAAGAAGTGTATCCGGATGAAAAGTTTGTTGTATGGGCTCATAATGCTCATATTATGAAAAATAGATCCAAGATTAAAGTTGAAAGTAGTGATGGTATCCCACCTTTTGTTACCTTTGTTGAACATTTACCTAAAAAGATTATAGAGGAATCATATGTAGTAGGACTTTATATGTATAATGGGAAAAATACTCTTGGTCACGGTGAGGTTGTTGATGTAATAACCGACCATAAAAAAAATTCAATTGAGCAACATCTTTATCAGTCTGGACATCCAGTTACTTTTTTAAATATTGATATTAAAGATGATATGTCAAATAAGTATTGGTGGAATACTGAAGGAACGAGTAAGCTTTGGGGGTTATATGAAGAAACCTTTATCCCTAGTGAACAATATGATGGACTCATTTTAATTAAAAACGTTAATCCTGCTAAATTTCATCAAGATTAAATTTGTAGGAGTCTATTCGTTACAGTAGAGCTAAGGACTCTCATATAAACACAATAAAATGTTCATTTTATTTGGATACAAACTATAAATGGAATATAAAGGAAGATGGTAGAAGTATGAAAAGTAATAAAAATCTAATTAATCAACAAGATACTCAGCTTTTAACAGCAAAAGAAAATCAATCACTTGTCACAATAATCTTGGTTAGTGGTTTTCAGTTTCGATGTAAGGTAATCGATTTTGATATTTTCACTGTACTTGCTGAAGTAGAAGGAAAACAACAATTAGTTTATAAACATGCTATATCCACAGTTATGGAAGGCTCTTCTATAGTTAAGAAACAAGCGACAAGGAAATAGCCTATTCAGCTAAATATAGGTTGACATTTTAAACTAAAATAACATGCTAATTAACAAGAAAAACGTTCAGGTTAACCTGAACGTTTTATTATTGGAAAGTGTTATTTACTACCTGTTTTGTTTCGGACCGATGCGGGTTAGAAGTTAATCAAGCTAACTTTATTAGTTTTATGAAAGGGTTTAATAGCTCTGGAACAATCAAGAAAGAAAGACTACTATATAATATCCATGTTTCTGTTCAAATCTTAATGTAACTAGCACTACGCACAGTTGTCAATTATGAATATTATAGATAAAACACACATTGTTATGAATGAAGACATATTGGAACCTCAATGTTGAGAAAAAGATATTGTCACCAATGATTCAAAAAGAAATACTATAACACTTACGTTTCTTACTTACAACATAAAGGGAATAATCCAAGTTGGGTTGTAACTGGTAGGGCAGGTATAAATAAAAGTAAATATGATAAGGCAATGAGCAGGCAAGATAAATTGTTGAGGGACTTAGTGATTTTACCTGAAGAATTAGAAGGAACTATAAATAAATATAAAAGGGAAATTACAAATGATCAAAAACGAGAAACATATAACAGAATGAAAAATACTGAGGTGGATATTGATTTCAAAGCTGAAACTAAAGAATTTGAATTGATGGGAAGAAAAGAAAAAAATCGTGTTTACTTATATGAAGACTATTGGATAACTACAAGGTGGGGTTGTTTCCGCATATTTAAAGGTGACAAAGAAATCCATTCAATGAAAACAACCGATAAGCTAACAGATGCCAAGAAGTATGTAACTATGCTTGTAAATGAAGAAAAAGTAAAGGAGGTCGTATAGTATGAAAATCAATCCTAAATCATGGAATAGATTAACGGTTGATGAGAAAATACACCTTTTAATGAGTCACATTTTAACTAGTCATATGTAAAGTCTTGAAAACTACTATAACAGCCATTCAGTTTTATTGCTGGATGGCTGAACATTAAACCATTAGAGGATATAGCATAAACAGAAATAAAAACAAGTTGAAGATCAACACACTTTATTCAATTATTTCATTGTTCTTATCGAACAATGAATATTCAGCAGGAAAAGGAGTATCTAATGTTTCAGTAAATTTATGATACCTAACAAAGAGTTCCTCGGTTGATACATCAACATTAAAATTGTAATTTTCAAACATGATGTTAACTAAAATATTATCAATTTTTTTCTCTGGGTTCTTTCCGATCAAAATTGCATATAATCCCTTATTAGTTTCTATATCTCGATATTTGATATCGTTAGTGCCGTGTCCTGCACTAGTTATTTTTAATTTACCATTTAACCCTTCAATTAATCGAACATAACCAATGTTATCGTTTTCTAATTGAAATAACCCAATATGAGTTGATGTATCATCTAATTTAAATTTCTCTATAAGTGTAGGGTTCTTTATAGGAGTAGGATTTGATTGACGTTTTTGACTTCTATTTAACCAGTCTTTTAAACTGGACTCAATTGATTCGTGAGTATTTTCAACTTGATATCTACTATCGATATAATACACTGAGTATCCAATTACAAGAATCAACAATACCGTAACAACGTATATTTTTTTCATCTATTATAATCATCTCCACAAACAGTTCAATTCCTTATATTGTACACCAAATGTGACAGATATCGATAGTTTAAATAATTATGGATTAAAGGTATCAAAGAATGTAAAAGGTAATTTCTATATAAATCGACTGTAATTTATTGCTGGATAGTTGCAATAAAAGTGGTGTTTTATAGGGAAATTGAATGCTGGAATAAATCATTCTTTATTTTGAGATTATTTACACTAAACAATGACCAACACTAGGAGATAAGTGACTAAGAATTTATTTAATATTTAAAGAGAAATATTCTAGGGTTATAATAATTATAAAATCAATATTTACATTACCCTATACCACAATGGCATAAGCTACATACCATAATGTATCAGCTTCTAGGAGAGGGTTAATGTGTCTAAACATATCGTAAGGTCTTCAAACTGCTGTAACAAAAAGAAAGTAGTTGAAGTTATTAAGGAAATAGATATTAAAAAGAATTTGCTATGTCAATTCACAGGTATTGATGTCGATATAAACACTCAAGAAATACCAGCAGGATTTGAGGTCAATATCTATCGATCAGTTTCTGGGATAGGAAGGTCAGGGTTAGTACTTATAGAAAATCGTGGTGACGTGGATATACAAGCAATATTTATATATCCATCAGGAGCAAAAAGTGAGCCTCAATGTATTAAAAATAATTCAATTAATTCACTGTGTTTTGAGAACATAAGAGACATATTTGTTCAAAACACCGGTGATATAGTAGTCCCTGTACGTCATTCAATCTGTATTAAATTAGATAATGAATCTGTTTGTTTCCAAAATGAACCTAGTTTGAGGAACGACATTCCTATAGAGCCTGAGGTTACTATTTACAAATCCATACAAGGTAGAGGAAGAAACGGACTAATAAGCATCGAGAACTTAAATGGAAACAGTAATAATATAGAGGTTACATTTGTCTCATCTTCAGGAGTTTCAAGTGATCCAATTTTAATTCCTCAAAAAACCGCAAGAACGTTTAGCTTTGAGAATGTAAAGGAAGTTTTAGTTAGTAATCTTGGCAATTCTATTGCATCTATAGAATATGAGATTTGTGCTATTTTAGATAATAACCTATTGTGTTTACAAGGAGAAAATGGTAGCCCAGCATATCGTACAAATAACATCTCAGGCGGGGATGAGCGTACGTTATATACATCCGTCACAGATAAAGGGGAAGCAGGTATGATTACTGTGGAAGGTGACAGATCTGGAGGTAATATGATCGAAGTATCACTTTTAACTGAATCAAACATACCCGATACGTTTATTATATTACCTTTGAATTCAGTAACACTTAGTTTTGAAGATATTAAGGAGATAAAAGTCAAAAATTTAGGAGGTGTTGACGCAGATATTGCTCATGAGATTTGTATTATTTTAGATAAAGAAGTTATCTGCTTACAAACAGCCCCTGACGGGTTTATATCAATACCTGCTAATACCGAATTTTCCATATTTAAATCTGTTTCTGAAAAAGGTGAACGGGGCATGTTAGGAATTGAGTATGAGACAACTGATGGTGATTTAATAATTACATTTATCACAGTGACAGGTTTATCAATTAATCCTTTTATTCTACCTAGTGACGGAAGTGTATCACTAAGCTTTGAGAATATAAAGGAAATTAGGATAAATAACATAAATAATAGCACACCAGAAATTTGTTTTGAACTTTGTAGAGTAATAAAACATTAGTTAGTTACTAAAGCAAAGTTTTGTTGTTTTAATACACTGAAAAGTTACTGAGGAAGGAGACCTATTTACAATAAAAGCAATGTTTTATTATAGATATGCTTTGATAAAGTAAGTCATTATTAGGAGGAGTTATAGTGTATAAATTATGCTGGGTTCCAACAGATTGGAATACACCTGAACAATATAGAGGTATCCCTCATGCAGCAACGTTTGAATCTCTGGACAGATTAATAAAGGTAATGAGGAATTGTACATACTCTGGTGAGTGGGTAGAGGATAGCAAGGGTAATAGGATAAATATTAATCTTAAGGAAATATGTTTATAGATTTAAGAAAAAACAAGACTTTTACCGTGAAAACATTTATGAGTGGTATGATACATACACTGTTATAAACGAGTGTAAGGAGGTCGGTACTATGGTACTGGCTTACGTTGTGAACGGACCCGGAGTTGGAACTGTTACTGTCATTGATACGAAGACTCATTCCGTAATTGCAACCGCCGACGTTGGTACGAATCCGAGAGGTATTATCATTACACAAGATGGAAAATCAGCTTATGTACTTACCACAGGTAGTGGAGTATTCGTTATAGATACAAAGACAGCACAAGTAATAGCTAATATTGCAACTGGAATTAGTTCGGATGATATTACGATTACACCAGATGGTGAGTTTGTCTACGTTACGAATCCGCCTACCTCCGTTTTTGTAATTGATACGAAGACACATTCAGTTATTGCAACCGTGACAGTAAGTGATAGTGGCCGTAAGAGTATATTTGCGATTGGAAAACGTGTTTATGTAATAAATAGTGAAGATGGAACAGTGTCGGTATTAGACACAAAAACCCATACATTAATAGCCACAATAACTACTGGAATTGTTCCTATAGATATAAAATTTACTGATGGGGGCAAACTTGCCTATGTCCTTAATAGAGATTCGCCCAACTTGGTAGTCGTTAATGGTGAAACGTTTTCTATTATAGCAACTGTTATTTTATCAGAAAGACCACGTTTTTTAGATATTACACCAAATGGAAAAACAGCTTATGTCACAGACTTCAATAACATTTTTGTACTAGATACAAAAACAAATGCTATTACTGGTTCTCTTCAAATAGGAAATAGTCCGTTTGATAGACCAGTATTTTCTCCAGATGGGAAATTAGTATATATAACAAATGGAAATGCAGTAGCAGTCATTGATGTCAAAACACATTCTTTGATTGCAACAGTTCAGGTAGGTAACGGTTCACGTTTTGTTGAATTTGCTCTTGATGGAAAAGTGGCTTATGTTGGAAATGCTACAGAGGGAACTGTCTCGGTTATTGATGTAAAGACACATTCTGTAATCGCAACTGTGCCTGTAGCAAATCCAATTGCTATCGCATTTATTTCACAGTGAGAGTTCTTTCTCTGCAAACAGAATAAAAGAAGTATTTTATGAAAAAATAAAAGCCCACATTTTATTGGGCTCATCTATTAATAGAGGTTGCTTTAATTTCTTGTAACCATTTATCAATGGCTGCTTTAGGGAAGAAGAGCTCACCCTTAATTTTTAAATAAGGTATTTCGCTTTTACCATTTGAATCTGGGAATAACTGAGTTACTTGTTCATAGCTTATACCCAAATATTCGGATAATTGTGTAGCAGTTAATAATTGACCTTGTGTTGCATCCATTGTGTATGATTTAGTGACTTCAATTCCATCAGACAATTGCTCTGCAATTATTCGATGAAGAATATAATCTACAGAAAGGAAATCAAATATAAAATTACTTATTTCCTGGAATTTATTTTACTTACGCTTACATACTTTCTTTATATCATTCATAAAAATGTTTTATGTGTAAATTAGTTTGGGCATTATTCAATCTGCTTGTGTATACTAATCGTTCAACTAACAGATGCTTTAACTGATGATTATATTACAATGTATCACGAATTTTATTTTTGGCTATTGAGCGCGATTCAATAATAAAAGATGGGTACTTTGTTATTTTGGGGGTTGACCAAATTAGAGTGATTTCGAATAAACAGTTTTAAGCAGTAGAATTAATAAATGGGATAATATATTAATGTTATCTTGTGAGAAAAAGAGGAGGAGATTGAAATAAATAGAGTTTATTTTTTACACGGATTGATGGGTACAGGAGAAACTCATTTCTCTAATCAAGTTTCTAGTTTAGGGGATGATTATGAAGTTATCTTAATTGATTTACCTGGACACGGAAACTCACCAATTGAGGCTTCGGATAACTATTTTAAGGAAGCTCTAAATTACGTTATTTCTCATATCAAGAACGAAGGAGAAGGATTTCTGGTCGGGTTGTCTTTAGGAGCTTCTTTAGCTATACATATTGCCTTTAGAGAGCCAGAGCTAGTAAAAGGTATTGTTCTTACAGGTTTTACCCCGTATATTCCTGAAAAGTTAAAAAGTGTTATGGAGAAACAATATGAGTTTTTCTTAAATATTGAGGATAACGATAAAAACATGGCAAAATACTTTTTGTCCTTACACGGGGATAAGTGGAAGGATACATTGAAAAAGGTTAACTATCAGATGACATTTAATTATCCAGTTGCTACTCAAGAAGAGATCAAGAGTATAAGAGTTCCTCTGTTAATACTTAATGGAAGTAATGAATTGCACGAAGTAGAGGCAGCTACTTTTATAAAAAAACAGAATAACGAAATTAAAGTTGGATTAGTTCCTTATGCAGGACATACAGTAAATATAGAAGAACCAATAGTTTATAACAAAATACTTAAAAGATTCTTAGAAGATAATAAATAACTAATAGTACTTACAGAAAAGACCAGCTATAAAAGTAAAAGTCATGGAATCATTCATAAGAAATTATCAATACATTTTCTAGAATATTAAGCATGACAAAAAATTCCCTTCCTTTTTGAAATAATATGCTAGGTCAGTAATTTTTTGCTTTATAAGTTCGAGATTGATAGGCTTTCCCTTTTCTTAGTGATCAAAGTGTCATCAATTTAAATATAGATAATGATGTATACACGAAAGTATCTAGATCATCAAAATTAACAAATGGTCTAGAGTGTTCAAAACGACTAATTGAAGCTATGTCTCAACAGCGCAACTCGAAGTATGAGTTGGGCTCTTTATAAGATCCTGAAGGAAGCATTAATAATCAAGTTTGTTTTCAGTAGTAATATACATACCGTTCTTAGAAAGGAGCTCATATATGTCAGGATACATCGCGATATTCTTTGCATCAATTTTTAGTAGTGTTGTGCTGTTTTTTATTTTTGTATCCATACTTGGGGAAATTAATGTCACATTTAGCATAATAATTATATTATTGCTATCATATTTAATTGCTCTTATCCATTATTTAATAGATATGGTTAGCAAGAGGTCTTATAAATAATACATATTCAAGCACCCTATTTGAGGGTGTTTTTATTTCGTGGATAATGTTAACAAGTTGCCGATAAGTTTACGAATAGTTTGAAAATTAATAATAATTAGTGGTGGATTTATGTTTACTGTAGATGAAAATATTAGATGACTGTTGAAGCAGCCTTTTTTGTTTATTTTAATATAAAAAACCGTCCATTTTCATGAACGGTGTTATGTTTAATTAAAATTTTTGAACGTTTGCTGCTTGAGGGCCACGGTTTCCTTCTTCAATATCGAATGAAACTTCTTGACCTTCCTCAAGTGATTTGAAACCTTCACCTTGAATAGCTGAGAAGTGAACGAATACATCGTCTCCACCTTCAACTTCAATAAAGCCAAAACCTTTGTCTGCGTTAAACCATTTTACTTTACCTTGTGCCATTTTGTTTCCTCCTGCGTGGATACTTCCACTTTGTATTACTATTCTTGCTCAAAACTATTACTTTAAGGTGAAAAGCATATATATCATATTTTCTTCAACGATTATAATAGGAACAACAATAATGGATTTAAGTATAACATTTTTTACATCAATTGCCAAGGTGAATTACAGAAAGTTTATTAGCTAAAGTACTCATAATAAAGTATCCATTTTATTAGATAATTCGGCAGCTACATTTAGGTTCATTTGCCTAATAAACTTAATGGACATTGTGGTTTCTAAGTGGTTATCTATTAATATTTGATAAGGTTACAGTTTGTTTGTAAAAGGCGATGTGCAAAAAAAACTAAATTCGCTAACTATCATTCTCTATATTGGTAAAACTGCAATAGTACTTTCTTATGGATCTCAAATAATGTCTTATTAACTATAGATTTATATGGTATTATATTACATTATAAGAAATAAATATAATTTTTAAGAATAAGAGAAAGTTCAATTTGTTTTTTAAGATTCGAAACAATTTAGAGGTGATATTATGAGTAAAATAAAAAAAATTATCGTTATGTCTATTGCAATTACGTTTTTCGTGGGTGGGTATTTTATCTACCACTCAATAAATGACGAATCTACTATTAGTAGTAAAGCTATTAACAGTAATGAGACTGCTGCCCCTGAACCAATTTCGAATGAAAGAATGATAGAAAATATTACTGCTTTTACGAAGTTATTCGGATACATTCAATATTTTCACCCGAGTGATGAGGCTGCTCAAATTGATTGGAATAATTTTGCTGTTTACGGTGTTAATGAAGTGAAAAGTGCAAGAAATGATAAAGAATTAAAAGGGGCATTGTTAGAACTATTTACACCGATTGCCCCTACTTTAATTATATTTGAGAATTCCGAGAAAGCTAATGTCATATTACCAGAAGTTCCTGATAATAAGGAACAATTAGAGACGGTAGCATGGGGACATATGGGCTTAGAAACAGGAGTTTGGGAAGGATATTCTTCTGAACGTTTTTACGCAAATTATTCAGAGCAATTATTAGTATTTAATAAAGAACTTACTTATGGATCAACGATTACAAAATCCTTATCTTCAAACTTACAATGCATTTTTCCTCTAGTGTTATTAGCGGACAACAAAAAAACAGTTGGAACTACAAGGAGTAGTTTGATAGAATTCTCAGAATTGGAAGGGAAACTAATAGATTTTAATTACTCATTTAGAGATACCAAGTTAGCAGTAGTAGTTGCTACTTGGAATGCTATACAACATTTTTACCCTTACTTTGATGTCATAGAGGTAGATTGGAATCAACAACTTGAAAAAACGCTTATGAAAACCCTCAGTATAAATAATACTGAAGATTTAGTGATGGAATTAAAGTTAATGTTAGAAAAGCTTCAAGATGGACATGCCATTGTGTTTAAGAATGGTACAAATTATTCTTCTCTACCATTTGCTATAGACTTGTTAGAAAATCAGTTTATTGTTAGTAATGTTTCGAATGAAAGTGAATTACAAGTAGGAGATATTGTTATTTCTATAAATAATAGGGACTTAATGGATTTACTAGTGGAACAAGAGTCATTAATTTCTGGTTCAACTCGTTGGAAGAGGGAACTTGCCCTACAGGAAATTTTATGGGAAGGAGAAGGAGGCAGTACTGCTACTATCGAGGTTAATAGAAATGGTAATATCGTTCAATTACAGGAAGAGTATTCTAATGTTATGGTAGATAAATATATTAGGACTCAAGGCATAACAGAGCTTGAGAAAGGTATCTTTTACGTTAATATGGATAATCTTACACTAGAGGAAATCAACCCGAAAGTTGATGAGTTAGCTAAGGCCAAAGGAATTGTTTTTGATCTGAGAGGGTATCCAGATTCAGCTGCTGTACCAATTCTTCAACATATTACAGCTCAACCAATTGAATCTCAGAAATGGATGATACCGCAATACATATATCCTGATAGAGAAATGGTGGCAGGATATAACGAAGAGGGACGAGGGTACTATGAGCCGTTAGAACCTAGATTTAATGGAGAGATCGTTTTTCTTACCGACGGTAGTGCTATTAGCTATGCAGAGTCAATTATGAGTATTGTTGAGTATTACAATCTAGGTGAGATCATTGGTCAATCAACAGCTGGTGCTAATGGTAATTTTATACAATTATCTATCCCAGGTAATATATCATTTAGGTGGACTGGGATGAAGGTACTAAAACATGATAACTCTAAGCATCATTTAGTTGGAATTCAGCCAACTATTCCATTAGAACGTACGATAAATGGGATTAAAGAAGGTAAAGATGAATATATAGAAAAAGCTTTAGAGGTAATTAAACAAAAGTGATATTATGTCCACCATTGAGATCTAACTAATGCCATAACCATTTAATTTCTCTTTACAATTCGTATGTATTACATTTTCTCTGGTTGGGACATCGCTTGCATTAGTTCTCTTTATGACAATATAAATGTCATCTAAACCAAAATATTTTAGTGGGAATGAGAAGGTAGTTATTGATTAAGTAAAAAAATGGAGGAATCATATGGAAAGAAAATATAATGATTTAATAGGAGATATTTTAAAAGAAGCTGGGGAAAAAGATAACTATAAGGGGAAAGGTAAACCAATATCTAAAGAGTATTTAGAAATGGACACATATCAACGGTTTCAAAAAATAGCAAAGGATGCAAGATATCTACCTCCTTGGTTAAAATTACAAAAAGAAATCTCTCAATTAGTACATTCTTGTAAAACAGAACAGGATGTCATAGTCATTAACGAGAAAATTAGTAAACATAACACAATATGTCCTAGCCCCATGCAAAAAAATCAAATAAATCTGGATGAATTAGAAAAAGCCAAAATAATTTGGTGATTTTCTGTATCCTTGTTTAACAATCACTCGAGAAACCCACTGTTTCAGTAAGTTATCAGCTCTCCCTTTAGGGGTGGAAGTGACAAAGTGTTATTTAGAAGTTTGTTACTTGGAAAGTAGTTATGAAACACAATAGAAATTCACTCGAATAATTCATGTATTAAGCATAATTTCTCTAAATAACAGAAAAAGGGCAAGATGTATGGATGCTAGTCCAAGAAGTATATCAAGGTCATTAATATAATACATAATATATAATAATTACTTTTTAGGAGAGAAAAGCCATATGGACACTTATTTTTATGTAATGACTATGGTATGTTGTATGTGTATGATGGTAGTATTAATAGAACAGGGTGGGGATATAGGAATATCAATTGGAAATAGAGAATTCATTTCTATACTTGGCAGTCCCAACACACAAATAATTGATCAAGATCAATTTTTATTATAATGAAACAAAATGATTAATTGAGTCGATTAGTTCCAGTTCTTCAGAAAAGAAGAATTGGAACTTTTTAATTGCATATGGAATATCACCATACTCTTTTTATAATATTTCATATATTAATAGTAACAGGTATTACCATTTTTAACTTCTCTGTAGTTCCTCTTTAAAAAAGCAGAGAAGTTATTTTTCCTACCTTAAAATAGTCGATAATAGGGGCTGATTCTAGCCCTTTTCCTATTTAGATCCGAAAAATGTAATTTACAATAAAAGCTACATTTTATCATTACTATTTTAATAATGTTTATTACATTATTAAAATAGCAATCAAGTTCACACAGTTTTTATTTTTTCAGAGGAAAGGACTTTACCTATAAAACCCATCCTATTTTCTTATGAAAAAAAATTGTGATTTTATAATAAAGACAAGCAAGGAATCAATTGACTTTACGGTGGTGAAATCGCCACCCGGTTTATTAAAGTATCATCATACTCGCGCACTGTTTTTCGTGGTATTTCACTATTGTGTGTTTTCCGATTTAGGAAATAGAACGGTAGAATTTGCCCTTGCTTGTCTAGTTTTTATAAACAAGGGGTAGATTACTATAACTAACCAAATAGATTTTGAACTGAAAAGTAAGCCTTCTGATATAATTACTAGGTTCAAAACATTATCTACATTTGAAGATGTAGCAATTCTTCTGGAAATTCCTGTTGAGTTTTTATGGGAGATACTAATAAGAGATAAACACAAAAATTATAAAAAGTTTAACCTCAAAAAAAAGAATGGGACGTTACGTACCATTTATTCACCTAGAGCAAACCTTGCAATTCTCCAAAAAAAACTAGCCTATGTCTTATCTCTAAATTTCAAACCTCACAAACGATCCCACGGATTTGTACAAGATCGAAGTATTGTTACAAATGCAGCACAGCATATAAATAAAAAATTTGTATTAAATTTTGATCTGGATAATTTTTTTGATAGTATAAAGTTTCGTAGAGTTAGGCACATGTTTTTGGCGTATTTCAAATTCAATGATAATATAGCAACTATTTTAGCTAATATCTGCTGTCATCCAAATGGATTCTTACCTCAAGGCGCAGCAACTTCTCCAATTGTATCTAACATACTTGCGAAAAGTTTAGATAAGGATCTTACAAAAATTGCTCTTAACACAAAAGGTAGTCAATATACTCGTTATGCAGATGACATTACATTCTCCACTAATAAAAAAAACTTCCCTAAAGAGATTGCATTTTTAGATAATGATGGAAATGTAAAACTTGGTGAAAGAATTATTAGTATTGTAGAAAAATGGGGGTTTAAAATTAACCATAATAAAACAAGGTTACATAATTCTCGACAAAATCAAACTGTGACTGGAGTAGTAGTTAATGAGAAGCTTAATATTAATAGAAAGTATATTAGGAGAATAAGATCGATTTTAAATTGTATAGAAAAAAATATAAACAATATTGATAGAGCAGATGAAATTTTTGTATCTAAATACCCTTTTCGTCAAAGGAAGAAGAGTGAGAAACCAAACATGTTTCTGGTTGTAAAAGGGATGATTTCTCATGTGGGCCATGTGAAAGGAAAACACGACCAAGTTTACATAAAACTTGCAAGGAGGTTTACTAGTATAGCACAAAAACATTCTATACAGCCTATCGGCTTACCATTAACCCTGAGGCAATTTCATGAAATTAATACATTTATTATCGATAACCCTAGTACGGAGTATTATATTGAAGATGATGACAACTTGGGAGAATTCATATATGGTCAAGGGAGCGGGTTTTTATTAAAGGGCGTAGGGTTAGTTACAAATGCTCACGTTATACGTGAGGATATTGATGTTCTAGAGTTTAAACTTAAATTTGCAAAAGAATATTATATAGCCTTTTATAAACCTACTGATCATGATATTCAACTCTGGGCAAAAATAGACTGTTATGATATTGAAAAAGACATTGCAATATTAAGTGTAAAAGAAATAGATTTGTCCAAGGGTTACGATTATAATGA
Organism: Nanhaiella sioensis; assembly: GCF_046557775.1. NCBI lineage: Bacteria > Bacillati > Bacillota > Bacilli > Caryophanales > Bacillaceae > Nanhaiella > Nanhaiella sioensis. The sequence goes on from NZ_JBKAEG010000001.1 coordinate 4,288,712, forward strand.
ATCCATTGAGGAGGAGGATCCAATTACGCTAATTGGGTATCCGGATTATAAAAAAGGTCAAGAGATTAGAATAGAAAAGGGTTTTGTAAAAGGTGTAAGGATATTAAAGATAAGGTTCTGTGAAACGTAAATGTTGAGACACAAACTGTTTTTAGCGATATTTGTGGTTTGCATTATGATGAAAATGATTGGAAACCTTGATAGTTAAGGTTGCGCTATCATTCATCCGAAAAACAACATTAAACATTAACGCAATCAAAGGTAAAAAAGATAAGTCAAGATATAACTATTGCCCCACCAAATTCTAAAATAATAAAACTAAATTTACTTCATTATAAATATATTTATATAAAATAAAGAAATACATAGTATATTAAAGAAAACTAGTATATTATCTTCCTAAATCGCCTCTCATGCTAAAAGCGTACTTTTTATTATTTTGGTAAAATTAAATAAATATCCAAATTTCCCCTCATGTGCTTATATAAAATATCTTTTCAATAGTAAAACGTTACAAGAAGGTAACGTTTTACTACTCTTTCAAGGCATAGAAGGGTAACGGAAGAGATAGGAGAGGATTTATATTGAAAGATGTAAAACAATATGAAAAATTATCCGGAGAACTTTTGAAAGCGCTTGCTTATTCAGATGAAATACTTAATAATAGAGCACACAAATCTATCGACGAAATTAGAAAAGCAGAATATCTTTTAGATAGAATCCAACAGGATTTATCAAAAATGCAATTAGCACTTAATAAAAGAAAGATGAAATCTAACCGAGGTAGAATCGCTAAATGAGGTGACAATGTTGAGTTACAACATAAAAAAGCCAGTGTTAAAAGGTTGGCTTTTTTGGATCATAGCTTTAACTTTAGTAGTTTTGATTACCGGATCACTAAAATAGGTGAAACCCTGAGAACAAAAGATGAAAACAGGGTTTTACCTATTTTTATTTACTTCGGACATTTACAACGTCGTCATATCTAACCCTATAAATCTCTACGACTAATTATGGCGAGTATTAGGTGGTCCATTCTAACTAACTTACTTCAAATACAATTTCTAAATCGTAATAATACAGAATCATCCGGTGTAAAGGTTGACGTTACAACTGGTTGGCAGTTTCTCTCAGTAACAACTGGTCAACCGTTTTCAACTAATGATGGTGTAACTGTTGTAATTTGGCCAAGTGTCTATAATGGACCAACATATTCTGTATATGCTTCGGAACCAAAGCTTATTGAAGAATAACTAAAAACTATTTAAAATGAAAGTATGATGTATAGGTTAGTAATTTACAAGATATGTTCTCCCGTTATTGAACAATAAGGAGTTTCTCCTAACAAGAATCAAAAACGCTTGTACCGTCTAAACCAAGACAGGGTTTAGTGTTTAAGCTTTTAAAATTAATAACTTTACTATCAATCTACGAGTAGAAAAAACTCATTAGAATAATGAATGTAAAGAATGATACTGTAACGTATTGCTTTTTAAGACATACTCAGAGAACTTTTAGACTTGAATGTATTATAGGTTGCTGTGTAAGCAAATAAGAGAGAGTAAAGTTAAATCTACTCTTGAATTTCTTCAGGTAATTGATCTACACTTGTAGATTCTCCAAATCCAGTCACTTTATATTTTTCCCCATTGTCCAGTTGGAAAGATATCCCTTGAATTGGTTTCTCATCTCTTTCTATTTTGGGAGCGGTTTCTTTGTTAAATCCCCATGTATCTAATGTCACTTTACCAACTACTTTTATGAAATTTCCATCTTTATTGTCAGTAATATTATTAATACTCTTATTTATCACATTACTCTCTATCCATTCGTCTAATACCGGTTCAATGCTATTAATATCAACGTTCATGCCTTCTTTGTAATAAACAGTTATATAATATTGAAAGTGAGCAGTACTTAAATCCTCAGAGCCCCCACCTGCATAATATGATTCTGCAATTCTGAACGTATCAATATTGTCATGGGGGTTAGTACTACACCCAATTAGTACCGCGATTTGTATGAATGTAATAAATAATCGTTTCATTAAATTACCCCTTGTTATTTAGTTAATGTGTAACTAACATAGAAGTTTATTATAAGCCCCTAAGGTATTTCCTTCTTGAGTATTGGTCTATATACAAAAATGCTTTGATAAAATTTAGCCCTCGCTTCTAGAGTAAGATCTCGTTTAGACCATACTGATTTACCAGTTGCCCATTCTGTTGGAGCGTTAGCGAACCACACTTGCTCACTTTCATCCTATTATAAAGTATATAGATATTACAAAGGAACATTAACTACAGAAGAAATTATACAAGCTCATATAACTAAAGTAGGGGAAGAAAATAAAAAATGTACTCACATGGAAGGGTTTAAAGAGTGTGATAGAGAGGGGGGGGGTGATTCCTACCAAACACGCAGTCCTCCTTTATACATGATTTCGAAGATGTACATTAGGAAGTTTACCTGCTATGTTAATACCTCTGGTCACTCCAGTATTACATTTTATCGTTGTTTGTACCATATATTTGGAGGACTTGGTTGACATCTTTTATAGTGGGCTAGTTATGTTACTATATTGTTTCTTACATAGATTTTTTTGAGAAATCAAAATAAAATGTTATCTTTACACCTAATATAGGTGAATTCGTTCCTATAGAAGGGGAGTCAGACATTTGAAATAGTATTCTAGATTTTTCATCAAACTGTACTTGACAAAATTACAGTTAGAACATTATACTGTAATAGAAATAAATACAGTTTAAATAAAAGGAGATTTAATAATGGCACAAAGTAGAAATGCAAGTGAAGAATATTTAAATAAAATTAAAGAAATAAAAATGAGTGGTGAAAAACCGAAGGAACTAACTGACCAAAATTTCTTCACAGTTGCACAAGAAAGAAGTTCAATTCGTCATTATGATCCAGAATATAATATGAGTGAAAGTGATATTAATGAAATTTTAGAGACTGCAATTTTGGCTCCTTCTTCAAGTAACTTACAACCTTGGAGATTTCTTGTTATTCAAGATCAAGAATCAAAAGAGCAATTACTACCTATTGCAAATAATCAACAACAAATTGTTGATGCATCAGTTGTTATAGCAGTGCTTGGAGACCTAGAAGCATATAAAAACGCAGAAAGAATATATGGTGAGTTAGTAACCAAAGGTGCGATGACAGAAGAAATTAAAAAATTCTATGTAGATCAAATTAATGGTCATTATGGAAATCTATCGTATGAAGATGCAACGAGAGTAACGATGATTGATGGTGGTATCGTATCTATGCAATTAATGCTTGCAGCAAAGGCAAAAGGCCTTGATACAGTACCAATGGGAGGTTTTAACCCTGATCAATTTATCAAAGAATTCAATGTTCCAGAAAACTTCTCTCCTGTTATGTTAATTTCTGTTGGTAAGGCCAAACAAGTAGGCTTTGCAAAATCTCGTTTACCACTTGATGAAGTTACAACTTGGAATAAATTCTAATCGAGTCTCATAGTATTAAAACTATGCTACCTAGCGTAAAAAATAAAACGCTAGGTTTTTTTATTTTTGACCCCCACTAAAATGACAAAGGCTACGTAATATATGAGTGGAAGGAGGTTACTGTACAAAACTTCATATCAACAAATCTAGTAAACTAACTATTATTAATAATTGTACGGAGGTAACGATATGTTTAAAAAAGTGCTTACGGTGATAATGGCACTAACATTAATAATATCACCATTTTTTAATAATAATATTGCAGCAGCAGCTGATTATGAACATGATGTTAACACAATAACCTCAACAAAATCTCAAATTACATTTACGTCTTTTGTGAATACAAGCTGGGTAGATGTTCATTACAAAATTAACTCTGGTATTCAACAAAACGTAAGAATGAATAAATCAGGAGCTACTTTCACACATGAAGTGGATGGTTTGAAATCGGGAGACGTTATTAGTTATTCATTCACATATAACAATGGGACTCCTGCGTATAACACACCAGAATATAATAGTACGCATGGATCAACGTCAGAGCCAGCGCCAGAACCAACTCCGGAGCCGACACCAGAGCCAGTGCCAGAACCAACTCCAGAGCCGGAACCACAACCAACACCTGAACCAAACCCAGATGTTGAGCCACTAATAATTGACGATTTTAACTCTTCAACACAGTGGAACACGAATACAAATGATTTGGGAGAATCAATTGTACGTAATGGAGGAGCTTACAATCTAGAAGGTAATTCTAATTTGTATTTCTTCTTTAATGGTAGGACAAGTGCAGAATCATTTGATCAGCACTTAAATAGAGATATTTCTGCTTATGATACACTGGAGCTTACCTTAAAAGGTGCAAATGGTGGCGAAGAGGATTATATTAACATCGTATTAAATGATGGAACAAATCGCTCACTAAAATTATCTGATTACGGTAGCGTAACAAGCATTTATAAAACAATTTCTATACCTTTAGCTGATTTTCAAGCGAATTTGACAAATGCGAAATTTTTACGCTTTGAAGGGGTAGGGACTGCGAAAATTGTTCGTATCGATGACATGGTACTTACTTCAACTGGAGTGGTAACAGAACCTTCTGAACCAACTCCAGAGCCAGAACCAACTCCAGAGCCAGAACCAACAGAACCAACAGAACCAACAGAACCAACGAATCCTAGTTCCATCAATGCTTATGAGAAAATACAAGCAGAAGACTACAATTCAATGCAAGGTATTCAAACAGAAGATACTACTGATTTAGGTAGTGGGAAAAATGTAGGTTGGACAGACAACGGCGACTATATAGCATTTAACAATGTTAATTTTGGTTCCGATGGTGCAAAAGGGATTGAAGCTAGAGTAGCTAGTCAATCAACAGGTGGATCAATTGAAGTAAGGTTAGATAGCGTTACTGGAACTTTAGTTGGAACAGTTGCTATTCAAAATACTGGCGGATGGCAAAACTGGGCTACAAACACTGCCACTATTAATAATGTAACAGGTACACATGATGTATATTTTGTATTTAAAGGTGCAGCTGAAGGTATCGGTAACTTAAATTGGGTTGAATTTACTAAAAACTCAGTTACGCCAACAGAACCAACAGAACCAACTCCGACACCAGAGCCAACACCAACACCAGAACCTGGAACTATTCCTACTGGAAATGGTGTGATGACATTCCAATTACAAAATAATACTGGTGGAGAGTATTCTGATGATGAAATTTACTGGGCTATTCTTGGATACAATAAAGCTACTGGACAGCTTAGTCATGTAGATAAAGATGGAAATTTGATCGAAAGTAAAATTAGTGACAATGATGCACCAGGTCACTTGACGAAAAACGGTCAAAACTATCCAAACTACTTTTATAAAATGAGTGAAGTAGACTGGACTTCAATGCCAGAGATTGACTCTGGAAGAATGTTTATTAGTTTAGGAAGTCCAATGTATATTAAGTTAAATCAAGCAGCGGATGGTAGAGTAGGATTTGCAGGTCCAGATTTAAATAATCCAACAGATCCTAACCAAGATATTTATTTCGAATGGATTGAGTTTACAATTGACCAATGGGGTTATCACGGAAACTCTACTCGAGTAGACCAATTTAGTTTCCCAATTACGAATAGATTACTAGGTTCTGATGGGTATGATAAAATCGTAGGTGAAACATATACGCGTGACCAGTTATTTAGTGCATTTAAAAATGAAATGCCATCGGAATTCCAATCATTAGTGGAAGAACCATATAGAATCGTTGCTCCAGGTAAAGGTCAATTTAAGCCAGGAGGAACATATGAAAACTATTTTAATAACTATGTGAATGAAGTTTGGGATTATTATAGAACAAATGAATTAACCTTTACTGCAGAAGCAGGAACATTTAGTGGTCGTGTTCAGGGAGATAACTTCGTCTTTTCGAAAAACGGTGGTCCTTACAATTTAAACATTGCAAGGAAACCATCAACACTTGAGGTTTTTGAGTGTTCAGGACCAATGGATACAGGAAGTGCAGATGAGAAAGTAGTGGAAGCTCAAGTTTGTGCCGCATTAAATAGAGGTATTATGTATGACCCTGTTAATTGGGGAAATTCAGATTTCTTCTATCAAAACGATACAGCGAACTTCTATGCTAAATTCTGGCATGATTATAGCATTGACGGTTTAGCATACGGCTTTGCTTATGATGATGTAAGAAATTACAGCACGCTACTAGAACATCCTAATCCAGAAGCACTAATTATTGGTGTAGGCTGGTAAATTGAAAGGGGTCAGATTTCCACTGTGTAAAGCAGTGGAGTTCTGACCCCTTATTTGATGCCTTTTTCGGTGATGAATGCAGTGATCAGTTCGTTAGGTGTAATATCAAAAGCAGGGTTGTAAATATTTATGCCGTTCGGTGCGACTTTTTTTCCATCAATATGTGTAACTTCTTCATGATGACGTTCTTCTATTTTTATGCCTATTCCGTTCATTATTGAATCATCAAATGTTGATTGTGGTGCAGCTACGTAAAACGGGATGCTGAAGTGTTGTGCAAGAATCGCCAAGCCTAGCGTTCCTATTTTATTAGCTGTATCTCCGTTTCGAGCAATCCTGTCTGCTCCAACGATTATTGCTTCTACATTTTTTGACAATATAGTATGTGCAGCCATATTATCGGTGATAAGTGTAACATCAATTCCTACCTGAGTTAATTCCCAAGTTGTTAACCTCGCCCCTTGTAAAACAGGGCGAGTTTCCATCGCGAACACGGAAAAGTCAATTCCACGCTCCTTACCGAGATGAAACGGAGCAAGTGCTGTACCGTATCTAGCTGTAGCGATAGAGCCTGCATTACATATTGTTAGAATACGGCGCTTTGCACCTAATAATTTAAGTGCATGCTCACCAATTTCACGACAGGCGCTTTCATCTTCGAGTTGTATTTTGATGGCCTCATCGGTTAATACTGTGATCGCTTCATCAACTGTTGTCGCTTGTTGAATAGAATAAATGAGTCGGTCTAATGCCCAACTTAGGTTCACAGCTGTTGGCCGTGAACTTACTAAATAGTCACGATCTTTGCCAAGCCTAGTTCTAAAATCTACTAGACTATGTACATGATAGCTTTGTGCAGCTAGCACTAATCCAAAAGCTGCCACGATGCCAATTGCTGGTGCACCTCTCACTTTTAGCGAAGCAATAGCATGATAAACGTCTTCTAGCGTAGTTAAATTTATAAAAACTGTATCAACTGGTAGCTTTTGTTGGTCTAAAATTGTGATGAAATGGTCTTTCCATTCTACCGATAAAGGAAGAGTTGAGGCTTGCTTCATCTTACAAATCTCCTTTCGGAATGTTGAATAACATCTTGAATTGCTGAAGCATGTGTTAGACTTTGGCGATTTACAATGAGTGTCCTACCAACTTCTAGAGCAGTCGACTTAACTTGAATCTTTCTCTCATGAGGAGTAATGCGATCTAAATCCTCCACATGTGCTAAGCCAATCGTACGGCGAATCATTTCACATCCAGCAAAACCAACAGCGTCTGCAAATGCTTGTGTTAATATGTGCTCCACGAAACCTTCAACCTCAGCAAAGGCCTCAAGGCTATGGTTTTTCCATAGCTTAACAAAGGTTGTGTTAAAAGTGTCCCAAGTATCTTCAATACAATTGGATAAGTAGTTTCTTTCATTATCTTTTCGAGATAAAATTTGTAAAATTAGGTTTGCGAAAAATATACCCATATCAAACCCTATAGGACCACAGAAGGAAAATTCAGTATCAATGATCTTCGTCTCTTCCTCATTGGCAATTATACTTCCCGTGTGCAAATCTCCATGAATAATACCATCAGCTTGCGTTAAAAATATTTTTTTTAATTTTGCGACTTCAAGCTTTAGGAAAGAGTCATTCCACATAGCTTGAATATTTTCTTGTAATTCTTTTTCATAGTTGTTTGTGTCATGATTAAAGAAAGGGTTAGTAAATACGAGATCCTCTGTTATTCTACACAGCTCAGGATTGACAAACTGTTTTTGTAGTTGCTTTTTCTTTTCCGCTCCTAAAGCATAATCAGAAGTAAAAAATAATGTTTTTGCTAAAAAAGTACCAATATGCGTTGAGAGGGATGGATATGATTTTTTATTTATGAACCCTTTTCTCACGATGTCTAGATGAGATAAATCTTCCATCACAGTAACTGCCAATTTGTCATCGGTATAGTAAACCTTTGGAATATGCTCAGGACAATAACTTGCAAAGGTAAGTAACGCATGGCTTTCGATTGTTGCACGCTTTAAAGTAAGCGGCCAGCTTTCACCAATAACTTTTGCATAGGGTAATGCCTGCTTTATTATGATTCCTTTGTTGTTACGCTCATCGACTACCCGAAAGACAAGGTTTAAGTTTCCATCCCCAATTTCCTTACATGTTAACAATGATTGCTCAGGAAAAAGATTTAATTTTTGGGCTAAAGAAATTGCATTTTTTTCGGTTAGCGGTTGATAATTAGTATTTTGAATTGAACTCATAAATACCTCCCAAAAAGCGTTATTTTGTAAATGTTAACTAGAAAAAGCCTCTTTCTTATTGGACGAAAGAGGCTTGAAGAACGAACTTCTACCTCTTATCTTTCAGAAAGTCTTACTTCCTGTTGGAATTAGCACCGTGCCTTTGTAGAACATTAAAGTTCTACCCACCTTAAGGTGTTTTTTGGTCGGTTGCTGGGCTTCATAGGGCCAAATCCCTCAGCCAACTCTTGATAAGAGACTAACTTATAAAATTTTCGTGTGTGATTACGATCCATAAATTTGTTTGTATGAAGTGTATCATAACAATATGTGATTTTCTTTGTCAATAACTTTTTCAAATGTTTAAAATATATATGAAACTTAAGTGTAGTTTTAGCAAATTACATAAATATATTTTAATTTGAAAATTGAATTGTCACAGTTTGTTAAAGTATTAACCGATGCTATGAGCAGGATTCTACAATAAATAACACGAATGATATCAAGGAGAAAAAGAAGTCATAAAGTTAATGAAAAATATGTCGAGGTGATAAAATGACCGTTTTTCAAGAAAAATGGGATGAATTAGCTGGCTTAAAGGATGAATTAGGTTCAAGAGATTGGTTTTATGCAACTAGTGGCAATCTCTCAATCAAAGCAAGTGATTCTCCGTTAACATTTCTCATTTCGGTAAGTGGAAAGGACAAACGGCAGCGCACAAAGGATGATTTTTTATTAGTAGATGAACAAGGACACCCTACGAGTAGTACCAAATTATATCCTTCAGCAGAAACGCCACTTCATCTCGCAGTGTATAAACAATCAAATGCAGTATGTTGTATACACATACATACGGTAGATAATAATGTTATATCAGAACTATATGGAGAGCAAGGACAAGTGAGTTTTCATGGACAAGAAATGATCAAAGCACTCGATGAATGGGAGGAAGATGCAGAAATTACAATACCGATTATAAGAAATGATGCATATATCCCACTGTTAGCAGATTCATTGAGTACTTACGTTACTGCTGACAAAGGTGCTGTACTCATAAGAAATCATGGAATTACAGTGTGGGGAAGAAGCGTATTTGAAGCAAAAAAAATACTAGAAGCCTACGAATTTTTGTTTAGTTACCATCTCAAAATACTGCAATTAAAAAGAGATGTAGTAATATTATCATAAGTATATTTAAAATGGTGAAACCTTTCACGTATATGTTCGTATAGATAGTAAAGGCTATTTTCATAAACTTTGTTGCTATTGTTCCTATACTAGAAGATAAAGATGGTTTTACTTAAAAGTCATCGTTTTAAAATGGCTCTTTTTGTTTATATCTTAGAACGAAAAGCAACAATCTGTGCCAAGCCAGCATTGATTGAAGAACAATCTTTGCGAAAACACCCGTAGTAAAAGCTTTGGTGGAAGTTTTTTTCTTGCAAATTGCTATTTTTTTCTTTAAAGGATGTGTTTTATATGTTGTGTTTCTTGTCGTAATTTAGACTATCATATATAATAATTGCATTAGCATATATGCGTGTTCAAAAAACAGGACAAAAAAGCACAGAAAAAGGAACTAATTTCTAGGTATTTATATTTTTATTCAGGAGGTGACACCTTACTTCATTGTAAGTAAGGTAATTTTATTGGACAGTATTGACTTATTGTATTTATTCTTAATTGTAATCTTAATCGGACTAACAGGTTTCTTTGTAGCGGCGGAATTCGCAATCGTGAAAGTGAGAGTGAGCCGCATAGATCAATTAGTTCAAGTAGGAAATAAAAAAGCGATTGCAGCAAAAAAAGTTGTGAGTAACTTAGATGAATACTTATCGAGCTGTCAATTGGGTATTACAATTACAGCTTTAGCACTTGGTTGGGTTGGTGAGCCAACAGTAGAAAGATTATTACATCCAGTATTCGAACATTTTGATATGCCAACTTCTGTTTCGCGTATCGTCTCATTCGCTATAGCGTTCGGTACAATTACTTATTTACACGTCGTAATTGGTGAATTAGCACCTAAAACGTTAGCGATTCAAAAAGCAGAAAAGCTTACATTATTATTAGCTACACCGTTAATATGGTTTTATCGAATCATGTATCCTTTTATTTGGTTATTAAATGGATCAGCTAGGGTTGTTATTAAATTATTTGGTTTGCATCCAGCATCAGAACATGAAATGGCCCACTCGGAGGAAGAATTACGCATCATACTATCTGAAAGCTATCAGAGTGGAGAAATAAATCAATCAGAATACAAGTATGTTGACAATATTTTTGAATTTGATAACCGTATTGCTAGAGAAATTATGATACCAAGAACAGAAATCGTAAGTTTTGATGTGAGTTTGTCCATCCAAGATTTTCTCAGAGAAGTGAAAGATGAGAGGTATACGAGATACCCTGTTATTGATGGTGATAAAGATCATATTATAGGCTTAATAAATCTTAAATCGATGATTAAAGCATATTTTGATGTCAAAGATATAGACACCACAACGATTAGAGAGTTTGTCACACCGATTATTTACGTAATTGAAACGATTCCTATTCATGATTTATTGAAAAAAATGCAAAAAGATCAAATTCATATGGCTATATTAATCGATGAATATGGTGGTACGTCAGGGTTAGTTACCGTTGAAGACATTTTAGAAGAAATTGTTGGTGAAATCCGGGATGAGTTTGATGTGGATGAAACCCCAGACGTTCAAAATATTAAAGATAACCATTATATACTTGATGGCAAAGTACTAATTAGTGAAGTGAATAAATTATTGAATTTGAGTATTGATGATGAGGATATCGATACGATTGGTGGATGGATTTTGACGAAGGAGATAGATGTACAAGAAAATCAAGTCATTGAATACGAAGGCTATATCTTTACTCTCAAAGAGATAGATGACCACCAAATTAAACTGATCGAAATTAGTCCACGATAATATTGGTAGCTCTAATTACGAAATACCTATTCATAAAACATACGGTAAAATGTACCGTATGTTTTTTTATGGGCACACGGTTGCTATTGTGCGGGATAGATAAATTATTTATAAAGAGCGAGCAGTATCGATCGATTTACGTTATGTTCATTCATATATGTGAAATAGCTTTATATATTTTCCTTTTTTAATAAACAAATTCAACTCGAAGTTCTCTTAAGATAAGTAATGCGCCAACACCGTATACGATGAAGTTTGCTAATGGTACTACCGTAAAGGCGTAATCTACAAAAATCCAACCAAATATAATAGAGGATAGACAAGCACTTAATGTTATAAATAAATAAGCTTTACTTTTATAAATCCACACATAAGGAAGAAAGTGTGAACCGATGAGTAGTCCAATAGTAAATGGCAAGTATTGAGGAATTAGTATATATACAATGATATAAAGAGGTATATAAAAAGCCTGAGGAACAGCAATAATACATGCTAATATACCTATAGGATTATGCGTTACAAGTAAATTAATGCGGAGTATTTTACTTATTATAAAACCTAATGGAAAAATGGAGGATAACCCAAATAACCAAATGAAATGGATGATCTCTTTTGCGAAAATTACGGGTAAAAGTGAGATGATAAAAAAAACGATTGTCCCAGATAGTAAGAAAGGGAGTCCTTTTTTTGCTTCAACGATCAGTTCTGATTGCATTTCTTTGAGCGTACTGTTCATAAAAATTCTCCTTAAATGAAATAAATATAGCATGAAATCATCACCTTAAATTAAGATGAAATTTGAACACAAAAAAACAAACACCAGAATGGTATTTGTTCAATCTGTTTTACTCATTTTTCCATCATTACCCTCATCAAGACCTGTCGTATTATTGACGACTTGAGAAACTAAATTTAATCCTTGGTCCATAGGGTTCATAGATTCTGTTTTTTGACCAATTTCTTTAGATTTCTGTTGTTTTTTCATACGTAGCTTCCCTCCTAACATGTAGCGTTTGTAAATAATAAAAAATTATTCAAAGCTAAATCTTACTAACAAAGTTTAAAAAGCCTAAAACAGAAATACCTACGCCTGATTTGTAGATTTCTATGTATGAAGCATGAAAAGAGGGTGCTACATAATATATATTAGCGCAATAATATAAGATAAAACTGCATTTCGAAAAAAACGATATATAGGGATTTTAATTCATGTCGTGCTAAATCTCCTTAACCAAGATAAATAACAATCAATGCAAACGAAGCCAATAAACAGATTTAGATGTATGTATGTTTCACTTTAGAGGTTTCTGAGTGCTGTAAGCAGGTCTTCAGGTTCTAACCGTTGCATATAATTTGGGTTAACATATGAAAATCGTATTCTACTAGTTTCATCAATCATAAATGTTGAAGGTACTGGTATAAGCCAGTTGCCACCTCCGTTGTATTCAGATATATCTAATCCAAACTGATCATATACTTCCTTCACTTCTGGTGGAACATCGAATAACACATTATACTTTGCAGCTGTTAAGCCTTTTAAATCACTAACTACTTCATAAGATAAATCATTTTTTTCTTTTATTGTTAATGAATTATCTGGAGTTTGTGGGCTGATGGCAATTAAACTCCCTCCAATTTTTTTTATGTCTGGTAGTATTTCTTCGTATGCACGTAGCTGACGATTACAATATGGACACCAAGATCCTCGATAAAATGTTAAAATGATAGGTCCCTTTGTTAATTCCTCATATAAATTGACTTGGTTACCATTTGCATTAGTTAAAGTGAAATCACGTGCTTTATCACCAACAGTTAGCCCGTTAGCAATACCAGTTTGTTGAAGTGAAGCTATTGAATTTTCTAATACAGTAAAAGCGTTCATTGGCATAGTTGTTTTGCTTTGTTGCGTAATTGTGTCTAAACTTGCTTGTAGTGTTCCCATTTTGATACCCCATTCCATAATGATGTCATTAAATACTATAATAACGTCAAAAGACCTATTACTAAAGTAATAAGTCTTGAATTTGAGATTTCTTTATCATCTACTGTGAGAACGACGATGTTTATTGAATGTTCAATATGATAAACTCAGTGTTTAAAATGGGGAGTTTTTTCGTCTAACTCATAAATTCGATCATCTTAGTATTTGGTTAATATGTGGCACCATGTGTTTGAGGGATGAGAAAATGAGAATATAAGAAAGTAATGGTGGGATAATTGAGAATTTATATAAACACAAAATATAACATATTATATAAAATAAGTATAATTTAATATAAAATAATCATAATAGGTATTATTAACGAATTCAATAATCTATTACTAGCATTTAGTAAAGTGAGAAGTAACAATGGAAGCTTTACTTAATTTATTAATGGGTTTTAAGGAAGTGGAATGATGACTATAGATCAAATAGTTGAGTTAGGACTACAAATTCAACTAAAAGCGATTCATTTATTAACGCCTTTGGTAAGTTTGTTTGTGCTGTGTATTATATTTTTACTATATTTATTGTTAATTAGAGATTCGATTAAACTTACATCATTAAAATACCATTTAGGCATTGGTATAATTCTAATAGCTGTTTTGTCAGTTATTCATTTTTTTGATTATGAGCAAGCTTTGGCAAATGATGAGACTTTTCCATCAAGGTTTGAAAGTTGGAAATTAGATCTGGTGTATCCATATATTAATCAGTTAAATGTGGAAAAACAGGACATAAAAAGCTTCTCATTTGATGAAAATCTTGAACGTGAAATTAGAGAAGATAGAGAACGCTTTGAATTTTTTACAATTGTTTATACGAATGAAGAAACTAAAGATTTAGTCCCGTTAACTATTGAATATATGAAGGACGGAAAGTCAAAAACAATATCAGGGTTATTTGAAGTAATGATTGATGATAATGCTCAAAAACCATATATTACATATCAACGTCTTGAACAAACATTACCTCACGGCTACAGAGCCGGAATGTATAATCTACAAGTACATGTAGATCCGGGCTCTGACCCTCGGCACGGTAATGTGTTAAAGTGAGTGTTATGCTACAGTTTATATACTATATAAAAACAAGTCTTATCACACAATGAAATAAACTAACATTATGGTTGTGGAAATGAAAAATTGTATACAGATGTAATGGAGAAATTAAATGATCAAGAAATTTTACGGAGGAGAATAGAACTCGAAAAAGATAAGTGTAACTTTATCGCTATAGAAAAGTGGGGAGGAACTCCCCACTATTTTTTGTTTATCTGTGAATTTAGTTCTACGTCGTCATTATCTCGATCCTTGTCGAAGTTAAATACTGTTGCGAGCTCTGGAGTGTCACTAATGAGCTTTGCAATATATATAAATCCAACAGCAGAAACCCCGGTCATAATCCAGCTGAATGCTTGTCGTAAAAGGATTCCTTTATCGAAAGCATCTACTCCGTACTCATTGATAAGCCATGTTTTAATTATTGCCAATACGATACTTCTTACAGCAAATACAATCGTAATCAATTGGAATACAATGAGAAATTTTCTTTGGAAAAATATCTTTTTACTTAGTTTTTTGTCTATTCCTTGTAACTCAAAAATATCTAACGCAAAGTATAGTGTAAGTGGTTTATTCGTTAATACAGTTGCTAAATAAAAAGCTGCCATAGCATAAGCAAAAAATACTTGATTCCATAATAGTTGCAAAGCAGAACCTGCTAAAACTTCAATGAGCGTCCCAATTACTAGTGTAGCAAGCATATAAATTCCAAAGACATTAACTTTCTTAAGTTGAAAAAATCTGTATAGGCTATAAATGATTCCTGGTACAGACGAAAGAAGCATAGCATAATAATCTCCTATATAATCTCTACCAAGATTCCATACTACTAATGGGAATACGACATAAAATATGATATCAAAAATGACTACATTATTTTTCAATAGAAAAACAGCCCCCTTGTTTAATTGACAGGAATAACAATTAAATATAACGCTTTGGTAATATGAAATAGAGAGTAGTTGTGCACTTGTAAGTAATTAAGCTTTCTCGGAACGTTCGCTTGTAACAAAAAATTGATATTTTATAATCGAATAAAGACTTACTCATGCGGCTGTTTAACGACTAAGCCGAGAATTTTAGCAAATCCAATGGCTTGCTCTTGAGAAATAATACAGCCTTCTAATTGTTCAACCGACACAGTTAAATTCTCGAAAGAACAGCTACTTAAATCAATTCCTTTTAAGCTTGTACCTGCTAGATTTGCTTGGTGCATATGGCATCTGTTAAATTCAATGCTTTTGAACTTTGACTCATAAAAATCTGCGTGACTTAATGAACACGAGTTAAAATGAACACTTTTTTGATCGGAGAACCCAAAAGATGCATAATTTGCAAAGCAATCGTTAAAAGTAACATTTCGTAAAGCAGCTCCTGACAGGTTCATACCTAATAGTTTGGAATCTGTCACCTTTACCCTATGAATAATACCATTGCTAAAATCAACATTAGATAAATCACATTTGTCAAAAATAACATCGGTCAGTTCAATATTTCTAAATGATATATTAGTAAATATAACATTTTTAAATAGTATTTTTTCGAAGGAAATTCTTTCAATACTTTTATTTGAAATTTCACAATCGTAAATTGAACCGTTGTTGAAATATTGATCAACTTCTAGTTGGTTATTAATGTCTAGTTGTGGTAAATTGTCTGGGACTTTTGGTAACTGCAACATAGTTTTCTTTTTCTTATTATTCATAGCATACACCCACTTTAAATACAGGCTGTTTTCGCATTGATTGTTGCTTTTCGTACTAAGAACTAAATACGTATAAACCAGGTGTTCATGGCGTATTTTTCCATTTATAATGAGGTCCATCGCCATAAAATTATTAATTGCTTTTCATAGTGAGTCTTGATAGCAACAAAAGTTTACAAAAAGAGCCTAAATATAGCATTCAACTTACAAACTAGTTAAATATTATCAAATTTGTGATGATGGTGTCTAGTTCAAAAGATTCGAAAATTATTGAACTCATAATTCTAAAATTATAGAATTTATATATATCCTTTTGGGGTGATGAAAGTGAAAGTATTAAACACATCAACTGTAACAAGAGAATCTTATGCTGTTAAATTTGACTTTTCGTTATTGTGGGAGAGTGCCCTCGGCATAGTAGCAATAACATATACGGAGAGGTTAAATACATTAGACCAACCACAAATTTATTGGGACAATATCTTCGACTCTATTACAGGTGAACTATCAAAAGAATTAGATCTTGTACAAAAAGAAAATACATGGAAAGCTCTTCTACAATTACTGCACGAATCAAATTCACAATCGATTAGTGATTTCACTAACTTTGTTTTGAATGTTGAGGATGAACAATTACGTTTTTACTGTTTACCATATATGGGTAATAATTATGAGCAGCTAAGAACAGCGGCAGCAAAAGGTGATCAAATAGCAATACAGCAATCAATAGAAATAACAAGTGGGCATAAATTCTTTCCACGTTATATAAAATTCATTGCAACTCATCTGCTAGCAATAAAAAATCGAGCTTAGATAAGTTTTGTCAGTAGTTCATGAACAAATATAGTAAGATCGGACTAGCATGACATATTAATAGATTGTATAGATTAATAAAAAAATATAGTGAAATGATGTATGCCAGAAGCATAAGTTATCAGAATTAATAGCTGAGTGAGTATCTCTCCTCAGCTTTTTTGTTTGCAAATTTTTATTTATTGAACGATAATAACCTATTTTGTGAATCCTAGAGTGTCCTATGTAAAGTATTGGGGATCTGTTCTTTTCTGTTAATAACTAATTAAATATCTTCGTATGTTATAAATAAGCAACGCACGGTAAAGCACATATATATTGTTGTTAATTAGTTTTATCAATGGAATGGGTAAATAGGAAAATATATACTTGACGATGATAATCATTATCAAGTATGATATAACTCGTAAGTTTAATGATAATGATTATCATTATTATTGATAAGTGAGGTTATTAAAATTTATGAATATAAAGGATGGGTTGAAATGAACGGGATGCATACAAATACAACTACGATGTTATCTCAAACACTATTCGATAACGAAGAACAAAAAGCTCTATCATACATTAAGACGGAAAAACCTGAATTACTTGATACATATATAAATAATATTCATGCAGGTAGAAGAGGTATTTTTCAACGTTTGTTTCAATCCCTTGTTCGGGAGAGAATCATTAGTGAGGAAAGAATTACGTGGCTTGAAGGTAAGCAGTTGACTATTCGTGTAAGATTGTCTGATGATCAGTGGCTTCAGGCTGGTGTGAAGAAAATACATTCTCTTGGTCGATTTGATTTAGCAGGAGATATGATGCTTTGTAGTCATAAGAATTCTCATAAACTTTCCCATCCTGCTGAACTTCTAGATTTATTAAAAAATGATGGTTTGTTTGCAGGTATTGATGAAAAGCAGTATGAAAGGTTTAAGCTAGAAATTCAAAACGGAGTTGCAAATTTAGCGCTAGCATTAACCGGTGCAGCCAGAAGAAAACAAGATTTTCCTGAATATATAAAAACATCCATGGAATGGGTAATCAAGCAGCGACAAAAAAGTGCAAACTTTAGTCCACTTGCTTTTTTTGAACAGTGGGTTGTTGAAGGACATACGTTACATCCAGGTGCAAAGACTAAGCTAGGTCTAGAAGTTGGAGATGTAATTCATTATTCACCAGAATGGGGTGCTTCTCCAAAAGTTGTAATTGTTGCCGTTTCTAAAGAGTACTGTCAAACAACTTCTGTTAATGATTTAACGGTAACAGATTATTTGTATGAAGAGTACACAGGATTAAAAGAAATAGTTGGAGACTACTTAATAAAAAATGGGCTTAATCCTGACCAGTTCGACTTAGTGCTAGTTCACCCATGGCAATTTGAGCATACTATTGGTGACTTGTACAAAGATGAACTTGAGCAGCAGCACATCATACCTATCCCGGGATTTTCAATACCAACACAGTCATTAATATCCTTTCGTTCCTTAGCACCGATTCAGCGTTGGGGACAGCAAAAACATCATATAAAAACAGCTGTTAATGTACAAACAACTAGTGCAGTACGAACTGTTTCACCAAATTCAGTTGAGAATGGACCAATGTTATCAAAACTATTTGCTGTCATCCAACAGAGAGAAAATCATTTTGACAATAGTTTTATCATTCTTCAAGAACGAGCGGGTAGCTATTTTCAACCACTTAATCAACAATTATCAAATGATGAAAGATGGACATATCAAGCAAACCTAGCTTGTATTTTAAGGGAAAATCCAGAGAACTATGTTAGTTGCGAAGAGGAAATTGCAATGCCTGCAGCTACCTTATTAGCACAGTCACCAATTAGTGACAAAAAAATTGTGATTGAATTAATAGAAGAATTGGCAGATCGATTCCAAACATCAAATAATCAAGAGGCTGCGTCATTATTTATATCTAAATATGCCCAAGTGTCATTAAGAGGCTTTTTGACTTTAATGGTTAGGTATGGAATCAGTTTGGAAGGGCATATGCAAAATAGCGTCTCCGTTTTTCGTAATGGCGAGCTCGTAAAAATGATTGTAAGAGACTTTGGTGGCATAAGAGTGCTACCCGAAAGGCTAGAGAAACAAGGACTTCAAGCAACGTTTTATCCTAATTCATCCATCGTGACTAATGATGTTACCCAGTTAAGAAATATTATATCTTATTCAGTAATGCAAAATCATATAGCTGAATTAATTGCGTGCATCGTACGTGAATTAGATGTTGAAGAAGCAAAATTGTGGAAGCAAGTCAATGAAGCCTGCAGTACTATCTTTAGTAAATTGAAGGTAGATACTGATATTAACAGCGTGGCTAATGAGGATGAGGTAGCGGTAATTCAACCAATGATCGATCTAAAGGGGCTCACTACGATGAGGTTACAAGGAGATATTACATCTTATTCCTATAAGAAAGTGCCCAATCCTATGGCGAAATGGAAAGGGGAGAATAATTGTGAGTAACATTAATGTCCATACTATTGAATCGGATACACTAAGCAATTCATTTAGAAGTTTAAGAAAAGGTGAGTTACTTAGAGATGAACAGGCCGTTGCAGCATTTTTAGAAGATCATTACCCTCATTTAAAGTCAAGGTTTGCAAGTTCCTTAGTAAAAGGACGCCAAGGAATTTTAAATAGATTAGTAGCATCCATGTTACGTGAAGATATTCTAGGGTTGAATTCAAATTCGTATGACTTATATGTCAAAGAAGGTATACATGTATTAAATGTTCCTGCTATAAATAACGAATGGCAAAAAATCATCGAAGCTTTACATACATTTGGAATAGAAGGTAACAAGGTTTATAAATTATACCATTTATACAGCAATGATTATCTTGTTATGCCAGTAAGCACAACATATGCATTTAACAGAGTAGAAGTGGATGGGCGCATATTACATTTGTCTAATGGAGTGGTTCGAGTCATTGAACAATCAGTTCAATTCCTTCATCTAATGAAGGATAAAGATGCAGCATTTTACAAAAAATCAAGTGGTTGGTTGAAGCTTGCTGATGAATTAACGAATGGTTCAGCAAATTTAACGATGTCATATGCATACTGGGAGCAGAAGAAACAAACGTTACAACAAAAAGCTAGTGAACTTGGAATAACTAACATTGTGGACTGGGTACGCTTGCAAAAAAAACAAGATCCCACATTTAATTCGAGTTTATTTTTCGAACAATTATGTGTGGAAGGTCATAATTTACACCCTGGTACAAAGACGAAAATGGGCTTAAATCCAACTGAAGTGTTTCATTACGCCCCAGAATTTGATGGAGTACCAGATATTCAATTTGTCGCAGTGAGGAAAGATTATGCAGAATGGTCTACACTTGATCATAATAAAGATCCCAATGCCTTCCTCTTCAATGCATATCCTAAGTTACAAGTGACAGCTGAAAAACAATTTACGCAACAAGGGCTTGATATATGTGATTATGTCATAATACCAGTTCACCCTTGGCAGCTTAAAAGAGCTATTCCTGTTATTTATAATGAGGAAATTAAAAATAAGGCTGTTGTTCCTATTAGTAGTATCAAAATACCTTGCGGAGCTACATCGTCGTTTAGAACAGTCGTACCATTTACAAACAACTGTGCCATAAAGGTAGCTATAAACAGCCAAATGACATCTACTGTTCGCTCAATTTCAGCAAATACGACTAACAACGCTACTGTTTTTACTAAGCTGATGCGTCAAATTATGATGAATGAACATGATATATTAGCAACATTTGTCCCTGTATGTGAATGCGCAGGCTTTAATTTTAAAATGAAAGAATTTACAGCGAACAAAGATACTCGTAATTTAAAAAGCAGAAATCTTTCTGCTTTGTTTCGAGAAAATGTTGAAAACTTTATTGCTGAAGGAGAAGTCGCAATAGTGAGTAGCTCATTGTTTGCTGAATCTCCAATAACGGAGCAACCAATCTTTGTAGATTTGATTGAAAAATATATGGAGAATAGAACGATTTCGTCTCTAAAAAATGCTGCATTCCAATTCTTTGAAGATTATTTACAAACTTCACTACCTGGTTACCTTACTATGATGGTCAAATATGGGATTGGGTTAGAAGGTCATTTACAAAATAGTGTAATGGTATTTAATAACGGCCGCCCAATACGAATGCTGTTCCGTGATTGGGGGGGAGCTAGAATATATAGGGAGCGTCTTGAAGAACAAGGATTTCATGCAGATTTTTATCCTGGTTCAATGACATTAACGGATAATGTTAAGGACATGCACAATAAAGTATTTTATACCGTTATACAAAATCATTGTGGTGAACTAATTTTGCAATTTTGTAAACATTTCGAATTTAAAGAGGTAGAGCTTTGGAAGGTCATATATGAAATTTGTGATAATGTATTTACCCAGCTTGAAACAAAAGAGCAATATACGGAAAATGTTCGGATCGACAAGACGGCACTTTATCAAAGGAATGTAGATCATAAGGCGCTTACTAGAATGCGTTTACAACCAGAAAGTAATGAATATGCCTATGTGTCTGTAGCGAATCCACTTCATCAATTTACTATGCAGGACAAAGTGCAATGGCACAAGTAGAAGTACAATTAGAGCAACAAGAATCAAGGTTTGCGTTACGATCAAAAACATTCAGCATCTTTATGGGTGGTAGTTTAGTCACACGTGTAGGAGATTGGATGGATTTAGTTGTATTAAACTGGGCGGTGTTACAATTTACTAACTCACCGCTCCAGCTTGCGATCATCAATGCATGTCGGCTAGTACCAACCTTTATTTTTAGCATACCGGGTGGCATATTGGCGGATCGCTATGATCGTCGAAAACTATTAATATTATTGCAAAGTGGAATGATGCTATTAACCGTTTGGATTGGTTTTCTAGTAGAAGGTGGGCAGTCTTATAAACTATTTATACTAATTGTAACAGCAAGAGCTATATTAGCAGCAATGGAGCCTCCTATTCGTCAAGCATTATTACCTGAACTAGTACCAACAAGCTCCATGGCAAGTGCAATAGCGATTAATACAACGATTATTCATTTAGCTCGTATTATTGGCCCAGCTATTGCAGGGGTGTTGCTTGCAGTGCTTAATACTGCGAATCTATTTTATTTAAATGCCCTATGTATGTTAGGTGTCATTTTGTCATTATTAATGATTCGTTATCAATCATTTTCAGAGGTGAATAGGAAAGAAAAACATCCTACATCAATTGCTGACGCAATAGCATTTGTAAAAACAACTCCAACGGTACAGTCATTACTCATATTAGCAGTTGTACCAATGTTATTTGGCTTCCCTTATACGACGATGATGCCACTATTTGTTAAAGACCTATATAAGTTAGGACCTGGTAGTTTTGGAATGTTGTTAGCGATCTCTTCAATTGGTGCATTAGTTGGATCTTGCTGGATATCTATTGGAAGAGAACTAAACAATATAGGGAAATGGTTAATTTATTCTATCATTGCGTTCGGAGGATCATTGCTTTTATTTGTTGTTACTTCTAATATATTCATTGCTAGTATCGCTATGTTCCTTGTTGGTTTAACGAGTCAGGTTTACCGAACAATGAGTAGAATTACTATACAAATGAAAGTTCCAAATCGACTGCGTGGGCGAATTTTAAGCATTGCCTTAATGGATAGAGGGTTTATACCGTTAGGAGCTCTAGTAATTGGAATGATTGCTACTTGGGCTGGAACGATGTGGGCAGGAGTCGTCATGGGCTTAGGCTGTATTGTTTCTACTATTATTGTTGTTACGTATAGAAGACAAATCTATTATTTGTAGAGAGTGTTTATAGAGCCAGCTTTTTGTCCTCTTTTCTAAACGCTCTTATAATATCATTATGGGAGAGAATGAAAGAATGATTAAAAACATTGTGAAGTCTCTTAAGTCAGAACGTGAAAAACCCTTTTGTGCTTATGTATATGATTTAGGTCATTTACGTACTCATGCGAAACAGTTAGTGGCAACACTTCCTTCAGCGTGTCAATTATTTTATGCGATTAAGGCTAATTCAGATGAAACACTATTGAAAACTCTAGCGCCAATTGTTCCTGGCTTTGAAGTAGCCTCATTAGGAGAGATCGAAAAAGTACGAGCAATTGATAAAGACATTCCGATCTTATTCGGTGGCCCCGCAAAAACAAGAGAAGAGCTGGAAGGTGCCATTTTTTATGGTGCGTCCTTGTTTCATGTTGAAAGTTTTCATGAATTACAATTGTTAAATTATATCGCTGAAGAAAGAGCAATAACTGTGTCAATATTACTACGAGTTAATTTGAGAAGTTCGGTTCCTAATGCTCAATTAAAGATGTCTGGTGTCCCTACACAATTTGGCATAGATGAAGATGACATCCCAAACGCAGTTAACCAAGCAAAAAATTTATCGAATATAGAGCTTCTCGGTTTTCATTTTCATGCAATGTCGAATAATTTTGACTCCAAAGCTCATGCGGACTTTGTAGATCATTGTTTTAACAAAGTGAAAAAATGGGAGTCAATGTGTGAAATGGACAGTAAATATATAAATGTTGGTGGTGGTATAGGGGTAAATTACAAAGAAGTAGAACAGCAATTTGATTGGGGGGATTTTACAACTCGGCTACAAGGTGTGTTAACAAAACAGAATGATTCTAATAGAAAAGTGTTGTTTGAATGTGGAAGATACATTACTTCATCATGTGGTTACTATGCAGTTGAGGTGCTAGATATCAAACAAAATCACAATCATCATTTCTGTGTCGTACGAGGAGGGAGTCATCACTTTAGGTTACCAGCTGCTTGGAAACAAAGTCATCCTTTTACTATCATCCCAATAGATCAATGGGCATATCCATTTAGACGTCCAGAATTAAATGATGGTGTTATAACAGTAGCAGGGGAGCTTTGTACTCCTAATGACATTCTAGCAAAACAAGTATATGTGTCAAAGCTTAGAGTTGGCGATATACTTCTGTTTAGTTATACAGGTGCATATGGCTGGTCAATCTCACATCATGATTTTCTTAGCCATCCTCATCCAGAGCATATTTATCTTCAAGCCGAAACGAACGAAATAAAGGGCTAATTGTTATAGGTGAATTACCAGATGATAAAGTGCATCTTGTTTACGTGTAGCAAAGCATCATAAAGTTGTGAGAAAAATGGACAGTCATTTCACACCTTAATCCATAGTTAATGGAATAAGATTTAACAATCTGTAGAGATACTGTCCTCAGAAAATAATTGGTTCCCTTTGCATATTGCACTGAAGGTTTTGTTAGATTGCGCTATGGGCATAATTACTTTCAAGATAAATGAGGAAATGAAAAAAAATACATAATAAGAGTAGCTTATGTTCAAAATGTCAGAAACATATAATAGCAATTGCTTAAACGAGTGATAGTAGTTATTTTCTTCGAGTGGAGATAAAGAGAATAATGAGATACACGTGGCATGTTTTACAAGAGAAGCTATGACAATGGAAGTTGAAGTTGGTCAATCTATTAGGATTGGTACGTATTATTCTAATTTCCAAATGAAATTTAATACTATGTAGATTATTATTATTCACATGTTGAGATTGAAATTCGCTATAAAGAAGCTATAGTTTGATTACATAACCTCGGAATATGTAGAATATTATTGAAAATTTGTTTTTTTTGGTGGAAGGCATATATAATAGGAAAGAGTTTAGTAGAAAGAGCAAAAGTAAAAAAGTCTAAGTTGTCATGAGGGAGTGATCTTTTTGGAGTTAAATGACGTTATTCATGGGCACAGATCCATAAGAGAATATGAAGATAAGGAAGTCAGTCAAGAATTATTAGAAAAAATATTAGATGCGGGTATTCGTGCATCTTCTAGTGGCAATATGCAACCTTACTCGATCATCGTTACAAAAGATAAAGAGCTTAAGAAAAAATTATATAGTGCACATATGGATCAATCCATGGTTGTGGATGCGCCCATCCTTTTAACATTCTGTGCAGATTTTAATCGCATGAGGAAGTGGTTGACGCTTAATGATGCACCTGTACATTTTGATAATTTCATGAGCTTTATGATCGGTGCGATTGATGCAACGTTGGTAGCGCAAAACTGTGCTTTAGCAGCAGAAGATGCAGGGTTAGGAATTTGTTATATGGGCTCAACTTTAGCTAATTGCGATCAAATTGGTAAACTATTAAACTTACCACCAAACGTAGTACCTGTTGTTGGGTATTCATTAGGCTACCCGGCAGAAAACCCTGCTCCACGTGATAGACTACCAAAGCAAGGGCTTGTTCATTATGAAAAGTATCAAGATTATTCAAATGATGATATTTTGGATATTTATAAAGAGAGAGATGAAAAGGGTTGGAAGCGTTATATGGATAACCCTAAGCTTAAGGAAATGACAGAACAATTGGGATTAAAAAACCTTGCTGAAGTCTATACCATTGCGAAATATACGCAAGAATCCCATCATGAATTTTCACAAACCGTGCTTAATTACTTAGAAAGTCAGAATTTCATGAAGAATGGTTGATTTATTTTGCCATTGTTAAAAGTTATAAAAAATTGTGTGCCTGCCCTAGTATGTTACTATGTTAATATTCTTAGGGGCAGGCACCTTTTTAATTAGTTGAATTAATAACTCTAAGAAGGGTTCAGCAAACAACAGCAGATGAGTGTCAGTTTGACGACTTTTAAAAATTTTATGAGATATTAGCATATTATAAAGGTATTGGATATTTTCTAGCAACGTAAAGAGATTTATATAAATTATCCTCTAATTAAGTTTTTCTGGTGTTCATTATTGTACTTCACTAAATGGTTGGTCTGCGTATGATGGAGCACAACTATGCCGACGATTGATGAAGTATATGGCTTTTTCATTCCACATAACTTCGTGACCGAACACGTTTTTTCCAAGGCTATCATCGGTTATTTGACAATTCATTTGGTATATACCTTCTGCTTCATTTGGAGCCCAAGGTATGCGATAATATTTGCCTTTTTTATTACGTGTCCATAAGTTGTTTATCAGTGTCTTATCAAACTCTGTATTTTCTGACGGTTCATTTAACTCTACAGTGAAGCCATTTTTTCTTGATGTCACAATTACATTGGCATTCTCACCATTTTTATTAAGAGAGATGTCTCCAATATCTGTATTATAGTTGTCTGACATTGATAAGGCCGGAAGCATAGAGAGTGTTGTTTGCGCTTTGACAGCCAAATAGTCACCATTTCCCTTATCTAATAACCACGCTGCTTCTGGATATTTGATGTTTACTAATGGTATATTCCACGGTTTCATATTCTCTATTTTAACGACCATTAAAGCACAACCCACTCTATTGTCTTCAACTTGTTGAAACGAAAAATCCCTGCCCGCTAACTCTATGGCTTTGTCTTTTGGTAAACTTCCCTTTAGAAAAAAACCATTTGTTTCTAATCCTTGATAGGCATATTTACTGCTGTCTTTTAATTTACTCATTTTATCTCCTCCTGAAATATTGTGCGATATATCGCAATTCGATATATTATGCAAAAACATATAGAAATTTCAAATATTACACGCAATTTTTACTTACCATGTATTTTTCATTAATAAATTTATTGTTTTGAAGCTTGATAGAATCGCTATTTACAGAATTGAAACGTTAAAAGTATACACATTTGTGTAATATCTTGATTTGAAGTATAATAATGAAAAATTGTTTGGTCAATAGAATGTTAAAAATATACACATACCCTATAAAGATGTGTATTATATGAGGAGTTTGATATGAAAGAGACTAAGAATGAATTATCTAAACGATCTCAGCGATTAATTAGAGAAGCGCTAATCGAACTTTTGAAGGAAAAAAGTTATAAGAGTATTACCATTAAAGACATAGTACAGCGAGCTGAATTGGCAAGAAAAACTTTTTATTTAAACTATGAATCAAAAGAAGAAGTAATTAGTCATCATATTGCATTACTTTATGAAAAACAACTTAACCCTTTCAACGATGATATAGATCCTATCAATTACATTATGGACACATATCTCCGTATTTGGAATGAAAATATAGACTTGATTATAATGCTAAAAAATCAAGAATTATCAGGTCTACTACGAATCTTAGAAAAAGAAATTGAAGATGTTGGCCATAAAATGCATTGCAAGGCATTCATGAACCTAAGTGAGTCAGCACATTACTATGCACCTTCATATTATGCAGGTGCTATGTTAAGTATTTTGGATAAATGGGTTGATACCGGAATGAAGGAAGATATTGAAACGATTAGAGAAGTTTTCTTTGAATTGATGAGATTTAGGTTACCAACTTCTTCTATACAATGATCTGACATATTCCATACGACATCGTACATACATATTAGACACCCATTTAGTTATGGTACACTGGACCGTACCACAAATAGAGGAAAAAAATGTAATGTGAAATTTTATCTTTTGAATCTGGGTTTGAAGGTGAATTTTCCTTTAAACAATTGGATTCAAGATACAATATGTGGATAAGTGTATACCTTGGCCACTGCTAGGACATCGAAGAATGCTACTTAAAAGGAACGGCTCGTTGGATTGTCGCTGCTTAAAAGACTTAATCTTTCTACGGGACTACACGATATTCCAAAGTTCGTCGGAGATAATGGCTTTGTGTTTCCCATTAACTAAAAGGGGATTCGTATTTCTTCCATGTCTTCTCTTTTTATCCCAGTTCTCAACTTGTAACCAGCGGATTTTACCATTGTAGATAGTATTATATAATATGGTTGCAGTGCTATTTATTGAGAAGTGTTTACTGCGTTTAGTCCGATAGCCTGCTTTGTTTAAATGATCAGCTATAGCCTTAAGACCCTTACCTTCTATATATAAGGTAAATATAAGTTGAACAATTTCTGCTTCTATAGGGTTAACAATAAGCTCTTTGTCTGTAGAATCATAACCGAAAACCACACCACCATTCCAGCTACCTTCTTTAGCTCGTTGAGTCATGCCCAGCTTGACGTTCTCCGAGAGAGTATTTCTTTCCATTTCTGCAATAGATGCCGTCAATTGGACGACAAGACGACCAATGGGACTGCCAGTATCAAAATTTTCTGAGTAGGAAAAAACTTTACATCAAACTCTTCAAATTTATCTAGTAGCACAAGAGTATCTAACATATTTCTTGAAAAACGTGATATTTTCCATCCCAGTACAGCTTGGAATTTGTCCTTTTCCACATCCAATATCATTCATTGCATTGCGGGTAGACTTTTAATATCTTTACCACTAATGCCCTCATCGACGTATTCTTCAGCGATCTGCCAGCCGTAAAGATGAACATATTGCCGTAAGGTTTACAATTGTGCAGAAATACTGTAGCCTTCACTTGCTTGTTCTTCTGTGCTGACAAGACAGTATATGGCAACATTTTTTATTTCAATCATTTAGAACCTCCATTAACTGTTATATCAGTATTGGTATTAATGGTGATGAAAAATACCTTATTGGGCAAGTGTAAATTAAATTGATGGTAGGATTGTATTGCATAGTAGACCATTACTACATAACAAATAATTTCATTTGTGAAATTATATACTTAAAGAAAAGAAATTTTATTTATTTGATTATTTCGCAAACAGGCCATATTGTTGAATAACAAGTAATTTTGATTAATAGTTTATTAGGTTAAATTGCTGGTGAATTTAACAGACTTAATTAGGGTGTTTCCATTATAGTAAAAAATGACAAAATCCCATCTTCGTTTATGAGGGGGATTTTAAAAGTTTTATAAGTAGGATAAGCAGCCAACACGGCATATAAGAATTAGCTAAGACCATGTAGATGAATTCGTGACTGATTTTTATTTATAAGACTTATTTTGTATTGTGGTTACTAAAAATTAATTAGATTGTTTATCTTAATTCTGCTACAAAAGCCAATTTTCCATCGGGCGTGAAAGCAATCCTTCCTAATTGGAGATCTATAGGGATAGTAGCAATCACACTATGAGTTTTCACATCGATGACTGTTATTTTAACATCATCTTCATTAGTAACATAAGCGATTTTCCCATCAGGTGTGAAGGCGACATCAAATGGAGTTTGCCCAACTTGAACAGTAGCAATGACGCTATGAGTTTTCACATCGATGACTGATACTGTGGCATTAAATGCATTAGTGACATAAGCGAGTTTCCCATCTGGCGTGAAGGTGACATCAAATGGTACTTGCTCAACCATAACAGTAGTAATGACGCTATGAGTTTTCACATCGATGACTGATACTGTGGCATTAAATGCATTAGTGACATAAGCGAGTTTCCCATCTGGCGTGAAGGCGACATTGAAAGGAGCTTGCCCAACCATAACAGTAGCAATGACACTATGAGTTTTCACATCAATCACAGATACTGTATTATCTGATTGGCTAGGAGATCCATTATTAGTGACATAAGCGATTTTTCCGTCTGGTGTAAAGGAGACATCAAATGGAGCTTGCCCAACCATAACAGTAGCAATGACACTATGAGTTTTCACATCGATGACTGTAACAGTATTACCTTGTTCAGAGGCATTATTAATCACGTAAGCGATTTTGCCATCAGGTGTGAAGGCGACAACATTTGGGTTGAGGCCAACCATAATAGTAGCAATGATGCTATGAGTTTTCACATCGATGACTGTAACAGTATTACCTTGTTCAGAGGCACTATTAATCACGTAAGCGAGTTTTCCATCAGGTGTGAAGGCGACATCAGATGGACCTTGCTCAATCAGAATAGTAGCAACCACTTTAAGAGTTTTCACATCAATAACTGAAACAATATCATCATCAAGATTTGTAACATAAGCCAGCTTACCATTTGGCGTGACAGAAACACCTGAAATGCCTGCTGGTAACAAAGTAACGATAACTCTATGAGTGCTCACATCAATAACAACAGTAGCCACCAAATCACCTCTTCAAAATTATTATTATTACCATAATATGAGGAGAGTTGTTGAACAATAATTAAAATTGGAATTTAGACTGATTACAATTAAAGATAATGAAGATTTTAAGAAACTCAAGAGTAATTTTGTTGTGCGCCCATAAGGGTGGATAAAGATTCATTATATAGCATTAATGTAGGTCAAATCCAAAACTAAAACCTATCGCCACCCAACTTATCCGAAAGGGAAACCAGACGGGGAGTGTAGCATGTTGGGAAAGCCATAAGTTAACGAGTTACCACGTTACGACTGAATGGCAAGGCGAAAAGCTGTAATAAGGATGAAAGCTAAACTGCTTGAATGACAGCTCAAGGGCGAAAATTACTGCGTATAGCGTAAGGTAGCTAACTGCTATAAGGGGAATGAGCTTGTGATGAGGCTTAGCACAAGAACGATTTGGATATTTCCCTACCATCCACTATCAGTGAGAAAAGAGTGAAAATCACATCCGATAATACAGTATGCCATCTTTTTTCCATCTAAATGGGGATTACCTAAGTCGGGATGCCCGTACGGGCTATAACAATTTGCGTTTGAATACTCGATACGGTAACGGAGTCCTCGTAGTAGTCCGAGCTAGGGAAAGCCTATCAATTTTAACTCCAACTTGGGAAGGTGCGTGAGGCACTATGAGAAATCCAACAGTAGTGTTAAATAATCTAACAAAAAAATCAAGAGAGCAAACATACACATTTAAACGCTTATACAGAAATTTATACAATCGAGAGTTTTACCTCAAAGCGTACCAAAAAATCTACGCTAACGAGGGAAACATGACTTCAGGTACGGATGGGAAAACCGTAGATGGAATGAGTCTAGAAAGAATTGATAAGATAATTGATTCAATCAAAACTCAATCCTTTAAGCCGAATCCAGCTAAAAGAACTTACATTCCTAAGAGTAATAGTGGGAAAAGACCGTTAGGTATTCCTTCTAGTGACGATAAACTTGTACAAGAAGTGCTTAGAGACATTCTTGAAGCCATATACGAACCAAGGTTTTCCGATAAATCTCATGGATTTAGACCAAAAAAGAGTTGTCATTCAGCATTATTACAAACAAAGGCAATTTTTAATGGAACGAAGTGGTTTGTTGAAGGGGATATAAAGGGATTCTTTGACAACATTCATCACCACACTCTTATCAGTATTCTAAGAAAAACGATAAAGGACGAGAAAGTAATAAATTTAATATGGAAATTTCTCAAGGCAGGTTATCTTGAGGACTGGAAATTCCATAAATCGTTCAGTGGCACGCCTCAAGGAGGAATAATCAGCCCGATACTGTCTAACATTTATCTTAATGAGTCGGATGAATTTATGAACAGGTATAAAGAAGAATTTGACAAGGGTGTTAAAAGAACAAAGAATCCACAGTATTTCAGAATCTACAAGAGAATTTACACCATAAGGAAAGTATTGGATAAATCTAATCTCACAGACAAAAAGAGAAAAAATTATCTGACCACAACAAAAGCATTATGACTTCATCATCAGCATTAATGGTAACAAGAAAGATGCGGAAAAGGTGAAAGCAGACCTCACGGTCTTTCTTAAAGAGAATCTAAGTCTAGAGTTATCGCAAGAAAAGACACTAATTACGCATAACACAAAAAAAGCTAGATTCCTTGGTTACGACATCAAAATCTCACAAGATAAATCATTCCAAAGAAACAAGGAATGGAAAAGCAATCATCCAAAGAGAAGTGTAAAAGGGAAATGTTTTCTATTAATGCCTACTGAAAAGTGGATAAAGAAACTGTTAGAAATGAAAGCACTAAAAATCGACGAAAATGGAAAATGGCAATCTACTCATAGAACCTATCTTGCCCATCTAGATGACTTGGAAATACTAAGTGTCTATAACAGCGAAGTAACTGGTTTATATAATTACTACAAATTAGCAGACAATGTAAGTAACCTACACAGGTTTTTACACATTATGAAATTCAGTATGTTTAAAACCTTTGGAAATAAATACAAAACCAGTGTTCCAAAAGTTATTGATAAATACTACGAAAACGGAGTTTTCGTAATAGCGTATGAAACTAAAAAAGGCACTAGATGTAGGGAGTTCTATAATAAAGGTTTTTATAAATCTGTAACCCCACTTAATACAAAAGTGGACGAATTACCAAACACATTAATCTACTCTTCGAGAAATAGCCTTATAAAGCGTTTGTTAGCTAATAAATGTGAATGGTGTGGAAAGGAAAATGTTCCTATCGAAATTCATCATGTCAAAAAGGTTAAAGACCTAAAAGGAAAAAAAAGATGGGAACAGATCATGATTGCAAGGAAAAGAAAAACATTAGCAATGTGCGTTCCATGCCATAAGAAACTCCATGCAGGAAAGTTAGATTGATAGGTGGAGAGCCGTATACATTGAGAGGTGTACGTACGGTTCGGAGGGGAGCGTTTGGAAACCTATCGTATAAATACGTCAAGGCGCTGGGCGCTTACCCTACTACTAGAGATATAAGAAATGTGTGTGAAAACATGGACATGTCTCTATTCATCGGGATTTTAAAAAACATACTTATTTTATTAAAATGATGGAGGTGATAATGTGTCTCAAGGTTGCGGATGCAGTCCAATTACCGAATTTAATACATGTGATTGTTGTACTAACGGTATGATCACAGAAATTAACGATAATTTTATGGCTATGGATACAATTAATATTTCTACAAATAGTGGTGATGAACTTAATAATCATACTTTTATTGAGATATCAAACAGTGTATTAAAAACAGAGTCAAACAATGGGAATTTATTTTTAACCAACATATGTAACATATCATTTGTAGAAAAACCATAAATGAAGAATTTGTAAATCTTATATACCTCCCTTTCCGTTCGAGGCATAAGGATAACCCAGGGAGGTTTGAGGGAATGTGATGAGTCTCCGTACATAATATTTTATTCGGACTTTATGTATAAGTTATGTGCGAATGTACTAGAAGATAAATAATTTTATAGAAAAAATAAGCATTGTGAAAAATGAAAAAATTCCTCCATACTCAGAAGCGGAAGGAGAGTACAGAGGAATCGCCATAACAAATCTTTAAAATTCTCCCTGTCTGTTCGTAAAAGGAGGATACAGGAAGAGAGTGATAATTATGGTGTACTTCTATGTTATGTAAGATTCTTACTTAAGCTTGTATTAATGTGCTAAGACAAATTAATTATTTTTATAAGACTTAATAAGCATGGAGTCGATTAAAAATAAAACCTCTCTATCCTTGACCGGTGGACGCGGAGGAAGTAGAGAGGCATTATTTGAAAAAAAGGAGATACGACACTATATGTTTATGCAAATATAAAACTGGGAGATTGGATATTTGTCATATAGCGTTTAAAATATGTAACCTCCCTGTTTCGATCAGTAAAGGAGGCATGCCCAGGGAGGTTTATATGAGTGTAGTTGGCCGTACATTATGTTATGCAAATTATTTATGTATGTACTAGGTAATACATACAAGTTTTTTTAAGACTTAATAGCAATTATGTCCATTAGCGAAAGGAGATACGAGGTTGTGAGTAGTAAAGTAAATAAACTTTTGGACAGAGCAGGGCTATGGGAAACATGGTCAAAACGAGCTGAAGCAAAAGGTGATTATGATCGGGCAGGAAATCTTAGAACAAAAGCACTTCAATTGAAAGCTGAAGCACGTCGGATTGAAGAAAAAAATAAAGCTAAGGAAACTTAATGATAGTTATGTTTCCCACCAGAAAA
The DNA here is from genome assembly GCF_046557775.1 of Nanhaiella sioensis. NCBI lineage: Bacteria > Bacillati > Bacillota > Bacilli > Caryophanales > Bacillaceae > Nanhaiella > Nanhaiella sioensis. The sequence goes on from NZ_JBKAEG010000001.1 coordinate 4,322,431, forward strand.
TTCTTTATCTAATAAATGAAAAGAGCGGGGATCAAAAAGAAAACAAACAAGGTGATAGATATTAAGGAAATCCCAAATGCTGGACTGACATTTTTCTTCATTATGCCTAGTTTCTTTAGAATAAGATAAACAACTCCAACGGCTAATATTAAATATATTTCTTCATACTTTGGTGAGAAATAATGAACAACATTGCCAAAAAGTAAAACTATTAGAAGAAACAAAGGAAATTCAAGTTTCATATTTATCACCTCTAGTTTAGTTATAAGGTAATTTTACCAAAATGTTTAGTAAACACAAGGTAAGATGTGGTTAGCAAAAACCAGGGAAACCCTGGTCATTGCACATTTAAAACAAAAATATTGCTATTATCATAACGAATGTTCCCTTTGTTACACGTTATTAAATCGTGACACTTAGGACATGTGACGGTGTTTCCTATCATCATAGAAGAATCAAATGATTTGATATTATTATAAATCTTAATTGGTGAAGCAAACCAGAAGTTACACTCTTGGCAATAAATTTCAAATGAATTTATATCATTCATGTAGTCACCTCCGTGTTTAATGTATTCTTTGTTTTTACAATAAATACCTTTTATGGAATGTGAAAATACGGTGACATAAGTAAACACAAGATAGATTGTGATTGATAGGGGGATGTTCAGAAGATAAAAGAATAAGAGATTAAATGTACAATATGTTAAATTCACCTAATGTTACTCGACAATATGGCGAATATCTGAAATATAGATATGTGCCGTTATTCATTTTAGGGCCATATTGTTAAACAACAAATATTTTGGATTTATACATTTTTGCTCGTATAAGGATGAACATATTTGATTTTAACCCTTTCAACATTAGATAATGGTAGTTTATTACAACTTAACATGGATCCTCTACGGGCATGACTATACCGCCAAAAACTCAGTCGTATCAAGGAATGGTTAGCCGAAGGCTATCATGCCCGTCACTCCATATAAAGTTTGTAATAAAACAGGATGACAAAAATGTACATTCTTAAGCAATCATTTTTGTACATGCTTAATTTAGCATTTATACGCGTCCCCACTACGAGAAAAAAGACACCCAATAGGTGTCTTTTTTGTTTTGTGTGAAAGGGAATAAAGAGAACGATCAGGGTTCAGACCGACCGCACAGTGTTATCATTGTATATTTCTCATTTTAATAAAATTTGTTAAAACCTTATTAAATTCCTCTGGCTGTTCCATATTCACACAATGCCCTGCATCTTTGACAATATGGAGCTTTGATCCTAGGCTTTGTTTATTCCAAAATTTTGCGTGGTTTATACCCTTCTCCAAATCATGTTCTCCATAAACGATAAGCAAAGGATAGGGAACTGGCTCATCAGATTTGATCAATATTTTCTGCATGCCTTGCATGTATTTAAGGGACTTTCTCGTGATGTGTTTGCTTGATTTATAAAAACGATCATAAGCATGCTTTTTATAGGTTGAAGCTTCAGCAACATAACGCCTAAAACCTTCCATATTAAATAATACTTTAAAAACCCAGCTTAAGATTTCCTTCTTTTGTGCTTTCAAGATTCCTTTGTTGTAATTATGAATACTATAACCACCAACTACTGTAACAGTTTTGACAAGGGTAGGATGTTTTGCGGCAAACCCTTGGGCAACTAAAGAACCTAAAGATACACCTACGATGTGACAGTGTTTCATATTATTTTCATCCATAATTTCCTTCACATGTTGTATCGTAGTTCCAATATCATCAGATGTTTTTTTAGGCTGAGACTTACCATGACCGATCATGTCTAGAGCAATAATATTGTATTGGTCAGACAAGGAAGTGAATTGATCTACGAATGTAGTGTGGTCACTAAAAGCTGGATGTAGGAAGATAATCGTTTCCTTTTTGTTTAATCCACTTGTGTAGTAATACAATTCGTATTCATTATAGTTTAATGTTTTCTCATTCATTTTGCTCTCCTTTCATTTTTACTAAGAGTTCCTCATAAAAAGCCAAGTCAAATGCGTAATGCCTTATGGCATAGTCCAAAGTTTCAAATTGATATTTTGCGATCTCACCATATCCATCTGGTATGTTATTATCCAATGTTTTAGATTGATAAGCTGTATAATTGTGTATTTTTTCTCTTAACACATTTGTATACTTTTCCAATAAATCAATACGTTTTTCATTTTCTAAGAAACCATAAAAATAAAGCTTTAATAATCCATCATCTTTTGGAGAATCAATGTCTATCTCTGAGCTAAGCCAAGAAATAAAACTTTCTTTTCCCTTTGCTGTTAGATGATATATTTTTTTTGCTCTTCCGTTTTCAATACATTCTGTGTAAGTAATCGTCTCTTCCTTCAAAAGTTTTTTAATGGCATTTTGAATGCTACCATAACTTGCAGCATAAAAAGGTGAAACTTCTCTTTCGAGAATATTTTTAATATCATAAACAGTCAAATTTCTTAGCATTAAGAGTCCTAATATTACATAAATCATACATAACCACCCTTTTAGGTATATACCTAAAGGTAATATAAAATGGAATAAAAATCAAGTTTATAATTTAAAACAGAAGTAGGTTATTTCGGTCAGTTTTGCGGAAGTTTCATACCACCTGAGTTGCAGGAGGTATTGAACTATTTAGCAGAACAGTTTTTGAAATTTAAGGATTAGCCGGATTTCAACGAGGAATTTAAATATTACTTGAAGGAATATGTGAAATTTGTGCCCAACACTCCATATAAAACCTCCTAAACTATTAGTTCACCCCACACAATTTGGCGAGGAAGCGAACATTTTATATATAGTCAACAAACTTAGGAGAAGTAGTAAACCATTGAGTAGTGGGTTTACTACTTATTTTTATATTTTATGGGGTTGTAGAATTTCGAGAGTAATAAAGAATTTGTTATTCTCGAATGGCATATAGGATTAAGTTTAATAAATAGAATTGAAATTATTACAAATAGTGTAAATACTTTAATGGTGTGTTTCAATATATTATAAATTGTGATGGACTATACAAAATATCATACTCTTCAGTTAAGGGGGGATATCGGTGCAGACCCAATATTTGATGATTTGAGATATAACATTGGAAAAGATTATGTACATGTATCATATGTAGATGATGGGTATGGTACCTCAGAAGAATTGTTAAGATCAGCTTGGATTAGTTATAATCCTACAAAAAATTTAACGACAGGCTATCATCATGAGCAGGCTTTGGTCATATACGCTTTTAATCCTAACCTACTCAACAGAGATTACCCTTGGATTTCAGAAGCTACATTAAGGGGAGAAAGTGCAAAAGTAGATTATGGATATATGACAGTTGAAACCTTTACAGATGATTATTTAATCGAGTTTAAGCTAAAAGATATCCCAGGGTATTTTAATGCAGTTGCAGGTCATAAATATGGTTACCCAAAAATAGAGGTTGACCCGAAACCAATAAACTAATCTAAACAGGGGAGTACTAGTTGCTCCCTTTTGTTGTGTTGATCTTCCACAATATGGCGCAAATCTGATATATAAAGATATGCGTCTTTTTTATTCTTCGAGTAATTATTTTTGAATAACGAAGATGTGGATTTGTACTAAAATTAGAAAATAGTGTGAATACATATGTACTTTTTCTAAAGAGTAGGATAGTTTAGGAATGAAGTACAGATAGTAGGGGAATTATTTAGTTCTAAAGTAAAAGCAGCTTAGTGAATGAATAAGTACCAAATAACAGAAAAACAGATGTGCGTAGTTATTTAAGTAACAAATTATTTAAAATAGGAGGGGTTGAATATTATGGCGTGTATCCATGAGTTTGGCATTATCGATAATTTTAATGTTAGACAAGATTATAACTACTATGATCCAAAAGAATATAATTGTATTGCAGTTGATGATGATCTCATTAATGACCTTTCAAAGAACTTAAACATAATGAAGAGTTACTTCCATTCATATACAAGGCCAGAATATGGTCTTGCCTATTGGGGAATTACTATTATTCCGCCTGAATCTCTGTCTCTATTTTATGATGTTGTTGTATCTTCCCCAAACTTCAAAAAATCAGATGAACTAGCAAAATTGGCAGCAAAAATTACTCAATCAAAAGAAGAAAAGAAATATATGATACATTTTGGGATATAGAAAATCGATTTGTTCAAGTAACAAAGAAGTTGAATAATAATAAAGTAGTCTTGAGCAAACTGGCGCAAGAAGCTAGTAAAGGCTATCTGGAATACGTTAAGGATAGTTTTCTATAAAGGAAACACAAGTGATATTGTATTTACTAGTGAACTAAATTAGATAAGGGGGAATTACTATGCTAGAACACGAAAGTTATTCATTTAGGCGTTTATTTTTAAATCGAAATATTGAATTCTTTTTTATTCTAGGAGTAAATGACTCAGATGAATTTGATGAATATTGGGACGGAAGAATTACAGAAGTGATAGGTTATACTGTGATTTACATTGATTTTGAAACAAATAAGCAAAAGAATTTCATATATTTAATTGATAAGGATAATAGAAAATATGATAATGCAATTAAATATACAAAGCAATTCATCGCACAAATGACTTTATGTGAAGGACTTTCATTATCTGAAGGATTTTCCGCTAGGGAAAACTTTAAAATTATAAAAACAGAAATAAATGGTAAATTGGTGTCAAAACCATATAAAGACTTTATAAAGACCATTGTGAAAAATGAAATTCCTGAGTATGTTTTGGAGTAGAGTCCCAGAAATACAGATTTCAACGTTAAGCAGTAATTCATAGTAAAAAACTTATTGTTTTGTAGAATTGTTATTAAACACATTGTTTAATGAGTCTATTAGTATTTTCTAATGCCTAATCAATCAGAGAATTGTTATTTCACAATATGGCGCGATGATATAATATCATTGCGTTTTGTTTGATTAAATTATGATGTAGCTGTTAATAGATATTTAGCATGGAGGGAAATATGAGAAATAGAGGCTCGGTAGTTTTAATTGATAATAAAAAAGTATGTCTTATTAAGAGAGTTGTTGGAGATTCAGTTTATTATGTTTTCCCTGGTGGAGGAATAGAAAGTGGAGAGACACCTGAAGATGGAGCAAAAAGAGAAGCTCTAGAGGAGTTGGGTGTAACGGTTAATATAAATGAATGCTTTGCAAAAGTTAAATATAATGGTACACAATACTTTTTCCTTGCTGAGATAACAGAAGGGAAATTTGGTACAGGGGAAGGTATAGAATATAAAGATAAGAATAGAAATCGAGGAACTTATCTTCCTATGTGGATTGAAATAAATCAGTTATCATCAGTTGATGTTAAACCAATAGAAGTTGCTACTAAAATTCAATCGGTATTCAACTAAATGGTGCGATTCTGTCAAAAGAAAAACGGTTTATGTTGCCGATGATAGTATACATTTTTTTGAAAGGCGTGGATAAATTGAACAGTTGGCAACCTAATAAATTCAATACTCAGGATAGATTTCAAATTGCTGAAGAAATATACAACGAGTTATTAAGCAAGTATAAAGATAACCTTATTTCAGTTGCAATTGAGGGTTCCACAGCAAAGGGAATGGATTGTCCCGAATCAGACTTAGAATTAAGAGTGATTGTAAAGGAACGAGAAAGCGGCTGGTACCCATTTTTTTATAAAGGAATGTTTGTGGGAATAAGTTTTAGTACCATAGAAAATATGAAGTCAAAAGCTAAGAATATTGATATTGAATGGTCAGTAAAAAGTGATTCTCTTTTCACATGTAAAGTAATATATGATCCAACCAATCTATATGAAAATCTAAGGGAAAATGCAAAAGAAGTAGAAGAGCAAGCTGATTTTGATATGTTAATAAAAGATGCAATGGCTGACATGTTTGAACATGTATATAAAGTTTTTACTTTGAAAGATACTGATACAATGCTTGCTGCCCAAGAAGCAAGACAGGTTGCTTATTGGGCAACAATCTGCGTCGGATTAAAAAATAAGCACAAATTTTTATCCAGTCGGACAATGTATAATGATAGTTTTAAATTAAATTCATTACCCCATCGGTTTGAACAAAATATTCGTCGGATATTATCCCTAAATACTGATGTGCAAACCTTAAAAAATAATGTAGGTGAATTATGGGCATCAACTCATAGTTGGGCTGATAAATTTGACGTAAGACTTGAAAAAATGGATTTGTCTTTTTTGTAAATTTGAGGTGGTAGAGAAAGAAAAAGTCTGGATTTTCAGATATCTATTCTTCAAATAAAGGGTTGCTTTTATGTGATAGATGTGCTATATAACATTCGTAGGTTGATCTTCTTCCACACTATGGCGCTTTTCGGAAATGATACTGGAGAGCGTCTTTCAGTATGTTTTGAGGAATATGTTTAACCAAGATATTTTGTAACCTCAATGGACATTGTGGTTTCATGAAGTTATAGTTATTTTTATTATAATTTAGCTTTTTCTACACATTATCTGGACCACTTACTTTATAAAGGTAATTCCTTTATTATTATATCTTGCCAATGGGGAGGCAACTTGTGAGTCTCTATATGTTTAAAGTCTTTCATCTTAACATTACCGCTAGAAATGTAAAATGTTAATTGATCTTTTCCAACTGAAATATGTGCTCCGACAACCGGTGTTACTTCAATAGTGATTAAAAATTCAAATCGTCGATATCCTCCTATCCTTTCCATCTTTGCAATTTGTATCTGGTATGGATAAACTGTGGTGTTAGTTTTGAGATAATCTTTGTAATAATTATTAACAGCTTTATTAATATCAGGTAATAGTAAGGTTAAAAATAAATCCATCATCAGTTCTTCATTAGATTTTTTAACAGGATGGTAATAATTATCTTCAGCATAATTTGCAGTTGTGGGGATTAAAAATAGGACTAAAAGGAAAACTGAAATTAATTTTTTCTTCATTCTTTATACCACCTTTCTTACAAATATTATCCTCAAAAGGAATATGAAAATGTACTTAAATTTACATCTCATTATAAAGGATGTCTATACTGTAAGAAATGTTAGTTATTTCAGTTAGCTAGATTAATTAATGGAGCAAATAGCAAATTGTTATCTAAAAAAAATTAGCGCAAATCAGAAATAAATATAAGATGCTTTTCTTCATTATGTCTAGATTGTTTATTGAATAAGACAGTTTGTTACTTATGCTAAAATGAGAGTGATAAAGAAATGAACTTTGACTAACGGAGTAGGTTAGTGAAGTAAGATATGTTTTACAGAATTAAATTCTTTTCAGATAAATAATGTGGGATGGTGGAAGTTTTTTGAGTATTAATCAAGAAGCAATTAGGTTGCTAGAAGGAAATGAGTATGAAAATTCTCTTAAATTATTTAAAAAAGCAGTAGACGAAGCTAGAGATGTTCAATCATTGACAAACCTAGCCTGGATTTATTGTTATGAAGAATATAAAGATAATAAAGCACTTATATTATTAGATGAAGTTATAAGTTTAAACCCATCCTCTCACTTTCCCTATAATTTGTATGGTGAAATTTTACTAAGGCAAGAAAAATGGATTGAGGCAAAAGGTATTTTGCTTCAATCCATTAATATAAAGCCAACAATTAATGCTAATTATAACCTCGCAGTGGCTTGCTATCATCTTGGAGAAATTGAAAAAGCTTCTAAGTATTTTTTATTAGGTTCAGAGAGTTCGGATTATGCCATGTATAGCTATGTTTATTGTTTAATTAGACTAGGTGAAACAAAGATTGCAATTGAAACACTAGGAAAATTTAAGGAAGATGACGATGAATTTGTTGGTGAAATTGAAGTAGCTGATTTATATTTAGAACTAGAAATGTTTGATGAGGCTGCTAAATGGTTTGAATTGGAAGCGATACAGTAAAGATGTTAGATGGGTTAGTAGATTTATCTATACACTTTTAAAATTGAATAGGACAGACTTTATTGAGATATTTCAGGAGGTAATAAAAGAAAAAGAAAAAAATATAAAAGAGGAATCTAATGAGGAGTGTGATGAAGATTGGACAGAAGAAGAGAAACAGGATTATATAACAGAGCTTAATACTGAAAAAGCAGAATTTGAACAAATGTATAAAAAAATTATAAATGGATTTATCCCAGTAATGGAATTTGACACATCTGTTAAAACAGGTTGTTATCTATTTGGATGTAAGCGTCATAATCATCCTGAATACCAAGAATTATAGTTTTTCTAAACTTGTAACTCATTTTCAGTATATGTCCCTGTTGGCCAAAAAAAACTTCATTCTTCAACAATATGGCGCGAGAATGTAGTTAACGCTATCCAAACTGCCTTAAGAAAAAATCTATTAAAAATGGGCAATCAGGAAACTCACTGACCTCATAATACGATATGGCGCTGATCTGTAACTTAGATTAGTGCTTATTTAATTTATGGGCAGATTGTTGAAAAAGAAGTTGTATAAATTTTATAATTTTGAAATAATTGTTCACCAAAAGAGGTAGAGTAATATTTCCAAAAGATGTGTTCTATAATACTATTTGAAAATCACAGTGGGGCAGAAAATTTACAGATGAAAGAAGATCAAATAAACACAATGGATGCTCTAGCGTCAGTATATGAAGACGTCTTAGCGTTAGGGGGTGGGGGATGATGTTGATGTGGATTGATACTTATTACAAGCTAATTAAAGAGGGAAGAAGAACCATTGATCAAGTCCCTGAACATCTAAGAGCAGACGTACAAACTAAATTGGATGCTGATCATAATGCTGATTAAATTAGCCCTATTCATACTACGTATGAAGGGAGGTGAAGACATGGTTTATATTTATGTCGCTTTGATCGTTCATGGACGAAGAACCATTAATCAAGTCCCATCAATTTTACAATCTAAAGTCGAAGATCAGTTAAACGCATTATCATTAAATACGGATGGAACACCGATTCAAGAATAACGCCAAATTAGGCGTATTTTTTATGTCTTTTTTAGGGGGTGGAGAGATTGGAATTAAATTTCACCTTTCCGCTACTTTTTGTATGAAATGGTATAACAGCACATTTTCAAACAAGCAAGTCACGTGTCTATACCAAATGAAGCTACAGAAAATAGAATATATTAGCAGCCTACTATTGTGCACTCATAGAATTCCTCAACGGAAAACCTCACTATTTATGTAGTGGGGTTTTAATCTATGAAAAATGTGAGCTTGTATCAGAACATCAATCCAAGCAGTTTAGATTATCCTTTCATAATATATATTACATTATATATAGAAAGGAGGAATTCGAATGAGTGCTTATGGAAGACACTCTGGTAGTGGAGCTGCAATTGTATTAGTGTTATTTATTCTTTTAGTTATTATTCTTGTTGCTGCAAGTGGAAAATATTGTCCTGCTCAACAAAGGCTAATAGAACCCGACTGTCCTTGGTGACATAGCAAGGAAATATGAGACTTATACATTTAATATAGCTGCCTATGATATTTATGATGATGAATCTACAGGCATATCAAAGTCAGCTAGGAATTAGAAAAGTTAAATAAAGAAATAATGAGGGAATCTGATGAAATACTATACACAATGGGACTGTACGATTTGTTAAAAAAGTTCGGTAACCCCCAGGTCAGTGGAAGTTATTCTTTAAAAATAATGACCTGGAGAGATCTAGATATTTATCTCGAATCAGACACAATAAACGTCGATATGTTTTTTGAATTAGGCAAAGAAATTACACTAAAGTTAGAGCCATCTAAAATGAGCTTTAGAAATGAATTGATTGGACAAACGCCTCATTTACCAAGTGGTTTATATTGGGGTGTACATACAAACCTATTTGGACAGCAATGGAAAATTGATATTTGGACAATCTATTCAGAAGAAGTAAAAGAAAAGCAAAATGTTGTAAAAGAAATAAATGCAACTTGATGATTCTAATAGAAAAACTATATTAGAGTTAAAAAATCTTTTACATGACCACCCTAAGTATCGAAAAGTATTTTTTAGCGTTTACATATACAATGCTGTAATAAAAAGTAATATAACATCTATCCAAAGCTTCGAAAAATGGTTACATAAAAAGGATGGTATAAAATTATAAGTAATAGGGTTCATACACTAGATCGATTTTAACTCTTTGAATAGCACTTTGTATTGTAGTAAACACAATGATAGTTGTGTAGTGTTCTACTAAAAAAGACCCCCTTCCTACGAAGGGAAAATTATTAGGAATAATATTATGGAGTGCAATTACTTGTAGTTATTGTGATTTCCCATCCACCTGTGATACTGCCCGAATCTGCAATTTCGGTATCATCTACAAAGAGATTCCAAGTACCATTAGGGTTAATAAAATTAAAAACACTTAACATTGATCCACCTGGTTGATTCGAAGGCGCAGGAGGTGGTAAAACTGCTCCCTCGCCATTGTAGTTGGCTGGTTGAAATGTGCCTGATGAGAGTGCTGTAGCAAATGATGGTAAAATATTTGGTCCCATGTCATCAAGAGTTAGGATTATATTGTTGACAGTACTAGCATCACTGACATCTGCCATAATTGTTGCATTATTCCCATTTGGTGCAGCTACTAAGATATTAAGGTCGCGTGGGAAGGTATGACTTAAATTTATGAGTTTTACTGTTACTTTTATAATCTTATCTTGAAATCCAAAAACATTAATGGGGGATGGGTAAGGTGTTGCTGTTCCAATGTCAGGGATTTGAATAGGAGTCGTGTTTCTAAAAGTTCTTGTAGTAAATACACAATCTGATTTTAACTTTGGAGAACACCCGCAAAGTTTTGTTTTATAGATTTTATTTGACATAATAATCTCTCCTTCGAAATGTAGTGATAATATTAAATGTTAAAAGATGGAGATGTGTTTGGACTAAAGCAATATGATAATAGCGTTTAAAAATAACACCATCCAAAATAATTTTGAATGGTGTTCGAAGAGAAATTATGTCAGGTAAAACCTTATGTCTAAAGGATAAGTTTTGTTACTTCCAAATAAAGTTTTAATAAACACAAGATAGATTGTGTTTGATAGGGGGATATTAAGAAGAAAAATATGAGAGATTTAACAAACTAAATGTACAGCATGTTACATTCACCTAATGTTATTCAACAATATGGCGCTTGAATCGAATAAACATAGTTTGAATAACTTAGAATAGTTATATTATTATGAATGATTGTTTGGGAGAGGTGAAATAAATTAAAAAAGGCAGAATTTCTATAATAGGTGGAATAATAATAGGCTGTATTATTTCATATTTTACACTTGAATATGGTGGGTTGACTATTACTCATCATGATCGAAATGGAGATGTTGTAAAGGTGATGAAAGATTTAGACTATAATCTTGTTTTTAATACTTTATCGACGATACTGTTTACAATACTTATAATTTATCTAATTCTGTTCTTAGTTGAAAAAAAGGTTTTAAATAAGTAATCATAATTGCTAAGTATAAATAGAATAAAGGTCTCGTATATCTCTGAAATGAACTGGATGCATTTTTTGCCTTCGGGTGAAGTAATATATAATAAGTGATGATGAACAGATAAAATAAATGAAATCTGAATGGGAATTGGTACCGAAATCGATTTAAGATAGAATATCAGATTCCGTAAATATTACTCTGATGATTGTTTTAAATGAATAAGGAATTTTCAAGATAGGTATTCATAGAAAAGTACACTTGTGTATACTTTTCTTAATTTCATTTAATTAATTCTTCTACAATTGTTGATTCTCCAAATCCAGTTACTTTATATTTATGGCCATCATCTAATTGAAATACTATACCCAAAATCGATTTCTCATAACTATCTTTTCGGTCAATGCTCTCTTTAGTAAGACCATCTGAATCATAATGTACTTTACCTTCAATATTAATGAAATTCTCATTTTGATTTTCATTAATATTACTAATCTCATGATTTATCATTCTACCTTGTATCCATGCCCCTAATACTGGTTCAATGCTATTAGTATCAAAAACCATTCCCTCTTTGTAATATACAGTTATAGAATATTTTACGAATTGTTCACTAAAATCCTCATTACTCCCGTGTCCATAATAGAATTCATATATTCTAAAATCATCAAAGTCATTATAAGAGTTAGTACACGCTACCAGTATTATAATTTGTAAAATAATTATTATTCGCTTCATTTAATCACCCCATACCCTTATTATATTTGAATTTGCTAAAAAAAAATCTACATAATTCAAAATGTAGATTACTGAACCTTCTTATTCAACAATATGGCGCAAGAAGGTAGTAAAGGCTATTTTGACTACCTTAAGGATAGTTATCTATTATGTAAACAGATGTGATAGTAAGGTGAGTAAGAGTTGAATTTGTATTTTTCCCCATTTTCATCGAAATCCATTATCAGCTGCTGAATATTAATCCACAACAATACTACATATTATAGTAAAAGAGATTATCTGAAAAAGGGAAGTGGATAATAAAAGTACATTCTAACATGTTGATATATATTTCTTTACACATGATAAGAGGTTGTCCAAATATCAGATTTATTGGACAACCTCTTAAGTTTTTTTCTTGAAAATTGAATCCATCTAAGGTCTTAGTATTAGTAGAAATCGTGGGTTGGAATATAAAACACCTATTGTACTTTACGTTTTTTATTAAATAATGGATCGGCTACACTTAGTTAGACAGAAATTTTAAGGTCAAGTAGAATGAACTTACTATATGAATGATGAGGAGAATCTACATGACAAAAAGATCACGCCGTACGTTTACCGAAGAATTCAAGCAACAAATAGTACAGCTTTATGAAAATGGAAAGCCACGGAAAGAAATTATCCGAGAATACGACTTAACACCTTCCTCTCTTGATAAATGGATTAATCAATTTAAAAATTCCGGGTCATTCAAAGAGAAGGACAACCTAACTCCTGAACAAAAGGAACTGCAAGAATTACGTAAGCGAAACAAGCAATTAGAAATGGAAAATGATATTTTAAAGCAAGCCGCGCTGATACTAGGACAAAAGTAAATGTGATTAAGCAAAACAAACACAAATACTCGATATCAGCAATGTGCCAAGTCCTACAACTCCCAAGAAGCACTTTTTATTATGAAGCAAAACAGCGAACTCATGAGGATGATATCACGTCACATATTGTTCGAATCTTTCATGAGAGTCGACAGAATTACGGGACACGCAAAATTAAACATGAACTTATAAAGCTTGGGAAAGCTGTTTCTAGAAGGCGCATTGGTAGAGTCATGAAAGAACAAGGACTGGTTTCTAAATATACTGTCGCACAGTTTAAACCCCATTCAGAAAAGCCAAATGAGGACCACTATTCCAATGAACTAAACCGTAAATTCACGCGGAACGAAGCGTTATCCGTTGTCGTAAGCGATTTAACATATGTAAGGGTTGATAAAAAATGGCATTACATATGTGTATTTGTTGATCTCTTTAACCGAGAAATTATTGGATATAGTACGGGATCCAATAAGGATGCGTTGCTTGTTTATCGTGCCTTCGCTTCAATAAAGGAAGACCTTCATCATATCCAATTGTTTCATACTGATAGAGGAAACGAATTCAAAAATAAGTTAATTGATGAAGCTTTAAAAACGTTCTCTATTAAACGCTCCTTAAGCATGAAGGGATGCCCCTATGATAATGCCGTTGCAGAAGCTACATTTAAAATTATTAAGACAGAATTTGTCAAAGGGAGGCAGTATGAAAGTTTAGAAGAATTAACACGAGAATTCCATGACTACGTACATTGGTTTAACCATATTCGTATTCATAGCACACTGGGTTATGCAAGTCCTATTGAGTACAAAAATAAACACCTTAAGAAAATCGTCTAGTTAGGTGTTGACAGTCCAAAGGCTATTTGGACTATGTTATGGATAGTTAGTTACCTATTAAGTAAACACGGGTGATATTGTATTAACTAGTGAACTAAATTAGATAAGGGGAAATGACTATGCTTGAACACGTTTTTCCAACTAGTTTGAATTACATTAATTTTAAGTAGGTGACGTATGAATAATTTTAGGCAACGATTGCATGAAATGATTGATGAACTACCTAATGTGGAAGTTTTCAACTTGTTAAGTTATGTTTCATTTATAAAAGGTAGATATGATTTCATTCATTTTTTAAAAAAAGATGGTATTGTTGTTAAGGATCATGGAAATGCTCAATCTTTACGAATAGATTGGGAAGTAAAGTTCACGAACTCTGTAAGTGAATCAATGAAACATGATATCCATTTCAATGAATTTTTATGGCATGTCTTTAGCAATAAACTGTTATCTTGTTTAGAAGGAAAAGAGGCAATGGAGGCGTTTGATGAAATTGAGAAAGATAGTTGCTGTGTTTTTTATCAAAGTCATGACTTTGCATGGAAGTTGGAATGTGCAAATATTTTAAAAGCAAAGGATTTTATGAATGAACAAGATATTTATGTAGTTGATTCCAATTATAAGTGGACTTATGTAAACACACATGAGCGGGAGTTTGGTCCTTATTTTTACCAACAATCTAAAATATAGAAAATGATTTCATGGTTCGGCATGGAGCTTATGAATCATAATGATTAATGAGTCATATAGTTCAAATACTTCATGACAATATTATTCAGCAATATGGCGCAAGAGGCGAGTAAAGACTATCTGAAATTTCCCTATTAAGGAAACACAAGTGATATTGAGGTTACTATGGGCTAAAAATAGCCCTTTTTTTTTTGTTTGCCTAATCACTAACAAGTGTACAGACATAAAATGTTTTAAAATGTATTGAAAAAGGAGTGAAATAATGAGCACATATAAAGCTACACCATGTTGTGGTAAAAGTGTTACCAAAGAAACATCTGCTTGTTGTGATTGCCCTGTTATTACTGGGACATTACGCGGTACGTATGATCTAGACTGTGGTCAAACAACGACAATTTTTAGCACAAATACTAGTTCTGCTATTAACGGAACTATTGAGGTAGATCGCTCCTCTTTATGTGGAGTGAATGTGATTATTACCGCAAATGGCATGGATACCATTCTAAATATCCCCCCATCAAATAATAACAATCAGGCAAACAGTCACAGTCTCAACTTTAATATGGTAACTAGTATAAAGATTATGTGTACTGGTGCATCAGGAGACAGTTGTTTAGGAGATTATGAATTTATAATTACAGAAAGATGTATAACGACTATCCCTGTATCAAATAATATAACCCAGAATATTAGATAAAGAAGCAAGCATTTAATGTTGTAGAGAACTCTCTAGTAGTAGATTTTTAGAACTTGTTATGAAACATAATAGAAATTATGTTTAGCTCCGGTTTTTCTGTATTGAAAAATTGGAGCTTTTACATTTTAATTAGGAACAGTTTTAAATAAGTTATTTGTGAAGGAAATAATAATGTAATAGAGAATGTTTAATTTAGAACTTTTTGTAAAAGGAGGATTTCAAATGTATCGTAGATTAAATGATTTTTTAATATCCTGGGAATTCGAGGCTAAAGCAACAAGCAAAATTCTACAAAATCTCAATGATGAATCATTAAATTTTGAGGTTGCTCCACAGCATTGGACTTTAGGACGTATAGCCTGGCATACTGTTACTTCTATTAAGGTTATTAGTTCGCAGGGAGATTTGAATTTTGAAGCTCCTAGTGAAGATTGGTCCGTCCCTTCTTCTGTTGATACTATAGTTGAGAGTTATGATCAATCTTCTAATGCATTTGTTGAGGCTTTGAAGGCTCAATGGACAGATGAGAGTCTTTTGGATCAAATTGATTTCTTTGGTCAAAAAATGCCTAAGGGGTCTCTTTTATTATTTTTGAATCAGCATCAGACACATCACCGAGGACAAATTATTATTCTTATGAGGCAAGCAGGGCTAAGTGTTCCAGGTATTTACGGCCCTTCTAAAGAAGAATGGGCGCTTATGGGGATGGATGCACCAAAATAATAGTAGTTTAGTAAACACAATGATTATTGAGTCGAATAGTTCCAGTTTTTCTGAAATGAAAAGCTGGAACTATTGTTTACTTTTTTAAGAATATATATTAATTGGATCTTCATTTTTCTTAGTCCAAATTTTTTGGATTTTTTTCGATTTTAGATCGAAGAAATAAATTGATGTATTATTATTCTCGATATTATCAGCTATAAAATAAAAGACAGAATTATTTGAGTTGAACAGAGGTTCCCTAATATTTTTTAATTGACCTGGATCTTCTAATAAGATTTCGGTTTTTTTGCTATTCCTATTATAAGTAGCAATTTTCGATGAAGATTCAAGCCGATCTTTGTAATTAAATAAAATAGTTTCTCCATTTGGGGATAATGATGCACTTCTAACAAACTTCTTAATTTCTATTTCATGTTTTTCTAAAGATCCATTTTGACTGTAGATAGAAAATTTATAAGTTGGTGGATCAGGGGTAACATTATTTTCGTTTGCATAAGAGATATTTTCGAATTCTTCTTTTATCGATTTAGAAATTACTAATACTTTGTTAATTGTGGGGTTAAAGTCAAAGTCTACTACAGAAGTATCAGTATCTTTTTTATCCCACACATCAATTTTTGCAGTATTTATATTATATGTTGCAACATGAAAGTTACGATCATTTTTACCGACTAAGACTCTCATATAAATGATGTTATGTGTTTTATCTATTTGTAAAAAGTCTACATAATTTAAATTATTTGCGAGTTTTTTAACGCTATCATTTTTTATGTTTTTCACTAATAACTGCCGTGTACCATCCTCTACTACTCCTGAATAGTACATATTATGGCTTTCTTCATTAAATGCAGAAGTAGGATAATCGTCTAATTCTTTTTCAAACAATAGCTTTACCTTATTAGACTCCAAATTTAATTGATATATTCTGTGTAGTGAATTCTTATATGAAGAATTTATGTATAATGAGTCATTTTCTGAAACATTAAAAACAGATTGTTGTTTTTGTGGTAAGAAGGCTAGATAAGCTGCAAACAATAAAATTATTATAAATACCATAATTACTAATAAACTTTTTCTCATTTTTGTTTCACCTCTGAAAAAAATAAATCAACCTCATCTTTATTTTTTGCAAAAAAATCCTTTTCTAAAGTGAGGTTGATGTGTTTTATTTAGTAATCTATTGTCCCAGGGAAAGATCCGGCTTCGATACTTCCTCCCATTTCTTTATACATTGATCTTTGTATATCTAATATTACTGGATCAGAAAAACTACCCCAATCCCATTTGTAGAGCGTTTTTGAATTTGCTACAATACCAATAGGTATCGTTGCAATTACTTTATGCGTTTTCACATCAATCACCGTCGTCGTCAAATAAAGCCACCTCTTTTCAATACTTGTTATAATAAAGATATGGAAAAATAGATTGATTAATTCTCAAGCTATGAAACACAAGTGATATTATGTATCATCTCTTCCACCATACTGATAAACACTATAATGAACTAAAGCAATAGAGCATTTCCATAGATAAGTACATTAACAGTAGGGGATAACGGTAAATGAATAGAATATGTTAGCGTATAATGTACAAAAGGTTAAATTTCTTGAGTATATTTACTTGAAAACACAATTGGTCGGCCCAATAGATTTTTAGTACTAATATCACTATTATAAAGACTATTTTTTAGAAGACATAATAGAAATTTTGTTGATCTTATAAATGGAGGATATAATCATGAAAAAATTTTTACTAGGTTTAATAGTAGGAACTGTTGTACTATTTTTTGTATTTATGTTGATGACTGTTTCAGTTGGTACAAAAGTAGAAACTGAAGAAGGCTCAAGTGTTGATTATACAACAACTGAGTATTATTACATATGGAATTAATAAACTTAATGATTAATGAGTCTAGAAGCTTATTAGGCTAACGACTTTTCTGAATCTGTTGTTCCACAATATGGCGCATATCTGAAATATAGATATGTGCCATTATTCATTTTAGGGCCATATTGTGAAATAACAAGTATTTTTGATTAATAGTTTATTAGGTTAAATTGCTGGTGAATTTAACAGACTTAATTAGGGTGTTTCCATTATAGTAAAAAATGATAAAATCCCATCTCTAAGACCATATAGATAAACTCTTGACTAATTTTTACTTATAAGATTTATTTTGTATTGTGTTTACTACTACGTATGGGCAATTCCACAATCTCTAATTGTAAGTTCGCATAAAATAATTTATCAACTCAAAGGAGACTAAAAACTTGAATAAATGTAAATGTAGTGAAAATAATTCTTTTGGTAATTTCCACCAAGACCAAACAATTACTTTAGATCTTGGAAGCCCTATACCATTTAATAAACAGGGGGAAATTAATAATGTATTCTTAGCTAATTCAGATACTATTAGTATCGTTAATAAAGGTATTTATTCAGTTACTTATGTAGTGACTTATTTGCAACCAAGTGTAGGGCTTTCTGAACCAGTTATATCATTATTTGTAAATGGAGCCGAAAATCAGGGAACAAAATTTGGGGTAGTAAGTAATAATTTGGGTGCAGTAGATGATATGTGTCTTCAAATTACGGGATTATCCATTATTAGTTTGTCAAGTGGTTCAAAACTACAATTAAGAATTGATAGTGTGGATGAGTTTACACAGGGAACTATTTGTGGGGTTACTACAAACAGTGCGGCTATTAATTTGATTCAGATAAATTAACATGATTAGTGTTAGGAAACAAAAGAGTAATTGTAGAGAATAAAAAAATTCCTCCATACTCAAAAGCGGAAGGAGAGTACAGAGGAGTTGCCATAATTCTTCCTGTTTTACGTAAAAGGAGGATACAGGAAGAGAGTGATAATTATGGTGTACTTCTATGTTATGTAAGATTCTTACTTAAGTTTGTTTTGATGTGCTAGGACAGATAAATCATTTTTATAAGACTTAATAAGCATTGTGAATCCTAATTCTAACAATAAAAAAACACCTCTATCAATTAATGTAAGGTGCTGATAATAGTTACTATTTTTCATTTATTTTATCTAAAATTCTTTCAATCTTTTTACTTGTATTAGATTCATCTATACCATTTTTAACAGCGGCTTTGACAGCATAATAAATTGCGAAAACAGAAATAGCCCAAACAATAAGTACTGTTTCCAATGTAATCACTCCTGTATATAATTTCAAAAAAATCATCACAAGTATTATTTTAAACCAAAAAATGTAAGTAGTGAAGTAAACAAAATAGCAATTCAGTTAATTAAAGAAGGGAAGATTTTCTTGAAAAATGAAAAAGAGTTAGGGAAGAACAAATGAACTAATAGAAGCTTATGAAAAAGGCTCTATCTCTAATATTTATGCCTTTAAAAAATTAATTGAAGAATATTTAAGACAAGAGTACTAATGGACTTAAAATGATAGTTTTGTTTAATGAAAAATAGCTTAAGTTATACTGCAATAAATTAACTGATTCTTTCTAAAATATAAGCTAATTTTCCGTCTGGAGAAATAGATACTGTACCGGAACTAATCGGATTGGAAATAGTAGCAATAACTGAATGTGTCTTTAAATCAATTACCGTCGTAGTAGATGGATTTTGGTCATCACCTTCATTTACTACGTATGCAATTTTCCCATCGTGTGTAATTGTAATATCAACCGGATTAACTCCCACACGAACAGCAGCAATAACGAATTGAGTTTTTATATTTATTACAGACAGAGCCCCCAGATCATCTATATCTACGCCAATAACATATACCAAATCACCATTAGGAGATATGGCCAAGTTAGACGGAGTGTTGATCACAGGTATAGTAGCAATAACTGAATAAGTTTTAGTATCAATGACAGAAATAACGTCAAAAGTTACAACATAGATTAATTTACCATTTGGGGTAATGGAAATAGATGAAGGACTAGTACTAACTGCTACAGTACCAATCACAAATTGTGTTTTTACATCAATGATAGAAACAGATGGTGAACCAATGTTTACAACATAAACATACTTACCATCAGGGGAAATTATAATGTTAAATGGTCTGACTCCAACAGGAATAGTGGCACTACAGCTATAAGTTTTGGTATCAATAACGGAAACAGTATTATCTTCAGCGTTTGAGATAAAAACATGTTTTCCGTCAGGTGTTATTGCTGCAAACCTAGGATCACGTCCAACAGGTACAGTAGCAATAACAGAATAAGTTTTAGTATCTATTACCGATATGAAAGAAGGGATCAAAGGGTCTTCTCTGTTTACAACATAAGCAAATTTACCATCCGGAGATAAAGTGACGAAAAATGGGTTAACTCCAACAGGAACAGTAGCAACTACTGAATGGGTCGATGTATTGGTGGCGCTAATACTATTACCTCCAAAATTTACTACTAGAACATCCTTACCATTTGCAGAAACAACTAGTCCTTCTCCTAAGGGATCTAAGCTTGTGTTACCAACAGGAACAGTTGTAATTATACTATGAGTTTTCACATCAATGATAGTCGTCGTCATATACAAACCACCTCTTCAAATTGGTAATTAATACAATTGTATGTGGGAGTTAACGTATTAATACAAGTGGAGAATTTTGATTTTACGATTAACAATGATGCTGTTTTAGTAAACAAAAGATAGATTGTGTTTGATAGGGGGATGTTCAGAAGAAAAAAATGAGAAATTTATTAAACTCAATGTACAGCATGTTACATTCACCTAATGTTACTCAACAATATGGCGCAAGAATATAGTTAAGGCTATCCCGACTCCCAAAGGATAAAAACACCACACTGTATTTTTTTGTATAAGGTATATAACATTGCGCTAGTCAGTAAATTAATTTAAGAAACATAATGATTATTGAGTCGATTAGTTCCAGTTCTTCAGAAATGAAAAATTGGAACTAATATTATCTTACATAATGAGAAATCTATTTTAAGGTATATCATAGTTTAGCACTCATTACCCCCATTAGGTGTGATAGACAAAGCAGTTGGGTTCTCTCCGACAGGCACCGTGGCAATTAGCTGATGAGTTTTCACATCTATGCAAGATACTATCCCATTATTTGGGGAAGACCGAGTATTTACGACATAAGCCAATTTACCATCGGGCGTGAAGGCTACAGCCATTGAGTTCTCTCCGACAGGCAGCGTGGTAATCACCTGATGAGTTTTCACATCTATGACTGACACAGTCCCGTTATTTGGGAAAAATCCATTATTTACGACATAAGCCAGTTTGCTATCGGGCGTAAAGGACACATCAAGTGAGTCCTCTCCAACTGGTACCGTAGCAATTAGCTGATGAGTTTTCACATCTATAACAGAAACAGTCCCGTTATTTGGAAAAAATCCGGAATTTAAGACATAAGCCAATTTACCATCGGACGTGAATGA
Organism: Nanhaiella sioensis; assembly: GCF_046557775.1. NCBI lineage: Bacteria > Bacillati > Bacillota > Bacilli > Caryophanales > Bacillaceae > Nanhaiella > Nanhaiella sioensis. The sequence goes on from NZ_JBKAEG010000001.1 coordinate 4,343,817, forward strand.
CACATCACGTGAAAACTCTCCGACAGGTACCGTAGCAATCACCTGATGAGTTTTCACATCTATGACAGACACACTCCCGTTATTTGGGAAAAATCCATTATTTACGACATAAGCCAATTTGCTATCGGGCGTGAATGACACATCACGTGAGTCCTCTCCGACTGGTACCGTAGCAATCACCTGATGAGTTTTCACATCTATGACAGAAACAGTCCCGTTATTTGGAAAAATTCTGGTATTTAAGACATAAGCCAACTTACCATCGGACGTGAAGGACACAGCAAGTGAGTCCTCTTCCACAGGTACCGTGGCAATCACCTGATGAGTTTTCACATCTATGACAGACACACTCCCGTTATTTTGGGAAAACCCATTATTTAAGACATAAGCCAATTTGCCATCGGGTGTAAAGGATAAAGTACGTGAGTCATCTCTCACTGGTACCGTAGCAATCACCTGATGAGTTTTCACATCTATAACAGAAACAGTCCCATTATTTGGGGGAAACAGATTATTTAAGACATAAGCCAATTTACCATTGGGTGTGAAGGATATAGCAAATGAGTTCTGTCCAACAGGAACGGTGGCAATCACCTGATGAGTTTTTACATCTATGACAGAAACAGTCCCGTTATTTGATCCAAATCCATTATTTACGACATAAGCCGTTACCATAAGAAGCACCTCATATATCAGTTTTATTACTTTAATATATGAACGGTTGTTTGAACATGCACCACTATATTTATTGGTGAGGTTCTTATCAAAAGCGTGTATAAGATTGTATACCATATTCAAAAATAGTTTACATAATGACCACTATAGGAACCAATATATTAGATCCAGTTCTTCAGAAATGAAAAATTGGAACTAATATTATCTTACATAATGAGAAACAATTTTGTGGTATGTCATAGCTTAGCATCCATTACCTCCATTAGGTGTGAAGGCCACATCACGTGACTCCTCTCCCACAGGTACCGTAGCAATCACCTGATGAGTTTTCACATCTATGACAGAAACAGTCCCATTATTTGAAAAAAATCCAAAATTTACGATATAGACCAATTTGCCATTGGGAGTGAAGGATAAAGTACGTGAGTCCTCTCCCACCGGCACCGTAGCAATCACCTGATGAGTTTTCACATCTATGACAGAAACAGTTCCGTTATTTGGAAAAACCTCTTCGTTTACGACATAAGCCAATTTGCCATCGGGCGTGAAGGACACAGCCAATGACGCCTCTCCCACCGGCACCGTAGCAATCACCTGATGAGTTTTCACATCTATGACAGAAACAGTCCCGTTATTTGGACCAAATCCATTATTTAAGACATAAGCCAATTTGCCATCGGGCGTGAAAGACACAGCACTTGATTCCTCTCCCACAGGTACCGTAGTAATCACCTGATGAGTTTTCACATCTATGACTGAAACCGTCCCGTTATTTGGGGGAATTCCATTATTTACGACATAAGCCAGTACCATAAGAATCACCATCTTTATTTGATTTATTACCTTAATATATGAACGGTTGTTTGAATATGCAATACTATATTTGTTGGTGAGGTTCTTATCAAAAGCGTGTATAAGATTGTATACTATATTCAAAACTAGTTTACATAATAGCAACTTTAGGAATCGACATGCTTTTGTAAATGTTGATATAACAGTATTTTCTAGAACTGAAATTTAATCGAATATACATGTTTTATACATTGTTGAATTATAAAGGTTTTGAAGAGAGGTAATTTAATTATTTCCCGATTTCTTATATAAAAAGTTGTTTTTGCAACATGAGCTTTTAGTAAACACAAGTTGAGTTCTGTTTACTAAATAATCATCCGATAATGTTATTCAACAATATGGCGCTTTTCAGAAATGTTACTGAAAAGCATCCTTCTTTTTCTTGTAAGCAATATTGTTTAACCAGGCTATTTTAGTAATTGGCTACATGCACATGAAATTATTTAAACATTCTATATAGTAAAGTGAATTGAAATAACACTGACTGGCTTGTAAATTCAGTCAACGTTATTGTGTAAAAAACTATTATACTTATTCTATATATATATTTAAAAAGGAAATACAGATAAAATAAAATAGGATACTTTATTTACAGGTGAATTGTTATTAAAAAAAGAGGTAGGAAAATGATATATGAATTGAATAAAATACAATTCTCTAACGTAAACGATTTATTAACGAGTGAATTAGTTAATATTGAAATAAAAGGAGTAGTTCAGGGGTATAACCCGGGATGTGTTTTTGTTGATAATATATTGAATCCAACTACTGCTATGGTGTGGTCAAAATCTATTGCTGGATTCTATTTTATTGGGAATGAGAACAATATAAGGTTTAATAAGAGCATAAACGAATATATTGATTCAAATATCGCACCCAGGACAAGAGAGTTAGGGTTAAATCATTTTGAATTTAGTGGCACAAGCCCAAAGTGGGGTATAGCATTTAAAAGTATATTTAAGAAACGGAACCTTGTTCAGTCTAAACAACTTACCTATAAGTATAAATGTAAAGAAGATTCTGTTCTTGAAAATCTTAAAATGCAAGATAAATTTGAAATGGTAAAAATAAATCATCAATTATTTCATAGAAAGATTAATAATATAGATTTTGTTAAATCAATAATATTAGATTGGTGGAGCTCATTAGAGGACTTCATCCATCATGGTGTAGGATATTGCATGATGGATGGTGAATTAATTGTTTCTTGTTGTATATCAAGTTGTGTAACCCATGATTCAATGGGCTCACACACACTAACCGTAGAGGAGTATAGAAAAAATGGTCTTGCAAAAATACTAATTAACGAATTTCTAGAGCACTGTAGAGATCATAAACTCGAAGCTTATTGGGACTGTATGGATGAAAATCTTGGATCTCGTATGTTAGCAGAAAGCTGTGGTTATAAGAAGGAATTTGAGTATAATTTATATAGTTTTAAAATATGAATATAGGGGGTTTCATAGATGATAAAAATGTTAGCTAGAGATTATCATGAAATCTCTAAGTTATTAAATCACATTAAATATCCAGAAGTTATTTCTGTTATAGAAGCCAATAATCCAGGAGCCATATTTGTGGATGAAATTGATAAACCGAACACAGAATAACAAGTTTTTTTTGATTAATCATTATTGGTTATAAATTGTAAGGAGATCCTTAATTCAAGACTGACTTTATTAGCTTGCTGAGACTATATAAAAAATAAACAAATCCTATCTCTGTAATAGGATGGAGTTTTTAAAGATCTATTCATAGGATAAGAGCCAAAACTATTAATCCAAACAAGGTTAATAGTTTTTATTTGAATTAAATTCATTATAATAATAGAGATATTTAAAGGGGGAGTAACTTGAGTATACAGCTTTGAATCACATTTACAACAAGGGCAATTCGAACGAGCGAGTGTGGTTATCACCGAGAGAGGTATCTTGAAAGAGCCACCGGGAAATTGTTTTTTTACTTTACCATATGATAAATATACATTTACTATATGATAAATGTACATTTACGATAGTCTAGGTTATATATATAATTATGCAATACTACTTAGTAATTTTGAGAGGATTGATTATATGAAATTACCTCAATTATTTTTAGGAAATTTAACCGCTTCCGTTCCAATTATTCAAGGAGGAATGGGTGTAGGGGTGTCACGCTCTAGACTAGCTTCAGCTGTAGCTAATCAGGGAGGTATCGGCATCATTTCTGGATCTCAAATTGGTTTTACTGAACCTGATTTTGCAACAAATAACCTAGCTGCCAATATTAGAAGTTTAAAAAGAGAAATTAGAAGAGCTAGAGAATTGAGTCCAAACGGAATAATTGGAGTTAACTTTTTAGTTGCGATGAAAAATTATAAAGAATTGGCTTTAACTGCTGTAGAAGAAAAAGTTGATTTGATTGTTTCTGGTGCTGGTTTACCTAAATCCCTTCCTGAAATTGTAAAAGGAACTAAAACAAAAATTGCACCTATTGTATCTTCAGGAAAAGCAGCCAAATTAATCACAAGAATGTGGGATAAGAAATACAACTATCTACCAGATTTAGTGATTGTTGAAGGCCCTGACGCTGGGGGACATTTAGGTTTTACTTTGGACGAATTAAGGGCTAATCCAAAAATTGAATTGACTGAAATAGTTAAAGAAGTTAAAGATGCTTTGAGCTCTTTTCAGGAAAAGTATAAAAAGCCAATACCTATTATAGCTGCTGGCGGAGTATTTGATGGATCGGATATTGCTAAATATCTAAAAGCAGGGGCATCTGGTGTACAAATGGGTACTAGATTTGTTGCAACTAAAGAATGTGATGCAGATATAAATTTTAAAGAAGCTTACATAAACTCAAAAAGTGAAGATATTCAGTTAGTTAAAAGCCCCGTCGGATTACCAGGTAGGGCAATAACAAATAAATTTGTGAAAAAAACTGAAGCAGGGAATATTCCTGTTCAGAAATGCTATGATTGTCTAATACCATGCAATCCAAAAAGTACGCCTTACTGTATAACAACTGCCCTTATTGAAGCTGCTAATGGAAAGCTAGAAAATGGTTTGATTTTTTCGGGGAGCAATGCACATAGATTAAAAGAAATTGTGTCAGTACAGCAACTTATGACTCAATTAGTTAGTGAAGCAGAAGCAGCACTAGTGTAATTTAAGGCTCTGGTACAAAAATAGTTAGCTAATTCCCTTAGATTTGATGAATTAAGATGCTTTCCTTCTGAGTCGACTGCACGATATAAATACATCCATGCTCCTTTTACTTTCACATACCTTTCGTCAACTCTCCAAGAATCAATTGTGGATTTTTAAGATGACGTCGTACTCTTTCGTCTAATTCAGTCTGGTCCTTTTTGATGTACCCAACGCATTATGGTAGTGTGAGCAATAGCAAAACTACCTTGCCACTAAATAACAAAAATTCAAGTTGTACCGAAGGTACTTTCGGTCTATAAGAAGTATGAATTTAGATTCTGGATATTAAATACCTGTTTTGGTGACGGGAAAGAATGTAAGGTTTATCGGGAAGGTGTCAATTGGATTTTTAATCATTGAGGGTAAAAGTAGGGGCTGTCGGAAAAGGGTAAATCCGAAAAAAATTAAAGTCGAGAATGTTGGTATATCAGTATTCTTGAACACAAAACGGGGAAACCAATAGTTGGAAAATCGATTTATTGGACAGCCCCTTTATTGTGTTGTTGATCTTCCATATATGGTGCAAGAATATAGTTAATAAACTAATGTGAAAAGAGAAATAGAGTTCAACTGCATAGCTTTATATATAATTGCATAAAAATAGGGAGGGAAATGTATTGAAGTATAATTGTCCATGTTGCGGTTATAAAACCTTAGATGAAGAACCTATTGGAACATAGGAGATTTGCAGTATTTGTTTTTGGGAAGATGACTTTGTTCAATATTAATGATCCTGATTATAAAATGGGAGCCAATAAACCTTCATTAAGACAAGGACAGAGAAATTATCTGATATTTGGAGCTTGTGATGAACGATCTATAAGTTCTGTAAGGGAACCTTTGATAGATGAAATCAAGGATTCCGATTGGAAAATATTATCTTAAATTAAGTGGATAAAGTACTATTTTTTTCCATATAATGGCGCATATCTGAAATATAGATATGTGCCATTATTCATTTTAGGGCCATATTGTGGAACAACAAGTATTTTTGATTAACCATTTTTTAGAATCATTGAGGTCTTTTAATTACGATGGTAATTTGTCTATCAACTTGCTTTGGGGCGAATCTATGGAAGTTGACTAATTTAAACTCGTAAAAAACTAAATGTTCCAGTGTATTTTGTGAGGGCAGGCATAATTATCAAATGCCTTCTATTGGGGAATTACAACGAGTTAGGTTCATCAAATAAGAAATTAATTTGGTTTGTAAATTCAGGTCATTCTCCGAATTTCGAAGAGCCTTATAAGTTTTCCGATTTTTGTATTTCCATCGCTCAATGAATCACACTCGAAAGGGAGAATATCAATGAGGTTTTATTCAGGCATTTGATCGTTGTGGAATCAATCATTTTAATTTCGTTTTTCAAAGAAATTATCCGTAAAATAGTTACTTAAATTTCCAAGCAAATGCACGTGAGAAAGTCAATGTTATTTCAAGGTAGTATCATATTATTTATTTCTTATTTTCTATCACAAGTATAACATTCAATTTTATGTAATATAAGTCTTAAATTTTTTAGATATTTCAATTAACATTAAATCACAATAAAGGAGGTCGTATTATGAAATTTGAGTCAATTGATTATAAAAGAATCAACATGGATGAATTTAAAGAAGAAGTGTACATATTATTAGACAACTTTAAGCAGTCTGATTCATTATTAGAACAGGTAAAGATAATTGATCAAATAAATCAACTTAGAAATGATCTATTAACGAATTTTACTATTGCCCAAAAGTTAAAATCGTTGGTGAAGCAACAATCTGAATAGTGGGAATCACTTTATGTGTTTTCACATCAATGACATCAACACTTCTAAGTGTATTATTCGTCACATAAGCGAGGTTCCCATCCGATGTGAAGATAGACTGTTTAAATAAAGTAGAAATATCACCAGCAGGTACAGTAGCAATTATCCTATGTTTTTTCACATCAATCACAGTTGTCGTCAAAAAAACACCTCTTCTCATTAACATTGTTTTCTATAAAGATATGAGAAGATTAGCTTGGATGATGAGAAATCCTATTTTAAAGTTTTTTTAACAGTTGACAAAAAGGCTTTAATGGCAAAAATTCATTATTTTTTTGTAAACACAAGTGATATTGTAGTTATTATGTAAATAATATAAATCGGGAGGCGAGGCGGGGATGTTAGAATTAACTGTACGATTAATTATGGTCATTTCGTTTGGAGTTGGAGCAATTTTAATTGCATTATTTCCATTATTAAAAAAAGAGAATCAATTTTTTGCATGGTTTAGTATGGTTTCTGGAATTGTGGTATGGTTATTTTTATTGAATATTTATGATCAGATCAAATAAGAAACTAATCTAAATAATAAACATAATAGAAATTAAGTCTCCATAATCATGCAATCTGTATAGTTGCTAGTCCAAGAACATTTTAAAGTTACGAATAATATATACTATAATAACTTTTAAGGATGAAGACTTATGAATTCATATTTATTTGTAACGACTATGGTATGTTATATGTGTATGATGGTAGTATTGGGTGGGAATCTATTTTCTAGAACACCAATAACATCTCCAACTTTTGTACAACCTGAAAGTCCTTTTATAGAGTAAAATATTTGGAGAAGAAGTAATAGAAATATATATTTTGTGAACTCAATGATTAATGAATCGAATAGTTCTAAGATTACATGACAATATTATTCCACAATATGGCGCGATGATCTAACATTATCTGTTTGTTATGAAATGTTATAGGAGTACCGGCAGCATTTTGACACCAATCTAATGTAGTTATTAGAAAAAAGTCACTTAATCTGTCCTCTGAATTCAGATATAGCTGTTGCTAACACTAAGCCAACATAAGTTACCCTAGTTGAATAAACGTTAACTTGTGATGCACCATCTATCTTTCTAGCACCTTCAAAAGCACCTATCTCAATAAGAATGGTGATAGGTGCTATGGCGCGAATTTCAAGGATACCTTATTATTTTTATTCGAATGCAATTAAATGATAATTATATGTTACGCCCATTCTTTTCTTTAAACAGCTAAAAAATGATATCCTGTTAGCTAGTATTTATTCGAGTTTTATAAATTATTCAAAATAATGGAAAATCACTAAGGGAACTTTTTGTTTTTCATTCTTCTTCATCATATAATATGTGGCTGGATATTCACTAATATAACTTACTTTATTTTTAAACGAACATCTTTGTTTATACGGATTGGATAATCCGCAAGCTTAAATGTTAGGGGGCTAATATAATCCCCTGGATTTAGATCTATTCTCCAAGTACCATCTCTACCCTTACCTGATTGACCAGATGAGAGATAATGTTGACCGTCTGCATCATAAAATTCGTCTAGATATTGTTCATTATCTCTCTTCACTACTGAACGAGGAATAATATTACGAAATGACCAGCTTTTTACATAATCCTTACAACAATTAACTGTAATCCTGTATATCCAAGTCTTATAAGAAGAACGATTTTCGAAATGATGTATAGATTGATAGCAACGAATAAAGACTTCTTGTGAGAGATCTTCAGCTAACTGCTTGTCCTTTACATATGTAAAGGCCACACGCAATACCATATCACCATGATTTTTCATTAAATTAACTAAAATTTGTTGGTTGGACTCTTTTTCCAACCTTCCTTTTTCTTTATTCAAGCCTTTTCCCTCCCTTATCACTAGTTAGACGAAAATAGTTGTACTCCCGTTCCCTTATCCCAATTAATTTTTTCTTCTTGTTTCCGTTCCATATAGCAAAGTGGAGAAATAGAAATAAAAATAAATGATTTACAAGTATCCATACTAAACTACCTTTCTCAATATAGTAAGGGTATTGTAGTTTGGAAGAAGCTTGTGGTTATAAAAAAGGCGAAATAAATTTAGTAAACATAATATAGATTGTGTTTGATAGGGGGATGTTCATAAGATAAAAAAAATGAGAGAATTATCAAACTAAATGTACAACATGTTACATTCACCTAATGTAATTCAACAATATGGCGGAAATCTTAAATAAGATAAGCGTCTTTTCCATTTTGTGGGTAAAAAAGATTATCTAAATGCTAAATATAAGTAATAATTTCTTAAAGGAAATAGCTAGCTAGAGGTAGTATGTACTACTAATTATAAGGGGGCATTAATATGTACCAATATTTCAATGACTTTACAATAAGAGAAGGTACCGAGGGAGTTCCTGATGAAAATGTTGAATCCTTGTTTGAAGATGCTTGATGAGTATTATGGATATATAAAGCTCGAAAAGATGGGCATGGGTAAAAGTTTGTAGATAATAATTGAAGAGATAAATGGACAATCACAAGTTTGATAAGGTTATTAAAATAGTGGGAAATATGATAAGGTGGGGGGTTTTTGTTAGCGGAACCCCAACAAACCGAAATGTTGGTGGAAACAAGAAGATTTATTTAATTTTGGAGTCTTGGATCTAATTGAATAGCTTTTTCATAATCCATTTTTGCCTCTTTAAGTTGGTTTAAGTTCTTATATACAAGCGATCTGTTAAAAAATGCTTGTGCATGACTTTTATCTAACTCTATCACCTTATTATAGTCTAGGATCGCTTTTTTATAATCATTAAGATCTTCATGTAATAAGACTGCTCTAGAAAAGTACGCTTCCATACATTTATCATCTATATCAATTACCTTTGAATAGTCATTCAATGCTTCTTTAAAGTTCCCAGCTTCTTCATATTCACCTGCTCTATATAAGTACATAGTTATATTTCTTTCATCTAATTCTATGATCTTAGTCCAATCGGCTATTGCATTTTCATAATCACCAACTTGACCAAATAGATGTGCCCGGCTAAAATATAGGTCAATATTACTTTTATCTAGTTCTATTGCTTTATTATAATCCGCTTTTGCTTGATGCCAATGATTCATGTAATTATAGAGTTTAGCTCTACCAATGTAAGCGTTTACATTCCTTTCATCTAATTCAATAGCCTTAGTATAATCTTTTTCAGCATTAACAAAATCTCTCGATTCTTTAAAATATAAATTTGCTCTATTATAATACGCATTTGCATTTCTGTTATCTAATTTGATGGCTTTATCATAACTTGCTAATAAATTATCATATTTTGTACCTGGTTCCATTATTCCCCTCCGATAAATTACAGATTATAATATTATTAATTCTAGATTTATTTGCCAAAACCTTTCTAACTTTGCTGAAAAAAACATATAAAAAAACAACAGTCCCATTACTGATGAATGAGAACAACAAATCTTTAACTATTTTCTAGAAAGCAGTAATATATGATAATCAAAAAATGGATACAAGAAAATGTATCTCTTAAGCTATGTGATCTTCAGCAATATGGCGCTTATTTATAAATTAAGTAAGGATTTTCAGGATTAAAATTTATATAAATGAACGAAGAAAAAAGGAGAAATAAATGTGAAGCAGATAGAAGCAATTTTTTTAGATAGAGATGGAACAATTGGTGGTGACGATACTGTCCATTATCCTGGAGACTTTGAACTTTACCCTAATATAGACTTGCAAATTAATAGATTAAGAAAAGATAATATAAAAATACTTTCTTTTACAAATCAACCAGGGATATCAAGAGGATTAGCCAAAGCAGAAGACTTTATAGGAGAATTAAAAGGGTTTGGCTTTGATGATGTATATATATGTCCACATAGTCATAATGAAGGATGCTCTTGTAGAAAGCCCAATACGGGAATGTTAACCGAAGCCCAACAAAAACATGATTTAACTCTCGAAAACTGCGTCGTTATCGGTGACCGTTGGAGTGATATTGTAGCAGCGTCAAAAGTAGGGAGCATTAAAATTTTGGTTAGGACTGGGGCTGGTGAGTCTTCACTTAATGAACACTTCGATAAATTAAGAGACATTAACATAGACTATATAGCTAATCATCTTCAGGATGCTATAAATTGGTTATATAACAATTTTATTTTAGGAAACAATGCTTAATATTTATTCCATTGTATGGCGCAAATCTGAAACAGATAAGCGTCATTTTTCATTTTGGTGAGATATTCACTAAAAAAGGATTGTCTAAGTATTGAACATTTGAAATAATTAGTTTTAAGTTAAAGGGCAGGAATGTTTAATAAGGTTTGAATAGCTACTTCAACTTATTAGAGGAAAATCTTTACCAAAAGAGAATATGCTTTAGAAACAAATTACTATGAATTAGGTGATCTTTTGAAAAAGGAAATAACAAAAAAGATACATATTATAGGCTCTGTTGGAAGTGGTAAAACAACCTTGGCAAAAGAATTATCTTCAAAGTTAGAAATACCTTATTACGAATTAGATAATGTGGTTTGGATAAGGAATAAGTCTGGCGATATAAGAAGAACCGAACAAGAAAGAGAAGAATATCTAAATAGTATAATACAATCAGAAAGTTGGATAATTGAAGGAGTACATAATGAGGATTGGGTAAATAATTGTTTTCATAGTGCGGACTTGATTATTTTTTTAGATACCAAATATTCAATAAGAACTTACAGAATAACAAAGAGGTTTATAAAACAAAGACTTCGATTAGAAAAATCAAATTACAAACCAACATTAGAATTATTTTTTAAAATGTTTAAATGGAACCGATACTTTGAAGAGATAGGAAAAGTTAACTTTTTTAATAAGTGTGCTATACATAAAGATAAGATAGAGATTTTTACTAATACAAATCATATTAAACAATATTTCAACTAAAGGGGGCAATTCTACGAAAAAACCCTTGCATTCTTAAATAATTGAAGTTAAAAATAGTTAAATTCATTGTGGTTAAATTGTTATGAAGAATGTACTTTAATGTATAGATAGGAGAGGTTAAAGTGAAATACTCTATAAAGATTAACCTTCCAATATCTAGGGAAGAGGTACCAGATTTAAGAGAGATTATTGGATGGGATAGGCGGGATACTGACTATCCAACATTATTTGAACGTTGTAATTTCTGGGCTGGTGTTCGTGATAAAAAAGATATACTTATTGCTTTTGGATATGTTTCAGGTATGGGGTTACAACATGGGTATATGGAAGCTATAAACCCAATACTGTAACAGAAATGGCATTTAATTATTTTCAGTATATCGATAGCAAGTAATTAAGTCTGGCTAGATAAGAGTTCTTCTAAAATTTTAAAAAATTCCATGTGGTATAGCTGTAGAGGTAGTTGGACTCCTACTTATAAACGATATAGCTTGTTGAAATAAAAAATTATTTCTGGGTATATATACATACTATTATAGATTGTTCAATATCTCGGAATTAATTTTTTAACAACCCCTATGTATTACAACCACTGACTTTTGTCGGTGGCTTTTTTATTTGTTATAAGTTTAATAATAGTAGAGCTCTCATGTTAGATTCTAATCCTGATACTAATACGATAACCAACAAGATAAATAAAACCAATATAAGTGCCACATTATTAAATAAATCCACCTTTTAACACCTCCTATAGTCTTATACAATATACTATGCTAATAGATTCCAGTTGGTATAGGACAGGTGATCCATTTATTTACAATACCCGTTACAAAAGAAATAATGGTAATGGGTAAGTAGTAGATTAAGGTTCTACCCCTAATGTTTTCATTATTTCAGACTAACACTACCTTTTCAGAGTTACCTTTGGATTGCTGATGCTGTTTTAAAATGAGATAGTGCAAAGGTAGATTATGGATTATGACTTTAGAGACTTTAACAGAGGATTATTTAATTGAGTTAATTTAAAAGATATCCCATATGAATGCAGTTGCAGGTCATAAATATGGGTACCAAATAATTGAGGTTGACCCGAAACCAATAAAATAATATATAAAAGAGATACAAGTTACTCCTTTTTGTTGTACCGATCTTCCGAAAAATGGCGCTTTTCAGAAATAATCCCGAAAAGCGTCTTTCTTTATGTATGGCTCTTCTCGTAAAGATTGTTTCTTTAGAAAACACAAAGAATAATTTACTTGGTATTATGAATGTAAGGATTTATTTTAATGAGACTGAGTATAGCTTAGACATAGATACAATCAACCGAGGAGATAAAAATGAAGAAGAACAAAAAGATTATGCTGTATATTTTAAGTGCTGCAATTATGGAATTTTGCATTTTTGAATTTATAAATTCTACTCTTTACAGGGGTGTCTTTAATATGGGTATATTAATTCCCTTTCTGACGACTGTGGTTTATTTCTCATACGTATATTTGATACAGGGATCGATGAGAAAAAGGATGAATCCATCTTTAATCATATTATTTATTATTCCTTTATTACTCTTTATCTTTTTCAGACCGACCTACAGTTTTGAACAGGCTAAACAATTGGTTTATGAAAGTGGGTATGACGTATCTGGCATTGTTGTACAGAATGAAGAAAGGTACAGAGATACGGTTCCTATATACACGGAAGATACGCGAATCTTTATTGATTATAGAGATTACCATTTTGAAGTGGATGGAAGGTACTTTTTAGTGAACCCTCGTTCAGGTGTAGTTATTGAGATGGAACAACCTTATTGGCACTAATCTATCAAGTTTATGGTAAAATCAATTTCGATTCCTTTTTAATTTATAAGAAATAATAACTATTCCAGTAGTATGGTAAATCCAAGAGATACTAGTATATTTGGATTGAAATTTACAATTCCATTAACCTTCACTGGATTAAGGGACATATCACGATAAAGAATGAACTAATAATGAAATTAATAACGACAATGATTAATGAGTCTATTAGTTTTTTCCCAACCTGAGAATTGTTATTCCACGATATGGCGCATTTCTCTAAGAGATGTGTCTTTATTTATGATTTGGGCCATATTGTGGAATAACAAGTTGTTTTGATTTATTAAATGTATGGTCTGTAATGTAGAGGGGTCTTTTGTAACAAGGTATTCAAACAAATTACTTGAACAATAAAATTTAATAATGCTGAAAATGCCCTATTAATAAAAAATATATAAATATTTTGAAAAATCATGTAATATATTGTTGTAATGTATAAATATTACAATTTAAATAACATTGGAGATGTATTATATGAAATCATTAAAGAAGAATATAGGTTACATATTTTTTTCTTCACTTCTACTAGTCATGCTTTTATTTGGTTGTTCAAATCAACAAGTGTCTGAGGGCATAGAAAGCAGTCAAAGGGTTACTAATGATGTAGAGCTAAAAACAGTTCAATATGAGAAAACTGATCATATTAAATCTATCGAATTGGAAAGTTCGGACTATAGTGATCTAGAATTTTTAAAAGATATATTAAAAGACAAAAGAGTGGTTATGCTAGGGGAAAGCTCACATGGCGTTTCAGAATACAGTTTGATTAAAAGCAGGTTAATAAAGTTTTTACATGAGGAATTAAATTACAATGTTGTGGCATTTGAAAGTGGATTAGCAGAGGTGAATTCAACAAATGAAATGCTGTTAGATATAAGCCCTGAAAAAGCAATGAAAAATACCTTACACCCAGTGTGGTTTACAGATCATAATATGTACTTGTTTAAATACATTAAAGAACAAAGAGCAACTAAGAACCCAATTAATATAGTAGGATTTGATATGCAACCACAACCGTACATAGATAAATATATAAACGATTATTTTAAGGGTAGAAATACAGATTTTACAGCAGATTTACAAGCTGTAGAACAAGAGTTTTATATGTTTGTCAGTTCAATATGGAGAGGGAATTATCCTGAAAACTGGCATGAGGAAAGTGAGTTATTAATTGAAAAATACAATGATTTATTGTATCAATTAAGTCAAGGTAAATGGGAGGAATTTGTAAGTGAGGATGAAAAACAATTGTTCATAAAGATTTTTGAACAAAGAATTAGGTCTATTACAGAAAAATATACTGAAGAAAATGTTATGGATCAAAGTGGTAAAGGTGATTTTGAATCTCGAGATAGAATAATGGCTTCTAATCTAGAGTGGTTATTAGAAGAAATATATCCAGATGAAAAGTTCATTGTATGGGCACATAATGCTCATATTATGAAAAATAGATCAAATATTAATATAGATCCAAAACAGTATATGAACATGGTAGAATATTTACCAGAAATTATTAAGGAAGATTCATATATCGTAGGACTCTATATGTATAGCGGGAAAAATACATATCACAACGAAGGAGTTATTGAAGTAAGCACGGATCATAAATCAAACTCGATTGAGTATCATCTTAATGAACCAGGGTACCCTGTCTCATTTATAAATATTGATTTAGAAGATGATTCAACGAATAGATATTGGTGGAATTCTGAAGCAACAGGTAAGTTCTGGGGAAGTTTTGAAGAAATATTTATACCTAGTGAACAATATGATGGCCTCATTCAGATTGAGGAAGTGAATCCTCCGAATTTCCGTTAAAACAACCTAGTAGTAGAGAAAGAATCTATTTTACAAAATTCAAAGACTATTTAGTGATTTATTCCACAAAATGGCGCAAGAATGTAGCTAAGGCTATCCAGACTATCTTAAGAATAATACCAATGAAAAATGGATCAACTAGGTAACTGGTTGAAGCCTCATAATACGATATGGCGCTAATCTAAAAGAAAAATAAGTATCTTTTTTCCCAAGCAACTTCAATAAATTGTTTATTAATAGGATGAGAGACAATTTATTTAGGCATACCCATGTGTTACATTTACCCAAAACAAATGAAATTTGAATCATGTTAATTTTTTTTCATACAATACAGTGAAGTATAAAGGTTGGAAAGGTGGGGGAATGTGGATATGGGGTTAGTTTATGTTGCAAATATAGGTACCAATACAGTTTCTGTGATTGAAAGCAAAACACATTCTGTTATTGCTAATGTTCCTGTTGGGGATCAACCGAATGCTGTTGCAATCACGCCTGACGGGCAATTGGTTTATATTGCAAATAGAGGTGATGGTTTCAATCCCTCAACGGTCTCTGTGATTGATGGAAAGTCACACATTGTTATTGCTACTGTTTCAGTTGGGGTTAATCCGATTGCACTAGCAATCACGCCTGACGGGCAATTGGTTTATGTTACAAATAGCGGTGACTCTCCTGGTACAGTCTCCGTGATCGATACAAGGACGCATTCTACCATAGCTACTGTCACCGTTGGGCTTGGTCCAATTGCACTAGCAATCACATCAGATGGGCAATTAGTTTATGTTGCAAATAGTGTTTTTGCTGGAAATAATACAGTCTCTGTGATCGATACCAAAACACAGTCTGTTATAGCTACTTTACCTGTTGATAGGCCTGTTGCACTAGCAATCACGCCCAATTGAAAATGAATATGGATCATGGAAGAAACTCACTGTGTTCAATTTGAATAAAGGCATCTTGTGTAAAAGTACTAATCCAAAGCAAAAAAAATTGACTTTGCTCTATATTTTTGCGAATGATCTATAATAAATAGAAATAATGAAACAGTTGGTATGTTAATGCTGAATAAAATGATATATATAAAAGATACGAACACTTATTTATAGAATGAGAATCAAAATAAATCAAAAGATGTATTAAAGTATTTTGTCCAACAACCGTTGTTTGGAAATAAGCGGAGTAAAACGCACTGGCTAGTATTCTTAAAAGATTAATTTAGGTTGTTTCTTAAAAAACACCTCCAAACAATTTTGAAGGTGTAAAAAAACAATACATGTTTTCTATTTATTAATTTTTGATTCATCGATGGCATTCTTAACAGCTAGTTTAATCACCCAATATAAAATAACCATCGCAACTATAAAAGATAGGAAATTAAAAGATGGTGTAACTGCATCCATTTTAATTCTCATCACTCCAAAACATGTAAGAAAGAGTAGATTAAGTATTCAAACAGATATTGTCTTATAGATAAAAACAGTAAACATGAGCATTATTATAATAATTTTGCAATTCCCAATCTACTCTTTAACATTTGCTAAAGCAATTGTTGAAATAAGCCATACAGTTATTGATCCAAACAATAAAATAAGCATTGCAAAAAAAGCTCCTAATGCGTTATCTCCGAATGATTCAAGTATACCTAGTGGGGAGATAATGGTTACAAAAGAGAAAACTAGAATAAAAACAAAAGCATAAGATTTAGCATTTTCTAGGTGTTGTATGTTAAGTTCTTTAATTTCTTTATAATTAGTTTTTTCAGACATATCACACCTCCATTTGGATAATTGTACCATGTTTGATCATGCTAAACTATTATTTGTTTAGATGATATTCCTAATTTGTAAATGCTTTGTTAACAAAATATAGATTGTGGTTTATATAAAGGGTGGAGTTAGTATAGTTTTATGGACACAAAAACGTTAAGTACTTAAAATGTACTTAGAAAGGTTGTGTCCGGATGGGAAACAAAAATACAGGCAAAAAATATACCCAAGATTTCAAGAAAATGATTGTTGAACTTTACCGTTCTGGTAGCTCAGTCAAAGAACTTAGTAATGAATATGGCGTATCGGAAGTAACTATTTATAATTGGAATAAGAAGTACTCTCCTATTAAAACAGAAGATGGTTTAAGCCTTACAGCTGATGATATTTCTAAGATGCAAAAGCAGATGCTTCGTCTTCAAGAGGAGAATGAAATCTTAAAAAAGGCTATGGCCATATTCGCGAAAAAGTAAATTCAGACGAGCTAATGGGCTTCATCCAAGAGAAAACGACAGAACATCCAGTGTCACTTATGTGTGAGGTATTGAATATACCTCGCAGTACATATTATCAATCATTAAATAAGGTTGAATCAAAACGTGAAAAAGAAAATAGACAAATCACTGAGCGAATGACAACGATCCATAAAGAGAGTAAAGGACGTTATGGGGCTCCAAAAATTCACCATCAACTAACAGAAGAAGGAATACACATCAGTTTGAAACGTGTTCAACGTTTAATGAAAAAAGCTGATATCCACTCTATTGTTAAAAAGAAATTCCGTCCATATAGTTCAAATGAGAAAGTTGTAAATCGAGAAAACATCTTGAAAAGAGATTTTTCAACTGCATCAATTAATGAAAAGTGGGTGGCTGATATAACTTATGTGCATACGGTGAAAGACGGATGGTGCTATTTAGCATCGGTGATGGATTTACATTCGCGAAAGATTGTCGGCTATTCCTTTTCAGAGGAAATGACAACAGACGTCGTAATAAAAGCTCTAGAAAACGCTTACGTAACTCAATTACCACCCGAAGGGTTAATTCTACATACTGACCTAGGTTCACAATATACAAGCCAAGCATTTACTGATCGTATTAAATCTTATGGTATAACACACTCCTTTAGCCAAAAAGGATGCCCTTATGATAACGCCTGTATTGAATCTTTCCACGCTATATTGAAGAAAGAAGAAGTAAATCATGTTCAATATCTAGACTATAAAACTGCCAATATCGCCATCTTTGAATTTATCGAAGCATGGTATAACAGAAAAAGAAAGCATAGCAGCATTGCTTATAAAACACCCCAAGCAATAGAAGAACTATTCAAAGACTCTGCATAAAACTTAATCTTTTTGTGTCCAAGATATTGACTCAAGTTCAGGGTTACTCAAAAGATAAAAGAATAAGAGATCTTTACATGCATTTATTCCACTATTCTACAATATGGCGCAAGAAGGTAGTAAAGGCTATCTGACCTATGTTAAGGATAGTTATCTATTAAATAAACACAAGTGATAGTGAGTCGTATAGCATTTTATAAATCCCACTTCTGTAAAAGAGATGGGATTAATTATTTTCAGTATATTGTTAGCAAATAATTAAGTCTGACTAAATAAGAGTTCTTCCTACAATTTAAAAATTCCATGTGGTCTGTTTAGTGTATGTGTTACGCGAAAAGTTGGTGAGCTCGCATTTACTAAAAATATACGCTTGGTCAGCATAATAAGTCTATAACTTTTAGATATTGTTAGAATAATATGAAGTATAGAATTATGGAGGTGATATCTAATAGAATGAGTGTATCGAAAGAAATGCCTGTGTTTATATTAGTATTATTTATATTGTTGGTCATTATATTATATTCAAGAACAAATAGATATTCGCAATCAGCCTTTATACCTGATCGATTTGTCGGAGGGATTAGTTTAATGATACCAGTTTAATTTTAAGATGAGGACTTATAAACTGTCCTCTTTTTTAGTGAGTAGTTTTTGCTTTATTATGTTCTCCATTTAGGTCCAACTAATACCGTAACGATTTATAATAGAAAAATGAATATGAATATAATTATATTTTTCGGAAATGATATTGTTAGCTTTTAGGGGGATATCGTAGCTTAGCTCCCTTTTCCATGTGTAAGAAACATCTCTCTTATTAAAGCGCCCATTCCTATTGATAACGGGATTACTACAAAAAGAATATTTATTATCCTTACAAATGGAAGTGTTGTAAAAATAGCTACAATACTGTTGATAATAATGATAACCCCGAACAAAAGACATATAAAGATTAAATATCTGAGTGAATACTTAGATGAAATTTTACTCATGAATAGTTCCTCCAATATTTTTCATTATAATTCTATGATAGCACTACTAATTTCTCATTTCAGTTTCTCTGTATATCAATGAATACAATATTCAATTTTAGTTTATATAATGGGAGTTACAGGAAGTTTTATGAGGGATATTTAGTCTCAAATAGGTAAACTTTATTGAGGTAAGTGGTAAATGACTGTCGAATAGTAATAACACAAGCCTTAACCAGCTTATCTAAAAATTATAAGTAGTAAACACAAGTTGAGTAATGTTTACTAATTATCTACCTTTAAAATTATTCCACAATATGGCGCTCATCTTAAATAAGATAAGCGTCTTTTCCATTTTGTGGTCCATGTTCTCTAACAAAGGGATTGTCTAATTGCTAAATATAAGTAATAATTTCTTAAAGGAAATAGCTACCAAGAAGTAGTATATACCAATAATAAAAAAGGGGAGTTAATATATACCAATATTTCAATGGATTAACAATAAGAGAAGGTACCGAGGGAGTTCCTGCTGAATATGTTGAATCTTTGTTTGAAGATGCTGGATGGGCAAGGAATACTCCATCTTGGCAGAAAGAGAAGTTTTCACTAATATTCAAAAATTCAACATGGGCATTTACTGTTTGGGATAATAATAAAATGATTGGTATGGTTAGGGTTATCTCGGACCAAATTATGGCTGCTAACGTAATGGATTTAGTTGTTTTATCAGAGTATCGTGGAAAAGGTATCGGCAAAAAACTCGTAGAATGTTGTGTTCATAAACTTCCTTACGGAGATTGGTTTGCTCATACACAAGCTAATAATTTTAGTTTTTATAAGAAGTGTGGTTTTGAAGTAAAGGACCTAACCCAAAATGGTACTTGTGCGTATTACGGATATATACAAGCTCAAAGAGATTGGCATAGGTAAAAGTTTGTAGACTAAAAATTGAAAAGGTAAATGGATAATCAATAGTTTGATGAGATTATTAAAATAGCTGAAAATATGATAAGGTGCTGGGCTCTTACCCTAGTTATATCCAAACAAATTAAATTAAGGGGAAAGAATGAAACCAAGATTAATTAAATTTCGACCAAAAGTAGACCCTCGAGATTACATAAAAGGACAAGATGATAGAGGTAACTACATTCCATATGAAGGTGTAGGTAACAAAAATACCGATAGGCAGAATCATATTAAATCTTTATTTATAGAAAGTCAAAATCTTCATAATTTTGCATACCCGAGGTTTCATCAAGCTGACAAAGTTATTGAAGCGCTAAATAAAACTCTAGGGGTGAGGCACACTATTTTTAGGCCTTTTTATGAAGGGTCTGAAGATTGGATAATAGATATGAGTAATGGTATCCAATTAATAATTAACACCTATGATGAATATGGTGGAGATAGTGGTATTAAGCTAACAGGCTTAATAACTGATGGAAATATAAGTGATAAAGAGGTGTATAAATCTATTAATTGGTTATTGAATGTGTATCAGCTATAGGGCACATTGATTAATAATTTTTTTGATTTTGACAAATGATCAACCTGAAATTGCTATTTAACAATATGGCGCTTGAACTCGAGTAAAACTCCAAAATTTCTTTTTATTTTTTTCTTAAAGAATATGAAGTTCGAATATCTAAATTTCCTTAACGTCGTATTCCGATTTTTCTCAGCCATCTAAAATTAATCAACTAGAAAATGGTTGACTAACCTTATGATATTATGCCAGCTAATAAAAGATCTATTGATTTTCTGATAGCTGGTGCATTTCTTTAATATAGAAAAAATCTATTGTCATCTTCCAGTTGTGTTAAGTAAAAATTATTACCAAAGTGCTATGGAAAAGGTGATCAGGTTAGGTTAGTTATTTTAATAAAGATATAACATTTTAAAGTCATTGATCCAACGTGATCTGTATGGGACTCAGTGTAAAATATAGGGAAGAGTTTTGAAGAAGTGTATTAAAATGGAGAATACTAAAAATATTGTGAGGAGTGATAGAAATGCAATATTTTATCGGAATTGTGCCACCAGAAGAATACATAAAAAAAATTATGAAATTCCAGTTGCAATGGGAAAATAATGAACTTCCAAATGTTGTTGAGCCTCATATCACAGTAAAAGCACAAGGTGGTTTAACATCAGATAAGGATTGGCTAAAGGATGTTGAAAAGGTATGCGAAGACACCACGCCATTCAAGCTGAAATTAAGTAAAGTTGACTTCTTTGAAGAGAATGTACTATTTTTATGTGTTGAATCAAGAGAGTTATACAAGTTACATAAAGAAATTGTTAATGCTGTTTCTCCAGAAAAAGACTTAATTAAAAAATATATGGAACTGGACGACTATTTCCCCCACCTAACATTAGGACAAACTCATTGGGGTTTATCGAGAGAAGAATTAAGAGATATGGCTGAATTAACAGAAGAAAAGCTAAGTCCATATCCTACAATTAACGTAGATTCTTTAAGAGTGTACCAAGAAATTGAATCAAACAAGTATGTGAAATATTTAGATATTCATCTAAATAAAGAGAGGTAAATATTCTAACTTTGTTCAACTACATGGCTCGAGTTGTAGTAGGGGCTATCTCGACCACCTTAAGAGTAATTTCTTTTAAAAATAGTTCAACTAGAAATGGCAAGCCGACCTCATAATAACAAATGATGCCGCTTAAACATAATGAAAGAGAGAGAATCATTTTAGTAGACTCCCTTTTTTGTAATAATAATCTTCCACAATCTGGCGCAAGAATATAGTTAAGGCGATCCTGATTACCTTAAGGATGAAATCCATTAAGAATGAGCAGCCAGGAAATTTGCTGATCTTATAATACGATCTGGTGCTGCTATGAAATAAACAAAACTATAACAACTTTGATATTATTTTTCACAGCATAATGAAATTTACTACTTAATTGAAACAACTATTGTTAACCTCGTCTTAAAATTAAGACGGGGTTAAATGTACTTGAAGTCTAAGAATGATATACTTAGTTTTGGTATAGGAGGGATATTAATGCGTCTAATTTATAGTATTTTAAGAGAGATTAACCAGTCAAATACTCCAAAGGCAACAGATTATAAAATGAAAGATTATGAATTCAGAAAAATAATTCACTATATTAAAGGACATAATTACATAAAAGGAGAAGTAATAACTTTTACTGATATTTTATTAGGTGGAGCAAAAGTAAACTTTGTAATTGTATCTTTTTCAAGTAATGTGAATTACAGAAATCATAAAAAAGGTATTGGTAAATTGAATTCACAGAATTACCAACACCATTTTTACCTCTTAGATAACCACGCTGAACCGTACAAATAGAAAGAAAGAGTCCATGCCTAATTAAACTTTACTTCATAAAAAAACTATTACAAAAACCTCTCGACCATCTACTCCTGCAGCATTAGCATGACTCTTATTATGATTTGAGATATGTAGTGCTTTTTTATTTATTCAAATGCAGAATTTCGGGTTAAATCTTGTATTTCTCATCTGATGTCTTTTGCTTTCTTGCCTCACGAATTACACAGCCTACAGTCATATATATAGATTTTCTTAATAGGCTAGATCTGCGTTTAGTAATTTTGTCTTGAATAACTGGATTAGTATTTTTTATGGCTGCTTTCAGATGGGTTGTTATTTATCGTACTAAAAAATGAAAATGAACACCTATAAAATTAAGTATCGTAAGGTCTTTTCTTCAGTACAAAGATGACTAATAAATAAAACCGCTTTTTATGTTACTAATTTGGTACCAATAGCAACAGAGTTCATGAAAAGAGCCTTTATAAAACGATCACTGTTGCACAAAACAACATTTTTATCCTCTAGTATAGGAACCACGCCACATAGTATACGATTAGAGCTTAAAAAAAGATTGTTAAAACTAACTCAATTTGAAATAATTAGTTTATAATTGGAAGTTAATAGGTTATTTAGGAGTGTATGATGTGGAAATGCAGCCTTATATTAATGAATTTTTACCCGAATTGAAGCGGTATTGTCATATGTTAACAGGTACACCATGGGATGGTGATGATTTATATCAAGATACCTTGTTAAACATTATTAAACGCTCCTCTAAGCTCAGTGATCACCCTAATCCAAAAGGGTATCTTTTTAAAACAGCAACAAATCAATGGCGAGATACGATCAAAAAAACAAAGAGGGAGGTTGTTGATGGAGAGTTTAGTATGGCTGAAAAAATTACCGACATAAGTTTAATTGATTCTATAGAAGTACTCATTTCACTACTACCTTTCAAACAAGCTGCAATTATATTACTCACAGAATACTTCGGATTTAAGTCAAAAGATATTGCCGAATTATTAGAAATGACTGATGGGGCAGTTAAAGCTGCTTTAAATCGAGGTAGAACGACTTTAACAAAAATGAAAAGTGTTCAAATAAAGAGTAACGAACCTATACCAACGATCCTCAATCGTTTATTAAACAACTTAAAGAAAAATGATTTTCAGGGTATAGTTACTACTTATCATATCCTTGTTTCTCGAGGCGTAAAGGTAAATAGAGATGACCAGTTCTTTACATTTGAGTTGTATGATCCTGATGGGAATCGTTTTTTTTTCAAAGAAAAAATATAAATTTTTTTCGTATCTTTTTTATGTTTTATGCCGTTATTTATATAAAGGAGGCGATTTATATGAAAACAGTTAAAAGAATTGATAGTGTTTTTGTCCCAGTAACAAATATTGAAAGATCAGAAAGGTGGTATATGGAGACTTTTCCTTTTAAAGTTGTTTACCGAAGCAGTGACGGGCAATATGTAGGTTTTCGATTTAATGATGAGGGGGAGTTGAAAACTGCCTTAACCTTATACAAGGT
The DNA here is from genome assembly GCF_046557775.1 of Nanhaiella sioensis. NCBI lineage: Bacteria > Bacillati > Bacillota > Bacilli > Caryophanales > Bacillaceae > Nanhaiella > Nanhaiella sioensis. Next base: position 4,367,878 of record NZ_JBKAEG010000001.1, read on the forward strand.
TGAAACAATGCCACAAATTTATCATCAAACCTTTAATTTTTACTGTGAAGATGTTGATAGTTTCCATACTTATTTAACAAATCAAGGGAATAAAGTAGGTGAAATCCATGGAGGAGATGGAATGAGATTCTTTGATTTGTTTGATCTTGACGGAAATATATTGGGTGTTGTGACATTTTAGGAGTTGTATATATAATTTATAAGCAATCACGGAGGAGAAACAATGAGTACATTCATACAAAGAGTGGGTACTACATATGTCCCAGTAGCAGATCCCCAGAAAGCATCAGAGTGGTATCAGCAAAACCTTGGAGCGAAAGAAACGTTTTCGAATCATGATAAGGTAATACTTGACTTAGCGAATCAAAGTTTTTTTCTTGTGAAAGCAAAGCAAGGAGAGAGGGTAGGGTTTCTCGATTATAATGGATATGAACATTTTACGATGACTTTTGAGGTGAATGGGTATAGTGAACTAGCAAATTTTCATACCCTTCTTAAATCCAAAGGAGTCAGTGTAGGAGAAATAGAAGATCGTGGGCACCCAGGTAACAATTTTGTTTTTTATGATCTCAATGGAAATAAGTTTGATGTTTGGAGTGAGCTGAGTCCTATGTTTAAAGAAAAATATCAAGTTGATTAAATGATATATTTGACACCCTAGGAAAAGTGTGTTGAATAATTAGTCGTGTAAATTTCCTGCTATTAAGATGATAAATTTTTATAATATATAGCACGGTATTTAAGCAATGGCAGATTACCTTTTTGGTGTTGAAATGTAGAGCTGAAGAAATGGCTTTTATCGTAACATGGTACTATTTTACTATTAATTATAATTAATGTGGAAAAAAGCCTTAGTAGAAAATAACCCACGATCACTTGGTGTATAGACATTTTAGTTCTAGTACTTAAAGCAATACTCAATGGGAAGACAGCATTACGAAAAGAACTTTAAAACGAGTGGGGTCTGTATTGGAACAAACCCTACTTGTTTTAATTAAAGGTTTATTAAGCTTTCTTTCTGTCATGAACAATTGGACATATTTTGCAAAAATTTCTTTGATCCCCAACTAAGTATGAAAAACAACAGCTTGTCCGCTTATAAGTTGATTGATTGTTATGTTTTGATTTTGCGAATTTCGAAAATGGGTTATGATCATGTGAACCAAACAAAGAGCTTGGCCCTTCTTGCAACAAATAAATGTAATCATCAGTTATCGTTTCGTGTAAGTGATTATATTGACTATCAGATAACAGTTTTTCGTACATCCATTTTATGTATATATATAGATTTTCCCACATTATGGCCATTGATAGTTTGCATTTTTTATTTATTAATGAAAATAAAACGTCTATGTGATTTGCAAAAATTTGTGTTAAAATATCATTTCTCCACTTGATCCGATTACGATCAGAGGCGTCTTCTATTGATACGTTATTCAACTTGAAAAATGGCTGCCAAAGTGTATCACGTTCTTCCTCCGATTCAATAGCAACATTTTTAATCGAAAAGTCCACCTTTTTACTTAGTGCACTCATCGCATATAATGCAATTAAAACCGCAAAGCTGTATCTTTTCACAAAAAGAGAGCTAGCTACCATAATGTTAGCAGACTTAGTTTTCTCTTTAATATAAACTAAATAATTGTGTAACATTTGTTCATCAAGTAAGTCTTCTGTATAAACTGAAAACAATGAAGGTTTAGTTGTTATTGATAATCGGTATTCCTCTTGTAAGATCTTTAATTCTTCAGCTGTAAACGAGCTCATGATGCTTTTTCACCTCATTTAAAATACGCCTGCCTCTCCCGTGTGGAATGCACATTGGTGTTCCAAAAAGGGGATCAGCTGTTACATCACAATTCATTTGAAAGACTTCCTTAACTAGCTTAGAGTTAATCACTTGTTCCGGTTTCCCGTGAGCAAACACTTTTTTATCTTTGATAGCGATCACGTTATGAGCATACCTACAAGCTAAATTTAAATCGTGGAGAACCATAATAATCGTTCTATCTTCTATATCGTTAAGTTCAAATAATAGATCTAATATTTCTATTTGATGAGTCATGTCTAAATAAGTCGTCGGTTCATCTAATAAAATTATATCTGTGTCTTGAGCTAACGTCATGGCAATCCAAGCCCGTTGTCTTTGTCCGCCCGACAATGAGTCTACAAAACGATCAGATAGTTCTTCCATACCTGTTGCTTTAAGTGCTTGGGAGACAAGTTTTTCATCTTCTTCGGACCATTGGCGATACCAAGATTGGTAAGGGTATCTTCCTTGTTTCACTAGTTGTAAGACTGTAAGTCCTTCAGGAGCTATTGGCCCTTGTGGTAAAATAGCTAATCTTTTAGCAATTTCTTTAGTCGGTAATTTAGCAATAGCATCTTGTTCAATGAAGATTGTTCCCGCTCGGGGCTTCAGAAGCCGAGCTAATGAACGAAGAAGGGTAGATTTCCCGCATCCATTACTTCCAATAAATACTGTAATTTCTCCTTTTGGGATAGTTACATCTAATTCATCTATAATAATCGAATCACTATATGACACCGTCAATGATTTTGTTTCTAATGCTTTCACTTTGCCCCACCCCTTTTACATACCGTTTCGCTGTTTATATAATAGATAAATAAAGTATGGTGCTCCAATAATTGCTGTAAAAACACCCGCTGGTATTTCAATAGGAAGAAAGACAGTTCGCCCAATTGTATCTGCTAATAGGACAAGAATAGCACCAATTAATGCTGATAAAGGAAGTAATGCACCAAATGAAGATCCAACAAGTCTTCTTGCGATGTGAGGAGCCATTAGCCCTACAAATCCGATACCTCCAGCGAATGCCACTGCAGTTCCGATTAACGCAGCACTTAATAATAATAATAATATGCGTTGCCTTTGTATGTGAGTACCCACACCAATCGCAATTTCTTCACCTAGTTCTTGAATATTAATCTGTCTTATCATAATCATGACTATGAACAACAGTGAAGTTGTAATTGGGGTCAGTATCCATACGTTTTCCCAATTAGAACCATATACAGATCCTGTTATCCATACATTGGCTTGGCTAGCTTGATAAATTGGACCAATGATCATGAGTAAGGTTGTCAAAGCCTTTGTAAACGCCCACAAACTAATACCGATTAATACGAGACGTATAGCAGAAAGACCGTTTTTCCATGCTAGTATGTATAACAAAAAGGTCACAATAGTTGCACCTGCAAATGCACTTAACGGAAGCCACTTGATACTAACTGTTAAAGCATTATTTGCATCGCTAAATATAACTAAAAAGAAAACAACGGCAACTGATGCGCCACCTGAAATACCAATAATGTCTGGTGAAGCGAGTGGATTTCGGACAATAGCTTGTAAAATAGCCCCAGCTACAGCAAGGCTCATACCGACAAGGATAGCGATCAAAATTCGTGGCATACGAAATGACTGAACGACTAATTGTTCATAAGCATCCCCTTGACCTAATAAGATAGCCACTACACGCAAAGGTTGTAAAAACTGTTCTCCCATTCCGCTACTAATTAAGAATAAGAGTAATAATAACATGAGAAATAATGCAGTTATCTTAATGGCATGTCTATCAAGTATCAGTGATATTTTCTGCTTTCCAACCCGCAAAGGATAATATTTATTCATGCTGAGTGTACTCCTTTTCGAGCAATGTAAATAAAAAATGGTGTTCCGATAAAAGCAGTCATCACACCAACCGGTACTTCTTCTGGCATAATGACGTACCGCGCCCCTATATCCGCTAACAATAACAAAATGCCTCCTAAGACTCCGCAATAGGGTAAAATCCATCTGAAATCATTTCCTACTAATGTCCGCACGATATGTGGAATGATAATACCTATAAATCCGATAGGGCCAGCTACTGCAACAGAACCCCCCGCAAGTAAAACGAAGCAAAACGTCATCGTTAAATTAACTACTCCTGTACGTAGTCCGAGCCCCCTTGCTACATCTTCCCCCATGGTTAAGACATTAATTTTTGGAGAAATAATGAAAGCTAGAACTGTCGCACCTATGAGGTAAGGATATACTGAGAAGAAAATATCCAAATCTCTACCTTGAACCGACCCAGCTAGCCAAAACAGTGCTTGATCAAGGGCAGATTCGTCCATCACTAATAACCCTTGAGTTAGAGAAGAAAACAACGCTGCTATTGCAGCACCTGCAAGTGTTAATTTCATTGGAGTCAAGCCTGTTCCAGAGCTGCTAAAAACATATACTATACATGAGGCAAAAGCCGCACCAGCAAAAGCGATCCAAGTATACGCTTGCAATGAATTAACTGAAAATACCATTAGTGCAACAACGATAAAAAAGCTCGCACCTGCGTTAATACCTATAATATCCGGTGAAGCGAGTGGATTTTTCATTAGTGCTTGCATGAGGGCTCCTGCAATGGCTAAGCTACTTCCAATTACAGCAGCTATTAATGCTCTTGGTAGACGCACTTGCTGAATAATAATATGTTCATTGGAACCATCAAATTGTTGGAAGGCTTCAATAGCTGTTTGAACACCTGTATCAGTATAGCCAAGGATGATGCTAAGTCCAATACACAACAATAAAATACATAAACTAGTGATCAAACCAAACAATTTTCCTCTATTATTAGTTAGTAACATTTCTTACTTCTCCCTCAATTTACCGAATTCTCTTTAAGTGTAGGAGATGAAAAAGAGAATGTCAATGACTTTGATAATCATTTTCATTTAGATATTGACAAAGCCGAAAATATACTCTAACATCTAAACAGGAATGAAAATCATTATCAAATAGGGGGAGATGACATGAATACATACAAATCAAATCGTTTATCTTCATTACTTACTGGGGTATTTCTCATAGCAATTCTAACACTTGTAGGTTGCTCAAATACAGAAGGTGAACCGTCTAGTGGAGAGAAGGTCACTACAACTGAAAGTAGTTCTTATCAAGTAGAACATGCAATGGGTACAACAGAAGTAGAAGGAACGCCAGAAAAAATTGTTATTTTAACGAATGAAGGGACAGAAGCTTTATTATCACTTGGTATCACACCGGTTGGAGCCGTTCAATCGTGGACAGGTGACCCTTGGTATGATCATATACAAGAAGAAATGAATGGTGTAAAGAGTGTGGGAAAAGAAATGGAACCGAGTTTAGAAACAATCTTATCACTACAACCAGATCTGATCATTGGTAATAAAATGCGACATGAGAAGATTTATGAACAACTATCTGCAATTGCTCCTACAGTATTTGCAGAAACATTGCGAGGAGATTGGAAAGATAACTTTGAGTTATATGCAAAAGCGGTTAATAAAGAGGAGCAAGGTAAAGACGTCATTTCTGAATTTAATAATCGTATTAAAAATTTACAAAATCAACTAGGTGATAAATTAAACCAAGAGGTGTCTATCGTTCGATTCATGCCTGGAGATGTTCGAATTTATCATAAAGATACTTTTTCAGGAGTAATTCTTGAACAATTAGGATTTGCTCGACCGGAAAGTCAGGATATAGCTGATTTTGCAGAAAAAAATGTGACGAAAGAGCGTATCCCAGCAATGGATGGTGACATTCTATTTTATTTCACATATGATCCTGCTGATAAAGAAGGGGAAGCAAAGAAATTAGAAGAAGAGTGGATTAATGATCCACTATTTAATAATTTAAATGTTGTACAAAACAATAATATCTATAGAGTAAATGATGCAATTTGGAACACAGCAGGCGGTGTCAAAGCAGCTAACTTATTTTTAGATGATATTGAAAAATATTTCTTAGAAGAAAATGAATAGTACAATCTTAATAATAAAAACTCGGAATCATAGATTCCGAGCTTTTATTATTTTTAACATAGGGAGTTATAGTTTGTAATCGTAGTTTGTACATATATTGTTGTCCACCTTACTATTTACGATGAAATGAACTTAATAATCTTATCTAGTCGTTCTGTACTAGTGTAATAAAACTGTTTGTTCATGAATTATTGATTTTTTTACGAGTTTTTTCTTCATACCAAGGTAAATGGCAACTAAATTTTCATCAAGGGCTCTATTTCTACTCATAGAGTTCACGGAACTATAAACCTTTTTCCTTGCAGGATCCATATGGTGATGTATAATTATGGAATATACATCACTGTTCAACTATCTTATTTTTTTATAGGACAATGTTATCTTCTATATAATAAGAATAGCATTTAAAATTTGATCCAAGTGTTTAATAAGAATGGGAGTGTTATGATGAAGATATTAAATATACTGGGGAGTTCTAGAAAGAACGGGAATTCAGAATATCTTACTGACCAGATGCTACAAGATGTAGCTTATAAAAAATTATTTTTACATGATTATCATATTAAGGATATTGTAGACAAACGTCATACTGAAGAAGGATTTCATCTAGTTGAGGATGATTATGAGGATATCATTCAGTCGTTATTAAGCCATGATGTAATTGTTTTTACAACACCGTTATATTGGTACGGTATGTCAGGACATATGAAAACCTTTATTGACCGTTGGTCACAATACCTTCGTGATGAAAGGTTCAACTTTAAAGAAGAAATGAGTAAAAAGAAGGCATATGTTGTCGTTACTGGAGGGAATAAGAAAATTGTAGCCCTACCATTAATTCAACAATTTCATTATATTTTTGACTTTGTCAATATGGAATTTGTTGATTATCTTTTAGGTCAAGGAAACGAACCGATGGATGTTAAGATGGATGAAGAAGCACTTGCGAAAGCAGCATATCTTAACGATAAGCTAAAAACACAGTTCGAAGTAATTTAACTGAGTAGTTTACTGGTTATAAAAGAATGCCTTGCTATTAACAGATTATAAATATTTAAATCTGAATATTTTATTATTGTAGAATTGTCGATTTTTTGACAGTTCTTTTTTTTTGTTTATTACCAATTTTTAACTTTACAAATAATAACATCTAACATATAATTAAATTAAATATATTATATATATAAACAATTAAAGTTATAAATAATTTAGGTGGTGAATATAATGGGCAATAACACATATTTTAAAGATGCCTTTATGCTGTTAGAACAAATTAATAATTCTCTTATACATGAGATTGAATCGCTGCTTCAGTTTGATTTAACCCCAAAACAGTCTGTACTAATAAACATTGTTCAAGCATTTAATAATATAACTGTAAAAGATTTAGCCGAGAAGATGAACATATCTACCAGTGGAGTAAGTCAACTGCTTAGTAAGCTAGAAAAAGATAAGTATATTAAGCGAGAAATAAATGTTGACAATCGACGAGAAGTTCATATTAACCTGGATACTAAAGGGTTGGAGCTATATCAAGCTTCTAAAGAAATTGATAATAAAATTATAGATAAGTATTTTTCTAAGTTAGATGAGAGTGAAGCCGAACAATTTTATGCAATTGTGAAAAAACTGCATGGCATCGTCATGTCTGAGAAACAAAATATATAAGCATTGATTCAATATATTTAACTAAGCTTGTTCATGCAAACCTAAAGTATTTTCAGACAGTTAGATATAATGCACAAGAGTTACTTAATTCGCTCATAGAAGTTTCGAATGTAGATGCTTCCATGTAAGATAAACACCAGATCATAGAACTAATATTAAATATTATAAGAATGAAAAATGACATCGAAGGGTCACTGAATGCTTGGAATAATAACAAGTGGGGGAATAGTAAATGAACGTAGCTATACTCGTACTCGACATTCAAAAAGGTTTTATTAGTGAAAAAGCTCGAATGCCAGTCGCAATGCATCATATTGAACCGATGTTGACAAATGTTAATAATATTGTAGCGAAAGCTGATAGTAGAGATATACCTGTTGTGTATATTGGTAATGAATATGAATCTAATCAATTTATTGTAAATTTATTAACAAAAAAATCAGCACTAAAAGGAAGTGAAGGTGCTGAGTTAGATGAGAGATTACTAAGGGTGAATGATGTTTATTTTTCGAAAAACAAATCGAATGCGTTAAGTAATTTAAATCTTCTTTCATATCTAACTGCTAACAGAATTAATCATATAGTTATAGTTGGTTTATTTGCAGAAGCTTGCGTAACTGCGACTGCCCTCGACTCCATCCGTAAGAATTTCATTGTAACAGTAATAAGAGATGCAGTAGCAAGTGCGAATGATTCAAGGAGAGAGAAGTCCTTAAAGTATTTGAATTCCAAAGGGGTTGGCATTATCGAATCTTCTCAGTTATTCGAGAAGGCTGTTAATTAACAGGCTATAGAAGAAAAAATAAATCAAGATGGGTAGGTTATGTTTTCTGTATTCCTTACAAGGCAGCCCTTAAAAATTTTGACTGTGATGTTGTTTGATTTTTGACACGCTAGTTTTATTAAAGAAATCCGAAATCAATACGGAAACAGCCAATAATGATGTGGAGGAGGAAGGACAGTGCTTAATACAATGACTCATAAGTTGATAAAAAAAGAACTAGATAGTGCTAAGAATGCAAGTTTAGCGGTTGGTGTTGTAACACCAGAAGGCAAATTTACAGACGGGCAGTTTAATCACGACTTGAATGAAGGAGACATTGGTGATTGTATATTTGAAATTGGCTCAACAACAAAGACATTTACTAGTTTATTGTTAGCAAAACTAGTCCAAGAATCAAAAATTTCATTAGATGAACCAATTTCATCATATAAGCCCGCGTACAAAAATGCACTCAGTTATGATGGTAAAGATATTACCTTTCGGCATCTCTCAACGCATAGCTCACGTCTACCAAGAGAAGATATGAAAAAGCTACGTAAAAGGATAAAAGAAAATAAACAAGATAAAGATAATTTTTACAAGCATTACACACATGAAGATTTACATCAATTCTTCATTGATTTTGATTTAAAAAAAGAGATTGGAGCCAAATGGGGTTATTCCAATATTGGGATTGGATTATTAGGGAATGTATTAGCTGAAATTGTTGGAATGACTTATGAGGAAGCAATTAAAACGCACATCTTACATCCTTTAAACATGAAAGACACGTTTATTACAGGCAATGAAGAACAAATGAAACGCTATGTACAAACTTATAACAAAAAAGGTGTAATGATACCTCCTATTGAATTACCTTCAATACAAGGTGCTGGTGCATTTAAAAGCACTTTAAATGATATGTTAATATATTTACAACACCAAATGGGGATGAAAGAAAGCTCGCTTAAAGAGGCAATTGAGTTAACACATGAAATACATGGAAATTCTTCAAAGAAAACCATGCAAATGGGTTTAGGGTGGTTTATTGAGCAAAAAAAATGGAGCTCTTCTCCGATTATTCATCATGGTGGAACGACGATAGGATTTCATACGTACTGTGGTTTTCTTAAGGAAGAACAAATAGGAATCGTTGTATTTTCTACAATTCAACTAACAACGACAAGAATAATCAAAATATTATTAAAAGTAACTGGCTTAGTAAATGAGGATATTGCCGAATCAATCTACATAGAGCATCTAGCATAATAACATATTAAATCTGTTTTCACATAGATTGTTGTTCTTCATACTAAAGTATAAACATGTATACAACTGGTACATGTAGTATCTATTTTTCTTAAAGGTATTGACGTAACAATCCCCTGTTAAACTGTAAAGATGATGTGAAAATAGCAACAAGGTTCATGCCAAGAGATCTAAGAAGTAGGTTTGAAAGGAAGAAAAAGCTATGGGTTCAAGAATCATGCATCTATTAATTGCAAATCGTATTGCTGATCAATTCTCAATTAAAGATAAAACTACCTTTCTTTTAGGTGGGATTGCACCTGATGCAGTTTCACCTAAAGATAAATCACATTTCTATAAGGGAGATGTAAATGATTTCTCAAGGAGTATTGATTATGAAGCATTTTTACAAAAATATAGTTCATACAAAAAGTCTCATTATATATTAGGTTACTACACGCACCTAATTGCTGATCATATATGGTTAAAAGGATTTTACTTACCATGGTTAAAAAATCGTATGGAAAATGATCATAAGATTTTTCAACTATACCATAACGATTTTAGCTTGTTAAATAGTAAGTTATTAACATACTATGGCTGTACTAATGAATTACATGAATTATTATTAAAGCAGAGTGTGATTGTTCAGCTAGATGAAATAACAGAAAATGACGTAAAAGAATTTATACCATACATATTGGAGGATATGAATACTAAACAAAGTGATCTTAATGAGCCGTTACAAGTGTTCATGTTTGACCAAGTTGTTGGTTATGTTGAAACATCCATTGACTTAGGAATTCAGAAAATCAAATCATTAATACAATGAAGATAAGTGAGGGGAAAGTGAGAAAAAAGAAGAAAATAGTTCTTTTTGTATGTGTCATTGTTGTTATGTTAATAGCTTTGACTATAACGAACCCAACAACAGAGGATTTTACAGCATTTTCAGAAGAAAAATATGGTAGGATGCCACCTCCACCAAAGAATATACCAGTCGAAATTGAAAGGATCGATTTCGTTATATTCTCAACGTATACACAAATGCTAGGTAATGAATCAGGAATCACTCATTTAGGTATATTCGGGTATTTTTTTCAAATTTCAGAAGGACAATTTGATTATCCATGGTGGTTAGACTTGTTTAACTAGACTATTCTAATAAACCTTGTTGTTATTATTACTAACGAAAGACTATAAGTGTCGCTACCCCAGCCCTACTATTATTACGTACAATAGGATGCCAAATTTTCTAAATGTATACGTGTTTATAATGTAGTAAACATATTAACAGAATTGTATATAGTAGAAAGATTTTTTCGTGCACAGAGGAAAATGAGAGAAGTATAAAAGAAGCTATGATCATAAGTAGAGAAGAAAAAATCTAGAAATGGATAGTGGAAAATGGATAACAATTGTTCATTTGTATTCACAGTAAGTTCAAAAGACAATATTAGAGAAATTGAAATATATTAATTTTTTACTTAGGATATCATTTTTGGGAGGAAGTAGTGAATAGTAATAGTAGGATTTTACATTATATTAACGTCAGGCCTTTAACAATGACTGATTATAACAGCGTCTTATATTGGAGTAAGGATGAATCTTTTTGTTTAGCAAACGGTTGGGAGTACAATCAAAACTCTAAGGAACTATATCAGTGGTGGCTTAATTGTGTAAATAATAAGTCTGAAGAGCTTGTTCGTTTGGGCATAACGTTACATGATCGGTTAATTGGATATGCAGACTTAGCTAGTATTAACAATAATACTGCCGAACTTGGCGTTGCAATTGGTGAGAGCGCATTGTGGGGAAAAGGAATTGGTTTTTATTCTGCTGAATGTATGATGCAATATGGGTTCGAGGAGTTAGGAATTACAGTTTTTAACGCTGAAACCCATGAAGCAAATGTTCGTTCCAAAAAAATGCTTGGTAAATTGGGATTTAAAGAAATTAGTAGAGTAGGTAATGAAGAATATTTAGGGACTAATGGGCAACTAATACAATATAGATTGTTTTATAAAAATTGAAGCACTTTAGGAATTTAACGATTTTTAACTTCATGGTCAGGTAGAAAAACAACACTTGTTATTCGATCAACATATCATAACAGGTGTTGTTTTTTGTTGTCATTAATTTCGAATCAATTGTAAGGACTGATTGTAAAACATAGGTAGACTAGAAGGGGGAGTAATTAATTTTAGAACTATGATGTTGCTGCTGTACGCCTTTAATACTCTCTGAGATTAAGCTTTAATTATGTTTTTTCATTTTTTGAGGAGGGTAAGCGAAAGTGGGATCTCCTAGCTATTCATTTTTTTTTATATAATTTTATATCAGGTACTAATATCTGGTGTTATAATTAAAGAAAAAAATGAGGTGACTAAAAATAATGACATCTAAAGCACGCATAACAGCAATAGGTACTTATGTTCCAGAAAGAAGATTATTGAATGAAGATTTAGAGAAGATGGTAGATACGAATGATGAATGGATTTTAGGAATTCAAGAAAAGAAGGTCCAATATGGAGATACTTTATTACTCTATGGATTTGGTGGAGGACTTACACATTTGGGTCTTATATTATCGTGGAATGTTAAGTGAATATCGTATGATGTAGCGCCAATGGAATAGATGCGGAAGACGTATTTCCATAATACTTCATACTAGTCAAAGTTTTTTCTACCGGAAATCCTGATTTTTCACATATTGATTCTTTGCTGGACGCTTTCTCAAAACGAATGAAATTTATTGTGACGGATTTTACATGATTCTAGATAATCAAAAAATAAGGTTATTTTCATAACCTTGTTGCTATAGTTCTTAAACTAGAAGAATAGGAGGGAGTTTTGAAAATCGATTTATACTAGGAGATACTCCATCTTGAGGTTGAGATTACACACTGAATAGGACATATTGGAATAGTATAAGGGTTTCAACTGTTAATGGAAAATTAGTTTGTGAAACAGCTACTATACACATTTGGGAAATGAAAAGAAAGGTGCTACTCTGCATAGTTTTTCAACAAACTAGTAAATCATTTTGATAATAGGGGAATGATGATGGAAGTTTCATTGATTAGACATGGCAAATCAAAACATACAGATAATAAGCTAATAACATGTACACAGTTTAAAGCTTGGGTTGAAAAATATAGGTGTCTTCGAAGAAAAGTCTTACCCTACAAAAACCGTTAGGAAAATATCTACAACTAAATTGGTCATTTCAAGTGACCTAGAACGCGCTACTGAGTCAGTAAAATAATTAAATCACAACGTAAAAACAATTTCAATTCCTATATTCCGAGAAACAGCATTACAACCGACTCCAAAAGCAGCGTTATGGGGGATGAAATCAAGACCAAGTACTTGTGCATTGATATTCAGATGCTTGTGGTTTAGCGGTTATGCCACTGCGGATTGTGAGTCTTACCGTATGGCCAAAAACCGAGCTCGAGAAGCATCTGCATTATTAGTGGACTATCCTCAACAGTATACATCGATAGTATTGGTTGGTCACGGCTTTATTAATATGCTTATTGCTAAAGAGCTACAGAACAATGGGTGGAAGGGAAACAGGAGACCAAGCTCTAAACACTGGGATTGTACTACATATACCTTAAATCTGTAACAGTCTCAGAAGTTTGTCTGCTATGTTGTATGATGTGAACGAACAATCATTTAAATGTGGTTCAAAATCGACAATAGTAGAAAACGATTAATTGATAGGGGGGTACATGTATCATGTTTAAACTACTAATATTAATGGTTCTTGTCATAACAGCAGCAGCTGGAGTGACTGCAGCTGTAGCATTAATCGCGAGTTTAAAGAAAAGAAGTTAGCACTCATGAGGTGGTGCTAACTACTCTTATTCTAAATAGCATTTAACGTTTTTCTTAAAAAGTCTCCATTATTAAACGTGTAAAGTGTGTAAACCCAATGGTAAGGTGGAGATGAATTGCCGATGAGATAGCCAAATTAGGCTCTAATTTACTCATGACTAGTACTATGGCAAAAGATGATATAGATTTGAGTGATTTTGCTATGATAAAACCACTTTCCTACCGCTCATTAAATAATAATAAAGGCACAAATAGATTTCCATTCGATGGACATCTATAAACGTACGCGGGAAGAAACGTTCAAGGAGACGAAGGGCTACTTTCATCTTTGAACTGAAGCTCCACTTCAAACGTTTGAAAAGTGCCAAGTAGTTCACTGATTGTTAGTCAGCACAAATCATCACCAGGTTTCCATCTAGGTCTTTAATAACGAAAAACGCTATGTCATCAAATTCTTGTATCGGTGAATGAATAGTGTAGCCAAGTTTTTGAACATATTCGTAAGAAGCTGCTATATCTTCGGTGAAAAAGCTAAATAAAGGATGAGGAGAAGGGCATACGTGTTGTGTATGCCCTTTAGGTCCTGCATCCAATAACAAATTTGTATAACCATTAACGTTCATGTTAAAAACTGGTTTGTTAACCTTCCTTTCATCATAATTTTGGCCTAGTAAATGACTATACCATTTCACAGACTCTTTCATGTTACTTACAGGGACAAATGTTATGTTCAACTGATTTTTAATAGGACTTTGCAAAATTCCACTCTCCTTCCATATTTTAGATTACAAATAACAGAATCTTATTAAATAAGACGAAGTTAAACAGTGAATTCTTACAACGATAATAAATTTTTGTTTTTATGACATTGATTGTTGCTTTAGCATTCGTGACATCTTTTCTTCGCTAAAGCCTATAAAAACCATCAGTTACATAAATGTAAGTGAAAAACAACAAGGCTTATGCAAAGAGCCTAAATTTTTAACAAATAGAATTGCTTGTTGTATTCCTGCAAAGCAAATAATATGTAATAAACAACTAGAGGTTGTGGCATCTTTTTCTTCTTAACAATATGACAAACACAAAATCACTAGGGCTGTTCTAATTTAAGCCTAAGAGTAATAATTTTCAGAAAAACAATTTTAGAAAATATGATAATAGTATCTAGCATTTAATTGCACCTCTAACGCTTCAGCTGCTCTTTTCATGATATCCCACGAAAAACAATAAAATTTCCAGTAAGTTATTTTGTTGTCTGTGATTTCAAAATAATGGATATTATTTAAGTATAGTTGATTATCTTGTTTTTTCTCCATTTCAACTAATACACGTTGACCCCACAATTCTATATAATTTACAACGATATCTTGCTGATCTCGTACGATGTTATACCAATCATTTAAGGAATTGTTACGTGTCTCGTTTGCTCCCATTTCAAAACCTGAATGAACTATATCTGTAACGATATTTTCATCAAGTAATGAAGCGATTAGCTTCGCATCTTTTTTTCTGAATCCTTCAAGCAATAAGTTCATAGTCTTGCTTGTTTGAACATCTGTTTTGTAGTCCTTTAGGATAACTTCTTGAAGGTCAAGGTGTTTTTCTTTCATGATGTTTCTTGCTCTATGTATATTAGTATGTACTGCTGATTGGCTCGAGCCTATAATTTCTGCAATTTCTTTCCCTTTAAATAAGAAAACATCTCCAAGGATTAGCGTCACATATTGGGTAGGTGTTAACAAAGTGATTACAATTTCTAAATGCTCAATAAGCTCGAATTGATAATTGTCTAGTTTGTCTTGGCTAACAGTTGCTTGTATGATGTCGGTATGCTTTTTAGTTTTTCTCATTTGATCAATCCATAAGTTTGAAGCAATTTTAAATAAATACGATTTTGTATTTACTGGTTGATATACTTTCGCTAATACGGATAGTGATTTAAGCAAAGTGTCTTGGACTAAATCTTCAGCATCCCATGGGGATTTAGTTAAATGCATACAAAATCTCCACAAATCTTGACGGTATGGTTCAATTTGGTTTTTGAAAGCTTGATCAATTGATCGTAAAGAATGGCCAAGCTCGTTCAAATTGGTAGTAGACATTTCCATCTCCTTGTCACTTTGATAAACAATGTTTCATCAGCACGTTATAGTTTTTTGTGTAAATTAGGTCGCTATGAATGTTGCTTTTCATATTAAGGATATGAACGCGTATACAAATCACATTCGGGGCATCATAGCAGCTTATAAGAAGAAATTATATCAATTCATCATTAGTTTTTAGTAACTACAACGTTTAAACAAACTCTTTAAATTGTTGAATCATGTTCATGCAGGAAAACTTGAGACCCTTCGTAAATCTCACCTGTAGCGACGACTGAAGCATATACGCCAAAAAATGACTCCCGTTCTTTAACGATCGTCTTTAATATGTTCGGATTTATATCTGTAGGATTTGTAGGATCAACATTAACATAAGCACATCTAACACATTTCTTATCTATTTTGTATCTTGTTCCGTTTATTGATAGTTCTTTACCAACCCAAGTTTCTTCCTCAAATGCAATATTACTTTCAAGGTCTATAACGATATTTGGCCTAAATCTCCTTATATCCAATAATTCAGTTTTACATAACTCACTTATTTTTGCTAAAGATGCGGTGGAAGTCAATAATAGGTGGTTTTCCCAATACGATCCTTTTTCGCTCTCAGGGTCATGATTTACTTTAGAGATTGATTCATTATCTAGAAGAGTTGAAAGCTTTCTATCTAGTGATAGATCATCCCAATCGTAAGTCTTACCGTCAATTGACGTAATACTAACTTTAGGTCCTCCATTTGCGATAGTGTATTTAGCATTGTAATTTACTAACTCGGGTAATTTATCAATAGTTAAGAATTTTGAATTTATTTTATATGCAAAAGATCTGTCTCCCCATATGCCATGATGATGAATAGGAGCATTTTTTAGCCGTTCTCCACCGAATGCTTTAACTGGATATCTATATAATTTACTTACTCTACCTACCTTCATTTGAGCCCTCCTTAATAGGTCATTTATATTACTCTCATTGTCAACAATTAGTAGGAAGGTTGTCAACCTATTCATCTCATTAGCTAATTAGGTAATGTATTTTATGAATGTAAACATATAATATAGAAGCAAAAGATAAAGGATGTAATTAAAGAAAATTCATCCTCCGAAAAAGCTGATTTTGCTAGGAGATATAACCAACATTAATCATATTGTGAGGTGTAGTAATGTGGCTTGCAGGGTTTAGGTGGATGTCAATAATTGTAGGAGTGATGATGGGTGCAGGATTTGCATCTGGACAAGAGGTATGGCAATTTTTTGGCGAAGGTAGTGAGCTGGCAATTGTGTTGTTTATGTTTATATTTACTTTTAGCTGTTTTGTAGTTTTATCAATAAGCTATGAGGAAAAAACTGATCATTTTTTACCGATTTTACGGAAACTTGTCGGTATGAAGCTCGCTCAATTTTATGATGTACTCATTGTTTTTTATTTATTTGCAACAACAGTTGTCATGACAGCAGGTGGTGCAGCAGTGCTAGCACATTTTAATGTACCCTATTGGTTAGCTATTATGATTTTTTTGTTACTATTAACTTTGCAGTTATTCTGGGGGTTTAAAGGGTTAATTATAGTTAATTTTTACATTTTTCCAGTCCTTATACTCGGATTAATTATGACGCTTATTTTGTTTATGAAACAACTGGAGGAACCGTTTATATTACAATGGGGTGCTAAACAAAACTTGTTATCAGCATTTACATTCACTGCATTTAACATTTTGCCGATCATAGGGGTACTTGGTGCAATTGGCAAGAAGCTACATACGAAAGGGGAAGCAGTGATCGCAAGTATTGGGAGTGGATTAATATTAGGTATCATATGCATAATTTATAACCAGTCATTAATACGAATACCTGTAGATGTAAATGACTGGGAAATACCTCTATATGCCATTTTAGATTATTTCCCGATGATCATAATTATTATGATGTCGTTGTTTCTATTTACTGCGATTTATACAACTGCCGCGTCTGGTATATTTGGATTATCAGCTAGATTACGAGAAAGATTCCGTATACCTATTTGGCTCTTTTTAATTTTAATATTTATACTTATTATTCCGTTAACAACATTCGGATTTTCAGCATTAGTTTCAGTGCTATATCCATTGGCTGGTTTTATCAACCTATTATTATTAATGTCTATTCTAATATATCCATTAAGAGTCATTGTTAATAAGAGAATGAAAATAGAGATGTCATCTAATGACAGATGAATGTACTCATCTGTCATTTACACTGTTTTTTCCTGTTTCTAATTGCAAAATAAAGAGCTTCTAATACTAACCAACCATCACTTTTCTTCTTGATAAATCGGTATGGTATGACATTAATAATGACTAAAAAATATGAATAAAGTATGAATAACATGATCATGTCATATAAATGATCTGGCACCAATCTTATAAATAGCAAGATAATAGTAGCCGTAATAAAATTAAATATAACGCCTCCTAAATGGATGACACTAAGCTTTAAATTAGATAAAACATGTCTTTCCTCCCAAAAACAATACCCCCCTAAAAAAAACAGCAGTCGTATCGACACTGTTTTTGTTGCTACGATAATAGGACCCATTCCTAACGATATCTCATTGATTTTAGCCTTGAAATTTGCGCCGAAATAAGCGTGACCAAGTTCATGAATTAAATGTACGAGCGTAACAATGAGCAAAAAATATAATAATTCCAAATAAAAACCACCAATATTTTTAAAACAATTATACTATAAAGGTTTTTGAGAATCATAGATGCAGCTAAAACATATATTTAAATTTTCTTTGACATATCTATAGCGATATTTTATGATTGTGGTAAGACCACAAGATTATTGCTGACTTACCAGTAAGTAATTTATAACATAGAAAATAATGAGGGTACTTATTTGTCTCTGTAAAATTTTGAAAATTACAACAATGGAGGTGAATGATTTGAAAGAAAAATCAATTTCCGAGAATTCCTCAACAACAGTAGAAAATATCTTAATTAAAGCTGTTTTGAGTGGAGAATATCCCCCTGGAAGTACGTTGCCTTCAGAAAGAGAGCTTTCTGCAACGTTAGGTGTAGCACGTCCTACTCTGAGAGAGGCACTTCAACGTTTAGCTAGAGATAAATGGTTTACAAAAAGAAAAGGGCATGCGACGATCGTAAATGATTTTTGGAAACTAGGGAATTTAAATACACTCGAAAATATCATCACAAATACTGAACAGCCTAACGGGCAATTCATCGTTCATTTATTAGAAGTGAGAGCAGCTTTAGCTCCCGAATTTGTTCACAAGGCAGTATTATCTAATCCTGCTAAGGTTGTGGCAGTGCTAGCAAATAGCAGTGAATTGGAAGATGATTGTGAGCAATTCACATTATTTGATTGGAAACTCCAAACAAAATTAGCAGAATTAGCACAAAATCCGATTTACTTATTAATAATGAATAGCTTTACTGAAATATACAATTTGATGGGGAGGTTGTATTTCTCACATCAGGAAAATCGTGAAGTAACACGTGAATTTTACCTGAAGCTTTTAGCAATGGCTATGGCTGGGGATGCTGATAAAGCTGAGCAACTGACCAAAGAAGAAATGATTAAAAGCATAGATTTATGGAAAAAAAGCCAAAGTATTTAATTGAATTATGTTTTGTAAGCGTTTTCGAATGGGTGTATATGAACATACAAAAGATGAATGAAACGTTATTTTTCACGAAAACAGCTTAAAAACCTGTAGAAATATATATGAATATAGGGGGAAAAACAAATGAGAAGATGGAACGGTTGGGGTGACGATACAGTAAATATGGACTTACCAGCAGGGGCAAAGTCCTTTTTAGAAAATGAATTGGGTACGAGTCAGGGTCCTGAGGATATATCGCTAGAGAATGCTATAGCCAATGTTCCAGCATCAAAACTACCTGATCACCGTCTCGTTAGCAAAGATCCACTCGAACGACTGAGACATTCAGTTGGTCAAAGCTTGGGAGATTTTATTGCTATTCGTAGTGGAAAGATACCAACATACCCGGATGGTGTAGCATATCCAACAACAGATGAAGATGTTCGTGAACTATTAAAATTTGCTTCACAGGTTGGGGCAAATGTCATTCCTTACGGAGGAGGCACGAGTGTTGTTGGACATTTAAGTGCTCTTCCTGGAGACAAACCTACGCTTACAATAGACATGGGGCATATGAATAAATTACTTCATATTGATGAAGAAGGTTGTCTGGCAGAATTTCAAGCTGGTATACGTGGACCAGATTTAGAAGCAGCGTTAAAAGCTAAAGGATTCACGTTAGGTCATTTCCCACAGTCATTTGAATACTCTACACTCGGTGGCTGGGTTGTTACTCGTTCAGCAGGACAGCAATCATTAAAGTATGGACGAATTGAAAGGTTATTCGTCGGTGGCGTGATGGAAACACCTGTTGGTAGCTTGAAGCTACCTAATTTACCTGCATCAGCAGCTGGTCCTGATTTGCGTGAATTCGTAATGGGATCTGAAGGAAGGTTAGGGATTGTAACTAGGGTAACGATTAAAATAACACCAATTGCAGAAGAGGAAAAGTTTTATACTGCATTTTTTCCAGGTGCTGAGCAAGGGATGGCAGCAATTAAGGAAATTGCACAAAACAGTGTACCTCTTTCTATGATGCGCTTAAGCTTACCTGAGGAAACAGTATCTCAATTAAAGATGGCAGGGGACAGTAAAACAATAGCTCTGTTAGAGAAATGGCTTAATTTTAGAGGTGTAGATGACAATAAATGTATGCTACTATATGGCGTCACTGGTTCAAAAAAACATGTAAGTGCTGCTCTTAGTGAAGCACAAGCAATGATTAAAAAGCACCGAGGTGTGCTCGTAGGTACAAAAGCGGGTGAACATTGGGTGAAAAATCGTTTCCGCTCACCGTATTTACGTAATAGTCTATGGGATGAAGGTTATGCAGTAGATACGGTAGAAACTGCAACAACATGGGATCGAGTTCCCGCTACTGCAGAGGCAGTGGAAACTGCATTTCGGAACGGCTTAAAGGATATCGGAGAAAATGTTTTTGCATATACTCATCTTTCACATGTCTATCCCCATGGTTCTAGTATCTATACAACATACTTATTTCGAATAGGAAATACACCAGAGGAAACGAAACGACGTTGGGAAGTGCTGAAAAAAGCTGCAAGTGAAGCCATAGTGAAGAATGGAGGAACCATTAGTCACCAGCACGGAGTAGGGGTTGATCATCGACCATATTTAGAAGCAGAGAAAACACCGCTTGGCATGGAAATGATTAGAACCCTAAGCAATACACTTGATCCAGACAAAATAATGAATAAGGATAAGTTACTATAGAAGGGGTGTTTATAATGACAAGCCGCGTTAAAAAGTGGAGAAGTCTTAATGAACCTTGGGATGTTATTGTTATCGGAGGTGGAATAACCGGTGCAGGCATACTTCGGAAAGCGGCAAGCCTTGGATTAAAGTGTTTACTGTTGGAGAAAAGAGATTTTTCTTGGGGTACATCTAGTCGCTCAGGGAAGCTCGTTCATGGTGGATTACGCTATTTAAAGCAAGGGCAAATCAAAACGACTTATCAGTCTGTATCTGAAAGAGAAAAGCTTCTGCGTGAATGCGAAGGTTTAGTTGATCCATTAGGGATACTCATCCCTTTTTATGATGATGATCGTTTAGGTTCATTTGTATTACAAGCAGGCTTGACTGTATATGATATGATTGCTATGCGCAGAAATCACCGTAAGTATGACTCTGCTAATGTGAGTATGTTGGCACCAGGTCTTAGACAGACAGGGCTAAGTAATGGCTTACAATATTATGATGCAAGGACTGATGACTCTAGGCTAGTACTTAGAGTGTTGAGGGAAGCTGAACATCAAGGTGGAGTTGCTATTAATTATGCTGCAGTAGAAAAATTAACTAAAGACCAAGGCGGTGAAGTGAACGGTGTTGTAGTAAAAGATGTTGTGACTGGGCAAGTGTCAGAAGTTAATGGGAAAGTGATAGTAAATGCAACAGGTGTGTGGGTTGATCAACTTCGGAAACAAGTGGGGGAGTCACCGAAAATGCGCCCTCTTAGAGGCAGTCATTTAATTTTTCCACATTGGCGATTCCCACTTTCACAAGCTGTTAGCTTTGCCCATAAAAAGGATGGTCGTTACATTTATGCGTTCCCTTGGGAAGGAGTAACGCTTGTCGGTACAACGGATATTGATCATCATCAATCACTTGACGAAGAGCCAGGTATTAGTGTTGAAGAAGGGAAATATTTATTTGAATCATTAGATGAGATGTTTCCAGCGTATAATTTGAAACCTGAAGATGTGATTTCGACGTTTGCGGGCATTCGACCTGTGGTAGATACAGGCAAAGAAGATCCTTCAAAAGAATCCAGAGATCATTGTGTATGGACAGAACATGGTCTATTAACTGTAACTGGAGGGAAATTAACGACATTTGATATTCTCGCAAAGGAAGCAATTAATAAAGTATTAAAAGTAGTAACACCATCTAGCACGCTAGCAACGAATGACCTATCAACTGATGAATCTAAAGCTGTAGATGTTAAGTGCAATTTAAACGATACAATCAGCCGTCGCTTATCAGGGCGTTATGGACATGAGTGGTCAACATTTGCCGATGAATTGGATCAATCTGGCTGCGAACTAATACTAGATTCAAATACAATATGGGCTGAATTACGCTGGGCTGCGAAGTACGAATCTATCGTTCATTTAGACGATCTGTTACTCCGTAGAGTTAGACTCGGTGTGATACTACCTGAAGGAGCTATTAGCATACTTGAACGACTAAAAGTAGAGGTACAGTCATTGCTAGATTGGGATGATGAACGTTGGGACGATGAAGTGGCTAGGTATAAGAAATTATGGAAGCAAGGGTATAGCCCAGATTTATTACGGGAAGTTAAGTGAGGGAAATCGTGCAATAAAATTTGGTGCAACAGTGGATTGTGATAGGTGTTACAACTATTTATGGAGTACGAATGTTAACATTTACAAAGTTAAGACATATTAACATGAGTAATCAAGGCATCTCAGGAAATAAAGTACGTTTATTGAATCATTTCTTTGAGCTATAACGGAACTGAAATAGATAGGGGTATGAAGAAAGCCTCATAACTTTATTAAATATTTTTTTAGAGGCTGTTTCATGTTTGTTATTCGTGGGGGGGGGAGGAACAACAATGGATGAAACGGTTTTGGCAATTGACATAGGAACTCAAAGTGTACGGACATTAGCTTTTGATAAACACGGTCATTTAATAGATTATACGAAGGTAATTTTTTCACCAGCTTATTTTTCAAATCAACCTGGATGGGCTGAACAAGATCCTGAATATTATTGGAATTGTTTGGTGGAATCTTCTAATAAATTATTTGCGCAAGGTAAAGTAAATAAAGAGGCAGTTGTATCAGTGACGGTAACTACGCAAAGGGGAACGATGGTTAACCTTGATCGTAATAAACAGCCATTACGACCTGCAATGCTTTGGTTAGATCAACGCAGATCGACAGAATGGCCTGAAGTTGGGACAGCGTGGCAATCTGTTTTTCGACTTGCTGGATTAACAACAACACTTCATTATTTACAAGCAGAGGCAGAAGCAAATTGGATCAAGCAGCACCAACCAGATATTTGGTCGAAGACCGCGCATTATCTACTGTTATCAGGCTACATCAATTATAAACTTACAGGTGATATTGTAGATTCAATAGGAAACCAAGTTGGGTATATTCCTTTTGATTACAAAAAGCAGTCGTGGTCAGCAAAGAAACATTGGAAATGGAAGGCTATTCCTGTTGAGGAAAAGATGTTACCAACCCTTGTTCAGCCAGGAGAAAAGCTTGGTGTGCTCACTTCAAAAGCCGCTGCAGAAACAGGACTTCCTGTGGGCTTGCCGGTCATAGCAGGGGCAACTGACAAGGCATGTGAAGTATTAGCGACAGGTTGCCTAGCTCCACATAGAGGGAGTGTTGGATATGGGACAACAGCAACAATAAATGTGAATTCCAAAAAATATTTAGAACCAATTAAATTGATACCACCATACCCTAGCGCTGCTCAAGGACAATATAATTTAGAAGTACAAACGTATCGAGGATTTTGGATGGTTTCATGGTTTAAGGAGCAATTTGCAAATGAAGAAATGATGCTAGCGAATGAAGCGGGCGTTGCTGTAGAGGAGTTATTAGATGATTTAGTAGCAGATGTTCCTCCTGGTTCAATGGGGTTAGTACTACAACCATTTTGGTCTCCAGGAATTAGGTATCCAGGACCAGATGCAAAGGGTGCAGTGATCGGATTTGGTGGTGTGCACACTAAAGGTCACTTTTATAGGGCATTATTAGAAGGTTTGGCATATTCTTTACGTGAAGGTAGAGAGAGAATCGAAAAACGGACAAAGGTCCCTATGACAGAACTCGTTGTTTGTGGTGGTGGATCTAAGAGTGATAAAATGCTGCAAATAACTGCTGATATATTTAATTTGCCTGCTAAACGCCCTACTGTGAGCGAATCATCAGGATTAGGAGCAGCTATTTTGGGAGCTATGGGAGCGGGAATTTATTCTACTGTTGAAGATGCTGTTAATAATATGACTAAAGACGGAGATGTTTTCGAACCACTAAAAGATAATGTAGAGTTATATGATCAATTGTATCGGGAAGTATATAAGAAGATGTACACAAAATTAATGCCGTTATACAAATCTATTCAAACAATTACAGGCTACCCAGCGCATCTATAATAAATTATTAGCTTGTTAGTAACTTGTAACACGAATGATGACAACTTATACAATTAAAAACCAGAGATGATCTTCATTCATCTCTGGTTTTTAGCTTATAGATTAGTAGAATGAGAGCATATTTATCCAAGTAAATCTTTACTCGTAACCACATAAATATAAAAATTATGCTACTTGTTTGTTTTTAATCGCTTTGTAAAGCAACATCATAAACATAACTGTAAATAATGCAACTAAAGGATAGTTCACAACCGGATCTATTACAGGAACACCGAATAAGTTAATAGCATGAAATGGTTTTGTGAATTCTGGTGCAGTCATGAAATTTAAAAAGCTATACTTCTTCACATATTCCCAATAAGGAACACCAAGGTTAATGGTCGGTAATAAAAAGGTTACTGCGCTAATGATAAACGAAACTAAGGTGCTTTTTGTCAAGGCAGAGACAGTTAAGACGAACGCCATAAACGCAATCGCTACTAGTAGATGAATACCAATTTGGCTAAAGAAATATTCTATGGCTGTTAAAGCATACGGTGATTCTGGATATCTTAAAAATTGAATAGGCGAATTCCATCCAATATTCCCATAAATATATGAATTCATGATTATATTGAACGTGACCCATACAATTGTTAAGAATAATACATAAATTATTGAAGCGATTATTTTAGCTGTGACACCTTTTCTCCGACCATAAGTTGAGCTATATATTAACTGATCCATTCCTGTATTCGTTTCATTGACAAAAATAGAAGCTAGTCCAATTAACATCAAGATTCCAGTAAAATATGGAGCAAACCTTTCAACAAAATCTATCGTGTTTATTGGCCCTTGATTATACTGAAAGGTATCTAATTTCAAATGATTTAACATATTAATTTCCAATAGGGCTGTTTTATAAGAAATATCATTTTTTGATAATTTGTCTAACCTTATTTCTAGTTCTGTTATTTTCGATTTAATGTCACGCGTAGTATTATCATTAAATAATATTTGTTGAACGATATTATATTTAGCAAGTTCTTCGTCAGTTAAGGAGCTTGTTGGTGTATATGCATAAGGTATAGAGTCTAAAGTTTGAGTAGCTTCCTCTACTCTCTCTCTAGTTAAGTTCCCTTCCCATTCTTGAGCAAATGTGTTAAGTTCTTCTTTGACCTCAGTCGCGTATGTGTCTGCTTTCGGTGAAACATTTCGCGATTCACTTACCATCACGAGGCTAAATAGAAGAAACATGAGTACCATTACAATATAAATTCCCTTTTGTCTAAATATTTTATATAGTTCAAACTGCAATAGTTGTTTCACTGTGTTGCCTCCTGATCAAAATAGTATAAATATAGATCCTCTAGATTAGGCTGTGCTGAATGTGCTCTATCATCTGGTTTGGTTTCAGAAATGATTCTAAGTCCAATTTCATTTTGCTGACGAATTATATTTCCCACCTTGTATTTTGCTTGGAATGCTTGAACCTCATTTTCTGGGACATTCACGGTCCATACATATCCTTGGATTTGCTCGAGCAGCTCATCAGGCTTTTCTTTTTGAATGAGTTGACCGGCCTTTAACACCAGTATTTCCTTTGCGATGAATTCGATATCTGAGACGATATGGGTTGATAACAGCACGATCCGATCTTTCGAAATAGAAGACAATAAATTTCTAAATCTAATTCGTTCTTTCGGATCGAGTCCTGCCGTTGGTTCATCAACGATTAACACTTTTGGATCGTTTAATAGTGCTTGTGCAATACCTAGCCGTTGTTTCATCCCACCTGAAAATTTGCCAACCTTTCTTTTCCGATGCTCGGTTAAATTAACAACCTCTAATAGATCATCAATCTTTTTCTTTGCTGTATTCTTCTCAATTCCTTTTAATGAAGCAATGTACATTAAATATTTCTCAGCTGAAAAGGTCTTATATAAGCCAATGTACTGAGGCAAATAGCCGAGAACATCACGATATTTTTCATCCAATACTTCAATATCCTTACCGTTATATAAAATTCGCCCAGAAGTCGGTTTAATAAGTGTCACGAGCATGCGCATTAAAGTTGTTTTACCAGCTCCATTTGCACCTAAAAAACCATAAACACCCGCTGTTAAATCAAATGACACATTGTTTACTGCAAATTTATCTCCAAACTGTTTAGTTACATTTTCAATTGTTAAATTCAAGGGAAACACCTCTCGTTATTTTTTTAATTTGAAATATAAAAAATATTACTGCTAATAAAAAAGCGATAATATAAAAGATGACTGGTCTAGATTCCATATATGCTATGAGTTGTTCATTACTCATGTAGATTCCAACGAAACTTATCCACAATATAACTGTTAACGGTGCTGCAATTTGCCCTTTTAATTTTGAGGCTAATAACAACCCAAATGATGCGACAAGAGTAAATGGAAGGATCCAATACATGAGTACCTTCGTAAGCAACATTTGTCCATCTCCAGTAAAACTTAGTAATGTAATAAGAAATACCATGAGAATGAAATTGTACACACCGGTGACGACCATTTTAGAAAGCATCAGCTGCTGTGCGTTGTATTTGCATGTTAATTCTAATTCTAGGAAGTTTCTATCTCTGCCTTTAAAGACCTCTAGCAGTCCTAATAGAAAAGGTACGGGAGAAAGTAACATTATTGCAAAATATGGATTACCAGAAGTGTTCATCGTAAGCAAAAAACCAATTAGGAAAAAAGTGAGATTGGTAATCCAAAATGATTTATCAATAAAAAATATCTCCTTCGTTGATAGTCGCAGCAAATCTGCTAATTTATCTAATTTGCTTTTTTGCTGTCTTTCAGGCACATACTGTCTAAGAGTATCAATTGTTTGATACATTTCATCCTCACTCGGAAACTCAACTGAAAAATCATCTAATGTACTGAAGTGTTCAAGTTCTTTGTTAATTTGAAGATTTATGTCATCCCTGTTGCTCATACGAACCACTCCTTTCTAAAATCATTTTTAATTTGGCCATACCTTGCTTTAGTCTTGATTTTACGGTTGAGACATTCGTATTTGTCACCTGGGCAATTTCTTTAATTTTCATGTCATGGAAGTATTTTAATAAGATTGCCTCACTTTGAAATTCTGGTAGCTCGTGAATTGCACTTTTGATCATTTGTCTGTTCTCACTTCTCTCAAAAATATAATGCACTCCTTCATTTTTATTCGACTGAAAGCTCTCATCAAATTCTTCTGTCTGTGATGCTTGTTGATAGGCTTTTGATCGGAAAAAATCTCGACAGTGATTCACAGCAATCGTTAAAAGCCATGTTTGGAACTGAGCTTTCGATGAGTAACTATGAATGCTTTTCATCATTTTGATGAAAATTTCTTGTGTTAAATCATAAGCGGTTTCTTTATCGCCAATCTTCCGATAAACAAAGGCATATACTACTTTATAATGTCTTTTTACGAGTACTTCCATGGATGCTTGGTTCCCTGCTTGAATATCTTTTATGAGCTCTTTATCGGTTAGCAAATTTGTTCACCTCAGCTAGTTTAACGAAATGGATGTTGAAAAAGTTTTAAAAGAGCTAAACGAAAAAACTGGAAATCTATGCTTAAATACAGTGCAAATAATGATAGTTTTTCCTATAAACAGTAAAATTAGTTAACAAGAATGGGTTTTTCAGCGTTAAGTTGAATGGATATAAGAACTCTTTTCTTCACATGCTTAGCTATCTTAAGGAGGTATTATTCTCCCCACGGTTTAATGGAACGGACTGTATACTTGTGTTTGTTGGCATAAAGAGGGAGACAGTTAAATGGAAAGGGGACCCGTTTCATGCCTGAAGTGATCGCAGAATAGAATGATATTTATATGGTATAAATTGTTTGGGAGATCATAAAAGGAGGTCGTAATTTGAGTAAACTAAGAATAAGCTCAGGAGTACTTACATGTTTCGTTGGATTTATATACTTATCAGGATTATTTGGTCAAGTTGAATCTGAGGTCATTACATGGGGACTTTTTATTGCGCTCTTAGGTGGCTCAAGTATTTTTATTGAGCTGCAGGAGGATAAGTCAAAACGCTTAAAAGTCATTAGTAGCTTCATGTTACCCATAATTGCTTTTCTTCAATTATTGCCAATTTATCTTTGGTTTTCGTACTATGGAAGTAGCATATCTGACGGTACACCATCAACCAGCTTTCTTGCTCACTATTTATTTGCGGTTCCTCACATATCTACGATCATTTTATGTTTGCTAAGCTTGTATCCATTGACAAAAGTAAAGAAAGCATAATCTGTGCTTATAAGACTAAAGTCGTATATAATGATCAATCTAATTAATGAAAGCTTATTATAATTCCTATGCTATAATTTACCTATTCTGTTGAGAGTAGGAAAAGCAAGGTGGTTTATATGAATAAACGTTTTTATGCATTGCTTATAAGTCAAACGTCTACGAACTTGGGTTTCTCATTGTATACAATGGCTGTTGTTATGACAATATTCAAGGAGACGGGTTCAACTACATTATCTGCGTTGGTTACAATACTGAGTCTAGCTTCAAGGTTAATTAGTGCATTTTTGCTACCATCAATTTCAGATAAATTTGCATTAAGATCGATCCTTATATTTGCTCAAAGTATCCAACTGCCATTCATTATTGTATTAGCAGTGCTATTAGTGCAAGAATATACAATGCCGATTATGTTGTTACTATTTAGTACTTTGACAGTGGTTTCTTTTTTTAATGGTTGGTTTGGACCGATTAAATCTACCCTCGTACGTTCTGCAGTAGCAGAAGACAATAGAGTACGTGCAAATAGTTTACTAGCTACTGTAGATCAAACATTTTTATTAGCTGGATGGTCGATTGGCGGCATACTACTTCAGTTTGTTGGGTTATATGTAACATTAGGCTTAACATTTTTGTTGATTTTATTATCCCTATGTTCATTAGCAACAATCAACATACAAGCTGTCATGAACGATACTAAACGTGAGCCCTTTGTTGTCCGTATAACAGAGGGATGGAAATACTTATTTAAGCATCAAGGCTTAAGGGTTATTGTTACGATGGATTTAATTGAGGCATGGGTTGGAACTATTTGGCTTGGCCCAATTACTATTGCTTACGCCTATGAAGTATTAAATAAAGGAGAAGCATGGTGGGGGTATATTAATAGTGGTTATTATTTAGGTGCAATCATTGGTGGGATACTTATATATAAACTATCTACAATGATGCAAGGTAACTTAACGATCTTTATGATAACTGGGGCGTTTTTATTTGGGATGCTGACCTTCACGTATGGTTTAATTACAAATGCTTATTTAGCGCTGCTATTAGTTGTATTAATGGGACCAGCTTATCAAATGCGTGATATGGCACAAGTAACAATGACTCAAAATAGTGCTGACGAAAGAACGTTAACGAAGGTCATGGCTGCGAAATCTACACTTATACAATTTATTTCCATTGTCTCTTTGTTAGGAATAAGTCTATTTGCAGACTGGATTGGTGTGAAATATGTGTATATTTTTGCTGGAATCTTGTTAATTAGTTCTGCTCTGTACGGTTTTATACATTTGTACATCCTGAAAAAGGGTGTAGTGTTAGAAAAAGAATTAGAACAACCTTTGTAATAAAGATATTTTCATATGTGTATGTATAAGATCTTACTATTAAAATTATTACGGCTCTCGTCACAGAATTAATTGTTATTGGTTATTGTATAAAATAACGATAACAATACAATTTTTTTACAATTGTCGCCGTAAAAAAATGAGTAGATGTCACTAAACAGTAATTGTATGAACGTTGTTTTACTTAGTAAGAAAAGGCTCTTATCGTGAACTTTTGTGCTTTTTTACTCACATTTGAGTAACTGGTGCGTATCATATGATTTTTGTAATCTAGAGAAAGAAAAGCTGTCCGTAAGTTAATTATATTTGTGTATATCTCTTATTGTGGAAAACAGCTTTAGAAAACAACAATCAAAGTAATACTGTAAATAAAAGTAGCACGAAATTCAATGTTCTTAGTGAAAAAGAACAACAAGCTCTCAAGAGAAAACAAGCAGTAAAGGGAATGCAAGGAACGATCATCGTCCTTATATAAGGCGCAAAATTGCTACGAATGGTAGTTAAACAGTCGAACTAATAAATGGATGAAATTTACACTTATATATGCTATATTATAATTGGATAGATGATATTATTAAAAATGAAAGCAGACTATAGGTGCTTGAACACCAACAGTCTGCTCATACAATAGTTTTCCCCTCAAAGGGGAAGGCAGCGGATGATATAATCCACCCTTCTTTGCCGACAAGCTCAAGGGTGGTTATTTCTTGTTATCGAAAGACAGTATCGCGATGATGAGAATCCCAAAAGAGACCATTAAGCTCACCGCTTCATATACCGTCAAGGCATCACCCCCTCTCCAATACGGAATGACGGGTTCAGCCTTCACACCCTTGAGTACCAACTATTATATTACTTCCATTATAACACTTTTATGTAATAAATTATAAAAATATTTAATATATAGATTGCAAGTTAGCTTATTGTTTTCTTATTCGGAATTAATTACTGAACAACAAAAGTAATGTCGTTCAGTAGATAAGGTATGAATGAATCAACATCCGATATGGATTCCACATGATAATCTAGAATTTACTATACTACTTTTTAAGAATATAATAGAAGAAGATTTTAATGAGGCAGGTGTAATAGATGAAATTTTTTCATACAGCTGATTGGCACTTAGGTAAATTAGTTCATGGTGTTTATATGACTGAAGATCAAGAATATGTGCTAAATCAATTAATTGAAGCAGTTGATCAAGAACGACCAGATGCTGTAATTATAGCTGGTGATGTCTATGATCGTGCTGTGCCTCCGACAGAAGCAGTTCAACTGTTAGATGAAATATTAAGAAGAATTATAATAGATTTACAAACCCCAGTTTTAGTAATTGCAGGGAATCATGATAGCCCTGGTAGACTTCATTTTGCAAGCAGTGTGTTGAAAGCAGCTGGACTACATATTGTCGGGCACCTTTCTGAAAAGGTAGAACCAGTTATTATAAGAGATGATTTCGGTGAAGTTCATTTCCATTTAGTACCTTATGCTGAACCTGGCGTTGTCAAACACTTGTTAAAAAATGAAGAGATACGAAGCCACGATGATGCTATGGAAGCCATAGTAACTCAAATAACTGAACAAATGGATAATACCGTCAGGCATGTATTTATTGGACATCATTTTGTCACACCAAAAGGTGAAAAAGAAGAAAATACAAGTGATTCGGAGCGACCACTAGCAATTGGTGGAGCTGAGCAAGTAAATGCAAGTTATTTTTCACATTTTCATTACAGTGCTTTTGGTCATTTACATCAGGCACACAAAGTTGGAAATGATAAAATCAGGTATGCAGGATCACCATTAAAATACTCGATTTCTGAAGAGACACATAACAAAGGTTTTTACATCGTCGAGATGGATGATGTAGGTAATACATCGATAGAAAAGAGATTATTTTCTCCTCGACGTGATATGCGAACGATAGAAGGGTATATGAAGGATATCCAATTACATGATAAAAATGAAGATTATGTGTTTGTTAGATTGCTAGATGATCATCCTGTACTATTTCCGATGGAAAAAATTCGTGCTGTTTACCCTAATGCTATGCATATTGAGCAAAAGATAAATATACCAAATATGCCAGAGGGTGCGCAGAAAAAAAATAATCAACGGACACAAATGGACGAGTTATCACTTTTTAAAGCTTTTTATACAGACGTTAAAGGTACTGAAGTGAAGCAAGATACGGAAGATTTGTTTCGGGATGTACTACAGCAAATTCTCCGAGGGGAAGGAGAACGGACATGAAGCCAATTACTTTAACGATAAGCGCATTCGGTCCATATAAGGATAAAGAAGTAATTGATTTTACTAAATTAGGTGAGCAAAGGTTGTTTGTTATTTCCGGAAGTACAGGAGCAGGTAAGACAACGATCTTTGATGCTATATGTTTTGCTTTATATGGAGAGGCAAGTGGGCAAGAACGTCAAGATACGAAAATGTTACGAAGTCATTTTGCAGATGATGATACACATACTTCAGTAGAGTTAGTGTTTTCGCTAAGGGGTAAGAAATTTCGTATCCTTCGACAGCTATCACATGTCAAGGAAGGTAACAAGACACCAACAGGTGAGCGTTATGAATTATATGAGCAATTGACTAATGGTGAAGAAATTCCATGTGTAGATCGTTTCAAAGTTACTGACATAAATAACAGGCTTGAACAAATCATCGGCTTAACGAGAGACCAGTTTCGTCAAATTGTTATGCTACCACAAGGAGAGTTCCGTAAATTATTAACATCAGAAACAGAAAATAAAGAAGAAATACTTAGACGCATTTTTAAAACTGATTCGTTTAAACGGATAGCTGATCGATTGAGAGAGATGAAAAAAGAAATTGAGCTAACATATATGAATAAGTTGAATGAACGAAGCTTATATTTTGATCAGCTAAAAGGGTTATTGCGCGATCGTGAGGGGTCTAAACTAACTGAACTTCTAAAAGAAGAGCATAATAATACACATCAAATTCTATCAGCACTTGATCAAGAGATTGATGAATTTGACGAGGAATCAAAATCACTGTTGCAAAAGCAAAAGATGGAACAAAAAAAATATGATGAAACCTATGAGCTACTACACCGTGGCAAAGTAGTCAATGAACGTTTGGATTTGCTTAACACAAAAAAATCAGAGCTCTCAAATCTATTAGGTCAAGAGCAAAAAATAAAGTTAAAAGTGGATGAATTAGAGCTTGCTACTCAAGCTGAACAGCTCCAAGTTTTTGAACAACAAGTAAATATGGTAAAGCTAGAAGTTCACGATAAGGAGAATGAGCTTATAGCTGTTACAAAGAAGTTAGAGAGCACGAAACAAATTTTCGATCAAGTGAAAAAAGTTTATGAGCAGGAGCAAGAAAAAGAAGGTTTACGTGAAGCTTTATCAATAGAATTAAACCGTCTTCACGATTTAATACCTACTGTACAAGAACTTGATGCTAAACAACAATTAGTAAGCGGATTGAGTCGTGAGCTAAAACATTTAAGCGGCCAGCTTAATGAACTTAAAAATCAACATAAAACAAATTCTCTTAAAAAAACGGAGCTCTTTCAACAAATTCGAACGCTTGAATCGAAGGTTGAGTCTCTGCCTGACAAACATAAACAATTGTTGTATTTAAGAGAGCAATCTAAGGCTGTTAATGAATATCTCCAGCTAGTTTTACAAGGTAAACAAGCATATAATAAAATGACACAGAGCTTTAAAAAGTATGAATACGTTAACCAAGTTTATAGTCAATTGGAAAAGCAGTGGATAGATGGACAAGCTAGTTTACTAGCTTTAAGGTTACAACCAGAAGAACCGTGCCCTGTTTGTGGTAGTATTGATCATCCAAATAAAGCGTTTTTAAGTGAAGATATGACTACAAAAGAACAGCTTGAATCGCATAAAAAAGAAAAAAATTTATGTGAAACAACATATTTGAATGCAAAAGCAGTTTATGAAAGCTTACGTATACAGCTTGAAGAGAAAAAAGAACAAATTGAGCATTATGGGTTTTCTATAGATCAATTGCAAGAACAATATGATCAATTAGTGATTCAAGGAAAACTACTAAAAGCTGAAGTAGAGCAACTAGATCAGGACCAAAAAATTGTAGCTAAATATAAAAAAGAATACGCTAAGCTTGAGATTTCTCTTCAACAAGAAGAAGAGGAAAGGACACAAGTTGAACAACGATATCAAGAGGTTACGATAAAATATGGTACAGAGGAAGAACTTTTACAACAAAATATAACAAAAGTGAGTGAGGAGCTTCGTTCTGTAGATAAGCTTCAAGCGACAATAACGAAAGTTACTAACGAAAAGAATCATCTCATGCATAAGTGGAAAGCGGTCCAAGACCAATTTAAACAAGCCAATGAAAATGTTGTAACAGCTAACGTAAATGTGGTAAATGTAACAGATCAGTTAGCAAAGGCAAAAACAAAGCTTGAAAAAACTGAACAAACATTTTACACTGAATTACGTCTAGCAAATTTTGAGAATGATCAAGAATATTTGAGTGCAAAGCGTAATAAGGAAGCTATGAAGAAATTAAAGGGCGAAATCGAAAGCTTCCATGTGGCACTAAATACTACAAGAAAGCAAGTCGAAGAGCTCGACAAGGAGCTTGTTGGAAAAGAACGAAGTAACGTAGAGATACTAGAACAACGTGTTATGGAGTTAAAAGAACAAACTGAATTAGTGAGAAAATCTTTGCAAACATCAGAATATTACAAGATGGAGGCACAGAAGTTAAAGCAATTAATTGTTGAATCTAGTGAAGCGGAACAAAATGCCGAACAAGAACTAGGGCTGATGAGTGATCTATATAACGTTGTTCGTGGAGATAATGAAAAGAAAATCTCTTTTGAAAGATACTTACAGATTGAATTTTTAGAGCAAATCATTCTTGCTGCCAATGAGCGATTAAAGCAACTCTCATATGGGCAATATTACCTTGTTCGTAGTGAACGTTTAGAAAAACGAGGTAAACAAAGTGGGTTAGGGTTAGATGTTTATGATACTTACACGGGACAAAGGCGAGATGTGAAATCCTTATCAGGTGGAGAAAAATTTAATGCGTCATTATGTTTAGCATTAGGTATGACTGACGTTATTCAATCTTACGAAGGTGGAATTTCAATCGAAACGATGTTTATTGACGAGGGCTTTGGATCACTTGATGAAGAGGCACTTCATAAAGCTATCGACACACTCGTTGAATTACAACAAACCGGGCGTATGATCGGTGTCATATCGCACGTCCAAGAATTAAAAAATGCCATGCCCGCAATATTAGAAGTTACAAAAACAAAAGAAGGCTACAGCAAAACTCGGGGCCTGACCACCGCTACGTTATTGCGTTAACGTGTCGAGGGTCTCGTTTCCGAAAAGGAGAGAGAGAAATTGACAGTTGAAAAAATTATAGAGGTTGGTTCACAGATAGAGTTGCAAGCTGTGGATTTATTGAAACCTTGGCAAACAGTGATTGTATTAGCCATTATCTTATTATTGTATATTGCATTATTAGCTGGCTCTAGCCGTGTAAAAAGAATAAAGAGCCATATGATCATAGGTGCTGTACTTGTGGTCGCCTTATCAGTTGTACACTTTTTTGATTATGAAAAAGCGCTTGCCAATGATGAAGAATTTCCTGGAAGAATGGAAGATTGGGAGCAAGAGTACGTCTTACCTTATATTAATAATTTAGAGGTGCTTACCCAAGAAATTGAAGAGATTCAATATAGTGAAGAACTTGTTGTAAAAGCCGAGGAAGACGAAGAGATTATCGATAAATATAAACGATACTACACTCAAGAGGTTGCTGGTGAGGTACAACCTGTAAGGTTCTATTATGTTGATAACGAATTAAAGGAAGATAAAGTAGGTGGGGGATTTTATAGAGTAGTTGTTGAAGAAGGTCTTGAAAAGCCATACTTCACATATCAACAATTAGAACGAGGCTTCCCACACGGATTTAATAAGACAATGTATAATGTTGAAATACATGTTGGTCCTGATCACATAAAAAAATAACTAGTAATGTAAGCTTTGTTGATATTGAGACTAATTTAGCAGAGCCATTATTATTTTTGATAGATAAATATAAAATATAAACAAATAAAAAAACTCGCCTATAGGTGAGTTTTTTTTATTTGTTCACATGAAATTTAATTTTGTGCATATAAAATAATAATCTTTTAGTTTTAAATATCCATTTATATATATATTTCTCCACAGTCGACTTTTTCTACTAGGGTTGGAAATTTATTTGTATTAATAAATAAATTTTGGAATATTATGTTATACTTTTCCTTGGAATACAAAATTAGGGGGATATGGAAAATGGAACAACAACCAAAACAAAGAAAACCATTCTATAAAAAATGGTGGGTTTGGATTATCGCTCTTGCTATTATTGCATTGGCTGTCAATGGAATGGGGGATGAAAAAGCAGATACGGGAGAACAAGAAGCCAGCCCTTCTGTTGCTGAAGTGGCAAACGAGGAATCTAAAGTTGAGGAAACAGAGAAAGAGGAAGAAACCGTAGAAGATGATGTTGAGGAAGAAACCGTAGAAGATGATGTTCCTGTAGAATACAAATCTGCTTTGAAAAAGGCTGAATCTTACGCAAAAACGATGAATATGTCTAAAATTGCTATTTTCGATCAATTAACTTCAGAATTTGGTGAACAATTTTCTGAGGAAGCTGCGACGTATGCAATGGATAATTTAGAATATGAATGGAAAGAAAATGCTTTAAAGAAAGCGGAATCCTATTCGGAAACTATGTATATGTCAAAGCAAGGGATATACGAACAACTGACGTCTGAACATGGTGAAAAATTCACTGAGGATGAAGCCCAATATGCAATTGATAATTTAATGGCTGATTATAATAAAAATGCTTTGGAAAAAGCGAAAAGTTACCAGGAAACAATGAGCATGTCACCTGAAGCGATAAGAGACCAATTGGTGTCTGAGTATGGTGAAAAATTCACACAAGAAGAAGCCGATTACGCGATTGAAAATTTAGGTAATTAAAACAGAGGAAATTAATCGGTTTTTAGTAAATTGTACAGTAAATAATATATTGAGAATTCAAAGATTGATGACCGAACATCTGTTATTTTTTATAGCAGGTGTGCGGTTCTTTTTTTTGCGAATGTATGTATCGCAAAGATACTGTTGGTAGGGTTGGTGTCTATTGATAGTTCTAAATAGTGTAGAGTAAATGATCCGATTTCACCAGTGACGTTCGATAATCTATCTTCTTCTTTAATTTTATGCAATTGACTTTATTATAATTGAGAAAAAATGCCACGAATACTTGATTTATACGTATTTATCTCATAGTTCGAATAACAACAATCAATTGCAAAACAGCCTAGTAAAAAAACAAAGCCGAGGAATGGTTTGTTTTTTTTATTATCCAGAAAGGGGGGATTTCAGGCATTAGATAATAGAATACGTCTTATTATTAATGGGAGCCATACCTCATATAAGTTATCAATTAATATTATTTAACACGATCTATTACTCCAATGTGTAAAATCTCCTTATTTTCATCATCTGTTATCCACCTACTAGATTAAGAACTAAATCAATAATAAGTTATAACAATATGAGGTGAAATTAAAATATATAATAGGATCAATATGATCAATGCACCCATAATAAAACTAATCCTTGCAAAGGTCTTACTTTCTTTGTTGATTATAGGGTATAAAACTATCAATAAAGTCCCAAGTCCAAGCGGTAATAAGGCTAACATTATAGATGCCTCGTTAGATAAATATAACATTATAGATACCTCCTCCTTAGATAAATACAAAGCTATTTTACCATTTTTTAGAATAATATTTTCAGACAATAATACTTATTATCAAAATTGAATGCTTTACTATCGGAACAACATGTTGACTATCCAAACTAGGTACTTTCCTATCGGAACAACCATGATTACTATCCAAACTAGGTACATTACTATCGGAACAACCATGATTACTGTCCAAACTAGATGCTTTACTATCGGAACAACTATGTTTTCTGTCCAAACTAGATGCTTTACTGTCGAAACAACCATGATTACTATCCAAACAAGGTACTTTACTGTCGAAACAACCATGATTACTATCCAAACAAGGTACTTTACTATCGGAACAACCATGTTTACTATCCAAACAAGGTACTTTACTATCGAAACAACCATGATTACTATCCAAACAAGGTACTTTACTATCGGAACAACCATGATTATTATCCAAACAAGGTACTTTACTGTCGAAACAACCATGATTACTATCCAAACAAGGTACTTTACTATCGGAACAACCATGATTATTATCCAAACAAGGTACTTTACTGTCGAAACAACCATGATTACTATCCAAACAAGGTACTTTACTATCGGAACAACCATGATTACTATCCAAACAAGGTACATTACTATCGGAACAACCATGATTACTATCCAAACAAGATGCTTGACTGCCGTTACTACTATGAATACTGTTCAAACAGAGTATCTTACTATCCAATTCGGGCGCTTGACTGTCAGTACATCAATATATTTATTAAAACCTCTCCGATTCTATTCTCCAAGCTGATAACAGATCATTTCCTCACTAAAATGGGCTTATACAGTCAAAAATCGAATTTGTTGAAATATATCGAATTTTGTATGATTTAGTCAAATGGTTAATCCCTCATTACTAAAGTTGTTATTCTCTCTATTAATCTATCAAATTTTACCGAGTTTTATTATTTAATTTAAGGAGGTGATTAATAGCTATACTTCACAATTAGTTTTTCTTCTTAATTCGGGGCTGTTATTGCATTGATTGTTGTTATTGACTATGAAATAAATGCGTTTATACCTAGCTTCGTGGCATCTTTCTCAAGTCATATTAAAAAATTTATTTGTTGATACCTAGCCAAAAGTTTATGAAAAGAGCCTATGTTAATGCCTTTAGCCCAAAATAATTGAAAAGATGGTGAGGTTATGAAAAGTATAGTAAGCAGTTCGACTAAATATTCGATAAACATCATTTTTTTCCTGTTATTATTTATTTGTATTCCTTCAAATGTGTTTGGTGCTGTAAATGATGAAAGTGAAGAGCTAGTAGCACCTTCAGGATATGAAGTAATTGATAGAGGTACATATCAATTATATTTACCTGATGATTCTGCAGCATCTGGATCTATTTCGAAATCGCTAAAAACAGATACTACTAATGTAGAAGAGGTTGGAGAAAGGGGAAACAGCAACGGTTATGTGGAACCAGAATTAATTGTTCCTGCGCTTGATGACAACGAGGCTTTTCCATTCGACACATATGAAAATCGAACAATATTTCATGGAATTGAACCATTTGAATATATCCCGATAAATTTTATCGTTGATCCTGGTTATAATGATCATTATTACAATGCGGAATATTATGAAAAGCTTGCAGGCGAGTCTTTAAGTGTTCTAAATAATGCGTTAGATAAATATGATCCAAATATTGACACATTCAGAGCAATATATAGCCCTGATAATGGGTTGTTAAATTCTGTTTTTCCTGTCGGTACTCCTAGAGAAATTACTTTATTATTGGACAAAAACTCATATTTTGCTGAGGGATTGACTTTGGATGTAGAAGAATGGTGGGAGAGAGCTGCATATGGGAATGAGAAAACGGGTGGGCCTGCTACGGCTAGTTTTCAAAGGTCTTATGGACTGACCGAGTCACAGCAAGAAATGGCAACACTTACTCATGGGTTTGGCTTAGGTATTTCAACTGAATTTACTAGCAAAGCTTTTGCAGTAGAATTTAAAGTAGGCGTAAGCTTAAATTATAATTACTCTGATTCAAGAAGCTATGCGTTTTCTAGAACGATTAATGAGGCTAACACAGAATCATTTACTAAGCCTTTCGGAACAATAGCTGGTGCAAATCCATATAAATGGGCAGTTTATAACTTAGTTACGCAATCTAAAGTTAATTTTACGCAAGCTAATCATTTTCATGAACTTAGCAAAGCGTTTGAAAATGACCTAGACGATTATGGCCTAAGACCTGATAAAAATTCTTATGTCATCAAAATGGTTAATAAAGGCTACGCAACGATGGAAGTACCAATTTATCCTGAAGATTCTCTTTTAGAAGTACCATCAAATGTACGTGTAGATTCATCATTTGCAGATTTGACGACAACTTTGTCTTGGGATCAAACTTCTGACCCGAATGTAGACGGCTTTATCGTATATAAAAATGATAGTATCGCAGCACTCATTCAAGACCCAACTGTTACGAGCTGGTTAGACGTGAATGTAGAGCCAGAAAAAAATAATGTTTATTGGATCAAGTCTTATCATGAAGATACCCTTTTTGATAACAGAACATTATATAAAACTGTATCACGTCCAAGTAATGAGGTTTTTGGGAAAGTCGAATTAACAGCCGCATCGTTAAGGGATATTATTCAAACTAGCTGTTCTATTCCTTTTTCTTGGGAAGATGATCAACTACCAGCTGGAGAGAGAACATATTATAGAGTATATATTGGTAATCCTGACGCAGGCGGTGAAGAAGTAGGGACATTTGAAGGTACAGATGCTTCAGTGAATATTTCTGCTGAATTATACGATGTATTAGTTGAAAATAACAACGTAGATTTTTATATTGGAAAGGAAGTTTTATATAATGATAAATTAATAAAATCACCAACTTCTAAAATAGCTAATAACTTTTCTGTAACAGAAACTGCATTTCTTTTTACTAAAACAGGATTTAACGGGGAGTGTGTTGCAGTCAGTAAAGGTCAAAAAATATCTGATGTGAGTTCAATAGATTTTCCGAATAATAGCCTATCATCTTTATTAGTCAGAGGAGATGTATACGTTACACTACACAAAGATAAAAGTTATGGTGGTTTAACTCAAACGATATTTGGCAATGCGACTTTCCGTGACTTAGATTCAAAGGAAATTGGCGCTAATACGGTTTCATCTTTAGAGGTGCAAGAAAAGAAAGATGGTGTTTATCTATTTACTGGATCGCAGTATATGGGTGACATGCTATTTAAATCTAGAAATAATGATGGAATAACTTCATTTGATGATATTCAAGCAGATATCGGCTTTCCAAATGATGATTTATCTTCAGTGAAGGTTGTTGGACCGTATGCGCTAATAACCTATCAATATAAAGGCTATGATGGTGAAGTTTCTTGGTTTAATGATGGCGGTGACAAAACATTAGATGATAGAGATATAGGTGATAATCGAGCATCTGCTATCAAAATAGTAAAAGGTGAAGGTGTTCACTTCTTTAAAGATAAAAACTTCAAAGGAGAACACAATAGATATAATAATTGGTTATTGTGTGGATTAATTACTAAGGATGGGTGTGAAGGTGGTTTTCCTAATGATGCATTAAGTTCAGTCCTCGTTATAGGAGATTGGGCTGCTGTATTATATGAACATATGAATTATGAGGGAAGTATGTCTTCATATAAAGATGGATCAAAGTGGCTATCTGGTTCAAATGTTGGCAAAAACCAAGTTTCTTCATTTATGATATTGCCAAAAGGAGTTTATTTATTTAAAGATAAAAACTATAATCCACTAAATACGTATAAAAGGATTACTAAAGTCGGGGCTTATTCCACGACAGAGGAAGTTGGAATTACGGAAGGCTCATTATCCTCCATATATATTGTCGGTGATTACAAAGCGACTTTGTACACAAGAACTAATTTTGGGGGGACAAGTCAATTATTTACAGTGAGTGATAAAGACCTAAGTGATAATCCAGTTGGAAACAATAATGTAAAATCTCTTACAGTCGAGGAAAAATAATAACATAAAACTCAACACACGTTGAGCTTCAGACCAATATGGATTTTATGAAGCAGCAGTTCAACATACTCAAGTTGTAAAGAAACAATTAGAAAATATCCATGCTATAAGGAATGTAGTAAAATAACACTTTAGTAGAACAATCCTAGTTTATATAAGGTAAATTGAGTCTCAACAGTCTGGCGCTAATCTGTAACAAGGATTAGTGCTTTTCTTCATTTTAGGACCATATTGTGGAGTAAAGCTTATTGGGCTAATGGATAGATCACTTCAATAAATATTTTTGCTTGAGGAAAAAGACATAAATCATGTCAAAAGTATCGACATAATTTATGTCTTTTGTTATTATTGACTTAAATTACGTCAAGGAGTGAAGAAAATGAGTGTAAAGAAGACTAAAATCATTCGTTACATCGAACCATCGCAACGTGCTGGTATGAGGTTCATGCAACACGGATATGAGGGTAGCATCATCATGCTGAACCTGCTGCGTTTTCGTGATATTGCCGATTACACAGCTAATCCTGAACTATCATCGGAGGTCCCAATTAGCGGTGCTGAAGCTTTCAACCGCTATATTGAGCACACGCTCCCATTTCTCCGTGAAAGTGGGGGAGAAGTGATGTTTCTTGGTGGTAGCGGAGAGTTTCTTATCGGTCCAGAAGACGAAAGGTGGGATCTTGTCATGCTAATCCGCCAGAACAGCGTGCAGTCGTTTCTTGCTTTTTCAAGTCATCAAGACTACCTTGCCGGTATTGGACATCGGACTGCAGCAATCGAAGATTCACGCCTTCTGCCCATGACAGAACTTCCGATACCGATTTAGTTAAAGGAATATGCACACTTCAGATAAATGTCAATTAACCCAAAATTATAACGGATTGTGGGTTAGTTGCCGTTTAATTTTCTGGAATTTCAGCTTTCTAGATGTTTTTCATGTAAGAACCGATTGTATTCTTTTACAGCAAAACTATTAGGAACATATTTTTCTGCTAACTCGTTATGCACCTTTGCTTTTGAATAGTCTTCTAAATATATATAACAAGCACATAATTTTAGGTGAGGAATCCATGTGTAACATGATTCTTGAAAAATGGGAAACCCACAATCTTCTAATTGAGGTATTTCAATAGTTGTCGCTATTTTATACCAACTGATGGCTTGGTGAATG
Source organism: Nanhaiella sioensis (assembly GCF_046557775.1). Lineage (NCBI taxonomy): Bacteria > Bacillati > Bacillota > Bacilli > Caryophanales > Bacillaceae > Nanhaiella > Nanhaiella sioensis. The sequence continues at coordinate 4,410,705 of NZ_JBKAEG010000001.1, forward strand.
TCGTTCTTTAACTGAAAGCATGTTGCTAACCTGCAACATATTTCAGCTTTTGGAGAATCAACCTTAAAAGAGCCTAAACAATACTCAATCGCTTTGTCATAATTTTTAAGGTTAATATAAGTATCAGCAATCTTCCATATAGCATAACACTTAAATTCTTTATCCTGATTTGTTATAGCAAGAATGGTTTCATACAAATGAATGGCTTGCTCATAGTATTTGTGATCCAAGCATTCATTAGCATAATGTAAAATATCCCTCTGAGAAAAGGTTGCCCCTTTGGCTATGGCTTTCTCGTATATTCTAATATTTCGATCTGATTTCCTTCGCTCGCTTTTATGCTTTATAGCAATATCTGTTTTTAATACTTTACCTGAAACCTCAATTACTTCATGAACATATCCATGCCATTTGAAATTACATTGTCTTTTCAATATACGATTACGATAGATTGTTAACATGGTGTTTTCATCTGAGTCTAGACTATTCTGGTATACCATCATGACAGAATCAGGTTTAAGCTCAGCAAGAATTTTTTTCAATTCAGCAATTTTATGTTGACTTTCTGCTGGTACAATATCATCTGCATCAAGCCACATAATATAATCTTTTGTAGCTTTTGAGAAAGAGTAATTCCGGGCGATTGAGAAATCGTCCACCCATTCAAAGTCATAAACTTTATCTGTGTATTGAATTGCTATTTCCTTCGTTCTATCCGTTGATCCAGTATCAACAATAATAATCTCATCTATTAAATCAATTATGGAAGATAAACACCTATCTAATACTTCTTCTTCATTTTTTACAATCATACACAGACTAATTTCTGGCTTGCTAATGTTATTCACCTCTTTTTTTATATTAGTAGAAGGTAAACAATTCTAAAGCTTTTCTAATTATTTTATGACCGATTGAAGGAGGTGTTACAGTTTAAACTAAGCACTTAATGTAACTCACATTTTTCATCAGAACTTTGGCTAATGCCCTTTGCAAAATGGTATGAATATGAATATAAATAGAAGGAGTGAGAAATATCATAAATTACTGAAAGGATATGGTGAATTATGTCAAAGTGTAAATGTAAAGGAGATTCTAATAACAACATAATATGTAATTGTGAATTTGATACTTTCACATTATCAGACGGTAACCCTCAAACTCCGTTTGTGCCTATAGAATTAACTACTGATTCGATAATGGTTAAAGAAAAGGATTGGATCTTAAAGGTTGATTCCATGGTAGACTTACAAGCGGACACTATGACTCTAGGACCAATTGATGTAAATTATGTAGTAGAACGTATTACAGGTGGGAATTCTACAACAATATGTACGTATAATGTCTTTGATGAAAGGACGAATAGTGTTTTCACATTAACCCCAAATAACACAGTCTGTGATACTCCACCAATAGGCAGCCATAGGTATAGATTATCGATTACAGATGTAAATACCGATTTAAATAATATGCTAGATAGTACTTGTCGGTGCATAAACGTCACTACTTTTAAAAAAGATAAGAAAAAGTAAACATAGTGTGTGTGTCACGATATGAAGGTACACCACAGGGACGACGTCTAAAAATATTAGAAAACATTTAAAAACCAACGATATAAGACATTTTCTTATATATCACAAAGAAATGCCCTTAACGGGGAGGTTTTCTTTGAATATTTATAAATCCTGATTTTAGTTATACGGAGAGTGTGTTTAAAATGCGTATTTTATTTTTAGAAAAACACCCGATGTGGATTCACGGACTGCCTAGAGGCTTTAAAGACTTAGGTCATGAAGTTAACATTTGTGAAATATCATCAAAATCCGAACTTTTTAATACCGTTGCTAATTATAATCCTCATATCATATTTTCAATGGGATGGACGAGAGAGCATAGAAAAGAAAAACAAAGTTGGTTAAAGGAATATCTTGAAAAAACAAATATCCCACATGTTTATTGGGCTACTGAAGACCCCACACATACTAAAACTTTTACATTACCATTAATTAAAAATAGTAAAATAGATTTTATATTTACTATTTGTCCTTCATTGGTGAAAGTATATAAAAAGTTAGGTCTACCTTCAGCTCGTTTAGATTTTGGATATCATCCAGACACACATTATATTACTAAATCTGAACCTAAATATACTAAGTCGATAGCAGTAGTTGCTAATGCATACCCTCATCTTCTTAGAAAAAACACTAACCTTTATCGTTACGAATCTACTAAAACATTAATTGAGCCGTTAATAAAAGCAAATATACGAGTTGATTTTTGGGGAGTAGGTTGGAAGAACATGCAAGATATACTTGGTGTGCAAATTCCTAATGACTGGATCCATGGTTATATTCATTATTTAGAAACTCCAAAAGTATATAGTAGCTCTGATATCATCATAGGCCTTCAAAACCAGCAAAATCAGCTTACACAAAGAACTTTTGAAATATTAGGTTCAGAAGGATTTCTCATAACGTCTGATACACAAGAAATAAGACGCTTATTTACACCAGGGTATCACTTAATTACATCCTCTTCAAAAGAAGAAACAGTAGAATTAGTAAAGCATTATTTATTAAAAACTGAGGAAAGAGATGTTATAAGGAAACGAGGTAAAGACATGGTCGCAAAAAATCATACTTATAAACATAGGGCATTGTATATCATAGACATATTGAAAAGAAATGGGATAATAGAAAAATAATATTGGATAAGTTGTATTCATAAGGTTTATCTCGGGTTATCATTATATATAACTATCTCGAACGGAAATTAGAGAAGTCTTTTAATCTCAATTTGATTTATGTTTTTGACAAGTGAATTATTTTCAATATAACCTCGTATTGTTAGGTTGGGATAAGTAAGAACATTTTTACCGATAACTGAACCAGGATTTAACACACAGTTAACTCCAATTTTCGAATTATCACCTACAATTGAACCTAGGTAATTTAAATTAGTTGAAATAGTTTTATTATCTATGGTCTTTACTTTGATTTTCCCTCCAAAAGGTACATTTTTAAAATTCGATAAATGTACCCCACCACCAAGGTTTACATTTTGACCGAGTATTGAATTACCTACAAAATTATAATGAGGAGCACTAGATCCATTTAGTATTATAGAATGCTTGATTTCCGAACAACTACCAATTATACAGTTATCACCAATGATTACGTTATCTCTAATATATGCTCCGTGATAAATTTTAACATTTTCACCGATTATAGCAGGTCCCTTAACATATGCACCTCGTTCTATAAAACTATCTTTACCAACAAAAATGTTTTTATTATTCACAGAATTTTTATCTTCTACTTCACCATTTATAGTAGCATTTTTTTTTGATAATATTGTCTGAATAAAATTAGGTAATATTTGTAATACTTCCCAGTAGTGTTCTTTATTACTAAATATTTTCTTCATAAAAAAATCTTCATAGGTTAAAAGATCTTTTATTTTTGACAACATAATCCCTCCTTTAAGCAATTACTACACTTTGTTACCTTTCAAAAATACTATGTGTAGAAGATTGAAAATATTCAAGGTACTTACGTGGTGTAAACGTCATATTACCTTAATTACACAATATTTCTGAACTGCTTAATGTTACCTACCTTCGTTCAATACTATACATATAGATGATCGATATGTTACCTGACAAAGTTCTGTCATCTTTAATCTTTTAATTTAAATACTCCTTATTTGCGTATAGTTCTTATTGCAAGAAATGTCAAAACCTATTATAATTTAAATTGAAATTCAATATTTAGTAGTATAATTAAGTTGATAATACAATATTTTGTTATCTAGTAAAAAAGGTGTCGAAAAATCGACGTATAGATGTTCGAGAAATATAGAACATCTCCATGTAGGGAATTTGGTGAAAATCCAAAACTGTACCCGCAACTGTAAGTGCTGATGAAATAAGCGAAACCACTGTGAAGTACGATTTCATGGGAAGGGGCTTAAAGTAAAGCGAAGCACAAGTCAGGAGACCTGCCTTTTTTATTTAGTGCTATTTTCTTCGGGAGTTGGGAGGATAGGACGAGGAGAAGAAAAATCATTCAAACATTTTTTTGTTGAATGACTATTCTTAAAAGGGTGATAATTCTCTCTTTTATATATCCATCGTTCTGTTCGCTCATCTTACTAAGGATGAGCTTTTTTATATTTTAGGATGAACAGGGTCTAGCTCTGCCTTCTAACCCATTGAGTCACTTCACAATATACCTAGCATGTGTAATGATTTCATTGCATGTTGGAGGCAGGCGAGATTCATACGCATTTTTATTAAAAGGGGATGGAAAGAATGCAAAAGGTATTAGTTGAGTATCAGCAGCTGGCTGATGGTACGTCTGAAATGGTTTTAGATTATGTTCAAAAAATAGCTGATAGATTTCCTCATTTATCATTTGATGAATATCGAGAGAAAATAATGCTGGCTCTTGAGAATAAAGATGAATGGCATATTGACCAACTTACCAACATGTTAATATTATCTGCACTGGAAAGGATTACATCGTTAGAGCCTGATTGGACTTTCTTTGCTGCAAATATATACCTTGATTCACTTTATCAAAAAGCGACTGAAAATAGAGCTGAGTCGTCAGGTTACCACTATGGTTCATTTTATCAATTGCTATTAAAGCTGACGGAGATGGGAATTTATAGTCCGAAATTACTCTCACAATATTCAAGAGAAGAAATTGATATATTAGCAGACATTATCGTACCAGAGCGAGATCAATATTTTACATATATAGGTTTATTAACATTATCGGATCGTTATTTGGCAAAATCTCATCAAGGAGAAGTATTTGAGTTACCACAAGAGCGGTTTCTCATCATTGCAATGACATTGATGATGAACGAAAATAAGGAAAATAGATTAGCACTTATTAACGAATCTTATTGGGCACTCTCTAATTTGTATATGACGGTTGCAACACCAACACTTGCTAACGCAGGAAAAAGCTATGGCCAGCTATCAAGTTGTTTTATAGATACAGTTGATGATAGCTTGCAAGGAATATATGATTCGAATACAGACATCGCGAATTTATCTAAAAATGGTGGAGGGATAGGTGTTTATTTAGGGAAAATTAGAGCGAGAGGTAGTGACATAAAGGGGTTTAAAGGAGTTTCATCAGGGGTTATACCTTGGATGAAGCAGTTAAACAATACGGCAGTGTCTGTTGACCAGCTTGGCCAAAGGCAAGGAGCGATTTCAGTTTATTTAGATGTATGGCATAAGGATATATTGTCGTTTCTTGATACGAGATTAAATAACGGAGATGAAAGACTTCGTACACATGATCTATTCACCGGAGTGTGTATACCTGATGTATTTATGGAAGTTGTTGATAAACGTGGTGAATGGTATCTTTTTGACCCACACGAAGTAAGAAAAACAATGGGCTTTTCATTAGAGGATTATTTTGATGAGGAGCGTGGCAAAGGGTCTTTCCGAGATAAATATTGGGAATGCGTAAACAATCCGATCCTTTCAAAAGAAACTGTAGCAGCGATAGATATTTTCAAGGCTATTATGATTTCACAGTTAGAAACAGGAACACCATATATGTTCTACCGAGATACAGCAAATAGAGCAAACCCAAACAGACATAAAGGGATGATTTATTGTAGTAATCTATGTACAGAAATTATGCAAAATATGAGTCCTACAGTTGTTGTTGAACAAATGGTAGATGATGGTCAAATCATTACTGTGAAAGAGCCTGGGGATTTTGTCGTTTGTAATTTATCATCAATCTCTTTAGCTAAAGCAGTTCAGGATGATGTCCTTAACAGGTTAATTAAAATACAAGTTCGTATGCTTGATAATGTAATAGATTTAAATGCAATTCCTGTATTACAAGCAGAAATAACGAATGAAAAATATAGAGGGATTGGATTAGGTACATTTGGTTGGCACCATTTATTAGCATTAAAAGGTATAGCGTGGGAAAGTGATGAAGCTGTCGCTTATTGTGATGAACTGTATGAACAAATAGCGTTCGAAACAATTCAAGCTAGCATGGAATTGGCTAAGGAAAAAACACCCTATCCTGCATTTTACGGCTCAGATTGGGAATCAGGAGCATATTTCGAATACAGAAAATATCATTCAAAACAATGGAATGAGTTAAAAGGAAATGTTAAGAAGCACGGTATTCGAAACGGCTATTTGCTTGCAGTAGCACCTAATTCATCAACTTCGATCATTGCAGGGTCTACAGCAAGTATTGACCCGATATTTAGAAAAGAATACTCTGAAGAGAAAAAGAACTATAAAATACCAGTTACTGCACCAGATTTGACACCTCACACAAACTGGTATTACAAGTCGGTTTATACAATTGACCAAAAGTGGAGTATTATGCAAAATGCGAAACGACAGCGGCATATCGACCAATCAATTTCATTTAATATTTACGTTCGGAATGACGTAAAGGCTAAAGAATTATTGGAGCTTCATACACTTGCTTGGCGAAACGAATTAAAAACAACCTATTATGTACGTTCAACATCAACTGCTGACATTGAAGATTGCGATAGCTGTCATAGTTAAAAGAGGGGGATAATGATGATTACAATTGCAAAACGAGAGCTTATGGATGCACAAGCACCCAACTGTTCAACAAGTATGATCAACGGGGCAAGTTCAAATATATTAAACTGGGATGACGTCCGTTTTCCTTGGGCATACCCAAAATACAAAGTAATGTTAGCAAACTTCTGGACACCGTTTGAAATTAATATGGGAAAGGATATAAAACAATTTCCACAGCTCTCTCAAGTTGAGCAGGATGCGTTTTTGAAAATCATTGGATTATTAGCTCTTTTAGATAGCATTCAATCTGACTATGCAAGTAAGGTTGCTGACTATATTACAGATTCTTCTGTCAATGCACTCATGATTATGCTAGCTCAACAGGAGGTCATTCACAATCACTCGTATTCCTATGTTTTATCAAGCATTGTACCAAAAAAAATTCAGGATGAAGTGTTTGAATATTGGCGTACAGAACATACGTTACGAAAACGCAATGACTTTATCACGAATGGATATAAAGATTTTACTGAACAACCATCCATCGAAAACTTTTTGCACTCCATTATATATGATGTGATATTAGAAGGCTTGTTTTTCTATAGTGGCTTTGCTTTCTTTTATAATTTAGCACGAAATCAAAAAATGGTTGCAACATCAACGATGATTAATTATATAAATAGAGATGAACAAATCCATGTAGGTCTATTTGAAAAAATATATAAAGAAGTTTTGAAAGAAAACCCTGAGTATAACACCCCAGAACTAGAGCAGTATGCAATTGCTACCTTCCGGAAGGCAGCAGAATTAGAAATTGAATGGGGTCGTGAAATAATAGGTAATAAAATGGATGGAATTGTGTTTGAGGAATTGGAGCAATACATTCAATATATGGCCAATAAACGTTGTCATCAATTAGGGCATGGTAGAAATGTTTTTCCTCATGCACCGATAAAAAATCCATTGCGATGGATTATCGCTTACCAAGAAGTCGATTTAGGTAAAACAGACTTTTTTGAACAAAAATCTCGTCAATATACAAAAGCATCAGACGTGAATGGTTTTGATGATTTGTAAGGTATCCCTAAGTGAAACTTTTCTATCCTAGCCTTTTAGAGGGCATTCAAAATGGAATATAACTAAATAGGGTATACTGTCCCTCATCGATGGTTAAGATCCCCGCTTCTATAGGTGGAATCAGTGAATTTAGGTGGAGTAGGATCTTCACCTGATTCACTGATATTCAAGTTTACTTAAATGTGGAAACAGGATATGGAGAGATTATTTCGACAACACCAATTACACATACATCTGAACGGGCGGTATCATGCACAAGTATATTTCAACACATTTCCTTCCGTCACGTCTTAACTTCAAACTTTTTTATTCATATAAAAAAAGCACACCAATCCCATAGTTTACCTTTACCAACAAGACACCATAAAATCCTAAGAATGGTGTTGTCATAATGTTTGTCATTTTTTGTCGGTTGAACTACACAAAATCCTCCTAATTTAGTTTACAAATGGTACCATTATTGATACATTTAGGCTAAGAAAAAAAAGGAAGGTTGTTCAATTTTCTCCAGTAAAGTTTATTAAATTACTAAATTGTATGAAATTGGGTTCGAAACTATTAACGATAGAATGCTTGTAATTTGAAGCATATAAATGAGATTAAGTGAGGTATTGAAGATATAGTTAACGATGATAATTTACTCAGGAAAATGACAATTTAGGTGCTGCCATGTGAAGGACCAAAAAACTTAAAGTGAAGAAATGAAAAAGACCTTGAACTCTTCCTTAGCATATTTTGATGAATAGGTGGTTATTATGAAAATTATTTACTCTTTAATTATCACTTCGATTCTATTATTCGGGTGTAGTGGTGGAGGTGAAGTTAGCAATATTCTAACAGTTCACAAAGGAAATGCAGTACAACATGGTAATAACCTTGTATTTAACTATGGAGGAAACACTTATACCATAGTAGACAAACAAAAAATTAATCTACCAGCTGGTGAATACTTTAATGTTGTTTTAATTAATGGTAAGCCGGAACTTACTGACTAGGATTAAGGGAAAAAAGCAGGAGAGTACTTAGAACATTCAAATCAGTAAATAATGGTTTTGAATATTAATTCTGTACGTAATTATTAATATCATACATATTTTAGAAGTGGGAAAAAGCATCTCAATAATAGAGGTGCTTTTTATTTAGAGAACTATAAGATTCTTTCAGAACTTAGAATCCTTGTGTGTACGTGTGACTTCAAAATTATTTAGTAACAGAAGAGGAAATTCATTACCGGTTTTCATTAAAGCATAAAAAATACTGGGATGTTGGTCGTGTTGTGTACCCAACTGTGAATATGCAAAAGGAGTTTATTGGAGTAACATTCTAAGGACTCGACCCTGAACATCTCGTATCTTATTTAGACGAATTTTGCTATCGATTTAATCGAAGAAAATTCAAAGGAGAATGGTTATTTGTTCTAAGTGAAATTATGTGCATCACCTCAGACAATTACTTATTCTAGGCTCGTGGAAAATATAACTAATGTAAAGTTAAGGAGTGCATAATAAAAGACTGTATTTAGCCTTTCATTACTTTCTTTTATTAGTTTGTAGTTGTGCTACAAAAAATATTTCTTTTCAAATCCACCACGTTCTTCAAATTTTCTTTGACAGACTCTTTCATCAATAAAAGTTTTTTGATGCGTTTTTCCTAATAAATGTATCACTTCTAAGTGTAAGAGTGTTCTTCTACTGCATTATCATCATTTGTAGAAGGTAAGTTACACTAACTTCTTTCATTAATTTCCCCAAAGTAATTGTACACATCTTTTTTTTTTCAATGCTGTGCAGCACATTGATCTCTATGGTTTTCATTATAGAAATATAATTTTATTTTTTTTCAACAATTTCTTTAGTTTGCGAAACTACAGTTTCAAAGCTATATAATTCAATGGGATCTTCAATTGAAATAGAATAGAATGTATTACCATCAGCTAAAAAAGATTCTATATCAATACTTTCGTACGTAAATCCTAGTTTCTTAAACGTGTTTAAAATGTTAAAAGCTTCTTTGCTAAAAGCCTCTTTAGAAACAAAGTAAGTATCTGGAGCATGAGGTTTTATGCTAAGGCTAATTCCAATAGGTTCAACTCCAGAGTATATATCCTTAGTAAGGTATTTATTCTTAGGAAGTGTAACTTGTGAGCTCATTTCTTCTATGGAAATATTTATATTTTGATTCAGCATTACCTTGAATACTTTATTTATCAATTCACTTTGACTCTTTTCGATTCGATAGTGGTAATCATCGAAAATACTATATTTTTTATAATATAGTCTTCCTTCATCTCTTCTGTCCTTTTTATTTATAACATTAACAATATGTTCATTTAAAATTGAATTATAATGAACACCTGAAATTTCTAGATCACCGTTATAGGCTTCGTTTATGTAGATCATAGCATTATTCTTAGCGGTGAAATACTCTAAAGGAGTTCCATAAATTGAACTGTGCACGATTATGGATAAGGTTGCAAAGATAATGCTGAAAAGAAATAAAATAATATACTTAGTTTTTCGATAATTTTCATTAAACTTTTTAATACACACGCCTAATAAGTAGGCAGCACAAATTTCTATAATGCTGTTAAATAAAATGAAGATATTAATATCAGTAGCTTCTGTGGCACTTATTATAAAATACACAATTTAAAGTGGTGGACAGCATCCACCATATCTTGTATCCAACAAAATATAAACTAAATGCTAGAAGTAATGTAATAGGCAAAGTAGCTAGTAGACCACGATCTAAAACTGTGTAACTAATTATAATAGCCGTTAGTAAAGTTCCACCAACATCCCTGAATTGACGAACAATATTTGTTGTGTCCATTAGGTATCCTCCATGTCAAATAGTAGGTTTTCTCTATTCTTAACAATTTCATATTTTATAAGGAATAATTTATTTTCAATATTTAGTTCAATATGTGATCAGGCTTTCTCATTAATTAAATATTAGGAAATAAAATAATAATAAAAAAACAGTACGCATAGTAATATTACTAGAGAATTAGCAATGTGCTTAATAATCTTGTTCCTTTGAGCTAGCCTCTAAAGCGTAAAAGCTTTTGCTATTAAACAAAATAGAACTGCAAGGTGTGGCTTTTATATAGTGTCATAGATATATAAAAGAAAAGATGCAACTAACACTTTTTATACGTGTTTATTTCTTCATTTAATAGGCTTTTTTAGTAAACTCTGTTGGTTTTTCAATTACATTTTAGTTGCTGATGTGTATTCTATCATTTTTATAGTTTTTAAATAAGAAAAGGTATGCTCTACCTTGAACAATGGTTTGAATGATTCCGACTTGTTCATTTTTGGAGGTGTACTTATGTATAAAAAAATTAATACTCTTATTTGTTTATTCTTTATAGTAATGTTAAGTGACGGCTGTATAAATCAACCTAATCAACTATTATCAGTTGAATTAGCAAAAACACTTCGTAGCAACTCGACAGAAATTAGTAATGAAGAGTTATACAAGTCAAATGATTTACAGTCATTATCGAAAAAGGTCATTGAAGCACCGTTGCTTCAGCAGTTGCCTGAACTTCCAAGAGGTTGTGAAGTTACTAGTCTTGCGATGCTACTTTCATATGCTGGTATTCAAATAGATAAAATGGAATTAGCAGCAAAAATTCCGAAAGTACCTTATTATCAGCACGGATTGTACGGAGACCCTAATGATGGGTTTGTTGGCGATATGTATTCATACGATAAAGCTGGCTATGCTGTGTACAATAAACCAATTGAGAACCTAGCAAATCGTTACATGCCTGGGCAAATTATTAATTTAACTGGAAAGCCGTTTACATTAATTGAAGATTATTTGAAAAAAGGAGTGCCTGTATGGGTAATTACAACAAGTACTTTTAATGTAGTACCAGAAGAATACTGGGAAACGTGGGAAACATCTACAGGCTCGATTAAAATAACTAAAAAGGAACATGCTGTGCTATTAACTGGATTTGACAGTCAGTATGTTTATGTAAATGACCCTCTTGTTGAGGAAAAAAATAGAAAACTAAATCGTGAAGACTTTTTTAGTGGTTGGAAGCAACTAGGAAGTCAAGCTATTACGCTATCTCTTAAATTAAATCCTGTTGCTCACCATAGTTTTTATTAAGTTGATTGATGTAAATGAACTTAGTCAATGTCTTAGGAGAACCTGTGTCTAGGATTACCTAGAACACACATTAACTATAAATTTGGATGAGAGTTATTAGAATCATTATTATCATGTTCAAAGGTTAGTACCTCTTCAACTGGTTGATATGACTGACCGTAAAACTTTTCGTCTTTATATGTATGAATGTGCTCATACGTTTTTTTCATACTGCGGAATATCGTTTGTTCAACGTCTTTTTCGGTTTCGTTATGAGGCGTCCAATATAGAATTTCCATCTCATTTACCTTTTCAGTTGCTAATGACCGACGGCGATAAGTAATGTTTTTGGCATGTGTAAAGCCTTCACGTTTATAAAATCGAAAGCGTTTTTCTGTATCTGTATCTTCATAATCAAGTGGTTCAACTTCTAGTAGTATTGGCTTATTTTGCTGCTTCATTTTGTCAATAAGCTTATGCCCTAATCCTTGACCTCGCGCATTTTTTGAGACAAATAAATAATCGATCATGATGAACTCTTCTGTTTCGACATACATCAAGACGTGATGAAGTCCTTCATCTTTGAAATAAATATTACTCTTTTCTTTTAATAAAGCTTCCATATGCTCCTTAGACTTCATTTCCTCAATAGGAAAGTATTGGTTTAATTTTTCATACCAATTCATAAATTTATGTCTCCTTACTTTATTTAGTACAATTCTGACAAGCTGTAACAAGTTACACTTATTATCAAATGATAATGATTGCTTAAGGTAAACAACTCAGTATATTATTACCAGTTGAAAGATATTAAATTCAACTAAAAAAATACGGTAATATAAATTTTTTCCAATATAAATCAATAAACATATTGATAATTTACATGAATATGTTATAATGACTTAGGTGCTTTAGCATCGAACGTTTGTTATCAAGTTTTATATAATGCCAGTCTATATTTGAATTTTTCTAATTCACTGGCGTGATCATCGGAGTCACAAGGATGAAAGAGAGGTAGGGCTTTCATTGTTTTAGATGAAGGAATGTTAATTTGTGCTAGTAATCTTATATAAAAGTAATTTAGGTCAAATTATGTATAAATATAGTTAATGGAGTAAATAATTCATGTATTATAAAGAGTTATCACTTCAACATTGGTACTTTTTATAATATGTGAATTTTTTATTTTGTATAGAAGTGATAATGAAGCATATTATTAAATTTTGGAGGTATTATTATGCAAACAACTGGTAAAGTAAAATGGTTTAATGCTGAGAAAGGCTTTGGATTTATCGAAGCTAACGACGGCAACGATGTATTTGTACATTTTAGTGCAATTACTGGTGAAGGCTTTAAAACTTTAGAAGAGGGACAAGAAGTTCAATTTGATATCGTTGAAGGTAACCGTGGCCCTCAAGCTGAAAACGTTGTAAAGCTGTAATAGGAACAAAATAAATAAACTAAACCCGAAGTGTAAGCTACACTTCGGGTTTTTTTTGTAAGTTTATTTAATAAGAACAGTTTCCCCCGTGAAGATACCCCATGTTTATGCCGTCGATCGAAAATGATACAAATACATGTTGCTGTAGTATCAAGTAACGATTTTGCAAAAATTTCAGTTAAGATCGTGTAAATCCTTTATATCTACTCCCCTGAAAGGTCAATTTTCCTTGATCGCCTTCGACAAGCATACCATATTCTTTGCCGCTAACTTGTAGCTCCATGCGATCACCACTTTCAACTTCAAAGGTAGCATAATACGTTGTACTAGACCTAGTAGTAGGGTGGTCATTATGGTGGTTAGTACGTCTCCTAACATTCATTCTCTTTGTCACGACAATCGCATTAACAGTTAAGACTGGTTGATTATTATTATGATTCCATTGTTTCATGCCCGTTATTGCAACAAAAATAAAAATTCCAAAGGTCATTATAAACCCAAATATGACTATATAAGGGATGATTTGAAATAACTCAAAGCCTTGCTCAAAACCATTGTTGAAATTATTGAATGGCATTTATCTCCCCTCCTTTAGACGGCAATTCAAGTACAAATGAAAAAAATATTGTACATCACATTATAACAAATCTATAGAATTAGTTACCAAAAAAGTACATTTATAGTATTAAACACTGTAACAAATATTTCATTCATTCGTCTTATTGGATGAGGGGGTCAAAATAATGAGAAAAATACTTGTCCTTTTAGTATGTATGTTAATACTTGCTTCATGTGGGGGGAAGGAAGATTCTGGAGCAGTCGAAAGTAACGAAGCTAAAACTGATTCAAGTCATTCATACGATCAAGCTACTCCAGTTAGTATAGAAAATTCTCTTCCAAATGGTGCTACTTATGATGCTATGTATTTTGAACATTACGGTACAAATCCGTTCGTTTCAACTGAAGATGATTCACTTTCTACTTTTGCTGTTGATGTAGATACAGGGTCTTATAGTGTAGTAAGGAATTATTTATCAAGAGGAACGATGCCACCGAATGATGCTGTAAGAGTTGAAGAATTTGTTAATTATTTCGAATCAAATGTTTCTCCTCCAGAAAAAGAGACATTTTCAGTCCGTGTCGATGGGTCAATTTCACCGTTTGGTAAAGGCTATAAACTGATGAGGGTTGATATTAAAGGAAGAGAAATCAATGTGAATGATAGAAAACCAGCACACTTAACATTCGTCATTGATGTATCTGGGTCTATGGAACAAGAAGGCAGATTAGAGCTTGTTAAAAAAAGTTTGCATTTACTGTTAAGTCAGTTAAAGCCTGAAGATAAAGTGAGTATTGTTACTTATGGATCAAATGCACGAGTGGTATTACAACCGAGCTCCCTAGATAACATAACGGCTATTGAACGAGCTATAAATGAACTTGGGCCAGAAGGATCAACAAATGTTGAGGATGGGTTGAGAATGGCATATGAAATGGCAAGAGAAAACTTTCATCCCGGTGCAGTTAATCGTGTTATCCTTTGTTCTGATGGAGTAGCAAATGTGGGTGAGACAAGTGCTGATGGCATATTAGAACAAATTAAATCATATGCCAAGAAAGACATTACATTGAGTACGTTTGGTTTTGGTATGGGAAATTATAATGATGTGTTAATGGAACAGCTTGCTGATCGAGGTGACGGAAATTATGCATATATTGATACGTTTTCAGAAGCTCGTCGCATCTTCATGGAAGAGTTAACTGGTACTATATATACAATTGCAAAAGATATGAAGGTTCAGGTGGAATTTAACCCCGAGACAGTGGATCGATACAGGTTAATAGGCTATGAAAATCGGGACGTGGATGATGAAGATTTTCGGAACGATACA
Organism: Nanhaiella sioensis; assembly: GCF_046557775.1. NCBI lineage: Bacteria > Bacillati > Bacillota > Bacilli > Caryophanales > Bacillaceae > Nanhaiella > Nanhaiella sioensis. The sequence continues at coordinate 4,425,775 of NZ_JBKAEG010000001.1, forward strand.
GTTGATGGTGGTGAGATAGGTGCAGGTCATACTGTAACAGCACTATATGAACTGAAATTGAAAACGGAAAATCCAAATAATATTGGAGACGTTCACCTTAGGTTTACTGATGTGGAACTTAACGAAATAAATGAAATCACTAAACCTTTATCTATAACAGGAGATGCTGGAACAGATTTTAACTTTATTGCTGCAGTTGCAGAATTTGCAGAGATATTACGAGGTAGCTATTGGGCAAAGGAAGGGACATTTAATCATGTTCTGGAAGTAGCAGAACAAAATGCTAATACTGAGAAGGAGTTTGAATTTGTTCATATGGTAAAGGATGCAATGGCGATCGAAGCTGGAGAAAAATGATGTATCGTTCAATTCGAGCCCAAAGCTTTTCACGGTGTTAAGGAGGAGAGGTTGACCAACATTACTTCAAGGATCTATTTTACTTGATCATTAAATCGAGCATACTTCAATTGCTCAAATTTATAAAGCTGCAATCAAAACTTATTTTGATAGCAGCTTTTTTAGCTCTATATTGATTTTTCCGAAGAGTGTAGTAGCAAAGCCATTTCAAAATTAAACGTTGTATTGATGTCAAGATAGGACATGTTAAGTTATTTTCTCAATCTTGATGGCACATGATTTAAATTCTGCAGTCCCAGAGATGGGATCATATTCGTTAAGTGTCAACATATTTGTCGGAACTTCAGACCAATGAAAGCTCATAAAGACAAGCCCAGGGACCATTTTATTTGTAAGCTTTGTTTTCACTTTGACACTTCCTCTACGTGAGCTTACTTTGACAAGTTCCCCATCATCCACGCCAATTTTTACCGCATCGTCAGGGTGCATATCAATTGTCTCTTCTGTTTGCTTTATTTTAACTCCATCAGCGTAGAATTTGGTTTGCGTATGTGTGTTATACGATTCATACCTTCTTCCAGTCGTAAGGGTAAAAGGGTATTCCTCATCTGGTAATTCTAATGGTGCTGTATATGAGACAGGAACAAATGATGTTTTTTCGCTAGTAAATTCAGTAGTATGAAACCGATCGTGTAAATATAATGTACCCGGGTGATCCTCTGTTGGGCAAGGGTAGTGAAGCCCATTCTCTCGATCAAGTCGTTCATACGGCATTCCACCGTACATTTCTTGAGCTAGTTTACGTACTTCATTCCAAATTTCTTCAGTAGACTGATACTTCATAGGGTAGCCTAATCTCGTAGATAGGTCACATAAAATATCCCAATCTTCTCTTGTGTTAGGGTTTGGCTCTATCGCTTTCCTTACACGCTGAACTCTACGATCTGTGTTCGTAAACGTACCCTCTACCTCGCTCCAAGAACGTGCTGGTAGAACAACGTCAGCTAATTCAGCTGTTTCAGTAAGAAATATATCTTGCACAATTAATAGATCAAGCTTTTCCAAAAGTTTTTTCGTATGTGACATATGGACATCCGCCATCAGAGGATTTTCGCCGATTACGTATAATGCCTTTACTTCGCCACTTTCCATTTTTTCAAAAGTTCTCGTTTGGGTATCTCCGGCATGGGGGTTTATTGACACTTGCCACTCTTTTTCAAACATTTCTCTATGCACCTGACTGCTCACCTTGAAACCGCCAGGTAGTTGATTAGGTAGGCATCCCATGTCGCCTGCACCTTGAACGTTGTTTTGTCCCCTTAGTGGCATAATGCCATTTCCTTCTTTACCGATATGACCAGTTAATAAGGCTAAGTTTGCTATATCGAATACATTATTGACACCACTATGATGTTCAGTAATGCCAAGGGTGTATGCAATCATTGCATTTTGTGCATTTGCATACTGTCTTGCGACTTTTACTATTTGTTCTGGCTGCAAACCGGTGATTGCTGCAGCAAATTCAGGAGTATATTTTGCTACCTGCTGTTGAAGGTCATTAATACCATGAGTAACGCGCGATATAAAGTTGTCATCATACAGCTGTTCTTTCAATATAACGTGAATGAATGCGTTCATTAGCGCGATGTCAGAACCAACATTAATTTGTAAATGTTCATCAGCAAATTTAACCATATCTATTTCCCGTGGGTCAATTACAATGATCTTTAGCCCTTTTTTTACAGCCTTTTTCATGCGGTTAGCAATAATTGGATGGGCCTCGGTTGTATTCGATCCCATTAATAAAAGGACATCTGTCTTATCGAAATCTTCTAATCTATTGGTAGGGAAACCGCTTCCAAGTATAGTCGCCAGACCGGCGACGCTAGGAGCGTGTCAAGTACGGTTACACCCATCAATATGATTATTTCCAATTGCGGCTCTCATAAATTTTTGAGTAATGTAGTTTGTTTCGTTTGTTGAACGAGAACATGCAAACATTGTTATTGCATCTGTACCCCAATTATTTTTAATGTGCGTTAATTTGTTAGCTATGAAAGATAAAGCGTCTTCCCAGCTAGTTGGTATTAGTTTTCCTGCTTTACGAATGAGTGGGGATGTTAATCTTGAAGGTGAATGCACATAGTTATATGCAAAAGCTCCCTTAATACAAGTTTGTCCTTTATTCACAGGAGCTTCTTTATCACCACGTATTCTAGTAATTTTATTATCGTTTACTTCTAAAACAAGTCCACAACCTGTGCCACAATAGCCACATATTGTTTTAACCTTTTTAGCTTCTTCCATACTCTTATCCTCCTTTACAATCTAATAAAGATCAAGTTGTTTAACAAAGATGATAAGCTTACTATTATTTTAGCAAATCCTCATTTATGTTTGTGTAATTTTTCTAGTGAAAAATATAGAAAATTTCATCAAAATTGCTCAGATTATCCCTTGTTATTATTTTATTAGGATTATAACCGTGAAGTGAAGTACAAAAGCCACGAAACTACAATTGTGCAAGTGTTACAATAAATTGTGAAAAAACCTATTGTACAAGCAGTTTTTATAAAGGTTCTTCTCGTAAACTTTGTTGCTATTGTTATTAAAGTAGTTTCAAAATTGTGTATTATATTGTTAGTCATCGTTTTTCAGAAGAAACAAACATACCACGAACTCTGGTTAAGTACGTGTTTATTTCTGATGCAAAAACAGCCTTACTTAAAAATAAACTGTATGATTAGTTTTTGAGATCTCAATATTTGTAAAAGGAGAAAAGATGCTACGAACACTAAATGTGAAGTGTAAGTTCTTATATCTTAGCAAGATTTTAAGCAATCATAAAAGATCCGAATAAAAAAACTCTTGGTCCCATTAATTGGTGACCAAGAGGGTGTTTTTTAAGCTTTAAATCAATTGTGGTGAGAGATCTCAGCGTGCATATTAATAACCAAAACGGCCTACACAAGCACAACCAATTATGATTAATAAAATGAACAACACGACTACTAATGCAAAAATACCGCCACCGCCATATTCTGCCACTTATAACCCTCCTTATAGGATAATTAATGAGGCCTAATTGCCTCGTTAAAAATAACATATGCAACCTAGGTAATATTGCTTGGGTCATTCAACTATTTTTAACGAGAAATTTTTCATAATCTTCAAGGGTCTATTCTTATTTTTTGTTGCTTTATTAACTGAAATTTCATATCTCGATCCAGGTAATATTTATAGGTTTTGCCGATGTTTTAAAGGTGATATGGTATCACGAACTACAATGCGGTTGGTTAATTTAAAACGAAAGATAAAATTAAATGGCAAAATTAGCATGATAGAAGAGTGAAGGGTAGCGTGCTACTATAAGTTTGCATTAGGCGAGGGTGGTGATTTGTTTAATCAAGCTGACTTTGATGTGCTCTTTTTGTAAGGTTTTTTCGCAAAATTTGTTGCTATCGAGAGTCGGTAAGGTCAGTAAAAAAATACAATTGAGCTCATTATTAAATGAAAAAGGCCGTTTCTAAAAAATTATTTTTTTTAGGATAAATAATTGTAGGTCAGGAATGATCTGATAAAATAATTGTGTTAAAAAGTAGAGATAAGGAGGGTGTCAATTGCCACAAGGGCTTATACATCATATTGAAATAAATGTTACTGATTTGAAGAGTTCAGTTGCCTTTTGGAGTTGGTTATTAGAAGAATTAGGATATGAACCTTTTCAGGAGTGGGAAAGTGGTCAAAGTTGGAAAATTGGAGACACATACATTGTTTTCGTTCAAACTGATGAAAGGTTTTTGGACATACCCTATCATAGATGCAGGGTAGGTTTAAATCATTTGGCTTTCCATGCAAGTTCACGGCAACAAGTTGACGATATGACAAGAAAGTTAACAGAAAAGGGTGTTAAAATCCTTTATACTGATAAACATCCCTTCGCAGGAGGGAAAAATGATTATGCAGTTTTTTTTGAAGACCCAGACAGAATTAAGGTCGAATTAGTAGCTCCTTGAACTTTAACCTCTAAATTTAGAGGTCTTTTATTATGTATTCCTTAACATCTCTACAGCTAGTAATTAGACTTTTTGATACGTTGAAATTAGTGTTTGTCTATTCGGTTATCCAATGTCAAAAACACTTTGCTTTAAGCTTTCTAACATACACTGTTCTTGCTTTACGAGCAATCATATTACCTGCTATTTTGTCCGATTACAACAGTAATTTTGAGGTTTGAAATTCCTCTTTTTATATCTTTCTAAGTGTGCTTTACAGTATCGTGCTAACTCCTTCGTACAATTCATGGAGCCTTTTGTTAAGACAAACAATAGGTCTACAGACTGAGAACCGTCCGTGCCGTAGCATGTTTTCTTACGTATGAGGTATGTTTATAATAATGGTATAATATTAAAATATTTGACAGATTGCTAGTCGAATTTCGATCTAATAGGTAATCATTTTGTTTATTTAAGGCTTTTTTCGTAAGATTTGTTACTATTGCTATCAAATTAGTACCAAAAAAGTGATTTTATATTGTCAGTCATCGTTGTACAGCAGAAAAGATGCCGATCTCTAGTTGTGTACGAGTTTATTTCTTAATACGAAAAACAACAATCAATACGAAAACAGCTTTATTTAAAGCAACAATGTTTACAATCCTTTTAAAGTATATTTATAAAATAGAGTGAATAAGAAGGAACATTCAGTATTAAAGTCAAATTATTTATGGGGAGAACACAAGTGAGGTTCTTTTCTGGAGGGTTTATTATGAAAACACTTAGTCAATTTATTTGGGGATTTTTATTAGTTGGAATTGGGATCGTACTATTATTGATGAATATTAATGTTATTACACTAAATGTGAGAGATGTTTTTCACTTTTTCTATCCGTTTTTATTCGTCATCATCGGCTTGAAATGGGTGGTAGAATGGGTAATTACTAAGGGAAGAACAGGATGGTTTAAGGGAGTCTTTGTTATAATTTTTGGGTCATTACTAATACTTGATAGATTTTTTATTATTGAATTTGGATTTTGGGATGTATATAAATTGTGGCCACTTTTCTTCATTTTTCTCGGGTTGGAAATGTTCCGTAACAGGAAAATTACAGTTATAAAAGTCGAGAAGTCAAGTGAAAGGAAGGATAAAGTGTTGAAAAAGGTCAGTGAATTCTATGATGAAGACGATGATATACCTAACGACTCAAAGGGGGTTATCTTGAAAAATTTCTCTATAGGCACAATGAAATTCGATGATGAAAATTGGGCTGTTAAACCAATTAATATTAAGAATATGATTGGTGACTACTATTTTGATTTTAGCAGAGCTTATATCCCTGATAAAGAAACTGAAATAGTTATTCAAGGATTAGTTGGGGACATTAAAATGCTTATTCCAGAAGATATTGCTTGTAAGATCGACACGACAGTAAACATGGGAGAAGTAAAAGTTTTTGAACTTAGAAAGGACGGAGTCCACAATACTATAAGCTTCGAGTCTGACAACTATTCAAATGCTACGAGAAAGCTAACAATCCATCTTTCATTAAAAGCAGGTTCAATTCGAGTCGATCGAGTGTAGGAGGAAAAGCTCATGCTTAAAAATATTATAAGTATACGTTTTCAATTTATTCGCTCCCATCTCGTAGCTGCTCTAGTGTCAACTATCCTTTTCTTTGTTGGTTTACAGCTGTTTTTCTTGTTTTTCCCTACACAATCCATACACATTCCTACAATCTTGTGGATGACGTTGTTTGTTACATGTATATCAATAGGATCGGGTGTTTTTATTGGCTACCGAAATAGCATGTCTATCAAAAAAAGAATAGAGGATGTTTCAACATATATAACAGTGCTATCGAGAGGGAATTTATCAGAGCGTATACAAAGTGAAGAAAAAGATGAAATTGGTAGAATTAGTGATGAATTAAACCAACTAGCGATAAAGATTGAGGGACAAGTAGATTCCTTACAACGGCTTGCAGAGCAAAAAGCAGAGTTAGCTAATAATGCGCATACAGTTGCGGTTGTTGAAGAACGACAAAGACTAGCTAGAGATCTTCATGATGCAGTAAGTCAACAACTTTTTGCGTTAAGTATGTTATCGTCAGCTGCAGTCCGACTTATTGATGATGACCCAAATTTAGCTAAGAAACAGCTTCAAGAAATAGGAGATATGGCTGGTCAAGCTCAAGTGGAAATGCGAGCTCTCTTGCTTCATCTCAGACCTGTGCGTTTGTCAGGAGAGCCTCTCGATCAAGCAATTAACCAGCTTGTTAATGAGTTAGAGCAAAGATGCCCGATCAAATTTAAAGTTTCTATCCAAAATATAAATGACCTTTCATTTGCAGTGGAGGATCATTTATTTAGAATTGTTCAAGAAGCTTTAGCAAATAGTTTACGTCATGCTGACGCATCAAAGATGAAAATCGACTTATATAAAAGAGATCAGTATATTTTTTTACACGTATATGATAATGGCAAAGGCTTTGATGTAACGAATTTAAAAATGGCTTCATATGGTCTACACACGATGAAAGAACGGTGTGAAGAAATTGGAGGACAATTTAGCGTGAAATCCAATGTTGGAGAAGGAACATATATCGATATTCGCATACCTTTTAAAGGAGGAGAACACGATGGAGGAGAAAATTAAAGTGGTCGTTGTAGATGATCATGAAATGGTAAGAAGAGGTATTATCTCCTATCTTATGACTGAGCGGGATATTGAGGTAGTTGGTGAAGGTAAAAATGGCAAGGAAGGAATTGAACTAGTAAAAAAGAACAAACCTGACGTTGTGTTAATGGATTTGTTAATGGAGGGCGGTACAGGCATCGATGCAACTAAGCAAGTGATGGCTATCAATCCAGCGTGTAAAGTCATCATTTTAACAAGCTATTATGATGATGAACAAGTATTTCCAGCAATAGAAGCCGGAGCGTTTAGTTATTTACTAAAGACATCACGAGCCGATCAAATAAGTGATGCAATTCGCAAAGCATTTCGTGGAGAAAATGTAATTGAACCAAAAGTAGCAAATAAAATGATGAATCGCTTTCGAAATAGTTCTGAAAAACCACATGACAAGCTTACTGATAGAGAACTAGATGTGTTAATATGTTTAGGTGATGGCTTAACCAATCAAGAGATCAGTGATAAATTATTTATTGGGGTAAAAACGGTAAAAACACATGTGAGTAACATCCTCAGTAAACTTGAAGTAGCTGACCGCACCCAAGCAGCCATTTACGCTAATCGCAATGGCATAGTAGGTTAATAAATAGTAATGTATTTTTAAGCATCTTTTCGAAAACATTGTGTTGCAGTTGTTCCTAAACTAGAAGATAACATCTAACAGTCATCTTTATATAGAAGAAAAGATGCCACGAAGGCTAGATGTATACGGGAAACACATTAATCAATTCGAAAAGCCTTATTTAACTTGTTACTTTAGTTTGTAATATTTTTAGGAGGTTATTTAGAAGGCATGAATAGTATAAAAAATTATTGGAGAGAAGAATCCACTATATTTGAAATGCAAGAAGCTATGGACGCTGAACTCATTTCTTCTAAGCAACTTGTTTTGTATTTTTTACATAGAATAGCATCCTTTGATAGCAAAGGACTAGCGATTAATTCCATTGCACAAATTAATCCTGATGCACTACATATTGCAGAATCTCTTGATAGGGAAAGAAAGTTAACAGGAGCTCGCGGTCACTTGCATGGAATTCCTATTTTATTAAAAGATAATATAGATACAGATGATAAAATGAATACGAGTGCAGGTTCGTTAGTGCTAGGAGATTCTTATGCTGCTGATGATGCGTTTGTAGTAAAGCAGTTACGAAAAGCAGGGGCAGTGATACTTGGGAAGACTAACATGACTGAATTTGCTAATTATATGGCTGAAAATATGCCTTCTGGCTATAGTTCAAAAGGTGGACAAGTATTAAACCCGTACGGACCTGGCAAGTTTGATGTTGGAGGTTCAAGTTCGGGGTCCGGTGCAGCAATAGCTGCCAACTTTGCAGCTGCAGCGATAGGAACTGAGACATCTGGATCGATACTAAACCCAGCTATAAACAATTCCCTCGTTGGCATCAAACCTACGGTTGGTCTTGTCAGTCGTGATGGAATCATTCCGATAGCTTTCAGTCAAGATGTTGCAGGCCCAATGGCAAGAAATGTGAGCGACGCTGCAATCTTGTTAAGTTCAATTACTGGCATAGATCATGAAGATCCTTCGACAGCCATTAGTATAGGGCAAACGGAGAATGATTATAGTCAATTTCTTGATAAAGATGGTTTAAAAGGAGCAAAGATTGGTGTATTTCAAGATGTTGAATACGATTGTGTTAGTGAAAGAAAACTCATTCAAACCGTTATTGACGTCATGCGTGAGGAAGGGGCAACAATCGTAGAATCAATTACAATTCCATCCTATAAATCCGACTGGGATTGGAACGTATTGGATTATGAATTTAAGCCAGCAATCAATGCATATTTAAAGAAGTTGAATCACGGTCATATCCGTACACTTGAAGATATCATTTCTTTTAATGACAGTGTTCCTGAGAAAGCATTAAAATATGGGCAACACTATTTTTTACAATCCCAAAGTAGAAGTGGGGCATTAACAGAGGCGGAATATATTCATAGTAGAGCGAATGATATTTCTTTATCGAGAGACCAAGGGATTGACTACGCAATAGATAAGTACGATGTTGATGTTATTTTATTTCCTTCAGATTCGGGAGCAGATATAGCAGCTAGAGCTGGCTATCCATCAATAAGTGTACCTTGTGGCTTTACTACAGATGGGAAGCCGTATGGGTTCACATTGACCGGAAAAGCATTTACAGAAACTCAATTAATTAAAATAGCGTACTCATACGAACAAAAAACAAAACACCGTCAACCCCCAAGGAGTCAGCTCTCCGGCGCTTAGAAGCGTTATAGTGGTGGGGGTCAGACCCCTAAGGAGTGTACATATGCGTGTCGTGCAAAATATTGCAGATTTAATTGGTAATACGCCACTAATTAAATTAAATCGTCTCACTGGTCAAAATGAAGCAACGGTTTATGTTAAGCTTGAATACTACAACCCAAGTAGGAGTGTAAAAGATCGTGCCGCCTATAATATGATTATTGAGGCAGAAAAGCACGGATTGCTAAAGCCTGGTTCAACAATTATTGAGCCTACTTCTGGTAACACTGGTATCGGTCTTGCTATGAATGCTGCAGCGAGAGGATATCAAGCTATTATCGTTATGCCTGACACGATGACAGAAGAGAGAATTAACCTTGTTAAAGCATACGGAGCAAAGGTTGTCTTAACCCCTGGTGAACAGCGTATGCCTGGAGCGATAGAGAAAGCAAAAGAATTAGCGAAACAGATTCCTAATAGTTTTATGCCAATGCAATTTGAAAACGAAGCAAACCCAAATGCCCACCGTACAACTACAGCGGTTGAAATAATTGAAGCTATGAAGCAAATTGGTAAAACACCATCAGCTTTCGTTGCGACATCTGGAACTGGCGGTACGATTACAGGTACTGGTGAAACGTTAAAAGAAGAATATGACAGCATAAAGGTATATGTTGTTGAGCCATCGGGTTCGCCTGTTTTATCTGGGGGGCAGCCAGGTAAGCATAAACTTGTTGGAACGAGTCCGGGGTTTATTCCTGCTACGTTAAATACAAGCATATACGATGAAATTATCAAAATCGAGGATGATCAAGCATATAGTATTGTTCGAGATCTTGCATCAAAAGAAGGTATTCTTGTTGGACCGTCTTCAGGTGCGGCTGTTTACGCAGCTATACAGGTTGCGAAAGAATTATCTCCACAGGATATTGTAATATGTATGACCGCGGACTCTGGTGAACGCTATTTATCTAGTGATGTATTCAAAGAGTGACTGTTTGCATAGCACGAAAGACATAGCTATATGAATGATAACTTAATAAAATCATCAGTCTGTTTATACTATTATTTACGCAAAGAAGTGACTAATTCTTAGATATCCATGTTAAGTTTAGTGAGTTTATTAACAAAACAAAGGTAGCGAAGCAATTGCTTTGCTACCTTTTGCATTATATTTACTGGATCTTCTAGATAAATGATTTTTATTATTGTCATATTAAGAAATAACTTCATGTTTTTGTTATATATATTGTTGATCGTTTATAAAACCTCTAGTAGCAACTTTAAAATAGCTCTATAAAAAGTACTATTTAGCCAATTTCACTGCAGTGCCTGTAGCGACAACCATCATCATTCCATCTCTTAGTGTTTCAAAGTCTAAGTCTACTGCAATTACTGCATCAGCACCTAATTGCTTTGCTTTTCCTTCCATTTCAGCAATTGCTGCACGACGTCCTTCAGCTAACTTACTCTCGTATGTGCCACTTCTTCCACCAATTATGTCTGTTACACTTGCTAAAAAATCTCGGACGACGTTAGCACCCATAATAGCCTCAGCTGTTACGATGCCTAAATACGATTCAATTTTCTTACCTTCTAATGAATTAGTTGTTGTTACAATCATTTCTAATTCCTCCTTGTAATGGATTCGTGTTTTTGAGTTCCTTCAATAATTAATACGATTAACTGCAAAAAGAGATTCATTTTTACTTCAACTTCTTTCTAAAGTTGTTTTGTCCTAAGAAATACATAGTTATACAATTAGAGTTCACAGCATTCTTACTTCTAAAAAATAATGGCAAGCTGTTAAACTTCGCCTAGAGGTTCTTGTTAAAAGGTTACAAAAAGAGCATTCATAAAGTTGTCATTAGATAGACTGAACGTATAGGTCATCATAAGGTAAAATATAGTAGAGAGATTATGTGCTAAACATTGAAATATATTAAACTGCGAACTCTGGTGGAAATATGCATATCATTCATAATGGGGGAGTGGAGCTAATATGAAACACGCAAAGGTAATTAAGATGCTCGTTATACTTATTATAGTCTTGTCGTTGATTTCATCTGTTTATGGTGTTTTCTCAAATCGAGGACCAGGTCAGTTTGAATTTATGTCTGTACGTGGGGAAACAGTAACCCTACAAGGAAATGGGTTATATCAATATGATTCTATAGCCATAGCGTCACAGGCAATTGCACAAGATCTCGTGACGATAGTAGTAGGTATTCCTTTACTTATTATATCTCTCTATATGTCTAGGAAGGGACTAATAAAAGGTGATATTTTACTCACAGGTACTTTAGGGTATTTTTTATATACGTATACTTCGTATTCTTTTCTATCGATGTATAATCCATTTTTTCTTATATATGTACTTTTGATGTCAGCGGCGTTTTTTGCATTTACACTCGCCATGACGTCATTTGATTTGAAAAAGCTAAGCTCTTCGGTTTTCGATAACCGGTTTCCCACAAAGTTTGTAGGTGGATTTTTATTATTCATAGGGGTAACAGTTGGATTGATGTGGCTAGGTAGGATTGTTCCCGCTCTTATTGACAATTCAATACCAATTGGCTTGGAACACTATAACACGTTAGTGATACAAGCACTAGATCTTGGATTTCTTGTACCAATTTCTATTTTATCAGGTTATTTAGTACTACGAAAAAATTCTTTCGGTTATTTACTTGCATCTATCGTAATCGTTAAAGGAATTACAATGCTAACTGCAATTACAGGAATGATTATTAGTCAATTATTATCAGGTGTCCACGTTAGTATAAGTGAGATTATACTATTTCCATTGTTTAATGTTGTAGTCATATATTGTTTGTTTCTAATTTTGAAAAACATCGATGAACGAATTGAGCTTAGACATCATTAAAAGTGAGTAAACCAGTAATGCTTTTATAAAATGACGTAAGTACAATGATCATCTATACTTGGAAACATGATTGTACAACAATGTGAAAATCGATCTAATCATATTAAATTTAAGCCACTTTTTCATACACTATGCTGCTAATATTGTTAAATTAGAATATGAAGAATTATGGGATTTCCGTCTATCAAATGCCACACAAATGGAGTTGTTCAATCAGGTGAAGTACAATCTCCACCTGATTGGATTTTAGATTAATCGAAGGAGCGTTATTAGTTTTTGAGACAACTACTTATTGCTAGTCATCGAAAATCGTAGTTTTTTCCATTTTCACCATAATCCTTTGCTTCTTCAAGAATAATTTTTCGTTGATAACGTATTTGATCGGATTCTAGCTTTTTATCCCCCGATTTCTTTTTCGACATTACTTCGTATATATACATTTTTTTATTTTTACTCATATTGATACCTCATTCTGCAAATATACGGATTCTAATAATGTGAATAATTCGCTTTGACTAAGTTCATAGAGATGGCGATCGTCAGGTGATTTGAAAACCCCGTTATCTATAAGAATAGAGATCCCTAAATCTTGTATTGCTTCATGCATTGAACTTTCGTTTTCTTCGTCCACTGTATTCATTATTTCTTTCATTGTTTCAAGAGGTATATGATTAGCGTCAATATCTACCGTTGACATATTTGCATTTGACTGTTTTTTTCCATCTTCATGTTGTGTCTCATTATTTGTTGTTTCAGAGTAAATAACTTTCGATGTGTCAGTATGTTCTTCACTGTTTGCAAGTACATTGTTTGTAGTTAGTCCGCTCAATGTAATTGCACCCGCTAATGTTAAGGCTCTAAGTTTTTTCATTAAAATTTCCTCCAAATTGTTAAGTATGATATGTTAATATACATATTTTTTAAGAATGAATCATTGATTTGTGCTGCTAAATGCTCATCATTGTTCATAAAGCTAAAAAAATGTATGGTGTTTACCACCTTGATTAGATGTTAACAAAACAATATGTGATAAATGTGTTATAGCTTATTTTTCTTTGTAAATTCATTTCTTCCCTAGAAAAACTAGACGCTACATGATTGAAATTGATTTCTGTTTATTAGTGTAATAGAGTAGTTAGAAAATGAAACATTATACATATTTAGATAAGTTTTTTTCGTAAACTATATTCCTATTTTTACTATAAGAGCTCAACAATTTTATAATAGAAAACGTGATTATATTTAATAATGAAAATCGGGCAATTAATGCGAAAAAAACCATTAATAAAGGCATAGTAAACGCAAAAAAAAGGTGTAGTTAAACAATTTGGAATTTTTTATACTGACAAAAAAGGTTGAAAATGTGGTAGTATAAAATATTATAAAAATTTAAATAAATTAATGCGTTAATGCAATGATTAACTTGACGGAAAGGTGTTAATGAAAATGAAAGTGGCAAAATTTGGTGGTAGTTCAGTTGCAAGTGCTGAGCAATTTAGAAAGGTAGCTTCAATAATAACAGCAGACTTGCAGAGAAAATTTGTCGTAGTTTCTGCTCCTGGCAAGAGGCATAAAGAAGATACTAAAATGACTGATATGCTAATTACACTAGCAGAAAAAGTTATCGAAAGAGACACGTATGAAGAGGCTCAAGCTGCAATTTTACAACGATATGCTGAGATAGCTGCAGGTCTAGAGTTATCAAGTAATATCGTTTCAGAAATTGAAAAAAGTATTAAGGACGTAATTGAATCTTATCAAGATGATGATGAGCAATTTTTAGATAGAATAAAAGCAAGTGGCGAAGACAATAACGCAAAACTGATGGCATTTTATTTGAATCACATAGGTTTTGAGGCACATTATGTTAATCCGAAAGAAGCAGGAATTTTTGTAAGTGAGGAGCCTGGTAACGCAAATATTTTACCTGAATCCTACGATCATCTGTACAAACTTAGGAACAGAAGTGGATTTTTAATCATTCCAGGTTTTTTTGGTTACTCTCCTAAAGGGCAATTAGTTACTTTCTCAAGAGGTGGATCAGATATAACTGGGGCTATTGTTGCAGCTGGCGTCCATGCAGACCTTTATGAAAACTTTACTGATGTTGATTCTATATATTGTGTTAATCCAAATATTGTTAATCAACCGAAAGACATAAAAGAATTATCATACCGTGAAATGCGTGAACTATCTTATGCAGGGTTTTCGGTTTTTCATGATGAGGCATTACAGCCAGTATTTAAGGCTAAAATACCAGTTTGTGTAAAGAATACGAATAATCCTGAAGCAGAAGGCACACTCATTTTATCTGAAAGAGAAATTGGTGAAAATCCAGTTGTTGGGATTGCAAGTGATACAGGGTTTTGTAGTATTTATGTGAGTAAATTCTTAATGAATAGAGAGATAGGTTTTGGTAGAAGGCTGTTGCAAATCCTAGAAGATGAAGGTGTGTCGTATGAACATACTCCTTCGGGAATTGATAATATGTCAATCATTTTGCGCGAGCATCAGCTAGATGGATTAAAAGAAGATAAGTTGCTAGACAGAATTCAAACAGAATTGCACGTAGACGATATATCTATTGAGAGAAATTTAGCCATGATTATGGTCGTTGGTGAAGGAATGAATCATAGTATAGGAATAGCGTCAAAAGCTACTGAAGCATTTGCAAAAGCTGAAGTGAATATTGAAATGATCAACCAAGGGTCTTCTGAAGTGAGTATGATGTTTGGAGTTAAAGCATCAGCTGTCGACAGAGCAGTACGGTCATTGTATGAGAACTTTTACAAATAAAAAATAATTAGCTGAAGTAGTGGGCTTACTTGTTCTTTAAAAGAATGAGTAAGCCTTATTTTATTGTCAACTCTACTTAACTTAATTGAGAAGTTGCTTATGTTATATAAGATTTTTAGCGTCTTTTCATAAGGCTGTTTTCGCATTAATTGTTGCTTTTCGTAATAAGAGTTAAACACGAACACAACTAGAGTTCGTGGCATCTTTTCTTCTGTACAATGATGATTAACAATATAAAAACCACTTTTTATAGTATTAAATTGATATCAATAGCAAAAATGTTTACGAAAAGAGCCTTTCATAAAAAGATGCTAGGGTAGGAACTGCTAGAAACGATAATTTTATTCATTTTTAGCTCTTAGTAAGATAAACAACAATTAATAGGAAAAATAGTAGAAAATAGTAAGATACCTAAATTTTATAGACAAACCTAACTGGAATTCTTTATTATTAAAGGTAGATATTACATTACAGTTGCGTGGGGTGCTATCATGAATTCAGTTGGGAAAAAGCTCACATTATCATTTGCAGTTATAATAGTAGGAATGTTCTTTGTTAGCGGTCTAGGTATTTATCAACAACAACAAATGAACGAAAAAACAGAAAAAATCACGACAAAGTGGTTGCCTAGTGTGGAATCAATTAAT
This sequence comes from Nanhaiella sioensis, assembly GCF_046557775.1. Classification (NCBI taxonomy): domain Bacteria; kingdom Bacillati; phylum Bacillota; class Bacilli; order Caryophanales; family Bacillaceae; genus Nanhaiella; species Nanhaiella sioensis. The sequence goes on from NZ_JBKAEG010000001.1 coordinate 4,441,391, forward strand.
AAATTGAATTATATGAAGGAGCATTTATTCAGATTAGAACTTACATATATAAATAAACAAGAAAATAACATAAAAAATAAAATGGATTATACGATTGAGAAAATAGAGGAAGAAATTGAGTTATATGAAAATAAAGGCCTATTAATTGAAGAAAATAGATTGTTTAGTGAATTTGTGTCATTGTGGGAAAAGTATATCAACTTTCATTATGACTTCATTGATAGAATTGACGAGATGGGAGACAACCAGGATATCGATGAAATAAATGAAATGGTAAACACTGCTAGTAAAATTTTTGATAATACAAACGTCTATGTTGATAATTTATTAGCCATTAACAAAAATGAAGCGATAAAAGCAAGTGAGGAAAGTACAGTTGTTTTTAAACAAATGAGATTATTGGCAATCGTTGTAGCTATAGCAATTATCGTAATTACAGTTGTATTGTTACTTGTCTTAAGAAGAAGTATTAAAAAACCATTATTACACGTATTGTATGGACTAGACAGTCTTGCAAAAGGAGATTTCTCAATTGATCCTTTACAAGTGAAAAATAAAGATGAAATTGGTAAGTTAGGTACTGCATTTAATGTAATGGGTAAGAACGTTGCAAATCTAGTCCGCAGTGTGATAAAGAACGTTGAGCAGGTTGCTGCATCCTCTCAACAACTTACTGCAAGTGCTGAACAAACTAGTAGAGCTAGTGAACAAATTTCTAACGATATTCAAGAAATTACGAGCGGTGCAGAGCAGCAAATGACTGGTGCAAAAGAATCTTCAACTGCGATAAATGAGATTTCTAAAGGAATGACAGAGGTGACTGCTTCAATTCAATCAGTTGCACAAGCTTCTGAAATAGCGAAGGAAAAAGCTACATCAGGATCAACAGTCGTTATTCAAACAGTTGAACAGATGAATCTCGTTCACGATAAAGTAGAAGCAACTTCAATTGTCATTGATGCATTTGGGGAAAAATCTAACCAAATTGGACAAATTGTCTCATTAATAACTGATATTGCTGATCAAACTAATCTATTGTCATTAAATGCGGCTATAGAGGCTGCTCGAGCTGGAGAGCACGGGCGTGGTTTTGCAGTAGTTGCTGATGAAGTTCGTAAACTCGCGGAGGAGTCTAGTCGTGCTGCAAACAAGATACATCACATTATAAATGAAGTGCAAGTTGAATCTACGAAAGCAATTACAGCAATGAATGCTGGAACAACTGCTGTTCGAGATGGGATACACCTCGTCAACCAAACTGGACAAGCGTTTAGTGAGATTGAATCTAGTATTAAGGGCATTGCAACTCAATCATTAGAAGTATCTACTGTCGTTGAACAAGTGAACACCAATGCTCAAAGTATTATATCTGTAGTTGAACATACTTCATCGATCGCAGAACAAGCAGCTGCAAGTACACAACATGTTGCAGCGGCTGCTGAAGAGCAAAATGCTACGATGGAGGAGGTGGCATCGTCTGCAGAGGCTTTAAGCCATTTAGCGATGGAACTTCAGGAGTCCATTAACCAATTTAAAGTATAAGCTGTATATTTTTTCAGGAAAGCTACTCATCAAATTGAGTAGTTTTTTTGTGTCTGAACGCTACTTTTTACCTTGTTTTCGCTATTAATATAGCGAAAGGAGGTGAGAATCTTGGCTCAAGCGATTATAACTGACTCTCAATTACGGATTATTTACGATTTAGGCATTGATGAGGAAGGAAACCAAATATTTCGTAATAAAAACTACAACAATGTGAAAACACAAGCAACAACAGATGAACTCTATACTGCTGCTGAAGCGATTATTAGTCTACAGGAAAATGAAGTGCATCGTGTTGAAAGAAACGACTCTCAACAACTTGTTCAATAATATTAACTTTAATTTAGTAAAGTAGACGGTGATAATTGAGCATTATTAACCATGCATATTGTAATGAGGAGGTGTAAGTTTTGGCAAAAACTTTAGAGCTGAAGTTTGGGAATGAAGAAGGGAAAGTAAGTACAATCTCTATTGAATATCCAACAGAACCAGTTGATTCAACGCATGTATCTTCAGTCATGGATACAATCCTTTCATCAAACGTATTCACTTCATCTGGTGGAGAATTTACAAGTAAAAAAGGTGCACGTGTTGTTGAACGAAATGTAACAGACATTGAAATATTGTAAAACCTGACTTAAGTTGAGTGTATTATTAAGGTCGCCCTCATCATTAATACGTTTAAGTAAAGTTATCAATCACATAGAGTGTTCATGTTGTATGGCGGTCTATTGATCATTTATTATGCTAACTTTTGTACATGAAGGGGGGAATTGGAATGGATCAATGGCTCTCTTACGTTAGTGAAGTTGGCTTTCCCATTGTCATATCATTTTATTTGTTACACCGTATTGAAGTTAAGCTTGATGTTGTGATACGAACGATAAAAAGCTTACAAAATAAAAGTGGAGATGAGTTTTTACCGAGTAAGAGAAGTAGCTAATTTAAAATTTATTTCCGACTCAAAGTCCCATCTGTCATGATGGGACTTTTCTATTAGGTGTAGCTGTCATTTCACCAAATTCTTAGATATACAGTTTGTTTCAAACAAGTTTACTATCCTTCAACGACTGCATCCTAGCTTCATCATTTTGACATTGATTATGGATGAAAAATATGTTAACATAGTTAATGTTTTTTATGAAGGCTCTTTTTCGCACACTTCATTGTATGAACCTACAACAGCAAAACGAAGCCTTTGTCGATTGTCATCGTTTTTATCGAGGGAAAAAAGCCACGAAAATTTCGTTTTATACCTGTTTATTGTTTAATGCAGATATCAACAATCATTGCGAAAACAGCCTTAATGAAACTAGGACAAACTCTAAAATAATGGAGGCCATCATGAAAAAGGTTGGATTTTTACTTATTAAGATGGTTGGGCTAGTAACATTTTTTACAGCATTTATTTTTAGTCTTGAAGATGTGTTAGAATATCAAACAACAATTTATGTAGGTATTGTTGTTTGGGTGTGCTGTGACATGTTAGCTAATTTTATAATCGAAAACAAATCGATAAAAAACAAATTGGTAGAGCTATCAACTATTTTAACTCTGTTTGTAATTGGACTTCTTGTTCCAAATTATTATTTCAAATTGTCCATGCTATTAGCTATGGCGATAATAACATTTATGTTTAATAGAAAAAGTCAGTCTTCGATTGCATAGCGAGACTGTCTTTTTTTTGTTCCTGTTGATAACTTATATGCTTTATTGATATAGTAAATTACGTATTGAAAGGGTATCATCGTTGTGATAGTTTAATTCATGAAATTAGTGGATAATATTCTATATATTTACTTTAGTGTGAAATTTTTAAATGTCTAACGATCATATTTAGTACAACATGTAGGGAATTCTTATTAAATAATAGATTTTTCTGAGTGATTAATTTATAATCTACAATTAGAATATTTTTTATGTTAACAATTGAAAGTTAATGGGGTGTAAAAACAGATGAGTATAGATTTCTTAAATTATCCTTATTCTTCACAACGAATGACAACCTTTGCTAGCAAAGGTATGGTAGCCACATCACAACCTTTAGCAGCTCAAGCTGGCTTAGATATTTTGAAAAAAGGTGGAAATGCCATTGATGCAGCTATAGCAACAGCAGCATGTTTAACTGTTGTAGAACCAACTTCTAATGGTATTGGTGGCGATGCTTTTGCATTAGTTTGGACGAAAGGAGAACTGCATGGTCTAAATGCAAGTGGTCCAGCTCCTAAAAATATTTCAATTGATGCGGTTAAATCGAAGGGTTATGAGAAAATGCCTAAATTCGGTTGGTTACCGGTTACCGTACCTGGTGCACCGAGTGCATGGGCAGAGCTATCAAAAAAATTTGGTAAACTACCATTGACTGATGTCTTAGCGCCGGCAATCGAATATGCTGAAAAGGGTTATCCGATATCACCTATATTAGGTAAGTATTGGAATTCAGCTTATAAAATATTCAAAAAAATATTTACTGATAAAGAATTTACTCATTGGTTTGAAACGTTTGCTCCTGAAGGAAGGGCACCTGAAATTGGGGAGCTTTGGCGTTCTCAAGGACATGCGGAAACTTTACGTTTAATTGCTGAAACAAATGGAGAGAGCTTTTATCGAGGGGAGCTTGCAGAAAAAATCGCAGCTTTCTCAAAACAATATGATGGCTTTTTAGCATTGGAAGATCTTGCATCATATAAACCTGAATGGGTAAAACCTATTTCAGTTAATTATCGTGGTTATGATGTATGGGAGATCCCTCCTAACGGACAAGGTCTTATTGCTTTAATGGCACTTAACACACTTAAAGGATTTAATTTCTCTAGTAAAGACGATGTTAATACATATCATAAGCAAATTGAAGCAATGAAACTGGCATTTACTGATGGTAAAGCGTATATAACTGATCCAGACCATATGTCTACTTCAGTTAACGAACTACTGTCTGATGAATATGGACAAGTTAGACGAAACGAAATAACTGATCAAGCTATATTACCAGAAGCTGGTAAACCACCAAAGGGAGGTACAGTTTATTTAGCTACAGCTGATGAAGAAGGAAATATGGTTTCATTCATCCAAAGTAATTACATGGGATTTGGATCAGGTTTAGTTGTTCCAGGCACTGGTATTGCTCTGCAAAATCGTGGGCAAGAGTTCTCGCTCGACGAAACGCACGAAAATGCACTACAACCTGGTAAAAGAACTTACCACACAATTATTCCAGGGTTTTTAACGAAAGATAATGAGGCGGTTGGACCATTTGGTGTAATGGGAGGGTATATGCAGCCCCAAGGTCATTTACAAGTCGTAATGAATATGATTGACTTTTATTTAAATCCACAAGCAGCACTTGATGCCCCTAGGTGGCAGTGGATTGATGGTAAAAAAGTTAGAGTAGAGCATAACTTCCCGAATCATATAGCTCAACAACTAGCTCGAAAAGGTCATGAGATTGAAATTGCAACAGATCGTGGAGAGTTTGGTCGTGGTCAAATTATTTGTCGTGACAAGCAAACAGGTGTGCTCTCTGGTGGTACAGAGTCACGTACAGATGGTACTATTGCTGCATATTAGAAATCCAATGAAATAGATTATGGTTTAAAGTAACTTGTACTTTAAGCTTGACTAGAAGGAAATGATGAAGATGAAGCAAATACACCTTTTTTTAGCATTTTTTAGAGTAGGTATGCTAGGTTATGGTGGTGGCCCGTCCAGTATTCCACTAGTACATAAGGAAGTTGTGGAAAAATATAAATGGATGAATGATGATGAGTTTGCAGATGTGCTAGCATTAGGTAACGCGTTACCTGGCCCCATTGCAACAAAGATGGCTGGATATATTGGTTATCGTGTTGCTGGTATATTAGGGATGATCAATGCAGTACTCGCGACAATTGTTCCAACAATTTTGCTGATGGTTCTGTTGTTAACATCTTTAACATCTGTCAAAGACCAACCGTGGGTTATTGGGATGACAAAAGCCGTAATTCCAGTGGTTGGAGTAATGCTAGCTGTATTAACATGGCAGTTTTTAAATAACGCTCAAAAAGGACTGGGCTGGTCAAAGACAATTTTTTTAACTCTTGTTAGTTTATTGTTATTAGAAGTATTGAATGTACACCCTGGAATCATTATTGCCATTTTATTATTGGTAGCTCTCATGAAAAAAGATAAAATAGGAGGGACTTCCAAATGATATATTGGCAAATATTCCTTGCTTTCTTTATACCAGGAATACTTGGGTACGGTGGTGGACCTGCTTCAATTCCGTTAGTTGAAAATGAGGTTGTACACCGTTATCATTGGTTGACTGTTAATGAATTTAGTGAAGTTATAGCAATTGGAAATGCATTACCAGGCCCAATTGCAACAAAAATGGCCGGATACATAGGGTACCAACAAGGTGGTGTCCTTGGTGCAGTCACCGCGATTTTTGCAACTGTCGCACCTTCACTTATCTTAATGGTTACGTTATTAAGTATTTTATATAAATTTAAAGACTCGCCAAAAGTGAAGCGTATGACTGCTTTTATAAGGCCTACGATTGCTGTGTTACTAGGGTTAATGGCTATGCGCTTTTTTGTTAATTCGTATGAAGGCTCAGGTGCGCTACAAACAGGTATCTTAATAATTCTTAGCTATTTGCTATTAGAAAAATGGAAAGTTCATCCAGCTTATGTGATTGTTGCAGCACTTGGCTATGGTGCCATTTTCCTTGGAGGATAACACCCTTAACTTGGGTGTTATCTTATTTTGAGCTTGGATTAACTTCGCTAATTCTTCAGCAATGGAATGAACCTTGGTTTATCATTTAACTCATTGCTAATCATATATTTCGCTAGCATATTTTCCTCAAGCTTAATGCGATGTTTTAGAACCACTGCATTTAATACAGTAAAAACAAGGGCGGTCAAATAAGCTTCAAACATAATAGGAATAAGAATGAACTCAATAATTACTACTGCATAATTTGGATGTTGAACATATTTATAGGGTCCTTTTGTTACATATTCTACGTTCGGTAAAATGATAATCTTCGTGTTCCAATGTTTTCCTAATGAATGTAGTGCCCAAACTCGAATAACTTGGGTAAGAAAAAACAAGCTTAGCAATAATGGCCAAGCTATAGATAACGTTTTTCCAAAAAAATTAACTTCTACAACTAATGATAAGAAGAAGCAACTATGTAGTAACACGATGAGTGGATAACGATCTTGTTGAATGACTATTCCACCTTGAGTAAGCATCCATTTCTCATTAGATTTTGCAATAGCAATTTCAGACAGACGTTGAATAATGATAACAGTTAAAAAAATAGTAAAAATCATACTTACACCTCCATTAATGTTATTTCCATGTTAACAGCGCTAATTCGGCTGAAAATCCTGGTCCCAATGCAATGGCTAAGCCTATTGATCCTTGCTTTACATGCTGTCGCATAACTAAATCAAGTACATACAAAACAGTTGGGGAAGACATATTGCCATATTGTTGAAGAACTGTTAACGATGGTTGTAATAAGTCATCACTCATATGTAAACAACTCTTATAAGCTTCAATGACTTTTTTTCCTCCTGGATGAGCAATAAAATGATTAATATCATCAATGTTTAAGTCATGTTGTTCTAAAAAAGAATGGACGACAGGTGAGAGCCAAGAGTTTACTAATGTAGGAATATGCCTTGAGAAGATTACTGAAAGGCCGTCATTAGTTACATCCCACCCCATAATGTCTTCGGATTTTTTCATAAACACTGACTGAGTGCATGAAATATGAGGGAGAGTATTCAACGTTGATAATTGATCAGCATTTACTTCATCCCCTACAACACATAAGGCAGCAACACCATCAGCAAATAATGACATTCCGACTATGTTACTTTTTGAAGCATCGTTTTTTTGAAATGTTAAACTACATAATTCTATTGACAAGACGATGACCTTTGAGTGAGGGTAAGCTTTACAATAGTCAAATGCACGGGATAAGCCAGCTACACCACCAGCACATCCTAATCCCCATATAGGAATACGCTTCGTATGATTAGCAAAAGGAAGGATATTCATAATTTTTGCTTCTATCGTTGGTGTGGCAATTCCTGTACTTGATATGAAAAAGATTGCATCAATCTCTTCAAAGTGTATCTGTTCGTTCAAATATACATCGTTGTGTAAACATTTCTTAATTGCTTCTGATCCGTATTGTACTGAACTTTCAATATAAATATTATTTTTTTCTTCAAACGTATGCTCCTGCTTGTACCAATCAACATTTTTAGTAAAATGACGTTTCTCAATTTCAGTATTTTCAAATACACGAAGATACCGATCAAGGTTAGTTATTTTGTCTTTAAAGAGCTCTTGTGCAATTTCTTTAGTTGCTAATTGATTAATTTGAAAAGGAGGGATGTACTTACTTATCGAAATAACTTTTGGCATAAAAACACCTCATTTACATGTTATGTTTATTGTGTAACATAATGGAAATTAGTATACTTCATAAAATTTTTCTCTAAGTTTTGAATCACCATTATATGTTAGTCGGGTCGCAAGCTATTTTTAATAATGATAGAATAATAGAACGAAGAATATTGATTTTATAGCTAAATATACTCATTTCAGAAGGCTCTTACTGCTATTGTCACCAAATTAGCAAAGTAAGAAGGGTTTAATATGTTTAACACCTTTTTTCAGATGAAAGGATGCCACAAAGGATAGTTGTGTATGTGTAAATCAAAATACAACAATCAATGTGGAAACAGCCTTTTAAAAATAAAACCCATATATCAAATGGGATAATTCTAAATATCTAATTGAATCATGGAATCTACATTGATGGTAATTAACTCTCTACTAACAAAATGTAAATAAAGAAATGGCAGAGGTGTATTAATGAATATGAGTAAACAACAACCAAAGAACAATGTAACACGCTTGTATATAACGAGACACGGTCAAACTGAATGGAATGTTATAAAAAGGATGCAGGGTAGGAAAGATACACCCCTTACAGCATATGGGGTCACACAGGCTCGAAGCCTTGGGAGTAGGCTAGAAAGTGTAAATATAGATGCTGTATATTCTAGCCCAAGTGGTCGCACGTTAGAAACTAGTAAACAAATCATTGGAAAACGAGATATCCCTATGCATACAGATGCCCGCTTGTATGAAATGGCAATGGGCGAATGGGAAGGGTTAACGACCGATGAAGTAAGAGAAAAATATCCGAAGGAAAGTGCGCTGTTTTGGTCAAAACCACAGCTCTATGAAAGCAAATCTGGTGAAAACTTTTTTGACGTTCAAAAACGCAGCCTCGATATGCTTAAATATGTTATTAATGTGAATCAAGGAAAAGATGTATTGCTTGTTACCCATGCCATTGTACTTAAAACGATGATGGCTTATTTTGAAAAAAGACCTCTTGAAGAACTATGGAAAGGTCCATTTATACATGGTGCAAGTTTATCTACTGTCGAAATAGGTGATCATAATAATGAGATACTATTTCATGGTGATACGACACACTATGAGAAGTGAATGCAGATCGTTATAATATAATCAATTCATGACTAAAGGGCATCTAACAAAAGGGGAGAGCCATAATGTTACCAGGGCGCTCTTTCTTTATTATAATATTTTTACATTTATAGGATAAAGATAAGGTTCCTTAAGGGCATTTATTGTTTTCCATTCAGTAATTTTGATGTAAGGAAGTTCCATTCCGTTATAGTTCGTAACATCCAAAACTCCTTTGGCCTCGATCCATGTATCCTGTTCAATACTAGAGGCTTCATTGAATTCTGATAGGAATCCGATGATGCTGGCATCTGCTACACAATGAGTAATTAGAAACCTCGAAATAACAAGCTGATTTTCTTCAAATCCATCCTCCTTGTAAACAAATCCCTTTAATTCAATATTTCTCCCTTTGAATTTACTTACATCTTTACTAATTTCCTCATAGTAGGCATTAAAAACAAAGTCATTCATTTCAATTATAGGCATCGTCTCTAGCATTTGAATAAGCTGAGTAAATTCTTCCTTTGAAATCTCTTTCTGGCTTTCCGTAATAGTAGGATTGACAAGGTTATCATCAATCGAAGCATCACTTTGTGTATTATCATTTATCGATGTATCACTTTGTGTATTATCGTCATTCGTATCATTTGATGGTGTATTATTTGTATCTTTCTGGGAAGATTTCTGGCTGGATAAAACCGCCATACCTCCTTTTTTAGCAGCAATAGAAGAATCGAGAACTTTTGGAGGCAGAAAGAACCCAGTTAATAAAGGAAAAATAATAATCATATAGGATATGAACTTCTTAACATTAAAAGCTGAATTGCCATGGTCATGTCCACAGTTATTGTCTTCATGGGAGCAATGCTCGTGGCTAATATCTTTAACACGCCAGATTCTGGTTATTTGGATAAAAAACAAAAATAAAAAAATGACTGAAGCAGACTGACTTAAACCGACATATTTAGGATTGATAAATTTGGTAATGTCTCCAGTAGAATGCATCTTTAAGATCATTGCTGAAAATGTTAATAGTATCAATGCTCTAAAAGCCTGCTGATAAGAAAATTTCACGGTTCTTCCTCCTTAGATAAAAGTTTGCAGCATCATGATTACGATAAATACTGTAGATGAAATCAAAGCAAGCAAGCCGATAACAAACTTATACCGGAATACACTTAGCAACATTAACGTATTTTTTAAGTCGATCATTGGTCCGAATATTAAGAAACCTAAAATCGAAGAAGTAGGGAAAATGCTACTAAAGGACGCACCGATAAAGGCATCCGCTTCAGAACATAAGGATAAAACAAATGCTAATCCCATCATAACGAGTAAAGAAGAAACGGGACCGCTACCTGTCTCCAATAACGCCTTTGCCGGTAAATAGGTTTGTACAAATGCTGCTAAAAAAGCACCAATAATTAGAAATTTTGCCATATCAAAAAACTCATCAATAGCATGAATTAACATAGACCAAAATCTATTCGTAAAAGATTTTTTAGCTGAATGTGCGTGTGACTGTGTAGCGTTTATACTAATTGGCGCTTTTAATGGGTTACCTTTAAGAACGACGCTTATTGTCAATCCAATCAGAATAGCAATTAAGAAACCTAAACCCATTCGTAGTCCAGCAATTTTAAAACTGTTGCCAAATGCCATATATGTAGACGCAATGACAATTGGGTTGATTAGGGGACCCGTTAACATAAAACCAATGGCTGCATAAATCGGCACACCCTTAGAAATAAGTCTACGAACAATTGGAACGATGCCACATTCACAAGCAGGAAAAAGCGCTCCAACAGTGCAACTCATAATGACCGCCATTACTTTATTTTTGGGAATCCACCTTTCTATATGTTCTTCAGTTACGAAAATTTGAATCATTCCAGCAATTAATACTCCTATCAGAACAAAAGGAAGAGCTTCTATTAATATACTTAAAAAAATAGTACTCAAATTCAGCAAAGAAGGAGGAAAAGTAAAGATACCACTAAAGCTTGTACTAAACGACAAAAGAAGAAGAGTTAAAGCAATAATCGCTAAACCTGTAATATCTATAATACTACCTCGTATAATCTTATTCATGTTAACCTCCTTTTAATAGCCTGCTATAATTCCCCTATTAATAATAAATTAATAGGGGATAAATAATAAATCTTATAATTTTAAATTTTAAAAATGTTCTATAGAATAATATATTCCTCGTCTTAAGGTCGATAGTTAGTATACCTTCTTTAGTTGAGTTTTGTTTAAAAAACGATTAATCATTTAAAGCTGTCTTTATGGTATGTAAATTCATTCTCATGATGCTGAAATAGTCATCCCCTTGCTTAATATTTTCTTCTGTCAAGGACTCAAGATTATGGAGACTTAGAGATTCCGCTCCCAATTCCTTCTGGATCGTTTTTACTACTTTTGGTGTAACACTTTGTTCGAAAATAACATAATGAAGACCATGTTCTTTTGATTCTTCAATAATATTTTGTAACTGTTTTAATGAAGGTTCCTGTGTAGGAGATAAACCAGTAATAGCGATCTGTTCAATACCATAACGTGCTTCCCAATATCCATAAGCTGCATGAGAAACTAAAATAATATCCGTCTTGGAGCTTTCAATTGTACTTTTAAATTCTTCGTCAAGTTTTTCTAAGTTCTCTTTTAACTGAATATAATTGCTTTCAAATACTGAAGCATGTTCTGGCTTTAATTCACTCAACTTATTTTTGATATTTTCAGCGAGTTCGATTGCACGGAGAGGATCCAACCAGATGTGAGGATCATAATCACCGTGGTTATGCTCGTCTTCATCCACTTCAATGTTTTCATCTTCATGACCGTGTTCTTCAGCGTCAGCATCTTGCTCTTCATGACCGTGTTCTTCAGCGTCAGCATCTTGCTCTTCAAGACCGTGTTCTTCAGCGTCAGCATCTTGCTCTTCATGACCGTGTTCTTCAGCATCAGTATTTTGCTCTTCATGACCGTGTTCTTCAGCGTCAGCATCTTGCTCTTCATGACCGTGTTCTTCAGCATCAGTATTTTGCTCTTCATGACCGTGTTCTTCAGCATCAGTATTTTGCTCTTCGTGAAGATGTTCCTCGTTTTGAGAGGATTCTAATAATTCAATGCCTTCACCTGCTTCTAAAATAGTAACACTTTCATTTTTCAAGGACTTAATAGCATTTTCTGCAAACGCATCAATACCAACTCCACTGTAAATAAACAAATCAGATTTCGCTAGAGCAACCATGTCTTTTGCAGAAGGCTCAAAAGAATGGGCATCTACATTTGGAGGGTAAATACTTTTCACATCAACATAGTCTTCGCCAATTTTTTTCGCGAAATCTTCAAGTGGATAAATCGTAGTATAAATTGTTATCTTTTCATTTTCGGATATTCCTGTTTTAACAGTTTCAGAGTTTCCACAGCCTGCAAGAATAAGACTGATAGCAAAAACTAAAGTATAAAAAGATTTGTTGATTTTCATGTTGTTAGCTCCTAACTTAATAAATTTGTGTAATTAAAGCGTTTAAAAAAGGTAAATCGTAATCATTTCGTTTTATATACTAAATCATGTATATTAGTTTGTAAATAGTTTAAGAACAATTTAAAAAATTCTTACAATAATGTAACATATAAAAAATAGTTAAATTACTTACTAGAAAAATGGGATAAGGAGTTTGAAGATAGAACTATGGAACTTGTTTTAATGGGGATTGTTATGAACAAAGAAATTGAGTTTTTATAAGATAAATGTTTGTTAACAAAAGCAGTTATCCCATTGATTATTGCTTTTTGTTCTATGAAATAAATACTTAAAACCAAGCAGTTGTAGCATCTTTTCTCTTGTTAAATAAGGTCATTTGTTGCTGTTCTAAATTAGTCCCAAGGGCAACAAAGTTTGCGAAAAAGTACCTTAAACGAATAAAGAAATGAACAACGATTGCTCCAAGATTATTTTATTGAGAAGAAAAATTTGTAACAATCACGAAAAATTAATTTTTGAAAATACTAATGTGGAAGGACAGTATGATAAAAGTTATAAACTTTAAAAATAAAGGAGTAAATTGGAAGAGCTAGATTGCGGAAGAATGCAAGATATTGAGAAGAAATGTTAAAAGGAGTTTAGTAAAACAGAAAATCCCATTACTTCCACCAGATTCTTCATTTTGGGGAGTATCTACATTATTACCTTTTTGAAAGCTTGAAATGATGGCATAAAATTGTATAAGATTAAAGTCGATTTTAATTACATCTAAAATCTTTTGTTGTGATATTGTGTTCATAAAGCCTCCATTATGATTTACAGGTAGTTTAATCAATGGGTGTAAAGTAAAGACAACTACACGATTCTTTTTGCCAAGCCATTTAAAAGTAGTGATAAAACTAAATGATAGTATGAGAACATAGCGGTCACCTATAAATTTATTCTTATAGGTGACTAGCTATTTTGGTTATCATAGGAGCTAACTTTACAGCATAGAACTCGTTTTACATAGTGAAAAACTGATTGATTTCTATTTTGTTATTTCCATATTATTTGCAATAGCTATTAGATCTTCTTGAGTAATATTATCTGATTCAGTGGTTATGTTGTATAAAATAAACTGGCCATTCCTGTTTTCAATCCAACTTAGTATTTTTTCTTTATTAGTCGTATATAAACTTTCATTTGATTCAATGTAAAATGCATCATATCCGTCTACCGTGAATTGCTTAAAATCCTCTCCCATATACGATGTCATTGAAACTACATCATCTGTAAGAAGGTGATAGGTTATAAGAATTTCGTCATTTGTATTTGTTCTATAAATCAAATTTGGTAAGTTCCATAAGTTATTTGGTTCTTTAGAAAAAGACCCTAGATTATCCCATGTGATTTCTTCTGTAGTCTTAGTTGATCGAGTCTTTAGTGTATCGTAATATTTTTCAGCTATCTCAGGCTCAACGCCACCAACTACCGTTTGGTAATGCGCCGCTTTAAGCGTCATCCCGTTATATAATGCTTCAGGTATTTTGTATTGTGAAAAGTAATCATCCATATGATTTTGCCAATCTTCCATACTTATTTCCTCAGGATTGTTGATGGTCGCTAAAGAAAATGAAACGTTCTGTCCATTATCCAACGCAGAGCTGTACATAATTGCAGATTCCCCAGGCTTCAATGATTTACGAATATCTTCAACCGTGTTTTGTATGTGTTCTTTTTCTTGCAAGCTAGGGAAGTCTATGATTGTGTCATCTGAAATGTTAAATTCAAAGCTATCAAATGTTAATTCGTATATAATATTGGCTGCGAAAGCAAAACCAGAGAATAACAATAGACACGCCATAGCGATAGCAATCTTGCTAAACCTTTGATTTCGGATTCCTTTCTTATTGGTATGGTAATGTTTAAAAACAAGTTGTGCATTGTTTTTGATGCTTTCCGGCTCTTTTATACTACTTGCTGTTTTCTCGAATTCACTTTTCAATTCCTTCTCAATGAACATGTAATGACGCCTCACTTTCAGTTGGCAATTTCTTATTTCGAAGATTTTTTAATGCATGATGATGCCTTGATTTTGCTGTTCCAATCGGAATATTTAATGTGTTTGCAATTTCTTCAAAACTGTTGTCATGAAAGTATCTAAGTACAATGACTACCTTTAATTTATATGGCAGCCTATTAACATGCTGTAATAATTGGCTATTCATTTCATTTGTTATCATTGTTTCTTCTGTTGATCTAGGATGTTCTTCGATTGAAAATAACTGATTTTTCTTATCAAGATTAAATTTCCTCCAAAGCTTTCTATTCCAATTAGCTGTTTGTTTAACGATTAGACCATTTAGCCACGAATAGAAAGGTTTGTTCATATCGTACTTTGGAATGGATTTAATCAATTGAATATACACTTCGTTTGCTACATCATTCGCATCCTGTTTGTTATTCACTAAAAAATAAATAGTTCGATAGACATGATGGTGTATTTCTTCATAGACAATTTCGAAAGCTTGTTCGCTTCCAGTTGTCAACTCCTTTAACCAGCTATGTAATTCTTCATCAGTCATATTAGAGCCTCCTTTTTTCTCTCTCTCTATTTATTGGTTCGATTGCAAGAAAAAGTTCAAAAAAAATAGGGCTTTTTTCATCTTGTTCTACTGTTCATTAATAAACCGCAGCAAAACTTAGTGTAATAAAAATGTCATCGTATAAAAGAAGACAAAATGCCGCGAAGCTGTAACTGTATCGTGTTTATTTCTTAGTACGTCATACAAAAAGCATTGGGAGATCATTAATCTATAAGGCTTTTTTCATCCTGTTCTACTGTTCATGAATAAACCACAATAAAATATAGTGTTATGAAAATGTTACCGTATAAAAGAAGAAAAAATGCCTCGAAGTTGAATTTGTTACGGGTCTTTTCCTTAGTCCGAAAAACAAAAATCAATACGAGAATAAAAATCTATAAGGTTTTTTTCGTAAATTTATTGTTATGATATACTATTTCAACAGCAAAACTTTATTTTATGATATTATCACTGTTTTATATAAGAAAAAATGCAGAGAAGCTGTAATTGTATCGTGTTTATTTCTTAGTACGTTATACAAAAAACATTGGGAGATCATATAATCTATAAGCCTTTTTTCATCCCGTTCTAATGTTCATTAATAAACCACAGCAAAACTTAGTGTAATAAAAATGTCACCGTATAAAAGAAGACAAAATGCCCCGAAGGTGTATTTGTACCGGGTCTTACTTAGTATGCTACATATCATGCACACACAACTACAAATAAAATAATATTATTAAGAAATAATAGTTTAACAGATTTCTAATGATGAGCAAGTAGGAGTATGTTACGAGGAAACGTTAATGTTGATGGATGGCTACGATAAACACAAATAACAAAAAAACAGCTGACAAGGTATCAGCTGAATATGGTATTTATATTTGATTTTCATTGTTTGGAAACAATCTTGACCTTGTAAGAAATCTTACTCCTTCTGGGCCTTCTAGAGAAAACATGCCTCCTCGACCTTCGACAACATCAATAATTAATTGAGTATGCTTCCAATATTCATATTGCTGTTTGTTCATATAAAAAGGAGTTTCTCCAATATCTCCTAAATATACATCCGATTGACCGATTAAAAACTCATCTCTTGCATAACACATTGGTGAACTACCATCACAACAGCCACCTGATTGATGGAACATAAGAGGTCCATGTTTCGCTGTTAGCTTTGCTATAAGATTTAGCGCAGTTTCAGTAGCTATCACCTTTTCAAGCATTAGTAGAACCCTAACGCCTTTGGACTATAACTTACTAGTAAGTTTTTCGTTTGCTGGTAATGAGAAAGCATCATTTTATGATTTTCACGCCCAATACCAGACATTTTATATCCTCCAAAAGCTGCATGAGCAGGATATGCATGATAGCAGTTTGTCCATACACGACCAGCTTCGATCTGACGCCCAAAGCGATAAGCTGTATTTATATCTCGCGTCCATACGCCTGCCCCTAAACCGTATAACGTATCATTGGCAATTTGTAATGCTTCTTCTTTATCTTTAAAAGTTGTAACCGCTACAACTGGTCCGAAAATCTCTTCTTGGAAGAAGCGCATATTATTGGTACCTTTAAAAACAGTAGGCTCAATATAGTAGCCTCCTTGTAATTCACCCTCAAGTATATTTCTTTTCCCTCCAGCTAGTAATTCTGCTCCTTCTTGGTTAGCAATATCGATGTATGACATTATTTTTTCTAGCTGCTCTGATGAAGCTTGCGCACCTATCATTGTATTCATATCGAGAGGGTTACCTTGTTTAATTGCTTCTACTCGTGACAAGACCTTCTCCATAAAAGGTTCATAAATAGATTCTTGAATTAGAGCTCTTGATGGACAAGTACAAACTTCACCTTGATTTAGAGCAAACATTGTAAAGCCTTCTGCTGCTTTATCTAAAAAGTCATCCTCTTGTGCCATCACATCTTCAAAGAAAATATTTGGCGATTTACCGCCTAATTCGAGTGTCACAGGGATAATATTATGGGACGCATATTGCATAATCAACCGTCCAGTCGTTGTTTCTCCAGTAAATGCTACTTTTCCTACTCGATCACTAGTTGCAAGTGGCTTGCCAGCCTCAACTCCGAAACCATTAACAACATTCACAACACCTGGAGGTAGTAGATCTTGAATTAACTCCATAAGTACCATGATGGATGCTGGAGTTTGCTCCGCTGGCTTTAGAACGACACAATTTCCAGCAGCGAGTGCTGGTGCAAGTTTCCACGTTGCCATTAATAGAGGGAAATTCCAAGGGATTATTTGACCTACAACCCCAATTGGTTCAGGGAAGTGGTATGCTACAGTGTCTTGATCAATTTGTGCTAAGCTTCCTTCTTCTGCACGAATACAGCCAGCAAAATATCTAAAATGATCGATCGCTAATGGTAAATCAGCAGCTAATGTTTCCCGAACAGGTTTCCCGTTTTCCCATGACTCTGCAACTGCCAATTTCTCCATATTTTCTTCAATTCGATCAGCTATTTTATTTAATAGATTTGATCGTTCAGTGACGCTCGTTTTTCCCCAAGTATGCTTTGCGGCATGTGCAGCATCTAAAGCTCTGTTAATATCTTCGCCATTAGATCTAGCAACTTGACAGTACGCTTGTCCAGTGATCGGCGTCATATTATCGAAATATTCACCACTTACAGAAGGGACCCACTCTCCACCGATAAAGTTATCATATTTCTTCTTAAATGTAATAATTGAGTCTGGCGAACCAGGATTTGCATAAATCAAATGTTCATTCCTCCTATCAATAAGTTAATTTTGATAAGGAAATAGTGTACTTGCTAAATTTTCTAAAACTTGTTTCCCTACCAATTCTATGATATTCGAGGGATTTTGTACTTATTACATTAATTAAGTAGCATTAAAGAATGTGATTTACTTGATAAGGATCTATTTTACGGAAAATGGTTGATGATGCCAAGTTGTCACGTAACTATTAATGGTAAAGCTGTTGTGAGAAATATTGTTATGTTTTGGAAGAGGGGAGTGGTACAATATGAAAGTAGTTTTTGTAAAATAATAATAGAAGATATTGAAGGGCCATATAACCACCTTATTGGTTCCTATTGCATACTTACTACACAAAAAAATAATAGTTTAATTGTAAAGTGATAATCAATGATAAGGTCGGGTGAAGTCATTGAGTAATATAATTTGTAAAATAGATGATGTATCTAAATCATTTAATGATTTAACAATAATCGAAGGAATATCGTTAACTTTGTATAAAGGTGAAGCGGTTGCTGTTATAGGGAAAAATGGTTCCGGAAAAAGTACATTACTTAAATTAATTACAGGTCTTATTGTGCCCTCAAAAGGAACAATTAACTTGCCTTCTAAACGAGTTGGCTATGTCCCTGAACAGTTTACATGTAATATTCGCATGACTACATATGAATATTTGTATCATTTAGCTAAAATTAACGGGTATAGTCGACAAGAGATAGATACAAAAATCATGGAATTACTTAATAGATTTGAGTTGATTCATGTAAGAGACAAGCAAATTCAATCATTCTCAAAAGGAATGAAACAGAAAGTAAGCCTTATACAAGCGTTAATTCATGAACCTGACATCCTCGTTTTGGATGAGCCGCTATCAGGTTTAGACCGGAGAATGCAATCATCCTTGGTAGAAAATCTATTAGCAATTAAAGAAACTGGTACCTCAATGGTCTTCTCATGTCATGAAAAATCGATAGTTGATGAATTAGCAGATAAGGTGTTGT
The DNA here is from genome assembly GCF_046557775.1 of Nanhaiella sioensis. NCBI lineage: Bacteria > Bacillati > Bacillota > Bacilli > Caryophanales > Bacillaceae > Nanhaiella > Nanhaiella sioensis. The sequence continues at coordinate 4,460,246 of NZ_JBKAEG010000001.1, forward strand.
ACATAAGTGATAAAAATGTTAGTAGTGAAAAATCATTAATAAATGAAGAGATGGATGCTTATGAGATTATTTGTAAAATTTCGCAGAATAGCAACGAAAATGCCTTAAATGAATTAAAAGATGTGTATCACTATTCGATGGTTGGGGATGATCAAATAAAAGTAACGGTAAGGGCACAGGATAAGGATCAACTGTTACTAGATCTTTTACAACAAGGTCATTCAATCATCTTAGTAAGTAAATTAGATGCATTATAGGAGAACTAGTATGGTATATTTATCACGTTATTTTGTTATAACATATTTTCGGTCATTTCGTTTTATTCCCCCAGTAGCTGTATTTTGCTTGTGGGTTGTAATATTTTATACTTATAGTCAAAAAGATATAATGAATAGTTATTTAATATCTAGCATCGTCGTATATTTAATTTCTGCTTGGCTAACACATTCGATGTTTCATCGAGAGGATCACTCTGAAAGAGCAATAATTTTAACTCATATCAAATCAAAAATGAAATTTTTATTAAGCAAAAATATCGCTGTGTTGGTGTATGGTAGCCTACTTATTATTTTTGCAATTGTATATCCACTTATTTTAAATGGATTTCTAACAGCCCCGACAATTTCAGTAATCATCGTCTCGATTATTAGCCATGTATTACTTTGTCAGTTGGGTGTGATCGTAGGCATGTTTTTTGCTGTAACAAAACATAGTCAATATCATTGGTTAGCTACTTGTCTTGTACTAATGGTGTCACTAGTAACCGAAGCTGTTGCTAATGGTATACCAACCTTTTTAGCATGGATCTTGTGGTTGCTCCCTCCAATTAATAACATTGTCCATATACATAATTTTGGTGATTCCTTTATAATAAATACAACGATCATTCAAAACTATATCATTGTTATCAGTTATATTATTATTGCCTCGAGTATTATCGTATATCGGTTTAAAAAGTTTGAATATTAATAAACTAGTAAAAAAATCTACATTCGTTGCTGTTAGCGGATGAAGCTGCTTTTATAAGTCAAGGTTAGGAGAAAAATATAGATGGGTTATGTAGAAGATTTAAGGAAGGTTATAGGGCATCGTCCTATTATACTTGTCGGCTCAGTTGTTTTGCTAATAAATGATCAAGACGAGATATTACTTCAAAAAAGAAAAGAACCATATGGTGTTTGGGGGCTTCCAGGTGGGTTAATGGAACTAGCTGAATCAACAGAAGAAACAGCTAAAAGGGAAGTTTACGAAGAAACAGGTCTTACTGTGGGTAACTTAGAACTTATTAATGTTTTTTCTGGAAATGAAAATTATTGCAAATTACAAAATGGTGATGAGTTCTATGTTGTAACAATTGCATATTTCTGCAATGATTTCAGTGGTGTGGTAAAAACAAATGAAGAGGAGGGGTTAGAAACAGTATTTTTTCCATTACGTTCACTTCCTGAGAAGCTAGTAGGTAGTCACCGCAAAATGGTTCAAACATATATAAAAAAGTTCACAAGCTTGTAGTATTAAGCAAGTATTGATGCTAATATTCACATAAATATATGGATGTAAATGTTAATCATCATGTATATATTAATAACAGCAGAATGAATAAGTGTAACCAACTGAGGAAGACTAAACACCGATTTGCAAGGTTGTTGTTATAATTGAAGAAATATTCATTTTGCCAATGAGCGCCCTAAGAAGATCAAAGTAACAAAATTCCCATGAGGTCTAAAGGGGTCTACCCCCTTTAGATAAAATCGATTGTTGGGAGATTTATAGAGTACTGCAAAGTATTATTGGATTAAGAATTAATGCTTGTTTAAAATATATAAAGCTTGTAAAATGATATTAAGTGTAACGCTTGTGTTTTTTTATATAAATATGTAAGCGTTAACATTAAATGGTGTGCTTCGATTGTATTAATCATAACAAGGGGGAGAAAGGTTATGGAAGTGAAGGTAATTTCAACCAGACGGATAATTATGATAGCGTTGTCATTGTTGTTAATGAGTAGTATTGTTACTCCTGCTAACGCTGAAGTAAGAAATGTGCAAGTATGGTTAACGACAGCTGATCAACAGCAATTACTTCAGCAGCAAAATGATATTGAATTTTCACTAAACAACAGCGTAGAGGGTGTAACGATTCAAGTTGATGAAAGTAAGGAATATCAAGTAATGGATGGATTTGGGGCAGCGATGTCTGGGTCTTCAGCATGGCTTTTTAATCAAAAACTAAACGATTGGCAACGAAACGCGATATATAACGATCTATTTAGTTATGAAGGTATTGGTTTAAGTTTTGTTCGCCATACTATAGGTGCATCAGATTTTTCTTTAGAAAGCTACTCATATGATGATATGGCAGCAGGATTAAAAGATCCGAATTTAGCAAAATTTTCTATTGATAAAGATAAACAAACTGTAATTCCTATGTTAAAAGAAGCATTAGCGATAAATCCTAATTTAAAAATTATGGGCACGCCCTGGAGTGCACCTGGTTGGATGAAAGATAATGGATCATTAAATGGGGGTAAACTTCTTCCGCAATACTATGGTGTATATGCACAGTATCTTGCAAAATATATTAACAGCTATCAAAATGAGGGACTTCCTATTTATGCAATGACCATTCAAAATGAGCCACATCATGAAACTGCTGGCTATCCGAGTATGAAGATGGAAGCATCTGAACAAATTGATTTTGTCAAAAATCATCTTGGGCCAACTTTTAATAGTCAAGCAATTGATACGAAAATACTTAGCTGGGATCACAACTGGAATGAATATGATTATCCAATAGAAGTAATGAATGATGAGGAAGCAAAATCTTATTTGGCGGGTAGTGCTTTTCATTGTTATGGCGGTTCCCCCGAGCAACAATCTTTAGTGCAAAATGCTCACCCGGACAAAGGTATATGGTTTACCGAATGTTCAGGAGGGGAGTGGTCAACTGATTTTGGAGATAATTTAGCATGGAATATGTCGAATGTAGTAATCGGTTCGACTCGAAATTGGGCGAAGTCAGTTCTGCTATGGAATCTAGCATTAGATGAAAACTTTGGACCAATTAATGGTGGTTGTACAGATTGTCGTGGTGTAGTAACGATTAACCAACAAACAGGTGATGTATACAAAAATGTAGAATATTATGTGCTTGGTCATATTAGTAAGTTTGTTAAACCTGGTGCAAAAAGAATAGAAACTAATTACGATAACGATATTCAAAACGTTGCTTTTAAAAACACAGATGGATCAAAAGCCTTGTTAGTTTTAAATAATGCTAATACCCATCAAACATTCACTGTCAAAGAGGGAGACGAATCATTTAACTATACTCTGCCAGCAGGAGCAGTAGCTACTTTCTTATGGAACTCAAATAATGATAGTAATTTGATTGTAAATGGAGATTTTGAATTAGGAGCATTGAATAATTGGCAAAGCTGGACACCAGAGGGACAAGACCCAGTTCACAAAGTTGATACAGACTATCCAATGTCTGGAGGGTATAAATTGACTCATTGGCAATCTTCCCCTTATCAACAGACGACATATCAACATATTAATGTAGTGAATGGAGTTTATAAAGCCTCGGTTTGGGTCCGTTCAAGTGGAGGTCAAAATACGCTACGTTTAGAAGCAAGTAATCACGGTGGTTCCACCCTTTATGCAAATATTGGATCATCCTCAATAGGTGATTGGACGAAATTTGAAATAGATAATATCGATGTAACGACAGGCACTGTTACTATTGGTGTATACTCTGATGGAAATGAGCATAATTGGGCAGCCTTTGATAATATTCAACTAATTAAGAAGTAAAATAATTTTTATAGGTATATACAAAGATGTTTTTTAGAAATAACTAGGCTTGACCTTTGTGGTTTTATACTAAACGATATTGTTGTATAACAAGCACCCTTTAGATGGGCACAGCAAAAATCTATCTAAAGGGTGCCTGTTGAATAAGTAATAACTACAGCTACAGGTTTAAATATGAGGTAAGAGAAATCATGAGTAAGAAGACCTTCACAGAGAATCAAATTAAGTAACTAACAACTTATTCTTATGATGATTATAAGCTAAAAAGCGATCACGTAAGCAGCCGAATATAAGTTGTTTATTGGGGAAAAAGAGAGAGGTATTCCACTCTTACAATTCACTGTTTTACTGTCCAAACTCCACACTTTACTGTCCAAGCTCACTGTTTTACTCTCCAAACTACACGCTCTACTGTCCAAACTCACTGTTTTACTCTCCAAACTACACACTTTACTGTCCAAACTCACTGTTTTACTCTCCAAACTACACACTTTACTGTCCAAACTCACTGTTTTACTCTCCAAACTCCACACTTTATTGTCCAAACTCACTGTTATACTATCCAAACTACACGCTTTACTGTCCAAATTCACTGTTTTACTCTCCAAACTCCACGCTTTACTGTCCAAACTCACTGTTTTACTGTCCAAACTCCACACTTTACTGTGCAAACTCACTGTTTTACTATCTAAACTACACGCTTTACTGTCCAAATTCACTGTTTTACTCTCCAAACTATACGCTTTACTGTGCAAACTCACTGTTTTACTATCTAAACTACACGTTATTATTATTCTTACTAAATCAACAAAGTAGCAGCATCTAGAAGGCTTTAAGCTGTTATCTTAAAACTTTGTTCATTTTTAATGTTATATATTGTAAGTCAGCGTTGTGCAGAAAAAAAGATGTGACGAACTATAGTTATGTAGGTGTTTATTTCTTCGTAGGAAAAAAACAGTCAATGCTAAAACATCCTATTTAAAAGAAAAAATACTACGAACTCCAAGTGTAAACAAACTATTTCTTCGTAAGAATTGTGAAAGCACCCTTAATTTATAACAAAATAAACAGACTAAATGTTCGAAGTGATTTAGTCTGTTTATTATGATATTCTAAGATGCTGTCTTCGGTTTTCTAATAAGAAACAAATGCTAACGTTCCTAATACGATAATTAACAAAATGAATAGGACAACAATTAGCGCGAAGCCAGAGCCGAAGCCCCCGCCACCGTAACCGTAGCCTGGTGCTACGCCACCGTATCCACACATAAGCTCAAACCTCCTTTCTTGTGTAGTTAACTCCTTTTAATTAAATACTCTCCCGAATTTAACATTATTTTACTTTTTTGTGTTAGGGAGGTGATTATATCACCTCACAAAAAATGAATGATAGAAGCTTTATCATGGGAAGGATAGAAAGTACAATTGAGTAAATGTGAAGTATGATTGGTTGAATTAGGGAGTTTTTATGCTGTGTAGATTAGGAATTAATAAAATCCTTGGCTACAAGCACAGCCGATGATAATCAAGAGCACAAAAAGTACAATAACTAAGGCAAAGATACCGCCGAAATTACTCATAATTACCATTCCTCCTTTCTTGATATATTAATATTTTATGGAATTATTTAAACTCTGATTGTACGTTTAGACATGATGAAAACATACATTTTTAGATATTTTAATTAATTGATTGAATATATAAAGCAAAAAAAACGGTGATATGGTCTTTATATCACCGTTTCACACATCTTATATTACTTAAGGGTTAACTGTTCATTAGCATGATTTCTAATCTGTTTATTGTTCCTTTAATTGTTGGAAAGCTGAAATAAGTTGCTTTGTTATAGGGTTATTCAATGATATATGGATGTTGTCAATTTTATTGACAGGTAATATTTCGATTGATGTACTCGTTATAAAAACTTCATCAGCATTGTAAAGAAAATCAATATCAAAAGGATGTTCTTTTACGGAAAGATCATTTTGAGATGCAATATTGATGACTGCTTCCCTTGTAATACCATGTAAAATGTGGTTTGTTGCTGGATGTGTGTAGGCAACACCATCTCTTACAGCAAATAAATTACAACTAGAGCATTCTGTCACAATGCCATTACGTATAAAGACTGCTTCGTCATAACCTGCTTCAGAAGCCTTTTGTTTTGCAATGACATTTGGTAATAAATTTAGCGATTTGATGAAACAATTCGCCCAACGAGTGTCTTCGAATGATTGAAGAGCTACTCCGTTTTGTCGTTTGACACGGTCTACATGGCGTGAGGGGCGTACAGTCATTGAAAACTGTGCGGGGACTTTAGGAAATATATGATCTCTCGGTGCGATTCCCCTAGTTACTTGAATATATACTTGTGCATCTTTCAATTCCGAGCGCGTTATCCCCTCTAATATTAGTTCGTTCACTTTTTCTAGAGAAAAAGGTAAATCGATTAATATTTCCTTAGCACTCATTTCAAGTCGGTTTAAATGTGCTTTTAATAGAAATGGTTTGCCATCATAAACTCGAATAACTTCATATATCCCATCTCCAAATTGATGCCCTCTCTCTTGGATCGGTACGACCTTTTCGTTAATATCAATAAATTTATCTCCATAAAAAGCAACTTCCATGTAATCAACCTCCACTAATATTTCATGCTCAATTCATTTTATGTTATGCATTGTTCATTAATTATGGTTTATTATAGCAATTTTGGTGTGAAGTCAACAGCTTAAAAGTCACAGTAACGTCAAATCTATTAGATTATCAAACATATTTATACCATTTTTATACTAATCGTTCTATAATTAAAAATATAAATTAATATGATTGACGGGTGAAGTCTATGAATATTAAAAATTTATACAAACTAGCATTTGAATCAGCAGGAATAGCCATGGCAATATATGATTGTCAAGGTGAGGTAGGAATACCGCTTGCAATAAATGATGCTTTTTGTAAATTTCTTGGGTATACAAGGGAAGAGCTGTGCTGCAAAACTGTTGAAGAAATTTCACATCCAGATGACTATAAACGTGATTTACATAAAATTAGCTGTTTGTTAACTGGACATATCGATGAGATTGCAACAGAAAAAAGATATATACATAAATCAGGACGAATCGTTTGGGGAGAATTAAAAGGTATCCTTCAAAGAAACGAAGATAAAAGCCCACAATTTGCTATAGTTCAAATTCATGATATAACCCATCGTAAAAGTATAGAAAAAGAACTATTAGAAAGTAAGGAAAAATACGAAAACTTAATTCAAGATTCATTACAGGCGTTTTATGTTGTACGTGATGAAAAAGTGATTTTCGTAAACCCAGCTGGATGTGAATTATCAGGATTTAGTAAAGAAGAAATAATTGGTTCGAATATTTATGATTATTTTACAAAAGATCGGGTTGAACTTGCTGAGTATAATTATAATCAGCTTTTAATGGGGAATTCTTACACAAACGAAGAACAAATAGTCATAACAAATAAAGGTGAACGTGTAATTGAATATACAGCTACAAAAACGGTATATGAGGAAGAAGAAGCCATTCAAGTCATAGCACGTGACATAACAGAAAGAAAAAAATATGAAGAAATGTTGGTTAAATCAGAAAAATTGGCGTTAGTAGGTAAACTTGCAGCCGGCGTTGCACATGAAATTAGAAATCCATTAACTACAATTAAAGGGTTTACACAGTTATTACAAATGACGAAAGAGTACAATGAACAACACGCAGCTATTATGATGAATGAATTGTCTACAGTCGAAACAATCATAGATGAGTTTTTATCATTGGCAAAAACAAAATCAACATCATCTTTTGAAATGAATGATCTTCATAGCATAATTAATAGAGCTATTACTTTGGTTAAAACAAATACTGATTTACATAATATTGAACTCGGTGCACAGTTTGATGAAACTATTCCACTAGTGGAATGCGAAGATGAAATGTTAATCCAAGTATTTACGAATATTATTCAAAACGCAATTGAATCGATGGATACTGGATTTATTACGATGTCTACACATAGAAAAAATGATATTGTAACAGTTGCAGTTGTTGATAATGGATGTGGCATACCTAAGGATAGATTGAAAAACTTAGGAGAACCCTTTTATTCAACGAAGGAAAAAGGTACAGGATTAGGGTTAATGATTAGTTATAAAATAATTGAACAACATAAAGGGCGAATGTCATTTTATAGTAATCCTGGAGAAGGTACACGAGTAGAAATTATCTTACCAATCAAACAAAAAAATATTGGTCAAATCAATGAGAAGCTCTTGTAGAAAGAACTTCGTAACAAGAAAATGATTATAACGGTCATGGAAAAGTAAACCTCACAACATTCATAGTGTGAGGTTTATTTTTTTTATCTTTTATTGTTTTTTCTAGATTGCTTTTCAGTCGTTTCACTCAGTTCATTTGCGAATTCAGCCTCAGCTGCTGATACTGTTGGGTTTGCTACTTCTTTTGACACTTTATTTTGTCTCCCTTTTTTACCCAAAATAATCACCCTTTCGTAGTTGTAAAAATAAACACAATGTTAGTATGGTAGACAATGTACTTTTTAGTCATATTAGATTGTGTTTTTTTTGTGAAAAAATAGTCATTAACACTATAGTTCTCAGCTCTTTATTATTCCATGACAAAATTTGATCAGTATTGAACATAGCATTACCACAATAACAAACAGATAAGCGTGTACTCTATTGGTTATCCACTTATCATTAAGAATATTTTATATAGTAATTAATGGTAAGTGTGGCGTTTGAACTCCAACAAAAGTCTAACTAAACGATAATAGTTACAGCATTGTAAACTAAATGTTAAGCTACACCAGACTATAGACCTATCATTTTGAAATAGGGCAACTTTGGATGTATATGGTAGAAAAAATGATAATTGAACAGTGTTATGATTTATTTAGACAGAAAAAGTAGTGTGAAAGGGAGAGAAATGATATGAAAAAATTGATAGTTGCTGGTACAATTCTAGGTTCTTTATGGTTTGGTGAAAGTGCATTAGCTGCATCTTATACTGTTCAATCTGGGGATACACTTTCAAAAATAGCGAACAAGCATCAAACCACTTTAGCTGAATTAACAAAAGCAAATCCACAAGTTCAAAATCCTAATATAATTTACATAGGACAAGCTATCCAAATTCCATCAGCAAGTAATAAAGAATTAAGCACATGGGAAGAAAAGGCTGATCAAGTCGTGTCAACAGGAATGAAATATATTGGTGCTTCTTATTTATATGGAGCTTCAGTGACAAGAACTGATGCGTTCGACTGTTCTTCCTTTACGTATAGAGCTTTTAATGAAAATAATGGTATTAATCTGCCACGTACTTCTGTAGAGCAATCAAAGCAGGGGACACCTGTAGCGATTTCTGATATTCGAAAAGGTGACTTGATTTTCTTTGATACGACTAAAGATGGGGTCATCAATCACGTATCTATCGTCGTTGATTCAGACACAATCCTTCATGCAGGAAGTTCAACAGGGGTAACAAAAGCTGATTTAAATACTTATTGGCGTCCATTTGCAGTAAAAGCTGTACGCATCATTAATTAAGCTGGATCACCGTACCACATATAGAAAATGTATGGGCTAGGTTTTATATCCTTTTTGGTACAATCATTCAATTTATTTGGTGACAAAAGGAACAGGGTCTACGAAAAAAGAAGGCTATAGGCTACTAAAAAGAAAGCTAAACAAACATTAATTTCAGAACATATAAGAAGGCTTGGATAAAGTAAATCCAAGCCTTCTTACATTGTAGTATACTGCTTTCTAAAAATAAAGTTAACAATTTATAATAGCTGGTGTTTTAAAAAATTTTGTACTTCTTTTGGAGATTTAAGTACAAAAATGTTCTTGTCATTAGAAAATTGCTCCAGTCTCTTTACAATTTCAGGCCTTTTAGTTTTTGGATAATCCCAAATCCATTTAAAAAAAGCTAAGTCAAACCTTTCTTCGCAAGCTTCTCCCATATCTGGTCTCGTTTTATTTCGATACAGTAACATTCTTTTGAATGCACGATACATGCATATCGTTCTATGAATATCAAGAAAAATGATCGTGTCTGCTGAATTAAGTCTTATATCCAACGTTCCACTGTAGTTTCCATCAATAATCCATTTTTCTTTTTTCACTAAATCTTTTTGCATGGTACACTGCTCATCTTTTGGAACACTAACCCAATTAGGTTTCCAAAATAACGCGTCGAGATGATAGACATCTATTTTGAGTTCATCACCTAATCTCCTTGCTAGTGTAGATTTTCCTGATCCACCCGAACCAATTAGTATTATTTTTTTCATGATGCTTCCCCTTGTATAACGTTCATAATGAGTGTTGTTTACCCCACATTTTATTGATAAAAAGATGATATCTGTATAATACCACTTCTTGAAGTTCTAATTAGTGAAACTATAGCAATTGTTTATGAATGGCTCTTTGCGAAAACAATGTTACCATTTGTTTTCAAATTCGTACTATAAAAAGTAGATTAATAACGCTATTCATTGTTGTACAGAAGAAATGATGCCACGAACTCAAGTTGTGTAGGTATTTATATCTTAATACGAAAAACAACAATCAATGCTAAAGCATCCTTATAATAATATCAATACTTGTCTAGTTACCTGTCAAGAAATAACCCTTAATCTAATTAGTGATCGTACTTTTGATAACTTTTACTATAACACAGCAGCTCATTTTAGGTTTTATACATTTAGAACAAACCTGCTGAAAAGAGCCTTAATTAAAGATTGCTGATATGAAATTTTTTTTCTTTTGTGTAATTGGTTCTGTTGACTTTTGTTGTGTTAATATTTGTGCGTATTTGTCTTCAATTTCTTCAATTTTCTTTTCTAGTGAAATGACATTTTTTTGTAACATGTCGATTTCTTTACGATGTTGTAATAGTTGGTATGATACAACTTCATCTGCTTTCTTGTCCAAGCTTTGTTCAATGTTTTTTACTTGATCGATAAGCTGTTCCAAATCAGATTTTTGTAAGTAAGTGGTAGGTGGTTTATGATTCTCATTGACCTGGGTATTCGTATTTGATAATACTCCTTTACGTACTTTTATTAACTGCACGTCCTTCATCACAACACCACTATTCAATTGTTTTTGAATATGGCGAAATAATTCCTCGTCTTCATGAGTAAATAAGTAATGCCCATTATCATTTTTGTTAAATGGTAACTCAAAATATTGTATCCAGCGGCGAATTGTTTTCGGGGAAACACCAAGTTTATACGCAAATTCAGATGTATTCATTTGCTTATCTCCTCCCACACAAGTCATAGTCTACAAATTCTTTATGTATGGAAAGATTCCTTTACGTGTGACAAAACTAGTGATAATTAGCAAAAGAAAGTTTTATTCTTACAATTTGAGTGCATATGTGAGAAGCGTTTGTCGTTTTTTTAGTGGATTTGGTAAAATGAAGTGTAATTACTTAAATTTCATGAATATTCGATAAATAAAGAGGCTGCCACCCTATGATATAGGATATAGGGAATATGATAGGGGGCATCATCTCTTATAACATCTTAAGAGATCTTTTAGTTATAAAACAACATTTTCTTGCAATTGATTTTGGTTAATGACATGATCGATTGCTTCACTAACTGAATTTACAACATACTTGGCTTCCTTTTTAACATTTGGATGTGCTTCAGACATTGCATAACTATTGGCAGTTAATTTAAACATCGGTATATCGTTAAAAGAATCACCAATACATGCAATTTCATCAGTAGATAAATTAAGGTGATTTAGTAAATTTTGTATAGCATTACCTTTACTAATATTTTTAGGCATCACATCTAAACAATTCTCCTCAGATACAAAAGCATCAAGTTGTGTAGGGAACAGCTCTAATAAGTTTTTTTCATGTTTTTGTACGTCATAGCCACCAATAATTATTTTTGTTGGTGCCATTCCTGCCTTCATTTCTGCTAATAAATTTGGTTTTTCAACTATTGGGAAAAACATACGACCTTGTATTCTTTCAATATGCTCATCAATTTTCTCAGCATAATTAGTATTGTCGTGACAAACCAATGTAATGATGTCGTTTTGATCACGTGTGTACTTATATATGTCATGAGCAATTGCTGGAGAAAATGTTGTGTGATGTAATACTTCGTTGTCATTTGTAATTACAAAGGCCCCATTTTGACTAATACGGTGAAAGCGATCGTTTACAACCTTTAAAACCTCAAGGACCTCTGGCTCCATTCGACCAGTTGCAATAGCAAATGTAATATTTTGCTCATTTGCTCTTTTTAGGGCATCTATATCTTCATCGGTTACTTGCTTATTAAAATTCAATAATGTTCCATCTAAGTCAGATACAATAAGTTTTATCATTAATTATCCCTCCAATATAAAAGTGATAACATAATTGAAGTTCATTGTAAATGGAAATGCATTTTTCAGAAAATTCAATGTGTAGTTTTGCCCTAATACAGTGTTGGTCTCAGGGGTAATTTTTTTATAGAAAAAAATGTTTATTTTTGATAAAATTTACTAATTATATCATATACATAAAAGGGGATGTCATTGAGGAGAATATTGTATTGTTTGTTGGCTCTATTCATAATGTCTAGCTGCACGAAAGAACAAGAAATGAGTAGTAACGACGCTATTACTATTACGCCAATAGAGTTAGATCAAAGAGAAAAAAATTTACTTGAATCAATAGCTGGAGATCAATTGTTTGCATTTGATGTTAAGGTAAATGATAGAACGACTAGTAATCAATATTTAAATATTAGTATGAGAATGGAGATCTATTAAAAGAAGTTGCTGGAATGGGTGTTCAATTGGATGGAGATGTAAACACCGTCCTAATAGGTAAATTAAAGGAAGAATTTAATGATGATAAGTATATAAGATGAGATGGAGCAGTTGTTACTGAATCAGGATTTAGTAAGTTTAATTCGGATTTAATATTGGCTAACAACAATTTTAAACGTTCAATGTCCTCCCAATTATCAAATGGAGAGTACTTTATGTAAAACAAGCCGCAAATTGTAGCATACAATATAAACCATAATGAAGGTTTAATTAGTACAAGTAATAACGTGTTTGAAGGTGTTGAAAAGGAAATAAATAGGATTATTCAATAATATGAAAGTGTCTACTTCATGACAGTTGAACTTGATAGTAAGAATGGAGAGTAAATAACTAGCTATTTCCATTGACGAAGTGCTACCTCTTTCGTTACTATGTAGCCAAGTGTCTGTTGTAAAAGGAGGGAGCACCTTGCAGAACTTTACCGTCGTAAAAGTGTTAAATAATAATGTGCTCATAGCTAAACATGAATCATATGGAGAAGTAATTGTCATTGGTAAAGGCATTGGTTTCGGCAAAAAGAAGAACGATGACATACCACAGTCGACAATTGAAAAAATGTTCGTATTAAAAAGTGAGAAGGAGCAAGAACAGTATAAAAAGTTAATACCAAATATCGATGAAGACTTTATAGCTATTATGAATGATATTATTCATATGATTAATAAGCGATTAAATAAGCCATTAAACGAGCATATTCATATAGGCTTAACAGACCATCTGGCATTTACAATTAAGAGGCTTGAAGAAGGATTAGAAATACATAACCCATTTTTATTAGAAACACATGCGCTTTACCCGAAGGAATATGAAACAGCTTCAGCTGTTGTAAAGTTTCTAGAAGAGACTTTACACGTATCACTTCCAGAAGGAGAGATTGGCTTTATTGCACTACACATACATAGTGCAATTACAAATCGAAATTTACAAGAAGTTAATCAAAACTCTCAGCTCATACATAAGTTAATTGAAATTATTGAAGATTCGTTAGAAGTAGAAGTGAATTATTCTGATGTGAATTATTTACGGCTTGTACGTCATTTGCAATTTGCGATAGAGCGAGTCAAATCTGGTGAACTTGTAGTTGAACCAAAAAAATTAGCTGAGGTATTGAAAGAGGAATATCCCTTGTGTTATAATGTTGCTTGGAAGTTGATCAAAGTTATGCAGCAAACGTTACAATTACCAGTCTATCATGCAGAAGCAGTGTATTTGACATTGCATTTGCAAAGGCTTTCAACTAAAACTGAATTATAGGTATTATACTTTACGTGTTACTGATTCGATCAGGCATGAGTAAAGAAATGATATAAACAACAGGTGTATTCTCTGTTGTTTACCATTTTCTTACTCATGCCTGTTTTTATTTGTTTAAAAAGTAATCGTTTGCACAATATAACATTATGAGCAGCTTTCGAATATTTCATCCATGATTAGGAGGAAACTCACATGTTTAAAAAAGCCTTTGGTGTTTTACAAAAGGTCGGGAAGTCATTAATGCTTCCAGTAGCGATATTACCAGCAGCTGGTATTTTATTAGCTTTTGGTAATGCACTGCAAAATCCAGCATTAACAGATCGTGCAGAATTTTTAAAGCTAGAATGGATTACGCTTATTGCTTCAGTAATGGAAAATGCAGGGGGAATTGTATTTGGTAATCTCCCGTTACTTTTTGCAGTTGGTGTAGCAATCGGTTTGGCTGGTGGTGAAGGTGTTGCCGGTCTTGCAGCAATTATTGGTTATTTAATTATGAACCAAACGATGAGTGTTATTTTACAAGCAAGAGGCACATTGGATCCGGCAGTCGTTGGAACAGATCCGTCCTTCGCGAATGTACTTGGGATACCGACATTACAAACCGGGGTGTTCGGTGGTATTATCGTCGGTATAATAGCAGCAGCATTGTATAACAAGTATTTCAATATTGAATTACCATCTTACTTAGGCTTCTTTGCGGGTAAGCGATTTGTTCCGATCGTAACTGCAGTTGCCGGTTTAGTTCTTGGAATTGTAATGATTTTCTTATGGCCACCTGTTCAACATGGCTTAAATACGTTCTCAACGTCGATGATTGACGCAAATAGAACTTTAGCAGCATTTATATTCGGAGTTATTGAAAGGGCACTAATTCCATTTGGTTTACACCATATTTTCTACTCACCGTTTTGGTTTGAATTTAATTCATATACTAATGCAGCAGGTGAGGTTGTCCGTGGTGACCAAGCTATCTTCTTTAATCAGATTAAAGACGGTGCCGAGCTAACAGCTGGTACATTCATGACAGGTAAATTCCCATTCATGATGTTTGGTTTACCAGCAGCGGCGTTAGCAATCTATCATGAAGCTCGTCCTGAGAAGAAAACAGTTGTAGCAGGTATTATGGCTTCAGCAGCGTTAACATCGTTTCTCACAGGGATTACAGAACCAATTGAGTTTTCATTCTTATTCGTAGCACCAGTATTATTCGGAATTCATACCATTTTCGCAGGTTTATCATTTATGACAATGCACCTACTAAACGTAAAAATTGGGATGACCTTCTCCGGTGGTGTCATTGACTTCCTATTGTTTGGTGTACTTCCTGGCCGTACAGCCTGGTGGTTAGTTATCGTAGTAGGTTTAGTGTTCTCAGTTATTTATTACTTCGGTTTCCGCTTTGCAATTCGCAAATGGAACTTAAAAACACCAGGTCGTGAAGATGAGGATGAAGATTCTGCACCTGCAACTGTTGAAGCCGGTGAGTTACCTCATAATATTTTAGACGCAATGGGTGGAAAAGAGAATATTGATCATTTAGATGCATGTATTACTCGCTTGCGCGTATCTGTTAACGATATTCAAAATGTTGATAAAAACCGTCTTAAACAGCTTGGTGCTGCTGGTGTACTTGAAGTAGGAAATAATATCCAAGCGATATTTGGACCAAAGTCTGATCAATTAAAAACACAAATGAAAGATATTATGGATGGAAAAGCACCAAGACCAGCACAACCAGTTTCACCTGAAAAAGAAGTGAAAAAACAAGTGGAAGACGTACAACCTCAAGCGCTACAATCAGAAGGTAAAGAGGATGTATTCGTTTCACCGCTAACTGGTGAAATTAAGCCATTAGAAGAAGTTCCAGATCAAGTGTTTTCACAAAAAATGATGGGAGATGGCTTTGCAATTTTACCGACAGATGGTGAACTAGTAGCTCCTGTAGATGGAAAAATCGTCAACCTTTTCCCTACGAAACATGCAATTGGCATTGAATCTACAGCAGGTCGTGAAATCTTAATCCATGTTGGAATTGATACAGTTAATTTAAAAGGTGAAGGATTTGAAACACTTGTTACACAAGGAGATAAAGTAAAAGCTGGGCAGCCTTTATTAAAAATTGACCTTGAATATATTAAAAAACATGCACCTTCAATAATGACCCCAGTCATTTTCACTAACCTAAATGCTGGAGAGTCTGTTAAAATAAATAAGCAAGGAAAAGTAAGTAAACAAGAAAAAGGAATCGTTAAGATTTCTAAATAATTTACCATTTTCTAAAGTAAGCTGATAAAGAGGACCAGGTCTTACTTCTAAATGATTGGTGATACTATATATGTAAGCCGAGTTATAGATGTAGGACCTGAGTTAAATTATCTTGAGTTACTTTATTAATGGGACATTCAAAAGGAGAGATAATTAATGGCAAACAAAACATTTTCTATTACAAGTGACACAGGAATTCATGCTCGTCCAGCGACAGCATTAGTTCAAGCAGCTGGGGGGTTTCAATCAGACATTAATTTAGAATATAACGGCAAAACAGTAAATCTTAAGTCTATTATGGGTGTCTTATCATTAGGAATTCCTAAAGGAGCAACGATTACTATTTCTGCTGAAGGTTCAGATGAAAACGAAGCATTAACGAAAATAGAAGCAACAATAAAGGAAGAAGGATTAGGTCAGTAATGATTAAACAAATTAAAGGCATTGCCGCATCATCAGGAATCGCAATAGCAAAAGCATTTCGATTAGAAGAACCAGAGTTGAACATTGACAAGCGTACGATAGTCAATACAGATGAAGAATGTGCTCGGTTTGACGCAGCAGTAGAGTCGGCAAAAGGTGAGTTACAGCAAATTAAAGATCGTGCCTTTGACGAATTAGGGGAAGATAAGGCAGCTATTTTTGCTGCTCATTTACTTGTATTAAGTGATCCAGAGTTGTTAAATCCCGTGAAAGACAAAGTTGTAGCAGAAAACGTTAATGCAGAATATGCTCTACAAGAAGTAGCAGGCATGTTTATAACAATGTTTCAACAAATGGACAATGATTATATGAAAGAACGTGCTGCAGATATTAGAGATGTCACAAAACGTGTACAAGCTCACTTGTCTGGTGTATCGTTAGCTAACCCTAGTATGATTTCAGAAGAAGTAGTAATCATTGCAGAAGATTTAACACCATCCGATACTGCGCAATTAAATAGAAATTATGTGAAAGGATTTACGACTGATATAGGTGGTAGAACTTCGCATTCAGCTATCATGGCTCGTTCTATGGAAATTCCTGCGGTTGTCGGAACAAAAACGATTACAAGTGATGTGAAAAATGGTGATATAATTATTGTTGATGGACTTGAGGGCCAAGTTATTGTTAATCCATCTCAAGAGCTTATTGCACAATTTGAGCAAAAGAAAGCTTCATTTGAAGAGCAAAAAGCAGAGTGGGCAAAGCTTGTGAACGAAAAGACTGTTACTGATGATCATCATCATGTAGAGTTAGCAGCAAATATTGGGACGCCAAATGATATTGTCGGCGTTAAGAAAAATGGTGGCGAAGCAGTCGGCTTATATCGTACTGAATTTTTATATATGGGTCGTGACAATTTTCCTTCAGAAGATGAACAGTTTGAAGCGTATAAAGCAGTACTTGAAAATATGGAAGGAAAACCTGTCGTCGTCCGTACGCTAGATATCGGTGGTGATAAAGAGCTTCCTTATCTAGATTTGCCGAAGGAAATGAATCCATTTCTGGGCTACCGTGCTATCAGGCTTTGTTTAGAGGAACAGGATATTTTCCGTACACAGTTGCGTGCTCTACTACGAGCTAGCACTTTCGGTAATTTAAAAATCATGTTTCCAATGATTGCAACATTAGAAGAGTTTAGGCAGGCGAAAGCAGTATTAATAGAAGAAAAAGAAAAATTAGTTGCTGATGGTGTCAGTGTATCTGAAAGTATTGAATTAGGAATGATGGTTGAAATCCCTTCTACAGCAGTTCTTGCTGATCAGTTTGCGAAGGAAGTAGACTTTTTCAGCATAGGCACGAATGATCTTATTCAATACACTATGGCGGCTGACAGAATGAACGAACAGGTTTCATATTTATATCAGCCTTATAATCCAGCAATTTTACGCTTAGTTAATATGGTTATTGAAGCTGCTCATCAAGAAGGAAAGTGGGTTGGTATGTGTGGTGAAATGGCTGGTGATCCTATCGCTATTCCAATTTTACTCGCATTAGGCTTAGATGAATTTAGTATGAGTGCGACATCAATATTACCTGCAAGATCACAGCTGAAACGTTTATCAAAAGCAACAGCTGAAAGCTATAAAGAGAAATTACTTTCAATGAGCACGACCGATGAAGTTGTTCAGTTTGTGAAAGAAACATTTCATGTAGAATAATTGTATATTAGAGGAATAAATTTAAGAAACTGATTTGAAGTTGAATTAGAAATCAGTTTCTTTTTGTTGGTTTATTAAAATTTCAGAAAAATCTGAAAAAGACTTGACGGAAAGTGATATTTTCTCCATAATGATTATACGCATATTATAGGTAGAAGCACATTTGGTTACATGCTAAAATGCTCTTTCTGTATACTTTGTTGTAACAATTCCTAAACTAGATCATATGTCGATTCATACAAAAGTCAACGTCTTATAAAAGAAAGGGTGCCACGAAATCTAGGTTTATACGTGCTTATACGTTATGGTGAAAAACAACACTTGCGAAAACAGTCTTACTAATAATGGACGATGAGTTTTATGAGAGCTGGATAGTTGTAACTGTAGAAAAAATGACTCGAACGCTGTACTTATATGATAGAACGAAAATGCTAAAACAACCTTTATAAATCTTATTGCAATTACATTAGAACATCAAGATTAGATTAACTAAGGTAAGATGACACAAACGCCTGGTGTATTAGAGCATGCTTGTTTGTGCGCTAAACAACTGATCGTGAGAAAACAGTCTGAAAAAAGGAGAGTGGTTATTTGTCTGTCAGAAAAAAGGTGAAATTTAAAAATAACCTACAGGATGTACTGAAATTATTTTTGCTTTTACTTTTCACAGCGATATATTTGCTAACACATTCAATTCAAATGACAGCATTAATCACACTACCAATCTTTTTATTAATTATAGGAATTTTATATTATAAAAAAACTGATAATGACAACAAAAACGAGCAAACTATGCGATAACCCAACTTGGACGTTTACAAATGCTTTCATTATAATCACTTAACAATGGGTTAACCATCTTTTGAATACTTATTAGGAGTGTATATTGAGTGTACATGAAATTATCAAAAGAGTCTCAGGATGACATAATAACTAATATCCAAAGATACTTCTATGATGAGCACGGTGAGGAAATTGGTGAATTAGCGGCGAGGAATTTGTTAGATTTCGCCATGAAAGAACTTGGTCCACATTTTTATAATGCTGGTGTAAAAGATAGTATACGTATTATGACCCAAGGAATTTCTAACATAGAAGATGATATGTATTCTCTACTCAGAAAAGAAACGAACGGCTAAACTATTAAATAATAATTGACAACAAATTCGTTTTACACATAAAATAGTTATTAGATAGTAGATACTTTAGTTATGTATTAATGAAAGAGAGAATATGTATGTCGATTAAATTGGAAAATCGTATTGGAAAGATTGCCATTCAGCTTGTTCTAAGTGTAGACGAAAGTGACGTTTCTCAACAGCAGTATCCCTCCACTTGGAGTACATGTGTAGGTAAAGTAGGCTCAATGGAATCCAATAAAGTCGTAGCTGCAATTGAAACTGCAGCAAGGAAAAATGGCATGATTGATGGTGAATTATACCGAGAATCACATGCGTTGTACCATGCAATTATTGAGGCGCTTCATGGAGTTACGAGGGGGCAGGTTCAATTAGGCTCTGTTCTACGTACTGTTGGTCTTAGGTTTTCAATCGTTAGGGGTAAACCGTATCAAAATGATGCTGAAGGAGAATGGCTTGCCGTTGCTTTGTACGGTACCATTGGTGCCCCAGTAAAAGGGAATGAACATGAAGCAATTGGTTTAGGAATTAATCACATATAATCACACGATAACCAAAGGTTCATGCTTTATTGTTGAATAAAAAAATCATATATGCCCATAGTTTTATAGACATTAGGGGGCTGTATCTAGGTATAACATTTTGTTAACTAGATATAGCCCCTTTTGTGATTTGCGCTTTAATTAACTAAAGAGATTTGGAGTGGATTAGAATGAGTGTGTTCGTAAACGAGGTCGAAGAAAAACAAAGAAAGATGGTGGACGGACTGATTACATTAACTGGACAGACACTGTCAATTACTGATATGAGACAAATATTAAATGACAATATAAAAGTTACAGCTTGTTCAACTAGTATGGAAAAAGTTAAAAAGAGCAGAGAAGCTGTAGAAAGAATTGTATCGGAAAAGAAAGTAATCTACGGAATTACAACTGGTTTTGGTAAATTTAGTGATGTTTTAATAGATGCTAAAGATGTAGAGGAGCTACAATTGAATTTAATCCTGTCTCATGCTTGTGGAGTAGGTGAGCCATTTCCAGAGGTTGTGTCGCGTGCAATGCTTGTGTTGAGAGCGAATGCCCTATTGAAAGGAGTATCTGGTGTTCGACCAATAGTAATTGAAACATTATTAAAGTTAGTTAACAACCAAATTCATCCTGTCATTCCTCAGCAAGGATCACTAGGTGCAAGTGGAGATCTGGCTCCACTATCACATTTAGTATTACCACTACTTGGTGAAGGGAATGTGTATTATCAAGGCAAAATACATCCTGCAAAAGAAGTGTTAGCCGAAGTCGGCATTTCACCGATTGTACTACAAGCAAAAGAAGGTTTGGCATTAATTAATGGAACGCAAGCTATGGCAGCTATGGGTGTTGTAGCATACATTGAGGCAGAGAAATTAGCAATTCAAGCTGACTGGATTGCATCCTTAACAGTTGAAGGCTTGCGAGGAATAATCGATGCATTTGATAACGACATTCACGAAGCTAGAGGGTATCAAGAGCAAATTCATGTAGCTGAAAGGATAAGAAAGATTTTAGATCAAAGTAAGCTTACGACCCATCAAGGAGAAATACGAGTACAAGATGCTTACTCAATACGTTGTATACCTCAAGTGCATGGAGCTACGTGGCAAACATTATCTTATGTAAAAGAAAAGCTTGAAATAGAAATTAATGCAGCAACAGATAATCCACTAATTTTTGATGATGGTAACAAAGTTATTTCTGGCGGGAACTTTCATGGCCAACCGATTGCTTTTGCAATGGATTTCCTTGGCATTGCCATGGCAGAACTTGCGAATATTTCTGAACGCCGTATTGAAAGGTTAGTAAACCCTCAATTAAATGACTTACCTCCTTTTCTCAGTCCAGAGCCAGGACTTCAGTCAGGAGCTATGATCATGCAATACAGTGCTGCGTCCCTAGTATCGGAAAATAAAACACTCGCACACCCGGCAAGTGTTGATTCGATACCATCATCTGCAAATCAAGAAGACCATGTAAGTATGGGAACGATCGGCTCAAGACACGCTTATCAAATTATTAACAATGTACGTCGAGTATTGGCTATTGAGTTAATATGTGGTATGCAGGCGGTAGAATACCGTGGAGAAGAACAAATGTCTCCGCTAACTCGCAAACTATTCGAAAATGGGAGAAACGTTGTTCCATCAATTAAGAAAGATAGAGTGTTTGCTACAGATATAGAAGCGTTAGCTTTGTGGATGAAGGAAGAACAAGTGACTCATAATGTCTAAGTATGATTGAACCCCACATACAAAGTGTGGGGTTTTTTTGAAACGATGATTTGTTCAAGAGGGGGATTTAGATCGTACTTTGCTTTAGACTGTTTTTGCATTAATGGTTGCTTTTCGTACTAAGAACCAAACACGTACACAACCAGAGTTCGTGACATCTTTTCTTCTGTACAACAACGACTACCCATATTAAACCATTTATGGTTATAATTACATAACAATAGCAACACAGTTTACGATAAGAGCCTTGATTTAAGAGCTTTAGCGCTCCACCTGTACAGGCTTTTCCTTATCAGATGGGAGAGACTCCATTCGGAAGATATAGGCGTTTTCGAAAAGAAACTATAAGAAAGTTCTATTTATGATTGGCTTTTTTCTCCTTAATTGTTGTTGTTCGTACTTAGATTTAAACATATACACAACTAGTGTTTGTGGCATCTTCACTTTTCTAAAACGATGACTAACAAATAAAACGATATGTTTCGGTTCAAATTTGGTAACAATGGCAACAAAGTTTACGAAAAGATCGTTATAATTTTAACTTAGTGACAGTCAACTGATTGCATTAAATGATAAGATAATGAACATAAACATAATAATATGAGGAAATAGTGAAGGGGATGTTATGCATGTTAAGTAAAGAAAATACAGAGATTGGTTTTATCGGAACGGGTGTAATGGGTAACAGTATGGCAGGTCATTTAGTTGATGCGGGTTACAAGGTAGCGCTTTATACGCGTACGAAGGCAAAAGCGCAAGACCTATTGGAAAAAGGGGCTATGTGGAGAGATAGCGTTGAAGAGCTTGCACAAAAAGCAAATGTGATCTTTACAATGGTAGGATATCCACATGATGTAGAGGAAGTTTATCTTGGAGATAACGGTATATTAAGTCATGTAAAACCAGGTACATATGTCATAGATATGACGACATCGACTCCTACTCTTGCTAAAAAAATTTATGAAGAAGGGAAGAAAAAAAATATATTCTCTTTAGATGCACCAGTGTCTGGTGGTGATATTGGGGCACAAAAGGCACAGCTAACGATTATGGTAGGTGGTGATGAGCAAGTGTTTACTACTTGTAAACCTATTTTAGAAATAATGGGCAAGAACATTATTTTACAAGGGGAAGCAGGGGCAGGACAGCACACTAAGATGTGTAACCAAATTGCGATTGCTACAAATATGATCGGTGTTTGTGAAGCTGTTGCTTACGCAGAAAAAGCTGGCTTAAATCCTTCAAAAGTGTTAGAGAGTATAGCGTTTGGAGCTGCAGGAAGCTGGTCATTAAGTAATTTAGCACCAAGAATCATAGATGATAATTTTGAACCAGGGTTTTATGTGAAACATTTTATTAAAGATATGGGAATTGCGCTAAATGAGGCGGAAGCAATGGGAATGCAAACACCAGGGTTAAGCCTAGCTAAATCAATGTATGACGAGTTAGCAAAAAAAGGTGAAGGAGAAAGTGGAACACAAGCATTGTATAAGTTATATTAAAGCTTTATAATTTGTTGTTAATTGATTTTCATAAGCCTACAGTTTAGCTGTATAAATAATTTCATTCCTAAACGAATAACCATACCATGACTTGATAATAATAGGTGGGTAAATCAACTATTATAAAGGAGGTATTAGGAGTGGCAAAAAGAACGAACAAAAATGATGCAGAACAAAAAAACAAACAAGGGTTTGACAGTAGTACGATTGATACTGAATTTAGCCATGAATTTGGAAGTGCTAATGCAAATCGTGCACAAAAAGAAAAAACAAAACGAGAGAATGCCTCAAAAAATAACGGATTATATGAAGGATAATGGCTGTCTCTATTGAAAAAATATGTAGCTTATCAACAAAGACCACAGTTGTGGTCTTTTTTACTTTTTTATGATTATAATTCCAAAAATGGTATACATAGAAATGAAATAATAATATTATGATCAATAAGTTAAATAAAAGAAGTCTTACAATGATAAACATCATTCAAACAACTATAAATTTCGTAACAAATGGTAGCAAACCTTTATTGGAGAATAAATTGTAAAAAACGACATATACATTCTTTGCCGTAGAGCGAATCTCTATGGTCTTTTTATGAATATGAATTCAACAATACTTGATGGAGGGGTTGTTAGAAAATGTATATTAGAAATTCTGCAAAAACAATTATTTTTAACAGGGAGAAGATCTTATAAACTAAAAATGAAGATAATGATGGGTTATATTATCTATTTCCTGATGGTGGTCAAGAGCAGGGTGAAACGATTAGCAACGCTTTAATTAGAGAATGCATTGAAGAAGTGGGTCAAGAAGTACAAATTGAAGAACTACTTCATATTCGAGAATATATTGGCTAAAACCATGAGCATGCTGCTTATGATTTTAATGTTCATCAAATCGAATATTATTTTATTGTAGTCTAGTAAATAAAATGAGTTCAAATAAAGTCCCTACAAATCCTGATAGTTACCAAGTAGGGATAGAATGGGTGGATATAAATGATATAGAACAATACAGGATATATCCGAAAGAGTTGACAAAATATATTGGTAAATATATTCGAAAAGAAAATGCACCAGTATATTTGGGTGATATTAACTAGTTAAGTTTTGATCTGTTGAATTTGACTTTTATTGTAGTGTTGCCTGAATGTTAGTTTATTTGATAATATGCAAATTTTTTTAAGTAGCATAGGAGAATGAGAGACAGATATTCTTAAATGCATGAAGAATGAGTGGATAGGTATTCTGATTGTTAAATATTAATAAAAAAGTTCACTCATAGAGTCTTTGAATTTTGCTAGTTTTAACACTAAGAAATCAACTAGATCATATGCAATTTGCTACTAAGAAATGATGTCAAAGTAAAAGGTAGTCTAGTTTTTATTTGGTAATAATGGCATGACAAAGTGGCTTATCGTTAGAGTGTTAACTTTTATGAAGTAGAAGTGTATAAAAAAATTAACGATGTATACTTTTTTATACACGGTTAAAAAATCCTCTGCTAATACAAAGACATTATATAAATGTTTAATAATTGGCATGAAATTTGCAAAACTTTCTCTGAGTATAATTTTAAAAAATACCGCTATGTTTTCTTAGAAAGGGGAATGTTATATGGCAAATTTTGAAGGTGTGTACGTTGCAGTTGTTACTCCATTTACTGAAACTTATGAAGTTGATTATAAGCGCTTATATGAGTTATGTAATTGGTTAATTTCTCAAGGGGTAGACGGTTTAGTTCCTTCTGGTTCATTAGGAGAATATGCTACGTTAACAGTTGAAGAACGTGCAAAAGTGATTGAAACGGTCATTGCTGCTGCAAATTTTCGTGTTCCTGTAGTAGTTGGTACTGGAGCACCTTCTACTGAGCAAGCAGTAAAATGGGCTCAGTTCGCAAAAGACAAAGGTGGAGCAGGCATTATGGCTTTACCACCTATCAATTATAAACCTCTACAAAACGAAGTCATCGCTCATTATGAAGCGTTAAATGAAGTAGGTATTCCGATTATTGCATACAATAACCCTCACGACTACCCTACTGATTTAACTCCTGAATTATTAAAAACTCTTTCAAAGCTGAAAAACGTTAAAGCTGTAAAAGAGTTCAGTGGAGATATTCGAAGAGTACATGACATTTTGGATAAAACAGACTTGGAAGTATTAATCGGGGTAGATGACTTAGCGTTGGAAGGTCCTTTAGCTGGCGCAACTGGTTGGATTGCAGGGGTTCCAAATGCTTTACCTAAACAAAGTGTAGAGTTGTTTCGTCTAGGTAGAGAAGGTCGGGCGACTGAGGCAATAGAGTTATATAGAAGTTTACTCCCTTTATTTCATTATGATGCGAGCCCTCAGCTCGTTCAATATATAAAATACATGATGGAATTAGCTGGACAGCCAGTGGGTACAACAAGACCTCCACGCTTACCTTTAAGTAACGAAGAATATGAAGGTGTTAAAAAAGCCTTTCAACGAGCAGCTTCTACTGTGAAGCAATAACGATTATAAGATCTTTTTGTAAACATTTAATACTACATTTGAGTAACTGACATATAGATTTTTTATAGTCTTTAGCGAAGAAGAGATGGCATGAGTTTTTGTTAATATGATTACAAAAAATCCATTTGTTATTAAAAGGTATACTAAGACAATTATTAATCAATGACTTTTTTAATAAAGGTCCGGGTTGCTATCGTTATCAAATTAGAATTATAAAAAGTAGTTTTAAAGTGTTAGTCATCGTTGTACAGGAGAAAAAGATGCCACGAACGCTAGTTGTGTAGGTGTATACTTCTTAATACGAAAAACAACAATTAATGAGAAAACAGCCTTAATAAATAACCAAAATGACAATAGTAGGAGGGATATTTGTGGAAACAAAAAACTGGATAGGTGGGGAAGTCGTTTCGGTAGTAGAAAATAGAAAAGTTGTGTATAATCCGTCTAATTTAACGGAAGAAGTTGGAGTTGTGCATTGCTCTAATGAAAATCATGTATTACAAGCAGAGACGGCGGCAAAGCAAGGCTTCAAGGTTTGGTCATCTCTACCTAGTGCTGTGCGAGGCTCGTATTTATCCCAAATGGCAGATGCCTTGCAAAAGAACATTGAAGAGCTTGCAACTTTATCTAGCCGAGAGATGGGGAAGCCAATTGCTGAGATGAAGGGTGAAGTGTTGCGTGCAGTAAATCTATTAAAATACTATGCAGCTGAAGGAGTGCGTTCAAACGGTAATGTTATACCTGCGTCCGATAGTGATGTACTTCAATATACGAAGCGTGTTCCTTTAGGAGTAGTTGGAATAATTACACCATGGAATTTCCCTGTAGCTATTCCTATTTGGAAAATAGCACCAGCACTCATTTGTGGGAATACAGTAATTTGGAAACCTGCAGAAATCGCTTCATTAACAGCAACAAAAATGATGGAGATTTTTAGTACAGTCCAATTACCTGAAGGAGTATTAAACTTAGTAATCGGTAAGGGGAGTATCGTTGGGAAGACACTACTTGAACAAGTAGACATAGATGCGGTTAGTTTCACAGGATCATCGAATACAGGGATACAAGTTGCTAGTATATGTGCAAAGCGAAATATTAAATATCAAACAGAAATGGGTGGCAAGAACGCAGCAGTTGTTCTAAATGATGCCAATATAGAAAAAACAGTTCCTATCATACTAAGTGGTGCTTATCGTTCTGCAGGGCAAAAGTGTACTGCAACGAGTAGAATAATTGTAGAAAGTAATGTTTACGAAAACTTTGTTGGGCAAATGGAGCGAGCTGTTTCTGAACTTGTCACTGGAAATGCCTTAAATGCCAGTTCATACTTAGGACCAGTAGCATCAAAAGAACAGTTTGATAGTGTTTCAGCATATATTAATCAAGCCCGTACCGAGGCAGAGATTATTGGAGAGGGTATGAGTTCAATAGAATCAGAAGGGTTCTATATTAGCCCTATGCTAGCGACAGGAGTTGACTCTAAACATACACTTGTTCAAGAAGAGGTCTTTGGTCCGCTTGCGGTTGTGTTAAAAGCACAAGACTTTGAAGATGCGATGCATTTATGTAATGAGACAGTATACGGGTTAAGTGCTTCAGTATTTACGAATAATCTATCGAAAGCTCATCGATTTCTTGATGAAAGTGATGCCGGCATGGTTCGAGTTAATCAAGAAACAGCTGGTGTTGAATATCAAGCGCCATTTGGTGGTATGAAGCAATCAAGCTCTCATTCACGTGAACAAGGGCAGGCTGCATTAGATTTCTATACATCAATTAAAACTTGTGCAATTAAATACTCTTTTTAAACTTTGGTGAATATTTTGCAGTTCCTTCTATCTTTGCAAAGGGTTCGGCTTAAATTGATTTACTAAATTTATAGTGCAAGGGAAAAGACAAATAACAAGGGCAGGGTATCTTACTCTGCTTTTTTATATTTATTTAATAATATGAAAAAATAATCGATTCTTTATGTCGTTTTATGAACGAGCTATCCGTTTTAGATATTACTGAACTATGAATATTTTAGTAATATAGATAATATATTAGCTTCAATTAATACTTAACGGACATTATTGATTAAGGAGGAGATTTATGAAAGCAATGATATATACAAGGTACGGGTCACCGGATGTTCTTCGTCTGAAAGAACTTGATAAGCCAGCTATCGAGGATAATGAAGTGCTGATCAAAGTTCATGCAAGAACTGTATCATCGGGAGATGCAAGGATGCGACAAGGAAGTAGAAAGTCATTACCCATGTGGCCAATTTCTAAAATAGCGATAGGTTTTACAAAGCCAAAAAAAAATATACTAGGTATGGATCTTGCTGGGGAAATTGTCTCAATAGGTAGTAAAGTAACACGGTTTAATATCGGTGACCAAGTGTATGGATTTAGCGGGAAAGGCACTTATGTTGAATATATAAGCATAGCCGAAGACGGAGCTATTGGAATTATGCCAAGTAATATGAGCTACGAAGAGGCGGCAGCAGTTCCCTTTGGGGCAGTATCTGCATTGTATTTCCTACGTAAAGGCAATATAAAGAGTGGACAAAAAGTCCTTATTTATGGAGCTTCAGGGAGTGTAGGTACATTTGCAGTACAGCTTGGTAAAGTCTTTGGGGCAGAAGTAACAGGAGTTTGTAGTACAGGTAATGTAGAAATGGTGAGATCTTTAGGAGCAGATAAAGTCATTGATTACACTACTGAGGATTTCACACATCAAAGTGATAAGTATGACATTATATTTGACACTGTTGGCAAAACCAAGTTTTCACACTGTAATAGGTCTTTAAAACAAAATGGATTTTATGTATTAGCTGTTATTCATTATCCACAAATTTTTCAAATGATACGTACTTCAATAGTAGGTGACAAAAAAGTTGTAAGCGGGATAGCTCCAGGCAATACTGAAGATTTAGTCTTTCTTAAAAAGCTTATTGAGGAGGAAAAGCTAGTATCAGTTATTGATAGATGCTATCCATTGGAACAAATTACTGAAGCTCATGAATATGTTGATAAAGGACGTAAGAAGGGTAATGTGGTCATCACTTAATTGGAATGTTTATTGTGAATTATGATTGGTATAATAGGGTGGGTGGAAAGGTTCTTATCATTAAGCTCTTTTCGTATACTTTGACCAAATTAGTACCATAAAAAGTCGCTTTATATGTTAGTCATCATTATATAGATAAAAAATGCT
The DNA here is from genome assembly GCF_046557775.1 of Nanhaiella sioensis. Classification (NCBI taxonomy): domain Bacteria; kingdom Bacillati; phylum Bacillota; class Bacilli; order Caryophanales; family Bacillaceae; genus Nanhaiella; species Nanhaiella sioensis. The sequence goes on from NZ_JBKAEG010000001.1 coordinate 4,489,220, forward strand.
TTGAACGCTATTTGATTACGTGTTTATTTTTTTACTATGAGAAACAACAATCAATGTGAACACAGTTTTAAAGGAAGACTAGAGAGAAAATAAGAATCCCACAGCTAAAGGTGGGATTCTTTATTATGGAGAGTCTCCATATGATTTCACTAATGTTCAAGTTTGATGATCATTAGTACATTTGTTTATATTTTTGAGGGTATTGACATTTGTAGTCATTCCATAATTTATTTAACTGTTTTCTTCCTTCCTTTATACCAGGGTGAAATTGGATGATTGAATTGTGTCTAACTTGTTCTATGTTTACAATTGATTCATTGACCTTTTCTTCGATTGCCTCATTATTTTTCATTAAGTTTGATACAATTGACAGTCCAGCGGTATTCCCTTGAGCAATTGCAACCTTAGAGCTTTCAATACCTGTGATGTTTCCTGCTACGTAGAGTCCTTCCAATGGTGTTTCCATTCTTTCGTTGTGTAAAGGAATATGGCCGCCCAATTCGGAAATATAGTAGAAGGGACAGCCAGCAACAGCTGCTAATTCTGCTAATGGGTATAGTCCACCAGAGATGCAAACAAAATCGACAAGTAATTCCCTTTCTGTCCCCTTTATAGGTTCACCACTAGAAGTAATATTAACAAGCTTAACACCTTCAACTTTAGTCTCCCCAAATATTTCTACAGCGGCAGTACGTAGATGCAGAGGTATGCCCCAAACTGATATGCCACTTTTAGGGTAAAAGTCGACTGCTATTCTTTGCAAAGTTTGATTTTTAATTAATTTACTCCCGAATCTAAGAAATACTGATGGAGCAAGGTGAGAATACTTAAGTAACGCATCCATAATTTTATGTGGATGCCCAGTTTCTTTCGTGATTTGACTGAACTTTGGAGGAACAATACTAGCCAATTCAATACCAGCAAGCTGTAATTCACGAGCTATTGCAAATGATAAAACATTTAATCCAATGACAATTCCTCTTTGACCAACTTTTACCCTGTGAACATTTGTCATCACCTGTGCGGCACCAATTGACATGACTCCGGGAAGTGTCCACCCTTGAATTGGTGTTGAATATTCAGCGGCACCTGTTGCTAATAAGACGGTTGGTGAAATAATTTGTTCTTTATTCGTATGAATAACCCAGCCATCTGTAGTTTTTTCAAGGTGGTGGACAGATACTCCACAATCGATTGTAACGCCGTTAGCTGTGGCTTGCTCCAATAAATTGTTCGCCTGTTCTATACCATTCCACCAAGTTCCATTTGGTTCTTCATGAAGTTGACCGAGAAGTCGTCCACCTGGTTTCACAAACTCATCAATTACCTTTACGTGTAAGTCATATGTAGCACATGTTATGGCTGCCTTTAATCCAGCTGGTCCTGCTCCAATAATAACGACATCAATCATTTAGACTCCACCTCCTTTAAAGGAGGTGGAGTTTTACTTGTTTCTACTTTCATTCCTTCTTCAACGACAGTTATGCAGGATCTAACTCCATTCGTGCCATTGACCGATAAACGGCATTCGTAACAATGTCCGATGTTACAGTATATGCCCCTCGGTGTTGCAGTCTCTTCATGATACCGTAGTGTACGTATATTATTTGCTAATAGAGCGGCAGCAATCGTATCTCCTTCATAAGCTTCGACAAGCTGTCCATCAAACATAAAAGTAATTCGTTTTTTGTCTTGTAATATGCCAAGGATTGGGTGATTCACGATACGGTTTTTTTCGGTCATTTATTTTCACCTAACAGCCCAAAAGATACTGGTCGAATAGGTGGCTGATATTTTAAGGGCTGTAGCCTCTCTGTTTCAAATTCAGAAAAATCTTGTATGAGCGATTCAAGCAGTACTCTACACGTACGACCTCCACAACAGCCCATTCCAGCACGTGTTCTTAGTTTAATTTCTCGAGAGGAACACATATATTGTTGAATAGCATTGAACACTTCCTCGTAGGTTACTTCTTCGCATCGACAGATGATCGTTTGTGCTTTGGTCATAATAGGTCACTCCTTTTTTGTGGTTCAAAAACGTTTAGAATTAACTTATTACTAACAAATGCAAGTTTTATGCCGAAGGATGGTTTATAAATGTATATTTAGTTTTTTCATTCTATTGTATAGTGTTGCTCGTGTAATTCCTAATCGCTTGGCGCATGCAAGCTTATTTCCGTTATGCAGTTTTAAAGCATGTAAGATAACCTTTTTCTCATGTGCATGTAATTCGTCACTTAATGTCCCGATCTCATGTGAAAGGATTTCAGCTGATGAAAGAGCATATGATGTCGATTCGCTTGTTTTGATAGGGTCAATTGTAAAAGGTAAATCTTCATAATTTATATTTCCTTCAGTGCTAAAAACAACCAATCTTTCCACCACATTGCGTAGCTCTCGAATATTTCCAGGCCAATCATATTGTAGTAATTGTTCCATTACAGTCTGCGATATACCATGAATTGGCCGGTTGTATCTAATGGAAAATTCATATAAAAAGTAATGCGTAAGCTCTACAATATCCTCTTGTCTTTTTCGTAATGGTGGAACATTTATACTTACAACATTTAGTCTGTAAAATAAATCTTGACGAAAATCTCCTTGCTTTACTAATGACTCAAGGTCACGATTCGTTGCAGCGATAATGTTTATATCAGCATTAATCTGTTTTGTTCCTCCAATTGGGTAGAATTTTCTTTCTTGAAGAACCCTGAGTAGTTTAACTTGCATGTCTAGCGGCATTTCACCGATTTCATCGAGAAAAAGTGTACCACCAATCGCAAGCTCAATTTTACCTTTCTTACCTTTTTGGTCCGCTCCTGAAAATGCTCCTTTCGCATATCCAAATAATTCACTTTCAAACAATGATGAAGGAATGGCTCCACAGTTTATGGGAATAAAAGGTGCATCATGAGATTCACGTGTATCATGAATGGCCTTGGCGAATAACTCTTTCCCGACTCCACTTTCACCAAGAATTAAAACAGTTGTATTTGTGGTGCATATTCTTTTTGACAATTGAATGGTTTTCTTTATAGCTGAGCTATTACCCTTTATCGTATCAAATGGATCTTTTAATCGATTTAACTTTGCTACTTCTTGTTCAAGGTGTTGGACTTTTGTAGACATATTAAATAATTCTTGATTTAGGCGAACCTGACTCGTTATGTCCATTTCGGTTACTACTGCTCCAACGATATCATTTTCTAGGTGAATGGGATTTGAGTTAATTAAGACGAATAGGTCTGAGCGAGGTTTATGTTGATGGCGGTATAAAGAGCGGCCTTCCTTTAATGTTTTCATAATTTCTAGTTTATCAATGTCAAAAAAATCGGTGATAGGATTTCCTAAAATTTGATCTTTGCTTAAGGAAAAAATTTTTTCAGCTCCTTCAGTCCAAACATGCACGATGCCTTGATGATCGATAACTGTTACTGAGGCATCGATTGTATTGATGACAGCCTCGAAGTAGGCGTTTAATGATTGGTAGGAATAATACATCTTATCTATAAACTGCTTAATACTAACATAACCTATGACTTCTTTCGTATTTTGTACAAGTACGATACTGCTGCTTGTTAATTCAGTAATTAAATGAGCAACAGAACTATTTGAAGGAATTAAACTGACTTCTTCAAGTTGTGTAGTGGATTTGTCTAAAGGTGCAAAAAAGTAATGATCCTGATCTTTGACAAAGAGCATTGGATAATTGTCTATGTTAGTTAAATCGTTAGAAGCATGCTGTTCATTAAATTCTTCTTTTGAATATAATAAAAACTCAGTATTAATAAAATCAATGGCATTCGTATATGTTATTGACATTAGTACCCTCCCTAATTTATGTATGTCTTTTTTTACACATTAAAAAATATTATACACTCATTTTATTTCATTGTTAGAACATTTACAATATTTAAATTATAAAATAACGACTTTATATTAGATATCATTATTTGCTTACTCATTTTTTATATGATTTTATATTTTTACTACATTGGTATACTTCTTGCAATATGTAACTAAAGCTATAGTAGTTAGGAAGGAGTCTATCATGTGTACGACAAAACATTGTGAAGTCTTAGTTATTGGTGGAGGTGTAATAGGAAGTGCAGTTGCATATTACGTTTCCAAATCAGGATACAATGTAACTGTCATTGAAAAAGGGGAACTAGCTAGTGGAACTTCATCAAGGTGTGATGGGAACATCTTAGCAATTGATAAAGACCCCGGCTTTGATAGTCAAATGTCCCTTGAGAGTCAAAGACTCGTTGATCAATTAAGTAAAGAATTAGAGCACACTTTTGAATATAGAGCACCAGGAAGTATTTTAGTTTGTGAAAATGAACAGGAGATGGTGGCAGCAGAAGAATGGGTTAGAAAGCAGAAGGCAGCTGGACTTCCGTTTCGTATGCTTGATCGATTTGATATAAAGCAAGAATCTCCGTATTTTGCTGATGACCTACTCGGAGGAGTGGAATGTCAAACAGATTCAACAGTCAACCCATATTTAATGACATTTTCATTATTTGAAGGGGCGAGGAAGTATGGAGCTCAGGTTGTTACTCATACTGAAGTAAAACAAGTGAAGAAAACAAAGAATAATCAATTTATAGTAGAAACATCAAACGGGACTTTTACATCAACATATGTCGTGAACGCTGCAGGGGTATGGGCTCCTAGAATAGGTGAAATGTTGGGCATCACTATTCCAATTAAACCAAGAAAAGGACATATTATCGTTGCAGCAAGGCAACAGCCAATTGGTCTTCGTAAAGTAATGGAATTTGGCTATTTAATCTCTAAATTTGGTGGGAAAAGAATGGTTGATGAGACAACAGAGAAGTATGGAGTTGCCCTCGTTTTTGAGCCAACAGCTAGTCAAAATTTTCTTATAGGGAGCAGCAGACAATTCGTCGGATTTAATACGACTGTAGATATGGAAGTGATAAAGTGTATGGCTAAGAGGGCGATTCGTTTTTATCCTAAGCTAGCTGACTTTTCACTCATTCGAACATATGCAGGATTACGTCCGTATACAGAGGATCATTTACCGATCATTTCACAAGTTGAAGAGATACCAAACTTCTTTATAGCAGCCGGGCATGAAGGAGATGGTATTAGCTTGGCAGCGATCACTGGAAAATTAATTGATGATCTTATACAAGAAAAGTCAGAATCGGCGGTTCCATTAAAACCACTAAGATACGATCGTTTTAAAGAGAGGGTGACACAATAATGAAAGCAAGGCAGGTGTTTTCAACAATTGACACACATACAGGAGGGAATCCAACAAGAACTGTAATTAATGGTCTCCCAAAGTTAGAGGGCAAAACGATGTCTGACAAAATGCTATATATGAAAAGTAATTATGATTATATCCGGCAGTTTTTAATGTACGAACCGAGAGGACATGATGTGATGTCAGGTGCCTTAATCACAGAGCCTTGTCACCCTGAAGCAGATATTGGCGTGATTTACATTGAAACAGGCGGCTATTTACCAATGTGTGGTCACGATACAATTGGAGTTTGCACAGCACTAGTTGAAGCAGGGATGATTAATATCCAGGAGCCGATTACAACACTTACATTAGATACACCTGCAGGGCTGGTCAAGGTTAATATAACAATCTCTAATGGTAAAGCAATAGAGGTAGCCTTTTGTAATATCCCTTCTTTTTTATTGAAAAGCATTAACGTAAACCTCGATGGCTATGGAGATGTTCATTGTGACATTGCATACGGAGGGAATTTTTATGCAATAACAGACGCGAGAAAATTGGGGCTAGAACTCAACCCTGCAAATGCATCAAATATAGTAGAAATAGCTGTAAAACTTCGTGATAAAATAAATGAAAGCACTGAAATTGCTCATCCTGAACATCCATTTATTAATGGCTTAACTCATGTAGAATTTTTTACGTACCCAAGTAACCAAAATGCACACGTGAAAAATACAGTAGTCGTCCCACCTGGTGGTATTGACCGTTCTCCATGTGGTACAGGGACGTCTGCAAAACTTGCGACATTATATGCAAAAAATGAGATAGCATTAAATGAGCTATTTATTCATGAGAGTATCGTTGGAACGACGTTTAAAGGAAGAGTAATACAAACGACTTCAGTAGAAAATGTTGAAGCAGTAATCACCGAAATATCTGGCTCTGCTTGGGTAATGGGCATGCACCATTTCTTTTACAATCCAAAAGATAAGCTGAAGGACGGATTTCTACTCATTCCACCAATGGAGGGACATGAGTAATATAGGTATCTAGCATGCTACTTTAGCATAATTTGTTGCGATTTTTTTATAATAATAGACTGTAAGACGAAGCTTAATAGAAACACCAATCATTAAAAGTAACAAAATGCCATTAACGCTAAATATAACATGCTTATATGTTAGAACAAAACGCAACAATCAATACGAATAAGCCATTTAATATGATCAACAAGAGGTGGAGTAATGGAATTTAACAAATTGATTACAACTGTTGATGTGCACGCGGCAGGTGAACCACTAAGAATCATCACTGGTGGAGTTCCTCCAATAAGGGGGAAAACGATGGAAGAAAAAAAAGATTACTTGGCAAATCACTATGAAATTATAAGTCATATTCTTATGAAAGAACCACGAGGACATGCAGGTATGAAGGGGTGTATGATTACTGAACCTGTTCATGAAGATGCTCATTTTGGAATGATATTTTTCAGCAATGAAGGGTATTCATCTATGTATGGTCAAGGGATTATTGAAGTTGTAACCGCTGCTATCGAGACAGGTTTAATAGACATGAATAGCATATCAAAAGATATAATTATCGACAGTGTAGCTGGCAAGGTCATAGCCCATGCACAATGGGATCGAACAACAGTAGAATCAGTAAACTTTCAGTACAGTCCATCATATTTTGATATGATGAACATACAATTAAATGTTCCACATCGTATGTTGAATGTTGATATTGCATACGGTGGTGGATACTATGCAATTGTAAGGGTTGAAGACATAGGGATAGAGCTTGATGTTACAAATTTAGTAGCATTTCGCAAAATCGTCAAAGAGATTAACAATCAAATCGATATAGATTTACTTAGCCATAGTCATGGAGCTGTAAAAGAAATAAGTGGAGTGATATTATATGACGAAAGTCAGTTAAATAGTTCAAAAGTACAGTTATTAGTAATGAACAGTACAGGTCATATTGATCGATCGCCTTCAGTAAGCGGTATTAGTGCTTTAATGGCAGCATTGCACCATTATGGCAAGATACAATATCAAGACAAAATTATTTTTGAAAGTATAATAGGTGGTCAGTTGGTAGGAGAAATGAGTTCTATTACAAAATATGATGGTAATGATGCAATTACAATACAAATAACCGGTTCTGCATTTATAACAGGGCTACACCAATTTCTAGTAGATGAAGATGACCCTTTAAAGAATGGATTTTTATTAAAGTAAAGATTGAATATACCGCTGATTAAAGAATAGACTTTGTCATATGGAGTACACAAGTAACTTATGTACCGTTTCTTAACTATAGCAATCATCCAACAAATCTGTTTTCAGTTTAGTAACGATCATTCTTAACAATCACTACATGTTTTATCTCTGATTTTAAAAAGGTTGTTTTCACACGAATCGTTCATTTACGTATGTCAGAAATAGTATCAAATAGAGTTGGTGCCATCTTTTTACCTGTAACATTAGGGCAATCGTGTAACATTAATTCAAGAGCTGCAATTCAACAGTGTTTACAAAAAGTGGATTAATAAGCATAATTCTACTAAAGCGTTTTGCTAGCTTTGTATGCGTACTTGTATAGATGAAAGTCGGATCCTGATTCATTTTGGATTCGACTTTTTTAACTATGCGAATTATTTCAATTATATGGGGATTATGTACAAGCACACATGATTTAGCTGCATATAGTGAAATAAGGAGTCGATAAATGATGAACAAAACACTTATCGTGGATGTATCACACCACCAAATCACTAGTAATATTAATTGGGCAAAGGCTGCTGAAGAAGTAGCGTTAATGATTATTAGAGTGCAATATGGTTCTACTGTTATTGATCGTGAATACGTCAAACATGTGCATAACTGTAAAAAATATGGTATTCCATTTGCTCATTATGCATACGCTAGGTTTGTCAGTGAAAATGACGCAATTGTAGAAGCACGTGATTTCCTTAATAGAATTGATCCAGCTGCCAAGTTTTTAGTGGTCGATGTTGAGGAAAAAACAACGCCCACCGTTGCACAGATGAAACCTGCTACTCAAGCATTTATTGACGTGTGTAAAGCAAGTGGTTGGAAAGTAGGATTGTACACGGGTCATCACCTTTACAAACCTTTCGGTATGGATAAAGTGAACGCAGATTTCCTATGGCTTCCTCGATACGGTAGCAACGACGGTACCCAGCAAAAGAAACCAGACTATCCTTGTGAAATTTGGCAATACACTAGCAAGGGAAAAGTATCATGGTACAACGGTAATCTTGACTTAAACACTTTGAATGGGAGCAAGTCGTTAGCATGGTTTATCGGTGAGGATGAAGAGCCTGTTGAAAAAAAAGACTATGAAGGACATTGGGCAGAGAACTCGATCCGCAAAGCGATGAATAAAGGAGTCCTTACAGCTAACAGCGAAGGAAACTTCAGAGTGAACGAACATGTAACGAGAGCACAGCTAGCCACAGTTCTAGATCGATTAAAGCTATTAGAATAACAATCGTTATTTGTAAAACAACTAGCAAGAATCTACTAAACATATGCCTATTGATTTTTGAGATTTAAGTTGATAGAAAGCTAAAAGAAAAAAGGTATATAGCTATACTATGTAGAAATAGAATATAGACGAATGAAGCAGAGGTTGTAGAAGGGATGATGAAATGATGCATGAATGTAACGTGAAAGTACGCTTTTCTGAAACAGACGCATTAGGACATGTCAATAACACTAGTTATTTTATTTACTTAGAGGAAGCTAGGGTTGAATATTTTAAGCAATTTGATCCACATTGTGATATTAAAGATTGGAAATATGTTGTAGTTTCAATAAAATGTGATTTTATTAATCAAGCTTTTTTTGACCAGCAATTAAGAATTTTGTCAAGAGTATCGCACGTAGGTACAAAAAGCTTTAAAATAGAGCATTTAATTGTTGATGCTCATTCCAATCAACATATCGCAAAAGGGGAAGCTGTGATTGTCTATTTCAATTTTGAAACACAGCAAAGCGAGGTTATTCCGGATCAATTAAGGTTGGAACTAGAAAAAGAATTGGTAGTTTAAAAAACAGAAACGGCTAGATGTTCTATTAAAAGTGTTAGGAACATTAAAAAAATATATCTCTTTATTGTTAGACATTATAAAGAATAATTAAACGAAGGATGGTAGGCAATATATTAAGTTGCTCTATTTATCCTTTTTTTTATCAACGTGGAGTAAGAGTTCATTTGAATAATATGTACTTTAATGGCAAATGGAATGAAATACATTTTCACACAATTGAATGACAATTTGACCTTATTAATAAAAAATTGATTGTTAGACAGCAAATTCGTTTTAGTAAAAATTTCGATTTATTAAGAAGTGCCGTAAGCTTCAACAACTTGTCCTAGCAAACGAGCATCTCCTATTCTTATACAGTTATTTGAAATAACATTATGAAAAAGGAATATATTTTACAGAGAATTGCTTTGTTCAGTTTATTTTTCAATGACTAATTCCGTTTATGAGTAAATGGGGGGTAATAATGGTAACAAATGTTTACAATGTTTTATTAATTGTTTGTTGCTTGTATTTAGTATGGAAAAAAGATGAAGAAGAATCGTATTTTCCCTTAAAAGTAGTAGGATATTTTATATTAGGCTCCTTTGCTTTTAGTTTCAATCAAATCACACTTCCTCTTGGGTTTATATTGTATATATTATTCTTTAGACCAGCTTTAAATGTAGAAGTCAAGCGAATGGCAGCAGTATTTGGTGTTATTACTTTTATCATTGTCCATTGGATTTTACCATATGCTATTAATGAATGGCAAAGCCGCCCATTATTTATTGAGCATGAACTTGGTTCAGTATATACAATTAACTTTCAAGACGAATATGAGCTGATTAAGCAAAAATTAGAATTAGAGGAACTCAATTTAAGGCTTAAGAATTTTGAATTAGACTATGTTAAAGATGGAAGAATTACAGCTTTTAGCTGGCAGTTCTTCGAACAGAAAGGCAATAGCTATAATCTTTATAATATTCGATATGACTTTGATAAAGTGAGGTATCGAATAACGCACAGTCAACTTGATACATGGGTAGATTACAATCGAATAATTGAAAGTGCCCATTTCTTTGAAAATCTCAATGTACTTGATATTAGAGATATAACTTACGCTAAGGGTGACTTTTCTTCATATGGCATTCAAAGTTCAGGGGAGCGGGTCAATTATGCTATAGAAAATCGTACTCATTTCATCATATTAAATGGTGAAATAGACTTATTAGAGGACAATCAATTACCTGTTGAAGGTTATTATTTTTCAGCTTATGCGTTGGAAAAAACAGGTGAGGAACGAGATGCACAAGGAAATATAACACAAAGAAGCTATCGAGGTACTCAAGTTACTGATTATCTATTTAACGTCAATTATAGTGAGAGATAGAGATAAAAAATCTTACCTTGATTTTTGTGTACTAAAGTTTGTCATGTCTATGGGTATTCAAATGACATGTTGATCTAGAATAAAGAAACTAATCAAAATAGATCGTACTAGTTGTTCCATGGCGTTGTATTGAATGCGTTTTTTCATCGTATTTTCCTAGGATTTCGGCTACCTATTAATGTATACTTTCTCCTCATTCTCACATTCCTTATAAAGTAGCATGTTTCTAGAAATTACTTTCTTATAAAAAGTAATACTATATTATTGTTATAACAAATCCATCCGGTTAGAGGTCTAAATAATAAAGTACACCTCTAAATATTAGTGATGTACTTGATCATTATTATTATATAATGTGTAATATAACAGACAAATATAAACTCAATCTATAAAAAACAACTTTCGTTTATCTTTAACTTCTGGTGCCTGGAAAAAGGTTTACTATCTTAATAGTTTAAAACAAAACGTTCTATACGATTTAAACCCTCTGTTAAAGTTTCCATAGAATATGCGTATGATAGTCGAATATAATCTTCTCCATAAGAGGAAAAAGCACTTCCAGGAACGACTGCTACCCTTGCTTCCTTCACTAACTTTATTGCAAACTCATAGGATGTTAACTTGAACTGTTTAATGGATGGAAATATATAAAATGCACCCGTAGGTTTAGTAACTGGGAGCCCAATTTTTTCTAGTCGACTTTCGACATATTCCAATCTTTGTCGATATGTATCTTTCATTGAAATAGCATCATTTTTACCATTAGTGAGTGCTTCATAAGCAGCTTTTTGGGAAATAGAAGATGCGCAAGAAACGTTATATTGATGGACTTTTAAAATATGTTTAACTAGGAACGACGGAGCAAATAAAAAACCAATACGCCACCCGGTCATTGAGTGAGATTTACTTAGCCCATTAATGACTATCGTTTTATTCGGTAAATAGCTTGCAATTGAATGATGTCTTCCTATGAACACAAGTTCACTATAAATCTCATCTGATAGTACAAAAATATTTTTATCTTTTAATAATGCCGCGATCTCCTCTAACTCATCAGGTGTGAGAGTAACTCCTGTTGGATTTGAAGGGTAAGGTAATACAATACAACGTGTTTTCTCAGTAATATGTTCTTCGATCAATTTTGCCGTCAGTTTAAAATCACTCGCTGTTGTATCAACATGAATAGCCTTTGCACCACAAAGTTTTATGATTGGTTCGTAACCTGGGTAAACTGGACCAGGAAGTATGACCTCTGTACCTTCCTCTAAAATCGTTCTAAAAGCGATATCTATTGCCTGACTTGCACCTATCGTAACAATGACTTCACTTTCTGGATCATATTGCAAACTGTATTTCTCCAATACAAAAGCTGATGCTGCTCTTCGTAATGCTAGATCACCTGCATTAGGAGTGTATGTAGTATAGTTGTTTGTTATAGATTCAATACCTGCGTCTTTAATATGGCTTGGTGTATGAAAGTCAGGTTGGCCGATTGTTAAAGATATTACGTCTTCAAAATCTGCAACAAAGTTAAAAAATTTTCGTATGCCAGATATTTCAATATTTTTTACACGTGAATTAATAAGGTGTTCCATGTTAACGTACATCCTTCCGAACAAAATTTAAAAGTTGTCTCATATAAAAAGATTAAGATTAGTATATAAATAATGACTGCATTTGTCCAAAAAAGATGAAATCATTCGAAAGAAATGATTTAAAAAACGTCGAATTTTTACAAGTTTCTCTAAAATACTGTGATAAAGTAATAGAACATTTTATAGAAAGGCTTCTTTCGTACCTCTGTTATTGTCACTGCATTAAAACTGCGATAAGAGGTTTTATGCAACAGTCATCACGTTAACGACGAATTCAAGCCTTAGTAAAAAAGGGAGGAAGAAAACATGGAGTATGAACTTAGTTGTAAGGGGAGTGCCTTACCTTGTGAAGTGACAATTGACGAAGACAATGGGAGGTATATGATTCGTAAAGCGGATTCTAGTGGTGAAATTTTTAATAGTCCAGTGGAGCTAGTGAGGTGGATTGTTGAAAATTGGCACCCTGAAGATTTTCGAGACCAGACTCAATTTACTAATATGGTGAAGGAAATTCAATCCTATTTCCCTATTAATAACAAATAGATTTATGTCAGCATTGATTGTTTGCTGCAACCATTAATTCATTGAAAGGCGGGAGGTATATGGAACGAGAAATTATTGCAAAGGATATGATGATGAAGGATGACCATTATGTCTGGCACTCCATGAAACCATATGACCCTAAATCGACGATGGTAATAAGTCAAGCAAAAGGATCTTGGATAACTGATATAAACGGAAATAAATATTTAGATGCAATGTCTGGACTATGGTGTGTAAATGTAGGGTATGGTCGTAAAGAACTTGCTGAAGCTGCATATGACCAATTATTGGAATGTCCATATGTCCCACTTACTCAAAGTCATATACCAGCTATTCATTTAGCTGAAAAGCTCACTAACTTGTTGGGCGATGACTATGTTTTCTTTTTTTCAAATAGTGGTTCCGAAGCGAATGAAACCGCATTCAAAATTGTCAGACAATATCATCAACAACGTGGTGATCACCATCGATACAAAATTATATCTCGTTATAGAGGTTATCATGGAAATACCTTTGGTTCGTTAGCTGCTACAGGTCAGGCACAAAGGAAATATAAATATGAACCGCTTGCATCAGGCTTTATTCATGTTGCCCCACCTGATGCTTACAGGTCTGAAGAAGACACTACTGTAAAAGACCCGGTTGATATAGCATCTGTTAAAGCGATTGATAACGTGATGACATGGGAGTTAAGTGAGACGATTGCTGCTGTAATCATGGAACCGATCATTACGGGTGGTGGTATTTTAATGCCCCCAGATGGGTATATGAAAGGTGTAAAAAAAGTATGTGAAAAACATGGTGCCCTCCTTATCTCAGACGAAGTCATTTGCGGTTTTGGGCGAACTGGAGAGCCATTTGGATACATGAATTATGATGTTAAACCGGATATTATTACAATGGCAAAAGGAATTACGAGTGCTTACCTACCTTTAGCAGCAACAGCTGTTCGAAAAAATATTTATGATTCGTTTAATGGTTCAGAGCAATATGATTTTTTCCGTCATGTCAATACTTTTGGTGGTAACCCTGCAGCTTGTGCACTTGCAATGAAAAATATTGAAATAATGGAGCAGGAACAGCTCTTTGAGCGATCAAAAAGACTAGGTTCAACTATATTAGAAGAGTTTGATGATAGGCTTGAAGATCATCCCTACGTGGGAAATATACGAGGGAAGGGACTGCTAATCGGAATAGAATTAGTTATCGATAAAGCCTCAAAACAACCATTAGCTATTGACAAAGTAAATAAAGTAATTGAGGTTTGTAAAAATCATGGGGTAATCATCGGGAAAAATGGGATGACTGTTTCAGGGTATAACAATGTTTTGACAATTTCACCACCTTTAACAATTAATGATGAAGATGTGAATTTATTAATTAAAGTTGTTACCCAAGCGTTATATGAAATCTGCTAGTAAAACGAATGGTAGCTGTGTCATTTATACAGAGTAGTAACAATACTTCTTCTACATACATTAATGTTTTAAATCCAAAATTTTAAATCTATTATAAGGGCTGTTTAAACATTGCTTTGAACAGCTCAATCTTGACAGTTATATTCGATAAGTATTGTTAAAGGGAACTTGAATGATCTCACAACAAATAAGTATGGTCGAAAGGATGGTGATAAGATGAGAGTTGGCATTCCAAAAGAAATTAAAACAAGTGAAAGTAGAGTAGCGCTTACACCAGCTGGGGTACTACATTTAACGCGAGCTGGACATAAAGTTTTTATTGAAAGTGGTGCTGGCCTACAATCTGGTTTTTTTGATGAATTGTATATTGAAGCTGGTGCAGAAATTGTTGAATCTGCAAAAACAGCTTGGGAATGTGATATGGTGATGAAAGTTAAAGAGCCTTTAACAGAAGAATATCATTACTTTTATGAGGGATTAATTATATTTACTTATTTGCATTTAGCAACAAATCGGGAGCTAACAGAAGCACTCGCCGAGAAAAAAGTAGTCGCTATAGCATATGAAACAGTTCAAATGCAAGACAAGACATTACCTTTATTAACTCCAATGAGTGAAGTTGCAGGGAGAATGTCCACACAAATTGGCGCTCAGTTTCTAGAAAAATCTAAAGGCGGTAAAGGGGTACTACTTGGAGGAGTGCCCGGGGTGAAAAGAGGAAAGGTCACGATTATAGGTGGTGGAGTAGTTGGCACCAATGCCGCAAAAATAGCAATAGGGCTTGGGGCAAATGTGTCAATTATTGATGTTAATCCTAATAGGCTGAGGGAGCTAGATGACATTTTTGGAACCTCAATTCAAACACTTATGTCTGATCCGTATACAATTGGGCAAGCAGTATTAGATTCGGATTTAGTTATAGGAGCAGTGCTCATACCAGGGGCAAAGGCACCAAAGCTTGTATCGTCGGAAATGGTTAGGATGATGGAAGAGAGGTCTGTGATCGTTGATGTAGCAATCGATCAAGGGGGTATATTTGAAACGACAGATAGGGTTACTACACATAAGGACCCAACCTATGTAACACATGGTGTAGTGCATTATGCTGTAGGAAATATGCCTGGGGCGGTGCCTAGAACATCTACAATCGCTTTAACAAATGTCACGATACCATATGCTGTCAATATTGCAAGTAAAGGCTATAAAAATGCATGCCTGGACTGTCCAGCTCTGTTAAAAGGCGTCAACGCTGCTGGAGGGTTTATTACGTATAAAGAAGTCGCTGATGCACATAGTCTTTCATACAGAGAAGTAAATACGGCATTAAATGAAGGTCAAAAAGTATAAAAAGGAGGGAGGTAATCACGTGGTAACCTCCCTATTCCACGTTGTTGAAAAGTGAAATGAAAAGGAAAAGGTATGATAATACTCAATGGAAATTGATTAACTAATATGTTAAACAAAATGCTCCAAGTACGATAATCAACAGAATAAATAGTACAACAATTAACGCAAACGTAGATCCAAAGGCTCCTCCTACTCCTGGACCGTAGCCGTATCCAGGATAGCCAGCGCCAGCTACACCGTAGTTACACATTAATAAATCACCCCACTTTCTCATTCTCTATATATGTCTATGACATATTTATAATTTTGTCTGTACGAATGTGCATGATTAAAACGTACAATTTATTGTTTGGGTTGGAAACCGTATGAGTGTACAAACTTTCACTTTTTTGTATTAAGCTCTTTTCGTGAAATTTACAGCTAATTTACGTAAATTAGAAGATGAAGATATCGTTTTACGTAACAGTCATCGTTTTTTTGAAGAAAGGATACGACGCGATCAAGTTGTTTACATGTTTATTTTGTAATACGATAAACAACAATCTATGTGAAAACAGCCTTATTTGAATATAGTATGGTATGCTGTTAGTATTAGGATCGGTGAAAATATAAATCAAGAAAGGGTTGTTTACGTTGTCGACAGTAAACGAAGAATTTTCTAAAACTCTTATACAATCATTGAAGGGTGAGCGTGGGCATATCCCTATTAACAGAGCGCTATCTGATATTGATAGGCAACTTGCAGGGGAAAGCATCGAAGGTTTACCATATACAATTTATCAACTTCTAGGTCATATGTCGTATTGGCAGGATTTTTTCTTAGAATTTCTTCAAGGTGGAAACCGTGACCTACCTGAGAATGCAATGGATACTTGGCCACAGGATAAATCCCCATCTAGTAACGAAGAATGGATAAAGCTTGTAGAACATTTTTTAAATGGCATTGATAAAGCTTGTGAAATAACACGAAAGATACGACTAGATGAGCCATTACAAAATTGGCCTACTGAAACGCCAGTAAGCTCATTACGTAATATAGCTTCACATAATACATATCATTTAGGGGAAATTATTTTAATTCGGCGATTACTTGGCGCATGGCCACCACCTGGTGGAGGTTATCCGGCATAAAATGAATACACATAAAGCAAAGCTCCAGTATACCTATTATAGGACACTGGAGCGATAACTATATTTTTTATAAGTAACTAAGGTTTCTTTCTTTAAAATTTTTGTACTAAGAAATGAAACATAACTAGCGTTTGTAGCAACTTCTCTTCCTAAAAATGGTGACAATTAGCTGTTTAAATTTGAAAGCCATAGTGTCAAAGTGTACAAAGAGGGTTTTACTTAATATCCATAATCCCAATCAACTTCTTCCTCATGCCACATAACAGGTGACACTTGGCCAAATTCTACATTTTTATTGTCAATAGAGCAATTACATTGTTGACATCCACACTGTTTTTTTATTTCATGGTATATTGATTTATCAACGTCTTCTAATATTGTTACAGGTCGAGTCTCTTTGAATAAAATGGCTGTACCCTTCATATAAATCTTCCCCTTTTTACATGCTAATTTATGTGATCATTTATCGTGATTTTTAAATTCACCTACATTTTATTCCGAGTGATTTCATATGTCTATAGAAATGTGAAAGTGTTCACAAATGTGGCACAAATAATCCTCAATTTATATCAAACTTTTTTCTAATTAGAAATGATGTTCACCATTTGTATTTTTAATATGATTCAATGTCATAGTATAGCGCTTCCATTATAATGGCTCACTTCATAAAATTTGTTGTTACGGTCCCTAGACTAGAAGATTAAGTTGTCGTTATTAAAGAAAAAAAGACGGCACGAAATCTAGTGATATTCGTGATTATTTATTAATAATAAGCTACAAACTATTTGAAAACAGCCTTGTAAAAAGAGTATTTAATATAGGTGTGTTTTCATGACTTGTAGGATAAAACAGTTTTGTATATGTGAAAACAACACTAAAGTGTCTATGAAATTACAATTTATAGAAGTAATATAGTTACAATCTTACAAATAAGTTAACTGAGTGGCATCTAAGTAGTCATGCCAAAGAGACAGTCATTATAGAGGTTCCATTAGCTCTGGTGGAACACAATGTATGTGTTTAGCAATATTTTATTATTGTAATGGAATATAAAGTAGATAAAGCAACACGCTGAGGAGGTATGAACAATGAGTTCTTACAGAAAAAAAGGCTTAATATTCGGTGTTTTATTAATATTAGGATTAGTTTCAGGTATGTTCTCAACAGTTCCAGCTCTAGAGCAATCGGATTACCTAATTAAATTATCATCAATCAAAGTGCAAGTTCTTGTGGCTATATTTTTTCAATTTACTATGGCCACTGTATATGTTTGTGTGGCTGTTTTAATATATCCAATAATCAAGAAATATAATGAAGGAATAGCTCTTGCGTATTTCGGATTCAGAATTATTGGAGCAGCATTTCTTTTTATTGGAATAGTTTCTCTGATGTTACTATTATTCATAAGTGAACGTTTTATGATAGAAAGTCAGCCAGATCTATCCTATTTCAAAACTATTGGAGAATTGCTTCGATTATTTAGAGATGGGATGAATCATATTGGAATGATACTGCCGTGGAGTTTAGGTGGTTTAATTCTATATTTTTGTTCTTTTCGAATGAATCTTTTTCCTAAATGGCTATCAATTTGGGGTTTTATTGGCTGTAATTTAACACTGGTAGTAACATTTCTATTGATGTTTGATGTAATTAAATTAATAACACCAATTTACTTTATTATGAATACACCAACAGCTATATTTGAATTGGTTCTGGCGGTTTATTTGATGATGAAAGGTTTCAATCCAATAGTTGAAGACTAAGATTATAAATGAGTTAAAATATGTGCAACTTGTTTAAAATGTGTTTCTCTAAGTAATTCATTAAATAGAAATTAGACGATTCTGTTGTCATTTTATTAACACCTTGACCATATTCTAAATTTACTTAATAAGAGAATAATAGAACTTAATGTTGTTAGGTATAGCCTCTGTTCGTGAAACTTTTTTGCACTTACTTTTGAATAACTGCTGATGATGATTCTAGCCTTTAGAGGTGAAAAGGTACTAATCGTGTGCTAATTACGAAATGCGACAATTAATATGTAAACAGTCAAAGTTAACGAAAGAGTATTGCGGAGTGTGCATTTACAGCAACATGTCACACTTTTTATTAATAGCTTACTCTGATTTGAAGTTAATTATAGATTATTATTCTTTTGATATATTAAAGGAGGAGATTAGGATAAAAGCGATAGTATGTGAGAATTATGGTTCACCTGAAGTCTTGGAACTAAAAGATGTGAAAAAGCCAATGCCAAAGGACAATGAAGTATTGATTAAAGTAAATGCAACTTCTATAAATTATGGAGATTTAGTGGCTCGAAATTTTAATGAAATTTCTCCTAGTAAATTTAACATGCCGTTGCTTTTCTGGGCACTTTCTAAATTTTACTTCGGATTTCGGAAGCCAAAGATAAATATTCTAGGAAGTGAGTTTGCTGGGCAAATTGAATTAGTAGGAAAAGATGTCAAATCATTTAAATTAGGAGATGAGGTTTTTGGATATCTCGGTCAAAATATGGGTGCTTATGCAGAGTATATTTGTCTAACTGAAAAAGGGATATTAGCCAC
Source organism: Nanhaiella sioensis (assembly GCF_046557775.1). NCBI lineage: Bacteria > Bacillati > Bacillota > Bacilli > Caryophanales > Bacillaceae > Nanhaiella > Nanhaiella sioensis. The sequence goes on from NZ_JBKAEG010000001.1 coordinate 4,508,500, forward strand.
AAAACCAACGAATATGAGTTTTGAGGAAGCCACTGTCGTCCCTTATGGGGCAATGACGGCATTGAATTTACTTCGAAAAGTAGAAGTTCGTAGTGGACAAAAAGTACTTATAAATGGCGCGTCTGGGAGTATAGGTTCAGCCGCAGTACAGATTGCAAAATACTTTGGTGCAGAAGTTACTGGAGTATGTAGTACTTCGAGAGTAGAATTTGTGAAGGCTCTGGGAGCTGACAAAGTTATTGATTACACAACTGATGATTTTACGAAAAACGGTGAAACATACGATCTTATTTTTGACATATTAGGCAAGAGTTCGTTTCAAAGATGTAAAGGCTCACTAAAGCAAAATGGTTATTATCTTTTAGCCAGCTTTAAGATAAAACAACTGTATGAAATGCTGTGGACTTCAATGTTCAACAGTAAGAAAGTAATCTGTGCATTGTCTACAGAGAAGGCTGAAGATTTACATTTCCTAAAGGAGCTTATTGAGAAGGGGAAGATCATATCGGTCATTGATAGATCCTTTCCCTTGGAACAGACTGATGATGCTCACAGGTATGTTGAATCCGGACAAAAAAAGGGGTTTGTAGTTATTACTATGTAAATTTTTAAGGCTCTTTTCTTAAACTTTGTTGCTTGTTTCACTTACATTAGCAACTGACGTGTATTATATGATTTTATAGTCTTTAGAGAAGAAAAGAGCCTTTTTTAACTGTTACAATTACATATTACTTCCTTTTGAATTAAAGTTTTGTAATAATGACTATAATGAAAAAAATCCATAATTTAGTAATAAAAAGAATAGAATTAATAATTTGTAAAGGAGAAAGCAATGAATTATCAACAAGCCTTACAAAAGTATATAGAAGCGACAAATTCTCATGATTTCAACAATGTGAAAAAAGTTCTTCATGAAAATGCCGTTTATTGGTTTACAGACAAGTCTTGTGTAAATTTAGAAGAAATTCAAAGTTATTTCGAAAATGCGTGGCATACAATCAAAGACGAGGTATATGCAGCAAAGGATGTAGAGTGGGTTACAGTAGATCAAAAAACTGCCTCTTGTATATATACATATCATTATGAAGGTTATTATAATGGCAAATTTGTTACTGGAAGTGGGCGAGCAACAAATATCTTTGTCAAAAATAATGATTATGACGACTGGAAGTTAATCCACGAACATTTAAGTAGTCTTTGATTGAACTAAAAAGTCACACCTCTTTGTTAGTACTTCATGAGAAAGAAGAGCGTTCTTGGAATGAAAAACAATAATTCAATCGAAAGCAGCTTAAATTACAGAGGAACGACATATAATTCATACAAATAGAAGATTTATACATATAATTCATACAAATAGAAGATTTATATGGAGGGGTTATAATGAAAATTCATAAAATGACATTTTTTATAATCTCACTGTTTATTCTTGTTTCTTGTTCATCAAAAACGATTGGTGAACCGGATATTAGTGAGCAAGTTTATGATGAATTAGGTGAAGGAGTAGTAATTCCAGAATTTGAAAACTATCCAATGGTATTTGCTATCATACAAATGCCACCAATAGGTAATAGTAAAAAATTAACTATAGTATATGCTGAAGAAAGAGGAGAAATCATAGAGGACTTTAGTGATCCCGCAGTGATACAAGCTTATGAGAAAGAAACAAATTCCAAATTTTTATATGGAGTATATGAAGGAAAAACTGTATTGGAATATACTTACATTGAAGACGGAGGAATATCCTTTTCAAACGGAAAAACAATGGTTTTGAATGGAAAAACGATTGAATATGTAGAAAAAAAGAATGATAAGAATGAATTTTTATTTGTAGCGTTAAATTATGAAGGGGCTGCTTATTCTTTTACATTTAATTTGAGTGAAGAGTTTGTACAAGAAGCAGCATTCAAAATTGTAGAAAGTGTCATTAACGAAGTAGATAATGAGTTGGATTCTTAGTTTGCCCTTTGTTACATTTCTGACCAACTGACAAAATGATGGATGGGAATATTATAAATTATATTGTCATATTTTGCGAATTTCAAATGATGACAGTTGACTACCATATAAAATGAATTTCAAAGCAATGGTGAAAGTTGTAAAGGAGTTGGAAAAAGAATGGTAGTTGATGGCTGATATAATATCAATGTTTTGTTGTAGTAGACTAAATACGCCTGGTTCCTTGTCATATCTCAATGATAAGGAACCGGGATTTTTTGTATTAATAAGAAACGGATAGTGAAATGAAATAACGTCATTCATCAATAATTATGCTCGATGAAATTCGAATGATGTAGTTAATTAGCTACTAAGTTAAATATTTTGAAATGGAGCTTTAGTTATGAAGGAGAGTTTACGGTGAGGACATATTTTAGAATAATCAATTTTCATTACTATTAGTTGACGTACTGAAAAACTAATAGAAAGATTTTACTACAATGCATGCCACAGTATGTATAGTTTAACTACTGAAAAATAGAATAGTAGTTTGGATGTAAAATATGGCAACCTTTTTCTTTATTTATTATTATAATAATAGTAAAGTGAAAATAGAGAATTAGTTAGTGTAGAAGAGGGGGATCATTTTAATGGCTACAAAAAATGGTATATTACTTGAAAGTGGTACAAATGAACTAGAAATAGTAGAATTCGGTATTGGTAACAATAAATTCGGTATCAATGTTATAAAAGTTAAAGAGATTATTAATCCAGTTGTAGTTACAGAAGTACCACATGTACACCCAAACGTAGAAGGTATTATTGAGTTGCGTGGGGAGGTTCTTCCAGTTGTAGATGTTGCTAAGGCACTTGGGTTTTCTAAGTCGAATAATCCAAAACTTGATAAGTTTATCGTTGCTGAATTTAATCAACAAAAAATTGTGTTTCACGTTCATACTGTGACACAGATTCATCGAATTTCTTGGGATAAAATTGAAAAGCCTTCAGGTATGTACCAAGGTTTAGAAAGTCAAATTATTGGTGTAGTAAAAATGGAGAGTGACATGTTGTTGCTGCTTGATTTTGAAAAGATTGTTGTTGACATTAATCCAGATTCGGGTGTGAATGTGAATAAAGTGAAGAAGTTAGGTAAACGAGAGAGATCATCTAAAAGACTGGTCATCGCTGAAGATTCACCTTTATTAAGGAAACAGTTAGAAGATACGTTAAAAGAAGCAGGCTTCAGTAACCTTGAGTTTTTTGAAAATGGTAAAGAAGCATTAGCTTACTTGGAACAGACAATTAATGCAGGAAAAGAGATTACAGAGGTAGTACAACTCGTGATAACTGACATAGAAATGCCTCAAATGGATGGTCATCATTTTACTAGACGCATTAAAGAGGATAAGAAGTTATCAAAATTACCAGTAGTCATTTTTTCTTCTTTAATAACGGACGACCTTCGACACAAAGGGCAAATGGTAGGTGCAGAAGGACAAGTAAGTAAACCGGAAATTGACCAATTAGTACATTTAATAGATGAGTTAATAAAATAAAAATTAGGTAATAATATAGTTATTATAAGTCGAAAGTTGGGTAGTAAAATGAGATGGATCGTCCAAGCTTTAGGGCAAAGGTGGGTACTATTTAGTTTATTAGTCATTAATACACTAGGTACAATATATGGTTATTATTGGTATAGGGGGCAATTATATGCTACACCTCCAAAATTCCTTATTTTTGTGCCAGATAGTCCTACTGCGTCATTATTTTTTGTTTTTGTTCTCGTGGCCTTCTTACTTAAAAAGAATTGGGGGCTAATTGAAGCGCTAGCAATTGTCACTTTATTTAAGTATGGCATTTGGGCTGTTGTTATGAATATACTAGTATATTTTGAGTTAGGTTCATTAGATTTTGCTAGTTTGATGTTAATCTTTTCACATGGTGCCATGGCGTTGCAAGGGTTACTTTTTGCGCCTTTTTACCGCATAAAATGGTATCATTTAGCAATAGCTAGTGTATGGACTTTACATAATGATGTCATTGATTATGTTTTTGGCATGTTGCCATGGTATCACGTGTTAAATGAATATGTACAACAAATCGGGTATTTTACTTTTTGGCTTAGTATAGCATCAATTGGGATTACGTACGTTCTTTGTGTGAAGAAAGATAGGTTTGTGTTGAGTATAACGTAACAACATACTTGTTGCTATTCGCGAAAAACTTAGACGACGATGATTAAAATTAAACATAATAACAAGTAGCATTTTTATCGTTTTCTAGGGAATACATTTCAGTTTTGTAAATCAGGTGGAGCAGAATCTCCACTTTTGTCTTTTTACAAGGCTGTTTTTGCATTGAAGGTGGTGTTTCCTAGTAATAAATAAACACGGTTACAAATATTGTTTCGTGGGATCTTCTTTTCACAATATGATGATAATCACATAAGACTCCTTTTACTGTAGTCATTCTGTCTGAAAAACACAAAGTTTACGAAAAGACTGTTTATAAAAATGCTTAAGCTAATTCACTTTTAGCAAAAGCTAAAAGCTTATGACCTGTTGTCGATCTTCATACTAAAACGAGGTGAACAGCTTGTCTAGGCTTTTTTCGTATTTTTTAGTTCTACTCTTGTCCACCTTCTCATAATTATTAATAGAAGTTTGAGGAGGGACAAGTATGAATGGACGTATGATGTTGTTGTTACTACTAATACTATTAGTATTGCCAAGTAATAAATACGCTGCGGAAATAGAACATTGGAAAAAACTTGATGAAATAGCCGATGAAGCTTTACAAATGGTGAAAAGTGAGAGATATGACGACACAAAAAGTCTGTTGGAACACTTTACTAAAGAATTTTTACAATTTAGTACTAGTGATAAGCCATATACTATGGATGAATTAAGAGTAATAACAATTACACATAATAATGCTGTTGAAGCTGTAACTAAGACGGCCCTTTCTCATGAAGAACGAGTTAGAAAAGTCGTACAATTCCGATTGGTCATTGACGCTATCATTTCAGAGCATCAACCGTTATGGGTTGAAATGGAGCATTCGACAATGAAATACTTTCATCAAATGAAAGGTGCAATTGAGCAAGACGATACTGAAACATTTCAATATATGTTAAATTTATTTTTAAATAAGTATGAAGTTATCCAACCTAGTATTAAGGTTGATGTTAATCCTGAGTGGGTAACGAGAGTGGATAGCCATATTCGTTTTCTAGAATCAAATCAGCATATTAGTTTGGAAAAAGCAAAACAAATCCAACAACTTGATCAAATGGAATCGGATTTATATGAACTATTTAATGCAGTGAAGGATGATGATACTGATCCGTCACTATTATGGGTTATGATTTCAATTGGAAGTGTTATTTTATTATCATTATCATATGCTGGATGGAAGAAATACAGAGCTGATAAAGTAAAACAACAGTCACGTAAAAAGCTAAATGATTGACATAATATCGGTTGTTCAGCTAAAATTATCATTATATTATTAAAATAGAGGAGTGGAGTAAGTTAGCATGTGGTACATCGCCTATTTTGCACTACTAATTATTATTCCTATTTGGGCTCAAATGAAAGTGAAGGGAGCGTATAAAAAATATTCTAAAGTCCCGTCATCATCAGCAATGTCTGGTGCTCAAGTAGCTCGTAGCATATTGGATGCGAACGGCTTACACGATGTCAATATCGAGGAAACACGTGGAGTGCTGTCAGACCATTATGATCCACGTTCAAAAACAGTTCGTCTTTCGTCAGATAACTATCATGGTCATTCACTTGCTGGTACAGCTGTTGCGGCACATGAAGTTGGACATGCAATACAGGATCAACAGGATTATGCATTTTTACGGTTAAGACATTCTCTCGTTCCCGTTGCAAATATCGGTTCGAATTTTTCTTGGATAATTATTCTTGCAGGTATTATTTTTGCTTCAGCAAATATGCTGTTATTAGGTATCATCTTTATGGCATTTGCAGTTTTGTTTCAGGTGGTTACATTACCAGTAGAGTTTGACGCCTCTAACCGTGCAATGGAGCAAGTGGTATCACTAGGTGTGATTAGAAACGAGGAAGAAAGAGAAACGAAGAAAGTGCTTAATGCGGCTGCATTAACATATGTTGCAGCGGCAGCGGTTGCAGTCCTAGAACTTGTAAGATTTGTACTAATGTATATTGGTATGTCACAAGACGATTAAGAAGTAAAGCTATACAAATAATTGCAATAAACCAAGACCAGGATAAATCATATCCTGGTCTTTTGTTTGCTTCAAATCCGCAAGTATCATTATCTAAGACATAACGTAATGAACTTTGTAGTACAAACTACTCTACATCATCATGAGTTACCGTTCGAGTGGTTTTTTATTTTCGTCAAGTGTGAAACCTTCTCCTAATACGTCATGGACATCACTTACTGCGACGAAAGCGTGAGGATCAATAGATGTAATAACGTTTTTTAAACGGACGATTTCATTTTTTCCGACAACACAATATAAGACATTTTTATCAATTTTAGAAAATGAGCCCTGTGCTTTCAAAAAAGTTGCTCCTCTATCCATTTCTTTCATAATTTTTTCAGCTATTTCTTCATTTTTATCTGAGATAATCGTAGCACCTTTGGCAGCATATGCACCTTCCTGCATAAAATCAATGACACGCGCTCCAACAAATACTGCAACGAGTGTATACATTGCTTCCTGATATGTTAAATATACGATAAGTGAAACCGTAATGACTGCTGCATCAAATAAGAACATTGTTTTTCCCATGCTCCAGCCAATGTATTTATGTGCTAATCTAGCAAGTATATCTACACCACCGGTCGTTCCACCAAAACGAAAAATAATGCCTAAACCAACACCGATAAATACTCCTGCAAATAATGCTGCTAAAGTTAAATCCTCATTTAATGGCATTTGAATAGTATAGCGCTGAAAAATCCATAAAAAGACTGACAATCCCACTGTTCCAATTACCGTATACAAAAATGCCTGTCTACCAAGTAATCTCCAACCGAGAATAAACATTGGAATGTTTAACAACAAATTTGAATAAGCCGGATCTATTTTTAGAGTAAAGAATAATAGCAAAGTAATACCAGTAAATCCACCTTCAGCAAGGTTATTTTGCATATTAAAATGAACGAGCCCAAATGCGAAAATTGCTGATCCTAGTAAAATAAATAAGATATTTTTAGTCTTGATTCCTAATTGCATAATGTCCTCCAAAACAGTAGTCAGATTAAATAGAATTACACATAAAGCTTTTATGTTAGGGTGTTTTCGCATTGATTGTTGTTTTTCGAAATTAGAAATAAACTATCTTTTCTTCAGTACAACGATTTAACAGTATAACCCATTTTTTTGTACTAGATTGAAAAACAATAGCAACAAATGTTATGAAAAGAGCCTTATGTTATGTATCTTGCGCATAAAACGAAGGGCAGGAGCTTTATCGCTTCATAAGGGTATTTATGTCTTGTTTCGGAATCAACTGGTCGTATCTTGTCGGCCGAGCAAGGATATCGACATTTCACCTATGAGAACATGACATACTCTTATTATAAGTAAATTTTAGTGCCCCAACTTTTCTTATTATATTTGAACTAGTCGATAGTTACAATAGATGAAATAATGGATAAAAGGGACAATTGAAAAACGAAACATTTGTCAAATGAGTAGCTTTTGGCTAACATGTAAGATGAGAAAGAGGTGGTTATGAATGACTAAAACGTTAAATGAAATCCAGCTTGATGTTGATCAGTATATTAATCAATTTAAGGAAGGTTATTTTAGCCCATTAGCAATGCTCGCTAGAATGACAGAAGAGCTCGGAGAACTAGCACGAGAAATAAACCATTATTACGGTGAAAAGCAAAAGAAGGATAGTGAGAATGAACGGGAAATTGAAGAAGAACTAGGTGATATGCTTTTTGTATTAATTTGTTTAGCAAATTCCCTCGACATAAATTTGGAAACTTCGCACGATCGTGTAATGGAAAAATTTCAAACTAGAGATAAAAATCGCTGGACTTTAAAAGCGAAAGGAGAATGACATCAATGGGTGAACAAATTAACATTGTTCTTGCAGGCCCTAGAGGAAGAATGGGTAAAGAGGCCTTACATTTAATACATAATACAAAGGAATTTTCATTAGTAGGAGCGGTAGATCGCAAACATGATGGGCAACTTATCTCTGATATTGACGGTTTACCTAATATGGATACACCCATTTATACTGATTTAGAGAATTGTTTACAAGCTCACCAAGCAGACGTGTTAGTAGATTTGACGACACCTGAAATTGGTAAAAGACATACAGAAATAGCTTTGCAATATGGTGTGAGACCTGTTGTTGGAACAACTGGTTTCTCAGCTGAAGACTTAGCAAGAGTTACTGAATTAGCTGCAAGCAAAAAGCTTGGTACGATAATAGCTCCAAATTTTGCTGTTGGCGCTGTACTCATGATGAAATTTTCACAAATGGCTGCTAAATATTTTCCGGACATCGAAATTATTGAGCTACACCATGATCGGAAATTAGATGCTCCCTCTGGTACGGCTATAAAAACGGCACAATTGATATCAGCGGAGAGAGAGGCAAAACAACAAGGGCATCCTGATGAACATGAGGCAGTAACAGGTGCTAGAGGAGCTAATATTGATGGGATGCATATACATAGTGTGCGGCTCCCTGGTTTGATAGCACATCAGCAAGTATTATTTGGTGGAAATGGACAAACCTTAACAATTCGCCATGATTCATATAATAGAGAATCATTCATGACAGGTGTGAAAATTTCAATTGAAACTGTTATGAAACTTGATCATTTAGTATATGGCTTAGAAAATATTATTGCATAATGGAGGAGCAAGATGAAAATAGCACTTGTAGCCCATGATAAAAAGAAAAATGATTTAATTCAATTCGCAACAGCTTATTTATCTACTTTGGAACAGCATGAACTTTATGCGACTGGTACGACGGGACAAAAAATTTCTGAAGCTACTAACTTGAAGATCCACCGCTTTCAATCAGGTCCACTTGGGGGTGACCAAGAAATTGGAGCGATGGTAGCAAACAATAAAATGGATATGGTTTTATTTTTTCGTGACCCTTTAACTCCGCAACCTCATGAGCCAGACGTATCTGCTTTAATAAGACTTTGTGATGTGTACGCGATTCCATTAGCAACAAATATGGGAACAGCTGAGATACTAGTCAAAGGCCTAGAACGAGGAGAATTCCAATGGCGCTCAATTATTCACGAACAACAAGGTGAACAGACATGAAACTAGATATGCTTGCATTCGGTGCTCATGCTGATGATGTAGAAATTGGCATGGGTGGCACGATTGCCAAATATACTAATAAAGGATTCAAAATTGGCATATGTGATTTAACAGAAGCCGAGTTATCTTCAAACGGAACAGTTGAGATTAGAAAGCAAGAGGCTATGAAGGCATCTGCGATACTATCTATTAGTGAACGATTAAATTTACAACTTCCGGATCGTGGTTTATTCAAAAAAGAAGAATATATAAAGTTAATTGTTGAGAAGATTCGCTTCTATCGACCTAATATTGTTTTTGCACCTTATTTTGAGGATCGGCATCCGGATCATGGGAATTGCGCGCACCTTGTAGAGGAAGCAGTATTTTCTGCTGGAATTAAGAACTACGAAGATAACAAACGCTTAGCAGCACATAAAGTATCATCAATATATTTTTATATGATCAATGGCTTTCATAAGCCTACTTTTGTCATTGATATATCTCAAACTATAGAACAAAAGCTAAATAGTTTAAGAGCATATAAAAGTCAATTTACGAAGGTAAATGATTCAATTGATACTCCATTAACTAATGGGTACATAGAGTCAGTAAAAAGTAGAGAAAGATTATTTGGCAAAGAGGTTGGCGTTGATTATGCAGAAGGGTTTATTAGTAAAAAGCCTTTGCTTATGAAACATGATTTGTTAGGAGAGTGTAAATGAAGATGAAAATTGGTATCACTTGTTACCCCTCAGTGGGAGGGTCGGGTGTTATTGCAACTGAGCTAGGTAAAATGTTAGCAGAAAGAGGCCATGAAATTCACTTTATTTCATCAAGTATGCCATTTAGGCTCAACAAGTTGTATTGTAATATTTATTATCATGAGGTAGAAATCAACCAATATTCTGTTTTTAAATATGCTCCCTATGACCTTTCATTAGCGTCAAAAATGGCAGAAGTGGCGAAACGTGAACAACTGGACTTATTACATGTTCATTATGCTATACCTCATGCTGTTTGTGCTTATTTAGCTAAGCAAATGGTTGGAGACGAAAAGCTGAAAATTGTAACAACATTACACGGTACTGATATTACAGTTCTTGGCTATGACCCATCATTGAGTGATATGATCAAATTTGGAATCGAAAATTCAGATGTTGTAACAGCTGTTTCTAATTCTCTTGTTGAGCAAACGTATGACTTACTTGATGTTAAGAAAGAAATTTCTACTGTTTATAATTTTGTTGATGAGCGTGTTTATTCTAAAAAAGAAGCTGTTCAAAATCTAAAAGGTGAGTATGGTATAGACGAAGAAGATAAAGTTATTATTCATGTATCGAATTTTCGTCAGGTAAAAAGAGTCACTGATGTTGTAAAAGCATTCAATATCATTGCAAAACAAGTAAAGTCTAAACTGCTGCTAATCGGGGATGGCCCTGAGGTAACAGTTGTTTGTAAATTGGTAAACGATTTACAATTAACTGATAAAGTACTTTTTTTAGGTAAACAAGAAAATGTTGAGGAGTTATACTCAATAAGTGATTTAACTCTATTATTGTCTGAAAAGGAAAGTTTCGGCCTTGTATTACTTGAGGCATTCGCTTGTGGTGTGCCAGGTATTGGTACAAATATTGGTGGAATTCCAGAAGTAATCACTCCTGGAGAAAATGGCTACATTAGTCAGGTTGGAGATATTGAAGATGTTGCGAAGAAAGCAGTGCAAATTCTGACAGATGATCAATTACACAAACAAATGTCTGAAGCAGCTGTTACAACTGTAAAAGAAAAGTTTCATTCCACAAAAATAGTTGAACAATATGAACGCTTATATTTTACTTTACTAAACCGTAGGGTCGACATTGTTAAATAAGATTCTTTTCATAAAACTGCTATGATTTTTTTACAAAGGCTCTTTTCGTAAACTTTGTTAATATTGTTATCCAATTAATACTAAAAAGTCATTTAACATGGTTAGTCATTGTTGAACAGAAGCGAAAGATGCCACGTACTCTAGTTGTGTACGTGTTTCGTTCTTAGTAAGAAAAACAACAATGAATGCGAAAACAGCCTTTTACAACGGCTCTTTTAATAAACTTTGTTTGAGGTTGATACTAATTTAGGACAGTAACATTTACGATATTGACTTTATGGTTCATACGTTTTTATTTGATAATTATATAAGCAGCAATGAATGCAATGACTGTCCATTTATAAAACGATGCAAAACATCTTGTCTTTAAGTTTAAATTTATCCTAAACATTAAGTTGTGCTCTCACTCATTTAGTTCAAGCTAATTGAGGAGTTTGATGTTTTTAACATATAGAATCATGAAGGTTTAATAAAAGGAGATATCTTATGTTACATGATCCGTTTGAGCTACCCACATTTATTATCCAAACAATACAGCAGGCAGGATTCGAAGCATATTTTGTTGGGGGAGCAGTTAGAGATATGCTACTGCATCGTGAAATAGGTGACGTTGATATTGCAACTTCAGCGTTACCACAACAAGTTATAAAGCTGTTCCCGAAGACAATTGAAGTGGGTATCCGTCACGGTACAGTCGTAGTTCTTCACAAAGGTGAATCATTTGAAGTAACTACATTTCGAAATGAAGGGGATTATGAGGAGCATCGACGTCCTAAGGACGTTACATTTATTAGCTCTCTTTCGGAAGATTTACAGAGGCGTGATTTTACAATTAATGCAATTGCAATGACAGGCTCTGGAGCCTTAATTGATCCTTTTGATGGTCAAGCTGATATACAAAAACAGATGATTCGTTGTGTAGGTGACGCAACAGAACGATTTTATGAAGATGGCTTACGGATGTTAAGAGCTATACGCTTTGTTAGTCAACTGTCCTTTGTCTTAAGTGATGATACGAAAGCTGGGATAAGCCGGTGTAACAATATATTAAAACATATTTCTGTTGAAAGAATTACAGCTGAGTTTGAAAAAATTATGAGAGGAAATAATAGTCACATAGCTTTTCAATTACTGGCTGAACTTAAAATTTATAAATATTTGCCTCATTGTGCGAATAAACAAATCGAATTTGAACAGCTGGCAAACTATAAATGGCACTCACTTCAAAAAAACGAAGAGTTTTGGACTTTATTCACAATGTTATTAAAAATGGAGACACCAGGAAAGTTTTTGCGGTCATGGAAATTACCTGTAAAGTTAATTAGAAGCGTAGAAATAAACATACGGTATTTTAACATGTTATTAGCATCAGAATGGACAAAGACTACACTCTATCAATGTGGCCTAGAACATGCAGAACAAATTGAACGTATAAGAGCTGTTGTTCATCAAAATGATGGTACAGAAAGGCTACATAATATAAAAAAAATGTACGCTAGTTTACCAATCATTTCTCGCAAGGAGTTAGTTGTTAATGGAAATGACCTACAAGCTTGGTTTAATAAAAAACCTGGTCCATGGTTAAAAGAATATATTAACAACATTGAGATGGCAATTGTCAATGGAGATGTTGAAAATGAAGTAGAGAACATAAAGGAGTGGCTGTTACATTGCAATCTGAAACTAGAAAACAATTGTTAGAAGCTTTCACAGGTGCTGGAGATGAATTTATATCAGGGCAAAAAATAAGTGAACTACTTGGTTGCAGTCGAACGGCCGTTTGGAAACATATTGAAGATTTACGTAACGAAGGGTATGAGCTAGAGGCAGTCCGTCGAAAAGGCTACAGAATTACCAAAAAACCTAATAAGATCTCAAGTAACGAAATACAGCTTGGTTTACAAACAAAAGTGATGGGTAGGAACGTGCATTTTCATGAGAAAGTTACGTCAACACAAAGGGTTGCTCACACACTTGCACATGAAGGTGTAAAGGAAGGGACGATCGTTCTAGCTGAAGAGCAAACAGAAGGTCGAGGGAGACTGAATAGATCTTGGTTCTCTCCAGAGGGGACAGGGATTTGGATGAGTTTAATAGTCAGACCTAATATTCCTCCTCAACAAGCGCCTCAGCTTACATTACTCACAGCTGTAGCTGTTGCACAAGGTATTGAAGAACTTACTCATTTGCCGCCTAAAATTAAGTGGCCTAATGACATTTTAGTGAATGGTAAAAAGGTTGTGGGTGTATTAACAGAACTTCAAGCTGAGCCAGAGTGTATTCATTCTGTTATCATTGGTGTTGGAATTAATGTCAATCAACAAACAAGTGATTTTCCAGAAGGGATTGACAAAACTGCCACATCATTAGCGATAGAAACAGGGAATAAACTTAATCGTGCTGAATTGATTCAACACATCCTATTAAAATTTGAAAAGTTGTATTTTGAATACTTAAAACACGGTTTTTTATTCGTTAAGCTGTTATGGGAAAGTTATGCAGTAAGTATTGGTAAAAATATTGTAGTAACAACGTTAAATGAAACGAAGAAAGGTGAAGCTTTGGGTATTACAGATGAAGGTGTACTTATGATGAAGGATGAAATGGATAACATACATTATATTCATTCAGCTGATATATCTATTATGTAATAAATAAATGAATTCTTTCGTTTACTTGTTTTTTATTCACCTGATCATCATTTTATAGATCTATGGACAAAGGTGTTAAGTTCCTTGTAGTAATGACAACGATTAATAGTAAAGAAACCTTTCTTTACACTAAGTACATATTGTAAAGTTTTGCTGGAAAAAAGGACAACAATTTTGTATAATTTTGCATGAGGGTAGTATCCTGATGAGAACTATACCTTATTCAATTAGTTTAAATATGTATATAGCTAGTCTGCCTTGATCCAACATATGGACTGGGACAGAGGGATGAAGCAAACCGATGATGTGAATTATATCCTTCTTTCTCATGTTTTTTGAGACTGAGGGATTTTTAAATACGAACTAACCGGTTACTCATGCCCTCTAAAAAAGGAGGGAAAAACGTGAAACAAGTACCAAATTTTTTACAAATGAAGCAAGAGAACGATCCGATTGTTATGCTAACTGCATATGATTATCCATCTGCAAAGCACGCTGAGGAAGCAAACGTTGACATGATTTTAGTGGGAGATTCTTTAGGTATGGTCGTTTTAGGTTATGAATCAACGATCCCTGTGACAGTTGATGATATGGTCCATCATACGAAAGCAGTTAAGCGTGGTGCACAAGATACTTTTATCGTTACGGATATGCCATTCATGTCATATCAAATCTCCAAAGAGGAAACGCTAAGAAATGCCCAACGAATTATTCAGGAAGCTGGAGCTCATGCTGTTAAGGTTGAGGGAGCAGGTGATGTACTTGATATGATAAAAATTTTAACATCAAGTAATATTCCTGTCGTAGCTCATTTGGGATTGACCCCTCAATCTGTAGGTATTTTAGGCGGATATAAAGTACAAGGGAAGGATCATCAGGCAGCTAAACAACTACTTGAAGATGCTAAAAGCTGTGAACAAGCTGGGGCAATCGCATTAGTGCTTGAATGTATTCCTACTCAATTGGCAGAGCAAGTAACGAAGGTAATAGACATACCGACAATTGGTATTGGTGCAGGAAAAACGACAGACGGACAGGTACTTGTTTATCATGATGTGATCGGTTATGGGGTTGAAAGAGTACCAAAGTTTGTAAAGCAATATACTAAGATTAATAATGATATAAAAACAGGTTTAGAAGGTTTTGTTGCAGAAGTGAAAGATCGTAAATTCCCAGAAAAAGGGCATTCTTTCCATATGAAAGAAGAAGAACTGGAAGCACTTTACGGGGGAGCTAAAGCATGATCATCATTAGAAAAATATTAGATATGCAAAAAATGATTAAAGAGTATCGGCAAAAAGGCATGAGTATAGGTTTTGTGCCAACGATGGGATTTCTACACGAAGGACATATCTCTTTAATGAACAGTGCTCGTCCCCAAAATGATATAGTTGTGGCTAGCATCTTTGTAAACCCTTTGCAATTTGGTCCAAATGAAGATTTTGATTCATATCCACGCGATATAGTTAGAGATGAAAAAATGGCAAGTGATGCGCAAGTTGACATCTTGTTTTATCCTGATGTTAATGAAATGTATAACTCAGCAATGTCAACTACTGTCGTTGTGAATGAGCGTGTCAATGTTCTTTGTGGAAAATCAAGACCTGGACATTTTGATGGAGTAGCAACTGTCTTAACCAAATTATTTAATATTGTGAACCCTGATAATGTATACTTCGGTATGAAAGATGCACAACAGGTTGCTGTTGTTGATGGTTTAATTAAAGATTTTAATTTTCCAATTAATTTAGTTCCCATTAAAACTGTTCGAGAAGCAAACGGCTTAGCAAAAAGTTCTCGAAATGTCAGGCTAACTAAATTAGAGAAACAACAAGCACCATATTTATATAAAAGCTTACAATTAGCTAAAGAACGAATTAAGCTAGGTGAAAAAGATCCACATACAATTATTGCCTTAATTACTGATTATATTGACACACATACTGATGGAAATATTGATTATGTAGAATTGTATTCCTATCCTAAATTAACTGCCTTATCTAAAATTAGTGGCAACATCATTATAGCAATCGCAGTTAAGTTTACAGAGGTAAGGTTGATTGATAATATTACTATGGAAGTTTGTAAGGAGGAATAACAATGTACCGTACAATGATGAATGCAAAAATACATCGCGCCCGAGTAACAGAGGCAAATTTAAATTATGTTGGAAGTATAACAATTGATCAGGACATTCTTGACGCAGTTGGTATGATTGCAAATGAAAAAGTTCAAATTGTTAATAATAATAATGGAGCTAGAATAGAAACATATATTATTCCAGGTGAAAGAGGTAGTGGAGTTATATGTTTAAATGGCGCTGCGGCTAGGCTTGTACAGCAAGATGATATCGTTATTATTATTTCGTATAAATTGATTAGTGAGGCTGATTTATCAGAACATCAACCAAAAATTGCAATTATGGATGAAAATAATCAGATAACTGAACTTATTGGCAAAGAGCCAGCGAGAACGGTTATGTAAGTATAAAACCCTCTATTGATGAGGGTTTTCATGTATAAGTAAGTTTTTGTTCAAAGAGGGATCACCCTTGAACAATATTGAGGTGTTATAGATGTTCTCCCGTTTCGTAGTTATAGATCTAGAAACAACAGGAAATGCAGTTAAAAGTAATGACAAAATTATTCAAATTGCGGCTGTGGTCATTGAAGATGGAAAGATCATTGACCGCTTTTCCAGTTTTGTAAATCCAAATCGTGAAATTCCTGCTTTTATAAGTGAACTTACTGGTATTACTAATTCAATGGTAACAGATGCTCCAATGTTCACCGAGATAGCACCTATAATTATTAATATGCTTGAGAATTCTTATTTTGTAGCTCACAACGTCCCATTTGATTTAAACTTTTTGCAAGAAGAAATAAAGTCACATGGCTTTAGTGAATTAACTATACCATCCTTGGATACCGTTGAGTTAGCTAGGATATTGTATCCAACTAAAGATAGTTACAAATTGTCAGATCTATCAGCTGATTTTGTAGTTGAGCATCTGCAGCCTCATCGTGCTGACAGCGACGCTGAAGTGACAGCTATACTGTTTTTGGAACTAATTAATAAATTAAATTCCCTTCCATTAGTCACATTAGAAGCGTTAAAAAAGCATGCTGTTTATTTGAAAAGTGATGTTATTGGAATTATTGCACATGTGATAGAACATAAGCATTCGCTAGGAGAAGAAGTACACACGGGTTTGACCATCGTCCGGGGGCTTGCGATAAGAACACACAGTTATTTAAATCGGAGTGGCAACATACAACAACAAGCATTTCGACAATTAAAAAATGATCTTCCATCATTAATGGAGAAGCATATTATAAATTTCGAGCTTCGTGAAGGTCAACTACATATGATGGATGTTGTTGATAAAGCATTGCAAACGAATCAACATGCCATCATTGAAGCTGGAACTGGCTCTGGTAAAACACTTGCATATTTACTACCAGCAGCTCTTTTTGCCATAACTAAAAATAAGCCAGTAATTATAAGTACTTATACCGTCCAACTTCAAGAGCAGCTAGTTGACAATGAAATTAAGATATTGAGGAATTTGTTAGATGTGCCACTGAAAGTAGCTGTCTTAAAAGGTAAGCGCCATTATATGAATTTGTGGAAATTTGAACGCAGTTTAGCATATTTGGATAGTAATTATGATGTGATTTTGACAAAATGTCAAATACTTGTTTGGTTGTTAGAAACAACAACAGGTGATGTAGATGAACTGAATCTTACCTCTGGTGGTTTGTTATTTTGGGACGAAATAAATGAAAACTCGCATACATTGTTGAACAATGACAATCCTTGGAAGCCTTATGAATTTTATCATAAAGCACGAAATGAAGCTCACCAGGCAGATGTAATCATTACAAATCACTCACTATTGTTGACTGATTTACAAGCTGAACAAAGTTCTTTATTACCAAAATATGATGTGGCAATTATTGATGAAGCTCATCAATTAGAGCGGATTGCTAGCGAATGTTTTGGAGATTATATTAATTATAATTACTTCGTCTTTTTATTTGCAAAGCTTGGCTCACTTGACCAACCTAGTCTACTTTCCAATGCTTTTCACTTATTTAGCGACAAACATTTAAACGTAGATTCTTTTCGGATTATCGACCATCTAATTAAAAACCTAAAGGCTGAAGTTGATGATTTATTTAGAATGCTACGAGCAATCATACTTAAAAATAACAACGATGGTCAAGCGTACCGAACTCAATATAGATTTAATGTTAGTGAAGAACATGGTAGAGAGTGGAATGCATCACTTGAGTTGGTCAGTAGAGTAAGGATGCAAATGATTGAGCTTGTGAGTACAATGCAAACTCAATTTACAGCCATTAAATCCATAGAACACAAATTATCCGTCCATGATAAACGTGAAATCGATTTATTCTTTTCTTTTATAGAAAAGTTTAATCATACTCAACAAGTATTAGAATCAATATTATTAGTTGATAATCAAGAGTCAGTTTCATGGATGGAAACAGATACGAAAGGGGCTCAAAACGCGGTAAAGCTATATACACAGCCAATTGATGTTTCAGATCTATTAGCCGATGAGTTTTTTTCTAACAAGTACAGTGTAATTTTAACATCAGCTACTTTAAATGCCCATGAGTCATTTAAGCATATTATAAACCAGCTGGGCCTTGAAGACTTTTACCCGTTAACTGAATTTGTGCCATCGCCTTTTGTATATGAGAAGCAGGCTCTACTATGCATACCAAATGATGTTCCGCTTATAAAAGAGACTTCTACAGAAGATTATATAGCTAACATAGCAAATCATATTGTAGCAATTGCGAGCAAATTACAAGGTAGAATGTTACTGTTATTTACTTCTTATGACATGGTTAGAGAAATGTATAGCCAACTAAAGGTGAAAACTGAATTAGATGACTTTGTCATTTTAGCACAAGGTTCTAGCAGTTCTAGCCGTTCAAAGCTTTCCAAAACGTTTCAAGAAATATCTAAATCAATTTTACTTGGAACTTCAAGTTTTTGGGAAGGGGTTGATCTAGTAGGAGAAGAGTTAGCTAGCGTTGGTATCATTAGACTACCTTTTTCATCACCTGATGATCCCATTTCAGCAGCAAAAAATGAAAAAATACGTTTTAATGGTGGTAATCCGTTTACAGAATTAGCATTACCAGATGCTATTTTCCGCTTCAAACAAGGGGTTGGAAGATTAATAAGACATAAAAGCGATAAAGGGATTATATTTGTGTTTGATCGCCGTCTTACAACAACATCCTATGGTAAACAGTTCTTAGCAGCTGTACCAACAATCCCAGTTATTGAAGGTTCAATTGATCGGTTACTTTCTATAATTGAAGAGTGGCATTAGGATAGCTGTAGTAGTTGTGGAGGGATAGTAGTGTTACACTTTTCTAAATGTTTGACAATTTGGTTCGGGTTGTCCTTTATAGGGAATTTGTTGCAACCGCAGCAGCCGGTTGACATAGCAAAAGTGAATTTAAAGCTAACACAGGACGATATTGCAATCACTTTTTTTGATCTGTCATCTGGAGAAGCCACACTTATTCAAAATGCTAAAGGCAATACGATATTAATTAATTGTGGTGGTCCAAAAACCCAAAGTGAAATGGAAATGATGTTTCAATTGTATGATATTAAACAGCTTGACACGGTCATTATTACAAAAGATGATATTCAATACGATACGAATATCGATTGGATTATACAAAATTTCCCGGTAGGAAAAATTGTGTTAGCTTCGAATAACGAACATCCCTATCCTTTTTTAGATGATATAAAAATAGAAAAGTGGAAAAATCAAGATGCTTTTGAGTTATTCAATCATGTCGTAATTAAGGTTGAAAATGAAAATATAGGACAGACCGATGGCGCTCTTGATTTATCAATATTTCTTAAAAATCACCACATTTTGTATATGACAAATGCAGGAAAGTTAATTGAGAAAAAATTATTAACACAAATGGAAACAGAAGTCGATATATTAAAGGTTGGTGATTTTGGAGCAGAAGGTGGTACAACTTCATTTTTTTTAGAAAAAATTGACCCGAAAGTTGCCATCATTTTTCAGAACAAGAATAACAAGCCCAATCAAGAAGTACTGGAAAGGTTATATGATTCTTGGATCGATATTTATTTAACGAAACAAGTCGGGAATATTTCCATTAAATATAGTAATGATCAATATGAAATTATCCCGATTGAAGTAAATAAGCAGGAATAAAATTTTGTTAAACATAGGGTGTTTAGCAAGGATTGTTTGTATTATAAAGAATTAAACGAGTACTCAACTAACGTTCGTCCATCTTTTCTTCAATACAAAGATGACTAACATATATAACATTTTTTTTGATACTAATTTGGTAACACTGGAAAGAAGTTTCTGACCTTCTGTATGCACATTAATTGTTACCATTTCTAAATAATTCTTCTCTAAAGACTATAAAAAACCTACTATACATAATGAAATTTATTTGAACATGGGAACAAAGTTCACGTAAAGATTTTGAAATAAAAAACCTGTAACAACTTGTGTGTACAGGTCAACGGTGTGGGTTAGGGTATATTTTTTATAAAAGGTTGTTATCGCATTTGATTGTTGCTTTTCGTAGGCATCTTTTCACATGTAAAATGAGGTCAATTGTATATATTTCTTTGTTGTTGGTTGAAATTAAGCTCATTTCAACAAAGTTTTCGAAAAGAGCCTTATAAAAAGAGCTGGGTAACACTCTTATCATATTTATTATCAATTTGTTGAATACACCTGTTATAATTGATATGGATTACTCTCACTTACTTTGTGAGTACTGTTATTTTTACCTTAGTTCTTAACAATATAAGTAACAAAATTTGTTCACAAAATAGGAGGACTCTATTGCATGGAAAGTAAAATTGAAGTATTATCTACTTTAAAGATTGCACATTCTTCTGATTTATACAAAATTGTCGATAATTTAAATCGTACTTTAAAAGGACAAGATTTAATGTTTGGACTAGCTTTAGACGAAAATGATGAAGAAACAGCAGTTTTTACCATTTATCGTACGTAATAAAAAGGACTTTATAATGATGAAAAAAAGGATTATCCCAATAGCTTTTATTAGCACTATTATTTTTTTTATAATACTTGGATATTTGTATTTAAGTGCAATGAAGCCGATTGAAATCGCTGAAGATACAGCAATTAACATAGCTAAAAAGGAAGCACAAATGCAAACTATTCACAAAGTATATACATATCATGGAACAGAAGCATATTCTGTTGTGCTTGGAGAAGATCAGTCAGAGCAAGCTCTAGCAGTTTTTATCCCTGAGGATGTTAACAAACCTATTGTTATTAAAAACCAAGCAGATGGCACAACAGAACAGCAAATCATTGACATGGTTAACAAAGAACAAAATCCCAAAAAGATCATATCAGTAACGTTAGGAATGGATGGAAATATACCAATTTGGGAAACGGTTTATATTGATCACCAAAACCGATACGTTTATCATTACTCTTATTTTGAAACAGGCACTCAACGCAAAAGGTATATAATATCCTAAACAATCAAGGAGGAACTGACATGAAATTGGCACATCGAGTATCTTCATTAACACCTTCAACAACATTGGCTATTACTGCTACTGCAAAAGAACTTAAAGAACAAGGGCATGATGTAATAGGGTTAGGAGCTGGTGAACCAGATTTCAATACTCCACAGCATATTATAGAAGCTTCTATTACAGCCATGAATGAAGGTAAAACTAAATACACACCATCAGGTGGCCTCCCAACTTTAAAGAAAGAAATATGTGATAAATTTAATAAAGATCAGGGGATTCAATATGATCCGTCTGAAATAATTGTATGTACTGGTGCGAAACACGCACTTTATACACTATTTCAAGTCCTTCTTAATGAGGGTGACGAAGTAATTATACCTTCTCCATATTGGGTTAGCTATCCTGAACAAGTAAAATTAGCAGAAGGACATCCTGTATTTGTCAAGGGTGAAGAAGAGAATGAGTTTAAAATTACTGGCGAACAACTTAGGGGAGCAATTACAGAGCGCACTAAAGCAATTATTATTAATTCTCCAAGTAACCCTACTGGAATGTTATATAGTAAAGAAGAATTGGCAGAGTTAGGTGAAATATGTTTACAACATAACATCTTAATTATTTCTGATGAAATTTATGAAAAGCTCGTATACGCCAATAGTGCACACGTTTCGATTGCTCAGATATCTCCACAATTAAAAGAGCAGACGATCATTATCAATGGTGTATCCAAATCACATTCGATGACTGGATGGAGAATTGGCTATGCTGCAGGTAATAAAGAAATTATTAAAGCAATGACAAATCTTGCAAGTCACAGTACATCTAACCCAACGTCAATTGCACAATATGCTACTCTTGCGGCTTATAATGGTTCTCAACAGCCTGTAGAAGATATGCGTGTAGCTTTTGAAGAACGCTTGAATATTATTTATGAAAAATTGATTCAAATTCCCGGCTTCACTTGTATTAAACCTAAAGGGGCATTTTACCTATTTCCTAATGCCAAAGAGGCAGCTAAATTAGCAGGTTTAAAAGACGTAGATGAATTAGCTAAAGCTCTTTTGGAAGAAGAAAAAGTTGCAATCATTCCAGGGTCAGGATTCGGAGCTCCAGACAATTTACGACTTTCATACGCGACATCACTTGATCATTTAGAAAAAGCAATTGAAAGAATTAGTCATTTTATGAAAGTGCAATGTCATGCATAATGATTTTTAATATGCACTCAAAATATATGCGCTTATTATACATTTTTACTCAAGATACAAGGGATTAATATATTTATTTTTTATGTTTTAGACGAGATGCTTATTCTGGTGTAGAATTACAACTGCATAAACAGCCAAATAAAAGAGGGTTTGACTCAAAAAGTGTTAGTTTGTACTTTAGGCATGTATTGTGCAAATAATATCGAGTCAGACCCTTTTTGTTGGAGAATCTTGCACTTTTACTCTCGTTGAATAAGGATTGGAATAGCATTGTCTTATTGTCTAGCCTCAATGCTAAGTTGCTTTAAGACTCTTCCGTGCTATTAGCTAATAGCAGTGGCAATCACGCTTTTCTGCCTTGCAACAATTTTTGTCGAAATGTATAATGTAATTTGGATACATATAAAAAGAGGCAAGCAACTTGTTTACCTCTGCAAACGGATGTATTGTATTTTGGAGGGAATTTTATAGTGAAAACGACAATTACTGAAGTAAGTAAATATGTTGGCCAGGAAGTAACCATTGGAGCTTGGTTAGCTAACAAACGTTCAAGTGGAAAAATCGCTTTTCTACAGTTAAGAGATGGTTCAGGATTTATTCAAGGGGTTGTTGTTAAGGCTGAGGTTGAAGAAGAAGTATTCAAGCTTGCTAAATCAATCACACAAGAAACTTCATTGTTTGTAACAGGTACGGTTCAAGAAGATGAACGGTCACCTTTTGGATATGAATTAACAGTAACTAATATTAAAGTGATTCGTGAATCGGTTGACTACCCGATAACACCTAAAAAGCATGGTACAGAATTTTTAATGGACAATCGTCATTTATGGATACGCTCGAAACGACAGCATGCAGTTATGAAAATACGTAATGAAATCATTCGTGCAACGTATGAATTTTTCAATAACAATGGCTTTGTCAAAGTAGATCCACCAATATTAACTGGAAGTGCTCCTGAGGGGACAACGGAATTATTCCATACTAAATATTTTGAAGAGGATGCTTATCTATCACAAAGTGGCCAATTATATATGGAGGCTGCTGCGATGGCTTTAGGAAAAGTATTTTCTTTTGGTCCTACTTTCCGTGCAGAAAAGTCTAAGACTCGTCGTCATCTAATCGAATTTTGGATGATTGAACCCGAAATGGCATTCTACGAGTTTGAAGATAATTTACAAGTACAAGAACAATATGTAGCCTATATCGTTCAAGCAGTGTTGAAAAACTGTGCACTTGAATTGAAAATTTTAGGGAGAGAAACTGAAACACTTAGTAAGATTACAGCACCATTCCCACGTATTACGTATGATGATGCAATTAAGTTTTTACACGACAAGGGCTTTGACGATATTGAATGGGGGGATGATTTTGGTTCTCCTCATGAAACTGCAATTGCAGAAAGTTTTGAAAAGCCTGTATTTATAACACATTATCCGACAGCATTAAAACCTTTTTATATGCAGCCAGATCCAAATCGAGACGATGTTGTGTTATGTGCTGATTTAATTGCTCCAGAAGGGTATGGTGAGATTATTGGCGGCTCTGAACGCATACATGATGCTGAATTATTAGCTCAACGTATGAAGGAACATGATTTATCTCCAGAGGCTTATCAATGGTATTTAGATTTACGTCAATACGGTTCGGTTCCCCATTCTGGATTCGGCTTAGGATTAGAAAGAACGGTAGCATGGCTTAGTGGTGTTGAGCATGTACGTGAAACAATTCCATTCCCACGTTTATTAAACCGTCTATATCCTTAATATTAGTTAACTTTTAATGTTCTTCGGCTCCCACCTCAATAGGTGGGAGCTTTAAATGGGGTAAGGTTTTCACCAGAAAGTGAATAGTGAAGATCTCACTGTAATAAATGGTATTCATAAATAATTAAGTTGAAATATAAACTAAAATGATTATGTTTGTCTGTCATTTGCTATTTAGTATATTATGACTGATAAATTCCCTTGGAGGGTGACTCTAAAGGATCTAACTTACATTTCATCCAATATTTAAGGAAGAATCTCCTTATTGCAAGAAATTGTATGTCAGATCGTTTTCTTTTGAGACATCCTTTTTGCATATATGATGTACTGTGAAATGGTTTGTAAACGGTCATCACATATTCTTGTTCATGTTATACTAAGGACGAGGTGTCATAAATGATAAGTAAAGATAAAATGCTTGACTGGCTTGATCAAGGCAGTATCTCTATCCCAAAAATGCTGTTACAAAACTACGTACAGATTGGTCTTAATGAACAGGAACTTATGTTAATTTTACATGTGTATTCTTTTATAGAACAAGGAAACAAATTCCCTACACCAAATGAATTAGCTAATAGAATGACACTTTCAACAGAAGAGTGCACGGATATATTACGATTGTTATTAAAAAGAGCGTATATTCGTATTGAAGAAGGCAGTGATGAGCATGGAAAAATTAATGAGCAGTATTCCTTGCAGCCATTGTGGGAAAAAGTTTTAATGAGCTTTGTATCAGAGACAGCGGTTGAAGAACCAAACAAAGAAGATATTAATTTATATGTGATGTTTGAAGAAGAGTTTGGTCGACCTTTATCACCATTCGAAGGTGAAACATTATCTATGTGGCTTGATCAGGATCAATATAATCCAATCATTATTAAGACAGCATTGCGTGAAGCAGTACTATCAGGAAAATTAAATTTTAGATATATTGATCGCATATTATTTGAGTGGAAAAAGAATGGGATAAAAACGGTTGAACAAGCTCAAAGTTACGGTAAAAATATTCGGAAGCATCAACAAAAACGGTCAAGTACACAGGAAGGGGAATATAAACGTACTATTCCTTTTTATAATTGGCTTGAACAGCAGTGATCTTTTGAAAAAAGTAGCGAACAATCAGGTGAGCTATTTGCAGCCTGATTTTTTTTGTCCTACTTACTTATGTAAATTGATTAACAAGACTGATCCGCATTACAAAGAATACTACTTTACAATGTTGTAAATTAACCTAAAAATCCAACGGAGACTGTATGATATTGATCTTTTTAAAAGAGGAATAACCGTCACTAATGATAATCTTTATTAGTGTTATCTGTTCGTAGGGAAAGGAACAATTAATGCGGAGTAGTCAATAATTAAAATTGGGTGTGAAATATACTATGTTAAATAATACACAAATTAGGTTTTGTTTAGATAAAATGGGGGAAATGTTTCCTGATGCACATTGTGAACTAAATCACTCAAATCCATTTGAGCTTGTGGTTGCTGTTGCTCTATCTGCACAATGCACCGATGCACTTGTAAATAAAGTAACTAAAAAGTTGTTTACAAAGTATAAGAAGCCTGAAGATTATTTGGCAGTCTCATTAGAAGAGTTACAACAGGATATTCGATCTATTGGTTTATTTCGAAATAAGGCGAAAAATATCCGCAATCTATCTCAGTTATTAATCGAGCAATATGGAGGTATTGTTCCTAATGACCGTGACGAGTTAACGAAGTTACCAGGTGTAGGAAGAAAAACAGCAAATGTAGTCGTCTCAGTCGCGTTTGACATACCGGCGATTGCTGTTGATACTCATGTTGAACGTGTTAGTAAACGTTTAGGGATATGTCGTTGGAAGGATAGTGTTTTAGAAGTAGAAAAAACACTAATGCGAAAAGTACCAAAGGATGAATGGTCTGTGACCCATCATCGCATGATATTTTTCGGTAGATATCATTGTAAAGCACAATCACCTCAGTGTGAAGTATGTCCACTCCTTGATTTGTGCAGAGAGGGTAAAAAAAGAATGAAAAAGAACAACAGAATTACCAAAGGGGAGAAATAAGGTTGGAACTAAATATCCCAAACCATATGAAAAATACACTCTTTTTCCCTGAGTCTATAACAAATCTAAATATTAACCTACATAATTCATTTGAATTGAACGTTGATTTAACTAATTTTGGCTACGACATTGCAGCACATAACGATATAGATACAATTAAGCCTTGGTTGTCGATAGAGCAATATATTCCTATAGTAATAGCTAAATGGAAGGGGATTGAACCAGAGTTAACTCAACATTTTCAGCAGAGGAAAAAAACGAATATCAAACAGGCGATTGATCAATCATTAGGTTTGTTCTTATCTATGCTTTTTTGGATGAACAGCAGCCCTGTAACGAACCTTATTAATATTCAAGATCAAATTAAAGAATTGAAATACAAACCGATCAATGTAGGTGAAAGAATTGATTTTATAATGAAAAAACCACATCAATTTCATTCTTTTATACAGCTTAGTGAGTTATTTCAAGAAAGTACTAAAATATATTATAAGATTGTTGCATTACAAAAATAACATCGATACTTAAGATTGAAATTAGCTAGTGAGTAAGGTTCGTCAACTTTGTTAATTACTATTACAGTGCTTTATGTAGTTATTCAACTTACGGAGCAATAGTTATATTCGAGGATAACTTGAGCACGAAGGGCGATAATCTATGTGAAAATAACCTTAGTTAAAAATCTTTAAATATTAATTTACAAATGAAAAAATGACTTTTGTTTAACCACCATTTGGACGAGCTTACCCACAAAAAAACAACAGGCTACCTCTCATAGCCTGTTGTTTTTTTAAGTTATTATTCATTATTATCCTCTTCACTTGGAGGTGGTTCAGGTGGCCGTTCATCATGGTCACCTTCATCAATTAATGGGTCTCCAATTTCTCCTTCATCATCAGTTCCTGGCTCTTCATCAAATAAGTCATCAAACGGATTTTCTAATTCTTCCTCAAATATCGGAATCTCAACAGAGGCACTTAGTGGGTCACTTCTATTTTCTGGATTGCTGTCACTAACTGCTGAGATCTGATAAGAGTAGATTGCCCCTTCAATCGGATCAGGTACGAGGTAACTAAACTCTTTTGTAGTGCCTATTACTTCATACGGGCCTTCATCAATTGATTGTTTAATTTCGAATGAAATGTCACTTAATTCTTCCTCAGATCCATCTAACGTGTAGTCCCACAATAATTGTAATGCATTAGTTCTTTCATCATATAAAGCTTCAAAACCATTAGGTGGGTCTATTTTATCATATTTTTCTGAGACCTTAGTTGGTTCTGTGCCTTTCACAAAGTATTCGTAGACGATTTCACTTTGTGGTGTAAATTCACTAGGTAATTTTGCGGGATTTGACCCTTTTTCAACCTTTTGTTGAACCACACTGTTAGGTACAGTGAAATCAGCAGATTCACCACCTGATATGTGGGTGAATAAATTTTTAAATAGTCTACGGGCAATTTTTTCTTCATCTACGCTTTTAAAATATGCATCTTCACTAATTCGATTAAATCCTGTCCATATTGCTGCTGTATATTCTGTTGTATAGCCTGCAAACCATACGTCTTTCGTTGCATTTTCCGGTAAACCGTATTTTTGTGTTTCATCTACAGGATAGTTAGTAGATCCTGTTTTACCGGCAACTGGGACTGCATTGCTAACGAAGGCATCCCGACCTGTTCCATTGGTAACAACAGATTTTAACATATCAGTTATCATAAAAGCAGTGTAATCTGACATCGCTTCTTCTGTTTCCGGCGTTAAATCTATTTCCCTTCCATCAGGAAAAACAATTTTAGTAACAGCATGAGGTTGATTATAAAATCCTTCATTACCAAAGGCACTGAATGCACCTGCCATGTCTAATGTAGATACACCAGTACTAAATCCACCTATAGCGTATGGTTCGTATATTTGTTTTTCTAGTGGGATTCCTAAACCAACCGCAAAGTCTCTTGCTTTATCGAGACCGACTTCTCTCACTGCTTTAACTGCTGGAACATTAACTGACTGTTCTATAGCATATCTCATAGACATCCAGCCTCTATATCCATCATACCAATTATATATTTGTTTATTAGAATCAGCATATGTCATTTGTTCATCATTAATTTGTTCATATGTCGACCATTTTAAATATTCAATTGCAGGACCATAATCAAGAACAGGTTTTATGGAAGATCCTGGTTGTGCTTTTGTATCTATAGCATAATTCCAACCTCTTGCAGCGTCTTGATTACGTCCACCACCGATGGCTCTTATTTGACCTGTTTTCGTATCAAGTAATGTAATTCCAGCTTGGAGGTTCTCGTTTGGGAAGTTGACAACATTATTCGATTGTAACAGCTCATTAGTATATTTTTGTGCTTCTGTATCTAACGTCGTATAGATTTCTAGGCCACCTGAATATAGATCGTAATCTCCAGATTCATTAATTTCTTCTATAACATAATCTAGAAAAGCGTCATAAGGTTCAGATTCTATTGTTGTTACATTCAGTGATTCTTCAACAGGTATTGCTTTGGCTTGTTCAGCCTGTTCAGCTGAAATAAAGCCATGTTGCGCCATTAAAGATAGTACAACATTTCTTCTTTCTTCTGCTGCTTCAGGATTTTTAATAGGATTGTAATTATTTGGACTTTGAGTCATTCCTGCTAGTAAAGCAGCCTGATTTAGTTGCATGTCAATTAAATTATCTTTATCAAGGCCGAAATATACTTCAGCTGCTTTGCCTACTCCGTACGTACTTCCACCTAAAAAGATTTTATTTAAATACAGTTCTAATATCTCTTCTTTAGATTTAATTTGTTCAAGCTTATATGCTAACCATGCCTCTTGAACTTTTCGACTTATTTTTTTTTCAGGTGTTAACACATAGTTTTTGACAACTTGTTGTGTGATAGTACTTGCCCCTTCAGCACCGAAGCCTTCTGTAATATTAGCAAGAACGGCTCCACCGATTCGAATGGGGTCAATTCCATGATGTTCAAGAAAACGAGCGTCTTCAACAGCTAGAAATGCATCTTGAAGTACTGTTGGAATTTCGTTATATTTTACATACGTGCGTTTCTCTATCCCAAGCTCAGCAAATTCATTGCCATCTTTATCAAATACCTTTGAAGAGAATGAGGCTTGAAATGCTTGTTCATCTAATGGAGGCACATCTTTAATGATTACATAAAATGCAATTCCTCCAACTATAGCGCCAATAATTCCTAACGAAAAAAATACTAAAATAAGTTTCTTAATAAATTGAAAGATACTTTTTTTAGGTTTTTGTTTACTTTTATGGTTACGTTCAGCTTGTTTACGTGCTGTTCTTGACTGTGATTGACTTGCCATGTGGTATTCCTACCTTTCAACTTAATAATCCCTAGCAGAGTTATGAGAAATAAATATTATCCAATATGTTAAGATAATCAATGCGTGGCTTATAGCCTAGTGGGACTTCATGACCTAAATCCACTATCTCTTGTTTTGTTATTGATTTTCTATCTCCTTTTTTCATACGGTCCCAAAAACTTAATAGGTGGGTAGCTTCTAGCAGAAAGATCTGTTCATTCTTAGTAAATCGTAAAATGACAAAACACAATCCGTTATGATTTATTACATCTCGCATATGTTTAATTTGGTGGTCGTGAAAGTTTTGCAAAGGGAATGATGTTTTGTTTCTAGTTTCTTTAGCTTCAAAATCTATATACCTACCCTTGTAAATACCATTATAGTCAGTAGTTGAAGCTTGTTTAAAATAGGCTTCTTTAATAACAGCAGCACTTCTTTTCGGATAGTCAACTTGTACGATTTGAACTGGCGTTGGCTTTTTGTGAATAACCGCTATATTGTGTAGTAAATAATAATGATTAGAGTCATTAATATCCTCTTCCAAAGTCATACCACGATTACTGTATGAAGCTTTTTTAGCGGTATTAGTATCTTTTTCTTGTTTTTCTTTATATAATTTACCATTCGGATAGCGAATCACTGATTCATCCTCCTCACCTAACTTCACCAACTATCATAACAAATAGTAAAACTACATTGTAACGATTTTAACAAAGTGTCATCATAATGATGTTAAAAAAAAAGTATAGGTGTTTTTTTTAGTTATGGCAAGTGATAAACTTCTTTTTACACGTTATTTAGCCTCAAATAATTAGACGGTTGTTCGTATAATAATGTTACAAATATAATATTTTGAATGAAGTAAACGATTGGAGAGTGTACTATGAGGACATGTAGTTGAGGTGATTCACACGTAATATATCGAAGATGAGGGAAGGCTAGCCCTCATCTTCGTTTGAAGTTAAGTAGCAGGTTTATTAGGGCCTTCTAGTTTTGGGTTACCATATCCCGTTGCTTTCTGTTTATTTTCTCGAGTATTTTGCTGCTTGTTGTTTTTATTTTTGGCCAACTAAAACACCTCCTAACAATTAGTGTAAACAATCCTGTTATTTTCATGCGAACTGCGTTGTCGAATTGTCGCAAATATAAAATTGTCGACTTTCTTTGTTGAATTAGTTCTAGTTTTGTCAATCGTGGAGGTGTTGAGCTTAACATCACGAAACTATACCGTATAAGTAAAAGAGAGGCTATGTTTAGCTCAATGATTATAATGTAAGTTAAATATACTGATGAGGAGGAAGAAGATAAATGGAATTGACCAATAAAGAATTGCAGAATTCGGTGTTTGATGAATTGCTTGACTATCTTGAATTAATAGATCAAAAGCTTGTTAATCATGTTGAAGAACACATAGGTATATATGTTGAGCAACAACAAAGGAATATTAAAACTATATCAAATAACCTTCATAAAATAGAAAATATATATGACCATAACATCATCGACATTGCACTCTAATCCCACATGAAAATTCAGTAAAAGATACCCTCGCTATCCTTTCAATCAATCCATCGAATTGATATAATATTATTGGAACTTAAGTAGATTAATTGGAGAAAATAATATGGAAAATTACGAAAAATTAATAAAATTAACAAATATGTTAAAGACATTTAATAATAAATGCATAGATATACTGGAACAAAGAAAAGAGCTTACTCATGTTGAAGTTGATTTTTATCGTGAGGTATATCCGTTTGCTAATGAAGTTAATAAAATTCTTGATATGTGGAAAATCAATGCTTTGCAGTGGATTAATGAACAAAACCCTAAGTATATTTATCCAATGCAAATTGAATCGACTATTGAAAATTTGCAAACATTGTCTGTTCAAGTTTTTTATAATGAAGGGAAGGGGAAGCGTTTGTTAAACCTTCATCAATCAGTTGATTATTTATTAAATGCGATGATAAGTGAACTTAAAGAAAAATAATAAATTGTATAATTTCTTTTTTCTCTATTCACAACAATATTAATTGTGTTATAGTATTAACGATAATTACATATGTTCACTACTAGGGGGGTCCAATAGCTTGGACTGAGAGAAGAGCGCTTTAAAGTTCTTTGACTCTTAGAACCTGATCTGGCTCATACCAGCGTAGGGAAGTAGAATTCGACCAGCTTATTGTTACTATAGCTATGTCATAAATTACTTTCAACAAAAGGGTTCTCAATTTTGAGAACTCTTTTTTAGTTGGTATGGGTTAGCAACTTCATAAGATAGTTGGAAAATGTATACTTTATACAAACCGACTATCTGACAGTTGATTCATTCATATTATTGAGGAGGAATTTTCAATGACAAAAGAAAGTATTGCACAAAATATGACATTTCCTTGTAGCAAGAAGGTTTATGTACAAGGAGAACAAGCTGATGTAAAAGTACCGATGAGAGAAATTGAGCTTCAACATACTAGTGGTACTTTTGGCGAGGAAGAAAATGAGCCTGTGAGAGTATACGATACGAGCGGACCGTATACAGACATTGCATATGATGTTGACATACGGAGAGGTCTTCCAAAGCTACGAGATGACTGGATTATTAAACGAAATGATGTTGAACAGTATGAAGGCCGTGAAATAAAACCAGAGGATAATGGATATGTAGAATCAGATGCTCGTTCAAACCTTGAACAATTTCCACATATTAATAAGCAGCCTCTACGAGCAAAAAGTGGCGGATGTGTCACACAATTGCACTATGCAAGAAAGGGTATAATAACCCCTGAAATGGAATTTATAGCTATACGTGAAAATATGAGCCCAGAGTTTGTCCGAGATGAAGTAGCTAGTGGTCGCGCGATCATTCCAGCAAATATTAATCATCCAGAAAGTGAACCGATGATTATAGGGAAAAACTTCCATGTGAAAATTAATGCGAATATTGGCAATTCGGCCGTCTCGTCATCCATCGATGAGGAAGTAGAAAAAATGACATGGGCTATTCGTTGGGGTGCAGATACGATGATGGACTTGTCTACAGGGAAAAACATACATACAACGAGAGAATGGATTATAAGAAATGCACCAGTTCCAGTCGGAACGGTTCCTATTTATCAAGCGCTTGAAAAAGTAAATGGCATTGCGGAAGACTTAACGTGGGAAGTATATCGTGACACATTAATTGAGCAAGCTGAACAAGGTGTAGATTACTTTACGATTCATGCAGGGGTACTTTTGAGATATATACCAATGACTGCAAAGCGTACGACAGGCATTGTTTCTAGAGGTGGGTCTATTTTAGCGCAGTGGTGCTTAGCACATCATGAAGAAAACTTTCTATATACTCATTTTGAAGATATTTGTGAAATCTTAAAAACATATGACATATCAGTTTCTTTAGGGGATGGTCTCCGTCCAGGTTCCATTGCTGATGCGAACGATGAAGCGCAGTTTGCTGAATTGGAAACATTGGGTGAATTAACGAAAATTGCTTGGAAGCATGATGTTCAAGTGATGATTGAAGGACCTGGTCATGTTCCGATGCATCTTATAAAAGAAAATGTGGATAAACAACAAGAAGTTTGTCACGATGCGCCATTTTACACACTTGGCCCATTAACGACAGACATTGCGCCTGGCTATGACCATATTACTTCAGCTATAGGTGCTGCAATGATTGGTTGGTTTGGAACGGCGATGCTTTGCTACGTAACACCTAAAGAACACCTAGGCTTACCGAACAAAGAAGATGTACGTGAAGGAGTTATCGCATACAAAATTGCTGCTCATGCAGCAGATCTTGCGAAAGGACATCCTGGTGCTCAAAATCGAGATGATGCACTTTCTAAGGCACGCTTTGAGTTTAGGTGGCACGATCAATTTAACCTTTCGTTAGACCCAGAGCGAGCACGTGAATATCACGATGAAACATTGCCTGCCGAAGGTGCTAAAACAGCCCATTTTTGCTCAATGTGTGGGCCTAAGTTTTGTTCAATGCGAATATCTCAAGACATTCGAGATATGGCAAAAGACCAAGGTAAAAATGAGTCTGAAGTGATAGAAGAGGGAATGAAGCAAAAGGCAGAGGAATTTACGCAAACAGGCTCCAATATATACGGCTAAATCTTCTATATAGTGAGAAGTAGGCGAATAGCGCTTACTTCTCACTTGTTTTTACCATGAACTTTCATTAAATACTCTTATTTACACAGACTATTTCTAACAAAACTTACTCTTTTTCAACGTGAATTGAAACTGGACGATCTTTCCTCGTAGCTACTGTTTCGATTGCAAATTCTGCTTCTTCTTTATATTTTGCTGCTACATTATGTCCGAATTTATGTTTGGTGTTTTTATAACCTTTCCGTTTATGATTAAAATGCTTACCACGACCCATCCTTAATTCCTCCTATGTATAGTTTTCCATCTTTATTACTATTGGATAAAAAGGCGATAAATATAACTTTTATTCAAAATAAAATGGAATTTAATGATAAAATAAGATCAAACTTCATTAATATCCATAAAAAGAAAAAAATGAAAATATCTCCTATGGATCTTTTGAACTGATCTCTATAAGTGGGATATATTTTAATGATGTTAAGAAAAGTGTACTTCTTAACTTGAACGTATTAACTAGAATGGAGTGGTGAGGTGAAAAAAGAATGGTTCATTATTTTATCGGGGCCGATCATTACTTTAATCACTGTTGGAGTGATTTTAACTATCAATTTATACAAGGATTTTGATGAAAGTGGGTTTTCAACATGGAGCCACACGTGAATTCCACTAGAATCATTAAGAGATAATGACGCAGTCCATTTGTCTTATGGCATGAAATGGAATGGTGTAGGTAGTCCAATTATAAAAGAAATTACAATAATAAAAAATGATGGTACAGCATTAAATGAGAGTGATAGATTATCAGCTATACCTTATATTTATGTAAGTGGATTTTATGGAAGCTTAGCTGAAAATGAGGAAAGAAAAATAGATACCGTATATCGAGATATTCAAGACTATCAACCTGATAAAGAAAGGTTTGTAGTGACATATGTACTAAGAATGGAGGAATTTGATCAATCTTACAAGACGACTGAAATTAAGCAGTTGAAAATAAAATATAAGCTTTTTGGTATAGAGCGTGTTCAGTTCATTGATTTTGATGGTTTTTTTAGGAAAATTGATAATTAGTAGATTAGGTATTGGATAAAAATAGAGGGGATAATAGTATCCCCTCCATATTATGTCTTATAATATGATGTCATAGTTTTTTAGATGAATAGTAAGAGATTAGTCAATTATGTTTTGTTATCGGAAGTCAAATGAACGTGAAAGCCCATTTTGACTTGCAGCTCGCATATAACGTTTAGACGATTTCATCTACAACATACTCAGGCTTCTGCGCTCCATCAGTCTCTAATTGACGTACAATATTTCTATAATCTCTAATGGGAAGGTTTCCATGCAAGTAGATTTGTCTTGCGAAATCAAGCAATTCATTACCATCAATAGGTTCATATTTCCTTTGAGAAATAAAGTGGTTACGCAATTCTTGAACATTCATGAGAACCCCTCCGATTAATATAATTTATTTATATGGTATCACGAAAAAGCACTCTTTTAAAAAATTTTAAATATTGAGAATTCCGACAATTACTTACATTTATTTTATTTTTTTCTAATGGGGTGTTTTCTCATAGAGTAGAAATATATACGCATAAATATTTACAATAATAAGTTTCATTCCTTGTTAAATATGGTGTTAATCGAATACGATCTTTTCTTTACTTATTTCAAAAGCAATACAGATTAGGAAAAGTGTTGCTGTTGTTTTTCATAGTCATTGAACGTATACAACTAGTTTTCTGTAACAATTAGAAAAAAGTTTATTAATCGTGACTGATGAAACACATTACAATTTATTCTTGTGTCATGATTTTGTGTAGTATAATAATTTATTCCGATATTTAATTATAATTTTTTAATTAGGAGAAATAAGATGAGTAAGCATGAACGTCAAATGATCATCATCGGGTTAATATTAGCAATACTTTTTCTATACTTTTTAAATCCGGTGACTAATTCTAACCCATCTGCTCCAACTGCTAATAAAGGAGTTATCGACCTTACCAATTGGAACTTTAAGAAGGATGGCTTAGTTAGTCTTAATGGGAATTGGGAATTTTATGAAAATGTACTATTACAACCTGCTATTTTAAATAAGAACGATTTTAGTAACAACTTTCAAAATGTTCCGAACGTTGGTAATCAAATACGAGGTACGAGTGTAATAAATAAAGATGGGTTTGCTACCTATCGACTAAAGGTATTATTAAATGATAAACATACTGACCAACTTTTCGGAATTAAAATTAATGATATACGCATGGCACATAAATTGTTTATTAACGGTTATTTAGTCGGGCAGAGTGGGGAGCCTACCAACAATGTAGAGACGCAACAAATCGGTAATATTCCTTATGCAAAGTATTTCCCGCTAAATCAATCCTCTTTTGAATTAGTCATACAAGTATCTAAATATGATTATTATGATGGGGGTATTATTGACGATATAGAATTTGGCCTTCAAGAGGACATATCTAAGTTGCAACTCATCTCTTTTGGTACAGATTTAGCTATTATTTTTGTTTTGTTGTTATTTTGTGTATATCATATGAGTATTTATTTTATGAAAATGAAAAGTAACAAGTTTTATTTATACAATGGATTATTTTTCTTATGTTTATTAATCTCTTACTCATGTAGAAGTGAGAAGCTCTTTATGCTGTTTTTTCCATCAATTTCAATTGATACGGCCTATAAGATTCAAGATATATCAGCATATAGCGCAATTTTATTCATATTCTTATTCCTTCATGCGTTAGATGCGACATTACTTTCTAAGAGGGTGATGCGTATTGCATGCTCACTCTTAGTGATTTATCCTTTAATAGTTTTGCTGTTTCCTTATGATAAATATACTCATATGGAGATGTTTTTCTTATTTATTAGCGGAGGTTGTTTAAGTTTTATTTTCTTTAAGTTAGTGAGGGTATTTTATAAAAGAAAATATGATGAGGTCGAGAAAAGAGAGTTATTACTATTATCGAGCATATTTATTTTTCTTTTTTTTATGTATTTCGGTACGATTAATTTCTTTGATATTATGGTAGCTTTGACTGGAGAATTTATACAATGGGAGCCGATTATAAAAACTCGGTCTCAAATTATTTATGATTTAGGCCAATACAGAGAAATAAGTATTGTTATCTTTGTAGCGGTAATGTATATTTTATTAGCTCTTCGATATACACATACATTTGGCATGCTTGAAAGCTTGTCGAATAAGTTAATTTCAATGAACAAAATGAAAGATGAGTTTTTAGCAAAAACTTCTCATGAGTTAAAAACACCATTACACGGTATTATTAATATTTCTTCATACTTGTTAGATAAAAAAGATCAAATGTCAAATAACGAAAGGAATAATCTTACACTCATTCACGACACCTCAGTTAAGCTATCCAATTTAGTAAATGATTTAATTGATGTCTCCAGACTAAAAAATGGACAATTGCAGTTACACATAGCAACTGTAGATATTAAAGTATCAGCTCAAATCGTGTTTGATGTACTCGCATTTGAAGTGCAAGGGAAAAATATTGACTTAATAAATAATCTACACGATTATGCGTTAGTAGAAGCTGACGAAAATCGTTTGCGCCAAATCTTGTATAACTTAATCCATAACGCGATAAAGCACACAGAGCGTGGGGAAATTACTGTTTCATCTCAAAAAATAGAAGAAACCTTATACATATATATAGAAGATACGGGAATAGGAATCCCAGATGAGAAAAGGGAAGAGATATTTAGTTATTACGAACAATTAGACCAATTTATGCAAGTTGATAGCTATCAAAGTATGGGTTTAGGGTTATATATTAGTCGACAATTAATAGAAAAGATGAATGGTCGTATTTGGGTCGATTGGACTGAAGTTGGTATAGGGTCTAGATTTTGTTTTACCCTACCGATTGCCCAAAATCCGAAGCTAGTCGAAGAAGTTGCATCAACAACTGCATCTACATATAGACGAAATGAGGATTTACAAAGCGATAACGACACTACTGCTAATTCTGATCAAACGATTCTCATAGTAGATGACGAACGAGCTAATATTCAAGTGCTTCAAAATATGTTATCAAAGCAACATTTTAAGGTTATTATTTCATTTTCAGCGAATGATGCTTTAAGTAAACTCAATGAACATCCTCATATTGACCTTGTTATAACTGATGTGATGATGCCAGAAATGTCGGGAATTGAGCTTTGTCAAAAAATAAGGGAGTCAAAATCATTCATATCATTACCTGTTTTGTTAGCAACAGTGAAAGATATGCCAGAGGACATCGCTCTTGGCTTTAACGCTGGTGCGAACGATTATATTACGAAACCCTTTGACTCCAACACGATATTAGCGAGGATTCAAACATTGCTTGCTATGAAAACATCGATGGAGGATGCTTTCAATAATGAACTAGCTTTTTTACAAGCACAAATAAAGCCACACTTTTTACATAATGCTCTTAGCACAATTGCATCTCTATGTTATACAAATGTTGATGATGCTATTCGATTGCTCAAAATGTTAAACCAATACTTACGTATCATTTACAACACAACTCCTCAAACGATGTTTATACCACTAGAGCAAGAATTACAGTTGATAGAGTCTTACGTGGAAATTGAAAGAGTTAGGTTTAAGTGGTTAAACTTTACAGCTAGCATAGATGATGAGTTAGATGGATTCTATATTCCTGCATTATGTATTCAGCCTTTTGTTGAAAATGCGATTAGACATGGAGTGTTTAATAAAAAAGGAGAAGGAAATGTTTCATTATCAATCACAAACCGTAAAACCTCTATACTTATTATCATAGAAGATGACGGGGTGGGATTGTCGGAGGAAGCATTAAAGCAGTTTAAAAATGGAGAACTGAAAAATGCAGGGATAGGTATGACGAACATAAGAAGAAGATTAGCATCTTTGAATGAAGCGCATATACAAGTTGACTCAAAAATAAACTGTGGAACTAAGATTACATTGGAATTACGAAAAAGAGTCAAGGATGACTTGTATGATACTGAACTGGAGGGGTTGTAATGCTTAAAGTTATGATTGTGGAAGATGAACAACCAACGTTAGATTTGATGCATTTATTAATAAGTCAACAACCTCAATTAACTGTTGCTGGAAGCTTTACAAGTCCAATAGAAGCATTGGAAATGTTCGCTGACATTCTACCTGATGTGGTTTTTCTCGATGTAGAAATGCCGGAAATGAATGGCATCCAATTGGCAGAAAAAATAGTACAAATTGATAAGGACATTCAAATTGTATTTACAACAGCTTACGAACATTATGCTGTTCACGCATTTAAAGTTTATGCAGTTGACTACCTTGTAAAATTTGTTACTTCTGAAGATATTAATAGAGTGACCTCCCGTTTACTAAAAAATCATTTGGACAAAACAAAACTTGCACAAATAGACTTAAAAACGAAGACATCGATACAATGTTTAGGAAAATTTGAAGTAAGAGGTGAAGGTGGAACAGTTGTTAAATGGCCCACAAGAAAAACAGAAGAGCTATTTGCGTATTTTCTCGTCCATCCAAATCAAGTCATCAATAAGTGGAAATTGATGGACATGTTTTGGACGAAAAATGCAACTGTAAATCTCCACACGACTATTTCTAGAATGAAAAAAGTGCTAAAGGAAAATAATATGAAGCTACAAATTCGTAACTTAAACGACGGTTATATACTGGATGTCGAAGCAGAATATTGTGATCTACTAACTTTTAAAGCGTATTTTGTGCACTATGACAAGGTAAATAAAGATAATCTTAAAATTAGTGAAAGAACCTTCCAAGTATATAAAGGGCATTTATTTGAAATGAAAGATTATTTATGGGTTTTAGGGGTTGAAGAAGAGCTATCAGGAATGTATGAAAAACTAACTCGTGAATTAGCAAGTTTCTTTATTCAAGAAGGGAATATTAATCGCTCAGAAGAAGTTGTGAAAACATTTTTGACTTTATACCCTCTGCATGAAGAAATGACTATATTTCTTCTAAATATATATGCTAGCAACCTTATTTATGAAAAAAGGTTAAAAGAATACTATAAAAACTATGTCAAGTTATTAAGGGAAGAGCTCGGAGTTGAGCCTTCAAATGAAGTAAAACAGTTCATCCAAAACTAAATATAACTGAGCCAAGAGTGTTGTTTGAAATCTAATAATCAAACAGTACTCTTCTTTTTTAAACCGTTAATTTATCAAACTTACATTTGTTATATTTTCCCATATTGATACATCAAAATACCCTTATTCTTTGTAAGAAAATTGTAAGTATCGTTTGATAATATCTTTTTGTAAGGCTGCTATCGTAAACTTTGTTGCTATTTTATAACATATATGGTTGGCATAGTAATCCAAAAAAAAACTGCAATGAAACTCAAGGTATATACATGCTTATTAACAACAAACCATAGCGGTAACAACCTTTTGAAATGACAAACAGAGATTATAGGGGGAATTTGATGAAGAAGTTAAGTGCTTTACTTGTATTCATGTCTGTATTATTGCTATTTATGGGATGTTCTAATGATGAAAAATTATCAGGAGCGAGCGGAGGTTCGGCTTCACCGACAGAAGATAGCAATACAGAAGAAGTTGAAGAAACTTCTGGAGTTAGTGTAGTTGAAGTTGAAGAAGAAGAAGCTGAAGTAGAAAATGTGAGTCTGGAAATTGTTCAAGATAACGGTATAGCTTGGGTTGATTCAATAGGTACTATTTGGTTACATTCTGCAGCAATTTATGAAAACACAGGTGAAGTACCTATTAAGATTGGTGAAACACAAATGAATTTTAAAGATCAGGAGGGAGGAATTTTAGGTACGGCAACGTGGATATATGCAGTACCAAATGTAGTTTTACCTGGTGAAAAAGCATTTGTTTCAGAAAGTGCAATTATTGATGGTATTACTGATGCTAGTCTATACAAAGAAACTACATATAATTTTGAGTTTAACGAAACAACTGAAGATCCTAATTTAATGGAAGTATCAGCGATTAAAGGGGTAAAAGGCGATGAATGGACCCCATATAGAGTAACAGGCTTAGTGAAGAATACGAAGGACGAAAAACAAGAAAGTATAAGTGTCGCAGGTGCTTTATATGCAGAGGATGGAACATTATTAGGTATTTTAAATGATTATATTGATGTTGGTTTAAATCCAGGAAATGAAGCAGGATTTGAATTATTATATCCAGATATTCCGATTGAATTTGCTG
Source organism: Nanhaiella sioensis (assembly GCF_046557775.1). NCBI lineage: Bacteria > Bacillati > Bacillota > Bacilli > Caryophanales > Bacillaceae > Nanhaiella > Nanhaiella sioensis. Next base: position 4,549,562 of record NZ_JBKAEG010000001.1, read on the forward strand.
ATCAAGTAGCTACAATTGAAGTGATGGCATATGGTTGGAATGATTAAGATATTGCTATTATGCAGTTAATATAAATAAGGTAGATTGGGTCTTATCATAAATTTATTGCTTTTGTTAGGCACTTGGCATCCCAATTGTTTCTTTCGATAATTAATTAGATACATGAAAGAGTATTGTGACTGTTATTGTTTAAAATAGATCGCATGATAACTAGTATTATACTTAATCGAAAACAGACCTATTCTAATAAACATATTTTATCATTGATCCCCACCCTTGCAGGTGGGGACTTTCAATTTTGTGAAGTAGCTGTGTTTAGGCTCGTAGCCTTGAATCAGAAATGAGGCTCTTTTCTCCACACGAATTTCAGCACAACACATCTTGCTTTGACATACATTATTAAGGCCAATATTAATTCCTATGGAGGGAAATAGCAATGAGTGTGATGCATCAAAGAAACAATAGGTACCCATTCCCGCCAGTTTGGCGACCACCATTTCCACGACCACCATTTTCGCAAGGGCCTTTTGTACCTTTTCAACCTACTAGTCCAATTCCACCTACGACACCATTTGCACCATTTTCAATTTCACCAGGAATTCCTGCCGCTCCTGTAACACCGTTTCGGCCAAGGCCAAGACCAAGACCAAGACCAAATACGTTTCAGCCGTATCCAACACCATACCCATTACAACAACCTAATATGCAGCAACCTCAGCCTGGTTTCGGATCTATCATGAATCATTTCAAAAAAGATGACGGTTCTTATGACTATAGTAAGATGATGAATACAGCAGGACAAATGATGGGGGCGATGAATCAGTTTAATTCTGCTTTTAAAGGTTTTTCATCATTAATAAATCTATGACCATCTTTGCCGCATAGAAATGTTCCGAACGTAGTTTGAACCTTGAGAAAATGGTTAACTGCTAATTGATAGGATGACTCTTTGTTAAATGGGCAGAAGCTATATTGGTTCGGGGAATTTCTGCCCTGTAAGTCATCCTCTCTGCTCTAATGTTTTTCTAATTCAACTCTTTCACGTCTACAATGTAAAGCATAGTTAGCTGCTTCTAGATTTGAAATGGCTAGTGAATTTTCCATGCTGTGAAAATCGCCATTTTGAAATGCTTTAAGCTTATTGATTAAGATAGGAAGAACGTCTTCTACTTGACAACCGTTTATCCCATTTTTATCGATAGCACCATCTTGAAATTTAATATTAATAAAATTATCATTGTTACGTGTCAGCTTCATCACCCCATGACCTTTATTATTGACTACTCATTATTACTAATACAGCAACTCATAAACCTCATTCAATTGCTCTACACGTTTGAAATCTTGTTCATCTAAAGCATATATTATTTCATCAGGTAAAACCTCATCTAAAAATGATATTTCTTCTTCATTTAATTCTTTAACAAAATCCCCTTCACTGCGATACGTTTTTGCAAGAAGTTTTTCATATATTTGTTCCGATATATTGTGTTTATCTAAATAGTTTGATAATGTTTCTTGTAAATATCTTAATGTCTTATCCATAATGTTTGACACACCTTTTATGTTTTATCAAAATACTCCGTAAACTCCTCAACATCTTTCACATTTTCATTATAATAGGGATTTTCCTCAACACTCGTTTCAGGATCAAGATTTGTCTTGATTACTAATCTTGGCTCTTCTGATGGGTCTAGATGAGTTTCAGTTTGTATATGTTCTGGATTTTCATTCTTTTTATTCACTACATCCACCTCCTACATATAACTTGCTTTTAATTTTTAAAAATATGTAATTTATAGTATGAAATATGAGGTGTATAATCTTTTTTCATGCGTCACAGACTATGTATTGGAGCAAAGGTCATGTCAATCCGTTGCTCCAAATGAATTGAAAAAGGAGGAGCATAGGTGACAAAGAAGCAAAATAAACCACAAAAAACAAACATGGAATTTGGAAACCAATTTACACAAAAACGTCCTAAAAAGGAAATGAATAATAAAAACGATAACTAGGAGGAATATGAATGACTAATCAAAACAATAACCGAAAGAGACAAAATAAATATCCGAACAATAGGAATGAGACTGAATTTGCTAATGAGCAGTCCATTCAACATGATTCAACTCCAGAAAATAATCCGAAATACGGAAGTGAATCTCACAAAAATTCCTAATGGAATACATAAAAAGCAGCGAATGAATATTTTCTTCGCTGCTTTTTTATTTAGTATTGATTTTTTATACACTAGCGTTCGTGGAACTTTATCTACTCTTAGAATTATTGAGTTGTATTTATACTCATCATTCTGTTTAATAGCAAGAAGGTTTACGAAAGAGCTTTTAATGAAGTTCTATTCCTGAATGGATATCCGCTTGCGTTGTTGGCGTGGAATACGTATATCTAGTAGGCCGTCCCTAAATGTTGCCGTTACGTTTTGCTCTGGGATTTTGTAGGGAACGTGAACGGTTCTTGAAGCCTGTTGGAATGTATGCATTTTTTGGTACGTTTGTTGTTTATCATTTGACTCTTCAATTATTTCGCTGTTATTAAGTGAGATCGTTACATAATGTTCGAAGAATTCAAGGCTTATTTGCTCTCGCTTAACACCAGGTAATTCTGCATTAATAACATACTCTTTATCTGTTTCAAATGTTCGTATAGGTATTTGTTGAATGAAGAGGGGCTCTCTAAGTAGGTCATCAAGAGACTCAAATATTCGTTTAAAAGGATTTTCACTAATGAATTCATTCATCGATTTGATTAAGCCATTGAATTCGTTCTCTAGATTTTTAGATAATTTATTATTGTCTGAACTCACAACTTTCACCTCAATTAAAAAAGTTTATTCGCTATAACTTATGCGCTTCGTTCGGAAAGGGCACAAAAAAACACACAAAGTATCTCATGTCATGTAATGATAAAATGGTATAAATGTGAACATTTTGTAAATTATGCAAAAAAGTGATTAACATCACAATTGATAGTATGCGAAAGATGTATGCTAAAACATGAAAATTCCGTTTTTAAAGGGGAGATAGACATGTTTTGTTATCAATGTGAACAAACTCCATCAGGAGGGTGTAAAGTGGTTGGTGTATGTGGAAAGGATGAAACGATCGCAAGCTTACAAGATACAATCGTATTTGGTTTAAAGGGCATCGCTGCATACCGGACACATGCTAATCAACTTGGATATACCGATCCATTTGTTGATGCAACGACTCATGAAGCACTTTATATGACGTTAACGAATTCAAATTTTAATGTTGAAGAACATATTGATATGGCAATGAAGGTAGGGCAAGCAGCAGTTCGTATCATGGACGTACTTGATAAAGCTCATACTGAACGTTTAGGTATACCCCAGCCAATAACAGTTTCTCAAAATAAAATAGAAGGAAAGTGTATCGTAGTAACTGGTCATAATTTATTTGCTTTGCAAGAGTTGCTTGAGCAAACAAAAGGGAAAGGGATAAATATTTATACTCACTCAGAAATGCTCCCTGCACATGGTTATCCAGAATTAAAAAAATATCAGCATTTAAAAGGGAATATAGGAAAAGCATGGTATGATCAACGTAGATTATTTGAAAAGTTTCCTGGTGCTATTTTAGCAACCACAAACTGTGTAATGCCGATTAAGGGCACGTATGCAGATCGAATGTATTCATATGAAGTAGCTGGCTTGGAAAATGTTCAAAAAATAGAGAATGATGATTTCACTCCTTTAATAAATAGAGCACTCCAATTACCAGATGCAAACATTGAATCAGAACAAACATTAGTAACCGGCTTCCATCATGAAACAGTATTAGGCTTGGCACCTGAAGTTATCCAAGCAGTTAAGGTTGGCAAAATTAAAAGGTTTTTTGTTATAGCTGGATGCGATGCTCCAGGAAAAGGTGGAGAGTACTACCGAGAGCTAGCTACATCTTTGCCACCAGAAACAGTTATCTTAACTACATCTTGTGGGAAGTTTCGTTTTAATGATGTAGACTATGGCACGGTACCAGGGACAGAAATTCCTCGCTATATTGATTTAGGTCAATGTAATAATTCAGGCTCAACGGTAAAAATAGCACTTGCTTTAGCTGATGCTTTTGAATGTGAAGTAAATGATTTACCAATCAGTATTGTTCTTTCTTGGTTCGAACAAAAAGCCGTAGCAATTTTACTTGGTTTATTTAGTTTAGGCATTAAAGATATTCGCATTGGGCCTAAGCCACCAGAGTTTATTTCTGAGGGAGTCCTGAACGTTTTACAAGAAACATTCAACCTCCAATTAATTGATAATGCGCAGGACGATATGGAACAAATGTTATCCTTAACCATTTAGTTCACTAAGGTAAGTTTGTTTTTTCGGATGACCAATTTACACTCACTCTGAGTAATAACAGTTTGGGAACATGAAAAATGAGTTGCTGCTCTAGCAACTCATCTTTTTGGTTGTCTTTGCATTAATTGTTGTTTTCGTATAAGAGCTAAATTTGTATATAACCGCGATTCGGATGTTTTTCTATCTTCAAAGTTTTGGACTTCATATAGAAATTTACCTTATTGTCCATTTCGTAATCGCTTTTGAAAAGATCTTTTAGCCTTTAACTCACAAGATTTCTGATTCGAACTTACTTACATCAATAACAAGGTTGCCATCGCAATTCACTGTAATATATCCTTGTTTTTTAAGCTTTGTGATCGTTCTACTTATTGTTTCCCTAGTCGTACCAATCATATTAGCTAGTTCCTTATTGGTGAATTGGGTCGACAGCACTCTAGTATGGTTATCAACTTCCGTTCCGTGAGTTTCTGAAAGTCTTAATAACAGCTTAACGATTTGTTCATATGTATTATTTAAAATTTGTTCTTCAAGTCTCTTTTGTAAATCGATAATTTTTTCACCCATCACTCTAAATAGTTTAATACAAACTTCTGGATGTTGTAAAAGTAATTGTTCAAAATTAGAGATAGAAATTGCTACAACAGCAGTACTTTCGACAGCGAATGACGAAGCTGGATAATTGCCTTTTCTAAAAAAACCTACGTGTGGAAACATATCTCCATCACTTAATACAGATACAATCTGTTCTTTCCCTTGAATATCATTTTTATATATCTTTACCTTACCAGTATGTATAAAATACACATAATCTAACGGGTCTTCATGCATGAAAATATGAGTCCCTTTTTGGTACGTTCTGGTGATTGCAATATTTACAATTTCCTTTAATTCAGTATTTATAAGTTCTTTAAATAAAGGTACATTTCTTAAAACGTCTTCAATAGTTTGTTTATTCATTTCTTTCCACTCCACAGTATTTTCATTATATTTATTTTAACAGATTTTATAATTTGGCGACTAAAAACTTTCATTGCGAACGTTTATTCGTTACAATAAAATAGATGTGATATTAATTAAAATAGGCGGTGAACAGGTAGTGAATAAAAAGTCGCTGTCCGACATTATTGACGAACTAAAAGTAAATGATAATATTATACATTGGCATGAGGTAGAGCCAGAGAAAGCAAAAACAATGAGGATACCTGACAGTCTTGACTCCAGAATTAAAACAGCTTTACATAATAGGGGTGTAAACTCATTATATACACATCAATGTACGGCATATGAAGCAGTTCAAGATGGACAGAATATTGTAACGGTGACCCCAACTGCATCTGGAAAGACATTATGCTATAATCTTCCAGTTCTTCAAGCTGTTGCACAAGATGAAATGAACCGCGCATTATATATTTTCCCTACTAAAGCGTTAGCGCAAGATCAAAAGAGTGAATTAAATGAGATCATTTCAGAAATGGGGATTGATATAAAAAGTTTTACTTATGATGGTGACACCTCTCCGACGATTAGACAAAAAGTAAAAAAAGCTGGACATATTGTCATCACCAACCCTGACATGTTACATTCAGCTATACTTCCTCATCATACAAAATGGGTTAGTCTCTTTGAAAACTTAAAATATATCGTAATTGATGAATTACACACATATCGCGGTGTGTTTGGAAGTCATGTCGCGAATGTCATACGCAGGCTTAAAAGAATTTGCAGTTTTTATGGTAGTGATCCGATCTTTATTTGTACTTCAGCGACTATAGCAAATCCTAAGGAATTAGCTGAAAGGTTAACAGAAAGCACAATGACCTTAATTGATGACAACGGTGCACCTAGTGGCAGGAAGCATTTTGTTTTTTATAATCCGCCTGTTGTAAATAAACCTTTAAACATTAGAAAAAGTGCAACGGTTGAAGTCAATGATCTTGCACAAAGATTTTTAAAAAATCATATTCAAACAATTGTTTTTGCAAGAAGTAGAGTACGTGTTGAGATTTTATTAAGTCATATCCAACAACTAGTACAAAAAGAACTCGGTTCAAAATCTATTAGAGGATATAGAGGCGGTTATTTACCGAAGCAACGAAGAGAAATTGAGCAAGGTCTACGCAATGGGAACATAATGGGTGTAGTGAGTACGAATGCTTTGGAATTGGGGGTCGATATTGGGCAGTTACAAGTGTGTGTCATGACAGGATATCCTGGAAGTATTGCAAGTACGTGGCAGCAAGCTGGACGTGCAGGTCGTCGTCACAGTGAAGCACTTATTATTATGGTAGCTAACTCTACTCCAATTGATCAATATATTGTGAACAACCCAAACTACTTCTTTGAAAAATCACCAGAATCTGCAAGAATCAATCCAGAAAATTTAATTATACTAGTTGACCATCTAAAATGTGCAGCTTATGAATTACCCTTTAGAGAGAATGAACAATTTGGGAAACAAGATGTGGTGGAAATAATGGAATATTTAGTCGATGAAAGCGTGTTGTATCGTAATGGTGAGAAATTTTATTGGGCGAATCAATCCTTTCCAGCAAGCAATATTAGTCTGAGGTCGGCATCACAAGAGAATGTCGTTATTATCGATCAATCAAATATTGCCAATGTTAAAATCATTGGCGAAATGGATCGTTTTAGCGCTATGACTCTTTTACATGACGAAGCGATTTATATACATGAAGGGATCCAGCATCAGGTAGAAAAACTAGACTGGGAACATAAGAAAGCGTACGTAAAGAAAGTGGATGTAGAATATTACACTGACGCTAATTTAGCTATACAATTAAAAGTATTGGAAATAGATCAAACAAAGAATAGAAAAACAACTACAATGAATTATGGAGATGTAACAATTAATGCTCGACCTACGATATTTAAGAAAATTAAATTGTCTTCATTTGAGAATGTAGGCTCTGGCCCAATTCATTTACCCGAAGAAGAATTACATACGAGTGCTACATGGCTTGAAATCCAAAAAGTTGAAAATAACGAAGATGAAAAAGCGTTGGAGCAAATTTTACTTGGGATTAGAAATGTATTTAGCCATATTATACCTATCCACGTCATGTGTGATCGTAATGATCTCCATGTAGTATCACAAATTAAAGCCACACAGACAGGAAAACCAACAATCTTTATTTGTGATCATTACCCAGGGGGAATAGGATTAGCAGAAGAGGTCTATAAAAGTCAGGACTTAATCATTAAAGCATCGAGAAACCTAATATTACGTTGTCCTTGTGAGGAAGGTTGTCCATCCTGTATTGGTAGCGAAATAGGGGGTAACGACCGCAAGAGAGCGGTGCTTAACATGCTAGAACAATTTTAACCTATTACTCTTACGTAAACTTTATTGCTATGTTACTATGACTGTTAAATGAGCTTTAATAGAGCTCAATAATCGCAATAGTAGAAAAGCTCCCACGAACACGAGGTGAAAACGTGCTAATGCTTAGAACGAACAGCGACAATCAATGCCAAAACAGCTTAAGCTATTTATTTGACATGTGACTTCTAGAGCATTCATGGCTATGTTCGTATTAGATATGAGGCAGGTGAACATACGGTGATAACATAAATCAAATGGTCATTCATTTGTTTACGTTGTTACAAGTAGTATTATTTATGTCTATTAAAAACAAACTTAATTTATATAAGAAACACCTTGTCAACGAAAGTGAGAAGAATAGCCAATGTTCAAAGACAGACGATCATACTATACCATTTCTTGAACAATGGACTTCTTTTTCGGCAAATCCATATTTTTTTGATGATCAACACTGTCTTATCAGAGAAGTTTCATATCCAATAGGGTATAAACATGGTCAACACTCGTTTGCTGAGCTCCATGAGGTAATTGAGATGTGGCAAAGTCATCACATTCAACACCCTCTTTCAGCAAAAAATAAGCAACCACATGATTTGTTCTTTTTTGATACTGAAACAACTGGATTAGGTGGTGGAGTAGGAAATACGATATTTTTGTTAGGATATGCTAGAGTGTTTCAGGACGAGGTAAAAATAAGACAACATTTTTTGCCTGCTCCTGGAAATGAAGTAGCTCTTTATCAAAGCTTTCTTACAAATGTAGATTATACTACATTAGTAACATATAACGGTAAAGCGTTTGATTGGCCACAGGTGAAGACACGACATACATTAATTAAGGAGTCTGTACCTAAATTACCAGAGTTCGGCCATTTTGATTTATTTCATGCATCTCGAAGGTTGTGGAAGAATGAATTGGAGAACGTAAGGTTAACTACAGTGGAAAAAGAAAAGCTTGTGATTAACCGAGGGAAAGATACTCCTGGATATTTAGCACCTTTGCTGTACTTTGATTTTTTGCAAAATAAAAACCCAACAGGGATTTTCTCTGTGCTACGCCATAATGAAACAGATGTCCTTTCTTTAATCTCATTATATATACACCTCTCAAAAAAATTATTAGCTAATTACAATTTGAAAAACCCCAACGAACAGTTTGAAATTGCCCGTTGGTTAGATACTCTTGGGGAAAAGCAAAGCGCTAGTCATAAATATAAAGCCATTGCTACTAGTGAAGATGAGCATTCTGATAAAGCTAAGTTCAATTTAGCCATGATATATAAAAGAGAAAAGAATGTAATAAAAGCAATCGACTTGTGGAAACAGCTAGTCGAATCAAATGATATGTCGTTACAAATACAAGCTGCTGTTGAATTAGCAAAAGTGTATGAGCATCAATTTAAAGAAATTGACATAGCATTAGAATATGCGAGGCTTGCCTATAACATCACTAGTGACAAGGACGAGTATAAAAAAAACAAGAAAGCTGAATTACTAAAGCGTATTAGCAGGCTGGAAAAGAAGGGGAAATAACGACCCTATTTATTTCCGTGGAAAGCGCAAAAAGAGAGTTTATTCGGCATTATAAATAAAACAAATCGACAACAAATTCATTGTATAATAAACTTGTGTCGTAGCTATTGATCTAGGGAAATACTCACCTTACTTAAGACTGTTGTGTTCATATTAAAACATGATAAAATATTCATTAATAAAACTACACGCTCTATGCTCTATTCACTTATAATTGTTAACAAGCAAAACTGCAACTGATGAAGCTGTTTCATATGGCAATAAAGTTTGAATAGAGCTGAGCCTAAAGACAACATAGAGCTTTAAAATACATAATGGAGAGAATATGGATCATGTATAAGAAAATCGTTTATTTATTTTTTGTTGTAATATGCTTAACAGTCATTATTATGAGCAATTTTAAAACAAGTCTACTGTGACTTACTGCTAATTTTGGCTAAAGAAGGATATACATATACCAAAAGCATATGATCATGTGTAATGTGGGCGTTTTAGAAAGTTAAATCTTTTTAAAATATAGTGGTTAAATTAGGTGTATTCATTAGTACATGTTTACCCATTTTTTCATAGGCTGTTATTGTAACATATGCATATGAAAGGAGATAAGGAGATGCAACCTAGACCAATTGTACAGCCACCGATTGTTCATCCAACAAAATGCTGTGTCCAACATCACTATTGCACATTTATTGTCCCGCACATTCATCCTAGTCACGTACAGCATGTAAATCATGTATTGTATCAGCATCAACATTATTATCCACAAACAGAGTCTGTAGTCAATGAAGTTTCTAATCAACAATTTAATTGTGGAAGATAAGAATTTGAATAGAGTAAATTATAGGGACGGTGCTATACCGTCCCTATTTTTAAAGGTCGATGATGTTAGATCATTATCTGCTCATAGTCCTACGTAAAAATAAATACTATATAACTCGTTGTATCTTTTTCTATAACACGATACATATGCTAATAGCGTCGTTTTGTTGTCAATATTGTATGAATAAAATTAAAGTTTGAATAAAAGCCTAACAGCAGCTTTTTAGAGCCATAGCAATATGGGGCTATTTTAGCAGGCCGTCATTCCTAGTCTCATTATTAAGTGATCATAGAAATGATGTTTTTCCTAAAGGAGAATGAATTTTGATCAAAGTCTTAGTCGTTTCAGGATATAAGCCCTATGAAATTGGGATTTTTTCTAATGATCATCCTGCGGTAAATTTTATAAAGAAAGCACTTAAAAGTCGTTTAGTTTCACTTCTTGATAATGGACTTGAATGGGTATTAATCAGTGGTCAGCTCGGTGTTGAACTATGGGCTGCAGAGACAGTGTATGCTTTGCAGGAAGACTATCCACACCTTAAGCTTGCAATTCTTACACCATTTCTTGAGCAAGATGTGAATTGGAATGAAGCAAATAAAGAATATTACGAATTAATTTTATCTCAAGCGGACTTTGTTGAAAGTATTTCGAACCGATCATATGAAAATCCAAGCCAATTCCGTCAGAAAAACCTTTTTTTGGTAAATAAAAGTGATGCATTACTCGCTGTATTTGATGAAGATAAGCAAGGAAGTCCTACATATTTGCTTAATGTTGCAAAAAATAGAAGAGATACGGACAATTATGATATAATTATTATAAATTTTGATGATCTTCACTTAGTTGCTGAAGAAGAATCATTAATGAATAATCCTTGGAATGAGGAATTTTAGGGGTAGAATGCTAATTGAGGTCCGTGTTAATTTATTAGGACAAAAAAATACTAATACGAAACAACATATGCAAAAGACAAATTGACAATTGCTCTTTCATTTGAAAAAATAGAAGTGGAAGAATGGGGAATTATGTAGAGGTGAAAACGATGTTAGAACGAATTAAACTAAATGCTAAAGAAATTTTGGAAAAAGAATTTAAAACAGCGATGAGAGGCTATAAACAAGAAGACGTAGATAAATTTTTAGACTTCATCATTAAAGATTATGAATCATTTCATCAAATTATTGAAGAACTACAACAAGAAAATTTGCGCTTGAAACGTCAAGTAGATGATACATCTAAAAAACAAAGTGTACCGACTGGAAATACAAATTTTGATATTTTACAAAGATTATCGAGTCTTGAAAAGCATGTGTTCGGTAGTAAATTATACGAGTAAATGATTACCATATAAAAACTATTGCTATTTACTATGTTATTTACTATAATTAATGTTACACGTTAATAACGTTCGGGTAATCGCTGCACATGTTCATGTGTAGAGGAAAGTCCATGCTCGCACGAGCTGAGATGCTCGTAGTGTTCGTGCCTAGTGAATAAATAAGCTAGGGTAGTTAGTGTAATACTAACTAACGGCAGGGAAATAACCTAAGTCTTCCTAGATATGGTTAGAATACCTTTAAAGTGCCACAGTGACGAAATCTTGCAAGAAATTGCAAGAGTGGAACGAGGTAAACCCCACGAGCGAGAAACCCAAATTATGGTAGGGGCACCTTCTTTGAGAAAATGAACGAGAAGAAGGACAGGTAAGGAAATTTACCTGTAGATAGATGATTACCACCTTGGTACGAGGCGTTGGCCGTTTGTAGTACAAGGAACAAAACATGGCTTACAGAACGTTATTAATGAACTGAGTTAATTAGATTAGACTTAACAGCTCTCCTAACATGGAGAGCTTTTGTTATGTGGATGACCTTAAAGAATAAGTAGTTCCGTATGCTGTTGCAGATCTAAAAAAAAAATTAATGTATACCAGCATTGAGTATTTCATAGTACGATAAATTTTTAAAAAATAGCAACAAAGTTTGCGTATAGAGCTTAAGTAGATGTTATGATAATGAGGAAATTTGGAAATGATCAATAAGAGTTATTTAAAAACTGTTCATCCAGTAGGTTGATTATACCATCGTAAATAACTTAGCTGTTGGAAGGGCTAAGTGATAAATTGATTTTAAATTGAACTAAGCGAGTAATTCTAGAAAATAGGGTGATGACATGAACAATACTTATACACTTATTGCAACCGCTGCAATGGGTTTAGAAGCTATCGTTGCAAAGGAAGTACGTAGTCTTGGCTACGAATGTACAGTAGAAAACGGTAAAGTCATTTTTCAAGGTGACGAAAAGGCTATATGTAGATCAAACTTATGGCTACGTACCGCTGATAGAATTAAAATAAAAGTTGGTGAGTTCAAAGCGACATCTTTTGAAGACTTATTTGAAGGGACTAAAGCTTTAAAGTGGAGCAACTTTATACCTGAAGATGGCGAATTTCCTGTAAGTGGGAAATCTGTTAAATCAAAGTTGTTTAGTGTTTCTGATTGTCAAAGTATCGTGAAAAAAGCCATAGTTGAAAACTTGAAGGAACATTATCGATCTGCTGGCTGGTTAGCAGAAACTGGACCGTTATATAAAGTAGAAATTGCTATTCACAAAGATATCGCAACGCTAACAATTGACACGAGTGGTTCTGGATTACATAAACGTGGATATCGCGTTGGACAAGGTGATGCTCCGCTGAAAGAAACTTTAGCAGCCGCGTTAGTGCTGCTTACGAACTGGGAGCCTAATAAACCGTTTGTAGACCCAGTTTGTGGCTCTGGTACTATACCAATAGAGGCTGCATTGATCGGGCAAAATATTGCTCCTGGTTTCAATAGAGACTTTGTTTCTGAGCAATGGGATTGGATTGGTAAAAGCACTTGGGATGATGCACGTCAAGAGGTAGAGGACAGGGCAAATTACGACCAACCACTGCAAATATTTGGTCATGATATAGATCATAGAATGATTACTATATCTAATGAAAATGCTGAAGAAGCTGGACTTGGGGACCTTATAACATTTAAACAAATGCAGGTGAGAGATTTTACGACTAAGGATCAATATGGTGTTATCGTTGGTAACCCACCCTATGGTGAGCGGATAGGTGAAAAACAAGCAGTGGAGCAAATGTACAAAGACATAGGTAAAGTATTTGGTGACCTCGATACTTGGTCAAAGTATATCGTTACTTCCCATCCGGACTTTGAAAAATTATACGGGAAGAAAGCTACTAAAAAGAGAAAATTATTTAACGGTTTTATTAGAACTGACTATTATCAATATTGGGGAACTAAATCTCCAAGAAAATAATAACGAATGACAGTGTTCTCCTTCTATGAGAAAAGATGAAAAATCTATAAATGGTGATGATAGGTGAGTAATTTTTACGTGCATCATTACCCGGTGCATATTATTCATTAAAATATCATTATCGTTGTAACATTTAATATCGGAGGAATATAATTAATGATTCGTGAACGACTACCTTTTCAAGTATTAACGAATGATAACTTTTTTGATAAATTAAATGAATGGATTGGCGATGTGTTTTATGACATACTACCCGAAGCAGGTTTAGAGCTTAGAGATGAACAGATTTTCATGGCATTTCAGCTTGAACGTGCATTTAAGGAAAAGAAGATAATATTAGCTGAGGCTGGGGTTGGAACAGGAAAGACAATTGTATATTTATTATATGCATTGTGTTACGCAAGGTATACAGGTAAACCCGCAATTATTAGCTGTGCTGATGAGTCATTAATTGAACAGCTTGTTAAAAAGGAAGGAGACATTGCAAAACTTCGAAAACTATTAAATATGAATATTGATGTCAGACTGGCAAAATCCCCTGATCAATATTTGTGTTTGAACAAACTAGATGATGCAATGACTTTTTCAGAACATGACAATATTAATGATGTTTATGATTCTCTACCGAAATTCGTGAATAATCATGCAGCACTACAACAATTTACACCTTATGGGGATCGAAAACAATATCCTCTGTTGTCTGATGAGGAATGGAACATGATTTCATGGGATGTATTTCAAGATTGCTCAAGTTGTGAGAAGCGACATCGATGTGGACAAATTTTGTCTAGAGATCATTATCGCAAGGCTACAGATTTAATTATTTGTTCACATGACTTTTATATGGAACATGTCTGGACGAAAGAATCACGTAAGAGAGAAGGGCAATTGCCGTTACTCCCTGAATATAGCAGCGTAGTTTTTGACGAAGGGCATCTGTTAGAAATTGCGGCACAAAAGGCGTTGACCTATAAAATAAAAGCAACATTATTAGAAGGATTATTAACTCGACTGCTTGAAAATGAGATAAGAGAAGAGCTTGCATTGTTAATAGAAGAGACGATTGAAACAAATCAGTTATTTTTTGATTCAATAGTGGAGCAAGCTGTTCCAGTACAAGGGTCTCATCGAATGAACCTTGCTTTATCCGGCTCTATTATTAATTATGCTAAACAATTAAACGAAAAGTTAATTGCCATTGGAGATGCACTAGTTTTCGAAAGTGAAACATATACGATTGAAGAGTATCAATTGAATATTGTTGATGAATATATTGATCAAGTGCAATATTCTTTGCAGCTAATGGTTGAAAATGATGAGGCTATAACATGGATTGAAGCAAACGATGATGAAACAACTGTTGTGATTATGCCAAAATCGGTAGAGAATGTACTAGAGGAAAAAGTTTTCTCAAACAACATTCCGTTTGTGTTTAGCTCTGCAACACTTTCAAATAACCAATCTTTTGAGTATGTTACAGCTAGCTTAGGTATTCGTGATTATTTATCGTTTTCAGTGGAATCGCCATTTGATTACGATGAACAAATGAAGATAAAGATGCCAATCCTAACAGCTAATGACAACTTATTTCAGCAGAAGTTTACGTATACACTGAAAGAATTAGAGAAAACGAATGGAAGAGCGTTATTATTATTTAATAGTAAACATGATTTACAGTTATTCAAAGAACACTGTAGTGAGCAAACGGAATTTTCATTTTTATTTGAGGGAGATAGAGAGATTAGTGAACTAGTTTCAATATTCCAAAATGAAGAACATACTATACTTTGTGCGCAGCATCTTTGGGAAGGTTTAGATATACCTGGCCCAGCTTTGTCTAATCTTATTATTTGGTCTTTGCCATATCCACCAAATGACCCTGTATTTAATGCAAAACGTAAAGCATCTGCGGATCCGTTTTGGTCAATTGATGTTCCTTATATGATGCTTCGACTGCGTCAAGGGGTTGGACGTTTAGTTCGTTCTCATCATGATAAGGGTGTTGTGACAATTTTTTGTACAAGTGATATTGATAAAGAATTAATCACAAAGGTAGAAACAAATCTTCCTACAAATGTTACAAAATCTTAAGAATATTTAAATGTAAGATTTAGAAGGATTTATTATAATTGTATAGAATTATAGTAAATGAAAACTGTTTAAGGAGGAACAACATGAATCAAGATATATTAAAATTAGAACAACAATTTTTAGATTATGTAAAAAAAATAATTGGCTATAATGAAGCTGTTGGATTAATGCATTGGGACCTACGCACAGGCGCTCCGAAAAAAGGTGTGGCTCAACGTTCTGAGGTAATTGGAACTTTATCATCTGAAATCTTTGCAATGACTACTTCTGAAGAAATGGCTTCATATATTGCGAAGCTCTCGTCACAAGGTGTTAAAGAGCAGCTATCTGAAAAAACGATCAAAACTCTTAAAGAATGTAAAAAACATTATGATAAGAATAAAAAAATTCCTGCTGAAGAGTATAAGGAGTTTGTCATTCTTCAATCAAAAGCTGAGTCTGTGTGGGAGGAAGCAAAGGCAGCATCAGACTTTTCAATGTTCCAGCCTTACCTAGAAAAATTAGTCGACTTTAACAAGCGGTTTATTGAATACTGGGGTTATAAAGATAACAAATATGATGTTCTACTTGACGATTATGAGCCAGGTATGACTGTGGACATTTTAGATAAGGTCTTTCATGAAGCCCGTGAGCGAATTGTCCCATTAGTAAAAGAAATTGCTGGAGCAGAACAGCCTGAAACGAGCTTCCTGTTTGAACACTTTCCTAAAGGTAAACAACGTGAATTTAGTTTAGCAATTCTAGAGCAATTGGGCTATGATTTTGAAGCTGGTAGATTAGACGAAACAGTACACCCATTTGCGACAGGCTTAAACCCAGGAGATGTACGCATCACGACAAAATATGATGAAAAGGATTTCCGAACTGCGGTTTTTGGAACAATTCACGAGTGTGGTCATGCATTATATGAGCAAAATATTTCAACTGACTTAACAGGCACTCCTTTATGTTCAGGTACATCAATGGGCATTCATGAATCACAATCACTGTTTTACGAAAATTTTGTAGGACGCAATTATTCTTACTGGAAAAAGAATTATGATTTATTAAAAGATCATACAAATGGTCAGTTTGATTCTATAGAGTTAGATGATTTCTATAAAGCTATTAATGAATCAAAGCCTTCATTAATCCGAATCGAAGCAGACGAATTAACTTATCCGTTACATATTATGATTCGATATGAGATTGAAAAAGGATTATTTAACGGAGAAATTGAAGTGAAAGACTTACCAGAAGTTTGGAATAATAAATATGAGGAATATTTAGGTGTACGCCCTTCTAATGATGCGGAAGGAGTGCTACAGGATGTGCATTGGGCAGGTGGAATGTTTGGATATTTTCCTTCATACGCATTAGGGTATATGTATGCAGCCCAACTAAATAAAGCGATGCTTGTAGATATTCCGAATTTTGATGAGTTAATGGAAAAAGGGGAATTAGAGCCAGTTCGCGAATGGCTCACAGAGCATGTACATCAATTTGGTAAACTGAAAAAACCACTTGAAATCCTACAAGATGTAACAGGTGAAGGATTAAATGCAAATCATTTGATCGAGTATTTAGAAGAGAAGTACCGTAGAGTCTATCAAATTAACAGCTAATGTTAGTTTAGCAAATGAAAGATAGCAAAGCCTCCTTTGTCATTTTACAAAGGAGGCTTTTGTAATAAATAAAAGACATATAATAAGCGCCTTGTGAAGTATATTAACACGACTTCACAAGGCGCTTGTTGTTACATTTTTACCATAATCTATAACCTTTTGAACCGACTGGTGCATTTTGAATCATGTCTATGAACGGAATTGTATATGCAAATAATATTAACAAAATAGTAATTCCAATCCATAGTTTCCAGTTTTCAAGAACCATAGGTGTTTTTTCGGCATGCTCTGTAACCTCTGCAACTGGGAATTCAGTTTCACCTTTTGGTGCAAAAAATGCTAAATTAGTAATAATAATTAGTACTAAGATGATACCGATGAATAAGATAGAACCGCCAATTGCTTGCGCGATTTGATAAGGAATCCATTCCAGTGCTTGTTCTGAGCCGCCGTATGTTGAATAATCGGAACGACGTGGAGCACCTAGTAGCCCAGCAGCATGCATTGCTCCTGACATAAATGTCATCCCGATAGCCCATACAATGGTTTGAATGATTGCTAGTTTGTTCATAGCCTTCGTCATTACACGCCCTGTAATGTGTGGGATTAACCAATAGGCTGCACCAAAGAACGTAAGTAAAACAGTTGTTGCTAATGTTAAATGGAAATGACCTGTTACCCAAATGGTGTTATGGACAACTTGATTTAATTGGTTACTTGCGTTAATTAAACCACCTGCACCAGCTGGAATGAAGAATAACATTCCTATAAACGGTGCAAAAAAGCGTGCATCTTTCCAAGGTAGCTTCTTAACCCAGCCGAATAACCCAGTTGCACCTTTTGAGCGACCATACAATTCGAACGTTGCAAACATTGAGAAAGCCGTCATTAAAGATGGTATAACAACTAAGAAAGTTAAAATGACTTGTAAAAACTTCCACGCTGGATCAATTCCTGGCTCTGTTAATTGATGGTGAAATCCAACAGGGATAGAGAATAGTAAGAATAAAATAAATGACATTCTAGCTAGAGCATCTGAGAATATTTTAGTCCCCAATACTTTAGGAATAACAACATACCAAATCATGTATGCTGGTAACAGCCAGAAATATACAAGTGGATGACCAAAATACCAGAATAATGTACGACTAACTAACACATCAATCGTTTCAACAATACCTAATGACCATGGAATAAATTGAACTAGGACAGTAGCAGCTAAGCCTAGTGTTGCTACTAACCACAATATCATATTAACGATAGACATAAAGCTTAATAGTGGACTAATCTCACCTGGATGTTGTTTACGCCACTTTCTGTAATGTGCAAACATAGCAAATCCAGCTACCCAGCTACCAACAACAACCAAAGTTAAGCCTATGTAAAAACCTGGATGTGCTTTTAAAGGAGCGTAGAATGTATAAAGTACTGATGCTTCATTCAATAAAATAAATACTGCGGCAATTGCCGTACCAATGGTCATCATCCAAAACCCGATCCAACCAGTCAAGCGAACCTTATTGGATAATGCACCTGCTGTTCTACTTAGGCTGGCAAATTGAAAGCCGATAATGAAGAATGTAGTTAAAACAAGACCAAGTAATACGCCGTGTACAGTTAAAATTTGATAATAGCCAAGCCATGAAGGGAGAGTAAATTTCCCTGAACGAACAAGTGTTTGTAATAATCCTGCTAATCCTCCGAGTGCTAGTGCAATAAATGCGACATAAATATGTGCCATTGCCAATTTTCCATCGCGTCGATCAACTTTCGCTTCAACAATACTCATTATTCAACCACCTCGATTGTTGCAGTCATACTAGTATGACCTATTCCACAATATTCATTACATAAAACTAAATACTCTCCAACTTCATCAAACGTAGTTGTTACTTCGCTTATGTACCCAGGTTCAAGCATCATATTTGCATTTGTACCTGCTATTTCAAAGCCGTGAATAACATCTTTCGTTGTAGCAACGATTTTTACTTTCGCACCCTTTGGTACTTGTACTTTTGTTGGAGAGTAACTAAATGCAGAAGCAACAAATGTTAATTGATATTCATTGTCACCGATTTGTACTAACCCTGGATTATCAAATGGTGCTGTTTGGTCAACCTTTTCTGGATCAATTGTTGTTAAACAACTAGGAGGTTGGTTTCCTAAATAAAATGCGCTAATACCTATAACAGTTAAGAAGACAAGTAGAGTTCCAACTCCAAATAACAACCATATTTTTTCAAACTTGTGCATGTGCATCGACTAATTCCCCTCCTTCTATAAGCGGTCTACAAATAAAAAATAAACTCCCAACCAAGTAATGATTAGAAAGAAACCCAACAACATTACTGAAGCTAACGCTCCTTTTAATGAAGGCTCACTTTCTATTTTAGTTTTTTGATTTTGAAGCTCAGTTTTCGGCATCTCTCTCACTCCCTTCGCTATTGAACAAATTTCCTATTATTACACTATTATCTTACTAGACTAATGTGTAAAATCCATACAGTTATTAGGTTTTCACAAATTGTTCATATGTAATATAAACACTATGATAATAGTGATAAATTAATTTATCAGTGATAAATATCACAAAAAATAAAAACAATTTGTGAAAAAAATGTGAAATAGTTAAATAGATTTGAGTTGTATGCTTGTGACTTTTGTCATAAGGTGATAGTTACAGGTCTGGAAGTGACATTAAAATGCCCTCTTCGTATACTTTGTTCCTACTTTTACTAAAAATGGACAGAGGGATGAGTTTTATTAAAGTTCAGCAATGATAAAATAGTAAAGATGCCATCACAACTGATTTATATGTGCTTATATCTTAGAACGAATAACACCAATTAATACGAAAACAAGCAATTAAAAGCAGAAAACAACCGACTAATTGTCGATTGTTTTGCTTGGTTTTGTATTTGATTACATTTCAATCATTAAAATGATTTGCATTTCTCCCATTGCTTCCACTTGAATGGGAACTCTAAAGGCTTTTTCAAAGCCGTAGATTTTTGTTTGACCAACTAACACTGTAGGAGGTGTAATATCAATATTGATCCCTTGTTGAGAAAGTTGTGTAGACAAATTACCTGCAATCATATTACCAAACTCTCCTGTAAATGATTCAAGCATTTCTCCCTCAAGAGGCATACCGAACATGATTTCACCAACTCCACCAAATACAGTTGGGTTTCCCTCTATTATTAACCTTCCTCTTATATCCCCAGTTATACCAATTAACACGCCCATTGAGGATTGCAGTAACGGTTGAGTGAATAACGCTGGTTTATCAATTGTTACATCTATTGGTACTACGGTTTTAACTACATGAATAGTGCTGTTTAAAACACCTGTTACTTTTGAACTTAATGTGGCCAAACTGAATTCACCTCCATCTTTATTTCAGGGATTGTAATTGGGTAAAATATACCCATTACTATTTTACCTCATAATATTGTTTTGTGTAATGAATTTAATAGATTTAATAGATTTTATAGTGCAATTCCAATAATTGTGTGCTGAACGTAATGATTATTAGATTTATAATAATAATGCACAACAACAACTCCTTTAAAACGTTCGACTTCTCCAAACAGGGGAAGTCCTTTTTATTTGAAACTCTTCACAATGGTCTTCCGTTTTATTTAAAGTTATCGTTATACTCACATTTAATTAGAGTTACATAGCTTGATAGAACAATCCGTTGATTTTGTCCAATGCCTTCCTTTATATGTTGTATTTTTGTAAAAATAGCAACAAATTATGAACGATGTTTATCTGTTTTTTCAGACATTACATGTTTGTGTTTTTTAAATAACTAGATATGTAATGCTCAAGGTGCTTGTTATTTGAGAACCTTTCGCAAACTATGCTGCTTTTTATACAAAATTACTATAGAAGTCTTATTTGGTTTTCATTATGATATTGAAGAAAAGATGCTACGAAACTAAGCTAAGAAAGAAAATTAGTTATTGAATCTTAGGAGTCAAGCTTATAAATCGTCAACTAGGTTAATATTGAAATCAACGATTACGTAGAGCGTCCTAAAAATGACTACAATGTATGTCCTTTGGGAAAGAAAATAATTTCTTTGCCTATTTCGTATGGAGCCTGATTAGAGATAGGAAAGTGATATGGCTTTGTTGCTCTATTTCAAAATCTTCATGATACTAGGGTTTTTCTTAATAATTTATAGTTTTACTATGAAACATCATATTTAATATTGTAAAATAAGAAAATAACTAATCAGTCAGAATGTTAAGGGGTATTGTATATGGGGCAAACAGGGGTTAAAAAGTACACAACTCAAAATATTACGAGTGGATTGTTCGATATTTATCATAAAATTTATGATGAAGGTGATAGCCAAACCGCGTCGAAAATTGTTCAATTAATGAAAAAACTTCAAAGTGAAGAATTTACCATTGGTTTTTGTGGCCATTTTTCGGCAGGGAAGTCAAGTATGATCAATGAATTAATAGGTGAACAGCTATTGCCTACTAGTCCGATTCCGACAAGTGCCAACCTTGTTAAAGTAAAGAGGGGAGACAAGTATGCACGCGTTTACTTTCATAGTGGTGAAGTGATGCAATATGAAGGTCCGTATAATTATGAACTTGTGAAATCTCTTTGTAAAGATGGTGATTCAGTCGCATCTATTGAACTTAGTGTAGAAACAACTTCCATTCCGTTAGGGGTTTCAATTATGGATACTCCTGGGATCGACTCTACTGATGATGCGCATCGTTTGGCGACCGAATCGGCTCTTCACATCGCAGATACGATATTCTTTGTAATGGATTATAACCATGTACAATCAGAAGAAAATTTTCTATTTGCAAAGGAATTAAAGGATCGTGGAAAAGAAGTATATTTAATCATTAATCAAATTGATAAGCACCAGGAACAGGAAGTTAGTTTTTTTGATTTTGCAAACGGTGTAAAAAATTCTTTTTTAAATTGGAAAGTTGAAGCAGATGGTATATTTTACACATCTTTAAAGAAAAAGGATCATCCATTAAATGAATTAGCTAGCGTCAAAAAATTGTTGCAGAAAAAAATCAACGAAAAGGATAGCCTCCTCATAAAAACTAGCTTATTAGCGGCTGAAAAATTACTAAATGAACATTTGCAATATTATGTAAACAAAACATTAGATCAGCAAAATATATTTGAAAAAACTCTTTCTCATTTACCTGTAAATGAACGAGAAGAACTTCTATCAAACATAAATAATGTACAACAAGAAATCGATGAGAAACAACAAGCATTGGAAAGCGCAGAGTTAAATTGCAAAAAAGACATACAGGCTATTTTAGACAATGCATATCTTATGCCATATTCTACTAGAGAACATGCAAGAGCATTTATTGAAGCTAGTCAAGCTGATTTCAAAATAGGATTATTTAGCTCCAAAAAGAAAATTGCAAAGGAACGAGAAGATCGCTTAGATGTACTGTGTGAAGATATAAAGGATAAGATTTCTTCACAACTGGAATGGCATATTAAGGATTATTTTTTAAAATTCTGTAAAAAACAGGCTATTCTTGAAGACGAATTGACTAGAGACATTCAAACTTTCTCCATTACACTTGAATCTTCTATGCTGGAAAACATATTAAAAAAAGGAGCAAGACTAACGGGTGATTATGTCCTGACATATACGAATGATGTAGTTCAAATGATTAAGAGGATGTGTCGTGATGAAACAAATGAAATTATTAATAAAATAATCTTTGAGTTGAACAAGCATACGAGTACACAAATTGATATGTTACAAAATATACTTAAGCAGCAAAACAATTTGATGGATGCTAAATCAGGGCTTGATCAATTGGTATCGATGGAGGAGAGACATAGAAAATCTCTAAATAATCTTCTTCATAGACAAAATGAACTTCCTCAGGATAATGAAGAGTTGAAAGCTTTATTGGAAGAACATATTGTCTTTACTTCAATGGAAGATGCAAATCAAGATAATGAAGTAACTGATAGTCAAGTGATTCATAGCAGTTTAGATAATACAAACTTGACACTACGTAACAATCGTAATCAAGGGGGGCGCGTTAACGAAACGATTAAATACTTAAACCATGTTTGCAATCAAATATCAGCAACACCTGGTTTTGCAACGGTTGTTAAGGAGCTACGTGAAAAGTCTGAAAGGCTTGAAAATAGAAACTTTACAGTCGCATTATTTGGAGCTTTTAGTGCAGGTAAATCATCGTTTGCAAATGCGCTCCTAGGAGATAAGGTATTACCAGTTTCACCTAATCCGACAACAGCAACGATTAACAAAATTATTCCACCATCTGACGAATTTCCACATGGGACGGTAAAAGTTAAATTAAAGACACAGCAACAAATATTTGAAGATGTGCAACAATCGTTAAAAATATTTAATTTGAAAGCTAGCACTTTGGAAGATGCGATTAAGTTATTAAAGCAAGGTACATATCGTCAGCAGGTTATTGATAGTCGAGATCAATCACATTATTCTTTTCTACATGCTGTTTGTAGTGGATATGCTACAATGTCCAAAAACTTAGGCTCTATCATCACCACTAGCCTTGCTACCTTTTCCGACTATGTATCTGTAGAAGAAAAAGCGTGCTTCGTTGAATGGATTGAACTAGCCTTTGATAGTGAGTTAACACGCCAAGGTATATCATTAGTTGACACTCCAGGTGCGGACTCAGTGAACGCTCGACATACAGATGTAGCATTCGATTATATTAAAAATGCAGATGCCATTCTATTTGTCACTTACTATAACCATGCGTTTTCCAAAGCAGATAGAGAATTTATTATTCAGCTCGGAAGAGTGAAAGATACTTTTAGTATGGATAAAATGTTCTTTGTAGTTAACGCATCTGATTTGGCTCATTCAGAAGAGGAACTCGGTTCAGTTATGAACTTTGTTGACGAGCAACTTGTCTCTTACGGTATAAGGGACCCACGTCTTTATCCAATCTCTAGTCATAAGGCGCTAACAGCAAAACAAAATGATTCTAATGATGCTGATGTTGAGATGGGAGACTATTCAGGAATCTTACGTTTTGAACGAGATTTTAAAACATTTATCATCGAAGAACTGGCAGAGATCACGATAAGCTCTGCTTACACGGATATAGAGAAAGTAAACAATATGTTAGATGACTATATCAAAACAGCAACTACCAGCAATGACGAAAAAAATAGCAAGCTGTTAGCAGCCACAGATGAACGAGAAAGCATTCGATCTATCATTAGCACTTACCAGATCGACAGTCAAAAGCGGTCAATTGATCAAGAAATAACAGAATTAGTCTATTATATTCAACAACGGAACTTTTTACGTTTTTCAGATTTATTTAAAGAAAGTTTTAACCCTTCGACCTTACGTGAAGATGGTAAAAATATTCAAGTGAAATTGGAAGGTGCATTAGAGGAATTACTGTCGGCAATATCGTTCGATTTAGAACAGGAAATACGGGCAACTAGTCTACGTGTTGAAGCATTTTTACGAAAACAAGTTGCTGAAATATTAGAAGATATAAATATTCGTATTGTGGGAATAAACGATCATTTACAATTTAATATAAATAGTGAGTTTGAGTTTCCTACACCAGCTTTTCACTATCCTTTTATTGGAGATCAAGTCAATAAAAATAAAGTAATAGGGATGTATAAAAACGCAAGAACTTTCTTCGAAAAAAACGGCATACAAAAGATGAGTGATGAAATAGTTAAGCAATTAGAGGAGCCTATACATAGCTTTTTAAAAGCTATGAAAACTCAAGTGACAAGCCATTACCAGTATAATTTCGAACAATATGTACAAGCATCTCTGCAAAAGTTATTAAACGAAAATGAAGATTATTATGAAGGAATAATTCTTGCATTATCAGATAATGTAGATGTATCCTTGTTACAGGAAATACGCCAATCTATAGTGAGTTATATGGATATTTAGGAGGAACTCTCATGTCAGAAGTACACAAAGCAATTACGAGTCATTCACAAAGTCAGCATCGCCATATTCAGATTTTTGTACAATTGGACAATCAAAGAGAAGCTTTAATTGAAGAGGCTCTTGAATTGTGTAAAGCGAATCAACCTTATTCTGTTGATGGCATTAACGAAATAACAAGTCAAATAAATGCACTAGCTAGTAAGGGAGTTAGTCCTACTAGGAAATATGTTACTAACATGATGGTTAAAGAGTACGCACAAAAGCTTGTTGTAAATAAATTGGGTCAGTAATACGTTGTTGTTATGGAAAAGCTGTTTTCGCATTGATTGTTGTTTTTCGTATTAAGAAGAAAACACGAACACAAATAGAGTTCGTGGCATCTTTTCTTCTGTACAACAACCACTTTTTATAGTACTAATTTGAAAAAGAGCCTACGGAAATGCCAATTTTAAGGTGGTTAATAATAAGTTTTTCTTATAGATGAAATGAGTTTTGATAAGTAAAGCGCTTACCTACTTTTATTAACCATGAGCTATGAGTACAAGTTTAATCAATGCGAATTGTTTTAACGTAGAAAAAGTACGAGCTAAACAATTACCTATGTAATTGACAGATGTTTAAGTTCATTAACTAATTTCCTTTTTGAAGAAGAGAGCTAAAGGAGTATATATTTTTACTTGTTTTACCCATTAGCATCTATGCCAAGTTTATATAAATGGAAAGGAGAGGGGACATGGAACATATTGTTGAAGTCGATTGGTTACACAAACATATTTCAAATGTTCGAATCATTGATTGTAGATTTCACTTAGAAGACCCTGCGGCAGGATTAAATAGCTATTTACAAGGGCATATCCCAGGTGCATTGTATTTTGATTTAGATAAGGACCTATCAGGCCCTATTGAAAAGAACGGAGGCCGTCATCCACTGCCAAACATTGAAGAATTCTGTGAAAAATTATATGCAGCAGGAATTGATCAACATACTAGGGTAGTAGCTTATGACGATCAAGGAGGAGCCTTTGCATCACGTTTTTGCTGGATGTTATTATATGTTGGATTAAAGCATGCACAAATTTTGAATGGTGGATATGCCGCATGGAAAGAAAGGCACATGCCAATAACAGCGGATATACCAACAGTAACAAGAAGTTTTTTTACTCCGCGTATTCAGCATGATATGTTGGTAACTATGGAAGAAGTTAAAATGCATAGCCAACGTAATGACGCTGTTATTATTGATTCGAGAGAAAATAATAGATATGCAGGAATTGAAGAACCTATTGATCAGCTTGCTGGACATATTCCATCAGCTATTAATTACTATTGGAAAGATAGTCTACATTCCAATGGTATGTGGAAAACGAGTGATGAGCAGATTAGCAGGTTCTTACAACTCGATAAGGATGAAAATATAATCGTCTATTGTGGATCTGGCGTTACTGCATGCCCTAATTATGTGTCTTTAAAAGAAGCTGGTTATAATAATATTAAACTCTATGTGGGCAGCTGGAGTGATTGGATATCGTATGATGATAATGAAATTGTAAAAAATTAATAAGTATATGTTCGTACAAATTTCCTATACTAAGCTTGGAGGTTTGATCGACCTCCTAAATAGCCGTAAAGGAGTACGATAAAATGGGAAGAACAAAAGCAGGTAATGCAAATGCACAAAGAAATAATAACGCTAAACAGAAAAATGACTATAACAATGAATTTGCGTCATATGCAGAAGTTGAATCAAACAAAATGAAAAACCGTAAAAAAGAAGAGTAAATGTAAAAGTTTATTGACCCCAAAGTCATCCATTTGTAATTGATACATAAAATGCTGACTGTTGGGGTTTTACATGCCTTTATTACTAATAGCATACCGTATGTTTATGATCTATGATCATGCTGTTATTTTGTATTTTTCATCTTTGCAACATTCTCTAGCTTGCTTTTTGGAGAATTGTTTACAACAGATCCTTGTCCATAACCTTGTGGATTTACTCCTGAACTAACTCGCCCTCTCGTTTTACTTTGTTTAGTCAACAACCTCACCTCCATCTAATATTTTATCCATTTCATCATTTATTATGAATTGACCTCTCATTAAATAACTTAGATTAGTCTCTTTTCAATAGTCTTTTTTCCCTTTAATTGTTGCTTCTCGTTCTAATACAGAAGCACGTAAAACCACAGCGTTCATGGCTTTTTTATGCTTTTACAATGTTTATAAAACTCATCATACAGCCCATTTTTAGTGAAAAAGCAACAAAGTTTATGAAAAGAGTCTTTCATCAGGCTATTTTCTCTTTGATTGAAGCTCTACGATCTAAGATGTAAACACCTATACATTTAGTGTTATGGGCATCTATTCTTCTGTAAAGCATCACTATTACGTAAAACGAAATCTTAATCTTCTAGTTTAGGCACGATAGCAACAATGATGAAAAGAGCCTTTCATTAATATAGTTCTATTATGTCCTCTCATTGTTAGCGCATCATCATGTCCATAACATTGTTAGGGAATAACGTTGAAAAAACGAATAGATATTTTAAGGAATTTACGTTAATATAAGGAATGTGTTATCCAAACTTTTTGTGGATTCGAACGAAATTAAGATAGGGTTGAGGCATAATGATAAAACATAAGGCTTTTACAGTCGAAGAATACATTCAATACTTAACTAATAAAGGCTTTCATTTCCGAGAAGATGCGCTAGGATTTATTACATTCGGTCAGCAATACACAAAATCAACAGATGAACTAGTTAATTCAGCGATAGAAATAACTTTGAAGGTACAAAAGGAGTTTGATGGAAGTTTTTTTGTCTCTTTACTAGAATCTTTCCAAGAGAACAACATTAAAACTCGCGAAGAAGCCGTACAATTTGCCTACATTAAAAACCTTATGTAATTTCTTACAGGCTAAAAATTAATACATAAAGAAAACAGGAGCGTTTCTAATCGACTCCTGTACTACATTTCACTTCTTTATTTTTCCTTTCAGGTAATTCTGATAGCACCATGCCACTAAAAATGCAAATACAGCCTATAATTGCAATGTGGCTTAATTGCTCATTCGCCCAAAGAAATCCGGCTAAAGAAGCAAATACTGGTTCAGTTGCAAATATTAAAGCAACTCGAGTAGGAGTAGTGGACTTTTGAAAAAAAGTTTGTCCTAAAAATGCTAAGGCAGTTGCAAAGATTGAAGTAACTACTAAAGCAATAAATACTTCCTTTTGAAGTAAAATGTTTATTTGTAATTGATTTCTCCAATCTTCAAAAAGAAACGCTAGTAATAATGATAAAAAAGCCACCGTTAAGATTTGCGTGACAGTTAGAATTAAACTCGGGAAACGCTTCGTGTATTTACCTGTTAATATAATATGCATCGCAAATGATACGGCACAAAATAGTACAAGAACATCACCCCGATTAATTGAAACTTCGTCACCCATCGTTAGCATATAAAGACCTATCGTAGCTAGCATAGCACCAGCTATGCCATTACGTGTCATGCTATTTTTTAATAAAAAAACCGCGAATATAGGAACGAGTACAACACTTAGACCAGTAATGAATCCAGCTTTAGATGAAGTTGTGTACAATAATCCAAATGTTTGAAATGCATAACCAAGAAATAGCCAAATGCCTAATATTACTCCAGACATGAACATTGTTGCATTTAGCTGTTTTAATTGTTGTTTATTAAACATAATAAGCCAGCACAATAAAAATATTCCAGCTATAAAAAAACGAATACCATTGAAGGAAAATGGATGTAAAAAAGAAATAGCATTTTGCACGAGAACAAAAGTGGTACCCCATACGAAAGCTATAAGTAATAGAGCACCATCTGCAACGACGGACTTTCTCAATATTTCTATCTTCCTTTCTCGATCTAAATAAAAAGCTAAATTGTAGTGTATCATACATACTACAAAATAGGGAATACAAAACTGGTGTTTATGTTTGGTTATTTTTCTGTTGATTGCTGTTTGATAAAAATACGTAAACATCTCATGTTCGATGTATCTTTAATGCAGTTCAGAAAAGCCTCTCATCTAAATTGACCATTATTTAATAAAGGCTGCATTCGCATTGCTTGTTACTTTTCGTTCAAAGGTATTGGCACGTATACACCTGGCGTCGGGCATCTTTGTTACTTATGCGATTATTGAGCTCTCATAGTGAAAATAGCAACAAACTTTACGAAAAGAGCCTTACGAAAAATTATTTCACCATTTGAACAAAACGGAGGTGAAAGGTGAAAAAATGAAAGTTAGAATTGAATGGACTTATAAAACAATCAATAAGCAAGTTATAACGTTAACATCTGAGGAAATTAGCGTGGAAGCTGCTCTTTCAATCAGTGAAGATTTCGAACGTACTGGACGAACAAACGAGTTATTATTTTATGATGAAAAAGATAACAAATGGACGAAGAAGGAACTAATTAGGCTTTCTAAAGAACTAGAAACTGAACCAAACGATATAATTGTATATTTTGATGGTGGTTATGATAACAATAACAAACAAGCAGGGCTTGGTGCAGTTATTTATTACAGTCAAAACAACAAAAAATATCGTTTAAGGTCCAATGCGTTATTTTCAGAAATTGAAACAAATAATGAAGCTGAATATGCAGCGCTTTGGTACTTACTGGGGCAAGTAGAAGAGTTAGGTATTCACCATATCTCTGTTACATTTCGTGGAGATTCACATGTAGTACTCAAACAGCTTTCAGGTGATTGGCCATGCTTTGATGAGGTATATAATACATGGTTAGATAAAATAGAGGATAAGATCCGGCAATTAGGTATTCATCCTCATTACGACCCAATTTCAAGAAAGCAAAATGGTGAGGCTGATCAGCTTGCAAGCCAAGCGTTGGAAGGGATAGTCATTCACAGTAATGTAGAAATTTAAAACTTATCATAACATATATATGTATTGTAGTCATGACAAGGAGGGTGGATACTTTGGAAAGAAAACTAATTATTGAACAGATAAGTGAAATCCTCGATACGTACTGCCAAGATTGTTTTGTAAAAAGTAATTTTAGAAAAGAATACGGGAAAACGTATGCACAATCATTTTGTATTCATACTTGTACAGTAGGTAACTTATTAAAGAAATATGGAGAGAATTTGTCACATGGTCAATTATATCCAAGTGGGAAAGAAAATAATGAAGGACTTGAACGTAATATGCCAATTCTTGATAGGGATTACTAGCTTAATCATTTTGGAGATGATGGCTAATAAGCCTACGAGGAAAAAACCGCATAATTGCGGTTTTATGTTAATCGGTGAATATCCCAGCTTGTAATGTAAATTCTTTTAATACAGATGAAGTGAATACTCTAATTAGAATGATTTGTATTACTGCTTTGCTTCATTGAGCTGCTCTTCACATTGTGATAATAATTTCTCTGATTGTTGTAAAAATTCATTATCAAAACCAGTTGAGTTTGCATTTGCATCTACAAGCTTAGAACGTGCTTCTGAAACAGCCTGAGTAGCTCCCTCTAGTTGTTCTTCATCCATACTCATCGTGGCACGTCCTACTATTTTTTGTGCACTTTGAATTGACATATTAAGATCTTGTATATCATTATATCCTGTGTATACTTCATTTTCTTCATTAGTCAATACATACACCTCCTGACTATATAGTTAGTCGGAGGGTAGACGATTATTCACTATAATTGAATATTTTTAATAAGGTCATGTTGCAAACGTTGATGCCACAGTACTTAGATTATCATAATAATTTTATGGACCGGCATTGTATTATGTTTGAAATGATGCTACGAATAGTAGCTTGCGCAATCATACTATAGTTAAAAAAGAGCAACCTGTTCATAACGTGTGAGGGCCATAGGAAATAGGTTTTACAAAACAAAAAAGACTGTATCATACAGTCTTTTTTTAACAAATTTTATGTGAATGAATGGCTTAATTTATAGTTTTACAACATTGGCTGCTTGAGCCCCTCTGTTTCCATCAACAATTTCAAAAGAAACTTCTTGACCTTCTTCCAATGATTTATATCCATCACCTTGAATAGCTGTGAAGTGAACGAATACGTCATCTCCACCTTCAACTTCAATAAATCCATAACCTTTTTCATTATTAAACCATTTTACTTTACCGTTTTGCATAGTACGATTTCCTCCTAATACTTCCTGCACAAAAGTGCTACAAAATAATTTATTATCAAATAACGGAATATATTAAGCTGAAGCTTTGTAATATCAATAGCTGTCTAAGATGATGAAATCTTACATTCTGCTAAATGATGTCTTAAATATACACCAATGATATTATTGAGTCAATATAAATAGACAGAAATAACAGAAAAATGAAAACTTTACATAAGTATCTTATATTGTAAATAAAGTAAAAAATAGTTCTTCGGTTATGTTAATGATAGGAAGGGTTTGGAAATTATGATACAATCAAATATAGAGAGGTGTTAATATGAGTTCATTTGTGCAAAAAAAGAATAGGCTGACACCACTAACAGTTCAAGAAATTGATGAGATGCTCAGCAATTTAAAAAATACACAATCACATGCTACTAAACTTCCAGCTGACTCGATTTATGACAAAAAAATCACAGCTGTTTCCCGTGAAATTGATGAAGTGGTAGACCAAGTAAAGGATATTTTTACAGAGGTAAGAAATTCACATAAGATTCCTCTTTATGAAATTAAAAGAGATATCATTCCAACGATACAGCAGGCTGCAGAAATCCCTAATCTTTTCTATCTATTTAATGAATTGCATAAAAAGGATGACTATACATATCGACACAATATTGGTGTTGGAGTGATTGCAACATTACTCGGAAAGTGGCTGAATATAAATGAACAGGAGTTACATCGTCTTACACTTGCAGCAACGTTACATGATATTGGTAAAACGAAAATCCCATTAGACATACTTCAAAAGCCTGATAAACTTACCGATGATGAATATGAAGAGATAAAAAATCATTGTATATACGGCTATGAAATGTTAAGCAATACTAAAGGTATTGATGAGCAAATCAGTTTAGTTGCTCTTCAGCACCATGAACGTGAAAATGGTGAAGGCTATCCTTATGGGATATCAGGAAATAAAATCGATTATTTTTCCAAAATTGTTGCTGTTGCTGATGTTTTTCATGCGATGTCATCCAATCGTATTTATCGTGTTGCATCCCCGTTCTATAAAGTGATTAAGGAAATGAATGATCATATATTTGGTAAGTTTGATCCGAATATTTTATTTGTTTTTCTATTTCACATGATGGATACAACAGTCGGACAGGGTTGTTATCTAACAGATGGTCGTCAGGCGAAAATAATTATGATTAATCGTTTTGATCCAGTAAATCCACTAGTGCAAGTGCAAAATGAAATGATCGATCTAAGTAAGGAAAAAGAATTATCCGTAAAAACCATTATAATTTAAAGGACTTGAAATGGCAGGGAGTATACCTGTAACCATACCAAGTCCTATTTCATATATTTAAAAGCGATCTTCTTGTCCCGATCACTCCATAAAACTATGGCATCAAACGTTTTATCATCTTTTTTGAAGTTTTTTATAACGTTAGTTTCGCCAGTTTTTAATAGCTTTTTTATGTTTGCTTG
Source organism: Nanhaiella sioensis (assembly GCF_046557775.1). Taxonomy (NCBI): domain Bacteria; kingdom Bacillati; phylum Bacillota; class Bacilli; order Caryophanales; family Bacillaceae; genus Nanhaiella; species Nanhaiella sioensis. Next base: position 4,582,201 of record NZ_JBKAEG010000001.1, read on the forward strand.
AGAAATCGTTTTGCCTAAGATTTTTTTAGAAATTGTAAACTTACAGTCAGATTTTTTATAGTTTGTACAACCGTAGAACTTTCCGAAGTCTAGAATACTACCATTGCACATTTTACATTTACCCAAAGATATTTTTTTCTTACTAAATTTACTTTTTTTCTGCTTCGATCCGACCGTCTCAATAGGAATGTTTGTAAATGACCAACTGTTACTTAGCTGCTGAGCATTCTCTACTATATTCTGTGATAATTTTTTCACTTGTTCAATAAAATTTTGGGGTGAAGCAGAACCTTCACCTATTTCAGAAAGTCTTTGCTCCCATTTTGCTGTCATGCTTGGGGAGGCCAATATACTATCTCCTAAAGCTTCTATTAGTAGCATGCCCTTTGCGGTGGCTATCGTTTGGTTTTTGTTAATGTTTATATAATTACGATTCTTTAATAGGTTTATAATTCCAGCTCGTGTTGCCTCGGTACCTAGTCCCTCGGTTTTTGCTAATACATTCTCTAGCTCAGTATCATCTAAATGCTTCCCAGCTGTTTTCATTAAAGTGATCAAGTTACCTTCAGTATATCTTTTTGGTGGCTTAGTTTGTCCTTTTTTTAAATTTACTTTTGTAACAGTGCCTTTTGTATTCTTTTCAATGATCGGGAGAATTTGATCTCCACCATCCGACTGGCTATGTGGATTGTTTATAACTTTTTTCCAACCTTCTTCGATTTGTTCTTTACCTTTTGCGATGAAAGTAGCACGACTGTCTACTAATATATGTATAGTAGTATAATTAAAAATAGCATTGTTATAAAAAGCGCTGATCACTTGTCTTACGATTAAATCGTAAATTTTAGTCTCTTCTGAACTTAACTTAGTAAGATCAGGTATTTGTTCGGTAGGAATGATGGCATGATGATCTGTTACTTTCTTTTCATTTACATACCTTTTATTATTAATTATCGACGCATTTGGTGGGGGTAATAAATTTTCATATTTATCTATATCTTTTAAACGAGATAGTACAGTTGGTAAAACTTTAGCTTCTTCTATTGTTAGGTACTGTGAATCTGATCGTGGATACGATATATTTCCTTTCAAATATAGCTTTTGTAATACATCTAATGTTTTTTGTGGTGAAAGCTTAAGCGTTTTATTTGCTGTTGCTTGAAGTGCTGAAAGATTGAATAGAAATGGAGGCTGATACTCTTTTCTTTCTTTTTTGACATCTGAAATGATACTATTTTTATCTTTACAAAATTCAGCTACAGCGTTCGCTTGTTTTTCATTAAAAATTCTAGTTTCGTTTTTTTTATGCCACTTAGCTTTAATTGACTGTCCAAAAAAATCAAACTGAGCTTCGACCTCCCAAAAATCTTCAGGTTTAAAATTAGCTATTTCATGCTCTCTTTTGACTATTAACGCGAGGGTAGGTGTTTGAACTCTCCCGATAGAAAAAACATCCTGGATTCCTCTTTCTTTTAGTAGAATCGTATAAATTCTTGAGGAATTTATACCAATCAGCCAATCAGCGCATGCACGACTTAAAGCTTCAAAATAAATATGTCGCGTATCTTCTTCTGTTAGTAAAGAGGAAAAACCCTTCATGACTGAAGCTTGAGTAAGAGAAGAAATCCAAAGACGCTTCATTGGTATACTTACTCCGCATTGTTTGATGATTGTACGTATAATTAATTCACCTTCACGTCCGGCATCTCCAGCGATAATGATTTCTTGAACTTCAGCACGCTTCAATAAGTTTTTAATAATATTAAACTGTTTTAATTTTGATCTAGTTACTTTATACTCAAATCTATTAGGTACCATTGGGAGTGTATGCTTATCCCATTTTTTCCATGTTGAATGATACTCCTCAGGTGATTTTAATTCACAAAGATGACCAATCGCCCAAGTGATAACTGCTCCATTGGGGAATGTAGTATTTGGCTTCACCATTAAATAACCATCATTTTTAGTAAAGGAAAAAGGAGCAGCTAATTTAGTCGCTTGGTCTGGTTTTTCGGCTATAACTACTTTCATATATCTTCTCCTTAATTTTGTTCGCTCTATGATTATAACAGTAGATTATGAGAATGGATATGTTGAACATAGAGGATGTGAAAAAATAACTATCGGTTAACAAGGTTTTAAGCTATTATCATGTATATATAGAGGATGATATATAGTTACATGTATTTTGAATATTAGAAAAAGCTTGACTTTAATCATGAATAAACGACATCATACATGAGCAGAACATTGATAAAAAAAGCTTTTTTTGTAAACTTTGTTGCGATTGTAATCAATTAAGTACTCAAAAAGAGTATTATTTGTTATTCATCGTTGTGCAGAAGAAAGGATGCCACGAACTTTAGTTGGGTACGGTTTATATTTTAATACAAAAAACCATCATTATTGCAAAAAAAGCATAAAAGAAAGAACTTGATAACGATGCTCAAGCTCTCATTCGATCATATTAGCTATTGTTATTCGTACAAATCAGATTTATCTCGTTGGTCTTTATTTCGTTTATTGCCCTTGCTATTATCACCGGCTACTATTTTACCACGTACTTCACCATTAGTTGGTGAATTTTGATTCTTGCTCCCGTAATTCATTTTTTTAGTCATCATATCAGCTTCTTTCTTACTATTATTGTGTCAATTAGTTGATGTTATCCATCATTTATTTCTTACAAATTTAGTTTGTACAGCCAAACCTTTATTAATCAAGGAATTATCATTAAATTGGCGAATAATAATATAACAGTAATTATAGGAGGTTTATGTAGTGGAGGATTTTAATTGGCATCACCGATCTGGTGAAGAATGGGATAAAAAAGCCGAATTTTGGAATAACAGAAGTGAACAAATGTGGGAAGATGGTAGCCGCAAAACAATTATTCCATTTATTAAGAAGTACTTTAAATTGGGTGGGGTAGTTGCAGATATTGGCTGTGGAGACGGTTATGGATCACAGAAGCTAGCGAAAGAAAATTATCAAGTGGTTGGTATTGATTTATCGAAAGAGATGATTGAGAAAGCAAACCTTTTTAATGATGAGGATAAGTTAACATTTATACAGGCTGACGCTAGAGAGCTTCCTTTTACAACTAGCTCAATAGATGCAATTATCGCAATTAATTGTCTGGAATGGACTGAAGACCCAAAGCATGTGTTATTAGAATTTCAGCGTGTCTTAAAACCTAATGGCTTTTTTTGTGCAGGTATATTAGGCCCTACTGCTGCGCCTAGACAACATAGCTATCCTAGACTATTTGGAGAAAGAGTCATATGTAACACGATGATGCCTTGGGAATTTGAGAACTTAGCAAAGTCACATGATTGGGACATTGTAGATGGTCATGGGGTATATAAGAAGGAGGTTCAAGCCGAACTAATTAACAGCTTACCGAAAGAGTTAAAGCAAGCCTTGACTTTCATGTGGGTATCGATGCTAATAAATAAAAGTGATAAATAATGGCTTGTTAAACGAGTTTGTACAATCGCTGTTCTGTATAGATTTAACCTATCCGATAGCAAAGGTAATAAAAAAACAGGTGGCTGGAAATTACTATCCACCTGTTGTAACTTGCCCATACCTTCTCACTTTTCTGGGAATATGATTAATACCCGTAACCAAGCCCACCGCCACAAGCGACGCCAATGATTATTAACAGTACGAATAAGACAATGACTAATGCAAATATTCCTCCTGAACGAACACCATCAACCATGTTATCACTCCTTAAATGTAATCATATGAGGATGGATTCCAATCCCTCATCAACATTAACATATTCATGCAGTATTAAATTGCCTGTGTATTATTCCTATTTAGTCTCAAAAGTTCAAATTGGTGAGTTGTTCCTATTTTTTTCAGGGCTGTTTCTCCTATACATGGTTGCTTTTCGTCATATAGCTTTATGGATCTTTTCTCTTAAAGGCTATAAAAACATAACATACACATCAGTTACTCGATGCAAGTTAAAGAAAGCAACAAAGCTTATAAAAAGGGCATGATTAATTTACAGATGAATAAGCTTGCTATATGGTCATAATTACTTGAATCAATCATAATTAAAAATCATATTTTTGTAACCAATTGAATATTCATACGTATGTAATATTGAATAATATTTTGGAGGTGACATCTTGCCATCAAGTGAAGATCGCATGTTAGCAGCAGTTATATACGTTATTAGTTTTTTTACAGTGTTTTTAGGTCCGTTGGTTATATGGTTAATTAAAAAGGATGAATCATCTTTTGTTGATTATCATGGAAGGATGTATTTTAACTTTTTCATATCATACACCATTTATAGTATAATAAGTATGCTACTAATGCTAATCTTAATAGGATTTATAACTATATGGTTGGTCGGAATTTACATTTTTATTTTTACAGTTGTAGGAGCTATAAAAGCATACCAAGGAGAAGAGTATCATATTCCTTTTGCGATTCGAATGTTATAAGTTGTCATTTATTCAGGCCACATGATTGTGGCCTGTTTTTATTGGTGTTAAAAATTAGTTCACTCAATATTTAAGCGCAACATATCATTTAAGTCGGATTTGTCCAAATGTGATCGTTTAATTCTATTGATAGCTATCATTATAATGGTTAAAATGACCTTATATTTTTGTAAAAGTTATGTGGTTTTGTTGTCTAATACACAAGGCATATGATTATTACTTGTTGTTTTATCTTGTAACCAAATGGCTGTTAGGGATTGATTGTTGTTTTTCATCTTAAGAAATATAAGCATATACAACTAAAGAGCGTGTATTTCTTTGAGTAATATTATGAGAATCAAAGTTGGAACAAACAGCTATAAAAAACGATCTATTGATAGAGGAGTGGGACTAATGTACGAACATCATAAAAAAGCAGTACAAGTACTAAGTGAACAATTTAAAGATGACCCTAAAGTTCGGGCACTGTTAATAGGTGGCTCAGTTGCCAAAGGTTACGCTAGTGAAAGTTCGGATGTGGATATAATTTTAATAGCTACAGATGAAGAATTTGAAAGACGTAAGGAGCAGCATGACTTATTTTACTGGTCTGGTGATGAATGTGATTATGAAGGTGGCTATGTAGATGGCAAAATAGTAAATTTGCAATTTTTAGAAGATGTTGCACGTCATGGAAGTGAGCCAGCAAGATTTGCATTTCAAGATGCCATCATTGGCTTTTCAAAAATACCTCAATTAGACATGATATTACAACAAATTACAACATATCCAGTAAACGAACAACAACAGAAGATAGAAAAATTTTATGTGCAATTTGAAGCAGCTAGATGGTATGTTGCAGAAGCTGAGAAGAGGAATGACAAATATTTGATGATGCACATCGTTTCATCACTCGTCCTATTTGGTGGGAGGTTAATATTGGCTCAGAACAAAGTACTGTATCCTTATCATAAATGGTTCATGAAAGTGTTAAGTGAACTTGACAACAAACCTACAGATTTTATGGAATTAACAAACGATTTACTGTCTTCCCCAAGCAGTAAAAATGCCGAGCTTTTTTGTAAAAGTATAGAGCAATTTGCAGATTGGCCCACGATAAAAGAAGGGTGGCCTAACCGCTTTTTGGTTGATACAGAATGGAGTTGGATGAATCAACAAACACCTGTGGCGGATTTATAAAGCCTTTAAGTATATGACGATAAGAATTACAGGATGACTATTAACAGGCTCAATTGCATTTCTAAATGCTTTTGAGCCTTATGAAAATTAAATATGCCAACGCCAGTATGCTAATTGTTTCTGCTTCATTTCTTCTATATTCTTTTTTATAACCTCATGCCTTACTCTTTCTTCAGGAGTCATTTTAAAAAGTGTAAATAATTTCAATATAGACATTTCTCGATCTTCCTTTCTTTTTTATTACGACATGATTTATATATTCAACAGGAAGATTGTTGATTAATGAAAAAAGGTAAAAAGGTAAAAAGGCACAAAAAGTAAAATAATTAATAAAATTCAGAAAACTACAAAAACGGACGTTCTCTACAGAAATGAGACAGTCCGTTTTTTAACATATTTGATTTGTTGAACTTCTTCAAGTAAAAAGTTAGTTTGCTAAAATAGGTCGAAAGTCGATACAGCTTAAATCGTGGTGTCGGTCCGAAACGCTTATGATTGAAGATCATCTGTTACATAGGATATTTTGAAATAAATGATCATCATCTAGTAATTTCACCATTTGTTTAATGTCATCAGTAACAAATAAATTAGAGATATGGTGTTTTTCTAACACCCAAGAGTTATACTCAATTTCCCATACTTCAGGGGGATCACATTTTGCCCAGTATCGATAAGTATGTAAATGATCCATATGCAACTCTTGAATATTATAAACTAACATCATATATAGCATCGTTCTAGCTATATTTCCTCTACTTACATGCGGAATAATCCATTCGTTTTCATAGTCAATACCAAAATCAGTGTAGTTATGTGGTACGCTCAATTTTAAGCGGTGTATAACTTTATCATTTTCTATATCAAATGGTAGGTGTCCTCTGTGTGAGTTGACTTTTTTATGTGCAGCAGCAAAGTTAAGTGGGTTTACTGTTGCACCTTTAATTACATTGACATTAGCTTTTTTCATGGCTAAATACTTTTTCATAGTACTTTGAGGGAAGATATGTTCGATGCTATGTTTGCTAGTTTTTTGTAAAATGTCAATCTCGACCCCTGCGTACACTGATTTAACATAGCTATAATCACTAGTGAAAAATGACCAAAAAAGATCAAACTTGTTATTTCTTGATAAGGAGCTATAAAATTTATGGTGTGTATATACACCACCAGCTAACTCAATGAAGCATTGTTGATTCATTGGCATCCACTCCTATTAACAGGACTTGTTTATTCCCAAATATATGGTGTTTCTTGATATACATAATAATTAAGCCAATTTACAAATAATAAATTGGCGTGTGAACGCCAAGAATGAATAGGTTGTTTTGAAGGATCATTATTTGGAAAATAATGATTTGGCACATGAATAGAGATTCCTTTTGAAGTATCTCGTTCATATTCTTCTTTCAACGTGTATTCATCATATTCTAAATGTCCAGTAAGAAATATCCTTTTTCCATCGTTTGAGGTAACGAGACAAACACCAGCTTCATCAGATGTAGATAAAATAGTTAAATTAGTATTCTCCTCAATCTCTTCTTGTTTTACGGTCGTATATCTAGAAACAGGTACGTTAAATATATCGTCAAAACCACGTAAAAGAGTAATGTTTTTATAAAGGCGTCGATGTTGAAAAATGCCAGAGCATTTCTTTTGGAGGGGATATTTATTTACACCATAATGATGAAATAGTCCTGCTTGAGCACCCCAACAAATATGAAGTGTTGATGTGACATTTGTAGTAGTCCAATCCATGATTTCCTTTAATTCGTCCCAATAATTTACCTCAGTAAAAGAAAGTTGTTCAACAGGAGCACCTGTAATAATCATGCCATCGAACTTTTTATCTCTTACCTCATCAAAAGTTCTATAAAACTGGTCGAGATGTGATTTTTTTGTTGTCTTAGATTCATGTGTTGTTGGTCTTAATAAAGTAATATTAACTTGTAAAGGGGAATTTCCTAACAACCTTAGCAACCTTGTTTCTGTTTTTTCTTTTTCGGGCATAATATTTAAGATCACAATATTTAGAGGGCGAATATCTTGTGAATATGCCCTTAACTCATCCATTACAAAGATATTTTCCTTCTCCAGTATTTCTTTAGCTGGTAAGTTATGAGGAATATTAATTGGCATCCGGTTCAACTCCTTTATGTAAATATTCATATTATATAAACTATTAATAAATTATTCAATGAAAAATTGTATTCACTTATTCAGGATTTTTATCGCAACATTGTTGCTGTTTTGCGAATTAATAGGCTTATTGGGTATGTTTTGTTAATAAATTTACTAAATTGCGCCTGTAATCTTATGTTTTATACGATTGTCATCGATTATTAAAAAGAAATAACGTCATTAGTTTAGTTATAAAACGAACTAGTTGATTAAAAAACAATAGCGAATAGGACTTTTATTGTCTTTACCTTTAGAAGGAACGATACTATATATTCTAGTATTATTACAAGGAGTATTTATAATCAATGTAAATTCAATAATAATTTATATATAATTCATTTTTCTCTCTACTTGAATTATTGAGAAGTGGTACAATAAATTTGTAAAATGACTCATAAAAAGAATGAATATGGGGGATACATATGAGCACAAAAATGACAATTAAATCAGATATTGAAATAGCTCAAAAAGCAGAAATGAAACCGATTTCAGAAATAGCTAGCCAACTTGATCTGACACGAGAAGAAGTGGAGCCATATGGTCATTATAAAGCTAAGATTTCTTTGAATGCTATGGATCGTTTGAAAACGAAGCAAGATGGTAAAGTCATTTTAGTAACTGCTATTAACCCTACTGCAGCTGGTGAGGGTAAGTCTACAGTTACAGTTGGATTAGGTCAAGCATTTACTAAATTAGGGAAAAAAGCAATTATTGCAATGAGAGAGCCTTCTTTAGGACCAACTATGGGGATCAAAGGCGGAGCGTCAGGTGGTGGCTACTCACAAGTTATACCTATGGAAGATATTAATTTACATTTTACTGGAGATTTACATGCGATTACTACAGCAAATAATACGCTCGCAGCTATCATCGATAACCACATTCATCATGGGAATAAACTGAAAATCGATCAACGAAGAATCAATTGGAAACGTGCTGTCGATTTAAACGATCGCGCTTTACGTCAGGTCGTTATCGGATTGGGTGGACCTATTCAAGGAGTCCCACGTGAAGATGGTTTTGATATTACGGTTGCGTCCGAAATTATGGCTATTTTTTGTCTAGCAACAGATATACATGATCTCAAAAATAGGCTTTCAAATATTGTTGTAGCATATAATTTTGATAAGCAGCCTGTAACAGTTAGAGATTTAGGTGTAGAAGGAGCGTTGACCTTACTTCTTAAGGATGCACTTAAACCTAATTTAGTACAAACACTTGAGCACACTCCTGCGCTTATACATGGTGGTCCTTTTGCTAATATTGCACATGGGTGCAACAGTGTTATCGCTACGAAAATGGCTTCTAAGCTTGGGGATTATGTTATAACTGAAGCTGGTTTTGGCGCAGATTTGGGAGCAGAAAAATTCCTGAATATAAAAGCGAGAACAGCAGGAATTGACCCTGCTGCTGTAGTTATTGTTGCTACGATCCGTGCGTTAAAAATGCATGGAGGAGTAAATAAAAATAATTTAAAAGAAGAAAACGTGCCTGCGTTAAATGCTGGGTTAGAAAATCTCCAGAAGCATATTGAAACTGTCAAAGCGTTTGGGTTACCGTTTGTTGTATCAGTAAATAAATTTGTCACAGACTCTGATGAAGAAATTAACTCTTTAATCGCTTGGTGTAATGACCAAAACTATCCTGTTTCCTTAACTGAAGTATGGGAAAAAGGTGGTCAAGGTGGTGTGGATTTAGCTGGAAAATTATTAGATGTCATGGAATCTACTAACAATCAATTCTCACCGTTATATGATCTAAATGATTCAATCGTTGAAAAAATTAATACAATTGCCACACAAGTTTACGGTGCGGAAAAGGTGGAATTTACCTCTAAAGCTAAAAAGCAAATTACTCAATTTGAACAGCTGGGTTGGGATCAACTACCTGTTTGTATAGCTAAAACGCAATATTCTTTATCAGATGATCCGACAAAGGCTGGCAGACCGAAAGATTTTACAATTACTGTGAGAGAACTAAAACCATCAATCGGAGCAGGATTCATCGTAGCTTTAACAGGAAATATGATGACTATGCCGGGGTTACCAACAAACCCAGCTGCATTAAATATGGATGTAGATGAAGATGGTAATGCGGTGGGCTTATTCTAGTATTATGAAAAATGGAACTATATTCGACCCTACCGTTTTTGAGAATCTAAAGGTTGTCCTTGAAGGAGAGATATATGATCTTGATTTAGGTGGCACAATTGAAATTATCAATCGGGATGATTTAGTTAACCTTGCAACGATGTCAAGATCTTATAAGATAAACTTTCGACTAAAAGATAGACAAGGATCACCAGCTGCATACATGAAGCTATCTATGGATGTTGCTAATCTTAGTAAGGAATTATTACAAACACCAGGGCAAAAACCAGGTTGTAGTATAAGTGTAGGGTTTATACAATATTTAAAGTCAGTTGAGGGTATACCGGAACATGCATTAAAAATCGTCAAAAGTGTGTGGGGGCAAGAGTATATTTATCAGCAAACAATATCACATAACCCGAGTGAACAACCAACCTTATACACTCATCATACGGACATTATATTTGACCGTTTTATGTATGAAGAAAATATTGATGATTTGATTGAAATGGTTGATTTTATACTTTGCACCCTTCAACAATTATGAAATTAAACTAATTTTATAGGTGTAATCATTTGATATACCTTAAAACAACTTTTACAATAGTAAACAGGAGGGATAAAGATGTCTATATACGAATTTTCAGCATCAACAATTAAGGGTGAAGCTAAATCTTTACATGATTACGAAGGGCAGGTCGTAATGGTTGTTAACACAGCTAGTAAATGCGGTTTTACTCCACAATATAAACAACTTGAAGAGTTATATAAAACATATAAAGATAAAGGACTTGTAGTATTAGGGTTTCCTTGTGATCAATTTGGAAATCAAGAACCGGGTGATGATGAAGAAATTGAGAGCTTTTGCGAAATTAATTACGGTGTAACATTTCCGATGTTTTCGAAAGTTGATGTGAATGGTGAGGATGCTCATCCGTTATTTACATACTTAAAAGAAGAAGCACCTGGAATTTTAGGTTCGAAAGGAATTAAATGGAATTTCACTAAATTTCTAATTGATAAAAATGGCAAACCCGTATCGAGATTTGCTCCTAAAGTAGAACCATCTGCAATGAAAGAAAATATTGAGCAGTTGCTAAACTAATTGAGCTATCAATTGTAATACAACTATCGTCATAAAAAGCTGCACCTTCAAAATAGCCGTAGATATTTATGAAGGTGCAGTTTTTATATATTTAAGTAAGGTAGGTTAGAAATGATGATTCGTGAAGAGTAGTAACACAATGATCTATTATAATTATGTAGGTGTGATCATAATGAGTTAAACAATAAACACCTACACAACTGTGGTTCTTGGCATCTTTTCTTAAGTAAAACGATAATATTAATCTATTAAATTCCTTCTTACGTTGCTAATTGAAAACAATCGTAACAAACTTGACGAAAGCTGTTTTCGCATGGATTGTTTTTTTTCGTATAAAGAAATAAACACGCACACCACAAGAGTTCTTGGCATCCTTTCTTGTTTACAACGATGGCTAACATATAAATGGTACTAATTTGGTATAAAACAAAGTTTACGAAAAGAACTAAGATTCATGAGTTTTTAAAAAAAGTAACAATACTTCCATAAATACTACTTAGAAAAGTATCTAATGAATGTGAATAGCTATAATGTTCAATGAAAAGAAGGGATTGAAGAAATGTGCTAAAAATAGCGTGGGTAACGGATAGCTCAGCTTGCATTAATGAGGAATTACAGCATCACCCTGATGTATACGTTGTACCAATTACGATAATCTTTGATAATCAAGAATATCGGGATGGTGTGGATCTAACGCCTTATGAGTTATACAGTAAATTAAAATCTTCAATCTCCAAACCGAAAACTTCCCAACCATCGGTTGGTCAATTTCAAGCATTGTATGAAAAGTTACAATACAGTTATGATTACATTATTTCAATACATGTTTCTTCGAAATTAAGCGGCACTTATTCTTCAAGCTTTCAAGCAGCACAACAAATTAAAAAACCAATTTATGTAATTGATTCGAAAGTTACCTCATATCCAATGACAGCTTTAATTTCTGAAGGTATTCGACTTAACAGAGCAGGCACAGAAATTAAAGATATCGTATCTTCTATACAAAAATTAGTAGACAAAAATAAAATGTATGTAATAGTTGGTAGTCTTGAGCAGCTATATGCGAGTGGAAGGTTAAATAGTATCCAATTTGTGGTTGGTAGTTTGTTGAAAATTAAACCAATCATCACTTTTAACAATGGTACATTAGCAATCTATGACAAAGTGCGATCAGAACGTAAGGCCTTACATCGCTTCCTTACTATATTGAAAGAAGAAGTCCAACATTCAACAATCTCAGAAGTGTATTTATTATATGGATTACGCAGTGATAAAGCACAGGTACTAAAACAAAAAATAGAAAGTTTGTTTCCTTCGTTGAATGTACTTACGTACCCATTTTCTACTTCTCTAGGTGTACATACAGGTGAAGACACAATTGGAATTAGCTGGTTTAATAATTAGGCTCTAACTTTGTTGTTATTGATACAAAATTACGATATTAACAGAAAGTCTCATATGTTATCACAATATTATAGAAGATAAATGCCATGAAACTATTGTTGTGTCTGTGTTAATTTATTTGTATGCAAAGCAACACGCAATGCGAAAATAATTATGAAAGGTAACTACATATCGTTATAGTGTTGTTTTAAAGGTTACATGTGTGAAAATGAACCTACAACACTAGTATATATTGCACTAAATGAGTAGAAAGTGGTACGCTTCCCTCAATTTTATAGCCTATACTCAATAATTGAGCTATAGTTTCTGCACAATTTGGATTGGTAGGCTCTATAGGAGCATGTAAGCTTGAGTATAATGAAACGAATTGGTTTGTTGTAGGATTACAGACAATCATTATTACATGACGTCCATACCAAGCTGTGCCAATTGTTGATTGCGTTTGGGGAGGATGTTGATGAAAGCAACTATTATTATTTATGTGAACCAGATCCTTTCAATTTTTCTCTCTTCCTACCTGTAAACTAACAAAGTCTAAACAAGAAGCATTAATTGGTGTATGAGCTCCAGCCTATTTTGGGGACAACCATGTTAGTGCATGTTCATAAAATAGCATAATTAACAAGCCTGTTTTCGTATTGAAAGTTGTTTATCGTTCCAACAAATAACAAACGTATATAAATAAGTTTCGGGGCATCGCTATAAAACGATGTTTTTATATGCTATTTTACGAATTATCGCAACAAGGTTTACGAAAAGGGTCTATACCCATTAAATACTATGAATATAAGACATATGCTTAATGCTTAGTTTAAAAGCAACAAGTATTACAAGTGAACCTTGATATTTAGTTGCTTTAATATTAAATCTTCATCATTATATGCATGTTGTTAGTCAAATGTCCCTACTTAAAATGATTCCACAATAATCCTTCCGTCATGTTACAATGTGTTGAGAAAGAAATAGGCTTATGTCTGTTTTTTTAAAAAGTGGCTTTTTTTGGCATTGAAAGTTTTTTTTGAACTCTTAAATATAGACGAATACAACTTTGGCATACTATCTCATTTTAAATGATGTCAATTGCATAAATTTATTTGGTGCTATCCAATATTTGCCTTAAAAGCTTCAAACTTTACGAAAAACGCTGCATTATTAAATTGTCGGTTATATAGTATTTTAAAAGAGTGGATGTTCTTTTTTTGCTGTTACAACGGACAAGATATATAGTGTAAAACGTCCAATAATTTAAACAGGTGATATTAATGAATGCAGAAATGATAAAAATTACTGAACAATTTGTAAAATCAATATTAGTTGATGACCGAACTGGTCATGACTATTTTCATATACATCGCGTTAGAAACTTGGCATTACATATAGGTAAAATTGAAAGGTCAAATCTTTTTATAGTTGAAATGGCTGCGTTGTTACACGATACGATAGATGACAAAATTATGGATGATCCAAAAGGTGCAATTAAACACGTAACAAGCTTTCTGCATTCAAACGGAGTAAAATCTGTCGATACTCAACATATAATGGATATCATTACCTCACTTTCGTTTAAAGGAGGAAATGGAGTTCCAATGAAATCCCTTGAAGGTCGAGTTGTTCAAGATGCAGATAGATTAGACGCATTAGGTGCGATCGGTATAGCTCGTGCATTTACATACGGTGGCATAAAGGGACATGTACTTTATGACCCTGATATACCGTTAAGGGAAAGCATGACGTATGAGCAATATCGATATGAGCAAAGTACAACAATTAACCACTTTTATGAGAAATTATTACGCCTTTCAGATAAAATGAACACGGAAGAAGGAAAGAAGATAGCGCAACAAAGGCATGTTTTTATAGAAAAGTACTTATTACAATTTTTTGAGGAATGGAATGGTCAGCTATGAAATTACTAACAGTAGAAAATTTCACAAAAAGCTATACAGAAAGGACGTTGTTTGAAAACATATCTTTCAGTATAACGTCCGGTGATCGAATTGGGGTCATAGGTGTAAACGGAACAGGGAAATCAACTTTGTTAAAGCTTATTGCTGGAGAAGAAACTCCTGATGAAGGTCAAATGATGTGTTCAAAAGGCTATACAATAAGCTATTTAGCTCAGCAACCAGTATTTAAAGAAAACCATTCAGTGCTTGATCAAGTTTTTCATGGTGATACGCCACTTATTAACTTATTAAAAGAGTACGAGCACATTTTATTAAAACTAGCAGATGAACCGACAAATGAAAAAATCCAACAAGCGTTGTTTACTACACAGCAACGTATGGATGCTATGAATGCTTGGGAAGCGAATTCAAATGCAAAAGCAATACTAACTAAGCTCGGTATCAAAGATTATTCACAACAAATTGGCGAGCTATCAGGAGGACAAAAAAAGAGAGTGTCATTAGCACAGGCATTGATAGCAGAACCTGATTTATTAATTTTAGATGAACCAACGAACCATTTAGATTATGAGACAATCATGTGGTTAGAAGATTATTTAGCTAAGTTTAATGGGGCTATATTGCTTGTAACACACGATCGGTATTTTTTAGATCGAGTTACAAATCGCATCTTGGAGTTGGATAATGGTAACTTATATAGTTATGCAGGCGGGTATTCATCTTATTTAGAAGGAAAAGCGTTAAGAGAAGAACAAGCACAGGCTAGTGAGGAAAAACGTCAGAATCTATACCGTTATGAACTCGCTTGGATAAAAAGAGGCGCAAAAGCAAGAACAACGAAACAAAAGGCGAGAATAAAGCGCTTTGAGGAATTAGAAAATAGTAAATTTACAACAAATGAAAGCAAGTTGGATATATCATTACAATCTAGCCGTCTAGGGAAGAAGGTAGTTGAATTAGAAAATGTCACCAAATCTTACGGGGACAAAACCATTTTAGTAGATTTTAACCTGTTAATAAAGCGGGGAGACCGCATCGGTATCGTTGGGGAGAATGGATCTGGGAAATCTACATTGCTAAATTTAATAGCAGGAAAAATAACGCCTGACGATGGAAAATTCTCAGTCGGTCCAACTGTTAAAATTGGATACTATACTCAAGAAACCTTTCATATGAATGAAAATCAACGGATCATTGAATATGTGAAGGAGTCAAGAGAAGTTATAGAAACGATAGATGGTCACACAATTTCTGCTGCTCAAATGCTAGAGCGATTCTTATTTCCGATGCATACTCACGGTACACCGATTCGTAAACTTTCTGGTGGAGAGAGAAAGCGACTATTTTTATTAAAAATATTAATGGATGCACCAAATGTTTTATTACTCGATGAACCAACAAATGACCTTGATACTAAAACTTTGACAATATTAGAAGATTATTTAGATGAGTTCCCAGGTGTTGTAATCACTGTATCACACGACCGATACTTTTTGGACAAAATAGCGGAACAAATTCTCGTTTTTCAAGGTGATGGACATGTGAAAACACACTTTGGTTCATACACAGCTTTTATTGAACAGCGTTCTGAAAAGACAATAGTGAAAGAATTACAAAAAGACAAAGAAGTTCCGAAAAAAGAAAAGAAGCAAATCCGCAAGCTAACTTACAAGGAACAAAAAGAGTGGGAAACAATTGAAGATCGGATCGCAGAAATGGAACAAACTTGTGAACACCTGACGCAACAAATTGAACAAACAGGAAGTGATTTTGAAACTGCTCAATCACTAATGAAGGAACATGAGGATACTACAAAACAATTAGAACAGTTGATGGAACGTTGGGAAGAATTATCTGAAATCATAGAAGCAACTAAATGAAACTCTATGTTATGGAGCTGAATTGTTGTATTAATGTTTGTCAATTATGCATGCACTAAACTGAACATGGATCCCGTTTGTTTGAGAACAACTGCCGAATAATTAACTTTGATTTGATATAAGTCACTAGCTAAAAAACATAATTCGGTATAACTTATTAAGGCTCTTCTCATCGTTACTATTAAAAGCCAAATTATTACCAAAGAAAGTAGTTTTACATGGTTAGTCATTGTTGTACAGAAGAAAAAGGTGCCACGAAATCTAATTGTGTACGCATTTATTACGAAAGGCAATATTTAATGCGAAAACATCCTTTGTTAAAGACCTACACCTTCGGTTGTTAGTTTACAGTGCCATTCACATTCTCATGTCATATGAAAGTTCAACTTTTACAGTTGGACTTTTTGTATGGCTTAATCATTGTTGATAGAAATAATATATCTATTCCTAGTTTAGTAGACATACACACTGTAGAAGGTTTCTTAGTATTGGACAACTCGCTTTGCTCCCAAATATCGAGAGTTCCAGTAGGAGTTACTAAGATGACTAACTGTAACGCCAACTGATGAATCAGTATGAATAAATTGGTTATTCCCAATGTAAATTCCAGCATGAGAAGGCCCTGGCTTATACGTTTCAAAAAAAACAATATCACCGATGCTTGGATTTTGGACGTCAACAGTAAAATTCCATATGTCACTGACTGTTCTAGGGATTTTGATGCTTTTTTGATCAAATACAAAAGTTAAAAAGCCGCTGCAATCAAAGCCGCTAGGTGAAGTTCCACCCCAAACATATGGGCTTCCGATGTATTTTTGCGCAATTGTGATCAAGGATGTATCAACAGAGTTCACTGTCGTTTGTTTTGCTGGTTTGATATATATTGTTTTACCAACCTTATTCTTATTTGTTTCAAGGTGTTGCAATGTTTGTCGTCCAGCTATGCCATCAATTGTCAACTTATTACGTTGCTGATATGTTTTTACTGCTGCTAATGTAAGTGGACCGAATATTCCATCAACATGTCCTTCGTAATAACCTAGGTTTTGTAATTGGTGTTGTAATTTTACTACCTCTTCACCTGTGGAACCGTATGACAGAACTTTTTGCTTGTGGAGTGTATCAAACTTAGCTAATGTAGTTAACGTCTTTTGATCGGTAATGCCATCTGTAGCTAACTGTGTTTTACTTTGAAATAATTGTACAGCTTCCTTCGTTTTCTTACCATAAACCCCGTCAATATGACTATGATACATTGCCAGGTTTTTAAGCTTTAGTTGAAGTGTTTTTACTGCTTGCCCAGTATGTCCATAACGTAATTGTTCTTTCTTTAGTTCCCGCACACTTAAAATATTGGAATTTACAGATGTGTTTATTGGCAATGACGTACTTAATACAACAGTGGCGGCAACTGATGACAAAACAAAGTTATACTTTGTTCCTGTTGATAACTTCATGTTTGACCTCCATTCCAATAAAGTGTCATTTTAAATAAGTAAAATTACCTGTGCTTAGAAAAAGGGGAATGATTTATAACATTAATATTTGTGAATAAGATTGATTATGACAAATTAACAGTAAATTTGCTCATCTTTTGTAGAAATATATCGGACAACTTTTTATAAGTGAGTGTAATGGATGGAAGGACGTACGTATGTTAAAATTATTTTTACTATACTTGTAGTAAAAAAGGGGAGATTAGTTTGAAGATCAATACAATTGAACCAACACCTAGTCCAAATACAATGAAAATTATCTTAAACAAAGAATTACCCTCTGGAAAAAGTAATAATTATAAGAGAGAGAATAGCGAAAGTGCACCACAAATCATTCAAGACATTTTGTTGATTGATGGTGTGAAAGGAGTATACCATGTTGCTGATTTTTTAGCTGTAGAACGTAATGCCAAGTATGATTGGCAAGAGATCTTACCAAAAGTAAGGGAGGCTTTTGGGGAAGATATTGAAGAATCTAGCGATACACGTCAAGAAGTTGCTGATACATTTGGAGATGTAAAAGTTTTTGTGCAAATGATCCAATTTATTCCAATGCAAGTGAAATTACTAGATGGACAAACTGAAAAACGGTATGGCTTACCAGAGCGATTTAAAGAAGCAGTATTAACAATGCAATCATCCGTAAATAATGTCGTTAGTGATAGACAATGGCAGGAATATGGAACTCGTTATGGTGATATTGAAGATGTTGGTTCAGAGGTGGTTGAGGAATTAATAGCTGTTTATGATGAAGACCGCTTAAATAGACTAGTTGATGCAGCAAAGAAAAAAGATCATACCGCAGCAAGTCATTTGTTAAAAAACAGCTACAAAGTAACAGCTGAAATGCTAGAAAATGCTGATTGGACTAAACGGTATGCGGCACTAGAACAAATGGAGCCAACTGAGGAAGATATTCCAGTTTTAGCACAAGCATTAAATGATGATAAAGCTTCGATACGACGTCTCGCTACCGTGTACTTAGGCATGATAGAAAAAACAGTTGTGTTACCATATTTATATAAAGCGTTGACTGATAAGAGTATAACAGTTAGAAGAACGGCTGGGGATTGCTTATCAGATATTGGAGATCCAAGTGCGATTGGGGCAATGATTAAAGCTTTACAAGATCCGAGTAAATTAGTTCGGTGGAGAGCAGCGATGTTTTTATATGAAGTTGGAGACGATTCAGCATTGCCTGCTTTAATTGAAGCTCAAAATGATCCGGAATTTGAAGTAAGTATGCAAATGAAACTAGCAATTGAACGAATTAAAGAAGGAGAGGAAGCGAAAGGGTCTGTTTGGAAACAGATGACGGATAGTAGGAATAACAAAGATTAATATATAAGATGTATATATTCAAATCAGGTGTAGAGTTTATTACACCTGGTTTTTTGTTGGTAATGATTATACGGATCATTAAATGTTTCTATCATTAAATAGAACTTTTCTATAAGTCAATGAAGCAAAATAAAACTATAATTTACTTCATACTTAATGATTATTTTAAGGTTGTGATAATGATGGAGAGCAAAAAAGTAGGCATAATAGGTGGTATGGGCCCGAAGGCAACAGTAGATTTAATGAATAAAATAATTAATAATACGCCAGCCAAACATGATCAAGACCATCTTCACCTCATTGTGGATAGCAACTCACAAATTCCTGATCGCACTTCAGCAATTATAGGTGAAGGCTTAGATCCGACACCATTAATTGTAGCATCTGCACAACGGCTACAAAAGGCTGGTGCAGATTTATTAATGATTGCGTGTAATACTGCACACTTTTTCTACAAGGCTGTTATACACTCAGTTGATATACCGGTGATCCATATGCCAATTGAAACTGCGAAATATTTACAAGAGCACAAATTCAAGAGAGTCGGTTTATTAGCTACTGATGGTACTTTACAATCTAACTTGTATCAGCATTGTTTAAATAAATATGATATTGCCCTTATCAATTCAAACAAAGACATGCAAGCATATGTTATGAAGGGGATATATTCTATAAAAGGTGGTAAACTAGAAACGGGATTATTTTACTTATCAGCTATCGCTAAAGAGTTGAAGGAACTTGGTGCTGATGCAATTATTGCAGGTTGTACCGAAATACCACTTGTGCTTCAATCAACAAAACAATTGATTGTGGTAGACCCAACTGAAATTATTGCAAAAAAGGTCGTACACATAGCAACAAATATGAATAATGAGTTACTTTCTGTATAAAGCAAGCGTATAACTTAGTAGAGTGATAAGTTAGAAGAGTGAGAAAACAAAAGGGTGGGGAGTATGAATATTGATAATATTGAAGCTTTCATATATGTTTGTCAACTTGGGAGCTTTAATAAAGCAGCAGAAGCGCTATTTTTGACTCAGCCTTCTGTTTCTGCACGAATTCAATCTCTAGAACGTGAAATGAATATTAAGCTATTTCTTCGTCAAGGAAATAAAGTATCGCTAACTGATAAAGGTGAATATTTTTTTCCCCATGCGCAAAAAATATTGCAATCTTATCAAGAAGCAAAGTATAGACTCCAGCAAGAACTGCTTCCGAACGAATTAAAAATCGGCTGTGCATTATCTATAGCTAATAATGTCTTACCATCTATGCTACCTGATTTTAAAGCAGAATTTAACAATGTACGAATGAAGATAATAACTGGGCATTCAAAAGACGTTTTACAAAAAGTAATTAATCAAGAAGTTGATTTTGGAATTATAAGAAGAGAAACTCATCCAGAAATTGAATCGATTCATTTATACGATGATCCTATAAGCCTGTTTGTTTCGAACGACCATGTTTTGCTGAAGCAGGAAACGATAACGTTAGAGCAAGTTGCAAAGTGGCCACTCATTTTTTTTGATTATGGCTCGATGGACTGGCTTTATATTCATAGAATTTTTTCGACGAATAGTATTTCACCGAATATTTCTTTGGAAGTTGACAATATGGAAACAGCAAAAAACTTAGTCATACAAGGTATGGGGATTAGCTTTTTACCTGAACATTGTGTAAAAAAGGAGCTTCAAAAGGAGCAGCTCGTTCGAGTTGAATTAACACCACCAATTAGAATGAATATAAGCATTGATTTTATTTACGTAAAAGGGAGTTCACAATCCGTTTTTATCAATTATTTTAAGGAAAGACTCTTTTCGTAAACTTTGTTGCTATTGAAACTAATAGAGGACAGGAAAAAATAAATCTATGCCAAGTGACCTTATTAATATGAGGAAAGTTACCACGACCGCTTGGTTTATCCGTTTTTATTTCTTAGTAGGAAAAACAACAATCAATGCGATAACATTCAGAATTTAATAGATAAATAAAGCAGACTTAAATAGGGTAGGTTCTAATAAGTTGGCTATTTTATTGGCGGTTGATCCAATAAAATAAGCAATTAAACTTTTTGGAACCTTACCCTTTTTCTATGTTCATTTTGTAAATTGTAACCAGTCATAAACTTATTTACAGTATTTTAAAAAAATTCACAAAAAAACTATTGCAAAACAAATGAAAACAAACTATATTGTTAAAATATATACTCAAAGAGAGGTTGATAATATGTCCAAGGATTTACGTATCCGAAGTAAAGCGCTTAGTGATGATGTAAAACGAGCACCGAATCGAGCAATGCTGCGTGCTGTCGGTTTTAGTGATGAAGATTTTAAAAAACCGATGATTGGTATTGCAAGTACATGGAGCGAGGTAACGCCATGTAATATTCATATTGATGAGCTAGCTATCAAGGCAAAAGAAGGTGCTAAAAATGCCGGTGGCGCACCGTTAATATTTAATACAATTACTGTTTCAGATGGTATTTCAATGGGAACAGCAGGTATGAGGTTTTCATTACCTAGTCGGGAAGTTATTGCTGATTCTATTGAAACCGTTGTTGGTGGAGAAAATTTGGATGCTTTTGTTGCTATCGGTGGATGTGACAAAAACATGCCTGGATGTATGATCGCTATTGGGCGTTCTAATGTGCCAGCAGTATTTGTTTACGGTGGTACAATAAAACCTGGTAGACATAATGACAAAGATATTGACATTGTCTCAGCATTTGAAGGAGTGGGACAATATAATAAAGGTGATATTGATCGTGAAGAGCTCCATCAAATTGAGTGTCATGCATGCCCTGGAGCTGGTTCATGCGGGGGAATGTATACTGCTAACACGATGGCTTCTGCAATAGAAGCAATGGGAATGAGTTTACCAGGAAGTTCATCGAATCCTGCAGAGTCTTCCTTAAAAGGCGAAGACTGTTTGAAAGCAGGAGAAGTAGTTTATCATTTGTTAGAAAAAGGAATTTATCCAAAGGATATTATGACAAAAGAAGCTTTTGAGAATGCTTTTACTGTTGTATTAGCACTTGGAGGATCAACAAATGCAATTCTTCATTTATTAGCAATTGCTCATTCAGTTGATGTCGATTTGTCATTGGAAGACTTTGATAGATTGCAAAAGAAAGTGCCTCATATTGCGGATTTAAAACCAAGTGGTCAATATGTGATGCAAGATCTTCATGAAGCAGGTGGGGTCCAAGCCGTTATGAAAGTATTGCTTGATGAAGGTCTTTTACACGGACAGTGTCTTACTGTAACAGGGAAAACATTAGCCGAAAACTTAGCGGAGGCACCACCTTTAGTAGAAGGTCAAAAAGTCATCATGCCATTTTCAGAACCGTTAAAAGCAACGGGTCCTTTAGTTATTTTAAAAGGTAATTTAGCTCCAGATGGTGCAGTTGCAAAAGTATCAGGCTTGAAAACAAAGCACCTAACTGGACCAGCTAAAGTATTTAATTCAGAGGATGAAGCAACACAAGCAGTACTAAATGATGATATCAAAGCTGGCGATGTACTTGTTATTCGTTATGAAGGACCTAAAGGAGGTCCTGGTATGCCAGAGATGTTATCAATATCAGCTATCTTAGTTGGTAAAGGATTAGGAGAGAGTGTGGCATTATTAACTGATGGCCGCTTCTCAGGAGGCACACACGGACTTGTTGTTGGCCACATTGCCCCAGAAGCACAAGTAGGTGGCCCAATTGGTTTGTTGAAAACTGGTGATATCGTAACCATCAATAGTGAGTTACAGTCACTAGCCGTTGATCTCTCAGAAGTAGAGCTAGAAGAACGTCGAGCTAGCTGGGTAGCACCTAAATTACATTCAAGAGGTGTGCTAGGAAAATTCGCTCATCAAGTCTCTTGTGCTTCAAAAGGTGCGGTCACAGATCTTTATTAAGTTGTTATTAGTTGATTTTCTATGATATGTACAGTATTCTTTAAGCATCGGAATGTTATTGGAGGGAATTGTATATGTCGATGGCTTATGAAGAATATATGAAACAAATGGTTAAGCCGATGCGTCAAGAATTAGTCAACGCAGGCTTTACTGAACTATTGACAGCTGAATCAGTTGAAGAATTTTTAGATGAAGCACAAGGCACTACCTTGGTTGTAGTTAACTCGGTATGTGGATGTGCAGCAGGGCTAGCTAGACCAGCTGCAACGCATGCTGTATTAAATAATGACAAAAAACCTGATCAGCTTGTTACAGTGTTTGCAGGTCAAGATAAAGAGGCTACTTCTAAGATGAGGGAGTATTTTGTCGACCTTGAGCCATCATCACCATCAATGGCTCTACTGAAAGGAAAAGAAGTGGTACATTTTATTCCCCGTCATGAAATTGAAGGTCATGCGATGGAACAGATTATGGAGAACTTACAATCTGCTTTTAATAAATCATGTTAAGAGGATGTCTATATGACGTCCTCTTTCTATATGTTACGTGAAAGCACACTTAATTTTATTTGTTAATTAAAGCTTACAACTATTTATGAGATTTTACAGAAGAATTAAAAATAGGTGATGACATTGATTGCAACAACCGGTGGTCGAACAGATGAAAATGGTATTCTACTTGCAAAAGAAGTAGCGAGGGATTTAAAAATCCCTTATGTTGATAGAAGAAAATCGTCTTTAAAGGAATTGAAACACCACTATAACCAAGATGTGCTAATGATAGGTAGAAATAGACTAGAAATACATCCTATCACTGCAAATGAACCGGTGTTTTTTCATCCTAATTCAGCTATGTTCCGTTTAAAACGTATAATGCTAGGACTTGATGACCCGTTTCTTAGAGCTGTACAACTTTCAGAAGGTATGACTTTTTTAGATTGCACTGTTGGACTAGCTTCTGATAGTATTTTGGCGAGTTATGTAGTTGGTAGGAGTGGAAAAGTTGTAGGAGTTGAAGGAAATCGTTATTTAGCATATTTGGTTAAGAGAGGGCTACATGAATGGAATTCTCAGTTATTAGAGATAACCAATGCTATGAAATGGATTGAAATTGTTCATTACGATCATTTACTATATTTAAAAAATTGTCCGAGTGATTATTTTGATGTCGTATATTTTGATCCAATGTTTGAAAAAACGATAACCGAATCAAACGGTATTAATAGCTTAAAACATTTAGCAGTTTATTCAGAAATCACAGCGGAAGTGTTATCTGAAGCAAAGCGCGTAGCAAAACGAAGAATAGTGTTGAAGGATCATTATCAAAGTAACACGTTTGACAAGTTTAATTTTATTGTAGAAAAACGAAAAACAGCTAAATTTCACTTTGGCTATCTTCATGCCGCTATTTGATGTTTACAATTTGATTATTCTTATCAATCGCGTTATAAATTGTATCTTATGTTTTATGTCTTTGTACGATAAACAACACTCAAGGTGTAAACAGCCTTTAGTTAAAATCAAACAATATAAAAAGAGGTTTGATTAAATAAATTGCTGTTCGAATGAAATAAGTTAAGTAGGTTAAAGTATACAGATGGAGGTGATATTAGTGTCTAAAAAACGTAAGAAAAACCCTGCAACGATCGGTTTAAGCTCTCCTGATGTAGAGGGGCAAGGGACTACTTCAGCTGAAACTGGAAACTATCAGAAAAGTTCAGCTCGAAAGAAAAATAAACAATCATAAGCGAAGTTGGGTCGACTCGTCATACATTTGAGTCGACCCAAAACTCTATTAACATCAGCTGCCTCTATGTTAGTTTGTTTACCGGTTATTTCTTTACTGCTATAAGATTTTTTAGTGAATAAGTTAAAGTTGAACTTGCAGTTGATTTTTAGTATATGAAGGGTGTTTTTATCGTATTATCACAAAGTTAGTCAGTTATGTTTAAATAAGTTAAAAACCCCAATGTGATAATGGATAATACAAAATATACAATATCATTTTCCATACTTGAAACCTCCTCTCCACATATTATTTGTGCTATAATATTTATTAATACATCGAACTTAAAATTTAAATATTTATGCTACTAAACTCGTATTAATATATTATGATCATCATGTAGAATAATAGAATGAAAACATTTACATAGAAGTAGATTTATTTAAAAAGGAAGGAAGAATTACAATGCCACTGTGGATGAGAAAAACACTTGTCATCTTAATCACAATAAGTACATTTGGGTTAATATCTCCACCACCATCTTTAACAGTCCCAGTTTCTAAATCCAATGACACATCGAAGCAAGATTTAGTTAACCCTGATCTGACGGCTGAAGATGATGAGCACCTATTCCAGTTAGAGGTTGAAGAAGATGAGGAGAATAGGCAACAATTTATCGAAACGACGATGACTGCTGTTCAAGATAAGTCGTTTGAAAAATTCGGACAAAAAATTGGTCCTGTTATCGAGGATGAATTCCGTCTAGCTGTATTACCCAAAATAGAAGAAGTAATACTAGATCTAACTAATCAATACCCAGATTATAAATTGCATAACTTATCCATCACAGAAAGTCCATCTGGTGGCTATGGAGAAAAAATATTTAACATATATGATAATGAGCAAAATAAGGACCTTGTTCGTTTTCATGTCAGAAGGGATCACCCACCTTTGGAGGGATATTGGTTCAATTTTCACTACCATACGTATCTAGATACATTCCAAGCACATAACGATTTAGGAAGTATATATTGGGACAAAAATACCCCACCACGGTGGAAAACCTGAGGCTGATTTTTACGTTGCTTTTGAAAAAGCAACGTATTTTTTTTGTTTATTTTGCTATATTAAAAAACTATTTTAGAAACTAGTATTAAAAATGATTCAGATAAAAAACTACTTTCTTAATGGATAGATATGCATTCTAGAAGTTGATTTATTAAGTAGTTTATTATATTTGAGTAACAAAGTAGGTTGATTGTAACAATATGGATCGTGATTTCGACAAAATATTATTTTTTAGATCATAATATTTTGATAATTGACAACAATCGTTCACATGTATTAAAATAAAAAAGCAGCATGAAGACTTTGGTATCCTCATCTTCATAAGTATTATTACCCTATAGTTTTTAACACAACAAAGTATTAAAGAGGTGAAGTTATGTCATTAACAAAAAAAATATTAATTGGTATGGGTCTAGGTATTTTAGTCGGGTTAGTTTTCAATATCGGAATTCCTCAATGGTTTGACGCAGCAGAAACTTACATTTTAACTCCACTCGGTAAAATCTTCATTGGCTTAATTAAGCTATTAGTAGTACCTATTGTTATTATCTCACTAATTTTAGGAACTGCGGGAATAAGTGATCCGAAAAAATTAGGACGAATTGGTATCAAGACAGTTATCTTTTTCTTAATTACTACTTCTATTGCACTAGTAATTGCATTATCGGTAGGTAATATTCTACAACCGGGTCTAGTAGAAGGATTAACTATAGGAGAAGATACAGAAGTAGAAGCTAAAGAAGCACCACCGGTTATGGAAACATTAATCGATATCATTCCAACTAATGCTTTTGAAGCAATGGTTGAAGGAAACATGTTGCAAATTATCTTTTTCTCTATCTTAATTGGTTTTGCTATTACACAGCTTGAAGGAAAAGTACCTTCTATTAAAAAGATTATTGAAGAATCAAATAGCATATTAATGTTCTTGGTAGATGTTGTTATGAAGCTAGCTCCTATCGGTGCATTCGCACTTATAGCAGTTGCGATAGGTGGACAAGGATTTGATGCGATTGCTGCAATGGGTAAATATTTCTTTGCTGTACTTTTAGCGTTATTCATACATTTGTCAATAACATATGGTTCAGTTATATTAGTCCTTGGTAAAATGAATCCGATTACTTTCATTAAAAACTTCTTACCAGCAATTGCTGTCGCTTTTAGTACATCAAGTAGTTCAGCTACTTTACCAGTATCAATGGAGACAGCTCAAAAGAATTTAAAAATACCTAAGAGTATTAGTGGTTTCGTTCAGCCATTAGGTGCTACAATCAATATGGACGGCACAGCGATCATGCAAGGGGTTGCTACGGTATTTATTGCTCAGCTATACGGTGTAGATCTTTCAATGGCCGATCTAGCTACTATCGTATTAACAGCTACATTAGCTAGTATCGGAACTGCAGGTGTTCCTGGAGTGGGAATCATTATGTTAACGATGGTACTAACATCAGTTGGATTAAGCTTAGAGGCAATTGCACTCGTTCTTGGTGTTGATAGGTTACTTGATATGACAAGAACAGCAGTTAATATTACTGGTGACGCTGCATGTGCGAAGTTTATCGCTAAATCAGAAGAAAAGCATGAAGCAAGTAATGCTAAAACTGCATAAACCAAAATAGCCAACCTAATTATTAGGTTGGCTATTTTTTTATAAAAAGTTTCACCTTCTCTTTTCCATAATTTAATAGAGTTTGAGCACACCCTCCACTGTGAGATATATGTTACACTAATATTACATATATATTACACTAGATTTCCAAGTTGGGGGGAGGCACACATTGAATGTGATGAAAAAAATGACGCTATTATTATGTATATTTGTCCCTTTCCTTACGATCCCTTCCTCTGCTAATCAATATGGGGTACTTCTAAAAAACTATCATCCAATAAATGAAATGACAGTTGTTCAACAACTATCAAACTATGAATATATTAAAGAGATGCTACTACTTCCAAATGAGGAATTTGACGAACGATCAGTTCTTAATATAATACAATCACTTAACCGAATTGATTCTGCAATAATGCAGAAATTAGTTAATAACAAAGTATATGTAAAATTGTTTAATGGTTCTATCATTAATGAACCATTTGCTAACCACTTAGCAGGTGTAAGACCGAGAGGTTATGTGGATACTGACATGAAGTGGGATAGTGTTCCTGGAATGGGAGGAAACTACGTCGTCCTTGTAAAAATAGGACATAGTGAAAAAGGGCAAGGTCACGGTTCTCACAACCTTGAATTGCACGAGTTAGCGCATTCGATTGATGCGATTGTTTTTGATAACATTAGACATAGTATGGAGTTTTTGGCAGCTTGGAATACTGAAGTGTCGACCATCTTTCCAAATCAACCATATTTTAATGATTATCCAGAGGAATTTTTTGCAGAAGCTTTTGCTATGTACTATACAAGTAACGAAACGAGAGAACTTCTTGCGGAAAATGCCCCCTTAACAGCGAAATATATACGCAGCTTATCATTAATGAAATGAGGAAAATAGATGTTATCAATCATTGTTGCATTTGATAAAAACCGTACGATTGGAAAAAACAACAGCATTCCATGGCATCTACCTAATGATTTAGCACACGTTAAGCGCATAACGATGGGTCACACTGTAGTTATGGGGAGAAAAACATTTGATTCCATAGGAAGACCGTTACCAGATAGAAAAAATGTGGTTTTAACGAGAGATCAAAATATTGAAATAGAAGGCGTTCAACTGATTCATACAATCGATGACATCTTTCGTATTGAAGAACAAGCTAACAACGAGGAAGTATTTATTTTCGGTGGTGAAACACTTTATAAGCAACTATTTCAATATGTCGATAAGCTGTATGTTACGTTTGTTAATGCTACATATGCAGGGGATACGTATTTTCCTTTTATGATTTCTGATGATGACTGGCATTTAAAATCAAAGACAAAAGGTTTGAAGGATGAAGATAACAATATAGACTATTATTTCTTAACTTATGAACGTAGGAGAAGTGAAGAGGTAACAAGTGCATAAGAAATTTTACTGCATCTAATGTATTGAACAGGTGCGATTAATGATGTTATTTCCGATAATCATTATAACAAACACAAGTATAATTGCATGTTTTTATTGTTGGTGAGAAATTTAAAATATTTTCTGAAAATATATTTCATTTTAAATATTTCATGATATAATGTTCCAATCACAACATTAACGTATTAAAGTAATTACTACTTACAGAAAGGGTTTGTATAATGAGCCAACAAGTTAAACAACAAGTAAAGCGTGTTCAACTCGAGGATATAATGATTGCCCATCAAACATTGAAAGATGTAGTAACTCATACCCCTTTACAGCGCAATGAAGTCTTATCAGAAAGATTTGACTGTAATTTATATATAAAGAGAGAGGATCTACAGGTTGTCCGTTCTTTCAAAATTCGCGGAGCATTTAATTGCATCAAACATTTATCAAAGCAAGAGTTGGAATCTGGAATAGTGTGTGCAAGCGCAGGCAATCATGCTCAAGGAGTTGCATATTCTTGTAGACATCTTGGAATTCATGGCAAGATATTTATGCCAACAACAACTCCAAGACAAAAGGTATCACAAGTAGAGCTGTTTGGGAAAGAGAACGTTGAAATTATCTTAACAGGTGATACATTTGACGATGCTTACGAGCAAGCAATGACATGCAGTAAATTAGAGAATAGACCATTTATCCATCCATTTGACGATATGAACGTTATTGCTGGTCAAGGTACTGTGGCAGTAGAACTACTAAATGATTGTGATGAACCAATCGACTATATTTTTGCTAGTATAGGTGGTGGTGGTCTCATTTCGGGCATTGGTACTTATGTAAAGAGCATTTCACCACAAACAAAGGTCATTGGTGTTGAACCTGAGGGAGCTCCTGCCATGGATGTATCTCGAAAGAAGGGGGAAGTGACCACTCTTGATACAATTGATAAATTTGTTGATGGAGCTGCTGTGAAAAAAGTTGGTGATACGACGTTTAACATAAGTAACGCTGTTGTAGATGATGTACTGTTAGTTCCAGAAGGGAAAGCTTGTACGACAATCCTTGAATTATATAATGAGAATGCTATTGTTGCTGAACCTGCAGGCGCATTACCAATTGCAGCATTAGATTTTTATAAAGACCAAATACGTGGGAAAACTGTTGTTTGTGTCATAAGTGGTGGTAATAATGATATAGGAAGAATGCAAGAGATTAAAGAACGGTCTATGATGTATGAAGGCTTGCAACACTATTTTATTGTTAATTTCCCTCAGAGAGCTGGGGCGTTAAGAGAATTTCTAGATGAAGTGTTAGGTCCAACTGACGATATTTCAAGATTTGAATATACGAAAAAAAATAATAGAGAAAATGGACCTGCATTAGTAGGCATTGAATTAAAGCACAAAAATGACTATAAACCATTAATAGAACGTATGAACAAAAAAGGTTTTGCATACCAAGAAGTGAAAAAGGACAGCAATCTTTTTCATTTGTTTATTTAACAGATTACTTTTCTGTTAACAAGAAGATGTTGTGAATTTAAGAAAATATGAACTTCTTGTGAATAATCTCCGTCCATCATCCATTTTTGTTGGAAATAATAATATAATTTAACTAAGCTTTTCATGAAATAGGAAACAGGGGGGATGATGAACATGCTTACAAACATTGGGGTTCCGGGCCTTATCCTTATATTAGTAATTGCTTTAGTTATATTTGGCCCAAAAAAACTTCCTGAAATTGGGAGATCTTTTGGACAAACGCTGAAAGAATTTAAAACATCTACTAAAGAATTGACTAGCGATGTGATTGACGAATTAGAAGAAGATAAAAAGAAGAAAGCGACCTAAAAATCCATACATTTATTCTATTCTTCATTAATTAAGGTTATTTACGGATGATTTATTCGTAATTCATGTTTCTTCTATAAATTTGGTGACAATCGCATAAACCTCTTCTAGCTGTTCAAAATAGCACGAGCAGCAACAAAGGTAATGATAAAGACCCTAAGAGGGTGGCTCATAGTGAAAGGATTAGATTTCGTAGCCTCTATATATTGTATAACCTTCCAGGTGGCGATACCTATATACAACATATAAAGGATTGTGAGAGAAGATTCTTCAGGGGTCACCCTCTTGAAATGTGGATGATGAAACTGAGGCGGGTGTTTGGAGATGGAAGATCAAGAGATGAAATTGGTAGACCACTTAGATGAGCTAAGAAAACGACTACTTATTACAATGGTGGCTTTTATCATTTTTTTTATTTTAGCATTTATCTTTGTTAAAGATATATATAATTGGCTTGTAATGGGTCTAGACCCATATAGTATTACGTTAGTTATATTAGGTCCAAGTGAAGTATTATGGGTCTATTTTACAATTGCTGGAATATTAGCGATTGCTTGCACAATTCCGATATTGGCACTACAAATATGGCTATTCGTTAAGCCAGCGTTAAAGCCAATGGAGCGTAAAATAACACTTTCTTATATTCCTGCTTTATTTATTTTATTTATTCTAGGTTTGTGTTTTGGCTATTTTGTTATACTTGACGTTGTTTTCGGCTTTTTAACAAACCTTGGTGAAGAAATGTTTGATACGATGTTCACGGCAGAAAAGTATTTTCAATTCGTCTTAACGATGACGATACCATTTGCGATCTTGTTTGAGTTACCAGTTGTGGTTATGTTTTTGACGAGTATAGGTATCATCAATCCATATGTTTTGCAAAAGGTACGAAAATACGCTTATTTCGTTCTAGTTATTATTTCAGTTACTATTTCACCACCTGATTTTATTTCTGACTTCTTAGTTACAATTCCGTTACTATTTTTATATGAATGTAGCATAATACTTTCGAAAATTGTATACAAGAAAAAACAGAAAAAAGAAGAGCGGGATCAAGTAGATATGTTGTCAAATGAAGTTGCAAAATGACCTCTCAGAGGTCTTTTTTTTCGCTCTTTATATGGCTCTTTTCTTAACCCCTGCCTGCAAAAGGCTACGTTTTATTATGAACAACGATGACGCGTATTAATCTACTTAGCTGTTCTAATGTTGTAAGAGTGGTTACATCGTTTTCGAAAATAACAATAATAAAAGCATTGACAGTTACTGTAGGGGGGTATAGTATTATAAGTGTAAGCTTGATACTTTAACATAATGAAAGATTGGAGAGATACTGAAATATGACAAAAGGGAAATTAATCACATTAGCTGTCAACGGCGGTGTAGGCTTCGGGGCAAAACTTACCTCCAAACAATTAATGGTCCTTGCTAAACATATTGGGGAAGATAGTGAGGTAGAGCTCACGACCTTTCAACAACTCTATATAGACGTTCCAGAAAGTAAAGTCGATACAGTTGTCGCAGATTTAGAGAACAATGGATTTTCGTGTTATCCAGTCGGTATGTACGTAAAAAGTCTACGAACATGTAATTTTTGTAAGGGTGCTGAAGAAGAAGGAATGCCTGTAGCTATCGAACTTAATAAACGCATTGCTGGGAGAGAAGTGCCATTTCCAGTTCGTCCAGCATATACAGGGTGTCAAAATGCTTGTGGTGAACCATTAATGAACGATATTGGGGTTATAAAAAATAAAGATCACTATGATCTTTACATTGGTGGCAAAGCAAAAGGCGTTGATGCAAAAATAGCAAAGCTTTTTAAATCCCAACTTAGTCCAGAAGATTTATTTACAACAATAGACGATATACTAGCAGCTTATCAACAACAAGGCAAGAAGAGAGAGCACTTTGCGAAATTTATAGATCGGGTAGGGTTTAATCAATTATTGCAGGAGGTCGAAGAAGGTCTCGAAAAAAGATAATTATCCGCTTGACAGATACCCTACAGGGGTATACTATATAATTAAGAGGTGATCACAATGGATAATGATTGTCATGTTAATGATGAGGGGAAAATGCTTGCGACGCCCCGAAGTGATAAAGAAAAGGATCAGTTAATAAAGCGTTTAAAAAGAGTAGAAGGACAGGTTCGAGGTATTCAAAAAATGGTTGAAGATGATCGTTATTGTGTAGATATTCTTATCCAAGTCTCTGCGATCAATTCAGCTTTGAAAAATGTAGGGTTTCAATTATTAGAACGACATGCACATCACTGTGTATCAGACGCTATAAAAGAAGGCTCAGGTGATGAAGCAATTGAAGAGTTAATGAAAGTAATTAAACAGTTCTCTAAATCATAAATATGGAGATGATCAATATGAGCGAGCAGAGTCAATTAGTACAAAACCCGACCCAAAACCAGATGAAATTGGGGATAACAGGGATGACTTGTGCCGCGTGTTCCACACGAATTGAAAAGGTCTTAAACAAAATGGACGGTGTGGAAGCGAATGTAAATTTGGCGATGGAAGCTGCAACGGTTAAGTATAATAGTGATACAGTGAAGCCAGAAGAGGTAGTGTCAAAAATTAACAAACTTGGCTACGGTGTACAGACTGAGAAGGTAGACCTTGATATATACGGCATGACATGTGCTGCCTGCTCCACGCGGATTGAAAAAGTGGTAAATAAAATGGACGGTATTGAAGCTGCAACGGTTAATTTGACAACTGAATCAGCTGCGTTATCGTTTCAACCAGGGTTAGTTAGTGTTGATGACGTAATTGGCAAAATTCAAAAGCTCGGCTATGATGCCAAAGTGAAGGAAACAAGAGAAGAAAAGGCATCTCATAAAGAGGAAGAAATTAAGGAAAAGAAAACGAAACTATTCATTTCTATATTATTATCATTACCACTTCTTTACTCGATGGTCGGTCATGCACCGTGGGATCTTGGGATACCGATGCCCTCATTTATTATGAACCCTTGGTTTCAATTTATACTTGCTACACCCGTTCAATTTTACGTCGGTTGGCAATTTTACGTAGGTGCTTATAAATCACTTAGAAATAAAAGTGCGAATATGGATGTTCTTGTGGCACTTGGAACGTCAGCAGCTTATTTTTATAGCGTAGTGGAAGCATTAAGAACGCTAGGTAATCCACAGTATATGCCGCATTTATACTTTGAAACGAGTGCAGTTCTCATTACACTCATCTTAGTCGGTAAACTATTTGAGTCATTGGCAAAAGGAAGAACGACAGAAGCCATTTCAAAATTGTTGAATTTACAAGCGAAAGAAGCGACTGTCATAAGAAATGGCATCGAAACGAAGGTTCCGATTGAGCAAGTTGTCGTAAACGATATCATTATCGTAAAGCCTGGTGAAAAGATCCCTGTTGATGGGGAAGTCGTTGCTGGACGATCTTCAATTGATGAATCAATGATTACTGGTGAATCAATTCCAGTCGATAAAACTGAAGGAGATCGTGTGATTGGTGCAACGATTAATAAGAATGGTACGATTCAAATGAAGGCGACAAAAGTAGGAAAAGATACGGCGCTTGCAAGTATCATTCGTGTCGTGGAAGAAGCACAAGGATCAAAAGCTCCAATTCAAAGAATGGCAGATATTATTTCTGGCTACTTTGTACCAATCGTCGTTGGAATAGCGCTCGTCACCTTTTTAGTATGGATCATGGTTGTTGCTCCAGGGGATGTGCCGCAAGCAATTGAAGTAGCGATTGCCGTTCTAGTTATCGCTTGCCCGTGTGCATTAGGGTTAGCTACCCCAACTTCAATTATGGTTGGAACAGGTAAAGGAGCCGAAAATGGGATCTTATTTAAAGGTGGAGAGCATTTAGAAATTGCTCATAAAATCGAAGCAATTGTGTTAGATAAAACAGGAACAATAACAAAAGGTAAGCCTGTTGTTACAGATTTTGAAGCAGACAATACAGATGTTTTAGCGTACTTATATACAGCAGAAAAATCATCTGAACATCCTTTAGCAGAAGCCATCGTTGAATATGGTAAAGAAAAACAAGCTAAAGAACTAGCAATCGACCATTTTGAAGCAATACCTGGTTATGGCATCGAAGCCCGTATTGAAGGGAAAGATGTTCTAGCTGGAACACGCAAGCTTATGAACAAACATCAAGTAGACTTCCATTCTTATAATGAAAAGCTAGAGACCTTTGAAAAAGAAGGAAAAACAGCGATGATGATCGCGATAGAAGGACAGCTGGCTGGTGTGATTGCAGTGGCGGATACAGTAAAAGAAACAGCAAAAGAAGCTATCGACAAACTACAATCACAAGGTATTGAAGTATATATGATGACAGGAGACAACAAAAGAACGGCACAAGCTATCGCTTCACAGGTAGGGATACAACATGTATTTGCAGAGGTACTTCCTGAAGAAAAAGCAAACCACGTGAAGGAACTACAGCAACAAGGGAAGAAAGTTGCCATGGTTGGTGATGGAATTAATGATGCACCAGCTCTAGCAACAGCAGATGTCGGTATTGCCATCGGTACTGGGACAGATGTTGCCATTGAAGCAGCCGATATAACCCTAATGGGTGGAGAACTAACGTTAATTCCGAAAGCAATCGACCTTAGTAGAAAAACGATGAGAAACATTCGTCAAAATCTATTTTGGGCACTAGCTTACAATTCAGCAGGTATTCCAATTGCAGCCATCGGCTTATTAGCACCTTGGGTAGCAGGAGCAGCTATGGCATTTAGCTCAGTATCAGTTGTGACAAACTCCCTTCGCTTGAAGAGAGTAAAAATATAATGATGTTCAAAACGAGACTTTTTGAACATCACTAAAATATTATTCTAGGAGTGGATATATATGGTAAAAACAACATTACAAGTATCTGGTATGACATGTGGTCATTGTGAAAAGGCAGTAAAGGGAGCATTATCAGAAGTTAAAGGTGTAGATAACGTGACGGTATTTCTTCAAGACGGTAAAGTCGACGTTGAATATGATGATGCTCAAGTGAAAGTAGCAGCATTGAAAGAAGCAGTTGAGGATCAAGGATACGACGTAGAATAAAGCAATTTTATCTTTTGTAATATTTGATGAATGCATGTTGTTGTATTAATATATACAATTATGAAAGGAGGGTATCATGTTCATTATATGAGCATTTTATCCTCCTTCTTTACTTATAATTACTCAGCATCTGCACAAAATCTCCTTATTTTCTATTTATAATAAGAAAAGGCTTTTCGCGTACTATTGGTTGTTTAATTATGAAGGTGTTTTTTGCATTAATTGTTGCTTTTAATTATAAGAGAGCTAAACACGTTGGGCATATTTTTATTCTAAAGACTTTGAATGTCATATAAACACATTAGTTACTCTAATGTAAGTGAAAAAAGACAAAGTTAACGAAAAGACCATTTATAAAATGGAGACATACCTTCAACAATTGTGCAACATAACATTGCCCTAGCTAATTTTTGTAACGATGGCTGTGAAGTTTCCGATAGGGACCAAGAGAAAATATTGTATTTATAGGAGTGACAATTTATATGAAAAGGACACTACAAACAATAGCACTGTTGACACTTACTACATTATTATTTGGGTGTGGACAGAATGAGAATGAAGCACTACCTGACGACTCAGCGCAAAATAATACTGAAATTGCAACAGATAATGATGTGACTGAAGAGAACGAGAAAGAGAAGCAAACTGACAAAGCTGAAACATCAAATAACAAAATAACAGATAACGATTTTTACGAGCCGTTTAACGGAACATTAGAGCATGTTCACGGATTGGGATATGCTGGGAATCAAAATGCGATCTATTTTGCAGCTCATGATGGGTTGAAAGTGTACGAAGATGGCCAATGGTATAAAACAGTAGCTGAAAATCATGATTATATGGGTTTTAACGCAGCAGATGTAGGTTTTTTCGCTAGTGGACATCCAGCTGCAAATTCAAATCTTGTTAATCCTTTTGGGATTAAGCGTAGTTTAGATAATGGTCAAACATTAGAAACATTAGCTTTAGAAGGAGTTGTTGATTTTCATGTGATGGGTGTAGGCTACGAAAGTCAGACAATTTTTGTTGCTAACCCAAAAGCGAATGATTTATTAGAAGAAGCTGGTGAGTTATATGTAAGCGATGACCTAGCGGAAAATTGGGAGAAGATAGATGCAGAAGGCTTAAGTAAAGATATTATAAATATTGCTGTCCATCCAACCGATTCAAATAAAGTGGCTGTAGCAGCTAAAGAAGGAATCTACCTCTCAACTAATAAGGGTCAGTCATTTGAATTAATTTCAGATAATATGCAAGGTACGTCCATCTACATGTCAAATAAAGCGTTATGGTATGGCGGATATAATGGTGAGCCTCATCTTATTAAGAAATCCTTCGATAGTGAAACGGAAGAAATCATTACGTTGCCTTCCATGGATGAGGATGCAGTCATGTATTTTACTACCAACCCTCAAAATGACAATGAGCTAGCCTTTATAACATACAACGGGAATGTATTTTATTCCAACAATGGAGCAGAAAATTGGGAGATGTTAGTAAATGAAGGGAAGATTCAATAGTAAATTTTTCGGATGAATTGTAACTTTACCTTACGTTGCCATATACAGCTTGTCATCTTTTCTTTTGTAACTCGATGACAACTGTATATATATGATTATTGTGGTTCTAGTTTGGTAACAATAGCAACAAAGTTTTGACAAGAGCCAAAATAAAACAGACTGTTATAAGTTCTATAGTTGATTTTGTGACGATGTTGAACATTTTACAACGAAAGCAAATAAGGGTATCCTATGTTGCGAATGAACTTAAAAATAACAGTCTGTTTCTATTTCCTGTAAAGGAGCTGGTTTCATCAATAAATTAGCTATAAAATTAGGAGCTCTTTTTTTTATTTTTATATTACTTATAGAGTCTATGATTTTTTTCTTACTATATTTCGGTATAGTGAATGAGCGTATTCAGAGTGAGACAGATGATTTATTTCGCAGAGGTATAAGTCATAGAGATGTGTTAGAAAAAAATTTTGATGAGTTAACAATTAAACATGTTGCTTTAATGGAATCGGAGGCTGTTAGTGCAGTAGTCATTACAAATGCTCAGTTTCAGATTTTAGAGCAGTCTGACACAATTAACTCTAAACTAGAAGAGTTAATAAAAAAAAGTAAAGAAAAAATAGTACCTGACAATGGTGAGTTACTAGAAAAAAAGTGGAAAACAGAAGAGTATTTAGCAACGATTCATCCAGTAATATTTGACGGACAACGTCAAGGGTATGTATTTATGTTTTCACCTACCCAGCCTA
This sequence comes from Nanhaiella sioensis, assembly GCF_046557775.1. Classification (NCBI taxonomy): domain Bacteria; kingdom Bacillati; phylum Bacillota; class Bacilli; order Caryophanales; family Bacillaceae; genus Nanhaiella; species Nanhaiella sioensis. The sequence goes on from NZ_JBKAEG010000001.1 coordinate 4,620,141, forward strand.
TAAGAAGTATGATTAACGGTTTAACATATCAATTTCTCTTCATTGGTTTGTTGTCATTATTATTATCCATTGCTACAATCTTTTTTCTGTCACGGTTTATTACGAAACCACTAATAGATATGAAAGAAGTGACTGAAAAGATTAGTACTGGACAAAATAACGTATTTTTAAAAACGAATCGAGATGATGAACTAGGTGATTTGGCTAAAGCAATACATGTTCTGTCTAATAGGCTAGAGCGTTTAAAAAAAGAACGAAATGAATTTCTATCAAGTATTTCACATGAACTAAGGACACCGTTAGCCTATCTTAAAGGCTATGCTGATATTTTACAGAGAACTAATCTCACTTCAAAAGAGCGAAATGATTATTTGAAAATTATTGAGGAGGAAGCCACGCATGTGGTTAGCTTAGTAAAAGATTTATTCGACTTAGCACAAATTGATGAAAACGTTTTTAAGATTCAACAACAAGCTGTTCACCTTCATCAATTCCTATCGTCCATCGTCGAGAAGTTTAGGCCGGCATACAGTGAAAAAGAAATTCACTTAAAGCTTGTTTGCCCTGAAAAACTTACTGCTAGCATTGATCCAAACAGATTTGATCAAGTGATAAGCAATTTATTAGATAATGCTTTAAAGCATTCAGCATCTCACTCTAGCGTAGAAATTAATGCTAAAAAACAAGACGGCAAACTTACTATTGTAGTAAAGGATGAAGGTGAAGGCATACCAGCAAATGAACTACCTTTCATTTGGGACCGGCTGTATCGAGTTGAGAAATCTAGATCTAGATCAACTGGTGGTACAGGTTTAGGATTGTCGATAGTCAAAGGTATTGTCGATAGTCACGGTGGAGAAATAGACGTACAGAGTAAGATAGGTGAAGGGACTATATTTAAGATTGTTTTATAAGGAGGATGTTATGCTTAATGCCCGACATTTTACTAGTAGATGACGAACAGAGAATGTTACAGCTACTCAAGTTATACTTGGAACCAAATGGCTATTGTTGTAAAACCGTTCGCTCAGGCCAAGATGCGATCAACTATTTGGTGAAGCAAAAAGTAGATTTAGTTATCTTAGATATTATGATGCCAGAAATGAATGGCTGGGACACTGCTGAAGAAATTCGAAGCTTTTCTGATGTGCCCATTATTATGCTTACAGCAAAGGAACAAAGCTCTGATATGGTTAAAGGGCTAAGAATTGGAGCAGATGACTATATAACAAAGCCATTCGAGGAGACGGTTCTGTTAGCAAGGATCGAAGCCATTTTACGTAGAACCAGTCCCGATAACAAGATTGAAGTTGATGGCCTTACATGGGACAGGAGTAATCATCAGTTGACCTACGGTAATGAGAGTATTGTGCTTACACCGAAAGAGTTTGACCTGGTTGGGATATTGTTAGTTAACAAAAATTCAGTATTAACACGGGAGAGCCTTTTAGAGCAAGTATGGGAATTTGATTCTGAGACTGAGGATAGAACGGTTGATTCACACATTAGAAACATTAGAGAAAAATGCAAAAAAGCTGGCTTTCCAATCAATGAACATTTACAAACGGTCTGGGGAATCGGCTATAAATGGGTGTAAGCTTGACCATTTTGGTTTCGCCTATAATTCAAGGCTGCTATCACATTTATAATTGTTTTAATACTAATAATTAAAACATGAATACTATCTGTTCTTATGATGTTAATCCATATAAGACATCTTTTACAAGTCGTTTTTTGACAATAATAACAATTTTCACGAAAAGAGCCTAATTGAATGATGTTTCCTGTAAAAGGTAAATAAATTCAAACCAATAATAGTTAACTTATTAAGTGCATGATTTCTTAGTATTGTTAGGTAATGTTAATATTAAAAATGAATATCTTAAGAAATCCTTCATATTTACCTAATCAAAAAGTTAAGATTTAGGTTGTATAGTATGAATCAGAAGAATTATTGTACTGAATGATTCCTTTGAACAAACAATGCTATAAACTATGGAGGAGTAAAAATATGAATACGTCATCATTATCTAAGATGTCTTTTATACTTCTAGCAACACTATTATTATGGATTAAAACGTATATTGTCTATAAAACTAGTTTTGATATAAAAATTGAATCTTGGTTACAAGAATTTATTCTTTTTATTAACCCATTAAGCTTTTTACTCATTCTGTTTGGGATTGCCATGTTTATTAAGGAGAAACATCGTAATAGGTACCTGGTCATAACGAGCCTCTTAGTTTCTTTTATTTTATTTGCAAATGTGTTGTATTATCGAGAATTTACCGACTTTATTACAATCCCTTTACTTTTTCAAACAAATAATTTAGCAGATTTAGATAATAGTATTTTTGAGCTACTACATTTTACAGATATATTGATGTTTGTTGACATTGTTGTATTGTATTTCATGATGCGAAATCGTCATAAACTTTCATCACGAACAACTTTTACAAACAGAGAACGTAGAGGCTATTTTTTAGTTGTAGCGGTAGTGGTATTTTTCAACTTAGGACTTGCAGAGTCAGAACGCCCGCAGCTGCTAACTCGTACATTTGATCGTGAAATGCTCGTAAAAAATATAGGGTCATACAATTACCACTTATATGATCTTGTGTTAACGTCCAAAACGTCAGCCCAAAGAGCACTTGCGGATAGTAGAATTTGTTGAGATAGAGAATTTTCTAAATGCGAATTACACAAAGCCAGATGAAGACCTTTTCGGTATTGCAAAGGATCGCAATGTCATTATGGTTTCAATGGAATCTCTGCAAAACTTTGTGATGAACGAAACAATTAATGGCGAAGAAATTACACCATTTTTAAATGATTTAATTGAAGAAAGCTATTACTTTAATAATTTTTACCATCAGACAGGTCAAGGAAAAACATCTGATTCTGAATTTGTAGTTGAAAACTCGTTATACCCTTTAGGTAGAGGTGCTGTGTTTTTCACGAATGCGGAAAATGAGTACCGTGCTACTCCAGAGATCTTAAAAGAAAAAGATTATTATTCTGCAGTGTTTCATGCAAATAATAAGAGCTTTTGGAATCGTGATGTCATGTATCCTAATCTTGGATATGACCGTTTCTTTTCATTGGTAGATTACGATGTGAACGAAGATAATTCAATTGGTTGGGGATTGAAAGATATTGAGTTTTTTGATCAATCTGTTGAGAAGCTAAAAACATTACCTCAACCGTTTTATACAAAATTTATTACGCTAACAAATCATTTCCCATTTGAGCTAGATGCAGAAGATAAAATGGTAGATGAATTTACGTCAAACAGTCGTACACTTAATCGTTATTTCCCGACGGTAAGATATATGGATGAAGCATTAAAAAGCTTTGTCGAACAATTAAAACTAGAAGGTTTATATGATAATTCAATTCTCGTGTTTTATGGTGACCACTATGGTATTTCAGAAAATCATAATAAAGCGATGGGAGAATTTTTACAGGAAGATATCACACCTTTTGATGTCGTACAATTACAAAAGGTTCCATTTATTATTCATATACCGGGTGTGACTGACAAAAATCCAGAAATGATTTCTAAAGTATCAGGTCAACTAGATGTGAAGCCAACACTTCTGCATTTATTAGGTGTCGAAACGAAGGATGATGTGCACTTCGGATCTGATATTTTCTCAGAAGATAAACTAAACTTTATTGTGCTTAGAGATGGAAGCTTTATCACTGAAAACTATGTATATACAAAATCTACGTGCTATGACAAAGAGACAAGGGAAGAGACGGACAGCTCTAAGTGTGAGCCTTATGAAGAAAAAGCAAGGCAAGAGCTAGAGTACTCCGATAACATTGTCTACGGGGATTTATTACGGTTTTATGAAGGAACATCATTAACAAATGGTTTAACTGAGCAAGAGTGAATCGGTTTTATATAAGTTACTATCTATCGTAAAGATTATGAGAGACATATCGAACATATCTGTTACTCTAATATAAGTGAAAAAACAAAGTTTTACGAAAAGAGCCTTAGAGCCACGCCCTAATTCGACAATTTTTTTAAAAATCCTATCAATCGACCATAATTACAAGTATAATGAAACAGACGTAAAAATGTTGGGAAGTGAAGTTGATGAGAAAAATAAAAATAGTGACTGATTCCACAATTGATGTTTCAGATGAGGTTTTACAAAAATATGGCATTGAAATGGTACCGTTAATGATAACAATAGAGGGGAAATCTTTTCTTGACAGAATTGACATTTCACCTAGTGAATTTCTAAATAAAATGAAACAAGCTGCCCAATTACCGAAAAGCTCACAGCCATCTACAGGACAATTTGTTGAATTATATGACAGATTAGATGAAGAAGGCTATGATGTGCTTTCCATTCATATGACAGGTGGTATGAGTGGTACTGTTGCATCTGCAGAAACTGCTGCAGAAATATCAAAAGCCAATGTGACTGTTGTCGATTCGAGGTTCCTTTCTAAAGCTTTAAGTTTTCAAGTGTTAGAAGCTGCAAAGATGGCTTCAGACGGTAAAAGTGTAGATGATATTGTGAATAGGTTAACAGAAATTCGTAACAATAGTTTTTTATATCTTACTGTTGATACACTTGAAAATTTAGTAAAGGGTGGCAGAATTGGCAAAGGGAAAGCGTTTATTGGCTCTTTACTGAACATAAAGCCGATATCTTCACTCGAAGGTGGAAGTATTACACCTGTTGGTAAAGTTAGGAGTCAATCGCAAATAGTGAAGTATTTAACTAAGCAATTTGTTAAGGATGTTGAAGGCAAAGTCATAAAAGCAGTAGGTATAGCACATGCAGATGCACGTGATCTAGCAGGAAAATTAAAAGAAGCGATTAGTCATGCCTCTGGGTATGAAGAAATTGAAATTGTAGATACAACCCCTGTTATTTCACTCCACACTGGAGCAGGTGCTATGAGTATTATGTATTTTGCTGAGTAAAGTAAATGCGTTTATGTAAAAAATTCAAACATTGGTAAATTTGAAAGAAATCTAATCCATTCTATACATTGAGTGAATGACTAACAAAATATAGGAAAGACAAATGTGTTAGTACGATTAAGAATTTAGTTTTGAAATAACTGCGTAATATTTTTAATTAGACTAACCAAATAAGAGGATATTCTGTTCATTATATGAGCAAATATCCTCTTTTTTTATACATATTAGAGCTATTAATTAGACGTTGTTAGTACTTGTTTAAATGTATAAAAAATCATAGAATGTATGTTTGTTAACTGTAAAGGACGTAGTTAACAGCGGGTTGAGTAGTGAGGTCATTAGAGGGAGCGTTCCTATTTTTTTAGGAATGAAGAGCTATGAGAGTAGAAGAGGTGCTCAATGAATACATATTACTAGATCAATAGACAGTCCAGTAATGCTAGTTATTCTTTTTGAATGCACTAACAAATTAATAAAACATGCAATACACTGACATGATGACATGAAAAAGACCCCACTCTTTAAATAGAGTAGGGCATTGCTTATATTTATTTACCCTTTTTGAAATGTAGTTACGTTGATGCATCTACAATTGAAAGCAAGTGTTACTCCTTGTGGGAGTGGACTACTTGAGATGACAGTTAATCTGTACTTATGGCATCCTGTTCCTGGTTCATCACAGACTGTATTATTAGGAGTTAATGTATATTGCTGATTAGCCCTATCATCAGTGAGGTTATATATACATAGAGTTTTTGTAGTACTTTCAGTAATACGTTCAACTATATAAAATAAGTTGATGGGATTTGGTATATCCTCAACCACATCAACGAGTATATCAGCCATTGAATCAACCTTTGCCACCCAATCCTTCTCACTGATCATTATAGTAGCTGTTGTTAAAGATACAAATGGTGTTGGTACAGGTATACCCACCCCATTACCACTAAAAGAAATAGGTGTATTTTCACAGCGACAAAATAATTCATTACTTCCTTTTCCTTTACATCGACAATCAGACATCCTTAAGTCATTCCTTTCATCAAAATTAATTAGCTTATCTTATATTTAGTCAATGCCTGATGTCATAAATGTGCAACTGACAGTTGTCTACATCTTATTATGGTAATGTCAATCTTTATTTTTTGGTGTTTTTAGGTTTAAGAATTGATAATTATGTTAATTAAGTAGTTTTTTTATAAATAATAGTATGAAAAAGAGGAATTTATGTGGCAGAAGTTGAAAAAAACTCTATACACTAACTTGTAAAGGATGTTCTGATGATACATAAATTCCATCGATTGAGTTTTTTTAAAAAAACATTAATCTTTTCATCAGTTTTTATCATTTTTTTAGGCACTGCAACAGCGGTAATTAGCTACCAAATACAAAAAAATGCTACAATTCAATTATTGTCTGAAAGTGCGATGAATTTATCTAATTTATGGAAGGAAACATTGGCACCAGAGGATGTTACTCTAATTAAGAGCAACCAAGAGATAAATTCCCCTTCAAGAACTCACATTATTGACCTCTTAAATCATATTCATGAAAACTATTCCATGTATTCAAGAGCTTACCTGTTAGATTTTGATCGTAACAATTACAATAGCTATCATGTCATTGTAGATTCAGAACATAATATACAAGGTGATCGAGAGCACGAACACCATTTACATAATAATAAGGAATATACCAATGCGTTTTCCACAGCAATAGTAGAAAATAAAAGTGCTGCAACAGGCTTATATAAAGATCAAATGGGGTTATGGATCACTGCTTTTACACCAATTGTCGACGATGAGGAAAATATAATTGCAGTGTTAGCTATAGATCTAGACGCTACTGAGATTCAAGGGGACTTGAGGAATTTACTAATATCTTTATTTATCAGTTTTGTTATTTTATTTAGTATCATCTTAAAGATTCAGCAATGGGGTTTTTCTAAGATGATGGATCCTTTAAAACAGCTTTTTGAAGGGGTTTACCAAGTTAGTAGAGGTAACTTTGATGTAAAGCTATCATATGTAGATACTTCTGAATTAGGATATTTAAGAGATGAATTTAATAGTATGGTTGGGCATTTACGAACGATATTTGAACGTGTTCAAGTTACAGCAGAGCATTTTGGAAAAAGAACTTATGCTACTCGACAGTTGCATGGGTTTGAAAAAGCGATAGGTGAAATTGATGAAATTATTCATCAAACGAAACTTCAGAAAGAACTACAAAGAGCTGAAAAAATGAATGCAATTGGTCAAATGGCTGCATCAGTCGCTCATGAAATTAGAAACCCGATGACGGTAGTAAAAGGTTTTCTTCAGATTTTTCTCGCTAATGAAAATATAAAGAGTCAAGAAAGAGAGTTTATTCATTTAATGATAAATGAGTTAAACAGGGCAGAAACGATTATTAATGACTATTTGTCTCTTGCTAAACCTGATGTAGGTGAATGTGCAGAAGTGAATTGTAGTGACATCGTTAAAAATGTTACTGATATTGTGAACTCATATGCTCTGATGAAAAATAATATCTCGATTATAGAACATGTAGAAGAAGGGCTTTACGTAAAAGGAAATAAAGGGGAACTGAAACAAGTGTTGCTAAATATTATGAAAAATGGCATTGAAGCAATGAAAGCAGAGGGAGAGTTATCAGTCATATGTGTAAAAGATAGTTCATATGTACGCATTGAGATAACAGATTCTGGCATTGGAATGACTCAGGATGAGCTTGATCGCTTGGGCACACCTTTTTATTCGTTAAAAGAGAAGGGCACAGGAATTGGTCTTATGGTATGTTATCAAATTATTGAGCAAATGAAAGGGAAAATTATAGTAGAAAGTATTAAGAATAAAGGGACCACCTTTAGCTTATATTTACCTATTGTAAACTAGTATCGATAAGTGTTATACAAAATAAGTAGACTGAAAGTTACTAGAGTTCTTCAATACGGTAATTTAGCTCAGAACTAGCACTATAATTTTGTTAACCCCGTCTTGCAATATAGAATGGGGTTATTTGCTGTAATGTTAAGAGGGTTAATAATACGTATGATTGTACGCGTTGAATGTATCTGGAATTTGTCGCATATTGATAACATCCATTATTTAAAACATATCTTCATAAATTCTTCATTTTTATGTAATTAAAAACTTAAGAATTACCTTGTAATATAAGACACGACAATAAGGAAATAAGGTGATATATAGTACATATGTTATGTAACTTTTTGTGCGTATATGTCGTTTAATATTTTGTAGGTTTGAAAAAACTTTGACTATGCACTTCACAAAAATAATGTTATTAGATATAATATCACTGTACTATGAGTAGTAATACAGAAAATACAAAAAGAGAAATTAGATTTTGTTAAGGAGAGGGAAGCATTGAAGATAAAGCGATATATATTAGTATTACTATTATTACTAGTAGGTAGTGTCTTATTTACAGAAACAGCTTTAGCAGCTAACGACTTAAAGGTTGATGTTTCATATGGTTTTGACAAAAAGGTTCAAAGGGGACGAGGCTTTCCAGTAACCATTACGTTATCAAACGAAAATGAGAAAGCGGTAAGTGGAGATTTAGTAATTGTTTCCGAAACTAATCGCAAAGTCGGTAATACTGTTATCCATGTGGAGCTTGCCAAAGGTGAAACAAAAAAAATTCAAACTTCAATTTCAGGACTTGAGGAAAATTTAGTACGCATGCAAACCTCAAATAAAGAATCATTAATTAAATTTTATGAGGGAAGCTGGGAAGATAACAAAGAAGTTGAGTTAATTGGTAATAAAAATCTTGAGCCAATCAATTTAAATGAAAGTCGTTTAGTTTTAGGTGTGTTATCTGACTCGCCGGACTCACTGAATTTTTTAAAGCTTACAAAGTATAATGGTGAAGTTGTAGAGGTACTGAATATACAAGAAGATGAACTACCTAATGAAGAGCTAGGCTTACAAGTGTTTGATGTACTCGTTATTAATGATTTTCAAGTGACGTCTTTATCAACACAAAGGCAACAGGCTATAAAAAATTGGGTGAATAGTGGGGGACATTTAATTATTGGGAGTGTACCGAATATAGCCACCCAGCTAGGGGAAGTAGGTAATTTATTACCACTTCAAGTTACGAATGAACAATTTATTGATCAGTTTGCTTTTTTACAGCAGTACGGTGGAGATGATTTGCCGACATTAACCAATATTCCTATTATGACTGGAGATTTAGTAGATAAAACGAAGGTAGTATTTTCTGATAACTCATTACCTATCACTTTAAATAAAGATGTTGGTAGTGGTGAAATAACTCAATTTACTTTTAACATAGGAGCAGAAAGTTTAAGTATATGGAGTGGATATGCAAATTGGTGGGATGATGTCTTTGCAAAGCTTGTAGAAAAGAATTATGATAAAAACTATTTCCATTATGATTTATCAGAAATTGCAGAGATATTCCATTCATCAGCTATACCGTTAAATATATTGATACTTACTTTTGTTATCTACTTATTAGTAATCATCCCTGTTCTATATATTATTCTACGAAAAGTTGATCAACGGGAAAAAGCTTGGATTATCATTCCAACTATTTCTATTCTTGTGACTGTGTCAATATTTTTCGTCGGAGCGAAGGATCGTTTAGGTAGTGTAAAAGTAAATGAGGTAAGTATATTAGCTATCGATGAACAAGGTGTTGGTAATGGATTAGGAGTTGCTACATTCTTATCCAACAATGGTGGTGATTATACCCTTACTTCAAAGTCTGAATCGTATCAACCTATTCCAATATTAAACCGTTATTCTGACTCAATTGATGTCATTGAAAATTTTGCTATGGTTGAAAGTAGTCAAGGTAAGACAGCACTTACTTATAATGACGTTGAATATTGGTCTTTACGCTCAGCGACGGGAAATATTACAAATGAGCCTATAGGCAAAATTGATGTGAAGCTTCAAGTAGAAAATGGGAAATTAGTAGGGTCATTAAGCAACCAATTAGATTTGGATTTGCAGGAAGTGTATTTAGTCGCTGGTAGCCATGCTTATGATCTAGGAAATATTAAGCGAGGTACCACAACGGATATAACACTGGATATAAAATCAAATAATTTGGCTAACGTAGTAGCTGGTCCAACACATTCTGCTGCATTGTCTGCCTTTCCAGGAATGGACGTTTGGGGTGGGCAAATAGAAAAGAATGACTTAGAGAATTGGAGAAAATATCGTTTATTGTCAACAGCCATAAGTGATAGATATTCTTTAGCAAAACATAATCAGCCTCTTCTAGTCGCTTTTACAAACGACTCAATTACTGATATATCAATAAAGGATAAAAAATCAGTTAATAATGCATTGAACCTATTAATGCAAAATGTAGAAATAGATACTGTAGGTGTAGGAGAATTTTTGCTACCTGAAGGAACTATTATACCAAGTGTCTCAGTTGAGGAGGGAGAAAATGGTCGAGTAGTTGACAATGGTTTGGAGTACGGTGAAAACTGGATCTATATGGAAAAAGGTAAATATTTGATATCTTATCAAATTCCTTCATCCATAACAGCAAAAGATTCATCACTTTCCAGCTTGAAAATTAGCTTAAATCGTGAAGCAGCTGGTGCATATAGCTTATTGAATAATGTTACAGGTGAATCGGTTGAATTGTCAGGTAAACAGCTCTTTAACTTTAAAGAAAATGTCAACGAGTTTGTTAATGAAAATGGCATAATTACTATAAAATTAGAAGTATCGGACCATCAAGATATTCGTGTGCCTACTATTTCAGTTGAGGGGGAAATCAAATGATAGAAACAATTAACTTAACGAAAAGATATGGTTCCTTTACCGCACTTGATTCATTAAACCTCAATGTAAGAGAAGGTACTGTATTTGGGTTTGTAGGTCACAACGGTGCTGGTAAATCAACTACTTTTTCGATCTTGGCAACATTAATGGCACCAACATCTGGAACAGCATATGTAAACGGTTATGACGTGACGAAGGATCCAAAAAATGTTAGAAAGTCAATAGGGTATATGCCAGACTTTTTTGGGGTCTATGATCAATTCAAAACAATCGAATATTTACATTTTTATGGTGGTAGTTATGGCATTCCAGAACGTGAAAGAAACGTGCTCATACCACAGCTATTAGAACTGGTCAATTTATCACATAAAAAGGATTCGTATGTGGATGTGCTATCAAGAGGAATGAAACAAAGGCTTTGCCTCGCTCGTGCTTTAATTCATGATCCTAAATTGCTAATTTTGGATGAACCTGCATCAGGGTTAGACCCCCGTGCAAGAATTGAAATGCGTGAGATTTTAAAAGAGCTAAAGAACATGGGTAAAACGATTATTATTTCTTCTCACATTTTACCAGAGCTTGCTGAGATGTGTGATGAAATTGGGGTAATTGACAGTGGAAAGCTTGTAGCGACAGGATCAGTCGCTCAAATACAAAAACAATTACAAGCAAATAAAGTAATTAATGTAAAATTAGTAGATGATATGGCAAAAGCTTATGCGTTTTTTGAAGACCAACAGTTTGTTACAAATCTTCACAGGAACGAAAGGTTTGAAAATGTATTATCATTTGCCTTTTCAGGGGATGATCAGGAACAAACGAACTTATTAAAAAAAGCGTTGTCTGAGAACCTTCTTATTCTTTCATTTAGTGAAGAAGATTCTAACCTGGAAGATATTTTCCTAGAAATCACGAGAGAGGTAGAGTGACAATGAGAAGCCTATTAATTAATCCAGTGTTAAATAAGGAGATTAAACTCCGTTTTCGTTCATTTAAAAGCTTCCTTGGCATTTTATTCTATCTATTAGTTTTAGGAGGAATTGCACTAGGATATATTTATTTAGATAGTTCAAACTCTCCAGGCGGAATTGTTAAACCGAATGAAAGTCAAGAAATGTTTATGATCATATCAGTTCTACAATTGGGGCTCATATTATTTATGACCCCTGGGTTAACGGCAGGTACCGTTAGTGGTGAACGTGAAAGACAAACATTAAACATCTTGTTAACGACACAGCAATCTTCAACGAGTATTATCGTTAGCAAACTGGTTTCTTCATTGGCGTACTTGTTCTTAATCATTTTTTCATCACTACCATTATATAGTATCGTCTTCTTATTTGGTGGGGTGTCACCGAACACTTTAATATCAGTATTTGTCATTTATTTACTAACGATAGTAACTGTAGGGAGTATAGGTATTTTATGTTCTACACTTATTCGCAAAACAATCGTATCAATGATTGTTACGTATGGTGTTATGTTATTTCTTACAGCTGGTACAGCAGCGATTATGTTATTTTCTTTTCAAATGACTGGATATTCATATAATGCCAATCCTCAACCAACAAATGTTGTTGCATATATATGTGGAATGTTTAACCCATTTGCGGTGATCCTTGCTGAACTTGAACCGAACGCAGCGAATGAATTTGCTGATATGACAAATATTGATTTTTCATTATTCATTAGTTTTACATTTTCCTATTTAATCATTACAGTTATATGTTTACTAATCAGCATTAAGAAGCTTCGCCCAAAAATGAAACCGAAGAGAGGGTGATAAAGTGGAAGAAAAACAGAAGTTCTTTTCTTTTCTCAAAGTTCTTAAAAAGAAATTGCTCAAGGAACATGTGAGTACCAACCTTCATTATGTGTTTGTCGCGGTAGCTAGTATATTCTTTTTCCTAGCTATCGCATCGAGGTTTATCATAATACTTCACCCTATAATGATCGCTTTGGCCATAAGTGTTGTTGCTATCATAACATCAGTTATATTCACTGTTAAAAACAGACCTAAAGATCAAGTTGCAGCACAACTTTATGATGAATATGTCGGTGAAGATCGTGTGCAAACAGCCTTGTCGTATATAAATGATGAATCGATTATTAGTCAATTGCAACGACGTGATACTTTATCACATATGAAAAAGGAACATCAACAAGTAGAAACGAGGAAACTGTCTTTATTTCATGGCAAGAAGATTGTTATTTCGGTAATGTTGGCGGTATGTACTACATTATCACTCATGTTTCCTAATGATGTCATGGAGAGTGCAAAGCTTGAACAGATCGATAAGCAAATAACTAAAGAAACAAAAAAAGAGATTGAAAAAATCAACAAGCCAGATGATAAAAAGTTAGCAAAAGACGTTGATGATCTAAAAAAACAACTGTCAACTCCGAATGATAGTAAGGAATTGCTAGCTGATTTACAGGCCCAGGAAGCAAAGCTAGCGAATAAGAAAGAAAAAGCCTTAAAGCAACAGCAGTTATTACAAAAGATTCAACAAAATATAAATCAATCTAGCTTGAACCAATTGTCTGCTGCACTTTCAGAGCAAAATCAACAAAAATTACAAGAAGCGCTTGAAAAGTTAAAGAAGGACCTTAACGGGTTACCTAAAAATGATAAAGAAGCAATAGAATCTGTGCTTGCAGAAACTACTGGGCAACAGCCAGACTTGGAACAGCTTTCGGCAGAACAACTAAATGAATTATTGGCAAACCTTGAACAGCAATTAAATGATGCATTTGCTGAATCTAACTCACTGCAAGAGCTTGATGAGCTACAACAACAACTACAACAGACATCAGCATCACTACAACAGCAAATGGTTAATGCTGGTTTAGGGACACCTTCACAACTGGCCTTACAACAAAATAACAGTGCTTCAACGACTGCAACACAAAGTGGAACGAACAGTAGCAACCAATCACAATCAGGTAATAATCAAGGAAACGGCTCGGGCTCAGGTTCAGGATCAGGCTCAGGATCAGGATCAGGCTCAGGTGGAACAGGCTCAGGTACAGGTGGATCTGGAGCTGGATTTGGTCAAGGATCTCGTGAACTAACAATACCTGAGTATTTGAACGGTACTAATACGATTGAGAATGACTTTAGCGAATTAGGTAAAGGTAGTAGTGAACAGTCTGAGGGTCAGGGGCCAATTTTAAATGGTACGTTACGTCCGTATGAGGAAGTTTATGGAGAATATGCACAAGCATATAGAGAGAGTATTGATCGCTCAGATTTACCATCGTATTTAGAAGAAGTTGTGAAGGATTATTTCACAGAAATAGATCCAGGGGAGGAGTAAAATCGTGGTAGAATTAGCACAAAAAGAGCAACAATTACAAGCAGTTGCAGATAAGATATCAAAATCTAAACTAGAGATTTCTAAATTTATAGTAGGGCAAGAGGACGTGGTTGACCAAGTATTATGGACGATTTTTGCTGGTGGACACGCATTGTTAGAGGGGTTACCCGGACTTGGAAAAACGATGCTTATTCGAACAATTTCTGACGTTATGAACTTGGATTTTTCAAGAATCCAGTTTACTCCAGATTTAATGCCTTCTGACATTACTGGGACAATGATGTTAGAGCCTAACGAGCAAGGAAAGCAAAACTTTGTTTTTCACGAAGGTCCAGTCTTTGCGAATATTGTCTTAGCTGATGAAATTAACCGTGCAACACCTAAGACTCAAAGCTCTCTTCTTGAGGCCATGGCTGAAAAAACAGTAACTGTTATGGGTGATACGAAAAAATTAGCAGAGCCCTTTTTTGTTCTTGCGACCCAAAACCCGTTGGATACTGAAGGTACGTATCCATTACCAGAAGCACAAATGGATCGATTTTTATTGAAAATTAACGTCGATTACCCTACGAAAGAACAACTGAAGGAAATTATCAAAAAGACAACAACAACGACAACACCATCATTACAAAAAGTGATCAATCGTGATGATATAGTTGAAATCCAAAATCTTGCTAAAGAGATACTTGTTAGTGACGATGTGTTAGAATTTGCAACCAATATCATCGTTGCAAGTCATCCTACGAATGATTCTTCACCAGAGATGATAAGAAAGTTTGTTCGTTATGGCTCAGGGCCTCGTGGGTTACAAAGTATGATACAAATCGGTAAGGTGCATGCGTTAAGTAATAGTAGAGTTCATCTTTCAAAAGGAGATATTAAAAAGTGTGCGAAAGCTGTTTTACGGCATCGGCTATTTTTAAATTTTGAAGGTGAAGCGGCCGGTATTAGTACAGATACCATCATTGAAGAATTAATTACAACTGTTGAGCAAAGCGTGAATAAAAAATGACCAACATTTTAGACAGTGCTTTATTAATGCGTCTTAATAAGCATCGAATTCAGTCAAAACGACAAAAGCGTGGCTTCCAACAAGGAGCAAGAAGATCAATGAAACAAGGGCAATCATTGGACTTTTCGGATTATCGTCAATATCAGCCAGGTGATGACTTGCGACAAATTGATTGGAATATATATGCACGTACAAACAAGCATTATATTAAGAGATTTTTAGATGAACAAGAATTAGTTATTTCTTTATATTTAGATTGTTCAAAATCAATGAATCTAATTGACGAAAAATGGCTTTTGGCTAAAAGGTTAGCAGCTACACTTGGATATATGTCATTAAGTCATGATGATAGAGTTGGGATTTTTCCAGTATGTTCTACGGACTCTCCGTTTTTTTATAAAAAAGGGAGAGCATATGCTAACAAGGCTGCTTTTTATATAAGTGAGTTAACAAATAGTGTATCAGAACAAACTACATTTTCGCAAAGTATTACTAATAACATCGTTCCTAAATCAGGTGTGAGCATCATCATAAGTGACTTTTTAGAGCCACTAGATGATATAACGGCTGCTCTTAAAAAAATTCAGGCGAATAGACAGGAATTATATGTAATTCAATTATTAACGGAAGAAGAAACTAATCCAAACTATCAAGGTGATTTAAAATTAATAGATAGTGAGATGAATCAACAAATGAATGTTTCAATGTTACCTTCAATTAAAAGAAATTATGTGAACCGTGTAAACCAACATACTGAGGATCTAGAGCAATTTTGCTTTGATCGTGGAATTGGTTTTATAAGATGTTCTACAAACGAAACAATTGAAGAAATTATTTTTGAATCGTTGATGCCAAAAGGTTGGATTGTGTGAGGTGAGTAGATGGGATTAATAGCGCCAACATATTTGTTGTTAAGCATCTTTTTATTAGTAGTTATCGCTTTTTATTTATTTAGAAAAAAATATCAACAGCAAGTGATTCCATCGACACTGTTATGGCAACAAGTGATGCAAGAGTGGGAAGCATCTAAATGGTGGAGGAGGTTGCAGCGTCACATCCTGCTATACCTACAACTGCTAATCCTTTCCATGATTATTATCGCTTTAGCCCAACCGTATTTTAATGATTCAGCAATTGAAGGGGATCACATTGTTATCGTGGTAGACACATCAGCATCAATGAGTGCTAAAGAAAAAGAGGAAAGACGTATTGATATAGCAAAAAATGAGATTGCAAAAATGATAGATAAATTACAAGCTCAAAAAGTCACAATTATTGGGTCGGGTAAGAAGCCGGAAATATTATTATTACAAGATCCGAATAAGCAAAACATCCGTAAAGTGATCAGTGATTTACAATTGTCTTATGAGAATGCTAACATTGCTGAAGCAATTCAATATGGAGCTGCGTTATTAGCAGATGATACAGGTGAAATCCAAGTTTTTTCTGATTCGGTTATGGAGGAAGACATAGCTACAATGTTTGTTGACGAGAGGATTGTCGTAAATAACATCGGTACTTCAACAAATAATATTTCTTTAAGATCTTTCGGTGTCGGTGAAATTGGTGATGAGATAAGGGCAGTTGCGTCTGTAGCAAATGATTCAGCGAGTAAGGTAATATTTACAATAAATATTGAGTCGAATGGTAAGCAATTGCATACATCAAAGGAAGAAATTGAGCCTAAAACAATACGTGATATTCAAATTCCTCAACTGCCTGAATACGATTATTACAAAGCAACTATTCATGTAAATGATGATTATCAGCTCGATAATAGCAGTGTTGCTTTTATGAATATAAATGATGACCCAACCGTCAATCTAATAGGTAATGTGAGTCCATTTATATCTAAAGCACTCGTCAATATGAGTAAAGAAGTAGTTCAAGCAGACAGTGTTGATGACCTCACAGACAGTGAAGACGGAGTATATATCGTAAGTAATTTACCTGAGGAAAAATGGCCCGATGGTCCCTTAATGATTCTGTCACCTACCTTAGGTGGTTCTTATGAAGTAAAAGAAAAAGTACAACTTGAACAAGCAATTGAAGTGAAGAGTAATGATCCATTATTTCAATTTGTTAACATGAATAATATTTACGTTCAAAATGCGTACCCACTTGAAGGTTTAGAACTATCTACAATTGCATCAAGTGGTAAAACGGATCTTATTAGTAAGGGCACATATGAAGGACATCCTATAATTTTCTTGTCCATGGATATCGAAGATTCAGATTGGCCTCTACATGCAAGTTTTCCGATCTTTTTATATAATGCGGTCACTTATTTAACTGAGCAGAATTCTCAACTAGGTTATTTTTCTCCTGGTGAGGTAAGAGACGTTTCTTTATCGACGGATGCGTCAAGTCGTTCTATTCTTAATGAAGATTATGAAGTAGTGAAGGATATGACTATGGATGATGGGGTTTTAGCAGTTCCAAATGAACCTGGAATTTATAGGTTTATTGAACGTGGTGAAGATGGACAGAAGGAAAAGTTATTTGCAGTCATCTTAGAGGAAAGTGAAAAGAAGATGGTGTCTTCAGAAAGTTTTGTCTTAGCTGAATCTGACTCTAAAGCTGAAAACAATACAAGCAAACGGCATAATGTCGCTTCATACTGGTTTATATTAATTGCCACTATGATATTAATTGTGGAATGGGAGGTGTACCGACGTGGGATTAGAGCTTAAGTATCCTCTCCTGCTCTTACTATTTATACCTGCAATTATGACGATTGTGTTCTTTGCGAAAGACAGAACACAGCTAGGTAAGATTGAAAAAGTGTCTGTTATTACGCTTAGATCGATCATATATACATTATTAATCCTTGCCTTGACGGTACCGACTATATTATACCCAATTAATGGAGTGACGACTGTATTTGTCGTCGATCGTTCTGCAAGTGTTGGCCAACAAGAAAATAAGATGGTTGGGGCTGTGGAGGATGCGGTAGATAAGAAGGAAGTAGAGGACCGCTATGGTATCGTATCTGTGGCTGATAATGCATCTGTAGTTCGTTCCATATCAGAAAAACCGTTGAATACGACGCAGTTGCCTGTTATGGAAAAGACAAATTATACAAATCTAGCAGAAGGTATTCAACTCGCTTCGTCTATGCTGTCAAATGCAGGAGGCAGGGTTGTAGTATTAACAGACGGGAATGAAAACGTAGGTGATGCTTTGCAGGCTACGAAATTTGCAGCACAACAAGGTATAGAAATTGATGTAATGCCATTTGCACCGGCAACTAAAACTGATGTAGCGATAGAAAGCCTTGAAGTACCATCTACATTATATGTAGGGGAACAAGCAAAGCTAAGTATAGATATAGAAAGTAATCAAGATTTGAATGCTACTCTACAAATCACGAAAAACAATGAACAAATTATTAGTGAAAAGATTGATGTAAAGCAAGGAAGAAACAGTTATTCTTTTTCACATATCGTAGATTCTACTACATTGCATTCATATAAAGCAGAAATCATTGCAGAAGGTGATGAAGTACAACAAAATAATGCTGCCCATGCAGTTGCTAGCGTAAAAGGAACACCAACTATTTTGATCGTTGAAGGCAACGAAGGTGATGCGGATAATTTAGCAAACGCGATTAATTCAGCCAGCTTGAGTATAGTAGAAACAAAACCAGAGTTATTGCCTACCAATATTGCTTCTCTGCTACAATATGACTCAATCGTCTTTGCTAATGTTTCAGCTACAAAGGTCAGCCAATTACAAATGGAAATGATTAAAACGGCTGTAAATGATTTCGGTGTAGGTTTCATCATGACAGGTGGTATGGAAAGCTTCGGTCTTGGTGGATATTTTAAAACACCAATTGAGGATATTCTTCCTGTGGATATGGAGCTTAAAGGTAAACAAGAAATGCCGTCCTTAGGAATGGCCATTGTGTTAGATCGTTCAGGAAGTATGGCAGGTTATAAAATGGACCTTGCTAAAGAAGCTGCTGCACGAACGGTTGAATTATTAAGAGATAAAGATACTCTTGGTTTTATCGCTTTTGACGACAAACCATGGCAAATTGTTGAAACTGCACCCCTAGATGATAAACAAGAGGTAGTAGATAGTATTCGTTCAATTCAGGAAGGTGGAGGGACAGCTATTTTTCCCGCTTTACAGCAAGCGTATGATCAATTAACACCTCTTGAGTTAAAACGAAAACACATCATTTTATTAACAGACGGTCAATCTGCAACCAATGCTGACTATAACTCATTAATATCTGATGGATTAAATGATAATATTACGATTTCGACTGTTGCAATTGGCTCAGATGCAGACCGAAGATTACTTGAATCTCTTGCAATGGAAGGAAATGGGCGCTTCTATGATGTTGCTGATGCCTCAACAATTCCTAGTATATTGTCTAGAGAAACGGCTTTGACTACTAGAACATACATTGAAGATAATCCGTTTTATCCTACACCAATTGCAGGTACAAGTGTATCGCAATTGTTTGGCGAGGGCATTCCGAAAATGAATGCTTATATTGCGACGACAGAAAAGGGAAGGGCTGAAACAGTTCTTACATCTGAAAAGGGTGACCCAGTGCTAACTAGTTGGAAATCCGGTTTAGGTAAAACAATAGCTTGGACGTCTGATCTAAAAGGTGAATGGGCAGGAGCTTGGCCAGCATGGAATGAGTGGCCTGTTATGTGGAATGATCTAATTACATGGACGTTACCTACATTTCAACAGAATGCATATGATGTTGTTCAAACTACAAATGGCAAAGAAGTAGTACTAACGATTGAATCAGCCGACACAGATTTATTGCCATTAGAGAGCAAGCTTGTGGACGACCAAGGTTCAGAGGTTGATGCAGAGCTACGTAGTATAGCTCCAGGAAAGTATGAAATGAGCTTTGCTGCTGAACCTGGAATTCATTATTTGCAATTAATGAAGCGTGAAGGAGAAGAAATTAAGAGTACTTTTAACAAAGCTATAGTAGTTCCATATTCAAAAGAGTTTGAAGTAAAAAGAGAAAATGATCCATTACTTCAAGACATTGTAACGGTTGGGAATGGTAAGCTAATAGAAAGTCCTGAACAAGCATTTCGAGCGTTAACAAATAAAAATGTGAAAAAGCAAACGATTGAAGAATTATTATTGTTGCTAGCCTTCTTCCTTTTTATTATAGAAATTGCTATAAGAAGATTTGGTATACAGCCGCTTATTGCCAAAGTAGCTACCATCCGCTCAAACCATCAGCATGAAGCTGCTGCCAAAAATGAAAAAATAGAAAAAACGTTCGGAAGATTACAAGAAAAGAAAAAGGTATCTACACATCGTATTCATCAAGTAGAGACTAAAATGACTATTGATAAAAATGTAACAAAGAACGTTAGTAACAAGCCTATTTCTAACGTTAAGCAAAAGGATAATAAGATTCTCAAAAATAATGGTGATAATAAGGCGAACAGTAAAATTGCCCAAACCGATGATCATGAGGATAGGCTTGATCGATTATTAAAAGCAAAAAATAAAAGACGTCGTTAATTGTGACAATTTAGTGTCTGTGATATTTCTTTCTTTACGTTTAATAGTGCAATATACTATCTTTAATGTTGGAGTATGGTGTATTTTTCTATTATAATCAAAATGGTTGAAAAAATTGACTGAATGAGATGGGCATCTTTACAGTCAATGCGAAGAAAGGAACAAATCGTATGACAAAAAAATATCTTGTACTTATCACAATGTCTTTATTATTTATCCTAGCTGGATGCGGGAATGCTGAATCAGATAAGGCTGCAATACCAAATCAAGTGGAATATCTTGTTGAAGATTTTACTTTTACTGACCAAAAAGGCGAGCCATTTGGGCTTAATGATTTAGAAGGAAAAGTCTGGGTAGCTGATTTTATTTTTACTAACTGTACGACAGTATGCTCTCCGATGACTGCAAATATGGCAAGGTTACAACGTATGTTAGAAGAGGAAGAAATAGAAGGCATCGAATTCGTATCCTTTAGCGTAGACCCTGAAGTGGATGCCCCCGAAATACTAGAGGAATATGGGACGAAGTTTGATGCGAATTTTGACAACTGGCATTTTTTAACTGGATATGAGCAAGGTTTTATCGAAGAGTTTGCAAAAAGTAACTTTAAGACACTTGTCCAAAAGCCGACAAACCAAGATCAAGTTTTACATGGTACCGACTTTTATTTAGTTGATCAAACCGGTACAATTATCAAGTATTATTCAGGAATAACAGATACACCATATGACGAAATCGTTTCACATATTAAAGTGCTGCAATAGATTAAGGGTGTATTAGTAAATATTAACATAACGTCGATGGTTCATTTTATGGGTCATCGACGTTTTTGATTAACCTACAATTTAGGGATGAATAAATTTAAGCAGTATTCCAGAAAAAGAAGGAATTTGTCTTGTCCATGTCAAAGTAAATTAAGACCTTACTACATTCCTAAATTACCAATAATTTTTCATATGAATGCTACATGTTACAAATTACAAGTCATAAACTAATGATACTTAACCTATATCGTAAAGCTTGAGGGTGTTGTCATGAAATTCAGGTTTTGGATAGTATGTATTAGTTGCTGCTTGTTATTAGGAAATGATCATACTTATGCAGAGATGAGTGAAGCAGATGTAATAAAGTATGAAGCAAGAAGAGTAAAAGCCGCGTCAAATGGCGTTGTTTCTCTCGTTGCACTTGGAGATTCTGTAACAAAAGGTGTTGGAGATAGCTCTGGAATGGGTGGGTATCCTGGCTTTTTGAAGGAATTATTAACAAAGGAAAGTTATGTACATAAAGTTACAGTGAATAATTTCGGTAAAAGAGGCTTGCGTAGTTCGCAATTATTAGAGCTCGTTAAACAAAATGAGATTATTCACTCTTTAAAGAATGCAGATATAGTGGTAGCTTCGATAGGTGGCAATGATATTATGAAGGTGGTTCGTGATAACTATTTCGAGCTCACTATTCCGATGTTCGATAAGCAGCAACAAAACTATGAAAAAAATATAGGTGAAATATTAGCAGCAATAAGAAGTGAAAACCCTTTTTGCATTATCGTGATCATTGGACTATATAATCCATTTAGTGTTTGGTTTGATAATTTGGAAGAAATAAATATAATTATGCGAAAATGGGATGAAGTAAGCAAACAAATTGCTTTGGGCCACAAACAGACCCTTTTTGTGGAAATTGGAGATTTATTTGAAAAAAATACGAAAGCGTTACTAAATAATGATTATTTTCATCCCAATACAGTGGGGTATCAACTAATTGCAGAAAGAGTGTACGATAGCTTAAAACAAAGCTATCAACAATTTCAAAGAAATTTCTAAGCTAAAATTTAAGTAAGTAGGGATTATGATGAAAGAACAATATTGGAAGTGGCTTTTTTTAGGACTATTGACAATAAATATAATTGTTGTTTTTTATGTTAGTTATTTAATCATGCAGTCGGATGATCATGTGCGATTAGAAGAACGATCTACAACAGATGATGAATATTCTGAATTTTTGATAAGAACGAACAAACAAGAACTTAATGAATTAATCAACTATAACATTAAAAAACAATCGAAAGATCAACCAATTGAATACGAGGTGATTTTAGGAGAAACTGTTGAGTTAATAGGAACGGTTTCAATGTTTGGGAAAAAAATAAATATGGTAATGGACTTTATTCCCGATCTGCAGGAAGATGGTACGATTGTTTTACAACAACAATCGATGTCAGTTGGGAACCTCAAAATACCAGTATCCGCTATATTAAAATATATTAGTGACCATTATCCTATACCAGATTGGATTACTATTCAGCCTTCTCAGAAGCTTATAAATGTTAACTTTAACGAATTACAGATAGATGATGAAGGAATGAAAATGAAGTTTAATAAATTTGACTTAGCAAATGATCATATTGAGATGGTTTTATTATTTCCAGCTATAAAATAAGTGTAGTATCGAAACTCACTTGTCACAAATTGCTAAAGGTTATTTTCGTAAACATTGAATTGTTATCAAAGAAGTACTTATAAAAAGTGTTTTACATTGTTAGTCCTCAATATACAGTAGTAAAGCTGCTACGCACTCTAATGTGTAGGGATTACTTCTTAATATGAAAAACATCAATCAATGCGAAAGCAGCCTTATTAAAGAAATTTTAGTGCTACCCCCATAAACTGCAAAATATTAGTCGAAACATATGTTAAAGAGTAAATCGACGATATTTTATATTGGAGGGAGCTTGGAAGATGCAAGTAAAAGGACAATTCCACAATTATATGCAAGGAACGTTTAATGACATCATTGCAGAAATAGATAAGTTAGCAAATTTTGCGAAAAATCCAAATGTACTTAATGAGATAGAAATTGAGAAATTAGAACTGAGTTTAAAGCAAAATGTTAAAGCCATTGAATATTTAACAACAGAACAACAATGAAATCTTCCTTCATATTCATGGTTTATGAACAACAATAGGTGGGGAATTTACCCCACCTATCATTTATATTGTTGTCTTCATTTGTAAAAGATTATGTTACAATCTGTGTTGCTTATATTTTTGCATATGTCGCTAAAAGGTTAATTTTCCAATTATTAACATAGAAAAATAGTGACATGAAGTCCATTAGTCAACAAATGGCTAAAAAAATTTAATTAAAACCCCGTACATGACCGTTCATTTCTTCCCTTACTTCTACTAATAGTGTAAGAGAGTATACCCAAACAAACTAGTTATTTTTTAAACGCCGTACTTCATCTTCCAATTGGTTTATCCGCCTGTTTATCCGATAAAAAATGGGAGCATATACAATCGCAATAAAGATAACAATACCCCAAGACAAGTATCATCACACCTTTGTTAATTTTTTGTATCATTATAGCATTACTACCGAATGATGCCAATATGTGTAACTGCTAAGCAATTTATAGGATTAAAAATAATCATATAATTTTGTGATTTTCTAAAAGGGATTTTATTTATTTAGTTATTGAATTGTCATGAAGAAAAGAGGCAGCATTACCTTTATTATTTTCAACCCATGCTATCGTCTCTAATAGACTATCGTACATATGCTGCTTCATTTCCTCATATTTGGATGTTGACATAATACACGTAACAGTACCGTCACCGTTATCATTTATCTCAATAATCCCATCAGAAGCTATTAATTCAATCTCATTTTCTAGGAATAATGTAATTGGTAATGTTATTTCTACATGTAGTGATCCTTTGTTCAGATCAACCGGATCCTTTTCAGCTCCTGATATCACAACTTCTGTTACATTGTTTTTTTCTGACTTTGATTCATCCAATTGACTACTACAAGAAGATAAATAAATGAGAATCATAGCAAGGGCTAATAACTTTTTTCTAATGACTTCAATACCTCCTTTTTATTAGTGCATCTTACAATAATGACATAGGTCTTATTTGTAATATTTTCTTGTGAAAAGGACGTATCAATGCGAAATTAGTTAATGACTTAGAGCTAAGCAAAATTATTGACCTCTAGCTATTAACGAGAAGTTACGTCATTTTCCTGTGCTATCATTTAAAAATCGTAGAAGCACTCGGTATTCACATTATTTTTACAAGCTTAATCTTTTGCATTTTCTTATAAAAAAAATGTATTATCAGTTACATACAATTGAAAGGTGTGATTAGATGAGAAATAATGAATTAGCTACTTTTGCTGGGGGCTGTTTTTGGTGTATGGTTAAACCTTTTGACGAGCAACCAGGCATTAACAAATTAATATCTGGTTATACTGGTGGACATAAAGAAAATCCAACATACAAGGAAGTATGTTCTGAAACAACAGGTCATTACGAAGCAGTTCAAATCTCGTTTAATCCAGAGGTTTTTCCGTACGAAAAATTGTTAGAATTATATTGGATGCAAATTGATCCTACAGATGCTGGTGGACAATTTCATGACAGAGGGGATTCGTATAGAACTGCTATCTTCTATCATACAGAAGGACAAAAGAAATTAGCAGAACAATCAAAAGAAGACTTCGAAAGAAGTGGAAAGTTTAAACAACCTATCGTAACAAAAATTTTACCTGCAATGACATTTTATCAAGCTGAAGAGTATCATCAAGATTATTACAAAAAAAATCCGTTTCGCTATAAAATGTACCGACAAGGCTCAGGGAGAGATACATTTTTGAAAAAACATTGGCGAGACACAAAAAAAGATGAACAATTAAAGCAAAGGTTAACTCCAATTCAATATGAGGTTACACAAAACAATGGTACAGAACCACCCTTCAAAAATGAATATTGGGATAATAGGCAAGAAGGGATTTATGTGGACATTGTCTCAGGTGAACCACTATTTAGCTCTCTCGAACAATTTGATTCAGGTTGTGGTTGGCCTAGCTTCACTAAACCAATATATGAAACAGGTGTCAAAGAAGATATGGATGTAAGTCATAATATGGTAAGAACTGAAGTGAGAAGTAAACAAGCAGACTCTCATTTAGGGCATGTTTTTGATGATGGTCCAGGCCCTAACGGTTTACGTTATTGTATTAATTCAGCTGCACTAAAATTTATTCCAAAGGATGAGCTAGAAGAAGAAGGCTATGGTGATTTTAAAAGACTATTCAAAAAATAAAGTCTCTGCTTGCTTTTTTACAAAAATTTAAGCAGTTTTCATCAATATATAAGATTAAAGACAAGATGACACGAATGAAAGCTGTCCACGTAATCATTTTTAATTCGTATAGTATCAACCTATGGATTTACAGACAATAAAAAAATACAATCGCTTAACGGACAAAACCCCATCAAAAAGATAGGGACTTATCTGTTAAGCGTATTCTTATGAACTTTAATATAAACTTTACATATCATTTTAATATTTGTAAATAATGAATAAGACCGCATTGCTTTACTCATCTATGACTATTGTGAGGTAAATACTATGACGATCGTTAGACTTGGATATGTTGCAATGAGCATGGAACTGGCAAATTCCTCTCCATCAAAAACAATGACCTTCTCACAATTTCAGAAAATACAGGATCGAGAGGCAGCATTGCATAAATTGGAACAAATATCACAGTTAAATTTAAACAACACTTTCAAACATTTAAAACATAATGTCGCATCTGATGTTCATTTTTATCGTTTTACTTCACGGCTAATTCCATTAGCAACCCACGAAGAGCTTGTTGATTGGAATTTTTTACAGCCATTAAAATTGTTACTGCGTGATATTGGAAATTTTGTCAACAAGCATCAAATGAGGATCGACTTTCACCCTGATCATTTTGTCATCATAAATTCTCCCAAAAAACACGTCTTACAAAATTCATTAAAAACTTTAAAGCTTCACTTTATACTACTAAAGGCAATGGGAATTGATATAACTCACCGTTGTGTCATGCATGTTGGAGGTAACTATAAGGAAACGGAAAAATCACTTGAACGATTTGTAGATAATTGGATGGTTGTACCAAGAGCAATTCAAAAAATGATCATGCTTGAAAATGATGATACTTCATTTACAGTTGACGATACACTATATTTATGTGAAAAACTAAATATTCCACTCGTCTTCGATTATCACCATCACCTCGCACACCATCAGCA
Source organism: Nanhaiella sioensis (assembly GCF_046557775.1). Classification (NCBI taxonomy): domain Bacteria; kingdom Bacillati; phylum Bacillota; class Bacilli; order Caryophanales; family Bacillaceae; genus Nanhaiella; species Nanhaiella sioensis. The sequence continues at coordinate 4,646,836 of NZ_JBKAEG010000001.1, forward strand.
AGAAAGTTGGCAAATGAACTGGCAACGTATTGTGAATACTTGGGAAACATCACCACTCCCAATTAAAATGCATATTTCAAGTCCGAAAAGCGAAACAGCTTTTAGGCATCATGCAGATTATATTGACCTATCAATGTTCATGCGTTTTTTGAATGAGATAAAAGGTAGCATTCCGCAAATTGATTGTATGATTGAAGCGAAAAGAAAGGACGAAGCATTGTTTACAATTATGGAACAGTTAAAGATGGTAGAACATATTGAAATAATTGATGGTTCTACATTTTACATGAAATAACAACGCTCTTTCTTACAATTTGTTCTTTTTCTTGCTTAAATTTGAATTAGGTATCTTGATGATATAAATCCTTATAATCATTAGAGAAGAAAAGATTACTCAAAACGTTAGCAATATGCGTATTGGAATCTTATTATGAATAGCAGCAAATAATTGTAAAAACAGCCAATAACAAATAGCTACAGCATTAGACCTACTGTATGTGATGATAGAGGTCTATTTTTTTACTTACAACGATTGAACAGACCCTAGATACTTTAGATAAGAAAATGTACTTTACTATAAATACATTATGTAAACAAGATGCTAACCATCTTCATTTTAAACATAATACAAAGACGAGTGGTGATCGTTTTGCATGTATTTCGTCGTATATACTTCATTTATAAATCAAATTTTAAAATAAAAACTCATAAAAAACTGTTTTCCCTTTGAGTATATTTATCGTACTTTGAACAACTAGCTTTTATTGCAACATAGGTGAAAAAATTGAAACAATGTGTAATACAGTCTCCAAACTAGCCTAGTGCATATTGAGACAGCTTTTCGGTCATGATAAGTATGGTAGGAGTTTGGTTTGTTTGGAGGTATATTTATGCTTAACAATGATTATGAAATTAAATTAATTTATGAAGCAAATGATGCAGAAATAGACGAGAGAAATAAAAGAGTTATTGAAAGTAAGAAACAAGTGCCTTTTAAATCTAGAAAGAACAAGCGTCGACAAGTTTAAGGCAGTTTGCTTTCAAGCAAAATAATTTGACTCAGATGGAGGATGAAACATCTGAGTTCGTTTTTACTATCTATTAAGGATCTAATAAGGAATATGTTGTCAATTGTAGTTCTTAAAAAAATAAAAAAATAATGTTATAAGGGCGTGGAGTATGGTGGAAAATGATTGTCTCATTATTGGAGGAGGAATAGCAGGACTTCAAGCAGCAATCCAACTAGGTAGATATAATCATCGTATTACAGTCATTGACAATAACCAAGGGAGGTCTTCAATATGCCGGTGTTACCATAATATATTGGGCTGGCCTCATGGTGTAAGTGGAGAGAAGCTTCGTCAATTAGGTAAAGAGCATGCGATAGGCTTAGGAGTTTGTTTTATCAAAGACAAAATAGTAGATGTAAGGAAGCAGGACGAGCTATTTGTGTTAATCGGTGAAAAGGGGGACTCATATAAAGCAAAAAGAGTGTTGTTTGCAACAGGTATTGTTGAACGGTTCCCCAACATTCCTAAACTTGTACCATGTTTAGGGTTAACGGTTTATGTGTGTCCGGATTGTGATGGATACGAAGTGACAAATAAAAAGGTTATAGTTATAGGTTCGGGAAATGTTGGAGCATCTCTTGCGATAACACTTACATACTGGTCGGAAAATATTGTCTATGTAAACCATGGCAAAGAAACTATCAAACAATCACTATTGAGCGAGCTAAGTGAACATCATATCACATTAGCTAATGAAAGTATTACGGAGATTATAGTACAAGGGGAAGGTCAGTTTTCAGGAGTTCAATTTGGTAACGGAGAAATCATTATGGCTGATCGAGGCTTTATTGGCTTTGGAGGTAATAAAGTGAACAGTGACTTAGCATACAAGCTAGGAGTAGAACGAATGGAGAATCATCATATTGTCACAAATCATCGCACAAAAGAAACAAGTGTTAAAAATATATGGGCTGCAGGTGACATCACTATACATTCTGAACAAGTAACGCTAGCGATGGGGGAGGGTGCCCAAGCAGCTATTTGGATCCATAAACGTATTCTTGAAGAAAGGTGAATTTGATCTTATTAAAACGTTATTTAATATAAGTTACTATCCTCCGAACAAATGTTATTTTAGCCTCTTATATGACAAAATGAATGTTGAAGCGATTGGATGATATTATAACTTGGTGATCATCCCGAGTTAATTCAACAATAACTTCCTCATCTTATTAATTCTCATTTATATAATAAAGACTCATGATATTCATTATGAACTATCCTCATATGTCACAAAACTTCTCTTGAGCTAAAAAAGTTAGGAATCATACACAAATATACAAAATTACCTGATATCTACCAATCTAAAACCACTTATTTTTGTACCGTATATGTTGAATAATAAATAAATTTTTTTCAGTTAGAAAAAAGTGAATCTTTCTTACATATGATGTGTAAAGAGGAAAAGTTGCTATTCTAACTCTAAAAAAATTAACTAGGGATTTATCAACGGATACTGATTTTGAAACTCCAAGGGTGAAAAGCTAAGACTTGTATACGTAACAAAAGTTGCATACTTGGTTATTCCTTAATAGGTAATTCACAATCATTGTAAAAGGCTCTTTCGTAAACAATGTTATTATTTTTACTAAAAATGGACAGTATGTTGAGTTTTATGAGAGCTCAATACATGTAATCGTAGAAAAAATGCCAAAAAGACAGCTTAGGTGCTTGTGCCTAAAAACGAAAAGCACTAATCGATGGGAAAACAACCTAGCAATAAACAGCCTTTGTTAATGAAAGGAGGTTATAGTTTGGAGGAAACTCATTTAATTAAACCTGTATTAGACAAAGAGTACCCTATTATTAGTCATGGTAAAGGTATTTACTTGTACGATACTAAAGGAAAAAAATATTTAGATGGATCATCTGGTGCGATTACTGCAAGTATTGGTCATGGGGTTCAAGAAATTATAGACGTGATGGCAGATCAAGCGAAAAAAGTTTCCTTTGTTTATCGTTCGCAATTTACAAATGAACCTGCCGAACAACTAGCTAAAAAAATGAGTGAGCTAACATCAAGTGATTTTCATTGGTCGTTTTTTGTAAATAGTGGTTCAGAAGCAACCGAAACAGCAATGAAAATAGCAATTCAATACTGGCAGGAGCGCAATATGAAAGGAAAAAATAAAATACTATCTAGATGGATGAGTTACCACGGCATAACCATAGGCGCATTATCTATGTCTGGTCACTTAAAACGGAGGGCTCGATTTATTTCTTTACTTGACGATTTACCTATTATTCCACCTCCTTATTGTTATCGTTGTCCATATCATTCAACATACCCTTCGTGCGAGTTAATGTGTGCGACAGAGCTTGAACGAGTGATAAAACGTATTGGCGCCGAGAACATAGCAGCCTTTATTGCAGAACCGATTATTGGAGCTGCTGCTGGTGCACTTATTCCACCTTCGAATTATTATCAAACGATTAAAGATATTTGTGAAAGAAATAATATTTTATTTATCGCAGATGAAGTAATGACAGGTTTAGGGCGTACTGGAAAAATGTTTGCAATTAACCATTGGAATGTTGAACCTGACATTATCACCTTAGGAAAAGGGTTGAGTGGGGGCTATACACCAATAGCATCGACGTTAGTAAGCGATCATGTTATGCAGCCATTTATTAAAGGATCAAAAACAATCATGAGCGGCCATACATTTAGTGCGAATCCACAATCAGCAGCAGTAGCATTAGCAGTAATTAACTATGTAGAAAAACATAATTTAGTAGTATCAGCTGAAAAAAAGGGATATAGCTTGATGGAGAAATTGGATAAACTACGTCAAAACAACCCAATTATCGGTGATGTTAGGGGGAAAGGTCTGTTAATTGGTGTTGAGTTTGTTTCGGACATATTTAGTAAACTACCATTTAAAGAAGAGGTAAATGTAACAGATATTGTTGTGCACAAAGCTCAGGAGAGAGGTTTGCTTGTTTATCCAGCCAACGCTGGAACTGAAGGGGTTGGTGGTGATGCTGTATTAATAGCTCCTCCTTTGACTATTTCTAATGAAGAAATTGATGAACTAGTTAACCTTTTTGAAATATCATTACAAGAAGTGCAAAAAGAACTGCAAATTATAGGGATGTAAGATTCCTAGTATTGAGAGGTGAAATAGTGGTGTCTCGTATCGAAAACTCATTTAAAAAAATTGTTACCGCATATGATGCTGTAAAACAAATAACAGATAATAGCACGCTAATGTTCGGTGGTTTCGGAGGAGTTGGTAGTCCCCCAACGTTAATTGATGAAATTTTATCGAAAAGACCAAAAAATTTGACCTTAATTGGTAATGATGCTGGATTTCCAGAAATAGGTATTGGGAAAATTGTGTGTGAAGGATTAGCTAGTAAACTAATTGCATCACATATAGGATCAAATCCAGTTGCAGGAAAGTTAATGTCAGACGATAACTTAACAGTTGAGTTTTCACCACAAGGAACTTTAGTTGAAAGAATCAGAGCTGGTGGAGTCGGTCTTGGAGGGATATTAGTAGATATCGGTATAGATAATGAAACTGTTAACCATGAAAAAGAAAGAATAACAGTTGATGGAAAAGAATATTTACTAGAATCGCCATTAACTGCAGATGTGGCCATTATATATGCTAAAAAAAGTGACCCGTTCGGGAATCTAATTTACGACAAAACGGCTCAAAATACCAACCCTCTCGTCGCAATGGCAGGAAATTATACGATTGCCGAAGTTGAAGAAATTGTACCGTTAGGTCATATTCACCCTGAAGAAATTGTGACACCTGGGATTTTCGTCAATAGCATTGTTCAAAGTAAAGGAGTGAATTGGTCATGGGTATGGGAATAGATGTACGTAATCGAATAGCTAATAGAGCTGCTGAAGAAATAAAGAATGGGATGATTGTGAATTTAGGAATTGGTATACCATCATTAGTTCCAAATCACCTTCGACAAGATATTCATGTCATGTTTCATGCAGAAAACGGAGTGCTTGGAATTGGTCCAAGCCCAAAAAAAGGAAATGAAGATGAGAATCTTTGCAATGCAGCAGGATATCCAGTCACGGTTGTAAACGGTGCTTCTTATTGCGACAGCGCTATTGCATTTGGAATGATTAGACGTGGATATGTAGATTTAACGATTTTAGGTTCGTTACAAGTGAGTCAAAACGGAGATTTGGCCAATTGGATTATACCCGGTAAAAAGGTACCAGGTATGGGCGGGGCGATGGAGCTAGCACAAAAAGCACAAAAAGTTATTGTCGTAATGAGTCATGCAGATAAAATGGGACAACCAAAAATACTTGAAAAATGCTCGTTACCGCTTACTTCAAAAAGCTGTGTTCACATGATCATTACAGATATGGCGGTGATCCATGTAACGAAAGATGGTTTGTTATTATCCGAGTTAATGGCACCGTTCTCAGTTCAAGATGTTATTGATAAAACAGGTGCCTTGCTACATGTAAGTGACAATCTACAAGTAATTCCATAATTGACAAGAAAGGAGCGTCTAACAAATGCATCATCACAAAGAGCGCATTCATGAATGGATTAGTAATAATCAAACGAAAGCGACACAGTTGTTACAAAAAGTAGTTCAAGAGGAAAGTACTCAAGGAAATGAAGGGTCAGCTCAAGCTGTAATTATTGAAAAATGTCGGGAATTAGGTTTACAGATCGATATATGGGAACCTTCTATAAGTGAATTAACGACTAGTGCATTTTTTGTATCAACACGGAAGAACTTCATTAATAGCCCTAACGTTGTTGCTGTATTGAAAGGAAGCGGTGGTGGTCGATCGATTATTTTGAACGGACATATAGATGTTGTTCCAGAAGGTGATCATAATCAGTGGGATATTGACCCTTACAGTGGGGAAGTAAAAAATGGCCGATTATATGGTCGAGGGTCTACTGATATGAAAGGTGGAAATATTGCATTATTATTAGCCATAGATGCCATTAAGGGATTAGGTATTAAATTAAAAGGGGATGTGATCTTTCAAAGTGTCATTGAAGAAGAGAGTGGCGGTGCTGGAACGTTAGCTACATTATTAAGAGGGTATAAAGCAGATGCTGCAATTATTCCAGAACCTACAAATATGAAAATATTTCCTAAACAACAAGGATCTATGTGGTTTAGATTAATGGTAAAAGGCAGAGCCGCTCATGGAGGTACTAGGTATGAAGGTGTTAGTGCGATTGAAAAAAGCATGTCTGTTGTAACCCATATTGAACAACTTGAAAAAAAACGCAACGAAAATATAAATGATCCTCTATATGCAAATATCCCAATCCCAATCCCAATAAATATCGGTAAAATCTCAGGAGGAACTTGGCCATCATCAGTAGCTGATACGGTGATTATAGAAGGAAGAATGGGTGTTGCACCGAATGAATCATTACAAGCAGCACAAGCCGAAATGAAAAATTGGCTAACAACCCTATCTTTACAAGATAGTTGGTTTGAACATAACCCAGTTGATTTGGAATGGTTTGGTGCTAGGTGGGTACCTGGAACGCTTAACTTAGACCATGAGTTAATCAATGTATTAAGCTCTAAATATCGTTTAATTATGAATGAACAGGCTATAGTAGAAGCTTCACCTTGGGGAACTGATGGTGGGCTGCTTTCACAAGTTGGCGATATACCAACAGTTGTGTTTGGACCAGGGGTTACAGAGGTTGCTCACTATCCAAACGAGTTTGTTGAATTAGACAAAATATTTCAAACAGCTGAGATTATCGCTCTGACAGTTTTGGAATGGTGTGGTGTGATTGAAGAAAATATTGAATAGTTATAGTAGCAAATAGGGGGGAGTATGATGAAAAAACACCTGCTTATTAACGGAGATTGGGTAAAAGCGAGCGAATATAGAGATCTATATGCCCCATACAACGGTGATAAGTTAGCTGAGGTAGCGTTTGCAAATGAACGAGAAATAAATCTCGCAATTGATGCAGCTGATCATGCGACTAAGTCAATGGCGCAGCTAACAGCTTTTCAACGTGCACAAATTTTGATGAAACTAGTTGAATTATTAAAGGGTCGCCGTCATGAATGTGCTACGATTATCGCTAAAGAATCAGCAAAGCCTATTAAGGCAGCTATTGTTGAAGTTGACAGGACGATAATGACATATACATTTGCAGCTGAAGAGGCAAAACGGATTAATGGAGAAACAGTACCAATGGATGCCGCTCCAGGAGGAGAGAATCGAATTGCTTACACGTTGCGTCAACCACTTGGCATTATTGCTGCTATTACCCCTTTTAACTTCCCAATGAATTTAGTAGCTCATAAAATCGGTCCAGCAATTGCAGCTGGAAATACAATTATATTAAAGCCGGCTAGCCAAACACCACTCTCTTCTATCTACTTAGGTGAGCTATTAATGGAATGTGGGCTACCACCAGGTGCACTCAATATAGTGACTGGAAGTGGGGCAAAAATCGGAGAAAAATTAGTGACCGACAATAGAATTAAAGCGATTACTTTTACTGGAAGCCCACAGATAGGAAAAAAAATAAAAAACCAAGCTGGTTTAAAGCGGGTGACTTTGGAGCTTGGCTCGAACTCCGCATTATTAATCGATAAGAACGTTAATTTAACTGACTTCATAGGGAGATGTGTTAATGGCTCTTTCTCCTTTGCTGGTCAGGTATGTATTTCATTACAACGGATTTATATTCATGAAGAAATATATGATCAATTTGTTACGAGTTTTCTAGAAGAAACGAAGAAGTTAAAAATTGGAAATCCATTAGATCATACTACTGACATCTCTTCATTAATTTCCGAGCAAGATGTTGAGCGCTCTCTTAAATGGATTAACGAAGCGGTTGTTGCTGGGGCTCAGCTAGTGATTGGTGGCCAGAGAAGAGCTAATAATATGTTAGAACCTACTGTATTGCTTAATGTTCCTTCAACTGAAAAAGTTTCTTGTCAGGAAGTCTTTGCACCTGTTGTTATAATTAATAAAATTTCTTCAATGGAAGAAGGGATAACAGAAGTAAATGAATCTAAGTATGGCTTGCAAGCAGGGATTTTTACGAATGATCTTCAACTAGCCCTTAAGGCAGCTGATCAACTGGAGGTTGGAGGAGTTATGATAAACGACATCCCAACGTTTCGTGTAGACCATATGCCTTATGGTGGCGTTAAAGAGAGTGGAATCGGGAAAGAAGGAATAAAGTATGCAATTGATGAAATGTTAGAAACAAAATTGGTATGCTTTAGAAAAATATAAACTTTTTTTACAGTCACCCTCAAAGGACTAGAAGGCATTGTTGAAAATTAGCTTTTCACACCCTCTACGGAAGCATCCAAAAAACTAACAAAAATACTACAATTCATAAAAAATGTGCTAAAAAATTAGGCTTTTCAATAAAATAAATCTTCTATTGTTGAATATGATAAGCATAACAAAAAGAAGATTGGTGGGTTACGAATGGTCAGTCGAGGTCAGCAACTTGAAGTTATAGGTGCTTGGTTACAAGTAGCAGGTACAGTTATTGCTGCGATTGGCCAATCTGAACAAATTCCAGAGGAAGCTGGAATAGCCGAGGAGTTAATTAGTATAGGAAATGGCTTAGAAGCAGTGGGTAATTCACTACAGGCTGTAGGGAGAGAACAAGACTTACCAGCAAGTGGAGCTGAAGAGGCTGAGACGTTATTGATCATTGGTAGCTGGCTGCAAGCAGGCGGGAATGTAACAAATGTAGTAGGTAATGAGATAGATATATTAGGTGAAGAAGAGGAAGGTTTTCAGGTCTACTTGCTTGGTAATATAGTCCAATCAATAGGAGCTGCGTTTGAAGCAATAGGAGCTAGTATGGAGGAGTCAGAGTACCAAAGCTTTGGTGTTATTGGCAATGGGCTTCAGACACTTGGAACTGCATTAGATGCTATAGGGATTGTTTACATTTTACAAGGGCAAGAGGACTTAGGTGAACAAATTGCTAGAGTTGGGAGCTGGCTACAAGTAATTGGAGCCTCATTAGCGGCTATAGGGCTGACGAAAGAAACACAGCTCTTAAATGATAATTAACGGTGTTTTTCGCAAGCTTTGTAATGTTGATTTTGTTAAAAAATCACATATCCCAGTGTGTGCTAATGAATAGGTCATAAAAACGCGAGATATATGATCTACGTATAAAGTTAGCACAAAGCATCAACAGGCTATTTTCGATTTTGAAACATCAAGAAAATAAAGTTGACGTGTTACTCAAAAGTCATCACTTTAGTAGAAGAAAAGATGCCACGTAATTTAGCTGTATTCGTGTTTATTTGCTAGCTCGAAAAACATGAAAATAGCCTTTATGTAAAAAAATCTGACAAACAACGTCAGACTTTGTATGTGGTAGAATGAGGTCTTTAAGAATTTGTTGGAGGAGAATGGCTATGCTCATTTTGAAAATGTTCTGCCATTTTTATGAATCGCTGCTCGTCTTCGATTAATCCACAGCTTGCGCATTGAAGCTTTCTTGCTGGCCCGTTATATTGCAGATGAAACGGCTCGAGGTTGTTCAGCTCTTCTACTTCTCCATTCTCTAAGTTAATTTTAACAGGCGTAACAACTTGATCTATCATATTGAAACGGCTTCTAGCTTGACATGATGGACAGCTATAGCTTGGCATATATGAAACCTCCTATTGTTTGTTATTGACGTATAGTTTTTTCCCCATCTTAACCAGTTCTTTTACCATCGTCCCACCTATTTGACCACCAATTTTACCTGCATCAGTAGATGTTATGTGACCATTGTAATCATGAGATAGGGGTATGTTTTTGTCTTTTGCTATTTCATATTTAAGACTGTTAGCATCATTTGTCAATGTTCGATAACCTTGCTGTTCCATTACTTTAAGTTTAAAATGTGTAACGGCCTCCCTAGCTTCAGGAACGAGGAGCTTTTTCCGGGAACGTGACATATTTTATCCCTCCTTATGGTATATATTGACCACAATTGTAAAACTCATTCAGTAAAATATTAATTTTTTCTCTAGCTATAAAAATTTAAATCTTTTCAGTACGGACTTTGCTGTTCCGACGATGTTCAAAATAGTTTAAACTCTAGTTTACAACAATAACAACAAAAATTTGTCGAAAAAGAGCCTATAGGTAAACAGTATGCTACAACAATAAATGGTGAAAAAAACTGGTAAATTTGTTACCATTTATTATAAAGGGGGAAGAAGCTTTGGCTGTTAAAAAGTACTTCGATCATATTCAACTAAAGGAAAAGACTTTTACTGCAGAAGTAACATTAGATTATTTCAATAAACGACTAAAAATTGATGACTACCGAGGAGATGTTGGGTCATTACTTGTAGTCATCAATGAATTAATACAAACAAATTGTTTTACCAAAGGAATTGTAAAGGTGAGAAATGAGCATTTACATATTTTTTTGCAGCATGGTTTTATGTTAGAGGCAGTTTTTCAAAAAATGTTTAATGGTAGTGATGCGTATTGTATGTGTAAGTATTATGACGATTCTCGATATGCAAGTAATAATTGGATAGAAGAAGATAAAATACTTACAGCAGTTCAAAAACTAGAGGATAGTGATCTTCGACCGCAACTACCAGACGGTTATATAGTGAGAAAAGCAACTCATGCTGATGCTAATCACTTAGCAAAGCTTTATGCCACTGTCTTCGAAATATATCCTACGCCATTAAACGATCCGAATTACATAACTAAGATCATAAATAACGGAACAATTTTCTTCGTGGTTGAGCATCAAGCTGAAATCGTGAGCGCAGCCTCTGCAGAAATCAATCAAGAGTACAATAATGCAGAATTAACTGACTGCGCAACTTTGACACAGCATCGTAAATTTGGTTTGATGAAAATCCTCCTATTACAATTAGAACAGGAACTAATAAATCACAATATTTATTGTGCTTATTCAATCGCTCGTGCACTTTCATACGGTATGAATGCTGTGCTAAAGCAATTAGGCTACTCGTATACAGGAAGGCTTAAAAATAATTGTTATATATTTGATAAGCTTGAAGATATGAATGTGTGGGTGAAAGATTTATCAAGTAATTAACGATATTAATAATGCCAATATTCTGGCACTTATTGCCGATATTTAAGCATCATTTTAGAAGGGGGCTACCATTTGTTTATCGAACAGGTAAACACAGAGGAAATGGTTAAAGCAATATTAGGAAGTATAGATGAAGCAATTCATGTAGTAGACAATAATGGAGTGACCATTTTCTATAATAATATAGCAGCCAAGCATGACGGAGTGTCGATAGAGGAAGTTTTAGGGAAACACTTACTTCATGCATTCCCATCACTGACAGAAAAAACAAGTACTTTGTTGAAGGTCATAGCATCAAAAAAACCTATTTTTCATTTACCGCAAACGTATAAAAACATTCGGGGGGAGTTAATCGATACAGTCAACACAACGATACCGATTATTGTAAATGATAACATAGTTGGAGCGGTAGAAATCGCTAAAGATTATTCGAAAATGAAATTACTTTCACAGAAGCTCATGGATCTACAGTCTAAGCTGAATATTACTACAAAAAAACCTAAGAAGATAAATGGGGCAAAATACACGTTTGAAGATATTTTAACTGTAAATAAAGCTGTTGAGCATGTGAAGGAGCAGGCAAAAAAAATAGCTAAGAACGCTTCTACTGTACTCGTATACGGAGAGACTGGTAGCGGAAAGGAATTGCTTGTACATGCTATTCACAATGAGTCTATACGTAAATCAGGGGCTTTTATCGTGCAAAACTGTGCAGCTTTACCAGAAAATTTACTAGAGGGCTTGTTATTTGGAACAGTAAAAGGAAGCTACACAGGTGCTGTTGATCGTCCTGGTTTATTCGAAATCGCACATGGAGGTACGCTATTCTTAGATGAAATAAATTCAATGCCACTAGAACTTCAAGCTAAACTTTTACGTGTATTAGAGGATGGGTTAGTTAGACGAGTAGGGAGTGAGTTTGCGTATCAAGTAGATGTGAGGGTTATCGTGGCATTAAATGAAACTCCTGCTAATTGTTTAAAAAACAACCAACTTAGACCTGACTTGTATTATCGCTTAAACGTTTTATCACTAGAAATACCTCCCTTGAGAGCAAGGAAAGATGATATATCATTTCTGCTTAAGTATTTTGTAGCTAGTTATAATCAATCTTCTGCAATGGGGGCAATACATATAAACGAAGAGGTTTATGAATATATTAACAATTATTCATGGCCGGGGAACATAAGGGAATTAAAGCATACCGTCGAGTATGCGATGACCTTACTTGACGGTAAAGAATTAACATTAGAGCATATTCCACATAACATCATTTCCATTGTGAAAAAAAACAATGAAGTGCTAATTGAACGACATCAGACAATTAAGCCGCTAAGAGAAGTGCTAAGCCAAACTGAAAAAACGATGATTGAATCAGCAATACAAACAGCCCAAGGTAATATTCAACAAGCAGCGAAGATGCTACAAATCCCTAGACAAACGCTTCAATATAAAATGAAAAAGTTTAACCTTTAGGATAACTGCCAAATTATTGGCAGTTTTTTGTTTATCGTAGCTAAAAAAACAGAAAATGCTACAACAAATTATTTTGAATTTTTTTCTTCCAGCCGTTGAATATGAAGAAATGTAGGATGAAACGTATTGTTTGCACGTCTTATTACTATCGTTACGATACTAATAGTATTCATTGGCATGAAAGTTGCTAGATAAATATAAAAATGTGAAAAGAGGAGATTGTAAATGTTTGATTTATATAAACCTTCTAGACATTGGAAAGATATAGAATTATGGAAGGATACATCTGAGGTGGAATGGAACGACTGGATTTGGCAGCTTACGAATACCATTCGAACGTTAGATGATTTAAGGAAGGTTATTAACCTAACCCCTGAAGAAGAAGAAGGAGTTAGAATATCGACGAAAACTATTCCGTTAAATATAACACCATATTATGCTTCATTAATGAATCCTGATGATCCACGATGTCCAATAAGAATGCAATCTGTTCCAGTTGCAAACGAAATCTATAAAACACAATACGATCTAGAAGACCCATTGTATGAAGATGAAGATTCTCCTGTTCCAGGCTTAACACACCGGTATCCTGACCGCGTATTGTTTCTCGTAACAAATCAATGCTCAATGTATTGTAGATATTGCACGAGACGTCGTTTCTCAGGTCAAATTGGTATGGGAGTACCGAAAAAACAGCTCGATGCTGCAATTGCATATATTAGGGATGCAAAAGAAGTTCGTGATGTTTTAATATCAGGAGGCGATGGACTTTTAATCAATGACAATATTTTAGAATATATTCTAAAAAACTTAAGAGACATCCCACATGTAGAAATTATCCGTATAGGAACAAGGGCTCCTGTCGTGTTTCCACAAAGGATTACTGAAAACTTGTGCAAAATTTTAAAAAAATACCATCCAATTTGGTTAAATACTCATTTTAATACATCAATAGAGATTACAGAAGAATCAAAAAGAGCATGTGAAATGCTTGCAAATGCTGGTGTTCCTTTAGGGAATCAATCTGTAATTTTAGCTGGTATCAATGATAGTGTTCCGATTATGAAGAAGCTCATGCATGATTTAGTAAAAATACGTGTGCGTCCTTACTATATTTATCAGTGTGATCTCTCAGAAGGAATAAGCCATTTTAGGGCACCTGTTTCTAAAGGTATTGAAATTATAGAAGGATTACGAGGGCACACATCAGGATATGCGGTACCGACTTTCGTAGTTGATGCACCTGGTGGAGGAGGTAAAATTGCTGTTCAACCTAATTATTTGATCTCCCAAAGTGCAGACAAAGTTGTGTTACGTAATTTTGAAGGTGTTATTACGACATACCCTGAGCCAGAAAACTATGTACCGGGTAAAGCCGATGGGTATTTTAAAGAAATTTATCCATCTATGGATGAGAAGAAATCATCAATTGGGATAGCGGGTTTAATGAATGAGGAACAATTTAACCTTATTCCTGAAGGGGTATCAAGACTAAACCGACGTCAAGACTATGACCAAAACCCTGATCATAGTTCATTAAAAGATAAAAGAGAAAAACGAGATGTATTAAAAGAAAAAAAATATCAATCACAAATACAAAAATTAGAAAAAAATAACGAATCAACAAAAGAGGCTTGATACAAATGGTTAATCAAATCGGTTGTCAATGGTGTGAATCGGATAAAATAAAACACGAACAAAATACTGTTTATTGGGAATTACCAGATGGTTCGAAGGCTATACAGATTAATGCTGTACCATGCATTACATGTTTAACGTGTGGTATCGAATATCAAGAAGAAGCAATAGTAGACACAATAGAAGAGCAACTGTTGTTAATCAATACTGAGCAAATCCAACAGTCAATTACTTATGAGGAACTGTTAGCAATACCACGTTTATTAAAGAAGAATTACTTCAAGTTTTAATTAAATCTGTTATAAACATGTTTGCTACAAGTAGTAAGTAAAAACATTGATATATCAGCATGCTCAATTATTACGTCCTTGAATGTTTGAAATATCTGCTTCTGATTTTATAAGAAGCAGGTTTTTTTTACAAAATTTATATAGCGTTCCAAAATTGTTACTGTATGGTTTCCTTTTTCGTAAAAGTGTCAAGAACATTTATAATAATATAATTTCAAATCTCTATAAAGAAAAATGAATGAACTTATTAATTACAGCAGCTCTACTGCATTCTGTATTTTAAAAAAAATGACCATTGTTAGGCAGTTTAGTTTTTCTAAAAGAATAGCATCTTTCCCGTAATTTCAAACATTATATTATCCAATAAAGCCAAAAAAGAAGCTGCAAAAACAAATGCAATTATTGATAATACTATCCTATTTTTTAATTGAATAGCATTGAACCGTTTATAAGACCTGTCAAATAACATAATTATTAATATAAGGAGAGGTAAGCTTATACCAATAGCTAATAAATCAATTCGATCAAACGGTTTACTTAAATATTTATCGGTATATAAATTGATAACTATAAGTGTAATAAATAACATGAATTGATAAACAAAAAATTTTAAGCGGTACATGTATGGTTTACTCCAAATTATAAGGCGTCATTAATATAATACCTATACTTTGATGATTTAATTTGAAAAATTGTTAATAAAGTAGCCTTTTTCATTTCACTTATTTAATACAGAAGGATCGTTTGTTTCTCACAGTACTAATGAGTGCAAGTATTAACAATATTTAACTTTGATATGTTACAACAACTTTAGCCATAATGGAATAAGAAAAAACGTGTTAAACGACAAGTATGATGGAGAAAAGAAATGTTTATATTGTATACAGGTTTATGGGTAGGGTTGACATTACCTATAAGTTTATCTATAGCTTTTTCGTTACTTAAGCCAATTGTGATAAAAGACACTACTGGGGTTAGTATGTTAGTGATTGCTATTATAGTAGGACTTGTAAATACATATTTAGGTGTAAAGGTAATTGAAAAATATATTCAGCCTAGGTTAGAAAAAAGAAAGGAAAAAAGGCATTTTTCTTAACACACCAGCAAATCAAGGGATAGTGGGGCTGTTGTCATCGTAAAAAGTTTTTTGTTACAAGTATATTAATGACTAGAGGTGAATTTTACATATAAGGATTCTTTTAATAGGTAATTTAAAATGGATTATTATTAATTTTATACCTCTAAATACCATTAAATTCTGAGTTTTTTATGGGGGAGTATAAACTTTGTGGCTTTTTCGATTAATGATTTACTCTTGGATTATCGGATTATTACTTTTTTTTACAACAGCTATCTTACCAGAGGCTATATCATCCAAATCAATGAACATTGAGTTTGCAAAATGGTCGTTTGTTATCTTAACGTCACTTTTTTTAATAGTAATTAAAGATAAATGGTGGATAAAAACATTATCAGTATTATTTAGTCTAGTTGTATCAATTGCACTAATTGTTTTATTAGTACCTTAAATTTAAATAATATTTGATCATTTAAAATGTATTGTATTATTTATAGTTTGGAGGCATAAGAATGGAGCAACATTGCTGTGAAACAATGACACACTACGTTAATTTCAAATGTAAACAACATCCTAATATTTTTGATTGTCCCGATAGTCTAATACACTATACAGAGAACTTAGATGAGTATGGGTTAATCATTCATGATGGAGGTACCTCTGTTTTAACAATTTATTACTGTCCATGGTGCGGGAACAAACTTCCGGAATCGAAAAGGGATTTATGGTTTGAAACACTTTATAAATTAGGATTTGATGACCCAACAGAACAGAGGATTCCTGATGAGTTCTTGACAGATAAGTGGTATAAATCAAAGATTAAGTTTTGAAAACATTTACAATTCCTTATTTTAACAACTGGTCTTTTAGTCCACGACCATAATTAAATATCTACTCATAAAATTTTTCATAATGCGGGCGTAAACCTTCATGATTATTTGCAATAATCTTACAAGCATGGTCATCATAATAATAAAGACAAAGTAGGATGAGACAATAAATTTAACAGAGGTGTTTTTAGTCGTGTCAAATACTGATTTGTTTACAGCTATCTATATTCCAAAGACACCCTTTGTCAATGGTTTACTAAAGCCGAAAAGGGCGAAATAATTTAAATTTAAAATATGTAAAACAGAAAAAATAGCAGAAATCTTATATCATTATTTGTATAAAAAAGAAGAAATGCAAATTCACTGCTATTATTTCATCGGAGATTTAGATGATAGGTCAGAAAGGTATTTATTTGTTGAAAATAATGCTCTTTATGATGAGTTTATCTCACAGTTTTGGGGTGGTGGACAAAGGGATTCGGAATGGGGCATGGACACCTATCTAGATGTTACTAAACCAAAAGAAATTCTACATCAGCTTGAAAAAGTATATAACAATCTTTTTTATGAGGAGGATGAATCTATGCCTACGTGTCATATATATGGGCAGCAATCGTGGCATGGAAATGCGTTTTTAATTGGTAATCGTGCTGCTTTAACCGAGCTACGAGATGCCATCGATACTGCGTTAAATTACGAAGAGGCAAGATTGACTCTATTTCCTTCTGATGATGAAGGGTATGATTTTTTTATAAAATGTACAGAGGAAGATTTTAAATGGCAAATGTTAGAGATGCCGTATCATGACAGGGTATGCTACCAACCTGATGAAACGGTCAATCTTCCACCATATAAAGCTTTTAAAAAATATAAACGTTTTTTTAGTAGAGGTATGTAAAAAGGTTAGCTACTTAAAATAAATGATGATACTCTTTCTAACAAAAAATAGTACATTCAATTTCATTGACGATAGCTTTATGTAATTTGGGTTTGTATAATGATTAAAAACTTATATTATAATTGAGTTGGGATACAATTCTATGATGTTATGTATCCCGTTAACAATATATAATATAAGTTTTCATTAACATGACGTCCTTGTTTTTTATGAGTGCTTATATATTACAACTTACTAACCAACTTCTATCCAACTGTACTAAATTCTCTTTCATCTGGCGTGAATTTTTCTTTATTGTTAATTGTTCATTTACTTTGGGTAATAATTGTTTTGTATATATATTATCGACTTCTATATTGTTCCATAATGAAGCTATTAAGTATGTACGCTGATTATTCCTAAACATCCATCCTAGCATATCTTTATTTTCATTCATTTTTGTATCACATAATGAATTTTGACTCTTTTCAAAATGGTTTTGCCTCTCTTTTGTACAGGTGCCTTTTTCGACGTTTAAAAATGTTGCTTTTTGTAGAACCTCACTTATATTAAAGTTCATTACTTTTAAATTGTTTTCAAAAATTTCAACTTTAATACTATCATATTCGTTCATTTGATGATTACCTTCTATGATTTCATCATGCTTATTCTTCATGAATAACTTATATGAGGAATGATCCTTCCACAAAGCGATAATACATGCTTTAGTAGGTGTATTTATATCCCACCCTCCAATTTGACCTAGAAAACCATCTATATTTTGGAGTGATCTCCATTGTTCTTGTGCAATTGAAAACTGTCTTCTCTTATGTAATGGTACATTACAAACGATCCATTTAATTAACATCCTATCACCTCATTAAAGATTTAAAAAAATTTACAAGGACTGTATACTCCTTCAATCTTGTACTACTTTTACAATAATTACATCAATAAGATGAAGTAATTTATATACGACTTTTGATGTAGACACTTGCGTGTGAGTACAACATATGTATGATCTAATTGAGGTAATAGTAGCTCCTATGTTGCACGTTGGAGCTGGGTGAAAAATAATTACAGTAAAAAATAGTTATCTAGTTGTTCGTGTTTATTTTTTGATTTCTTTCTGATACTAGGTTTATGAAAATTCAGCAAGAGGCTGGATTTGTATTGAGGGCAGAGAATTTGTTTAAGTACCTTTTTAAATACTTAAATAATTCAGCTACGAAGGGATTGCAGAACTCTGTTAGAAAAGTTTGTGTTCCTCTTAGATCATGATAAAAACCCACTGCATGTTAGTAAAACAAGGTACCACGA
Organism: Nanhaiella sioensis; assembly: GCF_046557775.1. Classification (NCBI taxonomy): domain Bacteria; kingdom Bacillati; phylum Bacillota; class Bacilli; order Caryophanales; family Bacillaceae; genus Nanhaiella; species Nanhaiella sioensis. The sequence continues at coordinate 4,665,467 of NZ_JBKAEG010000001.1, forward strand.
GACAAGTAAGGTGAAAATAATTGACCCATAGTTATATAAAAAGTTAATATAAACACAATGAACACAATTAATATCATGTATATGAGATTGAGAGGTAGTAGCTTTGAAATCATTTTATCATTATCTTATGACATATAGGGAACCTAAAGCAAAGACTGATATCGGGGGCTTTGCAAACAATGCTTACCAAGATCATGGCTTTCCTAAAAATTCTTTTGATTATAATGAAATTAGCACGTATTTAGAAATGAATGGTTCGTACTTAGCCAGTATGTCAATATTTGATACAGCTTGGGAGCTATATAGAGCTCATGAGGAACATTAGAAATATAACTTTAAAATATCATGTCATGAAGTTAAATTGATTTATCCCTCTTCTGATCTAGCTGCATATAATAATGTATTAGAATGTAGCTTACAGCAAGGGGGTTAATACATTTGAAGAATGAAAAAAAACCACAATTTAAAGTCGGTGATGTAGTTGTCATTTCCAAGTATGGTACTGTTGGGATGATTACAAATGTCACCATGATAGATGGGTTAATTTTATATGAAGTAAATTACAGTGATCAGTTATATGTCCAAAATGCGATTCAGTTATTAGCTGACTATGAAAATAATGTTGAAATTGAAAAAATGGAAATCGATTATAAATTTTATTTTGGTGATATTGTGAAGGTGTTAGAATATGGAAACACCTTATTCAAAGTAATAGGAATAAGAACAGAAATATGGCATTATCAAGCTGAGGTTGCTGTTGATATTATTTATGAACTCGTAAGCATTAATGAGGGGGAGTGGCTTGAAGTCAGTGAAGAAGAGCTAGTTCTATTATCTGATAAAGATAGTAGTGAAGTATTAACAAAAAAACATGTAACGTTAAAATATTTAAAACATAAGGAATTAGATCATTTTTCACCTTCTTATGTAGAAGAATCTGATCAAAGTCGTACGTATATTAAAAAAAAATATTTACAATTGATTGACTACTATTTAGATATTTATAACGACTACAAACGCCTATATGAAACATTTCAGGATGAGGAATATAAAAAAATAATGGATATTATTTTCTATCATTTAGAAAAACTATCACTTTATTTAAGTAGATAATAATTTTATAATTGAAAAAATTTAATTAAGATGTAGATCAAGTAAGGCAAACCAACATATTTGATGCATTCAAACATCCCATTTGTAACCTTTTCTAATAAACTGTCAAAAGCTTGTCCACTTACAACATCCATCTCCTCACTTTCCGCATGAGGCTTTACATAAGTTACTTGCTTTGCATACATACATAGCCCTCCTAAAAAACTTAACTTTTATTACACGATATGTAATGTCATTACATAATATACATGTTTTTCAAAGATTCTTTTCATTAACTTTTCCACCCACATTTGAATAACTGATGTGTATGATATGATTCTTATAGTGTTTAGAGAAAAAAATGCCCCGAACGTTAGTCATATTCGTAATTAGCCCCACTTATAACGCTCTTTTCATAAGCTTTATTCCTATAGTCCCTAAATAGAAGATAAGGATGTTGTTTTAATCAACAGTCATCGTTAGAAGAAAGCTGCCAAGGTTTTTTAGTAGGAAACATCCCATTATAAAAAGTAACAAATAATGCGAATAAACCCTTTGCAAAAAATAATGTTCGTGTCATGATTTGAATCTTTTGGTATATCGTAAAAATTTCACACATAAAACTGTAAAAAAGGAGGCGGTAAATGTAATGAGTGAAATCAATGTAGTGATTGATACAGAAGAAATTGCTGAGTTTTTCTTTAATGAATTACTAAAGAGAGGACATATTCCACACGCAGAAGATCTCTTAGATATAGCAGATATCACTTTTGAATATTTACTGAAGAAGAACATCATTGACGAGGAATTTGATACCGACTAAGACTGCAAAAAATTATTGAAAATACTTCCTATTTGAACATGGTGTTTATAGTATAATAGGATTAGTCAATATATTTGCGAAAATGGGAGGATATGAATATGTCATTTTTTAATAAAATGTTTGCAAGTATTGGAATTGGTTCGACAACAGTTGATACAAAGCTGTATAATGACCGATTAGTAGCTGGTGAAGAAGTAAAAGGTATTGTTGAACTAACTGGTGGTAATGTTGATCAGGACATCGATTCAATCTATTTGTCTGTCAAAACAACTTATATTAAAGAAGTTAATGATACAAAGGTTAATAGACAAGTTGATATTGGAAAGTTTAAAATTAATGAACCTTTTACAATAAAGGCTGGGGAAGCAAAAGAAATCCCCTTCTCATTTGAGCTACCTATTGACACTCCTGTTACAATGGGTAAAACAAAAGTATGGATTCAAACAGGATTAGACATTAAAAATGCTGTTGATCCTAGTGACAAGGATTACATTTTAGTAGAGCCGATGCCTTTAACAACTGCTATTTTTAACTCAATTAACGAACTTGGTTTTCGTCTGCGTGAAGTTGAAAGTGAACAAGCTCCGTATAGTATGAAAGGGCGTTTGCCATTTATTCAAGAGTTTGAGTTTTTTCCTACGAGTGGACCATTTAGAGGTAAGTTAGATGAGTTGGAGTTAGTATTCTTCCCTCAATCACATGACAGTGTTGAAGTACTTATGGAAGTAGACCGTCGAGCGAGAGGTCTGGGTGGCTTTTTAGCAGAAGCGTTGGAAATGGACGAATCCATCATCCGTTTTACAGTTACAACTAATGATATGGATTATCTTACACAAAAAATGAAAGAACTAATCGAGAGATATTGCTAAATAAAATGATAAGAAAGTCAAGAGGTTGACTGAAAGCTCAACCTTTTGACTTTTCTTCTTGTGAAATAAGCTGTTCATTTAAGTTCCCTGATGGCATAACACAAAAATTTTCGTATAATACTAATTGCTTATTAGTCATATCATTCTTAGTCATTAGTTTATTACTTATGATTCCGTCAATAGGTTCGTTTATAGCAAGCCTGTTTGCAGTTTCAGAACGATCAATCGTCCAAGCAAAAATGCTGACATCAATAGAATGGGCTGTTTTTATTAGTACGTCTGTTACAAAATACTTATGAACTGATATGAAATCAAATATACCTGAATATTGTAGGATTTGATAAGGTGAGGTTGATTTATCAATAATGATTCCGGAAGAAATTGAAGGGAGCAGTGAATGGAATTTCACCATAGAGGCTTCGTTAAATGATTGTACTTTAATATGCTGCAGCAAGTTTTGTTCGCTTTGGTATTTTTGAAGTACTTGCACTATTTTTTCTTCTATACCTGGATAATGTGAAGGGTTTTTAATTTCAATCATAATGCCAATATGTCGGCTATATTGTTCTATAACATCTGATAATGTAGGTATTTGTTCATTTGCATATTTTGTATGAAACCAACTACCTGCATCCAACTGCTGTAATTCTATTAGTGTTAAGTTTTTTACATAACCAGTTCCATTCGTCGTTCTGTCAACCGTTAGATCGTGAATAATGACTAAATGCGAGTCTTTTGTCATTTGTACATCAACTTCTATATAATCAGCATCCATTTTAACTGCCTTATCGAATGCTGAAAAAGTATTTTCTGGGGCATAAGCGGATGCTCCCCGGTGGGCTATAAATATGATAGAATCATTTATTAACATTTGCCCATAGACAAATGCCGAGGAAAGAAAAAAATAAATACTGAACAACATCAACATTAGCTTATACATCACGTCCTCCTTCCCATAATAAAATTACATTATTATATGCAAGCTTAAACGTACATGTAAACATGCTTAGGCATATTTTTACTAATTCTGTTAACAGTCGTCTAATAACTTTGATGGTTGTGACGGATTTTCCTATATTTTCCAACTTAATAATTCTTTTTATAAATCACGTTATTTCAGAACCGTGCTACGCATAAGTCGTCTAATATGGAGCAATATATACAGCTAAAGGAGATAATAAACCTTGAAAGCACAATAATTGTTGAGTCCATTAGTTTCAGTTGTTCAGATGAATAATTGGAACTTTTATTATGTTAAATAGACAAGTTTGATGAGACCAACATACGATAATATGGGTAACTATGGTATAATTGGAATACAATAGTTCGGTAGCTAAAGGGTGGTCGGCTTCATACTCCTTGCGAAGGGAGGTGATGCCTATGTTGACTACATTTGAAGGGATAATGCTCATGATTGCTTTTGCAACATTAGTCGTAGCGATTCTTTCATTTCAACATAAAAAATAGACCGCCCTTAACGGAATAGGGTTGCGGTCTATCTTTTTAGATATATCAGCCGATCCTCTGAAGAATCGCCTATTGTAGGACCGTGAGTGTTGCGAGCACTTGCGGTCTTTCTTATTGTATGCAGTTACTGCTAGTCTATGATTAGAATATCATATTTGTTGGAAAATGTACAACCTAGGAATCTTCCTATACTTTCTCTATTCTTTCCTAACCCAAAAAGGGATATCCTTTTTTGAAGGGTATTCATCTTCATAACGTTTATTATTAGCTAAAAAATCTAATCCTTCCTCAGTAAGTTTTGCTCCACCTAAAAATATATCGGTAAAAGTAATAATTTCGTCCTTTATGTAATTATGCTCTTTAATGTAGTGGATTACTTTTCTAAATTCATAATACTTCATATTGTAATCTTGTGCCTTAGGTAAATTTGATTGATGTATTTCCCTTAAAATACTATAAATAAGACGCATCAATATCCCTCCCAAAATAAATATAGCAAAGTTTGATTGATGTTATTAACATTATTCAAGGCTAGTATATTTTATAGTTGTTATTGGAAAATATGGAGTATTAACATAGACTTAAGTACATTTTTGTCACGTTATTATGATAGCCCAGCCTTCTACAGCAAAAATCCATACATATAAAATAAATACAATTTTAGAGGGTGAAAATTTCTAATGAATGATAAAAATTGTGCATGTAGAATAGTTCCACCACCACCTCAAGGTCCTCAAGGGCCACCAGGGAAACAAGGACCACAAGGACCAATGGGTAATCCAGGAACACCTGGTAGTGCACTAGGTATTTGCGGTCTTTTTAACACATCCGCTACGCCTATTTCAGTAAATAATATAACACAAACAGTGCTGCTTACTGATTCAAATCAACCATGTACGGGTGGCTTTATAAATAATGATGCTAATAATCCCAACGCAATCATTCTTCCTGCGAATGGCTTTTATCAAATCACATACGGTATGATTTGTCTAGTAGAAGGCGGTAATCCTGATATTGGGAGAGATGGGCAACTACTTGGATTTAAGATCTATAATGGAACAAGCTTGTTTGATGAATCTAGTACAATTATAGACAATACACCTGACAACGCCTCTGATCTAGGTATACCAATATCTAAAACTTTTCTTTATAACGGGATGATGGGAGAACCTATTACTATACAGGTATCCGACCTTATCAATGAAGTTCCTAATTTAACACCAACTTATTTTAGACCATATCTAACGATAATCAGGTACACATAAGTAACACACGGGTACTCTCCAATTACCAGAGTGTCTTTTGCATGTATGATTTTTTTGAAGAACTGTGAATATGATGTTTAAATCTAGTTTGCAAAATAGAAGCAAGAGGAACTAGTGGATAACATAGACAATCGTACATTATTGACACATTATAGATGATTAGTCCAACCTGTTATAGCAAATAACTATACAATATAGTAAAAATAATGATAGAAAAGAAAAAGATTGTAAATATAGAGTAGTTCCACCACCACTTTAAGGGCCATAAGGGCCACCATGGAAACAAGGATCACAGGGAAGACATGGTCCACCAGGGATTACTATGTTAGTTAACACTGTTAAGCAGTGTACTAGTTTTAATGTGGAAGAATTTTCTACAACTTATGACGTCATAATAACAAGTGTTATAGGTGCTCCACGATTTCAGTTTTTCAATTTATCTGTAATTCAAACTAGATGGCGGGAATTACACTTTCTTATCAAATAATGACCCTCATAGAGTTGCAGCAGTTGGTGACACCATGAACTATAATGCCAAGAGTATTTGGTGGTGCTGCAATTGAAAGAAATCCAGCAAGTGGAGACATTTTCATCGATCTCAATAATGATGATGATAACAATTGTCCTTTTCTACACAGGTAATGTTACAACCTGGTGAGTCTGTTGAATTTGTCATCCTTGGCATCCGACAAAATGATACACCAATTCCTGAATCAGAAAGTCATGTTTCTATTTAGCTGAAGAATTAATACAACGATATTGTGCTCACTCCTTTATGGGTGGGCTCTTTCTTTGACGATGTTTGTATGTGAAAAAATATGGTATACAAATCTAATTAACTTAATAAGAGTTATGCCATTTCTTTATTTCCCGAATTTCTTACATATTTGTTGAATATAAATCTTCTAATATAAATAGTAGGAAAATCACCTTTCTTGTCGAATTGGGATTGTATATCCAATAATGAAAGGTGATGTCTTTTATAATGAAGAAGCAAGCAGTTGTAGAAATGAAGTATATAAAAGAGGATTTGCCATAGGATAAAATAACTGAGATACAAAATTTTTCTATGCTGCATTATGGACAACGGATCATCTTTACAGATCAAAGTGAGAAATTAGGTTACTACTGTCCGATCGACTATCATGTATATCAGATGTAAGTGCAGTTGGAATATTTTAAGGAATCTAAACTACAACAACTATTCGTTACATTCTTATTGGAGATTTATTACATCAATAACCTTCAGGAGCTGAATTATATAAAGTACCATTCAAGCTCAAGAGGAGAAGTAAAAAAAGTTCATCATAGAGGAAGTACTAACAACGTTTTAAGCTATCAAGAATCTTGGAGTTGCAATACAAAGAATGGGTCAACTTATCAGTTCTGGTAGGCTGACTCAAATTGAGTGGAGATAGCTTGATTTTATGTGTTGAAGCTAGTTTAATTCAGTTAAGTTATGGCTTATAGCAGATTGAAAAAGTAAAAAAATAGTAGAAAAAAAGCTTTTTGACAGTAAACTCAATAGGGAGAGATGACATGAAGTATCATAGAAAAGATTTATTAGTGTTAGCGGGATTTTTCTTTTTTCCATTACTGTTGTTAATAGTAGTGAGAAGAACAAACATTATTAATATTGGAATTGGAAACCTAAATGTCAACCAACCAGAAATAGATGCGAACAAAGAGTGCACACCTAGTTAATTAGTAGCCCGCCCGTACGTTCACGAAAGGAGTAATGTACCAACCAGAGGAGGTGAGAGTGCTAATAAAGGGTGTACATTATGTTGTGTAAGCATGTAATTTAAGCTTGTATTAATGTGATAGGTCTAATAAATCATTTTTTTGACACATTGATTAGTAAGGCAATTAGTTCCAGATATTCATTAATAAAAAACAGGAGCTTTTGAGATTATACATAAACATGCAAGGTGGGACCAACTTACAATAATATGGGCAATTATGGTATAATTGGAATACAATAGCGAATTTCTAAGGGTGGTCGGCTTCATTCCCCGTGAAAGGGGGTGAGGCGTATGACGGTATTTGAAGCATTGATGTTGGCAATTGCATTTTGCGGGCTGATTATTTCAGTACTGTCGTTCAACAAAGATGACAACAAATAGACCACCCTTAACGCTTTAGCCAGAGCGGTTGGTGGTCTATTTAGACTATTAAAGCCGACTCTCTAGAGAATCGTCTATTGTACAGACCGTGAGTGCTTGCGACACTTGCGGTCTTTCTTATTGTATGCAGTTACTGCTTGTCTATGATTAGAATATCATAATTGTTGGAAAATGTACAATTTACATAGGCCTCAGTCTATTTTAGTTACGTTATATATGTTAGTCCAACCTGTTATAGCAAATATGCATTTTACCATCTTTACAGAGTGGTCTTGTAATAAGGTTAAATCAAACACAGCTCGGTTAGGTGAAGGGTTTGGGACAACAATGCTAAATTAACCAACTGTTTTCAATAATTAATTAGGTTTAACCGTGATTGTATAAGGGAGGTTTGAATGTTTGAAATGAAGAAACCTCTCACCGTGTATAGTAATATCTAGTGGATGGATCGTTGCTGGGCGTTCCGTTGGATACCAATGTCTTCCTTCATTCACTAAAACAAAAACACCAAATTCATCACCGTAAAATGCAAAATTATCACCAATTCCATACATTTTGTCGATAACATGAGGGGTCAAAACTTCTTGCATTTGTCTGACTGAACTGGAAGGCATGCCGATTTCTCCAACGTCAAACCAGCCGAATGGTTCCTCTTCATTATCATTAAACGGTCTCACAAGCACTTCTAAAATATTCCCATCAGGATCATAAAAATATGCTTGTTTTCCTTCCCAAAATAAAGAGGTTTCTCCTGACTCATCTGGTAATAACACATCCCTCTTTGACAACGTATTATATATATGTTCGAAATATAGATCGTTTGTACGAAAACAAAGATGATAGAATGGAAGTTGTGAATCATGTTCAAAGTTTAGCCGGGTCTTTCCAGCCATTACAGAAAACATCCTGTCGTTTTCTTCAATTAATGTCATTTGCAGAACATCTGTATAAAATTGCTTCATTTTTTCTAAGTTATATGTTTTCATAGATAACTCAATAATCTTCATTTTTAATCTCTCCTTTGTTTTTTTAAAAAAATCTTTATATAATTTGTTGTTGAGTTTATTGTAATGAACTTTATTAAACAGAGCATTAGGCAGATGGTTGAGTATTACTACAACTTTCGTATGAGGTAGTGAATAATTTGTTAATAGAAAATAAACCTACATCACATATGCTGTCACATAAAATATGAAAATACTAATTGACAAAGACATATCGTTTATTTTATGATATAGGTAAATTAACTTAATGTTTCTCCTAAAGGGGAGTAGCTTTTACAGCAAAGTCGTCATTACGGAGTTTGATACTCTCGGCTTTGTTGGCGACATAACGTTGTTAGCAAGACCTTTATCTAGCGGTAAAGGTCTTTATATGTAGAAAAACCTTTACCACTCTGGTAAAGGTTTTTTTTGATAGGTTATACAAAAGTGGAGTGAAGAAATGTAAAAAATATTGATCTACTATACATGGCATAACACGATAACTTTCTAAAGTATCATAATCGTTTAAAAACATATTATATTGACCTTTAATAAGAAAAACTAATTGAAAGGTGAGTGAATGTATTGAAAAAAGTAAAAATGCCGTTAGCACAACTAATTAGACAAAACAAAGAAGAACTTCTTAAAGACAAGGATGCTATTGCCAAAATCGAGAAACGCATTGATAAGAAGCATGTTGGAAACAAGTAAAACATTTGTAAATGCAACAAAATGACTGGCGTCAGAAGTAAAATATTTAACATGCTTGGTTAATTAAAATGATGGATAGAGCTAGTAATTAAATTGTGATAGGAGAGAATCAATATGGTGATTGAAAGGATAAAAGTTGTTCCGTGTGGTTGTAAAGGTACGATACAATTTTGCGAAACATGTGGTGGCACTGGTAAGTTGAATGCTTGCCGTAAAGTATTAGCTGAGACAACCATTGAACCTATGGGCCAAACTAATGTAAAACAATCTTTTTTTAGTGTTACAACAGCGGATGATTATCTGGCGTACTCTAACATTAAACAATTTTTAGAAAACTTAATTGTTACAGTAAAAATGGAAAGAAAAACTTACAAAATTACCTTTACGACAATATAAGCATATTCAGTAGCGTTTACATTACCTTAATGTGAAATTATTAACGATTAAGGTAATGTTTTTTTAATAGAGAAAATATAATTATATAGTAGGGTATGTCAAAATAGTAACAACTTTTTTAAAGGTGTAAAGTCAAAAATATAGAATCCATTATTATAGTACTTTTTAATAGGCTACCTACGCATGATCTTTTCCTTCATACCAAAGGATGTACAACTTATAATGATCGTTCGTGGCATCTTTGCTATTTTAAATTTTAAAATTGATGTCAACTAGCTAAATTAATACAATTGTTGCTATGCCTATTTAGATACTTAACAACAAATATGACGCAAAGAGCCTGTTAATAAGTGAAAGGAGGCTGCCTCTTAATAAACTGTGCATATACTCTCTCTACTTCTCTCGCAAAAATATAGAATATGAATGATTATTTTCATGTAAACGAAAAAAATATATTACACTATTTAAACGGGGTACTATAGCTTATTAATTCGGAAAATTCAAAAAAATATAATATGGAGTTGATTTTATGAATTTAAGATTAACCGATGAGCAGAAAATGGTTCAAAAAACTATTAGAAAATTTGTTGAAAAAGAATTAATTCCTCTTGAAAACGACGTTCTCAGAAATGAACGTGCTGGTAAGCCAGGTCTTCCTGCTAGTAAATTGAAAGAGCTTCAATTAAAGGCGAAAGAAGCTGGTTTTTGGGGTATAAGTACGCCAAAGGAATATGGAGGAGCAGACCTAGGGCAGATGATGTTAGCAATTGTTCTTATGGAAGTGTCGAAAACTTTTGTACCTTTCATGTTTGGTGGCTCTGCGGACATCATTCTATATTACGCAAATGAGGAACAAAAGAAAAAGTATTTAATTCCTACCATTGATGGGGAGAAAAAATCGTGTTTTGCCATAACAGAACCAAGTGCAGGCTCAGATACGAGAAACATAAAAATGACAGCGGTTAAAGAAGGAAATGAATGGGTTTTAAATGGAGAAAAGACGTTTATTACAGGTGGTAATGATGCTGATTTTGTTATGGTTATTGCTATTACTGACAAAGAAATGCATCAAGCAACAGGAAGAGATGGGGTGACGTGTTTTATTGTTGACAGAGACATGGGCTGGAGATCAGAAGAAATTTTAACGATGGGAGAAGGTGGCCCTGCAAGTTTAGTTTTTGAAAATGTACGTGTACCAGAAGAGAATATCCTTGGAGAGATTAATGGAGGCTATAAGTTAGGCTTGGAGTGGATAGGCTTTGCAAGATGGATAGTTGGGGCACGTGCAGTAGGTGCTTCTGAAAGACTGCTTCAGATGGCTATTGATTACGCTAAAGAGAGGGAGACATTTGGAAAACCGATTGCTACAAGACAAGCTATTCAATGGCAAATTGCCGATTGTGCTGTTGAAATTGAAGCTGCACGCTGGCTTGTGCTAAATGCAGCATTTACACTGGACCAAGGTGAAGACAATCGTCATGCAGCGTCTATCGCAAAACTATACGGAGCAAATATGGGGAATAGAGTAGTTGATCGTGTGCTGCAAATTCATGGTGGTATGGGATATACGAAGGAGCTCCCAATAGAAAGGTGGTACCGTGAGGCACGGCTCTGGAGGATTTTTGATGGAACAGATGAAATACAGCGCTTAATCATTTCTAGAAATCTATTAAAAGGCCATGTAAAAGTAGGACAATTCGGTTAAGAAGATTTTTTGGGAAGGAGATATAACTCATGTCAGGAAGGTTTCATAATAAAGTAGCAATTGTCACAGGTGGAAGTAGAGGGATAGGAAAAAGCATTGCTGAACAATTTGCTCAGGAAGGTGCAAAAGTAGCTATTTTTGATATAAATGAAGAAGCATTATATGAAGCTTCTCAGCAATTTCAGGAAAAAGGATTCGAAGTTTTTTCAAAAGTCGTTAATGTTGTTGATCCTATTGCCGTAAATGCAACGATTGATGAAGTATATAACAAATATGGATCGATAGATATACTTGTAAACAACGCAGGCGTTATTCGTGACAATTTATTATTTAAAATGACTGATGATGATTGGCAGACCGTTATGGATGTTCATTTAAAAGGATCATTTAATGTCACTCGTGCTGCTCAAAAACATATGGTGAAAAATAATTATGGGCGAATTATTAATATATCTTCAACTTCTGCACTAGGAAATCGTGGGCAAGTAAATTATGCAGCTGCCAAGGCTGGTTTACAAGGGTTTACGAAAACACTAGCTATTGAATTGGGTAAATATGGAGTTACTGCAAATGTAGTTGCGCCAGGATTCATAGAAACGGAAATGACCAAAGAAACAGCTAGAAGGATTGGTATATCGTTTGAAGATTTAATACAGGCTAGTATAGCAACGATCCCTGTTGGAAGGACTGGTAAGCCGAGTGATATTGCGAATGCTGTAACATTTTTTGCAGATGAAAAATCATCATTTGTAAATGGCCAAGTCATCTACGTCGCTGGAGGTCCAAAAAATTAACGAGTCATTGTGGGGTGTTATAGTTTGTTTAGAAAATTAATCGGCAAGCGTTCTAAAAAACATAGAAACACCATTGAAAGAGGAGCTGTCAAAAAATTTGCTGAGGCAATTGGTGATCCTCATCCTATTTTTGTAGATGAGAAAGTAGGGACGGAATCTCGATACAAAACTAATATTGCACCAGTAACGTTTCCAAGAGTATTAAATTATGGTGTAATTGAAGGTTTGCAGCTCCCTAAGAAAGGGCTGATCCACGGAGAAGAATTGTATCATTATGAAAGGCCATTACTTGTTAATGAAGAGATACTTTGTTATCAGGAAGTAGAGGATTATTATGATAAATCGAGCAATAGTGGAGAGCTGGGCTTCTTAGTGCTCAAAAGCTACGGAGAAGATGTAAGCGGTAACATTGTATTTACTGTTAAGTCAACGATTGTTTTTAATGCTGCCTTACGAAAGGAGATGAACAGGTGATAGAATTGACAGAACTAAAGGTGGGGGATGCACTGAGTGATGTCGAATTACCACCTGTTTCTCGTTTAAATTTAATTAAATATGCTGGTGCTTCAGGTGACTACAATCCAATTCATACGATTGATGAAGAAGCTCAAAAAGCAGGTTTACCAGGGATTATTGCTCATGGGATGTGGACGATGGGGAATTTATCTAAGTTATTTAGCCCTTTTTTGCTAGATGGTTATATTCAAGACTATTCAATTCGCTTTAAAAGTATGGTTTTCTTAAACGATATAATTACATTGAAAGCAACATTGACACAAATCTGTAATAATGAGATGAATTTTGATGTTAGTGCCATTAATCAGCATAATAAGCAAGTAATCAGGGGCAATGTACATTTTATTACGTATGAATAATAGTCTTCTTTGTTGGTTTGGTTACTAAATAGGACAGTCTGATACATTTTTTACAATTCAATTATGTTAAAGTATCAAAGATGCTACGAATGATTGATATTTACGTGTGTATATTTAAGAATGAAAAGCAACAATTAATGGAAAAAATCCATTATTTATGAAATGATCTTCAAACTTATAAATGTTAAAACAAGTAAATTGTAAAGTTTCCTATTTTAGATGGTGATTTAAAAACGAACAAAAAAGATTTTGTTATTCCTCACAATCCAATTAAATGCCTTTTTAATAGATGTATTTTGTTATTTAATTGGATTGTTGGGGTGATTTTGTTATCTAAACTATGTTTCTTTCATTGTATGTACCTTATTTAAATATTGTTAGATCATATCCTCTGAGAAACCCTTTAACAATTTCTCCTCATTCCTCTCAGTTAACATCTATTTCGTAAGTTGTAGGTTAATTTGTCCTTTCCCCCACATTGCATATGTTTCATATTTTTATTCCTATAATTATACCTTTGCAAACAAACTAGTAGAGAGAAATCAAAAATGTAACATAGTAACCACCTATGGTCAATTACGCTGTTAAAGATTTTCACTATCTTTGTCTACTATAAAATGATGACTGTCTAGTTTAAGAGCCATGGCTATAAAGATTACGAAAAGAATGTAAAGTATTAAAAGAAGGCAATAAAATTAAAAAAAGCGATCTTATTGGTAAGGAAGTATTTTCTTTCAGCACGGTTATTAAATTTATTAAGTTAACCTATCTATATGTAATCCTAATATTGGTTTATCAGGTTTGAAGTACACCCTTTTACGAAACAAGAAGAATGCAAGGCTTTTTTGTTCTCTACTAGCATTTATACACTGAAATAGTCCTATAAAAATAGTTTAACATTGCGCATAATAATCAGTGAATTTACACTATTGAAAAAAATAGAAAAAAATCATATTATTTCCTTGGGTTAAAAGATTAAAAACAGAAGGGAGTATCATATTGAAAAAAACAATAATTTCTACCATCGCTAGTATATCATTAGGAATTAGTTTAATGTCCGTTTCTATTGCCAATAGTGCTTCAGAGTTTAAGGCCCGAGGTCAAAATCAACCTCAAAATAATCCTTATATTTTTAGTGGAGAAGAAATTGAGCTAGATAAGGAAGAATCGAAACGATTAAAACTTATCCAGTCTACTTACGAAAAAAGAGGCATAAATGGGACAAGTAATGCAATTAAAAAAGGGAATGGTAATAAGTTGGGATTGACTGAGGATGTACAAATGGTGAATCCTGAGGCATGGAATGGGGAGCTAACTGTTAGTAATGTCGTTGTACTTTTAGCAGAGTATCCTGATCATCCTGTTAATGACATTCTACCTAATGATACTGAATTGTATTATGAAGACTATAATAAAGAACACTTTGAAGGGCTCGTGTTTGGAGAGAATGGTTATGAAGGACCAAAAGGTGACAAGTTAATCTCCGTGAAACAATTTTACGAGGAACAATCTGGGGGAAGTCACACGATTGATGGAGAAGTATTTGGGTGGTATACCGTTGATAAACCTTCAACATATTATGGAAATGAAGATTATGAATATGAGCGAAGGTACGAACTAGTTGAAGATGTCCTAAAAAAATTTGGAGAAGATGTAGCAGCAAACAATATTGATTTATCTAGATATGATCAGATGGATCAATATGATTTTGACAATGATGGAAATATCTTTGAGCCCGATGGGATAATTGATTATGTAATGGTTGTACAATCAACTGTTGCTGAAGATGGTGTTTTTATGTCAGATAATATTACTAGTGATGAAACAATTTGGCCGCATTATTGGCATATTGATGAACCAATTAATCTCGATGGTACAGATCTAAAAGGATTTTCTTATACAATACAAGGTGCGACAGGAGGAGCAGCTATTTTTGCACATGAGTTTGCTCACGCTCTGGGTTTACTTGATGAATATGAAAATTCTGGGTTAGGAGAACCTATATCTTTCTGGTCTCTAATGGCTTCTGGTAGTTGGGCAGGCGAAATCCCACAAACAGAACCTCCTGGGTTTAGTCCTTATGCAAAGGAAATATTACAGGCTACTTTTGGAGGAAATTGGTTATCAGGTAATACAATTTCTGTTGAAGATATTGATAGTAATGGTCTAGAAATATTGCTTGATCAAGCAAGTACTAAAGGAACGAATAGTGATGTAGTTAAGATAGAACTCCCTAATAAAGAAATTACAATAGAAGAACCTTATAGTGGGAGTTACGCATTTTATAGCGGTAGAGGCAACTATTTAGCTAACGATTTGGTTTTTAATTTAGACCTAACAAATACATCAACAGACGCTTTCCTTACATTTAAAACTTCTTATGAAATTGAAGAAGGATGGGATTTTGCTTCGGTCCAAATAAAAGAGGATGGAACTAATGAGTGGGTAGCCATAGAAGGGAATATCACAACAACTGAGGCAGAAGAAGATAATAATAATCCCGGACATGGAATTACAGGGAAAAGTGATGGATGGATAGATGGTGTTTTTGACCTATCAGCATTTGTAGGTGCAAAAATCCAAATAAAATTTCATTATTTCACAGATACTAACACAGTTGAAACAGGATTTTGGGTTGATGACATTAGCGTTGTTACTGATGGAGAAGAAATTTTCTTTGATGATGCAGAAGGTGAGACATCAGCAATTCTAGATGGGTTCACGAAAGAAACAGGGACATATAGTGGTGAGCACTACTATTTATTAGAATGGAGAAACCATCAAGGGGTAGACAAGGCATTGAGTCATATTCGTCCAATTACTAGTAAACCCGTATTTTTATCGTATAAGCCAGGGTTGGTCATATGGTACGTTGATCATACTCAGGACAATAATGCTGTTGGTGATCATCCCGGAGATGGTTATTTAGGTGTAGTTGATGCTGATCAACAAATGGTCACTTGGACAGATGGTTACATCACATATACTGATACACAAATTCACGATGCCGCATTTGGTTTAGTACAATCGGAAAAAGTCTATTTAGACTACGATGATTATTATGGTGCAAGCATTAGGGATAACTTTACTCAACAAAATACACTATTTGATGACAGTCAATCTTACCTTAACAGTAAAGTAGCAGATGCAGGGCGTAACATTCCGACATTTGGCTTAAAAATTCGCGTTATAGGAGAAAGTGATGACAGAAGTGTAGGTAAAATTCTTTTAACACGAGATTAATTAAATAACTATAAAAAAATACTGTTCTTGACATTTGATCAGTAGTTAAATTCGGAGCATCTTTATTTAGGCTATAAAAGTTAATAATTGATATCTTTTCTTTTATGTAAGTGAAAAAATAACACAGTTTTCGAAAACAGCCCTATACAAAAAACTAAAATAGGCAACTAGTTTTCATTTCAGAAAACGATTTGAAGTTAATATTTATAGTATAGAACATTTAAGGAGTACTAGTTACTCTTTTTTTTATTGTGTCATTCATTCCGAAGCATGCTATTTGATATTTTTCATTCAATATTATTAATAGCTGAATGTTGACTTAAGCTTATATTCTATCATACGTCAGTCATGTATATATTTTTATACATAACAATGTATAAAAATTTACACATCATATGTAACTTCTTTCATGCACATATTTAAATATCATACATAAGTCTCATTGGAAATAATGACATTTTATTTCCTTTTTTTTATGTAGTTCAAATGTAGTAATTTTTAGTTGTTGCGATAGTTTTGGTATATCAATTGCAATTTTATATTAACATGGCGAACAATCATCGGTATTGTTGTCTAAATATTAGGAAAGAGGTGTTGTTCGGTTTTATATTTTTTTGTTGATTGGGGGGAGGAGTTACGACGTATTTATGTGATTGATTCCAAGTCCTAGGAATTGATTACGGTATGTTTACGCTTATTAAGTAAATATTTTGCATTTTAAAAAAACAGAAAATTAAGAAAAAAGAATAACTATACAAAAAGGAGGAATTATGTTGTCAAAAAAACGAAAGGTTATGTACAAAATTACCAGCATTATTCTTGTATTTACTGTTATGTTATCGACAGGTTCCCTTACTCAAGCCAACTCAATTAATAATGATCATGCTTCTATCGTCAAGGGAAGAGAGGAAATAAAAAAGTCGTTACAACATGCACCTGGATATAGCGATTTGACATTTTCAGACTTGAGTAGCGTGTATGAACAC
This sequence comes from Nanhaiella sioensis, assembly GCF_046557775.1. Taxonomy (NCBI): domain Bacteria; kingdom Bacillati; phylum Bacillota; class Bacilli; order Caryophanales; family Bacillaceae; genus Nanhaiella; species Nanhaiella sioensis. Next base: position 4,682,802 of record NZ_JBKAEG010000001.1, read on the forward strand.
AATGATGTTCACAATACGGTTCGATCAATAAAATCAAATAACATCGAAAACAATGTTATATCAGCAACTAGCACAGTTATAGATTTTGCTTATTTAAATAATTTGTCCTATGACAGTTTAATAGACTACCTAATATATGATCTTAATAGCGTCGATGATATAGAGGATTTTTGGACGTTTAGCTCAGATGCTGTTGACTTTTATGTTGATGAAAGTCGCCATCAAGCATTATTAGATGCAATCGTACAACAAGCTCCTCAGTGGAGAGAAACAAATGATGTAGGTTTAATCAATCTTATAGAGATGGCAAACAGACCTTTTTATAAATCAGATGAATATAGTGAATTAAGCTTTTATGACGACTTGGAGTATCGAGAGAAAGTAAATCCAGCGATCAATGCAGTTTTAGACAATCGTAATGTTGGTTTTAGTGACACGGATGAAGGCAACTACTTGATCACTCAATTAAGCTGGTTTTTAAATCATGCGGTTACAGATAGTGATATGTACTATAAATTTGGTGATGTTGTTCGTGAGTTTACTTCTAATTTAACATTGTATGCCGACTATGATGAAGCAATTGATGCTTATATAGAATTTATTTATTCACTTGATTGGCAAACAAAATATAACTATGGGACAACAGGTTGGGAGTTTAACGCTGGTTTAGATTATTTAATAGAACAAATAACTCGTTTTATTTACGAGATGGAAGAAGATTACCGTTTAGTATGGGCATTAGACAACACTATGTGGCTGATCCTTCATTTTAACGTAGGTGGATATCATTCAAATGAATATTATGGCTATGAGGCTATTACAGAAGCTCTTGATACAGTATACAATAGATGGGGAGCAAGGGAATATTTAGCTCTTTATCATATTTATTGGCAATATGATGGCATAGATGCAAATGGAACAACTGTAGCAAGAGTAGCCCCTTATGATTCATTTGTAGATCGATATTTCGGTAATGAATATGTGTTCGAAGCTGGTGAGTTTACAATTTGGGCAGGAGATGACGTACCAGAGGACAAAATAAAAAGAATGTATTGGGCAGCAAGAGAAGTTAAGTCACAGTTTCATAGATTTTCAGGAACTGATGATCCAGCCGACGGACCTGGAAATCCTGATGACAACTTATTATCAATTGTGTATAACAGCAAATTTGAATACCAACTTATGAATGGCTTATTAAATAATGATTATAGTGTTGAAAATGGTGGTAGATATATAGAAAGTGCAGGATTATTCTACACATGGGATAGAAGTGTTGCAGCAGGAGATAGTAGGTTTGAATTAGAAGAGTTGTTTCGACATGAATATACGCATTACTTAATGAGTAGATTTCTAATACCAGGGTTTTATGCTGACACTCCTTTGTACGATAACAATAACAATTTACCTTGGTTCGGTGAAGGCGGAGCTGAATTTTTCGCTGGTTCTACTAGAACTGGTGTAGACGGTAGAAATGTGATGGTTGAGGAAATAGGTGACCCAGCCTCTCGGTTTACAGTTGAACAAGTGATCAATGCGACTTATGATTTATATGGTTTTGATTATTATGATTATGCATACAGTTTCTATGATTTTATGGTCAACGGCAACGGTGGAGACTATTTATATATTTTAAATGATTTAAATGAAATTGTAGCTAACGAAGATTTTGAAAGAGCTTCAACTTTGTATAGGCAATATGTAGATGATCTTTCTCAAGACAATGCCGTTGAAGCAGCATACCAGCAACATATGAATGAGATGTGGGAAAATTACACGAATGGAGAGTACCGCACTGTTTTAGTAGGTGATGAGTATTTATACGAGCATCCTGAAAGATCTATAAGACAAATTCAGAATGATATTACTAGTTTGATGAATTTAGATAATGTTGAGGTGACAACAAAATCATCGACTTTCTTTGAAACATTTACGTTTGAAGGAACATACGTTAGTGAAAGCTCATCTCGTGGCGAAGCTGTTGATATAGCTGAGATGGATAACGCTACGAATACTGCATTAAATGAACTAGATAATAGTGGTGTTTGGAGTGGCTATAAAACTGTTACTGCTTATTTTGTAAATCATCGAGTCAATTCAAATGGACAATTTGAGTTTGATGTAGTCTTGCATGGAATTTATGCAGGCGAAACGAATAACAGTGTACCAATTGCACTGATTAATGCTCCTGCTACTGTTGTAGTTAATGAATCGACCTTATTCACAGGTGGTGATTCATATGATGAAGACGGTTCTATCGTGAATTATGAATGGGATTTTGGAGATGGAAACATAAGCTCAGAGGAAAATCCTATTCATATATATGAGGAGGCCGGCTCATTTGTCGTAACATTATCGGTAACAGATAATGAAGGAGCTACTGGACTTACAACTAAGACGATAGTTGTAGAAGGGTCTGATGAAGAAGGAACAGAAACGGAACCAAATAACCGAAAATCAGCTGCGAATAACATACAAGTTGAAGGTGAAATTAATGGCTCTTTAGATTATGCAACTGGAGATCATACAGACTGGTTTTATTTTGATGTTGAAGAAGCAGGTGATATCGTTGTAAATGTTACAAAAACAGGTGGAGAAATAAATGCCATAGTAGAAGATGAAAATGGTAATCACATTGGCGAGCCTCTAAGAAATAATACAATGACGCTATCCACAGGAAGATATTATGTGATCGCTTATACATGGTCTGGAGAATCTGCTGATTATACAATATCAATATCTCACGACAATGCAAGTACAAATACTGCTCCAGTAGCTATCATAAATGCACCTAGAAGTGTTGTAGTAAATGAAACAGTTGCGTTCGATGGTGGTGATTCATATGATGAAGATGGATGGATAACTTCTTATGAGTGGGATTTTGGTGACGGCAATACGAGTTCAGTGACAAACCCAACTCATGTTTATGAAGAAGTAGGTTCATTTGATGTGCAATTAACTGTTACCGATGATTTTGGAGAAACAAGTGTGACAATAATGAGCATCACTGTTAATAATGACGTACTAATAACTGAAACTGAGCCAAATAATCGAAAATCTAATGCCAACTTCATTGAAGGCAGTATTGTTGGGTCTCTTGATTATGAAGCAGGAGATCATACTGATTGGTACTATTTTGATATGGTGAATGATGGAGAAGTGACAATTAACCTTAATCGATCCGGTGGAAATTATAATGTTGTTGTTGAGGATGAGAATGGTGAAATTGTAGCAGAGCCACTTCGTGACAATGTTTTTCACCTTCCAATGGGTACGTACTACATTATAGCTTATACATGGTCCGGGGAGGAAATAGTCGATTATTCGATTCAAATCACAAAATAGATTTGTGATCTTAACTTTCCAAACCGACAAAGGAAAATAAATTTAAGTTTAAAAAAGAAGCAATAGACCAAATCTACTCAATGATTTGGTCTATTACATACTATATGGTGAAAAAAGAGTTGAATGTCAATTGTGCAAAAAAACAGCAGTTTTTCGTGTATAAGGTGAGTGTGTGACTGTTGATGTTATAAAAAATTCTTTTTCCTTAAATATTATGGATAGCGTCTAATTCCCATATAATAATTATAAGAACAAGTGTACGTGTGGCTATTTTAACTGGTTGTAATAACTGTTAACGTGTTTACATAGATACCCTTTCTTGCGTTTATAGTTAGCAGCTGTTAGGTAAATTTAAGTTCCATTCTTCTGCTTTTTGTAGTCATTCCAATTGACTTATAAAATTCAATGGCAGATATATTTTTCTCGGACACTCCCAATTCGATACTATCAACTGTGAGACTTTTCCCGAATTTAAAAACATATTTAGTTAGCTTTTTTCCGATGCCTTTCTTCCGGTGCGTTTCAGCAACTGATAAACTGTTTATAACCAATATTTTCCTTTCTCTGACAAAAGAATTTTCGGTTATTACTTCTTCCTTCGTCACTATAACACCAACTATATCCTTGCCAATAGTAGCCACAAAAATATGTTGTTTACCATCATTCAATTGACGTTCAAAGAATTCTTGCTCGACTGGATTGGGATTGTCAATGTATAAATCTGGTCTTGCACGCACGTGGAGGTTGTGAACTTTCCTAAATAAAGGCAACAATAACTCGTAGTCGTTCATATCAGCGTTTCGAATAGATACATCCATCTTTTTTCTTCCCCCTTAAAGATAGCTTACTTTTTCCATTCCTCACCCTAAAACTGGCATATCTCTTAAACTATTCAATCCTTTAGTTGAGAAAAAATACTTTCTTTATATATTAACCATTAACATAAAATCCCACAAACTCTTTCCCTTATTATTTGAAAACCACAATATCTTACAAAACAGGCGAAACAAAAGAATAAATGGAGCATAAAACTAGGCTAAGCTAAGCTTGTTTAAATAATTATAGTCTCCGCCTTTATAGGTGGATCTTTCAATTAGGTGGTATAGGGTCATCACCTGATATGTTAGAAGCTGATCTGTAGATTAATGAATGCAGCAGACGTTATAAGCATTATTCTTTTCAAAATCCATCTTTTCGCTTTATGATTAGTAAGAATACGTAAATTTCATCTATTCGAAATAGTAAGTCGTTCATGCGAATAGTAATAATAGAACATTTAATATTGATGAAGGCTGTTTTCGTATAGATTGTTGCTGTTCGCACTAAGAGATCAATGCTTAAAAATCAAGTGTTCGTGGCATCTGTTCTCAATTTAAAATTAAGTCAATGGCGTAAATTTTTGCTGCTATCCTTATTTATCTCAATTGCAACAAAGTTTACGAAAAGAGCCTTGATGTAAAATGACTCTCTTTCTTTTGACAACTATCAGTAATTTAATAAGTGAAGGTGGGTTTAAATGACTTCAATTTCTGTTCCAGCTAGCAAACAGGCACACAATGAACAGATACAAGAAAACAAAATTGTCCTTATATGGAGTTTTACTGTGTGGCTTGTTGTGATGAATACAACAATGTTTAATGTAGCATTGCCGAGTGTGCTACACGATTTATCTTTATCTTCATCTTCAGCGTCCTGGATTGTCTCTGCATATTCAGTGTCTTTTGCTATTGCAACGTTAACATTTAGTCGACTATCTGACTATATTCCAATTTCAAGACTGTTACTTATAGGCTTGATAATATTAGGTGTTGCTTCAGTGTTAGGGTTTCTTTCTCAGAGCTTTTTAGTTTTGCTTGTTGCACGTATATTTCAAGCTGCTGGTGCGGGGGCAGTTCCAGGACTTGCAATGGTACTTGCAAGTCGTTACATTCCACTTTCTAGAAGAGGGAAAGCGATGGCACTGATTTCATCGGCTGCTTCATTAGGTTTTGGGTTAGGCCCTGTAATAGGTGGGGCAATTACGCAATATTTGGGTTGGAATTATCTATTTGCTGTCACAGGTCTTGTTTTACTGTTTATTCCTATTTTTTTAAAACTATTACCTCAAGAAGAAGTGAAAAAGGTAAAGTTTGATACGATTGGTGGAATTCTTACCGCTTTATGTGTAACTGGATTGTTATTGTTTCTTTCAACTTTTTCTTATGTCATTTTAATAATTACAATTATGTTAATTTTTATTATGTGGAGACATATAGGAAAAACAGAACTTCCATTTATTCAACCTGCATTACTTAAAAATAGACAATATTTAAAGCTATTATTCATTGCTTTTTCTGCATTTATAATACACTTTGCCTCCTTATTCCTACTACCACTTATTTTAGCAAATGTGTATAATATGGAGCCTGCTGCAATTGGGATAATCATTTTTCCTGGTGCGATTTTATCTGCAGTAGCTGCACAGTTTATTGGACGATTAATAGATAAATTCGGTAATATACCTTTAATCATATTCGGACAAACGTTTCTTATGATTGCGACTGTTTTGTTTGCTATCCTAGCTAGTATATCTCCATACTTCATTCTTGTAACATATATGTTCATGAGTATTGGTTTTTCTGCACTTACTTCAAGTATTTCTAATGAATTAACGAGGATTTTACCTAGTTCGGAAATAGGATCTGGTATGGGAATGGCTCAATTGACGCAATTCATTGGAGGCGCTTTTGGTGTAACATTAACAGGGATATTATTAACGATGCAACAACATAGAGGATTAATAGCAGAGATAAGTTATAGGAATATTTTTGTCGTTCTATCGTTGCTGCTTCTTTTGGCAATTGTTATGTTTGCACTGTACGTACGACATAAAATTCCAAATGAAAAAGGAGCTTAATTTTTACTAAGCGAAACATTTTTTGACGCCTATTAATAGTAAAGTTTAAGGAAAAAAGGTTGCTCTAGACCCACACGATGTATAGTTGTTATGATGTTACGTAAGATAAGTGGAGGGGTTATTATGGAGCAACAAAAATATCAAGAACTAAAAATGGGTGAACGTGGAGCAGTGGTAAGTATCATTGCTTATATCTGCTTATCAGCATTGAAGTTATTTATAGGAAACACTGCAAATTCTCAAGCTTTAATCGCAGACGGACTAAATAATGCAACGGATATCATAGCATCTGTTGCAGTCTTAATAGGTCTAAAATTGTCTCAAAAACCACCTGATAAAAATCATCCATATGGCCATTGGAAAGCAGAAACAGTAGCTTCACTAGTCGCTTCGTTTATTATGATGTTTGTTGGTGTCCAAGTTTTATATGACGCTGTAATCTCAGTTGTAAGCGGCAAACATCAATCCCCTGACATGATTTCTGCATGGACAGGAATTTTTAGTGCAGTAGTCATGTATTTTGTATACATATACAATAGAAATTTAGGGAAGAAAATTAAGAGTCAAGCCGTCCTCGCTGCAGCTAAAGATAATTTATCCGATGCATGGGTAAGTATAGGTACAACTGTGGGTATAGTCGGTTCACAGCTTAATTTGCCGTGGTTAGATCCTCTCACTGCAATTATAGTTGCAATTCTTATTTGCAGAACAGCTTGGGGGATTTTTCAAGATGCATCGCTACATTTAACAGACGGTTTTGATGAAGAGCTCATAAGCTGTTACAAAGAAACAGTTCTTAGTTTGTATGGCGTAAAAGGGGTAAAAGAGATTAGAGGAAGGAGGTATGGGAATAACGCTGTAGTAGACATTGTTATTCTTGTTAACTCTAACCTAAATATTCGTGAAGCACATGATATATCAACGATGGTTGAAAATGTCTTAAGAAATGAACATGAGGTATATGATATCCATGTTCATGTCGAGCCTAATTAACGGTTTTAACGAAAAAACAGCAGTTTATAAATTCAAAAAAGCCACCAAGTACAATATATACAAATAATTATGTTAACACTGAGTTCCGACAGCTTTCACGTTATATAAGCAAACACTGTCATTAGCAAAAATTCATTCATTTTAATGTGTTAAGTTCATTTAAGTCCATGAATAGCAAATGGGTAACGACGAATAATAAAATGACTAACATAATTAGGTGGGATGATTTTGAAAAATGCTGTTATTTGTGCGTTTTTTATTGTTGCTTGCTTGTTAACAACTCATAATGTAAATGGAGAAGCTGAGAAGATCAAGTCAGCCATTATTATTGATGATTTTGGTGGGGGAGACGGTGGAGTGATGGAATTTTTGAAAGGTGATATTCCAATTACTGTCGCTGTTATGCCATTTGCTGACAACTCAATAGAGCATGCGATGTTGGCACATCAACAAGGGTTTGAAATAATGGTACATTTACCTATGCAGCCAAAGAAAGGAAAAAAATCTTGGTTAGGTCCAAAGCCCATAACAATTGATCTACCTCCATCGGAAGTGAAAAAGAGAGTAACTGAAGCAATCGAAAGTGTACCTTATGCAAAAGGTTTAAACAATCATATGGGTTCTCTCGTCGTTGAAAATGAAGATATTGTCAGAGCAATTGTTGAAGTTGTTAAACAAAAAAACATGTATATTGTAGATAGTGTTACAAGCCCGAACTCTAAGTTTCCCGAAATTGCTGAGGAGCTAGGTGTTCCACTACTAGAAAGAGATATATTTCTAGATGATATATCCTCTGTGTCTCATGTGACGAACCAAATGTTAAAATTAGCAGAAGTTGCAGAAGAGTACGGGGTAGGAATCGCAATTGGGCATGTTGGTGAGACAGGTAAAGTTTGTTATACTGGAATTTCACAATCAATGAAGCAATTTAAGGAACGAAACATTCAAATTGTTCCAGTATCTGACCTAATTGATGATAAGTATTTTGAATTTAAATAAGGAATAGTCACATAGCTTGTTCTTTTTACGGGGTGTACTTTATCCTGAATGATATGGGATTAAGGTTAAAGGTTGTTTACCCATGCTGTTAGTAATTTTATTATGAAGGGTTAAAAAAACCACCAAACAAAAAAATGTAAATAGGGAAGATTAGAACGTTGGATTATGATTTATGGTAAAATGTATGATAGACTTTAACTATTTTTATCTATTGTTTAGCTACAGCTCAACACAAATTATTCGGTCTATTGATTTATAATAGTTGGGTCAGGGGTAGTATAAGGGAGAGGAATTAATGAATATTATTAGTCATTCAGTTGAAAAATTAAAAGACCCTACAGGGATCTTAGTTGGAGATAGATACGAATTTCTTTTACATATTGAAGTAGTGGAAGATGATGACTTATTTAGTCCTGAAGGTTTATATATAAAAGCCATCTTCGCAGTTTATGAAGATGATTATAAAGTTGCGCAATATCAGATTTTTGAAAAAAACACAAATAAATATTATGATTGGGCTTTAGACGCAGAGGAAGAAATCCAAGTATTAAACTATTGCAAACAAAACTTTGAATAAATATAGGGTTTAAGAAGGGCGATATCTCAGTAGGGGTACTGTCCTTTCATCTTTTTAGCATGACATTCATATCATTCGGACAGCATTGAATTAATTACAAAAAACGTAACACGTAAAGAAAGCAGGTATAGCAATGCAAGATTTTTTGTCATTAAACCTTTCAGATACATTAATCAATACATTAACAAATGAAGGAATCGTTCAACCTACACCGATTCAGGAACGAGCAATCCCAAAAATACTCGACAATAAAGATGTCATTGCTCAAGCACAAACTGGGACTGGTAAAACAATTGCGTTCATGTTACCGATTTTAGAAAAGATTGATGCGAGCAAAGGACACATTCAAGCACTTATTGTAACTCCGACACGGGAGTTAGCCTTACAAATTACTGCTGAATTAGAAAAATTTATTGCGGATGTAGAAGGTGTTCATGCTTTAGCAGTATATGGTGGACAAGAGGTAGATAAACAGCTAAAAAAATTAAAACAAAACACTCAAATCGTCGTTGGAACGCCAGGTCGCCTTTTAGATCATATTAAAAGAAAAACGATTGATTTATCTACAATAGATATTCTCGTGCTTGATGAGGCCGACCAAATGTTGAATATAGGATTTCTAACTGAAGTTGAAGAAATCATTAAAGAGACTCCTGATAAACGTCAAACATTATTATTTTCTGCTACAATACCTACAGAAATAAAAAAATTAGCTTCAAAATATATGCATGACCCTACATACATTCAAGTTGAAAAGATTCAAGGACCAGCAGATAATGTTAAACAAATAGCAATACATACAATTGATCGTGCCAAACAAGCTACACTCTTCCATTTAATAGATACTCGTCGCCCATATTTAGCAGTCATCTTTTGTAGAACGAAGAGAAGGGTTAGTAAGCTGTACGACATACTGAAATCAAAAGGATATTTATGTGATGAACTACACGGAGATTTATCACAAGCAAAAAGAGAGCAAGTGATGAAACGGTTTAGAGATGTACAGCTTCAATTGCTTATTGCAACAGATGTGGCAGCAAGAGGGCTTGATGTAGAAGGTGTTACTCATGTTTTTAACTATGATATACCACAGGATGCCGAAAGCTACGTTCACAGAATTGGGAGAACTGGTAGAGCTGGTATGCCAGGAGAGGCTATTACCTTTTACTCTTCTAATGATCGCCCAGTCCTTGATATGATTGAAAAAGATCTAAACATCAAGATAGAAAAACAAAACGTAGGTAAAATAACGAAGAACGAGGACAAGGGTAAGAAAAAAAATTATAAATCAAACAGAACCAATAAGAGTAAATATTCTCGTCAAGATAGTAAGGACGAATCCAATTCTAAATCAACAACTAAGTCTAATAAGCAAAGTTCAAGGTCGAGGCAATCACAAAAAACTCATAACGATGAGTCTGGGTCCACATTTAAAGGTAGTAGGAATAGCTCTAATACTAGTTCGAATAAAAAATTGCATCGGAAGAAGAATGTCAAAAAGAAGGCTACTCAAAAAGGGAGAAGAAAATAAGTCATGTTAAGCAAAGTACTTCAAAAGAGATCGTGAGTGTAGGTTAAACTACTGTGGTGAGACACTACTACTTTGAAAAGTTCGTGCTTATCATAAAGGTGAAAACCATCCAAACAAAAAAATGTTAAACAGTGGTGAGGAATAGTATATGAAATTGGTTTCATGGAATGTTAACGGTATAAGGGCTTGTGTAAAGAAAGGATTTTTAGATTATTTTAATGAGGTTGATGCAGATATTTTTTGCATTCAAGAGTCAAAATTACAGCACGGTCAAATTGACTTAGATTTAACAGGATATTTTCAATATTGGAACTACGCTTTGAAAAAAGGTTATTCTGGAACAGCGATATTTACCAAAATAAAGCCACTATCTGTCTCATATGGGGTGGGAGATAATGAAAGTGAGCCTGAAGGTAGAATTATTACTTTAGAGTTTGATAAATTTTATTTAGTAAATGTTTATACTCCTAATGCTCAAAGAGATTTAGCAAGACTTGAATATCGTTTACAATGGGAAGATAATATAAGAACTTATCTTTTGGAATTAGATAACATCAAACCTGTAATCCTATGTGGAGACCTTAATGTAGCTCATAAAGATATCGATTTGAAGAACCCTAAGTCAAATAGGGGCAACTCTGGATTCACTGATGAAGAACGTGAAAAGATGACAAATCTGCTTGATGCTGGTTTTGTTGATTCTTATAGATTTCTTTACCCTAATAAGGAAGGTGCTTATTCTTGGTGGTCCTATATGAACAAAGTAAGAGAAAGAAACATTGGATGGAGAATAGATTATTTTATCGTATCCAATAAACTTAAATCGATTATGTTAGATTCAGAGATTCATTCACAAATATTCGGAAGTGACCATTGCCCTGTTTTACTAGAAATGGATATGTAACAAGTTAGTTAAAAATAGTTGTATGAAGTCATTTTTTATTATAAATTAACTAAGTAATGTATTAGATCAATTTGGAAATACTGTTTACAAGTAAATTTATTGAAGGTGGACGAACTTATGGTATATTTTCTCTTTTTCATTGCTGCATGTTTTACTATCTTTCTAGCTGTCCAGTTGTCAAAACATGCTGATATTATTGGAGAAAAATCAACTTTAAATGCAGCGGTGTTAGGGTTAATGCTTGGTGGAGCAACATCGTTACCTGAAATCACAACGAGTGTGACTTCTATTTTTATTGAAAATCCAGATATTGCAACTGGAAATGTACTAGGTAGTAATTTATTTAATTTATTAATACTAGCTCTCGTTGATCTCTGGTATCGAAATAAGCAGATTTTTAATTACTCTAGCAAAGAAAATGGTTATACAAATGTCCTTGTAATGACGCTTTCAAGTATTATTTTTATATCACTTTATATAAGAGTCCCAAATCATTTCTTTTCAATTGGAATAGATACGATTGTGTTAATTAGTGTTTATATATTAGGCATCGTACTGTTATCAAAGCTTAAAAAACCACAGCTAGAAGTAGAAGTTCAAGGAGAATCAACTAAATATGCACATGAATCTTTAAAAAAATCTGTTCGAACTTTCATATTGACTGCTTTTCTTATTCTGCTTTTTGGTACCCTGTTAACTATTACAGCAGACCAAATAGCTACACTAACCGGCATTGAGGCTTCCTTTATAGGATCATTTTTAGTAGCAGCAAGTACGAGTTTACCGGAAGCAGTGTCTATTGTCGTTGCGGTGCGGCTTGCAAACTATGGCCTTGCGATTGGTTCAATACTCGGTAGTAATATCTTTAACATACTAATTTTAGTGTTTACTGATGTTATGTTTAGAAGTGGTAGTCTGTTGTTCTATTCTAGTCCAAGCCATATTTATACTGTATTAGGAACCCTTATCCTTTCAATCATCACATACTATGCAATATTAAGAGAACGCTCTATAAATAAAGTTACATACGTTTTGCCAAGTTTATTCGTCGTTATATGTTATTTTATCACTAGTTATGTTATTTTTAGTAAATTATAATAGGCTCACTTTGTAGCTATTGTTAAAATTAATACAAGAATATATGTTTTTGACAATACCTCAGTGTCTAAATGTAATACTTGAATTTATGCAGCTATTGTCGTTCAAAATACACCAATAATTAAAATTAATTCTTCAAGTTCCGTTAGATACATACATCTAGAAGGAGCTTAAGCAGAGGGTTAAACTTAACCAGACAATAAAGGCGTGTTCAGCTACAATGAACAACTAATAAAAAACAAGCCTTCAAAATTAATCAGATGAAGGCTTGTTTTTATTGTCAGGCTCTTTTTTTTTTGGACCAAATTAGTATATTAGGTTATCGAGAAAAAATGCCACGAACGTATTATAGGTGTGCATTTTCATAGTTTGAAAAGCATCCTATTATTTTGTAAATACATCATTTGATCACGCATCAGCTACATCAATTAGACGTTCATTCTACGCTCTTCAGCGTACACAAGCTTGCCGTTGATAAACGTTTGCTCAACTTTATTTCTTAAGTCAAATGGGTCTCCGCTCCAAAGTACGAAATCAGCGTCTTTCCCAACTTCAATAGATCCAATCTTTTCTTCCAACCCTAAGTGTTTTGCAGCATTTAACGTAATAGCTTGTAAAGCAAGCTCTTCTGTTAAACCATATTTCACAGCTAAAATAGCACTAGTCATCAAGTGATCTATGCCGACAACTGGGTGATCGGTAGTAATAGAGAATGGTACATCTTCATTAGCTAACGCTTGAAGTGTGTGCCAACCTTTATCAGCAAGTTCAATTTTTGATCGAGAAGACATTGTAGGTCCAACAGCTACACGAACATTATGCTTAGCAATGAAAGGAGCAATTTTATGACCTTCTGTACAGTGCTCAATCGTAAGGTCGATGCCAAATTCATTTTTTAAACGTAATGCAGTTACTATATCATCAGCACGATGTGCATGAACACGTAATGGAATTTCTTTATTAAGTACTTTTGCAATATTTTCTAGCTCAAGTTTACGATCAACCTTGCCCTTTTTCCTATTTTCAATATAATTTTGCGCCTCAATTAATTTTTCTCTTAACAGTGCAGCTGTCCCCATTCTTGTTATAGGCAAAACACCTTTACCACCATGAAAGCGTTTTGGATTTTCACCCAGAGCAGCCTTTAATCCCGACGGACTTTTGACTACCATTTCGTCAACGATATGGCCGACCGTTTTTACGATAACCATTTCACCACCGATTACATTGGCACTTCCGGGCATGATTTGGACAGTTGTAACTCCAGCAAGACGTGCATCATTAAATCCCTTTTCAATAGGATTAATACCATCTATTGCTCGAACTTGAGGAGTTGACGCTGCGCTTACTTCGTTGTAATCTTGTCCTTCTTTACCAATTCCCTCTTCATGAATTCCTACATGTGTATGGACATCTATTAGACCTGGTGTAATAACTTGGCCTCTAGCATTCACAACCTCACATCCATCAGGAATAGCAATATCATTTCCAATTTTTACGAATTTCCCGTCCGAAACAATGATTGTGCCTTCACTTAATTTTGTTCCATTACCAATATAACCATTCACATTTGTAATTGCTAACATCAAAATCCTCCTAAAATATCAATAAAATAACTTAATTGTTCTATTAATCATATTTTTCTATCTATATCTTATTGATCATAATGGATATTTGAAATATTGTAAATAGATTGCAACCAGCCGAATCTATTAACTGTTTGCTGTCATTTTACTATAAGAAAATGAGATTCTGTGCTAAAAAAGTTTCCTCGAAATATAACGAAAATGATGCAATTTTAGCATGAGGTTTACGCGTAGCACTGATGGTGTTACTATAATGACTAATTCGTTTATTGAGGACTAGATTCTTCGCTATAGTATTGAAAGGAATAAAAGCAAAGCAAAAAAACCTAAAGTGGAATTATGATAAATAGGCAAATTCTTGTTTTATCTTTGGGTGACTTCAGTTAGTTGATACTCAAAAGCTCTTATCATCGTTAATACTGTATTTGAAATTTTGTCGCTACAATTTCAACAATATACCGTTAAAAGGTGTTTTTATCCAAGATCCTGACTTTTCACGAAGTAAAGATGCAACGAAACGATTATTCTATAGTAAAAAATCAACATGGAAACAAGCTTTTTATAACAATAATAGACATTGGAGAAAAAACAATGAGGATGTTAGCTAAAAGAAAATTATTGTCTTTTACACCGATTCAATTGATTGTTTTTTATTATACAGTTGCTGCGGTCGTATCAACAATTTTACTCATGCTTCCTATCGCTATAAAAGATGGTGTGGAATGGTCATTTATAGATGCTTTATTTACTGCTATAAGTGCAATAAGCGTAACAGGGCTAACTGTTGTGTCAACTGTTGACACATTTAGTGTTCCAGGGATTTTTATCTTGGCATTTATTTTACAATTTGGTGGCATTGGTTTAATGACCTTAATGACTTTTATGTGGATGTTGTTTAGAAAGAAAATTTCATATCAAAACCGAAAGCTCATTACTTATGACCAAAATCGCATTACATATAAAGGGCTTGTCATGTATATTAAACAAATTTTATTAATCATAATCACGATTGAGACGTTAGGTATGCTTATTTTAGGCACATATTTCTTAAAGTATTATCCTAATTGGCAAACCGCATTTTTACAAGGTTTCTTTGCTTCAATTAGCGCAACGACGAATGCGGGATTCGATATAACAGGGAGTTCTTTAGTACCATATGCAAACGACTATTTTGTTCAATTTATATATATCATTTTATTAATTGTTGGAGCAATTGGCTTTCCAGTCTTGATAGAACTGAGGGATAGTTTATCTTTTATGAAATGGAACGAAAGGTTTCGTTTTTCACTATATGTAAAGCTCACTACACTTACTTTTTTCATTTTAATTGTAGTTGGAGGACTATTGATTTTCATCTTCGAATTTAATCATTTTTTTTCACATAAATCGTGGCATCAATCACTGTTTTCTTCTTTGTTCCATTCTGTGTCAGCAAGGAATGGTGGCCTAGCAACAATGGATTTAAATAATTTTTCAACTGCTACTCAGCTTACATTGGCTATGCTTATGATTATAGGTGCATCACCTAGTAGCGTTGGAGGAGGGATACGTACTACGACATTTGCTATTGTGATTTTAGCGATGTATGCACATATTAGAGGGCAAGGATCAGTGAAGATATTCAAGAGAGAATTAGAAAAATATGATATTGCAAAGTCATTTGCCATTGTAATGATTGCTTTCTTCGTTTGTGCAAGCTCTGTTGTAATCTTGAGCATAATTGAACCATTTTCATTAAAGTCGATCATATTTGAGGTTTGTTCAGCGTTTGGAACGACAGGATTATCTTTAGGGATTACACCTAGTTTGAGCAATGCTGGTAAAATAGTCATTACTATCCTTATGTTTATTGGAAGGATAGGAATTTTAACTTTTATTTATTCAATATCTGGTGAGCAAGAACAAGAACAGTATCGCTATCCTAAAGAGTATGTCTTAACTGATTAATAAGCATAAAGATTTGTGTGTATTATGCTTGCGAGAATAGAATGGGTCTTTCTTTATTTGAAAAAGACATCGTTTGTACCCCTTCCAATCTAAAAAAATCTCATGAAATATAGTAATCAACGTGCCTAGCTAGAATCAGACGATGTGCCTTTTTTTCTTTTTTTCTTGTCCTTAACATTAATGTCATCGTTTATACTTAATTTACTTTAAGCAGCACAATCTTTAAGTGAGGAAGGTTAGTATATATAAGCTGATTGATAGCTATGATTTTTTTGCCAGCAAGCAGTAGTGGTATACCGTGTAGTTAGATATGGAACAGGGTGGAGGTGTTTACATTTATGAAAATAGGTGAACTATCTAACATAACCGGGGTTAGTGGTAAATAGTATATTTTGTTGCACTATGGATATATGCTTTCATACAACACTTGGTTAGAAAAACACTCCTACATAAAGAGGAGTGTGTTTCTTGCTATTGCAAGTTTAATAGTTAACGATGATCTTCTAATAATTCCTTAACGTCATCTACCTTAAAGTCTAGTAGGATTTCTTTTTGCAATACACGTTTTAAAGTTTCAGCTACATTATTGTTGACATCTAATAAATCACGAATCGTTACTAGCCTTTGCGATTCAAATGCCGCCACAGCAGCTTGGATTTTTTCGCCTTCAGCATTCATTATATGTGCCAACGCTAACTCCTCAAAACCAACTGTAACTAATAAAAATAATAGAACATTCTCTTTATCATAATCAGGTAAAGTAGGTGCAACAGGCATTCCCATTATTAAATCCCTCCTTCTTTATTGTATTGTCTTACACTACATTTGTATGTTGATTGATAGATATTGCTTGTTTAAATGTCTATTTCTTTTTAAGGGAAGATCAAATTGTATTTTTGTACTAGAAACTTACTAGTAGCAATTTTTTATAAGTGTAAAAAAAAACTACAATAGAGGGAAATCGGTAAACTTCCCGAATATATTAATTAATATTTAACTTTGTAATCAATTGTCTTATATCATAAAGCTTATTGTTTAATAGGATTTGTTGTTGATTTACACAAGTAAGTGTACGCTGAACACTTTCAGAAATAGCAAGTAACTCAGTTGTGTTAATGGTTTGATTCTTAAAAGCAGTAAATGCCATCGTTACTTTATTAGCTTCCGCTTCCATAAGTCGTGCTAAAGCTATTTCGTTTTCTATAAGAGCTTGTAATAAAAACCATAATGTTTGATCCTTATCTATATTTCCTAATTCAGGAATAACTGGTAAATTCATTTGCAATCCCCCTTTCATTTATGAGGAATTTTATTTAGTACTAGAGGATAAAAACAAAATGTGTTATTGCAGTACTAGTCAGGAATATTATTGAAAAAAAATTTAAGTTATATTTTGTCAAAGATTCAGTGCCTATGAAGTACTAAACATACTCTTTAGAGTATTTTATGGAGAAGGTTACTATTCGCTTGTGCAAAAGGCTAGCATTGAAGGATTGTTTGAAATTTAAGGCTCTTTTCGACAACATAGTTGCTATTCATCCTAATTTACGGTGCAACAATTAAATTTATGCAGTTGCCATGATTATAAATGCACCAAAGCTAGGATTATACGTATTTATTATTTATTTTCTAGTACAAAAAAGTATAATTAATGTGAAAAATGTATAATTAAATGAACAATGGGAGATTAGCCAAGATAGAAACAACCTTTCTTACTATAGTTCATTCTTTTGCTAAAATAATACAGAGATACAATCACAATACAAGTTATTCACGAGGTAAATAAGTAGAAAGTGAGGCTATTGGATGAATGCAATTCGTAAGGAAATTGTACAATTTTTAGATGAAAATGTTTCAACCTTTATACAGTCTTGGAGACAACGTGTGCTTATTTCAGATAGTGATATACATAAGGAAGAAGTTATTAATAACGGTAAAAAAATGTTTCAGTTAGTTAAGCTTAGATTGGAGAACGCATTAAGTGAGGGAGATGTGCGAAAATTAGCGTACAAGGTAGCTTCAGAAAGAGTAGAAGCGAACATTAATATTGGAGATTTAGTATTTAATGTTAATGAAGGACGCAAAGAAATTAATAACTGGATTATCAGCTCAGGGTTTCCCTACGACCAACTCATACGAATTTTAGAAGAAATAAATACAATTTTTGATCAATTCTCGTATTACACAGTAAGGAAATATACAGAAATTAAGGAAGAGCAATTAGAGGAGAAAACTCTATTTATAGATCAAACACATAAAGAGCGCTTAACCATTTTAGGGCAAATGTCTTCAAGCTTTGTACATGAATTTAGAAATCCGTTAACAACCGTTATTGGTTTTACAAAGTTAATTAATAATGAATATCCAACGATAAAATATATTGATATTATCGAACATGAGTTACATCAATTAAACTCACGGGTGACTCAATTTCTTCACGTATCAAAAAAAGAATTAATAAACGGTGACAAATTTGAAGTTTCCTTGACAAGATTGTTTGATGACCTACTAAATTTCATTTATCCAAGCATTGTAGATGGTGATGTTAAAGTTACTAAAAATATTCATTCTGATATTAGTGTTTTTGCAAATAAAGAGGAGCTTAGGCAAGTTTTTTTAAATATCCTATTAAACTCTATAGACGCATTGCAATATGTTAGACACACAAAAATAATGAATATTGACTGTAATACATCTGATGGTAAAGCTGAAATTACTATTTCAAACAATGGGCCTGCCATTCCTAAAGAGATCATTGCTGTGATTTTTGAACCGTTTTTTACGACTAAAGAATTAGGCACTGGAATTGGTTTGTATATTTGTAAGAAAATAATTAACAAACATGAGGGAGAGATTAGTTGTGTTTCTGATGAAAAGTTAACTACATTTTCTATTAGACTTCCTTTGTTTGTCAAAAAGGATAGAAGCGCCATTTCATAATAATTAGTTGAAGTATAATAATGTTTTGTTGTTATGGAAAAAAGCTCAGAGTGAATGAGATTTCCTCATAGGGTAACCGAAAAATACAAGATTTATCAAGACAAGGAATGTTAAAAACAAACCTTTTTCAATGGTAGCTTAATACTACTGCTTTCTAGTTATTAAATTTATAACAACCTTAATCAAAGGTTGTTTTTTACATCGTGTTTAATTTAATTCTTTATTTCTATTTAGTAGCAACTCAGAATGAACAAACAGATTATTAGTAACAAAAAATATAATACTCAACTATTAACATGAAGACTAGGAAAATAAAAAAATACCCGATGGATAAAATGTTGAATTAACTGGGGATAGCGGAATTAGCGAACGAGTCATGAAAAGGGGCTTATTATCGATGGTGTAGCTAGGAAATGAGTGGGGGAAACCGCAAACCCGTATGTCGGTAGTTTAATGAGACGAGTTGTTAACAGAAAAACGCATTTACTATCTTTCAATCTAGAAAGATGGTTTAAATCCATCTGTTTTAGTATTAATAAGAGGAGAGAGTATGTTGAGAAAAAAATTGGCCATTATCTTATTTGTTATGGGGGTTTGTATAATAGAATTGGTGTATTTTATGACTCAAGCTAAAAAATATGTTTCATTAGCACCAATTTCAGTACATGTAGTTTTATTAACTATGGCAGGAATCATAATATTTAAAGAAATTTCAAATTTAGATCAAAAAGCAATTACTAGCCATTTCGTTAAGAAAATAGGCCTTAGTATGTTCATATTAATATTTCTGCCTATTAGTTTTTTTATGACAAAGCCAGAATACTCATTTGTTCAGGCACAAAAGGAGGTTGCGGATAACGAATTCGTTACAATTGTACACAATAACAGGAAATCAATAGAGGACAAGGATGAAGGGATCAGGTTTTACGTAATTACATGTACGAAAGATGGTGAAACTATATCTTTTTTATTTAACCCTTACGATGGATCATATGAAGAACTTCAAACAAACCCTTAAATTAATGATGTTAACATCTGTATCTAGTTTGTCGAATGCCTATATGTATTTGGCTTAGACCGATAAACTAATGAATTTAACCCAATAAAATTAATTTTTGACCTATAAATTCTTTAAATTGCCCGATAAATACAATTTATCTGCGCCTTCAGTAATGCAAATAAGCAGCAACCTGGTGATGTTCGACATCGCCCGATTGCTTAGTAAGGATGAAAGTTATTTTTTTATCTTTTATGACGTTGTTCGCTTTTTTACTCGACTTCTATTCTAGTGAAAACATCTATCATTTATATACTTGCGTCATGACTTTATCTAATACCTTCCGTTGTTCTTCAAAAATACTATAGTATTTTTTCTTCAAAACATCAAACTCTTCTTTCCCAGCATTCGTTAATTGATACAAATAAATCCTCTGTCTCTTACCTTTAATATGAACTTCTCTAGTTAGTAGGCCATCTTCAGTCATTTGAGCAAGCGTATTCAGAAGCGTTGATGGGGCAGGGCACCACTGGCCACCGAGCGTGCGAAATTCTTTTTTAAATTGTTCACTATACATCGTTAACCTCGTTGTCAACAAATACAATATATAAAATTTAACAAATTGAGCTGCACTCATATTTAAGGCAAATCGTTTTGGCTCACTAGACTTATCCATATTATCCCTCCTTTTATAAAATTATACCATATTACTACTTAGTAGCAACTCAGAATTATATTTTAAGAGAGTGTAACCAAGAAAAATCATTTTCATCTTAGAATGTCAAGTTTTTGTATTATTCATTAAACGATGTATAGCACTGCGTAGTAGCTGACCTAATTTTCCAGGCTTACAATTCTAAACCGATGTTAGATGAGTTATATGAAAAAAAGATGAGACAACGTGTATTGCATACTTGTTCTCAGTCGTTAAAAGAGAATAATACAGTAGAACATATTTTCATCTATAACATATGAAGACCGTTCAACCTTGGATGAAATATACATACCAATTTGTTTACAAAATTCGTTGCAAACTAATAAATTCCAAGTGCTTAATAGCAAGAAACCTATAAAGCCACAAAAATTAACATTCCTATCAATTTAAGTAAGACGTAAATTCTACCATTTCGTTACACTCGTTCATAATCAGTTCATAATCAGATGATAAATTGTAGTCAGATAATTTAAAGGAGTGATTAACTAGATGCTTAAGCATGTAAAAAATCCAGATTATATACTCATACTTATTATTCTATTAGCTGCTGTACTGAACATTTTTAACATATGGACAGATGATTATGTCAATCCATATTACACTGCAGCTGTGAACAGTATGATGCAAAGCTTTGAAAATTTCTTTTTCGCATCCTTTGATGCTGCAGGCTATGTAACAGTGGATAAACCTCCAGTTGCGTTTTGGATTCAGACCATTAGTGCATTTATTTTTGGATATGATGGTTGGAGTGTCATATTACCACAAGCACTAGCTGGAATAGGCTCGGTAATATTGATGTATGTTCTCATAAAACCATCTTTTGGTACCACAGCAGCTAGAATTGCCAGTTTAGTCATGGCATGTACGCCTATCGCAGCAGCTGTGAGTCGTACGAATAATATTGATAGTCTTTTAGTATTTACGTTGCTTTTAGCTACTTGGTTATTATTTAAAGCTGTGAAGAATGAAAAGGCTCTATGGCTCATTGGTTCATTTGCTGTAATTGGCATAGGGTTCAATATGAAAATGCTTCAAGCATTCATGGTTTTACCTGCTTTTTATTTATTTTATTTGTTAGCAACAAAAATTGATTGGAAGAGGAAGGCGAAAGTACTATCTGGTGCAACAGTTGTTTTATTGGTCGTTTCATTATCATGGGCGGTCATAGTTGAATTTACTCCAGAAGAGAATAGGCCTTATGTTGGAAGCAGTCAAACAAATTCCGTCTTAGAATTAGCTTTCGGTTATAACGGGATTTCTCGCTTAATTGGCTTACAGAAAGGCGGTTCTGATGCTGTATCTATCGAGGAAGGAAATGGTACCCCTCAACAAATGTCACCAAATAGAAGTAGAGGTGGTATGCCTGGTGGGGGACCACCAAATGGGCAGATGACTCCAGAGATGGAAGAAAGAATGAAAGAAATGCAAGAACAAATGGAAAGTGGAGAAGGTATACAAAGTGGTAATAATCCAATGATGGGTGGCGCTCGCCAAATGGACGATACTGGTGAACCTGGATTGCTAAGATTATTTAGTGCAGCCCTATCAGATCAGATTAGTTGGTTCATTCCATTTATATTGATAGCAAGTATCGGATTGCTTATGAAGATGAGAACCTTACGAAATATAACACGAGAAAATAGCCAAATATTATTTTGGTTATTATGGTTTATACCTATAGCAGCCTTTTTCAGTGTAGCATCCTTTTTCCATTCATACTATCTCGTCATGCTTGCTCCTCCAATAGCTGCACTTACAGGTATAGGTTGGATGGAATTAGTAAAATCATATCTTAATCATAATGGCTGGCAAAAATGGCTCTTACCAATTGCTATTTTAGTTACGACACTATTTGAGCTATACATTTTGATGGCAAATGTAATAGAAATTGGATTTGGATTACCTTTAGTTGTTGCTTTCTTAGGTATAGGTTTGTCATTAGCATTGTTTATAATGAAAAAAAATAATAAGTTCTCATATCTTACATCTATAGCTAGTCTTCTAGTCTTATTAATTGCACCTTTCTATTGGTCAACGACACCGATGCTTTATGGTGGAATGGCTATGCTTCCGGCGGCAGGACCTGATATAAAAAATACTCAAGGTATGGCACAAATGATGATTGGTGAAGCTGACCCGAAAACAATCGAGTATTTAACAGAAAATAATACAGGCGAAGAGTTTTTGTTTGCTACTGCGAAAGCAACTACGGCAGCTCCATACATTATCGAAACAGGTGAGGCAGTAATGGCTATGGGAGGATTTAGTGGAACCGATTCAATTTTAACGGTTGAACAGCTTAGTGACATGGTCAAGGAAGGGAAGGTTAAATACTTTATATTGACATCTGAAATCATGGGTAGAGGTTCGGGTGTAGAAGATTGGATCAAAGAACATGGCACGGAAATTCCTAAGGATCAATGGCAATCTACTTCTAATGAATCCCAAATGAGTGGAACGATGACGTTATTCAAAATTACGGAGGTGGATTAAGCCGATGAATGAGCATGTTAGGTATTCAATTATTGTCCCAGTCTACAATGAAGAATCTGTTATTCATGAGACGTACCGTCGTTTAAAAGAAGTTATGGAAAGTACAGCCGAAGTTTATGAATTATTGTTCGTCAATGATGGTAGTCAAGATAACACTGCTTCTATAATAAAAAATTTCTATGAAGATGATCCATCAGTAAAGCTAATTAATTTTGCTAGAAATTTTGGTCATCAAATCGCAATTACAGCAGGGATGGATTATGCAAATGGTGATGCCATTGTAGTGATTGATGCTGACCTACAGGACCCACCTGAATTAATTTTACAAATGATAGAAAAATGGAAGCAAGGATTCGATGTGGTATACGCAAAACGGATCAAACGCGAGGGAGAAACGCTCTTTAAAAAACTAACAGCAACTTTATTTTATCGTGTATTAAGGGCTTCAACAGATATTGATATTCCTGTTGATACAGGTGATTTTCGTTTAATAGATCGTAAAGTATGTAATGAGATGAAAGGGATTCAAGAAAAAAACCGTTTTGTACGAGGTTTAATAAGTTGGGTTGGGTTTCGACAAACAGCTGTAGAATATGTACGAAATGAACGGTTGGCTGGGGAGACAAAATATCCATTAAAAAAAATGCTTAAATTATCGTTAGATGGCATTACAACCTTTTCCTATAAACCTTTAAAGCTAGCAGGCTATACAGGTGGATTTTTATCCATCACGGCCTTTCTATATATGGTATTTGTTATCTACCAAAAACTATTTACAAATAGTACAGTAGATGGTTGGGCTTCACTTATCATTATTCAACTGTTCTTCAGCGGCATTATTCTCATCTTGTTAGGAGTGATTGGCGAATATATTGGTCGTATTTACGATGAAACAAAGAATCGTCCTCTATATATTGTTAGTGACAGCTATGGTGTAGAACGGCATGAAAGAAAAGTCACAAGTAGTGTTGTTCATGAATAACAAAGGAAAACGTTTTCTGAAATTTAGTATTGTTGGTGGGATTAACACAGGCATCGATTTTGCAATATTTTCACTATTGATTGCTATGGGCATGAATTATTTAATAGCGCAAATCATCTCCTATGGAGGTGGTTTGCTTAATAGCTATTTGCTTAATAGGTCATGGACATTTCAGCAGCAAGGAAGAGTTGAAATAACCGAGGTTGTTAAATTTATCTTAGTCAACTTTATAACTATAGTCATTACTTCAATCCTACTTGCATTATTATACAACGAATTAAACTTGCCATTATTATTAAGCAAATTGATCGTGACAGGCTTTGGTGTATTTATTAACTTTATTGGCAATCAAATTTGGGTTTTTAAAAATTCTGAAGAAAGAGGCGAAAGTGTATGAAGATAAAAAAAGCAGTCATTCCAGTAGCAGGGCTTGGGACACGATTTTTACCAGCAACAAAAGCTCAACCTAAAGAAATGCTCCCAGTAGTTGGTAAGCCTGCAGTGCAATATATCGTAGAGGAAGCAGTTCAAGCAGGTATTGAAAGTATTATATTTGTTACAGGAAAAAACAAGAAATCGATTGAAGACCATTTTGATAAATCTACAGAGCTGGAGCGTATGTTAGAAGAAAAAGGAAAAATAGCTCAATTGAAGGAAGTACAGTCTATATCATCAATGGCAAATATTTATTATATTCGTCAAAAAGAGCCATTGGGCTTAGGACATGCGGTGCTTTGTGCAATGCAATTTATTGGGGATGACCCATTTGCAGTCTTACTAGGTGATGATATTATGATTTCTAAACCTCCAGCGATCAAGCAAATGATGAATGTATATGAAAGAACTGGCGTTCCGATCGTAGGCGTGCAACAGGTGCCACTTGCAGATGTGAGTAAATATGGAATTATTAATCCAAGTAATAAAAAAGACGATGTTTATCATATTCATGATCTAATTGAGAAACCCGATTTAGAGCAAGCCCCTAGTAATTTAGCTATATTAGGAAGGTATATTTTAAATCCTTCCATTTTTCCTATTTTAGAAACAATTGAAAGAGGAGCCGGTAATGAAATACAGCTGACAGATGGATTACGACACGTTTGCAAAAAAGATGGACTAATGGCCATTGAGCTGCAAGGGAATCGATATGATATAGGAGATCAGCTGGGATATACAAAAGCTATAGCAGAAATTGGGCTTCAAAGACCCGAATTAAGATCAAAGCTTCTAACCTATTTTGACCAGCTTCTAAAAAACGAATATCAAAAAAAGGAGCTGATCAAATGAAAGCAGTATTAGTAACTGGGGGAGCTGGATATATTGGAAGTCATACAGTTCAAGAATTGCTGCGGCAGAACATGAAAGTCATTGTATTAGATAATCTGTCTACTGGTCATAAAGAAGCTGTTAAAAGCCCTTATTTCTATATAGGTGACATCGCTGATGATGAATTACTTCGTGATATTATTTATACACATCAAGTTGATTCAATCATACATTTTGCTGCTAAAAGCTTAGTTTCAGAATCATTAATTAAACCTGAAGGGTATTTTCGTGAAAATACTTTTAAAACGTGTTCTTTTTTTGAAAAGGCTATACAATATGGTGTGAAACGAATTGTTTTCTCCTCAACAGCTGCTGTTTACGGAATAACAGAAAATGAACCGATAAATGAAATGTCTACAATAAAACCGATTAATCCATATGGTGAGTCCAAGTACTTTACAGAACGATTTTTATATTGGCTAGGAAAAAAACATAAAATACAATGGATCGTTCTACGTTATTTTAATGCGGCAGGAGCCTCTTTAGATGGAGAAATTGGTGAAGATCATCACCCGGAAAGTCATCTTATACCATTAATACTACAAACCGCATTAGGAAAGAGAGAATTTATTTCTGTGTTTGGAAATGATTATCCAACATTTGATGGTACGTGTATTCGTGATTATATTCATGTCATTGACTTGGCAAATGCACATATCAAAGCGTTAAAAGCTTTGTTCGAGGGTAAAATAGTTTCAAATATATACAATGTAGGTACGGGTAAAGGATATTCAGTTGCAAATGTAATCGACGTAGCAAAGGAAGTTTCTAATAGAATTATTCCCATCGAATATGAGGCAAGAAGAGAAGGAGATCCACCTATATTAGTAGCTGATAGTACTGCAATACAAAAACAACTAGAGTGGAAACCAGCATTTAGTGACCTTAGAACGATTATTAACAGTGCTTGGAATTGGCACTTTAACCATCCGAACGGTTATGAGTGAAAACTTAATTAAACAAATATAAAAATATACAGTATAGGCATTGTAAAAGTAGGAGGGGAATAAAATGCTGCAAATCTTAGTTGCAGACGATGATAATCACATTCGCCAATTAATTACTCTTTACCTAGAACAAGCTGGGTTTAAAGTGATTCATGCTACTAATGGTAGCGATGCTTGGGAAAAACTAGAAGAATATAAAATTAATCTAGCTATCGTCGACATTATGATGCCAAATAAGGATGGCTGGGAATTGACAGAAGAGATTAAAGAATTTTTTGATATACCTGTTCTTATGGTTACAGCTAGAGGAGAGTCACAAGATAAGTTAAAAGGCTTTAAAAAGGGAACGGATGATTATTTAGTCAAGCCCTTTGATCCACTAGAATTGGTCGCACGTGTAAAAGCGTTATTAAAGCGATACCAGATAGAAACAAGTGATATATTGTATATTAGTCATACAAGGTTAGATAGAAAACGATTACAAATAACATTTGAAAATGAACAGATGACCATACCTCCTAAAGAGTTTGAGTTACTCTTTACTTTAGGTAGTATAGATGGAAAAATATTCACAAGAGAACAGCTTATTCATCAATTGTGGGGCTATGATTATGAAGGAGATGAGAGGACTGTGGATGTGCATATAAAAAGATTGAGAGAACGTTTTTCAAACAAAGACACAGGTTTTGAAATTAAAACAATCCGTGGACTAGGGTATAAATTAGTGAGTCAAAGTCAATGAAAACAATATATGCAAAATTGATAAGTTCTTTCATCATAACAATCTTGTTAAGTATGATTATAGCGTTCTACTTCGTAACGGCATTTAATAAAAGGGATATTCAAAATAATTTAGCCACTAACATGAAGAGCGTTGCATATGAATTCATACAATTATATGGTAATGAGAATGCACAACAAGCTGTCTCATTTTTCACTAATATGTCCTTTACTGGATATACATTTATCATATATGATGAGCATCTTCAAAAACAAGAGATCGGAGAACGTAAATTACAAGCTGTCATTCAAGAAAAGGACATAGTTAAAGTGTTGAATGGTGAAGAGCATACTAATTATGTAAAAGGGGTAAACCCACCTTTTAATTCAATTATCGGTGTGCCGTTTGAGGAGAATGGCAAGCAATATGCGTTATTTGTGTTATCCAATCCTGAAAAACAAATGAGATCTTCTCGGAAAATTCAACTAACTCAGCTTGCATTCGTGCTAATAATAGGGAGTTTGTTCTTCTTATATATATCAAAAGTACTCGTGCAACCTATTAAAAAATTAATCAAAGCAACAGAAGAGGTCGGCAATGGAAATTATAAAGTGCAAATTCCAGTTACTTCTAAAGATGAAATCGGTTCATTAACAAGCCATTTTAATAAAATGACTAAAGAGTTAAGTAAAATAGAACAAATGCGCCAAGATTTTGTTGCAGGAGTCTCTCATGAAATTCAATCACCACTCACATCTATTCATGGATTTGCTAAAGCATTAAAAAATAATGAAATAGATGAACAGGCGAAAATGGAGTATTTAACTATTATTGAACAAGAAAGTACGAGGTTGTCACAAATAGGTGGAAACTTATTAAAATTAGCGTCTCTCGATTCAGAACATCATCCTTTTACATTAGTCCGTTATCGTGTAGATGAGCAAATTCGTCGTGTGATCACATCTTTAGCTCCTCAATGGGAAGCAAAAGAACTACTGTTAAATATCCAATTACCAGAAACTTATCTTATAGGTGATGAAGATTTATTAGAACAAGTTTGGGTGAATCTTCTTACTAATGCAATTAAGTTCACTCCTCAATTAGGGAACATAGACATTGACCTAACTACTGATGAATCAACAGTAACCTGCTCCATCACTGATACAGGACCTGGAATACCAGAAAAGGATCTGAAATATCTATTTGAACGGTTCTATAAGGCTGACCATTCTAGATCTTCAAGAGGAAGTGGTTTAGGACTTGCTATCGTAAAAAAAATAGTTGAAATGCACGGTGGACAAACTATGGTTATGAGCGAACTCAATAATGGAAGTACATTTGTCGTTACATTATCAATAAACAAGCAAACGAGATATAAAAAACTTTTTAATAATGGCTAATCAGACTAGGTTTTTATAAGAATTTCCCTCCCTTATGTCACAAACTTACTTCCTTATTCGTTATAAGGGCAAGGAGGCGAATAAAATGAAAACAATTGTGATATTAGGCGGAGGTTACGCTGGAATAAACTTAGTAGACAGTTTGAAGAAAGAATTAAAAGATCAGTTAGGAACAGCAGTGAGGGTTATATTAGTTGATAAAAACTCGTATCATTTTCGAAAGGTACTATTAGTTAAAGCAATTACCGAAGATGCAGACGACTTACAACTAAAAGTTCCCTTTCAACGGTATATTTCCAAGGGTATTGAGGTGTTACAAGGAGAAGTTACACGAATTAATAAGACTGGTAATATTGTTGAAATTGAAAAGGAAGACCATCAAGTAGTTGAAGTTCATTACGATTACCTAGTCATTACGTTAGGAAGCAGAGTTAAGGACAATGAGAACTTTATCGGGGGTATGACACTTAAAGATGAAAGTAGCGCACATGATATTAAAGATAGGTTAATAGACTTAATAAATAAAACAAAAAATCTTAATTCTGATTATAAAAGGCAAAGCAATTTAAAGATCGCATTAGTTGGTGCTGGAATAACAGGAATTGAAACTGCATGTGAGCTTGCTGTGTGGCTAAAAGAACAAGCGTTAGTTCATGGTATTGATCCAAATGGAGTGGAAGTACTATTATTCGATCCGAAAGCACGCCTTCTACACGAAGCACCTGACCATATTAGTTCGAGATTAGAAAAAAAGATGAACAAATTTGGTGTAAAGTTTTTTTCTAACACAAGGGTAAAGGAATTCAATAATGGATACCTTGTCTGTACAGATGGAAGAAAATATGAAATAGGCCTATGTATCATTACAAACGGTGTAGAAGTTAATCCAACCATTAAACAGCTCCAATTACCACTATCTGATCAAAATCAACTAATTGTTAACGATTGTTATGAAGTAGAAGGGTACAAAAACATTTATTCAATTGGAGACTGTGCTCGAATAATTGACCCAATTACAAATGAATACGATGGAATGACGTGTAAAGAGGCTATTCCACAGGCACAGAGGTTGGCTAAAATTATTAAATATAAAATGACTAAACAGCCAAGTCATATCGTTCATACAAGCTACCCTGTTAAGCTATTTTGTGTTAGTTTAGGACCAAAAGAAGGGTTTGTTTGGATTCAAAAATGGGGAATGAATTTTACGTTAACAGGCCAATTAGGGTTGAGATTCCGTAATTATACATGGAATCTTGCAAGTTTACTAAAGTGACGGTGAAAGATATTGGAAAATTTGTTAATTCAGCAACTTTATATAGATTATAAGCCACTTCTTTTTTCTCTTGCATACAAAATGACTGGGAGTGTTAGTGATGCAGATGATGTCGTCCAAGATGTTTTTTCTAAATTAACAAATTATGAGCTAAAGAACAATCAAAACGTGAAAGCATTTCTTTGTAAGTTAGTGACAAACCGTTCCTTGGATTTGCTAAAATCCTCAAGGAAGAAGAGAGAATTATACACCGGAACTTGGTTGCCAGAGCCCATTGTTCAAAATGAAGATCCATTAAATCATGTAATGGTAGAAGAAGACATTTCTATTGCTCTCCTCCTTTTGTTTCAATCATTAAATCCAATAGAAAGAGCAATTTTTATACTGCGAGAAATTCTAGAATACGATTATAAAACCGTAGCTGATATTGTTCAAAAATCAGAGAGCAACTGCCGAAAAATATTGAGTAGACTGAAAAAAGAACTTCCTGATCTTAATACAGAACTTCTTCCTACTCCTGATGAGGAGCATGAACAAACAGTTCTAACATTTATCTCCGCATTCCAAACTGGAAAAGTAACAAGCATCATAAAATATTTGCAAAATGATATCACTTACTATGCAGATGGTGGTGGTAAGAAAGCAGCTGCATTACGACCAGTCGTTGGTAAAGAAAAAGTAAGCATATTATTTGATGCACTTGCTAAAAGATTTTTGGAGGAAAACTACAAATTTCATTTAATTACAGTAAATGGGCAAACAGGAATGACCATATTGGACCCAACAGGATTCACTGCTGTGGTCGCCTTTCAAGTCTATGAAGGGAAAATAAAAGCAATCTACTATATTGTTAACCCTGATAAAGTTAGACATATACAAAATGATGTGAGCCTTTAATAGTAAATTTCAGCCGATATCTCAATATAGCATTGGGGTTATCGGCTTACTTAGTTTTTATAACTTACAGTCATTCTTTTTTGCAGGTCATATGAAGAAATAATAACGAACTGAGAGGTTATTAGTAATTAAGCATAATTGATAGTTTAATTTTGTGTTGTGGGACATAATGACTGCAAGACTCTCTTGGACTTGTTTAACATATAGGCTGTTTTCGCATTGATTGTTGCTTTTCGTTCAAAGATATAAGCACGTAAACATATAGCGTTCGTGGCATCTTTTCTACTTAAACAATTATTGAGCACTCCTAAAACTCGTCAAACTGTCCACTTTTAATAAAAATAGCAACAAAGTTTACGAAAAGAGCCAACATATATGAAAATTTGGATGTACCTAGTATAAATACAGCTTTATAAAGTACATCTTCTTAGTTCCTTTGATGATATACATAATATCCGGAATAAAAAAGTAATCTTGGTATTTGCGGTCAATCGCTCCATTACAGATAACCGACACATTTTTGTAACTATACCTTTATACAAATGGTTTTGTATAATATTTTTAGGTGTATAACCTAAATAATGGTTATTGAATAATAGTCTTCAAGTTAACACATACAAGGATCAGTTTTAATGGTATTAACAGTCAATATTTGAAAAATAAGCTTGTAAAAATGGAGAAAAAAATGATGAAAAATCAAATTGCCATTAACAATAATAGTGTATTATTTGAAGTTAATAAACGATTAGAAGATGTTACGAAAAACTCGAATGTTAAGACCTATCAAATAAGATCAATTTCCTCAAGCGTATTTAAACTAATTGATAATAAATCAATTGCAAATATACTTCTACTTTGTGAAAAACTGTTAGAGAAACGTAAATGGGAGTATGGGGTTATTGCATATGATTGGGCTTTCAGGATTAAAACACAATATAGTAAAGATACTTTCTTTGTTTTTGAAAGATGGCTAAAAACATATGTAACAGGGTGGGGAGATTGTGATGATTTCTGTACCCACGCATTTGGAGAGCTATTAAGTCAATATAATACCTTATTTCCAAAGGTTGTTCAATGGACAGAACATCCCGATTTTTGGGTAAGACGTGCAGCAGCTGTTATTTTAATTTATCCAATTAAGAAGATGAGGTTTAATGAACTAGAGCCGTTTACAATTGTAGATCGTCTGATGAATGATGAACATGACTTAGTTTTAAAAGGTTATGGATGGATGCTTAAAATATATTCAACTATTAAACCAGACGAAGTCTATCATTATGTGAAAAATAACCAAATGATTATGCCTAGAGTTTCTTTTAGATATGCGATTGAGAAATATGATGATTATACGAGGAAATGCTTGATGCAGAAGAACTAATACAACAACTTATGATGTGCAACACAAGATTATGTTAGTTTACTAGTGTTCTAGCGAAAAGTCATTAAATAACCTGACACTTTTCGAGTAGAAGTGTGATAAATTTGATAGGGGATTTTAGTAATGGGAATGTTTATAGCTTACAAACAATCATAATTGTTACAAACTATCAAACTACATGTTGTAGTATAAATTTTCATTGTAGGTGAAATCATGAATTCGAATAGAGAAAAGTTGAATGCAATTATTCAGGAATTAACTGATGATGCGGTTTTTGAATTGACATTTTATGCAAAGGAAATCAAGTCAAGATACGAGTTTAAAGATAAGATGGATAAAAAAGGGGTCGGACTTACCTATATTGGTAATGCTGAAGTAAGGAAACGATGGGAAGATACGTTTACGAATTCCATTAGTCAAAGTAAAAAAAATGAAATCTTTTTACACCAGTATCTATGGCATATTTTCAGCTATAAAGTATTACCTTGTAAAGAAAAAGAAAAAGCCATTGAAGCTTTCAATACAGTAAAGAAAAACAAAATGTATGTATTTTATCAAAATACATACTCATACTCACTTGAAAATGCTGAAAATATTACGACAGAGGATTTTAAAGGTGAAAGGGATATATATATAGTTAACGAAGATTTTACATGGACTTATATACAAACCCATGAACAAGAGGCAGGATTGGGCCCTTATTTTTTTGAATTATATAAGCATAGATCTTAGGGGTTTAGTAGGTTAATTCTGAAAGAAACAGCTAGGATAAACGATAGTAACAACCATTCCAACATACGTTACTACTTCAAATGTTGCAAGTTTAGTATCATTTGTCACTGGGGTTGTTTTAATCCTTTTCAAATCTAAAAGACTTAATAAAACAGAAGAAGCTTAATAATAGAAAATAATATCGAAACAACCTAGCTTCTTAATGCAATGATTATTACGGTTACTAAGCACTTAGAGATAGTTTTTTAGAGATTAACTGTATGATAAAATACTGTAAAAAAGAATATTAATGATATAACTACAAGTACAACAAACCTAAATTTTTTTGAGGTCGGAAGAAAAATGAATTTTGCTGTCGTATGTGGAAGAAACAAGCCTATTGTAATGATAATTCCGATAATACCCCAAAGAAAAGCTGTCTGAGAGATTTGATGTGGATATGTGATTACACCGACACAAAATAGTAAAACTATTAACAAGGTATTAAATATCAATCGCCTTTTAAATTTGATCTCCAAAATTAATACCTCCCACTAGTTATCTACCTAATTATGATATATATTCAAATATATGAGAATTATTTAAAGAAACTTAAATAATTGTGTTAATTAGATGTAAAAGTTAAGAATCTCAGATTCCCACCAATAGAAATATTAGCTATACCCGATAGTGTTTTAACATCAATGACTGAAACAGTGTTATTCCCAGAACTACATAAGTAATTATTTTCATATGATGATCAGCGGGAAAAATGAGAATAAATAAACACAATTTCTAAAATAAAAATTCCTCCCTACTCTGGAAGCGGAAGGAGAGTAAAGAGGAACGCCATAACACAATCTTTAAATTCTCCCTGTTTGTTCGTAAAAGGAGGAAACAGGAGGAGAGTGATAATTATGGTGTGCTTCTATATTATGCAAGAATTTTTGTTAAGCCTGTATTAATGTGCTATGGCAGATAAATCATTTTTATAAAACTCAATAACAAATAGGGGTAGTTATTATTCTATAACAAGCTTTTCATAATTAGATTTAATAGATAAATAACAGAGGGAACTAGAGATGAAAAATGACTCAATTAACAATATTTTCGTATGATATGTTCCTTTACTTAACTGACAAAATAGGAAAAAATTAATATACCCATCACCACAATTGCCCATAGTGATAGGAATTCCTTTGCTATAATTAACATATGTATATCCACCTTTCACTATGGTGAATGATAGTCGGTTTAATGGTGAGTGTTAATAATCTATAAACATAATTGAATCTACTACATACTGAATTCTATGTAGTAGATTCAACTACGTAAGCTAATTTTCCATTAGGAGAGAAGGTAACAGAACCTATGTTACTTATTAGCATTGGAATTGGAATTGTAGTAATAACAGAGTGAGTTTTAACATCGATGACGGGAACAGAATTTTCATTTGAAATCGTAACATAAGCAATTTTCCCATCAGGAGTAATAGCAACATCATTTACATTAGCATTGATACTAGGATTAACAAGGGTAGTAGAAATTAATGAATGTGTTTTTACGTCTATGACAGATACGACACCACCGAAGTTTGTAGCATAAGCAATTTTTCCATCAGGGGTAAAAAGGACTCTAATTGGGTCAACAACTTGTATTGTAGCAATGACAGAGTGGGTTTTTACATCAATAACTGATACATTTCCAGGTTGTTGTTGAGATCTAGTTGTAACATAAGCTAATTTCCCATCAGGAGTAAAAGCAATATCTCTTAGGTTTTGACTAAAAGTCACAGTAGCAATGACAGAATGTGATTTAACGTCAATGACAGACAAAGTACCATCTTCACTATTAGCAACATAAGCTAGTTTTCCATCAGGAGAAATGGCCATTAATTCTGGGCCTGAATCAACAGAAACAGTTGCAATGACTGAATGGTTTTTAACGTCGATAACAGAAACAGTGTTTGCCATTTGGTTAGTAATATAAGCTAATTTTCCATCAGGTGTGAAAACGATGGTACTCGGATTGCTACCCACTTGAACAGTAGCAATAATTGAGTGTGTTTTAACATCAATAATTGAAATAGTATCTCCAAATGGGGGACCTGTACCTCCGTTAGTAACATAAGCAATTTTCCCATCAGGAGTAAAAACAACATTACATGGATTAATACCAGCTTGAATGGTGGCTATAACCTCCTGTGTTGGTATATTTATAGCAGATACAGTGTTAACATCTTCATTTGCAACATAAGCTAATTTTCCGTTCGGAGTGATATCTAATGGTGATGTACCAATAGCTATACCAATTGGAAAAGTTGTTATAGCAGAATGAGTATTAACATCAATTACGACAGTAGCCAAAAAGTCCACCCCTATCTAAAAAATAATTTTTTTACAGTGTATGAGAAAAATGTATCTTTGATGTAAAAATTGTATGTTTATAACAAAAACTAAAATCTTATAGTAAATACAAGATAGGCTGTGGTTGACAGGGGGATGTTCTAGAAGATAAAACGATGAGAGGTATATCAAACTAAAAGTTTAATTTTATTAGGGGCTTCCCTAGTTGGAGACAGGAAACATATTCATTAATGAGTCTATCAGTTTATTAGACTAATGATCAACTTGGACATAAAATTCTACTAAATGGTGCTGTTAAAAAGTAAATCTACATTTAATTGTACAAAAGACAGATTTTAACTTATTATCCCAAGAGAGAATGAACAACATATACTTCTAAGAAAAATATGTAACCTCCCTGTTCTGTTCATGAAAAGGAGGGAATTTTCACCGATAACCATCCTCTGATGAAAATTCAAATAAATCATTTAAGGATATTTAAAGCTCTTAGTAATGCATTTAAACTATTATCTGCATCTTTCTTACTATGAAACGCATTTGGCACTGTTAACCCTAAGTGATGATAACCTGGATAAACATGCAATTCTGTAAGTACTCCGTCATACATTAAACGTTTTGCAAAATCCAATGTCTCATCAGCAAATAATTCAATAGAGCCTACACATAAATATGTGCTTGGTAAGCCCTTAAATGTTTTGGCCCTAGCAGGCGAATAATGTTCTGAAATGCCTTCAGTTCCCGGCTCTTGTTTAAGAACAGACTTCCACCCAAAATAATTGATAGCATTATCGAAAAAATATTCACCATTAAACGGATGGGCTTCTTCGATAGCTGTACGATCATCTAGCATTGGTACAGATAATTGCAAATGATGAATATTAAACTCCTGACAATCACGAGTAAATAAAGCTAATCCGGCAGCTAATCCAGCTCCAGCACTTTCACCAGCAACAGCAATTCTATTAATGTCAATATTTAATTCTTTAGCGTGGTCGATACACCATTTAATTCCTGAATAACAATCATGTAATTGAGCAGGTTGAGAAAATTCAGGGGCTAAACGATAGTCTACAGAGACACCGATAAAATTATAGTGATGTGCTAGAAATGCATGTTTTTCATTATTCATTTCTGGACTACCAATTATCATACCACCGCCATGTACAGAATAAATTAATGGATTTAGGTGCTCAGCTTTATTTTTCGGTTTTGTAATTACTAACCTTACTTTAGAATCATCAAATAAATTATCAATCCTTATTTCTTCTATTTCAACATCATACCGTTCTATCATACTAGAAGTGAAAAACGCATTGATTTGTTCTCGAACTTCTAAATAATTGTCTGGTGTTAAGCTCAAACTGCCCATTGCATCTAAAACATCTCGTATTTCTGGATCAATTAAATGTTCACTTCGTTTAACTCTTTTCATAATACACCTCCATATTTAATTGTACATTTTAAATCAAATGTTCCGTATTTTGAGTATTAAATTGCTTTCTTAAAATTTTTCTTAAATTTCTTATAACTCCCAACACACTACCTCTTACAAGTATTAATCATCCAATAAGGTTATTTTACATACAGTTTTTATAAAACCATAGACACTTTAGTGTTGATTTTCCTATCTGGAAGTGCAAGCTGCCCATTTACCGCTATAGAAGCTCAACTGAGTCGAACGAGATTTTAAATCCATTTTAAAGGATAAGCAACAAGCTTAAATGACATAAGTTTTTAATCTATATTAGAAATCCCACCTCTTAAAGCTTTTAATAAATGAATATGATCGTCTGAGGTGGTATTTCTTAGAATAAAATAAATCCCCATTTTCAAAAAATTAAAAATAACAAACGACTATTAATGAAATTATTGGTATAATCTATGTTGAAAGATCCTCTACTTATCAGACATCTCGGTCTTGATTTAAAGTGGGGATTCCTAACAACGGAAACTAAACAGTTCCTAAAATACTAGGCCACTCCTGTTGTAATAAAGTTATGGAGATATAAATTGGCTAATTCACTTACAATAAATCACAAGTAATATTATGTTTTATATGTTTCGGCTACGAATTTAATAAGGAAAAGGTGATGAAATATGAATATTTGGGAATGGGTGTCAGATTTTTTTTACTTCTTAAGTGATCTTTTCTCAACAAACTCCAAGAAGAAAGAGGAGGAGGAGTAGAATTAAGTATCATTCAGTTTGTATAGGTTAAAATATAGCTTCAAAACGAAAAGGGCTAATTTAAGCCCTCTATTCAACTCCATTATTGATTACTCTACTGAAATTCCATCATTTAGCATTGGTGCTAATAGTTCTTCATCAACCATACCAATTGCATGCACTGTTTTTAAATTTACTAACTTTTGATAACCCTCTATACTTTTTATATCAAAAATATCATCATCTCCATCCCAATCCGGCTTTAAATATGAGGTGTAAATTTCATTTCCACCATCAAATACTAGCTCTGATGGAATTCAGATCACTATCTTCAAGAACTAATTCACTAAAATATTGCATAAGCTCTGCTATT
Organism: Nanhaiella sioensis; assembly: GCF_046557775.1. Taxonomy (NCBI): domain Bacteria; kingdom Bacillati; phylum Bacillota; class Bacilli; order Caryophanales; family Bacillaceae; genus Nanhaiella; species Nanhaiella sioensis. Next base: position 4,720,363 of record NZ_JBKAEG010000001.1, read on the forward strand.
GGAGGATTATCTTCATACCATTCGTAATTGTCGACAAATTTTTCTTCTAACTTTTGCAAATCATCTTCAAACCTTGTAAACTCATCTGATTCAATCAAGCTATTTATCACCACTAATTTAAAATTAAAATCACTAAACGAGCCTGCCTTGTCTTTATATGTATTCATAATTACATCTCCTTCCACAAATTTATTAATGATATTTTTTCGCCATGCACAATTAAAAATCCTCTATTTTTTATGGTGAACAATAAAGAGGGAAGAGTTGGTGAGGTGGATACCTTTATTCCCAATAAAAAAAGGAGGAGGCACATTTTTCTATCGAATAGTTCATATTATTTTTGTAATTTACTAAATTATATGAGGAGGGAGACTTTATTGAATGTACTAATAACGGGAGGTAATCGAGGTTTAGGGTTAGAACTAGTGCGTGTATTTCATGAAAAAGGACATATACTTTTTCCAGTTGTAAGAACGAAAGAATCTTTTTCCTTTCTAAAAGATACTCTCTCTGATAGGTGTTATCCCATATTGGCGAATATAAGTAAAGTTTAGCTAAACTGAATTATTCAATTTATGTAGCTTCTATGTTAATGTCGTTCAAAAAGGTATATCACGATATATCCTCTTCACCATATCATAAATATCACTTATTTAATAAGCCTCCGTCCGTAGACTAAAAGATGGTTTCTATATGTGTGAGTAGTAGCTTTTAGTTCATCTATGTACTCATTTCAAACGTTGTCACCCCTTTGTGTATCGATTTACTTCATGTCATGTTGTCCTAAAATTACCATATTTATTTTGCAACTTCTACATGAATTCATTCGTCTAGCTTGTATAAATGAGTTATTTAGGAAGCAGTTAGCAAAATTGGTAGGATATTATTATTTCTTGGATTTAAACAATTGTTGTGATGCTGAAAACGAGATATTTTTAGTGGATACTGTGCCTAATATAATATTCTGTTGTTTACATGTTTAATGAAAAGAGGTGATTACATTGAAATATATTTATATGATTGTTAGTACTGTAATGCTGTTGTCAGCTTGTTCTAAATTAGAGAACGTTGATGATACTTTATCATTTGAAGAACAAATTCAAGATCTATTACTTCAACATCAAATTAACTTTGGTACCATCATTGATTATGATGTTAAAGCTAATCATGTTTTTGTCATCTATTAAAGTAAAAAGTATTTAAGACCTATAGAAGTAGCAGTTTTAAAAATGGATAATAATAACCTAAATTGGGTTACTGGGTATAAAGATTTTTTGTATGAGGGCTCATCAACACATTGCCAAAAGGATTCTATATGTGTAACTTTAATAAGAGAAAGCGATCCTAATATTAAAGATGTGAAAATGTTTGGCAAAACTGCTAAATTAGTTAAATCTTCTATTGAATTGACAGATGGCTACACGGAAGAGGTAAAATATTGGATTATTTATACCACTTATGATGAATATAACAACGCTATATCCAATGATGTAGAGTACGTGATGAAGTAATGTATAGCTAATATAGCTGAATCAGGTGATTATTAATTTTACATATAAGGAGAATATTACTATGAATAATTCGTTGGAAGTAATTGAACTTACATCTGTTGACGACAACATAATAGAACTTGCTAATTTGTTAAAGGAAGTTGTTAATAAGGGTGCTTCTGTAGGGTTTTTAGCACCTATAAACACAGATACAGCGATAGAGTATTGGAGCAAAGTGCTTAAGCATGGAGTGATTTTGTATGTTGCAAAGATTAATAATGAAATTAGAGGAGCTGTTCAGTTGCATTTAGCTATGCAACAAAATGGAACACACAGAGCTGAGGTTTCAAAGTTAATGGTTGACCCAAGTAGTCGTAGGTGTGGTATTGCATCAACACTAATGAAAACTATCGAGTCTAGAGCAACGAATGAAGGTAGAAGTTTAATAATCTTAGATACTAGATTAGGTGATCAATCAAATATTTTATACAAATCTTTGGGTTATGTAGAATCTGGGACTATACCATCCTATGCACAGTCATCAGATGGCAAACTACATGGAACGGTTTTTTATTATAAATTATTGGGACAAAAGCAAACAACGTAGGAAACACTTAAGCAAATTTACGGTCATAAGATTAGACATCAAAGGAGAGGCATTCATGAAATCTGTAAAAATATTATTGTTTTTTTTAACATTAGGGTTAGGTACCTTAACTGCTTGTAGCTCCGTAGAAATGACGAAGGAAAAAACAAGTAAGAATGATCTACAAACAGAAAATATGGAAATTGACACACATATAGATAAAGGCGAACTAGCACATGAAGAAAATTCTATGCAAGAAGAAAGTAAAGATCAAAATGAACAATCAAATGAAGATAATGTGTCAGCTGAAGAAACTATGGAAAATGAAGATCAAGCAAACGGGAATAAATCATTATCAGTTCAGATAATTAAAGAAAAATTAAAACTAGGCCAATCGAATGATGAAGTTGAACATCTTTTAGGAACTGACTATCAGAAAGGGATAGGAGCCAAGAATAGTGAACAATTGTGGAGGTATGATATAGGTAAAGACGAAAATCATCAACCACTTAATGATGAATTATTTGATGCTATAGACGTGGAAGGTTTAAATAGTAGAGTTATTGAGGCTCAAATATTTATTACTTGGTATGAAGATGGTACAGTAGAAAAATATTCTATTTATTATATTAATAACGAAACTGGAAATGTGGACAATTACCGAGTATATTACGATGAAAAAGGAGATATACAAAGAATCATAAAATAATAACTAATTCTACTTAAAGCTAGGAGTATCCATATATACCCATCCTAAAAAGTAGTTTTGTACGAGTTTACTGTTAATGACAACAGGCTTTTAGATTAAATACGAGTAAGTGAATGAATTGAAAAAGGATTGCCATTTCAGTCTAGGCAATCCTTTTTGTTTAGTATGTTAAGCATCCCGCTATAATCAAACCAACTGCTATTGATAAAAGTAATAGGAAAAGACCTACCGCTTGATTGTCTTCATCAATTGCTTTAGTAATTTTAAATTGAGGAGTAAGTAATTCTGCTAAGAAAAAGACTACAATTTGTGCGACGATTCCTATGGAGCCCCAAATCATTAAATCAATAAGGTTAAGTGAATTAGCAGATGTAGAATATAGAACTATCCCTAAACCTACTAATCTACCACCAAGAACATAAGCAGCTGCTTTATTCCCAGCTGCAATTAATCGAAACTCTTTGTTTTTTGTTGTCAGCTCCATTAAAAATAATCCTATAATAAGCATAATAATATTAGTTCCTAAATATAGTAAGAAGTTTACCATTTGTTATTTCTCCTTAAATGTATTTCTCATTCCGTACCAATTGGTAAGAAATAAGATTCATTTTCCAATGTCTAATCCTTAGCGAACACCATCTTAGATTCTTATAAAATGTTAATATTTGCGTTGTAAACCTTTTCATAATGTATGTGTCACAGGTTTAGTACAAATGGATTAAAAACCCTCACTTGTTGTCCTCTTACTGTTGGGAAGATATTCTTTGAATCAACCCCCAAATCCTCCTTTTGCTCCGGAACCAAAACCGGCCTTTGTAGTAGCATTTTTGTACGTTGAGGTAGATTTGTAAGAGTTATAAGCTGAGCTCTTAATCAATTTACTTTTATTAATATAACGTTTGCCATATAGAAAATAGTGTCCATAATAATCGGAATCGTCGTCATCACATTCCCATACACCCAACTCATTGTCGAATTCCCAATCTAAACAATCTTCATTATCTGGTACTTCGGGTAAGGTTGATTCCCCGCATCCAGTTAATGAAAGTGAAACAACAGCAGCGCTTACGCCTGAAATCATTTTCTTTGTTTTGTTAACTTTCATCAATTATCCTCCTTTTCACTTAATATATACTCATACTACCAAATATTATAATTTAATATACAAAAAAAAGGATTACCTTCACATTTTTATGGATTAGAACCATTGAATTATATTCTAAAATGTTTAATTTTAAACGAAGAATTGGAAATAAATTCAACCTTATATTTTGCAACTTTTTTTAAAGAGATTCGTCTTGTATATGAGAAAAAAAGTTGGACAATATTTATAATTTTAGAATCGAGGAAGTGTTAATGAAAAAATTAGTATTTGCTATAGTTTTAATAACGATCACAGTTATCTTTGCATTCATTTTAACTTATACAAATGTAAAAAATACACAGCTTCATTATTACGACGGTGTCTTACTAAATGTTGGAGTAATCGGGACACTACCAGACGTTCAATCCCACAATGTATTATTACATCAAGCTACTTTAGAACAAATTGCTGACGATAATATACAATATGATGCTTTCGTGTTAACAGAAGATGTTTTTCAAGAAGCATCGTTACGTACAAATAAAGAAGTCTTCGCTAGCAACTTTCATACGCCAGTTTTCTTTGTAGGATTATACAAACCTCTCTGGGTGTTTTTAGAGGATGATTATAGAGGTACTTATGATGATGCATTCTCTCGTGATTATATGGGGCATACTCAAGGATATTTAATGACAGATGCAGAAAATCATCAAACATGGATATTAGGTAAAGGTCTATTAAAGGACAAAATAAATAATAAAGAAATCAATAATATATACTATAATTTATTTAAAGTTACCGAAAACATAAAAAATGGCAATGTTGAAAATGCCCTAGACTCTATGTCAAGTGAATAACCTTTCCACAAACCATATAATTGTAAGACAATTAGGTGAGAAAAGATTCATCTTTTGGTTGAATTTTGTTATAGCAATTTATCCTGTAGATTAGAACAAACGTATCAAGTGAACTATTTGGATTAATCAATGATAAAAAAAAAGAATAACACATGCTGGATGATCACCTTATTTTTATATTCATTTAACAGCATGCTTATTCTTTTTTTAGTAAGAACTCCTTATGTAGGAATTAGTCATTTACACTGAAGAAGCTAGCTTAACAAATTTATTAAACAATGGAATTTAGCTAATGAACGTCATACTTATAGTGGTAGCCACCGGTTAAAGAAAACCATTCTTTAAAAATACGATCATTTGATAATCCTTTTTCTAAACCGTCTAAAAGATTAGGATATTATCTAGGTTATAGCGTTGTAATTATGTTAGCAGAACAACTAGGATAAAACTTGTTGGCAATCAGTAATTTAAATTATTTTATGGCTACATTATGATTCACACTTATTCATTTTTAACAAAAATAACTATTAGATTTAGCTATTTATTGAATTCATTAACTGGAAGAAATATTCAGATTTATGAAACTTATTTAGGTTATACCATGAATGTAATGTGTCTGGCGTGAATACATCTAATGTTTTCAGTACTTCCATAGCAAATTCCAGTGGAGCTATACCTGATGCTGTTACCAAATTTCCATCACATACTACAGGTCCCAATTTATAAAACTGTTCTCCTTTATAATTCGGACAGCTCATTTTCATATAATCTAAGTTATTGCTAGTATGTTTTCTAGAGTTTAGGTAGCCAGCATTCGCTAACCCTTGAGTTGCACCACAAATTGCAGCAACAATTGTACCAAAGTTTAAAGCATCTCCAATTTTCGCTAAAATAGATTGATGAAAATTTTCTCCCCATGTATTTCCTCCAGGTAATATTAAAAGGTCTTTACTCCTTAAATCACACTCATCAAGTGAAATATCTGGTTGTATGTTCAGTCCACCCATCGTAGTAACCGTTTCTTTATTAGTTCCAACTGTTATTATTTTCAAGGGAGCTAAACCTTTTTTGAAATATCTTCCTGAGTTTAATTCTGCAATTAAATATCCATATTCCCAATCTGACATCGTATTAAATACGTAAAGAAGAACTCTGTTTGTTTGCATCTAATAACACTCCAATCTAATATATTATAGAAATTATAAAATAACTTCCCTGACAGATAGCGTCAGGGAAGTTATTAAATTTCATAAAATTGTATTAAATCCGAAAGAATTTCGATCAACCTTTCTTTTATACTTATTGGCTCTTGAACTTGAATCGATTTACCATAAGGTAAAATGATATGAGGTACATATGTATTTAGTATTTCTTTCTCAAGTAGGAATACCGCTTGATTAGAAGTCCGTTCATGTAAATAATGTTCTAAAAACCAATGTTGGCATATTTCATTCAATGTGTTTTTATTTCCGTTAATAACTAGAGAAATAATCTCTTCCTTATCATCCATAGTCGGAAGCATATTTTTTAAAAAAAATTCACGTGCGGAAAACTCTTTTGGTTTGTTAAACTCATATTCGGTTTGCTTGATGGTATCAATACGCTCAACTTTAAAACTGCGGATATTACTCCTAAGATGACAAAATCCAATTACATACCAGTTAGTTTTCCAATAAATAATTGTATAAGGATCAATCAACCTAAACTTCGATTGCTTTTCGCCACTTTTATGGTATTGAATGTTAACAGCGTATTTATCGGCAATTGCCTGCTCAAGTTCTTTCAGTAGAGGTACCGCAGAGAATGAATTTTTTTTATTTATAACTTCAAGACTAGCTTTACGTTGGTTTATTTTTCTTTCTTGCTCTTGATTGGAATACATACTTAGTTTTGAAACTGCCCTAGATAGTGCTTCTCCTCCGTAGTATCCCGCTTCTTTTGCAAAAACAGCAGCATGATATAAGGATGTTTGTTCCTCATTATCAAAAAAAAGAGGAGCTTTGATAAATTTAGTCATTAACGTATATCCACCGTTATGACCTGAGTCAGAAATTATAGGTACACCACTTATAGAGAGTGTGTCAATATATCGATACACAGTCCTTATATTAATCTCTAATTTTTCTGAGATTTCCTTTGCAGTTATTTTTTTACCAGTGCTTAGCATCCATAATATTGCTAGTAAATTGTCAATTTTAGGCATCTGAAGCCACCTCTAAAATGTATATAATTTTTATCGTAGTTTAGTAGAATTTTACCAAATTCTAAATTGTTATTCTACTCATTCCTCAAGAATATGTAGTATGTTCAATTGTTATCAAGCTTCTTTTAATTAATAAACTTACTTAACAAATGATTATTTTTTTCAACATCTTTAGGAAACTATGATGCTACCTACAGTTATTTAAAACAGCTAATTTGTCGTTCAATTTGGTTACATAGTGTATAAGAAAAATACATATGTCAAACAATATGGGATATACGTTTTATACCATGATATTAAACAGTCACCTCATACAATAGCAAGCTATTATTAGTCAACTTAGTTTTTTTAGACGAGACATCTTAACGATAACAAAGAATATGAAACAATCACTTTTTTTCAATGGACCATATTATAAGAAAATCAATGTTAACCAATATGTACCCCCTCCTAGGTCATTTTCAAAAGCATAGATAGGAGGGGGTGGAGTGATGATTAATGGTTACATGATATGTTATGCACGTTAAAGTGTGGTGCTTGTATTTATGTGCTAAGTCAACTTAATCATTCTTTAATAAATGATCATTTTAACTAAAGAGCATTTGTCGAGACTTGCTAGAATAAAAGCTTTACTCCATCAGTTTTAACAACGAATTAACTTAACATGCGATTGGACATAATTATTGACTACTCTGAACAGCAAAAACGTATGTGTAAGAGAGAAGGGGGTTGCTGTAAAGGTAGCAGGGGGGAAATTCCCTTCAGGTATTGTAGCTATTACTGAAAGGGATTTTGCATCAATAACAAATGTAGCCAAATAAAAGCACCTCTTCATTTAGTCGTTATTAAAAGGATATGAAATATTTTCTACAGTGCTACTATAATGGGTATTTGTTATTCGAAAAATATTTGACAGTCATTTGAAAATATTAAATCTACTTGATCAAGCAGCATGAACTTACTATATAATGATGAGGAGAATCTACATTACGAAAGAACCACACCGCCCATTTATGTAAGAAGTCAAGCAACAAATTGCACAATGGAAAGAGACAATTCATGCAAACTATAGTGTAAACTACTACATAAATTTCTTATTACATGTAATAAGATTCGTCTTAGGAAATAGTAGATCAATAACTTACAATTTTGAGAAATGTGTTAAGAGAAGTAGTAGTTAGATAATATACAAAGCACTCCATACCGATTCCATAAAATTTTCATAAGGTTAGAAAGGTGGGGGGATATGACTAATAAAATGTATTTTTCGGTATCAACTTATCTTAAAGAAGACTCATGGATAGGGGTACCGTTAAATTATGATTATTGGATTCCGTTAATTAAGCACTTTTTAAAACACTCAAATACAATTGAAATCCATTGTTGGAATGAGGAACAAGTAATTTTCGACGAGTTATTGCTAATAAATGAGGATTATACTATGGATGTCATGCATGGTATGACCATTATTAAAACAGCCTTATCTCCGGAATTAATTAGCCTACTGACAACAAAATACCTAGATAAAACAGGAAAGATAAAATGGTTTTCTTTATTCTTTTACAAAGATGGAAACATAACCTTTAACTCAGAACATTGGGGAACAGAATTTGTTGTCTCTGCTTTAAACAAAGGTGAAGCTCAAACAATTCGTAGCATAATGCCAAAGGATACAAATTTCCATGAATATGAATAACCGTATAATGTTATCCCGAATGAATACCTACTAGATTAAGTCATTCTACAAATATATATAGACACACGAGCAAATATAATAAAAGAAAGGCCTCTCTACACAAGTTTTTTGACTAACAAGGGTAGAGAGGCTTAAAATACATTATTTTTTTATTTTTTATGATGTTTACGTAGTTAAGTTACTTTCTTTTTACGTAAATACTTTTGTAATCCTCTTTCAATAACCATAAAATTAATGATAAGTAACGTAATGACTAAACACGTCCAAAATGGAACCCAAGGGTTAACCCTTATATCTACGGCACTATTTTCTAACAATGCCATCCATGATTGTGAATTGCTAACCCACACCCATTGACCTGTAAAACCCATTTGTATTTTCTCTTGAGACATAAATACGCCAATGATCGCTAGTTGAGCAAGTAAAGTTGTCGTTTTAGCGAGATCAGACGTAAAATTAACGACAATTTTTGGGTACAAATGAGGTAAATAATAATAGCGATAATTTTTAAATGCCGTATTCCCAACGGCTACACCTGATTTGACGTACTCAGAACTCGAAAGCTTGTCTAGCTCATTAGACATTAGGTGAACAACAGCACCTAATTCAACAATAGCAATGAGTAAAATCATCCAAAACGGTCTCCATTCACTAAGTACAAGCTGTGGAATTACCGAAATGATTAAAACAAAAATTATAGTTGGGACATAGCTCAATAAATCATTCCAAAATGTGATGATTCTTCTAAATAAACTATTTGTATTTCTAACAGCAAAGCTAATGATGATGGCTAAAACGTATCTTAACAACACAATACCAACGATTAAAGTCAGTGTGTTCTTTGCTCCAACAATGAATAGTTCAATTAGATCTCTACCAAATTCGTCAGTTCCAAGTGGATACTCATCCATAGGAGCAACAGGTGGCATGAATAACTTATCATTGATGTATAAATGCTTAACACGGGTCATGTCAAATATCGGTAGAATACTAGTTATAATGCTTATCAGAAGTAATAAACTTATCGATAATAATCCGATCGTTAATTGCCAATTTTCTTTTATTTTTGTTTTTAAAAAAGTTATGATTTTTCTAAAAAGATTATTTGAATTGTTAACAGTAGAAAAGCTAAGCTGATCACCGACTTTAAATGTCGGGGTTAAGAAAGTTTGTAATATCTTCGTGATGAGTATTGTTAAGAAAATGATCAACATAAAGGTGATAAGAAAAGCAATTTGTGTTTGATATTCATAATAATTTGTCGCTAAGATAAATCTGTACGCTGCTCCCTTATAATCTGTGAAAAGCTCAATTACAGGTAAGCTTGTTAAAATATAAATCATCATTTTTGGAGCAGCGCTCAATATACTGTTCCATGAATTCCATAATCCGTGAACGAAAATCTTCCTAAACTTTGACATGCCTTTTGCTGATAAATAGACCATATACAGTTTACTTTCCTCAAGCGTCAGATTATTATACATCACTCTCACCATGTAGATTGCTGGATATATGGATAAAATTATGGTGGGGATGACTATATTACTAGCTTGTTCATGACCATAAAGATCAATTCTTGGAAGTCCATATAAAGGAAACTTAATTAATACGAGTTGTAAACATAGAAGTAAAAAGAAATCCGGTATTGTAAACAATAAATCTAAAAATGACCTTATGTATTTAAAAAATCTCTTTTTTCTAAAATAGTATATAATTAAGCCAATTAATGATCCACCTACGAATCCTATTAAGAATGCAGGAGCAATCAGTTTAATACTTCTTCCCATATATCTCTTTATTTCTTCACTTATTTCGACCCCAGTATAAGATAGTCCAAAACCTTTGTTTTCTTTAATACTCGTAATAAAATTAGTTATTTGATTTTTATATGCTTCAAATCCAGTATTGTAATGTAATTGAACCCCATTTCCATCATTCAAATCCGCATTATACGATTCCCTCGGTATTAAAATGACAAGACTCATAATTAAGAATATTAAGACAATATAAAGTGTACTTTGCGCTAACTGTTTCAAAATTTACCCCCTCTGTAGAATTTGTTGAATATTGCAATATAATGTTTAGTATTATATCAAAAAAATGGATTTTTGAGAATAATTTAGAAAAAATTTGTAAATTTTTAAAGAAAATATAGAACAGAGTTATAGTAAACAGACTATAGAATTCCAGAAATAAGTTTCGATCAGTAGTGGGGGTTCTTAAATTTTAATATTTTTATAGTTCATTACTCATTTTAGTCTTCTAGAAGGCCTAGGATGTTCTGCATATTTTAACATGAATAATAATGTACATGATTTGTTCTATTGATGACTGTATGCCAAAGGATTAAATTTACCATTAATTTAAATAGGTGGATATTTATATCCAGCCTAAAAAGGAATTCAATAAATATATTCATAGAACCACGAGCAAGATAATGATAGAAAGCCTCTCTATACATATTTCTTCAATTTATAAGTGTAGAGAAGCTTAAATTAAATCTTTCTTTATGATGTCAACAGTTATTTACTTTTTGCCAAAAAAACTTTAGTAAACCTTTTTCAATTACCATAAAATTAAGAATGAGTAACGTAATAGCTAAACATGTCCAAAATGGAATCCAAGGGTGAATTCTAACATCTACAGCACTATTTTGCAATAATGCCATCCATGATTGTGAAGTGCTTACCCACACCCATTCTCCAGTAAAAAGTTGAACTTTCTCATGAGCTATAAAAACGCTAATAATAGTTAGCTGCGCTAGTAATGTAGTCGTTTTTGCGAGATCAGACGTAAAATTAACGATTATTTTAGGAAATAGATGAGGCAAATAATAATAACGGTAATTTTTTAGAGCCGAATTCCCTACAGCAACACCTGATTTGACGTACTCAGAATTCGAGAGCTTATCTAGTTCATTAGATATAAGATGTACAACAGCCCCTAGTTCGACAATAGCAATGAGTATAATCATCCAAAACGGTCTCCATTCGCTCAGCACTAGGCGTGGAATCGTTGCAATAAGTAAAACAAAAATTATTGTTGGAACATAGCTTAGTAAACCATTCCAAAATGATAAGATCCTTCGAAATGCATTATTTGTATTTCTAATAGTAAAACTAATGATAAGCGCTAAAACGTATCTTAGTAATACAATGCCAACGATCAATGTCAGCGTATTTTTTGCGCCGACTATGATAAGATTTATTATGCTTCTTCCATATTCGTCAGTTCCAAATGGATAGTCACCCATTGGAGGTACTGGTGGCATGAATAACTTGTCATCGATCCATATATGCTTAACTCGTGTAATATCAAATAATGGTAGAATACTAGCTAAAATACTAAATAGAAGCAATGAACAAATCGTTAATAACCCGATAGTTAATTGCCAATTCACTTTCATTTCTTTTATCATAAAAAAATTGGTTTTTCTATATACACTAGTTGTATTTGGTACTGTAGTTAAACTAACTTGATTTCCATCATTAAATATTGGGGTTAAGAAAAATTGTAGTGTTTTCGTTATGATGATTGTCAAGAAGATAGTCAGCATAAAAGCTAAAAGTAAACCAATCTGTGTATTAATTTCATAAGCCCTAGTCCAAGCATCTGAAGCAATTAGAAATCTATATCCTGCCCCTTTATAGTCTGTAAAAAGCTCAATAATTGGTAAGCTTGTTAAAATATAAATCATCATTTTTGGAGCAGCACTTAATATACTTTTCCAGGAATTCCATAATCCATGAATGAAAATTTTTCTGAAATTTGACAATCCTTTTGCTGATAAATAAACCATATACAGTTTACTATCCTCAAGCATAAGATTGTTAAACATCACTCTCACCATATAAATTGCTGGATAAATGGATAAAATGATCGTTGGGATGAGAATATTACTAACTTGATCATGCCCATATAGATCAACCCTCGGAAGTCCATATACTGGAAACTTTATTATGATTAGCTGCAAACAAAGAAGTAGAAAGAAATCCGGTATCGTAAATAATACATCCAAAAATGATTTTATGTAGTTGAATAACTTTTTATTTCTATAGTAATAAATAATTAAACCAATTAATGATCCACCGATAAACCCAAATAAAAATGCGGGAGTAATGAGTTTAAGACTTCTCCCCATATACCTTTTCACTTCATCCATTACTTCAAGCCCAGTATAAGATAGTCCTAAACCTTTGTTTTCTTTTACGCTGGATATAAAATCCTTTACACTTTCTTTATATGCCTCCCATCCAATAGGGTAGTTTAAATGAATGGCACTTCCTTCTAGTGATAAATAGTACTGTCTAGGAATTAATATAATTAGACACATAAATAAGAATATTATGACAATATAAAACGAATTACGCGACAATTGTTTCAAAATTTACCTCCTCTGTAGAATATTGTAATATAATGTTTTGTATTATATCAAAAAAATGGATTTTCGAGAATGATTTAGTGAAAATATGTAAATTATTTAACACCGTTTTATAGAAGAGGAAGCTTATATTGGGAAGAAAGGCATACCTATATTTTCGATGCATTAAATAAAAAAGCATCTTATTATTCTATTAACAGTCAATATTACTTAAAAAATAAGTAATTTTTATTGTGGTGTCGCTTATTTTTTACATTTAAATGTTTATTTAGTAGTTCTTTGAAATAAAAGAATGTAAATTCAATTGATTCTTTTTAATGATCTAGAAAGCATAGGTTGTTCTGTATATTTTAACTTGAATAATATGATGTACATTATTTGCTCCATTAATGAATGGGCATATAACCCTTGAATACTTTCATAGCATTTAGTTTTGAAGTTATATACACATATATTATTAACCGAAAATCTATCATGGGCCGTATCGGTTTTATTATCTTTAATTAATAATAAATAATACCTACAGTATTCAGGTTCAGAAATGTTAGCATATTGTATTTCTAGTTCATCGTGTCTTTCACCAGTTCTCTTTTTAATTAATTTTACATCACATAGTTTATCAAGTAGATTATTCATAAAAAACACCTCTAAATAGATTAGATGTTTCTATGATTTCCAACAATTGTTGGATAAATACATGAACTTCTTATTACAAATTTCATATTATTCAATATTTGTACAATTCACCCAATATTAGGAAGAGAGATAGTGTTGGTTTTCATATCCTTGGATCGACAAATAAACAGATGAGGAGATTTAGCGATATGAATTAGAGACTAATTAATGAGGTTAAAGAGGGGGGGATAGTCAATATTATTAATGAATATACTTCTATATAGATAGCTCTAAACATAAATTTTGGAGGAAGGTATATGGAATTTGTCAAAGCAGAACATTTAAAGAGCTTATATAGTGTAAAGGCAAGTTTTTATAAATTAGAAAAAGGTAATCAAGTGTTTGAATGTAGAAATTATGCACAAATCTACCACAAGGATAACATAATTCACTCACATTATGACGCAGTGTTTGTTTTAGTAAACCCAGGTTTATGCTCACCCAAGTATCCAACCTATAAAATCCCTCATTACAACAAAGGAAGCATTCCAAAAAACTTTACTCCGGCTAACATTGACAATACTCAATATCAAATTATGCGTTTCATGCTATTAAAGCAATGGGATAACATTCTTATAATTAATCTTTCAGATATTCGAGCAGGCAATATATCTACGTTTAAACAAATGATAAGTGAAGCTTATAGTAAGGGCTTTGAAAAGCATAGCATTTTTTCAAGTCAGCGCAAAGAAGAGCTAAAAGATGTATTGGTGAGATGCCAGGGACCTATCATATTGGGGTGGGGCATTAATCCTATAGTAAAAAGCCTTGCAAAGAAAGCATATGACTCATTACCTTTGGAGAAAATTATCGGGATCGAACATAAGGAAAGACCTTTTTATTATCATCCAAGTCCCACACTATTAAAAGGAAAAATAAAGTGGTTAAAAGAAATGAATGAAAGAATTTCTTGATTTTACAAGGCTTTTTTCGCTCTCATGATTTATCTACCCAATAATGGTAAAACAATAGTATTTCCTCACGCAAGCAATCTTCATGCTGCCGTAATATACCATATTCCACTATAGAAAAGTACATATAGTCCACCTAAAATACTCATAGGGGAGATGGTGTTTAGCGTAGAAAATGAAACTTTATTTAAATATGCATTCATTCAATGGCCATGAAATAAATAAAAGATAAAATAAATTTATGTATTTAAGATAAGAAGTCATGATTCAACTTTACAAAGGAGAGTTTTAATGACTCCTTTTTATTGTGTTTATCTTTTATGGTGCTCATCTGAAATAAAGATATAAGCTACTTTCGATTTAAGATCAAGTTAATTTCCCAATCAACGTTGAAGGAATATTAAAAATACTTTAGCATATTGAAAAAAATATAAGATAATTAGTAATATATGTCGAAAATCACCTAATAGATGACGTTTGGAGGGTCATATGAAATCAAGACTATGAGTAGTGGATTAGTGTAAAAAAACAACCTGAATGCTAGAAAGGGGATGGCATATTTCAAAGAGAAGTGGAAGCATCATTTGTAAAAGCTGTGATAAATGAGGATATTGAGGCTTTAAATGTAATACTCTCTCGAGGGGAAGATGTTAATACATTTTATATAAATGAAGCTCCGTTATTAATTGAGGCTGTTAAACGAAGTAATATTGCTATTGTTAAGAGATTGTTAGAATCAGGAGGAGATGTTAATATAGTCGACCAATCTGGTACAACATCTCTTATGTTTGCGGTTGATCACCATGATCTTGAAATGGTGAAATATTTAATCCAAAATGGTGCAGACTTAAATATTCAAAACATGAGTTATGATACGGCACTAAGTGTAGCGATTGTAGGAGGAGATTTTAAGGTATTTCTTACATTACTTGAAGCTGGTGCGAACCCGAATATACTAGATGATCAAGGCTATACAATTTTAGTAGACGCTGTTTTCAGTAATAACATTGAAATGGTCCAAACCTTACTTAAACATTCAAGTATACATGATGAAAGTGGTAACTTTTCTCTCTATTTAGCTGCTAGTTCGGGTTATCTTCATATCGTAAATGTCTTATTACTTGCTCGTCCTCTCAATGGTGCTGTAAGTTATGGTCATTTTGATATTGTTAAGGCTTTACTTGAAGCTGGTGCAGATCCTAACCACCCTAATCAGCAAACTAAAAGAGGTAAAACGCCACTATTTGAAGCTGTCTATTTAACAAATACCGATAATCAGTTAAAAATTGTCCGCGAGCTACATAGAGCTGGTGCTAATATTAACCATCAAGATCATTATGGAGACACAGCTCTTATTATTGCTGGTAGGGACAACCGACTACAAATTATAAAGAAACTCTTAGAATATGGTATTAACCCTAATATGCAAAACCATAAGGGAGATACTGCTCTCATTGAGGCTTGTCGAGTTGGAAATGTTGAGGTTGTGGAAGCTTTAATTCAAGCAGAAGTAAATATAAAGATAAAAAATAAAAAGTGGTTATCCGCTAAATATTACGCAAAGAAGAATAAAGACCAATCCATTATTAAATTGTTAAAATAAATCGTCTAGCTAAGAAATAATCATAAACGATTGTTTTATACAAATAAAAAAGACGTTTGGTACCCATTGAAATTAGTTCCATTACACGATTTGACAAATGAAGTGACATAATTTTCAAGAATATGACTATCCCTGAAGAGAAGAATTGCTGAAATATAGGAAAGAGTGAATAAATAATTGATGTGATGATACCTGGTGTAATTTTCTAAGTTATATAAACTACTTTTATCTGAGGTAATAAGAAAACTAATATTTCTATTTAGAAGAAAATGTATATTTATTAAACAATGGCAAAGATGTGAATCGGATTGATAGAGAAAAAGATGTAGAGAGGTTCAACAGTCTTTGCGTTTATGCTAAATCTTTTTATTCATTAACTAAGAGCTGATACCTTTTTGAGATATTCATTGAAGCATGCTGCTAGGGTTATATAAATCATTCTACGCTATGGTTTACCAAAGCTAGTGCAAAATCCCTAAATAAAAAATGTACCAACATTAAAATGGAAAAATTAATCAAATTGGTTATAAATTCCCATTTTATATTTTTTACCTTATCTGTATTCCATGAAAAATTTAATATTGATATAATAATTGATGTTCAAATTAATGACTGGGGTTGGGGATTTTTGCTTTTTAACTCATATGTTTTTATTCTACTTTATTTGCCGATTGTCTTTATTTGTTACTTTTTATTGCAGAAATTAAAATTTAGAACAGCTGCAAAAGGTTTTCTTGTCCTTGCTTCTCTATACTTCTATAGTTACTGGAATGTTAAATATCTACCAATTATGATTGTATCAATCTTAATTAACTTTCTACTCGCTACTTTGATAAACAAGGGAATTCAAGGAAAAAAAGTCATTCTAGTATTAGGAATCATCTTTAATATTTCTCTATTAGGTTATTTTAAATACTCAGATTTCTTTTTAACTAATGTAAATACACTTTTTCAATCTAACTTTCCATTGTTGCAGTTAGCGTTACCATTGGCCATTAGCTTTTTTACCTTTCAGCAAATTGCATACTTGGTAGATAGCTATAGAGGAGAAACAAAGGGATATAGCTTTCTAAATTATTCTTTTTTTGTGTCATTTTTTCCGCAATTAATTGCCGGACCCATTGTTCATCATTCGGAAATTATTAAACAATTGGAAGAACCCACTCACTATAAAATGAACTTCGACAATATATCCAGAGGTCTGTATATTTTTGTGATTGGGTTATTTAAAAAGGTCATAATAGCAGATACGTTTGCTATTTGGGCAAACGATGGCTATAGTAATCTAGCTAACTTAACTTTTGTGGATAGCTGGATTGTAACTATGTCATATACGTTTCAGCTATATTTTGACTTTAGCGGATACTGTGATATGGCAATTGGGATCGCATTAATATTTAAT
Source organism: Nanhaiella sioensis (assembly GCF_046557775.1). Lineage (NCBI taxonomy): Bacteria > Bacillati > Bacillota > Bacilli > Caryophanales > Bacillaceae > Nanhaiella > Nanhaiella sioensis. The sequence continues at coordinate 4,737,960 of NZ_JBKAEG010000001.1, forward strand.
CTGAAGCTACCAATTAATTTTAATTCACCGTATAAGTCTCTTAATATTCAAGATTTTTGGCGAAGGTGGCATATTACTTTAGGTCGATTTTTTACTAAATATATCTACTTTCCGTTAGGTGGAAGTAGAGTTGGACCGATTAGAAGGAACTTCAATCTCTTTATAATATTTTTTATTAGTGGTCTTTGGCACGGTGCAGGGTGGACTTTTATTATTTGGGGAATATTGCATGGTGTAGCAAGCATTACATATCGGATATGGAATCAGTTAGGGTTTAAACTACCTAAACTCCTTGCATGGTTTGTGACCTTCCTATTTGTACATATTGCGTGGGTTTACTTTCGCTCTCCTGATGTAGGAACAGCTAATGCGATGATTGTAAAAATGTTTTCGTTTGGGGAATTACCACCAAAAATTGCAAGTGTAGTTATTGGGATGGGCCTACCAGTTCAATCAGCACCTAATTTCTTTGATTTAAAACTAATAATACTAATCCTAATCTTTTTATTTATAGTAGTTTGGATGAAAAATTCAGTAGAAAAGCTAAATAACTTTTCCTTCACGATAAAAAATGCTGCGATAATAAGTATCTTGGCCGTTATTTCTATCCTTTATTTAAACCGTGTAAGTGAATTTCTATATTTTAATTTTTAATGGGGTGAAGGAATGATGTCAGCAAAGAATTTTTTAGCCATAGTTGGAGTCTTTATTTCGGCATTTGTATTGCTGATTTCAGCCTTGTTTTATTGGATAGATCCGCTATTTTTATATCGTCAAACGGAACTTTATGAACCACAATATATTGCTAACGAACGCTATCAGATGCCGGGTCTAGTAAAGACAATGGACTATCAAACCTTAATTACTGGCACATCGATGGGACGCAATTTTGAAGAAAGCTATGTAAATGAAAAATTTGGTACAAAATCATTTAATGGGTCGTTGCCTGCCTCAACAGCAAGAGAGCAATCAATGGTAGTACAATTAGCCCTTCAAAACCAAGAAAAAGTCGACCGAGTGTTCTGGGAATTGAATTTTTATTCATTTTCTAGAGAACCGGACTGGGTAACTGATTTTCCTGAATATATGTATGATGATTCAAAATTAAATGATATTAGATATTTATTTAACTCATATTCTTTAGAAGTTTTGGTAAAAAACCTTCAAGCTAACGTAAATGACATAAAAAGTAAGCGAGATGTTGAGACTCTTTATAAATTTGGAAATGATGCTCCTATGGATGATTTTGAAAGAATAGTAGGAGCAATTGATAACGTAGATAAGGAAGATGCAGTTCCAGAATTCGATACAGCTGAAAAGATGCTTCGTTCTTTTGAAAAAAATGTAATCTCGGTTGTGGAAGATCACCCTGATACTACATTTACTTTTTTCTTTGCTCCTTATCCAATTTACAATCAATTTAAATATTATAAGTCAAATCCTGAGTATTTAGAGGAAAGAGCAAAGTTTAAAGCCGAATCTTTTAAATTATTAAGTAAGTATCCAAACATACAGTTATATGATTTCCAATTAATTAAGTATATTACTTTTAAGATAGGAAATTTTATGGGAGATGGCGTTCATTATTATCGTCATATAAATCGATGGATGGTTGATTATATGGAGGAGAATATCCCAATTCGTAATGTGCCTAGATATGAATACTTACTTCAACAGTATGTAGCTTTAGTCGAAGAGTTTTCACTAGATCAGCTTATTGAGCATCCATTTTTAAAAGAGAAATACGGTTTGTTAAATAGTCAGAACTAGCGCTGAAAAATACATTATATAAAATACTCATTCGTTGTTTAACTATGACGATTGATGGGGTATGGTTTGTAATTGGTAATAAAATGATTGATATGCCGATAAGCTCTTTTAGATTTAATTAATGGTAATGAACATGTTATTCAGTAACTCGTTCCTTTCTGGAATTACAGAAAAAGCCCGTTTCTCAATATTAATACTGAGAAATCGGGCTTTTTAATCTTGAGATTACCTCACCTTGTAAATCTTCACTTTGCTTAACTCTGAAGCGAGAACTATTGCAGCAACAAAGTTCTCACATCATTTAGATGAATTCGATGTTAATACTGAAAATAAATATGACCATTAAAGGTTTCCAATTAAATCAGCATTTTCTATGTCAAAATTAAATGATTGTTTTAAACAAGACGAGAAAATGAACGTGCTTATATTTCGTTTAAGCACTCTAGCTTCTTAATATTTATTACTTTGACTTTCCTTTGCCTTAAGCCTCATATGCTTACTTCTATGGATTTTAATTCTAAATCTAGCTTGAACTCGTCTGTATTCGTAGGTTCTCTTCTTTCATATTGCATTCCAGAAGAATACTTAACACATTTCTAATATTTAATCTTGAGACAGCGTAATGGTATAAAAAATGAATAAGTGAAATGGTGGTGCTCAATATTATAGCATTTTAAAAATGCAAAAAAATGAAACCGTTTCCAAAAAAACGTAACTATAAAACAAATTGGTAGAGAAGTAAAATTTAGAAGAGGCTATTAATTAATGAAGGAGGGAAAAAGACTGTTTGTAGAAAAATCTATCATTAGGGGGAATGAAAGTGGTTCGAAAAATAACTAAAAATAGTAAATTTAGTATTTTATTAATTGTATGTTTATTTACTGTAGGTGTGTTTTATTTTACCTTATCACCTAGTAAGGAATCATATGCTTCGACTGTAACCCCAGAGAAAATAAATGATACATACGATTACCCAACAAACATCGATATTCCTGAAGATATTGATCCAGAAGGAAAGGCTTTACTGACAAGGACTAAAACTGAAGCAGATGAAGATAAAGTCGAGAACTGGGAGCTGACATGGAGCGATGAATTTGATGGAGAGGAAATTGATCGCACAAAGTGGACATATGAGATTGGGAATGGTGCTGATTATGGAAATCCAGGTTGGGGCAATTCTGAACTGGAATACTATACTGATGAAGCACAAAATTCATATATTGAAGATGGTAATTTAGTTATAAAAGCAGTTAAGGAAGAGGTCCCACGAGAAGAGGCGGGGCAGGAATTCTTTTATACTTCTGCAAAATTGACGACAAGCGGACTTTTTAGTCAAGCACACGGCCGTATTGAAGTTAGAGCACTGCTACCAGAAGGAGATGGACTCTGGTCTGCAATATGGACATTAGGTGAAAACTTTAATGAAGTTGGCTGGTTGCCATCTGGTGAAATAGACATTATGGAGCTTATAGGAAGAGAGCCAGAAACAATTGCAGGGACTCTTCATGGTCCACTGTCTAGTGGTCTAGGTATTACAAGTGATTATAGTTTACCAGAGGGAAAGAAATTCACAGACGACTACCATGTCTATTCTTTGGAATGGGATGAGGATGAACTAGAATTTTATGTTGATGATACGTTATATCATATTGTAAATAAAGATGAATCAAATTATGAGTATGGTGAAATAGAATGGGTATATGATAACCCTCAATACCTCATACTTAATTTGGCAGTAGGTGGACATTTGGGTGGAGCTGTAGGTGAGGATAACATATTTCCATCAGAAATGAAAATAGATTATGTAAGAGTTTATGAAGATACAAATCCTGAAACTGTTGAAGAAGAAATGATAGATACGATTTATGAAACACCTGGAGTAATAAAAGGAGAAAAGTCTAGTGGAATAGATCATTTTAAGAACGGCAATTTTGATAATGGAACTGATGGTTGGGACACTTATGTTGGATTTGCTGGTGACGCAGAGATCGCAACTGAGAATGGTGAGACAAAAATAGCTATTAAAAACGAAGGAGAACAATTCTATAGTATTCAATACTTTCAAGGATTTTTTGATCTTGAAATTGGTAAAGAATATGTAGTTGAATTTGATGCTAGAAGCACCATCCCTAGACAGTTTCAAGTAGTCGTAGATAACAGGGCATATGAAAGATACCTTGATGAAACGTTTGAGTTAACTGACTCAACAGAAACCTATAGCTTTAAATTTGTTATGCCAGCAAATGACAGCGTTTCGTTCAAATATTTAATGGGTCTTTTTAATGAGCCAATAGGTAACGAACATAATATATATATAGATAATGTCGTATTTAAAGAGACAGGTATCGTAAAAGATCTTGAGAGTAAAAATGATGAATCAACAGATATTTTAATTAATAATGGATCTTTTGATGATTCGTTAGACGCTTGGGAGACATATATACTGTCTGATGAGCTAGGTGAAATTACAGTTGAAGATGGCCAAGCTAAATTTGCTGTAAAAAATGAAGGAGATATGTTCTTTACGATATCCTTGAATCAAATGAACATCGGCAAAGCAAAAAAAGGACAAGAATACAGAGTTACATTTGATGCTAACAGTTCATTACCACGAAAGTTCCAGGTTATTGTAGATAATAAAGATTATGTAAGATATTTAGATGAAGTAGTTGATTTAACAACAGAAAATAAATCATATGAGTTTACATTTACGATACCAAACGATGATGATATAAATTTAAAATTCTTTGCAGGGTTAATTGATGGCGAAGAATCGTTAACGAAATCCCATGATATATTCATTGATAATGTGAAATTCTCTCCTACTAATTTAGTAATGAATGGAACGTTTGAAAATTCATTAGAGTCTTGGGAGCCGTTTTTACTTTCTGAGGAATTAGGTGAAATTACTGTTGAAGAAGGTAAAGCAAAAATAATGATTCAGAATGAGGGAGATATGTTCTTTACATTATCTTTAAATCAAATGAATGTGGCTACACTAGGAAGAGAGCAAGAATACATCGTCAAGTTTGATGCAAGTAGTACATTACCAAGAAAGTTTCAGGTTATTGTAGACAATAAAGATTATGTAAGATACTTAGAAGAAGTGATTGATTTAACCGCAGAAAATAAATCATATGAGTTTAAGTTTACGATGCCATACAAGGATGATGTTAATCTAAAATTCTTTGCAGGGCTAATGGATGGTGAGGATCCTTTATACAAGACTCATGAAATCTTCTTAGATGATGTGAGCCTCACTAGTAAGTAATGTGCTCATATTAAATACATGCTAAGGAAAGAAAGACTATACTGCTCAACGGGTCTGAATAGACGCTTGGGCAGTTTTTATTATGATAGAAGATGAATGAGATGTATTCACTTTGAAGTTAAAGCGAGTGGTCGTCCAGAGAGTATCCCGCTGTTTAAAATGAATTGGACATACAATCTAAGACCAGAGTGAAACGATGGACTGATGGAGCAATTTAAATGTGTGCAAAAAAAATATTCAATGACAATAACACCAGATACGAAGTCAATTACATCCACATGGAACTTGAGGTTTGTGTTTGTTCATGATGTGGTAAACTGCGTAACGAGCTTACAAAAAAGGTTTTTCTTAAATCATCCACATGAGATTTGGACGAGGATTAAAATTTTATGGGCAGCAATTGATAAAATCGAAGCTTTGATAAAAGAGTTCTTTTTTCGATTTATGTCAAGTTTATTTAAACAACTTCATTACATAGTGCAAAAGGATGCTATAAACAAAACAGCAATAATTACAATAGACTGATTTTTATCCTAAAAATTATACACATATCAACTACATATGGCAGGATCTTTTCTTCTATATGTTGATTAAAAAGACAGTTATTTATTGGGACTAACAGCAATTAAGCTTACGAAAAGAACCTTCAAATAATACGGATTATTCCATGAAAATTTCCTTCCAATTTAGAACAATATGGGTTCAAGACCCTAATATGGAACTACAACCATCTCCTCATGCAAAACAGAAAATGTTAGATATATAATAATCTCTGAATATGTTTAAGAGAATATTAACCCTCAGCCACTATCTTTCATGTATTCTTTTAACTCTTTAGTCATTACTTAAAACTACTAATTGAAGGAAGGACTATTTTGAAATGTCTATAAAAACAAAATCTTATTATAAGTTCCTAGCGGGTTCTATTTCAGCTGCATTCGTAGCAACCGCAGTCGTCCCGGTTGTTGCCAGCACTGATAGCTTTTCGGATGTATCAGCTGAGCATTGGGCTAATAACTACATTACTGAACTAGCAAATGAAGGAATTATCAACGGGTTTACAGACGGAACATTCGGGCCTAATGTTGAATTAACTCGTGGTCAAGCTTCGAAATTATTCCAACGCGCACTTAACTTAGAAGTTCCTGATGATTTAACTTCTTTTAATGATGTAGAAGACTCTACTGATCTAGAGCTTAAAAAAGCTGCTGCTGCAGTAAAGGCAGCTGGAATTTTCAAGGGGAGTAACGGTATATTCGGAGCAAACGACACATTAACTCGTGCTCAAATGGCTTCAGTTCTTGTTCGTGCATTCGGCTTAGAAGTTAATGATGAGATTGAAGTTACTTTAACAGACATAGAGAATATTGATGATTCTCACAGAGCGAATGTCGCAATTTTATTTCAAAATGGCGTAACAACCGGTAAGGGTGATGGCACTTACGATGGTAACGGAAATGTTCCCCGTGCGAACTTCGCAGCTTTCTTATATCGTGCACTTAACCAAGAGGCTGGACTAGTAACTGAAGATGAGGATCCACCAATAGAAGAACCTCAACCTGAATCACAAGTTGTAAGTGTAATTGCAGACAACCTTAAAAAGATTGTAATTTCGTTCAATGAGGACATAAATGAAGGTTCTTTAACTAATTCAACTGTAAAAATTTTAGACGAGACTAACAAAGAATTAAGGGTTATGGATACTACAATTACAGATGGTGATAAGATAGCCGTCATTCTTGAGTCAGGAGAGTTAAAAGCTAGTGAGGATGTTACAGTTGTACTAGATGGTATAAAAACGGTTGATAATAATAATATTGAATATGAACAAGTAATAACTGTCAGAGATGTTAACACTCCTGAATTGTTAGATGTAAAAGTACTGAATGATAAACAAATTGAACTTTATTTTTCCGAGCCGGTTTCATTCTCACAATCTAGCTATAACTCATTATCTGAAATAACGATTGATGATCAAAATGTAACAGCTAAAGTAACGCCTGACCATGCTACAAACACAGTTACCTTAGAATTATTTGAAAGTTTAAACACAAGAAAATTTGAACTAAACATATCAGATATTGAAGATTTCAATAATAGTAAAATTACACCTCAAACCATTGACATCGAAGTTGAAGATGATGTATCTATTCCAGGAGAGGATGATCCCCAGAACCCTGGAGATGAAGATAGTGAAGACGAAATAACTGCTTTTGTCGATGAAGTGTTTAGCTTAGTTAACATAGAGCGTGAAGAAGAGGGAGTAGATCCACTCATATTATCTAATGAGGTGACTGAAGTGGCGCAAATTAAAGCTGAAGATATGCGGGATCAGAATTATTTCGATCATATCTCTCCAACTTATGGAGAACCAGGTGAAATGTTACTACACTTCGGTGTTAATTATAATATGTCAGGAGAAAATATTGCTGCGGGTCAAACTACTCCAGAACAAGTTGTTGAAGCGTGGATGAATAGTGAGGGTCATCGTAAAAACATTTTGCGTCCTGAATTCACTGAAATTGGAATTGGATATATTGAGGGATCTGAACATAATAATTACTCTACTTATTGGGTACAAATGTTTGTTTTGCCTACTAATTAGAACAATTAAATTAGGGATAGTTGGAGCAAATTTTAATATGCTCATCTATCCTTTTTTTTGATATCAGAGATCTAATTCAAATTTAAAAGATTTAGATAATTATAGTACTATTTTTGTTTTCGAAGTATAAGTTTACATAATATTCTTTGAAAGGAGCATTTATGTCTAGATACGTTGCGATTTTCTTTGCATAAATTTTTACTAGTTTTGTTCTTTTTGTAACTTTTACAGTCATGTTTGGAGAAACACATTTAGAATAATCATTATTTTACTGCTATCATACTTAATTGCTCTTATTCATTATTTAATAGATAGGGTTAAGAAAAGCCCTTGTAAATCATACTAAAACATCCTAAGGGTGTTTTTTTGTTTTTTAGCATTAATTAAAAGTTATGGGTAAATAAATGAATAATTTGATAGTTAATAATACTTTGGATTGGTAAAATAATGAATAAGTGTTATTTACCTATTAGTATTTTTAAAATTAACTTTCAAGATACTAGCTAAGGAAATTTAGTTGAAAAAGTTACAGTTAGGCAATTTCTATTTGGAGAAATTAACTCTAATTTGGTTGGATATTCATTTAACTAAGGAGGACTCTGACCTATTATATAGTAGGTTTCATGACTGAAGTAATGAAGCTAATAAAGCATATTGAGTAATGTTTTGAGAAGGGCTTTATTTTAGTATTTTTAACTTATTGCAGATACAAGTTACCAATATTCGAGTAAATGACATCATTATGCAAGCTTTTGTGTAGGATAGGTGATCTTTATTTTTTACTAAAAGTGACTCTTCAAACTTAAAGAGTATTTCTTGTGAATCAAATTTTACAAGTTGAATAGGGAAGGAAGGATTAAATGAATAAAGGAACACAGATTTTGTATTATGGAGTTGCTCTGTTATTGGTTATTCTATTGCTCTCCGGTTGTAATGGTGGTACAGACAACACATCACATACCGATAATTCTGTGGTAGACATTAATGAAGTTGAGTCCAAGTCCACAACAGAAACAGAGCAATCTACTACGGATAATTCTAATGAAGCTTCTTTAGACGTAGACAAACGGAAGGAAAAACAAAATGCTCTTGGAAGCGAGGAAAATATACCATTATCTAAATACTCTCAAGAAGAAATTGAATACGCTAGAATTTGGTTGCAACTAGGCCCAAATCAAGAGATAGATGATTTAAATGTTAGACATTTTCTAGTTGGAACCCCACTTAACCCCGATGATGACACTAGCGCTAAGTATCTTGAAGATGTTATTCAGTTATCTGGGTCTCGATTAGTGGATGGTTCAGTTACATATAGTAGTAATTGGGACGGCACGATAAATGTCTACAACGTTCCTTTACGTTGGGATGGTATTTACCCAGCTAGTGAAAAATTCTACATAGATATTATTAACAACACAAAGATAATGTCCGTTGACACAGGTAATGATGAAGAAATTATAAATCTAGTTAAAAAAATAAGATTGAGTAATTAGATATTCGTTTTACATTATCAGGAGCATATGCAGCAAGAGGGGGTTACAAGCTACGGCTAGATAGCATGCAGCAGCTGTTAGACAAATATCCTCAAAACTTATTGAGATACCTCTACTGTTTACGACTATAAAAAATTCTTATATCGATTATAATAGTATTAAATGAAAATAATGAGAGAGGTTTTAACAATGTCAGTAAATTACCCACAAATAGAAGAAAGTGGACTAACGCAGTACATCCCACCTAAAGAAGAATACAATACATTTGAGAATGACGAGCATTACGAAGAACTGGGTAGGGAATGGGGCTTATTTGGCAAAACGCCTAAGAAAGATTTCTGGTACAAAGGAAAAGGATATAAGCGTTCTGTCAAAGTGGTCGGCTTTATAGAGTACGGTGTAACTGGAACTTTCCACACTTTAATTATTAAATTCGAGGATGGAAACATTTCTTGTATCCACCCTGATTATTTAAAAGAAATGCAAAAATCGACCTTTGGAAAAGAAACGGAAGAATCATTGGTCCCAGTTAAAAGCTCACCTAAAAAAGATAAATCGTTAACATCTACTACAAAGCCAAAAAATAAATCAACAAATGAAAAAGCGACTAAATCAGAAATCGCTTTACCAGAAGACAAAGTTACTTTTGTGGCAACGGTAAAGGGGTTTGGTACCAAGCCCAATCCTTTTAGCGATAATGATGATGAAATTTTACTACTAGATAATGTTAAGATTATAGCAGATAAGCAATTGGAAGTTGGTTTCGCATGGTGCGGATACAGTAAGACATTGAAGAAATTAGAGTTACAAGAAGGGCAATCATTAGAATTTAGTGCGAAGATCGTAAAGAAAAAACACAAAGAGTTTCCATATAAAATAAATAATCCTTCTAAAATTAAGGTTCAATAAAACAGAAGCCCACTCCTAGTGTGAAAATGTTAGGAAGTGGGTTGATTTTTCTTTCATGACATCTTCAAAGTTTCCTTTTTGAACCCAGTTTAACTCATGTATCGGTAATATGTTGATGTCATGGATAAGATATGAAAGGAAATACTAAAATAAGATATAAAAAATAACAGTTTAGATTATTGCTTAGGTTACGGAGAAAATTGGAGAACAAAATAATAATTGATAAAGTTAATCTTTAATAGTGAATAAGTTAATAAGTTGCTAAAAGACCTAAATAATAACGTACAAAGATTATCTAGGTGATTCAAATAATTGTCGTGAAGTGGAGGATTGATCATATGGTATTTTTTTATATTTTTATCTAGTTTACATAATATATATTATAGGAAGCAATTATAAAAAGATATAAATTGTCTCATAAACTAAGTAAACTTATGATAGTGAGACAGAAAATGAAATTAATTGTTAGCATTAATAATCCCGTCAGAATTAGAATTATAATTCTAGTTTTAGGTCTATCCTGTTTATTCTGTATTTGTTCAAGTATTGTTTCGTTATTGTTCTACGAAATAAACAAGCTACACACCACATCATTTCTTCTAAAACTGAACCCAATCGGTTCAAATTAACAAACACTTATATATTCATTGATTATATATTTTCATACTCTTTCTGGGAAATTTATTTCCTTTGTTGTATGATAAGTGATTTCATTTGAACTATTATTTCCTTTTCTTCCTTGCTCCAATTAATAGTAATTACTAAAACGGATTACTAATAGCTAAAGTGCTTCTTTGCTGATTATTTAAATCTTTAATAACCCCTCCCTTCTGTATTATTCTTCATATGTTTTTAGTATCTTGAACTAATATTAATTCCAGTGTTCTTATGTCTCTTTTTCTTAATCTTTGTTGCTATTTATATAAATAAACAGCATTCCTTCAATGGTCTAAGACCCCGATTATTCATCTTCGTTATAAAACCATAGCTCATTTAAATATGGATGGAAAGAATTTCATGTTTTTTCTATAAAACTTTTTTAAAGCCCTTTTCGTTTAATTAACTGTGATCAACAATTTCATGAATAGATTAATAGATCGTCAAAAAGGTCCAGTCATTTTTCCCATCAATGTAATTGGTAAGTCTATGGCTTGAATTTTGACCAATCTTCCTCAGTGTCATAGAAATTTTGTTTATAAAAATAATAATTAATAGAGGTGTTTTCCTTGAATTTAACTATTGATAAAGTAACAAAACAGTTTGGAGATAAATTAGCAGTAAACAATGTTTCATTTGAGTTAACTGATGGAGTTTATGGATTTTTAGGAGCAAACGGTGCTGGAAAAACGACATTGATGCGCATGCTCGTTACATTAATAAAGCCGACTTCGGGTCGAATTTTATTAGATGGGAAAGATATTGAAGTGTTAGATGAAGAATATCGTGACGTACTCGGTTATTTGCCTCAATACATCGGATTATATAAAAACTTTTCAGCTGAAAAGTATTTAATGTACATTGCTGCTCTTAAAGGTATTGAGAAAAAGGTAGCAGTAAGGAAAGTTGCTGAGCTTTTAGAGGTTGTCAATTTGACAGAGCACCGTAATAGAAAAGTTGGTAAGTTTTCAGGTGGGATGAAGCAAAGAGTTGGCATTGCCCAAGCACTATTAAATGATCCAAAAGTATTAATCGTTGATGAACCTACAGCGGGTCTAGATCCTGAAGAACGCATTAGATTCCGGAACCTTCTATCATCCATTTCAAAGGACCGAATTGTTTTATTGTCAACACATATCGTTTCTGATATTGAATTCATCGCAAAAGAAATACTTGTCTTAAAAGCAGGTCAGCTCATTCATAAAGAAAAGCCAGAAGAGTTACTAGAACAAATCAAAGACTATGTATGGACAATAAATGTAAAAGAGCATGAGGTACAAGCATTTCAAGCAAAATATAAGGTAGGAAATATTATTCGTCAACAACATGAAGTTGGAATTAGAGTCATTTCTGAAATGAAGCCTGACGAAAGAGCTATTACAGCAACTCCTAACTTAGAGGATCTCTATTTATATTACTTTGATCAGGAGGTAGCCATATGAAGCAGCTAGTAAAGTTTGAGCTATATAAATTATTTCGCCAAAAAGGAATTTACATTACTATGGGACTCATGTTTATCCTATTTAGTATGAATAGTCTTAGTGCTCATATTTCAACCTCCCCATATAAGGCTCTGCAGTTAAAGAGTGATTTACAGTTAGCCGCGGAAAATTGGGAAGGCACTATTACTGAGAAGAAATTAGAAGATGCGTCAAATATACAAGAATTGCTTACACCGAAAAGTATCGAAGGTACATTATCAGAAAAAGAAGTTGCTGAACAATTTGTGATAATGTCTCTATTTGAAAATGAAACGATGAATAGTTTAATAATTCCTAATAGATTATCTGAACTTCAAATTAATATGAGTAAATTAAACGAGAGTGATTTTTCATATAAGGAAGCTTTGTTAGAAAATAATATGTTGGTAGATTTGAATTTTGAAACATTCACCTATAGTAAAGGACCACAAGAAACAATAGGCTTTGCATATTTTTCACGATTTTTTACAAGTATAATGATCTTAATCGGTTTAGCTACCATATTTGTGAATGAAACGAATACGGGAATGGATCAGTTAATATATAGTAGTACACATGGTCGTCGTAAGAGTATCACAGCAAAAATTCTCGCTTCCATCATTTACGTATTGTTTGTGATTTTGTCTTGGTTAACATTTGATGTTTTAATGAACATGTATGTTTATGGGAATGGCGGATGGGATGCTCCTGTCCAAATGATCTCACAGCATACACCATATAACTTGACTATGTTGGAGTTTTTCCTCATTCAAACCGGTATTCATTTTCTAGTGGCTCTTGCTTTTATGACATTAGTTTTATTAGTGTCTGCGCTTTCAAAAAATACATTAATGTCGTTCATTATTAGTGCATCGATTTTTATCTTACCAACAATTTCATTTAGCATTCCGTTATGGGATTATGTGATGAAGTATAGTTTTGCGAACTTCATAACTGCACCTGATTTTGTTAATTCGTTCCATGCAATTAATATGTTTGGCATTCCAGTCTTAGACCCATTAGTACATTATCCTGCGATTTTTCTTATTAGTTTCATTTTATTGATTACTATTTACAGAACTATCAAGAGGAAGCAAATAGCATAGCAAGTTCAACAATGTAAAACTTCATTCTTTATTTCAGAACCAGCTACTATTGACCATATTAGCTGGTTCTATTTTTTTATCATGGCTCTTATTCCACCCAAAACTTTTAACCTTAGAAAGAGATTGAGTGAACCTCTCTATCTCTCCTTTGAATAAGTATAATACATTTGCTCATTTACACTATGATCAAATTAAAACACCTTCCGTAAAAGAAGGTGTCGATGAATATCGTACAACCATATGTTACATTTCTAATTGTTTAGCATCGTAAATCTTTACATCCAGTGGCGCAATGAGATATTCTGTTGCCTTGTTCGTAAAATATGTAAAATGTTCACTAGCGTTATGGCTGTTAACAGCCTCTAAATCTTTCCAAGCTTCTACCATTGTATACACACTATCCTTTTCGGTATCTTTCATTAGGTCATAGGATATATTCCCACCTTCTGCTCTAGAGGCAGTAATTAATGAACGAATATCTTCAAGAAATGCTTCTTCCTTCGCAGGGTTTACATGAGTCACAGCATGAATAATAATCATAAATCATCGTCCTTTCCTTTTTCTTTTCCTAGGTTAACTTCTTCATATCGTTATGTTATTAATATTTGTTTTGAATAATTACAACAGAACTTCTTGTGAGTAATCAGTTCAATTTATAGATGACAACCCTACATAATTTAATTATCAGTGTAGTTAAACAACAATCATTAATTTATACACTTCTTATTTTTTTATACATTCCATAAGGGCGATTGTTCTTTATCTTGTGGTGTATGTGCTAATTAAAATACTACAATGAATCAGATTAAATTCACATTCAATATGGACATACTATTCAAGACGACTCTGTGTACTTCGGAGACAAAATCCTTAATTACGAGCTCCTTTTTACTTATTTATATTTTCTATTTCTACTAATAATATATTTATATATGTAATATATAACCATAATAACTAAAAAAAGGTTTATAATAAATGAGATTTTTACATCATTAACAAAAAACGTGTATCTTCTATATGTATTTACATAGAGAAAAGAGTAGCGTTGAACGCTACCCCCTGTTCCTATTTTATTATCTTGAGCATTGAATTAGCATTTTTTTGGAATTCATACTTACTACTGAGTTCATCAACCTTATAACCTTGCGCTGTAAGGTAGTTGATGATCCTATCTATATGTTCATATCGGGTCCCTTCTAAATCTACTAAAGGAAAGATTCGAACTTCATCTTTTGTTACTCGCAATAGTTCATTTATGGTCTCTATATGGAAATCGTAATCTAATCTATCTGCATACATAAACAAAAAATGCGCAGATAACGTTATATCAAACTGTTCATTTGCAAATGGTAATGTTGGTAATGTAGCTGAAATATAACGATCACTTGATTGTTTCATGTGGCTTGTACAGTCATATAAAGCACTTTCCCGATGCTTTCTTAAGCCACCTAGATTACCGAAATAATTCCAAATATAATTACTTTTAGCTTGTTCCATATGCTTCATTGCGTGTGCTATGTCTCTCAACCCTTTCCCTTTTAAGGCTTCAACCGAATAGTCATAGACAATATCACAAGCAGTAATATTCAAACCTACCTTTTCCCCTATTGCAGCAAAAGAGCATGCACCAGCGGGACAATCTAGTATCTTTTTAGTACTTAAATCATCTTCAGAGAATGAAAACATATCCATGTATTCTTTGAATGTTCTCCCAATAAATATAATTCTTTCTAAATCCAACTTTGTACTTTGCTCAACTATGCTCAACTAACTCACCTCATATAACAAGAATTAGAATTATACTAACACATTATATTCAATCATGCTCGTTATTTATTGTTGTATAATTCTAAAGTAGCATAAAATCTTTTTATTAGTAGTACAGGCTTCTATATCAGATCTATTCGTTTTTAAATAATGGACAATTTCTTCTTGCATTTCAATCTGTATCAATTAACTAAAATAACCGAGGGTTTACACTTTATCCAAAGCACAACTCCTCAGTTTTAACTAATATTTATTTTTTTGTAACTAATTAGGCTTAGCAAGAAAAGGTTTTATATATTTGTAGTGGGGACAAAGCAGATAATTGCTACGAAGTTTCTCCGTCTATTAGTGGAATTTTAACCTTCAATCTTTAACAACCACAATATTATGTCTATTGGATGAAATTTGATTTATGGAAATTAGGTTAGAAGCTTAATAAGTTGTATGGTTAGATTAGTTAGTGACAACATGTTCATGTCAGTGACCATAACAATTTACTTTGATGGTGTAGGTGACTTTGTACTTCCGTATGGTACTGTTACCAAATACACATCCTTTATTTTATCATCTCGTTTTATAGCTAACTTTATTTCTTGCTGTGGAGGCATTTCAGTAATCACTCTTTCTAGATCATCATATGTCGTTACGGTTTGATCATTTACTGAAGTAATGAGGTCTCCGATTCGTAGTACTTCATCAGCCGGAGTGTTTGGGACAATCTTGACGATTTCTCGCGCTTTAAAGCCTTCTCGTTCTATTGTTTTGTGCTGCATACCTATCCAGCTGTTCCAAAACAAATGTCGAATATCCTCATTGTTTTCAATAACACTTTTCATATTTCTCATGAACTGGTATTGACCGAAAGAGCTATTTTCCATTTCCATCATTCCTAAGTCTCCAGTCCATAATCCATTGAACTCTAGTGTAACTAAGCTACCGTTATTTTGAGGGGTCACTGTCCAAATTGTTCTTCCATTATTTTCATCTTCCATAATGAGTCGCTTTTTTTCCACAATTTCAACGATTGTAGCGCTATGAGCTACACCCCATCCGTAATCTGCAGAAAATTTCCCACCGACTTTCAACTCGATTTTACAACTTTTTGTTTCCCACTTATTGCGTTCCTCACCGCTTGTTAGAGCCTTCCATACTTTTTCTGGTTTAGCATTAATAAATATCTCTCTTTTCACTGAATGATATGTTGTCACTCTAATCATCATCCTCCTCTAAATAATTTTTTAAGCTCGCAAGCTTATGATCTAATACCGCTTCTAGCTCTTGCTTCAACATCCCATATTGTTTTTGAAATATCTCCCTTTTCAAACCGTACAAACAGTATCTTCCCTCTCGCCTTTCATAAATCAACTCCTCTTCTTTTAAAATCTTTAAGTGTTTTTTAATAGCTGGTTGAGAAATATTGAACCTATTTACTATCTGAGATTGGGTTTTTTCATTATAAGATAGCATTGATAAAATGCTTCTCCTAATGGGGTCTGCAATTGCACGATAAAAATCTGTTATCCTCACCTCCGACATATAACCTTTTGGTTATATGTTAATATTACCATAATTTTCTTCATTTTCAAGTGCTATTATTAAATTTTCAGAAAATACACTTTGAAAAGTAATATTATTGTAAACAGATTGTATAACCATAATTTTTATAATAAACAGATTGAAATTTCTTAAGGTATGAAAATTACAGAGGAAATATCCGAGGAAATGGTTGAGGAAATGCATTGTGGATACCTTCAAGATGCTAATGCTATCAGTGAACACGTTATACAATCTTATGCTATAAGGTGAATAAGGTGAAGACTCACTCCACCTGATTAGTAGATGTCGAGTAAAAATCCAAAACCATTGCTAGATTATTACCCTGTAACAACATAGACCACTAAATGTTGGCGTTATGATGGACCATGCTTTTTCTCCATTCTCTATATACATCAAACAAAATGTTTGCTACATTATTGTCGGACTCACTATTTTTCAACCGATTTGGTACGTTATTACCTGCTATTACGAATATATAAGGATTTTTCGAGAAATGACCTAGTATACCTATATCCAAGATTAAGTCATGTAAACCACCAGTCATATGGGCAAGGTATTGTTTAGGTATTTGACGATGAGCGTCCTGCTGCCTGACCATACCTGTGATTAGTGGTATAAATATTTCGGGTTGTGTTTGATAACCATCGTAAATCTTTATTAAAATGTAAAGTAGGTCATTTATTGACCCGTAGTTTTGAGTATCTTGTGGATTTTTAGTAAGATTAAAACTACTAAAGTTTTCATCCCATAATTTATTGTTTACTTTCTCCCAACCACCGATGTATGAAACTATATGGTTTGCTATGACGTTATCGTGACATGCTATCATGACTTCAATCATAGTGCTTAACGGTAAAGAAGTCCTTTTTTGAAGGTGGGGGTAAATAATATGGCTGTCTTCTTTAGAGTCAAAGCTTACATGATTGATGATAGAGTTCCACGATAAAACCCCTTCTTCGATGTACTTTGCAACAACGTACCCCACTAAAACTTTACCTACTGAAGCTAAAGGTATAATAAAATCTGGATGATAAGAACAAATTAGATTATTCGTTTTTGTACAATAAACAACAGCACCATATTCCCCTTTATATTCTTCAAGAATATTCTTCACATTAATCATTAATAAATTCTCCTCTAAAGATAGTACAAGTTATCTTTTTTACTTGTTTTCAAATAGCTTGTTGCTTTTCGTACTTAAATATAACCACATCTATATCTTACGGTAGTAGCATCTTTACTACTTTTAAAATTTTTGAGACCTCATTAAGCTCTTCATTCTGTCCATTTATTTGTAAGAATAGCAACATGTTTATGAAAGGAGCCATTTCTATTGAAGAAAAGACCACTCGAATAAGATTTGGATCCTTATTTTTTCCAAGTACAAAAAAAGAGAAAATAAGGCAATTAATAAACAAAACTAATTTTGTTTAAAACAGTTTCAATTGTTGCAGTAAACGGTCGGCATACCTCGTTTTGCTTAAACCTGAAATATAGGCTACGCAAAAAATTTTTACGATTAACTAACAGACAATGCTGCTGCTGAGAGTTTTTTATTTGTTCAATATTATCAAATTGCTGTATCCAAGTTGTAATCTCTTCATCACTCAAGATATTTCTCTCCATAATACTTGTTACTGCAGTAATTAAACGTTCATCCTCTTCGTTTATATATGTGTAGTCTTTAATACATACTTTTTCTTTTACAGCTTCTAGAATATCAGTTAGCTGAATTTTTTTCATAACTTTACAAATTGCTAGTTCATTAAGTGCATCTGCTAAATGTGCTGTAGAATGAGCCCATCCCTTATTTTTCACAAATCCTCGAACATCATTTTCAAGTTTTGCATAGCATAAAACATTTTTATGTACGTGAAAAATTTCTTCTTCTGTCAGCAAATTTTCTCCATTTTGATTATGATACATTACAATTGAACTAACTATTAAAATAGCAAAAGCCCTATTAAAAACCGTATCATCTCCTTTTGCCCCTATGTTATAAAACAAATGTTGATCAGATAATGACAGCTTCAATAAATCTTTTAATTGATTATCTGATAAGGCTTTTTCTCTAATCAACTGGTGAAAAAGAGAATAAATTAGTTCATCTCTTAATTCTGAATCTGTTGATCCTAGATGTTTCATCATTGCAGTTGTTAATTGATCTAAATTTACATCTACTGGTACACTCCAGTTATTGGACTTAATTTGTAGTAGTAAAGATTTCAGCTGTTTAACTTCATTCATGTAAATCCAGCTCCTTATTATTTTGTAACTTTAAATCAAACACTCATTCATCATAACAAAACAACACTGACATAAACTTGTCAGTGTTGTTTATATTTTTTCATGATTTGTTGACATTTTTCAGATAAGTGACTTATAAGCATAGGTGGCTCAATAATCGTCACTTCATCTATATTCGTTATTGATAATCTTATAATATCATCAACATACGCCCAAAACTGTAACGTAACTATATTTCCACAGTCTTTTACGACAGAATCTAGAAACATATAATCATGTTTAACTGTTTCATATAGGCTCTTATCCATTGATAACGTAACATTTATTTTATCGTCTTGCCCTTGCTTCTTGTTTTGCATTAATTCATCTAGTAATGTTGAAGAATATGTATTTTCTGAAATACTTATTTGTTTTATTCTGTCTAATCTAAAGCATCTATCCTGCTTTCTTAGGTGGCAAAAACTATTAATATACCAACCACCACTATCATAGAATAGTTGATATGGAGTTACTTCTCTTTCAATCAGTACATTTGTTTTAGGTGAGTAGTACTGTATAACTATATTTTTGTAATCAAGAAAGCTATCAATAATAATTTGAATTACATCTTTCTTATAAGAACCTGGGAAAATATCATTTATAAAAAAAGTAATTTTCTCTAATAAAGTAAGATATTTTTCCTTCTTATTGTTATCTAGGATGTTAAGTAGCTTATACTTTAATGATACGTAGTCTTCTTGCATATTCGGAACTTTAATAATTTCTCCTAACCGCAAGCTCATTAATAAATATAAGATTTCTTTTTCGTTAAAAGCAACACTTGGTATGAAATAGTTATCATCTATTTGATAACCTCCACCAAATCCTTCTAAGGATATGATAGGTATGTTTAATTGACTAAGTGCCTCTATATCCCTATAAATTGTTCTTTCACTTACTTCAAATAGATCTGAAATTTGCTTAGCTGTTAGCTGTTCGTGTTCTTTTAATGCATAAATAATTCCAACCAACCGCTCCATCTTTTTCATATATAATCTCCTATAGTTTACGAGTTTTATGTTAAAAATTTATACTTAGATATAGCAACAATATTTTTTTAAAAAGAGTACCAAAGCAAAGGCTTTGATTATACTTCAGCTCCTTCAAATATCGTTATTGTAATCCGATTATATCAGAGTTTCATATATGTGTAGTTATAAAAAAAGAACTGGTTATGCTATTTAAGTATATAGGTTCCGGTTTTATACCAGAACCTTCATAATGGTTACATTATGTTTCCCAAATAAAAGCTAATAACTTGATTAACGCATCCACGATCCTCACACCTTTCCACATCGTAATTTAAGACTCTTTTCGGTATTTATTTGCTTCTTTTTTACTAACTTATTTGAAAAAGTGGTACCACGAACCTATACGAAAAAAGCCTTATTATATGTAGATGTTATGCGATAAGGTTATATGTGATACATGATCTATTGTACAATTTTAAACAATTGTGATATTCTAATCATAGACAAGCTGTTCTTGCATACAATAAAAAAGACCGCGAGTGTCGTCACCACTCACGGTATTGAACAATAAACGATTCCTAGAGGATCGGCTTATAGTCAAAGTAGACCACCCACTGCTCCGATAAAGCGTTAAGGGTGGTCTACTTTTTGTCGTTTTTGTTAAAAGACAGCATTGAAATGACGAGAGCAGCAAACGCTACAGCGAACATCAACGCTTCAAATACCGTCATATGCTTCACCCCCCTTTCAATGGGAATGAAGCCGACCACCCTTTAGAAATTCGTTATTGTATGCCTATTATATCACGATTACCTAATAATCCCCTAATTTAGTACAACCTCCAATTAATCCAACCCCTACCATATTATATGTAATCATACAAAAATACGTATAGAGTGATGTACAAGCATAAAAAAAATGTGCAAAGAACCGTCTAAAATCACCCATAACAAAATATTTCAGTTTTATACGTAACCTATTTAAACCCTATTTAGTATACATCTCTATACATAAATAAAACACATCCATATAATAAATTATCACTTAGTTTAGGAGTTGATGATGTGTGTAAAACACGATGTGGATGTAATCAAGCTGTTGGGCAAACCCTCGTTGATATGAATCAATTTGTATTACATCCAAATACTGCAAGTAGTATTGCTCAAAATATCCCCATTACACCAGATTTTTTGACATTAGCACAACTATCACTTGAACATCTTATGCCAGGGGATTTTGTTTTATTGAATGCCACTGTAGGGTCTGAGGTACTCAGTGATTCTCCAGAATTATTATATAGCATCTATCGTAACACAATTAGTCCATCAAACCTCATCTTTAGCACGAAAACAGAATTAGAAGGAAGTATTCCTAATTTTAGTAATGAATTCAGTATAGATACATTTAGTCATGTAGATAGAAATCCAACCTTAAGGAAAGTAAAATACATCCTAACCGTTGAGTGTGTTGATTTAAATGCTATGGCTCAAGTAGTAGGACCTCTCACTTTCGTTATACAACAAATCAGAAAACCTCAGTCAGGAAAGTGTATGTGTGACAAAACTGTTGCTCAAAAATTAATAGATATGAATCAATTTGTATTACATCCAAATACAATAGAAGCTTCGTCTGAAGATATACCATTATCACCAAATTTCTTGACGTTAGCAGAACTATCATTGGATAACATCATGCTCAAGGATCATGTTTTATTAGAGGCTACTGTTGGCACAGAAGCTTTAGCAAATGTATCTGAAATAATTTATAAAATATATCGGAATTCAGTAAGCCCAGCCAATCTAATTTTTAGTGCGAAAACAGAATTAGTAGCAGGTATTGATTTCAATATTGATAGCTTAACTCATGTTGATTTAAATCCACCTTTAGGGAAGGTTAAATATATACTTACAGTGGAAGGCCTTGCTCAAAATGCAATGGCCAGGGTAATAGGTCCAACTACATTTGTTATCCAACAAATTAGCAAAGATCAAATTGGAAAAAGTAGTTGCAGCATTCCTGCTAAAACAAAACTAATAGATGTACATCAGTATGTGTTAAATCCAAATACTTCAGCAAGTATTATGAAAAATATCCCTATATCACCACAGTTTTTGACACTAGTAGTATTAATTGTAGATAAAGTGATGATGGAAGAGAAGATTATATTAAATGCGACGATTGGCTCTGAAGTACAGGACGATTCACCTGAATTAATATATAAGATATATAGAAATACGGTAAACCCAACCAATCTAATTTTTAGTGCAAAAACCGAATTGGAAAATGAAGTAAACGATTTTAGCATTGATAGCTTTACACACGTTGATTTGAAACCAACTTTAGGTAAGGTGAAGTATATATTAACCGTAGAAAATACTGATGTTAACTCGATAGGATCAATAATTGGACCCATAACTTTTACATCTAAAAAAATCATTTCTAGTTAGACAGCATAGTTCCACTTAAAGTATTGAATGTTAAAAGCCAATCTATTCATGAATAGATCAGCTTTTAACATTTAAATATTCTAGGTTATTTTTTAATCAAATCATCCTTAGGTGCCACCCAAAAAGCGAAAATTAATGATGTAACAACGATTAATATAGGTGCATAGAAAATAATAAAGCTATTCATTCATCATCCTCCTTACACATGATTGTTTCCCTTACCTTGGACGTACTCCTTATTAAATAGAAATAACTTCAGCAAAAGGTAGAGAGAAGGAATGAGTAATCCTAGTCCAGCAACAAACGCAATAATTAAAGCAATCGCCATCGTATCATTTGTAAAGCTATCGTACATTGTAAGATAGGGATACATTAAATAAGGATAATGCGATACGCCATACCCCAAAAAAGCTAGAAAAAATTGGCCTACTAACAATCCAAATGCTAATCCAAATGCTTTTCGTTTCCATAGTAAAATCACAGTACCAATAAATAAGAAAAATGACAAACCAAATATCCACCATAAATCTAATAAATTCTCAAAGTGAATTGAGTTATGTGATCGCAATTCAATAATAATCCCTGAGGCTGTAACAATGGTTGGTAATGCAGAAACGAGAGCATATCTTCTGAACAATTCTGTTGCTTTATGATCTTGTGCATAATAAGCATACCATGTTAAAAAAACAGCAGATATATATAGAACAGCGGACAAACTAAGAATGACAATACTCCACGTCAAGGGGCTTGTGAACAAGTCAACATAATTTAGTATTGGACCAGATGACTTCATTGTAACAAAGCCACCCTCGGAAATGGTTAAAACGATAGACAATGAAGCAGGTATAAATAATCCTGTCAGACCGTACAACATCGTATACGTATTTTTTTGACCCTTACCATAAGTTGCAAAAGCGTAATAAGATCCTCTTATGGCTATAAGTATAATCGCTAAACTAACTGGAATTAGTAATGTTGTGCCATAATAAAATGCAGTTTTTGGAAAAAAGCCAATCATGCCTACGAAGAAAAAAACGAGAAAAACGTTTGTAACTTCCCAAACTGGTGACAAATAACGTTGAATGAGCTTCGTTAAAATATGCTGCTTACGTGTAAGTGTGCTATACGCATTAAAAAAACCAGCACCAAAATCAATAGAAGCCACAATTACATAGCCAAAGAGAAAGAGCCATAATACTGATATACCAATTACTTGAAGAGTCATACTGAGCCACCTGCTTTCTCTAGTGCTCGATCTGACAATTCTTGTTCAACTGTATTTTTTCTAAACATTTGTGAAAGAACGATGATACTACTTATTGTTAAAACTACATATAATCCTGAAAATGCATATAGCATTTTATCAACATGTTGAGTTGTAGTTGCAGCATCGTTTGTTCGCAAAAGTTGATATAGTATCCACGGCTGTCGACCAACTTCTGTAAACCACCAACCTACCTCGATAGCAATCATTGCTAAAGGTCCACCAAGTACCACCATCCAACGGAACCATTTCGTCAAAATAAAATTCCATTTCTTCCAAATGGCTAATAAGTAAACGCCTGATAAAATTGTTAATAAAATTCCAATCGTAATCATTAAATCGAATAAATAATGAATATAAAGCGGTGGTATTTCATCTTCAGGAATTTGATCTAGCCCAATTACTTCAGCGCTTGGAAAACCAAAAGCTAATATACTGAGCGCGTATGGTATGTTTAAGCTATACTTCACTTCCTCTTCACTTAAAACTCCGTATAAAACGAGTGGAGCTTCACTTTTTGTGTCAAAATGCCATTCAGCTGCCGCTAACTTTTCAGGTTGATATTCTGCTAGATACTTCCCAGAGAAATCACCAATTATAGCGGAAGCAAGTGAAAAAACTAGACCAAGTTTCATAGTTAAAAACAACGCCTTTTTATGATATTCATGCTTTGATCCTTTAAGCATGCGAAAAGCAGCAATTGATGCTAAGACAAATGCTGAAGTCATATAGGCAGTTGTCAACACATGTGCTACCTTCGTAGGCATTGCTGGGTTAAACATTGCTAATAAAGGCTGAATGTTGACAAGTTCCCCTTCTACAATGTCAAACCCTTGTGGAGCATTCATAAAGGCATTTACAATCGTTATAAAAATAGCTGAAAAGGATGCCCCAATAGCAACAGGTAATAACAATAACAAATGCTTTCGCTGATTTTCAAAACGATCCCATGTGTATAAATAAATGCCAAGAAATATCGCTTCAAAGAAAAAGGCGAATGTTTCCATAAATAATGGTAACGCAATGACATTACCTGCAAGCTCCATAAAGTTTGGCCATAAAAGTGAGAGTTGTAAACCAATTGCAGTCCCTGTAACTACACCAACCGCAACTGTTATAATAAAGCCACGTGTCCACCTTCTTGCTAAAAGGATGTAGTGTTCATCTTGCTTTTTAATTCCTACCCACTGTGCGATCATAATGATAAGTGGGACACCAACACCTATTGTTGCAAAAATAATATGTACAGATAGTGTTAACTCCGTCAAAATACGACTAAAAAAGACTGCCTCTTCATTTACCATGGAAAAGCCTCCTCCTTACCCTGAAAAAACACGTCCTAAAAAGGATAAACCTAAGATAAATGCAACTAGAAATGTTATTAAAGCTAATGTTTTCTCCTGTTTTTTATACATAACACCGCCCCTTCAAGATCAGAATATCACAAAGTAAACGCCTTTAACGGTGACAGTTAAGCGTCATTTTTGTGTTGTAATTATGAAGTATGAACGTTTATTAATACCTGGATTGGAAATTGTTTTTGGTGGAAAAAAATAAAAAAAGGATAAACCTCACGACTCTTTCCCATTTATCAATTCTTGAAAATCTTATAAATGAAAAATATAGTTTGGTGAAGTAAATCCTTTTAGTAGCAATGTTATATTATTGTATACATATTGTTAAATAATCTATGCTTTTTGCCATGAGTCAATCATTTCTACCTGCGCAGCTTTTAGCATCGTGTATACAGGACAGCGAGATTCTACTTTATGTTGAAGCTCATTGATTCTTCCTTCGGGTTCAGTTGTTATGATTCTCACATCTACCTTAACAGCTTCGAAATATGGACGGATATGTGGGCTACCCATAAATCCGCGTGGATCAAATTTTCCACTGATTTTTAGTTCCATATCTTTAAAATCAAAGTTCATTTCTCGTGCTACTACACGTGCGGTAACATTTTCGCAAGCTGCTAGCGCACCTAACACTGATTGAAGTGGATTTGGCCCTAAATCTCTTCCTCCCATTTGTTTACCTTCATCTATGATAAATTCGTGTTTACCAGCTTTGTTCGTAATTGTTAGACCCTCTGAACGTGAGTTTACAATAATGTTTAATTTGTTTGTCATTTTATTATCTTCCTCTCTAGATGTACTATCCAATTGTTGTTCTTTGTGTCAATGTTCTTTGCTGTTGTTGATTAAACCAATACTTGTTCGCATATTTAATATAATAAACATGACCTTGTTGCTGAACAATAAAAGCTAACGTAACGATTAGTGCTGCATCAGCACCGAAAGATGTCGCTGCTAAACCTATTGCAATTGAAAGGTTTCTTAGTGCTACCCCGTTCACTAAAGCAATCCCATCTGAACGATTTAAAAGCCTCTTCGCAATTACTGTGCTAATAATATAGTTTACTAGATAAAATAACACTAAAACGATAAGTGCAAATATGATTAACTGTGGCTTGCTAACAATCATTTCAGCCTTCATACTGATACTTACAAATACAACATAAAGCATTGACCATATACTTAATGGTGTTATATTAGGTTTAATTTTCTGCTGAAATTGGTCCAAAGTATATTTTTTTAATATTACTTTGAACGTCAAATGTCCCAGTAACATAGGTAAAAAAACAACTAATAATATGGTGCTGAAAATTTCAAACATATTAATATTAATAAATTCGCCAACCATTATTAATAAATATATCGGTGTTAACAACGAACCTAGTATTAAGCTGAAAACTGTTAATTTTATCGCAGCATGAACGTTCCCTTTTTGCATGGATGTCCATGAAATAGTCATACCACTCGTAGGTAATAGTGCCAATAACACTAAACCAGCAAACATATTAGGGTATTCATTTAATAACGTTTTACCTATTAATAGTGCAATTGCTGGAATGAATAAAAAGTTGATCATCATAGAATACAATAAAATTTTAGACCCCTTAAATGAGGATAATTCTTTCAACTTTAAACCAACCAACGATGTATAAATCATCATAATTGTCGCATATAATATTGTTGGTTTTAAAAAGCTCGTATCAGTAGAAATGCCTATGATAAAACCTAGTACCAATGTTAATGGAATACTTAAATGTAGAAACCTTTGTGGAAAAGTATATATCATTCTCATTACAACTCACCTCCAATCACCTGTATACCCCACATGGTATACGAAATACTATAAGGGGTATATATAGATTTGTCAATTTATTAAAGAAAATCATACTACTACTGAAATAAGTATCGTTCAAATATCTAGAATAACTATGTATTATCCTACAAAAATTACTGGAAATACATCCCCTTTCCCACCATGCAAAAAGTATTCAATTTCTTAAAATTCTCTTAACGTTTTGTCGTTATTAGATCCAGTTGTATACTATCCTTTCATTGCTTTTGTATGCTTTATATCAATTGATCTACTCTATAAAGCAATTAAGAGGAAGCAAATAGCATAATGCCTAATACATGTGATAATTTCATATTTACACAAATAAAACCAGCTAATATTTTAAAATTAGCTGGTTTTGCTTGACAATTATTTACTTAAACCATCCTTTTTCTTTAAAATGAGTGATGGCTTCAATTCGATTTTTAACTTCCAGCTTATCAAGTATCGTTGAAATGTAATTTCTTACTGTACTCGTTTTTATTTGGAGTTCATCTGCAATTTCTTTCGTATCTCTACCATCAGCAACGAGTTCTAGCACTTCTTTTTCGCGATGAGTCAGAGGATGACCTTCATTATACATGTCGTCCATAAGTTCAGGTGCATAAATTCGCTTTCCAGCCATGATACTTCTAATTGAGTTTGCCAACTCCTCGCTTGGGCTGTCCTTTAATAGATACCCTTTAACACCTGCCTTTAATGCTCTTTGGAAATAACCACTTCGTGCAAAGGTCGTTAAAATGATAACTTTACATGCCATTTCTTTCAGTTCCTCAGCTGCTTCTAGTCCGCTTTTTTCTGGCATTTCAATATCCATTATACAAACATCTGGCTTGTGTCTTTGCACAAGTGATATTGCTTCAGCACCGTTACTAGCTTTACCTACCACTTCCATATCTTCTTCTAAATTGAGAAGTGACCCTAATGCACCCAGCATCATTCGTTGGTCTTCTGCAATAACTATTCGAATCATTTCAGTTCCTCCCCATTTCCCTGCTTAACTATGTTATTAGGCACTTTCATGATGATTGCTGTTCCTTCATTTGAAACGATATCTAGTCTACCATTCACAAACTCAAGTCTTTCTTTCATTCCTAAAAGGCCGCTTCCTTTACCTAAATCGTGATCTATGGCGATGCCAATACCGTTATCACGAACGGTAATAGAAATTTCATTCCATGATTGTTCTATAGATATCTCACATAAAGTAGCGTTACTATGTTTCACTACATTTGTTACAGCTTCTTTGACACACATGCTTAGTATATTTTCTAGAAACAATGAAACATTGTTCAATTTGACATCCTCATCTATAATAAATTCAAGTTGAGCAGCTTTTAAAATTTCTTTTACTCGTACAAATTCCTCTTTCAACCTTATACCACGCATTTGTGATACCATATTTCTTACTTCATTTAAAGCTGTGCGTGCAGTTTGCTGAACATCCTTCAATTCGCTTTTGGCTTTTTCAGGATCTTTAGCAATTAGCTTTCTTGCTAAATCACTTTTTAAGCCAATTAAAGAAAGTTTTTGACCTAACGTGTCGTGTAAGTCACGGGCAATTCGTTGTCGTTCCTCTTGTTTAACAAGCTCAGAAATCCTTTTATTAGCATCTTCTAGCTGTTCTTCAAGTCTACCTTGTTTTTTCCGATTATAAATATTGAACGGTAGAAGGATCACGCTAATCCACACAATGATAATAAAAGGAATTTGTTTTAGAAATAGCTGTTCTTGAAGAATGACGCTAAAGTTAATTAAGCCCGTTGTTATGATTAAATGTATAATGTAAAACGTCATAAAGGTGATACGACTTCTTATATGACCATTAAAATAGGCAATATAAAATGCAAAATAAATAAATTGAAATAAGATGGTCATTGTTACTGCTATTGCTAATAATAATAACGTTAATAAATACATGATCCATCCTTTGGAGATGAATGCAAATCTATAAGAAACAAGAAATAACACAGTTAATATAATTCCTATTACAACTTCAAGCTTTGAAGAAGATTGAAAAACAAAATAGAACGGTAAAATACTAAATACGCTCCATATGTATGGTGAAATGCCCTCACTCTTTTGAAATATCCATAACTTTTTTATCATTATTATAAACCTCTTTAATAAGTTGGTCTTATTTGTTTATTTTATCATGATTTTCCATTCGTTTTTACTATTTTGACTATCAATTCCTTTATATTACTAAATAACTCCTTCAATTATACCTTTAGTCTTTACTATTTATATATTCTATGACTTCATTTACATAGCTATGTAATGGTTTGGATGAATCTACAATTAAACCGTAAGTATCAGACGGCTTTTTACTATTATTAATAGTTATACTGAAATTCTCTTCAGTAGCTTCACTTAATTGACTTTGCATGCGTTTTCGTTGCTTTAATCTGCGATTTATTTCTGTAAAATCATTGAGATAACATTCTACGTATTTGTAATTTGTACCAAACTTTGTACATAGGCGCTGTCCTTTTTCTATCATTTCATTATATAAACATGGGCTATCCAGTATCACACTATTTTGTTGAGATAAATAATATTCTGCTAATGACCAATCAATATTGTATGAAATCTTGCCTGCAATTTTTGGATCTATTGCAAATTCAAGAGATTCTATTAATGCGGTTTTCACAATGTCGTGATCTATTACAATAGCACCTGTTCGTTTTGCTAATAGCTTTGCAAGAGATGATTTCCCTGAGCCTGGAAATCCTGACATTTGAAGAAAAAACACGACGTTTGCACCTCCTAGAAAACTAATTCTTTATAATCTTATTATGTAAGCAAGTTGCAAGCATATCCTGTCGTGCTAGTAGCAACTACTTATTGTTATCACTCATATATACGCTAGTTCATATCATTTGATCGGCTCACTTCTTTACGATACATGACAGGACTCATTCCTTCATGCTGCTTAAAGAGCTTTGAAAAGTACGTGTAATCCTGAATTCCAACTTCCTTACCAATGTCCATAACCCTTTTATCTGTCGTCGTTAGTAACTTTTTCGCTTGAAACAATCGATATTGGGTAAGAAATTGTAAAGGAGTCATCCCAAGTGAACGCTGCATACATCTTGTTATATAATCAGCATGAAAATGAAGGTCACGTGCTACATCCTCTAACAAAAAATTCTCCTTATAACGTTCTTTTAAATAGATCACTACTTGCTCTGTTAATTTCTCAGAAGCATCAGGGATACTAAGGGTTTCTTTTTGAAGATGAAAGATAAAATCTTGAAAATAGAACTGTTGTTGTATATGGACTTCGGGATTTTGCAACTCATTTAATGAAATGACTTTTTCCATTACATTTTCCATATAACTCTGTCTTCGGACAGCACCAAGCCTTGGGAGCTGTAAATGAAAATGAGCTGGTGTGACAAAAGTAGGTTGTCTCTGAATGATATGAGACCAGTTTAAGGATCGGCTCTCCTCTAACTGATAAGTCTGCTCTGTTTGAAAATGCATCCATATGTATTCACTTTTCTCTGTACATCCTCGATGTCCATAATGTTCAATTCCTGGAACTAAAATAATATACTGCCCTTCTTTTATTTCGTATGGAATGTCATCTTCAGTTATATACACAACCCCTTTACAAACGTAGATTAAATCAAAAACGATAAATGTTCTTTTAAAATGCCTTTGTCCTTTATGAAATATCGCCCTCCCACCTTTAATATACGTAGGAAAAGGTGGGGCTGGTATAGTTATTATACTCATTTAAGTTCTCCTTAAAAAGTCGTAATACTCCAAAACATATCGGCTCAGTCTATTCATTATTATACAGAAAATAGATACACTAGGTATAGTTTTTCAAAAGCTATCAAAAGGAGTCTGCATTAATATTGAAAAAATCAAACATTCAACAAAATTTAACATTATTTGCCCTCACATGGCCGATTTTTATTGAACTGTTACTCCGAATGTTAATGGGAAGCGCTGATACGCTGATGCTTAGTCAATATTCAGATCTGTCAGTTGCCGCAGTTGGAGTATCTAATCAAATAATATCAATCGTCATTGTCATGTTTAACTTTATTGCAACAGGTACTGCCATTATCATCGCCCAACAACTCGGCTCAAAAGATCTGAAGCGTGCAAATGAAACTGCAGTTGTTGCAATTTCAGTAAACTTATTTTTTAGCATCTCTTTAAGTGCTATCCTATTTATATTTAAGAAAGACATTTTATTATTAATGGGGCTACCAGATGAACTAATGGGTGAAGCCTTAAGTTATTTACAAATCGTTGGTGGTTTTATGTTTCTTGAAGGGCTTCTAATGACGATAGGAGCTATATTACGCAGCCACGGTTTTACAAAAGACACGATGTATATCACAATGGGAGTAAATCTAATAAATGTAATTGGGAATTATCTTTTTATTTTTGGTGCGTTCGGTGTACCTGTATTAGGTGTAAAGGGAGTTGCTATCTCAACAATATTAAGTAGATTTATTGGTTTACTTATCATTATTTATGTTTTATTAAAGCGAACAAATGGTTCATTACCTTTTCATATTTTCTTTAAGTTCCCAAAACAGCCGATTCGTCAATTACTTAAAATTGGTGTACCGACTGCAGGTGAACATTTATCATATAATACCTCTCAAATGCTAATTACATTCTTTATAGCTATGATCGGTACTGATGCGATAACAACTAAGGTATACACACAAAACTTAATGATGTTCATCTTTTTATTCGCACTCGCAATAGGTCAAGGAACTCAAATTATGATAGGCCACCATGTAGGGGCTAATGAACTCAACAAAGCTTTTCACAGATGCTTGAAGAGCTTAAGATTAGCGGTTACTATTTCCTTGTCTGCGGCTTTAATCTTTTTCTTCTCAGCAAAAAGCTTGCTGCAGTTATTTACGGATAATGAAGGTATTATATCATTAGGTAGTCAGTTACTGTTGTTAACAATTATACTTGAACCTGGACGTGCGTTTAACTTAGTTGTCATTAATTCGTTAAGAGCAGCTGGAGATGTAAAATTTCCTGTGTATATGGGAATTTTATCTATGTGGGGCATAAGCGTACCTTTGGCATATATGTTAGGAATACAAATGGGTATGGGCTTAGTTGGTATTTGGATCGCATTTATTGTTGATGAATGGTTTCGTGGTATACTTATGTTAATTCGCTGGCGTTCCAAAATATGGGTTCAAAAAAGCTTTGTAAGTGAAGCCAATGCTCATTCTACATCATAAATTAACTTGATATTTTAATCCTATAAAAGCGCCTTAGTATTTAGCCTAAGGTGCTTTTTTATTAATGTAGTTTTAGAAGGTTCTCATACTAAAAAATAAATGTGTGTGTAACTAGGTTTCGAGGCATCTTTTTTTCGATAACGATGACTTATGTATAATGTGACACCTTTATCTTCTGCAATAGCAACAAGCGTTTTTATAATAGGATGTTTGCGCATTAATTGATGCTTTTCGTACTAAGAGCAAATCCGTATACAACTTGAGATCGTGGCATCTTTCCTTTTGTACACCAACGACTAACCATGTTAAACCATTTTTTTGTGCTATTTGGACAACATTATCAAACAAAGTATACGAAAAGAGCCCTATAATTCAACCTTGATATGAGGATAGATCATTGACAAAACGACCTTTTAACAAGTACACTTCAATATGTTAACATTATGGTTTTATAAGTTAACAATTCTATTGTGTAGAATTAATGGAGGAAGGGAGAATACATCATGGGAAAGAATTCAAGGAAGTTCAGGGTGATTGACGTAACATATGGAGCTGTGTTTGTAGCATTAATGGCAATTGGGGCTAATATTATTTCTTGGCTACCTTTCTTAAAAGTTGGGAATGTACCACTCTCAATGCAACCATTTTTTGCTATTTTAGCAGGATTGTTGTTAGGAAGTAGAGTTGGCTCTTTATCAATGGTCGTTTATGCTCTTGTCGGTGTCGCTGGTTTACCAGTGTTTGCCGAATTTAAAAGTGGATTACCAGTTCTCATGTTACCTACAGGTGGATTTATTATTTCATATATTTTTGTAGCTTATTTTGCTGGTAAAATTGTCGAGCGCAAAGAGCAGCCGACTTTGTCAACATTTATGATTGCATCATTTGTTGGTATTATCCTCGTTTATATGATTGGTACTAATTATATGTATCTTTCTATAAACACTTGGACTGGTGCAGAAATTGGATACTCAGCTGCATGGAAAACAATGATCTTTTTTGCGATAAAGGATTTTGTCTTTACGATTATTGCAGCAATGATCGCACCAAGAATTTATCATTTAGTTAATAATACTAAATCGACACCTACTTATAATAAAGCAATGTAAACTTTAAAATTTAACAAATTGAAACCCTTGATCGAAGGCATGAACACAAACCTTTAGATCAAGGGTTTTCCCATTTTATCTTTATTTACATGTAATGTACAGTGATGTCGTTCAAATGACTATTAACGTGATTCCTGTATACTGATTTTATAAAGCTTAACGGCATGGGAGATAACAACTTTTGCAACAGCATAAGTAGGGATGGCAAAAATAATACCTAGTATCCCGACTAAATTCCCTGCAGTTAGTATTAAAATGATAATTGTTAACGGGTGTATATTCAATGTCTTTCCCATTATTTGTGGTGATATTACATTACCCTCAACTTGTTGTGCAATGAGCATAATAATAGCAACATAAATTGCCATTATAGGATCTTGGAAAAGCGCAACAAGAAATGCAGGAATAACAGCTAGATAAGGTCCTAGAAACGGTATCACATTCGTAAACATGCCAAAAATAGCTAAGATGATCGAATAATCAAGACCAATAATGAGATAGCCTATAAATAGCATCAACCCAACAGAGACACTGACGATTACTTGTCCTTGTACATAAGAAGAAATGGTTTTATCCATATCTTTCAACACTGCAAGAATATTACCACGCTTATTTTCAGGAAAGAATTTAGCGACGCTCGGTTGGAAACGATCTCCATCCTTTAACATATATAACAATATAAAAGGAACGAGGAACAGATAAAAGATCGTATTAACGAATCCACCAACAAAGCTAATGATCCCACTAGATATATTTCCGATATTTTCAGTTAGTTTTTGTTCGAAGTCTCCACTGAAGGATAAGGCAGCTTCTTGAAAATCAGGGAATAAATCCATGTTTTTTTGTACATACTCGATCCCCTCAAACATCACATTTATCATAGATGGTAAGTTATTCATTAGTCTTTCTAGCTGATCATTAATAACAGGAGTTACTAATTTGTAGAAGATATAAAAGAATAGAATGATTACCAAATAAACGATTATTATCGCTAACCAATTTGGAATTCTTCTTTTTTCTAACCACTTAATAAGTGGCCTACATAAATAAAATAAGACCCCAGATATAACGAATGGTAAAAAAATCGTTTTAATTAGTACGAAAACTGGGGTAAACACAAATAACGTTTTCTCAAGAAGAAATGCAATTAATAGAATCAAGATGATTCCTATCATTGTTCTAAACCAGCGTTTTTCACTTAAACTCATTTTTTCACTCTCATTCCATAGAATCACTTATTTCATATTCCTATTATTAAGCTTTACCATTATAACTAATCATAAACTGTCGCAGATATATTATTGTTAGTCTCATGTATAATATAAAATTTTTAGTTCAACAGATTTAACTCTGGTAACCGCTTAAGGAATATAAAATTCTATGACATATATTTTAACATATTTGCCTAAAATTCGTGAAATAAATCGCGAATAAGATTTGATTTTAAGTAGGAGTAATATGGCTGTAAAATCATAATCCATATGTCACAAATTTACTTAAAGCTCTCTTTACAGCTTACCACAATCGTTTTGCATCGTAATAGACTTTACATGTTGAGCAATAGATGGCTGCTTGTCCAATTTTCATTTCCTCATTTAATTTTGAATGACATTGCTTACATTTTGCATCAATATATTGTAAATATTTAGCTAAAATTTTGTCAGATAATACACGTTTACTATAGCAATGCTTACACTCAAGTAGAATCTTTCCTTCCTCATCTATAAAACTACTCTGCTGGTGATTGCAAACGTAACAGTAGTGCCAAGTTGCAATATACTTCTTCAGTGAAATCGTTGGATGATGTAGAAGTATTGCTTCTCTAACTTGCATTTGATTTCGTTTAGCCAATGGGATATTTAAGTATTTTAATAGCAACCGAACTGTTTGTGGCGCGTTCATTTTTGCTGCAACCTGTATATCTGTGTGAGCGATAGCCCATATGATTCTTTCATCAATAATCACAAACGGCTGTAAAACTCTCTTTTGTACTAAATGGTAGCTTTGTAGTGGAATTTGTTCAGGTTCTTCAGTAATAATTGTTATAACCAATTTATTAGATAAATCTTTTAACACTGGCCAAAGTTGATTATGATAGTTGTGTAATTGTGGTACAGAGATCATAATTCTTTTGTTGGCATTTGAAATATCCTTTAATAATATATCATTCACTTCATTATTCCGATACCAAGTTAATTGTTTACTACCTCGTTCATCTGTTAATGATGCTACAATGTTGTCGTGACTCTGTTTGTGATTTTTCTTATGCATATGATTTAACAGTTTACTAATCGCTTTATCTTTACCTACCTTGCTCTTAATAAAAGGTTGATCAGCAATTGTTAATAACTTGCCTTTTGCTCTTGTGACAGCTACATTTACTAGTCGTGATGATTGTTTATTAGTTAACAACTGACCAGCATTAAGCTGACCATTACTATCCACAATATCAAATATCATGAAATCTCGTTCAGAGCCTTGGAATTTGTGAATAGTTGCAGCTGTAATTGTCGTACCTTCTGCTAATTTTGATAATGGCATTCTTTCGTTTAGCCAAGTGGATATGATTCGAGCTTGGGCACGATATGGCGTCACGTATCCTATGGACTTATGCCCATTTCGATAGGCAACAAATATATGGTGTAGTGCAAGACAGGCTGTGATTAAGTTAAACCTTGATTCATAGATTTCATCCTTCATAGCAAAAGCTTGAAAATAGGAGCTGTCAATGAAAATCATAGCATCACCCGGATAAGGCTTTTTTCTAGCTATGATTGCTCTCTTTTTAACTGTTAAGTGATCACTTACATTGGATTGATACATTTCTACATTAGAAAATGCGGAAATATCAGGATGCATCCTTCTCTGTTTAGTTAACATAAACAAATTCGGGTGTTTTCCCTGTTGATCCAAAGTTGTCACAATGTTTGTCTTCCGAAATATATCTTCCTTAAGCCATCTATTTACGTATAAATTGTCTGAAAGAGCAATAGGTGGTAACTGTTGAAAATCACCACAAACAACAATTCTCTTACCAAGAGTAGCTGCAAAGGCTATTTGTGGGACATACGCCATACTTGCTTCATCAATCACGATAAGATCATAGTTTCTATCAAAAATTTGCTTATCCACTGCCGCTTTCGTTAGCGTTACCCCTATTACTCGTGCTCGCTGTATAACTTCTTTCTCAGCCTCTGTTAATTCAGAACGATACCCTTCTAGCTCAGTTTGTAATGACGTAACAGATTGTATCGGAACGTGTTGCTTAGCTTCTATTTTCTCTTTTACATAATCTTTTTGTTCAGTAATCACCATTTTTCGGTCACGTATTTGATGATGGATCTGTTCAGCTATTGTTGAAGAAAGTAGACTATCGTGTGCAATGACCTGTTCGTCTCGACTCATACCGTATCTAATAATATCACCTGTTTTCCAACGTCCACGTTCAGACAAGAAATTTGTAACAGCAAGCATTACTACATCAAGTGCAGCATTGCTATGTGTTAAGACGAGGATTTTTTTTCCTTTTACATAATTTTGGACGATAACTCTGGAAAGCGTGAACGTTTTTCCTGTACCAGGTGGTCCCCAAACATAAGTTGTATCGTTATATAAACTTCGATTAACAACCTCTTTCAAAGGAGTTTCAGCATGTTGCTGATGATGATTATCAGCCGCATTACCTCTTAACAACTTTGACACTTGTCTAAGTTTTTGTTGATCATTTGAAGCTTCATCAAGTCTTGTTAATAAAGCTTCAATTAAACGCCAAGGTTCCGTACTCAATTCTAAATCGCTGACTGTTTTCCCAATATAAGTAGATAGTGTGACTATAAGTTGGTTACCTTCAACAGATATAATCTCTCCAAGATAATCTTCTTCGTTGTACTTAATTCTTACTGCTGCACCTTCTACCAAATAGACATCTGAACTTGTATAAAAAACATAAATATATTCATCTTTATGAGAAGAAATCATCTTTCCATGTCGAATGTGAACACTAGAGCCACCTTTGTCTTTTAACGTAGATATTTCTGCTTGAAGTGCCTTTTGCCATTGCTCAAAAATCTCATGAATAGTTAATTTCATCTCAGTTTCCCTTCTAATTACGCTTTAATAATTGCAAAAAATAGTATAATATACGAAAATCATAATTATATCAATTAAATCCAACGTGGGAAAGGTGTAAAATAATGAAAACGAACCTCTATTATTCAGACCCAAATATGACTACTTGGCAAACTGTCATTACACATAAATATGAAAAGGATAATAACTACTTCGTTATTCTTGAAGAAACAGCATTTTATCCAGAAGGTGGAGGACAACCAGCAGATCATGGAACGATTAATGGTGTAGAAGTTATTGATGTGCAAGAAGATGGTACAAGTATCGCTCATCAAGTGACAGCGCCATTAAACATTGGTGAGGCGGATTGTCAAATTGACAAACAACGACGTATAGATCATACACAACATCATACTGGGCAACATTTATTATCGGCTGTATGTATTGAACTGTTTGAAATGGAGACTTTAAGCTTTCACCTTGGGTCAGATACTGTATCCATTGATTTGGATACACCTAGCATTTCTAATGATCAATTGTTCCAAGTAGAGCAACAGGTGAACAAATATATTTTTGAAAATAGGAAAATAAAAACTTATTATGTGTCTAATGATGAATTACCTTCATTACGATTACGTAAACTTCCGAAAGTATCTGAAAATATTAGGATCGTTGAAATTACTGGCATAGATGTGTCAGCATGTTGCGGTACACATGTGGAATCTACAGGACAAATAGGTATGCTAAAGCTACTTAAAACCGAAAAGCATCGAGGCAAAACAAGACTATACTTCGTATGTGGCTTTAAAGCTTTAGCTGATTATGGATCAGCACATTCAGTAATATCAAATATCGGTTTAAAGCTAAGTACGAGTAGGGAGAATTTTGTAAATAAGCTAGACAAAATGGAACAAGAAAGAAGGCAATTACAAAAAGATCTAAGCGAGGTAAAAAGTCAATTATTTTCATATGTGGCGGATCAGTTAATTCACGAAGCAAATGACCATGTTATACACTTCATATCAAAGGATTATAGTAGTAAAGACTTGCAAATCATATCAAAACAGATTTTAGCAAAACAGCAGGCTATTGTGTTATTGCTATCAACGATCGAAAATCGACTTTTGATAGCACAAGACGGTAAATTTGATTTACATATCGGGGCTATGGTTAAAGAGCATGCGAAAGAGTATGAAGGTAAAGGCGGAGGAAACGACAAACAAGCACAAGTCTCATTTTCATCAACTAGTGATGCTACAAAATTTTTGACTTTTGTAAAAGAGTATACTAAGAATAGTAAGGTTAGCGAAAAGATATAGTATTTTTAACACAAAGTTAAAGTGAGTACGAATACATACCCCCAAAATCATATGATTTTGGGGGTGATAGCAAGTGGGGTAATTATTTTTTGGCTACCTCTCAATGAAAGTGTTTTAACGTACCATCATTTAAAACGGTGCTTAATTTATACGAGCAATGCTATTTTAGTTACAATAAGGACCATCTTTCTCAAACAGTATTAATTATTAGAACTTATACTTCACCACCTCCTATTACATTAAAGAAATAGCATTTTTGGGTTATATATTTCACCTTGTTTAGTACTTTAGGCTGTTTTCGCATTGATTGTTGCTGTGCGTTCTAAGATATAAGCACGTATACATTTAGTGATCGGGGCATCTTCCCTACTTTTTCAATTATTAAGCACTAATATAACTAGCAACAAAATTTACGAAAAGAGCAAACTTAAACGAGCTCACTTCTTTAAGTTAATGTTATATTTTTCGACAAATTCTTTCACTCTAGGTAAACTAGTTTCAATAAAATCTACAGGATCATTACTAACTTCCAATATATAATTCAAGAAGTTCACTCTTCTAGCGGTCATAAATAGCTCTAGCTCGTAGTCAGTTATATTAGGTAAATCGCGCACCTTTCTATAACCTTGAAAATAAAAACGTTTTACTTCATCGAAATTTTGCGTCTCCTCATACTTGTAGTAATACAACATAATGGATATGTCGTGTATTGGCAACCCAAACATAGAATCCTCAAAGTCTATTAAATGCATTTGTTCCCCGTTAACTTTAATATTCGATGGGTTTAGATCACCATGTATTAATTGAAGGTCTTCATTATTATTTTTATAGTAAGTCGATAATTGATCATTTAAAAAAGGAATGATCCCATCCATTATTTGATGGTATTCGTTTGACAAAAACTTCTGGTATTTTTCATGTTTATAGATTGCTTCTTCTCCCTGATAATAAAATACTTTATCCCATGTTTTTGGAGTAATTTTAGAAGGAATCTGTATCCCATAAGTTGTTTTATGCAAACGAGCAGTTAACTCACCTAATTGTATAAAGCGCTTCTCACTTTCATTCCCCTCTAGATCATCACCTTCCAACCAATTATATAAAGCAACACGTTTAGCTGTAGAAGTATATGTTGATTTAATAACTTGTAATTTTTCCCCATCTTTCCCTGAGATCATTCTCGGAGCAGAGACGTAATTTGCTTTATTTACAATGTCCATAAAGAATATTTCAGTAAGATTATCCTCTAAAGAACTAGATTCCTCTTGAAAGATCTTCATGACATATGTGTAACCTAAATGATCTTTAAGTTTATATAAGATGTTAGTTTCTTCACTTAGAAAAACTAACTCATCAACTTGTACATCATATTTCTCTGTCGCAAGTTCTGCTACCTTATATAATGCTTTATCTTTTGTTATTACACCACTTTGTTCTTGTTCCATAAATGTAACTTCCCTTCTACTATAAATAAAGATTGAAATAATCTATTTAGTTTGTTTCCTAATGTCAACTCTAATTGATGTATAAGCATTTAGAAATAGCAAGAATCATTTGTAATCAAACTTGCCATAAAAAAGCTGATCATCCATTGAGTTTTTATTTATTTTTTGTATAAACTGTTTTTCACAGTATCTGGTAATAGGAAACATAGTTCAGCTAGCGGAATTATTTTAAAATTGCACTACATCATTTTTCAGCGACCCCATTATTAAAAAATTCATTACCTTTGCAAGATTGAGTATTTATTACTTAGTTAAAATAACTACATAGAGTTTGAAAGTTTAGTACCAGTTTAACCCCTAAAAATTGTGGCATGCCGAGTATGTGTGTATTCACCTATTAATTAGAATCATCTTTACAGAGAGAAAAATCTCCTGTATAGTTAGTTACATGAGTGACTAACTATACAACTAAGCTGTATTTTTACGTAAAGTGAGGTGGCACAAATGAAATCAACTCTTGATGAATCTCAACCTATTTTCCAACAAATTGCTGTGATGATAATGGATGACATCGTTGACGGAAGGTTAAAAGTTGAAGAGCAAGTTCCATCAACAAATGAGCTTTCACGATTCTATAACATTAATCCTGCAACCGCACGAAAGGGTTTGCAGTCCCTTGTTGATAAAGGAATCATATACAAGCAACGAGGTGTTGGAATGTTTGTTGCAAAAGGAGCGAGAGAAAAATTGCTTATAGAAAGAAAACAACATTTTTATGAAGAATACATCATGCCTTTACTTGAAGAAGCACGCCGCATTCACATTGATGAAGAAATGATTATTGACTTAATAAGAGGACAACAGAAAAAAGATAAGGAGAGTGAATCATGATTAATGTACAAAATGTCACTTACGGATACCATCAGACACCTGTGTTGAATCATTTTTCATTTAAGGAGGATGCACCAATTATTTCCGGTATATGGGGGAAAAATGGAGCTGGAAAAACAACACTTATGAGTTTGTTAGCAGGACATGACCGACCAGATAATGGGGAAATCACCATTATGGATCAAAATCCATACAACAACTTATCTGCACAGCAACATATATGTTACATTCAAGAAAATCATCCCTTCGGTAAAAATTGGACAGTACAGGATGTATTAAAATACGGTCAATATTTTCATCCAAATTGGGATCATGAGCTAGCAAAATCTTTGTGTGATCTATTCGAATTACCTGTAAAAAAGAAAATTACTAAATTCTCTAAAGGAATGAAAACCGCAGCACAAATCATACTAGGCTTGGCAAGCAACGCTACCGTGACAATTCTAGATGAGCCAACAAATGGTTTAGACGCGGTGAAGCGCAAGCAGTTTTATGATGTATTATTAGAAAGCTATGAAGACCATCCTCGATTAATTTTACTCTCCACCCACCATATAGAGGAAATTCAGCCTTTATGTGAATCGCTAGTTGTTGTACATGAAGGAAAAGTATTGTTCCATCATCAAATGGAAGAAATGCGTGAACGTGGTATTCTCCTATCAGGTGCTGAAGAAGATATTCATAAAGTGTCGAAGCATGCAAAAATCATAGAATCTTCAAAAATAGGCTCTACAACTAAAATTATGATTGATGCTCCATACTCTAAAGAATGGAAAAAAATTGCTTCTGAACAAAATCTCTTGATTGAAAAAGCTACTTTACAAGGCTATTTAATTAACATGACTACGACTAAGAAGGTGGTTAATGTATGAATGCTGTAAAAGGAACATACAGACTGTTATTCGAAGATATGCGTTGGTGGTTATTGTTATTTTCAGCGATAACATTAGGGCTAGCTGTTATTTTTATAGCAATTGGGGTTATTTTTGAAGTCAGTTTTTCTGGTTCCCTTTTCGGCCCAATATATGGAGCTATTTGTACAATTGCGTGTATTGGAATTGTTTATTCCTTCCCAGTTTTAATAGGCCTAGGCAGTACTCGAAAACAGTTTTTAAAGTCATACTATTTTATCGCTTCCATTATGGTTATTTGCTTTATTAGCGTTTTAAATATTATATATTTTATTATGAACACATTGAATCAATTAGGTGTTCACAAATTATCCTTCTTTCATCCAGGCATGTTCTATTCAATGAATTATCATATTCTAGCATATGTGTGGATTGATTTGATGGTTGGTTTTTTATTACTTGGACTAAGTGCCTTTCTTACCGTCAGTTGGAAAAGACTAGGAACCCGAAATTTCTTAATCATTTTTTTCGCATTTAACCTTCTTATTACAATATTAATAAATATTATTAACATTACTTCTTTATTGGAGTGGGTTTTTGAATTAAATGTCATTTATGCATTTACAATTGTAGGATTTATAGGATTTTGTTTGTTAATATGCACTTTCCCAATGATGAAACATGCGCCACTTGTAATGAAAGCAAGAAACGCTTAATTGACCAAACTTCTCATAGAATTTGTACGATATGTTTTAACTCTTTTTCTCATATTGTAATTAGCACGAGAATATTATGTAGATATCTATGCAATTTAGCCGCATTTATAGTGTATTAGACCGACATTGCCTACTATTTACTCAGCTATAGACATATTCTCAATCAAAAAGTGTGATCCTAAAGCTAGAATGTACAATTGAACTATTACTTATATTAGGAAGTCCTTTAACCAATTTCCATATTACGACGGTTAATTAGATCCTGAAAAATTAACCTTCATAACTACCAACGATACGATCATTTTAAAATTGATCGTATCGTTTTATTATTAGTGCTTTAAAACAAATTCTTATTCCTCCAGGTGTTCCCATTATGCAACCTTGTTGAAGTGGTAAGAAATTTCATCTATCACTTAATTTATGGCTGTTTTCGTATGAATTGTTGTTTTTCTTTTTAAGAAAGTATACAAGGTAACATAATTCGTATCAGCTAACCTTAAGTAATACAATGAAAAACGTATAATAATACATATTATTGTTCTAGTTTGATATCAATAGGAACAAAGTCTAAGAGTATATTCATCGTAAAATATCCTTCCGTTCCATAACTATCTATCTTGATACACTTTGTACTAAAGAAGCTCTTCTTAATACTAACCATGTTAGGAAAATAAATGTGATTACAACTATCGTAACTGCGCCAAAATTTAAGTCTATCGTGCGCCCCTCTATACTCATAACAAAATCTATAAATAAATCACGGAGGTTAGGTATTAAAATGAATATACCTAGCAAAGCTAGGTTGACGAACCCGCCAATAAGACCGAACCTGTAGAATATAGCACTAGAGAAGAAACCGACTGATATGATGAAAAGACAAATGACAAAGTCAATGAAAAAGTGATTGAACCATGTAAATGATAATGTTGTAGCATCTAAAGTGTAAAATATCGCTAAATTTGATAGTTCCGGCGAAGTAATTATTAATTGAAAAATAAAAGATACGAGTAAATTCATTGCAGACATAAAAATGGCAAAAAGAATAGCAAAAAAACTAGCTGCTATAATGTAGTTATTCCGTGTCGCTCCCATTTTAATACAATTAGGAAAAATTTCTTTAGTAATTGAAAATCCAGCAATAGCAGCATAAATGTATACCGCTAAACTAGTATTTATTCTCACAATTGAGTCAAGAGATAATGAAGCTATAGAAAGTACTACTAAACTTGAACACAACACAACCCAAAAGATACTTATCGTGAAGCGAAAATCATAAATGAAATAATTTAAGGTTGCTCGAATATCATTATGCATATAAGCGTCCCCCTTCTTTTTCTGTCAAGTGAACCATTAATTCCTGAATATTGCACCGCCCTACATCTAAGCCTTTTAATTTTGCCTCTTGGATGTTTAATTTTTCACCAAATAACATAGCTGTTTTTCTTCCAATCATCTCATTCTCAAAAATAACATTTTTTTCATGACAATACTCATTAACTGCTTGTATATTCCCACTTATTTGAAGACTCATTTCTTGTAATTCATCTGACGTTTTGTGTAGGAGCAACTCCCCCTCCTGGATTAACAAAATTTCTTCAAATAAATTACTCGCCTCATCAATTAGATGGGTTGATAAAATAAACGTTCGAGGATTCCTTTTATACTCGTCTAGTAAAAGATCATAAAACTTATATCGTGCTGATGCATCTAAACCGATATACGGTTCATCAAAAATGGTAATTTTTGCTCCGCTTGAAAGTCCTATGATGATACCTAATGCAGATTCCATTCCTTTAGACAATGATCTAGCACTCATATTCGGGTCTAAATTGAACACATGTAGTAAATGATCGGCTGTTTGCTTTGACCATGTTGGATAAAATTTAGATGCAACATGTAGTACATGTTTAAGCTTTAATTTTCTTTTAAAATTATTACTTTCATTAATTAGGCAAACACTTTTTAACACGTATCGATTATTGAAAGGTTGTTCGTTATTAATGAATATTTTACCTTTGCTTGGTAATATATGACCAGCAAGTATTTGCATAAAGGTCGTCTTCCCTGCCCCATTTCTACCTAATAACCCATAAATTTTATCCTCCTCAAGCGTTATGTTGAGGTTATGTAATGCTGTTTTGGAACCATACTTCTGACTAAGGTTTTGTGTATATATTTTCATCATTCTTCCTCCTTGTTAATCATAATAGAAAGTTCTTCCTTAGCTAAACCAAGCTTATTTGCTTCAGCTTTTAATGGAATGATGTAATCATTGTAAAAATCTTTTTTCCGCTTCTCGAAAATCATTTCTTTTGCACCATCTGTGACAAACATACCTATCCCTCTTTTTTTAAATAATATCTTTTGATCCACAAGCTGATTAATTCCTTTTGCTGCTGTAGCAGGGTTAATTTGATAATATTTGCCAAACTCATTTGTAGAAGGCACTTTTTCTCCTTCCTTAATAGACCCATCTAAGATACTTGATTCAA
The DNA here is from genome assembly GCF_046557775.1 of Nanhaiella sioensis. NCBI lineage: Bacteria > Bacillati > Bacillota > Bacilli > Caryophanales > Bacillaceae > Nanhaiella > Nanhaiella sioensis. Next base: position 4,782,837 of record NZ_JBKAEG010000001.1, read on the forward strand.
TATTTTCAGCGATTTGAGAAAAAATGGGCTTTTCACTGTTTAATTTTTGATCCATAATGGTTCCTTCCTTCATTGGTTAGCTACTTATGTAACTAACTTAAATGTTTTTGAATAAAATGTCAATACTTTCTATATAAAAAATTATTTTACTTGTTTTGTGGACTATACAGTTATTTCTCTATGATGGGCGCTTCACTTAGTAAACTTATAGCAAATGGGAAATAGTTTATGCTATGAAGATATTTGATTAAATCGTATTTTTGGGCTTGCAAATAACCCCCCCTAGGGGATATAGTGATCAGTGAGGTGATAACATATGTCAGACCATCATAAACATCGCAAAAGTATAGTAAATCGGTTAGCCAGGATTGAAGGACATGTTCGTTCTGTGAAAGATATGGCTGCATCAGATAGAGATTGCGGTGATCTACTTATTCAAATAGCCGCTATTCGTTCAGCACTTGACAATTGTGGCAAACTGATACTAAAGGACCACCTTGAGGGTTGTGTAGTCGAAGCTGTCAAAGAAGGTGATGATCAAGTAATGGATAAATTAAACGACGCTATTGACAAATTTATACGTTAGAGGAAGGTATATTAATGGAGCATCAAATTGAACAACAAAAGAATTCATCGGAAACAACAAAACATTTAATCATCACAATTTTAGCTCTAGCATTACCAGCAGTAATCGAGAATTTTTTTCAAACAATACTTGGATTTGTAGATACGTTATTTGTTTCAAAGCTTGGTTTAATTGAAGTGTCTGCTGTCGGAGTTACGAACGCTATTTTGGCTATTTATTTTGCAGTATTTATGTCGTTAGGGGTTGCAACAAATGTTTACGTAGCAAAAAATATAGGAGCAAATAACAAGGAAAAAGCGAGTCAAATTGGCCAACAGGCCATTATTTTGGCGACATTATTTGGTATTTTCTTTGGTGTTATATCGATATTCTTTGCTGAATCTCTATTACTCTTAATGGGTGTAGAACACGATGTGTTAAGTGCTGCAGTTACATATTTTCAAATTGTAGCCATCCCTTCAATTTTAATATCACTAATGTTTGTACTTAGTAGCATTATGCGAGGAACTGGTGATACTAAAACACCTATGAAAATAAGTGTTACGATCAACCTATTAAATATATTATTAGATTATATTCTCATTTTTGGATTTTTCTTAATCCCTTCTTTCGGACTTGCGGGCGCTGCCTTTGCTACTGTCATTTCTAGGTTTATTGGTGTAATTGGCTTAACAATCTACTTAGCAAAATCGAACATTCTTGCATTTAAGAAAAAAAATTGGAAGATTAATAAAAAGTCCCAGCTACAATTAATTACATTAGGTGCCCCAGCTGCTGGAGAAAGACTTGTTATGAGAGTCGGCCAGGTGCTTTACTTTGGGATGATTGTTGCTCTTGGAACAAACACATTTGCAGCCCACCAAATTGCAGGAAATATTGAAATATTTTCTTATATGATTGGGTATGGATTTGCAACAGCAGCAACCACATTAGTCAGTCAAAAGCTTGGAGAAAAAGATTTTGCAGGAGCGCAAAGGTATGGGAATTATTCGATTCTAATTGGCACGATTGCTATGACTATTTTTGGTCTACTACTCTTCTTCTTTGGTGAATGGGCAGCATCATTTTTCACAACAGATACTAATGTTATTCAACAGATCACACTTGCATTGAAAATAGATGCATTTATTCAACCAGTTCTTGCATTTGTTCTCATCTTAACAGGAATTTATCAAGGCGGAGAAAATACTAAATTTCCGATGTATACAACTGCAATCGGGATCTGGTTAATTAGAACACTAGGTGTTTATCTACTAGGATTATACTTTGGTTTCGGAATTGCGGGCATATGGATTGCAATTGGTTTAGATAACTTATTTAGAGCAATCTTTTTGTGGATACGATATAAAAATAATAATTGGATAAATAATATAACAAAGTTGGAAGCATAACTTTGTTAATTATAAAGAACTTTGTTCTTACCATGCGTTCAATTATCTTTTTTTAAAAGCATTATTCGTAAACTTTGCTACTATCGTTCCTATACTAGATTATATATACGTTTTTCACTCAAAAGTCATCGCTATATGGAAGAAAAGATGCCACGAAATGTTGGAGTATACATGTTTTGTGCTTAGTATGGTAACTACAATACATGGGGAAAAAGTACTTCATTCAGATATAAATTAAAAGGGAGTTATAAGATTTAGAATGTAATCTATAAGACTCCCTTTTGTTATGCTCATTTATTTATCTACGTGTGTAAGTTTTATAAATTAACAAGGATGAAACTAATAATTTAGAATATGGAAAAATCATTGAAGGTCCAACCACATTATAACCTATCTCTTATTGAATCATATAGTAAACAAGGTTTAGCACAACCGCTACAGTAAGTAAGGTAACTGCGACTGTTAACTGAATGTTGACTATTTCTTTTTTAAGAATATTTTTTTGCATTTGTTGCTGTTCTTGCTCTTTTATCGTATCAGGATCAACCTTGTAATCTACTAAACTGTTAGCATGTTTTTCTTTCGAACGAAAATCTTTACCCGAACTCATCAAAAAAACAGGAGTGAACCAACGCTCCAATAAATAAAAAATCGTGCAAAGCGTTAACATAAGTAATCCAAATATAAATGTGTAGTTTGTTAGAGTAAATATAAAACCTTTATCATTGACAAATAAGAAACTTAACACGATACATAGCAGTAATATAAAAATACTTAAGATGTATTTTGTATGTTTGTAAGAATACACAAATATCTTTCCTTTCTTACAATGAGTAATGATCTATCTGTATAGGTTGTTGTTATTAATTTCATATACAGCTCGTGTTTAGTTGCATATAATTTTCTAGAAAATCTCGTTTTGCAACATTAAATAACATAACTATTAAATGACAACAAGAGCTCATTAGTAAATATTGAAAATAGATTATTAAAGATTTAGATGTTCAAAATAATGTATTTCTGACATGCTATTCATATAAATGACAAGCAACAAAATGACCTTTTTTGACCTCCACCAGCTCAGGTTTTATTTCTTCGCATTCTTTTTTGACATAAGGACATCTTGTGCGAAAATGACAGCCACTAGGAGGGTTCATTGGACTTGGCACGTCTCCCTGCAGAACGATACGTTCCCTGCTTTGTTCAATATCTGGATCTGGGATAGGTATAGCTGAAAGTAGAGCCTGTGTATACGGATGAAGTGGATCCTCATACAATTCTAAACTTTCTGCTACTTCAACTAGTTTACCGAGGTACATGACACCAATGCGATCAGATATATGTTTGACCATCGCTAAATCATGAGCGATGAATAAGTAAGTTAGCTTGTGCTTTTCCTGTAATTCTTGAAATAAATTAACAACCTGTGCTTGGATAGATACATCTAACGCTGATATTGGTTCATCTGCTATAATAAATCTCGGCTGAACTGCTAGTGCTCTAGCGATACCTATACGCTGGCGCTGTCCACCAGAAAATTCGTGTGGATACCTGTTTGCATGATTTTTATTTAAGCCAACCAATTCTAACAACTCGTATACTCGTGCAAGCTTTGCCTTTTTATTCTTTTTGTACATTTTTTGTGCATCCATTCCTTCAGCAATGATCTCAGTGACTGTTAACCTTGGATTTAATGATGCATATGGATCCTGAAAGATCATTTGGATATCACTGTGTAAGGCTCTTTTTCTTTTTTTGTCCATTTTTGAGATGTCTTCACCATCAAATATAATTTCACCGCTTGTAGCTTCATATAACTGCAATATTGTTCTTCCTGTTGTTGATTTTCCACAACCTGACTCTCCTACTAAACCAAAAGTTTCACCTTCATTTACTGTAAAAGATACGTCATTTACTGCTTTAAGCTTCTGGCCTCCTCCAACTTTAAACTCTTTGTGTAAATTCTTCACTTTTAGTAACGGCTTAACGTTTCCCATTATACATGTCCCCCTATCTGCATAGGCTGATGTATCGGAGGAACCGCTGGATCCTCAAGCCAACAAGCTACTTTATGAGTTGCTGATTTAGTAGTTTCATAAGGATATTCTTCGGCACAAATATTCATAGCGTAATCACAGCGCTCTGCAAATGGACAGCCGTTAGGTGGGTTATTCAATGGTGGTGGTGTACCAGGAATTGATGTTAACCTTCCGTGTTCCCTCGAATCTAGACGGGGGACAGACTTTAACAATCCCCATGTATAAGGGTGCCTAGGGTTATAAAATATTTCTTCTAAAAAGCCTTGTTCCACAATCTTTCCTGCATACATAATCATAACTCTCTGTGCAATATTAGCTACAACTCCTAGGTCATGTGTAATTAAAATAATGGATGTATCGATCTTTTTTTGTAAATCTTTCATTAAATCTATAATTTGAGCTTGTATCGTTACATCAAGTGCAGTAGTGGGTTCGTCTGCAATTAACAGCTTCGGGTTACAAGCTAATGCAATGGCAATCATGACACGTTGTCTCATTCCACCACTAAATTGATGTGCGTAATTATTTAATAGTTTTTCAGGGTTAGGAATACCTACTAAACTAAGCATTTGAATAGCTTTCTGTTTAGCAGCTTCCTTTGATAACCCTTGATGCTTTATTAGGCCCTCGCTAATTTGTTTGCCAATCTTCATTGTTGGGTTTAACGAAGTCATCGGGTCTTGGAAAATCATTGATATTTCAGCGCCACGTACTTTTTGCAGTTCTTTATCGTTTAGTTTGGATATATCCTTTCCTTCAAATAGTATTTCACCTGATTTATAGCGCCCTGGAGGCATTGGGTTTAACCCGACAATGGTTTGAGACGTAACACTTTTTCCAGAACCTGATTCTCCTACTAAGGCGATTACTTCTCCCTTCTTCACTTCAAAGCTTACTCCTCGTATTGCCTCAATTTCACCTTCAAATGTATCAAAAGAAAAGTATAAGTCTTTTACTTCTAATAGCTTTTTCATTAAGTCTATACCCCCCTAAGCTGAAAAAAATAGTTGATTATAAGGCTATTGATATTTAGTACATTGAATAAATTAACATAGAACATTTCTGTTATTTTCGAAGTCTTGGATCTACTGCATCACGTAAACCGTCTCCAAAAATACTGAACGAAAGAATAATCAAAGTAATAATCGTTGCTGGGAAAAATAACAAGTGTGGCTCTAAAAGAAGTAACTTTCTTCCATCATTGACTAAAGAACCTAAAGACGCATCTGGTAATGGTACACCTAAACCAATAAAACTCAGTACAGCTTCAGCAAAAATAGCTGCTGGTATCGTAAAAGACATGTTTACCATCATAGGACCCACCATATTAGGAATAAGATGTACACGTATGAGTTTCATAGGTTTTGTTCCTAAAGAACGTGCTGCTAATACGTATTCTCTACTTTTTAAGCTCATTACTTGACCACGGATGAGGCGGGCCATCCCCACCCAACCTGTAAGAGCAATTGCGATAATAATAGCTAATATTCCTCGTTCAATGACCATTAATAGTAAAATTGTAAATATAATGTTAGGTATACTTACGATTATTTCTATAAAACGCATCATGATAAAATCAATTCTTCCTCCAAAGTAACCCGCAATAGCTCCATAAACAACGCCAAAAATAACATCTAATGTTGCTGCGACAACACCAATGAGTAGAGATATTTTTGCACCTTCCCACGTCCTGGTCCACATATCTCGACCTAATGTGTCTGTGCCAAACCAATAATCATTTTCCATCGTGGGTTCCATTTTAATACTGTCATAATTTTGGTAGTCTGCATCATGTTCATTCATATATGGACCAGCAAACGCCATAAAAGTAATCACTATTAGGAAAAACAATGAAATCATGGCTGGTTTATGCTTTTTTAAACGGCGCCAAACATCTTGAGAAAAAGACATACTTTTATACTGCTTATCATGATCAGCTTTATAGATACTCTTGTCTAAAGGCTGGAATTTATTATCTTGAATCATAGGATCTGTATTCATGCTATTCAGTCCCCCCTATGATACGAATTCTTGGGTCAACAATAGAATACAATAGGTCCACAATAAATAGACTAATGATGTATAAAATCGCATAAAATAACGTCAAACCCATCGTTACTGTATAATCTCGTGTTATGACTGAAGTTACTAATTCCTTACCAATACCTGGGATGGCGAAGATTTCTTCAACGACTAATGAGCCTGTCATACTGAAAATGATTACAACTGGTAAGCTAGTGATGAGTGGAATCATCGCATTTCTTAAACCATGTCTCATAAGAACAAGAGGCTGAGACAACCCTTTAGATTTTGCAGTTTTTATATAGTCTTGTCCTAATACTTCGAGTAGCTCCGAACGCATCATCCTTGTGTAATATGCAAAACCTCCTAACGCAATTGCTAACGAAGGTAGTATCGTATGTTTATACGATTCAAATTGCGCAATAGGTAATAATTCTAGTTTCCCTGCAACTACATATTGGAGTAGTACTGCTGCTACAAAGCTTGGAATTGCGAATCCAAATACGGCAATACCGACAGCTAAATAATCTATTAATGTATTTCTCCATATCGCAGCAATAATGCCAAGTAATATTCCAAATGGGATACTTAACGCAACTGCTTGCAACCCGATTGCCGCAGAAGGTCCAATTTTCTCTGCAATAATAGTCGTTACTTCTCTATTTTTTATTCTGTACGATACACCGAAATCAAGTTGTACAACATTTGACAAATATATTGCATACTGTTCTGGTATCGGTTTGTCTAATCCGTACTTTGCTTTCATATTTTCTAACACTGCTGGTGGAATTTTGTCTTCTTCAAAAGGCGTTCCAGGAATTGCTTTCATAAAGAAAAATGATAATGTACATATTACCCATAAAGTTAAGATCATAAAACATAAACGCCGGAGGAAAAACTTTAGCATACTTATCCATCTCCTATCTTGGTGTGACTTGAAAAAAGAGTAGTCAAGTTAAATCAAGGTATATGTACAAAACATATACCTTGATTATTTTGAAATTCAAATTAGTACATACCTTTTGAGTTAAAGCAATAACGATAGAAGTTACGTTTGAATTTTTTTACTTTTCTGTTACCGATGCCCATTTGTAAGATGATCTTGGACCAACAGCATGAGTGACAATACCATCAACATATGTTCTTTCTAAACTATAATACCCATCATGTGATAGAGGAATATATGCATAATCTGACACAACAATTCTTTCCAGTTCAGCGTATAAGTTAAATTTCTCTTTCATGTCATTCGTTGCTCTAACATCCTCAAGTACTTGATCATATTTCTCACTTACATATCCATTTTTGTTAAACGATCCTGTTGAAACAAATAAATCTAAATACGTACTTGGCTCATCATAATCTGCAGTCCACCCTGCTGCTACTAAATTGTAATCTCTACTATCCATTAATGCTCTTCTTATTTTGGAGTCTGTTTGTTTTATCGTAAATGGGACACCGATTTCTCCCCATTTTTGTTGTAAGTACTGCCCTGTTTTTGCCCAATCATCACTTTGATAAACGATTAATTCAAATTCTGGAACGTCTTCACCAATTTCAGCTTTTGCTTCTTCAATGAGTTGTTTAGCTCTATCAAAATCAAATTTTAGCAAATTAGAATTTTCTGTGAATTCAGAACGGAAATCTACACCTGATTGTGAACCAGCCATACCTGGAGGAATGATACCACCTGCAGGAACCTGCGTTCCTCCCCATGCAACTTGACTCATTTCTGCACGATCAAAGCCAATTGCTAATGCTTCACGAAATTTTGCATTTCTTAAATACTCACCTTGGAGACCTTCTGCTTCTTGGTTTAATACAAACCACCACGTATTTGCTCTTGTACGCAACGTTGCTTCATCACTATTTGCATATTGATCAATATAATCACTAGGGAGAGCTACACCATCAATATCACCTTGCTCATACATTTGCATTCTTGTATTATCATCTGAAATCCATGGCATGTTGATTTTATCAAGTTGAACCGTATCCTTATCCCAATATTTTTCATTTTTCGCTAAAACAACTACTTCATCGTGGGACCACTCTTCTACTACAAAAGGACCTGCATAAAGCATATTACTTGCTTCAGTTCCATACACATCTACACCGCCAACTTCTTCAAAATACTGTTGTTGAATTGGTACTAACGATGGAAAAGCAAGTAACTCTAGAAACGCTGGGCTTTCTCCATCCACTTTAATCTCTAGTGTTTTATCATCAAGTGCTTTGACACCTACAGCATCTTTCGCAGTTTGTATAGCTGTTTCAGCTTCAGCCTCGTTTTCTGGAATTTCCATATACACCAAATCCGCCGCTCCAGTAATTAATGTAATTTCAAACAAATACCCATATTCTGCGGCATTACGTGGATCCATCACAGTCTTCCAACCGAATTCAAAATCATAAGCCGTTATAGGCTCACCATTTGACCATGTTGCGTCTCTTAAATAGAATGTATAGGTATTATTTTCAAAATCATGACTTTCTGCTAAGCCGTATTCAATAGTAGCACCATCTTGTCCTTTTCTCATTAACCCCTCTTGAATGTTATTTAAGAGAAGTAAATCTTGAGTATAGGCACCATAGACAGGACTTAATGAAGTAGGCTCACTCATAATGGTGTTATAAACTTGTTCACTATTCGTGCTTTCAGCTTCCTTATTGTTATTATCACTACTACTTTCGTTACTTTTTTGAGATGATGAATCGGATGTCTGTGAAGCTCCTTCACTATTGCAACCAGCAAGACCAAGTACGACTGCCAAAACAACTGTTAACATAACCATTAACCAACTTGTTCTCTTTTTCATAATTTCCCCTCCTCTTATTTTTGCGTGAGCCTTGAGTTACGGAAACATTACCGGTAACCTTTATTGCAATCTTCTGTGGGTGCTGTCATTTAGTGATTACAATTGTTCCACGCTCTTACATATGTATTTTGCAAGATGTGTGCCAAGGTAAATGTGTATCAAAGTATTTGAAGTCAATGTACAAATTGGATATCGTGCTCATATACAGATGTGTGATAAAAACAGGGATTTTTGTTGAAGGATAAATAATCTGTATTTAGTTATGGACGGTGATAAGAGCTTGTTAGTTATGTGTATATGTATCCATACACATTGTAAAAATATTTTAAATATTCAATGTTTTTATCTTCTATGTTGTACATATAGATCCTTCTGCTCTAGTGATACACACTAACAAAATAAGCAGCGTTCTTGGCTTTTTTCTTCTTTAGAATTCTTGTTATAATGATAAAACTACTATCTACCTGTTTAAATTTTATTGAAAAGGAATTCAGCTTACGAAAAGTTCCTACAGCAATTTTTCTTCTTTTTGAAACCATGTTGGTATTTTTACGTAAATTGGACAGCATGAATTTGATAGGTTTACTAATCAAATGTTATATTGTGTTAGTTTTGTATGACATTCATTAATGTGTCCGACACCAGATTGAAACCGTTATTAAACACACCTACGGATGTTTTCATTATTAATTTTCAGTCATATAACAAAAGTAGTCTCAGGAAGGTGCTTTCCCAAGACAACGTTTATAACCTATATATTCTCCATTTTTAATTCATCAATAATATTATCTTTTTTTACTTTAGTACTGGAATACAGCATAGATACAACTACAATTAAAAATATAGCAATAATAACAATTATCATATCCGCCCAAGGGATCGAAAACTCAAGTTTGATTGTGTTCATCATGGCCCGGTGAATGGCATAGATGATTACGATACTTATTGGTAAGCCATATAACAAAGACTTTATTCCGTAAAAGAAACTTTCATAATTAATCATTTTGTTAAACTCTTTAGAAGTCATACCAATTGATTTTAGCATTGCAAATTCTCTTTTACGTAAAGCAATACTAGTTGAAATCGTATTAAATATATTTGCAACTGATATCACTGTTATGAGTATCGTAAATCCATAGGAAAATACTTTAATTAATAGCATCAGCTGTTTGTTTTGTTTTCGTTCTACATGAGAACTATAAATAGAGAAATTGGCATCATTTAGCTCTTCGATTTCAGTGTATGTTTGCATTGGATCGGAAGATGTTAAATAGAGGTCCGTAAAAAAGTTTTGAACATAATTAGTAGGAAACAGTTGTTCCACTAAGCTTTCTGGTATGATGATTTCAAATTCTAGGAAATCTAAAGTAATATCCCCCATTGGAAATTGGTCTGTGACGGCTGCTATTTGGACAGAATTTATAAATGTTTCCCCTGCTTGTTTCCCTGTTCCAAAAACTTTGTCAATTAAACTTATTTTCATTTCAGGTTGTGCATAAATAGATTTTTCTTCAATTATTTGTTGCGTCTTTTCGTCTATGTGTTTAAATGTATCTATCAATATTACATTAAGCTGATCCGAATTCTTCAACTTTTCGGAGTCTACATTAATTGACTTAGCATATTCAACGAAGCTATCTTCATCCAGTACATTTACATCTACTCTATAAAGAATTTTTCCCCCTTCTTTTTTATCTGCAGGACCTATCCGTTTTTTAGCGTCCTCGGGTACGAAGTTAGCATCGATCCAAGAGTATAGATGCATTTTTTTTACAATACTAGCACTCGTTACATAATCTAGCGTAGATAAAGACTTTAACATTGCTGTATCTTCATTTCTAGTTGTTACTTGAATGTCATAATTAACGTTCCTTTGTGAAAGTTCTATTGATTTTTGTAAATGATCGGTAAAAAAAGAAACCGATATAAAAAGGATAATGCTCACCACAAAAGAAAAGATCGTTATTTGATACCTTTTTTTATTTCTCTTTACATTTTTTAAAGCGATTTCAGCCTGAATTCCAAACAAGTTCCGTATAATTTTGGATGTTTTAATTTCTTTCCCTGTTAGCTTGACATCTTGCGTTTGGCGTATGGCATCAATAGTTGAAACTTTTGAAGCTTTCCGAGCTGGTAAATAACATGATATAAAGATTGAAAGTAGTGAAACACCCACTGCAACCAACATTGACATTGGCGTAACGGTTAGTATTAATAGTTTTTCATCTATATTTAACGATTGTTGTATGAATGTGTTAATGATTGAGAGAGTAATCATTACACCTATTAACCCCATAATAATACCTATTGGGATACTAATGAAGCCGACAATTGTTGCCTCGAACAAAACAGAATTACGTTTTTGAATCTTTGTTGCTCCTACACTGCTTAACATGCCTAAATATCGAGCACGTTCAGCAAAACTTATGGTAAAGGCATTATAAATTAAGGCTACCGATCCAACTACAATTACCGCTATAATAATGATTTCTAAAGCAAAGATGGACATTCTTAAGTTTTCTTTCCCTGTCACACCATAATAATTCAACAAGTGAGTATTATATTGGATCTTATCAGCATCGATATTATTTTTTTCAGCTAAAGAACTCGAGGTATCATATAAAGATTGACTGACTTTATCTAGAGCAATATATGCATCAACTGTTTTGTTTGCTGGAAATAAATTCTCATCCAAATAGCTAATAATCATATATCCAGGTGTAGATAATGTTGTATCCCATGATGGACTTTCAATCTCCCCAACAATTGTATAAGTTTGTGTTTTTGTATTTATTAATGTTTCAATGTTAACCCCTTCTGCCTTTTGTAATGGTACCATTTGGTCTAAAGGTTCGCTAGCACTCTCGCCAGTTACATATCGTTCTCCTATTTCTAATGTTAATCGGTCACCAACTTCATATTTTCCACCTGTATTTGTTGCGAGATTTTTAGAAATAACGACTTCATGATCTGCTGTGGGGAATCTTCCAGCAAGTAATTCAAACGGAAATTGGTTATATGCCTGCGTATTATATTCTTTTACAAATAAATAAGGCTTACTCTTGTTATGTGTTCCTTCTAAAAGAGCAGTCCCAACATCATTTGCAAGCGACATTGCCTTTATATTCTCATCCTGTTTAATACTTTCAATCTGATTTTTATAAATATCATTGTAGACAACATGCCATTCCCCAGTTTGTTCCATCGCATTTTCTTGCAGGGCACTTATAAATGAGGTCGTAAGCGTCGCTGCAGCCGTCACCATTGCAACAGAAATAACGATCCCAATAACGGTTACGATTGTACGCCTTTTATTTTTCTTCAAATGCCTGAGGGTTAGTTTGTTAATAATATTCATGGACGAATGACCTCGTTTTTGACAATTCTTCCATCTTCAATAGATATAATTCGATCTGCTTGCAAAGCAATTTTTTCATCATGTGTAATGACGATCAATGTTTGGTTATATTTTTTATTAAACAGTTTTAATAAATTTATTACTTCATTACTGTTCTTGCTATCTAGGTTACCTGTCGGCTCATCCGCTAACATAATGGTCGGATTACTAATCAATGCTCTTCCGATCGATATTCGTTGTTGTTGTCCACCTGAAAGTTGATTTGGTAAATATCCTAAGCGGTTATTTAGCCCTATGGTCGTAACGATTTCATTAAGTAGCTTGTTATCTACTTTATGTCCATCGAGTAATAATGGCAACGTAATATTTTCTTCAACGGTTAATATCGGTATTAGATTATAAAATTGATAAATTAAGCCTATTTGCCTTCGCCGAAAAACAGCTAATTGAGTCTCGTTTAGCTGATAAATATCGGTGTTATCGACTAATACTTTTCCGCTTGAAGGTCTGTCGACACCTCCCAGCATATGAAGTAGTGTTGACTTCCCAGATCCTGACGGACCAATAATTGCGACAAATTCACCTTTATGAATCGAAAATGTAACATCATCAAGTGCTTTAACTGCCGTGTCACCTTTACCGTATATTTTAGACAGATTATCTATTTTTAAAATTTCCAATGGTATAACCTCCAAAAGTCGACGTACTTCTAATATAACTGTCTAAAATGACTATCCAATGACTCTAAAATGACAATATAGTCACCTACTGATATTATATAACTTGTTTATAAAACTTAATCAAAAAGCGTGTTCCCTCACCTTCCTTACTCAGAACCTCAATATCACCGTTTTGACTAGTAATGATACTGTAAGCTATCGCTAGACCAATACCGATACTATCGGTATTGGCATTTTTTCCTTTATAAAAACGTTTGAAAATATAAGGTATGTCTTCCTTTGGAATCCCTTTTCCATTGTCAGCAATGATGAGTTCAGTGAACAGCGCATTTTCTGAAAAAGAAATGGTAATTACACCACCGTCAGGCGTGTGTTCCACACAGTTTTTTAATATATTTATAACAGCTTCGGCTGACCAGTTAAGGTCCCCAAGAAAAGATGTTGTGTCTTCACCATTAATTGATAATACTTGTTCTTTAATATCCATCGGAATCAAAACAGGATCTATTGATTTTTGGATAAGGTTCTTCACGTTTATTCGATCCTTTTTGAATTGAACCGTTCCTGCATCAATTTTAGATATCTTTAATAATGAGGAAACAAGCCATTCAATACGCTCAATTTGAATACGTAGATTATGAGTGAATTCATCTCTTTTTGCTACCGGCAGCTCATCATCACTTAACAAATCTGTCATTACCATCATTGAGGTGAGCGGGGTTTTAAGCTGGTGGGAAATATCTGAAATAGCATCAGTTAGCTTGCTTTTATCTTGTTGCAATAGAGATTTATGCTCCGATAGCATTGACGTGACCTTATAAATATTGTTCTTTAGTATACTTAACTCACCTTCTTCGTTATCACGGACATCAAGAGTGTAATCACCTGAGCTAATTCGGCGCAAATAATGAGAGAGCATTTCTATTTCTCGGTATCTCCGGTGTGTAAAAATGAGGGTGATACTAATTAACATTGCTGAACATATGAAAATAAGTACCATTGCACTAATTGACAACAAACCTCCAAGCATCGCTGCACAAAGGCTAAACAAACACATAATAAATAAAAACATTTGTATCTCTTTATGACGTAACAAGCTATTCACCAACCCTATACCCTAACCCACGAATTGTTTTGATTATCGTCGGTTTTTGAGGATGATCCTCTAGCTTTTCACGTAGTCGCTTAATATAAACGGTTAAAGTGTTATCGTTTACAAAATCCCCTGCTACATCCCAAATCTGTTCCAATAGCTGGTTTCTTGAAAGAACTTGACCGATATGGTTAGCGAAGATAAGTAAGAGACGATATTCTAAAGCTGTCAAGGTAATTTCCACTCCATTTTTATACACTTTACCTTCATTTGTATTAATTTGAACATTTTCTATTGTAATGACAGATTTTGTCTGTGTCTGCTTTTGGTATCTTCGTAAAACTGATCTGATCCTTGAAAGTAGCTCACGAATACGAAACGGCTTAGTTATATAATCATCTGCCCCCATGTCTAGACCCATTACAACATTAACTTCATCATCAACCGCAGTTAAAAAAATCACCGGAACATCCGCTTGTTTTTTCACAATACGGCATAAATCATACCCACTGCCATCAGGCAGAGATAAATCAAATAAACATAACGCTAATTCGTCTAATTGATCTGAGATCTCCTTTTTCGCACATGCAACATCATGACAAAGAATTGTAGAATAGTTTTCTTCTTGCAAAGAATATTCAAGCCCTGAAGCAATCGTCTTATCATCTTCCACAATCAATATTTTCATCTCATATTCATCCTATCTTTGTATTTCTTGCGCATATTTAAGTTCTAACCTTTGATTTAATCTAAACTTATTTTAGTTTTTAAAGATATATCATATGTAAACGAGCTCGGCAGTTGTAGCTTCTAGATTTTAACGAATTAATTGTTGTTTTCCGAATCAAGTAATAGGAATGTATACCACTATCGCTCTCTAAAAAACGATGTTAAATGTATTAACCCCCTTCTTACTATGCTAGTTTGGTCAGAATTTCAACAAATTTGCCGAAAAAAGCCAGATTTAATTATGAATTACATCCACCACTGCTATAGGTTGCTTATGATTATTTATAGTACGCCAAACCAGTAGTTTATACAAACTACATACCTCCACAAAATCTTTGAGCTAATTTTTAAACTAGGCTATTTAGCATTGATTGTTGTTTTTTTGGTTAAAGATGGAACCTTACCTCACTGCTTTGCTCCATAACAAAATAACCACCTACATTGGAGGTGGCTAATTTTGTTATGTTTTTATTAATATCGATGGCTATGATCATGATGAGTAACCCATGCATCTTACCACTCAAATTATAATGATAATCTTCTTTTAGGCACAATCATTATCCTTCCAAATCACTCGCAGGGCCGAAGAATTCATAATGAATGTTGTCTTGTGGTACACCTATTTCTTTTAGTAACTGATACACTGTTTTCATAAATGGAAGAGGACCACAGAAATAAAAATCAGCGTTTGTGTTATGAACTATTTGTTGTAACCACTCTAGTGTAATGAATCCTTCATGGTCAAATGCTTTATTATTTATATCATCTACCGTTGGAGCATTGTAGCTATAGTATGCTGAAATTTGTTCATTTTTTGACGTAACAGCACTTACCTCATCTTTCATCGCATGAACATTTCCGTTAATAGCCGCATGGATAAAAGTAACTTTACGTTCAGGTTGAGTATCCGCGATCGTATTAAGCATACTTACCATTGGTGTAATTCCTACCCCTCCACTTAATAAGACAACATCATTTTGTACTTCAGTATTAAGTACGAAATCACCAGCTGGGGCACTAAGGTTTAATATATCCCCTTCTTGTACGTCATCATGTAAATAATTAGAAATTTTACCGTCAGGAATATCCCCCTGTCCCGTTTCTCTTTTAACACTTATACGATAATGCCCTTTTTTTGGAGCATCTGATAAACTATACTGGCGAATATGAGTGTATTCTTCACCATCAATGCTACATTTTACACTAATGTATTGACCTGGTATAAAGCTAGAAATAGCTTGTTTATCTTCTGGTTTTAAATAGAAAGATGTGATGACATCACTTTCCTTGACCTTTTTATCTACAATAAACTTCCTAAAACCTTTCCAACCACCATGGCTTTGTTCAGCTTCATTATACATATCGGCTTCAACTGAAATAAACGCATCTGCAATCACACCGTATGCTTTTTCCCATGCATTCATGATTTCGTCTGTCGCGGCGTCACCTAACACATCTTTAATAGCTAATAACAAGTGCTTACCTACTATCGGATATTGTTCAGCTGTAATTCCTAAACTTCGATGTTTATGGCCAATTTGCTTCACCACAGGAATAATGGCTTCTAAATTATCAATATATTTTGCCGCATTATATACTGCACTAGCTAATGCTTTTTGTTGTCTACCTTGCTTTTGATTAGCGTGATTAAAAATATTCAATAATTCAGGATGATTTCCAAACATTAATTCATAAAATCTAGTTGTAATAGCTTCACCATGTTCTTCAAGTACTGGAACTGTTGATTTAATAATTTCAATTGTTTTTTGATCTAGCATCTTCTATCTCTCCTAGTCAAGTTGTTATTATCGTTTACAATGTAATTATAGTAAAAACTAAGACCTCAGCTTGTGATTTGAATCACATATAATTTGTCTAATTTGTGACAATGATTTTCCTTCAGAAAAAACGACCTTTCAGATTTAGATATAAGCTCACTGAAATCAGATTAGAATATCATACGTCTAAACCGAGATAAAACCTCTTACAGCTAAAATATACCCTTTTTAATGGAATTTATGTATTTTAAACGTAAAGTATGGACGTCTATTAGTTCTTTCTTTATAATAGTTCCATGAAACATATATTTCACGGAACTATTAATGCGAATATTATAGACTCATAGTTAAGGGTGAACGATTATGTCAATCTTTCATAAGATTAATCAATCAGATGAACTACAAACTTTAGCAATTGACAATGACTATACTGATGTCGAAAAAAACTATCACTATTTTTCTAACATGCCTCAATTTATACAGGCATATTTAATAAGTAGAATTTCTTTAAACTATTCAACAAATACAATTCAACGCTACATATACGACTTCAAGTTTTTCTTCGAGTACGTCATCGAAAAAGCGAGTATTGAGCTTAATATGAATGACATTACGTTGGATGATTTTATAGCTTTGGAGCCCTCAGGGGTTAGAAATTACGTTCGTTATCTTGCGATTGAACAAAAAAATAATCCAAAAACAATTAATAGAAAATTATCAGCGTTAAAATCTGTCTTCTCTTATTTGCAGCAACAAGACGTAATTATAAGTAACCCAATTGAAGGGATCGAAAGACCTAAAGTAGGACGTTCTGAGCCGGTATTCTTAACAAAACAGGAATGTAGTGAATTATTAACATTTATCAATAACGAAGATAATTATAAATCTAACAGGGAGAAAACTTATCAACAGTTATTTAAATATAGAGACATTACAATCATTCACTTAATGATGATGACAGGATTACGGATTTCAGAATTATGTAGCTTACAAGTACATAATATTTCATGGCATCGGAAGGAAATTACAGTTATCGGTAAAGGTAGTAAACAAAGAAGTGTCCCCTTATCAGACGACACACTTAACAATATACAATTGTATCTACATAAGCTTGATGAAGACAATCGTCCCACAAAACCAAATGATCCACTCTTTGTCGGTTATGATTTTAAATTAAAAAAACTAAAACTCGGAATTTCAGTTAGTGCAGTACAAAAGATGATCAACCGCCATCTAATTAGAGCAAAGGAACACCTGCCATTTTTGACATACAAACATATTACTGCACATAAACTCCGACATAGTTTTGCAACAGAGCTAGCTCAGCAAGGGGTTGATGTATTAACGATTCAAAATTTATTAGGGCATGAATCTGTTGCAACTACTCAAATTTATGCACATATCCAAAGCGAAACGAAGAAAAAAGCAATCGCTCTACTTAATGATGGATAGATCATTTGCCTAATGATTGATGTACAATGCTCTAGTTTTATTGAGATGGTTTTATAGAAGGTGAACTACCTTAACCTTGTCATTTTACGTGTGTATTAGTTGCATAAAAGCATGCGATATCAGCTTAATATAGTGAGTGATGAACGAAATCTTTATTATCCTCTACGCGAACAGGTTATACAATCACTCAATATAATCACCACAAATTTATGTTGAGTATTAATCATACAAATAAAAAGGACTATATATGTCAGAAATGACACTTATATTAGTCCTTTTATTAGTTTTTTTCATAATCCTAGTAAAAAATACATATCTTCTACCTTCGAAGTTAATACTATACATAAATATAAAATATTTCCTGTTTCAAAATATAGGAGAACAATCATGCAAGAAAAACTTTTTCCTTATCAAGTTGCAATACTTATCTACATGACTCAAATTAGTGTAGGTATTTTTAGTTTACCTCGTGTTACAGCAGAAGCTTTTGGAACGAACGGCTGGATTGGAATAAGTATAGTATCAATGATTTTCGTAGTGAATATTTTACTAATAGGGCTTGTATTTCATTATAGTAAAGGTAAATCGATCTTCCAGATTTTTAACAGTCATTTGCCCAATTTCTTAGTAAAGCCATTTTATATTATTATTGCTTTAATTTATAGTTCACTTAGCATCTTAATAGCTAAAAACTTTCAATTAATAATAGGTATGCAATATTATCCGACAATGCCACCATCATTATTTGTTATTATGGTTTTACTTATCACCTACTGGCTCGTTAGGAGTGGTATATACCATATTGCAAAAGCTACAGTTGTTTTTTTTATAACAATTTTAATTGTTTTCGTATTGGGATATAATCTAGGGGAATTTAGACTAACAAGATTAACACCCTTTATTTTTGAGGGAGAGAAAGAACTGTTAAAAAAAGGTAATCAAGTTGCATTGCACTTCTTAGGTATCGAAATGTCATTATTTTTAATACCGTATATCGCAAAATTAAAAGGAGCTTTTAAGCCAGTTTTATTTTCCCAATTATTGCTTACTTTCATATATTCCATAACGTGTCTAATTTCATTCGGTTTCTTTAGCTATGACCAATTATCTAATGAAACGTATCCGTTATTAACGATGTTTGAGTATATTGAGTTCCCTTTTATAGCGCGAGTTGAAGGGATCGTAATCCATTTATTTTTGTTTGAAGTACTCATTACGATTATTGTATTTTTTTGGGGGGCCGACCAGTTAATCCAACATGCAATTCCTAAAATTTCTCCAAGACTTTCGATCATATGCTTATTGCTCGTTTCTTTCCTATGTACTATTGTAGTAAATACTCAAGTTGAATTAGAAAAGTGGATTTATTTTCTTCGTTCAGCTGAGTTCATTATCGCATTCTTACTCCCAATATTACTTCTATTATTAATTAGTATTTCAACATTACGCAAAAAACTTAAAAAATAGTCTAACATGTTATTGTGCAGTTATGTTTACTATTAAAAAATAACAATAAGAACATATTTTAGTTTACATAATATTATTATTTTATACTTATATGATAACATAGATTATTTATATATATTTGGTTATCAATATACAGCTATTACCGTACCACATATTATAACAATAACCTTTATTTTAAATCAGTTAGTACGACTAATGAACGCAATATTATTAGCTAACCCTTGTTAAATACTTTTTCATCACTATATTCAGCCATATGATATGAACAAGAAGACCGATAGCATATAATAAAGCTACACGATTACTATCCTCCATAAAGATGATTGCTGGCCAATAAAAGGGTACAATTCCAAACAACATCGTCCAACTATTGTGAAAAATATATGGTGGGACAGGTGTGAAAAACATTAGTGTAAGGACCTTCGAAATTGCTAACCCTTCTACTTTATTTGATGCAACAGTAACCATAATAAGTGATAGTAACGGTGCTTCCAATGCCAACATGACTGCAATTGGGAAAAAATTAATAACATGCCAAGGTACTAAACCTTGTAACATAATAACTATATAAGACAGAAAGAATGTTAGAACAGCTGGGCTAAAAACCCTGAACATGAAGTACCCAGGCTTCGTTAATGGAGTCACAGCAAAATAAAGATCAACACCTTCATCTTTTTCATCTAATAAAATAAACCCCATTAACACTCCCATCCATAAAGGCGTCATTAATAATAACAAACTAATAATAAAGGGATAATGATTTGATAGATCAAATTGAAATGTGCCAAGTACCCAGCTCTGAATAACTGGTAAGACGAACCGTGCAGTCAATCCTAAAATAAAGGGAAAACAAATTGCGATGACAAGTATCGGGTCTTTAATAATATTTCTAGCGTCTTGCGCAGCTAATGCAGCTACTCGTTTCATTATTTGCTCCCTCCTATACGTAACACAATAAATTTATAAAAAGCCTTATATGCAAATACATAAACGACCAATATCCAAACAGCTTGAATGATACAAGCATATATGAACTGTGAAACAGTTATTGTATCGAGACTGCCATCAAGTAACAACAGTGTAGCTCTTGTCGGTAATAAATTCATAAGCCATGTATCATAAATGTTGAAATACTCTAATAAAGGAAGAAAAAACACAATGATGTATAGAGGTGATAAATATAAGTACTCGTTCACTGAAGAAACCCTTACAGCTAAAATTAGTCCAAGTAAGGTAAAGAAAATTGAAGTTAACACCACTGCTACAGAAAAGGTGAGTATATTCAATTGATCATGATGGAAAATGAGCATGGTGAAAGTACTCGACATTAGCGCTAATATAGTAAGTGACATTATTTTTGAGATGAGGTACTCATGGATGCGAAGTGGTGTAACGAATAACGAATCTAAGGTTGCTTGCTCACGCTCTAATAACACAATTCCACCAATAAAGAAAAAGCCTAAGGCAGAAGGGTCAGAAAAAACTATAGCAATAGAGACTTTTTCCAAATGGGCATCAGGTAACAAGTGAAATACGATCACATAGAATAGACACACTAATGCGTATGCATAATAGAACCCTTGACGCATCTGAAAGCGAATATCCATTCCAACCGCATGTACAAGTCTCATGCCAATCTCCTTCCTGTCATTTCAATAAAAATATCTTCAAGTGTCGCTTCTTGTGTATGAATAGTTAAAAGTTCATAATTTCTAATAATTTGCTGAAAATCTTCATTCTCTCCTAGATTCATTAACGGAAATTCGTCAGCATAACAAGATTGATTGTTCCGATATTCTAATTTAACGATTTTTCTTCCTTTTGATAACTTTAAATTTTTTGGAGAATCGATTGCCGCAATTGTACCGTCTACAATGAAAGCCACACGATCACATAAATGTTCTGCAGTCAGCATATTATGAGTTGTTATAATAATTGTCGTACCTCTCTCCTTTTCTGCTAGAATGAGGTCTTTTATTTTTTTTGCATTTACTGGATCAAGCCCAGATGTAGGTTCATCTAAAAATAGAATGTTTGGATGATTAAGTAAGGCACGACAAAAATTCAATCTCATTTTCATACCTTTTGAAAATTTACTCACTTTCACATTAGCGTATTCCTCAAGGCCAACGAGCTTTAATAGTTTTTCTGGGTCACTCGTTTTTTCTGCATACATTTTGTTAAAAAATCTCAAATTTTCTAATGCAGTAAACTTTTGATAGAAATTAGGAAATTCAAATGCAACACCTATTTGTTCATAGTAAGTTGAGTTTAGAGAATGCAACTCATTTGAATTAACTTTCACGCTACCCTCGTAATTTTTTAACAGTCCTATCAAAATCTTTTGTGTTGTACTTTTTCCTGCACCGGATGGGCCTAAAAAGCCAAATATTTCTCCTTTATTCACACTGAAATCAAGGCCCCTAATCGTTTTTTCAGTAACTCCTGGATATTGATATCTAAGCTTAGCAACTTCAATCAACAAAATCACCCCATAGTTAGCATTTGATTTAAGAGCATAGAATGTATGGATGCTTACCCTGAAACCATTACCGCTTTTACTTAAAACCTGATTCCAATTGCGCTAAAGCTTGGTCAATAGCGTCAACAACATTAACGTTAGGATGTTGAATACAATAATATGCCACTGAAAAAAGTGCACCTATTATAGATCCAGCAAGTGTAGTGACAGCTAAATCATTCTCATCACAACCAAGCCTCTCGGATATCAGCTTTGCAATTAACTTTGCAGTCCCGCTAGCATGAATTAATGTTGCTGCACGGAGTTCAGGTACAGACATAATTAGCTTCATTCTCTCTTGAAGTGCTTCTTTCCCTTCCTCTGGAATGTAAGACATCCCCTCATTTACTGCTCCTCGAAAAGCTTGGATTGGTGTAAGTTCCTTCGACTGCGCTTGAAATGCTTTAATTAAAATTGGATCATAATCATCGTCAAGTACGACAGATTCCTTCGTTGGGAAATAGCGAAAAAACGTACTTGGCGATATTTCTGATGCCTCTGCTATTTGTTCAACAGTCGTATTGGCATAGCCTTGCTGTTCAAACAAGGCTAAAGCATGATGTTGGATAACGGCTCTCGTTTTTGCCTTCTTTCTATCTCTGAGACTTGCCTTTTTATGCTCAGTCATCGAATCGCCTCCTAGTTTGAAGTCGGACTTTAATTGTGGAATTATATTGATAGTCTATGCTAATTGACAGTCACTGTCAATTTTTATGAGACATATTTTTTTATCATTTTCCTTATGAACCTTATTAGCTAGGTAGCCCGCTTCATTCAATTGAATGGTTTTATTTGACTGCAAACTTTTATGTTTCAAGTGCTAAATGTATTTGTCTAATGTCTAAATACACTAATCAATACTCAAGGATCATTATTAAAAACATACGTTCTTACCCTCAACTTGCACCTAGTATGTAGTATTTCGCAGAGTCTTTTCGTAATCTTTTATTGCAATTGTAGCTAAATTAATACCAACTAAGTGGTTTTATATGTTAGTTATCGTTGGTACAGACTTAAAAATGATAAGAAAAGTACCGTCTAATCTTTCCGTATAAATTATTGTGATTCGTTCTTAGTTATAATCACACATACACTTACGTTCGTAATATTTTTCTACTTTAAAAATTTTTGATTTTAAAAAACACGTAGATTGTTCTTTGTTAGGAAGGCTGTTCTCATATTAAGAAATAAACATATACTCAACTAGAGAGAGTGATTGATCTTTGTTCATTAAATAATTGATTAAACGTTTGTTGTTTACATAATGTTTTTATAATAAACACTCATATTTCTTTTTACGTTAATTCTATTCGATGGAACATTTTCACCTATTGAGATGGTAAAATTAAATGAGGAACACAAATTGGGGGTGTAAGCGATGCCAGATTGGTCCTACCATCAAATATTTAAACCAGTAATTAAACACCTGTCGCCGACCACCTCTCGTGAGTTTATTCATAGAAGTATGAACATGGTTGCTTCTCTCCCAGGTGGTCATCATATTATTAACTTTTTGGGTAGGGAAGAATCCTCACCCTTACTTACGATAGAAGTTAACAATATTCACTTCAAACACACTGTTGGTTTATCGGGAAAAATAGACCCATTACTTTCTGGGACAAAGGCCTTTTCCAACTTAGGATTTAGCTTTATTGAGATCGGGCCGATCACGATAGACTCAAAGAAAGGAACTACACCAGAAGTTAACTTTCAGGAAGAGTATATTAAGTTTTCAAATGACTTCCAATCCATTGGTCTAGATGAAACTAAACGGAAATTACATAAACTAAAGCTACAACAGAAACTCTTAATGAGTTTAGTTGGGAATGAACAAGAACTTAACACGATGATGCTAGAATTAGAAGAGTTAGCTGATGTTTTTATCATTCAAGCAGACATGGCGAAAAAAGGGAACATTTTCTCTACGACTAAACCTATTTACGTCGCAACACCTATTCAATCTCTCAACGATCACACGCTCGACTTCTTTGAGACTTTCGATGGTATTGTATTAGATGAGGATTGGTTAACTACAAATAATACAGACGATCTAATAAAAAAAATAAGATACTTGAAAAAAAGTGAGTTCATAAAACCTATAATTACGGTTGGGGGGGTTAAAGAGCCTAATGACGCCTTATTGCTTTTAGAAGCTGGTGCAGATTTAATCATGCTTTCTAGTGGTTATGTTTTCGCAGGTCCAGGCTTAACGAAGCGGATAAATGAAGCGGTATTAACAACTAGACAAGAAAAAACAATACCCCAACTAGGTTGGAAATATTATTGGTTGTTCGGTTTATTTATTTTGTTTGGTGGAATAATTGCTCTCTTTATTAGCTTGACGTCTGTTCTGTTGCCATATGATGAACAGTTCTTACGAATGAACAAGGAATCGATTTGGATTTTTAATGAACGCATTCTGTTATTTATGTCTCACGACCGAATGACGCTTGCTGGAACGATGATTTCAGGTGGCATTGTTTATATGAATTTAGCTTCATACGGTGTTAAGAAGGGGCTTCGATGGGCAAAACAAGCGATTGATCTAGCAGCTATAACCGGATTTCTCGGCATTTTTTTATTTATAGGGTATGGTTATTTTGATTGGCTTCATCTACTGTTTTGGCTACTATTATTACCCTTTTACGTGTTAGGATTTTTAAAAACGAAAGGAATTATTAATACCCCTACTTCTACGAATACAAAAAACCATAAAATATGGAAGCAAAGTTTATTTGGCCAACTTGCTTTTGTAATGTTAGGATTTGCATTTGTTCTTGGGGGCATAATTATTTCTTATATTGGTGTTACATCGGTATTTGTACCAACAGATTTATTGTATATTTGCATGCCTCCTGAACTTATACAGTTGTTCAATGAGCGATTAATTCCTGTAATTGCCCACGATCGTGCTGGTTTTGGCAGTGCCTTATTTAGTGTCGGCTTATTAGTGTTAACGGTATCTTTATGGGGATTTCAACAAGGTAACAAATGGGTATGGTGGACTTTGTTCATTGGAGGTATCCCAGCTTTTATAACTGGGATTTCAATACATATAGCGATCGGTTATACGACCTTTATACACCTGTTACCAGCGTATATAGCATTAATGTTATTCTTTACTGGTCTAATATGGAGCTATCGATTTTTTCAAAAACAAACAGATGAACTCAGATAGTAAACTACAATAATATTAGTAGTTTACTATATTTTTTTCTGTGAAATTTAAACGCTTCATTATCCAAGCACGAATTATGTTATGATGATATATCATAGCAAATCATAGAGAATACTATAGCGAAGCCATTAATTTATTCATTCGAAAACAACAAAAAAGACATGAAAAAATGGGGGTAATAGTCATGAAAAAATGGGCATTTGTTTCCGATTTCGATGGTACAATTTCGAAAAAAGACTTTTATTATATCGTCATCGAAAAATATTTTAAACAAGGTGAAGAGCTACGTAAGCAATGGAAGGCTGGAGATATAAAGGACATTGATTTCTTATCAACAGTATTTACATCCATCCATCAAGAAGAACAACAAATCATTGATGATATTCTTGCTATTCCGATTGATGAATACGTACCTACATTCATCGAACATGTTCAACAAAACGGTGGTGATTTTTATATTTTAAGTGCAGGAACTGACTACTACATAAAACATATTTTACAGAAATATCATGTAACTGACGTAGAAGTGCTTTCTAATAAAGGATTTTATCAAGAAAGAAATGTGCATTTAAATATTGACCCAGAACATAGACATTACTCTGAACGGTACGGAATTGATAAAGCAAAAGTAATTCAAGAGTTAAAAGAACAATATGACCTTGTGTTTTTCGCTGGAGATAGTGAACCGGATTCTCATCCTGCTGCACACGCAGATATCACTTTTGCAAAGAATGGCCTACAGAATTTATTAAGTGAAAAAAAATTACCATATGTTGCTGTAGAAGCATTTACAGAAATTGAGCAGTATTTGGTGAACAAAGGAATGATATCTTAATGATCAATCCTGTGACTTCTATACCCATCCCTGCTATTTTAGAAATACGGCAAGGAGCTTCGCTACATCTAGAACAAATTTTACAGAAACATGGTTTTACGAATGCGGTTATTCTTTTTGATGATTTTACTTACCATACTTATAAAGATACGATTCAACAATCGATAACAACGTTGAAGTTAGATATGAAACTGTTATCAAGTAATTTAGATATCCAAGCACTTATCAAAACTGCCTTTGAGATGGAACGTTATGAAGTCGTTTTGGCAATGGGCGGTGGAACAATCATTGATTATGGAAAATATATTGCTTTTTCTAGAAGAGTACCATTTATAAGTATACCTACCTCAGCGTCCAATGATGGATTTGCAAGCAGTAATTGTTCTATCGAGGTTAATGGCAAGAAAACAACGGTACCCGCAAAAGTCCCTTATGGTATTATTGCTGACTTGCAAATTATAGAACAAGTACCTAAGCGATTCATTTTAGCAGGTATCGGTGACTTAATGTCAAATATCACTGCATTGTATGATTGGGAATTTGAAGAAAACCATGGGGTGAGTTCTGTTAGCGCTTTTGCATCAATGCTTAGTAAAAAAGCTGTAAACAGCTTTATACGAACTCCGATGAATGAAATAAGTAGCCCTATTTTTTTAAAGGAATTAATAAGCTCATTGACTATGGGTGGAATTGCAACAGCGATAAGTGGCAATAGTTCTCCTATTAGTGGCTCAGAACATCTTATATCTCATGCACTTGATAAAATATCCACTTCACCACAAATGCATGGGATTCAAGTTGGCCTCGCTACATATATTATGGCTAATGTACAATGTCATCGTGCAGAACGAATGATGAAAGTATTTACTAGAACTGGCTTTTTTGAATATATAAAAACGTTACAATTACATAAGGATGAATACCGACAGGCCATTGAAATCGCTCCAACAATTAAACCGAATCGGTATACATATTTGCATGATGATGAGTATCGGCAGCAAGCATTGAAATTTCTAGAGGATGACCCTATGTTGCAACAAATTTTTGGGTGCTAAAGGGGTATGACCCTCAGTGCGTAAAAGCAGTGAGGGTCATATCCTACTACGATATTGATCAACTAAATGAGTTTGCGAGTCAAATCCTATAGTTTATCGGTCAATTTCCTGGATTTACGGGTCAAATCTTTTAGTTTATCGGTCAATTTTTATCATTTTTGGGTCAATTACTCGGGTTTATCGGTCAATTCGGATTATTTATCAGTCGTGATTATTATCGAAGTGTGAAATCACCAGATGATATATCAACAATTAATTCATGATCCCCGGATCCAATCGTGCCGATTATCCGGCCATCAGATTTTTCGTCATAGTTCACACCATCTAGTTCAACGACTCCATCACCTGAACTACTTCTAAAATTAATGTATAGAGATGACGGGGGTTTTACAAATTCGATATCTACATCACCACTCGCAGCATCTGCGGTAATGTTTCCAGAAGATTCCTCATTAAATATGGAAATATCCCCAGAAGCATTATTTGCTTTTAAATCACCTATTACATTTGTTAAAATCATATCACCAGATGATGCCTTAAATGATGAATGAACAGCTTGCTGATCATCTACTGTAATATCTCCTGATGCAGTTGTTACAAAAATCCGATCAGCCTCTATGCCTTTCGTTTCAATATCACCAGATGCTGCTGATATATTAAATTGAGTAGCTTTTATTTGTTCAGCTTCAATATCAGCTGACGCTGTGTGTAATGTTACTGATTCATATAACTTTGTAGGCAAAAACACTGATACAGTTGTATCTACTATAGATATACCAATATGAAAATAAGTATCTGGTTTTTTAAACTGTACCTTCAGCAAATCACCTGTTTCTTCTACTTCTAATTGAAATTTATCTTTCAGCTTTTCACTTACTTTACCATTTACCTCAATAGTAAAGCGGTCATCGTCAGAAGGTAAAACTTCTATATCAGTTGACGCAAAGTCTATGTCAATTTTTTTTATCTCTTCATTCTGAACTACTTTTTTATCATGTAAAGTTACCGTATTAATTGATAATCCTCCTGTTGCATTAATTGAAACAACGGATCCAACAACTCCTATAAGAAAAACGACTAGCAACCCAAGTAACAGTTTTTTCATACTGTCTGACCTCCTTTAATAATATGAATGTTAAATTTAATGTAACGGAGAATAATATTATATAGATACTTTCCGAGCTTTATCATACCTATCCCCATTAATAAACCTAAGCTACATAATGTGATTGCCACAAAAAAGTTAACAGCTAAACTCCCTGCTGGGCCATTAATTAGTAGCGACAGTATAAGTACTACTGGCGAAAGTGTAAACGCAATTGCAACTCCACATAACGCAATATATACACCTATTAAACCTAATACAGGACCCAATACAAATACAATATTAATAAAACTAAGGCTCGTTGTAGCAAAAATTGCGTTCATCATATTTGAAACTGACTTGTCTTTTTCAGCTAGCTCAACACGGTAGACTGTCAAAAGATCACGCGCAATCTGTTCTGGGTCACCCAGTTCACTTATCAATTCCTCTTCACTCTTTCCATTATCTAGCCCTACTTCAAAATGCTCTATATAGTCATATAACATTTCTTTTCGTTCATGCTCAGGAACACGCTTTAACAATTGCTCAAGCTTAGTTAAAAATTCTTGTTTACTCATGATTTAATCCCTCCTCTATAAATAAATTAACAGCCTTAGAAAATTGCTGCCATTCATCAACTAGAATGGTCATATAGTCGCTTCCTTTAGTTGTTAATGAATAATACTTTCTCGGTGGTCCTTCCGTCGATTCAGCTAAATAAGTTGATACATATTCGTCCTTCGTTAGCCTTCTAAGTAAAGGGTATAAAGTTCCTTCTGCCATTTGAATTTTATTCGATATATTTTGAGCTAGTTCATACCCATATTGATCTTTTTTTGATATTAAAAGTAAGACGCATAATTCTAAGACACCTTTTTTAAATTGTACATTCACTATATGCACCTCCTATTTTTCTTTCCTTTAAGTTTTTTCTAGTTACTACCTATAAAACTAATATTTACCACAACTTAATGATAATATACAGTATTGAATAATGCAAGGTACTAAACAAAGTTTTACCGCCCATATTTCATATATACAAACTGTGCATAGAAAATATGCAATAAAACAACATAGAATCTTTATCAATTTATTTCTACCTTCATAATGATCATTAATCCTATTTAAATTTTGTTGCTATTGAAATCCTATTATAAATGAGCAATAAATTTCCACAAGACTCGAAATATACGTAAAATATCCTAAGTACGAAAAATAACGAACAGTATAATTTAAAATAAGGAAAAAAATAAGAAGACGGTAAGTATTACAACACTATACTGTCTTCCACATTTAGTACTTATTACATTTGGTCACTTATGAATCTTCATTCCTTAGATAAGCTATTAATTCTAAATTTACAATAGTCTACATTTAATGAGCGAAATTTCAATAACGAGTTCATTTATTTCTTGTCTTAAGAAACATGGACATAACAGTTAATAACACAGCTACAGACAGTAATATATCCGTCATAATTTGAAATAAGGTACTGCTTTCCATACCCAAACGAATGATTATGTAAAGAATTACGAAGATAAAAAAGATAAATATCCCAAAACCTCTTAGTATTTTCATGTTGTGTTAAGGTGTAAAATGAACCACCTTCAACCCTCCTGTAAGATTAATGTTATAGACTTATTAACCATTATAGTTCATATAGCTTGTGGCTTTTAAGTCCCCATATAAATATGCTATAAATTCATTATTTTTACTCCCAAACTTTTGTTAATACCATTATGCTTAGGTTTTCAAAAAATTTGAAATGACTTTTCCGTTAATTTATTCTTTAATAGGTCTTTCGTTGATTCCCCGCTTAACTAATATTTTAAAACAATAGCAACACAGTAAACGAAAAGAGGATGATATAATGAAAAAACTATTCTCTAAGATAAAAAACTTACATTTAGTTAGAGTAAAGTGTTGAGCTCTTCTCTATTTTACACTATAATTAAGAACAAATATTCTTAAGGAGTGATTATTTTGGCACAATCTAAAGCAAAAAAGATTCGGCTGAAAGCAATAAGAGAAGGAAAAAGGAACCCCGAAGAAAACAGGAGCCCCTTTGTTTTTGCTGATATGAGAACACGGAAAACGAAAACGAAAAAAGACTTAGTTTATAAGCACAAGCATAAGAACCAATCTCCAGATAAAAATAGAGATGGTTCTTTTTATTTGCTTGTTTCAAATGAATAAATTAAAACATACAAGTTATACATGCTATTTATATATATGTCTCTTCTAAGTGTTAATTTCGTAATAACAGCTAAACACGAAAGAGCTAACATACTTGAACATCTTTTCTTCTTAAAAACTATACAAATTGCAAGTAAAAAAAAGCAATAAAGTATACGAAAAGAGTTTTTATAGAAAGATTAAATTTAAGAACATGAACAACAGAGTTAAAAAAGGTGTTATTTTATTCTTTGTTGTTGAATAGCTTCCTTGCCATTTTTCAACACTGCCTGAAGTAGTGAAAGCCAAACAGGATGATTATGTTTTATCTTTTTCCCTTGCCCTAATCTCTTCATTTGTTGTGAATACCATATTATTTCAAATGGCACCTTATTATCAATGCCTTTCACCCCGATTTTCTTTTGAGGTAAGACGACTTCTTGAAGACTTTTGTTTGCAATTAAACGTGGAAGGTCTGGATAAACTGCTAGTGGACGAGCAATTCCTATAAAATCCGTCGCATTAGATTGAATTGCATTTTCCATTCCTATCGTTGACCGGAATCCTCCTGTAACACATAATGGCATATGTACTGTTTTTCTAAGCTTTTCAGCAAAATCAAGAAAATACGCCTCTCTAACCTTTGTACTCTCCTTCACATTTCTTCCTGTCATTTGAGGATTTTCATATGAACCTCCTGAAATTTCTAACAAGTCTACTCCTTCTATTTCTAACTGTTTAGCGACATACATCGCTTCTTCCTCAGTAAAACCTGCTTTCATAAAGTCAGCAGAATTCATCTTCACACTTATCGGAAACGATCCAGTTTGATTTCTTATTTCTCTATATATTTCTATTAAAAATTTCATTCTACCATCTATATCTCCTCCCCATTCATCATTACGTTGGTTATGTCTTGGAGATAGAAATTGACTAATAAGGTATCCGTGTGCTCCGTGAATTTGCACACCAGTAAACCCTGTTTTTTTTGCTAGCTTAGCACTGTTACCAAACCTACGAATTAAATCATTAATCTCCGAGCTTGTAATTTCCCTAGGGTGAGGAAAGAACCTACTTAAACTTTCATGCAACGGAATCGCTGATGGAGCAACTGTTTCTTTTACGACACCTTTTGGAGCTTGCTTGCCTGGATGATTCAATTGCATCCATAAGTGTGTATCATTTATTGTTCCTTTTTCTGCCCATTTTTCTAAAAAAGGTAAGATACTTTCATCTTCAACAACGACATTTCTCGTTTCACCTAATGCTTTTCTATCCACCATGACATTACCAGTCACAACTATTCCCGTGCCACCTCGCGCCCACGTTTCATATAAATGATAAATTGCTTCAGTAGGTTGATGATGCTTATTTGCGAGAGCCTCACTCATAGCACCTTTGAAAAATCGGTTTTTTATTTTAATTCCATTGTTTAATGTAAATTCTTTGAAAAGAACTGAATCCACAAATTTCACTCCTTTGGTTTCAATATGTTATGTAAATAATATAAGATGACTTATAAACCGTTATAATCAGGTGGATAATGTTTCCACCTGATGATTTTTATTGTATAAACGGTGTCGCAGAGAATAATCCTTTGTATCTAATCGCTCTTGATTTATGAAAATAAACTAGCTCAGCATATCTATAGTAAGAACTAGAATTACTTGCAAAAGCCATCATCTGACGAGTGTAGTGCTCTGCTAGTGCAGCATGTTGCATAAATAGTTGCTGATAACTAGCGATATTCTGAGCTTGAGTAGTGCCCATTTGCTGATACTGCATATATCGTGCAAACCTCCTTTTTCTTACATGCTAATATATTATGTAAAGGAAGTTTGTCACGTCCAAATAAAAGTTAACCATACATTATCACAAGCTAAACGACAGGAAGTTTACGAAGTAACAAGTTTTTTACTGCTCTGTATCTAATCGTAATATAGATGTAACAAAAAGTGCAATCAAAAAAGTTGTCAATAGGTCTATCAATGTAATATTTCTCTATGATGTATATATATGGTATCGTAAAATATGTACATAAAGCTTTATTCCTGTGGGTCAGCCTTGTTCTCTCAATGTTATATATGTTTTTTTAAAATTCTGTCTTTATAACTGGGTATTTTAACCAGAAATATGACAAAAAACAGCTGTTATAGTGGAGTTGTAAGCAAAACACCAAGGAGGAATGACATTATGAAAAAATCATTCTTATTATCAACTGCAGCGGCTGTAACATTATTAATCTCTTCACCTGGTATGAGTTCTGCAGCTAGTAACCCAAATACTAATACTTCTAATTTTAAAATAGATTGTCCAACTCCACAAGAAATCCAATTTAATGAAGGTCAATTGACTCCAAACTTGCAAAAAGTAATGACACAAATGACAGAGGGCAATGTAAATATACAAGATATGCTCAATCAAATTGCTGAGAAATATAATATTGATTTAACTGAAGCAAAAAAACTTTTAAATAATGGAAATGTAACTGTTCCAGAACAAGAAATATCTAAACCAAAACCAGTTGAGCAAAATACTTCTAAACCTGCTCCACAAACTGAAGTTAAAGAGCCAGCTACTGAACAGTCAAGCGCTTTAAGCAAGTTTGAACAAGAAGTCGTAGATTTAACGAATGCTGAGCGTGCAAAAAATGGATTATCGGCGTTAAAAATTGATGAGGAATTAAGTAAAGTAGCACGTACTAAATCTGCTGATATGCAGTCAAACAAATATTTTGACCACAATAGTCCAACTTATGGTTCACCGTTTGATATGATGAAAAAGTTCGGTATCACATATAAATCGGCTGGAGAAAATATTGCTTACGGCCAAAAAACACCTCAAGAAGTTGTAAATGCTTGGATGAATAGTGAAGGCCATCGCAAAAACATTTTAAATTCTAGCTTCACTCATATTGGTGTTGGTTATGTTGAACAAGGTAACTATTGGACTCAAATGTTTATTGGTAAATAATAAAACTATTAATCTCAAAGTTAGCTATTCTTAGAAATGTAGAATAGCTAACTTTTTTTCGTATTAATCTTTTTAATTCTACATTTAAAAATGGTCTCTACATAATTATTTTCGAATCCATTTTTCATTTTGTCAGTTCAATACCTTTGTTCCAATGATTAGGTTTGCGAAAAGATGCTACGAATACTAGTTTTTTCCTGATTTAATATCTTCTCACTAGAATATCGAACAATGTGAAAATAGCCCCTTTTTAACTTCATTCAACTTGTTATAAATTTAGCTATTCTTCGATATTTTTCTGCAATGATATACCAATGTCTCTCTTACCTTTATTCATGTCAGTATTTTTTAATTCTTATTGTAAGGCTCTTTTCGTAAACTTTGTTGCTATTGTTAACAATTTAGTCCAAAAAAGTGATTTTATATTGTTAGGCATCGTTGTTCAGAAGAAAAGATGCTACGAACTTTAGTTGTGTAAAGTTTATTTCTTAATACGAAAAACAACAATCAATGCGAAATCAGCCTCTTAATATGAACGTTAAAATATGTCTGAAGATTTTTTTAATGAACTAGTATGTTTTTCTAACCTATTACTTAGCTCAAATCATGCAAAAAATATAATTTCAAAGATGGATGATCACAGTAATTCAACACTACAAATTATTATAGCAATTTTAACTATATATTCTTTACAAGTATTTTAATACTTAGTTACTAAATGTAATTTGCTTGAAATATAATTTGCAATTTAAAAAGTTGTCAATATATATATCAATGTAATATTTTTCTGTCTTAACTAATTTTGGTACAATTACCATTATGAATTATAAACTATATATTCCCTGTTTACCTTGATCTATCAGTATGTCTCACCTTTTCATCCTGCCTTTTGGCTAAGTGCTTAAATAACTAAGGTGATTTATTCCAGTATTATTACAAAAAACGGCTGTTATAGTGGATATGTAAGATAAACAACGAGGAGGAATAACAATATGAAAAAAACTTTCTTATTATCAACTGCAGCAGCTGTAACATTATTAATCTCTTCACCTGGTATGAGTTCTGCAGCTAGTAATCCAAATACTAATACTTCTAATTTTAAAATAGATTGTCCAACTCCACAAGAAATCCAATTTAATGAAGGTCAATTGACTCCAAACTTACAAAAAGTAATTACTCAAATGACAGCGGGCAATGTAAATGTACAAGAAATGCTTAACCAAATTGCTGAGAAATATAATATTGATTTAACTGAAGCAACAGAACTTTTAAATAACGGTAACGTAGCTGTGCCTGAACAAGAAGTAGCTAAACCAAAACCAGTTGAGCAAAATACTTCTAAACCTGCTCCACAAACTGAAGTTAAAGAGCCGACTACTGAACAGTCAAGCGCTTTAAGCAAGTTTGAACAAGAAGTCGTAGATTTAACGAATGCTGAGCGTGCAAAAAATGGGTTATCAGCATTAAAAATTGATGAGGAATTAAGTAAAGTAGCACGTACTAAATCTGCTGATATGCAGTCAAACAAATATTTTGACCACAATAGTCCAACTTATGGTTCACCGTTTGATATGATGAAAAAGTTCGGTATCACATATAAATCGGCTGGAGAAAATATTGCTTACGGCCAAAAAACACCTCAAGAAGTTGTAAATGCTTGGATGAATAGTGAAGGTCATCGTAAAAACATTTTAAACTCTAGCTTCACTCATATTGGTGTTGGTTATGTTGAACAAGGTAACTATTGGACTCAAATGTTTATTGGTAAATAATAAAACTATTAATCTCAAAGTTAGCTATTCTTAGAAATATAGAATAGCTAACTTTTTTTCGTATTAATTTTCTAATTCTACATTTTAAAATGGTACATACATAAATTTTATACATCTTAAGCTTCTGTTTGCTACCTTTGTTCCAAATATTAAGTCTGTAGGGATTCATGATCAGCATGTTTTAATTCTCATTGATTGGCTCTTTTCGTAAACTATGTTGTTATTGTTACCAATTTAATACCATCAAAGCAGTTTTAAATTGTTTGTCATCGTTGTAAAGAAGTAATGTTGCCTCAAACTTTAGTTGTGTACGGTTTATTTCTTAATATGCAAAACAACAATCAATGTGAAAACTGTCTATTAAAAGTACCTAAAAATTTACCTGAAGACTTTTTAAAGTCAAATTGCATTTGTATCAAATTTTATTTAATAACAATCTTGGCATTTTGAAACAGGTATTTTCAAATATGGTTATACATAAATATTTTCTCCGAAAAAATAAATTATTTTATCAATTTTTCCTATATGATAATTACACGTATTTTAACATCATGTTACTTAATGTAATATGTTTGAAATAAAATCTGCAATCTAAAAAGTTGTCAATACTTATATCAATGTAATATTTCTCTTTAATGTTTATATATGGTATTCCAATATATACACGTATGCCTTTATATTTATAGCTCAGCCTTGATCTCTCAATGTTTTATTAGTTTTTTAACTATTCTTTCTTTTATATTGGGTATTTCAACCAGAAATATGACAAAAAACAGCTGTTATAGTGGATATGTAAGATAAACAACGAGGAGGAATAACAATATGAAAAAAACATTCTTATTATCAACTGCAGCGGCTGTAACGTTATTAATCTCTTCACCAGGTATGAGTTCTGCAGCTAGTAATCCAAATACTAATACTTCTAATTTTAAAATAGATTGTCCAACTCCACAAGAAATCCAATTTAATGAAGGTCAATTGACTCCAAACTTACAAAAAGTAATAACGCAAATGACAGAGGGCAATGTAAATATACAAGATATGCTCAATCAAATTGCTGAGAAATATAATATTGATTTAACTGAAGCAAAAAAACTTTTAAATAACGGCAACGTAGCTGTACCTGAACAAGAAGTAGCTAAACCAAAACCAGTTGAGCAAAATACTTCTAAACCTGCTCCACAAACTGAAGTTAAAGAGCCGACTACTGAACAGTCAAGCGCTTTAAGCAAGTTTGAACAAGAAGTTGTAGATTTAACGAATGCTGAGCGTGCAAAAAATGGATTATCCGCGTTAAAAATTGATGAGGAATTAAGTAAAGTAGCACGTACTAAATCTGCTGATATGCAGTCAAACAAATATTTTGACCACAATAGTCCAACTTATGGTTCGCCGTTTGATATGATGAAAAAGTTCGGTATCACATATAAATCAGCTGGAGAAAATATTGCTTACGGTCAAAAAACACCTCAAGAAGTTGTAAATGCTTGGATGAATAGTGAAGGTCATCGTAAAAACATTTTAAACTCTAGCTTCACTCATATTGGTGTTGGTTATGTTGAACAGGGTAACTATTGGACTCAAATGTTTATTGGTAAATAATGATACAACTAAGCTAACAAACTATTAAAAAATGAGCTATTCTATGACAAAATAGAGTAGCTCATTTTTTTTATTGGAGTAGTTTCTACATTGACTGTAGTTACTTGAGTTAGAAAGCCACCATTTCGTTAAAAAAACGAGTTTGTATCAATATTCAACGTAGGAGCTTTATTGTTTATTAAAGAAAAACGAATTGACGAGTGCTGCATACTCTCTAATATGCGAGTAGACTGTCTCATACAATGGGGTTTTAGCAGAAACTCCGTATGCATCATAGTCTAGACGGTTTGCTAGCATTTTAGCACGAAGCAAATGAAAGTCACTAGTTACTATAGCTACGCGATTATTATTATTAAAGTCAGTTATTAATCCTTTAGAGTAAAGTAAGTTTTCAAATGTACTCGTTGCGACTGTTTCGGGAATAATCAATGATTCATTAACACCTAAGGATATTAGATATTCTTCCATAGCTTCACCTTCAGATTTTACTTCACCGATACCAGTTCCTCCAGTAGTAATTACCTGTATGTCGGGATGCTCTTTCATAAAATCGAAAGCCATATTTAATCTATTTTGTAAAGTTGCAGATGGTTTACCATCTTTTAAACCCGAACCAAGAACTATAATAAAATCAATATCAGCAGGAATCGAATCATTTTGTGCTTTATACATAAGAATTTCGAACCATATGCTCATTAATACAAACAGCCCTAAAAATAAATAAAGTAAAAAGCTAAGCTTTTTTCTTTTTGAGATATAAAGCAACACTTGTTTATAATAAAATGTGCTCAATAATAAAATTAATGCAAAAATGGATAAAAAAATCGTTACAATATCAATATGACCTTTAATATAAATCATTGACAAGGCATAAAGAAAACAAGCTATAGATATAATTCTTAATAGAATTTTCATAAAACCCCCTATATTTTCATAAATGTCATAAACAATACTGAATAAATAAAAGAACATTTCTACTATTCAAATCTTTAGCTCGACATTGATTCAGCGATTTGTATGTCAACAAATACGACTCTGCTATATTAAAGGCTGTTTTAACATTGATTGTTGTTTTTCATACAAAGAACTAAATACGTATAAACCAAGCATTCGTGGCATCTATTCTCATATAAAATGTAGTCAATTGCAAAAAATCATTAATTACTGTACTAAATAAGTCTCAATATCACAGATGTTTACGAATAGAGCCTCTCGTTAACTTTTGTGCTATTGTTCTTAATTTGGAAGATGAAGACATGAATTTACACAACAGTCATCGTTTAGCTAAAAAGCTGCACGATATCTAGCTGTATTCGTGTTGATTTTTATCGTAAAAAAACTATCCATACAAGAATAGCCACTGTACATCCAAAATACGTCAGTTTCAATGTTCAGCAGCTATCACTTCAGTCTACTTAATAATAATATAGTATAAATCTCAATTATAATCCACATTATTCCATATTGACTCTCACACAAATTTAAATGAATTACAAAACAAAAAGCAATTGCCTTTTACATGAAGGAATTGCTTTTTAGCACATTTTATTGTTAAATTGCACTTATCGTTTATCTTACCTTAAGACGCTTTCTTAAGTCTCTTTTTCACATTGATTGTTGCTTTCCGTTGTAAAAAGTATAAGTCTCGTATACGCTGTTTCTGCTATTTTAAAAATTATTCCCCCTCCCCTTTACACTTAACATATTGTCTGTTTTTAGTAACAAAGCAACAAAGTTACGAAAAGAACTTATTGTATACGTGTTTACTACTCGTTGCTGCGATGATAATGATAATGATAGTGAATACTACTGTTAATTTTTTCATCATTCAACTCTCCTTAATTGATAGTTTAGTGATCCTATTTTCTATTTGAATTGTGTAAAGTACAAAGTTAGCAAACAACTGTAAAAAAATATTTGTGATAAATTATACTACCATTTCTTGTTCGTATATCATCACGATTATTCCATCTATATTATTGCCTGAAAGCTCATAACGTTTGTTTTGTGGTAACTTTACCGAGCTCATTTGTGTCATATGGTAATAATAAACAGTATAACTAAGTCCGTTCACACTGACAGAAACAAACTTCTCTTCTTTTAAATAATCTAAATATTCTTCTAAAACAAGATTATTTTCATACATAATGGCGCTGTGCGGTAAACCAACATACCGAATATGCCACGGTTCGTATTGTATACCTGTAATTTCGGTCTTATCCTTTGGATAGCGTAAAATAAAACCAAACCGCCAAGCATTTTTTTCAATCCATTTTCCTTCAGCTGCATGAATCATTTTCGTTTTAGTTGAACCTACATCAAGTGATAAGCCGGCATTATGTTCACTATAGCCTGGGGGCATTGCAATCGTTGGTCCCATTTCTTTATAAAGTCTATTTTGCTCATCAAACCCTCTAAAACCACTATTAATTGTGAAATTCCGAACACCATCTCTTTTAGCGAAATATACCATTTGCGAAAACCTTTGTGCTACATCTCTAGATAATTCAATTTTAGTATTACGTAATCTATATCCCTGCTTTAATTCTTTATACTTGGATAATTTTACAATATCTGATCTTACACTTTCTTCACGAACAGGGTATTGAGACTTGATTAGGACTAAATCTCCCTGATAAATGAGTGATTTATTTAAAGGTTGTTCTACTAAATTTTTATGTGTATTGATATCGTCTACTTTGACGACTACATTATTATTTTCATTTATTGGTTGATTTCTTTGATTATCTTCAAAAATAGGGTCAAGGAATACATTTACAGCTGCTACACTTAGACATATTATTAAAACTAAAAATTATCCCCACTCAAGCAACTTCTGTTTCCTCCTTTGTGATAAGTATTGTTCAATGGGTCAATCATTCAGCAAATGTAATTTCTAAGTTACTACTAATATACTGGATAGTTATTAACTATTAGCTCATATAACTATGAAGAACTTCTTAAGATTCTTTTAATATAGTTAGCCAAAACTATTATATGCCATAGAAAAGAGGTGTCTTAAAGTCTGCATTTATACTTTTTAGACACCTCTTTTCTATGCAAATTTGTTACGAAAGAGAAACAGATATTTATACCTTTTCATTCTTATAACAACTGTATGCTCTTCGATTTTTGACAAATTAAACTAATTGATTGATGTGATGCGTTTCTTTAATCAAATTCATTTTATTGTTGCTTTCATTGTCATAAAAAGAGACTTTAAATGAAGCGTTATGTAATTTAGCCAATAAAAAATGCACAACTATTTGCTGCGCATTATTTTTCCGACATTGTTAGCTTATTTATGTCGTGTAAATCGAAAAAAAATTTACTGACAGATTTTTTTATTATTTTGACTTTATAGTATATAGTACAAACTTTTCTTCGCCACATTTGCCCCACTTGGCTAAATATGTTTATGGAGAATCTTAAATCGCATTTAAAAAGAGCACGATATAGATATTATATCCATATCTACTAAAATTCAGAAGAATTCAATGTATCCCTTCTCATCATTTTTTACAAATGTGTTATAAATCATCAAAATTATGTAATAAGCTGTAATAAAATTGTAGTAAATAGTGCTATCTAAAAAGTTGTCAATACTTATATCAATGTAATATTTATCTTTAATGTTTATATATGGTATTACACCATATGCACGTAAACCTTTATCTCTGTCGCTCAGCCTTGATTTCTCAATGTTTTATCAGTTATTTAACTATTCTTTCTTTTATATTGGGTATTTCAACCATAAATATGACAAAAAAGAGATGTTATAGTGGATATGTAAGATAAACAACGAGGAGGAATAACAATATGAAAAAAACATTCTTATTATCAACTGCAGCAGCTGTAACGTTATTAATCTCTTCACCTGGAATGAGTTCTGCAGCTAGTAACCCAAATACTAATACTTCTAATTTTAAAATAGATTGTCCAACCCCACAAGAAATCACATTTAATGAAGGTCAAGTGACTCCAAACTTACAAAAAATAATGACGCAAATGACAGAGGGCAATGTAAATATACAAGATATGCTCAATCAAATTGCTGAGAAATATAATATTGATTTAACTGAAGCTAAAAAACTTTTAAATAATGGAAATGTTACTGTTCCTGAACAAGAAATAGCTAAACCAAAACCAGTTGAGCAAAATACTTCTAAACCTACTCCACAAACTGAAGTTAAAGAGCCAACTACTGAACAGTCAAGCGCTTTAAGCAAGTTTGAACAAGAAGTTGTAGATTTAACGAATGCTGAGCGTGCAAAAAATGGATTATCGGCGTTAAAAATTGATGAGGAATTAAGTAAAGTAGCACGTACTAAATCTGCTGACATGCAGTCTAATAAATATTTTGACCATAATAGTCCAACTTATGGTTCACCTTTTGATATGATGAAAAAGTTCGGTATCACATATAAATCAGCTGGAGAAAATATTGCTTACGGTCAAAAAACGCCTCAAGAAGTTGTAAATGCTTGGATGAATAGTGAAGGTCATCGTAAAAACATTTTAAACTCTAGCTTCACTCATATTGGTGTTGGTTATGTTGAACAGGGTAACTATTGGACTCAAATGTTTATTAGTAAATAACTAGAATCATAACTTTAAAGTCACCAATCAAATGAACAGTTTGAAGATTGGTGGCTTTTTTATTCTTATGATACACTTTGTTCCTATTTATTTATTTTAGATGGCAAACAAGGTATTTATAATTGTTAAAATTATAGAGTACAAGATGTTGCAAGATTTAATACAATCCGCAATTAAATTTTGGAAAGAATAACAATAATCAATGCGAAAAATAACTTTAAGTAAACCCCTACAATAGCATTCTTCAAACTTTCACCTTAACCGGAAAATACTCTTAACATTCTCATCCCCAACTCATTTTCAGCTAATATGCATGTATAGCTTGAAGTTTAACTTAATTTCTATTACACTTTCGGTGAAGTAAAAAAACTGGAGGACTATTCATTGAACAACTTGTTACTTCAAGAAGCACAGAAATTTATTAAAGAATGTTACATGGAATTAAAAAAAACAGAACGAGAAGTGAATGATCGAATAACGTGCATAAAAGAAGAAATTACTGAACATGGCACCTACTCGCACACGTTTGATGAGTTAGAATATGGGGCTAAGGTAGCCTGGCGCAATAGTAATCGATGTATTGGCAGACTCTTTTGGGACAGCCTAAAAGTTTTTGATTTTCGTCACCTCACAACTGAAGAAGATATAAGTGATGCATTGTTTAAACATATTGATTATGCTTCAAACAACGGCAATATTAGATCCACCATAACCATTTTTAACCCAATGAAGAAAGACGAGCAAATAAGGATCTGGAACCATCAATTAATTCGTTACGCTGGCTATGAAACGGACTATGGTGTAATCGGAGACCCAAGCTCCATCCCCTTCACTAAACAATGCCAACAGCTCGGGTGGAAAGGTGAAGGTACACACTTTGATTTATTACCGCTTGTCATACAAATAAATAATAACATACCTAAGTTTTTTCATATCCCTAAAGAAAAAGTCATTGAAGTACATTTAGAACATCCAGAATATCCTTGGTTTAAAGATTTAAATATTAAATGGTATGCTGTTCCAATTATCGCTGATATGAAATTAGAAATTGGAGGTATACAATACACAGCTGCTCCATTTAACGGGTGGTACATGGGAACAGAAATTGGAGCAAGAAACCTCGCAGATGAACTCAGATATAATTTACTTCCCAAGTTAGCATCTTTAATGGAACTTGATACGACAAAGCAAGCTAATCTTTGGAAGGACAGAGCACTTATTGAATTAAATACAGCTGTGTTACACTCTTATAAACGTGATGGCGTTAGTATTGTTGATCATCATACTGCAAGTCAACAATTTAAGATGTTTGAACAAAAAGAACGAGCTTGCGGGAGACAAGTTACTGGGGATTGGACATGGCTAATCCCACCTGTATCCCCTGCAACAACTCACATTTTTCACAAAGAATATAATAATGCACTTATAACGCCTAACTTCTTTAAACAGGAAAATCTTAATTTATAATTAGTATTTTAATCGTAACTCATTAACAGTACATCGAACATGTATATAGAGTTACGATTTTTTAATGTTCAACAAGAAGTTCAGCACCCCCTCACCTAACCTCTTTGTTAAATTTTACCTTAATCCTATTTATAATATTACAAACATATAACAGTGCTTGTTAACAATTTGTAATGAAATTGTCTTAAAAGTTAGTAATAGAAAATATGTCAACCGTCAATTAAATGTAATATTTATCTTTGATGGATTTTAATAGCAAGATAAATCTTGATGTATTTATTTGGAAATGTCTTATATTCACTTAAGTAATCATCGTTTTCATCAAATTAAAACGATTAGAACTTCCTTATATATGTCACTGGCATGTTCTCCCTTAATTATTACAAAAATTGCATGATATAGTTGATGTAAGAGAGAAATAAAACTAGATACAATTTTCTTAAACACCGAGGAGGAATAAACACTATGAAAAAAGGAATATTACTATCTACCGCAACTGCTATGACTCTATTATTTGCTTCACCAGGGATGAGTTCAGCAGAAAGTAATCAAACCACAATAAAACCAATTATAAAGTATGAAGTACATTCACAGATCCCACAAGAAACAATAAATGAAATGATTCAACAATTATTACAACAATTGAGCGAACAGTACAATATTAAGCTTGACATCCCAACTCAACCATCTACTGAAGAACAATCGAATAATACACCTATAGAAGAAGCTCCAGTTGTTCAACCACCGACAAGTGCACCAACACAGCCTGAAAAGCCACAGGAAGAACAACCACAACAGGAATCTTCAGCATTAAGTCAATTTGAGCTTCAAGTAGTTGAATTAACAAATGCAGAACGTGCTAAAAGCGGACTTCCTGCATTAAAAATAGACGAGAGTCTAAGTAAAGTTGCTCGTACTAAGTCTGCTGATATGCAGTCTAACAAATATTTTGATCATAATAGTCCAACATATGGTTCTCCGTTTGATATGATGAAGAAATTCGGTATAACTTATAAGTCAGCTGGAGAAAACATTGCATACGGTCAAAAAACACCACAGGAAGTTGTAAATGCTTGGATGAACAGTGATGGTCATCGTAAAAACATCCTTAACTCAAGTTTTACTCACATTGGTGTAGGATATGTTGAGCAAGGAAATTACTGGACTCAAATGTTTATCGGTAAATAAATAGCCATTCAATTTAATTATTACGTAGTGTAATTACGGTTAGTATTTCTATAGCTAGAATTTATAGAAATACTAACTTTTTTTATCTGCAACATTGTAAATAATGTTTATCATATTTCCTACTCAATTAATTAAACGAATTAGATTGAAAAAAGTTTTAAAAATATCGTACTTATATAAATAAAATAAATGGATAACATGTTAATTTATAGGATGTTTATTCGTCAGTAAAATGTCACAAAATTGTCACACTTTCAGCACACTGCTGACATATTTATAGTTCATAATACTTACTAAGTGGTGAAACAATTTTT
Source organism: Nanhaiella sioensis (assembly GCF_046557775.1). NCBI lineage: Bacteria > Bacillati > Bacillota > Bacilli > Caryophanales > Bacillaceae > Nanhaiella > Nanhaiella sioensis. The sequence continues at coordinate 4,827,014 of NZ_JBKAEG010000001.1, forward strand.
CTCTTTTTCATTTTAGTCCTTTCTCTCACAGGGTGAAGAGGACTATTTTTTTGGACTTAAATTATGATCATTGAATATTAGTCACTCTTTTTTAAAAATCAAGACACAGCCATTACACTTTTTACTAAACAGCTCTACATGAGAGCTGTTTTTTCTTGGTAATAACTAATGGCTCTTTTTGTAAACTATGTTGTAATTTTTATTAACAATGGATTTTTGATGATTTTTACAAAAGCTCAAGAGAAGAAAAGATGCAACTGATGTTAGTTGTACGTGCTTATATCATTCACGAAAAGCAATAATTATTACGAAAACAACTAATAAATACTCGTACTCCTACATTCACTTGTTTCTATATAAATGGTGTACTCCTAGAAGAATTAACAAAAAAATGGGTAACAGCATTGCTATTAATAGTTCACCTGATCGGAGCCAGTATATCCATAGCTCTAATTCACTCCTTGTATTTATAAACGCTGTGATTAAAGAAGAAATGAATAATAAACATAGTATTGATAAGCGTGGTGAAATTTTTGGTAAAGCTTGCTGTAAAAATTGGTCTGCTCCCCAAAAAAATAAGACAATGGTAACTAGGACTTCAAACATGAATAAGTTAACAACAAAACCTTCAACTCTTTCGACAATTGGAAATTCAACATATTCAAGCAGTGTTATAACAGGGTAAACATCATTTACTAATTGCTCAAAACTAAAAAATCCAAACGATATAAAACAAGTAGCTAGATAAATAAATGTGAGTAAGAGATGAGCAAATAATATAGGTCTCACAGCAGTACTCAGTTTCGAAATATAAGGTATAAAAAGTAAAGCAATCTCAACACCTAGAAAGTGTAAGCCTACTTGGTTCCCTTTCATTAATACTTCCTTTTCCCCTTCAAACAAAAATGGAGTTAATCTTGTGAACGAAAATTCTGGTATATGAAACCCTAATAGGAGCGCGATTAATATCGTTGAAAAAAATACAACTGTTGCTTTAGCGATATGATAAATTCCTCTACGAACAAGCCAATATGTTAATATAGCCATTAAGACAACAAATAAAATAGACATGTTCGGGTAATAAAGCATACTGAGTATTAATTGGAAATTTTTGGCGATCAATATTCCAAGGGCACCATAAAGCAATGCAACACAAATATAAAGTGGACATAAAAGGAACTTCGGTAGTACATCCATAATATTAAAAATTGTACGTCCCTTTCCAAAACTAAAGACTAAGCCGATAAGAAGTATATGTACAACAAAAAATACGGACACTAATCCAATTCCAAGCCACCCATTTGTTCCAAATGCTTCAGCTGTTATGCGGGGTAAACTAAATATACCTACACTGATTTGACACATATAAATAAGAGCAAATATTTGATGAGGTTGTAGTTTTTCTTGCATATGCTTCTCCTATTAGTAAGGTAATCCAATAATAGTAATATTAATATTTTTTACTAATTCCAGTATTTTATTATTATAAAAATACAATGACTTTTACGTAATAGAAGAATATTATTAATATGCTTTACACACAAACTTTCCTTCTTCCCATATTAAATGGTATACATTACATTGTCCCAAACCACTCCGTTCAACAATTAATTATAAAATGGAGCTTTTATTAATTAATTCTAGACAATAATAATGAACTCATTGCTATAAGTAACCTCAATAATCATCATTAGCCTAATAATAAAATTTCGATCCCTAGACAATTATCAGTTTCACATCTAAGTAATCACTCATTAACTAGTTAGCAGATATTTTTTTAATGCAGAAAGGAGTGATGTAATGACAAATAGTCATTGCCAAGGGAAAGACAACAAAATATTCTGTAAGTGTGAGAATACTCCTTTCACATTGTTAGAGACTGGAACTCCCTTTATGCCTATCGTTTTAACTACAGATATGGTTCATGTCACAGATATAGATATGATTGCAAAAGTGGACACAATGGTAGACATACAAGCTTATGTCGGGAGTGGTGAAGTAGTTAATGTAAATTATGTTGTAGAGCGAATTACAGGTCATACTACTACAACTTTATGTAGTTACAATCTTGTAGACGAAAGAGATCAACAATTATACACATTAACTCCAAACAATACAGTCTGTGATCACCCACCTCTCGGTTGTCACATGTATCGTCTATCAATCTTAGATAATGGAACAGGAGAATCACTCGTCACTCTTAACAATAATTGCAGATGCATTAACGTACTACTTTTCATACAAGTAAATAATCACATAAATCGCCCTACTCTATTCAAGCGACAGGGCTATTTTCATAACATCATGTCATTGTAATATTTTTTTTTCTCTCTTCTCTTGATTTTTTATTACATATAATCGTGTATACACAAAAATATAGCCCCTACTCAAGCTATTCCCTTAATGGTGTACTAAATAAACCTCTTGTAAAATTCTATATTTAGAAATGCGATTAATTACAGAAGCTTCATTAGTATACTCCTCTTATGCAATATCTCTTACTTATTTGCATAAACGTATTGACCTTTGGACTGTCAACACCTAACTAGACGATTTTCTTAAGGTGTTTATTTTTGTACTCAATAGGACTTGCATAACCCAGTGTGCTATGAATACGAATATGGTTAAACCAATGTACGTAGTCATGGAATTCTCGTGTTAATTCTTCTAAACTTTCATACTGCCTCCCTTTGACAAATTCTGTCTTAATAATTTTAAATGTAGCTTCTGCAACGGCATTATCATAGGGGCATCCCTTCATGCTTAAGGAGCGTTTAATAGAGAACGTTTTTAAAGCTTCATCAATTAACTTATTTTTGAATTCGTTTCCTCTATCAGTATGAAACAATTGGATATGATGAAGGTCTTCCTTTATTGAAGCGAAGGCACGATAAACAAGCAACGCATCCTTATTGGATCCCGTACTATATCCAATAATTTCTCGGTTAAAGAGATCAACAAATACACATATGTAATGCCATTTTTTATCAACCCTTACATATGTTAAATCGCTTACGACAACGGATAACGCTTCGTTCCGCGTGAATTTACGGTTTAGTTCATTGGAATAGTGGTCCTCATTTGGCTTTTCTGAATGGGGTTTAAACTGTGCGACAGTATATTTAGAAACCAGTCCTTGTTCTTTCATGACTCTACCAATGCGCCTTCTAGAAACAGCTTTCCCAAGCTTTATAAGTTCATGTTTAATTTTGCGTGTCCCGTAATTCTGTCGACTCTCATGAAAGATTCGAACAATATGTGACGTGATATCATCCTCATGAGTTCGCTGTTTTGCTTCATAATAAAAAGTGCTTCTTGGGAGTTGTAGGACTTGGCACATTGCTGATATCGAGTATTTGTGTTTGTTTTGCTTAATCACATTTACTTTTGTCCTAGTATCAGCGCGGCTTGCTTTAAAATATCATTTTCCATTTCTAATTGCTTGTTTCGCTTACGTAATTCTTGCAGTTCCTTTTGTTCAGGAGTTAGGTTGTCCTTCTCTTTGAATGACCCGGAATTTTTAAATTGATTAATCCATTTATCAAGAGAGGAAGGTGTTAAGTCGTATTCTCGGATAATTTCTTTCCGTGGCTTTCCATTTTCATAAAGCTGTACTATTTGTTGCTTGAATTCTTCGGTAAACGTACGGCGTGATCTTTTTGTCATGTAGATTCTCCTCATCATTCATATAGTAAGTTCATTCTACTTGACCTTAAAATTTCTGTCTAACTAAGTGTAGCCGATCCACTTATTCTGTTATAATCTAAACAACAACACATTTTTATCGTATTCCTGTAAGCACCAGTTATATTTAGCAATAATCGTTTCATGAATTTCATCTTCTTGAAGGTCAACTTTTTTAAATCCATATTTTTTATAAAAGTTTCCAAGGTTTTCAAAAGGTATACAATAAACATTAGGAGCATCTGCTTTTCTTGCTTGTTGAACTAAAAAAGATACTAGCTTTTGTGCTAATTTATGCCCTCTGTAAGCTGGAAGAATATAAATACCTCCCATTTCCAGGTTATCCTTATCAATTTGAACTAAGCGTCCTACACCTGCTTTTTTTCCATTGTAAGTTACTATTACAACTATTTCGTTTTTCAAATCACTTGGAACAAATCCTGCTAACTTATACTGGTTATTAATCCATTCTACATCCTTTTCTGTTGCTAATATAATTCCCATTTTCGTTCACACCTTTTAGATTTAATTATGTTTATTGTAAACGATATGGTTTTATTTGTAATTCAATGTTCACATATACAATCAAAATTTGGTAACACATTGGCATGTAAGATTACCTAATTTAAACGTGTCTTAGGATATTTAGTAGATTTAAATATGTGTTGGTATGATATGGGGAAGCAATGATTGATTGGTCTAACCAATGGGTTTAAAGGTAAGGGGTCAGTTAAAATAGAATTTTTTTAAAATTTAACAGGAACTTTTCTTTGTTTGTTGAATTGTACATTCAATGATAATGTAGGAGGTATGTATATGGATTACAAAGTTTATCAAATCTCTGGTCAATTAGAACGGGAAAACCTTGTTGAATTAGAGTCAATTTTATATGAAGAGGAGCAAGCTGGTTATAAGTTACACTCCATTATTCCCCAAACGAATGAGGGATATTGTGATAGTAATATTGTAGTATTAGAAAATGATGATAATGATCATATCGAAATACAAATTGTCGATATCGATTCAGGAGATCTAATTATCAGCTATTTAAGAAGGGATACTGCTGGTTTTCTTACATTATTAAAAAACAATCAAGATATTGAAATCAGAAGAAATGATACGTTGTTAAAAGGTACATTTAAATACTCTACATTCCAAATAATAGATGAAAATGAAGAACTAATTGAAGTATTAAAAATCTACATAAAATTATTAACCCCAGTTAACGCTAATTAAAACGCCACCTACATATTATAACTTCCAAAGTATACATTCTGTTATGATCATCGTTCTTTCCCTGTATGCAAATTTGTTTTGTAACTCAAAGTGAATAATGATATATAAGTGCTAATAACTCTCTACAAATAAAAAGGATGTTTTCATAATCTATATTGTTAATTTTAATGATAAATCAGATTTAAATCAATGCAACAGTTTTACTAGGCTGTTTTATCATTGATTGTTGCTATACGTTCCAAGATAGTACTTTTCTATTTTTACAGTTATTAAGTTTATAGAACTCTTCATTTTGTCCATTTTTAAATAAAATACCATTAAGCCTACGAAAAGAGTGTTTTACTGTGATAAAATGCATAAGCATAATCAGAAAAACAATAAATTTGAAGATCGATTATATAAAACGCGGTTTAAAAGACAAAATACGAAGAGTTTACTTTTCTAACAATTAATATTTATAACAATGTTAGTACCAAATAAAGTAACTTCAAATCACTAATCTGGATACGTATCCATTAGGTGTTATCTTTTTGACTTTCCCTTTGTTTATCTATTTTACAATTCTATTATTCTCCTATCTTATTATTAATGTATTTTAAAGTATTATTAATTCCTTGTTCCAGTTGGAAATTTGGGTACCAATTTAACATTTTTTGTGCTTTACTATTACTTAAATAGCTCTTATTAATATCACCTTCTCTTGCTGTCACATACACTGGTTTAATTACTCTATTCATAGCCTTTGACAACAAATCTATTAGCTCGTTAATTGACGTTTGACTCCCTGTACTAATATTCATTATTTGATTATCACCACCGCATAGTGCAAGATAACTTGCGTTTGCGACATCTTTAACATGAATAAAGTCTCTCGTTTGATCACCATTACCAAAAACTTCAATCCGCTCATTTTCAAGGACTTTGTTTAAGAAGATAGAAATAACGCCAGCTTCACCTTTCATTCCTTGCCTTGGCCCATAGACATTAGCATATCTTAAAATACAATATTTGAGGCCATACATACTTTCGTATAACTGAATGTACATTTCTGCAGATAACTTCGACACACCATAAAACGATTTTGGACTGATCACGTGACTTTCATCCACAGGAATTGCATGAGGTTTACCATATACCGCAGCTGTTGAGGCAAAAATGATTTTTTTTACATTAAATTTGATACAGCATTGCAGTAAATTAATTGTACCTTGTATGTTCATTTTGCTGTCGTCCAACGGATTTTCCATAGAATAAGGGACAGATGCTTGTGCCGCTTGATGAATAACGAATGTCGGTTTCTCTTTTGAAAATACATCTTCCAGATCAGAGCTTGTAATATCAACTTGATGAAGACATACATGTCCAAGAATATTCTCCCTTGCCCCATTTGACATATTATCTACTACAGTAACTTCATAATTCTCTCGCACAAGTCTTTCTACAATATGTGAACCAATAAATCCTGCTCCCCCGGTGACTAATACTTTCAAAATCCTACCCCCTTTCATATAAATAGCTTTAATTGCTCTCCTTTAAATAGCCTTTTTCATTCTAATAATAAAAATCCAGACGAAAACATCCTTTCTTAACCAATAATTTGATGAGTGTAAAAACTCAATTTTCACATAGATATCTTTGTTCGAATTCACAATGAATTCAAAAAGAGTCTTTAAACAACAATCTTATTAGTGTACGTTATGAGAAGCTGATTTTACCGTATTAAATTAAATAATAATTTCTTCCTTTTTTGTAATTTGACAGCCGTTATAATGGGTGTTCCTTTAATAATATGAAGAGCATTTTCCTTGAAATAGTTCGAATAATGTATTGATAACTTTTTGTCAAGAAAAGTGTATGCACATACTAAATCAAAAGATCGAGTATTTGTATTGTGTGCATCTGATGCTATGAAATGAACAAGGTTTTGCTTAATTAATGATAATGTTACTTTCTGTAATCTATGTCCCAATAAGCCAATTACACTAGCAGCTGTAACTTGCGCTAATGCACCTTGGTTAATTAAATGCAATAGTTTAGTTGGGTGTCTTCGAATTTCAGCATTCCTTTCAACATGAGCAATGATCGGTACGTATCCCATAAATTTTAATTTTTCAAATATTTCTTCAGTGTAACGAGGTATATATTCATTTGGTAATTCAATTAACAAGTATTTATGTGAATCATTCAAATAGATGAGCTTATTACTCTCTAGATCTTTAATGATATCTTCATATAAGCCAATTTCCATACCAGGGCATACCGTTAACGGCATATTTTCAGATTTTAATAGTCTATTAACTTCGTCTATTTTTTCATATATTTTTATTGGAGGATTATAGTATTTTTTTAAATCGTGATGAGGCGTAGCAACAACATGGCTTATTCCAAATTGAATAGCTTTCTTTGCCATATCAATTGTATCCTTTAATGTTGTAGCCCCATCGTCTAATCCATATAAAATGTGGTTATGGATATCGACAATCATCCCTTCCTCTCCCTCCATTTTTTTATAATAATTGCTCTATTTCAACGTTATGGGAATATTGATTTAACAATATACGCACAACAATAGCTCATTATTACAACATTGCATTTATTCTTAAACCAATTTGCGTATAATAAATATTTCACTATTGTTGGGCCTTCAATTGAATTGAAAGTTGCTGTTTTTATTTCCACAAATAAGTATTTTCGTTAAATAATGAGCCACTTATCTACATTTGCACAATAGGCTTGAATATTACAAGAATTAGCTTATATATATGAACTGTCTTGCTAAACATAGCTCACACATCCTAAATATTTACATCAACAGCGACTTGGACTGGAATTAAATCACCAATCAATTGTAAGTTTTGTTGCTGCTTTATCACTTTTTAAATATAAGATTCAAAACTCATTTTACACCTTTGCATATATGGCTTTATAAGACCTTCTTAGGACATACTTCTGGACCTGTTTGTCCAAGCTTCATGCCTTCTACTAAAACAGTATCTATGTGTTTCGTAAAGAAACGCAATATTGGACTCTACGATTATATGCGATGAAAAATATTATATAGCCTTAATTTTTGATTTTTTACAAGCTCAATAAAAATCAAACCTATACTTTTTCCTTTTAGGATTTTCTCCAATATTACAGTTGATTTTAATTCAGTAATTTCCTCACTCATCACATTGGCAAACACCAAGATTGTCTCGTGTATATATTGTTATTCTCATTTTTATGTAAGATTCACAATTTTATCTTGAAGACGAGATTACAATTCTTAAAAATCAAGTACTGTGAAATTAAAAACAAAACTTCGTATATGATTATAAACACAAATACATCATAAGTCCCCCATCACATGAACGTACTACTATGATGGGGGACCGTCTCGTTAATATTATTTTAATTGGGCTCGATTAGTAAAGAATGTTTTGTAGCCGAACTGGATAAATAAGAAAACTGATAATGATACACTTCCAGTAATGCCTAAAACGATAGCAATTTGGTATTTTATTGAAACTAAAGGATCAGCTCCTGATAGGATAACTCCTGTCATCATTCCTGGTAAAAAAACAATTCCCATACCAACCATACTATTTATCGTTGGTAGGATAGCTGCATCAAATGCTTGATTAACTATGGCTTTAGAAGCTTCTTTTGGTGTTGCCCCGAGCATAAGGGCAGATTCGACCAAATGTCGTTTACTTTTCATTCCTTCTATTAACGTATTCACTCCCAAGTTAATACCAGTCATTGCATTGCCAATGATCATGCCTGAAATAGGAATAAAATATCTAGGATCATACCAAGGCATAAAATTGATAACGACAAAGTCGAAATACAATATCGTTGCTATTGTTCCGATAAATAACGAGATCGTTATATACCATTTTAGCTCTGATGAAATAGTCTCCTTTGACCTTTTGAAAATATTATAAACAGCAAATAATTCCATAAGTAATATTATAATAATAGTTAACCAAGGATTAGAGTGTTTAAATACATAAGTAAGTATGTAACCAACTAATATTAATTGGAAAGTCATGCGTATAGAAGCAATTAAGATTTCTCGTTCTCTACTTATGCCCTTCCGTTTTACGATAAATAATAAAATAATAATAAATATATATGCGCTTAATAGTTGAATTAGTGAAATATCTTCAATCGTATTCATGGCTTTCACATCCTATATCACTGTTGGTATTTGCTATATGTTTTGAGAAGATAAGAAAATTACTTTTTTGTCATATACTAATTAAATGTATCATTTATAAGCATTAACATCTTCCATGTTTATTATATAATCTGAGTATTTCTCCGCGACTTTCATAGAATGTGTTACCATGACAACAGTTGTTTTCTCTGCTTTTGCACGAGAAATAAACCGATCCATAACCAAATCCTCTGTTTCTTCATCAAGAGAAGATGTGGGCTCATCTAATAGGTACACAGGCGCTTTCATAAGCGTTATTCGTGCAAAGGCAAGACGCTGCTGTTCTCCCCCTGACAATTTATTCGCATCTACACCCAACTTAGTTTGTAAGTTAAACATTGCTAACGTTCTTGATAAGACTTCATCATTCACTGTTGTATAATTCTTCTCTGATAACTTAAGTCCTAAAAGCAAATTGTCTTTAACAGTTCCTTCAAAAATGGCAGGATATTGTGTAAAAGTTACTACTTGACGTCTTAATTCAACTGGCTCTATCTCTTCTATAGATTTATCATTATAATAAATTACGCCACTATCACTTGATATCATATTGTTTAACAACTTTAATAAAGTAGATTTTCCTGATCCACTTTTCCCTATAATACTTGTTACACTGCCAGCTCGAATTTGCAATAATTTTAGTTGTAATATGTTCTTATAAGTAACATTTTCTAATTGAAACATCACAATGTCCCTGCCTCCAAATAATATTAAAAAAGTTACAATACCTTCTTCGGCATTGTAACCTTCAGCATCCCTATATAAGGAATATAATAACTAGTTTACCTCTTTATAATAAGAAACATTCTTTTTCCTTTTTCTATAAACCGAAAACATGATAAAAAAAACAAACAATGGAATCACAAACATAGATGAAGTTATCAACAAACTACCTTCCTCGTTTTCAGCAGTCTCTGTTTGTTCTCCATCTTTCTTTTTCTCATTCATATCAACGCTTTCCAACTGATACGTATTTATTATTCTATTTTGTTCTCCTAAAATGCTTAGAACTCCTTGCTCATCGGTCGATAATGAAACATCTTCGTTACTTTTTTTAGTATAGGTCACATCTTCAGAAAGGATATATTCATTATTTTGCTCGTCAAGAAATTGTTTGTTTTTTGAAATCACATTCTTTATAAAATTCTCAAAGCCATAATCAAAAAGTGCAGTCGTATCATCATAGGCCAAATTTTTAGAAGATGCTTTTAAAACAACTGCTATTAAGTTTAAGTTTCCTTTAGTTGCAGAGGTAATTAATGTATGACCTGATTCATCAACATACCCTGTTTTGCCACCAGTAACGCCGTCATACCATCTTAATAGTTCGTTATGTGTATATAAAGTCGTTTCCCATCCCGTGCCCTTCCACTCTAATTCCACTGTACCAAATATTTCACGAAAAGTATCATTTTGCATCGCGTATTTAGTAATTTCAGCCATATCTGAGGCTGTTGTATAGTGTTCAGGATCAAATAAACCGTGTGGGTTCTGGAACTGTGAATGTTGAACATTTATTTTTTCTTCACTAAATTTGTTCATTCGTTCAGCGAATTTTTCTTCGCTGCCATCAAAGTATTCAGCAATAGCTACACCAGCATCATTACCCGAATTAATTAATAATCCTTGAATTAATTTAAGTAAGGTAACTTGTTCACCTTCCTCTAGATAAACTCGTGTACCATCAACATTCCTAGCATTTTCACTTACTGTAACTTGATCCTTTAAATTTCCTTCTTCTATAGCAATAATAGCCGTTAATATTTTGGTTAGACTTGCTGGATACATTAATTGATCACCATTTTTACTATATAATACATCCCCAGTGCTTCCATCAAGTAAAAATGCCGCTTCACTATTAATGTTGAAGGTCAATTCATCTGATGCATAAGCAATATAATTATTTATTTGAATGGAGCACATAAATGTAACTATTATACACAATTTCACTAGTTTCTTTATCATAGTTGCCTCCACATATGTTGTATCTAAACTAATAGACTCACTAAACTATGATAACATAATTTCTTTTACATTTCAGGGCGTTACAAAGCCCTATATATAAGTGTTCATATCAATATAACCGCAAAACTGCTATAAAAATGTATTCTATTACCAATCAATTCGTACAAGCAAAGCAATTACGAGTTCATATATTATTACTACCACCAACCTTATCTTTCATCTATCTCTATTACCTTATTCTTACTTTTTTTATATTAAAGAAAGATTCTTTTCTTATACGTTTTTGCTATGATTACTAAAACTTGGACAGTATGATCTGTTTTATGAAAGCTCATATAAATAGAAAAGATGTCACGAACGCAAGGGGTTACGTGTTTAGATCTAATAACGAAAAAGCAACAATCAATGCGAAAACAGCCTTAAACCATATTATTCACTTGATAGGAGGTTTTAAAAAATGAGTCATACTACTACCTTCATTCCAATTTTGGTTATCGTATTATTTATCCTATTAATTATCGTCTTATGTAATTGTAATGTTGTGTGCTAGGCGGGTGCAATTTTAAGTATTTATATATACAACTTGAAAGGAGGTTGAAACTATCATGTGTTACGGTGTGTCACGAAGTTATGGTTACGGTCCATCTTGTAGTCATGGTTACGGTCCATCTAGTAATAGTTCATTCGCTGTAATTGTTGTGTTGTTTATTCTATTAGTTATCGTACTTTTTACTGTCGCTAGAGCCGTTTGTTAATTCATTATCTTGCAATATAACAAATAGAGCATGAAATAAAAGCATTTAATCCACTGCTTTTATTTCATGCTCTCTATTTGATATTCTTTAAAGTAATGCAATCTTGCCTTGGAAATCACTTACATACCAATGAACGAAAATTTGTAATTTGTTCACATTACTTAATGGATGTTAGCTTTGAAATTATGACGATTGATTGCATACGCAATCTACTACGTGATCATTTACCATACCAACAGCTTGCATAAAAGCATAACAAATTGTTGTTCCAACAAATTTAAAACCTCGCTTTTTTAAATCCTTGCTAAGCGCATCGCTAATTGGAGTTGAAACCGGTACTTCCTCAATAGATTGAAAGTGATTTTGGATAGGCTTTCCATCAACGAATGACCAAATATAATTAGAGAAAGAGCCGATCTCTTCAACCACCCTTAAATAGCTTTGTGCATTTGTTACAGCAGCCCGTATTTTTAACTTATTCCGAACTATCCCTTTATTATTTAATAAGCTTTGAATCTTTTCTTCATCATATTTAGCTATTAATTCAGGATCAAACCCGTCAAATGCTTTGCGATAGTTCTCTCTCTTTTTTAAAATCGTGTACCAACTTAATCCCGCTTGTGCTCCTTCCAACAAAATGTACTCAAACAAAAGACGGCCATCATAAACAGGTACACCCCACTCCTTATCATGGTAATGTATATATAAAGGGTCATCATTTACCCATTCGCAGCGTTTAACAGTCATATAGCAAACTCCTCTCAATACATTTAAAAAACTACTATCGCTAGAACTATTGTTGTAGTGATATCATAGCTATGATTACTTGTATTTTTCATAGTTGTTTCAAGATATGTATATAGGAAAGTCGGAGAATAAACATAAGGAAATCCTCGATAACAACATACTTTTTTAACGGCTCATATACAGAATCAGTATATATTTTAGGTACAACTATTCCATAATTTAAAAAAACTTAACTGATTAACTTATATTTATATGATAATTCCTAAATGAATTGCATTTTCACCTAGGCTGTTGTTGTTTTCATTATCAATTTTCTTAGTAAACATTAACAGCAGTCAGTGTAACCCCTTCATTTAAAATTTGTACAACATTCCACCTAGAGACTTTAATTAAGTAATAATAATTACCTTATTTACGACAAGAGCTTCAGAAAATAGACGATTTAATTATGGACATTCGTACACGCAAATCACCCATTCTAACATAGGTTATAGTATATTCCGGAAAGGAGGAAAAGTTATGGTGGATGGTTATGGTGCTGGATTTGGCTCAATGTTTGCTTTTGTCATAGTCATTTTTGTTCTGTTAATTATTGTAGGTTGTGTATGTACAGGATTTTATTAAAAAATAAAGAGCTTCTATAGAAAGAGAAAAAAGCTAAACTAACGTTACACAGCAAATAGTAGGATGCCAAAATTTCACTATCATAAAGATAATTGGTTGCGAATTCCTGTAATCGACAACCTATACACTCCTCAACATATTGGATTCCAATAAGAGTGGTGTTTTCACCACTCTTTGCATGCGTAAAAATAATGAGTTTAAACTATTTACTCATTAATGTTTATCTCAATACTACCCATAACTGTGTATGAACCGGTAGCCTTGATATCTGCAACAACACTCTGTAACCCCTCTTCTTCTAATTTAGAGAATAATTCTTCCGGTTTGTTAATCTTAAACATTAACATTTGATCTTTATCTAAACCAGTAATTCTAATATCATCTAATAAATGATTGTAATCGGGATCAGCAAATACACTAATTGCAATTTCGTAACTAATTCGAGCTGTATCGGAACCATCTAGTTCTACCTCTTCAGATTTTAAGTACCAAAAATCAAAATAAATCTTCTCCATTCAATTCATCCTTTCTGTTTATTCATTTCATTTTGGTTTGGAATATTGAAATGATTCATTTGCCTCTAATAAATAAAAAAACAAATTATATTTTTGATTATGAAAAAACTATGTTATAATCAATTAAACCTTTTTACTTACCTGTTTTTATTTGAGGGTGACTTATGAATAAAGCTGGGAAACATTTCTATTGTGACATACGCTTTAGTATTTACATATAGAAATTTCGAACAAGCCTCTTCTCAGTCACCCTTTTTATAATGAAGCAATTATCTAAAACGCAACTCATTACTATTTATATAACAGCGAATCAACGGGTTTAACTTTCGAATTATATTATGAATGAATTAAAATCATATATGCAACTTTCGTTCGTGGGACCTTCGATCAGGTCGTATCTTCCAACACCTTGCTGTTATTAATAATAAGAAAGTATAAAAAAAGTGAATTGATAAAAAAAGAGACTCAAGATGAGTCTCTTTTCAAAAGTATGAATTAGAATTTTTGAACGTTTGTAGCTTGTGGTCCACGGCTACCTTCTTCAATTTCAAATGATACTTCTTGACCTTCTTCTAAAGTTTTGAATCCGTCACCTGAAATAGCTGAGTAATGTACGAATACATCGTCTCCACCTTCAACTTCGATAAATCCAAAACCTTTTTCTGAGTTAAACCATTTAACTTTACCTTGTACCATTATACTTCCTCCTGTGTGGATGTTTCCCACATTGTATTACTATTCTTGCTCTTAATGATATTCAGATGAAAAGTTTAACACTCGTTCTATCCTTACATACGAACAAAAATAATTCTAATTAATAGTACCAATAAGAAGCAAAAAATGCAAATACATTTAAAAAAATAATTCAAAATCATTTTATTAAAAACATTATATTAAAGATACCTTTAGCAACTATGCTGGTTTAACCATTTTTCAAAGTTTCCTCACTATAGCTACATATTGACTAACTTCAATATCTCTCTTTTATGAAAGATGATATTTTGAAATTATTGTGAAATTATATTATTAACCGTTTTTTTGTGTATAATCATTAACAGAAGTACGAGTTTATGTTATCTAATGTGAGATCAGGTTGAAACTCCTACTCATTGAATTCCCATCGATCAACAATACGAAAACAAATATTAAAATAACATAAAATTTAGAGGTAGGTGGTCATCATGAAAGCTGAAGAAACTAAAAAATCTCAATTAAGCTCTGGTAATATAAATGCCTTATTAGCCTTCGCTAGTCTCATGGGAGCTTTATTTTTCGCTAGCATGCAAAATCAAATTGCATATGTATTTGCCGTTGCTTTTATTTATTTTTTACTAATGTCAGTGTCTAAACTGAATTTTATTAAAAAGCGTATTAACAAATGATTCTTTTATGTCATAATCAGGTGGTTAGCATCCTCCACCTGATTAAATATGATCAACACCACTTACAACAAATTTACGCTCTTTTCGTACACATTGTTGCTATTTAACAATAACCAGTAAGATGGGATTCTGTCCAACCCAAAAAGATGCCACGAACGCTAGATGTATACGTGCTTATGTTTTTATACGAAAAGGAACAATCCGTACAAGTACAGCCCTTTTCAATATGTACACTGGCTACGCATTCATTGTAACTCACATCATTTATCCTCTGTTTGTAAATTGTATTGTTATATTTACTCCATTTTACACAACAAAATTCACCCTTATGTAGAAGTCATCAATTGATAATAAAGTTTTATATGCGCTTATTGCCACATAATAATAATCAATGTAATAACAGCGTCTATTTACATCACAAAGCACCTTTACCAAATTACATATTTGATTTCAAGCTGTTTTAGGACTGCACTCATGTCTTCTATGCCACACCCTCACTTCGTTAAACCCCTCCATTAGTTATATTTATCTAGTTACTATGTAAAAAAACTAACAAAACCATGTAGAAAATAGACAATAATAAAATCTCTGAAAATATTAAATATTACTTTTATTTATATGCATATATGCTGTATAATAATTAAAATTAATTGCGAAGTATAAGACTTATCAATGAATATATTGAATATCTATACCATTAAGCTTAATTAATATGTATATACTCATAAGGGTGTGAACGGAATGCAACAAAGAATTGTAGTTAAGATTGGTAGTAGCTCTCTTACAACAGCTGATGGAGAACTAAGCAAGCAAAAAATAGCGTATTTTGCTAATGAAATGTTCGAGCTTTATAAGTCTGGTTATAAAATAATATTAGTTACTTCCGGTGGAGTTGCTGCTGGGTTTAAACAAATCGGATATAAGAATCGACCAAAACAATTATTCGAAAAACAAGCTGCTGCTGCTGTAGGCCAAGCATTGTTAATGCAAGCATACAATGATGTATTTTCTAAACACAACTGTACCACAGCACAAATATTACTAACACGTGCGAACTTTACAAATCGTAAACAAATGCATAATGCATCAATGGCAATTGAGGAGCTTTTACGGCAAAAAACCATTCCAATAATCAACGAAAACGATACAGTTTCTGTAGAGGAATTAAATTTTGGTGATAATGATACTTTATCTGCTCTTGTTGCCAACTTAGTAAAAGCAAATCAGTTACTCATATTTACAGACACCGATGGTTTATATACCGCAGATCCACGTAAGGATGGAAATGCAAAGAAAATTGATGTTGTTGAAGAAATTACTGAAGATATGTTTAATAATGCAGGTGACGCTGGTTCATCAGTTGGTACAGGAGGTATGCGTTCAAAAATTGAAGCTGCAAGAATCGCAATGCGCGGAGGAGTATTGGTGTTTGTCGGAAGAGCCCGTGAATATTTAGATATGATGAAAGCTGTAAACGGTAATGGCAAGGGAACATATTTTCATACACACTTGAATAATCTTCCAATGAAAAAACAATGGGTTGGCTTTCACTCCATGTCACATGGCACTATTACTGTTGATAATGGAGCAGAACATGCGCTATCTTCTTGTGGTAAAAGTCTTCTGCCAGTTGGAGTGACTACAGTCGAAGGTGATTTCGATCCCGGGCATGTTGTAGAAGTAATAAATGAAAATGAACATGTCATCGGACGTGGGGTTGTAAACTATGCATCTTGGCAGTTGAAAGCGGTAGTCGGACTTTCAACAGAAGAAGTAAAGAATAGAATAGACGTACAACGTATAGAGGTCATTCATCGGGATGAATGGGTTACGCTGTAAAACCCCTACTAGCGCAGACCCTATACCCTTACTTTGTTTGTTCTTCTTTCCCAATATAAACAAAAACAAATAAATGACGAGGTGGTCTAAATTATGAGTGAAGTGAAAAAGAAAGCTTATCTTGCAAAAGAAGCTTCTCATCAACTGGCTAGCATCACAACTGAACAGAAAAACAAGGCATTAACTGCGATAGCAGATGCACTTGTCCACAATGAGAAGTCTATTATTGAAGCAAATAAAATAGATCTAATGAACGGTAAACAAAACGGTTTAAGTAAGTCTCTACAAGATAGGTTAGCATTAAGCACTGATCGAATTACAGCGATAGCAGACGGCTTAAGACAAATCGTGGATCTTAAAGACCCTATAGGAAAAACAATAGATGAATTTCAACCAACTAATGGTCTATGTATAAATAAAGTCACAGTCCCAATAGGTTTAATTGGCATGATTTATGAGGCACGTCCTAATGTTACAGTAGATGCAGCTGGTCTATGTTTAAAAAGTGGAAATGCAGTCATATTACGAGGCGGGACATCGGCCCTATCTTCTAACATACGTATCGTAGAAATCATGCATGATGTACTTGATAAAACGGATATACCGAAGGATGTTATCCAACTAATATCAAATCCAGACCGATCTTCTGTTAATGAAATGTTAATATTAAATGGCTTAGTAGATGTCGTAATTCCTAGAGGAGGTGCTTCTCTTATTCAAAACGTAATACAAAATGCCACTGTACCAGTTATTGAAACAGGTGCGGGGATTTGTCATACGTATATTGATAAAGAAGCCAATCCTACTATGGCAACAAACATTGCCTTAAACGCAAAAGTTCAACGTCCATCAGTATGTAACGCTATGGAAACACTTTTACTTCATAAACAATTTGCAGAAACTCATTTTCCTTCGCTTGCAAACTTATATCGTGAAGAAAAAGTTCATTTAAAAGGTTGTGCAAAAGCAAAACAAATCGTCCCATGGATTAATGACGCAACAGAAGATGATTACAACACAGAATACAATGATTACACACTAAATATAAAAATTGTTGAGCATATTGAAGAAGCATTAATCCATATCAAAACATATGGAACACATCATTCTGAATGTATAGTAACAGAAAATAGTCAACATGCTGAGTTGTTCTTACATGCTGTAGATGCTGCAGCTGTTTATCATAATGCATCTACTAGATTTACAGACGGTTTTGAATTTGGTTTTGGAGCAGAGATTGGGATTAGCACACAAAAATTGCACGTTCGAGGACCTATGGGACTAGAAGCATTAACATCAACTAAATATCGAATTTATGGTAATGGTCAAACAAAAAAATAAAGCTATTAATCATGTCCCCCTCTTTTTCTTAATTAGATAGGTTTATACAATAATAGCTAAAATTATTAACACCCAAACTAAAAACTCATTTGACAAATAATAGTGTCAAGTGAGTTTTTTTACTAATTTTAAATTTACTAATTACATACTTGTAAGTAACCTACACCTTTTTCTTCAACAAACTCACCTTTTATCTCTCCGACACCTTCTATCGTTATTGAGTTCTTATTAGTAATCGGTTTCGAGGATAGCACAAAATGTATTTTAGTAATATTGCTTATATCACCTTCAAAATAACGAAGAACTGGTTGTTTAATAACATAGTCATTATTGTTAATGATTATCCGTAAAAAATTTTTATCTAATATCATATTGTCGATATGGATAATATTCATTGGATCCATATTACTAATCATAATATTACCTTCTATGTAAAGATGGTAACCTTCCTTATGAATTATTGCATTGAACTCGCTTTTCTTTTGTTCCGATACAGCATTAGTAATTTTTCTCGTTTCTTGACTAATTGTTACTTCTTCAACATGAGCAGCTATCTCTTTATGTTCGACATATTGCAAAAGGTACTCATATAAAGATTTATTCGTTTCAAAAAAGTTTTCCTTCCACGACATTGTGATTTGATCTAATAGCAAGCATATAAACAATCCCGAACTATAGCAGCTCCTTCTAATATTCATCATAGAGTCTTTATTATCTAAAAGCTGTTCACCAAATTTCTTTAATACATCATCATTTGATAGAGGGCTTTTATCCATATATGCCTTTAATTCCACGTACCGTGCTGGACCTTCTACTGATTCAATAAGTGCTTCATACACAAGATACTCATCTATTAAGTCTTCTCGTTTTTTCCTGAAACGTAAAAACATATTAATATTTTGTTTCTGTTCCCTCAAGGTGTCTGCCATTACTGCATGATACAAATATTTCCTCTCTTGACTTCGCAACTCCACATTTTCATTACATATTGGATAAGTTATTCCTACAAACTCATTTGGAAATCTCTTCTCATCTTTTAGAAATTGATATCCATGAAATAATTCGTGAACTAATAAAGAAAATATACTTACATAGTCATGATGTAGTTCTAAATTGACTATAGCAGTAGGGCATTCCTCATATATTAATAATGCGTCTGCAACAAATTGATCGCTTCGCTCTAATTGACAAAATGCTGAGTTTTGAGGCATTAACTTTGGGTGATTGCAGAGATACACATTTTTTTCATCATATAATGCAAAAGCAACCTTTTTAAAATTGGGCCAATATTTTGTAAAATCTAATGCTATAATTTCCTGACATATCTTTTCAATGTTATGTACCACGTTTCCCCTCCTACAAACATCAACCCTTAATTTTCTTAGGTCCACTGGATACTATTGTATTAATCTAAAAACCGTAAGAAAAATTCACTTATAATTGTCATAGTCTTCTAAAGATGATTTTTGTATATATAATTTAGAAGTTATGAATAAACTATGAATCATATGACACACAGCACATCTGATTGTTAATACCATTGTATCACAAAGCAATATTATACAATTGAAAATAACGGTATTATCATTCAGCGAATAATAATGTGTCCGTCTTAAGAATCATTTTTTGATTTAGTATTCTAAATCGGACCTGCTAATTGAAAGTCTCACCTGTAGGTTAATTGGTTGTAACTCTTTTACAGCTCCCCCTTACCCATTAAATTTAAACAACTCCTGGATTTTTCAGTTTCATAGGATCAAGAATATGATCCAATTGTTCTTCTGTTAATACATCTAACTTTAAACAAACAGCTCTCACACATTTGCCAGTTAAAATAGCCTGCCTAGCAATTTGTGATGTTTTTTCATGACCTAAATATGGTGTTAGTGCAGTTAGGCTTGGAACATTCCTTTCGATATTCTTCATTATTTTCATTTCATCAGCTTCAACTCTTTTTAAACAATAATTTGTAAAAACATTAAATCCATTCCTCATCATATTGATTGATTGAATCAAATTAAAAACTAATACAGGCTCCATCACATGTAAACCATATTTTCCTGTTTCAGTTGACATTCCAATATTCAGATCATTGCCAACAACATGGTTAGTAATATGATTGATGATTTCGCTTATAACTGGGTTGATTTGTCCTGACATTTCAGATGTAGCAGACAAAGATTTTCTATATAGGCCAGCGTTTGATCCAACCGACATTAACCTTAGGTCGTTACATATTTTAGATATATTTATCATGTTATTTTTTAAAGCTTCAATCACATCAGAATATACAACTGTATGGTCATTCGCATCAAGGATCTGTTCGGTCTTTTTCAGTTGAAATCCACTAATTTGTGATATATTGTCAACAACTAGATCGCTAAAAATAGTTACTTCTTTTAGCCTTGTTCCTATGGATTTTGCCCCGATATGAATCTTAAATAATTGATCTTTTGAGTTAGTAATTCTTATAATATCGTGCTGGATCATGTTTCGGTAGTTTTCAAATTCTAGTCCTAAACGTATAGGGAAAACATCATGTAGGTGTGTGTCACTAAAGTGAAATAATTGTTCAAATTTATTTACAATTTGTATTATAACTTGCTCCATATTTCTCATCGTTGTTATTAGTTGATCTATCATATCAAGTGTAGCTAATCGAAACGAAGTAGGAAACACATCACCCGTTGATTGAGACATGTTTACATGGGTATTTGGGCTAATAAATGAATAATCACCTTTTTCTCTTCCGATAATTTCAAGCGCTCGATTAGCAATGACTTCATTAGCGTTCATATTAAGTGAAGCACAAGCACCAGGTTGTATTGGGTCTACGATGAATTGATCATGCAACTTACCAATAATAATCTCATCTGTAGCTTGAACTATAGCTTGTCCTATCTGTTTATCTAATACGCCAATTTTAACATTAGCTAGAGCTGTAGCTTTTTTAACTATAGCGATTCCTCTTATTAATGAAGTATGTACCCGATATCCTGTGATCGGAAACATCTCTATTGCCCTCAACGTCTGTAATCCGTAATATGCAGCTTCTGGAATACCCTTCGTACCTAGAAAATCTGTTTCGCTCCTTTGGCCTATTGCCATCATAATTATTTCCCCCTTCATTACGGTTACAACTTTCTCTTTTTCTATAAATTTAATCAATTATACTATTTGCAAAAAATATGCCAATTTAAAAAGCTGAAAAACCCCGATTTTTCAGCTTTTTTATTGTCGAAAAATAATAACGGGACAAAAAAACGTCCCGTTATCAATCCCATTATCCATTTTTGTTTTATTTTTCGTGTTTTATAGTTTTAAGCTAGACAATGTTGCTACACCTTTTTCTGTAACGACAGTCCCTTTCATCCCCGTATAACTATGAATTAACTCCAAATTATACATCTTTTTCAGTAATCTACGAATCTTGCTTTCACCTAGATCAATTCCTTCACTTTTCGCTAAATCAGTAAGAGCTCTTCTGCCAATACCATTACGCTCATTAATTTTATTTAGCAGCCATAACATGTCTTCATCGATAAAACGATCGTTCTCTGTACATAAATCGTCAAATCTTTCAGACAAAACATACCCTGGTAAGTCTGTAACTTGTATTCTTATAGATGGATTTTTAATGTTTACTAAATATTCAATAACATTAACTAATTCTCTGACATTCCCTGGCCAATGATAACCTACTAAATAGCTAATCGTTTCATCGTCAAAAAAACAATCTAGTGGAATATTTTTCCCATTCGAAAAACGTTTTAAATAATGCGCTAATAAGAGAGGAATATCTTCTCTACGCTCTCTTAAACTTGGAGAGTACAACGGTAATACATTTATTCGGTAAAATAAATCTTGTCGGAACTTTCCCTTTGCTACTTCTTCTTTTAAGTCTTTGTTTGTTGCTGCGATTACTCTAACATCAATTGGAATCCGCTTTGAACCACCTACTCTTCGAACGTCTTTCTCCTGTAACACTCTTAATAATCTAGATTGTAACTCTAGCGGAGTATCTCCAATCTCATCAAGAAAGATCGTTCCACCGTGAGCAAGCTCAAAAAGTCCAACCTTTCCACCTTTAACAGCACCAGTAAAAGCTCCTTCTTCATACCCAAACAATTCACTTTCTAACAAATTTACAGGTAATGCTGCAAAATTCACTGCGACAAAAGGGCCTTTTTTACGCTTTGAGAAATTATGTATAGATTGGGCAAAAAATTCCTTTCCAGTTCCACTTTCTCCTTGTATTAACACAGTTGAGCTACTTAATGACAATCTTTTTGCTAAATTAATATTCTTTACGATCATATCACTATTTCCAATAATATCTTCAAATATATATGTTGCATTATGATCTGTTTTTCTCATACGTCGTCTAAGCTCATATTCTATGTTTTTGATCTCCATTACATCTTCAAAAGTGATTAAATACCCAACTATATAAGCATTCTTTTTGACAGGAACTTTTTTTACTACAACCTCTCTTTCGCTTATTTTCATGATTTCTCTATCAACCTCTTCAACTTGCCATATATGTAGACTCGGCAATACCTCCTCAATTCTTTTTCCTAAGATGATATCCTTTTCTTCTCCTAAAATTGATTGCATTAATTCATTTACTACAGATATTTCTCCCTTTGAATTTAAGTAAATAATCCCATCGTTCGTATTATCTATTATCGTTTGAAACATATTTTTAATCTGCTCTGATTCTTCAGAAATTTTTGTTAATTTTTTTGATAATTTTATTATTTCACTTACATAATCAGATGATAACACTTCACTACTTTCTGACAGTAAATTTAATTCTTGGAGTATTTCTATAATTGTTGTTATGTCTAATTTTCTTATTCCAATATCAATCACTTTGTTAACGCAATCAGGAATCCATTTTGTTTCACCTGGTGTAATAGCTAGTGTTAATTGTTTATATTGTTTGATTCCTGGATAATAAGGATGGTAATTGATGTGATCGATACCATAATTTTTTAATTGTTTAATAACGTGTAAACTTGAGTCCTTATGATCATTCACTAGTAATACATCAGTACCAGCTGGTATATCTATCAATTCTTTTAAAAATTGATGATTGATAACTCGCTTTGCATAAATATGCTTTACATGCTGTGGTATTTTGATCAATCTTAAATTATCTATTTGTAAATCTACCGAATTTACAACTATACAATTTGAGAAATCCTCATCTACCGTATCGCCTATACAATACCCTTTTACTTCAATACGATGGCCAGTTATTTCTCGTACTTGTCTACAAATATATTTATTTGTTTCTCTACCTAGGCTCATGACTATTACTTTCTCCACTTTTGCACATCCTATCGTAAATCCTTTGTTTTTATATTATGCTAATAATTATTATACCACCAGATTTGTTGGGTGAAGCTTCCAAAAGACCTATTTATTTTGAATACTAACAAAACAAACGTTTCCTAGAATAAAAGGATATAGACTTGTAATTATCCTTATAGGACATTCTGGTTGCATTCGTTCTAAGATATAAACACGTATATGTCTAACAGTTATAACACCTTTTTTACATATACAATTATGTGGTTTGCCTGCATATAACTCACCCTAATGTCCATTATTAGTAATAAGATCAACAAAGTTTACGAGAAAAACTTTTTAAAAATGAATATAGCCGTAAAAGGCAAAATAATTGATGAAGAGATATGCTTGTGCAAGCTGATACTGATTTTACATATATTAATGAACTAAAAAAACATAACCTGAGTTCAACTCTAATTGAACTCAGGCTCAATATTTCAAAATACTTCTGTTTATTAATAAGGATGTTCATTATTTGTTTGAGATGTAAAATAAACTGTCTGGAATATTTACAAGTACCTTTAATAAATTGTGCAATGCGTTAATTATCATTATAACTGCCCCATCTAGAAACTATTATCCTTTTTAAATGGCCACCAGTTGGCAGTCCCAAACGTGTTTACCATCACTGGAATGAATAATGGTAATACGACACATGCGTATAATAATAAGCCGACTAACAATATCGTTGCAATTTGTATGAGTGAAAGAACCCCTGAAGGTATCATAGCTGCAAAAGTTCCTCCTAATATAAGTGCAGCTGAAATAATTACTGTCCCCATATTTTTCATTGCATACTGCATAGCTTCTTTTACTGATAAAGATTTATTTTCATTAAATCTATCCATTAAGAAAATGCTATAATCTACACCTAAAGCAACTAACATAACGAAGGCAAAAAATGGTACAGCCCAACTTACTCCTGCATAGCCTAATATATCCACAAATAAAATTTCTGCAAAGGCTACCGAAGTAAAATATGTTAAAATTAATGATAAAATGATATAGATTGGCATAATTAATGATCTTAATAAAATCGTTAGCATGATAAAGATGCCAATGATCATAATAAAGACAGTACGCAAAAAGTCTTCTGATGACATTTTTTTCAAATCTGCATTAATACCTGTTTCTCCACCTATGCCAAACGTTGCATTTTCTAATTTACTACCATTTATACCCCGATATATTGCTTCCTCAATATATTCAATTTGGCTTAGCGCAGCCTCTGAGTATGGGTGTTCATTAAAAATCACATCAATAGTAACGGTCTTTTGATCAGCCGACATGTAGGTTTCAAATACACGACTAAAATCATTATCTTCTAATACATCATTTGGTAAATACCAACCTGTTAAAGCTTCATCAGGAGCAGCAGACAATTCAGCTAGGTAGTCCGTTGCCGTCTCCAATCCCGTATAAACTTCATTTAAGCCAGTAACACTTTGGTCTAAACCATCTGTCAGCTGAGTGATTTGACCACCTAGATCCTGAAAACCGTCCCTTAATTCCTGCTGACCAACAACAATTTGTTCGATTCCACTACTAACACCTGGAAGAGAAACGATTATGCTCTCTTGCCCCGCTGCTAGCCCAGATATACCCGAAGCTAATTGTCCGATATTGTCAATGAAGCCTGCAAACCCATCAGCCAATGCTTCTTGACCTTTAATCGCTTCATCAAATCCTATATTTGCTAGTTCAACACTTTCAACAACATTTATAAATTCGATATTTAATTGTTGTAAACCTGTACCAAGCTCTGTTAAACCACCATATACTTCATTAATTGTACTAGTGATTGCTATAAATTGTGGGTCTTCCGCTAGATCAGGATATTTTTCTGTTATATCTGAGAATTGGCTGCTCACATTTGCTAAAGCTAACTGAAGGTTTTCTAGATTAACTTCAATTTCTTCATAACCTGCTGAAAAACTAGTTAGTCCATTTGCAATCTCATTGTATCCATTGAGTAGTTCAGATTGTGAGTTTGCTAATATTTGAGCATTATGCTGTAACTCCATAAGCCCACCCTTTAATTGGCTTGCCCCGTATGAACTATCCCACATTCCTTGTTCAATTGATTTTAAGCCCTCTGCAAGCCCTGCTACACCACTTTTCAGTTCATTTGTGCCGTTAATCAAATCACTAATACCGTCAGTAGCTTCACTCAACTTAGGTGTATTTTGTGACATTAAGGTGCTAGCTTCTTGTAAACCTTCACTAATCAGCTGAATTCCGTCATTGCCTTCCGCCAATCCACCATTTAGTTCCGCTAGTTGATTTTGAACGAATAACTCTTCAAGTGGCTCTCCAATTGGTCTAGTAATACTTCTAACTGAAGCTACTCCATTTACTGAAGCTACTTCTCTACTAATTTTTTCAATAATGGAAATTGACTCTAAATCGCCCATTGGCTCATCATTTTTAATGACGATAGTCGTCGGTAAAGATTCTCCAGGTCCAAAGCTATCTGAAATAATTTGAAAGGCTTTCACTGAATTGAAATCGTCACCTAATTCATCTAAGTTGTTAAAGGAAAGTTTGTTTTCATAAAAAATGAGAAATGGAGTGACAATGACCAGTACTGTAACTAAAGCAATAATAGGTCGTTTGAAGGTAAACTTTCCAGCTTTATCCCAAAGTTTGCTTTCGCGATGTTCAATTGATTTTTTCACTGGCCAAAATAGTTTTTCACCTAATAGACTCATAAAGAATGGAACAACAGTAAATAATGCAACAAGCAATACCGCGATGCCAATTGCAACCGCTGAAGCAGATTGATATAGCTTAAATGTTGAAAATCCAATAGAAGCAAAACCAATCATTACAGCTATCCCACTGAAAATAACAGTTTTACCAGCAGTGCGATACGTTTCAACTATGGCATCTGAGACATCTTCATGCTTAGATATTTCCTCTTTAAATCTACTTAACAATAAAATACAGTAATCCGTTCCGATCCCGAACAGAATTGCAACGAGAAAAATTTGCGTAAACGTTGAAACTGGGAAGTTAAAACCATCAATTAAGAATGCGACGATTGACTGAGATGCTAAATATGTAAGCCCTACTGTGACGAGTGGAATAAATGGCGCAATGAGTGATCTAAAAACAAATATTAGCACCAACAAAATAAATCCGACTGTAATGAACTCTGTTTTTTTCAGTCCTTCTTCAGAGTTTACAATCACGTCCTCGTTTATGATCATGGAGCCTGTATAAAAATGATCTACTTTAATATGGTTGATGACGTCATATAAATCATTTTTAATTTCTATAGGCTGACGATTCATACTGTCAACCGTTAATGTTACTAATATTGATTTACCATCTTCTGATACAAATTGATCTTTTAACTCTTGCTCGTGAAAATGGGAGAGCATCTCAGTGATGCCGAGTTGTTCCTTCTTTGTATCCAATATTTTTACTGCATCTTCCGCTTCTGCTATATCAGCCGTTGAAAGAGTGTTTTCGTCATAAAATACGAGGACGATTTGTTCACCAGATACACCTTGCTCTTCGAGAATTTTATTTGCCAAGCCTGAAGAGTATTGTTCAGGCATAGTTAGTTCGCCTTTTTCTCGAACTAGATCAACGAAGCTGGGTGCCAATAGCATAAGTGACGTTACAAGCACTACCCAGGCTAGTATAACTATCCACTTTCCTTTTAAAACATACTTCATATTTCTCCCCCCTAGTTTATTTATTTACTAAATACATTAATTTTTCATAAGTATTTAGAAAGGAATGAATTTCTTCATCATCAAAATTACTTAAATAAGCACCAACTATTTTATTCACTTTCTGTTCTGTATATTGATAAATCTTCTCTCCTTCCTCAGTGGTAGACAAATATATGACACGACGGTCATGATCATCCCGTGACCTTTTAATATACCCCTTTTCAACTAGTCGATTGATTATAGCTGTTATAGCACTTTTTTGAACATTAAAAATTTCAGATAATTCTGTAGAGATACAAGGTCCAAATTTATGAATGTAACGAAGAATTAAATGTTGATCACTCGTAATGACATCTTGAATTTGCTCTTTGATTTCAGCACCAATCTTTTTCGACACGGTAAATGATGCAATTTCAAAGCGTTCTATCGTTTTTTTTAACTTTTCTTGGTTCATCTATTGCCACATCCCTTTATAGTTCAACTGTTTAACTATTCAACAATTAAACTATAATTTGTGAAGCCAGTTTTGTCAATTTTTTCGTAAATCATATATAAGGTTAATCTAATGAGGTGAACTAAAGGAGGTGAGTTTATTTCTTAAGCTGGCTACACATTTCGTACTAAAATCAATAGTCACTTATTTTCCAATTTATTATGAAGCGACCATGCAGGGACTTCTCTTGGTTTTATATAATCGAGGTTCTTTATATCTTTTAATTTTGTTAACATCTTTTTATATAGAACTTCCATTACACTTTTAAATCTTCAATAGTATTTATCAAAAATCTCCATTCAGTGCTGGATATTAATTGTTCGTTCAGTGTTCAACCATAGAAATACATTTATTATGAGTTATATTGCAACCTGGTTTTAAATCGACAATCATTTTAACATCTCATAAAGTTGTGATTTAACTCAACAGTCATTACTATGTCGTCTCTCTCGCAGTTAGTAATGGCTCGTAAATGATAAAATTGTACCTCATCATATCGACTCCTAATACAAAGTTGTTATGAGTTATAAATTCGACACAGTGGAGCATTTTGACTGTAATATTAAAGACCATAGCATTAAAGCTACAGTCTTTTAGTGTACACTCATGGGATAAATTAATTCCAACCTTCCAGTATTATCTACCTAGTTCACATTCCAAGCAATATTTGACCATCACAGCCACCGAAATACATCCCTGCCCCAACCACCATTTGTATCCTTCAATGGATGACTTGAATCCCCAGCATAAGCCGACGCCACTGCTACCACAAGGTAATTTTTTTTCAAATCGTTTGAACATTAATATATTTTCTAATACATATTTCAGTATAAAAAAGGGGATTGCTATTTAGGACATTAATTCTTTACCTATAATATTTTTTTGAATTTTTAATTACTTTAAATTAAGTTTAAATCCCTTCAACACTCTTGTTTCTTAATTAAGTTTCATTGATTTTTCATATGTATAATTCTATAATTGTATATAATAGCATTTAAGAACATATGTTTTTGGAGATGGTTGTTTTGATAGAATTTTTTGAAGCATTACCTTTAATATTATATTTGTTTGGCGCCTATTTGCTTTTAAGTGGAATTAAAAGCATTTTTGAAGAGAGAACATACAAAAAATATAAAATATTAACGAGGATTTTGTTAGGTAATCTAGTGCTATATTGGTCGTTTTCTTCACCCTTTTATTATTATATTTATACTGAAGGGCAAGCAACTAGCCTAGAAAGTAAAATAAGACAAGAATATAGAATGAAAGACTCGCATTTTAGTAAATTAACTATTTTTACATATCCAGGGGTAAAGCAGAAAGATTTGACAATAATTAAACATATAACAAGGGAAACTAATACAGATATTAACATAATATTACCTCTTACAAAGTCCATTGTTTCATCTGCAATTGACAAAAGTAAAGAAAGCAAAGTAAATGGATATAAAGAGGGAATGAACTTTGCGAGCTCATTCTTAAATCGTGAAATTCCTGAAGATATTTTAATAATGAAGGATGGTGAAACTGGTGGTTCTGACGGTATGATAATGACTCTAGAATTGATACACCAACTTGGAGATAAAGACTTAATCAAAGGGCGAAAAATCGCAGGAACAGGAACTATAAACAACAAAGGTGAGGTAGGTAGTATAGATGGGTTAGAAATTAAAATAGAGGCAGCAGCAAAATCCGGTTATGAATTTTGTATAATTCCAAAATCGATGGAGAGAAAAGGGAAGAAAATAGTTGAAGAAAATAATTACAGCATCCAATTAATCTCAGTTGAAACGATTGAAGAGGCATATGATTATTTAACGAGCAAATAATTAATTAAGAAATAATATATATATTTGGTTGGGTTCGGTTAACCTATACATCAAAAAGTCTTTGCTTTTAATGAGTAGGGACTTTTTAGTTATTAAAAGTGGAAGAATCCTAAAAACCATTGTTTTGGGATAGTTTTTTTAGTTAATAAATAGATGTGAATTTAAGAGATAAATTGCTCTATAAACACTATTTTTCACTATATGCAAATAAATGCCAAATTATTCAAAACCATTTAGTTAGTAAACAGGACCAACATCCTGCAACATACTTTATTTGGCTTGAGGAAGATAAATAAAGTTTTTTTGAGAGTTTCAACAAACTATAACCTGTTTTTGTTGAACAACAATCCAGGTTTAACATTAGTCTATAAAACTTATAGACTCATTCATCATTATGTTGCCTTCCTCCAATTAGTTAACCCTCTTAATACTAGTTGCTTCTGAGATATATTCGTCGACCTCCAATAGAAGGGTCAAACAAACTTTGTTTCATGTTTACATTATTATTTGTTTATATAGATCTTAAACTCTAGTTATAATTGTGCATATTCTTAGCAGTGAATAGGTTAATATATATGATGGTATTTTGGAAATAAGCCTCTTATCTTAATCTTTGTTGTTTTTATTCACTTTAATTTTGGAAACTGCAGTTGATTCATTTGACTATTATCCCCTTTATTGAAGGTAAAGATGGCCTTAGCATTCGTTATAATGGTAATTAGTTCTATTAAGCTATAATTAATTCGGTTAAAAATGAAAAAGCCGGCTGCATATAGAAGCAACGCGGCTTTGAGTTGTTGTTTAAGAATTATTGTTCAATTAAATTTGCAATTCGATGTAACAAAGCAGCAGTGTGTGCTCTAGTCGTTTTGCCTAATGGATCGAACGAGCCGTCTTCACGACCTTGAAAAATGTCTCTTTCTTTCATAATCGCTATTGCATCATGCGACCACCTTGATGAATCTACGTCTGAAAAAGGATTTTGTAGTACTTCTGAGACATCCCCGTTACCAAGTATTCGGTACAGTACTGTAGCAAATTGTTCCCTAGTTATGTCGTCATTTGGGTTAAAATTGCCATTACTGCCTTTAAATATATTATGTTGGGCAATAATTGCAATGTCATTATAAGCCCAGTGCTCAGTAGAAACATCATTGAATGTTTGACTAACTTCTTTTGTTGGCTGTAAATCCAATGCTCTTACTAAGATGGCAGCAGCTTGAGCCCGAGTTAGATGGTCATTAGGTGCGAATATTGATGATGATTTCCCATTTATCCAACCTTTTTCTTTTACAAAAATGATATCAGCAAGCGCCCAAAAGTCAGCTGGTACATCTGAGAAATATCCGGTTTCTTTTTTCGGATTGTCGCTTGTCTCATTGCCTTGATGCCATTCACCATAATAAGTCCAAAATGACGGATCTTCTTGGCCAAGACTCCAGCTCCCGGTACCCTTCAAGTTATACTTATCTACAAGCTTTAGTTTCTCATTATATGATTGTTCGTTTTCGAACCATAATTCATATTTGCCTGGCTCAAGGGGGTCTTTCCAAGATGCTAATTGAAATTCAGCGTCTCCTTCTTTTATTTCAAAGGTAGCTTTAGGAGTTTCATATTCATCCGAATAACTTATCGTTATATCATATGTTTCAAATAACTTGTTCGTTTTAGTGAGTGATACCCCATCTCCGATGATTTTATCACTTTTAGGTTTTTCTTCATCATCCAAATCTTCTAATTTCCAAATACGTCCGTAAAATGGTAGACCCAACACGATTTTATTTGCTGGAACATTGAAATTAAGTGCAGATTCGATTGACTTTTCTACAAATGAAATGCTTGCAACAGGACCCGGGTTACTTCCCCTATATGATTGATCGTAGGTCATTATCATTAAATAATCTGCATAGTTTGCTAGTTTTTCATAATCGTATTGTCCTGCCCAACCAACTGTTGACCCATTTGGATTAGATGCTACTGCTACTGCAATTTCCTTATCTGATGGAAGCTTTGAACGTAAGAGTTTCACAAAATCTGTCATCATATCTCTAACAGTTTCATTTAGACCTTCTAAATCAATATTAATTCCATCTAGATTATAAGTTTCAATTGCTTTAGCAATGTCAGTAGATAATTGTTCTCGATTCTTTAGAGCATTTTCGCCTTGAGTAAAGTCCCAATGATTACTTAAAAAAGGAACAATTTTAAGATTCTGATCATGAATCTGATTAACAAAGTTTGGATCAATGTTTTCTAGTGCTAGATCACCATCATCTGTTAAGTTAAAGTAGTTAGGGCTGACGACATCTAATAGTTCATTTGTATTCTCTATCGATTCTAGATAACTATCATTTGAACCACCATACAAATATGACATATTAAATCGCCCTTCTGCTTGTACGACACCAGTAAGTAAAAAGACAGATACAAGAAGCATTAAGCCTATTTTTTTCATTTCCGCACACCTTTCTCATAGAAGTATTCTGCCCGTAAAATAAAAAAGCCTTCATTTTTATAATCTATTATCTAGGAATGAAGGACAGTTTTCTTTATATTCTACTATACTACAAAAAAGGACATTTTAAATGTATTGTTGCAGAAATGTAACTAAAATGAAACTTTCATTCTATCAGCTAATGTCGAAGTATGTAGCTCTAGCTGTGTTCCATCAGGGTCAAGAAAGTTAATCGCCCACCCAGTTCCTCTTTTTATTGGACCTCTCACAATTATTACTTCGTTATCATTTAATATGTTAACAGCAGCATCAAAATGATCTTCTGAAATTGAAAATGCAACATGATCTACACTCAGTTGTTCAACTAGTTTGTTTGGATACTGCTCCCGTTCCTGTAAGCATATCCACGCACTTCCCCATTCTAAATAGGCATCTTTCTTCCCTTGGTGAACTAGTTCCATTCCTAAAACTTCAACATAAAACTTAAGAGAGTTAGTGAGGTTACTAATATTTATTGTTACATGATTAAAGCCTTGCACGTGCATTCCTTTTATTTCTCCTTCTATTAAACCGTTGTGATAGACTAATGCTTACTGCTTTAACGTGCAACAGTATTCCTTACGTCTATCATCTTATAAGTTATGATAATTGACAATTTAAATCCCAACAAACACCAAACATATCTACCACTTTACCATACTTTGCTCCCCAAAACATGTCTTGAAGAGGCATAATTATTTCTCCTCGTTCTGCTAATTTACTATATACAGTTTCAACTTGATCAACTTTTGAAAACTCGATCGTTAATGTCACTTGGTTTCCTTTCTCGATAGATTGGGTATCTAGGCCATCTGAAAAATAAACTGTTTGCTCCCCCATCTGGAAACGTGCATGCAACACTTTGTTTTTGTTTTCTTCGGTAACTGGCATATCAGGTGCTTCATGAAAACGTTGCAAAGATATAATTTCACCTTCAAAAACATCTTTATAATAGTTTAAAGCTTGTTCACAATTCCCTGCAAAATATAAATATGGTATTATCTTCATTTTACCATCCTCCTTCATAATAATCTTACGAATATTTATTTCTATCTGGAGGATGAAAAACCTCTTTAAAACTTGAAAATTTTGTATGAATCATTCCATTAATATATTCGTACTTCACAACTTCTGATAAAAAAGGATAATAGCTGTTTATGAGGTGACTAGATTCCTTTCTCAAAACATTACCAACATAAATGCATAAGCATTTTCAATGTATGTATTAAAGTAATAACTAAATAAAACAGTTAAATTTTTGTTTACATAATATTCTTATGGTAAATAAATGATTCTTACTAATACTTCACAAGAACAATGTTGTAGACTAAAGTTGTAACAATATCTGCGTTCTCAATATGTTATGTTTACGTATAAAAAAGTCATTTTATAAAAAACTGTAAAAGTCATACAATTTGATCACTTACTTAATATCCTTTAAATAGTTTAGCAAATTTACATAGTCTCAATAGTCGTTGTATAACGATTTTTTTATAAAATAAAAAGGATAATTTCTCATTTATTTGAATTTATCCTTTTATTTATATAAATGCGTTTGTTAAAGATCAATATAGTATTGTTATTAATTTTTTTTAACATGTTTGTTTGTATACTTCTAAATGGCCTTTGACTAAATAGAATTGCCTAGAATACCAGACTGTTCTTACACTAAGCTTTCATTGTCAAAAGCAGGTATATCATTTTAATTGAGAACTAGGTTAACAACCACCCATACATTGTCCAGCGGGGTCGCTCGTATTACAAATATTGTTTGCGACAGTGTTCTTATTTGGATCAACGATAAGGTCTATATTTTCATTTTCGAGGGTAGTATTTTTAATCACAATATTTTGTTCACTAGTTGATGCTACTTCAATTCCGTTAACCTTATTTTTTAAAATCGTATTTGATTCAAGCGTGTTATTGTCCGAAACTTCTAATTCAATACCATCAGATCCATTATTTTGAACAAGATTTTTTTCAAGGGAATTATCGTGAGAAACTTCTAACTCTATCCCATCAAACTCATTATTTTGAATGGTATTATTTTTAAGCGTATTGTCGTGGGAAACTTCTACCTCAATCCCATCAAAGCCATTATTTTGAGCGGTATTTTTTTCAAGCATATTGTTGTCAGACCCTACTAGTTCTATACCATCAAAAGCATTATTTTGAACTGTATTTTTTTCAAGGGAATTGTTGTCGGAACCTTCTAATTCTATACCATCAAAAAAATTGTTCTGAACCGTATTTTTCTCAAGCGCATTGTTATTAGAACCTGCTAATTGTATTCCGTCAAAAACATTATTTTGAACGGTATTTTTTTCAAGCGTATTGTAGTCGGAACCTTCTAATTCTATCCCGTCAAAAATATTGTTTTGAACGGTGTTCTTTTCGAGCATATTGTAGTCAGAACGTTCTAACCCTACTCCGTCAGAACCATTATTTTGAACGGTATTCTTTTCAAGTGTATTGCTGTTACCAACCAATACATTTATGCCATTAAGAAAATTATTCTGAACGGTATTTTTTTCAAGTGTATTGTTGTTACTAGTCATTAAAGTTATACCGTTAAGATTATTATTTTCAATGATATTTTTTTCAAGCATGTTGTTGTTACTAGACGCTATAGTTACACCACTAACACTATTCCTTTGAGCGATATTTTTTTCAAGCGTGTTGTCATTACTTGAGGCTAAAGTTATGCCATGAATACTATTTTTTTGAGCGATATTTTTTTCAAGGGTGTTATTGTTACTAGAAGATAACCATATACCCTGAACACTATTATTTTGAACAGTATTCTTTTCAATGATGTTGTTGTTACTGAACGCTAAATTTATTCCATCTACATTATTATTATCAATAATATTCTTTCCAATAGTATTGAAATCACTAGCCAATAAGCTTACACCACTAACACTATTATCTTGAACATTATTTTTTATAATAGTGTTATTGTTGCTTGACATTAAATTTATACCATGAACACTATTTTGGACAATAAAACCCTCAATTAAGACATCCGAAACAGTGTTAAGTAGAAATCCATTAACAGAACCTTCTATTATAGGATTACCTTCACCTTTGAGGGAAAGATTGCTCGTTGAAATCATCGCGCCAGCGTAGGGTCCACCCGCTCCAAGTACCTTGATGATATCACCTTGCTTTGCTGCGTCAACCGCTTCTTGAATCGTACTAAAATCTGTTGGAACGATAAGTGTGTTCATGTTTTCATATCCTTTCATTATTTCATTGCTTTAGGCAAGCAGGTTAGGATAATTCAGATTATCAATATATTTCTGAGATTCTATCACTTAACCATCTTATGCGAGGACAGAAAAAACGTATAGACGAGTGTTTTAGTTTTTGCAAAAAGGCGTGTAACAGACAAGGAATATCTGTTACTATAGATAGAATCCAAATCGATAGACTTAATTAAACTGCTGAACATAAGAAAAAATACAATTGAATGGATTATAATAACTTTTTACAAACATCTTCATACAATCCATCCTAAAAATTTTGTACTGTATCCGAAAAATTCTGATAATTAATAACAATAAATATATGTCCTACGTCTTATCCTATTAATTTGGATATAGTTCTCCTATCATTCCGTCATAGTAACTACACGATATAAAGCGTAGTATGTTTTTCAACTAGGAGCGAGATTTTGATTTTTTTTATGGAGAAAGATTTATGATGCTACCTTTTTAAAGAATTAAACTGTTGTTGCAAAACATATATCTTAACAACTTACTACGGTGGTAAGTCATTGTAATAATAAAGGAACCAGAGGACTTTGATAGTACGAGGAAAGTTCTAATAATAGAACAGCATTTTAATTATAAGATTAAGTAAGATCTTTTAAAATACTATTCATGTGTTAATAAGAAAAGATACTATGAACCTAATAATATACGTATTAAATTAACAACATAAGTGACTCCATCAAGTAAATTTCAATATTGAAAAATCAGGTGGAGACTCTACTCCACCTGATTAAAAATACCACCAATGAAGACTACACATTGTTAAATGCAACAGTTGGGCAAATATCAACGTATTATTAATCAATACGCTGAATTATTCATTACGTACGATCGCTTCAGCTTCTATTTCAACTAATAACCTTGGATCTATAAGTGCGTTGACCTCAACCATCGTAGCAACAGGTTGTATATCTTTGAAAATCTCTCCATGAGCTTTTCCTATTTCCTCCCATTTAGATATATCAGTTACAAACATTCTTGTTCTAACAACATCATCTATGGTTGAACCAAGATTTTGGAGTGTCTCTTCTATTATTTCCAAAATACAAACAGTCTGTTGATAAGCATCACCCTCACCTATAACTAGACCATTTTTCATAGAAGTCGTTCCTGCTATTTCTATTTGATCACCCACACGAATCCCTCTTGAATAACCCACAGTTGATTCCCAAGGTGACCCAGTCAAGACCTTTTTTCTCTCACTCATTCACGCACTACCTCCCAATTTTACAATAGTATCATATGATAGATAACTATCGTGTTAAATCAAATTTTAAACCTTCCCATAACAATAGTATTGTAGTACTTACCATCTGATAGGATTTTATCATTTTTTAATACACCCTCAACTTCAAAACCGAGCTTTTTATATAGATAAACTGCTTTCTCGTTATATTCTAAGACATTCAATGTCATTTTTTTAATGCTATTTGCATCAGCCCACTTAATTGATTCTTTTAATAGATTTTTTCCTATACTATGTCCCCAGAAATCTTTTAATACACCGACACCGAACTCTACTTTATGAGCGAACCTTCTTAAATAAGCACCTTCACATCTTGCAAATCCTACAATCTGATTACGAGTTTCAGCAACTAAAAATAGATTTCTTTCTTTTTCACTATCAGTTTTTATGATCCCTTCAAATCCTGAGGAATCAATAAATGCCTCACCTTTTTCCCTATCCAAATTCTCTGTTTCTCCATCAATCTGTAGTCTTAATTCGGACAACTCTTGTGCATCTTGAACGACTGCTGATCTAATCGTATAGTGTAGGCCCTTTTCACAAAATTCTTGGTTACTAATAATCATGATATACTCCCTTGTATGTTTTAAATCTTCTTCCCTCTTATGCTGAAACTAAATTATGAATATTAACCATCTAGTTTTCTACATATTTTGCTACTATCCAATGACTTAGTGAAAATTAGAATAATTATATATAGTTAAAGTAACATTTTAGCAATAATTTCGTCTAATAAACGATAATTTTAAAAATGAGTGATGAATCATTAATAAAGGAGTGAAATGGGTTGATTATATACACCACAGCTATAATAATCATTATAGGAAGTTGGTATTTCTTTGTAAAAAATATTAAAAATAATAATTCAAACTTAAAATTATGTTTGATTATGCTAGTTATTCCTTTTCTATACTTCTTTATAGGTTTGCAACTG
Organism: Nanhaiella sioensis; assembly: GCF_046557775.1. Taxonomy (NCBI): domain Bacteria; kingdom Bacillati; phylum Bacillota; class Bacilli; order Caryophanales; family Bacillaceae; genus Nanhaiella; species Nanhaiella sioensis. The sequence goes on from NZ_JBKAEG010000001.1 coordinate 4,864,621, forward strand.
GCCATGCTTCTACATAATGAAGGACTTGGTTATGTCGTCGCTGCTTTATTATACTTATTACTTTTTAATAGCTTGATTTTACTTGTTGCTCATTTTGTTCACTTTTTCGTTAAAGGCTCTTTTCGTTAGCGTTCTATTGAATTTTCTTTTTCCATCTTACATTTTTCCAATTTTTATTTTCCATAGCTTGTGTAAAGGGCTCCCTTATTTTCCGTCAATGCAAAATCAGTCTTTTAAAAAAATTGATTATCGTTTATAGTTATTACATTACACACTTGCGAAGAGATGTGAAAGCAATGAAAAAATATATGCTAATTTTAATTCTATTACTAAACAGTCTTCTTTTCGGTTTAAATATACAAGATGATAATCATATTATTGCAATTGAAGAGACATCAAATATTGGGACCTCCCACTTAGAATCATTCATGCCATTAGATAATAATAATCAATTGGATATGTGGGTACCACCGTTAATAGTAGTCTGTATCATCATATTAAACATATTAATATTACATTCTCATTATATTAACTTAATAAAACGCCTATCCTCAATGATTGCCGTCTTTTTCCAGTCAAATTATGTGGATAAAGCCCTCCTTTAAAATAATATTTCGATAACAAGGGGGAGCATGAAGATGACATGGATTAAATTAATTATGATGGGATTTTTCTCTGCTACTGCAATCACTCTATTTTCTTATCAAGGCTTCGAAATTTATCATGCTATAGTAGATTATTTTAATCAAAAATAGTATAAAAGGCACATGTTAAAATACATGTGCCTTTGTCATGTTAAAAATATATTTTTTTATCTTTCCTTTTTCACTTGGCTGAAAAAAAATAGTTCATAGACTACAGGAATAATGATTAATGTTAACAGCGTAGACGAAGTAAGTCCCCCAATTACTGTAATTGCCAAGCCCTTAGAAATTAGTGTCCCAGATGATGTCGTAAATGCTAAAGGCAACAGCGCAGCGATCGTCGCAAATGCGGTCATTAATATCGGGCGTAGCCTTGTTTTACCGGCTTCAACTATTGACTGTCGTATAGTAAACCCTTTTTCTTCACGATTTTGGCCAATTCTGTCAACAAGAACAATCGCATTTGTCGTGACGATACCAATTAACATTAAAAATCCAATCATCACACTTACAGATAGTGGTTCACGTGCAATTGACAATCCAACAAATGATCCGATCGGTACAAATATAAGTGAAGATAGGATGATAAATGGAATTCGAGCTTTACCGAAAGTGATCAACATGGTGATGTAAACGAGTCCAATTGCAAAAATCATGGCCATCCCTAGTTGTTGGAATGTCTCAACAGTCTCATCACTACCTCCGCCGCCTTCAAAAGACACATCTTCCGGAAGAACTACATCTCTTTCAACTCCCGTGATAACCTCCTGTGTAATCTGTTGAATATTTTCTGAATCTATTTGAGCTGAGATACGTGCAAATACTTTTCCATCTAATTTTTGAATCGACGTAAACGTTTCAATTTCTTTAACCTCTGCAAGCTCTTTTATACCAATAGGTCCTTGTGCAGTAAAAATTTGTGTATTCTTTAATTGCTCGAGCGAGGTGATGTCATCGTTATATGATAACTGAACACGATGATTTTTCTCGTCAAAAGCAAGATTACCGAGGGAAACTGGCTTTGTTTGATCAACAACCGTCCCTAGAATTTGAAAACCTGATACATCGTATTGCTGTGCTTTATCTGAATATATATTTACAACAACTTGCTTTTGCTTATCTTCAAAGTTGTTCGTTACATATTTCAAAGAGGGGTGATTTAGCAAATAGTCTTCCACTAATATTGATGCTTCTTGAAGTTTTTCTAAATTATTTGAATACAAATCGATATTGACGTTATTATTCGTAGGTGGTCCTCCTGTTTCAAGCTCTTGAATACCGATCTTTGTTCCAGGAGCATTATCATCAACGATTTGTTCCATTTTCCCTTCTAATTTTTTCACTAATGAAGCAGTGTTTACATCTTCATTTAACGTAAGAAAATAACTAGCCTGATTTTGTTTTTTTAATCCGGTACGAAAATCGCGGCTACCTACACCAGCTGTAACCTCATTGATTTCTGATTGATCTATATACATTTTTTCAATTTGCAAAGATACATCATTTGCTTTATCTAATGATGTAGAGGATGGGAGCTCGACACTCGCAACTAGTGTCTTTTCTTCTTCATTAGGGATAAATGTAAATCCTAAGGATTGAACTAAGAATCCCGAACCAACGAGTAAGAGGAGCGAAACTACTAACACAAGCGCTTTATGATTCAATGACCAAGAGATTGTTTTACCATAAAACCTCTGTAAGACACCCTCTTTTTCTTCTTCGGGTATTTTTTTGAAAGAAAATTTTGCTAATATAGGTACAATAGTAATAGCTACAAGCAACGATGTTAATAATGAAAACACAATTGTTAAAGCAAACGGTAGAAAAAATTCTCCTGTTATCCCCCCAACAAAGCCGAGGGGTAAAAACACTACAACAGTCGTTAGCGTAGAAGATGTGATAGCTTTTAATATTTCTTTCGTTGAATCTTGAATAATGTCGTCTGTTATACTCGACTTTGATTTCCTTACTCTTCTAAATATATTTTCTATAACTACGATACTATCATCTACTACTCTTCCTACTGCTACCGCCATTCCTCCAAGCGTCATAACATTTAACGTAATATCCATTTGAGCTAGAAATATTGAAGATACAAGTAGTGATAATGGTATGGAGATAATTGCTATAATCGTTGCTCTTACATTTCGAAGAAACAGCAATACTGCTACTGATGCAAACAGTGCTCCTAATAAACCTTCTCGTACTAATGTTTCAACTGATTTCTCAATACCTTCAGCAGAGTCTAAGCCTATCGCATAATCTAGTTCATTTGAATATTTATCCAACACAGTTAACACTTCTTCGGCTACTTCAACAGTATTTGCATCTTGTTTTTTAATAACCGCTAAGGAAAGTGAATCATTTAAGTTATACCTTGTTAATTCTGATTGTTCTATAACCGAATCTATTGTCGCTATATCTTTCAAATAGAGAGGTTTACCGTCTTGTGCGAATGGCGATGAAACAATAAGATTCTCTAATTCTTGAACTGATTGTAAGCCCTCTTTAATACGTATGGGGATCTGTATATCATCTGCTTTAATATTACCAGCAGGAAACGACAAGTATTTTCCGTTTATTAGCTCCTTTATTTGTGCAAGGCTTAAACCCGCACGCTGGGCTTCTACTCGATTTACTGTAATTTGTACAAGTTCTTCTTGCAAACCGCCAACGCTAACACTATTTATGCCTGGAATTTTATTAAGTTCTTGTAAAATTTCTGCCTCTAATAATTCCTGCAAGTCATTATTGTTTTTAGCAAATAGTGAAATGTTGTAAATAGGTAATGAACCAAATGAAAAACGGTTCACACTCGTAATGGCTTCTTCAGGGAGTATAGTTTCCTTCATATAGTTATTAACTTGTGCTTCAATATCGTCCATCTCTGCATTAAATGGAAATTCTAAATTTAAAATGGCTACACTTTCAAATGACGAGCTTTGGACTCTTTTCACACCTTCGATCGTTTTAAATTTATCTTCCAGTTTACTTGTCACTAACTCATCCATATCCTCAGGCGAAGCACCAGGATATATTACTTCAACAGATATTTGTGGAAATTCAATATCAGGCAACAAATCAAGCTTTAACGTAGTAAAAGAATATGCACCTGTAAATAATAAAAGAAAAGATATAATAAAAACGGCAACGGCATTTTTTAAGCTAAATTTTGTTAAAAAAGTCATCGTCATTTCCTTTCTGTTCGTTTAATATTATATTTTTTAACACTCTTTTTTCCATAAGCAGTAAGCATGCATAATGTAATGTCAGAAGTTATGTTTTATCATAATCACGGTTTGCATCGGTTATAAGTTTTCAAACTGTTTGACTAAAAAATTATTAATCTCTTAAATCATAGCTTAGTTATATAGTAAAAATAACTTTTCGGTCCATCACTCCCCTTTTTTCGACACATGTGTCGAATACGTCCAAAAAAACTCCTTAATCAGAGTTATTATCACACATTCCCGACAGAAGTGTCAACTATTTGGCCTTAATACCATCAAAAAATAAAGTAAATAATGTTTCACTCCATTGGTCAATATCCATATTTAAAGTATTTGGGATCAAAATAGAACTAAAAAAGACACTGGCTATGCTATGCGCTTGCAAATCATTGCGGATAACAAACCCTCGTTGCCCACATTTTATCACATCAACTAATATCTCAAAGAAACGCTCATTTTCTTTTTCAAGTACATCCATTTTTTCATCATGATGATTTGATGACGCCTTCATATGTTTATATACTTGGATCATTTCGTGAATCGTTTCCCCGTGCTTAAGAAAAATAGTAAGCAATTCTTGAAGCTGTACTAAAGGATCAGTATGCTCTAACATCTTTTTACATTCACCATAAATTTTATCTGAAACGTGCTTTATGTAATGAAAAATAAGCTCATCTTTATTAGCATAGTATTCATAAATGGTACTTCTACCTACACTAAGTTGTTCAGCAAGTGCTTTAAAATGAAAACCTTCGTACCCTTTTTCAATAAGTAATTTACGAGTTGATTCAAAAAGATCTTTTTTTTCTATTCTTTTCTTTCTTCCCATGAAGTTCACCTTCATTCCGTAGAGCTACAGTTTAAGTACAAATTGTTATTCCTTTTATTTAGGCCCTTTTATGCGAAAACGCCTTTATTTATACTAATATATAGATTTTAACTGTTATTTTTTGCATTTATCGTATCTTATTTTTGAGTAGAAAACAATTCCTCTTTAGTAATTAACATAAATGAGGATGTAAAATCTTTGATGTTGTTCAAAGATTTTAGTTGAGGTCAGCACACCACTTAAGTGGTGAATTGAAACCTTACAATACATAAAGCATTACTAAATTAACCATGTTAATGGCGTAGCTCAATGGTAAGGAATAAGTGAATTCGGTTTAACGATAGCAAAAATATGTAATAAAATCCTTATGACTCATTCTCCGGCAACTTATTATATAGAGTTGAGCGCACAAACCTATGCGAAAGCCAATATTCCCTTCTGCTTGTAATATAGTTACCATACAGACTAAACTCCCTTTACCTGACATCTACAAGAGGTACGACGGTAAGTCACATTTAGGGATACAAAAGGCTAGCTCCATCGTCGAACTTAGAGGCTTCATCCCATGCGTTAGCTAAGCCGTGAGAAGTTCAGCATAGTCAATCAATCTTCATCCTTCACATCTATATCCTCTGGGATAGGTTCTTGAAGTATCTCATCTATTAGTTTCTTATATTTTTCTAATTGTTCCATATGTGTCGTAAACTGATCTTTATTAACTAAATACTGCTCACCATCAAATACAGCTCGAATTTTTTTATGTAGTATTAAATCTTCAATAGATGCTTTAGGTATGGATAAATAATCCGCAAGTTCTTTTATTGTGAGATACATTCTTATCAATTCCTTTTAATTGGCTGTTATCGCATTGTTTGCTGTTTATTGTAACTAGATTTCTACTTTCAAAAATTTTGTAACAGCGTCAACACCTCTAATATACTTACTATTCTAAATAGTAACAAAACTTACGAAAAGCCCTTTATTTTTTCACATTCACTTTACATTGACTAAACATACTACTAACCTACGTAAATCTACACATGATTTAGGTGGAAAGAACCAGGTAAGTTAATCTCACCTGATTCCATATTATCAATCAGTATGAATCGTTTTTAGTAATAGCTTCTTTAATAATGGGAATAGTACATCAGATAACTCTTCAAGATTTTCTACAACTATACTGAACTTCCCATATATATTCTCAAAGGTACTCCTTTGACCTTCACTAATTTCTCCATTTGCCAGAAAAATGTTAATCACTTCTATATTGTTTTTTCTTGCGTATAGAACAGCTTCATGCGTGTCAACTATACCATTTTGATCGTAGCCAAAGGCCGCTGGCTCACCATCTGAAAAAACAAGTAAAAACTTTTGATTTTCTATTCTTTGTAGTAGCTGCTTAGTAAGATACCGTATGGCAAAGCCGTCACGATTGTCTTCTTGCGCTTGAAGCTGCATTATTTCAAAACCACTCGTTTTTCTTAAAGAAGATTGAAAGTCGATGACTGTTTGAAAATAGTTCGGCTGATTAGTTTCTGTAGCGTCCGCTGTGTCTTCCCAAAAACCTACAATTTGGTGTGGAATGAAAAGAGTCTTCAACGTTTCATGAAACAATGTTATCCCACTCTTTGTGTGATCCATCTTATCAAACATTGATGCGGAACAATCAACTAATAATGAAAAAACAGCGTCCAATTGTGTAGAAGGATTCGTTTTTTTATAAAACATTCGTGGACGATCATCAGTTAATAGCTTAGTTAGTTTTCGATTCAAGCGGCCAAAATGCAAATCATTTTTTGGCAAAATCTTTTTTGCTTCAACAGTTTTTTTAATTGTTTGTGTTAGCTTTTTTTGGTAGGGTGTTACTAAAGTTTTATAGTCTCTATATAAAGCTATATCATTTGCTGAAGGACTCAGAATATCCACTTGATGAGCGACAGCATACTTATTTTCTTTACCATACGGGGAATCCCCTCCAACGTTTTTCTCCTCGTGATCCCCTTCCAATAATTCCATTTGCGAAAAATCACTTTGAGAGCTTTGCTGCGAGCTTCCTTGCACGATACCCATCGCTTGGTCTCCACTTTCACCTTTCCTTACACCTTGACCGATAAGATCCGTCTTTGTTCCTTGCTCTAGATCAAATTGCAAAAAGCTCTTTGTTGTCGTTTCTGTTTCTCGATGCCAGGTCGGGAGTACATCTTCATGCTTGTCTTCATCATCGTGATTTTTTGTCAACATGTCGTCATTCTTCAATTTATCTTTACGTTTTAAGTCACTGAATGTTTGCCCTTTATCAATTTCTAGCAACACCGTTTCTGGCAACAAGAAGTAAATGTTTAACATATCAGCTATTAAAACTTCATCCAAAACTTCTATGATTGTCCAACATATTTTTCTAGTATCTTCAGTATTTTCTGCTTCATATATTTTTGGAAGCTCTCTTTGAAGAAACGGAATGATTAAATCCACGCTCTGATTAATAGTTGGAATTTCTTCTAACGGTGACTCGGATGTAATGAGTAAATAAATTGCATTAAATAGTGCATCTGTATATACGCTTTTTACTATATTGACTTTAAGTTGATCTTCAAAGTACTTTCTATAAACTTCTCTTCGTTTGACAAATGCCTTTTTCGTACCTGGTCTTTGTCGGATACAAATTCCTTCTAAACGAATATCCTCAAGAAGCATAAATAATTGCTTTGCAAAACTTGTAAGATTTGCAGATTTTATCTTCCTGACAAAAGCTTTATATGCCAGCATATTAGTATGGTTTATATTACCAATACAACGTAAATATACTTCACTCTTTAACCCAGCTATCATTTCTTTACGCTCTCGAAGATCCCAAAAATGACTAACATATGCTTTTTGTTGAATGACATCGTAATAAGAACGAAAGCCAAACTCTACCTCGACCTCTTCGTTTTTTGTGAGTGCTTTAGCAAGGTCAGATAACTCCATAAATAAGAAAGAATCAATCTTTTTATCGTTAAATTGTATCGGCTTCATTAATAGTTCCTCATTCAAATAGAGTTTCGACTATATTTTTTACCGCAGACTTTTCTCTTTCATCTTCGAGCTTATCAATAATACCTCGTTGAACAGCCCTTTCAGGAGGTAAGTGAACTGCTAAGTCACATGTATCAATAAGTGCACGTATTGAAGCAGCCTCTTCAGATATGTTCCCTTGTTTCACATGTGTAATTAAATCAGCAGATAGAGTGACAAACGATTTAATTAGCTTTTCATCTGATAACATTGATTGCTCTTTAAGAACATTCTCTAAACTATTACCTTGAATATACGGTACCTCAATAACAATAAACCTATTTTTTAATGCCTCATTTAAAGGAACTGTCCCTACATAGCCTTCATTAATTGCAGCAATGACTCCAAATCCTTCTTCAGCTTGAACTACTTCACTAGTAAATGGATTTGTAATCATCTTTCTATAATCTAAGACACCATTTAAAATAGGTAATGTTTCTGGCTTTGCCATGTTAATTTCATCTATATATAAGAGGTGCCCTTTTTGCATCGCGTTTATTACTGGACCCGGAATAAAATCGATTGTCGGTCGATCATTGACGTCACTAATCGTTTTATATCCAAGTAAAGCTTCGGCATCTAAATCAACCGAACAGTTAACGCTATGCATCGGCTGCTGAAATAAGCTAGATAACGTGTCAGCTAGTTTCGTTTTACCTGATCCTGTTGGTCCTTTAAGCAACACATTTTTTCCTAAAGATAGTGCAACGATGGCATCAAATAAAATATTTGTATTGTCGCTCGTATAACCACCTTTTCCAATTAGAAAACTGTCCTCTTGTTGATACTTATTATTGGTTCTACTTTTCAGTATATTACTTATTTGATTAGGCAATTGTATCGTATTTATGTTAGCTGTCATGCTGTAGTTACAAACCCTTCTATAATTTTTATGGCTCTTTTCGATAACTTTGTTGCTAATGGAATGAAAAATAGCAAGGTAAAGTTTATAGAGGAAGAGATTCTTTGAAATTCTATTTGTGCGTTAAATTGAAAAGTATATGCTCATTCAGCCTACTTTTAAAAAAATATTACTTAATGTATTGTATAAAGAATAATAGTAAATTGGCAAGATGTGTGCTCATTGATAAATAATTATCTGCAAGTATATAAGGAAGATACTGAGGAATCTAGGTTATATTGACGAATTTACTTATTTAACTACAATTACTATACATTATTGTTACTTATATTTGTGTTAGGTAAAAGTGCTTTGCATGCATGATGTTAGTACTAGATACTATGGAGTTAGTATAGTTTTATGGACACAAAAACGTTAAGTACTTAAAATGTACTTAGAAAGGTTGTGTCCGGATGGGAAACAAAAATACAGGCAAAAAATATACTCAAGATTTCAAGAAGATGATCGTTGAACTCTACCGTTCTGGTAGCTCTGTCAAAGAACTTAGTAATGAATATGGCGTATCGGAAGTAACTATTTATAATTGGAATAAGAAGTACTCTCCTATTAAAACAGAAGATGGTTCAAGCCTTACGGCTGATGATATTTCTAAGATGCAAAAGCAGATGCTTCGTCTTCAAGAGGAGAATGAAATCTTAAAGAAGGCTATGGCCATATTCGCGAAAAAGTAAATCCAGACGAGCTAACTGGCTTCATCCAAGAGAAAACGACAGAACATCCAGTGTCACTTATGTGTGAGGTATTGAATATACCTCGCAGTACATATTATCAATCATTAAATAAGGTTGAAACAAAACGTGAAAAAGAAAATAGACAAATCACTGAGCGAATGATAGCCATCCATAAAGAGAGTAAAGGACGTTATGGGGCTCCAAAAATTCACCATCAACTAACAGAAGAAGGAATACATATCAGTTTGAAACGTGTCCAACGTTTAATGAAAAAAGCTGATATCCACTCTATTGTTAAAAAGAAATTCCGTCCATATAGTTCAAATGAGAAAGTTGTAAATCGAGAAAACATCTTGAAAAGGGATTTTTCAACTTCATCAATTAATGAAAAGTGGGTAGCTGATATAACTTATGTGCATACGGTGAAAGACGGATGGTGCTATTTAGCATCGGTGATGGATTTACATTCGCGAAAAATTGTCGGCTATTCCTTTTCAGATGAAATGACAACAGATGTCGTAATAAAAGCTCTAGAAAACGCTTACGTAACTCAATTACCACCCGAAGGGTTAATTCTACATACTGACCTAGGTTCACAATATACAAGCCAAGCATTTACTGATCGTATTAAATCTTATGGTATAACACACTCCTTTAGTCAAAAAGGATGCCCTTATGATAATGCCTGTATTGAATCATTCCATGCTATATTGAAGAAAGAAGAAGTAAATCATGTTCAATATCTAGACTATAATACTGCCAATATCGCCATCTTTGAATTTATCGAAGCTTGGTATAACAGAAAAAGAAAGCATAGGAGCATTGCTTATAAAACACCTCAAGCAATAGAAGAACTATTCAAAGACTCTGCATAAAACTTAATCTTTTTGTGTCCAAGATATTGACTCAAGTTCACTATTTTATTAATATTACTTATTGGCTTAACCATATTTCATTATAATAAAACAAAAAAACTGATCCAAATCTCTGATACATTAGTATATCCTACGCCAAAAGACCTGCAACAACACGGCATGTTAGTCGACGGCATGATCATTACAAATCACTCCTTTGCATCCAAACAATAGAAAATAATCAAATGAACTACTTTTAGCATGACACTAATACTAACTACTGTTTTGGTTTTGGGTTATATAAACAATAAAAGTATGATTGAGACTTTCCCGAACCTCTTTTTAATAACTATTCTCGTTACTTAGACGGGTGACAGAAGTATATTTGCAGTATTGCAAGAAGGAATGCTAGTAAAAGGCAAAGTGTATAAATGGGAGCAATTTAACTGCTTCAATGTTCCAAGAATGAGTAGGTGGCATGAATACGTTGGAATCCATAACAGGAAAGCTTCACATCATCCATCCTTCCAAAAAAATAAGAATAGTCAGTATAGTAATTGACAATGTTAATTTTTGTTTACTAAATGCTGGTTTGAAGGAAACAGATGATACTAATTCATGTAAATCTCAGTGGTTGCAAAGGTTAACTACGTTATTAATAATATATAATAAAAATCAAACAATCATTTTTTCCTTATACTAATTAAAGCTAGCCTTTGGGATAGGCTAGCTTAATTTTTTCTTATTGCTGTTTTCGCATTGGTCTTTTTTTCGAATTAAGAAATAAACACATTCGCAACTAGAGTTGGGGACATCTATTTGACATCTATTCTACTGTAATCAATGATATATATAAATAATTTGTTAACAAGAACAAAATTTTAGAAAGGCCCTCCTAGATATAACATTCAATGACTATAAAGGTAAATTTCGACGTTTAAAAACGAATACTGCTAAAATAAACATGATTACGCCAATACTCAATAGAATAAGAGATGAAGAGAATACATCTCCTTCACCAATAGCAATCTGACTCGGTTCATACAGCGAGAACAAAGTGATATTTCTCAACCAGTCTAAGTCAGTGCTTATTTTCCCTGCCATATCTAACCCATAAAAGAGAAAAGTCAATCCACCGGCAAGACCAAATGCTAGTTTCTCATCGTTCAGCAGGGCAGAAATAAGGAAAGAGTAGCCTCCAACTGCGAAAAACAATAATAATCCAACTATATTGATCTTAAAAAATACGTTGGTTCCAATTGCATATTGGTCATCAATAAGCCATTCTCCTCCAATAACACCACCGATGAATGTTAAAAAAACAATGATTATTAATCCACTAACTAATACTGCTATTTGTGTAATTACGACTGAACTACGTGTGACTTTGGTTGAAAGTAAATACGCCATTGAGCCTCTGTCAACTAGTTTTGCAATTAGTTGCACAGCTGTCATCACACTAAATACTCCTAAAATAATAGGAAAAAACAAACCAAAATACTCTACAGAAATAAATTCGCTATAAGTCCCGAAAGACTCAAGTCCAAATGCTTGTTTTAGAGCATCTGGATATATTTCTAACATATCATTTATTTGCTCAGCGTTGTCAGCAATAAATGGATATAAGGAAGTCATTAGAATAACATAGAGAGCTGACCCTACTCCGAAGCTTAAAAACCCCTTAACATTCGATTTGATCATTTGTTTATATAGTGGTGCATTCACTTTATCCCCTCCTTTGAATCATAGTAATTCATAAAAATTTCCTCAAGGCTTTGGTTGCTTACACTCATATTGGTAATATCGTAATTACCTAATTCTTTAATTAAATCATTATAATTCCCTTGAATGACAACCCGAGCTACTCCATTTTTTATTACTTCTACCGTAAGCCCGGAAGCTGTTAATCTTTCAATATCATTTTCATTTACAAAAGTAATTTCAAAGATTTTTCTTTGCATAGATTGGAGTTGATGTATATCTTTTACTGTAATGATTCGACCATCCTTAATGATTGCTGCTCGATCACAAGTCCTTTCGATTTCTGCAAAGCTATGTGAAGACATTAAAAACGTTTTCCCCTTTGCCTTTTCTTCTAGCACAATATCAATAAATATTTTTTGCATTAAAGGGTCTAAACCTGATGTCGGTTCATCTAGAATTAAGATTTCTGGATCATGCATAAATGTGACAACAATACCTATCTTTTGTTTCATTCCTTTTGACATTTTTCTAATAGGTGTTTTAGGATCAAATTGTAGTCGCTCAATTAACTCATCACGCTTTCTAAAGTCTTTAATTTCTTGCATTCCCGCCATCATATTAATAAATTCCATCCCACTCATACCTTCTAAAAATGAAATTTCTCCAGGTAAATAACCTACGTAGCTACGTGCCTTGCCTTGATCTTCCCAGCAATTTACGCCATTTATTGAGGAAAAGCCTCGTTGTGGTTTCATAAACCCCATTAAATGCCGTATAGTAGTAGATTTACCAGCACCATTCGGGCCTAAGAAACCGAAAACCTCTCCTTTATGGACTTCAAATGATACATCAAATATCCCTTTGTCATTGGAAAATTGTTGAGTCAGGCCGTTGACTTGAATCACTTTGCACTCCTCCTTAAATTTTATGAAATATATGATATGTTTCATTACATTAATTTTAAATTTTTAAAATGTTAAAGTCAATGGTATAATGAAATATATTAATTGAAATATTTCATAATATTACGTGAGATAAAAAGGTGATAGTTTAATGAATGGGTTTGAAAAACGAGCACAACGAATCAAAGACAGTATTAAGAATGCCACTTTGGAATTATTGAGTAGTATGGAGCCAAGAGCTATTCGGATTACTGATATAGCTAATAAAGCCGACGTATCACAAGTCTCAATTTATAATCATTTTGGCAGTAAAGAGGAGCTAATCAGAGAGGCGCTAAAATCGTTCTACTTTCAACATCTAGAGGAATACGAAAAACTAATTTCAGAAGGATCGAAGTCATTTAAGGAAACAATAAGTTTCATTCTATTTCAAAAAAGAGGGACCATACAAAAATTCTCTGCAAAAAAATTAAATGAATTATTGCTGCAAGACCCTGAAATGAATAAGTTTGTAAAAGAAATTTATTCAACTAAAGTGTTTCCCCTTTTCTTAGAAATGATTGAAAAGGCGAAAAGAAACGGTGAAATAGCTAATGATATTGCACCATCTTTAGTAATTTTTTATTTGAACATGTTTAGTGAAAAGAGTGAGGAAATGCTCCAGTTGTCAACTTCATATTCAAGTGAAGAGCAATTTATCGAAGATCTTACTAATTTATTTTTCTATGGCATAGCAGGAAGACGATGATCATTGACCACCTTATTCAAGGTGGTCAATACTTTAGTCATTTCGTTTTTGCCGGCTGTGTAGTATTTTGATGTTGTTTGTTGTTTACTTTGTTATTAGGGTTGTTAGGTGCAAGCTCCTCTGCAAATTCGAAATTTGGCAATGGTGACTTAACATTTGCATTATTAGTCATTCTTTCAGCCATGCGTTTCATCTCATCACCTAGCTGTGTCATCGTCTTGTTATTTCTCATCCTTACCATTCCGAGTAAAGCAGGAACGGATAATGCTACTACCGATGCACTCATTGCAACCCAATTGTTCCTTCTTCGCTTTCTAAAGCGATTCACCAGTCGTCCAGACCTTTTACCTACGTTAAACATCGTTGACATCCAACGCATATTGTTCATAACAGTTATCCCCCTTCTCTTCAAAATTAACTTTTTCCGGATTGTTCTAACCAACAGCATTAACGAAAAAAGCCTTATTAATTTGAAGAAGAGCATGTACACTCATCGTACACATATATTATTTTTTCTTATTGTATGACACAATATTTGTGTTAACATTTTACACAAAGATTTGAATCGTCAGAGGAACAACTAACTTAAATTGTTTCAACACAGGATGATGCTTAATATGTATATATAGCGATATTTTTTCTCCTTGGATAGAGTCACATCTTCTTACCATTTTATTCGTAAACTATCGTAATAACGTTTACGAATAGAGCCACCCGATGCCATTTCCGTTATTAGTAAAAATATTCACTAACTTACACCAAAGAATTGATGTAAATAAACAAGTCCATCTACAAATGAAAGGGCAAAACACTAGTTCAGCCTAATTAACATATATCTCAATAATACAAACTGACTATATGCAAAAAAGCATAAGCAATATACTTATGCAAACATCATAAATTCAGGCTAATTTCTCCCTATTTTTAGTGTGCTGGATGAATAGTTCACAATTATCATTTATTCCAACTAGACATATATGCACGATCTTCTATTTCTAGCGCATTGCTGACAACCTTTAGTGGTTTAAATGTATCAATCATAACTGCGAGCTCCGCTGTTTCCTTTTTACCTATACTTGCTTCTGTTTTCCCAGGGTGTGGACCGTGAGGAATACCACTTGGATGAAGCGTAATTGAACCTTCATCAATCCCTTTTCTACTCATAAAATTTCCATCAACATAATATATTACTTCATCGCTGTTAACATTGCTATGATAGTATGGTGCAGGAATCGCATCTGGATGATAATCATATAATCTTGGCACAAAAGAACAGATGACAAAGTTATGTCCTTCAAACGTTTGATGGACTGGTGGCGGTTGATGGATACGACCCGTAATTGGTTCAAAATCATGTATGCTAAACTTCCACGGATATAAATACCCGTCCCAACCAATAACATCTAGCGGATGATGTTGGAAAATATGCTCAGTCATACTTCCTCTAGCTTTAGTTAATACTGAAAAAGCACCTGTTTGATCATACGTTTCTAATTGAGCTGGTCCATGTATATCCCGTTCACAAAATGGACTATGTTCAAGAAGTTGGCCGTATTCGTTACGATATCTACGTGGAGATGTAATTTGACTATTCGTTTCAACGAAGAGAAATGTTTGCATCACTTCTGTATTCGGTACAATCCGATAAATGGTACCAATTGGAATAACTATATAATCTCCTTCTTCATAATAAATACTACCGAATATTGTTTCAATTTTCCCTGAACCATAATGAATGTAAAACAGTTCATCACCATCTCCATTACGGTAATAATGCTTCATTGCTATTTTTGGCTTTACGACTCCGATAAGCAAGTCTTCATTACCTAACAAATATTCGCGACCGAATAAAGCATCACTTGTCGCAGTACATTTTTCAGTTCTTAAATGCCGATGCATTAATGACGAATTTTCTTCAAATTTTATTTCAGGATTTGAAAAATGTTTCGTTTCTAAAACTTTCGTTGGCATGTTGTGATGATATAATATTGATTGTGTTCCAGAAAACCCTTTTGTGCCCATTACTTGTTCACGATATAATGTACCATCTTCTTTTTTAAATTGTATATGGCGTTTCTTTGGAATTGAGCCCATTTGCCTGTAGTACACAAAGATCCCCCTTTACTCTACAATTGTATTTTTTAAGATCCCTAAGCCAGTGATCTCTAGTTCAACTAAATCACCAGGCTCCAACCATCGTTGTTTTTCAGGTCCAAGCTCTAAAATACAACCAGTTCCTACCGTGCCTGATCCTATAATATCACCAGGATATAGTGTTACATCCTTCGATGCTCTTTCTATCATTTGTGCGAATGAATAATAAATAGTATTAAAATTGCCAACAGATGTCGTGCTGCCATTAACCTTAGCCACCATCTGTAAATCATAAAGATCTCCTATTTTATATTTTTCAAGTTCATCTTTCGTAACAATATAAGGGCCTATTGATGTAGCAAAGTCCTTTCCTTTTGCAGGACCTAAACCTACCTTCATTTCTTTCGCTTGTATATCCCGAGCACTCCAATCATTCATTATTGTGTACCCGAAAATATAATCTTCCGCTTCTATTCGCGAGATATTCGTTCCTTGCTTACCGATAACACATGCAATTTCAAGTTCATAATCAAGACGATTACAATTCTTTGGTTTTTTAATAAGCTCATCAGGTCCAGTGATCGCTTGATGGTTTGAAAAGTAAAAAACTGGCATCTCATACCATTCAGGAATAACTTGAAGCCCCCTCCTACTTCTTGCTGTTTTCACGTGATCTTCAAAGGCATAAAAATCTCGAACACTTGGTGGCTTTGGTAGTGGAGCACAAATATTAACTTCTTCTAGTGCGTAAATAGCATCATTACACAGATGTACATTATTCAGTAGATTGATATATGAATCATAGTTTTCAATAAAATGTAATAAGTTATGTGGAAGCTTGCCACCACTAACAGCATGCATGTCGACTATTTTTTCTTCATGTAACCATCCGGCTCTCTCAATACCTGCTTCCGTCTTGAAGGTGACATATTTCACTTTTGTCCCTCCTTAGTCATTAAGTTATATTAGCTTTTTATTATTACTGTTAATAACGAATTTCCACTATTAATCAAGACTATTTCTCTTTACTTATATTGTTTCTTGTTAAAATAAATGTGTCGCTATTTGCACGAGTGTACGCATGCCCTGCTAATCTACCGACTGGATTTAACTTACTAGTATTAATTTTTCCATCCTCGTACAAATTGTCTGCAACAGAAACTAATACAACTTTTCCAACAACTAAGCTGCCTGACCCTGGGTGAGAACCGTAATGATGTAATTCATGCAGTTTACATTCCAAATGTATCTTACACTCTTGAACTCTTGGTATTTGTATTTTTTGACCAGCTTCTTTGCCAAGTCCCGCTATTGTAAACTCATCAACCCCAGGTGAATACTCTGTTGCACATTCATTAACTTGTGAAATAATGTCCTCGCTTACAATATTAATGATAAACTCCTTAGTCTTTTCAATATTCCTCAAGGTGTCCTTTTTCCCACCGTCACTTCCTCTAACCATAGGAGCAAAACATATAAGCATAGGATTAGCACTAATACATGTAAAAAAACTGAAGGGGGCAAGATTTGCCCGTCCCTCTTCATCAACTGTAGAAACAAATGCAATTGGACGTGGCAAAACAGACCCAACTAACAACTTATAAGCGTCCTGCCATGAAATATCGCTTGGCTCGATCTGCAAATGCACTCAACTCCTCAAGTTACTATTAGTATAATAAGACTCGAAATTTTATGTTTTTCTATATTAAATACATATGTTAGATAAGACTTATGGGATTTCACCGTTTTTATAAAGTAAAGTGATCACGTTTACTAGCTGAATATACGGTAATTTCCTGGTACAAAAAACAACAATGCATCATTGTGAAAATTATTCCTTACAAATTCCCGCGTCTTTCTTGTTCGCGTTCAATTGACTCAAACAACGCCTTGAAATTGCCTTCACCAAAGCCCTTGGCACCTTTTCTTTGAATAATTTCAATAAATAATGTTGGACGATCGACTATTGGTTTTGTGAAGATTTGTAATAAATAACCTTCATCATCACGATCTACTAAGATTTTTAACTGTTTCAGCTTCTCAATTTCTTCATCAATTTCCCCAACACGTTCAGATAACATTACATAATACGAATCTGGTGTCTCAAGAAACTCAATTCCATTTTCTTTTAACGATGAAACAGTTTTTATAATATCTTCCGTTAATAAAGCGATATGCTGCACACCCGCTCCGTTATTAAACTCTAGATATTCTTGAATTTGAGATTTACGCTTCCCTTCTGCAGGCTCATTTATCGGGAATTTAATTCTACCACCATTGGTCATCACTTTTGACATTAGCGCGGAGTATTCTGTGCTTATATCATCATCATCAAAATGAATTAATTGCTTAAAGCCCATTACTTCTTCGTAATAAGTAACCCATTGCTCCATCTCTTCAACGTTTCCTACAACATGATCAACTGCAATTAAACCAGCATCATCATATGGTATATTCATATTAATTTTTTCGAAACCTGGTAAAAAAGTTCCGTTATAATTTGTACGTTCGATTAAACTATGAATTGTGTCACCGTATGTACCGATGACCGCCTTTTTAACTGATCCGTTTTCATCCGATAATATAGTTGGCGGTAAAAGTTCAATGGCTCCACGGCTTACTGCTTCACTGTATGCTTTATCTACATCGTCTACAACTAATGCTACATCCCGTACACCATCGCCATGTTTTTTAACAAAAGAAGATACTCGACTTTCCGATTCTAATGTACCTGTTAAAATATATCGAATATTATTTTGTTGAATAACGTACGAGATAGTTTCTCTATTCCCTGTTTCTAAACCAGAATAAGCTATTGGTTTAAAGCCAAATGTTCTACAAAAATAGTGACATGCCTGCTTCGCATTCCCAACATAAAACTCAATATAGTCTACATCTCTTACTGGAAAAAATTCCTCTTGCTTCTCAACAGTTTCTAACAATTGTTCTTTCATTCACATAAACCTCCTATTTTTCATAAAATAATTAATTTTCTTAATTTTATAATAGTAAAAAAATGGTGTATGACTCAAGAGTATACTGTGAAGCCAAAACGCTTTAGTTGAATACAGAAAAGCTAGTTACTCAATTAAGAGATAACTAGCTTTTTAGCCTTATATACATATATTATTTTATCTAAGAAAACTTAATAATTGAGAATATTGTTAAGAATAAAAGCCACCGTTCACATTTAACACCTGACCATTTACATAATTAGATAATGGCGATGCTAGATAGAAGATACTTTGTGCAGCTTCTAAAGCTGTTCCTGCTCTTTGTTGAGGAATAGACATTTGAATCATCTGCCTCATATTTTCTGGAATGCCAATTGCAACACCATTAATAGATTCACCCTTTTCTTTTGGTTGTGTTAGCCTCGTTTCAACCATACCAAATGCGACTGCATTACAATTCACATGATAAGGTGCCCATTCTCGAGCAACTGTTTTCGTTAAGCCGATTAAGCCAGCTTTGGCAGATGAATAATTCGCTTGCCCCACATTGCCCATCACTCCAGCTACTGATGTGACATTTACTATCTTCCGATAATGATCAACACCTTTTGCCACGTCATCTTTATGAGCATTTCTTAAATATGGTGTTGCTTCACGGATAAGTCGAAATGGAGCAAATAAATGAATATCGACCATGGCTTGAAATTGCTCATCTGTCATTTTATGGATCATCCCATCCCATGTGTAGCCAGCATTGTTCACCAAAATATCCAGCTTGCCATAAGCTTGAATCGTTTCATCCATAATCTGTTTTGGAAACTCTGAAGAAGTGACATCTCCATTAACTGAAATAGCATCTCCACCTTTTTCTTTAATTGCACTAACGACTTCTTCGGCAGGTTCTTGATCTTTATCTGACACAACAACACGAGCCCCATGTTCAGCCAGCAATTCAGCAACTTGCCTTCCAACTCCTCGTCCAGATCCTGTAATAATTGCAACTTGATTTTCTAACATTTTCATTACCTTATCTCCCTTCCTTGTCTCTATTTTCGTTTAGGCTGTTTTCACTTTGATCTTTGATTTTGTTCTAAAAAATTATCGTAACATCATTTTCTCATTTTTTATAAAGTCAAATGCATCAACTTTCTGTCACTGTCTCAAACTAGTCTCAATAGCAGCAAAGTCTACTATGGGCGTGTTCAAAAAGAGGAAAAAAGACGTAAAAGAATATGGATGGATAACTCCGAGTACCACAATTTTTTTAATGTGCTAGAAAGGGACAAACAAGACTAACACAGTTATTCAAGATTAAATTTCCTCAGATTTATTTAATATCTTTACTGTGTCTAATTTTTCAAAACTTCAAAGTCACCTTTAAGCTTCAATTCCTCATTTTCATTTTGTACCAATATTTTTCCGCACATTATGGTTTCTCCATCTTCGTTTTTTTCTTCTACAATCTTTCCGGAAATTGACAGCTTCTCTCCTGGGAAAGTCATTTTGGAAAATCTTACTTTAAATTTTCGTAAATCTTTTCTTGGAAACCATTGTGTAAGTGCATCACCAGCCAGTCCCATAACGAGCATACCGTGGGCTATAACATCTGGTAAACCTACACTTTTTGCAATTGGTACAACTGTGTGAATCGGATTAAAGTCACCTGATGCTCCAGCATATTTCACGATTTGCGTGTGAGAAATATTGTCTTTCTCTATCACTTGAAGATCATTCATAAATTGAATCCTCTCCTCTATAATCATTTTAGTTTTTATGTCATATTAGATACTAGACCAACGGTGAGCTTACATTAATCCACTCAAGTGGATCAGAGTAAAAGTAGCGTATTAATGCCGCTCAATAATAACCGATTTTCCAATTAATACTATTTCTTTATCAGCGTTAGAATATGTTGTTTCTATCGTAATAAAATTCATATTTCTCTTTGTCGTAGCATGAACAACTTGACTTACTGCTGTTACTACATCCCCAACAAAAATCATGCTGACATATTCATATGATTGTTCACCGTGTAACACTTTCAAAGCGTCTAAATCAAGTGCGTTTACTAATGAATCAAAGTCAGCACCACCCCACATATCAATAACTGTTGAAAATGTTGGAGGAACTGGTATTTTAACATAGCCCTGCTTTCTTGCTTCTTCAGTTGAATAATAAATCGGATTATTATCCCCAATTGCTAAAACAAATTCTTTCACTTTTCCTTGTTCGACAGAAAATGTGTATGGTTCAAACTTCATTCCAACTTTTGTAGATATGTCTTTTAGCAAAACTCATCACTCCTTTATCATTTACTAGTAAACTAGTAATATTGGTAACTATAAGATCGTGACATTTTATTAAACTGGAATGTACAAAGATATACTTTTACGAAGCTTTATACATCGTTACTACAACAGCACCACCTAATCCAAGATTATGCTGTAAAGCAATATTAGCACCTTCAACTTGTCTTTTGTCTGCTTGACCCCTTAGTTGCCATACGAGCTCCGTACATTGCGCAAGACCTGTTGCACCAAGTGGATGCCCCTTTGACATTAGTCCTCCAGAAGGATTAATAACAAATTTCCCACCATATGTGTTATCCTCATCGTTAATGAACTTTTCTGCTTCACCTTCTTGACAAAGCCCCAGACCTTCGTAAGTAAGTATTTCATTAGGTGTAAAACAATCATGCAATTCAACTACATGGACTTCCTCTGGTCCAATTCCAGCTTGTTCATATAATTGTTTTGCCGCACGCTTTGTCATGTCTGCTCCAACTAGATTGATTGGGTCTTGAAAGGTTGAAATTGTATCTGTTGCCATCGTTTGTGACACGATTTCAACAGCATTACCAATTCCTTTTTTCCTCGCAAAATTCTCAGTACAAACAATGACAGCGGCTGCACCACAAGATGGTGGACAAGCACATAATCTTGTTAAATGCTCTGGATAAACGACTGGGGAGTTTAATACTTCATCAACTGTTAGTTTGGTATCAAAAATGGAATAAGGATTATTGACAGCATGACTTCTTGTCTTTACAGCGACCTTAGCAAAAATATCTGGGTTAGCACCGTATCTACGTAAGTATTCGTTTCCAGCCTCACCAAAAATGCGCAAAGTTAACGGGAACCCTTTAGTTTGTGGAGTTAATTCATCTAATTTATCTTGAAACAGATCAAGGGGTGATGTACGATCATTCCATACAGATTGCAATGCACCAGGTTTCATTTCTTCAAAACCGAATGCAAGAACACACTCAGCTGACCCTGACTCAACAGCTTGACGTGCTAAAAAAAGCGCTGTTGATCCACTTGAACAATTGTTATTTACATTTACGACTGGAATACCAGTCATTCCTACTTTATAGATTGCAGCTTGACCAGAAGTGCTTTCGCCATAAACATAACTTGCAAAAGCTTGTTGTACTTCGTCAATGCCTATTCCAGCATCCATTAATGCCCCACTAATCGCTTTTGCAGCCATATCCTCATACGGATCATTTTTACCTGGTTTAGCGAACTTCACCATATCAGCTCCAATTATTCTTGCTTTGCTCATAATACCATAACCTCCCATGAATTCCTGTTAATGTTTAATTCACCCGATAATTCCATCTTTCTTATAAGAGCTTATTTGACCTTTCTTCAATCCTAATTCTTCCAAGACTTCATCAGTATGATAACCTAACTGGCTACCTACATGACTGTATGATGGTTGAAATGAAGAAAACTTAATAGGACAAGCAAGTTGCTTTTGACTTCCTCCTTCATCCTTCGGTACGTCAGCTATCATATTACGCGCTTTTATTTGTGGATGATGAACGGCTTCAGAAAAATGAAGAACAGGCTCTATACAAGCATCGAATTTATTAAATATTGATATCCACTCTTCGTAGGTTTTTAATCGAAATATATACTTTAATTTGTCTTTAAACAATTCCATATCCTCTTTACTCATGCTTAAACTAAGAGATAACAATTCCTCAGCTCCGACAGCTTCGCAAAGTTGCTTTCTAAAGTTCGGTTCAAGGCTTCCAACAGAAAAGTAACGTCCATCTTTAGTCTCGTAGTAATCGTAGAAAGTTCCACCATTTAGCATTAATGCTTCTGCTTCTGGCTCTACTTCACTTGCTAGGTACCCAGCACCAGAAATCCCATTCAAAGCAAATGCTGCATCTGTCATGCTTACATCAATTGACTGCCCTTGACCTGTTAATTGTCGGTGATATGCTGCAGCTAATATAGCAATAACAGTATGATGGGATCCTCCTGCTACGTCTGCTATTTGAATCCCATAAGGGGTTGGAACGGACCCCTTTCTAGCTGAATAGCTAGTAACTCCTGATATGGACAAATAGTTATTATCGTGTCCTGCTCTATTACGATACGGCCCTGTTTGCCCGTACCCTGTTAATGAGCAATATATTAACTCGGGGTTAATTTGTTTTAGCTCATTATAACCAAGGCCCAATCTATCCATGACACCTGGTCGAAATTGTTCTAACACTATGTCGTATTTATGAATTAACTTTTTTACTATATCTATTGATTCTTCTCTCTTTAAGTCTAGAGCAATAGCACGCTTTGAACGATTCAAGTATTGATGTGCTACTGAATCTTCGCCATCGATAGGTGGTGTCATGCGTAACAAATCTGGCCTTGATGGAGATTCAACTCTTAAAATATTTGCACCTAAATCTGCTAAAAACATCGTCGCATATGGTCCTGGTAGCAGCCCAGAAAAATCAAGAATATTTAGCGAAGATAAAAGAGACATATGAATTCACCGCTCTTTCACATTATTTCACTTTATTAAATTGTTCGCGAAGTTTATATTTCATTATTTTCCCTGAAGCATTTCGAGGGAGTTGATCGACAAATAGTACCTTTCTCGGTACTTTATACCCAGCTAGATGTTGCCGAAGAAAATTTATTAGTTCTTCTTCATCAGCTTTTTGTTGGTGTAAAACGACGACAGCGGTTACAATTTCTCCCCAAGTCGTATCAGGAATACCAATAATTGCGGCTTCCATAACATCAGGATGTTGGTATAAACAATTTTCTACTTCAATTGAATAGACATTTTCACCGCCTGATATAATCATATCTTTCTTACGGTCTACTAGTTTAATAAAACCATGTTCATCCTTCACTGCTAAATCCCCGGTAAATAACCAGCCTTCACGTAATGCATCTTGAGTTTCCTTTTCCTTTCGGTAATATTCTTTCATAATCGTTTCACCGCGAAGAATAAATTCACCTACTTCACCAGGTACTACGTCCTTACCTTGTTCGTTGACAACCCTTGCTTCAGTTAACAATGTTGGATCCTTCCCTGAAGCACCCAAATTCTCTTTATGATCTTCCGGTGTTAGAAAAATTCCAGCCGGTCCTCCTTCAGACAATCCACATAAATTATAAAATTGATCAGTTTGAAATAATTCCATACTTTTTTTCACGAGTTCTGGTGCCATTGGTGCTGCACCGTATGAGCACTTTTTAATAGAACTCAAATTGTATTCCTTTGCATTTGGTACGTGCAATAAAAAGTTATACATCGTTGGTACTCCAAAATATTGCGTAATTTCATATTTTTCAATTGCTTTCAGTACTTCGATAGGATTAAATTCTTTATGAATGACATGTGATGCACCCACACTAATACCAGGAATGAGAAATAAACCTAATTGAGCACTATGAAAAAGAGGTGCAACATGTAATAGTTTTTCAAATGAAGCTAAACCAGTTGTCCCGATTGATGCAATGACGAGGTTTAATACTCGTTTATGATCAAATAAAGCACCTTTTGGGTAGCCTGTCGTTCCAGACGTATATAAAATATGCAAATCATCCTCTTCTATAACTTCTACCTCTGGTTCCGAAATGTTTTCAGATACTACCTCCTTGATTGAAAGATGTTCAGGTCTGTTTGGACGAGTTACTGCTATTACTTGCCTTATTGAATGAACGTCTTGTTTTGCTTCATAAAT
Organism: Nanhaiella sioensis; assembly: GCF_046557775.1. Lineage (NCBI taxonomy): Bacteria > Bacillati > Bacillota > Bacilli > Caryophanales > Bacillaceae > Nanhaiella > Nanhaiella sioensis. The sequence continues at coordinate 4,889,225 of NZ_JBKAEG010000001.1, forward strand.
AATGTCATCAAACTCTTGATCATATATCACAACAACACTATCTGATTGGTGCAAAATATAATTTAATTCACGTGCCATGAGACGAAAATTAAGCGGAACGACTACAGCACCTATTTTCGCAGCAGCAAAATAGCTAATTACGAAATAATCTGAATTCTTAAGTAATAGAGCGACTTTTTCACCCTTTTTTACTCCTAGTTTTAGAAGACCGTGCGCAAGTTGATTTACAACTTGGTTTAACTGTTTGTACGTATACTCTCTGTCCTCAAATATCACAGCCCATTTTTCTGGATGCCTTCTTGCATTGATCGCGAGACAACTTCCAATATTCAAATTGATCCCCCCTATATTATTTTAAGTGACCAATATCGTGTACAATATCTCTGAGAACAACTATTAAACGAACTTTAAGTCTTTTAGTATTACAATCTTTCAATGTGAGTGGTCAGACACAGCGCTAAAAATTCATTCCTTTCCACATATAACATTCAATACAGAAATTGTTCATTAATTACGGCTCTACTCGTAACCTATGTTGATATTGAGACTAATTTAGAACGGCTATTAATAATTTTATGCTAATTGACCTCATTATAAATGAGAAAAGATAGTATCTAGTTCTTAGTACAATATGCAACCACCAATGCGAAAACAGCGTTAGTCAAAGTTCACAATAAGCTAATTACATAACATGTGGGTTCCTCTGATTACTTTTTAAAAAATAGCACAGCTTATTAAGTTGTTTTAACTCCCTCCTTCTGCACTCTCATGAAACAAATACTCTTTCGTAATTTAAGAAGCAAGTTCTGTGCCAAATAGTTATTAATTATATAGTTATTTAGTAACTTTATACGTATACACATGAATACTCATTTGCAAATTCAAACAACATTGATTATTACAGCTAGGTATTTACAATGCTTATGTATATTATTAATACAATTGTTTAGATTGACTGTCTTAAATTAAGACAAACATAACCAATATTAAGGAACCACTTTTTACATAAGCTGATATTTTACAAGTTTTTTATATAGTAGAGAGCGACTTATACCTAGCATTTTTGCAGCTTTTGTTTTATTACCTTCTACTTTTTCCATCATTTCTTTAATAACTCTCATTTCTGCTTCATCCAATAATGCTTGTTTGTTCATGGAATTTTCCATTTTTGTAGAATGTATCTTTACTTTATTTAGTAAATAATCAGGTAAATCATGAGCTTCAATTTTCCCATGCTCTGCAAAAACCATACCTCTTTCTATTACATTGCGAAGTTCACGTATATTTCCAGGCCAATCGTATGACAACATAACCTTTTTGGCATCATCATCGATCCCCGTTATACTCGTGCCATTTATTTGATTGAGATCATCTATAAAAGTATCACTTAAAATTAATATATCTCCCTGCCGCTTCCTTAAGGGAGGTACTTCAAATGAAATGACATTAAGTCGATAATATAAATCTTCTCTAAATTCTCCACTTTCTACCATGTTTTCTAAGGGCCGATTTGTCGCTGCAATAATTCTAACATTTACTTGAACCCTCTCATTTCCTCCAACTCTATAAAACTCTTTCTCTTGTAATACCCTTAATAGTTTTGCTTGAAGCTGCAAAGACATATCACCGACTTCATCCAAAAACAGCGTACCCTCATTTGCATGATCGAATTTTCCGTATTTCCCCTTTTGTTTAGCGCCAGTAAAAGCCCCAGCTTCATAACCAAAAAACTCAGATTCCAGCAAATGCTCAGGTATCGCAGCACAATTCACTGTAACAAAAGGACCATTACTAGTCATACTGACACTATGAATAGCATGAGCAAAAAGTTCCTTTCCTGTCCCACTTTCTCCTCGAACTAAAATAGTAGATTTCCCCTTAGCAGCTTTCCTAACACTTCTAATTAACTTTTCCATATTAGCACTTCTTGTAATGATGTGATCAAATGAATACCTAGATGTTTCAGTTACATGATTACTTATGCTAACTGTTTTATTTTCCTGGTCGATTTTCCTGAATTGTTCTTGGACTTCCTTTAGTTGACGAAAGCTGATTTTACCAATTGCCCCAATAATCATGTTGTCTTGATAAACAGGAATACGATGAAGCATGTATTTAATACCTTTGATCTTCATAACCTTACTTACAGTAGCAACACCTGTCTTCATAACCTCTTGCAAATTGAAATGAGGAAGAATTTGATCAACATGTTGATTTTTTATATGATGTGAGTCCAACTCAAATAAATCACATAACATCGAATTGAAAAAAACAATTTTTGCTTCCTCATTTATCATCAATATTCCATCATAGGCATTATCAATCGCTGTTTCTACTAATCTTTTAAGTTTTTTTACAGTCTCTAATTCTTGAGCTATTTGTTCAATTTCAGTTACATTTTGAAATAAAGCGATGTATCCCTTTTTTCCATTAACTAAGTTGTATGTCGAAACTCTCACAATCGTGTGGTGATGATTGAATGTCATTCTTTTCGGTAGCTTTTTTTCCAAGTCATTTAAATAGTGTTTTGGGAGGTAATTTGTGACGTCTTCATGAAGTACATCTTGTTCATTAAGATCAAAAATGGTACAGAGCTGTTCATTTACATATGAAATATATCCGTTCTCATCAGTCATGCATGCACCTAATTGAGATGTTTCTAATATCTTTTCTAATTGATTCGTTAAATATTGTGACGATTGTAAAAAAGTCACTACTAAATCTGTTTTTGTTACGAGACCAACTACTTTACTACTCTCATCTATTACGACTGCAGTACCTACTTTGCTTTCTAAAGTAAGTGGATATAATTTTTCATAAGGTGTATTAGTTGGCAGCACATATACTTCTTTGCGAATAAAATCTCCTATTGTGGTAGAAAGGTTAATATGATTTAATAATTGTTTATATAGAATGCTCCTCGTAAAAACACCAACTAATTTCTGATTATTATCACATACAGGAATCGTATTCCATTTGAGCCTCCTCATTATATCAATTGCTTCAGAAATTGAACTATGCTCATAAAGAAACTCTTCTACTTTTGTCATAATATCTGTTACTCTTAACATTCATTCACCTTCTAACTCTATTAATACCAAAACCTATTGTTACGTTTTTCGATAAGTATTGGCAATTTTCCTCTAATACATACAACAATTGTATACATCTAGTCACCAGTTATTACAATATATTAAAAAGTTTTATAAATATATTTATCACTTTATTTAATAATTAAAGAATTTTAGCGAAAAAAGATGATTTTTGCTAGTTTTTCAGCTATTAGCAATGTTATTCATAGTTTATAGAAAATTCATAATTATATAATATATTAATTATAAAACTAAAGGAGGTTTTTATATTGAAAAAAAACATGAAATCATTATTACTTACAATGATTGTTGTACTTTTAGTTATCCCCATTATAAAAACTAGCAATATTGCAAGTGCAGCAAACGACAATTCAAATTGGATGGAGCAAGTTAGTATGGCAAACCCTGAGTTTGGGGAAAGAACATTACGTGAGGTTATTTTACCAGGAACGCATGATTCTGGGACAGCCACTATGGATGATGCGAATGATCCAAGAGATCCGGGTCCAGATTTTTGGGATCTTAAGAACTTGTTACAAAACGGAGCTGCACAAGCAGGAAAGTCTATCGTTGCTGACTGGTCACAAACACAAGGGCTTACTATTGAGCAACAATTAAATGAAGGGATTCGTTATTTTGATTTACGTGTTGCACCTAATGTATGGCAACCGGTATTTGATGACTATCAAATACAAGAAACTAACTTACGCACTCTTCATGGCTTATACGGTGAATCTGTAGATGAAATACTTGCTGCGTCAAAAAGATTCATTGAAAATAATGAAAAGGAAATCATAATCTTAGACTTCCAGCACTTTTACGAAATGACTCAAAAAAGCTACGATTACTTAAATAACCTACTCATAAATACGTTCGGAGAATTATTAATTCCTTCATCATATGGGGTCCATGTACCTTTAGAACAACTTTGGAACGAAAATAAACGTGTCATTGTCTTATATGGTACTGATCATCAACGATATACGAATACATTAGATATAAGGGCTCTCTATGATGATGAATTTAACAATTGGTTGTGGGATCGAAAATCTAGTATGCAATCGGATTGGGCAAATACAACCGATGTAGAGATCCTTAAAGAAAAGCTTAATGAAAGTATAGAGTCGGCAAGCCAAAACAAGCTTTTTGTACTTCAAGGTGTGTTAACAGCCGATGAAGATGTTATTGTTGATGCAGTTCTAGGTGGTTTTGATCCATTTTCTGCAACAGGAGTTAATTCGTTACATGATTTAGTCAGGCTTGCCAACAATGAAATTCCTAGCTTAGTACAAAATGAATGGTCTAGTAAACCATTAAACATCATCATGTTAGATTGGTTTCACGAAACAGACATCGTAGATATTATTAAAAGCATGAATGAAGGAAGCACGTTTGATGGGCCTAATAAAGAAGATTTAACGCTGATTGGGACTATTTCATCTGAAGGTGGACCACAATCTGGTCAAAAACACCGTTCTAGTAACAATTTCACCACAACTAATATACCAGCTGGTACAAAACAATTATATTGGGAGATAGTTGGCAATGCTAACGCACAGTCGATTAGCTTCAGTGTGAAAGAAGATGTTGCCATTTGGACTGACCCTATCGTTTTTAACTCATTAAAAAATGGTTCCTACACTGAAGTAGTAAAAAATGATTCTTTATATATTGCTGACCCATTAAGTACATCAGGTCAATCATTTACCGTTAATATATATGCTGTTAAATAAATCAATTCCCAAAGTTTTCAAGAGAAGAATTGATTCATGGCTTAAAATATGCATTTCACCTAAGACAACTACACAAGCTGATCAATTTTGCTCGCATAAGATATCCTAATCCACTTGTAAATCCGGCCTCCCTACTTAAACAAACACCTCACCTGTGATAGTAGGGAGGTTACATACGTATACAGGAGTAAAAATTGAATGTTTAAGATAAAAGTTATTGTTATAAAATTTTAAGGATAAACTGTTTATGTATACCCATCGTTACCTTAAAAATAAATTCTAACATCTCAGTCACTTTCATATAGTAATATTTAAATTGGAAATTCGAACATGAACATTTCGTACTACTTTCCACTAAGGCTTTATTCGTTAGCTTTGTTGTTCCAACAAAAACACCATAGGTATATTGCTGAATTCTGCTGATTCTTTAATGAGAGGAAACATCCTAGGGAACTTTTATTCATACGATTAATAAGGTTCTTTTCGTAAACTTTGTTACTTTTTTCACTTACATTTGAGTATCTGATGGTTATAAAATGACTCATATGGACTTTAGCGAAGAAGAAATGCCCCGAACGTTAGTTATACTCAGGGGTTTTGCTCTTATTACGAAAAGTAACAATCAATGCTAAAACGGCTTTTGAATTAAAATAGAGAGGTTTTTGGACCTCCCTATTTGAAATGACAAGTTTTTTATTTACACAATTGCACACACACCGACTAGTACGATAATGAGTAGAATAAATAATACAACGATCAACGCAAACCCTGATCCAAATGCTCCTCCTACACCAGGGCCATAACCGTACCCAGGGTAGCCAGCACCTGCTACACCACCATAACCACACATAATATCACCTCCCCATTCTTATCTATATATTTCTATGAAAGATTAGTGTATTTTGTTTGTACGAATGGACATGATGAAAACGTACAATTTTTTGGGTACATTATGAAAATATGGAATAACAAGAAAAATTTGATCTATACTTATGCTGTTACACAAATAAATATTTTTAGAAAACGTAATCATTATTATTTGCAAATCGTAACGATTACGATATAATACATAAGTAGTTTGAAAGAAAGGAAGAACTTATATATGTCATTACTTAATCGTGTATACGCAATAGCAATAATGATTATGCTTGTATTAGTTGGCTGTAGTAACCAGAATAATACAGTAGCAACAAGCCCAACAAATGAGGAAACCTTACAGATTTATACGACTCTTTATCCATTGGAGGATTTCACAAAAAAAATAGGAAAAGAACATGTTGAAGTAGTATCCGTCATTCCTGCTGGAGCTGACGCACATACATTTGAACCTACCCCAAAAAAAATGATCGAAATTGCCAATGCAAATCTGTTTATTTATAGCAGTAATCAACTAGAAAATTATGTAGATAAAATGAAGGATGCGTTAGAAAAAGAGAATGTTCAATTTGTGGCAACCGCTGACAAATTGATAAGTGAGGAACAAAATCATTCAGAAGAAGAGAAGCCGGAAGAAAATGAGCATGAAGATAGCGATCATGACCAACATGACGATGATCTTAATCCACATGTTTGGCTAGACCCGACATTAGCGATTGAACTGGCTGCGGAAATAACAGATGCCTTAGCTGCCTTAAAACCTGAGGCAAAGGATGATTTCGAAAACAACTTTCTATTATTAAAAGAAGAGTTAACAAATCTCGACAATCAGTTCCAGACAACAATAGAACAAGCAGAACGTAGAGAAATACTTGTATCTCATGCTGCATATAGTTATTGGGAATCTAGGTATGGCATCAAACAAATAGCTGTTGCTGGAATTTCTTCAACTAATGAGCCGTCACAAAAACAATTAGCTGAAATTATTGAAACTGCTAACGAACATCAAATAAAATACATTTTATTAGAACAAAATGTAAAACCAAAAGTGACAGATGTTATTAAAAACGAGCTTAATGCAACTCCATTACAAATTCATAACTTGTCTGTCTTAACTGATGACGACATTTCAAATGGTGAAGATTATTTTAGCCTGATGGAGAAAAACCTTGAAACTCTTAAAATAGCCTTGAACTAAATTAACAATAACAACTGTTTATCCCGTATCATAGTATTGTGGTACGGGTTAGTTGTGATATAATCATAGTTTATATTAAAGGTGTTTGAACAACCAACTAAATAATGATTTTTCTCATTACTTTGTCATTTTCGTCCTATGCATAACAAAAAATCACAACCGCTTATGGTTCTCGAAGTAAAAATCAATTTGTTCATAAATGTATGTTAGGTTTTCCACTTTATCTATTTACATCCGTATAAATGTTCATCCCACTATTTGAGGAGATTACAAATGAAAGAAACTAACACAAAATCTGAAAAGCTAAAACAGTTTACCTCCATTTTAATTCCAATTCTAATTACTCAGCTAGGCATGTTTTCGATGAATTTTTTCGACACAATTATGTCTGGTCATGCCGGAAAAAATGACTTGGCTGGTGTTGCAATAGGTTCAAGCCTATGGGTACCAATATTTACAGGATTAGCAGGAATTCTTATGGCACTAACACCCATAGTTTCACAATATGTAGGTGCTGATGAGACAAGAAAAGTCTCTTTTTCTGTCATTCAAGCAGTATATTTATCATTAGTCATCGCCTTAGTAGTATTCATTATCGGATTATTCTTTTTAGAACCGATTATTAATGCTATGGATCTAGATAACCATGTAAGTAATATTGCTTTTGACTATTTAAAAGCATTGTCGTTCGGTTTACTTCCTTTATTTTTTTACAACGTTTTACGTTTCTTTATTGATGGTCTTGGGCAAACTCGAACAACAATGATCATTACGCTTATTTCACTCCCTATCAATGTTCTATTGAACTATTTACTGATTTTTGGGAAATTTGGTTTTCCAAAATTAGGCGGAGTAGGAGCTGGCTATGCCTCGGCTATTACGTATTGGTGTTTATTAATTATTACAATTTTTATTATTAAAAAAGTACAACCCTTTGCTAAATTTCAACTCTTTTCTAAGTTTGAAAGATTGTCATTCACAGCTTGGAAAGAGCAAATAAAAATCGGTGTACCCATTGGATTTGCGATCTTTTTTGAGACGAGTATATTTGCTGCCGTCACTTTGCTAATGAGTCAATTTAATACAGACACCATTGCAGCTCATCAAGCTGCACTAAATTTTTCATCATTTTTATACATGCTACCGTTAAGTATTTCAATGGCATTAACTATCTCGGTAGGATTTGAAGTAGGCGCAAATCGATATAAAGACGCTGTACAATATAGCTACTTAGGAATTAGCATTGCAGTAATATTAGCTATTGGGTCTGCTGTAGGTTTATTTATATTTAGAGATACTGTTGCAGGCCTCTATTCAACTGATCCAACGGTCTTATCATTAACTAAGCAGTTTTTATTTTTTGCTATTTTTTTCCAATTATCAGATGCAATCGGGAGCCCTATTCAAGGAGCACTCAGAGGCTATAAAGATGTAAATGTAACCTTTATGTTGGCATTTGTGTCTTATTGGATTATTGGTCTTCCACTAGGATATATACTTGCTAACTATACATCATTTGGTGCATTTGGTTATTGGATTGGCTTAATATCAGGATTAACGGTTGGAGCAATTTGTTTATTTACACGTTTAATATTTATTCAACGAAATAAGTTTGTCGCTCATAAAATGGCATTATTACAAGGAAAAAATTAATTATTTATCTGTCCCCCTTCTCTAAGCATTAAGATGGGGGATTGTTTTTATTAAATTTTAATGAATATACAGCCCCATAATATACACTCCGCTTTTATTTTCTGGATTTTGGTCAATTTCATTTGTATAACATTTTATAGTGAAATTCCGCAAAGATGATATCCTTGATGTAAAATGCCTTATTAACAGGTTCATTTTTTGTTATAGAAGCAATAAATTTAATTGTTTAACTTTGTTCAGTATTTGTTATAAAACAGTATTACACCCTAATAGTTAGAAGAAAATAATAATTGCAATTGTTTTTAACAATTAGATAATTTTAATTTTTTGTAAGAATAAAAGGGACCAAATATCTTACAAACAATCGTAGCCTTTTTCCTTCAATAAAAAGCGATTTCAATCTTTTCTTTTTTATGCCGTTTAGAAACTATTTTAACAAAATATATGAAAAACTATAAAGAACTTACATAAACGATTTTACTTTTTGCCTTTCTTCTCTCGTTCTAATCCCTAGTACTTGTTAACTATGTCGTACTACTCATTTATTGATAATTCTATTTTCTTGCCTTTTTATAAAGTTAATAATGAGATAGAATACCTTTTGAGGATAATTATACTAATAGATTTTTCAGATCTAATTTCTGTATAGCTATTAAACCACCTTAAAAATAACGAATGGAAAAGGAGATGAGAAGATGACAGGTTTTCAAAAGATAGCTCAAATATTACTAGCAATTACTCTGTTAACAGTTGGCTTCAATACTAACCAAGTGCATGCTAGTATTATGTTTTCTGATGTTCCCTCTAATCATTGGGCTAAGGAAGAAATAGAAGGTTTAGCTTCACAGGGAGTTATTAATGGTTATCCAGATGGCTCATTTCATCCGAACGAATATATTACTAGAGCTCATGCTGCAGTAATTATAGGGAGGTCACTAAATATTGATCTAGATAATCGGCCAAATCCACATTTTTTAGATGTTAGCACATCAAATTCGGCCTACCCATACATAGCTGCTCTAGTAGATGAAGAAGTTTTCGGTAGAAATGATGCATTTAATCCTAACAATCCCTTGACTCGTGCTCAAATGGCAAAAATATTAGTAGAGGCTTTTAAGATTGAAGGCGAATCTAATAAAGTGTTCGATGATCTTCCCTATCATCATTGGGCAACAACTTATGTTACCAAGCTAGTGGCTTCTAATATTACGACTGGCATATCTCCCACTGAATTTTCACCTAATGGGTACGTAACGCGAGCGCAAATGGCAGTGTTTGTAATTCGAACACTAGATTCTCAGGAGAAAAATACCAACAAAGTTGAAAACTCTTTTATTTATGATGTACTAGATTTAGTAAACATAGAACGAGCAAAAGAAAACATACACCCACTTGAACTTTCTACTGAAGTAACCGAAGTAGCTCAAATAAAAGCTGAAGATATGTGTGATCAGAACTATTTTTCACATACATCTCCGACATACGGAAGTCCATTCGATATGCTGAAGCAATTCGGTGTACAGTGGACTAGTGCAGGAGAAAATATCGCAGCTGGGCAATCAACACCAGAAGCAGTTGTAACAGGATGGATGAATAGTGACGGTCACCGTAAAAACATTCTTTCATCTAACTATACTGAAATTGGTATTGGATTTGCTGAAGGTGGTTCACATGGTTACTATTGGGTACAGATGTTTATTGACAAGTAGGAATCTTTTCAAACACTTTTAACTATTTTTACTTAATAAATGCAGTTGGACCGAGGATCTTTCTACAAAGCAAGGCATATCACACGGTTTTCTGGACTAATATGTGGTATGCCTTGTATATGTATCGCTTAAATATAGTACATTCATACCTATCCAAATATTATATAGTTGTTTTATTTTCTAAGTAAACACCTTCGCATTGCAGTGAAAGTTAAATTAAGTCGTTAATAGTGCCATTTCCGTGAATACCCATCCATCTGTGTTTTGCGGCAATACCCAGTAAATTCACACTATAAAAAAGAACTAATAATAGTCCTTAATCACCTCAATGATCAACATATTTATTTGATCATTTAAATCACCTATATCTATACCCGATAATAGTCTCCACGCCAATGCTTTACTGCTTTTTTAATATCTTTAGGTTGTAGATTTTCTTTAATAGCACGTTCACATAAAGCTGGGAACTCATCATCACTCGCAAAACGCAAAGCAATGATTTGTTGGATCGTTAACCTTGAGTTTAGCATAGTATTCGTAAGCGTATAATGACGTAAATTCTCTTCTGAACGTATGATACGGTCTTGCATCTTCGTAGAATATAGTCTTACTAAAGAAAATGTTATAAATAAGCCTAATGTAATCGCTAACCACAATAAAGCTGTTAAAATCCCTTCACCTCTAAAAATCGCCATAATTAAATTGACAACTGTTGCAATAAAGACCACTGTAACAAGTGGCGCTCCTATGTAATGATAAATTGGATGCATACGAACATGGTTTTTAAAATTTTGACTTTTCATAGCAAATTCCCCACCCCTTTTTATTATTTGAGAAAATATCTACTATACCGTTAAATATACTTAATTTTAACAATATTCGGATAATTTAGTCAAGTGTACTTAACAGTTTAGCTAATTACTACTCCTATTTAAATGGATTTCTTCGTAAACTTTTTGCTATTACTGAGTATGATATAGAAAAGCTGCCACGACGAAAAATTTATTCGTACAATACTAAAAATGGAAAGTATTAATCAATGTGAAAACAGCCAAAACAGCATTAAACTCTTATCATTATTAAATCTTATTTTCTTACTGAATTGTTTCATAGCTCCTGAATTGTTGAAGATGATATTTACTTATCTTTTTCTACTTTATTTAGCTTTCATCACCATTAGAATAAGATTTTATTCATTTTGTAATGTTAATTTATCTATCATTAATCATACTTTTTCACTATTCTGTAGAATTGTTGTCTAAATAGGACCACCTCTTTCTCATTTGTGACTCTTTACATTAAATAAAAAATTGTATCAACTACATCATTACTTTCTACATACATACTATGTTTCTTTTCATAGTGTTTGCACATTCCAACTTCTTAACAGATTCAAATGTTCATAGTTGACGTAACAACCTCATTCTGCATTTTTTCAACCGCTATATTTCCCTCTATTCCCTCTTGAACAACAAAGTAGCTTTTTTGGACTTATAAGTAACGATAAATAAAAAATTATTTCCTCATATCTTCATTTATAATTTTTTATTCGTAAGTAGATAGGCTCAAAATCGGTAGGTCAATAGTATCCGTTCACCTAAGGAATAAAGAAAAATAAGTGAATCATCCTATAGGAAAGATTATCATACAAATGTAAAATAAGAGAGGTATATTTTCGACATATGAGGTGATATTTTGCAAGATCCAACAAACGCTAGTGTAGAAAACAAATTTTTAACACGTAAAATGACGATTTATGCAATTCTATTTATTATCTTCATAACAATAGTTACAGGTAATTATTTATTTAGAGCAAATAATCCAACAGAAGCAAGTACTGAAGCTCAACTCGAAAGCAAGAAGTTAGATTATGTAATAGATACTAATAATAATGACGAGGTAGAAGATTTAAATTCACATACTAATGAAACGCTACAAGAAAATGAAGACTTCTCTACCGAAGATAAAACCAGCACAAGTTCAAACCGTATCAGTGAAGATTCTGTTGAAGATGTACAAGAAACTGTAGAGGTTGCAGAGCCTGTTTCTGAGTCTGAATCTACAAATACAGAAGAGGGACAATCTACTAAAATAGAGAGTAAACAATCTTCGGAAACCCTTTTTAGTTCTACGGAGGCATCAATTAATAGCCATAAACAGATTTCCATCCAATATGAGATTTCAAAGGGAGTAACACTTTTTCAAATTTCTAAATTATTTTACAATGAAAATAACACTGAATTTTTACAATTACATAATAATATTACGTATCCTGAATTAGATGTCAAAGAAGGAATGCAAATTGTTGTTCCAAATCCGGATAAATTAGCTGTTTATACTGTACAAGATGGTGACACATTATATCAAGTAGCAAGAAAATTCTATAGTAAATCTAAACTATTAAACTACATAATGGAATATAACGCTATACTTAACCCTGAAACCGATGTAAAAGCTGGTATTAATATTGAAATACCTACTAGTACTGGGATCGTAGTACATACCGTCCAACAAGCAGAAACGCTATATAGTATTATGAATACATATTATCAACTAGCGTATTATGTTGAACAAATAAGTAAAGTAAATGGTAATATCGAATCAATAAAAACTGGTGAAACATTAATCATACCTAATATTTTCAAACAGCATCAAACAGCTATGACCGGAAATAGCCCGGCTGTTAATACTAACTATTTAATAGAAATCAATAGATCCAATAATCTTCTTATCGCATATAAAAATGGTGAAGAGTTTTTCAAAACAACAGTTTCAACGGGTGAAAATCTATCAACTCCTTCGGGTATATTTGAAATCATTACTAAGTTTGTTGAACCCTCATACACCGCTAAAAATATTCCAGGTGGAGATCCGTCAAACCCTTTAGGCAGTAGATGGCTAGGTCTAAGTGTACCAGGTACAACAGGCAGAACATATGGCATACATGGGACGATAAACCCTGGATCAATTGGAGAATATGTAACACAAGGTTGTATTCGAATGGAAAATGAAAAAATTGAATGGTTATTTGATCGAATTCCAATAGGTACTAAAGTAAAGATCGTTTAACCTTGCTTTTCATAATAATAAATACACAACCTAATATAATACTAAACTACGAACAAAAAGAGCCTAGTAAAACTTTTAGGCTCTTTAATTACAAAAAATATATTATGAGCAATTATCATTTTTTAGATGCACTGTTCTAAGGTAACTCATTAATTCTATAAACCTATCTACTTATATTCTGAACAAACTCCCTTCCAAACAGCTTACATTTTTCTATTTCTTCGTCTTGAGGACCGTCCTCTATCTTTAAGCTCTCTTGAACGAGTATTCCACCTTGTTGTAAAATAGCTGACTCAAAAATATCAACTGCTCCGCAGTATATTTTATAAGACCTATCTCCTGAACCAAACACTGCAAACGTCTTCCCTGATAAATCTACCTCAGTTAACTCATCATAAAAATCTAAAAATTCATCTGGAAGCTCCCCATCTCCCCAAGTATATGACCCAAATATGATTGAATGATATTTATCTAAAATATTTATATCTACATCAAAGACATCTTTCTTTTCAACTGTTACACCTTCGCCCTGTATCCCTTCTTCTATTAAATCAGCTATCGATTCAGTATTACCAGACATACTCGCGTAAATGATAAGCACTGTTGACATTGTTAATCCTCCCTTAAGTAAAAAGCAAGAAGTATTTAATTGATAATTATTATCATTAATATGTTATTAGTATAACTGATATTGATAATCATTGTCAATTTTGTGCCTATCTCTGTTTCATAATTAATTGATACTTCCACCCTTACTAAATATTTCTTAAGAAAGGATGCTAGATACATATAAAATAAAGTAAAAATTAAACATCACTATACATTTATACGACTTCTTCCTTCATTACGGGGCTAGTAGCAGAAGTTCTTCTCAAAATAGTAAGAAGCACAAAGTTAATGATTCCTACACTAGAAAAAATAATCCAAGGTAACATACTATTAGAAAAATTTTTCATCAAATAGGTACCTGTGAAATTTCCTAAAGTTGCCCCAATAGCAAAGGATATTTCAAAAAAACCAAAATATGAACCTTGAAACTGCCCGGAAGTAAATTCTGAAATTGCAATATCTGATGAGGGTAATACAAACGTTTCACCTATTGTAAATACGATTATACATATTAATAACCAATATGGCGATGAATTGAGACTAATCATTAACAAAGAAAATGACATGGTGAGCACACCTACTGTAAGCAGGCTGTATATGTTCATTTTAAGAAATAATTGTTTGATCATTATCATTACCATCAATCCTGTTATAGCATTGACTGTGATGATTAAACTAACATAACTCTCACTACTGGTTAAATTGTACATATGTAACGGTATCGATACTGTTAGCTGAGAAAACATGAACCAAAAAAATATCATTGCTACACAATAGAGGATGTATTTTTTATTTTTGGCGATATGCTTTACGCTTACAAGAATAGAAGGGCGTAAACTCATTGTGTAATCGCTACGCTTTACTAACAGAAGTTGGACTACAAATAATATGTAAAAAACAATGCCACTAATAACAAATGGGTAGCTAGGATTAACAAATAGTAACACCCCTCCCATAAGAGGTCCAATGATTGCTCCGGCATTTAGTGAAAGGTTTAAATAAGTAAACACTCTCTTTTTTAACTCCTCTTGCTTTACTGATGAAAAATATGCTCTTGATGAAGGTTCATAACATGCAGATCCTACCCCAATAAGAGCAGCTCCACAAGAGACGAAGTAAAAGGACTCTGACATTGCTAAAATAATGAAGCCTGTTCCCCTTATTAACAATCCGAATCCCATTAAATTTTTATAACCGTACTTATCTCCGAGTCCTCCAGTTAAAAGAGGTAACCCACTTGAGGTTAAAGCGATTAAAGATAATACTGTTCCAGTCTCTACTACTGAGAAATAAAGTGTATTTGACAAATAAACTGCAAAAAAAGATATAACGGCAAACCCTGCAAGATTCATACAGAATGCTGAAAATAAGATAACTTTCGTTGTTTGATTCATAGTAACCCCCTTTAGTTGTAACCTTCTTTTTATTTAGATGGTTACATTTATGTTATGTTATAATGAATAGGAATGCAACCTGTAAAATTGATTGGTGGTTACAATTATGGAAAAGAACAAAGAAATTAACGAAGTATTATCTTTTTTGAACACTTGGGAAATTCCTAACACAGACAGAATACCTAAAGATCATTTTGGAACTATATCTGATGTCTCGAATTATATTCATGAACATCTAACAATCGAAGATTCCGATGATTTATTAGATGAAGTTATCTTATTTCGGTCAGACATAAGGACGACAATTGAAAAAAATGATGGAGAGCTCATCAATGAATGGATTAACAGAAGGCAAATTACATACGAGGTTCAAATACAAAACAACAAACCAGTCTATAACCTGATTTATAAATATAAAAGAAAAAGTCTAATCGACTATATACTGATAGACATTTTGACTTTAATCAACACAGGAACGTTTCATCGACTAAAAATTTGTCCAGATTGTAAGTGGGCCTTTTATGATCAATCAAAAAGTGGTACTAAAAAGTGGTGTAATATGAACGCAAATAGTCCCACTGGAAGAGCATGTGGGACTATATCTAAGGTAAAACGGTATAGAGAGAAGAACAGAAATAAATAGAAATCTATACATTATACGGATTTTTAGCCACGTTAAAATGTTCTACACGGCTTTTTAGCCATGTAGAACATTTTAAGTGTGTCTCATCTCTCAATAAAACTAAAATTCACAAACGAACCCTCTATTAACTCTACATCATTTGGTACTTTTAAATAAATAACTTGATATACTCTCCCATCATATTGATTAAAAAGTGACTCTTCTGTAAATTGCCGAACTGGAAACGGAGCTTTTACCAGTTTAATATTTATATCCTGTGAAGGAGAGTTAATAATAAGTCTATTCTCATTTAATATAAAACCAACTGGAGCTAACTTACTAGAAAAATCGATACCATCTACAAACAATCCACTACTTAAGTTAAATACTTGGATCTTGTTATCACTACTCAATTTTCTTTCTACAATCACGTGGGGACTGTACTTTTCTGTAAAGTTAACTTCCAATGTTTGATTTCTATAATCATCAAAGCTTTTTGCTTTTATAATATAGTCTGGATCAAGCTTATCTATCTCAATACTGCTCAATAATGAATAGAAGTCATGATCTGTTTCACCTTGTTTAACTTCCTGCTGTTTTAATGAATCATCGGAGACGAATGCTATAAATACAGAACTTAATAAAAGTAATCCTGTGTATATAAAAAGTAGCCAGTGAGTTATTTTTAAAGAGCTAATCTTTTTCCCAGCTTTAATCATTAAAGAGAACAGCCCTACTAAAATGATAAATAAAATAATTTGAAATGTAGCTAGCTCGAAGGAAATCATTTTCTTACCTCCATTCGATTCAGGATGCTAATGGCGGCCATAAAAAACAAGCTAGAAGTTATCAAAACTTTTACAATAAATAATACAAATATTGGCTCCGATACATAAAATTGAAAAATTTTGATGACAGATAAATAGTTATCCCTTATCGTCCCTTCAAGTAAGGTCGCCTCAAGAAAAATGAAACCTAACAACGACACTGGAATAACAATGATAAATAACTTACTTACTTGAATCAGTGTTCCAATAAAGTAACCTATTGCACAAACAATTAGCCCATACAAAAAGATTGCGCTTATACCGATAACAAGTTCTTGGATTCCAGTATTAAGAACATAGAGCTGTTGGTCAATGAAAATATATCTAAGGACTTGTATTACATTCCCAGATAAAATGGCTGTAATGCTCCCCACAATGGTAGCCGTAATTAAAAAGAGAATATTCGAGAGACTGCTGCTAAGTCGATTGGTTACAAACGTAAAATCATGGTTTCTATGTGGTTTAGTCGTAATCGTAATTGCTGTAGAGAAAGCCCAAATTAATGTAAATACAATGACGATATCAGCAGCATAGTACTGGATATTGATATTAAAGTTATTACTGCCCGTAGAAATTGTTCCAATTCCACCAAGTGAAAAGATGATACCTAAAACCTGGATTCCTATGAGTGAACTAAACGAATCTATGTTTGCTTTGAGCTTGTAAAAATATTGGTTTTTAACAGTATTAGCTAATGTCACTGTCGTCAAAGACATCTTCAATACCTCCCTTCGTTTCACTAGTCAAATAAACACATAGATCACTGACTTTAACTTGAGAGATTTCAATACCTCGATGACTAGCTTGAAGGGTTGAAGTGTCAGAACCATCGTTTTTTACAACCACATAATCGGTATTCTTACCTAGTCGATTTTTGAAAATAACTTCTTTTCCATTAGTCATTTTTGCTATTTCATCGGTCGGTCCTTTTATGCCAACTGCCCACTCCTTCAGTTCATCCATCGACGTATGCAATTGTTTTTCTCCATTTTTAATAAGTAAAACATCCTCCAATATATCTTCTATTTCACCCAAATGGTGACTGGATAGAATAATAGTACGCGGAAAAGCAATATAATCCTTCACCAACACCTTATAAAAATCTTTTCTAACCGCTTCATCCATTCCTGTAGTTGGTTCATCAAAAATTGTTAACGGACAACGCGACGCTAAACCGATAATCATGTTAAACGTACTTTTCTTTCCTTTTGAAAGTCTAGTGTGATAATACTTAGGATCAAAAGAAAAATACTTAAATAAATTACTTGCTAATTGCTTATTCCAATTAGGATAAAAGCTTTCAGCAACTTCTAACAGTTCACCTAGTGGTACCGCTTGAGGAAAACTCATTAAATCATCCACAAAAATGGCATTTCCTGAGACGTGTAAATTATTGAATGGCTTGTTGGAAAAAACTTTGATTTCACCCGATGTTTCTTTTAGGAATCCTGCTATTATTTTTAACAAGGTCGTTTTTCCAGCGCCATTCCGACCAATTAATCCTGTAATTTTATTTTCCTCTATGGAAAAAGATAGGTTGTTTAAGACTTTTTTTCTTACGTATCTTTTAGTTAAGACAGAACATTCAATTACAGTCATTGTCTCTCCTCCTTAACCATTTCTTCTCTTATCATTTCAATTAACTCGTTATCTTCTATTTGCAACTGATTGGCTTCTAAAACCAATTCCTGTATTAACCCCTTCAATGTTTGATTTCTTCTTTTAGCTATAATCATGTCTTTTGCTCCACCAGAGACAAACATTCCAAGTCCGCGTTTTTTGTAAAGAATATTTTCGTCCACTAGAAGACTAAGCCCTTTAGCTGCAGTTGCTGGATTAATCGTATACATGTCAGCTAATTGATACTGTGAATACACCTTGTCATCACTTTCGAAATGACCGTTTAATATCTCTGATTCAATCCATTCAGCAATTTGCACATAAATTGGCTTAGTACTTTCTGTATTTAGAATTGTCTCCGCCTCCTTTCTAACATAGTGCATTACTGTTGTAATGTAGTATATAATAAACTAAAATATTCCACAATAGGCTTTCAGTATTTTTGTGTATTAACATAAAGTTTATTTTCGTATGGAGCTATAAAAACTAACACAACTACATATCGTTTTTGTCCAGGAACGATGAAATTAGCTTATAACCTTATTCACGAGGGCCTTGTCCAAAGACAAAGTAGTTATTATTACATTTTTAAAAGATGTCTTAAAAACGAACACAATCTTTCTGTGTTCTGAGTTGCTACTATGTATAAATATAGAGTCTTGTTTTTTTTATAACAAATAAGCCTATCATAAGTTGATAGCCCATAATAATAATCATAACTTTAATTGTTTAGAGAGCTGATGACATTTTAAATTCAGATGGGGTAATGAAATTTGATGAACTAAGTTTAACTGTCGAGGCATAACAAAGTATGTTGTCTACATGAGAGGGTTTTACTGTTTGTGATTTCAACTTTATACAATCTAACAATGCATACCCAGCAACAAAGACTACTATAGTGACCGCTGTTTCGTTTACAATTATATCAAAGATGAAAAGCGGAATTGCTAATAAATCAACTTAGAGAAGTCAAGTATAAGAATGGACAATTAGCAAAGAGAGTCATCGGCATTAAAAGCCAAATAGCATATAATCGTCCCAGTTGTCTAACATTTTATATTCTTAATATAAAAATGGGAACCAATCATTTATGGCTCCCTAATAATCTCACTTACTCTTTTTTTAATGAGGCTCGTTCGTTAACTTTGTTGCTATTTTTCCGAAAAAGAACAGTATGAAGGGTATTTATGAAACCTCATTATTGTAAAAGATGAAAGGATGGCACGACCGTCCTTATATATTAGAACGAAAAGCAAAAATCGTTGCGAAAACAGGCTTAAATTCTTTAATTGCTTTCATATCGATCTATATCTGCTTTTAATATTGAGTACATATATAAATCATCAAATTTACCACACGTATACTCATAACTTCTAAGCAACCCTTCTCTAGTAAACCCTTGCCGTTCTACTAGTTTTTGTGATGGAAGATTAGCAGGTTCTATTAAAGCCTCAATTCTTTCTAACTGACAATGACGAAACCCATAATTAATAACAGCCCCTAACGCTTCACTAGCTATACCTTTCCCCCAAAAATCTTTACTTAATTCAAATCCAACTTCAGCTCTGAAATGTTTAGATTTCATGTTTAGAAAACCACAACTTCCTATCACCTTGTTATGACCTTTTAAAGTAATTCCCCACCTAATACCTGTGCCTTCTTCTATAATAGAATCATACCACTTAATCTCATCCCAAACGTCGGATAATGATTGGAAAGGTGTTAAACCAATATGTTTCACAACTTCTTCATCTGAAAGATATGCAAGCATTTCATTCGCATCATTTTTTGTCACTTTTCTTAAGATTAATCTATCTGTTTCAATAATTGGAAAATTACCATCCATGCGTTTTCCCTCTCTCTTTAAACAATAATACGATAATTGATGGATTTCATGTCTTTATTTCTAAAATTATAATTTTTTTGTATTTAAACTATTTTTTTGCTGATATATATCGAAAACGAGCATAGGATAAGTGGTTTTTTCGAATCATTATGATCTATTTTCATCATTTACTTCTATTTGTAAATTCTCCTGCAAAGCAAAATAGTATGTATAAAGCTAGTTGTTCATATATATTTTTACAACTATGGAAATACTACAATAGTTAATAAATGCTAGCACACAATATGAAGAAAATCACCCTATACTACGCATTTTCTTATGATCCTCAAGTTCAAGGAAGATATTGCTCCTCAATCATGATGACTTCATCATGATTAAAGAGTCTCTCATATGGTTCAATAAGCTGTTAAGATCTTCTGTGTAGCTTTTATTGTTACCGTCAGCTATATATAGCAATAAATCCGAACTAAGCCGATAATTCATTTGCTCAACTTGCTTATTTTGTATATAAAAACCATTAGGTAAGAAGACTTCCTCTCTACACACATTCGCATCATCCATTATGGCTCGTATCGCTTGTTCTCCACTTAAATAATTAACAGCATCGATAGTAATATATTTATCAAGATTGTCAGAGTGCAAGTCAGTTATAAACCCAGTAATAATCTCAATACTAGGAAGTTTTGTTATTAAATGTTCTAATTGTTCTAATTTTTGGTTATCAAGCAGGTACATGTCTTTAACTCCAACTCTGAAGTCTTCTTTAGAGTCCATCATGTCATACACCTGGTCTTCACTGATTTTTTCATTTAGACGCTCTTCCAACTGAGCAACTCGTTATTTTAGTTTAGCTATTTGAGCTTGCTCTTTTGAATGTATGTCATGATTACAACCAACTAAAACGAGTAATAAAACTATAGGTACGATTCTTGTCCACATGGCACATTTCCCTCGAATATCATTATTGAATAGGCTGTTATTGCATAGATTATTGTTTTTTTGTCAAAAAATAAACACGTTTGCAACTAGACGTCGTGCATCTTTTCTTCTGTAAAACGACATTTTTCTCTATTATTTTAGTAACCATAGCAACAACGTTTACGAAAAGAGTCTAGTTTAATCATCTATGCCCTTCCCTTGTTCTAATAACGGCTCATACATCATAATAGCGTGGTTTTCAGTAATATATTCGTCTTTACAAACATCACCATTGTTATTGTAAACTTTCCTATGTAGTAAATTGTGTCGGACGTATTTGCCAAAAGTGGACATTGTAATGAAATGGTCCTTTTCATAAATTTTATAGGAATGTACAGGCTCTTTTTCCGCACGCCACTCACCAACTAAATAATCGTTAGTTAAATATAAATGAAGTTGATAGTTTTGTGTTGTTTCATTTCTTATTTGTAAGTCTATATAATTAAAATAGCAAGTAGCTCCACTTCCGAATGGTTGTGTCCTATTGGAGTCTGGAAAAACGTCATAGCTATGACGATGCCTCTCAATTACAGTTAATGGGGTATGGAGTGTCATCCAGTAGATTAAATTTGACAATTGGCATAACCCTCCACCTATACCTACTTTATACGAGCCATGAGACAAAACCATTCCATTAACATACCCTTTACCCTTCGTAGGTTTCCCTATTAATTTCCAATATGAAAATGTTTCACCAGGTTTTAAAACAATGCCGTTAATATTTTTTATTGCTAAATGTATGTTGTGAACTTTATTTTGTTGTAGCCACATATCAACATTTTTCAACTTGCGTAACAGTGGTGTTTGATGTTTATATATGATAATAGGAAGCTTAACATTGTGTTTTTCATTTGCAAAATATGTATCATTAAAATACCATTTTAAATAACGCTTAGAAATATAATAGATCTTTCCTACGTTTGTTCTCAATTTTGAACGCTGAACGGGTTGTTTCATATTCACTTCATTCCCCCAATATGAAATAAATACACAGGAGCCTTGGATAAGTTCGTTCTTTTGTAAATAATTTTTCTCAACTTTTGTTTAAATAAATTAATTGGATAAGCTCTTTATGAGATTATTATCATCTAAATAGAACAACAGTTGCCACGATCACGAGACTATTCTTATAAAGCTCCTAGTATGATAACCCACAATTAAATTATTTCTTCATGTTCTCTTTAATTAAATTGATAACTCTTTCAATTGAGTTATCATTATTTGATCTTTCCATCTTTTCTATATATTGATGTCGATCTTTATAAACATTTTTTATTGCAGCTTGTAGTGATTCTTTTGAAAGTTTTTCTTCAAAGAGAACTTTACTAAAGCCTTGATCTTCAAATGATTTGGCATTTAACAATTGATCCCCACGACTTGCTTCTTTTGTTAATGGAATAAGCAGCATTGGCTTTTTCAATGCTAACAGTTCGAAAATAACATTTGAACCTGCTCTTGATATAACAATGTCAGCCATCGATAAAAGATCAGGTAATTCTTCTTTCACATATTCAAACTGCTTGTAGGAACGATCATTTATTAACTTATCTACTTGTCCCTTCCCACAAATATGCACGATTTGAAAATGTGGTAACAGCTTGTCAAGACTTGCTCTTACAACTTCATTAATTCGCCTAGAACCAAGACTTCCACCTACAACTAACAGCGTAGGTTTATTTTTTGTAAAGCCCGTGATTACCCTTCCTTGGACAGGATTACCTTCAAATATTTCTTTACGAACAATCGCCCCAACGTGTTCAACCTTATGCGTAGGTAAATGATCCCTTGTTTCTGGAAATGTCGTACATACCTTAGTTGTAAAGGGGAGTGAAAGTTTATTTGCTAAGCCTGGTGTTAAATCTGATTCATGAGTGATTATAGGTACTTTGTTCAATTTTGCACCAATAATTACAGGTACGGAAACAAACCCCCCTTTTGAAAAGACGACATTAGGTTTCCTTCTTTTTATTATTGTATAAGCTTGAAATACTCCTTTTACGACTTTGAAAGGGTCTTTAATATTATTCCAATCAAAGTATCGACGCAACTTTCCTGTTGAAATGCTATGATAATTTACTTCCTGAATACTCTCAGTAAGTTCTTTTTCAATCCCATTAATTGAACCGATATAATCAATTTCCCAACCTTCTTTTATAAAATAAGGAATCAGTGCCAGGTTTACTGTTACATGCCCTGCTGATCCTCCTCCTGTAAACAAAATTCTATTAGTCATTTTTATTCACCCTCATTATTTGCTTATCATGATGTCAAATCATAAACAAATGTTACCATATCAACTTACTCTTGTGGAAGAATAAACTTAAAAAACCATATTGAAATTGTTATAAAAAATGATATACTTATTTTAATTATTGTTATTCCTAAAACTTTTTATGAATGTAGTTCATATTATAGAGCACTAGGAGTAAGAATAAGCATTACATAGTGGAAGATATCCACACAGGAGGAAAAAATGGCACAAGGTAAAGTTAAGTGGTTTAATTCAGAAAAAGGTTTTGGATTTATCGAAGTTGAAGGCGGAGACGATGTATTCGTACACTTTTCTGCAATTCAAGGTGATGGATTCAAAACACTAGAAGAAGGTCAAGAAGTTTCTTTCGACATCGAAGAAGGTAACCGTGGCCCTCAAGCTTCAAACGTTCAAAAATTTTAAGCTTTAACCTGTATTAAACCGTCTAATTCTTTAGGCGGTTTTTTACATTTACAATGTTGTGAGCTTTAATTAAGGCTTTTAAAAAAAATCTCCAAAACAAAGTTCTTTTGCAATTTTGTGCTTTCTAATTCATTTGGAAGGATTTACTATCACATGCAGTAAAACACACATCTTACAGACTAATCAACGTGTTAGTTATTTCGCGCTTTTACTTAATACGTATACAATCATGTGAAAACAGCCTTAAACAATTTTATAATGCCTACAATTGTTGCAGGCATCATGTTCACAATACAGCTTTATCAGGATCAGCTGTCTTCTTTGTGGGTAACTTAAATAAAAACCCTTCCGTATATGGTGTTGGCTCGTTGTTTTCATATTCCTTCACTGTCTTAGCTAAATAATCCCTTGCTTCTTGCTCAGTACGCTTTCTTGTGACAATTTCATGCATAATATTTAACGCAGCATAGTTCATTGCCTCATTATCACACCTTACAGTCACTTCACCTTTTGTACGATCTAATATGATACTCCCATCAAACCTTGCGATATTATCGTATAAATGTATCGGTACTCTATAGGCTATGGTTTGTTCAATGAAATCAACATGTTTTTTAGGAAAATTGTGCGGTATGGTTTCTTTATATATTACTGTGCGTTTCCAAGGTTCATTGTTATACCAAATTATCATTCTTGGTGTTGCCTCATCTGGAAGGCCATATTTTTTCATGAAATTCAAAGCTTCATTTCTTGGGCCATCATTCCACTTTTGTATCACTTGCTGTACATACATTTGCATTGGCGTTCTTACGCTGTTCATTCTCTTCGGAAACTGAAGGTTTGTTTGTTGTGTATAATAATTGCCTCCAGGCTGATAGTACATTTGGTTTCTACCTCCTCCTATTTCTCGTATTTAGTGTATGCGTTCGCCTCTTTTTCGCTACTACCTAATTTCTATAGTTTTTATATGGTCTAAGGATATTTTTAAAAATTTTATATACTCGCTGAATAAAAAGAAAAAAATTGGTTAATGTAATCAATAACAGGAAAAATTTATATTGTATAAAACACGATACTAATACAAAGGTGACTATGATGGAGCTAAAAGAAAATATGCAATTTGAAATTACGACAAAGTTTGTTCCCAATTTCTATAATTCAAAAAAATTAAAAGTAGTAAAGATCAATGCTTCTAATGTAAGGATTGAAATGGAGAATGCAAAATATGGCGGTGTTTTTCCGCTTGATTTATTCCAGTCATTAATTCGGAATGGTGCATTATTACTTGACGATGGTAGAGAGTCTGAAGAGGATACAGCCTAAATAAAATAGTGACACATCAAAAGCATTTCTTAAGTTCTACTCTTAAGTATGATTGGATTGAATAACATAAAAACTCGGCTAGTTAGCCGAGTCTAGTCTGTTGCTACTAAAATTTATCTAGGTCTATGTCCCAAAACAATTCAGTACCGAACCATTTTTTGAACTCTTCTTGTTTTTCTTTATTTTCATTATACCTTTTAATCATACCTTCTGTTTGTGTACGGTGAGCCTTCAAAGCATTTACTTTAATATCGAATACGTCATTTACATCGGCAGTGAAAGTTGGGTTACCGAGTACCTCAAAACGATTTTTTGATATTGCATGACCTAATACTCTCGGTCTATTGTCATCCTTTATTTTTTTTGCTGCTTTAACTGTAGCTAAACCGCATGCATCATGGTCAGGATGAACACCATGATCTGGATAGTGGGTAATGATCAATGACGGGTTCACATCATCTATCACAGCTTTTATACTATTAACTAGTTTTGCTTCATCTTCGAATTCTAACGTTTTATCTCTAAACCCTAACATACGCAAATCCTTAATTCCTAATACAGAACAAGCCTCTTGTAGTTCAGTTTTTCTTAACATTCTAAGGGTCTCTCTATTTGCGATTGGCGGACTCCCCATGTTCCTACCCATTTCTCCAAGTGTAGCGCAAGCATATGTAACAGGAATTCCTTTTTTAGAATATTGCGCTATTAACCCACCTACACCAAAAGCTTCATCATCTGGATGTGGTAATACTACAAGTACATGTCGTTCCATCTCTTTCTACCTCCTTACTCATTAAATGGTTGTTTACTAAGCTGTAATGATATGGCTAAACGGCCTTCCTTATCATGCCCAGCAAGCAATACTTGGGATTGGTCATTAATCTCCCAATCAGTAATTCCTTCTGCATAAACCCAGCCTTGTTCTATTTTTAGTCCTATACGATACGGTCCGGGGCCCTTAATTTTTGCTTGTGAGAAACAAATTGGCACGTTTCTTATAAAAGCGGCAACTGTCATATTTTTTTCATCGAAATGATTAGCATAGGCACCAGTAGTTGTTTCTAAATGTACGAATAACTTTTCGTTCAAGAGTTTATCGAGTACCTCTTGGACATTTTCCTTTTCAATTGGCTTCACAGTATCTCACTCCAATAAAAATGTAATAGGGATAAAGAGAACATTTTAATACATGGGACTACCAACTAATATCGTATACTTTTTCCATTTATTAGTATACAAAATAGCATACTAATGAAAGAAACACTTGGAATTTCACATTTCAAATGGCTGTTTTCGCATTAATTGTTGTTTTTCGTATTAAGAATAAACACGTACTCAAATAGAGTTCGTGGCATCTTTTGTTCTGTACAACAATGACTAACAATATAAAACCATTTATATAGTACTAATTTGGTAACAATATTAACAATGTTCACACAAAGGGCCTTTCAAATAAACTCCACGATAGCCCTCAACGTTAGTCCCACGCAAAAAATGAAATCATTACATAAACTATAGTATATTCATTGGATTGAAACAACTAGTATGCTTACATCACAAATAAATTCATTAGAGGGGAGATTCAAACAATATGTGTCAACATATTTACCACAGATGTTGTTCATATACAGGAAGACCTGTGGAAGTTCGTTTAAGAGGTGGAGGAGTTCATCGAGGTATTGTAGACAATGTAACACCCTCACACGTGTATATTAGACCACTAGGCCCAGGACCGAGACGTTTCGGCGGGTATGGTCTAGGATATGTTGGAGGATATGGTGGATACGGTGGGTTCGGTGGAGCTGCTGCAGTTGCAGCTGTTGCGATAGTCGGTATAGTCGCAATAACTGCACTCGCATTCGCTTTTTTCTGGTAAGTACTTTGCTTTCACTCTCAGTTGAATTCATCTCTCCAAAGGCACTATAGCCTTTGGAGATCCATTTTTTACTGCCTATGATTACTTTAAAATAAGCTGAGAATTTTACTAACCTTGTACTTTCTCTTCTTTTATAGCTTCCTTCTTAGCTATAAAAACTCCATAACCTAAAATATGTCGATATTTTTGGGTCATATCATTATGATTTGCCCATAATTTAAATAACTCAGGGTCTATGTTCGCTGAAAAATTGAATTCTGGTTGCTCTTGCCTAAATAAAGAATTGTTTACAGTTGATGTTTTTAACACATCTACTGTGGCAAAACCAGTTTGTGTTAATTTTGTTATCCATTGTTTCTTTGTTAATATTTCTGATATATCATACATGCTCTTTATTTCTTTAACTTCATGCTGTAATAATAGCTTATCTGTCGTCATTTCAATGGCTAATAATACACCATTATCCTTCAATACACGGCTATATTCTTGTAAGGATGTTGAAATATCAGTAAAACACGTAACAGATTCAGCTATTACGATATCAAAAAAGTTATTAGGAAACGGCATGTATCTAATATCAGCCTCTTGAACGTGTACTTGTAAGTTATTTCCAGTAAATCTCTTCTTTGCTTTTGATATCATAACAGGATGGTTATCAAGTGCATACATATTACATTTGTATTTCTTTTTAATGTAAGCTGTCGTTTGACCTGTTCCACACCCAACTTCTAACACACGACTAGATTGATCAATCGGCAATTCAGATAATACCTCTTTTGACAAAAGAAATCCACCAGGGTGAGCTCCACCAATACCAAATTCTGCAAGAAAATCAATGTATTTAAAAGTTTTCATTGATCCCAACCTTTTTTCATCATGATGATAGCATTATATGAATATTCTTAAAAGATGTACCATGAAAACATAGTTACAACAAAATGAATGCTGTTATCCACAATTGGCTATAATTATTTCATCATGTTCTTTTACACTTACATAATATTTTCATATTTTACAAGTCAACATTTCATCAGCTGCATATAATAATGCTGAATCGTTTAGATGCTATTTAAGGGTT
The DNA here is from genome assembly GCF_046557775.1 of Nanhaiella sioensis. Taxonomy (NCBI): domain Bacteria; kingdom Bacillati; phylum Bacillota; class Bacilli; order Caryophanales; family Bacillaceae; genus Nanhaiella; species Nanhaiella sioensis. The sequence continues at coordinate 4,917,402 of NZ_JBKAEG010000001.1, forward strand.
ACAGATGAAAATCTAGATTATGCCATTTTTTCTATGTGTTTTCAGTATAGGTGCATCATGAAAGGTTGTTTTCACCTTGATTGTTGTTTTTCATGTTATGTAATATACACAGGGAACAACTAGCGTTTCGTGGCATCAGTTCTTCTGTAATATGATTACTAACATATAAAGCCGCTTCTTATTGGTTAACTTGGTGATAATAGCAACAAAGTTTACAAATGAGCTTAATGAAAAAACAAATGTAAGCGAGTGAGGGAAATGTTATTTATAGCGCACCGAGGTGCTTCTGGATATGCACCTGAGAATACATTTGCAGCATTTGACAAAGCAGTTGCCTTAGAGGCTGACTACATTGAAATAGATGTACAAATGACAAGAGATCAAGAGCTTGTCGTCATACATGATATTACAGTAGACCGTACAACTAATGGAACCGGGAATGTGAAAGACTATTCTCTTAGGTCTATTAAACAATTAAAAGCGGGAAACTGGTTTCATGCAGATTTCAAAAAAGAAAAAGTTCCTACTTTAGGAGAGGTGCTCGATCAATATTCTGACAAAATAGGGATTATCATTGAATTGTGCAACCCCTTTCTATATCCAAAGATCGAACAAAAACTAGCTGCAGAGCTCAAAAAGCGGAACCTTGAACAACAAAATTCCAACATAATTATTCAATCGTTTTATCCTTCTACGCTAAAGAAACTTCATAAACTCTTACCAAATGTAAAAAAAGCGTTGTTATTACATTTTTTATTTCACGATTTTTCCAAACAAACACTTGAAAGTTACCGCTCTTTTATTCATTATATGAATGCTTACTGGACCATCTTAAATAGCTCTACGATAAATCATCTCCATTACTATAATTTTGAAATCTTTGCCTGGACAATAAACGACATGAATACGATGAACGAGCTTGCTAAATTAAAAATTAGAGGGGTTGTCACAGATTTTCCAGACTTTAAAACAAGATTTCAAGTTTAATGTGTGTCTCCCCTTTATTCTGTTCATCTACTAAGCAAGAATATACACTTGCTCGGAATGAACTTATTTTCATTTTCTCAGCGAATAACCTATACAAATCAAAATAATTTACATAACCTATTTTTGAGAAAACTAGTGCTAACACACAATAATTTGTTGAGAGGAGAGGAACTACGTTGGCGAATGAAAAGAAAAGTCAACCAAACAAAAGCCCAATGAATTTAATGAATGAATTATTTCAGGAACGGCCGCGAAGATCTGCTTTTTCAGCAATAGATGATTACTTTTTACTAGCTGCCCCTGAAAACTCTTTCCCTGTAGATGTCTTTGAAACAGAAAAACACTTTGTAATACAAGCTGAACTACCAGGTGTACCGCGTGAGGATATTATTATTGACAGATTAAGTAATGAATTACGAATCAAGGTAAAGCGAGAACTCAAAAATAACAGAACTAACAACAATCCGTTTTTCAGACCCCAAAGACCACCTAAGAATGAAAAGTCTATTTCACTTCCTGAATATGTTTTACCACATAAATTAACGGCTACTCATCGAAATGGTATATTGGAAGTACTAATCCCTAAGAAAAAAAGGAAAAAAATCGACATAGACTAATTCAATTGAAAAAACAAAAATAAAAACAGGGTGAATCCAATCCCTGTTTTATTTTTATATATATAACTTCGGAACAGACTGTCCCTCTGTATTTTGCGCTTTGCGACTTTGTGCTTCTCGATTTTTCCCTTGGGAATTTCCACTTGTTTTTCTTTTTGTTGTTTTTTTATTACTGTCAGATGTTTTCTTCTTCTTTGGAGTACTTTTAGTCCCCTCATTCGATGTTTTTTTCTTTACATTTTTTTTATTTTGATCGCCCGTTTTCTTTATTGATTGACTCGTTTTATTACTATTATTATCCTGCTCTTCTTCTTCTTCATCTTCTGTTATATCTGTATTTTCTGACTCTGATTCTGTGTCATCTTCGTCTTCACTATCATCATTGAGTGATCTCATCATTTTAACCATTGATGGAATGTTTCTAACCAAGGGTCCATATTGTTGCACCATAGGAATTGTTTGTTGTGTCATATTTAACACTTTTTGAACATTACCTAACATTCCCATGATGTTTGAGCCACCAGTAGCCCCGCCGCCACCAAGAAATCTTGATAAAAGCCCCCCAGTTTGTGCTGCCTGTTGTGTCCCAGCTGCTGCCCCGCCAGTAGCATTAGGTAACATTCCACCTAATTGCTGAGCGCCCCCTAAGCCTCCAAACATTTGGTTTGGTACAGTACCAGCAACATTTCCTGGGTTAACTCCTCCACCCCCTAGTAATCTACCAAGAATTCCTGGTCTAGCTGCTGCTTGTTGCATTTGATTGGCAGCTCCCCCAATCATATTTGCTCCTCCTGTAGGGGGTCGAAACAATCCGGGTCGTATTGGCGCTTGGTTTGCTATTGGTGGAGGTGTCGGCCTTTGAAATGGAAACATATATCTATCCTCCTTTCTGTAGTAATCAGAAAGTTATCTTTATTGGGTACATAATATGTTTATTCGTTTCAAAATGAAAATGAAACTGCTTTATAACAAATAGGCTATCTTAAAATTGAACAGGTTGTAATGATGCATCAAGCTTAAGTAACTCATAATGATTTTCTGTTAAGTACTCTAATAATTCACGTAAATGGTTAACAGTAGTAGTTTTGTCATGTAATAAGATGACAGGAGCATGATCTTGTTCGCTTAATTTCTCTATTTGCGCAATTGTATCATGTACATACCTTTCATCTCGGTATTTCCAATCTTTACTATCGACATTCCAATCCCACATTATATAGCCATTATTAGTAACTGCAGCTTTATATTCGTCCGTCATATAAGGAGCACTACCATAAGGCGTCCTTATTAATGGTGTGGTTTCTCCAGTAATCTCTTTTAATGTTTCATTCGAAACAGACAGTTCATTAAGTAATGATTGACGAGATGAGTAAAATTGATGTTTATCATGTGTGACAGAATGTAAGCCTACACCATGTCCTTTTCTAACCATTTCTCGAACGAGTTCAGGATACTCTCTCATTTTTGGTTCTACCATAAAGAAAGTAGCTTTAGCATTATATTCTTCTAAAATATCTAATATATCTTTTGAGCTACCGTAAGGTCCATCGTCAATAGTTAAATATGCGAGTTTTTTTTCATGCTCTATTTGTTCTTTATTTATTTCATTTCCAACTTCTAAGCCAGTTGCGATAGAGCTATTCGTTGGTTGTGTTTGTTCAGACTCATCAATTTCTTCTTGTTCTACAGTTGTTTCATCAACATTTTCATCTTCCTGCTGATGAATATTTTCGTTTTCGTCTGAAACATCCACAGTGAGATTTTGTTGCTGACTTTCGTCATTGTCTGTATGTTCGGCAATTGTATTATTGTCATTATCAATTATTTCATCCTCTACAATATCTGTTGTAGATTCAGTTTTGTTACTTTGTTCTGCTGCAACTACTTTATTATTTGAAGCAATTGGCTTATCACTGCCAATGTTTAAACTCATAATAATTATTAATAGCACAATTGAACTGCAAATTAATATACCTTCCCTTAATCTTAAAATCTTTCTTTTTTGCCTTTTCTGTCTCAACGTCATCATCCCTTTTAGTCTATGTTGTTAATAAAATTATAAAATTGAATGAGAGATAAATAGTAACAAAATGGTTACAATAAACGACAAATTTATACTGTATATCGATGACAAGACGTTTTGTCGAATACAATAAAATAAAATAAAACAAGCAAACTAGTAAATATGAAAAAACAATTATTCTATGTACAACATTTACATATTCGTATTTAATCAATTATTTATGTACGTCAGATATATATAAATGTTAAAAAGAACCCAAGCATGTGTCATTGGGTTCTTGTCTTTATTTGTAACTAACGCGATTTAACATTGGTTTTGTGCCAGAAGTAATGACTCGAATTACAAATAGAGATTGATACAATTTTATTTATTTTAGAAAATAATACAAAATGTATCTAAAAACAGAAAGCTGCTCCAACGATGATTAATAAAATAAATAACACTACGATTAACACAAAATTTGAAAATCCATGATAGCACCCATAACCATAATGAGGACCATACCCTCCATAAGCTGGGCTTACTCCTTTATAACCATCCATACTTTTTTCCACCTCCTATTACGTGTAGTAACAACAATAGTTGTTAATATCTAATAAAGGCTGTACCAACTATAATTAATAAAATAAACAATACAACGATTAACGCAAATCCACTTGCAAATCCTGCTGCAGCCACTACAAAACACCTCCTTCAAATATTCCTTAATACGTTATTCAAATTGGGTTCTTGACGTAAGGGATAAACACCTAATTTAAGGCATTTTTTTGATGAATTTGTACTATTATTGAAAATTTTCTTAAGTTAAACATGGATAAGCGTACAGGCAAACATCATTGACAAACATACGCTAAATGGAAAGGAGGAGACATATATGAGTTTACACTGGTACAATATGTGCCGTAGATACCATGGGCAAGTCGTTCAAATCGATGATCACCATGGAAATCGTCACGTCGGTAGAATTGTGCATCTTACACCAAATAAAGTATATCTTCAGCCTGCTGGCCCTCCGAGTAGAGGGTTTGGATACGGTCCTAGAGGCGGCTTCGGATATGGCTTATATCGACCATTTGGTGGATTTTTCCCAGGGTTAGCTGTTGGTATCGGCCTTGGAGCTATAACTGGCATTGCTTTGGCTAGTCTATTTTTTTGGTAATCGAAGCCTTTTATCAACATGCTTGTTGTTATGTAACTATGATCAAAACAGAATATCTAATGTTATAGCAACAAAGTTTAAGAAAAGAGCCTAATAAAAAAACACTTCCATAATTTCAAAGTGGAAGTGTTCATTTTATATATAATAATTATTAGACTGCCTCAACGTATATAGCTAACTTGATCAAGGATTATGCCTCATCCCGAAATTACAAATTATTCCTACTATATTTACTTTGAATAGCCTTTAGCTCTAATAAGCGCATCTCTAAATCAGTATAAGTAGGTCGCTATACTTTTTTTGAGAGTAGACACTTACTTGAACGAGTTTGTTAACCTCTAACAATTGTTTTCATTAACATATGCATTTTAGTTAATAGTTTCGATTTTATTGTTTCGTCTAAAGATATTTCTTCCATACTTTCCTCCATCACTCGTATCCACATTTGCGCATTTTCTGGTGTCGTGTTAAATGGGTGTCGTGTCTGAACTTGCTGATGATGATTAGCATTTACCTCTGTATCATCCATTAAAGCAAGAATAAAAGATTGCTGCCTTGACTTTAATAGATTTAAGTCTACACCTCTAGCATTAAACGTATCTTTAAAATATTGCTCTTGTAAAAGATTTTGATAAAATACCTCCACCAGTTCTTTAATCTTTTCTGTATTTAGATTGAGAGCTTCGCGGTTAGCCATTTCTATCACCTCTAAATGATATAGAAAATACGATTTTATTTTATAACTAAGCCTTCACAGTTAATAGTTTTGTATAATTGTACTTATAATACTTAACGTTTGATAAAGCTTCAGTTTCTATAATCCTTTGTTAAATGTAAGTTTCTAGTCGCTACCTAACAGCCGCTTTTTCATTTAGTATTGACACTTTAAATCTCTTGTTCGCTGAAACCGTTAACGTAAGACAAACTATAGAAAGGATTGTAAAAAAAGCGAAACCAACAGAGTAGCTATTAGTCAAGTTCACTATATAAGCAATGATAAGAGGTGGAAAAAATCCCCCTAAGCTACCCGTAGCTGCTACAATACCATTCGCTGTACCTGTTTGTGTTTTTACTAATAACGGTACAAGCTTAAAGACAACGCCATTCCCAATTCCTGAGCAGAAGGAAATGGTCATAATTGCAATAACGAAAATTGCATACTCATTAGTTAACGCTATGACTATACTTACTATCCCTATAACAACAAAGACTAGAATAAGAATCACGTAAGGGTTGAATTTATCTGCAAGCAACCCGCCTATCGGTCGAATTAATGTAGCAATGATAATAAATATTGCCGGAATAAACCCAGATTCCACCTTAGGTATATTAAAATTAGATACAAGCATTGTTGGTAATAACACAGTAAACGTTACAAACGTTCCGAATGTTAGGAAATAAAAAAGAGATAGCATTGAAACTGCTTGATTTTGTTTTAAATATTTGAGCGGGTTTACAAATTTCTCATTTACAGTTTTTTCTTTCTTATCCCCTAATATAAAGTTTGCAATGACCATAAAAGCAATTAAAAATAAATAAAATTGAATAGTTAATCTCCATCCTAATTCATTTGCAATAATTGGGGCAAGGAAAGATGTAAATGCAGTACCTATATTACCTAATCCAAAAATACCATTTACTAATCCATGCTTTGCTTTATTAAAATATTTAGGTAATGAAGTAACACCAATTGAAAATGTGGCGCCACTAATACCAAGAATTAAACCGAGAATAAATAAGTGAATAAATGATGTCGAAATGCTTACTAAATATACGGGAATAAGCAAGATAATAAAGTTTGCTATAAATAAGTTGCTAGCACCGTGTTTACTTGTAAGAAACCCAATAGGAATTCGCAGTAGTGATCCTGATATAACAGGTGCTGACGTAATTAGAGCAATTTGAGATGTGGATAAAGTTAAATCCTGTGAAATAAATGGCATTAACGACGATAATATTACCCACACCATAAAACTAGCAATTAAACTAATGGTTTGTAATGATAGCTGCACTATTGGTCTACTATTCATTGTGGTTGAAAGCATGCAAAAAACCTTCCTTCTCTTCTAGTAAAAAATTGGTTTCTCTCTTATGAGTGGTTCATCTCCAAAAAAGGTTTAAGCTATTGTTAACGTGTTGCAATCAATATTTTTTTCATAATAAGTGGAAGCTGCGTTTTTCAACTCATTATGTAAATTCATCTATCAAAACCTCCTAAACCAATTTGTTTTTATCATTTACACTATCATTATAGTGTAAACATAAACTCTAAATAGTGACCTGAATCACACTGTCATCAATCCTGTTATTATGTTAGTTTAATGATGGGCTGAGCACATAGTAGAAGGGTTTTTTTAAGACTTGTCGAAGATATGATGTGAGATGGTTATAATGAGGTGAGGAATTTATGGATGGTTATATACAAGTTGCAGTCATTTTCTTATTATTTATCACGCTTATACTTCCATTTACAACATTCATTCACGAACTTGGTCATGCACTTCCAGCTTTATTAATAAGTAAGGATCCTGTAGAAATAAGATTAGGGAAATCCGATAAAGGTACTGGGATTACTTTTGGTAGACTAACAATTAAAATTCAGCCATTAAGTGGTTGGCTTGGATTTGCTTTTTTTCATATTCCAAAACATAAAAGTATGAGTGTTCACTATGCTTTAGTCTTATTATCAGGTCCATTATTCTCATTTATGTTAAGCTTATTTTGTTATGTGTTATATACATTTCTAGACTTTAATTCGTTAACTAGTTTTCTTATTAAATCGATTATGCATGCATCTCTCGCACAATTCATTTTAACAATCCTCCCAATAAAATATCCATCATTTTTATGGGGATACGGAGGTATGCCCAGTGATGGATACAGAGTATTGAAACTATTAATGAATCGTGGATAATAATGAAAGGCTGATTTTATATTAACTGTTATTTTTCTTATGATCACAAGTGGCAGTTAATATAAAAGTGCCATTTTGTCCTATGAGGTCAAATAAATCACTGCCTAGTATCTTTCTTTGAAGAACAACTATAAAACGTTAAGGCAATTTTTAAAACGCTCATTTCAAAAAGGGGAATCTATTGAACTGCTGATAAGCATACATCATAGAACTTGTTAGGCTCTTCAAAATTAGGAGAATGAGCAGAGTTTTCAAACCAAACTAGCTCTTTTGTTGGTGCCTCAATCGAATGATAATATTCTTGAACAAGTTCGTGCGGAGTTTGATAATCGTAACGCCCAACGCAGAAATACATAGGAATTTCAAACTTTAATGCAAGATTATACATATCTACTTCCAGTAACTCTTCCCATAGATTATCCAAGGAAAATAGAATACCATTTTTAATAGTCCTAACCCAATCTAGCATTGTATATTCCCGTAATGTAAACGACTTTAACGCTAATTTTGGAAATGTGCTTTTATGCACTGTTCCTCCAAATTTTTCTAACCACTTTCTTTGTATACGAAGTTTCATTAAACTTTCAAATGGTGGCTCACCTATGTTTTCTAATTGTGTAATTGCTTTTATGTTATTTGTTTCTTTTGCTTTATCAAGTGTAAATTGGTAAGAAACATTCTCACCTCGCTCCATGTTAACTATCTGACCTACCCCAATGTATGCATGTATAAGTTCGGGATACTTATAAGCTGTTATGATACCTAAAAAACTTCCCCAAGAATGTCCGACTAAGTATACTTTTTCTTGATTGAAACGACTCAAAAGAGTAATAATCAATTCATAAACATCTGTAGTGAATTGCTTAATATTCATTGTTTCCCTACTAATATCAGCTGAATATGATTTACCAGATCCTCTTTGATCCCAATTCACTACAACAAAGCTTTCCTCAAGCTTTTTTTGTAACTTTGGTGCGAATCCTATTTGAGCTGAACCTGGGCCCCCATGTAAGAACAGTAATATGGGAGCATTTTTACTTTTCCCTCTCATGAGAACATACTGATTCACTCCACCGATCATCATTTTTTCCAATGAAGCAATACTATCGTCCACCAAATTTCCCTGTTCATCTCTAAAGCTAGGTGTTTTACTTTTAATCATATATACCCTCCTTGTTTTTGATGTGAAAAATCCCTATATTCCCAACTGACATAAGAAAGTAATATATATTATAAATACTGAATATTAAACAGATATATGATTAAAAGAAAAGTTGATAAATATGTTAGTATTCTACTGTTTGATTTGCACCTTAGTTGTTATTAGTATAGGGGGAAGTATATCTAATTGTGTCGGACCATTTCTATCTAGCCAAAGTTCCAACTCAATTTTTTCTCCAACCACCACCTCTTCATATTCGGCCTCAGTAATTCCCCCAACCCAATATCCGTCATTGTGCATCATCTGTTCCATAGTTACCTCCTGGCCCGGTTTAGCTATTAAATGATCAGACATTAAAATACGAAATACACTATCATTTACTTTTTCTTTTGAGATAACATAACCTACCTTCGTTATTTTTATTTGATTATTATTTATAAAGGTAGAACTTAGAAAAACAATAATAATAATAAATGATAAGATAACAAAAATAATACTACCTACAGTAACCTTTTGTTTATTCATAACTTTCCTCATCCTTTTCAAGAATGGATTATATATGTACTTGATAAGGTAAAACTCTATACTGTCAGTACAATCCACCTAATAAAATTACGTATCTTGCCTCCATATGAACCCACTTGTCACTTCTGTAGTTATTCCTGATTACATACATTTTTCATTTAACTAAGCGTATATACATCAGTTATCAAGGCGCTATAATAGACTCAAGTAAAAGATGCGCGCCGCTCGTTTAATTTGACGCATGGTAATGTGAATCATGCCAGCATCAAGATTTGCTCATCTAATACACTGTGACCTATCCTGAAATTGAAGGACTTTTCTAAAACTTGGATTCAGTATTATTTGACGCTTCAAGGAAAAAAAAGTTACACAAAAAAAGGTGTAATAATTACCATGTAAATTATTTTCACCTTAGTTAATTTTCTTTTATAAAATTGGTGTTGTATAACTACTTTTGTTGTTCCAGTTTAGTTATTTGTAACATCACATAACTTTTCAAAAGCAAAAATACTATATTTCCATTCCAAATATTTCTTTACTTCTGTTTTTGAACACCACTTATATAATTCATGTTCCGTTGATAAATATACAGATTGTATTTGAGGAACTTCAACTCCAAAGCTAATGTCCATCATGCTCATCTTAACATCGCTTTTAATTGTTTCAAATTTATATGAGTAATCCAAATTAAAAATATTAGTTACATTTGTTATTCCAGTTTCTTCATGTAATTCTCTCTTTACAGCTTGTATTGGTTGTTCATTTATCTCTATCCACCGCTTACTGGTTGCCAATACCCTCCATTATTTAAAACTCTTTTTAAAAGCAAAAAAGAAGGTACTGGATTAATTGTATAAATAAAAGCCAAAATATTAACTCTATCAATCAATGGATGTCCCCCCTATAGAAATCTAACTGTTCATTATTATTGGTATAAGATAAAAGATGGACTGATCACCTGCTGATCTTTGTGTAAATGTTCCGCCATATTGCTAAAGATTATTGAGAGACTAACTTCTTCACACTTTACTAAAATGATATTTGAAACCAGAAACACCTTACATTAAAAAACATAAAGTCCAAAATTTCAATACTTACAGTTTACTTATGCTTCCGGCAAAGGTGTTATAAATATAGTAAACTATGTTGTTCTTGACACTAATTTAGAGCAGCAATAAATAATTTTATGCGATTGACCCCATTTTATATGAGAAAAGATGCCATAAATGCTTGGGTTATTACATGTTTTATAAGTACGAAAAGCTGCAATCAATGCGAAAACATCCTAAGAATGCTACTCTCCTTCAAGAGAAGTTCAATTTGTTGAAAAACATTTTCAAGTTGTCCATTAATAAGCTAATCTTGTAAACCCACAAATCATCTTGTTTCGTATAAAACTATATACATTTCTACGAACATAGAATGGAGAAGTGCTTGTGGTTTTTAAAACAATACAACATAATTTCATTAAAATTGTTCAATGGTGCACTTTGCAGTCAGTAAGTTCACCATCGAGACTAAGCAGGTTTTCTTTGAATTGATGTTTATAGCAGTCATTCTTCTATTTATTATAAATGACAGGAGTTTTAAATGCCCATTTTTCCCATATAATATCATCTGAAACTAGTTCAGCCATAAAATGACTTACATTTATTCTGCTCGTTTTACCAGCATTAAAAATTGGGCTTCTTATTGGAAATTCACAAACTTCATAAGAACTTTCTTCATCAATGTTGACTAATGTATCCGGCCGTACAGCAATCCAATCAATGTTCCCATCTTCTTTACCAATATTTTCAATCAAATAATTAGCAGCCTTGACATTATCACGATGAGGAGGAAGGAATAAATATAGTAGTGAAAGGATGAGTTTTTCTCCTATAGAATTTCTCTCACTAGATAAAGTATTCGAATAACCTGTTGTACTCATAAGTATGAGTTTTACTTTTGTATCTTTAACTGTCTCACTGATTCTTTTTATTACATCAAATACCAAATAACGAGGTTTACCAAACATCCCTTTAAGTGTAGGGTTGTGACCAAGGCAGGAGATAATGACATTACAATTAAGTAGGAGGTTATTCATCTCAGAATCATTTAAGTCGTTGATATTACCCTTCTTGATTTCCACTAATGGATGTTCTTTAATGTCTTTGGAAAGAGTTGCACTATTTCTGATAAGAATCCGTGTATTGATTTGCCTTTTGATTAATTGTCTGACGACTTGTTTGCCGGTAGTGCCACTTGCCCCAAGAACTAATACTCTCATATTCCATCTCTACTTTCATACTATTTTATTTCATGTATTCATGTATGATTGAATCGATCAAACAGTCATACTCTTTAATATATCTTTGAACCATTTCTTGTGTATCGTAATGCTGAAACTATTGTACTTCAAATAATTAACGTTCCACAGACACTTAAGTGTTGTTTGTTAAAATAATGAGGCAATATTGCTAATTGATTTACCAACAGATTTCATATAATAGCTTCATTTTCCCATATCATTTTATTTGCTATATATAATTTACTTTAAATGGTAAAACAATAACTTAGACATTCGTTATAAAAACTTCAGGAGATGGCAAATCGTTATAGATGGAATGTATATCATACAACTCTTCTATATGATAGACCCCCTTCTGGTTTTGAACAGTGTAAAGATTTTCTGCTACTTTGGCTGCTACTTTGGCAGTAATCAAAGATTCTTTTTGTCCTTGAATCCCACATTCAGCAACTACTTTTTTACCGTTATACACCCCAAAAGCGTCAACTTTCACTGCATACGTATCTTTTCCGAACCTAATGTTACTTAACAACCACACCATCATCTTTCGAATAGATTGATATTTTAATAGCTTAAATACCCCAACCCTTTTTAACAATGCAAACATACTAGTCATAATACGGGAATCAAAGCACGCCCTAGTAGCAACAGCCGGAACCTTCAATGTGTCTGGTAGCGTATGTTGGTCTGAAAAATTGAAATAAAATCCCTTTCTCTTTCCAATATTTTTACAGAATGAAGTTTCCTTTCCCCCGCTAAAAGCTTCTATTTGAGTCTTATCACTACCCGAATGAATTTGATACGTGCTATTTAAGTTATTTACCGTCCACTCAATGGCGGCTTTGCCATGATAATCTCCTAGCCCTAGCATGATATAAATATCAATTGCCTCCGTACGATCAAGGGAGCTTTTGGCAAAAGAGGCTAATAAATTCGTCAGTCCAGGCGCTAACCCCACACTTAGAACTGCGCATACATTACTTTTCTCTGCTTCAGCTTGTAGTCTTTTAACACTGGATAGAAACGTGTATTTTGCAGAAATATCAACATAATGGATTTTATGATTAAAGCAAGTACGAACGAAGTCTAAGTTCCTCTGATCTAAGCACATTACTACAACTCTCACTTTGCTTAATAACTCTGAGGGAACAGGCTTTGAAATATCTAATTCAAACGGTATTACCGTACCTTTTGTTGTTTGACAAAACTCCTCCGCTTTCCTTAAATTTCTTCCAGCTGCAATCACTTTTCCAGGTAAGTTCCTCCCAAGAATCTCACAAACTATTTTTCCAACATGTCCATACCCACCAATAACAAGAATATTATCCTTCATTTCATTTCTCACTTCCTTTGATTGTTTGTTCTTCATACAGCAACTACCATTAATATGGCACCTATTGAAATCATAAAGATTGTTATCAAACTACGAATTGTTATAGAATCGGTACGTTTCAACAAAATCCCACTAATTAATACCGTGATGATGGGCTCTGTAGAGGTAATGACACTTACATAAGATACTTGAATCGATTGTGTTGCAAGAAAAAAGAATAAGGGACCTAAACTCGTAAATAGACCAGCAAGTAAATAATAAGGATTTAATTTAATGAAGCTTCCCTTAATATTGCTTGTTAAATTGCCACGGATTGATTGATAAATCAACACAAAAAGTAAGGATGTCATTGCTCCAACCCACGCTCCAAAAAAAGCGTGATCCATAGTTAATAAACCTTGTTTCCGAAGTCCTTGCCCAACACCAAAGGTAAATGCTGAAAGAATTGCTAATCCATATCCAAACGTTTGCTTATTTTTGTAATGCAAGCTCTCTTGTGATTTGATTAATTGCTTATGAGATGTTCCAATTTTCCGTAAACCAAACCCTTCATTCATAATCCCCGCCATTAACAACATCATTCCAACTCCTGGTAATAGAGAAATTGTTTCATTTAGAAAAAGGATAGCGAATAGCGTTGTAAAAATCGGTGTAGTATTTCGGATTGCAGATGCCCTTGAAGGGCCAATATAAGAAATACTAGAAAACAAGGTTAACCTTCCGATCCCTGTCGTGCATAATCCAGCCAACGAAAAAAACAATACAGAAGTCCATGAAAAGGGTATGTTCCAGCCTTTCACAGCAATTGTAATGAGACAAAGAAGCCCTAAAAAAATCACATTTATGAAAATAGTAATAAAGAAACCATTATCTGTATTGTTATTTCTTATTATTCCTTTTTTAATGATCACGTTATTTACTGCAAACATTAACGCTGATAAAACAGCATAAAGCTCACCCATATAAATCCTCCTCCATTCTTCTTATGCAGAATAATGTTATTGAAGATTATATTAGTTTAGATACTAAACCTTATCATTAAAAATAGTTTAGTTACTATACTATAAATAGTAAAAAACTACAATCAACAGAGAGCTGTATGCTGATTGCATTGTTTTGTCAGTATTTTATCCTTTATCTTCTTTTAATAAATCAGTAAATATTTTTATACACCTTTCAAAGATTGCAACTTCTTTTGGGTCTAATTCTTCTCTAATTCTTGCGTAAAATTGCTCGTGAAGCTCCTCATGGGCTTGAAAAGCTACCTTCCCCCTCTCTGTTAATGAAATGAGTACTGCTCGAGAATCTTTATAATGCGGAGAACGAAAAACCAGTTTCTTGCTTTCTAAACGACTGATAACCTGTGTAACGGCTCCTTTCGTTACGTCCAAGCGCCTTGCAAGTTCACTCATTAGAATCTCACCTTCAATTCCAATTGCATCTATCGCATGAATTTCACTCGGCGTCAGATTTATTTCTCCACCAAAAGTTCGAGGATGTCGTTCGAGTCGTTGTAATTGAAAAATTAACCTTCCTATATTATGGCTACTATGCTTCGCTTGGTCTGTTGTGTTTTTCTTTTTACTATTCATATCATTTAGTATAGTTACTAAACTAAATAAGTGCAAGTGATTTATTCACATTTTTTTACAAAGTCTCTTTTCGTATATTTTGTTGCTATAGATCGTAAAGCTATTGTTTACTGGAGTATTAGTGAAAAAGAAATGTAGTTGTATACGCGCTTTAATTTTTCATACTACAAACAACAATCAATGCTAAAACCAGTCATGCAAAAAGATAATTAAATCATGAATTAGTGAAATATATCTACGTATAAGGAAAAGCCTAATTGTAAAATCAAATAAAAACTATGAACCTAATATTATATAATTATTTTACACAATGCGTCGCAATATGAAGCTTATTGAATCGTTACAGAAATAAAAAATGGCAATTATGAAGCATTCGTCCATTTTGGTTTTATTATCCGCTAAATACAATTGAGGGAAACCTAGTTAGATAGGTTCCCCTCATCTTTTATTAACTGCGCTTATTTACATATCAATAATTGTTAGTCATATACCTTACGTACTAGAGACATTTGTTCTTGCACCTATTACCTTCAAACCGATTTGCTCTATAATCTCAGGAGGTATGGAAAAAGTAAGTGCTGCTGGATCCATTGCAACAGCCATACCTGCTGCCTCTAAATAATCTTCTTCGATGCCGTAATCTGCAAAATCCGCAGGTAATCCAACTTTCATCTGTAAATCTCTAATTTTCTGTACTACCTCTTTAAGGAGAACTTGTCGATCCTTGCCAGCTGTTTCTATTTGTAAGGCTTGAGCAAATTCAACGATTTTCGGCAAGTATAAGTCAGGTAATGATTCAATAACAATTGGAAGAAATACAGCATTGGCAAGCCCATGCGGAATTCTAAACAATGCACCGTAGGCATGAGCTAAATTATGGACAGGTATCGCGTTTAAAGAATAGCTGAAGGCGGTAATCCCCATCGTACTTGCTTGTAGCATTTCTAATCGAGCTTCTAAATCTTGCCCATTTTCAACAACGGTTGGCAAATGTTTTTCTATTAAACGAATTGTGTGCAAGGCATTTGCATCTGTAAAAGGAGTCGCATTCGGCGATGCCAATGCTTCTATGGCATGAGTCAGTGCATCAAATCCTGTAAATGCTGTAATGAAAGCTGGAAGTCCTGTCGTCACGTCTGGATCAAGAACCGCCATATCAGCATTGATAAATGGATTAATCATCGTCGTTTTTAATCTAAGTTCTTCATTGTATATGACTGCAATAGGTGAAACCTCTGAACCAGTTCCTGCTGTTGTAGGTACAGAAATATGTGGTATTCTCATATGAGCTGCTTCAGGCCAACTTTCAATTAAAAGCCCACCTGGTATTGCAGTTTTTATATCAGTTAACCCTTTAAATAAAGCATATTTCACACCTTTAACCGTATCTAAAACACTACCCCCACCTACTGCAAGAAGCGCATCAGCATTTACTTCTCTTGCAAAACATGTTGCCGCGTTGACACATTCACTACCAGCATCCTGAACAATATCTAAATAAACACCAGCTAATTCAGGTCCCGTTCCATAAGAAGTTAATGAAAACAATTCAGCTATTTTGTCGACAATTCCAGCTTCCTTAAGGCCTTTATCACTGAATAAAACAACTCTTTTTGCTTGCATGTTTTGAAATAAATCTGGAATCATTGCTCGTGTACCTGATCCACTATGAATGGCAGTTCTTTGCATATATTGGTTATATGATAATGTCATATACACACCTCATTTCATTAATTATGAAAAACCCCTCTTTTTCGAAAGTGAATATGTTACTGTAAAAAGTAAATAAGTTGGGTATCAAGTTGATAAGTGATAGTCAATAAACTAGGATTATAATTAAGTCTCGTGGAGGTTGGAAAATAACAATTGATTCCAACGTCGTTTATGAAGGTCAGGAACCATCGAAGTATGGACATGCTTTAACTGTGTATATGCATCTAATGAGTATTTTCCCATCTCCCTGCCTATACCACTCTGCTTATATCCACCAAATGGTGCATCATTTCTTAATAAATGCCAATCATTAATCCAAACAACCCCTGCTCGAAGTTGTCGCACTACTTCGTATGCTTTATTTACGTCTTTCGTCCAAACCCCCGCAGCTAGACCGTAAATCGTATCATTCGCCATTTTAATAGCATCATCGAGCTCACCATAACGAATAATTGATAATACAGGTCCAAATATTTCTTCTCTCGCAATTTTCATATCATTCGTGACATCAGCAAAAATAGTTGGCTCAATAAAATGGCCATTTTCACAGCCTTCAACTACCGCCTCTTTTCCTCCGCAGACTAACCTAGCTCCTTCTTTTTTTCCTGATTCTATATAAGAAAGGATCGTTTCCTTTTGTTGTGAAGATATAACAGGTCCCATATCAGTTTCAGGATCAAGCGGATTTCCTAACTTTAATGTACCTGCCAATTCTGCCAGTTTTTCAATTACCATTTCATATAGACTATCAGGAACAAATAATCTAGTTCCAGACTCACATAGCTGTCCCGAATGTAGGAAAACGCCAAATAAGCTACCAGGTAACGCAATATTTAAGTCAGCATCTTCAAGAAGTATATTAGGAGATTTTCCACCAAGCTCTAGCGTAGTATTCTTAACTGTATGTGAAGCAAGACTCATTATATGACGTCCAACTTCCGTAGAGCCCGTAAATGCAATTTTATCAACCTTTGGATGTGTAGCAAGCGGCTCACCTACTTCATTTCCGGAGCCGGTAACGACGTTTATAACTCCTTTCGGTACAACCTCGGAAATAATTTCAGCCAGTTTAAGAGTTGAAAGTGGTGTATAACTAGCTGGCTTTATGACAATTGTATTTCCCATTGCTAATGCAGGTGCAATTTTCCAAGTAGCAATTAACATAGGCATATTCCAAGGGGTAATCGCTGCACAAACGCCAATCGGTTCTCTCCATACAAAGTTATGTGCAGGACCAGGGAAAGGAGGTACAGGCAACGTTTCGGAGAATGGATATTCTAGAACAAACTTGCCTAAAGTTTGGAATAAATCAGCCATTTGCATAACGTCACTAGAGGATAATCTTCTAACAGTTCCGCCAGAGCTAATCGTTTCTAAGTAAATAAGCTCTTTTGAGTTTGCTATGATTTTATGCGCAATCGCATACAACAATTTGGAACGATCTTTAGGGTTCATATCGCGCCACTCAGCTTGCTCAAATGCTGCGCTGGCTGCATTAACTGCTTTTTCCACATCATACTTATTCCCTTTTGCAACTTTTGCAACCACATCTCCTGTTGCAGGATTGTGTACATCAAATGTTTCTCCGCTAACAGCTGGTACCCACTCCCCATTAATAAATAATGGGAAAGTACTTACATCAACTTTTATAGACATATTTGTCCCTCCTTTTAATTTTTAGGCTCTTGTCATAAACATTATTGCTAATGAGACTAATATAGGACTGCAACAATAAAATTTATGGACCTCTTTGTAAAGATACCAAGCCCGCTTCGTTTATCAGTATTTCTTTCATTGAACGAAAAGCAACAATCAATGCGAAAACAGCCATTTTTTTAACAAAGATCTATTTTGAATAACATATTTAAAAAACTACGTAGTGAAGTTAGGAATTTGCCAATGATATATAAAAAGTGTCACAATCGGATATCACATAAGAGTTTATGTGGAGTCATTAACTATCCCAACACAGCCTGAAATAATGAGAGAAAAATGTATTCCTATATCACACCGACATCCGCTTCATTCGTTTTATATATTTCCTCGATTTTTTTCCCTCTTGCTCTTGAGAGAATTTCCATTCTAATACTAAGTTGTTTCATCGTATATTGCATTGTTTCTTCAGTCGGATTTCCAAATGAGCTCAATTCTCTTCCTGCTATTCCTTCTTGATTCAACTGTAATGCTAGTGGTGCTAACTCTTCCATTTTGTTACTTACTAAATCAAAAATATGTGGATGCTCTGAAATTAAGCGCTGAAGTAAATATGTCCCGTACCCTATATGTCTGGACTCATCCCTCTTCAACAGTCCAATTCCTTTCATTAAGCCTGGCATAACACCCGCTTTGTCAAGAGAAATGTAAAAGGAATAGTACCCTGTCTCTGCCAAGACTCCTTCTACAAACATGTTATATACTGTAGCAGCTTCTGCAATGGCTTCAGGAGATTGATCGTAAACAATTTTTTCCATTGCATTTGGAAGAATCTCAAAAAAGATCTTCTTATAAATAGGTGTATGGAAATGAGATAAATCACCCTTTTCTCCAATTATATTAAGTACGTTACGGAAAAACTCTGTGTGTTTAGCTTCCTCAAATAGAAAGGTAGTTAAAAACATTTCCTCCTCAATACGTCCTTCTTTTGCGATTGCCATGATCAGAGGTAGTAAATCTAAAGTAACTGCCTCTTCCCCTCCTTGAAATTGGGCAATAACACGTAGAATATCTTCTTGCTGAACTTCATTAAGTGATTTCCAGTCTTCTCGATCTTTTGAAAAATCAATATCTTGAGGATTCCAAATTCCAAACCGTTTAGCCTTTTGATATAATCGGTATGGCAATAGATCTTCAACAATTCCCCTTTCACTAGTAGTAATCACGTGTTTTCTAACCATTTTGCTCCTCCTTTGACATATAAATTGATGAATTGCTCAAAAAATTGTACAATTAAGTTTGATAGATATCTAAATTTTCTGTTAAATCATTCTAGTAAACGCTTACATTTATCATAAGGGATTTAATTAATCGTTTCGATTCCTGAAAATATAGGGGTGAATAATGTAAATGTTTGATGGAGAGATAATTGATTTTATTCATCGTTTAGTAGACACGAAAAACATTAATAAGAGGATTGAATTAATGCTCAGAGGTAGTTTGACTTATTTTCCTTTTGAAAGAGCATCGATATTTTCATATTCTCAACTGAGTTTTATTGGTGAAGGTGTAATGCGAGTAGATGCTGATGGTGTTTATCCTATAACCTATATTCGAGAAGATGTTAGAACAATACCTCCTATTCAAGCTGCAATTACAAGAAATAAAGCGCATTACTTATTTCTTGATCAACTTCGTAAATTCATACCTAACAGGTATATTGATCAATTTGAGCTTTCATCCTTACTAGTTATTCCATTAAGCTACTTACGAAATGTTTTTGGCTGTGTTCTTATCGACAGATATGTTGGTACAAAGCCAATAGACAATGCACTCATAACAAATGTTATGGAATATTACCAATTAGCAGTGCATTCTGTTAAGAGATCCGAATCGCTAACAGACATATTAAGCAGAAGAGAGGTTCAAACGCTGCAATTTCTATCAAATGGGTATAGTACTAAGGAAATAGCAATTTTATTAAAAATAAGTGAATTTACAACGAGAGATTATATTAGCTCTGCAATAAAAAAACTTAACGTAAATCATCGTACAGAAGCTGTTGCTGTTGCATTACGCGAAAAAATTATTCATTAGCACTTTGAAGCTATTTAAATAGTTATAAAGTCATCAGAATCAAAAAATATTATAGTAAAAAGCAACCTATTAGTACTCCATAACATCATATCTGCTACTGCTAGCTAGTTTTGAGAATCATTAAATCACTTTTTATCATGTAACTAAATAAAAATAGTAACAAAGGTTACAAAATAACTTATTGATATTTCGATACTCCTATCCATAAAACTAACTAAATAGGAGTATCTTTATATGATTGTTTGAATCCACTAGCTTAAGTAGTTTCGTCACCCTATTAAGAGTTCTGTTATCCTAGCATTGGCGCTCTATTTCTTATTTATTCAAGATACCATCGAGAATAATATTATTATCATATAACACTTTAGCAACATCCTTCCCTACATAACGGATATGCCAAGGCTCGTATTGATAGCCCGTGATATCTACTTTGTCTTTTGGATATCTAACAATAAAGCCAAACAAATGAGCGTTATTTTCAACCCATTGCCCTTCGATTGTATCAGCAAAATCAGTTGTTAATAAAAAGTTTACACTTTGACTACTTATATCCATTGTTAACCCTGTTTGATGTTCGCTATGACCTGGAACAGCAACAGCCTGTGATGCTTTCTCTTTTCCATACTTAGCCACCTCAGCGGTGAATAGTTCATTTTGTCTTTCAAATGAACGATAGCCAGAAACAGCATATAAAGTAATATTTTCTTGAGATGCCTGCTTAAACATTTCTTCTAAGGCAAGAGCAGCTTCCGATCGTAAGTAGCTTTTTTCTAGTACTTGGTCTCCAAATGAGAATGCTACATTCGGTACTACCAAGTCATCAGGAATATAATCGCTAGGTAAGCTTTGTTCCTTATTGACGATGGATAATATATTTTCTGGATTCATAATCACTTTAAGTCCATTTTGCTCTTCTATGACATTATTAAATTGTTCTAAGGAAACCAGGTCCTCGTTATTATTGGACGATTGTTTGTCTTGGTCTTCGCCTTGTTGGGCTTCATCTGCTGTCGTTTCAACTTCTTCTTCAACTGCTAAATTTTCTTGCTGACTTTCGTTGCCTTGGTCAGAAACGTTTTCTTCTACGGTCTCCGTTCCTTCAGTTGCTATTACTTCTTCATCTTGCAAATTTACACTTCCATTTGAACAACCTGAAATTAACAGTATTCCAATGAATGTTGAAGTAATAAATAATCTTGTTAGTGTGAAAAATTTCATGTTGGTTGTCCCCTTTTTCATATTAACTTATATAATAAGACCTCTGATTTTATATTTTACCAAAATATAATCAATTATAGGAAAGTTTTTTCCGATCTATTTAACAACCTTTTAGCAAAACCATTCACTTTTAGTACCTTACATAACAATTTACTTTACTCTATATTAGCTTAAAATGATTTGGTTATAATCTAGTCAATATATAAACAAGCCCTTGCTTTGCAAGGACTTGTAAAAGCCAAATAGTGTTTTCAGGGCTCTAGCCTAACACCCATGAATTGAATGGAGAAATCCATTTTCCATATATTCAAAACATGAAAGTTTATTGATCACAAGGTATATTAAACTTCAATATACTTACTTAATTGCTGCATCAAGTGCAACTTCAATCATATCATTAAAAGTAGTTTGGCGTTCTTCAGAAGTTGTTTCTTCTCCTGTTAGTATATGATCACTTACCGTTAACACTGATAGTGCTTTGCGACCGAATTTAGCAGCTAATGTATATAGAGCAGTTGTTTCCATTTCGATTGCTAAAATTCCATACTGAGCCCACTTTTCAAATTCGGCATTATCGTTATAGAATTGATCAGCTGTAAAGACATTACCTGCTTTTAAATTCAAGCCTTTTTCAACACCTATATCGTACGCATTCTTCAATAGTTCAAAGTCTGCAGTTGGTGCATAATCAATCCCACCAAATCTAATTTTATTCATACTTGAGTCTGTAGATGAAGTCATCGCTAAAATAACATCGCGAACTTTAACATCTTTTTGGATCGCTCCACAAGTTCCTACACGTATTAATGTTTGAACATTGTAGCTTTGCATTAACTCGTTTATATATATAGCAATCGAAGGTACCCCCATACCTGTACCTTGAACTGATATTTTTTCTCCCTTATATGTCCCTGTAAAACCAAGCATACCTCGTACTTCGTTATAACAAATAGTGTCATCTAAAAATGTTTCTGCTATATACTTAGCACGTAATGGATCTCCTGGTAGTAATATTTTGTCAGCGATTTCATTTTCTTTTGCTCCAATATGTACGCTCATCGTAATTCCTCCTAATGTTGTTTACTAGTTCAAGTACAATATAACATAGTTACATGTAGAAAAAAAAGAACATTTTGCGAAAATTTGTTTGGATGTCTGACGTCGGATGTCTAATCGGAGTTATGACATTCATGTTTCAAATTTGTTCAGCAAAATTGCTAAGCATTCTGAACGAGTGTATATCCTCATTAAATAAAGGGATTAACATTACTTTCTGTGATTTAAATTGTTCCTTAATTTGATCTAAATAAACTCTTTCTTGTTGTTTTCGTTGTTGAAAAAAAGTGTCAGACATATCGTCAGGTAATACTTTATTAACAACAATTGTCTCAACTTGAAAGTCATTATCTTGAAGTAACATTACAGCTTTTTTAGTTTCAATAATTGGAAGTCGTTCTGCATTTAACACGAACAAGTATCCTGTAACTTTACTATTTAATAAAATATCTCTCACTTCTTTAAATCTATTTTTTCTCATTTTTAAAATTTTATAAATTGGATCTTCAATTTCCTCACCGTCATTAAGTAATTGAGAATAATTTCTGTTTATTTTCTTTCGACGACTTACCATTCCGTTCATCCATACAGTCATTAATTCTGGTAGCGATAATAGCCTAAGTGTGTGTCCTGTAGGAGCTGTATCAATAATTAAATGATCGAACTTGTCTTTTTTTTCGATGATAATTGAAACCAATTTGTCAAATAATGCTGCTTCATCCGCTCCTGGGGAGCATTTAGCTAAATCAATTTGACGATTCACCTCCTCAAGCATGTGGGGTTTAACCGTTTCCCTTATATTGTCCTTAACTGTCTGAATGTATCGATCAGCTTCTTGCTGTGGATCTATTTCAAGCGCAAATAAGTTTGAATACACTTCTCTTTGTGTATGTCCTACTTGTTGATGAAAAATATCACCAATATTATGTGCTGGATCTGTGGAAATGATTAATGTCCTTTTGTTATTTTTTGCAAGTTTCAGCGCAATGGCGGCAGCTGTTGTTGATTTCCCTACCCCACCTTTGCCTCCTACAAATAGAATTTTTTTAATATCCATTAGTAACCTCCGTTTATGGTTTTAATCATTTAACAGCATCGAATGCCATCTAGTGGTGAGTGCTCCATACCCATGCGCAAGTGCCATTCGTGGAAATTTTCAATCATATATGGGTATAATTCTAGCGTATAATAAAAAATTGGATTAGGAACACCCAGTAACTCTGAACTACAAAGTAATACAAATAAATCATCTTCGTCTCTTAGCTCCCTTGCAATTTCTATGCGGTGAGGTAATTTAAGCATTTCATCATAATTCCTAATGAGTATTTTCAACATATTCCATGCCTTGTCCATTATTTCACCATCCTTATACAAAATGAACCTTACGTTTTTAGAATCAATCTTCTTATATATAAAAAAGGTGACTTGCCTTAAAAGGATAGCCACCTATGCCAGTTTTTGATTATCAAATTTTTAAATACTACCAAATCAGCTTTTTCAACGAATGAAATAGGCGTTACAACTATTACGTATAAGCGTATATATAACTTTATCACCACCACCAATTAAGAAGAGAACAGCAGACTTTGGTAGTTACATCGGAGTATTAATATTATTAGTGTTGTCCTTTTTCGTTAATGAAGAGAAGGCAATCAACAATATCCAAAAAGCGAATACTAATATAACTCCACCTAGTATGAATAGAAGTAAATTTGCATCTGATTCACCATATCCTGACCACTGAAAAACAACTTGTTGTATCATCGCCCAAAGCGTCATAATAATAATGAACAACATAGGAGCTAGTGTAACAATATAATTTCTCCCTTGTTTTTTGAGCCAAATTGAAATAAGTAACAAGCTTATACCTGCCAATAATTGATTCGACGTACCAAACAATGGCCAAAGCAAGTACCCACCTGACCCAAAACCATTGGGACCTTTTGGTAACAATATTAGAGCTGCACTTGTAATTACAGCAACCGATGTTGCAACATGCGTCTTTGTTAATGGATTTATCTTGTACTCATATCCTAATTCTGAAATAATATATCTCATTAATCGTACTGAAGTATCTAACGAAGTTGCCGCAAAGCTTACGACGATAATCGTTACTATCGTTTTTGCAATTTCCTCAGGAATAAATAACCCAGTTGCTAGCTGAGCTGCCCCGCCAATAAACGCACTTAAACCTCCGCTACTAGCATTATCAAAACTACTATAAGCAGTTAAAAATTCTCCAGGTGTAGCGAAAAATGTCACGACTGCAATGATGGCAATCAACGCTAGCGACCCTTCACCTATTGCCCCTAAATAACCAACAAAACGAGCATCTGTTTCTTTATCTAGCTGTTTAGAGGTTGTACCTGACGAAACCAATCCGTGAAACCCTGAGATAGCACCACATGCAATTGTGATGAATAACAATGGAAACCAAGATTTGTCTGTAGCAGCTGTATTTGTCATAGGCGCCGTTATTTCGGGCCTTAATAATAATAATCCACCATATAAAATAAATAACCCGACGATAAGTTGATGTGAGTTAATATAGTCTCGTGGCTGTAATAACTTCCAAACTGGTAAGATAGAAGCGATATACAAATACACCATTAAAATGATGATCCAAACAAAAAATGCCATTGAAACACCATCAAGTCCAAATAAAACAGTGTTATTTGCACCACCGAAATATCTCACTAAATCTATTTGAAGAATTTGATACTTACTAGTTAAAACTGCAGTTGCGTACATTATCAAAAGCGCAATAATTGAAGGTACAAGCATCCCTTTTTTCTTTCTATAAACTGCATATCCTATCCATATGGCGAGAGGTATTTCAATAAATACAGGGATAACACTGGCTGGAAATGTAATAAATAAATTTGAAATAACCCAAGCAAAAACTGCATTTACCATAAGCACTAAAATTAAGATAATAAATAGAAATAAGATCTTAGCTTGCTTCCCGATTAGTTTATTCGTTAAAGTACCGACAGATTGTCCTTTGTGACGAACAGATAAAACGAGTGTACCAAAATCATGTACCCCTGCAGCAAAAACAGTTCCCAATACAACCCATAGCAATGCAGGTAACCATCCCCAATAAACTGCTATAGCTGGCCCAACAATTGGTGCAGCACCTGCTACCGAAGTAAAATGATGCCCCCATAAGATGGATTTTTTCGTTGGCACAAAATCAACACCGTCTTCATACTTATGTGCTGGAGTTACATAACTAGAGTCAAGACGATAAATTTTCTCCGCTATAAACTTCGAATAATATCGATACCCGAGTGCAAAGACTACCATTCCGAATATCGCTAACCAAATACTATTCAACTTCATTCCCCCCTACCAAAGAAAATTTGTACAATAGTGATAAAACAACTACATTCTTGTCCATTTTGAACCTTGTTAATAGTAATACTATTCAAGTGACCAATTCGATATTATATTTTTCTAAAAGAAAAGGCTCTTTTCGCAAACTTTGCTATTATTTCATTTAAATTTGAGTAACTAATATGGTTTAAATGCTTCTTTAGTTCATTGAAAAGAAAAGATGCCACGAAGGTAACTTATTGCATGTCTACCTCTCTTAGTACGAAAAGTAACAAATAGTGCACAAACAGTATATAAAGGCTCTTTTCGCAAACTTTGCTATTATTTCATTTATATTTGAGTAACTAATATGGTTTAAATGCTTCTTTAGTTCATTGAGAAGAAAAGATGCCACGAAGGTAACTTATTGCATGTCTACCTCTCTTATTACGAAAAGTAACAAATAGTGGACAAACCTAATATAAAGGCTCTTTTAGTAAACTTTGCTATTATTTCATTTATATTTGAGTAACTAATATGTATTAAATGCTTCTTTAGTTCATTGAATAGAAAAGATGCCACGAAGGTAACTTATTGCATGTCTACCTCTCTTATTACGAAAAGTAACAAATAGTGCACAAACAGTATATAAAGGCTCTTTTCGTAAACTTTGCTATTATTTTCTAAATTAGACCGATTGGTAACCGGTTATATAAACACCTGGATTTAAATTAGCAAAGACACATCAAATTCTAGCTTTTGAAAAGGAGAGTTTCTAATAGGCAAAACATCCATCAAGGCTAAACATATTATAGAAAACGAATAGAATTCTTCAAAAAAGGAATAGTATAAACGGTGAAGTTGGTTAATCTCGATGTAACGTTAAGCAGGTTAGGTAATGTTCTAGAAGCTGTAATTAAGTAAAAAATTACAAGGGGGTATGACTGATATGACTAATAAAAAAATAAAGCAGGCCGTAGATTATGCCAATAAAACAAATCCAACATCGCGGTCTAATAAAACGAAACCAAATTCTTCGAAAAGTGATAAAAATAAACTGTAGTAATAATCATAAAGGAGAGATGATGCATGGGTAAAAAAAATAGAAATCGTATTAATGCACCTAAAAAAAACAACCATCTACCACCAGAGGCAACGAGAGCTGAACAAGAAGCTCACGGTGAGGAATTTTCTGCTAAAAAGCGAAAAAAATAGTTTGTTACCCTTATAAAATCTAGCAATAAAAGCAGCCAAAGAAAACTCCTACAAAAATAAGAGTAATTTCTTTGGCTGTACATCTTCATTTGACCTTTGTTCTAAAGAGACCCTTCCTAGTTAATGATGTGGTTCAACCATTTCTCTGCTATCTCTTTCATGTCTATATGTTGATAAATTACGATATATTTCTACCCTAGCCCGGTTAATACCCCCGATGGGTTGATGTTCAATAAGAGCATGTCCAGGTGAGAATGTAAAATCCTCTGCTAACTCGTCTCTTTGCTTCGTTCTAAAAATTTGTGGTGGGATTTTAATAGTCGCAACTTTTATAAATGAAGAATCCTCCTCTTTCCACTCTATTCCAGCATCTTCCACAGGCATAAGTTGTGGATCTTTTTGAAATTGAATGAAAAAGTCAAAACTAGCCTCCTCTTTAGCTAAGTGCTTTTCTATATTATCAGTTAAATAACGGTCAGTTAAAGGTTCTGGTAGCGTACTTTTATATATAGATGTTGGAATGATTGAATACTTCACTACTTTATTATCACCGAACATATAAGGAGTTGTACTCCAATAGCGGATATCTAAAGGAGATGAATGATTTTTTTTACCATTATTTAATTCCTTAATAATATCTCCTTTCCCAGACAAAGTCATCTTCAACAATAAAACGAGTGGATTCCACTTTAAACTATAATAAACAGCATCATGAAATAGTTTTACTGTCCCTAATGGCATAGTTGGATGGCTCATTAATACAAAATCTTGGGTTTCATTTTCATCCTTCTCATATTTTTTTCCCTTAACTCCCATTAATTTTACCGCAAATCCTCTGAAGTCTTTTTTCATATCCGACTGTATTTTACCATTTGCATTTGATATACGAATCCACGCATCATATTTGTTTGGTTTTTCAAAAATACCTACTTTTAGTTCATCGGGAAGATTTGGCTCAATAATAAACTGAGCCTGTAACAATGCGAGGTGTTTTGGGTGAGCATCTCTTTTCGTATTTCCTTCAGTATATTCCTTCTCCATTTTTTTTCTTAGTAACGATTCCATACTTTCAATTAAAGATGCTTCATCATTTGGTATTGATTCAAATTTAGTTACTTGATTTGCATTATCCATAGAAATATCTCCCTTTTTTGTTATTAACAATATGATTAGCAAAAACATCATAAATATTCATAACAAAACTGTAGTTGAAAATGGAATTAAGTATTTGAGAGGCTTCTGGCTAATTAAAAATAACCTCACTCCATATAGAGCAGGTTATTTATTGTACAAGTTATAGAAATCAAAAACTACTGGCAACTTGCTTATAAATAAGAATGGCTGTGACAGTCATCTAAATGACCAGAAAGCTACTATTATTTGCTCGTGGAATTTGTAAGGTATACACAATTTGTATGACTAGTTATCTCCTTTTTCAGTTGGCTGCTTTTGTATATTGATAACAATTTCTTTAATGTGATGACTCCCACACAATGAACAATTGTTACTTTTATAACTTAAAATAGCACAACAATGAGTACAATATTTGTTCATATCCTCTACTCCTTTTACAAGTGTTGTACTATTCTATGCAACGCTAATACAAAATGATGCTAAATATAATAATTTCTTATATTTATGGCTGCTTTCGTACCTCTACACAGCCTTTTGTAATGTATAAGCTTGTGTCTGTATGGTTTGGTACAGCGAATTGACAGCAAAAATGATCTGTCGCAATGTTTTTTTCACACCCTGAACCTTTATTGTCAATGCATGGATCTACGAATATATTTGTCATATAAACCTCTCCTGTATGTTTTTATAATGATATCACTACTCATATAATTCAAATGCCTATTTGTCCTGTATGTGTATTCGCCTAGTTAAATAAAAAAAATTAATATTTACCGAAGCAAAATAAAAAAACCAGTGTAAAAACTGGTTTTTAAAAAACTAATTATTCCTTGTTATTTTCCTTCCATATCTCACTCACTTGACCTTCTTCTTGTACATCTATAATAAATGAACCATTGCTATATCGATCGGTCGGTCTAAGGGTGATAGGATCAACAGAATGAATCACATCATTTTCAGTTTGGAAATATACTACGTCTTTTTGAGTAACAAAAACAACACCAACTAAACGATGAGGGTTATTTTTTAGTTCACGTAACATCACTACACCACGTTTTGCACGAGATGTTTTTTCAAATCCTGTCAATTTCATTCTTTTAATTGCACCGCGGTGTGTTATCGCTACTAGATCAGGCTGCTGTTCTTGTTGACCTATGATTCCACTTACGACATAATCGCCATCTTTTAAATTGATTCCCTTCACTCCTGCCGCACGCGCTCCGACAACATTTACTTCATTTTCATGAAACCATAATCCATATCCAAAGTAGGTTGCTAGAAAAATATCCATAGTCCCATCTGTCATTTCAACATCAATGACTTCATCATGATCTTTTAAATTAATTGCTACTAATGCTCGGGAATATCGTGTTGCTTTATATTGGTCCAGAATGGTTTTCTTCACCATACCGTTTTTTGTGACAAATAATAAAAATTGACTGGACTTAAACTCTTTAATAGGAATTGCTTTAATGATCTGTTCATCTCGATCAATGTTGACGATATTTGCAATATGTTGTCCAAGATCTTTCCAGCGTATATCAGGTAATTCATGGACAGGACAATACAAATAATTACCTTTGTTGGTAAAAATTAATAAGACATCAGTTGTATTAATTTCATACATTCCTAACAGCCTGTCTGATTCTTTCATTGCAAAATCTTGCCCATTTGAAGCAGAATATGAACGAAGACTCGTTCTTTTCACATAGCCGTCCTTCGTAACCGTGACAATTACATCCTCAGGTGCAACCATCACTTCTAAATTGATTTTTAAATCCTCTATTTCGGCTTCAATAATCGAACGTCGGTTATCGGCATATATTTTTCGAAGCTTCCTTAAATCTTTTTTTATGACAGTAAATAACCTTTTTTCACTAGTTAAAATTGCTGTTAATTCAGCTATTTTATCTAATAATTCACCTGCTTCTTGTTCAAGCTGAGTAATGTCTGTATTTGTTAGGCGATATAGCTGCAATGTAACAATTGCTTCCGCTTGTAGCTCAGTAAATTGAAACGCACTAATAAGATTTATTTTGGCATCTTTTTTATCTTTTGACGAACGAATGGTTGAGATCACTTCATCTAATATCGATAATGCCTTCATGAGCCCTTCCACAACATGATGTCTATCTTTTGCTTTATTTAATTCATATTGCGTCCTGTTTTTTACCACTTCTGCTTGGTGTTTAATGTAAGCATCAAGCATCTCTGCTAAGCCCATTAGCTTCGGACGTTTTTGGTGGATAGCTACCATATTAAAGCTATACGGAATTTGCAAGTCCGTATTCTTTAATAGATAATTTAACACACCTTGTGCATCTGCATCCTTCTTTAATTCTATAACGATTCGCAATCCCGTTCGGTCGGTCTCATCACGAACCTCTGATATCCCTTCGACTTTACGATCTAGGCGTAAATCATCTATTTTCTTTACTAAGTTGGCTTTATTTACTTCATAAGGGATTTCAGTTACGACAATTTGTTGCCTACCACCTCTAATGGATTCAATCGACGTTTTACCTCGAATGATCATTTTGCCTTTACCAGTTTGATATGCTTTTTTAATCCCTTCTACTCCTTGGATGATGCCTCCCGTTGGCAGGTCAGGGCCTTTAATAACTGTCATTAAGTCATCAATTGTACAGTTTGGACGGTCAATTCGCATAATTACACCATCTATTACTTCTCCAAGATGATGTGGAGGAATTTCGGTCGCATAACCTGCTGAAATCCCAGTGGATCCGTTCACTAATAGGTTAGGAAACATAGCAGGTAACACAACTGGCTCTTTACTCGTTTCATCAAAATTCGGTATGAACTCTACTGTATTTTTATCAATATCTCTCAATAGCTCTGAAGCAATTGATGAAAGCCTTGCCTCTGTGTAACGCATAGCAGCTGGCGGATCACCATCAATACTTCCGTTATTCCCGTGCATTTCAACCAACAATTTACGCAGTTTCCAATCTTGCGTCATACGCACCATAGCATCATAGACTGATGTATCACCATGCGGATGATAATTACCAATCACGTTTCCTACAGTTTTTGCTGATTTACGAAAGGCTTTGTCAGCTGTATTTCCTTCAACGTACATAGAATACAATATACGTCTTTGTACAGGCTTCAACCCATCCCTAGCATCAGGTAAAGCACGTTCCTGAATAATGTACTTACTATATCTACCAAAGCGGTCGCCGAGAACATCTGCTAGTGGTAATTCTCGAATTGTTTCAATTTGTGACATTCTTAATCCTCCTCCACGACCGACAAGTTATCATTGTCTAAAATATTCGTTTCTTCCTCTAAACCAAAAGCTACATTACTTTCAATCCATTTACGTCTAGGTTCAACTTTATCACCCATTAACGTTGTAACTCGTCTCTCTGCTCTTGCAGCATCATTAATCCTTACACGAATGAGCGTTCTCGTTTCAGGGTTCATAGTCGTTTCCCAAAGCTGATCAGCGTTCATTTCACCAAGCCCTTTGTAGCGCTGAATTGTGTACCCTTTCCCTATCTTATCCATAGCTAATTTCAGCTCGTCCTCAGACCAAGCATATTCTAACACTTCTTTTTTTCCAGTTCCTTTACTTACTTTATATAGTGGTGGCAGAGCGATAAATATTTTACCTGCATCAACGAGTGGTTTCATATATCTATAAAAAAATGTAAGTAAAAGTACTTGTATATGTGCTCCATCTGTATCGGCATCTGTCATAATGATTACTTTATCATAATTAATATCCTCCACAGAAAACTCAGAGCCAACTCCTCCACCTACAGCATGTATAATTGTATTAATTTCTTCATTTTTAAATATATCTGCAAGCTTAGCTTTTTCTGTATTAATAACCTTACCACGTAAAGGCAGCACAGCTTGAAATCGTCGGTCTCTCCCTTGCTTAGCAGATCCACCGGCAGAATCACCTTCAACTAAATAAAGTTCATTTTTATGTGGATTTCGAGATTGAGCTGGTGTAAGCTTTCCACTTAAAGTACCTTCAGATTTCTTTCGTTTCTTCCCGTTTCGTGCTTCTTCTCGAGCTTTTCTAGCAGCTTCTCGAGCTTGATATGCTTTTATAGCTTTTTTCACTAATAACGAACTAACATCAGGATTTTCCTCAAAGAAATACGCCAAATTCTCCGTTATAACAGCATCAACTGCTGAGCGCGCATCACTTGTCCCTAACTTCCCTTTCGTTTGCCCTTCAAATTGAAGTAACTCCTCTGGAATTCTGACAGACACGATGGCAGCAAGTCCTTCACGAATGTCTGATCCCTCAAGGTTTTTATCTTTTTCCTTTAATAATCCTACCTTACGGGCATATTCATTAAAAGCACGCGTCATTGCTGTTTTGGCACCCGATTCATGGGTACCTCCATCCTTCGTTCTTACATTATTCACGAATGAAAGGATGTTTTCTGAAAATCCATCATTAAATTGGAAGGAATATTCAACTGCAATGTCGTTTTGTTCCCCTTCAAATGATATCACTGGATGTAGTGTATCCTTTTCCTCGTTTAAATATTGAACGAAAGCCTCTATGCCATTCTCATAATGAAATATTTCTTGCTCATTGTGCCGCTCGTCTATGAGCTCAATCTTTAGACCCTTTAACAGAAATGCTGACTCACGCAATCTCTCACACAGTGTATTAAAGTTATATGTAATTGTACTAAATATGCTTGGGTCTGGCTTAAAGTGAGTTGTTGTACCCGTTTGATTCGTTCGCCCTTTATTTTCAAGTGCAGAAACTACACTTCCTCCTTGTTCAAACCTCTGTTCGTATACGTTTCCATCACGACGGATCGTAACAGTTAACCATTCAGAAAGAGCATTAACGACAGATGCACCTACACCATGTAATCCTCCACTCGTTTTATAACCACCTTGTCCAAACTTCCCACCAGCATGTAAAACAGTATGTATAACTTCAGGAGTGGGCTTTCCTGACTTATGCATGCCAACTGGCATGCCTCTCCCTTTATCAACTACACTAATACTTTGATTTTTATGTATCGTAACTTTTATATGGTTCCCGTAGCCAGCTAAAGCTTCATCTACAGAATTATCAACAATTTCATATACTAAATGATGTAGCCCTCGTGTGTCTGTACTTCCTATGTACATACCCGGACGTTTTCTTACAGCTTCCAGCCCTTCTAGCACCTGGATGGCTTCATCATTATATTCAAAACTTTGCTTTGACAAAAAACTACCTCCTCAATACAAAAAACATACACAACAACTTTTTAATCTTGTTATAGTACAAAATAAATGCGTAAACGCCTCGATTATCCCTGACAAGCATTCGAGTCATTTCCCTTGATAGGATGTATGGAAATGGCCTCGAGGGGATAGGCACTAAAGGTGGATTATCCTATAGCCCCTAAATCATATTTTTAGTTCCTTTTTGCCCATAAAAAGAACGGGTGTTCTAATTATACACCTTTTAGAAACAGAATAAAACTGCAACTCCTATTTTATATAATATATGGTAATACCCACTTATCACAAGGACAAAAATTTTTTCTTCTTTTAAAACCCTCTCATTTTTGTAAAATTTGATTTTTCTAGCCTATGAATGATAAATAATTTAACATAAGGCTCTTTTCGTTTACTTCGGTGCTTTTGGAACTTATATTTGAGTAAATGATGTGTATCATATGACTCTTATAGTCTATAGAGAAGAAAGGATATCCACCGTTTGTTAGTTCTTTTAATGTTTAGGTTTTTTAGAAAAAGCAACAATTAATGCGAAAACAATCTAAAGTGAAAGTTCAAATGCTCCTATTGAATGAAATTAAGACATACAGAAAAAAGAGTACTCAATTTTCATGAGTACTCCAAGAGGGAGGAAAATTTGTGAACATTTACTTATTTTGCGACATGGATGACAAAGTAACAATCATTCAACCATGTTGTTTTTATAGTGTGTCGCATTTGTACAATAATTATGCAAAATAAAGCAGTCATTGAAGAATGAGTTCAAACTTACTTTGTAGCAACATATTCAACTTTAATACACCTATCCATAACAACAGTGTATCCTTTATCATTTAAAAAATGATATGCTTCTTCATTAATAAGTCCTAATTGAGCCCAAAAAACATCAGCATCTATTTCTACAAATTCCTTTGCAACGTCATAAAGTTTCTCTGACCGACGAAATACATTAACGATATCTACATGACCTTCAATCTCTTGAAGAGATTTCACTGCTTTGACACCTAAAACTTCATTAACAGTTGGATTGACTGGGATGATTTCATATCCTGCATCCTGCATAACTTTACTAACTTTGTAGGATGTTTTTTCTGGATTGGCAGATAGACCAACAACCGCAACCCGTTTACTTTTTTTTAAGATTTCTCCCAATTCTTCTCGATTTGGAATTTCAATTGCCATCTAATCATCTCCATGTATTAGTTATATACTTATTGTATCACTATCACCTTAAGCTCAGAAATAGAAATGCTTACGTATTTTAAAACAAATCACTATCCAATCTTATCTATTTACATACAAAGTACAAACCAATGTTACACCTCTTACTTTTGCGTGACTTGGATATGTTTTAACGAGTCAGAAAGGGCAGTCCAAGCACCTTCATTACCAAACGTTCTAGCCCAAGTAGCTATACCTGCCAGCTGATACGAATGTACAATTTGAGCTCTCTTTTGTAATGAATAGTCATTTTCAATCCAAATTTTATACATTGCTTGTTCTTTTTCATCCATATATTCGACGTAGTATTGTCCAGATTTTTCGTCATATGCTGGTTCTAAATTACGTTCATTCATCCACTCACGGACAAATTCAATAGAATGAGCCTTTGAAGATACTTCTATAGCACCATTATCATTCTCTTTCTCTTCCCATATTCGTGTATATAGTGGGACACCTAAAATTAATCTGTCGTTAGGAATCACTTCTAGTATTCTTTCTAGATTATTTTCCACCCAAGGAAAACTTGCTACACTACCTGCAATAGGTGACGATGCCCAGTGTTCATCATACGCCATAACCATCATATAATCGACAACATCGGCTAGCTTTTCTCTTTCATAAAACTTAGACCAATTCTCACTTTCAGATATAAAAGTAACATCCATGCTTACTACTAGCCCTGCTTCATGCAAGTAAGGTGTTGCTTCTCTTACAAATTGTGTGACGAGTGGTCCATCTTCCAAATTAACATTTTCAATGTCAATGTTGATGCCATCTAGCTCATACATTTGACTGTATTGAAGTATTTGGCGAATAATTTTTTGTCTTGTATCAAAATCTTTAAATGCTTCATGGGTTTTTTCAGGGTCAAAATCGTTAGAAAATACAGCCCATACTTGATAATTACGTTGTTTAGCCCATTCGGAATATGCCGTAGAACCCAAATTTGTAACATCTCCCTCATTATTTTTCAGCGAAAACCAAGTGGGAGAAACTACATTTAAACCGTCCATCTGTGGCATTGTTGATGTATCAGGATTTTTAGAGTACACAGCTTCCCAAGTTAAATTTATAGGCCCATCTATTAACATTCTTTGTTCTGCACGCAAATCTCTCGTTAAATTAACCGTCGTCGGTTTGTTTAAACTTATCGAATTCTTTTTAATATACCCTGCTATCCCGTTTTCCTTTCTGATGAAGTAATATTCACTATGATCATCTTTTTCAATAACAATAGATTCATTTCCATCTAACTCCGCAACGTATTTTGACTTAAGAGATGGCTCTACCCTCAATCTTGATTCATGCTCATTTAATTTATCTTTTACAACACCTGTTAACAATGTTTGACCGTGTTTTTGAACAATAATAGCGGATGTTTCATCATTCAGTTTCACTTCTATTGGATATATTTGTAATATTTGATCAATATTAATATAACGTTCACCTGCTTCTGTAACTAAAGCAGGTACCTCTAACTTAAATGGTTCTTCATTTATAAAATAAGTTAACGACTCTGAAGGAAGCTGCAAAACTTTATTACTCGTAGTAATAATAATAGAGTTCGAGTTTTCATCAAAAACAATAGAAGAATCTATTTCTTCTTGAATAAATGAAAATGGAAAATATATTGCGTCATCAACAACATACGCAGTAGACATCATCTCGCCTTCAAAAATAATGTCACTTTCCGCCTGAAAGTATTCAGTACTTTCTGTTGAAGGTAATAAATAAATATATAATAAAATACTAGATACTATCATAATTAAAGATATACTTAATCCCATTACAATATAGGGTGTTTTAGTTTTTTTCTCTTTATATGTTTCAAGCCTTGACATAAAATCCCCTCCTATCGACATATTACGCAATAATTCACAAATTGAAAAGAATAAATTCTTCCTTTCGTATAATTTTTTTTATGTTCATGAAATTGTATGGTGTTTTTAGATAGAAGTGGTAAAATGAAAGAAATAGAAACGTTGTTATCAAAGGAGATTCATAAATGTCAGAAGTAATGATTATTGTAATTGCATATCTATTAGGTTCCATCCCATTTGGGCTTATAGTTGGAAAAATAGGATATAATATAGACATACGTGATCATGGGAGTGGAAATTTAGGGGGTACTAACACCTTTCGTGTATTGGGGAAAAAAGCTGGGATAATCGTAACTCTGGGGGATATTTTAAAAGGAACGTTAGCTGCACTACTGCCTTTTCTCATTGAAGTTGATATTCACCCATTATTAATCGGATTATTCGCATCAGTCGGTCATATGTTTCCAGTATTTGCAAAGTTTAAAGGTGGTAAAGCAGTAGCGACATCGGGAGGTGTTCTGCTAGGTTATCAGCCGTTGACTTTCTTGTTCGCTGTAATCGTATTCTTTCTTCTTTTGATTATGACAAGATATGTTTCACTCTCCTCTATGCTTGCAGGTGTTTTAACAGTCTTTTATAGCTTTTATACAAAAGATGTTCCGTTAATTATCGTAGTTAGTGTTTTAACAATATTTATTATTTATCGCCATAGAGCTAATATATCGCGACTAATTAATAAAACAGAACCAAAAGCAAAATTATGGTAACGCTTTAAGTCCAATCATACATAACATTTTTTCTCAAAGCTCATTTCGTAAACATTGTTGTTTTTCACTACAAAATAAAAGCATGATGAGTATAATGTGAACTCAATAATTGTAAAATATAAAGGATGTCACGAGCTATAGATGTATACGTGCTTAAATTTTAGAACGTAAAGCAACAATCATTGTTTCACAACAACATATTACTATTTATAAGGAATTTCTATATGAAGTTCCTTTTTTATTGTGGAGAAAAGCGACTTGACACTCCCACACCTTAAGGAGTGGGCTTTCCCGTTCGTGAAAATCTGTAAAATAAAACAATTTTTAATAATTTAGGACAATAGAACATACTTAATTTTTTCAAATTACATAAACTAACCCATCACCAGCGATATGAAAATTTATTTTACCATCCGTACTGAATTTAAATTAGTAGGTTATATATTTAGCAGATACAGATTTAAGCTTTTTCTTTGAACAAAAATGGAGGGAGAAGATGTGCTAACATTTTTCTTTATTCTTTTAGGAGTATTTTATCTTTGGTTTTATTTATAGGTATGTAATGAGGGGGAATTCCCCCTTAAAATATACTTTATAATTTTTTTTGCTAATTAAACATATTCCTAATTATATATTGCATTTTTATTACCTGATTTTATAATAATTGTTATAATTTATGTAAACAAAGAAATAGAGGTAAACATATGATGTATCGGAAAATTTTGTTCGTTTCATTAGGAACAACTGTAACAG
This sequence comes from Nanhaiella sioensis, assembly GCF_046557775.1. Lineage (NCBI taxonomy): Bacteria > Bacillati > Bacillota > Bacilli > Caryophanales > Bacillaceae > Nanhaiella > Nanhaiella sioensis. Next base: position 4,955,204 of record NZ_JBKAEG010000001.1, read on the forward strand.
TTTGTATATCCATTTTTAGTTGGTTTTTGTTAACATCTATTAATACTCAAAGCGTTCAGGTAGTCGTTAATACTCATCATAATAAAACTCATCACTTGTCCCAAAAAGACTTTACGACTAGCTTAACGATAGGAGCAGTAGGTGATATATTATTGCATAGTACAGTTTATAACGATGCTAAAACATCGGATGGCTATGATTTTACACCTATGATGTCCAATGTATTTCCCCTACTAACAAAACCAGATATTACATTTGCCAATCAAGAATCCATGATTGGTGGTAAAGAGTTAGGAATTTCTACTTACCCACGATTTAATAGCCCTTATAACATAGCTGATACTATAAAGGCTGCTGGCGTTGATATTGTTTCTATTGCAAATAACCATACGCTAGATCGTGGAGAACGTGCCGTATTAAATGCTACTGCTTACTATGATAAAATCAATATGGCTTATGTTGGGGGATATCGTAGTAATAAAGATAAAGAACAACCACGTATACTTGTAAATAATAAGATATCAGTAGGTTTTCTTGCCTATACATATGGAACGAATGGCTTACCTATACCTAAAGGAAAGGAATACTTGGTTAATGTAATAAATGTTACAAAGATTAAAGAGGATATTAAAAAATTGAGGGCGGATGTAGATGTCATCGTTGTAAGTATGCATTGGGGAAATGAATATGAACGGTTCCCGTCTTTTCAACAGCAAGAACTTGCTCATTTACTAGCAAATGAAGGGGTAGACATTATTATAGGTCATCATCCACATGTACTACAGCCAATCGAGTGGATTGAAAGAGATGATAGCTCTAAGAGTATAGTCGTTTATTCTCTAGGTAACTTTCTGTCAGGACAGTATAATGACTATAAAGATATAGGAGGATTATTTGAAATAACTGTAACGAAAAGTTTTTCAGGTAATGTAAATGAAATACACTTAGACAATCCAACATTTACTCCTACATATGTATCGAATCAATATCAAAGTAATTTCGAAACACATATTTTAAGTGAACTGGTTAGTTCCAACAATGACCATCTATATGAGCAAATGTATAAAGATACAATGGAACATATGTATCAATGGCTAGATGAACAACCTTAGCATAATATTTCATAGTAATAATAGGCTCTTTTGTATTTGTATTTGTACAACATTACGATAGTAAAAAGAATTTTTGGATACTTATCATCATATTATAGAAAAGATGCCACGAAACTATTGTTGAATGCTTGCAAGGTAGCCGTATCGGAAGGTGAGGCTGGATCTCACCTCCCTTCTAAGGAAATATGTGAAGCTAGACATTATATAAAAAGACGCTTTTGTTTAGAACGAGAAGCAACAACCATTACGAAAACAGCTTAATAAAAAAGACGATCTGAAAGTAAAAAAACTTGAAATTTTCTTTCAGACGTAACAGCTGTCTCAATAGTATATGTGGTGGCTATGGTATGCCTTTTCTTCATGTTATTGTAAAAGCTTTGTCAATTAACTAATATTTCTCTAATCCATTCCGACATAAAATATAATTATCGTTGATTTTTTACCTTTTCATATGCTTCATGCCATTCAGGAAAATATTTAGCTATACTGATTGGGCGGAAAGAATCTTTTTTTACACACACATGCTTCGTTGTGCCACAAACAGCTAACTGGTTTTCGGAATTGGTAATTTCGTAGCCATACACAACTCTTAACCCATCATATTCTTCAACCCAAGTTGTAATTTCTGCAATTTCTCCATAACGTATTGGCTTTTTATACGAAACATGTGCTTCAAGAACTGGACACAAAATTCCATCATCCTCCATTGCTGCATAGGAAAATCCTAAATCTTGAATATACTTTGTTCTGCCTACTTCCATCCATGTTAAATAATTTGCATGATTAACAACCCCCATTTGATCTGTCTCAGCATAACGAACTTCTATTTTTTTCTTTGATTTTAACAACCTTAATTCCCCCTATGAATTATAATGCTATTTTTATAATTTTAATTGTTAGGCTCTTTTCGTATGTTACTACTTTACTTGAAATAGCAATATGATGAGTTTTATGAGTACTTAAAAATTTTAAAAGTAGAAAATGCCACCAACGCTACAAGAATGCGTGTTTAAATTTTAGAACAAATTGCAATAATCAATAAGAGAACAGCCCATTGTTATTTTACATGAAGAGAAGAGCACGTAAAATATCGTGCTTATAAAAACACTACACCATATATGTGAAATAAGCATGAATAAAGTTGAGTCTCTGTAAAAATGTCTATATTTATTTTTAGAAAAAGTATGTTCAAACAACAGTTACAGAATCACTATTTTCACAACAACCTCATTAAACAATAAAAGACATGAGCCCGGTTATTCCCGAAATCATGTCTTAAATGTGACTTAATTGTAGCTTTAAAGTCTTCTAGGTCGGCCTTTGGGGAGAATATTACTTATAACCGTTTTCACGGTCTTGAGCTTCATCTTTAATTTCTTCTCTCATCGCTGCAATGCTTTCTTCTCTACGTTGATTTTTTGCCTCGATTTGCTCTCGTTCTTCATCACTAGCAAATTCCATCGTTTCATGTGCTTCCTCAATATTTTCAATCGTATTTTGCACCATATCTTGTAACTTTTCTACATTATCACTACGATCATCAGGCTTTGGTCTATTAGTCAATACTAACCCTCCAATACAAATTGTATATTGTACATCACTAGTGTGTTTCAAACCTCTTGAAATTATGATTAGAAGTCCGTTAAAAAAATCAATGAAATCGCTATTGTTACTTACATATGAATGACTGATGTGTATGGTATGTTTTTCTAGCGTCTAGAGAAGAAAAGATGCACCGAACGTTTGGTATATTCATGTATTACTCTTTAACGGACAGCAATGTTTAGATGTAAGTTTCAAATTAATTCATAGGCTTTTTTCAATATTGTTAATGTTTAAAAGTAATACACCTACACTTTAACAAAGTGGCACTTTTTCAACTTTATATTGATAATGAACTAACAAAACACCCTCGATATGGTAAAGGTTAATGAATAAATTCTAGTAAAAAAAGCTAGAAGCGATTTCATGCCTCTAACTTATTTATGACTATGACAACTTTTGCTATAGGAGAATACATACAAATATTGAACCTTCTTATAATTAACTAATTACTAAGGGCTCTAAAGCACAATATTTAATAACTTCATTCACCTTTTGTTTGAATGACATCTGGTTTGTCACCAGATTGATCTTGCATTTTTTTCCCTTTATTACCACCGAAGCCTCTAGGCTGAGTTCCGATATGATTTGGTGTATAATGACTACGTTTATCATTAAACTGTTTTGCCATGTATAACCCCCCCTTTTCATCATTTATTATGGTCAAGTTGACCTTATTCATGTATGAAAGGAGCAAAAGTTTTCATCTGTAAAACTATTGGATTTTTCTGATCATTTTCTGTTCAAGCTTTAATTCAATTCTCTCTAGTGCCTCTTGATCTTTTAATAATTCTTTTTTATTTTCTCGTACCAATTCCTCAAAAGTAACTTTTTTAATTTTTCGCAATTTTCTCACCATCCTTTATATATTATTTTAACGTTAGTATTACCCAATAAACGTATAAATTATTACAACTTTTCGAAAAATCATTATTATACAAACACAAAAAAAGAAACTATCTTTGATAAGTTTCTTTTCCTCACTTTTTACATTTGCCTGTTTTTGCAAAGATTGTTGTTCATTCAAAAATATTAATACTAAGTCGATTAGCAATAGTGACATCTTTGCTACTATTACAATTATTGAGCTCTCTTAAAACTCTATAATGTCCTTTTACCATTATATATAACAACAAAGTTTATTAAAAAGCCTTACATTTTCTAGCATACATCCTACACTCGTTTATTTTCTTTATGAATTAGCAAAACATCGTTTCTAATTCATATCATCAACAAACTTTTCCATCTTTTCATAAGACAGTTGACCCACAAACTTATTTCTAATTATCCCATTACTATCAATAAAATACGTAGTAGGGATTGATAATACTTGAAAAATCCTATTTGCCTGATCATCTTCATCTAACAGAACAGGAAAAGTCATTTCATATTCATTCACAAAACTCTCAACATCATATTCTGGATCAACATTTACCGCTAAGATCACAACATCAGAGCCGTATTTTTCATGAAATAACTGAAAATCAGGTATCTCTTCTTTACATGGTGGACACCAAGTTGCCCAATAGTTCACTATTACTTTTTTTCCCTGTAGATCAGAGAGCTTAATTGATTCTCCAGTTAATGTAGGTAATTCAAAATCAGGAGCCTTATTTCCTACTGCAATACCTTCAACAGCAGCTTCTGCGTTACTAGTTTTTTCATCAACATCAACGATTTCAGTACCATTTCCAACATGTTTGGCAACTTCTTCAATGCTACCATCTTTCCCAGCAGATACTACTTGCCAAATACTTACTCCAATAAAACCGATTATTAAGACCCCAGCTATTATTTTTTTCATTCCAACGCTCCTTAAATACCATGGTGAAAACTCACAACTCTAATTAGAAATAAAAAATTGTAACGTTATATTGTTTATTATAATTGTTTATATGTAATAATAATATTTCTCTTTATAAACATTTTATGACAAGCTCTATTCACACACTTAGTTGCTTTTTTTCCTAACATAGAGTCACTGATGTATATTATAGAGCTTTTATAGTCTTTAGTGAAGAAAAGGTGCCCGAACGTTAATGATATTTGTGTTTAAATTAAATCTTATTACGAAAAGCAATTATCAATGTGGACATTGCCGTTAACTAAGCATCTTTGCTTACACTTTGTTGCAATTTTTCTTACTATAACTCACCGATGTATGTTATAAAGATTTTATAGTCTTTAGTGAAGGAAAGATGCCTCGAACGTTAATGATATTTGTGTTTAAATCTTATTACGAAAAGCAATTATCAATGTGGATATTGTCGTTAACTAAGGCTCTTTTCTTACACTTTGTTGCTTATTTTCCTTACATAGAGTCACTGATCTATATTATAGTGCTTTTATAGTCTTTAGTGAAGAAAAGGTGCCCGAACGTTAATGATATTAAAGACAGCTATCAATACCGAAATAGTCTTTAACAAGACTCTTTGCGTAAGCATTATTGCTTTTTCCACTTACATTTAGTTACTAATCTATATTATAGAATTTTTATTATGTTATAAACGTGCTTAGATCTTATTATTAAAAAACAATATATGTGTAAACTGTAAAAATAACCTTACAAAAAAGCGTCAAAAATCAACGCTTTTATTGTAAGTAATTCTAATGTTAATGATTTGACGGCTCAGCAACTTTCACTAATAATTTGCCTAAGTTTGTACCTTTAAATAAGCCAATAAATGCTTCAGGTGTATTCTCAAACCCTTCGATAATCGTTTCTTCATATGTTAATTTTCCTTCTTTTAACCATTGTGCTAATTGTAGAACCCCTTCGCTTGCACGATGTGCATAATCACCTACTAGAAACCCTTTCATTAAGGTGCGGTTTTTAATTAAAGTAGTTTGAATGCGAGGTCCAATGTCTTCTTGCAAATTATATGCAGAAATCGCTCCACACACTGGGATGCGTGAATGTACATTTAAATGTTTAAATACTTCATCAGACACATTTCCTCCAACATTTTCAAAGTAGACATCTACCCCATTTGCACATGCGCTTGCTAATTCATCTTTGAAATGTTCACTCTTATAGTTTATAGCTTCATCAAATTTAAGTTCATTTACTAGGTAGTCGATTTTATCTTGAGAACCTGCTATCCCAACTGTACGAGCGCCTTTGATCTTCGCAATCTGCCCAACGATCATACCAACAGCCCCTGCAGCCCCCGATACAACAACAGTCTCCCCTTCTTTCGGTTCACCAATATCCAGTAAACCAAAATATGCGGTTAAGCCAGTCATACCGAGAATTCCTAACGCAGTCGAAATTGGTGCAAGGGATGGATCAATTTTCTGGAGCTCTGATTCATGAACAACTTGATTTCTAGCCCATTTCTGAAAACCTACAACGATATCCCCTTTTATCAATTTCTCTGACTTTGATTCCATTACTTCACTTATGACACCACCGACGATTGGTTGATGAAGTTCATATGGGGCAGCATAAGACTTCCCTTCCCTCATTCTTCCTCTCATATATGGATCTACAGATAAGTATAAAGTTTTTAAAAGAACTTCCCCAGAATTGAGAGCGGGTAAATTAATTTCTACAAAATTAAAGTTATCATTGTTTGGAACACCTTGTGGCCTTGAAGCTAGTTGAATTTCTTCACTACGCATATTTGAATCTCCTTTCTCTTTCTATACTACAAACTACCCTACACCGTTAGATTATATACTAAACTGTTCTAAACAAAAAAGAAGTTGATTTCGTCATAACAATAAAAATATTGAACGTAATAAATTTGGCAGTTAGACTATATTATCTGACCAAGGGTTTTGATAAACAAACAGGTAGTTGTCCCTTTTTCTTCTACTATTCAAACTAATTATTTTATGTACGATTTTTACCTATTGCTAGATACTTTTAACAGGGTTGTCATTATATTAATTTGATATTGCTACAATAAGATCATTTTTGATGTCCTTGCATTTAAGCTAAAAAGCTGTTAAGAACACCCTTTTTGTTAAAAGTTTAAGTACTGTATCATAAACAGCTATATAAAGAAAAAGGGCCAGACCTTTATACTATATTATGTAAAAATGTTGGTATACTCCCTTTCACATTATATAGAATTAGTCAGACCCTTTTTAACTTACTTAGTATATTCTAAATTATCCGTGTAATTTGTCACGAAGAACCATTTGTAAAATACCACCGTGGCGATAGTAGTCAATTTCAACTTCACTATCAAATCTCACAAGTACTTCGAATTCTTTTTGATTACCCGCTTCATCAGTAGCTGTCACTTTTACATGGTCTCGTGGGCTTACAGATTCATCGATAGCAACTTCGATTGTTTCTTTCCCTGTTAACCCTAAGCTTTCAGCACTTTCACCTTGTTTAAACTGTAGTGGTAGAACACCCATGAGAACAAGATTACTACGATGAATACGTTCAAAGCTTTCAGCAATGACAGTTTTGATTCCTAGAAGGTTCGTTCCTTTAGCAGCCCAGTCACGTGAACTTCCCATTCCATAGTCATTGCCAGCTAATACAACAAGTCCTGTATCATCTTCCTTATACTTCATACATGCTTCATATATTGACATGATCTCGCCAGTTGGCCAATGAGTAGTCCAACCGCCTTCTGTACCTGGAGCGATTTGGTTACGTATTCTAATATTAGCAAATGTACCTCTTGTCATCACTCGGTCATTTCCACGTCGAGAACCGTAAGAGTTAAAGTCTCGTGGCGTTACACCTTGTTCTTGTAGATATTTACCAGCAGGAGTATCTTTACCAATTGACCCAGCAGGTGAAATATGGTCTGTTGTGACAGAGTCTCCAAATTTAGCAACTACACGTAAGCCTTTTAAGTTTTGTACTGTACCTGGCTCTTTTGATAACCCTTCAAAGAACGGTGGATTTTGAATATAAGTAGAATCTTCATCCCAACTATACAATGCTTCTTCAGAAGTCTCTATTTCATTCCAACGCTCATTGTCATCAAATACTTGTTCGTATTCTTTTCTAAACAATTCTGGTGTAACAGTTTGATTAACAACTTCTTTTACTTCTTCCATAGTTGGCCAAATTTCGTTCATGTAAACGTCGTTACCGTCTTTATCTTTTCCAATTACATCTTTTTGCAATTCAATATCAACAGTACCTGCAAGAGCGTAAGCAACAACTAATGGAGGTGATGCTAAGTAATTTCCTTTGACTAAAGGATGAATACGGCCTTCAAAATTTCGATTACCAGAAAGTACTGAAGTAACTAATAAATCATTTTTCGCAACTGCTTCTTCAATTTCCTCTGCCAATGGACCTGAGTTACCGATACATGTTGTACAACCATAACCTACTACGTTAAAACCAAGTTGCTCTAAGTATGGGAGTAAACCAGCATCTTTAAGGTATCCAGTAACAACTTTAGAGCCAGGAGCTAATGATGTTTTTACATATTCAGGAACTTGCAAGCCCTTTTCAACTGCTTTTTTCGCTACTAATCCAGCTCCCACTAAAACATATGGATTTGAAGTATTCGTACAAGAAGTGATAGCAGCAATCGCAATCGCACCAGTTTCCATCGTTGTCTCATTACCGTTTGCTAATTTGACAGCTACTTTTTTATCTAATTCAGCTTTATCTAACCCAAATCCTTGGTTGCCAGCTTCTGCTGTTAAAGCTGTATTAAATGCTTCCTTCATTTTAGTAAGTGGTATTAAATCTTGTGGACGTTTTGGTCCTGATAGGTTTGCTTCTATTGCTGATAAGTTTATCTCAACCACATCAGTAAAGATAGGATCTTCTGAATCAGCTGTAAAGAACATACCATTAGCCTTACAGTAAGCTTCAACAACTTTCACTTGTTCTTCTGAACGTCCTGTTAAACGCATATATTCAAGCGCTTCCTCATCAACTGGGAAGAAACCACAAGTTGCCCCGTATTCTGGAGCCATATTAGAAATTGTCGCACGATCTGCAAGTGGTAATTCAGCAACACCTGGTCCATAAAACTCAACAAATTTTCCTACAACTCCTTTAGCACGAAGTACTTGAGTTACTTTTAATGCTAAATCAGTCGCTGTAGTGCCATTCGGTAAAGCTCCTGTTAGCTTCACACCAATGACTTCTGGAACTGGAAAATAAGATGGTTGTCCTAGCATACCTGCCTCTGCTTCTATACCACCAACACCCCAGCCTAGAACTCCTATACCATTGATCATTGTCGTATGTGAATCCGTACCTACAAGTGAATCAGGATAAGCTATAAATTCCCCATTCTCCTCTTCAACCGCTTGAACAACATTTGCTAAATACTCTAAATTTACTTGGTGAACGATACCAGTAGCTGGTGGTACAGCACGATAATTATCAAAAGATTTTTGAGCCCAGCTTAAAAATTTATAACGCTCTGCATTTCGCTCAAATTCTAAGTCCATGTTAAAGTTTAACGCATCTGCACTACCTGCTTTATCAACCTGTACAGAGTGATCAATTACTAAATCTACTGGAATTTCAGGGTTAATTTTATCTGGATCTCCACCCATATCTGCCATAGCTTTACGCAGTGACGCTAAATCAACGACAGCTGGTACTCCTGTGAAATCCTGTAAAATAACACGTGATGGCTTAAAAGGTACATCTATGGCTTTTATATCCTTAGTACCCCATTTAGCTAAATTTTCCACATGATCTTTTGTAATTACTCGACCGTCAACTTGACGTAAAACTGATTCCAACAAAACTTTAATAGAATATGGTAGGCGAGTAATGTTACCTAATTTTTGTAAAGAACTTAATTGAAAATAATTATACTTTTTTCCATTAACCTCAAATGAAGAACGTGCTTGAAAAACGTCTTGCTTTGTCATTTGTCCTTCCCCCTGTGTCGAAATTTTAAGAATGTAGTCTCAAAAAACATTCTGAGCGCACATTAATTTGAACATATTATTAATATGTTCAATAATTAGTTGAGAGTATTATCGAAAAATATCATTTTTTCTCCCAATTCTAAATTACTTCTCATCCATCTTAATACAAGGAAGATTATAAGTAAATATCAATAATGTTATTGAAAATGATAAGTTTCCCTTATTATACATATTTTTTCCCTTGCAAATAAAAAATAGTAGTGTCTGCAATTTATCAGCAAAAATTGTAATTATAAAGATGATGGAGGTGAAGAAATGGGCAAACGTAAAGCAAACCATGTCATCCCTGGTATGAATGATGCAAAATCACAAGGAATGGGTGCGGGTTATAATGAAGAAATGCAAAATGAGCCATTGACTGCTGAGCAAAGAGCGAACAATAAGAAGAGAAAGAAAAATCAATAAAAGATATCAGACCTTTTCGTAAATTTTGATCATGATTAATGTACGAACCTTGTTTTATATAACATTACATCATAAAAATATTCTGAACAAAGTTTCAACGACAAATGCCATTTCGCAAGAATACACCTCTTCTCTTGTGAAATGGTTGTTTCATTATTACATTAAATAAGTTCAACTCACATTAATTGAATATAGAAAATTTCAAGAAACACGAAATTAACATGATGAAGACAAAAAAACCTGCCCAGGCAGGTTTAAGGTGTATTATTGATTTCATTTACAATCGTGTGTAAATCTTGCTGAAATTGCTCTAGTTTCGGCTTTTGGTTTTCAGAGGCAACTTCAAGTGCATTATTTATTTGTTCGTAAGCTTCATTTATTTCATTAGATAAATGTTTTAATTCAGATCCATAATCCGCACGATTCTCTACGATATTATTGTATACGTCCCTAACTTCCTCTGTACCTTGTTGTGCAGCTTGAAAAGCTTGCTGTTTATTTTTTTGATAAGGCACTTAATGTCAACTCCTTCAAATAGATGGAACTTTCTTAGCTAGTATAGACAAAGCTTTTAATATCTATTCATTGAATAAAAAAAAACTATACTGTCATCCTAAAAAAGAAGGAGGAGATTTATCCATGGATGAAAATAATACTAAAGGAATTCGTAAAAATGCTCCTGATGGTGAAAAACCTGGTCAGCCTGAGCCATTAGACGGATCGAAAAAAGTAAAAAATCATAACCATACGAGACAGAAGCATAATAAAGGACATGATATGTAAAAAATTATGAAATCCTATGTAATATATCAACTATTACATTTGCCTCTTCTAAAGTCACAGTTCTAAAATCTAGTACGACCTTACCTTTATTAATTCTAGTAACAATGCTCGGTGTGCTCCTTCTTAACTGTTGTGATAGCTGTTGAGACGATTTGCTATGGTGCTCTACTGTTACAACATATGTGGGGAGAGTAACTCCTGGCATTGTTCCTCCGCCAATTTCGGATTCATCTTTTAATAAAGCGAACTTATAATCATTTGTTTTGGTATTAACCGATTCTATAAAATGCTCAGAACGTTGTTTAATCGCTTCGGTCGTTTCCAATATATCTCGCAATGTTGGGATCTCAAGTATATTACCTTTCAAGTATGATAAAAGTGTATCTTCAAGTGCTGCAAAAGTCATTTTATCAACTCTTAAGACTCGCGCAAGCTGATGTTTTTTTAACAGATCAATAAGAGGCTTTTTCCCAACAATTATTCCTGCTTGAGGACCCCCTAATAATTTATCACCACTAAAAGATACTAAGTCAACTCCTTGTTCAAGGATGTCTCTTACTACAGGCTCATCCCCAATGTCATTTTTCTGAAAATCGAATAAACTCCCACTACCTAGATCTTCATAAAACATCATGTCTTCATACTTTTCTTTAAGCTGTACAAGATTTTGTGTAGGTACTGTTTTAGTAAATCCAATCGTTTTAAAGTTACTCGTATGCACCTTCATGATCATCGCAGTTTGCTCATTAATTACTTCTTCATAATCGTGTAGATGAGTTTTGTTTGTCGTCCCAACTTCCTTAAGGGATACTCCACTCTCCTCCATAATAGCTGAGATTCGAAATGAACCCCCGATCTCTACAAGCTGCCCTCTGGACACAATGACCTCTCGATCCTTTGCTAATGCTCTTAATACTAAAAATACAGCAGCGGCATTATTATTGACAACCATCGCAGCCTCAGCACCTGTCACTTTACTAATAATGTTCTCAATGATGTCATGCCGAGAACCCCTAGTGCCCGAATCAAGGTCAAATTCTAAATTGGAATAGTTTGATGCAATTTCTGCTACTCTCTTTACAGCTGAATCACTTAAGCGGGCTCTCCCTAAGTTTGTATGTAGGATTACTCCCGTAGCATTAACTACCTTTTGTAAATGATATTCAGACATTGACTGTAGTTTAGCTTTAACTTTAGAAAATATATGATCAATCATGGAGGCCTGCCCATGAAATTGAATGATATATTCATTAGATAAAAGCTGTTCTCTCAATTGATTCACTTCGGTTTGAATAACTTGAGTCAACGTTGGCTCGTCTATATTAAACTCTAATAACATAGTAAAAAATTGATTGTTTTTTTGCAATATATGTATTGGTGGTATTTGTCTTAATAAATCAATTCTCATGAAATCTTCCCCAGTCCATTTTTTATCAATTATTTTTAACCATTTTAATTGTTGACACCTTTTTCGTTCAATCATCATATCATATCCAATAGTATATTTCTGGAGGATAATTCAAATGGTTAATAACAAATATCCTAAAGCGATGCAAATCCAGTGTATTGAAGATTGGATGGAGCAATTTTTTCATGATTCTTTCTATCAAATGATTGACGAGCAACAATTTAGAGTTGATTTATTTGAGACTGAACATGAATATATAGTGGAAGCAGAATTACCAAATGTGAACAAACAGCATATTAATATAACAAGACACAATAATGAGGTTTCAATTATCGTTAACAAAGATGAGCAAGAGGTAGTTGAAAGAAACGTGACTCTTCCATTTTCTATTGAATCGAAAGAAATGAAAGCACTGTTTCATAATGACATTTTAGAAATTTATATTAGTAAAGAAGCTAAAACAAATGTTCAAACAAAACATATTAACATACAGTAATATCCTATTCATCTTCTACAGTATTTCGTAGAAAATTTGACCACAAAAATAAGCATCAGTCACAAGCTGTGAACAGATGCTTTTTAAATTGCTCTGATTGCTTTATAAGTGTACCGCTACCGAGATAAATGGGCTATTTTGCAACCTCGGTCAGGTGAAATAAAGTCTCCACATCATACACCAATGTTTATGTTATTTTGAACATGTTCACATCTTATTCCATTTATTCTTTTTGCTCAATCATATTTATAATTTCATTGGGATCCGGATGTTCACCAGTTTCAAGTTTTGAATAAATCTTCTCACCATTAACTGAAACTTCGAAAGCACCACCTGAACTTGGAATAAGCTCAAGACTTGTTATTTTAGAATAAAAATGAGAAAACAACTTCTCTGCGAAACTCGCAGCTCTAGGTGCATAGTTTCACTGCATACAAAATTCTACGGATACTTTATAATTTTTCACAACTATTCCTCCAGTACTAAATTAATTATTTCAGCATATGCCTAAGTAACATGGGATAGCAAATATTTTGCAACCACTTTTATTGTAGTACATCCATTATTATATCGTAAAGTTACTTAAACTATTGGTTTTTTTTTATTGTCAGTCTATACTTTTATTAACGGAGGTGAAGATGATGAGTGAACATGAAAAAATCCGTTTAACTGCGTTATCAACAAAAGCTGGTTGAGGCTGTAAAATTGGTCCACAAGACCTAGCGCAAGTTTTGCGCTATTTACCTGAACAAAAGAATAATCCAAACCTTCTGGTCGGACATGAAACATCCGATGATGCAGGAGCCTACAAAGTAACTGATGAACTAGCATTAGTACAAACTTTAGATTACTTTACTCCAATCGTTGACGATCCATATATGTTTGGTCAAATTGCAGCTGCCAATGCATTGAGCGACCTATATGCGATGGGGGCTACGCCAAAAACAGCATTAAACATTGTCGGTTTCCCAATCAAAAAACTAGGGGCAGAAATTCTAGCACAAATCTTAAAGGGAGCTGCTGATAAGGTAGCAGAAGCAGATGCACTAATTATTGGCGGGCATTCCATTGATGATCAAGAGCCTAAATTTGGGTTATCCGTTACTGGCTTTGTTCATCCGAATAAAATATGGAAAAATATTGGTGCTACAGCTGGAGACGTATTAGTGATTACGAAACCACTCGGTGTAGGAGTTTTAACAACTGGCATTAAACGCGATAAAACTACACTCGAACAGACAAAACAAGTTACAGCCATCATGGCTCAGTTGAACAAGTTGGCAGCTGATTTGTTACAAAAATATACACCAAGTGCTGTTACTGATATAACGGGATTCGGATTACTTGGACATGCAAGTGAAATGGCACGAGGAAGCAATGTAAGTATGTTAATTGATTACTCGAAAACACCTCTATTAGACGGTGCACATAAGCTAGCACAAAATGGAGTAATACCAGGAGGCTCAAAAGCCAATCATAAGTGGCTAAAACAATTTGTCGCATATGGTACGAACATCACTGAAACGGAACAGTTACTATTATGTGATGCCATTACTTCGGGTGGGCTCTTTATAAGTATGCCTATAAACGAAGCAAAATCGTATGTAGAAGAGCTACATAATAATGGTCTTGAAGACGCAGCCATTATCGGGCGTGTAATAGAAAAAGAAGATCAGTTTATATACGTTCAGTAAGTTTTTACTTTAATTGGACGTATATACGAGAAATAATGGTTAAACGATTACACACTAAGTTGTTCACAAGCCATGAAATGATTATAGCAAACGGTCCAAAATGTAGAAGCAGCGGGAATCTATTCTGAACCGCTGCTTCTTATTTGAACCCATACTCTGTTAGAGTCTTCTCTCGTTGTATATTTTAATTTATCAATCAGTTCAAGTAATGGTACTAAATACTTCCTAGATAGTTGTAGAACATCTTTAGCGTCTTTAAGCTCAAACTGTTTCGGAAAATGTGAGCGTAGCTTTGTAATAGCTTCTTGTAACGCTATAAAATGAATATAGTATTTATCACTCATACGTACTAGTTTTCCAGTAGATATCAAATAATTTCTTAGTTCTTCAGCTTCCCTATCGGGTAATCCTGATTGTTTTACATATTCTGCCCAAGACAGAACTGTGATTCCGTCCTTTCGGATCGTTTGAATCATATTCTCCATTCGTTTTGACCATTGTTTAGGATAACTAGGAGTAAAGCAACGCATTGAGATAAATTGCTCTTTCTTAATAAATATATCTTGATCAGACGTTTGATTAAGTACAAAATCAAGCACTTGTGTTGGATATTTGGTAGAAAAGTGTTGAAGTAATTCCGCTTTGTTGATTCCTGTTCTTAATGGATAACGAACATGGTAAGTATGTAAATATGATTTCATCTCTTCAATGATATTAAGGATAATAGCATTTAGAGTAACTTGGTTCTTTTTAATAACAACAAACTCTGGATGTAAGACCAATTCACCTACCAGGCGTTCGTCAATCGAACTACGCTTATTAATGTCAGGTATGGAAATGATACCAGCTTGTTCGATCATATCTATTAAACGTTCTTTCGGAGTCCCTTTCATTTTGCTATGCAACATAGATACTGTATCTTTGCCAAATCGGTATTTCTGACCATTAGGGTCAATTACCCATCCCCCACCAATTGTTTCTACTGGAGTAGGCCTACGAATGATAAAACGATCTCCTCTTGTCACAACCGTAGACTCTGCTAAACGGAGTTGACAGAGAATTTCCGCATGATCTTCATCACTATTAACCTCATTACGATCAAAGAAGACAATTTTCGCCATTATTTCAGCTGTTCCAATGTGGCATTTTACTAGAGACCTTTGTTTTAGTGTTTGCTTAACATGCTTACTAAGTGAAAGTGCAATATCAATCGTATTAGTTACTAAATAAGATTCTGAAGAAGAAACTAACACATCACCACGCTTCACTTCATCACGTAAAGACGATACATTTATAGCTATTCTTTGTCCAGCCCAAGCTTCATCTACTGGTTTGCTATGCATTTGCATTTGCCTTATATTTACTCTTTGGTTTGAAGGTAGTATCGTTACTTGCTCATCTTCCCGCACAGACCCATCAAAAACTGTTCCTCTTACGACTGTGCCTTGACCTTTTAACGTAAAAACTTGGTCGATTGGCAAGCGAAATGCATGTCTTGTATTTCGTGGAGAGATAGTCCGTAATAGTTTAAGTAATACCTCTTTAAGCTCATCTATTCCCTTGTTTGACAAACTATCAACTAAAAGGGCTGGAGCATATTCAAAAACTGTTCCTTGTAACTCTGACTGAATATCTTCTTTAACGAGTTCAAGCATTTCGTCATCTACTGTATCTATTTTCGAAATTGCAATAACTCCATGTTTAATTCCTAAAAAAGATAATATTTCTAGGTGTTCCTTCGTTTGTGGCATGACACCTTCATCGGCTGCAATTACAATAACAACAACATCTATGCCAGCCACTCCTGAAATCATCTGCCTAATAAACCGTTCGTGACCAGGACAATCAATGATTGAGGCCAACATGTTTTCATGAAGGTGCAAAGGTGCAAAACCTAACTCTATAGTAATCTTGCGCTCCTTCTCCTCTTTCAATCTGTCAGTATCTACATTTGTCAACGATTTCGTTAAAGCTGTTTTTCCGTGATCTATATGACCAGCTAGGCCGATCGTATAATGCTGCTCTGTCATGTAACATCACCTGCAACTCAATCACAATATTACATTGTAATTTCTCTTTGTATGATTTTTAAAACTGATGAAGTAAAAACCTATTCTATGCACCTTTTAGATAGCTATTGGCGAAAAAACTACTAATCACACCATCTTAAAGGCATAATTTTTGAGTGTCAGAACACGAATACTTGGCGCATAATGTGCGATATATGCCATGACATTTTATTACGCAATGGTAGCTGCTTGTTCTTCTATTGCCCTTTGCATATCTTGGTTAGTTGCACGTTTTTCAACTTCATCTAGTAGATCATGAATCTTGTTTTCAAAATACTGTACTTCTTCTTCTGTTAAGGCATTCTTCATTTTTTCTGTTAGCCCATCAACCTGCTCTTTCTCTGCTTCAGTTAGATGCTTTGCTAATCCTCGCATGAAAAGACCTCCGTTAATTTATCAGTACTGCTATTATATCATAAAAACCTTTAACCGTTAGATCATTCATGCGACTACATTAACCTTTTTTTAACACGTTCAAGTCCATCCACTTTTGTTCTCTCTGTTTTAATTTCTCGATGTAATAATATATTTTCAGCTGCCATTCCTGATAATATTGAAATACCGACTAAATCTGTAACATTACACGGTGAAAATAAATATGTTGTGGCTAATATTGCAGCCACTGAACCTATTAAAAAATCCGCAATAAAACCAACATCATAACCTTTTGGCTGTGTCCTTTTTTTGGGGAAGATGAGAACTCTTTTATTACGAATGAGATGGGCAATAATTCCCGTAACCCCCCCTACTATCGCCGAAATTAACACGGTTTCAAGTAGCATTTCTCACCTCAACCTCCTTTTAGTTGTAAAAGCACTAAAATTCCATTTAACTTCCTTTACAATTTTACAAAACATAAGCATGTGACTGCATAGATAGCAGTTAATAAAGAGTTAATTCGATATTCAATTGCATAATATAGGTTTGATAGAAATTGGAAGCAATAGTTTTAATAGTGGGTAGATGGTTTAATAAATATATTGGGGATTGAATTTATTGGAGTAATAAAAGTAAAGTAGATCTTATTTTTCTTAATTTTCAGTCTTTTTCAAACGTTTCTAAAGCTTGTTCACTGTCCTTTAATAGGCTATATTATTATTTATTATCATAACATATATATAAACATTATTTTCCTTTTTTATCTTATAATTATAAAAATAGGAATATGTACTTGCATAACTCTTGTTTTACTATAGTATTCAAGTACTAGTGTATATATTGTTGGAACAAATTCCTTAATTAACATCCTTCAATAAATCACTAGTATTATTATTAATATATAATTATCAGGTTCCTTGAGTTAATCTATTAACCATTAAATTAATATATGCAAAAAATTTCTCTTGCCGATATTATGTAGTGAATTGTATAATGTTACTCGTAAATTACAATTAATAATCTACACTTTATCAATGTGGGGCTGGGTGTACATCTGGTGAGTGCCACGGTCTTCAAAACCGTTTGAGAGGCGCGTGTCGTCTTTGGTGGGTTCGATTCCCATGCAGTCCCGCCAACATACATATAACTGTGAACTTCTAGGTATGTTGGATGTTGATTTAAAATGTAGTTTAGATTACTTAATAGCACTAGTTTCCGTTACGGTTTTCACCCCGTTTTAGGAAATACCGTTACGAATCGAAACCACTAAAAACCGGCCGCTTTCATTCAGTATGAAAGGGGTTATTTTTATGCGTAAAAAAACTATTACGAGAAGATACAATCTCGACAATTCCTCAAGAGAACGCGTAGATTTATCGATGTCAATGAGCTAGAGGTTCGAACATTTTATGTGTCTCAAGAAAGCCGAAGGACTCGCAAATAGAACTATCGACGAATACTACATTCACTACGAATATTTTATGCGGTATGCTGAAACAGATCTTCCACGCGAGGAAATGACGACAGAATTATTTTGCAGCTGGATTGCGTACATGATTGAGGAGATGGAACTAGCGCCAGTTTATATTAATATTCGAGTCAGAACTATGAGGGCATTTGTGCGCTATGCGTACGAAGAAAAAGGTTGGATAGACGAGCCGGTACATAAACGGTTTAAACCAATTAAAGCACCGATAGACATAATAGAAGCATATACAAGTGAGGAAGTTAAGTGAATGATAGGTGTGATTGATGATTAAGTATATACCTCGCTGTAAAGGACGAAACTCATGCCGATTTAGACGATGTTTTTACACTTTGCGTTTTTAATCCTCGTATGATTGTTGACTTTCATTTTAAAGCCGGCGAAGAATGCGGTTAAGGATAAAACTTCGCCTTGCTGAACTAGCAATTGACTCCGTTTAATTATGGACGGGGATTTTTTACTTCTCACGACGGAAATTACCGCATACATTTGAATAAACTAATTAACAAAGGAGGTCGGTACAAAGATGTTTGCCTATGTAACGAATTTAAGCGATGGTACTGTCTCTGTTATAGACACTAAAACCCATTGCGTGATTGCTACGGTGCAAGTCGGTGCAAACCCTCGAGATATATCCTTCACTCCTGATGGTAAGCTCGCTTATGTAACTAATAGCGGTGATGTTACTGTTTCCGTTATTGACACGAAAACCCATTCTATTATTGCTAATGTTCAAGTAGGTGCGGCTCCAACTTCCGTTGAAATTACACCTGACGGTAAGCTCGCTTATGTGACGAGACGAGGAGATACTATAGTTTCTGTCATTGATGTGAAAACGCACAGTGTGATTACTACTGTGGATGTTGGTGATGGCCCATTTTTTATTTCAGTTACACCCGACGGAAAACTGGTTTATGTGACAAATTCGGCCGCACCGGGTACTGTATCCGCTATTGATGTTAAAACGCACTCTGTTATTGCGACTATAAATGTTGATGGATTTCCACAAGATGTCAAATTTACACCTGATGGGAAACTTGCTTATGTAGCTGGCTCTAATGGAAATAACCCTTCTATTGTCTCCGTTATTGATACAAAAACACACTCCGTAATTGCTTCTGTTACTATAGGACTTATGGCGTTTAAAATTGCGTTTACACCAAACGGCAAGCTCGCTTATATAACTAACGCTGGAACTGGCCCTCAAGCAAGTAACTCCGTTTCCGTCATTGATGTAAAGACGCATAATGTGATTGCAACAATTCAGGTTGGTGGCATTCCGTTTGATGTCGCTATAACACCCGATGGAAAACTCGCTTATGTTTCTGTTGCCGGTAGCAATAATAATAATACTATCAGTGTTATAGATACTAAAACACACTCTATCATTTCTAACATAATTACTGGTTTTGTAATCGGCACCGCCCTTTTTATAGCTTTGTCCCCTGATGGAAAATTAGCGTATTTCCCAAACACAATTGGCATGGGTATAGTTACAGCTGTTGACGTTAAGACTCACTCTATCATTGCCTCCATACCAGTAGGTTCGGAACCCCTCATTATAGCCTTCACACCGAATTAACCCCACTCATTTGAACGGGGCTTTTTTCCGGAGGGTTCAACCTGTCTATTATAGTAATCCCTCGCTTACCTATTTATTATTCGCTAACCGATACAACATCGTAACCACTTGCGCCCTCGTACACCCCTCCTCTAACCGTTCACCATTCGATATACCTTCCGCTTTCGCCCACGCAACAGCTTCCGCTAATTCTTGTTCGTAGGCTGATTGCGTTGGTTCAGCCGCCGGCTTATACTCGTACCCAACATGGCGACAAAATGCCCGTACAACTGCCTCCGGGTAATCTTGCCAATCGTTAAGTAGTTGCGCAACATAACGCCATATTCTTCGGTTGCTCGATCATCGCACGATAAATCTTCGTTCGGAAGTCCGACCGTTTATGTAGAATGTTCATTAGTAATGCGTCGTGATGTACGGTCGTTCCCATATAAACATACGCTGTTAACTCGCCTTTCGGGTCGCCAAGTGGCATAACAACCGATGCGAACCACTCGCGAAGTTTCTTTCGAAGTTCCGGCGTTGATGCGTTGGTGTTTGCGTCCTCTAGGTCATCGCAAATAACTAAGTCAGGGCGATTTCCGTCCCAGTTACGACCACGCAAACGCTGACCGGTCGATGCTGCTTGAACTAACGCCACTCGCTCGCGTCTGTGCTGTTCGCCAACGATCGGATGCCATGCGATAAACTCGCTCGAATTGTCCTTTTCGTTACCCTGCAATTTTGGGTCGAGCAATGGGCCGAAGTTAGCGCGTAGTTTTTCGTTGTATTTCAACTGATTCGAAATCCAATCCATATTGGCGCTCGATACGTCCGGCGTTTCCGAAATAATGATGATATATTTGCGTAATCGATACACGACCTCATGAATCGGGTACGCCTTTGAAAGAAACGACGATTTAGCGTGAGATCGGGGCGCTGCGACTCCGACCTTATCATTGCGCTTGACGTATGATACTTCGTCCATTAGCCCGCAAATTTCATGGTGAAACGATGGTGCGTTTGTTAATACGTTCCACGGTAGTTCGTTTTCCACGTCGAAATCGTAACTCGGAATCCAGTTACCGGAGTTTTCCGGGTTCAAGTCTTCGCCGAAATATTCGTATGCAAAGTAAAGCAAGTCGCGTTCGCCGCGATGAATTCTGTTATAGCGTTCGAGCTTTTCGATTAATTCAAAGTAGTCTTGCGCAATTTCGACCGGCATTTCCTCGGCTAAATTATACTCAGCGTCAATTAACGTAATAATGTCGTTTATTTCTTCGATTTTATGTTGGAGTTGATCGTATTCGAGCCATTCGCCATTTTCCCACGCCATAAGATCGTCCTCCTTTCCGTGTTAGTTCACGCGAAAAAGCTCGCCGGTTGATGAGCGAGCGTGAATTTAGTTTAGGTTAGTTATATTACCGCGGTGTAAATGCGATAGCTAATGGTCTATCTCCAACGTCGACGGTTGAGATAACTGAATGGGTTTTTACATCGATTACAGAAACTGTTCCCTCAATAGCATTTCCAGCATAAACAAGTTTGCCATCCGGAGTAAAATCGAAAAACACGGGCCTTCCACCCACTGACACAGTAGCAATAACGGAGTGCGTTTTCGTGTCTACGACCGATAAGTTATTAGAGCCAGCATTCGTAACATAAGCAAACTTTCCGTCTGCCGTAAAATTTATATTGTTAACAAAATCTAAGTCTATTCCTAATGGGATAGTAGCAATTACGGAGTGCGTTTTGACATCTATTACAGCTACAAAAGCCATATCACTAACTGGATCTGAAAACAACACATAAGCTGTTTTACCGTCAGGGGTGAACGCTATAGTGTCCGGCGTATCTCCTACAGATACAGTAGCAATAACAGCGTGTGTTTTCGTATCTATGATTGATATTGTTCCGGATTGACCGTTTGAAACATAAGCCAGTACCATATCGTACCGACCTCCTTACAATCGTTTTTACTAGTGTATGTGAGCGCAAGGTCAAAGTGATTTTTTGAATCCGCATTGTTTTTCCGTCTGATAAGGGCTATTCGCTAAGGTGGCTTGGGGGTCAGTCGTTTTCCCCTTGCGACCACACTCCGATTTGTGTATGTCGCTGTATACGTCATTCGTTTCTAGTTTACATAATAGCAACTATAGGAACCAACATACGATCACATGCGTTGATATGACAGCGTTCCTAACGCATGTAAATTTATCA
>NZ_JBKAEG010000002.1:0-283001 GCF_046557775.1 Nanhaiella sioensis
TTCCTTTTCAAATGAAATGACAACAAATGTCGTAATAAAAGCTCTAGAAAACGCTTACGCAACTCAATTACCACCCGAAGGGTTAATTCTACATACTGACCTAGGGTCACAATATACAAGCCAAGCATTTACTGACCGTATTAAATCTTATGGTATAACACACTCCTTTAGTCAAAAAGGGTGCCCTTATGATAACGCCTGTATTAAATCATTCCACGCTATATTGAAGAAAGAAGAAGTAAATCATGTTCAATATCTAGACTATAAAACTGCCAATATCGCCATCTTTGAATTTATTGAAGCTTGGTATAACAGAAAAAGAAAGCATAGTAGCATTGCATATAAAACACCTCAAGCAGTAGAAGAACTATTCAAAGACTCTGCATAAAACTTAATCTTTTTGTGTCCAAGATATTGACTCAAATCCAATATAAAGGTTGGAGTTATGAGTTGATTGATATTTGTCTATGTTTATATTGTTATTATATGTTTTTATATGTTTTTATTTTGTTTATTTGTTTACTAGATTTATAATCCTTGGGAGAGTAAGGATGGAAGGACTTTATAGCTACCTATTCGATGTGATAAGTCTATCATTTCGGTGAATAAGTCTATTAAATCGATATTATATGGCTATAAATTTAGTGTAATATGTCTATTAACTCGATGTGATACGTCTACTTAAACGATAGGAAGGTATCTGTTACAAGATAATATGTCTATGATTTCGGTGGATAAGGGTAAAATTTGGATTATTCTTGTCTAGTTCTTTAAATTATATAGTTATATTTAGAAAATATACCCATTTTTATTAAGAAAATTTCATTCCATAAGATTATTAGCATCGTTTTGATAGACATATAAATTAGAAAACGAAAAAACGATTTCTTAAATAGTGGCACGGCATCATTGAGGTAGCTATATGTCTTTAACTCTTATATTATCTATGATAATAACCATCTAATCACTATATTTACCAAAGTAAATCTTTAATAACAGAAGAATAAGATCCATTTAGAGAATAAATAAGTAATATATATGTCTAGTAAAACGATGTTAGATTGTTGTTCAGTAAAAAAAATTTTAGCATCTAATAAGTAGACATATGAAACTGATTTTTTTTAGACATTCATTCCTTTTTACCAAAAATGCAGTCATATTTCCATAAATACCTAATAATAAAAGGTTTTTACGCACCGTTAAGGTAGACATATACTATTTTGACTTAATATTAAAATTTTTCATTACACCGAATAGGTAGACATAAGAGATTTCTTTCGTTTCAGGATATCAAACTTTGTAAATTAACGTGGATTATTACTATTATTTGTACTATATTGTAATTATACCTATGTGTTAAGGAGGCAGAAAATGGTGGATGCAGAAGCAATACAAGAGGAGCAACTTACATTTGATGCTGATTTGGTAGAAGCAGATATTAAACCATATTATTGGGTCAATCAATCCAATGCTTTAATTAATATGAGGCAGAACCTATCAATTAATGAGAGAAGACTATTGTACGCTTTAGTTTCATTGGTTCAGCCTGAACATAAGGACTTTAAAACATATACCTTACAGACAAAGGAATTGGCGCATTTATTTGGCATTTCAGAAACAGGATTCTACGAAAGAATTAGAGAAGTTGTTCAAGGCTTAAATAATAAGCCGCTATCAATTCAACGAACAGAAAACAATAAACTTGTAATAGATGATATATATTGGGTACAAAGAGCATCGTATAAAGAGGGACAAATAAAAATTAAATTGTCTGAGGATTTGGCTCAATTTCTATTAAATTTAAAGTCATATACTAAATATCAACTTTATAACGTATTACAGTTAAGGTCGGAATACTCCTGGAGGATATATGAACTATTAAAAGAGAGAGAGCCTTGGCATCAACGGATTATTAAAGTAAAAGAGTTGAGACACTTATTAGGTATACCCGATGATAAATTGAAGCTCATGAAAAATTTCCGTTCAGTTGTTCTTGAGAAAGCGAAAAAGGAAATTAGTGAGAAAACAGATATAAGATTTGAATATGAAGTACATAAAAAGATTGGTAGAACCATTGATTCATTTATTTTCTACATCTACAAAAATACGAATAATATTGAGATGAATATATCAGAGGAAGCAGTAGATTACGATATACAACTAATGTTGAGTCGTTTAGTATCCAAGGGTGTTAGAAGAGAAAAAGCAGTAGCAATTATTAAAAAGTATCATCCAAAGTATATAGAGGACAATCTGCGTTATGTCATGCGAATGGATAATCAAGTCCTAGGTAATGTTGCAGGCTATATAGTGAAAGCTATTGAAAACAATTATGCGGAGGTTTCATATGAAGTAGAAAGTAATGATAATCCGTTATATAAATTAGCAATCGGAAACGTAGCTAGTCGAATAAAAGAGTTAACTAGTAAAGATATAAAAGAACTGGAGGAACTTTATGATCATTTCATTATAATGATTAAGAAAGTAAATCCAGAAACGAAAGCAGATGTTGATGAAATAGCTAGAGAAAGAGAGAAAGTCTTATTCAACAAATTTGATAGTATTAATCAATATCGTATAGACAATCGATTACCTCCATTATCTGAATTGGATTTAGAAAAAACGAAGGTAATACAATTATATAAAAAATGGTATGAAAATCATATCGATGAAATGCCATATTAGAAAGATTGAAAAAAGTGGCCATATGAGGCATTGTTACAACACATATAAAGTGTTTCTACTAAGCTTAGTATGGCTTCTTTGTTAGTTTTTATCATTTTTCGGTCAGAAGACTCCCACTTCAAATGGAATCAATGCGAAACGAGTGGAGGTTAAGTGTGTATCCTCTGACTGTTAGTGTAAGCCAAAACTCACTTTTACCTCTTTGTCTAAAAATATTACTACAGAAAAGTCATACCGAGTACATCAACAAATTAATGACATGAAACTGATAGGTTTGTAATTGAACAGTATTTTTCCAAAGACATTTGATGAAAAACGAATATTAAAGAACAAATGAAATTATAACTACCGTAATGTTATTTTTTATGCTAAGGGAGAGAAGCAAGGAGTCCTCGATTTTATATAAGCATATAATATTTACTATACCATTTTCTTCGAATAGCTCTCTTGGAAACTTGCCTTTGTCTGTAATAAAAATATGTTTGAAATCCTCTGTATAAGTAATTCCTTTTGAGCTTACTGATTTAACATAAATGTTAGAAGATAAAAATTTGATCTCTTTCTCCGAAAAAATCTTTTTACTCATAGTTTTCTCCATTATACAAAAATGTACCCTATAGAGAGACTTTTTTATAGTGTCTACTCTATAGGGTACATTTTAATATGAGCAGGGTTGTTAAACGAAAAATATACTTACCACACATTGAATATTTCTCAAAGACATATGAATTATTCGTATAACGTAGTGGCACTTTACCATAACCAGCATTTATTTTAATTTGAGACCTAGCATCTATAACTTCTTTTATTTAATTAAATGTTTCTATCCCTCACAAATGTACAATTCTCCTCGAAGTTTACTTTCATTTATTCCTTGGTTAGCAAGAGAATTTAACGAAAAACTAGATTCTAGGGAATGGAGGTGAATTAAAACAATTAACAGCACCAAATTTCCCATTCTTAGGCATACACTCTTAGAGGATATTTTAATACTAAATAATATTATTTCGAATAAATCGAAAAAAAATATTAATAATAGTATTAATAAGAACCTTTTTCTTGTATTATTTCACAAAAATTAAATAAGAGGTGATTTGGTGACCGCACAACTAGCTCTTTTAAATAAAAATGGCATTGCTTTAGCTACTGATAGCTCTCTAACAATTGTAGGTAATAACAACAAAAAAGTTTTTAATACAGGGGATAAGTTATTCCAATTATCAGAATACAACCCTGTTAGTATAATGATTTATGGCTCTGCACACTTAATGGGTATACCATGGGAAACCATAATTAAGTATTATAGAAAGGATTATTTAAGAGATATATCATTTGATAGCTTAAAGGAATATTGCATAGATTTTTTTAAATATATAAGAGAAGCTCCATTACTAAATAATAATTATTCTAGAGAAAAGCACCTTATTCAAACATTAGGAGTTTATTTAAGGAAATTCTTAACCGGTGTCGATAAAATAATGGAGGAAAATGAAAAGGATGAAACTGTTGCTAATGTTATTCATAGTGAGCTAGATCGTCTATTATCAATGGTTATTAACAAAATCCCTTTTAGCGAAGGTTTTAATGAAAAGTTTGTAGAAAGGAATTTAGTAACACTTGATGCGATACTTGATAACCTTATTAATGACACATTAAATATAGAAGTACAATCTAATACCAGAAAAAAAATAAAGGAGCTATTGATTTCTTGTTTAGCTAGAGAGTTCTATGAAGATACATCTACAGGTGTAGTGATAACAGGATATGGAGAAGGAGAAATCTTTCCATCACTTTATGAATATAAAATTGAGGGTATAATTCAAGGTATATTAAAATTAAAATTGGAATCTAGTACAACTATATCTTCTGAGAAGAAAGCTGTTGCACTAAAAACTTTTGCTGAAAAAGAGATGATTGAAACTTTTATGTTAGGTATTGATCCGAACCTACAAGAAGAAATACTTAAATCTTTCCGAACTATCATCTTAGAAAAATATCCAAATATTCTCACTGAGGATTTAGGTATTACTTTACCAAAAGATAAAGAACATAGTTTAGTTAAATTGTCTTATCAATTATACAATGTAGTTAAACAGAATATCCAAATGTACCAAAACCACCATTGTACTGCACCTATTCTTAAAACTATTGAACAAATGCCTGAGGAAGAAATGGCAATAGTAGCTGAAACATTAATAAATTTAACATCATTAAAGAAGAAAGTTACAATGTCTACTGAAACAGTTGGTGGGCCAATAGATGTTGCCTGTATCTCTAAAAATGACGGTCTTATTTGGATAAAAAGGAAGCATTATTTTAATCCAGAATTAAATTATAGATATTTTAGCCAGCTTAACTTTGACTAGTGTTTTTGAGAAGTTCATTTTTGTATTTTTAATTGCGAATTGATTTTTAAAATTGGTGTTTTACCACATTATACTTAAAGTTTTATCAAACTGACCATAGGGTACTGTACAAACTTTTTCAAATCTATTTTATTACACTAATACAAATTCTTTGTTTTCTAATAAGTACAGCAAATTGTCTATAGTAAACAGACAACAATTTTTGTACTAGCAAAGACAGTAATGCAATATTAATATCACATGGCAAGCTGATAATTATAACCTCTTTGCGAGTGATACATTTGTAGAAAATAGGGCTACAATTGTAGAGAATGATTCAGTAATTGCTAGTACTGGAACCAGATGGACATACAATTATAATACATTTCAACCTACCACAGATGGCACATCAAAATCTTTTGGCTTAGCGCAAGTTTATCTCTCCCTAAGCATCAGTAGTATGACCATGAGTGCAGAGGGCACTATGGTCTTTTTTATTGTATACAGTTACCACTTTTTTACGGTTAGAATATCATAATTGCAGGAAAATGCACAATTTCACTAATTTCATTATATTTTTTCAAGTCCACAATAAATACACTTTCTCCAAAAAAGTTTCTTCTCAAATATAGAGTGGGGTTTACAATTTTGTTATCTTTTCACATTGTTTCTGATTTTAAAAAATAAGTATAAGAAAGGGACTATAGGGAAATTATAATTTTAAGGCTTGTATTAATACTTTTAATTATAATTTTTAATACAAGGGGCCGTTTCATAACATCAAATTCTTTAAGTATGCTTTTTCATGTTCAGCAAGTGTCCACCTCTTTGTAAATGCACGGCCCCTTCTGTTAGAAATTATACATAATATAATGATTAAATTGAGGGAACGGTGAAAATCCTCAAAGTCCAACCATGTTCTTTTAAACAGGGTGAATTATTTCCAAAAATGTAATATAGAAAAGCTGTTATTACATACTCATAAAATACGGTTTAATCTTCTACTTCTTACTATTTTAAATCACAGTTTTTTATCAAGACTTTATAATGAAGGGGGGAAGGATAGTAAATCAGAAGTATTTCGCATGATGGTAATCTAAAATTGTATCATGAGGAAAAAAATGAGTCCGCATAAACTCAATTTATTATATATATAACAGGAAGGAGGATTGCAAAACCTATAGAGATAATTATGAAATTCAATTGAATTGCTGCTACAATTACGTTCCATATTTCAATTGACATCTTTTATCACCCGACTTTACACATTAATTGTTGTTTATTAAAGACTAAACTTGAAATTTGAGTAAGTCTTTTTATACTTATTAGTATTAGTATATCCCATTAAATTTATAATTCCCTTTTTATAACTTCTTATACTAAGTTTTTTCAAAGAGGATATGAGGTGTTTAAAAAGTTTTGACAATGCACTAAGAAATATCATGATTTATAATGGAGTATCGAAAAGTTGTCTTTACTTATAAGAAGATATGTTGTTAAGTAATCATTGAAAATACACACTTTGCTTTAAGTGAGGTGAATAAAATGGCAGTAATCCCTTTTACAGAAAAGGATGTAGAACTACTTGCACGATTAATCCGTGCTGAAGCAGAAGGAGAGGGTAAACTTGGCATGCTCATGGTTGGAAATGTTGGAGTAAATAGGGTTAAAGCCAGTTGTTTAGATTTTAAGGATATTAAATCAATCTCAAAAATGATATACCAACGCCCTGGCGGATTCGAAGCAACAATCAAAGGGTACTTTTATCAACGTGCTAGAGGATCTGATAAAAAATTAGCAAAAAGAGTAATCAATGGAGACAGATTTGATCCAGCTACTAATGCATTATGGTTCTTTAAACCTGAAGGAAGTTGTCCTGCCCAATGGTATAATCAATGGAATACTGGACGCTATAAATCACATTGTTTCTTTGCTCCTGTAGAATCAAATTGCCCTGAGGTATATTAAATATCCTTTGTGAACTTATCAGACTTAGTTTGCAGAGAATAATCAAGTTTTTAAAAGCTCATTTATGAGGATAATTGAACCTTGTTCAATTATCCCTTTTAGATTTATTTACTCTGTTTCTATACTGATTCCCCACTTCTGGAGCTTTCATACTCCCTATCTTTTGTATTAGTTTTTACTGTTACCTTTCTTTTTATTATTTAAAGACGTAGCTGAAAAAAGAAATGTTCTTTTGTTTTATACTTATATGTATAAAATAAATTGTGCTTTGATTTCATAGTTCTGAAAGATCCTTCGTAACCTAATTTTAATAAATGTTCACCACAGTTATTTATTCCTATTTTTCTTTAGAAGAACTTGGCATAAGTGGAATATATTAGATTCAATGTCCTTCAATTCATCTTTCTTTAAACACCATCTTAATATTTAATGGGATATTGTTGGATAATTTTACTATCACTATCGATTATAATTTCTTGAACAAATAGGGAAAGATTGAGAATAAAGAAAAATCTAATTTGTTTATAATGTGATCGTAATGGAGAAGAATAAAAAATGGTGGATAACCATTTGGATTGAAAGATACAGTTGTAGGTTAAAGTTCGCAATTTGAACCTATTATTACTCAACTTATTTGAAGGATAAACCTGATGGGTGTGTAGTATGTTGTGGAAATCCATTGTACATTGAGCGAGTTAAAAAACATAAGATTGGTATAGTAAAAACAGCCCTCACCGTATTTTATCTGAAGGTTGATGGAACGCCTTTCTAACAATGTTGAAGCTGAATTGAATTAAAACAGCAGGAAGAAAACATGAGTACAACTGTAATTATTGTTGTTCATTTTTTAAGAAGGCAGATTTTTTCCTTTTAACGACTTTTGTTTAAAAATATGTATAAAAAGAAATTCGTAGGGAATTATATTAAGGATCATACTAATACTATTTTTAAATTTAATACTAATACAAGGGGCTGTTTTACATATAGATGTTTTGTGTCAACTTTCAACAAGTTAGCATTTCCGTTAAGTAAGTGAACGGCCAACTCATTTTAGAATCACGGCCCCTTGTGTTAGAAATTATAAAACATAATTCTATAAGATAGGAACAGTATCATTTAAAGCTATCTGTAATTTAAAGAACTTAGCTAATACTTTTCCGAGTACCCTTTAAGGTAACAAAGCCATAATAAATAATTGTTAACAGAAGGGGCCGTCGTTTGCCATATAATTCTTCCTCAGATTATGATGACATATAACGAAAACGTATTCAGCCTACGTGTCCCTCGGCCCCTTCTGTTAGAAATTATAATAATATAACACTTTAAATGAGGGAGCGTATCGTCCACCTACGCTATGCTCCCTCATTTAGGGTGATAGTAATTCCTCTGAGTCCAGCCCTGTTCTTCATTGAACAGGGCTAACATTTATGCAAATGTTCTACACATTCTCAGAATACTATTGCAATGGAGAGTATCAACGTTCCGATACAAGTTGATAGCTATACCGAGAAAATGTATTGGGGGAACAGAATGTGGTGGTAATTCAGCAAATTACGAAAAAAATTTATAGGGACAAAAAAACATAAGGAATATTGTTGTTTATTAACATGATAACTTAAGTGACACCTATACATCTAAACTTGAATTATATATTGATGATGTATTGATAGATACACAAGGTGTTAAAAACTATGGAGGTGTATTATACAGAGACTAGGGCGGATTGACACAACTAAGTATTGGGGATTTCAAACATATTAGGAGAATATTTCAACACAATGATTTAGTCAGTCAATTAGTTCCAGTTCATCAAACAATCAAATTGGAGATTTTTTGTTTAAAAGCTAGGTGGGGCCAATTAGGGCGGACTATTTCATTTGATTTAAGCACAGGTACACTGAGGGAATGGTCTATTGTGTGCGACCGTTGATGTGTTAGCACCTTCGGTCTTTCCTATTGTATACAGTTTGTACTTGTCTATTATTAGAATATCAAAATTGTTGGGAGTTAACCCTATTTCAATTCTCTCATGATCGTATCCACTATTCTTTTTGTCTGAGTATACATAGAACGTATACGAAAGAAGCTGAGTGAAGGTGTAGGGGAGCACTCAAAGTAACAATACAGAAATCTAACACTTCATGGAGTTTTACAACATAACCAAATAATAGGTGACTAATTACATGTAGAAATAAGGTTGGATATTAATTTCTCAAATTTTAAAGGATTAAAAAATGAAGAAAATATAATTATTTTCATAATATTTCAATTTTACTTATATAGTTTTCATTTCTATACTCCCAAGCAAAATTTGATACAGGTTATATTTTTACTACAGTCATAGCTGACCGTGCATTTAATAATGAACACCCAAATAAAAATTACATATACATAACTATCAATACCCTGTTCTTATACAGGGAGAGTAGGACTTGCTGTATTGTCCTTTTTTCATATTAGTATAAAAAAATGTTTATTGGAAATTATAATTTTAGGGTACTACTAATACTTTATTTCCTTTTTTGGAATAGTGCCTTTCGGTTTGATACAGAAATACAATATAATTTCTAACACAATGAACCTTATTACATTTAGGTGTTTCGATAATAGTAAGAACTTTTCTATGTGAACAATTTATCATTAACTCTTTTGATACACGATGTATCTATTGTTAGAAAATATATTATGGTTAGGTGGAGTACCTAGCTCTGAGTACGATCACAATTCCTAAGTTGACATTCCATTCAATCCAGCATCAATTTATGATGTTGAAAACTCTTATACATTCTAAGGAGGATCAAATTTAATGGGCAATGAAGAAAGGATATCTATAAATATCAGTGATTTCCAAAGCTCCGATCTAGCAACTATTCAAAATACTAATGAATCTTATAATGGACTACCAGTGATTGAAATAGCAGCGGGTGCACCGAATGTAGGGGTAAGCAAAACCATCGACGTCATACCAAGTGATGACACTTATACCTTTGGACTATGGATGAAAATGAAAGGTGATTCGCAAGCACAATTTGTTTATTTACTTTTAGACACTGCTCCTTTAAATACGGATGATTTTAGTGTACCAAAAAGCGTCAGGAAATTTGATTTGACCAGCGAATGGAAGTATTGTGCTGTAAGTCGCTTCTTTGATAATACTCCAAATAGTGTCACAGCTACTATCTACCCTGCAGGTGTTCAATCTGGTACTGTTACCACTGTAGGACTAATAACAAAGGTAGCATCCGGACTACCTGTAGGGCCTGTTGTCCTAGCCTCAGGAGCAGAATTAATCAAAGTTTAATACACTGTGAACTCTTACCACGGAAATGGATTGAAGATGATATACCTTCGTATAATAGATATCAATCACAAGGGACAACGTTTTCCCTAGAATTTCAACAACTACTTAATTAGAGGTCATGTCGAATGTGGGATTGTAGAATAAGTACATAATTTACTGATACTACTAGTTATCCATTTAGGTACTTTCATGAAAAACAGTTTACATAGAAAAAGCATCTATTGAAAAATGTATCATACCATTCGATTTGCTTTTAAATTGAGTTCTTGAACAACCTTAGTTATGTTTGAAAATTTAAAAGGTTTAAGTATAAAAATAACAAGGACTCTATTAATACTTTATGGTTATTGTTCATGTGTTCTATATGTTATCTGTAATCATGCCTTAGCTTAGTTTAGAGCATTAGTAACAAACAATACTAATATTAGGATGTGGAATATGGATACTAAAGGTTGGGATGTAATAAATGTATGTTCTATAAATGAAATAAATCAACAACTACAGACTAATATGTCAAAGGTTATTTCTTCATTTCATTTTGTAGAAGATGCGATAGAATTTTCTGGGGAATTTAATGCTTGGCAGATCGTGTCTGGAGGATCAAATTCGCTATTAAGATTTGAAATACCAATAAAAAGTGGGTTTTTAAAGATCGGGACTGCAGAAGCTGTCGATTTAAGTGGTATCAAGCCAATAATGGAAATGCAGTTAAAATTTATCGACAATGTATCAATTTCAAATGTTAAAAACCTTCAATTTAATGTTGAAGTGATTGGAAATCAACCTGGAGATACGACTCCTGGTGCAGTGACGACCGTTACACCAGATAAGACAAATAAAATTGATGCATCTAATATTGCTTGGGGCATA
Source organism: Nanhaiella sioensis (assembly GCF_046557775.1). Taxonomy (NCBI): domain Bacteria; kingdom Bacillati; phylum Bacillota; class Bacilli; order Caryophanales; family Bacillaceae; genus Nanhaiella; species Nanhaiella sioensis. The sequence continues at coordinate 11,170 of NZ_JBKAEG010000002.1, forward strand.
CTAAATGGGTTATTTCCAAAGTTATTTCTACAAAATAAAGCTCAATTATCTTATATATTTTCTAGTGTAAGTTTTAATGGTTTACAAGATTCTCCTCCACCCGTTCAGCCCCTCATAGTGGATCCGCCGAAAAACTTACAGATTACGATGAAAACTGATAAAAGTGTTTCATTAAAATGGGAACCACCAACTAACAGCTTGAACTTAGTAGGATATAAAGTATTAAGAGATGATGGTATTGAAAGAACAGTTACTACACCAAGTTATGAAGATTCAGATCTCATGTCTAACACTTCATATAGGTATACAATTAAATCTTACGCTGAGGATGGTGCAGAGTCTGAGGAATGTTCTATAGAAGTAACAACGGTATCATCATATTCAAAAATTCTCAAAAACGATTACGAAATAGAATTGGTTGAAAATAATGGGAAGCTGGCCATCTCCTTTAAACCAAAAGCAGTAGCTTCTTCTGTAGATTTTCATTATAAGATAAATGATGAAGTCCAACAAAATGTAGGTACATTACTGTACGATGAATTATGGATCTATACCATCTCGAATTTAGCTAAAGGAAGTGTAATAAGCTATTCCTATACATATACAGTGGACTCTAGTTCCTATGATTCTCCGGTAGATAGTTATACAGTAAAATCAAACTTAGAAGAGATTATCTTAAGTAGAAATACAATTAATGAAGGTGACTATACAATTGATATTTTTGATGGGAACGATACTGTAGGATTTATATTCACTCCAAGAGAATTGTCATCTTTTGTAGATATTCATTACACAGTGAATGAAGATGTCCAGCAAAATATAAAAATTTCACAGAAGGATGATAATTCTTGGAATTATACCATTCCAAATGTAAGTTCAGGTAATAAGATTACAGTCTACTATACGTATACCAAAGATGACTTAGCTTATGATTCTCCAATATATACTTATATAATAAATTCATTAGATGATAATCAAAATGAGGAGAATTTCGTTTCACCTAAAGATAGTTTGGAGAAAGATAACCGAAATGAGGAAAATGATATCACTTCATCAAATAAATTTAAGGTTAATGAACTTCCAGAAGAACTAAGTTGGTTAGCTCCTAAAATGGTGAAGTATCTCTATCAAGAACCATCAAAGGGGGGGTTAGGATATTTATCTCTTTTGTCAGTAAATACAAATAAGAATATAGACGATTTGCCAGAAGCGATTGATTCAACGCTTCTAAAAGAAAACTATGGGGTTTTTATGTTAATATCAAATGAATTGTTTTTAAAAAATATGATTATCTGTGAATTACCAGATTCATTTGGGAATGGCGCAACTTCTTCTAACTTTGTATATGCCCCTACCACAGGAACAATAGGGGAAATACAAAATAATGGGAATTTAAGCTGTGGTACAGTAAAGTGGGGTGCAGATACCTACCATCCCAAGTTGACTTCATTAAGTATTTTTGTACAAGATAATGATCTTCTATTTGAAGCTTCTGGTGAATTTTCAGTTACTGGCTTAGCTAACGCATCCGTAACGTTTACTATTTCAAGTAAAAATAAATGTAGATTTGACCCAATAAAAAAAGAAATCTATTTTGTTAAAGACCCTAATCCATCTATAAGTTATAAAAAACATATACCATGGTATGATTATGTACTTGGAATTTTAGCTGGAGCAGTACCTCTTATGATTATAGATATCGTAATTGATAAAGTTACTTCTAAGGTTAGTGAATCTGTACGTAATTCTCTTTATTCCGGAAATGCTACCTCTTTTGTAAATGATTTAAGTGTAAATTTTATTACTTGGAATGGTTTGAAAGATTTATCAGTAGAAGAGGCAGGGTTATCAGAATCATTTTACATTAGAGGGGGTACAGGTGGAATTTAATGGTTTAAAGGGTTCATAAATTAAATATGAGACATCTGCACAAGGATCAGCTAATGATTAAGTCGGTGAAAACACTTATGTCATAGTATGGGAGGATAGAACGATAAACAAAGTCCATGAATCAGGTTTTTAACATGTATAGAATGTTGGAACAATTGAAGGTATTCCTTTGTTTGGTATGAAAGTATGAACAAAAAGATGGCTAGAATTTACAAGTCATCTTTTTTTATCAATATTTTGGGATATTACTTCGTCTTTTACTATTCCTTTTGTATTCACAGTAAATATAAATAATTCTCCAGGTAACTCCATACCAATAATACCTGAAGATGACGCAACATTATAACCGTTTTGATGATTAATTTAGCTCTTTTTTATATCCATCATTAGGCTTTTCCGAGCGGGAAAGCTCATTCCATTATGTGTTGGATGATAGTGTTGAAAGATGAGGTGTAGTTTTTGCAACATTAATTACCTGAAAGGCTCAGATACTTTTGTTGCAGTATAGCGTTAAAACTGAAAATAAAAATATGGAAGAATATAGAATAACTAAAATTACTGTTTCATTAAATAACTATCATTTTGTTTTTTGTTCACAGGTACAGATAAAAGCTATTTATTAACACATCACTACACTCAGTCCAGCCAAATCACAAACTTGTCCTAGTTGTTTAAAAATATGTGTTAATAAAAGCTTACCATTAATAATGAAGGGAGAGATTACAACAGTGATAAAGGTAGAACTACAACACCAATAAACATCATTCAGGCTGTTTGAAGTGGGCACTTCCTATGTGGAAAAGACTAACAATTTATAAGTGACTAGGCTATATTAATAAGTGGACTGACAACACCGAACTAGACAATTTTCTTAAGGTGTCAAGTTTTGTACTCAATAGGACTTGCATACCCTAATGTGCTTTTATTACGAATATGGTAAAACCAACGCACGTGATGATGGAGCTCTCGTGTTAATTCTTCTAAACTTTAATACCGACTGATCCAACATTTTTTCGGTTAAAGAAGTCAACAAATACACATATATTTTTTTGATTTTTACATATGTTAAATCCCTTAAGACAACGGACAATGCTTCGTTTTGCGTGAATTCTTGATCTAGTACATTGGGAATACATGTCCTCTTTTGGCCTTTCTGAATGGGGTTTAAGTTTGAGTATATTCAACATTTAATTCCCTGTGGTATAGTTTTACGACACTCACCTAAAGAGTAATCTCTAAACAGGTTTCGGACAATGGATATTATATACAGTTTTTAAATTGCAATTTAAAATACAGTCATTTTTTATTTTTGTATAAAGAGTAGTGTCCACACCGATCCTTCTTCTAAGTAACCCACACCAGTATGCGTGAATTCAGGTTTTAGTATATTGCGTCGATTTAATTTACTTGTCATCCATATATTTACTACTTCATAAGGGGTGTATATTCCTTCTGCAATATTTTCACCAGCAATTTGATATGAAACTCCGAAATAGGTTAACATTTCATTAAAATATCCATATGTGGGGCTTATGTGGGAGAAATAATTATTTTTTTTCATATCCTTAGATTTTATTAATGCTATTTCACTTAACTTTTTATCCACTTTTAACGGCTTCATACCATGACTAGTTCTCTCCATATTTACCAAATTAATTAATTGCTGTTCCATATTAAATATATCGGATTGTATGCTTTTGATAGCTGATGGATCAATAATATTTTTTTTTACAAAAAATACTATAGGTATTATGATAATGGTAATTAACAAGAGCTTTTTCACTATTGTAAACCCTCCTCTACTTAGTATAATAGTATTAGAATATTCTTAAATTTAGACACCAAGTCGACAATTGAATTTGTTACTAAAGGCCGAATTTTCCAATCAATGATTAAGTAAAAATATAATTTCCTCATCTCTAGACTGTACTTAAATATTGAAAATTCTCACATCTTAATGACCCGATAATTACCTTTTGCAAAAATAGTATTAGATAATACCCACAAAATGTAGTATGTCAGTTTTTTGTAAGTTTATGCACTAAATCACCCTATTATCTAACTGAAAAACCCGAAAAATGTTAAAAATATAGTGGAGTCTAGTTTTAATAGACACCCTTCGTTAAATTTTTTTTAAATAAATTGATACAATTAAGGGTTAAATAAATTAATTCATGTACATAATAAAAGTATAGTATTAGTAATTATAGCTCCCATTAACTTTATCCATATCAGTTAAGTAATAATGGTTGCTATAATAAGAGCAATTAAGGCTCGTAGCGTTGGGGATCGCTTTCCTATTGGATATCCCCATTTATTTTTTATTACATTGAATTTTTTTAATCAGATTTAAAAGGGGGATATTATGGCTCTGAAATATAGATTGGGTTTATCAATCGGCATTTCTTCTTGTGGTTGGTCTGTCACTAACTATGAACAGAATAAATTTGAGGATTTTGGTGTTAGAGTGTATCAAACACCAGAAAACCCAGAAAATGGAAAATCTTTATCTGAAACGCGTAATCATGTGCGGTCTGAGAGGAAGAAATTAAGAAGGAAAAAGCACAGAATTGATAGAATAAAAAAATTAATATTGCGTAATGGATTAGTACATAGCTTTCAATTAGAATCTATGTACAGACATTCTATTTATAAAAATATAATTAAACTAAGAGTAGATGCTTTAGATAGAGAATTATCCAATATTGAATTTGCTGGAGTATTGCTTAATTTAGCAAAAAAAAGAGGATTTAATCCTAATGGGAAATTTAAAACAAAGGAAAATGGGGTATTAATTAACAATATAAACGAGAACAAAAAATTAATGGAACAAAATAACTATAGAACTGTTGCAGAAATGTACAATCTTGACAATAAATTTTATAATAATAGAGATGGAAAATCAGATAGCTATTATAGAGCTGTCCATAGAGAAGATTTACTATCAGAAATAAAGCTTATATTTCAAAAACAGAGAGAATATAAAAATCAATATGCAACTGAATCATTTGAAAAGGAATATATTGATATTTGGTCTTCACAAAGACCTTATATCACAAAAGAACAACTTGAAAAGAAGGTTGGCTTTTGTAGATATGAAGTTAATGAAAGAAGAGCACCTGTAGGTTCATTTACTTACCAAAAATTTCTCGCATTACAGGCTATAAACAAGTTGAAGTTAATACAAAACTCTGCAGTTATCCAACTAACAAGTATACAAAGAAACCAAATTTTAGAACTAGCTTTACAATTTAAAAAGCTTACATATAGTAGTATTAGACAAATGTTAAAATTGAATGAATCTTTTCGCTTTTCTGGATTATATTATCCTTCAGGGTCAACCTCTTTTATATGTGAAAAAGAAGTGTTTGTTGAATTAAGTGAATTTCATTACTTAAAAGAAGTAATTGTAGGTATATATGGGAAGTCACTATTTGAGATATTTGAAGAAACAGACTTAGATGTATTTGCTTATGCACTTACATTTATAAAAGATAAAGGTGATTTTCATAATTATTTATCAAATTATCAGAGGGTCAATTCCTCCACTCCAAAAAAAGGTTACGATGAAGAATTGATAATACAATTAGAAGGATTAAACTTCCGTAAAATTAGTAATTTTTCGTTAATAGCTATAAAAAAACTTACTCCTTTCTTAGAAAAAGGTTACACCTTAAAAAAAGCTTGTGAAAAAGTTGGATATCAAGATCGCGTAAAAGATAGTCATCATATAAAAGGACTTTTACCCCCCATAACTAATGAGGTTTCAAATAATCACATAATAAAGAGAGCACTTACACAAACACGTAAGGTGGTAAATTCGGTCGTAAAAAAATATGGGTTCCCTACGGAGATCAATATATTGGTGGATGAAAAGTTAACCCAGAATTTTAATCAAAGAAAGAAAAACTTAAGAAATAAGATCCAGAATGAAATATTCAATAAAGAAGTTCACCAACTATTAGTTAAAAAGGGGATTGTCAATCCTCAAGAAAAAGATATAGATAAGTACAAATTATGGTTAGAGCAAGAAGGAGTATGTTTGTATTCCCAGAATAATATTGATATTAATAAATTATTTATTAAGGATTATGTTACAGTTGATCACATCATTCCGTACAGTAAAAGCTTTGATAATACCTTTGATAATAAAGTTTTAGTATTTCCTTTTGAAAATCAGAATAAGGGAAATAAATTACCATTTAACTATTTTCAATCTGCAAGAAAAGATTGGTATACTTTTGAAAATTTAATAAATGTAAATAATAAAATGAACTTCAGAAAAAAACAAAATTTTTTAATGCAAGATATTAGAGAAAAAAAGGAAAAAAAGTATGTTGAAGACTATATATCTGGAGAGATTGGTTTTACCTCTCTGAGAATTTCTAATTATCTTCAAAGAAATTTAATATTTGAGGGAGGGGGAGATAAAAACGTCCATATCGTAAATCAAAAAGTAGTCTGTCATTTTAAAGAACTCTGGGGATTAAATGAGGTAGCCAAATCATGTGATCTGGATCATGCGATTGATGCAGCAATTGTTTCAAGTATAACCAAAAATCTGAATCGCAAACTATCTGAATATTTCGATAAAAAAGAAATGGATTCAAATTATACGGTTGATGAAAGTGTTATTTTTCCTACTCCTTGGAATAATTTCACGGAAGAAATAAAAGAGAGGATATGCCATAACCCCTATCAGTATTTAGAAAATCGTCAGACTATTCACTTTAATAACAAAGATGTCGAAAAAATAAAACCTGTATTTGTGTCAAGGACACCAAGTAGAAAGATTACTGGAATAGCCCATCAGGGAACTATTAGACGTTACATTGGACAATCAGGTGAAGGAATTGCATTAACATGTGTAAAAACACCTTTGAGCAAGATAAGACTAGATAATAGTGGTGAATTCGACATGTACAATAAAGACAGTGATCCATACACTTATAACGCTATCAAACAAAGATTATTACAATTTCAAAATAATCCTGCTAAAGCTTTTGAAAAAGAGTTAAGAAAACCCACTAAATCTGGTGAACAGGGACCTGTTATTAAGTCAGTAAAAATGATAGATAAAAGAAATGTAGTTAGGTATGTAAATAACGACAAAGGAGTTGTTTACAACGGAGATATTTTAAGAACAGATGTTTTCTTTAAAAAGAACAAATACTATTGTGTCCCAATTTATGTTATAGATAGTTGTTGTAAATATTTACCAAATAGAGCGGTTGCAAATAGCAAGCCTTATAATCAATGGCCGTTAATGGATAATAGTTTTCAATTCAAATTTAGTTTATATCCAAATGATTTGATAAAATTCACTTTAAAAAAAGAAAAACAAGTAAAAACATTAGAAGGGGAAAAAACGTCAATTTGTGAATTTATAGGTTATTATAAATCAATAGATATTAATAACGGTCGTTTTACAGTTGATAGTCATGACGGTTCTATTAAGAATATTAGAATAGGCTCCAAAACACTGCTTGATTTAGAAAAATATCAAGTTGATGTGTTAGGGAACATAACTAAAGTAAAGAAAGAGAAGAGATTAAGCTTCTCATAGAGAGTTTATCTATTATTATTTCCTGGTTAGTCGACCCTCACCTGAACCATAACTATATAGAGTAAGTGAAAGGTAAGTAAGGGATATATGACTATCTACCTTATCCAGAGCTAATAAAAAGCTGAAAAATAATATAAAGTAACAATATTCATCACTTCAACCAATAAGTTACTGGCCGTATCCCTTAAAGTACACGTTGCCTAATTAGTATTTTTAAATCATCATGAGAAAAATATGGTCTCCCAAAAGTTTTTAATTTGCAAAGATGTGATATTAAAAACAGCATCCCTATAGCAAGTCCAATTAAACCAAAAAGAGAGGACAAAACCATAATTGGAAAACTTATAAAACGTATTGTCAATCGCATTTCTTGATAAGGGCCAATAAACGCTAAGATAGCTGTAAGGGCAATTACTATCACCATTAGATTTGAGACAATCCCTGCGTCAACAATTGCTTGTCCTATAATTAACCCTCCTACAATTCCTATAGTTTGTGAAATTACAGGAGGTAATCGAACAGCAGCTTCACGAAGAAGCTCTAGTGTCATTAGCATAAAAGAAGCTTCCATTAAAGGTGATAATGGTATTTGTTGTAATGAATGTAATATTGGTAATAATATTTCTAATGTAACTGAATCAAAGTTAAAAGATATGACACTTATATAAAAAGAAGGGAGGATGAATACTCCTAATGTTGCTAAAAGACGGATAAATGGATATATCGCTCCTATGGTCCATCTAGCATTAACACTTTCAGGTGATTGAAAAAAGGAAAAAAAGTTAACTGGCAAAATCAGACATGCTGGGTGTCCATCAATAAATAAGGCAATTTTTCCATTTAATAGATGATTAACTGTATGGTCTGATCTTTCAGTTCTTAATAATTGAGGAAATGGTGATTTTGGATAATCATCAAGGCATCTTTGAATCATGCCTAGCCCTTGTAATGATTCAACATCAATCGAAGAAATTCTTCTATCCAGTTCTTCTAAAATTAAAGAATCCGTTAATCCTTTAATATATGCAATAGAAAGTTTAGTTTTTGTTTTATTACCACAATAATAATACTCAATTTTTAAATCACGATTCTTTATATACCGACGAATTAATGATAGATTATTATCAAGGCTTTCTACAAAACCAATGTGTTGACCAGCAATAACTTGTTCAGTAGGACTTTCTTCAAATTCTCGACTAGTGTTATTTGATATATCTAAAATATATGCTGTAGAAATAGAGTCAACTATTACTACACACATTCCATCGAGGAGTGAGTTAATCACATCTTCCATATTTTCAGTTTTATTTATTGAACTAAGCGTTAATTTTTTATCGAACTCTTGATGATCTATGGATGATAAGATTGGTCTAATCACTTTTTCTTCAATCTTAGAATCGTCTACAAGTACATCTAAAAAATATATAACTCCCTTTAAATTGTGTAAATCAATGTTTTTTTTAGATATATCTGAAGTACCTTCAAATATTAAGTCGATATATTTGCTGTTTTTGTATAGAGAACATGATAAATCAACCTGCGTACTAGTAGAGGTTTCAATATCTTTAAATTTTGTATTTTTTTGAAATCTATTCTTGGTATCCATCTGCAGATCTCCTCTCGTATAAAAGTGCTTAAAACCTGGTTATTTGTGTTTATCAAACCATTAAACGGTTCACTTATTGTTAACTCTGAATATAATAGATATAAACAATAGAAGTATTGGGATGATATATACAAAGATAGAAGTAGTGATAAACTCCATTCTTATAATATATTCAACAGGAATATACATTGAAAGCAACAGTATCACAATTCCTAGATAAGGAACAACTGGTTTATGTTGTTCTCTATTTAATATATAACTCGCACCAGAAGAAGCTAAGTAAAATACAGATACAAAAGCTACTATTTTGAAAATATAACGTAAAATTAAAAAATATAAATCTAAACGCTGAAAAATAGAAATTGCAGTATCTTTGAACATATACACTAATGGATTAACGATGTGACCAACTTGATCAGGACTATAAATAATACTTGCCATTATTGAAAGAGAAGTGAAAATAAAAATGGAAATAAAATTAGCTATTAATACTGAATATAACTTCATTTTAGGAGCCCCCTTTGTCTTTGAATACAACATAAACATTAGTGTATTCCCAATCAAATAAGACATAGGAGAAGAAACTTCTTTCATGATAGTAAGTAAGCCACTACTTCCTAAAGGAAATAAAAATTGTAAATCCTTAATATCACTAATTAATAAACTAAACATAAGTATTTTGATTACAATTAAGAAAAAGATCCAGTTCTGGAATCTTACTATTGTATCAACAGTGTCTTTTGTAATGTAAACCCCAATTAATATAGTTAATAATGAAATAACAAAAAATGGGGTTCTAGGTAGAGCCCATATGGAAATAGTTCTAGTAATAACTGATAACTCAATACTAGCCATAATGGTGAAAAAAATTGTATAAGTAAAAATAATTACTTTGCCTAATATTGGTCCAGTAATATTTTCTGTAATTTGGAAAAATGTCTGAGATGGAAATTTTTCTAACAATATCCAAAATACAACTGTCACAACCTGTAACGCTAACCCCCCAACAATTATGGTTATCCAGGCATCCTTCCTAACATTTGATTGCATTAATTCTTGAATTCTAAAAGCAGATAACCCCACCTGTGTACAAACAATGGATAGAGTAAGTTGAGATGCTGTAAGTATCTGTTTGTTATTCATAGTTTATTATTCCCTTGAAATTTGAGAATACCTGAATCAATAATTTGAACGTCTATTATAGGTTCAATAATTACATCTTGATATTCCTTTTCCCAATCTAATTTCTTCCACACTTCATGATACTTAGAGTTTAGAGTTTTTCCAATCCCGAATGCATCACAGTTTGCATCTTGAAGCTTATGAATAATTCTTTCTGCTTCTGTTGTCAATAATTGTGCAAGTTCTTTTTCTAAATCTTTTGTATCCATTTCCTCAACACCTATATCTGATGAGTCTTGTAAAGACATTTTCACTGACAAACTTACAATTACCTTTATCTTTTCATTCTCTATATTAACTTCAACTTCTGATTTGCTTTTTGTAGTATCTAAAATTACAAAAGATGGGTTATTATTGATTTCTCCCACTTTAATTTCCATTCTTGCAGTGTTACCTATTTGATCTATTAGTAGCATATACAATGTAGCCTCATCACCATATAATATGGTACCAGTGAAGGAATTCTTATGAAATAATGCGATTCCACTAACTTTAATATCGTCTTGCAACTCTAAATAGGGTATTGAGAAATCAATACCTTGACTGAAGATAATTGGAAACAGGTCGAACAAATTTATTTCTGGTGCTATGGTTGCACGGTCGGCTTCTTCTAATAGATGCAACATGTAGTCATAACGTTTTTTTTCGATTTTTGTGAAAATATCTTCGATAGAGTCCTTAGTTAAAGCTAAAAGTGGTCTTGTTGAATTCTGAGATGATTTGAAAAACACACTAAGAGTAGGGAATAAATCCTTCTTAGCAACTTTTTCAGATAGTAATATGAATGTTGTATTTGCTAAAGAGGAATCACCTGGAATTTCCCGGTTAAATCTATCTCTAGCCCCCCTGAAGGTTTGCGAATTTTCTGTAATAACATTCTGTCCATCATCATCATCACTAAAATCCAAGAATATTGAGGTAATCTGCAATTTACCACCTTCATTTATATCGACCCCTTGTCCAGTAGATAAATATAAATCCTTAAGAGAGCGTTCATCCCAACAGCCACTTAAAAATAAGGTGGTAGCGAACATAATTATGTAAACAATTTTATTCATAGCAACCTCCTTATTTTACTAAACTTAAATTAAGTATTAGTAGATACCATTAATATGAGCGTTTTTACTAATAATATGCAATATTTTTGTTCTAAATTTAAATTCAAAACGAATGATAAGTTCACATTTATGATTTCAGGGAGGGAGTAAAATCTCACTGAATAATTCCATTTTGGGTGAATAATTAAATGAAGGAACTGTAATAATAATTCCATATCCTTAAGGATTATACTAATACTAGAAAGGATTGATACCTTGTGAATGTTCAACATTGTATTCAATTGTTAAAAGAAGGGAAATCATTAAAAAAAATTTCTGAAGAAATTGGTGTTTCTCCAAGAACTTTGAGCAGATATTTGCAATCTGTAGGTATTGTATTCAATAAAATTATGAGGTGTTGGGAATTTAACGTACCTAAAGGCGACCTAGAAAAAGAGATATTAATAAAACCAAACGAACAAGTTCCACCCCTAACAGATGATGAGGTTTTAAAATTAAGAGTACTTATTCAATCAATTCCTAATCATTTGAGTTTCAATAGTATAATTGATTTAAATTTATATACAATTCATCAAGCTATTAACTCTAAGGTCTTACATACGCCAAATAAGATACGCCGTACTTATGGTTTGTCAAATGACATACTTGTACGTTTTGAAGCACTAGCTGATTCAAAAAGGTTGTATAGATCAGACTTGGTAGAGTTGGCAATAATCGAGATGTTGGAAAAATATGACTGGCGCTAGAGAGCTGAAGGGGACAAATCCTATCCTAGAACCAGCAACTGAATAAGGGATGATTTTAATGGAATGATGGATCGATATGGTGAACGATGAGACAGGAGAAGAGAGTGATGTTAAAGGGGAAAAAACTTTTCAAAAAGGATTATATTAGATCAAGGAAGAGTAATATTAGGGGCTGAAATCAAACCTTTTATATTATATCAATACTATATAAAACTTTAAAGTTACATTAACGATGGAGTTAGTATAGTTTTATGGACACAAAAACGTTAAGTACTTAAAATGTATATAGAGAGGTTGTGTCCGGGTGGGAAACAAAATTACGGGTAAGAAATATACTCAAGATTTCAAGAAAATGGCCGTTGAACTTTACCGTTCTAGTAGCTCAGTCAAAGAACTGAGTAATGAATATGGCGTATCGGATCATTTGAATAAGAAGTACTCTCCTATTGAAACAGAAGATGGTTCAAGCCCTACGGTTGATGATATTTCTAAGATACAAAACAGATGCTTCGTCTTAAAGAGGAGAATGAAATTTTTGAAAAGCTATGGCCATATTCGCGAAAAAGAAAATCCAGAAGAGCTAACGAGCTTCATCCAAAAGAAAACGAAAGAATATCTAGTATCACTTATGTGTGAGGTATTGAATATATCTCGCATTACATATTATCAATCATTAAATAAGGTTGAATCAAAAAGTGAAAGAGAAAATAGATAAATCAATGAGCAAATGACAACTACCCATAAAGAGAGTAAAGGACATTATGGGGCTCCAAAAATTCACCATCCTATTGTTAAAAAGAAATTCGGTCCACATGGTTCAAATGAGAAAGTTGTAAATCTAGAAAACATCTTGAAAAGAGATTTTTATTTTCCAACTTCATCAATTAATGAAAAGTGGGTGGCTGATATAACTTATGTGTGTATACAGTGAAAGATGGATGGTTTAGAATCGATGGTGTATTTACATTCGGAAAAATTGTCGGCTATTCCTTTTCTGTGGAAATGTCAACAGAAATCGTGATAAAAGCTCTAGAAAACGCTTACGTAACTCAATTACCACCCGAAAGGTTAATTCTACATACTTGACCTAGGTTCACAATATACAAGCCAAGTAATTACTGACAGTATTAAATCTTACGGTACAACACACTCCTTTAGTCAAAAAGGATGTACCCTTTTGATAACGCCTGTTTTGAATCAACACACGCTATATTGATGAAAGAAGAAGTAAATCATTTTCAATATCTAGACTATAAAACTGCTAATTTCGCCATCTTTGAATTTATCGAAGCATGGTATAACAGAAAAAGAAAGCATAGCAATATCGCTTATAAAACACCTCAAGCAATAGAAGGACTATTCAAAGACTCTGTATGAAACTTAATCTTTTTGTGTCCAAGATATTGACTCAAGTCCAATAGTCGTCACTATTAAGCTAAGGTTATATCAATACCCTTGAGGTGTAAGTATATTGATATGATGCCGTACGAGTTACATTTATACATAATCCATAACTACTGAAGTATACAAGAGACATGTATTTCGATTGAGACACACATATGTTTAATATTATCCCATTATTTTATTTATTAGGTACCTATGATTATTGAATCGAATAGTCCTGTTCTTCATAAATGTTATGACTTCTCTTTATATATTAGATGATGTCATTATCATCTGCTTGCAGTAGATTTCCGCCTAAAAGGAGGCAGGAATGTAATGAAGCAGTTTGTAATTCAAACCCTCCAGAGTTTGGCCATTTTACTGAACTTAAACAGTTTTGACCAAATGACCAAATTCATCTAGAGAAGGAAATTTACTGTATTCCTCGTTCTTGATTTTGTCTTTAACATAGCCTGGAATTTTTGAAAATCCCAAAGTCATACCAACCACGCAAGCAGTATAAAATGGTACTCGAATTTTTGAAAGGTTCTTTATCACACTCTGTACAAATAGTTTGTCATTTTCAATCACTGAAATATTTAGTGGTAAGTCCTCTACAACATTAAATCTTCTTGCTTCTTCTTCTAGTTCTTCTGGGGTCATATCAACGCTTGGAAATAATTCCTTTCCTAATATCTCACCAAAATCATTCTGTATATTTAGAGTAGTAGTGTTGCTTGTTATAAAATTTAAACTTGCATTAACATTACCGGCAAATAAATTTTGGGTTCTAATAATGACATCACCTTCAGAAGTAATTCCGTATATTGGTTCAGAAGAACCGTCACTGTAACTGACTATATCTTCATCAAATGTATTGGTTTTTATTATTTTTGGAAGGGACTTAATCTTTTCATCACTTAATCCAACTTTTTCAAAATAATTTTTTATGCTATCAGCCTGTTTAATATCTAGGAATTCTTCTTTCTCTATATCATGTACAATAAGTTGGCTTTGCTCACCAAAACCCAGGATTCTAAACTCATTGGTGCTCGTATACTTTGAGTATTCTGTGATCTCACCACTATCTGAGAATTCAATTTTTATTTTCTCCATAAAATTTTTACCCATCGTTTTATGCAGACTGTTGTCTGCAAGATTATCGTATTCAGATGTGAAATTTCCAATGTCATCTATTTTTCCTAAAGCACTTATTCGGGGATTATCAATGTCTAGGAAACCATAAACAGTCTTGTCTTGGCTAATGTGAGATACTATAACTGGTTCATCTTCTGTATTTAGAACAAGCAGGGTGTCATCGCCATTATATAATCTAGGTGTATCTCTTAATGTATTAACACCATCTATGATTGGTCGGTTATTAATGGTATTTTCCTCTAAATTATATTCTATTTTCGTACCATTTAAATCATATAAATATTCATCATCCTTACCGAATATATCAAATGACTCTACTCCATCATCTGTAGTAACAGATATTCTATTGATTTTATCTGGTTTTATTCCCATATTTTCTGATAAGTCACGATATCCCTGTACTACAGGCTGAGTGTCGTACTTTATAGTTTCACCTTCTTCGGCTATTGCTGCTGTCTCTAACTCAGATGATTCAAATAAATCAGAAAGTATCAAATATCCGCCTTTAATAAGCCCTTCAACAGTCAATGCTCCTAAAGCATCTACAAGTGCACCAAGAGCAGCGTTCAATAGCAAATTACCTATACCCCCAAAGTATCCATCACCATCAATTTCTAGATCTATATTCGGTACCAAATGTGTTGAATTCAACTGTAAACTGTTTTTATAAAAACTCCCACTAGGATCAGGACCACCCCTTTGGATAGAAAAAATAAAGTCATCGAAATATCTTACATGAGCTATTACGTTTTCGTAGTCTGTCTCACATTGCATATCATTAAATTTTACTGATATTTTATCATCACTTAATGTCATTCTAAAACTACCAGCTGGTATTTTAGCCTTTTGCTTTTTACCCGTACTATCTTCAAAAGTATCCCAAATCATTACTTTAGAATTGGTTATGGTCAAGCCATCATTTTGTATATCAAAATCTTTAATATCATCCTCTTCAAATAAATAATCAACTCAAGGTAAAAGCCTATTTTCTACAAATAAAGGACCAGATATCGCAAAAGCTGATGGAGACTCAGAGTATTTAAGCATATTTGGATCTATCGCATGCCCACTTATAGGAGGTTCTCTTCCTTCTGTCATACACATAACCCTAATGTACTCTTCCTTCTGTCATACACATAACCCTAATGTACTCTTCCTCAGGTTTGTTTCTTCATTTTCACTATTATTAACTGATGTTAGTGCATAATGAACATAGGTTGGCTTTAACCACTGAAAATTTTCATTTGTAGATTGTTGATTAATTATAAAAATTGAAAACACATGATTAAATTCATCAATATGATCCTCGGAATACTGTGCAAAAACAGTCTCACAAAGAACTTTTACCATAGTAAAATCAGTGGAGGGTGCAAAATCAAATGATGAACTTGTAACTACAACATGGTCTTTATGGAGTTGTAAATTCATTTGGTCTCATGGAGGGAAGGGTATGATATCCTGCGGAAGTAGACCGATTTTTGTAAGATTGTTTTTCTTGGCTAAAATATCATGTCCGTATCTCCATCTCCATAAAACTAGGATTACTTAGAATCGAAAATATAATATAAACAACACAAAAACTCAATTTATTATTTCCAAAATATTGACTTAGATCCATTACTTATAAGCCATATCTTCTCATGACAAGATAGTACATCTATAGTGTAATATACTAGGTTTATTTAAGAACACATTCAAATTAATTGGATATATTTAGACGAAAGCATCATAAATAAATTATAATTTCTAGCATCTAGTGCCTCATCGATCTCTTGCAATAGCATTTCTTTTTTTCGATTATTAAGCGCTTCGTCAATTATTATTTGGATGTATTCATCTAAAATTGTTAATTCTTGTATATATCCTAGAGCATTACCGTAGGACTTCATGATCTCAGTATATGATTTATAATCTCTCATTAAAAAACACCTCCTACGTATTTGAAAACTGAGCATTAGTTCATATAAGATTTTCAAAAATTTAGAAACGGTATTATATTAATACATAACAGTTAGTAACAGAGATCTAATAATGAATTTATCAGCTAATAAACATTTGAGTCCAGTAATACCCCTTCTTTTCAAACCCTACTCCAGTATGAGTAAAATTAGGGTTTAATATATTCTTACGATGATCTGGACTTTTCATCCAAGCACGAACTACTTCCTGCGGCGTTTTCTGACCATAGGCAATATTTTCGCCAGCTGATTTAAACTGAATACCAAACTTCCTCATCATATCAAATGGCGTACCATATATTGGACTTGTGTGATTGAAATAATTATTTGTTTGCATGTCTTTAGATTTAATTTGTGCCACTTTACTTAATTTTTTATCTTTTTGCAAAGGTGGTAAATTATATTTTTGTCTTTCTTCATTTATTAAATCCAAAACAATCTGCTCATAATTTTTCTCATCAGCGGATATTGGAATAGTTATATTTAAATTACTAGTGGTGTTAGAACTTTGTAAAATTAATGGTATACTATTGTTTTTACCGATCTCTAGCACCGTTTTTTGGAAATTGTTATTCCCCAAGGTAAATCCAGAGCCCAATAAAAGTACAGTACAATAAATGCCGATATATAATAGTTTAATTTTCATTATTGTTTTTCCTCCTGAAGTATATTTGTTCTATAATGATTAGTTAATTTATCATTGTTCGGTCAGAAGACCCCACTTCAAACCGGAACAAGTCGAAGTGATGAAGGTTAAGTGTGGGGATGATTGACCGTTTGTGTGAGATAAAAATCACTTTGATATTGTATAATTAATTCTTAATAGACAAGTGAGATGAAGAAAATGATTGGTCAAAACTGCCATTAAATTTGTTATCTATCCAGACTAAGAACAAAACCTGCTAATTGCTAAAACTATTGATTGTAGTAGTTTTGTTTTCAATCATTATTTAGCTTCATGGAATGATACATATAAACAGCCTAGTAATGCCTAACGTATGTTATTTGTTCTGCCGAACTGACTAAGTAAAAAACTACTTTATTTAAAGGCGTTTACTGTATTTCTCTTCAACCTTCATTACGTAATCTTGCAGAGGCTCTTGATTGTTTTTTTAAAAAAACATAATGGTGTGCGTAGGTTAAAATCTAAAAAGAATAAAGTTCAACCGTATATGACAAAACATACAAACGGAACATTTCCATTGTAGGAAAAAGTCAAGTTGCCTACAATGGACTAATAAAATATACAAAAAGTGATAATGTTGAGGTTAGAATTATCATTGCAACGATTAGACGCAATTCTAGGAAAGTATTTTGTCTTTCTTCAAGCTGAAGTTGTAGCAAAAATATTAGTGAGAACAAACTCGTCCATCGACATTGATATGGGATAAATATACTTCGCCACCCTTAAAAAGAACTATTTAAATCCTAAATTCTTTCTAATGCTAGAAGAAAAACTAGCAAATGCTCAATGTATTCTTTCTAGACGTACAAAAGGTACGCGAAATGGAATGAAAATTGTATCAAAGTAGCAAGTCTACAAGAGAAATTATCGAATGCTAGGAACAAGGACTTGCAAGTGAGTAATACGCTTAAAAAACGTTTATCGAGCTAAAGTAATTAGTGAAGTATATTGGGCCAAAGTTTGTACAATCCTTGAATATAAGGGTAAATAGTACGGTAAAAAAATCATTATAGGTATCTAAAACATTTGCCTTAAGGCAACTTTGTTCTCAATGTGGTTTCAAAAACAAAGGTGTTAAGAATCTAAACTTAAGTATATGGGATTGTCCATTATTCGTAACCAATCACAATAGAGCTATTAAATCCGGACAGAATTTCAGAAACGAAGCAATTCATCTCTTATCCGTAGGAACGACGGAGATAGCTTAGTCAATTAAAAAACCTTTAGGATTTTGCATTTCGAAATCCCTCATTATTAAGTGGTGGATAGTTCATTAATTAGCGTTTATAACAGGGTTTCTCCTGGCTCTACCTCTATTTAATTAAGTAGTTAGAGATTTATCTAACTACTCTCATGCTGTGTTGAGTTATTTTAAAGTACTTCACAGCCTCTTTCTTTGAGGAGACTTGCTATTTTTTCTCTTGTATTTGCCCCATATATGCCATCAACTTCATATGGTAAATATACTTTTTGAAAGCGCTGTACCATGTCTTTTGTTTTTAGTCCATATACACCATCTATGCCATGTTGAGGAGCATTTTTGTTTGGATAGAAATTTAAATCTGCTAATATTTTTTGAATCTTCATGACATTTTCACCACGATCTCCGTGCTCTAATGTTTCAGTGGGTAAAGTATATTTACATTTATTTATTAATTCACTTTCGGATTTTCCGGATGTTACCATATAAAAGAATTCTTTATTCATTTCATTCATATCAACATTTCCTGTAATACCATTAATAGTCCCGCTATCAGTATATTGAAAAATAGCCCAACTATCCCAAATCTCATTATCATTAGGTTTTTCTACTTCATACTGGGCTATCCAGAGTGGCCATTTGCCTAGAGTACTTTCTAAATAAGATTTAGCGAATGAAGAATAGGTGTAAAGAATTGGCTGATAATTGGACCTTTCCTCAATGCTTGATAACCATTGCTCACAGTATTGTGTAATCTGCGCTTTAGATAGCTGATTATTTTGTTCAATATCTAGCACATGAGGCAGATCATTATGATAATTAGATGTTACATTCAGAAACCAACTAGCCTCGTCTAGTGGACTTTGACTTGGTGTACCAAAATGATAAAATCCTACTTTTATCCCCGCTTGTTTTGCGTTATTATAATTATTCTCTAAATTACTATCTACGAAAGTGGTTCCTTCACTAGCTTTTATATAGGCGAATTCTATGTTATCAGATTTCACCTTATTCCAGTCTATATTCCCTTGCCAATGAGAAACATCAATACCTTTTACATTATTAGCTGGATTTCTTTGTTGCATCTTTATTCTCCTAACTAGATATGTTTTTGAAATTTTGAATATAATAAAAACTTGTCTGTTCTGTATTTAATCAAGTTTCCTTTAAGAGTCTAACTATATCAATGTGAATCTGTTAGCTTTTGTGTGGCATATTTAATTGAATTTATTTATATCTATTTTATCGTTATAGACCTGCTTTAAATCTTCTTCTTTACTTTGTGATTTCACATCAGTTTTGTCCTTGTCTTTTTCTACTATATGATCACTTGGAGTTACATTATTTGTTTCAATTTCATTATCCTTATCTACTTGTTCTAGGTCTGCTTCTTTGTCATGTAATTTTACATCAGGTTCGCCCTTGTCATTTTCATAAACTACGACACCATCTTTATTAACCAAAAACTTGTTTAAATCAATTAATCCATTTGATGCTAAACCAATTATGATTCCATAGAAAAGTGCATTTTTGGTTCCTTCTGCATCAATATACACTAATCCAGCGATAACCCCTAAAGAAAGCCTAATTATAGGGATGAATTTGTTTGGTATTAATTTGTTAACTACTTCACCTAAAGCATAAATTACTGCAACTAGAACACCTAGCTCACCTAATTCACCTAATTGAAGCATTTAATCACCTCATTAACTTTATTTATGAGTATTAGTATGAACCAGAAAAATATTTTAATTCAAAAATCTTTTGGGTTATTGAAATACCGTTGTTCTCAGTTATATGTATGAATTGTTTTTTATGATAGAAGAATACTTTTTTTCAGATGGACCCTTAGGCCAAACTTAAAATGATGAGAATGAAAATTTATTACACAAAGTTTTTTATACATTCAATAAAAATTACTAGGACCTTCTCTATCAGAGAGCATATATATTTGTAGGAGAAATGTTATCTATTAAAAAGAAAATTTTGTTGAATAAGAATACAAAATTGAAGAGATGATATTTGTTGTATTAGATGAAAATAAATATAAACATATTCTCAGTCTTACTTATATTTTTAAAAAGAGAACATGTATATTCGCCAGGAAAATATTATCAGATAAAAAGGAAAATTTTGTTGTATATAAAAATTGAGAATTGAGCAAATTATATTTGTGGCTACTAGTAATACTTCAACAGAAAATAAATACACTTTGGATCTCAGTCAAATTATTATTCGTACTAATGCTTTATAGAATAGGGAAAATATTATCAGTTAAAAAAGAAAATTTTGTTGTATATAAAAATAGAAAGTTGTGAAGATTATATTTTATGGGTACTACTAATACTCTTGAAAAAAGTAAAATATTCACAAATTCTTACTCATTTAACTGGTAATGATTAGACCCTTATTGCTATTAAATTTTGAAGATATTAATGGGGGTGATGGAGGTGTAGATGTGGATACAAAAGGTTGGGACATAATTAATGTGTGTTCAATTAACAGAGTTAATCAGCAATTGCAAAGTAACATGTCTCAAATAATTTCTTCATTTCATTTTGAACAGGATGGTATAGAAATTTCAGGAGACTTTGATGCATGGCAAATCATATCAGGAGGTTCAAATTCATTATTGAGATTCGAAACACCTATAAAACAAGGTGTCTTGAAAATGGGTACTATGGAAGTTGACATAAAAAATATCAAACCGGTCATGGAAATGCAGTTACAGTTTATTAACGATTCAAAGGTTTCTAATGTACAAAACCTTATATTTAACGTAGAGGTAATTGGAAGTGAACCTGGGGATACGACACCTGGAGCTGTTACTGTTGTTACTCCTGATGTAACTGGTCAAATTGACACCACCAATGTTGCTTGGGGTGTGCTAAATACAGTGTTACCTAAGTTGTTTCTCTCAAATCAAGCAAAGCTATCCTATGTATTTTCAAGGATTGAGCTATTTATAGAAGGTGACGAACATCTTCAAAATTCTAATGAATTTAGATTTGTAGAAACACCAGTAAACTTATCTATTTCCGGGCTAACGGATAAGAGCGTCAGCTTAACTTGGGACAACCCTACGATTGAGGGTGCAATTACTGGTTATAAAATAAAGCGTTCTGACGGAAATGTTCAAACCTCTAGTTCAACATTCTATGAAGATTCAAGCCTTTTAGCTAATTCAACATATAGTTATTCTGTATTAGCTTATGATGATGAAGGTAATGAATCACCTGAGAGTACAACTATTACTTTAACTACTTTAGCAGCTTATTCTGAAATTAAAGAAGATGAATACATGATTAAAATCGGTGAAATGAATGGTAAATTAGTAATTTCTCTTATTTTATCAGATTCTACTTCTTCAGTAGATCTTCATTATCAAGTTGATAATGAAGGTGAACAAGATGTGAAGGCAAAAGAACATGATGATGGATGGAATTACGTTATCACAAATGTAAGAAAAGGAAGTACAATAAAATTTTCCTTCACATATTTACTAAATGATATTTCTAAGGCTACTGTATCAAACAGCTACACAATTACTACAGAACTTCAAGAACCATCTATTAATGATATTACTACAATTGAAGAAGATGACTATTCAATCGATATAGTTGAGGGAACAGGTTCAATAGCATTTACTTTTTCCCCTTACAAAACGTCATCCTATGTTGATCTTCACTACACAGTAAATGATCAGATTCAACGAAAAATAAAGGTTGAACAAAATGAGGGTGTTTGGATATTTACCCTTACAAATGTAAATGAAAGTGACAAAATTAATTTTTCCTATACTTACACGGTAGATGAATTATCAAACAACTCTCCAGTCTATACTTACAAGAAATTGTCATCTGACCAAAAAGGAGAAGAGAATGTTGTTAATTCAACTGTTAGTAAGAGTGAACCGACAGAAACAATCACATCTAATATCTTTGAAGAAGGCGAAAAATCAACAAACCTAAGATGGTTAGCACCAAAAAAATGTCATTACCTTTATCAAGAAACATCAAAAGACCAAAAAGGATTCCTTGCTATACTGTCAGTTACTACCGAGAAACAAGTTAATGATCTTATAGAAGAAATTGATTCAACACTCTTAAAAGAAGGTTATAGTATCTTCTTGCTGATATCAAATGAGCTTTTCTTGAAAAACTTAATCCTGCCTGAATTATCAAGTTCATTTAGTAACGGTACAACTGATGAAAATTTTGTGTACCATCCTACTAAAGGAACCATAGGTCGAATAGAAAATAATGGTGAAATTAATTGTGGTTCTGTTAAGTGGGGGCTTGAAACATATCATCCCAAGTTAACATCATTAAGTATTTCTATTCAAGATAAATTCCTAATTTTTCAAGCATCAGGAAAGTTTAATATAACTGGGTTGGCAGGGGCTAATGTAACTTTTAATGTTTCAAGTAGAAGTGAGTGTAGATACAATCCTGCAGAAGAATCAGTTTACTTTGTTAAGGATCAGAACCCGTCAATCAGTTATAAAAAACATATCCCATGGTATGATTTTGCACTAGGTGCGTTGGGTGGACCAGTTGTTGTAGCCATAATTGACATAGTAATAGCGAGTGTTACTTCAACAATTAGTGAGTCTGTTCGTAAATCTCTTTATTCAGGTCAAACTACTTCATTTGTAAGTGACTTAGGAGTAAATTTTATAACTTGGAATGGCTTACATGACTTTAGGGCATATGAAGCAGGTCTATCTGAATCTTTTTATATTAGAGGTGATTATTTTAGACCAGAAGAGATAAAGTGGATTGGTGGGTCATACAACCCTGATACGAATTCCATTAGGATGTCGTGGAATCTCCCGAATGACAATGATATAGAGGTTGCGAAATTTGAGATATTTCGCAATGACAATGTAGATCCCTTTATTGTAGAACCAAATGATCCATTATTTGATTTAAGAGGTTTTGAAGATTTCTTTGTGATACAAGGAAATAT
Organism: Nanhaiella sioensis; assembly: GCF_046557775.1. Taxonomy (NCBI): domain Bacteria; kingdom Bacillati; phylum Bacillota; class Bacilli; order Caryophanales; family Bacillaceae; genus Nanhaiella; species Nanhaiella sioensis. Next base: position 34,574 of record NZ_JBKAEG010000002.1, read on the forward strand.
ATATAGCTACAAAATAAGAGCAATAGATACAAATGGAATTGCATTAGAATTGAGTGAGCAATTAACAGTACAAACTTAACAAATACTTATAATACTAGGAGGTACCATAATGAGTACAACACTATTTGGATGGGATACAGCATATGCAATAAATTTTGATCAAGTAAATGAGATTCTGCGTAAACAAGATGAAAATGACGGTATTCAGCCGCATGATTTTAGTGGAAAATACACAAGTGGGACAATTACAGGAACGCTTGAAGATGGAGTATTTGATACTTGGAAAATTTCAACACTAAGTGATGGGCAAAACCTTGTACTGGAGTGTCCTATTTCATCGGGTATTTTTACTATAAATGATGGAAACCAAGAACTATCTGTTGAGCTAAAAGACAATAAAAACATATATTTAGAAGTAAACCTTGATTTTTTAGATGAAGCGGAACAACAAGAGATTCAAGCAACAATAGAAGATCAAATTCAACAACAAGTTGAAGAACAATTAAATGCAGTTTGGGAAGTTACTGATTACACTCCTTATTATTTGGCGGTTAGTGGTAATACTGAAAATCCTGCTAGAGTAGTACAGCACGATTTTGATTTAAGTGAATTGTCAAATGTTTATTCTGAAGCAATAGTAGAAGCAATATTTTCAAAGTTATTCAGTGATTGGTTTATAGAACATATTTCTGAATTTAATGCAGTGTTTAATATATTTGTTATTAACAATGAAGTAAATGAGTATCTAGGTGATGAAGAAGATGATATTAACACTTTCCAATGGTTAAGACCTACAGACATACACTATGGAATTTCTTCAACAGGAAGTCCTACAACGAGTACGCTTGGAGTCATGGCAATGACTTCGAATAAGCCTCGCCCTAATGATGCGCATAATATAGACTACAGGCTTTTGGATGGTTTGACGAGATCTCAATCAACATTTGCAATTGATGCTAAGCTTGTGATGAAAGAAATATTTATGAAAGGTGCAGAAGTTACGTTTCCCCCAGGAAATGAAGAAAAATTAGAATTGAGCCCTGACGGATTAACTATTAAAAATAATGCTGAAATTGAGTGGACACAATTTATAAATGATAACGGGGAAGAGATAATAGGAATTGTTCCTCCAAATGGATACAACTTAACTATGTTTGAAGATAAGCTAACAGTTACTTTCACAGATATAACTTGGGTAGAAAACAAAATGAAGTACATGCTTAACTTTTCAGAGTCGTATAAAGTAGTATTATCTAATAATAGACTTCGATTAGAAACTGTTGGTGAAACAACTCACAATTTAACTGTGGATACATCAAGTTCCAATTCGGATGATCAGTTAGCTAGTTTTAAAGCAGATTTTGCAGCGGCGGTAATAGGAGTAGTTAGTGGGGAAGTTTTCAATATTATTGCTGAGCCACTTGATATATTTTTAACAACAGGATTCTTTAAATGCACCGGTTTGAATCCGGAAGATTTCATTAATGATAAAAACTATTTAGGATCTATTCTAGCTGGCATGGATAAATTAGAGCCGGTAGATCCTGAAGTAGCTGCGCAAATGAGAATTCCAATGCGAACGGAATCAGGATTACGTAAAGCATCAGCTGCTTTGATAGAGGCGGGTAGTGAAGAAGAAATCGAAGTAGGATTTGGACAAGCTGCACAAGACAGAGCCGCAGTTATTGCAATAGTTTCTGAAGGGCAGTATTTAACAGTTAGTCAAAAGTATGTTGCAGGTCTTTCTCGAATAAATGGAACTTTTTGGCAACAAATTAGACAAAGACTACCATTAAATTTAAAGTATTATGGTGGAAGAGTAACGGATTTAATTTTTTCAAATAAATTTGGTCTTTTAGGTGGGTCATTGGTAGGGGTATATGTTAAAGATCCTTTAAAAGATAAGATTAAAGGTCCTGAACCAGAAATGCTTAATGAGGATGAAGTTTTTGATAGTATTGAACCCCTACAAGATTTTAAGGATTTAGCGATTGGGAATGTCACATGGCCAGGCCAAGAGTTTACATTAGATTCGATAGAATTAAATGGGAATTTATTGTTACAAGGTACGCTTAAACCAGAATCTGATAATGTAGTATAAGATTAATAACCCTACCTAAAAAAATATCAAAGTTAAATATACCAACTATCTCAAACACAGTTAGTAGCATGTAATATAGATCCCATTCATCGTAAATATTTAATTAACCGTATGTACAAACCGACACGCTTCATAGGACCTTATCCAAAGCATGTTAGTCATGCTTTGGATAAGTGAAAATTTGAGTGGAAAATAGAAGGGGTGATTTAGATGGCACTTGAATCAACAATCGATTTGTTTGGTTGGGATACAGTATATGCAACTAGCTATAAAGATGCTAATGACGCAATCAGAAAAATGAATACAACACCAAGGTCATTTAGCTTTGAAAGTATAAACCCTACCCTGGGTACAGCAACAGCATCAATAAATGGTGCATTTAACTCTTGGGAAATTTCAACAAATAGTGATGGTCAAAACTTAGTATTAAGGTGTCCAGTTCCAAATTGTACCTTCATTAGTATTTTAGAAAGCAATCCATTGATTCTAAACGATGGTTGGCTAGATGTAGAGGTAAAATTAAATTTTATTGAACAAGAAGAAAGAACTTATCTTGATCATTATGCTGAGATAAATTCTGGATCAGAGCATCATTTGAAAATTTCTGCTAGTGAGAGTGTCAGTATACAATCAGCACATTTTGATTTTTCGAACGCAGATGATCCTCTTATGGCTGAGGCGCTTTGCAAGCAACTTTTTCTTCAAGCATTTCAAGAAGATTTACTAGGTGCATTTGAACATGTCTTTTCAATTTTTATTATTAATCAAAAAGCACAAAATGATGATTTTCAGTGGCTGAAAGCAACGGATCTACATTATGCACTTGCTTCATCTAACGAATCAACGGATAACGATGCCAACTTGAGAAATAGTGTATTAGGAGTCTTGGCCATGACAGAAAGTAGACCACGACCTGGAGATGCTCATTTAGTTGATGCTCGAATGGTTCCTGCATCAGGCGGACAATCAAGTTTTGGGATTGATGCTACGAGGTTCGTAGAAAAATGGTTATTACCAGGTATATTAGCTATGAATTTAGGATCTACAAGGTATGATTATGATCTAGACTCTGATGGACTTGGATTTACAAATAATAAACGACTGTATTGGGATTCATTTGCAGACGATGAAGGGGAATTGTATCACGCTTATATAGACGTTGGAAATTTTCATATGTCTTTAATTAATAGTCAAATAAGGTTAGAGATAACTGATTTATACTGGGAAATCAATGATGATGTTACTGCTCATGTTGATTTTATTCAGTACTATACAGTTTCTCTAGCTTCGGGTATTGATTCAGATGAGGAACATTATTCTAATGTACTACAATTAGATCAAGTAGGGGATCCAACGTGTAATCTACGTTATACCGAAAAGGATAAAGGCTGGACAGATATTTTAAAAGACACAGCAGTAATGCTAGCGATAGGTATAGCAGGAGTATCATTGGGAGGGCTTCTCGATATTGCGGCCGCTGCAGGTGAAGCCGCTGAAGCGGGTGGTGAAGCTGTTGGTGAAGCTGCTGAAACGGGTAGCAAAAGTATTTCTGAAACAGTGGACAATGTTAAACAGGAAGTGGACGAAGGGATAGATATGAATAAAATCGGAGATGAGGGGGTAGAGGGCGAAGGTAGTTTTAAACTACCTGTACCTGAATTTAGTGATGAGGCGGGCGAAGCTGCAAAAGCTGAAGTTGAGAGTTCAGGTAGTCAAGCAGCAGCCGATGAGCTTAGTACCATGGGAGACGACATGAATACAATGTCTGAAGGTGAAGGCGACATGAATACAGTGTCTGAAGGTGAAGGCGACATGAATACAGTGCCTGAAGGTGAAGACGACATGAATACAATGGATGAAGACGATATGAATGAAGAAGAAGAGAAAAACGATGAAGAGAAAAAGGAAAATAATGAAGAAAATGCTAAAGAAATGGCTTCACAAAAAAAACAGAGCTTTGCAGAGCGTTTAGCTGCTAAAAAGTATAAAATGTTGTTTGGATTTCTAGGTGGTATTGGTGGTTTTGCTTATCAAGAAGCTCCAAAAATTCAAAATTACATGGATGAACAAAAATGGAGTAAATTTCCTACCTTAGATGAGTTTGGTCAAAATTGTGTAAGTGGTGTCCATTGGCCAAGTACAAATGGGTTTCAACTTCAAGCTGCATCACTTCACAATTGTCTACTTCTTGGCGGAAAATTAGTTGAAGACGATGACTTCTTACCGGATGATTTCCAGCTGGGAGTAGACTAATAAAGAGGTATTTTTAACCACTAAAATAACAGTATTAAACTAAATATTGGGTGTTTTAGTGGTTTTTATACTTTTTTTGTTTAGTATTATAGAACACTACCATGGAAAGGACTTTGTTAATCATTTTTTACAATATTATCAACACTACCACTAAAACGAGGAGATAATAATGAGTCATCAAACAGATACATTAAATTGGGATACTGTCTTTGTAATACCTATCTCTGAGGTAAACAAGTATATTATTAAACGAGAATCTTCTCCTAATAAATTTGAATACACTTGTCTTGAAGATTCTATACAGGGAGATTTTAAAGATTGGCAAATCGTTCAAGGCGGTGACGGTTCATTAATTTGGTTATCGATCCCAATAGAAGAAGTATCAGGGAGTAATCAATTAGGAAATTACTCAATAGAACGAGGAGAACTAATCGTTGAAGTAAAACTACAGTTTCTTGATCATTCTGAAGATGAAAAACACTTAACAATTAGATGCTCTTCTGAATCTCAAACGGATCCAGTTGTTTCATTAAAATCATTTACATATAGTACAAATCCAACAGGTAATCTAGTTGATGTTTTTGGGATAGAATTCGCTAATGCTATGATGGGTAGCCTTATTATTAGTTGGCTAAACGAACATTTAGAGGAGTTTAATCACATTTTTGCAACTGTAAATTTAAATACCTATATTGATGAAAATGAAGGATGGACGTGGTGTAAACCGTCCTATGTTGATTATGCTTATTTGGATGGTTCATCTCTAGATAATAGTTTACTTGGCGTATTATGTATGACGGGTGGGAGAAATGCAACCATTCAGCAAATCCAAAAAATTGATCCTTTTGCAATCCCCGATGGGAGTAATTCAGGCTTTCTAATTTCTCAGGAAAGGTTACTAAAAGACCTTATATTTCCAACAATTCCAATGCATTGGACAAGCTCAAATCCAAATGATTTTGAAGTAATTGTTGGTGGTAATACAGAAACAGGTGATTATGAGACTATTTTGAAGCTTAAAGATGGAAAAACTGTAAATTTAGACCCCATTACACAAGATGGTATACTGTATTATCCAAAGATGACAAACATGAAGATTACTTTAGAAAGTGACCGTATTATTCTTAATGCGTATACAGAAACAGAAATTAATTCAAATGTCACTTCTTGGTGCCAGACTACTCATAAGTACACACTTACTTTAGCAGATACACTTCAAGGCCAAACCATTGTATATAAAGAGTTACAAGATGCTGATGTGTTACATGGAATATATGATGAAACTACATCTATAGAAAAATGGATTACAATAGCTGTGAGTGGTTTATCAGTGTTGATTCTAGGGGTGATGGGTGGTGCTCTTGCTGCTTTTGCAGGTGGGATGGTAATGGGTCTACTAACTGGAATCCTTCCTGAAATCCAAAGTCATAAAGAAACAGAATTGTCACCAACCATTGACCTTTTAGCTTTCAACGCTACAAATCCTATTAAATGGAGTTCATCAGACGTATATGAGTTAGATTCTGCCCGTTTAATTGGGCCACTTCAATTAGGTGGAACATTAATTCTTGAATAAAACAAGAAATATATCTACAATCATGGTCTAAAAGTATGGAATTTGTTATATGATTCAAAATAATCTGGTGTGTGTAGGTTATGTAGGAAATAATCTTCTTAAATTGTTCCTAGATCAGTCAATTTAGATTTTATACTTTTGTAAACGTACTTTAAGGGTTGTTTATCGTCTACCATCTCATCAGAAAGAACGTATGATCGATATTGTTGAATTACCGACAAAAATAATAAATGAGAGAGAAACTATAACCAACTTGATTAGCCTCTCTGCCTATGATTAATGAATTAAACAAATAACCTGAATCCATGTAAACTAAAGATACAAGTAAGGAAAAATGTAAGTAATTGGTGAGAAAAAAACTGTTATAAAAAATGTATAAATTAGTAATAGAATTGAACAAATAATAGGAGAGAGTAATAATGGAAGAAGCTTTGAATCAGTATGAGGAAACACTAAATCAACACATTAAAACATCAAACTTTACAGTTATTAGATTATTACATGATGTTATTTCAACTTTTAATGTTATCTTTCAAGTACCAAAAGGTGTTAATGAAGACGAGTTTTGGGATGAGACTATAGAAATTGAAGAAAAAGTTTTGGACGAAAACGGTATATATACAAGTTGTAAGTCAAGTGGCACAATTGAAATTTGGTTAAGAGAAGAAGCTTATGATAAGTATGGAAATATAATTAAAAATAACCATAGAAAACATATTGTTGATAATGATATTTACTATAATGGTGACGATGAAGGATATAGGATTATGCTAACAACTTTATTGAATAGAATCAAAACAGTACATTAATCAGAATATTTGTGATTTTACCATGAAAGACCGAATTATGGTGAAATTTAACACAGGTAGCTTCAAAAATTTTGTTTTCTTGAATTTTAATTGACTGTTATTCAGGTTATATTTATACCAAAATAGGGAATGATAATTTTGTGGTTATTACTAATACTATTATAAGTTGAATTAATGTAAAGATAGTTACATATATGAAAATTATTTTGAACTTAGACAAATTTAGTATAGGAGTAATAACGATAAAAATAGTATTGGAGGAATTAATTATGAAAAAAAGAATGATAGGAAAAGTCAAATGGTTTAATGCTGAGAAAGGTTATGGTTTTATTGAATCAAGTAATGGAGAAGACATATTTGTACACTATTCAGGAATTTCAGGAGAAGGTTTTAAAGATCTAGAGACTAATGAAGAGGTGAGATTTGATATCGTAAATGGACAACGTGGTCCTCAAGCTGATAATGTGGTGAAAATCTAAATTAATAGCTACATTTATTAGTGGATTGTAGATAAGCTTATTTTGTTATTAATTGTAACCAAGTTTATCAATTTAGGAAATCTGCTGTAATCTTAAGGGGTTGTTAGAAAATCTGTGAAAGATGTCTTTCTTGCGACCTCTTTTGAAAATAAAATTCGACAATCACCCCAAATTATCGATAAAAATTATCTCATATTTAGTTGTCCGGATAATAGTAATGGGAAAGTTTAAGGACTATCATCCTTCATAATAGTGTATTTGTATTTATGAACCTATCAATGGTGTCATAAAACAATAAAACTAATGATCGTACCATTTAAATTGGTGTGAATATTCAGGGGGACAAATAGTGCATTATTTAAACATAGTGAAAGATTATTTAGACAGACGTAATACAAAATATGGTCTTTTCATTACTGGTGAGGCTGGATGTGGAAAAACTTATTTTTGGAATAGCTATGTAAGAAGTGAAATTCTAAGGAGAGGGCTTAGGCCAATATATATTTCCTTGTACGGATTAACAACAATTGAGGCAATAAGTCAAAGCTTGTATTTTGAATCTATTGTCAAGAACAAAATAAATATGGAATCTAGAGAAATCAAATATACAAAACAAGCCTTTAAATTTATTTGGAGTGTGGCTGAACTATTTACAGGAGCAGGTGAAGTGAATGTGCCAATTGACTACCAAGAGTTGATTACTTTTGGTGATGGTACTGTATTATGTTTTGATGATTTTGAACGGTCAAATATAAACATTACAGAATTGCTAGGTTATATTAATAATTTTGTGGAGCATGATGGCATTAAAACTATTATTATTGGTAACGAAGAAGAAATTACTGAAAAAATAAGTATAAATAATAAGGAATTAAAAGCAATCAGTGTTGAGATAAATCAGCTTCGAGATAAAAAACCTTTTTCTCCTAGTGAACTTAAAAGTAATATTAAGCGATTCTTTAACGAGGGAAGAGAATATCAACTATTAAAAGATAAAGTGATTGGAAAAACCATATATTTTGAACCTAGCTCTGAAATCATTATTAACAGCATAGTTGCTGAATATGAAGCTTTTGATCTTTCTTTTTATAAGTTTTTAGAAAAACAAAAATCATTATTATTGAAGTACCACAATTTGAGTGAGAAAAAGAATATTAAAATTATAAATCACTTCATTAGTGATTTCAGGAGAGTATATAGTTATTTGAGTAAGGTGTCCGATGATTATAAATACATTAAGGATATTGGAGAGATGTTATTTATACCTGCTTTTATAATATATTACGAATATAAAGTTGGAAATATTGAAAGGCAAACTGTTAGACATTTAAAAAGCAATATATTTTTTCCGAGTGTATTAGCACTTACAAATCCCGACGCTATATTTTATAAATATTTTTCCAACACTGAAGACCAAGGCCCTTACATTATTTCTGAAACCTTTAATAATTACATTATTACTGATGTTTTTAATATTGATAATTTTTCAAATGAAATTATTGGGTTTGAACAAAATTTGATGTATAAATATGAAACTGAATATGAGTCTCCTGAATCTTCATTTAAAAAATTAACTATGTTTTGGAATTTAGACGAAGACGAGTTTAGAAATACAGTCTCTGATGTTTTAAGTTATGTTACAGAAGGGAAGTATCAGGTAAGTGTTTACCCAACATTATTTTATTTTTTTGAATATTTAAAAATAAATAATTTGATTCAAACGACAATAGATGTTTCTATTGACAACTTTATTAATGGGCTAGAAAAGGCATTTAATAATCACCTATATGATGTTGGGATAATTGTAAACTCCATTTCCGATATTAATAAATCTAATGAAGTTAAACAGCTTGAAGAAATGGTTAATGAAAAAAATCACTTTTTATTAAATACAGTTCTCGAATCTGAGATTAATGCGGCTTTTCTATATTTTCCAAAAAATATTAAACTTTTTAAATTACAGGTGTTAGGTATCGCAATGCAAAGGCAAATTTCCTTTATAGATTATATCTCAATTGAAGATTTTTTTGAAGATTTAGTTAGGTTAAAAAATTCTGATTTAAATGAAATCAAAAATACCCTTGAAGAAATCTATTCTAGAATTTTAGTGGATTACGCTAAATGGAACAATAAGAGATTGCTACTGTTATTAAAAAAAATAGATGGGTATTTAAATATCAATAAATCCGGAATAAAAAGTTTCATTCTGCGTCAGCTCAAAAGGAACCTAGAACTAATATGTGAAAAGTCTAATTCTTAATTAAACCACTAAGCGAAAAATACATGCTACACACTATACCTTCTAATTCTGTATATTGTTCTTACTGAAGCCTGATGAAGATATATCTAAAGAAACAATTCTATTATTTCAGATTGGTCAGGAGGAAAATAATGTACAAAAGATGGGAAGTTAGTATACTTTCTTTTTCTAAAGAATTTGTAAGGAGATATAATAATCATGCCATTTTCTGGGTATCTGCAGAGCTAGCTTATTTCTTCTTACTTTCCTTGGTCCCTTTCTTACTATTATTGTTAACGTTGCTAACCTATTTACCTATTTCCCCAGAGGATGTTTTAGTTATGATTAAAAAGTTTGCACCTATTGAATCAATTCAATTTATTGAAAACAATATGAACATTATAATAACATCGCAACACTTAACAATTCTTTCTATAGGGATTGTAAGTGCGATTTGGTCTTGTTCTGTTGGTATGAATGCAATTGTGAGAGCATTTAACAATGCATACAATGTATCTGAATATAGATCCTTGTTCTTCACAAGGTGTCTTTCAATTTTATTAACAGCTCAAATGATTCTTGTCATATTAGTTACATTAGTACTATCTGTTATAGAAGAAGAAATGATTTTTATTATTTTGTCATACTTTTACTTTTCTAAAGGGTTTGAAAATATATGGTATGCGTTAGATTGGTTTATCATCTCTGTAGTTTTATTTCTCATTTTTTCATTTCTCTATTACCATGGTCCAAATAAGCACCTAAGGTTTAGAGAAGTTGTAGCAGGTTCCATTTTTTCAACATTAGGTTGGATTCTAGTTTCTCTTGCTTTCTCATTTTACGTAGATAAGATAGGGAATTTCGGCTTAATGTATGGGAGTTTAAGTGGGATTGTTATTTTTATGATTTGGCTTTATTTAACTGGGATGATAATAATTATTGGTTGTGAAATTAATGCTACTATCTATAATAGAGAGAATATTTAATTAATTTAGCTAAAAATCTTAAGTATAAAACTATTTGTGAATAATTGCTTTATTTTATAATAATACAAACTTGCAACAATTAAGTTTTATTTGTTTTTTATAATTTTTAGATATATTAATTATCACTTGAAAATAGTTTAATGAATTGAGTTATAGAATAGTAAATGTCCTTCTAAAACTTGTCATTAACTTTGGATTTTGAAGACTATTAACACAGCCTATTCCTACAGTATGACTTGAATAACAATGTTAGATATATCTTGTTAATTAAAAAGGTAAAGAGAAAGGATTAATAAATATGACATTAAAGACATTTACCTTACCTGATAACTTTTCGTTCTTAGCATCAGAAATTACACGAGATTATATTAAGTTAGAATGGGATTCTTTAGCAAGTCCGTTTAAACACTTTTCTGAATTTTATTATCAAATACACCGTTCTAGTACTGGAAACGGTATTTATGAATGTTTATGGACATCGTCAATGATTAATAATAATCATTCTCTGTCTAGTAGAAGAAACGAAAATAACTTAGATAACACTTTTTTTGATAGAGATGTTAGTTTATTTAACAAGGGGGATAGGGTTTGTTACTTATTGGATATTTATGTGACAAAAGAAACAGGAAATTTTAACTTATCTACTTCCAGTTGGTCTACTCGTGAAAAATACAACTCTTTTTTATTTTTACCTTCTATCACTTGGGAATTTGAATAGTTTCTTTTAATTAATATACACAAAATGGAAAACACAGGATAATATACTCCGTGATATGTAGCTGATATTAACGTAAGATCTCTATATTGTTATATAGATCCATACTTGCTCTATCTTTATTCATGACACTGATGTTTTAGAAAGAATAAGATTTTAAAGATCATCAATGCTTCATAAGAAATTGTATCCAATGTCACGAATCACCCCATACCTTATGATGAGATTAACTGTTCTTGGAACCTGGTAATGATAAAAAGGAGGTACTTTTATGATAAATACATCTAATAAATCAAAGTATATACAATTTATCTTGGTATTTACAACATTTTCACTCTTAGTAAAACTATATGGATATAGTTATTCTGTCAGCAGTGATTGCAGTTCATATAATTATAATGATATATCCACTCTGCTTTTTATTATTTTTATCTGCGGGATGGATTTAATGGCACCAAGGGAAAAAGCAAATGATAATTAACTCAAAAATTTAACTAGACGAGAATTATAATACTGCTACCTTTAGGTTTAAAGAAGGGGTCTTATAATCACATAATGCAATTCAAAATTTTCTGAGCTATAATACTGATTTATCTAAACTTTTAATAATACCTAGACGTTATTTCTTTCTTTTAGATATGTGTTGGTAAATAAATATGTTATATAGTCCTCTAATTCTCGTAAATAGGATGTCTGTTGCATTCTGTGAGTAACATAAAGTGAATGTTCCTATGTTACATCCACCTGGCATTCATATCATTCATTATTCTTAGGAAGCAATGCGAAAGAAGCCTATACCACAGATCACATAGACGAGATTATTTACCCAAAAACTTTAACAGATACAATGTAAAATCAGGATGAACACATAAAATAAGCCAGAAAAGTACAGTCTGCCACTGGTGAGATAGATTTTGAAGGTGATACAGAAAAATATATTGTGATGAGAAAGAATAACAGTCCAATCAATAAGACACCTAAACTCAATATATATGAAGTGGAGATGATTAATCTTGTCTACAAGTATCGATTTATTCGGTTGGAATACTGCGTATGCGATCAGTTTCTATGACGCAAACAAAGCAATTGAAGAGTTAGATACAAACACCACCTACTTTTAATTACAACACTCTTGATGCTACTGGGAATATTACATCTTCGATAACTGGGGATTGGGGTCATTGGTCTATCTCTACGTAAACGTCAAGAGATGGTCTACTTTACCATATTTGGTGAGACATTTCCCTTAGATTATGTGACCGATAAATTAGGGATAACACCAACAATGACTTATAAAAAAGGGGATGTAATTCCTAGACGCTCAAAGACACTTTATAGAAAAGAAACGGAACAAGCTACGAAGAATCTTTTGATGTAAATGAACAGTTAAAACAAGTATTAATCCTATTAAAAAATAAGATATCAATAATTAACGATATAAAAAAGAAATATGCTGTTGAGTGTCAATTTAACATCGTAATTGTATGTAATAGAAGACGGGAATACACCTGGATTACATCTTGATAGAGACGAGAACGGATTGAGCCCTTATCATTATCTTCATTATTTGTTTGAAACGCTACCCAATATTGATCTAACCAATAAAGAAGAAATCGAAAAAGTCTTACCTTGGTCAACAAGTCTCCCCTCGATTTGTAGAGTTCCGAAAAAAAGTGAACCAAATAAAAAGTAACCCAGAAACAAATTCAGTTTTGTTTCCTGGCTACTTGACGTTCACGTATAAACACTGTGTTAGACACAAATAGAAGCTTTTCATTTTCAAGAAAGATTGATCAAAATGAAGAATCCCCTTGTGAATAAATGAACAGTTTTTTTATAAAAAAGTTTGAACAAAATATTTTCAAAACCCCTATATAACAATGTTTATTTAAGAATTCAGCTTCCAAAACGGTTCAACTTTTTTATAAACGGTACGACTTTTTTACAAACAGTTTAACTTTGTTTTAAACCAACAACATAGTTGTATAAAAGTAAATGGAAGTTTACAAATCAATAGTGATTTCTGAGAGATTAAATAAGTTATACAGAAATGTGGAATTGACTCTAGGTGATCTAGAAGAATAAGCAAATAGTAATGTTAATGTACCCCGTACTGGTATCTAATATTGATCCAAAAACAGGAGGTGAATTTATAAAAAAGGTGTTGTTCCGTTTGAATGTATATTCATGTATGAAGATAACATCATCAAGCCCATTTATTGGTTTCGTCCTGATAAACTCCAAAAAATAAAGTGTCACTATATCTTGGTTGGGCGGCTTCGTCTATTGGTTACACTTCCCTTATGAAAACAACAATAAATGAATGCATTGAAGAAAAAATCCAAAACAAGGAATACAGTGAAATTCCTTCCTTAGATGAATGTGGACAATACTTTTTAAGTTCTGTGACCTAACTGAATTCTGTCGGATTTGAAATAAGATCCGCTTCATTACATTCTTTCCTTCTTTTAGATGAGATCCTTCTACCAAAGGAAGACGTTGACACTCTCTAGGAGGGGGTGAGTCAGCATTATATATATGCATTTTTTTAAAGGTTTATACTAATACTAAAGGTGTCTAGTTAATTGTAAATGGAGATGATTACTGATGTCAAAAAATATTAATTTACTTGGTTGGGATACTACCTATGCAATTAGTTTCTATGAAGCAAATCATGCAATAAAAGAGCTAAATTCAACGCCACCCGAATTTATTTACAACATTACTGATATTAATGGAAATATTACATCTTCAATATCTGGATCGTGGGATCATTGGACTATTTCCACTAAAAGCGATGGTCAAAACCTTGTATTAAGATGTCCCATAAAAGTAGGAATATTTACTACTCAACTTGAACCTTCACCGATCAATATGAATGATAGCTGGGTTGAAGTTCAAGTACAGCTAGCTTTTATTGAATCTGAGGAGAATTTACAAATTGATACAAGGTCTGTTGAAGGTACAGGAGACCAAATGAATTTACAACTTCAGAAAGATGGTGTTTTAGTTACAAGTTCATCATTTGACTTTGCGTCCTCTGCTGACTCTAGTATGATAAAAGTTCTTTGTGAGACTGTATTTGCAAAATATTTCGAGGATCATATTGGTGAATTTAATCATGTGTTTTCTACCTTCGTTATTAATCAACAATCTACAAATGAAAATTTACAGTGGTTAAAGCCAACATATGTAAACTATGCTCTTACATCCGTTAATAACAGTGAACATGAAGAAACAAACATGCGTAATAGTACTTTAGGGGTAATGTGTATGACTGAAGGAAGAGAACCACCTATAAGTGGGCATATGATAGATTCAAATCTGCTGAACTACTCTGGACGATCTTCATCAGCTTTCGCAATATCCGGCCCTCTATTTTTGAAAAAAGCGCTTTTACCTACAATTAATTATTTGTTTGAAGAAAATGACATTGAGGATTTTGAAATCACAAATGTGGGCTTAACAATTACTAACCACAAAGAAATAACATGGGATACTTTTAAAGATAGCAACGGTAAAGAACAGTATGCGAAGATACCTACTAACAAGTTTCAGATGACGTTAGATGGTAAGCAAATAAGAATAGATTTTGATGATATTCAATGTGACACAGATTATCCAGACAAAATAGCTCATATAAAATATTCGGTAAACTATGATCTCTCCGTTAGAAACGGTAGAGATTCTAATGGAGATCTATTCAAAAATAGTTTACAATTGACACCCACTAATGAAATACCGAATCCTACTGTCTCTGTTACAGGGGGAGATATGGAAATGTTAAAAGATTTAGGTATTGGAGTAGCAGTTGCAGTTGGAACAATGCTACTTGGAGAAGCTATTGAGTTAGGAATCATAAAATATCTCAGTAGTTCAGAGATACCAGAAGCTGCAATTATTGAAGAAGAAGAATTTGTTTCTTTCCAAACTGGAGAAGTAATAGAGGATTTAGTTGCTAAACAAAAAGTAGCATTAGGGGCATCAGATTCTAAATTGACACTCAATTATTTACTTGAAAATCCAGATACAGGAGAAAAAAGCATAATAAAAATAGCAGGAAAAAGTATCGATGGGGATCTAATTGTAGTAGGTAAAGACCCTAATACAATCTCTTGGGGCATTGATATGAAATCCAATGAGTTTTATGAACGCTATACTATAGATCCTAAGGGGGTATGGGGTACGAAAAGGTATCCAATTCCTTCTGAGCTAGACGTTAACAGAATACCTAAGCTTTATAAACTTGAACAAAAATATTGGCCCTTTGTAGATGAGGATATAACCACTTATTTAAGATCAGATGGTATTGTTATTTCTGAAGATGGGGATATATTAGGAAATATTGATTCAGAAGGTTCACCTAAACCTGTCATCGAAGGGAAGTTTTATGATAACCTCAAGTATTTTAAAGGGAATATTGACAGAGTGAAAATTAAAGGTTTTGGAATAGGAATTGATAATATTGAAATATACCCTAGAAACCCCAGAATTGCAATGGATAATAAAGAAATAACATTAATAGGGGTTGTTAGAAATGATAGTGGTACAATAGAAGAAATAATTGCAAATGAACAGGGGGATGTTTACACATTAGGTAAGAGTCTTCCTGAAAATTTTAAGTCTATTTCTATGAAGCTCATTGACAGTAAGGAATTAGAGCTGACAAAGGATGACATCATGGAAAATCTTCCCACAATAAGAAAAGCTGATGGCAAGGCTAGTATTATAACTATGCTTGGTAAAAAATCAGACATATTCGGAATTACCAATGAAGGCGATGTGATTGACGAATTAGGTAACGTTGCAGGTATTATTAATGAAAAACTAGAGTATGTACCATTTCATTATGACCAAATATTTAGTTATAAACCAAATAGCTTACAACTAACACCTAAATATCGCCAGCAATTAATAGGTGATTTATTTCCCAATGTTAACATGACTCTTGAAGAAGTTGAAGAAGTTGAAGAAGTTGGGAAAACTGTAGTGATGGAAGAGAAACCAACGTTTAATTCAATATTAGAAAAAGGGGTGAATGATTTTAAAGACATTAAGGTTAAGGTTTACAGCGGGTTGCTTGTAGCAACTACGGCGTTTACCATGCTGGGAGTCATTATGAAAAATAAAATCATTGAGGATAAGATTAAAAACGAGGAATATAGTAAAATTCCTTCTCTAGATGAGTTTGGTCAAAGCTGTTTAAGTCCAGTCAAATGGCCAAATGTTGGCGGATTTGAATTACAAACTGCTTCATTAAATTCCTGCCTTCTTTTAGGTGGTAATCTTCTTCCAGAGGATGACGTTGATACTCTCTAGGAAAGTGAACGTCAAGTAGCCAGGAAACAAAACTGAATTTGTTTCTGGGTTACTTTTTATTTGGTTCACTTTTTTTCGGAACTCTACAAATCGAGGGGAGACTTGTTGACTAAGGTAAGACTTTTTCGATTTCTTCTTTATTGGTTAGATCAATATTGGGTAGCGTTTCAAACAAATAATGAAGATAATGATAAGGGCTCAATCCGTTCTCTTTTGCCGTTTCAACCACACTATACATTATGGCACTACCACGAGCACCTCGCGGTTTATTTGAGAACATCCAATTTTTTCTTCCAATGACAAATGGCTTAATGGAACGTTCACTACTGTTATTATCGATTTCTAAATGACCGTCCAATAAAAAAGCATCAAGATGACTCCATTGGTTTAAACAATAGGTGATGGCTTTTCCTAGAGCGCTTTTAGGTAGAACGCGATCTTTCTGTTCATGAAGCCATGCTGAAAAAAGTTCCAAAATGGGTCTGCTTTTTTCGAGTCGCTGCTCATATTTTCAAGTGTAGCTGCTTCAGGGTCGTCACCTACTTGAGAGGCATCACTTGCGCCATGTGCTTTACCAAATGTGTGTCCACCCGCGACAAGCACTACTGTTTCTTCGTCATTCATCCCCATACGTTCGAATGTATCACGAATATCACGGGTACTTGCAAGTGGATCTGGCTCTCCGTTTGGACCTTCAGGATTACATAAATGAGCCCCATTTGTACAGCAACGAGTGGATTTTCTAGCTCACGGTCACCGGAATACCTGTTGTTTGCTAACCATTCCTTCTCTGAACCCCAATACACATCCTCCTCAGGGTGCCAAATGTCCTCACGTCCTGCTCCAAAACCAGAGATTTTCAATCCCATCGATTTCAAATCTTTATTCTTAGGGGTAGAGCTTTTTTTGAATTTGAGTATAGGATATAACTTTTAGGAGATCATAGTATATGGGATTGTACTAATACTATCTAAAATATTTTCCTAACTCCTTTTATAATCAGTATCCTGTTCGATAAAGAACGGGGTACAAAAATAAATGATGACAAGGGGTTTATGATATTGAAAGATACCTATGAGAGTTATGGAGGAAAATACTATGGTTGAAGATAAAAATATCTGTATATTGAGCTTTTTTGATTTTAACAAAAAAATCAGAGAAACTGGTTTATCTCCAAGAGGTTTTAAATACCCATACTATGATGATGATGGTGATGTTCACTCTTCTATAATGGTAGACTTTGGTGATTGGGAAATCTCCAATAGGAGTGATCAACAATACCTGATTTTTAAATGTCCTATTTCAGACGGGAGTTTCCAAACTCCTTTAGAATCAGCAAATTTAACGTTTAAAAATAGTTGGATACAAATAAAATATGAACTTGGTGATATTGAAAATTATTTTAATTACATTCTTGCACTTGATATTACTGCTCCTGTTCCTGTTTCTGATCTACCCGATAATCCTGTGGTTGTAGTTATAGATTCATCATATAACTTTTCTACTGCAACTGATCCTTCAAGGACAGAAAGTGAGTGCAATAGCCTATTTGAAAAACTATTTTCTAGTGAGGGCAGTATAATCTCTCATGTTTTATCCATTGTGTTTCCTGACCCTAATGTCAGAGGGGAAAAAAAGTTTTGTCTTAAAATATCTGTAGATAAAAACCCTGATGGGGAAACAAATTTAGAAAGAAGTATGATAAGTATTTCATATATATAAGGAATTTGAATATTTAATTAAAAAGATCCCTGGCATGTCTATAGCAAAGGCACGTGCCAATGTGAGGTAGTGAGCTTTTATCTGTGAGTAAACTTTGATATTCCATATATCTCTTTGCTCGAAAAGATGCACCTAAAATGTCTCATTTTGTCTTTGTCCATTGTTTAGACTAACTTGAAAATTTTCTATAAAAGAGAAATTATACATCGTTAATTAAGACTTATTAATACATTAAAATTAACTTTAAATGGAGATGATACACCTTGTCTACAATGATCGATTTATTTGGATGGGATACTGCGTATGCAATTAGTTTCTATGACGCAAATAAAGCAATTAAAGAGTTAGATACAACACCACCTACTTTTAATTACAACACTCTTGATGCCACTGGAAATATTACATCTTCGATAACTGGGGATTGGGGTCATTGGTCTATCTCTACTAAAAGTGATGGACAAAACCTTGTATTAAGATGTCCCATAAAAGCAGGAGAATTTACTACTCCACTTGAACCTTTACCGATCAATATGAATGAGAGCTGGGTTGAAGTTGAAGTACAGCTTGCTTTTATTGAATCTGAGGAGAATTCACTTATCGACTCTAGGTCTATTGAAGGAACGGGAAATCAAGTGAATTTACAGCTTCAGAAAGATCGCATTGTAATTACAAGTTCATCATTTAATTTTGAGTCCTCTACCGACCCAAGTTTGATAAAAGTTCTTTGTGAGACTGTATTTGCAAAGTATTTCGAGGATCATATTGATGAATTTAATCATGTGTTTTCTACCTTTATAATTAATCAACAATCTACAAATGAAAATTTTCAGTGGTTAAAACCAACGTATGTTCACTATGCACTTACATCAGTAAATGATAGTGAGAACGAAGAAATAAACCTGCGCAATAGTACCCTTGGGGTTATGTGTATGACGGAAGGAAGAGAACCTCCTATAAGTGGGCATATGATAGACCCATATATGTTGGAATACTCTCAATCTACATCAGCTTTTGCGATATCTGGGCCTTTGTTTGTAGAAAAGTGGCTTTTGCCATCGGTTGAATATTTATTTGAAGAAACTAATATTGATGATTTTGGAATCAGAGATGACGGTTTGACAATATATAATATTAATGAAATAACGTGGGATACATTCAAAGATAATCAAAAGGCAATAATAGGCCCTGAGAATTTTTTGATGACAATAGATGGTGATGAAATAAAGGTGGAATTTGTTGACATGGAGTGTAAATCAATAGATTCTTCAGAACCAATCCACATACAGTATAATGATTCATATAATCTTTCAATTAGTAATGGTATAGACAATAGTGGATATTTTTACAGAAACAGCTTGCAATTAAATCCTCTACACCTAAATCCAAACCCTAAAATTTTTGTTCCAAGTACCATCGATTACAAAACTATATTGAGAGATGCAGCGATAGCAACAGTTGTTACACTACTTTCCATTGCAGCTGGAGAGGCTTTTGAGAGTTATGCACTAAACGAGCTTAAAAAACCAGGAAATGAAATAGTAGATCAGTCAATAGAAGAAGGAGAAGAGTTTGTTTCCCTTGATACTGGAAATGTATTAAATCAATTTCTTTCTAACGATAATGAAGTAGAACCTCTTGAAAGTACCAAAATACTCTTTGAGCATACAAATGGACAAACATATACCTTAGATGTAATAGGTAAGGATGAAGAAGGTAAGTTATTATTAGGTGCAGAACCAGCAAAAGCGGCACAGGGGAACTGGTGGCTTAATGAGGAAACTGGTGAACTGACTCAAGACCCTTTTTACTCAGATCTTGATGATAACGAGCTAAAATATTTTTCAGTTAAGAATAGTGAATCGATTGAGCAAATAACTAAACTAAATAAACTGAAAAGCACTACACTTACTCTTGAAGTAGTGCAAAAAGACGGAGAAAAGATTCCAATTAAATATATTAGCGAATATGGTACAGTATATAATGAATATGACAATGAAATAGGAACTATAGATTTAGAAGGGAACTTTAAAAGTACACGAGAGAATTTGGTTAGTAACAGTATTTATTTAGGAAAAAATAATGTAAAAGTAGATTTTACAAATGGTATAGATTTGTACACAAATAGGCCAACAGCAAGGTTAGGAAGTGGCTTCTATGGGATATTAGGTGTTGTAAGAAATGAAGATAACATAATAGAGGAGGTAGTGGCAAGGACCACTAATGATGAAATTGTTAGTATAACTGAAAATGATGCTCTAAGTGAATTAATTAATGGTGAATTAAATATTGATGATGTTCCCGAAATAATAAAAAGTGAAAAGCTAGGTTTAAAGCGGGGTTTAATTAATAAACCTGATGGTAGTACATCAGAAATATATGGGATCACTAAGAATGGAGACGTAATTGGAAGAGTAGGTAACTATGCAGGTACAATTGATGAAAATTTAAAGTTTGTACCCGATCCAATCGAACAAAGATATGTAGCGAATAGTTTAAAAATAACAAAGGAATTTAGAAAAGAAATATTAGAATTTTTATATGATAATGTTACACTAACTGCAGAAGATTTAGAAGAAGCTGCAGAAACCGCGGAAGTAGTATCGCCTTTAACCGAGGAACAAAAACCAGATTCTCTTTTACAGTCGGCGGTACAAAAGTTCATGTCCAATAAACAAAAAATATACTTTGGTTTGACTGCTATGAATATAGGAGTAGTGCTAGCTAAAGATGTGGTATTTCCATATATTCAAGAGATGAATACTAAAGGTGAATACAGCAAACTTCCTTCTTTAGATGAATTTGGTCAAAACTGTTTAAGTTCAGTAAAATGGCCAAATTCTGGAGGGTTTGAATTAAAAACTGCTTCATTACATTCTTGTCTTCTTTTAGGTGGAGACCTCCTTCCAAACGATGAGGGTGACACACTCTAATCTTGAAAGAGAAGTTGTGAAAATAGTTCCAGTTTGTCATTTCAAGATCTAGGACTAAATTTAATTGCCAATCTGGCCAGTAATAACAATTTTGATTGAGTAATTAATGTTGCTAGTACACCCTTAAGCAAAAGTATTTTTTAACTTCCTATTTATAGATAAATGTAAATTGAAAAGCCGGTAGTTTCAAGGATGCCTTAGATTAATTTTTAAAAATGTACTCTCTACCCACAGAGGGAGGGTAGAGAGTTACATAGATGATATAGTAAGGAGGTTACATCGTTTTAAGCTATGTAAAAACAGCTTTTTTTTTATTCCATTTTTAAAAAATTAATTTAATTTGTCAATAAAAAAATGGGCTGGAAAAAAGTTGGCTTTCGATTTTGGCTCTATCAGAATAGAGATATTTATTTTTATAAACCGTGTATACGTAGTCTTTTTCAGGGGATTATAATTTTAGGGGTTTATATTAATACTAAATAACAAGAAATGATTTATATGAGGGATCACAGTCTCTTGATCCACCGCGTCCTAAAGTGATCCTTCATTTAAGTCATGATTCTTCCTCAAGCCCTGTTCTTGATTGAACAGGGTACAAAAATAATATTATTTATCATGTAACACCAGGGGTCTTTATTTTGCAATTAAAATTGCTAAAAAATGCTTTATATGATGGATCGTAACTCTCCAATTTGTATGTTATTCATAAATGGTAGAGAGCAATGTGGAAAGGTAGAGACGAAAAAATAAAAACCAAAAATTAATTAGTCAACGTTTATATCAACTTTAAATGTCATCTTTTGCACTTATCTGTTGATATATAACCTTGTTCTCTATCAATGTTACAATGATCAGCAAGGCTTTGTATCGGCTACATACACTTGAAAAGGAGTTGATGTATCATGTCTACAAGTATCGATTTATTTGGCTGGGATACTGCGTATGCAATCAGTTTCTATGACGCTAACAAAGCAATAATAGAGTTAGACTCAACACCACCTACCTTTAATTACAACACTCTTGATGTTAACGGGAATATTACATCTTCAATATCTGGGGTTTGGGATCATTGGTCTATCTCCACTAAAAGTGATGGGCAAAACCTTGTATTGAGATGTCCTATAAAAATAGGAGAATTTACTACTCCACCTGAACCTTCACCGATCAATATGAATGATAGCTGGGTTGAAGTTGAAGTACAGCTTGCTTTTATTGAATCTGAGGAGAATGTACATATCGACTCTAGGTCTATTGAAGGAACGGGAGATCAAATGAATTTACAGCTCCACAAAGATCATGTTGTAGTTACAAGTTCATCATTTGATTTTGCATCCGCTACTGATTCTAGTATGTTAAAAGTTCTTTGTGAGACTGTTTTTGTAAAATATTTCGAGGATCATATTGACGAATTTAATCATGTGTTTTCAATTTTTATAATTAATCAACAATCTACAAATGAAAATTTTCAGTGGTTAAAGCCAACGTATGTTCACTATGCACTTACATCAGTAAATGATAGTGAAAATGAAGAAACAAACCTGAGGAAGAGTACATTAGGGGTTATGTGTATGACAGAAGAAAGAGAACCTCCTATAAGTGGGCATGCGATAGATCCAAATATGTTGAGATACTCCGAATCCCCTTTGGCTTTTGCGATATCTGGGCCTTTATTTGTAGAAAATTGGCTCTTACCAGCGGTTGAAGATTTATTTGAAGTAACTAATATTGATGATTTTGAAATCAAGAATGATTCTGATGGTTTAGCCATTACAAACACCAAAGAAATAATTTGGGATACTTTTGAATATAGTGAGGATGGAAAACAGCGCGCCAAGATACCTGTAGAAAAGTTTAGGATGGAATTAAAGGGTGAGCAAATTAGTCTGGGTTTTGAAGAGGTGATTTTAGACCTTTCACCTCAATCAAAGGACACCATAAGTATGAGTTATAACGATGATTTTAAGGTATCAATTAGAACAGGCAGAGATTCTAGTGGTAATCTTTACAAGAATAGCTTGCAATTAGATGCTATGGACGACTCGGCTAGCCCTAAAATTTTTATGAGTAACGACGATGACATTAATTTTATGAAAGACGTGTTAACGGTAGTTGTAGTTACCACTTTAGGTATGCTAGGCGGAGAGATATTCGAGTATGCTATTCAAGAGTCCGTAGAAGACTCTGCAATTGAGACAGTAGAAGCAGAAATACAAAAAGTAAAAACCGAAAAAACTGTTGTCCTTGACTCAAGTATAACAGTTAATGAGATATTGCCTGAAGGCTCAAAAGATATTGCGAGTAAACAATACGAATATACAAGATTGATAGTAAAAAATACTCTTGGAAAAGAAAAAAACTTGATAACTTATGGTATAAATAGTGAAGGTAGATTAATTACAAATAATTCTGAAGAAATATGGTTACTTGATAAAAACACCGGCAGTATTATTAATCAGAGCACTATATTGACTAACCAATCTGGATTAGAGATTTATTCATTAGTAGGTGAGCAAACTGCTCTTGAAGAATTACCCCGTATTTTTTCAAGTGAAGAAATAAGTATTGAAGGCTTTAACAATGATTTACGTGTTCAATATAAAGATAGCTATATCCCTGTGAAATATATCAACTCAAATGGTGACGTGTATGGAGCTACTGACTATCCTACCTATAAGGAAATTAAATCTATAGGAAATATAGATAAATATGGTAATTTTATAGGTAGAGATGATTTTCTCAATTACAGCTTAAATTCCTTTTCTGATGATGGTTTGCGTGAACAAGTAACAGTTTTAAGAATTTCAACAAATAAAATAGAAGCTGGTGAAAGACCACCTATTTTGGGTGTTATAAAAGAAAAGACAGGAATCATAACAAAAGTAATTTCAACAGATGATGAAGGGATTTATGAATTAGACCCAAAAGCTTTTTCTAGAGAAAAATTATCATCTCTGCCTACGATAAAAAGACCTGATCAAGAAATTTCCCTAAAACATAAATTTTACAACGAAAGTTCAAAGGTCTATGGAATTGCTTCCGATGGCTCTGTAATAGATACGTTAGGTAGAATTGCAGGTATGCTTGATGAAGATTTAAATTTTGTAACTAGTCCATTTCGTGATTTCGAATCAAGTAGTTTCAAAATGACAGAAAGTTATAAAAAAGAATTAGAGTCCATTTTCTATAAAAATACACATATTTCTGTAGAAGAATTACTAGAAAATGCGGAGATAGAAGCTAAGACGGTCAAACCTTTAGCCAAGATACAACAACCAGAAAATCTTACACAGTCCTCGACACAAAAATTCAAGGCTGCTAAATTAAGGATATACGGAAAATCGATTAGTGTTGCTATAGGCGGATTGATAGGGAAAGATATCGTAATGCCATATATTCAAGATGTTCTTGCTAACGGTGAATACAGTAAAGTTCCTTCTTTAGATGAATTTGGTCAAAACTGTTTAAGCTCAGTAACATGGCCAAACTCTGGAGGGTTTGAATTACAAACTGCTTCATTACATTCTTGTCTTCTTTTAGGTGGAGACCTCCTTCCAAACGATGAGGGTGACACGCTCTAATTTGGAAAGAGAAGTTTGAAAATAGTCCCGGTTTGTCATTTCAAGTTCTAGGACTAAAACTAATTTCCAATCTGGGCAGTAAAAACAATGTTGACTGAGTAATTAATGTTGCTAGTACACCCTTAAGCAAAAGTATTTTTTAATTTCCTATTCATAGATAAATGTAAATTAAAAAGCCGCTAGTTTTAAGGAGGGCTTAGATTAATTTTAAAAAATGTACTCTCTACCCACAGAGGGAGGGTAGAGAGTTGATAGATGATATAGTAAGGAGGTTACACCGTTTTAAGTTATGTAAAAACAGCTTTTTTTCCATTTTAAAAAGAATAATTTATTTTGTTCAATAAAGAAATGGGCTGGAAAAAAGTTGTGCTTTTGATTTTGTCTCTATCAGAATAGAGATTTTTGGCTATTTTAATAAAATCGTGTATTAAAAATCTTTTTCAGGGGATTATAAATTTAAGGGTTATATTAATACTAAAATGAGAGATGATTTATATGAGGGATCACAATCCCTTGATCCACCGCGTCCTAAAGTGATCCTTCATTTAAGTCATGATTCTTCCTCAAACCCTGTTCTTGATTGAACAGGGTACACAATTAATAATATTTATCATGTAACACCAGGGGTCTTTATTTTGTAACTAAAATTGCTATGTATTGAAAAACAATCTCCTCATGGTTGGGTTTTAGACCCTTGGTGTAAGAAATTGATATAAAACGCTTTATATGAGGGATCGTACCCCTCCAATCTGTCCAACTACGATCCCTCATTTAAGGCGTTGGTAATTCCTTCTTATCCAAAACCCTGTTCTTGATTGAACAGGGTAATCAAGCTATAACAAATAATTTTTAAATAAGGTACCTTCGTTTGCCATATAATTCTTCATCAGATTATGTTGACGTAAACGCAATGGATTCAACCAACGTACTCCTCGGTCCCTTTTTTTAGAAATTAAATTATACATAACGTTTAAGTGAGGGGGTGTAGCCTCCACCTCATCCGATTACGCCCCCTCATATAGAGCGGTATGATTCCTCTTAGTCTAACCCTGTTCTTGATTGAAAAGGGTTAATTTTGTCAAAATAGAATATAATAAAGCAAAACGTAAGCCAGACATTTTCATTAGCCTATAGATTCTCTTATAATTCAATTTCCCATTAATCTTATTATTCATGTAATACCTCAATTCTTGAAGGCGATAATATAGGTAGCACATTCATAATATAAACTACCAATGAGTTTATTGGGTAACTTATTTATGCAAGGTTTTAATAGCTCCATGAAGTACATTACACTAAACAGGTGCTTTTTTCTAACAAACCAACTTTTGTTATTTTTTCATATATAATATTAAGTTTAAAAATCACTAAGTTTGTCAACCGCATTTTTAAGTTTATCGTCAAGAACATGAGTGTATAATCGGGTTGTTTCAATTGCAGAATGACCTAATTGTTGTTGCACTAATGCCAAATCATTGGTTTCGTCTAATAAGAACGTAGCAAAGGAGTGACGTAGCTTATGTGCAGTCATATCCCTTGTAAATGCTTTAGCAAAGCGTTTAATCATCTTTTGTACTGTACGTTTATCAATCGGTTTTGGTTGCCCTTTGGGTGCAGTTAGAAATACATATTTTATCTCTTTATTTGTATCATTATAACGTTTATCTCTAATTTCTAGATAATTATTCAAATCAGCCAATGCTTGAGAAGAGAAGTAGAAGGAGTTTGGTGTGTCACCTTTTCGTTTCATGTTAATCAGCTTTTGATCCATAGTAATATTCTCAAATTTAAGATTAACAACCTCGGAAACACGCATTCCGCTACCAAGCATAAGGCTAATAATTGCAATATCACGTTCTTTATTCTTTTTATAATGTCCTTTTTGTTGGTAGGAAAGATTAATATCTTCCTCATATTCGTGTGTCACAAATTGCAAAAAGTCTAGCATTTCTTCTTTAGATACAAGAATTTTTCCTTTTAATACTTCAGCTCTAGCAGAAGGGTTAGAGCGTTCTTTCTTAATTTCGACTTTTTCCATTACATTACGTTCAAGGTATGTACCTCCTTTATCATCATCAGAAGTTATTGCAAGATATTTAAATAAAGACTTTAGAGCAGATAATTTACGTAATCTAGTTGCTTTTTCTTGATTTAACCGATGTTCTAAGTGGGATTCAAAACGTTTAATATCTCTAGCTTTTAATGATTCAAGCGCAGAGAGGGGGAGGTTTTTCATTTCGTTACAATCAGTTAATCCTTCACTGATTAACCACTCAAAAAATAAACGTATATCACGTAAATAACCAACTTTACTGCCAGTAGAAACCGAAGTTTCATCAAGGTAATCATTAACATAGAAAGGGAAGAGGGATCTAATTTTTTCTAAAGTTCTTGATAGTTGTTCTTGTTCAGGAGTTTTTTCCATGCTGTAACACAACCTTTCGTCAATTAATTACATTTTATCTAACTATTCACAAAATGAAATTTATGTGAATAGTTACCATAATCAGATTATGCTAAACTAGTGTATGATTCTTGTACCACGATAACGGTTTTTAGTGGTAGTCATAGAAATATATCCACATTAATCACAAGCTTAGTAGAAGTGAGCTTTTCAAATTTCTAAGTACATCCAAAATAAAAGAACTGAGAAATTTCATTTTTTTTTAGCTATTTATGAAAATTTCATTCAAATAATCATTAATACAACAACATTCGTAAAATTAAACTGTTCTGGGATCGAACCATTCACCATTAATATTCAGAAACTTACTAATAAGAACTATGATATATATTTTTGCTAAATTCATCTTGTAAATCAATGTTAAAATGATGGACAAACTTAAGATTTACTACTATTCTAATTGATGGATGATCTTCAGTTTTAAGAGCAAAAGTTCTGCAAATAGAAATTATCTTATCACTATGGGAAGTTGTCTGAAGTGTTGTACAATACACTAAAATGTAATACTACCAAATATATATTATACAAAAATTTATTCAACTTTACAACTTTTCACTAAATTTGTATTTTGTGAAAAGTTGTGAAGTGTTACATTTATCAAATATGATCTCCCCCAGTCCGTTGAAGCAAATCCATTTATATAACATATGTATCAAACAAAAACCTTCACAGGAATGAATAAGATTAAAGGTGTAGGATAAGACAAATAAATAACCCACTACCTAATGTTTCATCAGGAGCGGGTTTCAGTTTTAATGAACTTTGACTTTAGAAGAGTTATTAATTTAAATGGAAATTCTTTATGTTTTTTCTTTACGATCTTGATGTTGAACTCTAGAGACCGACCTTCTTGTAACTCTAACTTCTTTAACTTCTTACTGTATCCACACCAGGCTAAACCGATTTATATTGGCTTCTTTTTAATAATTTTAACTTTATCTAATAGTAAAATATCATCATCATTATCACTAAATGGATAGGCTTGTAGCAAGACTCCTTACCGTTGCCTTAAAGGGAACTTTGTCTGTTTTAGGTACTTTTTTTGCTGGGACTTGTGGTCCTTCTATTTCTTTTCCAAATGTCGATTTTTAAATTTCTTTTAAATAAGCAGGATGAATACAAGAGGTATTTCCCGTCTTGGAGTTTAATAATTAACGTATGGAAAACACCTGTTACACCATACTCTATATATCCAATCACTTTGGCAGATCGTTTAATTCCCTTTTCTTTGCACGAGAGCTCTTTCTTAGAGTCTCTCCGAATAATCCCCATTCTCTTCCCATTTCCTCATATTGCTCGTCACTCTTGAAAGTGTGTATTCTTCTTTCGGGTGGGGTGCAATGCAGTATACTTGCTTCTATTCGAGAGATTTCCTGACATATTTAAAACCTCACTCATTATTTAATCCAATGCCATTATATTGGATATTTGTTTTTTAGTAGATAAAGTTCAAAAATCTGATACAGAATTTTAATTGTTGAATTACGTTTTAACTCTTCTATTACTGATACATTGTACATCATCCATAGAGTGAAGAAAGAAAATAAACTAGTACTTTAAAATGGATTTTGTATAACTAGTGAAATCATCAAGATGTTCTTCAATTATTTTCTGTAATATATCTAAGTTTAGTGATTGATAGTTATGTACTGCAACATTTCTAAACCCAACCATAGCCTTCATTCTAGAAGCCATATCCCCATCAATAATATTGTTTTCTTGTAATAGTTCAAACGCATCACGACTATTCTGAGGTAAACCTAGTCGCTTTTCAGCTACAATATGCATACCTAAATCAATACTTGCCTCACTAGCTCTTTGTATATTTAATATGATAGAATCCTGCAATGTAAAGTCTTTTAAATTATTTGGATTGTCATCATAAACCTCGTTGATGCGCTTAATACAGCGTTCAATGATATTTATCTTGTTTAAAATAACATCATTTTTCATAAATAGACCCCCTCTCTTCTGCTTTATCAAGAATATGCTTTCGATATTCGTTTAGTTTTGCATACATACTTAATGAAGTCATTTCAATATTTCTTCTTAATGTTTCATCTGTGCTGTACAAAATTTTACCGGTTGAAAATATCTGTGCTTTGAATACGGTTGAAGCATAATTTATATCCACTAAATCTACCTCCATTTTTATTAAATCAGTTAATTTTTGAGATAGAATAAACTTGTCATAATTATTGATAGTTTTTTTACTGTAAAAGGCAATATCTAGGTCGCTCTCAGGGTGGTTAGTTTCTTTAACAATAGATCCAAAGGCTATAATGAAAACTGGATCTAACTGTTCAATTAAAAAATCTCTTGCAATATCGAGAATTTTGTTCATATAACTCACTCCAGTAGCAAAGTTTATTTTATGGTATTGAGAAATCACTCAAAGCTATCTTCTACAGAACCAGAGGATAATTCTGTGAACGGTTTTTTACAAATTATTTGTAATACCTGGATCCTTTAGGGGTTTGCTATATTTTAACTTATTATAAGGATCAGGTCTAATTATTTAGGAGTATACCCATCATTTAGCGGGATAAAATTAGTTAATAGTCGAGATACTCGCCTATTACGATCCTAAAATGAACAAATATATAATGAAGTTGTGATGAAAGTACTATGAGGTCAGGTACATTTTTAGTCAAGTTATACCCTTTTAATAATCCTTTTGATTTCTATTTCAAAAAATGAGGAAGGACGTGCCTACTATTGATAAATTCTACTTTTTTATAGATGATTACCTGCATTTACATTTTCTATATTCTTTAAGATTATATGGTGAAACTCTGATTAGCATATAGTTTGGTGGCATAATTTTATATAGAATCTGTAACCTTAAAATTATTATGTATTTCAAAGGTTTCACGTAGCAATTTATCTCCAATGGATAAGGCTTTTTCAATTTACCATTTTACTTTCTAGTAATTTAAGTGAATTTTTTTGCTCATGTGGTAATAAGGGTCAAATTCTGCTTAATACACATTCAAATGATTCAACTCGTGTTTTACTAACTACAGTATTTATTTAACTAATTATAACAGACCTACAATCACAGTAAAATTCTGCATGGAATTTGTATTTCACGTGTAGATGGAAGTTTCATATAAGACTGTTCTCTTTTGTAAGAAGCGTTAGAAGTATATGAGTATACAGTGAGTGAAAAGGTGTATGAGAATAAGCTACCCCAACTAGGAGCGGCTTTCTATTGTTACCTGGGGCCTTGTTCTTACTAATTTATGTTTTCTATATTATTTTTTTAAAAAAACCTTCTGTGCATTAACTGTAATTGATTCAATTATTAAAGCTCTTACCTTTTAAATTTTAGGCAAAGATTCTTAATCGATAGTTTTTTTGTATAGTTATTAGTCAACCACTTCTCCCACCAATATTTTAAAATATCAACTTGATTATTTTACCTTATTGACTTTACGCTAAATCAAAATATTTAATTAAATAATGGGACTTGATCAATATTTTGGACACAAAAAGATTAAGTTTTATGTAGAGTCTTTGAATAGTTCTTCTATTGTTTGAGGATTTTTATAAACGATGCTGCTATGCTTTTTTTTCTTTCTTATACCATGCTTCGATAATTTCAAAGATGATGATATAAGCAGCTTTATAGCCTAGATGCTGAACATGATTTACTTCTTCTTTCTTCAATGTTTCTAGGAGTTATTTCAAAAGCGGTTTGATATGTTTTATGTTTCACTTTGATAGGTGTAAAACTATTTTTGCATAAAGTTTTTCCTGAGATACAAATTGTCGTTATATGTTTACAGTAGTTTTATTGAATTTCTGACAAGCAGAAACAAGCATTTGGTAGACCCTGAATTAGCCAACCAAGTACAATAATAACTATTTTCTTGTTTACCAGTATTATTGGATAAAAGACCAGTTTCAAGGTTGGATATCCCAACGCCTTTTTTGGTGTTTAATATGTTTATTAATAATAAAAAGATTTTTTTGTAAGCATTCACTATTGTTAAACTTTATAAAAATGTTGTGTAAAAAGTGATTTTTGTTAATAAAGCCATTCTTATGAAGTCAGCCATCGGGTTGACCTATTTTGAATAGGTATTATCCTTAAAATGTTGAGATAGATATTACTAAATTCTTGACGGTGGAGTAAGATTTTTGGGTTGAACATTAGTAAAAACTACTAGACTTATTAATCCTTATGGTTACAAAAAAAGCTATTCTTCCCAAGATGTAGTACAACTTCAAGAAAAATAGCTTTAAATTAGATGTCTTTATTACCTGTATCTTTTTAGCTAATAAATCTAGATCTATTAATTACTTTGCATCGATACTAGTAAATATGCCATTATCCAAGCTTTGATTGATTTCAATATTTCTAGTTCTTAATGATTCTGTTACACTACCACTTTTATCGTAAACTTCCATTTGTAACATAATTCCTGTATTGGGATCAATATTTAATTTGAAAGTTTTTGAGTTATATCTCTTTGAATAATTTGAGTTTAGTTTACCTTTAATAACTATAGTATCTTTTCCTGCGATAATTTCTTGACCTTCAATATCCCATTGACTATTGTCTTCTAAGAATCCCATAGCTAAATCTTCTGGGAATAAAGAGGTTTTAGCTAATGCCATATAAGATGGATCTATTCTACGGATATAAGCTTTCTCACCTTCAACGTCAACAATACGCTTATCAATTTTTGCACCTTTTAGCTCTTTTCTTTCCTCTTTGCTTACTTTTTTTACTTTGACTTTAACTTTTTTAGGCTTTTTATCTTTAGTCACGCTATTTTTTTCAAAATCTTCAGATCCACTATTGTAGTTATATAGATACTCTCCATCATACGCTTTTTCAACATAACCATTTTCTAATGAATCATCGGGATTAATTGTTTGTACTTTTTCATAAGACTTTGAGTTGTCCGAAAGGTCAGTTTGATAGGTTACTAATAAATTAAAATTACCTGACGTACTAGAATATTCAAACTCTCCATTGGCTGTTTGGAAATAATCAATAGAATTTAACATTAAAGTTTGAATTTCTTCTTTATTCATAATTGCAATATTTTCATCTGAATTTTTTTGATTCGTTTCATTGGCATATACTGTTTGCTTACTTAATTTACATTACTAAAAGAATAGGCCCCTGTGGCAATAACAGTTGTAGCTATTCCTGCAATTAACAATTTATTTTTCTTCAATTTCAAAACCTCCTAAATTTAGTATACAATTTTAGTTGCGTCTGCTCCAACTTTTCCTGATTCTGCAGTTAAATGGCTATTTATATTAAGCATCGGATGGTTCTCCCAAGAACCTGTTTTTAAATAATTCCATCCACCTGGTGCTGTATGCTGATTTATATAAACATATCCTGACCACTCGCCTATTTGATAAGCAATACTTGGGTTAGTGAAATCTATGTGATTTATATATGCATAAAAAGCAACGTTACTTACTTCTTTTTTATCGAAAATCCAGCTATAATAAGCAGTTGCTACCCCAGTCCATTCACTAGTAGTTGCTGAAGCTATGCATTTGTGTATTGCTCTTTACGATTTATTTTTTTAATCAGAACAAAAAAGGACTGGGTTCAGCCCCCATAGTAACCACAATAATGATTGTGGTAAATTGTAGAAACTATATGTAAATAACCACAGTTAAAGTGGTTAGGGTTTATTATCAACTGTGGAGGATCAAAATTTTAAGGAGTCCCGATAAAAGCTATTTCACATAAAGAAACCATTGCCCTTACGCCACCAGATGTACCCACTAATGCTGTGCCTCTTAATTGTTCAATTGTGAAATTTGGAACGGGAGTTGCATTAGTTTTAAGAATTAAATTTACCGTTGTACCAACTGGATAGATAATTAACAAATTTGATTGTAAGTCTCGAATACAACAATCACATGTTGTAATTTCTTTTATTTCTTGCTTCACTATTGACTTACAACCACAGGGTGACGTTAATTTATAACTTGTCATGTTTCCACCTCCCCATTCAAAAACTTACTTCATGTTATGTTTAACAACATCTTTTCGTATGGGAGGAGTTACTAATTTAAATAATATAGTTTACTGTTGTCAATTTCAAATGGAAACATATTTTCTATTAAGTTTTATAGATGTTCTTATTCTATGATTAGGTATTGTACTTATTGAAACTAAAAATTGAGTCATTCACTAATTTAGCAAATGACACTAAAATTTTCATGCTATTTTTTCTCAGAAAGCCACTGTGCAACAACTTCAGCTTCTTCACCCTGTAGTAATTCACCAGGCATATCACCTTTTTTATTTTTTGCGCCTTTCAAGATAATATCTAATATTTCTTCATAAGACATTTTTGATCCAACTTTACTTATGTCACGCCTTGGCCCATCATTAAGATTTACTCCATGACAACTAGAACATTTGCCAATATACAGCTCCTCAGCATCCAACTGATCAATAGAGGCATCTGAATCCTGAGCTCGGTCTGTTCCACCACATGCTGTTAAAAATAAAGACAAACTTAATAATAGTCCAGTTAACAGTTTTTTCACAATACACACCTCCAAAAATTCATCCAGATTTTGAATACAATAGTAATTTTACCAATATGATAGGTATTATTACTATCTTGATCAAAGTTAATACGATATAATATCACAATTGTTTTCTAGTAAATAGAATCAAAAATAATGTTGACTATAATCCTTTTGTGCATTTCTAACTGTTAGATAATCGTTATATTTTTGTTCTAAACAAGACGTACCATATAATATATCCAGTAAATTCTCAATTACAACATAATCTACATTAGTCTTACCATATATTCCATTTGTTCTTAAGGTCCATTCTGTTCCCAAATATCTTTTGTCTTTATCTGTATTTAGAAATTTATCTTTACTGTCTGCTCCTAATTCTTTATCACGGTGGCTATCTGTATATTTACTGTTAAAAGGAGGATCATAATTCAAAATTAAGTCTATTTCTAAAATATTTTTTGCATGTTTTTCTGACTTGTCTAGTATATATAAACGAATAAATATATATACATATATCATTTAAATTGTTTAGTTACGTCATCTTTTCCATTTAAGTTTTGCTTTACCCCTTTTCCCAAGTTATCTGCTTGTCCAATATATAATACGTTATCACCCTTATCCTCTAATATGTCACCTGCCTGTGAATATTTTCTATTTCCTCCTCCTCACCAGCAAAAATTTTCTTTACTTCCCTATACTTAACACTAAGTATCCTTTCTAGCATAGTTACTCATCCCAAATTTATATTTTTATTTTATTTACTACATAAATTTACCACATTAATTACATTACTATCTCTAGAAATGTTGAAATCTATGTAACATAAGTAAAGTACCTCTTTTTCTTTAGGTAATTACTTTTTTCACAATTTTCAAGTTTATGTGGAACATTGTTGCGCATTATAAAGTCTACTAGATAAAATAAGAATTCCACCACAATCCGACCCTTTGTAGTTTAGCTTTTATTTTTATTTACTATATAACCTCAATGTTAATCATAGACAAAGGGGTAAAACGATGCATTTTTTTATAATAAGTACAACTTTATTTCAAATCTATATCCCTTGATTTATCTGTTTTTAATGATAGTATGAAATCATCCTTAATATTTAGGGGATGATTTTACATCTTCCTAAAGTGTGTAATAAAAAGCGAGCCTTCCTAAGTCCGATTTTGGATCGGCTACACTTAGTTAGACAGAAATTTTAAGGTCAAGTAGAATGAACTTACTATATGAATGATGAGGAGAATCTACATGACAAAAAGATCACGCCGTACGTTTACCGAAGAATTCAAGCAACAAATAGTACAGCTTTATGAAAATGGAAAGCCACGGAAAGAAATTATCCGAGAATACGACTTAACACCTTCCTCTCTTGATAAATGGATTAATCAATTTAAAAATTCCGGGTCATTCAAAGAGAAGGACAACCTAACTCCTGAACAAAAGGAACTGCAAGAATTACGTAAGCGAAACAAGCAATTAGAAATGGAAAATGATATTTTAAAGCAAGCCGCGCTGATACTAGGACAAAAGTAAATGTGATTAAGCAAAACAAACACAAATACTCGATATCAGCAATGTGCCAAGTCCTACAACTCCCAAGAAGCACTTTTTATTATGAAGCAAAACAGCGAACTCATGAGGATGATATCACGTCACATATTGTTCGAATCTTTCATGAGAGTCGACAGAATTACGGGACACGCAAAATTAAACATGAACTTATAAAGCTTGGGAAAGCTGTTTCTAGAAGGCGCATTGGTAGAGTCATGAAAGAACAAGGACTGGTTTCTAAATATACTGTCGCACAGTTTAAACCCCATTCAGAAAAGCCAAATGAGGACCACTATTCCAATGAACTAAACCGTAAATTCACGCGGAACGAAGCGTTATCCGTTGTCGTAAGCGATTTAACATATGTAAGGGTTGATAAAAAATGGCATTACATATGTGTATTTGTTGATCTCTTTAACCGAGAAATTATTGGATATAGTACGGGATCCAATAAGGATGCGTTGCTTGTTTATCGTGCCTTCGCTTCAATAAAGGAAGACCTTCATCATATCCAATTGTTTCATACTGATAGAGGAAACGAATTCAAAAATAAGTTAATTGATGAAGCTTTAAAAACGTTCTCTATTAAACGCTCCTTAAGCATGAAGGGATGCCCCTATGATAATGCCGTTGCAGAAGCTACATTTAAAATTATTAAGACAGAATTTGTCAAAGGGAGGCAGTATGAAAGTTTAGAAGAATTAACACGAGAATTCCATGACTACGTACATTGGTTTAACCATATTCGTATTCATAGCACACTGGGTTATGCAAGTCCTATTGAGTACAAAAATAAACACCTTAAGAAAATTGTCTAGTTAGGTGTTGACAGTCCATTTTTTCCTATTCAGTCTGTTCGTTTATACTTTCAACCACCTCTACTAGACTATTGCTAATAAAGTATATCTTTTCCGAAATATTGTGCTGTGTGCCTATTAATTCAAAATCTAACTTCACAGTAGCTTTATTACCATCATTATTTATAAATTCGACGTCTATATTTTGATTATTCCTAGAGAAAGCCTTGTTATCTTCGACCATTCCTGTTGTCCACTTTAAATTTATAAGCTTACCGTCTCTATTAATATCTGGTACTATAGCAAGTGCTACGTTGTCACTGGAAGGGTCAACGCTGTTATGTAAATAGTGCTTCTGATACCTTCTCTGGAAGAAAAAGCGAAGTAAAATATGTTACATTCTCTTCAACGAGAGTAACAGCTAAAAAATTCATATTATTTTCTATCGATTGAAAAGTACTAATCAGCTCAGGGTTGTACCCATAACCCGATTCATTCCCTTCCTCACCTTGATTCATCGACTTTTTAATATTGTTGTCTAATTCCTGTATTAATTGTTTTCCTGCATTAAAATCTACTTCAGTTTTAGTAAAATAGATTTGATATACGACAATACCTATTACCATAATAGCAATGTACCCTATAAAAAAATAAATAAACTTTTTAATGGTTATCACTCTCTATTCCCATTTCAATAAACCATAACCAATAGGGTCTACCGCGTTTGTTTTGTTATAATACCACTCGCCTTGATGAATCTCGAAGTGTAAATGAACACCGAATGATTTTCCAGTTGTTCCTTTTATACCGATTACCTGCCCTTTAGCAACTTCTTCTCCTTCAAACAACCTCCTGCTACTCGAAACCATATGGGCATATACTGTTGTATAAACTTGGCCATCAATATTATGTTTTATAAACACTGTTTCTCCGTATGATGTAGATTTATATGACCTACTCACTATACCATCAGCTGACGCAACTATTGGGTCTACACTGCTATTTGAGCCTATATTAATTCCACTATGTATTGTACCCCACCTTGCACCAAAACCACTTGTTAATGAGCCTAAAGTTGGTCTCATAAACTTCCCTTTTGTAACTTATGGAATTGCTCCCGTAGTAGTTGCAAACAGTTCAGCGTAGTGGATGACTTCATCTACATTAGAATCATCATGGTTGTAAGGGTATAAAGCTTGTCTAATATT
The DNA here is from genome assembly GCF_046557775.1 of Nanhaiella sioensis. Classification (NCBI taxonomy): domain Bacteria; kingdom Bacillati; phylum Bacillota; class Bacilli; order Caryophanales; family Bacillaceae; genus Nanhaiella; species Nanhaiella sioensis. The sequence continues at coordinate 71,829 of NZ_JBKAEG010000002.1, forward strand.
TGAGGAAAACCCACTACTATTCAAGTAATTTCCAGCTGTGTATATAGCATCATATAAATTAAAGTGGTCTGATTTTCCGTTGTCATCCCCATCTGTACCATAGCCACCATATTGTTCAATTTTTGTTGGATTAGTTTTTATATCATTTGGTATATCGCTCTTTCCAACACCTTCACAAGTAGGATGTGACCATCCTGTCCACGTACAAGGCATGAAGTAGAGTAAGAACCCGGCGCCTTTCCATATCTCTATGGCAGGTTTCCAAGAACTCCTCTTCGAACCGTACGTACACCTCTCGACGTATACGGTTCTCCATTTATCAATCTAGCTTCCCGTTATGCAAGTTGAGATGGCATTCCTTACAAAGTTGCCATGGTTTTGCGATTTCGTTCAATCATTCGCTTTTCCCATCTCTTCTTGCCTTTCAGGTCTTTTAGCTTTTTTATGTGGTGTATTTGAAGTGGAAGGTTCGTTTTTCCACACCATTCACATTGTCCTGGCTAAAAGCCTTTCGATTAAACTCGTACGATTATAAATAATGTTTCTTTCTTTAGTGATAGCGTCCATAGTTGCGTCCTTTGTTAAGTGGGTCTGTTTCTTAAACCCATCATTATCAAAGTACGATACCTTCTTTCCATTGGCAGTTTCATATCTAACGCCAAAATGACCATTTGTGCTGAATTTACTGATTATCTTCTTAAAGCTGGATTTGTATTTATTAGCGAAAGTTTTGTACATGCTATATTCCATGATGCATTTGAAACCGTCTAGTTTGTAATCATCGTTTGCTAGTTTATAGTAATTGTACAATCCTCTTATTTCAGTGTTATAGATAGATAATATATCTAAATCGTCATGCTGAAGAAGGTGTGCTCGGTGAGCTGATTTCCATTTTTGAGTATGTGAATCGATTTTTACCGCTTTATATTCAATGAGTTTGTTTCGCCAAACTTCATGAGGGAGTAAGAGTTCACAACACATTGTTCTAGTACGCTGTTTATGTCCGCTTGCTGTAGTTTTAGTGGTAAGATTATCATGACTTATTTTAACATCGTATCCTAGAAACCTTGCTCTATTCTTCGAATGTGTAATTAATGTTTTTTCTTGGGATAGTTCAATTTTTAATGCATTCTCAAGAAATAGAGTGATATGGTGTTTAATATTTTTACAATCTTCTTTACTCCCGATGACTCCAATTAAGAAATCATCTGCGTATCTAACGTACTGAATCCTTTTATAGTTATCATCCATTCGTTCTTTGTATGGAAGCTCCATCATATGTTCTTTGAGATATTTGTTGTGTGTTATTGCTTCTTCTTTTTCTTGAATGCTCATTTCGTTCCATTTCTCTTTATATCTTGCTCTCGCTCTTCTAAGTCTAGCTTCACGAGTTCGGTATTCCCTTACCCTTTTTCGATCTTTACCCTTATCAAAGTTTATTTTGCAAGCCTTGATAAAGTTATCTAGTTCATTCAGGTAGATGTTAGAGAGAATTGGACTTATGATTCCTCCTTGAGGTGTGCCACTATAAGTTCTATGAAATTGCTATTCTTCAAGGTAACCTGCCTTTTAGGAATTTCCAAATTAGGCTGATAAAATGTTCATCATCAATTTTTCTTCTGAGTATCCATACCAGTTTGTGATGGTCAATGTTATCAAAAAATCCCTTGATATCTCCTTCGATAAACCATTTAGCTCCTGTAAATCTATCTTTTACTTGAGCTAATGCAGTATGACAGCTTCTTTCTGGGAGAAATCCATGAGACGCTTCAGAAAAATTATTCTCGTAGATACCTTCCAAGATCATTCGCACAACTTCTTGTATTAATTTATCCTAAAATGATGGTATGCCTAAAGGTCTTTTGTCTCCATTTTTTTAGGAATGTAGACACGTTTAGACGGTTTAGGTTGATAACTAAAATCTTTTAATTTTTCAATAAGTTTTTCAATACGTTCAAGACTCATTCCATCAATGGTTTGTCCATCTACACCTTCTGTCATGTTGCCTTCTTTGGAGTAAATCTTCGCATATGCCATCAGATAAAACTCCATGTTGTAAAGGTTTCTATAGAGCCTTTTAAATTTGTAATCTTTACGAGTTGTCTGATTCGCTAAATTGTCTAACACTACTTTTGGACTTCTCATAGAGCCTCTCGCTCCTTTCCAATTTAAGTTAGACTAGATAAACTGTTCCCCTTCGCCTTGTGACAAGCTTTCCTTATCTCGGACTACTACGGGAACTCCGTTACTATTGGATATTCAGACACATATGTCATAGCTTTAAAGATAAGCATTCCAACGTAGGTAATCACCATTTAGTACGTGTAAGAACTAGCACATTGTTATATCGGATGCGACGTTCGTCCTTTGTTCCCTTATTGGGATTGGTCAGCCTAGAACCACTTCACTACTGACACACAATTAGTCAGAGTGCAAATTATGAAAACGAGCTTCCAATTAACTCATTTCCTTGGCTGTATAGCGTTTTATAGTTACTTTCCGCTATAGGTGGACATTAACCCCCTCGGACTATCGTTAAGGCAGTATAGCTTTCAACCTTATTTACCACTTTTCATCTTGCCATTCAGTCGTATCATAGTAACTTGATAACTTATGGCTTTCCTAACATGCTACACTCCCCGATTTTGGTTTCCCTCACGGATAAGTTATAGTTGATGACAGGCATTGTGGTTTAGGCTGCTTCTTGTAAAAGAAGATTTCTTACACGACCTTATGGTCGCACTTGTAGGTGTCTCTCAGCCCCAACCGGTGATATCATTGGATCTATTGTTGAAAATGTAGTTTCAACAAAATGTATAGCAGTAAGGTAATTCCAATCAACTGTATATTTTTTTTCCTCCTCTTGATAGATTTTAAGGAATTCTGGAGGTACCATCATCCCCATTCCATTTTCTAAAAAAACATTGAAATACAAGCCCATATAACCATCCTTATGAATATCATTTTCAATAAGGACGCTACTAAGAGTTGGAGGTCTTGTTCAGTAAAATCAAATGATTTGATAACATAATCAAATTTTTTTATAATTAGGTACACTATTAATTCTAGCAAATTGCCATTTTTTAACTTTTTTCCTATACATAGTAGTCTTATTGTTTCCACTAGTATTTTCACTAACTTTGGTATACTCTTCATCTAACTCTATTTCTTTATAATAATAAGAATCTATTGTATTCCATTTATGCCACAGTTACCATACCGGCGAAGTTTGCTGTGAAAGTACATCTAGACGTTCATGGCACCTTTTCTCCTTTAATCAGAACAAAAAAGACTGAAGTTCTTCAGCCTTAGTAACCTCAATAAATCTTGAGCATTGGGGGATTGAGCATTGGTCGATTAATATAGATACTTCCCGTTCTCTCAGTATGGTGTCCTGCTGGGTAGATTGTTGCCCTAACCCACCTTGCTGGTTTGTCAAACGTTTGAGTAACGTGAAGAGGAATCCACCTGACAGTTCCGCCCAGGGGGTCCACATTTTTTTCAAAAGCATCATTATTTATACTAAATGTTTTAATAATATCATTATCTCCATTACCACAATTTGAATGACCTTGACTCCGCAAGCGTATAGTGACTATCTGTGATGGTGAATCATCTGCTATTAAAACTGCTAAATCAAAAGAAATCTCGTACTTATACTCTTCACCGCTATCATATTTCCTGTATGGGTGGAGCGCAAATGTTGTGTTGACGTAAGCATTTGGCTTTTGAGCTGTCACTTTAAAAATAGGGTGACTGAACCATTCGGTATCATCATAATTAATTCCTTCAATAGTGGAGTTTTCATTTGAGTGAAAATTACATGGGATATAAAAATCACTAGGTGAAATGTAGTCTAAATTTGCATTAGCCACTAAAACACTACCTGTATCTCCTGTTTTAAAACCTGCTGGATAAATTGTGGCTCTAATCCATTCCGCTGGCTTATCAAAGGTTTGAACCACTGAATAAAGAGCCCAATAGTTTGTTATCGTAAACGTTTGAATGGTATCATTATCTCCATTTCCGCCGTTGAGATTACCTTGGTTACGTAAGCGTAAAGAAACAGTTTGTGATGGTGAATCATCTGCTGTTTTCATAGCTATAAAAAATCGAAATGTACCATTATTAATGTCTTCACGACTAAGACTATAAATATCATCACCATCAAAAGTTTTATTTACGTAACCATTCTCTCCTGTTGCAGTAATTTTAAAAACATCACGCACCTCCCTCCCAAGATTCGTACTCCCAATGTTTTCAATCAACGCTTTGGGAGAACAGTTAAATTTATCTAATCCAATATCTTCATAAATTTTTATGCCAAACTCTCCTTCCGTTATAGTATTAGTATTTATAGTATTAGTGTATATAGTATTAGTATAATCCTACTTAGATATTCCTCCTCTAGCTCTTATGGGGTGGCTTCTTTATTTGAAATATGTAACACTCTACCTATGGACAAATCTTAATTAATTTAATACTCATTGTGTTTCATAAAGTTAACTTATTCCATACCACTTCTTTTCGTATTTTCTCCAAAAAAAAGATAAAATCGTCATAACCTACCTAAGTATGTATTTATTAATAAATCTTTGATTACAATTCAACACAATTTCTAATATATTTCACCAAACTATCGTAATGCTATTTTCTTAGATGAATTTGGTCAACTACAGCATTTTTATAAATTTCAACAAGTTTTTCTGCTATAACCCCTTCCATCCTTAGATATTTCCAAAAGTGTTTGAATGTCACCCAAAAAATAATAATTGGTAAGGTCTCGTTCTTATACAGAAAGTTTTTCTTTCCCATAATCAAGAACTTCCGTGAACATTTTCTCATGCTTTTCTACTGAAAAATCACTCCTATTCAACTAAGTATCACTTGACGTTATAAGTAAAATATGCTCATCCGCTCTTAAACCTTTGGAATGTGGATTTAAGAGAACAGAGATATCTGTCACCAGTCTAAAATCAAGTCTAACAATTAAGATTTTATCTGTACCGTCCTAAAGTCAAATTCACTAGTTGAGATACTACCCTTTCCATTTTGAAATCCATTTGGATAAATTTTAGCTATAACGTTACCTGAACCTGTAGATTCATTAAGGGTCTGAGTAACCGAGTAATATCCCCATTCATTAGGTGTAATGTCAGTGTTTGTGGTAATACCATCATTATCTCCATTCCCACCATTATCAATATTTTCGTTTTGTAGACATATAGAAACAGTTTGTGATGAAGGTCTTAGCCAAACACCAAAGGAATAAGTATTTCCATTAGGATTAGTATTTGAAAGATCTCGGTATATATAATCCTCGTCAGTATAGATAAATTCAGATACTCTAGTTGTATTACCTGTTTAATAATAAATAATCGCCAAATAATTACTTTATTATTTAGATAATTCATTAAAGAAATATTAGTAAGGTTAAATAATAAACATGAAAATTTAGCTTAACTGTGGAACTTCTTAAACGTCATTTTTTCTAGATTTATTTTTAGGCCATACAGATTTTGGTCTAGTTTTGGATATTGATAAGGGGCCTCGAATAATTGTATCCTTCCATCCACTTGGATTTGTCGGTGAAATAGGCCAAAAATAAGGCGATTTTAAGTTGGTTAGTCCTGTAAGATGGATAAATAACCAGGCAAGACCTAATACTATACCTAAGTTACCTAGTACTCCAGCTAATAAGATAAACCCAAACGTATAATTCTCACAGAGTTGCTCATTTATAACTTGGGACAACAAAAGATGAAATAGCAGATATAGAGACAGCTATAATTAATATATTACTTGTAATACCTGCATTTACTGATACTGAACCAATTACAATACTTCCGACAATACCCATCGTTTGACCAATTTTTGTCGGTAACCGAGCACCGGCTTCTCTCAATAATTCAATTGTAAATTCCATAAGTAGTGCTTTCATTATTGGAGAAAACGGGACATGGCTTCGTGATTGAATTAGACTTTTTAGAAGAAGATTAGGTACCATTTCAAAATGATAGGTAGTTATTGAAACGTATAGTGAAGTAAAAGTTAGTGTTACTATTAATACCATGAAACGAAGGATTCTTGATGCTGACCCAACTAGCCAACGTTAGTTATAGTCAATATGATAATAGGTGGGTAGAGTGGTATTTTGAGTTACTTCTACCTCATTAGCATAATTGTTATTTTGACCTTTTCTCAACCATTTTTTAAGTATCTTAAACATCATACACCCTCATTTTGTTCAAATCATTGAGTACCTTCGACCTAAATACCATGGACTCTTACGCTAAACCCTATGAAGGGTATAAGAAACAAATTAATTTTATTAGTACAATAATCCATTATGGTCAAAATCAAATTTCCTATTCGATGATTGTAATTATAATATTTTTGTATTACATATCTGTTTTTCTGACTTACAATATGATTAGGCTAATCTATGGTTTAAGACACATTATTTAAAAGTGTACAATGTTGTAGTATTAACGTTGTATCATACGAAATTATCGTTTCTTTTGTATCTATGTTGGGTAAAATGAATAACAAAAAACCTCACTCCTATATGGTGAGGTTTTTTGATTGAAATGACTTTATATACTCATCATGTGTTGAATATAAAATATGTATTGTCTATCCATTTTGTGTAGATTTTTTATATCATTTTCAAATTCATTATAATGCGCCACCCCAGCACTTTCAACAAAAAATCTTGTCAGGACAGCGGTTGCAATAAAAACAATAAAAAGTACATTAAGATATAAGGTATGTCTTGTTTCGCCATTTCAACTATAACTTGATCAAATGTTTATTTTTCTTTCTTGATAAATTAGGCCTTTGATAGCTCTTTGTTATTATCAATTGTTTATAAGAAGTGGTAGTTGAAAAAGTAATATCCTTTAATGAAATATATAAATTTTGAAATATACAACTGCGCTCAAACTCTACAATTTGAGCGCTATTGTAGGTTATACACAATTTATTACTTAGTCACATATTTTTCTTTTATTCTTCCCAGGTAAGTTCTGCACCATACGCATAAACTGTTGTTTCACCTTTAGGATTTGAGTCTTTTCCATTTGGATAAATTGTAGTTCTGATGAAACTACTTTCAGCATCAAAAAACTGCGAAACTTCATATTTTGCCCAATCAGAAGTTACTAGAACATCTACATCCTCCAATTCATCCTTTTCAGCGTTCCTAATACGTAATGTTACGAGCTGCTCTTCATCAGCTCTAAGCCAGACACTGAAAGTATATTCCTTTCCTTGTGGATTAATATTTACATCATTTCTTAAGTAGCTTAGTCCAGAATTACCAGGTACAGATAGTTTAAGAACTCTTTCTCCATTTACCGATAATACATCATCTTTATCAACGGTTAACCCTATAGATTCCCAGTTTGTAAAATCAAATGTGTTCTCAACAACCCCTACATTATAGTATCTATTTGTTGAATATTCATATGAACTATCTCCCGAACCCCAGATATTGAAACCTCTAGATGTTATTATTTTCGTTCCATCATAATTAGTAGCTATATTACTAATTATTGATGAGTTAGGAAATTGTGGATCATCATGTGTAATACCCTCTGTGTCTGCAGCACTCCAATAAATCTTGCCATCTCTAATATGTCCTTTGTTGACAAACACATCATATTTGCCATATGAAACCATATCCTCATCTGTTTCAACGTGAGTTTCGAAGACATCTCCTTTGTCAGTTATAGAAATTTTGGGCATGTCCCCATTAAATGCATACACAGTTCCTCTTGATCTACCGTTATCTCTTGTTTCTGACCAAGTTATAACTCCATTTTGTTGTAATTCCCCAACCGCATAATACATCTTGTCAGGGTTGTTGTTTACCCCTCTATGTGCTACGACTATTGTGCCATTAGAATTAATGTCTACAGTAGGGTTTTGTCCGGTAGCATACTCTGTTCCAATTGCTCTTCCGTCACCATCTTCATTATTCCATTCAATGCGATCTTGATTAATGTACCCTGTATTGTATACAAGTACGCCGTCTTTCTCATGAACTGCAATAACGGTTCCATCATCATTAATAGCAATTGATGGATTCAAACCATTTGCATAAACTACTTCATTAGAAATATTATATAGAGTACTGAAAGGTTCACCGTAAATATTATGTTTTATTTCTTTAATGACATAAGTTAAGTCTGATTCATCTTCTGATTCCTGAGCAACTGAAATTACACGTGAACTATTATCAAGTGCGATATCGGCATTGTGTCCTCCAAAGTATGACCAATTACTTTCCCAGTTAATTTCACTGCCATTTATTTGTCCAACTCTATAATCAACTGTACCTCTCATATCATTATCCATATAAACATGATCATCTCTGTAAATGAATTCAACTACATCACCGTTATCATTCATTTCTATAGAACTATTTTTCATCCAATTACTATAAGCCTCACTAATATCACCAATATACTCAGTTTCTTCCTGCCAGTTAATGTTATCATTCACTACAGTCCCATCACTTCTAGTAAGAGAAGGACTATAAGCATATAGAGGATCTTTACTATCGCCACTGATAGCGTTCTCTTTCGAAATCATAACTTCAATAGTATCACTATCGTTTTCAAATGTTCCTGTTACTTCATATTTTTCTAGACTAGTTCCTACGTTAATATCTTGGGAGAAGGTTTCCTCATCACTCATTACCCATAGTGTTACAGTTTGTTCACGGTCAGATTGTAAGTAGACAGAAAAAGTATATGTTCCCCCTTCAGGGTTTTCAATAAATTCCTTAGTAACATTACCTAATTCCCCGTCTATCTTTGTTAAATACTGATTGTCCAAAACTACTTTGTCTTGATTGTTTTCAAAATCGCTTAAATTAAGTGGCATCATATACGTAGGTTGATTTTGCAGCACTTCTACATTAGAGGACACAACCTTTGTCTCTCCATTACTATCTGCAAATACGACGTTCACCGTCACTGTGCTATCCATATCTACATCTGATAATGGACTTTCTAATTCATAGACCCCTGTATTTAAGTTATACACCATGTCATACTCTTTACCGTTTATAACAGCGCTTATATTATTGATCACTTTCCCATTCGCGGCAATGAATGCTTGGATATTGTTGTCTAGATAGTACGCAAAGGATATGACCGGCTCATCATTAGGATCAATCTTCCTTAAATCAATCTGCATGCCAGGTCTTAATGGAATATCCGAAAGGTTTCGAATCTCATCAACATATTGCTGAATTGTTTCATTCGTATCTGCATCGCCAATTAACGTCCAGTTTTCGTCTAAATGATGTCCATCGATGATAAGGTTTCCACTACCATCAAGCTCTGCATTAAAAGCAGATATTAAAGCATCGCCAAGCGTTACCTCCGGTTGGTAAGTCTGTCCCCTATTTGCAAAAACTTTTCTTTCCTCATACTCCTTTGTATTCGGATTTTGCACGCGAATCGTCGCGGATGTATTTTCAATTTGTGACAAATAATGGTTCCAATCCTCTGATTCCCCGTCTACTGAGATAGTGCCTTGAGAAATTTGCAAATCATTAATAATAATAGGGTATCCTAAGTTTAGTTTTTGCAATTGGTCAATCGTTAAAGAGATCTTTGAACCATCTGCCTTTGAGTTCATTACAACCGATCCAGTATACGGAAACTGATCATCAGCCTTTAACAATTTAGCTGCTATTTGAGGGTCAAATGTTTCAATATCTTCCCCCCCTAATTGAACTCCGATGGTAGGAACGAAATCATAAATAGGGGCAGTACCTCTGTTTGTATAATGAACCTTTAGGTCAAGAAAAGCAGCTTCATCAGGTGTTGTAGTCGTGGCTGTACTCCAGTTTGTTGCCTCAGTTGCATCTCCAGCTTCCCATGAAACGGTACCTGATTGTCTCGTATCACTATAATCATAACCTGAAGAAAACGTAATATGTGATTCTGCACCACTGTTGAATGGGTTCAAAGACGCTTTTACTGCCATTCCGTATTCCACACTTGAGTTAAAGCCATTCGTGATCGTCGTTAAATCATAAGTCTGCGTATTAAAGCTTTGTGTGTTTGATATTGAACTACCATCTGTTAACGTGATCGTTTCATTAGGCGTATAGTCAAAGCCATCCAATGTTACTTCAATATCCGGATATGCCGGAACGAGAGGATGGTCTCCAGGTGACAGAACAGCCCGATCCATATTTACTTTCGTAGCTTCCATATAATCGGTATACGGATCTTGGTCTGTACTTTTTTGGCTTGGGTCCGTATTATACATCGTCCATTGATCGAGGTATTCATCATCCCATTCAACTAGTCCCACTCCAAAAATATATGTGAAACCTTCCATTTCCCAATCGTCAGGAATACAATCTGCATCGCCATCGTATCCTTCTGTACAAGGTGTAGGAGCAGAAGAGACAGTACTTTTCGTTTTTGGTTGCTGATCTACTGATTCTTCCCCTTGTACTGGTGGGAATAATCGTTCTTTTGGAATCGTCTCTTCTTCCTGCTGAGAACTACTCCATTTGATATCAAGCTCAGAAAGTGCAGCTTCCGCATTACTATATAATATTGCGATAGAGTACTGTTGATTGGCCTTTAGAAGAATTGACTGTGGTTCCAATTCTTGCCCATTAATAAGTAACTCTCCATTCACCCATAGTTTAATATGATCATTATCTGAGGTAGTAAAAGTATATTCTTCAGAGTACTCAGGTTGAACAAAGCCATCCCATTTAATAGAATGTACATTTTCTATCTTTTCTTGCAGTGAAGATGGGGCATAAATTGAATTTATATTAAAACTTGCATCTGAATCTTCTGAACGAATTAATAGATAGTTAGTGAATTCATCATCAGAATAATAAGTTCCTTTTAAGCCATTTGTGATGATAATAGGCTCCTCTTTTTCTTTTTGTACCTTAAGTTGTGTAATTTGAGATTCAATATCTGTTGCATAAGTCGTTATTTGTGCAAACGAAGCCAATTGTATCGTAAGTGCCAATATTGTAAGAATTGAAATAAAACGATTTTTTGCTTTATGCTGATTCATTGATAAGCTCCTTTCAATGCATGTATTGAATTGTAACTCTGCTTACTTATAAAAATGTAAAAATTAATTCAGCCTATAATTTCCTTCCAACTTATTAACCTAGAAAATAGTTGATAAGTTGGAAGATTCGTAAATTCGCCCTACTCTGTCCAGCTCAATTCGGCACCGTACGCGTAAATTGTTCCTGTCGGATTGGACACATTCCCGCCTGGATATATTGTCGTCCTTATGAAATCACTACTGACATTGAAATACTGAGAAACCTCATACTGTTGCCAATCAGTAGTTACATGGATATCTACATCCTCCAATTCATCCTTTTCTGCGTTTCTTATACGTAATGTTACAAGTTGCTCTTCATCAGCTCGAAGCCAGACACTAAATGTATACTCTTTTCCTTGTGGATTTGTATTTATGTCATTTCTTAAGTATGCTCTTCCTACGTTGTTAGGTACAGTTAGCTCAAGAACTCTTTCCCCATTTATTGTTAATACCTCATCAGGTTCAATTGTTAAGCCTACTAATTCCCAATTATCAAAATTAAATCGTCTATCTAAGCTCCCATCTATCGTAAGAGTAGGACTATATGCATATAGAGGATCTTTACTTAAGAAAGAGAAAGCGTTCCCTTTATAGATCGTAACTTTAGTAGTAGCACTACCGTTTTCAAATTTCCCTGTTACTTCGTATTTCTCTAAACTAGGTCCTACCTTAACGTCTTCCCAGTAGTTATCTTCTTCATTACTTATCCATAGTCTTACAGTTTGTTCACGGTCTGATTGTAAGTAGACAGAAAAAGTATATGTTCCTTTAGAGTTTCCATTAAACTCCTTATAAATATTACCTAATTCCCCGTCTATCTTTGTTAAATACTGATTGTCAATGTCCACTCTTCCCTGGTAGTTTTCAAAATCTCTTAAATCAAGTGGCATCGTATATGTTGGTTGATTTTGGAGCATTTCTACATCAGAAGACACAACCTTTGCCTCACCATTATTATTATCTGCAAATACGACGTTCACAGTAATCGTGCTTTCCACCTCTATATCCGATAAAGGTTCTTCTAATTCATAGACCCCTGTATCTAAGTTATAGACCATGGCATACTCGTCACCGTTTATAACAGCGCTTATATTATTGATCACTTTCCCATTTGCGGCAATGAATGCTTGGATATTGTTGTCTAGATAGTACGCAAAGGATATAACCGGTTCATCATTAGGATCAATCTTTCTTAAGTCAATCTGCATGCCAGGCCTTAGTGGAATATCAGCTAAGTTTTTAATTTCATCAACGTATTGCTGAATCGTTTCATTCGTATCTGTATCACCAATTAACGTCCAGTTTTCGTCTAAATGATGTCCATCAATGATAGGGTTTCCACTTCCATCAAGCTCAGCATTAAAAGCATATATTAAAGCATCGCCAAGCGTTACTTCAGGTTGGTATGAAAACCCCTCATTTGCAAAAACTTTTCTTTCTTCATACTCCTTTGTATTCGGGTTTTGCACGCGAATCGTCGCAGATGCATTTTCGATTTGGGATAAATACTGATTCCAGTCCTTGGTTTCCCCGTCTACTTGAATAGTACCTTCAGAAATTTGCAAATCATTAATAATGATCGGGTATCCTAAGTTTAGTTTTTGTAATTGGTCAATCGTTAAAGCGATCTTTGAGCCATCTGACTTTGAACTCATTACAACCGATCCAGTACTTGGAAACTTGTCACTAGCCCTTAACAATGAAGCTGCTATTTGAGGGTCAAATGTTTCAATATCTTCTCCTCCTAATTGAACTCCAATTGTCGGAACGAAGTTATAGATAGGAGCTGTACCTCTGTTCGTATAATGAACCTTTAGGTCAAGAAAAGCAGCTTCATCAGGTGTTGTAGTCGTGGCTGTACTCCAATTTGTTGCCTCAGTTGCATCTCCACCTTCCCATGAAACAGTACCTGATTGTCTCGTATCACTATAATCATAACCTGCAGAAACCGTAATATGTGATTCAGCACCACTGTTGAAAGGATTCAAAGAAGCCTCTATTTTTGTTCCATACTCAACACTAGAGTTAAAACCATTCGTGATCGTCGTTAAATCATAGGTCTGGGTCTTCCAACTTTGTGTGTTTGATATTGAACTACCATCTGTTAACGTGATTGTTTCATTAGGCGTATAGTCAAAGCCATCCAATGTTACTTCCATATCCGGATATGCCGGAACGAGAGGGTGGTCTCCAGGTGACTGAACAGCCAGGTCCATATTTACTTTTGTAGCTTCCATATAATCACTATACGGATCTTGATCTGTGCTTGTTTGAGCGGGATCCGTCGTATACTTTAGTAGATTATCACTGAGGTATTCGTCATCCCATTCAACTAACCCCACTCCTTGAATATACGTAAAACCTTCCATTTCCCAATCGTCAGGAATACAATCTGCATCACCATCGTATCCTTCTGTACAAGGTGTAGGACCAGAAGAGACAATACTTTTCGTTTTTGGTTGCTCCTCTATCTTTTCTTCCCCTTGAACTGGTGGAAATAATCGTTCTTTTGGAATCGTCTCTTCTTCCTGATGAGAACTACTCCATTTGATATTAAGCTCAGAGAGTACAACTTCCGCATTACTATATAATACTGCGATAGAGTACTGTTGATTGGCCTTTAGAAGAATTGACTGTGGTTCTAATTCTTGCCCATTAATAAGTAACTCTCCATTCACCCATAGTTTAATATGATCATTATCTGTGGTAGTAAAAGTATATTCTTCAGAGTACTCAGGTTGAACAAAGCCATCCCATTTAATAGAATGTACATTTTCTATCTTTTCCTGGAGTGAAGCTGGGGCATCAATTGAATTTATATTAAAACTTGCATCTGAATCTTCTGAACGAATTAATAGATAATTAGTGAATTCATCGTCAGAGTAATAAGTTTCTTTTAAGCCATTTGTGATGATAATAGGCTCCTCTTTTTCTTTTTGTGCATTAAGTTGTATGATTTGAGATTCAATATCTGTTGCATAAGTCTTTGTTTGTGAAAAGGAACCGAATTGTATTGTAAGTGCCAATATTGTAAGTATAGAAATAAAACGATTTTTTCGTTTAGAATGTCTCATGAAAATGCTCCTTTCGTAGCATGTTTGATTGTATTGTTTTGTTGTAACTGCTATTAACTTAATCCCATTCTCATATAACAATCCTTCACCAAAACTAGTTGATTAAAGAATAAGAAGTTATGAAAAAAAATGTTCCTTTTGTTTGCAGCTTCATAATAGAAATATATTCAAAATGATAAATTATTATAGATGTTTATACTATTCACACTTCTATTATGTAATACATTGTGATTAGCAATAGCTACTTCGATACTACTAAAACAAATATATTAATTTCCTCTGCAACCCTCCTTCTATTCTTGAAATAGTGGAAAAGATTATAATAGAATACCTTTTATTAGCGTTAGTACTAACTAACATTATTGTAAGCAATTTTACTAGATTAAGCAATATGAAGAAATATATTGAATTGATGACCCACCTTGAGTAAGACTACTTCAATTTACCGAAATCACCCATTCCCTCTTCGCTAGCTAAAGCGCCTGTTGTCCAAACAAACCTAATGTTATTACTCCAACACAAGATAGGATCCCTAGCTTTTTATCATTTGTGACCCCTCCTTATGGTTTCTAGAATTTATCTCTTACACGATTAATATATAACACATTTATGTGTCAGCTATATGTCAAGATGCAAAACTTACTATACAGTGAAAATTCAGATTGAACAGACATAGAAATTTCAGATTTAAGTGTTAATCGTAGCAGTAGGATCAATGATTATTTTAAGGCCTAGGCTCGCAAATAACCCCCAGACCATAACAATACGTACACTGCTTCTATACTTGGGAGAAAACAGGTCAGCTGCTTATACTTTCAATAATGGATAATGGAACAAGCGGTACAGTAGTAGCTGAAAGTACTTGCCGATGTATTAACGTCACCAAATTTTCAAAAAGGTGAGTAGAATCTATGTAGAAACCATAGCAAACATCAAAAACCCCTACTCATTGAGTAAGGGATTTTCTTATTATGCATTTTGCAAGGTCACTATTATTTCTACACTACGTCAGCGTCTTTTTTTCTATTGTTGTAAACAAATAACCGGTTACCCTAGTGTTCATTATATTAACCCTTTAATGTAACTAACTCTTGTACGGACACCACTCGTTCAGGAGCAAAAGCGAGAGTGATAAAGAGAGAACACTTATTCATTGTCATTCTTTTTAGACACGAGCTTAGCGAAGATAGATCTAGGAACTTCTATTCAAAAATTTATCTCGTTATATAGTTTTGGTTTCAGTTTATCTATATTCGATTCATTTAGTGGAAAACTTTCAAATACAGTCCACTCTACTAGAGGGTATTCCTCCATTAAGTCAATCAGTAGATTATGATTGATATACTGTAGCTTGTATTGATATTTGTAATTCTTGTGCAAGAACCAAAGCACTATTCCATTCTTTTTGAATTTTATCTAACTGTGCATTCCCAAAGATCGAAAGATATTCTGTATTGTTCAAAATACTATCAATGTCGTCTACAATACTGGTTATATTGTTATTTAGCAATGCGAAATCGTCTGTTAAATAACTAATCCCATCATAACCATACTCCATAGCAGAAATATAATAATCTAACGTCGTTGCAACATTATCTTCGTCATATGCCTCTGCTACAATTTTATCTTGTTTAAAATTGTTTAGATCTTCCTCAAGTTTTTCTCTATAATCCTTAGTAATATAGATACTTTCTTCTGTGGAACTTCTAACATTCTCCAAATCTATTTTTAATAATTCCAATCCTTGAATAGCTGTCTCGATGTCTTTATTAGAAATAACATCTCGGATTTTTTCAGTATATACATTAAATTTATCGCTAAAACTAATAGTATCTTGAAGATTTCGATTGATTTCTGGATATAATTCACTAGGAAATAGTTTAGCAGTTTCACTTGCTCTTTCCATATGAACTGTTAGGTCAGAGATATGCGAACTATTTAATGGTGCAATTTTCCCGATAATATCAACATAGTTATAGATATTGCGAGCAGATAGCTCTATTGAAGCTACTGAAACATTAGCGCTTTCTGCTGTTTCAGGAGATGCAGCTGCTACATTTGCTGTAAATGCCTGTGAAGATAAGATTGTTGCTAGAGCTGTAGCTGTAATTGCCATTTTTGAAATCTTCATGAACCGTCTCTCCTTTAAAGTGATTAATTTAATTTCATTACTAAATTGATGATACTACTTATATGTGATGAATCTGCGAAAAAGTTATGTGATTTTATGTAAAATTAGTAGAAAAGATCATTTTCTGTAGATAGATATATGATAATGGGTTTCTACACATAATAATACTGCACTTCTGGTATAGATCCTCATTTTAAGCAATTTGATTGTGAGCAATCTTGTAGCACAGATATATGGGAGCTTTTTCATTTAAAACAGTGTTGCAATATCTCTCTCAGAGGAATTTATCTTCTCTATTATGTACTATGTATAGATAAATGCCAAAAAACCTTTACACGTAAGTGTAAAAGCAATTAAGTTGAGAATCCCATCCGACTATACAATATAATTTTTCCCCTTTAATAGTGTGGACAGGACAAGAAAATCTCTAATTTTTTTTACTAAAAGAACATACTTAATATAAAAAATGGTGATTTGTTTTTGAGGTATCAAGGAAATATGAAATGTATGCCAGTAAAGGGGTTGTCTTTGTAGGGTAAAAAAATATACAGATGAACACCAAGGAATGAATCATACTATTTATTACTAAAAAAATATAAATAAACAATTAGACAAAGGCTTATTGAAGAAATGGAGCCATTATCTCAATAACTCACAATACACAATAAACTTTAACAGAGCCCTTTTTAATACTGATACAAACCAATATGGGTTATAGAAATTGTTACACTGGCAAGCCGACATAAAAATCCCCCCACTCTTTGAGTAGGGAAGGCATTGCTATGTTTTATTTACCATTATAAAAAAGTAGTTACATTGAAGGTTTCCAACCTATAGTAGCAATGTCATAATGCACCACTGATTAACGAATTACTAGTAATTATATCAGTAGAAGTTTTGTCATTTTACGATTGAAATCGCTGAAGAAATGCCTAAGGTTTTAATCCTTTTGAGAGAATTTGTACAAATGTATCAATTGATTCCTTCTCTGTTGTCGAAGTTAATTTGTCTCCAAAGCGTGATGATAACGAAGCCGTTCCACTTAAAAACGAAAGTATGTCAAAAGCAACTGCTTCTGTGTCTAGTTGACGCATCTTCTTTTTTTCTTTCATTAATTTAAAATAATCTGCTAATACCTTTATTATATCTAATGGCATTTCTTTATCTATTTTATGTTCGAATTCTTTTTCATTTAGCACAATCGTCATTATTTGTCGATTTTTAAGAATACTTTCTTGAATCAATGTGATAATTTTCTTTATATCATGTTCAAGCTCATAAACTGCTTCTGTCTTAATAAATTGCTTAATTTGGGGGAGATAAGAATTTAGCGTTTTAATACTCTCAATTAAGATATTTTCTTTTGTTTGAAAATGTCGAATAACAGTCATTTCTGATACTCCTGCCTCATTAGAGATTTGCAAAAGAGTAGTCGTTTTATATCCTTGTTCAGCAATTAGTTTTATTGCTACATCTATTATTTTCTGTCTTGTATATTCTTTATTACGTATCTTTTGATCACTCATTTTACTTGTCCTCTCCATGATTCAAATCATCACTCCTTATTGTTTCACAATTAAGATGTTTTATTGCATTTGGTTAATCATCAATTCACTTAGCCAATTACAACAGGCATTATTATAGTTAATGGTTGATCAGATGTTATACAGATATATTTCCAATCTGTTTTAAAATCAACTCTTACTTCTTTTCATTCTGTATTGCTATGATTTAGAATCTTTATCTCTACTTAATGAGGTTCATCAGCTTGCAACTATACACTCTCTATTGATTTCCATTCTATAAATAATAACTACTCAATGTTAAACCGCACCTTTAACCTCTGTTTGTTACTACCTGGAATAATTTCTGAGTTAAAAACTATGAGAATGTTGTTTTCTGATAGATGTTGTTATGGAATTCAAATACCATTTTATAATTGCAATTACACTATAATTATCTGCTGAATAATAAACAGTAGGTTCTCCAACTGTTCCATCTAATTTTATCTTATCATCTTTGTTCAACTATAACCATTAAAAGTGGATCTTACTCTTAAAAATTTAAATGACGTGATGGATGAAAATGATACTCCCCTACTAGGTGATATACATTATAAGTACCTTTATCTTCTCTTAAATGAAAATGTATATATTTTCATGTTGATAAATCTAGCAAAATTGTTTACTTTATTGTTAGTTAGTACTACCTATATATAGTGATATATTAATTGTTTTTTCTACTATCCCCTAAAGTTATGAAGAGAGGTTTATTATTTATAAAAAGATAAATTTTAAAAAAAGATATTGTAACAACTGATGTTTCAGTAGCTTATTGACTGGATTACACCTACGATAGTTCCTCTATCTGTATATGCTATGGTTTTTAATGAAGTTGATATAGACGTGATTTTAAATGATGTTGAAGTAGCACAAGTTCTACTATAGTAATCGAAATCTGTCATAACAAACGCGCTTATATCATACTCATATCATAAAGGAGAATTATAATGAATATAAAACAAGCTATTAGCTCACTAACTCTAGCAGCATTAGTAGTGTCTCCATTTTCATTTAATAATCTAGTTGAAGCTGCGACGAATGATCAGCATCTGAAAATAGTTAATAATAGCACCAGAAATGGAAATTTGTCTTCAGCAAAGGCGTATACACAAGTTTTAGAATATGGAGATAAAGTGGGTATTAACTACAGATTCTTTTACCCTTATAATGGATCAATAATTTTCGGACAGGGTGATCATGAGGGAGACTGGGAAGGTGTTCAGTTAATTATAGACAAAAAGACTGACAAAATTATCGATGCAAAATATAGTCAACATGAAGGTTCCGAATGGAATCTTTCTAAAGCATCTATTGCGCCGTATACACCAATTGGTGATGGTCAACAATACGCTGATGGACAGAACTATTCAGTTGATGTGAACAACAATGGACAAGTGGTAGAAGTCCATGAGTCAGAGTCAGGTGGAGAACTATATGTAAAGACAGGTAGCATTAATGCTAATGGTAAGATTAAATGGAATGGAGCACATAAATATGACAACGGAGGAAAGAATCCTTCAGTCGCGTTATTAGACGACGGTACCGTGATTGCAACTCATCAAAGTGAGTCTTCAACTTCACCTAATCTTTATTCATATGTAGGAAAGATTGATGGTACAACGGTAGTATGGAACGCAGGAAATAATAGTGGAACAAAATATGATAGCGGAAAGAATTCTTATATTGATGCGACGAATGATGGTGTTGTTGTTGAGACGCATGAAAACCGGAGCGGTGGTGAATTATATATACGAACTGGTCAGATTGTAAATGGTGCAATTGACTGGAACTCATCTCGTAAATACGATAATGGTAAGCGTTCTAGTATAGCCGTAAATGACAGCGGGACTGTCGTTGAAACACATGAAAACAAAAGCGGTGGTACATTATACAAATATACTGGCCGTATTACTAATAACGGGACAAAAGTCACATGGGATCAAGGTGATTTCAGTGGGGAAAGATACGACAGTGGAGCAAATTCATCTGTCACTCTTGCAAATGATGGAACTATCATTGAAGCACATGAAAATCAGTCGAAAGGGAAGCTCTATATTAGTAAAAACTTCGACTCTCCGAACAAAATTTCCGAACAATCTTATGCAGTAAAACCTAACGTATCAATTGGAACAGATACAAAGGATTTTGTATTATTAAAAACTGATATTAATACTGAAGATGGACAAGATATGCACAGTAGTGCTTGGACTGTGGGAGATATTGAAAGACCTATTATGTATTCAGCTATAAATTCACATGCAAACTATAATTACGCAGGTGATATTACGAGGGATGATGCTACAGGTGCTGCTCTTTTACCTGAGGCTACTGATCTTGGACCAGTTTGGGATATTAGTAGAAACTTTGAACTCGTAAGTTTTGATAAAAATAATAGTTTGTATCATTGGGCTCAAAAGTTTGACGGGAAATGGGGAAATAGTTCAAACAGCCCAACATATAGTATTGGTAAAGGTTGGTTCAAAAATAATGATAACGTAAATGCGCCTTCAACTGGTGATGTTACTGACTTAACAACTGAGGATTATGCAGCTGCAGCCAATTATGCAGAAAAATATGCTCCAAGTGTATTCTTGCATGGAGATGATAACTATAGACCGTCTTCAATTGATTGGTATTTAAATCAAGTCGAATTAAAGGAAGGTTCTACTAAGCTTTTAAATGCTGGAGAAGTAAATAGATGGTCGTTACTTGGGGAAGATGTCAATGTTTCGTTAAGTGTTGAGTCTTTTAATCATTCAAACAATACGACAAGTCAAAAAACAGGCGAAACATACGATGGGAAATCTGTCGTTGAAGTATCAGCAAATGGTTTAAATTCAACAGACTTTGTTAATCAGACTATTTATATTAATCCAAATGGAAAGACGTATTCCTTGGGTGTTTGGCTGAAGACTTCAGATGGGGCACCATCCCAGACTGTTTCTTTGCGAATGAGAAGCCAAGGTAATAATGATGGTGGGAATGGAGATAATGATATCTATTCTACTTTTGATATTACGAATGAATGGGATTATTATACGTTAACATATTCCTTTGATAAACCTGCAGACTGGCTTAGAACAACAATTTATCCAGCTGGGTTTAAAAGTGGAACAGGTACTATTTTAACTGCTGGAGCAGATATTAAGCAGGTGATTGAATAAATTTATCTCCTATAAAGATTTTAATCTCACATAAAAGACTCTGGAAACTTTAAAGTGTACCCTTTGTAAAGGACATTTAAAAAAAAGCCTAGGCTACATTAAGAAGGTGATCTTTGTATTGAACAGGGGTCATCTTCTTTAAATTCCATTGATATCTGTATTTATTGTAATAAATCATATATTGCTTAATTTCAAGTTTTAGTTCGTTTAGTGTCGTACATGGTTTAATATAAGCCTCATCCTTAAAATGTCCAAAGAAGGATTCTTGAGGAGCATTATCCCAACAGTTTCCTCTTCTAGACATAGATTGATGTAATCCAAGTTTCTTTACTAACTTTTGAAAATCAGGGTGTGTATAGTGGGTACCTTGATCAGAATGTATCAATGCACCTTCTACCTTTCTAAAGCTTAGATTCTTCTTTAGCTTTAATAGGGTATCCGTAGCTAAATTCATGGTTATACGATCTGATACGTGATAGGCTAAGATTTCATTGGTCGATCCATCTTTAATAGTGGATAAATAGGCTTTCTGACCCCTTCCGTAAAATAAATATGTGATGTCGGTTAGGAGTACTTTTCCAGGGACATCTTGCTTAAATTGTCGGTCCAACAGATTGGATACAATCCTATGTTCTTGTGTTGATTTCATCATTCGTCGTATACGCTTCAAATTATAGACAACACCAAATTGACCCGCCAAAGTCATTTTGATTTGACGTGCCCCTTTTTTCCTTCCTTTGAAATAGAAGGCCTTTAAAATAATCTCTTTTACTATCTCATCTTTTTCGTCTTTTAGTTCTCTTTGTTTCTGGGGCTTCTCTGAAAAGTACTTATAATAACCACTTCTAGAAACGCCGGCTACTTTACAAAGGTAGGTCACCATATTTTCTAATTGATATTTCTCAATAACAGAGCGAATAAGAGTAAATTTTTGGTTTGGAGGAAGTGTTACTTTCTTATCCCCCTTTCTGCAAAACGAATCTTTTTTAAAAGTTCATTTTCCGCCTTCAGCAGGTTAAGTTGAGACTGTAAGCGAGCATTTTCCTCTTCTAGGGAAAGCTCCATTTTTCTCGGACGGCCTGAATTTTCAGCTCTAGCGTCACGTAAACCTGTTACACCATTCTCCTTGTAAGCTAATTGCCACCTCTTACTTGCAGATTTAATTCTATCCGTCCCTAAAATCTCTACATCAAACCCATATTCTTCGAATATCTCTCTTGGAAACTTGCCTTTTTCTTTTTCTGTAATAAAAATATGTTTGAATTCCTCTGTATAAGTTATTCCTTTTGAGCTTACTGATTTAACATAAATGTTAGAAGATAAAAGTTTGATCTCTTTCTCCGAAAAAATCTTTTTACTCATAGTTTTCTCCAATCCGAAGTATTTCTCTAGTTGTGTTTCTCCATTATACAAAAATGTACCCTATAGGGAGTTTTTTTAAAAGTGTCTACTCTATAGGGTACATTTTATAAAAGAGTCGGGCTTTTCTTTATTTCATTATGCCAGTGTAATACATTATATGTTCTGTTGTTGGTGCATTTAGAGAAAAATATTTGTTCCACTCAATATCACTTGTGTTTACTAAAAAATTTGACATCTGCATGTGCCAGCTAATTCATTTTTTGTTATTCTATAGAGCAAATTCATTAAGTGAAATGGTATCTTCAAATTCTTTGAATTCAGCAAAAATATCATCTATATATTTTATGCCTTTTAGACTTAGAGTTTCATTTATCATTTTGATATTGGTTATCTGTATTTCTTTTGAGTAGTCAGTTATTTGTTTTAGAATATGATCTGTGATGTTGTAGATAAATACATTCCCACCTACTGCTACTGTACCATCACCAAAACCAATTATAACTGCAATATTGTCATCATCTATCCATAAAGCATATTTAGGTATATTTTGATCTATGTCAGGCTCAATGATATTCGCTATAGTCCCATTTTCCAAATCATATAAATGAAGGCTTCCTAGGCGCTCCCACTCTAAAGGAGAGATATACACTGCTTTCTTTCCATTTGGTGATATGATTGGTATTGATGGAGAATCATCTGTTATTACTGTTTTCTTTCCGTCTGGATCTATTTGAAGTATTTCGTTACGAGTTTCATCGTATTCAAGTTGATACATTATTCAACAGCTCCTTCTATATCCCCGTTAATAAGGATGTTTTTAGTTTCTGGAAACTCAAATAGCATTTCTTCAATATGAACTAAAGGTATAATAATAATTTTGAATGGATAATTTCTATTTAAAGATTCGATGAAGTCAAGTTGCGATGATGTTAAATCTACTGGGATAACCATTACCCAAAAATCTGGTGAGTGGAGTTCGTTTACGGTAATAATTTCATTTACTATTGTACTATTATTAGGCATTGTAGCCCATTTCTTGCATTGAAAGACCCATTTTCTTTCATATCCTAAATTAAATGGAAGTGTTTCGTATGTTTTAGCGACAACATCCCTTCCTTGATCAGAGCCTCCCCGTCCAAACCATTGTATATTCTTAAATTCCATTCTTCGCAGTATAGAATAAACAAACTTTTCAAAATGTCTATGATCAACTTGCTTCCAGTTTATCAATACTATTCACCTCTAATCAATTTTATTAAACCCTATTTGAAGTCTAAAGAATCAACAATTGTGCAAGGATTAGAAGTCCGAGATACTATGTGCTTTCCTTTAAGATCACTTTCCATTTCCTCTAATTCAAAAGCAACTCTGTCTGGTTCAATAGCATCTTTTGTGTACCCCAATATTTTATAAACCTCTAGAACCTCACCTTTATGTACAGCAATTGCCTGATCTTGATTATACAATCTGTTAGGATTTATACGCCATGCTCTTCTAACTCTTTCTTTTAGTGCTTCTCTGCTTGATGGAACTTCTTTAATTTTAATTAATACCATTAATACCCCTCTTCTCTTTTACTTTACTTTTAATATACTTAGTATATACTATCATATACTTTAATCATACTTTTGTAAAGGGATGGCTTTATGTTGTTTGACTTTTGTTGACTAATGCTTCTCAGACAAAATTATCTTTTCACCTATGTTACTATATGATGATAAATGCAAAATAAAAAACCCCTACTCATAAGAGTAACGGCAATAAGTTGGAAATTCCCATCCAACTATACATTATGAATTTTCGATACTGAATGTGTGGACAGGACACCAGAAAATTTTATTTTTCTTCCACCAAACGAACATACTTTCGTATATAATAAGTACTGAGGTGATACGTTTGAAAGATAGAGGGATAATGAAATGGATACCTGCATTTATACAGCCGGAACAAATGAAGATTACTCTACCCTTATAACTTAAACCAATTATTTAAATATTGAATACTTAGGCAATACCACCTTGATCTATTAAGAAAAACGAAAATTATCTTTATTTCAGATTTGTTCCATTCGTATTACGAGATCATCCAGTACATTTCTGATTGAACCAATTTTTTATAGCTATTACTCTAGCTTTCACTACATTCTTCCTTGATTTTGAGAAATTACTATTGATATTCTCTAAGATTCCCATTCATTGATGAATAATTTCACATTAGTAGGTTTATAATTTATGATGTCTGACAATTATTCATATCTGACAAATATAAATTAGGAGGAATAGCATATATGCCTTATAATAGTACAGATTATCCAATATTCGACAAAGGGGGTTAAGGTAGTATTTGGATTTTCAGATTGTACAGGCAATAAACTAGAGAAAATACAAGGCAAAGTCAATAAACAGAAATATATTTTAGAAGTTTATGGTGATATTATCGAATCAAATTATCTAAATAGTACTTTAGAGTTGTTTGATAAGAAATTCCCTATGTATAAGAATAAATTATCAACTGTAAAAAATTGATATTATATTCTGGGCTTTAGGTCAGTTGTTAGAAGCAGAGAAAAAAATAAGAAGTGTATATAGCTTATAGCAAAAATAGCACCAACTTACTAGGATAGGTAGGTTGGTGTTTATTTTTTAAGTAAAAACACTATTCAATATCCGTTCTATAATTTCCTTTTGCTCTTGAAAGAGAATTAGATATTTTTTCTTTAATACTTCAAGTTCTTCTGTTCCTTTGTCTGTTAAACAATACCAATAGACTTTTTGTCTTCTCTTTTCATGAGATTTAAAATCAGTTGTACGGGATAGTAGCCCATCTAGTGTCATGTCATGGAGAGCATCCAGGAGTGTAGATGGAGCAGGTACCCAGTTGCCACCAACTTTTTTGAACTCCTTTTTAAAGTGTTCACTTATCATTCCACTCGGTTTTTCCTTCAATAAGTGTAAGATGTAAAATTTTGTGAATTGAGCCGCGCTCATATTCAGTGCAAATTTCTTAGGATTATTCTTATGGGACATTAACTATTCCTCCTTCTGCCCTTTAATAATAAGTTTAACACAAAAAACCTACTTAGTAGCAACTCCAAATTATATATAGATAATAGTCTACAAGAGAATCTACAAATGTTTCTTTAGAATAAAATGTGATCAAAAATAATATTATGCTAATAAAAGAATGGTGATCGATTTAGGGTGCCAACATCATTAAAATCAGTTAAATGTTTATACGTAGATTCCTCGCCATCTTTATCAGCCCGTGCCAACATCGCGCGTTCCCTTTCTATTTTTATTTAGACAGCGAATTTCTGTTTTACTAAATTATTTATTGTTGATAGTAGTTTTTTCTGTAGTATATTAAGTACTAATGAAATAGTTATAAGATCCGCATGAAGAATTACCATATCATCTTTGTACTTTCTATAGTTATCTAGATACTTTATTAATACAGTAAGTGGAGTTAGTATAGTTTTATGGACACAA
Organism: Nanhaiella sioensis; assembly: GCF_046557775.1. NCBI lineage: Bacteria > Bacillati > Bacillota > Bacilli > Caryophanales > Bacillaceae > Nanhaiella > Nanhaiella sioensis. The sequence continues at coordinate 97,722 of NZ_JBKAEG010000002.1, forward strand.
AAACGTTAAGTACTTAAAATGTACATAGAAAGGTTGTGTCCGGATAGGAAACAAAAATACAGGCAAAAAATATACTCAAGATTTCAAGAAGATGATCGTTGAACTTTACCGTTCTGGTAGCTCAGTCAAAGAACTTAGTAATGAATATGGCGTCTATTTATAATTGGAATAAGAAGTACTCTCCTATTGAAACAGAAGATGGTTCAAGCCTTCCGGCTGATGATATTTCTAAGATGCAAAAGCAGATGCTTCGTCTTCAAGAGGAGAATGAAATATTAAAAAAGGCTATGGCCATATTCGCGAAAAAGTAAATCCAGACGAGCTAACGGGCTTCATCCAAGAGAAAACGACAGAACATCCAGTGTCACTTATGTGTGAGGTATTGAATATACCTCGTAGTACATATTATCAATCATTAAATAAGGTTGAATCCAAACGTGAAAAAGAAAATAGACAAATCACTGAGCGAATGACAGCCATCCATAAAGAGAGTAAAGGACGTTATGGGGCTCCAAAAATTCACCATCTTTTTTTCTTTTCTCCTCCCTCGAGTACCCAATCACCTATGTGTAATATATCTGGAGACCATGTGCTAGTATCTTTTAAACATAGCCCAGCATGGGCTTCTCTTCCACTTTCTGATACACACCAATAACCTGTCGGATCAAAATTTACAAGTGGATTATTATGAACAAAAGTATATCTATTTAGGCTTAATGGATTATCTACCATCCCCTCTTGCTCCAGTAGTAAGATTTTCTTGTACGATACGGTTTAGCTCATCATACTCAAAATCCATTTGACTATCGTTTCTATTGATAAAAGAAATATTTCCAAAACCATCATAGTCAATCGACTCACTCCACGTTTTACTTCCAGACTCGGAATGCTCATGTATATTAATCTCTCCAAATGGATTACGATCTGTCTTAAACCCCATTGTTGGAGCAGCATAATTAAATAAATACGAGGTACCATTCGTTGACATAGCATAGTCATACTGTCCAATCATGCTATTGTCATATGTGACTGTTTTGGTTCGATTTAAGTTATCATATGAATATTCTACCTGTTTCTGATCTGGTTAGGTCAAGCTGGTTAGACGATCAAAATCATCATAGCCAAAAGTATAGGTTTTACCTACTACTTCTTGCGATTTTAGTTGTTTCCGTTAATCATATTTATACGTTAAGACTTGTCCTTCGCTATTAGACTCTTCAGTAATTAAACGTGTTGTTGGATCATATTCGTAGTCTTCTGTATGAACTTCTTGTCCTGTTGAATCTGTAACAGAAACATGGGTAAGTTCATTATATAGACTGTACGAATACGTAAAGGTTTGTCCCTTTTTATCAACAAAGGTTTCATTTAACCCTTTGATGTTGTTCGTATATGCTTCTACTTGATCACTTGCATTTGTACTTGTCAGTAACCAACCCAACTCATTATATGTCTTAGTCTTTTCAGGAGTGTACCCCAATTATGAGTTTCAAAAACTCTCTAAGTTAGTGGATAAACGGTACAGGTTAAAAAACACTCCTGGAAAGTGTATAAGGATTATGGCATAGCATCAAAACGATATATAGTAATGCATCATTCTCTAACAAAAGAGGGTAGTGCTGAAGCATTTGCAAACTACCATGTATCAACACATAACTGGCCAGGTATTGGTTATCACTTTGTCATACTGAAAGATGGAACAATAGTCTGGTGTCACAATCCAGGAGTAATGTCTTATCATGTGGGAGATTCTAATAAACATGCAATTGGTATTTGTCTTGTAGGTGACTTATGAAAAAACCACTCAAGAACAGGAACAATCATTACGTGAATTACATGCTGCATTAATTAAGGACATGCCAAATTATAAGCAAACGAAAGGACACAATGAGTTTCCAGGATACTCTTGGAAAGCGTGTCCTGTTTTTGATTATAAAAGGTACTTGAAAACAAGGAGGTAGAATATATGAAATTAAAGGATTGGCACTTCAAAGAGCTAGAGGAAGCCTACCAAAACGCATATGACCGTAATATTTTAACAAGTAAAAAGTGGGTAGTAAAAGCGAAAAGAAAGAAATCACTCTCGATGAAGCAATATTTTTAAATACTGTTATTGTTGATCGAGCATTGAAATAACGCATACAAAAATATACAAAAATACTCCCTTGTCGACACCAAAAGGCGAGGGAGTACATATTTTATATTCAGTGCGTAATGATGTGTAGTTATCTCCCTTCACAAAGCCTTGCTCTTATACAGAGTGAGGTTTATCTATTTTGTCTTCTGACAACATTTTTGATTAAACGAGTATAAAAAGGGATTCTTAGGGAATTATAATTTTAGGGATTGTACTAATACTTTTTTTAATGTTTAACACAAGGGGCCGTTTTAGGTAATTCATGCCTGCCTCCATTGCTGAAAGCTTTTCCGTGTTTAACAAGTGAACGTCCATCTCTTTGTAAAATGCACGGCCCCTTCTGTTAGAAATTATACATAACGTTTTAAGTGAGGGGTCGTAACCTCCGCCTCGTCTAATTACGATCCCTCATTTAAGGCGTCGGTAATTTCTCCTTATCCAGCCCTGTTCGTTATTGAACAGGGTTACATCTCACCTGAGCACGAATAGCTCAATAGTCGCCACTATCGAGCTAAGGTTATATCAATACCCTTAAGGTGTACGTATATTGATATATTTCCCTACAAGTTACGTTTGAACGTACGTAACTTATAATTCGTGATGCCTGCAAGAGATAAGTATCTCTCTTACACACACATTATATATTGGGCATTATCTCATTATTTTATTCATTAGACTGCTTAATCAGTTAAAGCCTTGCTCTTATTAAGAGTGTTGGTTTAAAATAATATGTTTACTTAATAAAAGCCACAATAATCCATAATATAATTGCGATTATAAGGTATGAAATTGTTCTTATTACTCGTTTTTCTGAGACGGATAGTTCGTCCCATTTCCTTTTAAACGCCATCTAATCACCTCAGTATCACTGGTGTTTCCTTAATAGGGAAATTCCAGATAGTCTTTCCTAGCCTCTTGCGCCATATTGTTGAACAACACATTGATAGTTGTGGAAAATTACTATCTTAATAATTACTACCACTTCACAGGAGTTTTAGTTGAATTATTTAGATATTTTAAGATGTATATTCATAAGTTTTGAAATATCTATTGGACTACTATGTCCTTGTGGTAAGAGCATTGGTGTCATCGAAAAGTAGTAGTCGTTATATTTTGGGTTCTGCGCTACTCTAACACACACATAAAATTTGGTTTTTTCACCACTCATTATCATTAATGAAGATCCTTCTATAGGCTCTATCCAAAAAGATAAATCACTAGTTTGAACTATTTTATCAAATGGACTAAATACTTGCTGTGGTAATTGTCCGTTCTCTCCATAAGGAACATAGCCTGCTTCTCCATATAGTGGTACAACTTTAGCTATTGCCCAACTCGTGTATCCTTGAACGCTATAGGGTCCAAATGGTCCTATTTTTACTACATCTCCGCCGTATATTAGATCTCCTAGTGTTTTAAATTCTTCTTTTTGTTTTATTTCGTTACTTGAAGGTAATTCTGTTGCTATTTCCTCACTAACTTCTTTTTCTTCTAAAGAATAGTTTGGGAATAATAATACATTGACATTGCCTTCAAAGACATCAAACTTTAAAATATGATCTTTATATCTGTTATAGAAATAGTGTATACCATCTTTTGTCCCATAATCAGGACCTCCTAAATCTTCATACCATGTTGTTTGTAAAAGAGAGTCGTCCGAGGCAAAATGGATACTAACTACTAAACTTGTTTCTTCATTTATACCAATGAATAAGTTGTCGTAAACATACTCTAATGAATCAAATTCTCCTTGTGATGGTACTGTATAATCAGGTTCACCTAGGCTTTTAATGATATAGTCCAAATGATCATTATATGCAACATTTACAACTTCACCACCATCATTATAAGTATAAACTACGAAGACCCCACGTTCCTCCTTCACCCATTTTATCTTATTATTAAGAGTTTCTTTTGATGTTGACTTTTCAACTTTTTTTGTTAGATTTTTAGTTTCTTCAATTTGATGAATGTCTTCTTCTTTTTCAGTAGTTCCAGTAGATAACTGTGTGTTTTCTATTGTTTCTCGGCTATTCTTCGTTTCAGATAGTAAATAATATACCGTTGGCCATAATAAGAGATTGATTATTAATAGGAACAGCAATATAAATAGCAATTTTTTTGACATAAAGAAATCACATCTTTCCTAAACTTTGAAATAATCCATAATAGCCAGTAAGAAAATAGATATATTTCCATAAATTATTATATTATAATCATTACCATTATTCGATAACAACTTTATTTCATAAAGTAGCCCTTTTTACAAGAAAGGAAGTATTTCTAAGAAATTTGCGCCATATTGTGAAATAACACCTAATTAGTAGTAGGGTAAGCGCCCAGCGCCTTGTCGTATTTCTGCGATAGGTTTCCAAACGCTCCCCTCCGAACCGTACGTACACCTCTCAATGTATACGGCTCTCCACCTATCATCTAAATATTTAGACTTGTTTAATACTACTCTAAGGTTTTGTAATGCCTCACGCATTAACCTCATTTTGTATCAAACTGATAAGCTATCCTCCTTCGCCATGTAATAGGCTTTCCCTATCTCAGACTACTACGAGGACTCCGTTACCTTATCGGATTTTCAAATACCTTGTGTATTATAGCCTTATAGGCATTCCAACTTAGGCAATCCCCATTTAGGTGACTAGAAACAAGCTTGTCATAATGTCGGATGTGACATTCGCCTTTTAACGTATATTACGATCGATAGGTTTAGGTACCGCTATTATTACACTGTGCTTATGTGCAATAATCTAAACCTTATAACGTTTCATTCGCCTTTCGTTATATGTTTGAGTGGCCACTCTCAGACTATCATTCAAGCAATACAGCTTTCATCCTCGTTTATGACATTTCATTTTGCCATTCAGTCGTGACGTAGCGACTCGCCAACTCATGACTTTCCACACCATGCTACACTCCCCGTTAGGTTTCCCTTTCGGATAAGGTGGGTAATGATGGATTTATATGCGTACTTAACCCACGCTTTTGCAAAAAGCGATTTTCATAGCCTCCCTTATGGGCGCACAACACAACTCAAGATGTGTTTACTAACAACTCATTTTGCAAAACTTTATATGCAAGAAATTCGGGAAATAATTAAATTACCCCTCTTCAAAACCTTTATAATTCAACAATGTATAAAAATGTGTATATTTGATAAATTTACATTTTAATAGAACGCTGTCATATCAACGTTAATAAAAACATGTAGGTTCCTATAGTTATCATTATGTCAACTAGAATTGTATATCTTATACATGAGTATTCAAAAAAGCTGACGGTCTTACTTGCCAGCTAAATCTTTATTAAGGTGATGGTACTCTTGCAGCTCCAAAAGTTGTATCAAACATAAGGTTCCCATCTACAGTATTTGAATAAAGAACATCTACAGTATCCCCAGGCTGTAATTGTACTACGGTACTTGTAGTAATAGAATTCTCACCCGTAATAAAAGGTGCTACAAAAACATTAGTTGCCCTACTTAAAACTTGAACACCTAATACAATTGTTAACAAAGCAGAATTGTTAATATTAGAATCTGTTGCTCTAAAATGAACGGTAGCATTTATAACATAAACTCCGGATTGATTAGGGGTAAACGTTGAAGTAAGAGGAGAATATTCATTATTTAAATCAAATACTAAATTAGGGAAAGGAACTTGTACGGTGGTCCCCCCAACAAAAGGCATATCATTGATTAATTCTGCTCTAAATGCTGACTGAGGATCAGAAAGACCGGGTATTCCTTGAGGCCCTTGAAGTCCCTGTTTCCCCGGTGGTCCTTGAGGTCCTTGTGGTGGTGGTGGAACAACTCTACATTTACAATCTTTATCCTTCATTATTATTTTCACCTTCTATAATTGTTTTTACTTTTATATGTATGGTTATTTGTTATAAAAGGTTGGACTAACATATATAACGTGACTAAAATGTGTAGAAGTCTATGTTAATTATGTATTTTCAAATAAGTTCCTATAGTTGCTATTATGTAAAATAGAATTGAATATGTTATTCATTGATATACAAAAATACAAGTTTGTAACCCCAATTCTTAATTCACAATTTTGTCAAAGGAATAAATAGGTAAATACTTAATTCTATAATACTAAATTATAGGAAAATAATATTTTTAATAGAAAATATTACAATTTATACATGCGTTTTTTTTCAAAAACATAAATATTTTTCCATTCAGTAGTAAATTAAGCCTATATACATAACCTTTGTTACTAATGTACGATTACTGCAATAAATAAAATTTACTAACAGAGGAAAACAATGAATAAAAAGGTACTATATTCATTATTCGTATTTTTCTCCTCACAGCTTTAAAACTTTTTCGATATAACATTTTTTACATAAATACTTATAAAAACAAGGGAGAGAATAAAATGTCACTAAGTTTAAAATCTTTTAATAAAGTAACAATAATAGCAATTATCACCAGTATGTTACTAGTTGCTATTAGCGTTCCTACTACTAAGTCAGCTTCTGCTGCGAATCCAGGACATACTTTTTATGACTTGGATAAAGAGACGGTTTATGGAGATCCAACGGATAACTCTAATGAATCAGCTCTTGCACTTGCTTTAATATCTTGGATTCCTGGTATAACTGCCTATAAAACACTTGATTATGCAATGAGAATTATAGGAACTTCTATATCATGGTCAGCATTTGTAGATGATGATAAACCCAAAAATGAGTTTCAATTATATAAATATATTTATAAAGCTGATGAAGTTACAATGAATTATTGGGGATATTTTGATGTAGCTGTAAGAAATGTGGATACTATGGAAGAGTGGATGACTTATGACCACGTTATAGGAAAAACCGCAGCAAAATAATAAATAGAATAAATATGTAATAATGTTATATAATAGCAAGCCGTTTGGCTTGCTTTTTAATAAATATAGGTGGGTATCAAATTATGAAAAATATTAGATTTATTGTTAGTTTATTTCTATCCCTTATTATAATAAGTGGTTGTAGTACGAATGAAGACACTATTTCAAATAATGATAGTATCCCTAAAACTTTTGAGGTAGTAAATAACGATGAAATTATCGCTACTGTAAATGAGGAAGAAATTAAAGGGAAAGAACTTAATAAATTATTTACTTTATTAAAATTTGATGTAAAAGAACCTGAGGAAGTTTCAAATGCAGAAAAAAAATACGTAGCAAACATACTTATAAAAAACAAATATATTCTACAAAAAGCTGAGAAGAAGGACTATCAAATTTCTAGTTCTGAAATTGAAGAAAATTTAATTGAATTAAAAAGTAATTATAATACGGAGGAAGACTTCGTCAATAGCCTAAAGGATCTAAATATGACTGTTCAGGATGTAGAAGAACAAATTAAAGAAAGTCTCTTGTACGAAAAATACGTCAATCAAGAGATTAAAATTGAAGAAGTAGATGAATCTGACCTTAAAGAAGAGTATAGTATAATGGAAAGAATGTCAAAAGAAAGAGAAATTCCAAGCTTTAATGAACTAAGAGATTTTATTAAAGAAGAGTTGGAAGAAAAACTTAGAGATGATGAGATAAATAAAATAATTGATAAATTGATTGAGGAAGAAAAAATAGTTATTTTTCTTTAAAGAATATATTCAATTATATATATATAGGAATTAGAACTTGGAGGATATACATCTATGAATAAAATATTTTATATGGCTATCAATGTAGTCATTATTACAGTTTGTTTGTACATTCTTTTTCAAAACATATTTGTCCGACAGATTGGAATGACTACAAGCTCCATAGCATCTCTTATTATTATAGGTTCTAGTTTGGTTGCAGCAATTAAACTTATAAAGGAGAAAGAGAAAGATGACTAAGTAAACAAAAAAGCTAAGCCTTAGTAATCAAAATAGAGAGTAGAGAAACTGGTGTAGACTCTTCCCTACCTGTTCATGAAGAGTCAATATGAGCAACTTATGATAGATAAATGGAAAATAGTGTAGTTAAATAAATGGTGCAGCTAAAAGGAAATGATAATATCACCCACAACTTTTACAATTTCCAACAATTATGTTATTCTAATCATAGACAAGCAGTAACTGCATACAATAAGAAAGACCGCAAGTGCTCTCAACACTTATGGTCATACAATAAACAATTCCTTAGGGGATCGGCTTGAATAGCCAAAAATAGACCACCAATCGCTCCGGCTAAAGAGTTAAGGGTGGTCTATTTTTTTGTCGTTTTTATTATAAGACAGTATCGAAATAACAAGCCCAGCAAACGCCACGGCAAACATCAATGATTGAAATACTGTCATATGCTTCACCCCCTTTCACTCATGGGGAATGAAGCCGACCACCCTTAGAAATTCGCTATTGTATTCCAATTATACCATAGTTTCCCAAATAATTACTCTTAAGTCAATTTCTTAAATACAACTAGTCCTATTAATGCCAGAATAGCATATGTTGGGATCATCGAGAAAATCATCGAGAATACTGTCGATATCCCTTCAATAATATCTTGAATCATTGTTCCAGCTGAAATCATTAGATTGCCCCCTTTTACCCTTAAGGGTTCGACATTGATTTACAATGTTCCTTTCGATTTTAGGGAAACTAATCGACTCAATAATCATTGTGGTTAATATTAGTTATCAAGAATATCAATATGTATTTTTATGTTGTTCTTACATTTAACTTCATATGCTGCTTCACGCCAATTAATTTCTTCCGTAAAAAACATATCTGTAATTTCTACAATCTCTGATTCCTTAACAGTAAAACTATTTTTACTAAGTTTGTCCTCAATATTAATTAGACCTCCTGCTGAATTTATCACAAGTTCTTGAAAATCAAATACAGATCCAACTCCTTCTTGTTCTATCAATGCTTGTATTGGACTATCCTCGTATTCATCTAATACTGACTTAAATGATTCAACAGACACTTTATCGTATAACAAATCATTCTCCTCCACTACATTTCTTATTTATATTTACATAATTATTTCTACTTTCGTTACCTTACCTTCAACATCGTTTAATTCTTCAAAATGAAAGTTAACTACTTTTACTACATTGTCGTCTTCGTTAAGAATTTCATTTCTTCTTATAAAGTCACCAGCACTAGAAATGTTTATTAGTATTTTCTCTGTTGTCCCCTCTGTCAACTCTTTAAGTATGTCAGCCCCACCTAAATTAAGATTAAACAACTTTCCTTTAATGTCATTAACTTTAATATTATTAAGGTTTGTTTTCATTTATATATTCCTCCCCGCATTGAATAATTTGTGTCGATTACTAAACACAATATCACTTGTGTTTACTTAATAGGTAACTATCCTTAACATAGTCCAGATAGCCTTTACTAGTTTCTTGCGCCATATTGTGGAACTGTTTCCAGTCTCCCTTAACTTTCTTCATTAATTGCCTTCATCCTTTTTTGTAAATCTTCTCTGATATCTGATATTGATGCTTTTTCTAGATTCTTTATATACTCATTATCCATACCTTTAATAAATTCCTGATGGGTAGAGATAAGCTCTTTTAAATTATTTAAATCATCTTGAGTTAAAGTTTTTGTAAGGAACCTGTTGTATATATGGTTTACCTCATTAGAGGAATAAAGCATAAATTCAAGAAATTCAACTGAAAAACCTAAATAAGGTCTTAATGGCTCTTTAGTATATTCTAAAAGGCTAAATGACTTTATTGTTAAAATATTTAGAGGAATAGGATCCATTATTCCCTCTACTGTAGCATCTGAAAGTACATTAATTTGATTAGCAAAGGAAATTTCATTATCGATGAATTGAAGGTATAAGTCCCTTTTAAGTTGATTCTCTTTCTCGATCTTTTCATATATCAGGTACGATTGAGCAATTAGTATTAACAATATCAAACCAATTAAAGTTTTGATAAAAATTTTTTTCATGAAAAGTATCCACCCTTATATAGTTCTTATGATGTTTAGCAAAGGAAATCATATCATGAAATTATAGTCGAATTAACTATGTAAATAATGTAATTTTTATGGAATTTCATCTTTATTAACAAACACAATGTCCATTAAGGTTACTACAATATTAGATTTATGCAATATTGCTCAAAACATAGAGAAAGACGCTGTTCAGTATCATTTCTGAAAAGCGCCATATTGTGGAATAACCACTATTTAATGCTAAACAGTGACTATTTAACTTTTTGATAAATTTAAAAGAGTTTATTTACATCATTGTTAATTGCTGGTTTGGAATAAAGTTTGATCAAAATGGGCTTTTCCCCTATTTTTAATGTGAATTTTTATAAAAAAGTTCGATCATTTTCTACTTCGGTTGTTCCACAAGCGCGCCAATATCGTTGAATAATATTGTCATGGCCTTAGGACTATACGACTCTTTAATCATTGAGCTTCTTTATCTGTTCTCTAAAGTTAGTGATATATTTTCTCCTTTTAGTAACTTCAATTCCACAAACAGTTTTTTTAAGATAGGAATCTAAGAAACCCATATGTATGAGAAAAATGGAAAAATGGAATAATAATACAAACCTTTCAAAGGGGATGTTTTATTGTTGAAAAATAAATTTATTTTTATTGGAGTAATTTTCACATTGACTATATTAGTTGTAGCAATTTATTTTAGTAATCATTACAAATCTGAGACAGTAAAAGCGCAAACCCATATGCTTAATAATTCAAATGCCAAAGATGAGTTACTTGTAGATATATTAATTCTAGATATTTTTAAAGCAGTAAAAAATCAATATAAATTAAGTAAAAGCACTCCAATTGGTTTCGGTTTAGGCAATTTAGAGGTTTTTAAGAGGCAAGAAAACGACAATACACAATATGATGTGTTTATCGATATTGAAATTTATAAAAAATATGAAAATGGACTCAAGAGTTGGTATAAAGATACTTTAGAATATAGCGTTAATTTTGACCAGGGACTTAAATTTGAGTTGAAAAATTATCAACAAAATGGCTGGGATTAATAAACAAATGCTTATGTAAGGTATTCAATTAGGAAACAATTGTTGCATAACAGTTAATTTTACCCCAACCTAAAATAGGAGGGGGTATGAGTGTATAAAGTATTAAAATGTAACATTTCCTTATTGCGGTGATGACAATTTCGTAGGTACAACTCCTTAATTGACACATTTTCTATTATGTTTCATATAACTACTTTAGCCCTCATAACAAGAGTCTTGGTACTTAGACCATGTAACAGCGTTTAAGTGCAAGAAAAGAACTCAGGGACAGAAATAAGAAAAGTATATACTTTACGGCACCCTGTTTTCTGGTAAACATTCTTCTTCAGGCTTCATTTCCACTAGATTCCACTCTTTAAGGCCTACTTTGCGAAATTGTGCAATTTCTATGTCAGTACCATTTGTTAATATAAAAAATATAAAATAATAATCAGCACCATCGTTACCGTGAAAATAGATATGTTTAATATATCCATTTTTTATGGTTGGGAATCTTTTCTGAATCAACTTGCACCATTGCCCATATTTCACATTAACAACTGATTCCGCGTCATGTTGCCATAAGTGGTACGGGGCGCATAGAAAATCCTCAGGATACTGCTTCAAATGTGAAATTCGGTAACCTTCTTCTTCATGAACAAGTTGAATAAATCCGTAAGAATAACCAAAATATTCGGCTCTCTTGCCTTTAAATCCTTCAATTGTTTCAATTTCATAAAAAAATCTTATGCCCCGTTTTAGATCGGGCACCCTACAAAGCTTGATCAAACTCGTATGCCCAATACCAGCAAACAAATCAAGATAGTTTTCATAACTCACTTTTTTTTTATAGTTATTCGATAAAAAATTGTAAGCAAGTGGAAATGGAACTCGTGCATTACCAATAGTTCCACAGCTTCGCCCGCCCATATTTTCGGCTTCACGCAAAATACTAAAATAATTAAGAAGGGTTTCTTCAGGAGTTTTAATCAACTCTGGGGGTACCTGAATTTGATCATGAGTTTTTTTATAAAAGGGCTTGAAGAACTCCGAAGTTTGAAATCTTAAATTTAAAGTTGGTAAACTTGATGGACGAAAATATTTTTGATGATACGCAACTGAGTCGATTTGATTCCGTAATAACATATTCATCACCTCATACTTTCAGCTTATGGGCGAACAAAATATATGTGAAGGACCAGTATCTCTCATCGTTGCAACAATTATATTTAAGAAAATCGACATTCGCTTTATTAAAATTAGTTATCTGGTTTATGAAGATACGATATATAATATCACTTGTGTTTACTTAATAGGTAACTATCCTTAACATAGTCCAGATAGCCTTTATTACCTTCTTGCGCCATATTGCGGAACATCTTTATTGGAAATTGTACAGATCTAGTGAAGAATAATAAAGGTGATTAAGATCATATATGAGTAAAGTACACAAGTGTATTGTCGTCTCGCCACCTCAATTAACGGAGTTTGAAATTGCCAGATATAATATCTACAATTACTTCATGATCGCCAGACCCAATGGTACCAATAATTCGATCATTAGATTTTTCCTCATAGCTGACACCATCTAATTTAACTGCCCCATTACCTGAATTAGCTTTAAAATTTATATAAAGTGAAGACGGGGCATTTACGTATTCAATATTTACATTACCACTTGAAGCATTAGCAGATATATTACCAGAAGATTCCTCATTGTGTAAAGTAATGTTTCCAGATGAACTATGTGCAGTTACATTACCTACTACATTTGTTAAATACATGTTACCAGATGCTACTTCAAAAGATGAAGTAATTGCTTGCTGTTGATCTACTGTTATATTCCCCGATGCTGTTGATGTGTAAACTTTATCGGCTTGCATGTCTTTCATTTTAATATTTCCTGATGCTGCTGACACGTTCAATTGATTTGTGTTTAATTGTTCAGCTTCAATATTTCCTGACGCTGTATTTATTGTTACTGATTCATATACCTTTGTAGGTAAGTAAACTGAAACAGTAGTATCCACGATAGATACGCCAATATTAAAAAACGTGTTAGGATCTTGAAATTCTACCTTTAACAAATCACCTCGTTCTTCTACATTAAGTTTAAATTTATCCTTCAGTTTTTCACTAACTCTACCATTCACCTCAATGATAAAGGAATCATCGTCAGAAGGCTGAACCTCAATATCAGTTGATGGGAAGTCAATGTCTATTTTTTTGATCTCTTCATTCTTTACTTCTTTTTTTTCAAGTAAATCTACAGTATTAAAGGATAACCCACCTGTGGCATTTATTGAAACAACTGAACCGATTATTCCAATAAATAATACAACAAGTAACCCTACCAACAGCTTTTTCATGCTTTATTTCCTCCTGTTATTCGTTTATAAGATCTTGCTTTCAATATTCCAGCCAATCCTCAAAAAAACTAGTGTTATCTAATTTAAAATAATATTGAGTAAATCGAACAAACTCTTCCGTGTTCACGTGTGAGTATGCATATGTTTCAAAGTATGCTTTTAAAAAGTCTGTTGCATTATCCTTCATTCCATTGTCTTTCAACAATTCCCATATTTTCATAGGAGCTACACCATAATATAATCCTAATAATTTTTGCTTTGTATTATCAAACACAGAAACATTCGCAGGTTCAGTAATTAAATTATATTTAATTCGATTCGAGTGCTTTTTTGGGAATGCAAAAGCCTCATTCTCATGAAGCCCGATATGATCATAGTAATAATACGATGTAGCAAAAGTCGTCAGGCCTTCATCCAACCAACCCTCATCATAAGGGTTATTGCTCACAATTCCATAAAACCATTGATGAGCAATTTCATGAACAAGTGAATGAATTGATGAAATGGTAACAACTCCAGGGTATTCCATATTTAAATGATTAACCAAAATAATATCTAATTGATTATGAGGAAAAGAACCAACTTTCTGATCAAAGTATGCTACAGACTCTTTAGCAGTTTCCATTATATTTTCTATTTCATCAGTTCTATCAGGTGAGACAGCTACTCTTATTTCAATACCATCTACACCATCCGTTTGAACGACCATATCATTCCGTAAAATTGTCATATACATTTCTTTTATATTTTCTGCACTAAATTCTCCTGAAGTTGTGTTGGAAGGTAAGTCTTGTTCTGAGGAACTAAATATTGTATATCCTTGTGGAATTTTAAAAGAAACATTGTAGTTAGAATGGGTAGTGTGGTAGGATTCTGGGACTGGGAAATAATCATTTTTATTCCAACCTGATTCATAATTGGCTAACATCGGATACCACTGTGCTAAGTGGTAGTTTCCTCCTTCTTCACTAAAGCGGAACCCTCCTTTAGGAGTATTAAATTCATATGCAATGCGAACTATGGTGGTGTCTTTAGGCTCCAACACCTCCTCTAACTGAACCTTCAAAGTATCGTATTGCAGTTCATATTTAGCATTTATCTCATTTAAAGTTACATTATTTATGAGAGCGTCTGAAGTATATTCTAATTGATAACCATATAGATTTAATAAATCTTCATATCGCTCATTCCCCGCAGTAAATACATTCGGAATAAAATAAAATGTAAGATCGGACCAATTATCCTCAGATAAATTCTCAACCTTTATCTCAGCTTCTGCAAAAAATCTCCCGTCTTCATTCATCTCAAAATCGATATGATAGTTTGCGTAACTACCAGCCGGTACAGGGTTTGGCAAAAATTCTGGTTCCACATTCACTTTCACAATGTTAGAAAGTATATTTGTGACATTTGAGATAATGTCTCCTCTTAAGTATTGTTCATTATTGCTTAAGATAATAATGACAAGTTCTGAATCAAGATCACGATAAATATGGGATACATATCCTGGTGCATTTCCTGTGTGTTCAACATTATTTCCTTTTGTAAACCAGCCGTAACTATATCTAAATCCAGATTCGGAATGAGAAGGATCAATCTCAGTATAAGGACCATACATCTTATCTATTGTTTCTTTTTTTAATAATTTTTCAGAATATAAGGCTCTATCCCATATTGCTAGGTCACTTATAGACGTATACAAACCCCCAGCAGAGTGGTGAAGGGAATAATTGTATCGAATAGGATAAACATCATTTTCAGAATTGACTTTTTCATACCCAATAGCTTTATTCTTTTGAATGTCCCAGTCAATACTATAACCCGAATTCAACATTCCTAAAGGTTCAAAAATATTCTGTTCTAAAAATGTTTCGTATTCATCGCCCGAGATTTGTTCTATGATCAATCCTAATAATATATAATTTGACTCACTATATTCATATTTTTCACCAGGCTCAAAGTTAAGAGGAATGTCATTATATATAGCAATGGTATCTTCTGCAGTTGGCAACGGAGTATTATTAAATTCAGAACTGTTATCAACATTCTCAAAAAAACTATTAAGATTCTCAATAACTATTACATGATCTGAATTTACAATTCCAGATGACATCGATAATAGGTGATGAATCGTAATTCCTTCCCATTGAGTAGCTTCAGGAAAATAATCAGTTACTAAATAGTCAAGTTGAAGCAACCCTCTTTCTTCTAGTAATAAGATCGCTGCTGCTGTAAATTGTTTAGTCAAAGATGCCATAATGAATTTAGTATTTAATGTATTGGGGATATCTTGATCATAGTCAGCCATACCAAAAACATTAGAGTATATTTCTTCACCTTCCATCCCTATATAGACAGCTCCTGAAAAATCAAAGTCTTCTTCAATTTCAGACATAGTATTAGCAATTTTATTATACATCCCTTGATTTAATTCACTATTTTCTCCCGATGATATTGGTGTTAATTCACTACTTTTTTTTGTAGAGTTCTCAGCAGAACATGCACTTATAACAAGTACAAAACTAATGAACATAATAAACAAACTTTTTTTCATGTGAATCCCCCTTGTACTTTTTTGATGATACGTGAAGCGATTAAATTTGATTAGATATAACTAGGCTTCACATAAATTGATTGATTAATCAATCAAAATTATACCATGGATTTTTTTGAAAATAAAGAAATCTTTGTAAAAATTTTATTATTGTTTTTTAGGATGTAAAATATGGGCCTGATTTGAACGTTCCCGTTACTTTTTCAATATAGCTCCATTTTATTAACCACCATATCTATTGTGTCGTATAGAATTTTTTAAATCCCGCCCCTTGTATCGGAAAAGGGATTTGTCTATTTTCTATATAGTATTAGCAAGCTAATTAAGTCAGTCTTGAATTAAGAATCTCCTTACAATTTATAACCAATAATGATTAATCAAAAATACTTGTTATTCCACAATATGGCCCTAAAATGAATAATGGTACATATCTATATTTTAGATATGCACCATAACATCCAAAGTTATTAAAACTTGCTCGCACACTTATTGAACTCTACCACCTGTTAGTGAAAGATAATTTATGCTCTTATTCTATTGGTATATAGATGTCTGTCTTACTCTTCTTTTTAAAATCTTTAGGTGGCTCGGTAACATATAATTCAAATGGAACAGAATCTCTAGGTGTATATTTATCACTTTTCAGTATCCAGTCTGAATAAGCATACTTCCAAGCCTGTTCATACTCACCTAAACTTAGCTCATAATGTAATACAGCATATTTCCCGCCAAACTTCATAGTACCAATTATACCTTCTTCTACTATTGTAGTATTTGAGGGAACAGTCATTGCGACACTAGTTCGCAAATTATTAGGGTCAGTTACGAATGGATTGTCATGGTATATAGTCATTACTTTTGTGAAATTTTCCTTGATTAAATCGTATTTCTTTGCGAATTTGAAGAGTTCATTGAACATGTTACGACTGTTTTTTCTAAACTCTGTGTAAGTACCTTTGAAGCGTATATATATGACTTCCACTTCATAATTCTCCACTGTAATCATTGGCTTTTCCACAAAATCAACTCCTTTGACATTAGTTTAGCGAAGAATACTTATGAATTCTTGTCGTTTCTTGCTTTTCTAAATTCCAATGGAGACATCCCTAGATGCCTTTTAAATGCTTTATTATAGGTACTTAAATCATTGTAGCCATATCGAAAAGCAATATCAGTAATACTTAAATCGGTGCGGACAGCGAGGAATATTCCAGACCGCTCTATCTTTATTCTCGTAACAAACTGTTTGACAGTCTCAGAACTATACTTACTAAATATACGATGGAAGTGATACTTGGACATATTTGCGTTATTTGCTAAATCATCTAGTGAAATTTTTTCGCTTAGATTTTTCTCAATATAGTCTTCAGATTTGTTCATTAATCTAATATATTCATCCATTCTACACACCAACCAAGTTTTTTTAATTATAACTGAATAGATTTAGTGAATACCAGCTAAATATCTCTTCAAATTATCAACTTTTGAGTAGTCAAATTTATATTTTCTTTCTTTTTCTATGGTATTGAATCTATTAATTAATCTGCCGTTACTTTTAGCGCAGAATTTCACAAGCTCTTCTATATTTTAACCTACAAATCCAAATTTCTTTTAAGGCATTGTTCTAGAATATGGCCCAATACAAGAAAAAGACGCACTGTTAAATAAGTGCGCCAGATTGTGGAATAATATTTAATTAGTAAACTTTATTCCAAGACCCTTTCAATTCATTGGAGAAATTTTTCGATGTGGAGGTTGAATGTAGGTTGCTGTACCCCTTAAGTTATTGTCACATATGCTTGTATAACTCTAAAAAAAAGAGATTTAAACTCAATTATATTAAGTAAACTTCTTCCTTTTACTATCTTCAATTTACCAAATATATCTAATTAAAATACACTTTGTTTAATTATTGATGAAAAATTGTTTGTACTTTTTTTCTAATTTTGAATAATCCTTGTCGACCCATTTATTTTCTAAAAAATAATCTAACATCCGCTTTGCATTGTTTCGTTGGTTATTTTTTAGATAAGAGTCTATCACAAATGTGAAATCTTGGTGAAATGCAAAGCCTTTTTTATATTCTTCATCAAAAACTAAATCAAAGTAGTAGGTTGCTTGCTGATAGTCCCTTTTCTTCGCATACCATTTTCCTAGAATAAACATAACGTTCCTTTGTTCATCCTCATTAATCATCATATTAACTAAGGCATCTTCATATACTTTTTTTTCTTTATTTTTCAAACCAATAATACTATATATAAATCCTCTATGAATAACATCCTTATATTTTCTTATTCGTTTAAAGAAAAGAAAGTACACTACAAATAACAGGAATATCAAATTTAAGATGTGTAGTATCATCCTTATTTCAGCCCCCTAAATTTTACTTACTAAATAGTTTTCTGCTTTCTTAAGAGCTTTATCAATATTTTTTCCGACCCAAGTCTTATCAAACCATTTTTCATAGATACCAACTTTTGAAGCCCAGTATTGTATTTTCCTTCCCCAAGCAGGGAGCCAGGAACCTATAGCTTATACTAGATTATTGCGCCACATTGTGGAAAATTCACAGATTATAAAACTCCAATCTACACCAAATACTAAGTTCTATTTATAACAATAGTTCCAGCTAATAAATCATGAAAAGCACGATTATCTTGTCGCAAAATCACCATAAAAATGCTTATGATTAGAAGTATTCCAAATGAAATTAAATAGAGAAAACTTCCACCTATATATCTAATAACCATTGTTCCAATTGTAACCTTCTGGCCATTTGTTTTTACTACTCTGATACCCATTAAACGCTTTCCTATTAGATAACCATTCCAAAATACAGGTAATACCATCACATATAAACTGGTTATAATCTGAATTAGAAGTAAACCCTCTTCTGATTTAGTTATCAAGTAAATTGGTAGTGAAATAAACAAGAATATAAAGACGCTATCTATAAAATATGCAAAAAATCGCAACGCTAAATTGGCTGACCTCGGTTCCACTTAAACACTTCCCTATAAATAACTTATTTTAGAAAAGTATATCATCTATATTCTTTTTCGATTACTTCCAAATTTATGAAAGATAACATCTTTTTTTAACATAAGGCTAAACTAATAATACCTAGAAGGTAGTCTCTCTTTAATCAAGAAAGGCGCCATATTGCTGAATAACAATTTCAATTTGCATTTTTATACTTAATCTCGTAAGTTCTTTCTGATATCCTCTCTCTAACACAAATTCAGAGATGAAGCTCAAATTACCATGGAATATACGATTTCTAAAACTAGCTAAACAAAACATTCATCTTATCCTTCTTCTTAATCAATATTCTAATAGCATTTCCGGTTAATATACCTATAAGGACAGCTATAGAGTAAAAGACAATCTCCATTCCAGTTCATCCGCCACATAAAGAATAAAGTTCAAAGTGTAGCCTTTGCATTTAAAAACGAACTATATTCTTCAATAAATAATTGAGCCTCTTCTAAGAATGGATAATGATTACTTTTTTCAAATATTATCAATACTGAGTTAGGTATATTCTCACTCATTTCAAGAGAGTACTTTATCGGACATTGTACATCATATCTACCTCAAATTATTAATGTGGGTGTTGTTATAAGTTTCAATTTTTTGGTTACATCATATACTTGCACTTCTCTACTAAAGTAGTTCAACCTAATTGCTGACATTTCTTTACTAATTTTTAATGGAAAATATTCATCATACCTTGCAGGTTCAAATAAAGATAGTTTTGTTCTCGCAACTTTTAGTTTATTTCTTTCTTCTATTGATAAATTGGGCTTCTTCAATAATTCACTTAGTTCTTGCATTCGTTGGAATTGTGGGTGTACTGAATTATAAATGCAATCTATTGAGAACGTCATATATTCCCTTGCTGCTGCCCCAACTATAACATTGAAATTTAAATGGTCAGAAAAATAAATACCATAAATAATACCCAACATTCCTCCCGTTGAATGGCCTGCAAACCCCCACCTTTCAAAACCTAGGGATACACGGATTGCTTCTAAGTCAAAAACAGTTTCCAATAAGCTTAACTGATAGGGTTCATTTGCCTTTTCTGAATTACCCGCCTCTCTTAAATTTACTAAGATCACTTTATTAAATTGGGTAAATGTCTCTGCAAAATAATCTCCTGTCTCATTAAATTCAGAGTAATGGTGAGTAACACAAAGAGGTTCCCCATTACCCTTTGTATATATTTCAAATACACCACGCTTTGTTACGAGATGTTCCCTTTCCCATTTCTTCATACAAATCCCCTTTTCCTAAATTCTTGTACCTTCCCTAATTACTCCTTCCTAAACTTTAACATCATCTATTAATTTTATTATTCAACAATCGGTCCTAAAATGATTAATGGCACATATCTATATTTCAGATATGCGCCATATCGTATTATGAGGTCAGCCAGTAACATTTCTGGTTGACCTATTTTTAATAGGTATTAATCTTAAGGTAGCCGGGGTAGAACGCTAGCCACATTGGGACTCGATCCGTTCGGCAAGACTGTTCAACTCCTACTTGTAGAAACAGTTTATCCTGGTAGATTAACCTTCGTAATATAAGCTTAGCAAGAAGTATGGTTCAAGTCTTATCCCCTGTATCATATCGTTAGTCCTTTTAAGAAATTCCACGTGTACCGATCATCGCACACTTTGTAATTCTTATGGCCTTCTTTACGTAATAGGGCACCTAATTCCCCTTTTGTTATGATCACTCCAGTCACTCCAGCGTCTTCCAATATCTCGATCATATCCTCACTTGTCAAAGAGAGAGCGATTTTCATTTTTTTTAGAAGAAGATTATTCACATGTTCATACGTTAATGCTTGTCGTTCTGGCTGTCCCGGTTTTGGCGTGGTAAAGTTGATAAACGTACTGTTCAGAAATATTTAAAGCAACAGAATAAAAAAGAACCAGTAAATAATGTGCTTTCTGAAGATCTAAAAGGATTTAAATTCGACAAACAAAAAGCTGAGCATGCAGAAAAATTCCGCATGACTCAGCTTTTTTATCTAAATTTATTACTTAAATGCTATAGTTTTTCCACTCATTCTAAAATTGTTTTGGACATTTACATTTATCAAGACGGTACGATTTTTTTATAAACAGTTCAAATTGTTGGTTTAGAATAAAGTTTGATCAAAAACATTTTACAAACCTTACGGAATTCGAGATAACTTGTTATATGATTTTCGATTTAAGCCCCCAATTGTGGAGAAAGGGTACATAAAGTCATTTCAATTTTGTAACTATTTTAATTTGAAGGTATATATTGAAATTTAATCCCATATCATAGGCCTCTCCAAACCAGCCATCCGTAAATATTGTAAAAATTGACCTGCATGAACTGCATCGTGATAGGCAATCCGCAATAGCATGTCTCCTAAATATCGCTGGTAGTCAACATCACTTCTATCAATTAGTCTTGATTCAAACTCCTCTTCTGAAAGCGATTGGACATATTCTATAAAATCATCAAAATACTGATTTGATAATTCAACCTCTTTTTCAACTGAAACAATTGGTTCTTGAAAGTATGGAGGAGCTGTTTTAGTCTTAACCGATCCATTATTTCTTATAATCATATGGTAGTCAAAACTGCCACTCCATACATGTCGAATCATCTCTCCAAACGTCATCGCATCCTTGTCTGGCCTCCAAGTTATCCAACTATCAGGAAGAGACCTCCATAGTTTAATTGAGCGTCGACGTGTTTCTTTCAAATTCAATACACTAAGATCAATTACATTCATATTTAATTTCTCCTTACCATTAGATTCATGTTGATTGTAGGGGTCCTACCAACAAAAAGAGCAAAACATACGCTAAGGAAAAAAGTGTTGATATATATGGGTATTCCAATAATGACCGTTTTTGATGCTAGAATCTGTAGAGCTACTTTTTCTCTGATTATAAATTCAAGACCCAAAACTTATTCTCTAAAACAAAGTACCCTTTATATCGAAAGAAAACCCTTTTTGGTACTGTCTTAGCGTATGTTTTCTGCGAAATGTTGGCGTGACCCCATTGTAGCAAAATTATAATTAGGGTATCATCAAAATATGAATGTTTATCCGAATATCTCATATATAGCAAAACTAATTGCTGAACCTACAAGAGCAATAATTTTAGATTGTTTAATGAGTAATCAGGCTCTTCCTGCTAGTGAATTAGCTTATATGGCTAAAGTGTCACATCCAACAATTAGTTCTCACCTCTCTAAATTAGTCGAAGGTAATCTGCTTATTGCTGAACAACATGGTAGACATCGCTATTACCGACTTGCTAATCAAGAGGTTGCAGAAGTTCTCGAAAAATTAGGGACAATCGCACCAACTGTTCAAGTACGCTCTTTAAGACAGTCTGATCAACTAAAACAGGTTCGGTATGCTCGAACATGTTATGATCACCTTGCCGGAGAGCTTGGTGTAAAGATAACTGAGAAGCTAATTGATAAGGAATTTCTGACCTTGGAGGACGGGGAATACGTTGTGACTAATCAAGGCAAGGCGTGGTTTTTAAATTTTGGAATTAATATCGAAGAGGCAAATACAAAAAGGAGAATATTTGCAAAGCCTTGTCTTGATTGGAGTGAACGGCGTTATCATATTTCAGGTTGGCTAGGGTCTGCGATAGCTAAACTATTTTTTGAGCAAGAATGGATTACAAAAGTAGAAAAGAATCGAGCGGTACATCTTACAAAAAAGGGTACAAAGGTATTGCAAGATCAACTGGGTATTAACATGAATAAAGAGAAAAATGTTGGTTTGGAGTAAAGTTTGACAAAAACATCTCTCAAACATTTCTATTTTCCCTAACAAAAAGAAGCCATTTTGAAAAAGATTGATCAAAATGGTTTCTTCTCTTGAAGGTTAAATGTAAATTTTATAAAAAAGTTGTCTCAATTTCTACCTCTGTTATATCATCGCGCCAGATCGTGGAAGTCACCTTTCCAAGTTCTTTATAAATCTATAACCAGTTATTTCATAGCCGAGAAGTTTATATAGTTCGTGTGCCTGTACTCTCTCTTCACTTATTCCACTAAAGAGATATATAAAATTAGCTCCTCTTCTAATTGCCCATTCTTCTACATGTTTAACCAAGGATTTAGCAATACCTTGACTGCGATATTCTTTTTTCGTAACCAACGCTGTTATTTGAATCTTAATTTTGTTACTTGTGTAAGTTGTATGACTGGTTATTCCAATCATACCAACAAGAACTTTTTCTTTTTCTGCAACAAAGGTGTAGCAATTCGGATTAGAGTCGACACGTTCCATTCTTACTTTCATATCTTCCAATAAACTAGGATGTCCCCAATCAGCCATCAAACTTATGAATTGTTCTAAATCATTAGATTCATATTCTCTTATATCCACTAAGTAACCACCTTCTTCCCCGATATTATATCTTCTCTTCCATGATTCTCTTATTCAAGATTGCTGCCCTTTAACTTAAAACTAATTATTTCAAATGTTCAATACTTAGACAATCCTTTTTTAGTGAATATCTCACCAAAATGAAAAATGACGCTTATCTGTTTCAGATTTGCGCCATACAATGGAATAAATATTATGCATTGTTTTCTAAAATAAAATTGTTATATAACCAATTTATAGCATCCTGAAGATGATTAGCTATATAGTCTATGTTAATGTCAAATCCAGCACCAAAGGTTCTTAATGTCCTCCTCTTTAAAAAAGGATAATTTTCAATTGTTCAATAATCACTACCTTATAATTTAATACCAATTATTTTGAATTGTTATCATTCAGGCAATCCTTATTACAGTGCATCTCTCTAAAATAAATAAGACGCTTATCTATATTTCAGATGAGCGCCATATCATATTATGGGTCAGCCAGATACTTTTTCTGATTGATCTATTATTAAAATAGTTAATGTCTTAATAGCATTTACCTCCTTCTTACACTTCGGAGCAGTTCCTCTGACTTATTTATAAAGGTTTTCCAATCACGGCTGATTTTCATATTCATTCCAAAACCCACATTTTGAAGTTTTGATTGTAAATCTTCAAAATCATTTTTGTCATTCTGTGTTAATACACTAAACTCATACAATTCATCGTGAGGGTATTGTCGTAAAGCAACATCCAGTTGCTCCATAGTCAGTCGTTCACCATTTGAAAGCCAGCCTGAATATTTACCAATCTTAGTTGCTACATCAAATCCATTTAAAACATCGCTTAATTGAGTTGTAACTAAGTTAGGGTCAGACCAATCATTCCTTTTTTGATGTTCTATTAAACCATCAAGTTCAACAAGTTTACGTTGCACTTCTGAGTAAAATAACTCTTTATGGACTAAACTCATTTTTTGATATCCAATAACCAACCAAACAATCAAAAGTGCGTTTACTACTAACGAAACAATAAAAATGGTTTTCTGTTTTTTACTCACATTACTCCCCCTTAATGAATGCAATATAGATTTGAGATTCTTTTCATAATATCAAACATTAATACATTATTTTACCAATCTAATTATACGGAAATTGTTTGTTTAAAGAAATAAAAACTAATAGAAGAATAGGCTATATTGCACCTGTTTTATCAATTATAGATCTAAATCAAAAAAACTTGTTATTCCACAATATGGCCCTTTTCTGGAATAAGAAAAAATCCGGCTAACCTTTCAACAGGATTTTTGATCAATCTTTTTTATAAGTTATCGAACTTTTTTACAAATAAAACTTGGTTTTAAAGCTACACATATTAGCCATATCCTTTTAATTTTTTGCTTTTTTATTTTAGGTCTTGAAAAAACTTCAACCAAAGGGGCAAAGCTTCGCATCTTTTTTATAAACATCGTGACTTTATTTCAAATCTACAATAAAAAGGGGTACCTCGTACCCCCTTTTTTGCTTGTGTTTACTAAACCTTAGTACCATTTAACATTTTAAGCATACTATTTTATAGGATCTCCAGTTATTATATGCCAATGAAGGTGCTTAGAATCTTGGTAATTACCTAAGCAAGTCCTATTGAGTACAAAAATAAATACCTTAAGAAAATTGTCTAGTTAGGTGTTGACAGTTCAAAATACCAATATTATTTTGGTAAACCTATTTCATTTAGCGGAGAATAACGGAACTTTACTTCTCCAACCAAATCCTTTTCTGAAATAAAACCGAAATTTCTACTATCTATACTATTTTTACGATTATCTCCCAATACATATAACATACCTTTTGGAACAGTTACTTTTAAATCTTCTGTTAGTGTATTTCCTCTAGTATGTATACCGTTATGTGCTGTTAAGTATGGTTCTTCAAAAATATCCCCGTTAATGTATAAAAAATCATCTTTTATTTCTACTGTATCTCCTGGAAGACCAATAATTCTTTTTATATAATAAGTATTTTCATTTGAAGTTGGAGAGTTAAATACAATCATATCAAAATGTTGTAGTTTACTTATTTTAGAAACTATTACTTTGTCTTTATTTTTAAATGTAGGAGACATGGAATCCCCCTCAACTTTTATTGGTTCAAATATGTATTGTCGGCAAACGATGACTATAACCAATACCAACAAAATAGTTTTTATCCAGGACCAAGCTTCTTTTTCAGTACTTACTTTCACCTATATCATCCCCTAAATTAATTGACTACATAAATGTCACTTGCATTATACACTCATACGTGCAGATAGATGTACACTGAATAGAAACATATTTTTTAAAATAGTCTAAACACTGAAATAACTGAGGTGTATGTTTGGTACGAAGGGAAGCAATAGGGCTTCCAATGGGGGCTTATCCTGCAATTAAATCTATCATATTTTTTTAGTTAGCAGTTTTACAACTTCATTTAACTATCCTAAATATTTGCATTCAATTTCTATAATTCACTTCCTATGATGATGTAGCAATATGACTGCTCATTTGAACGTTTTCAAGAGAGCTAACTTCAAAAGTATAGTAATTCCTTACTGTCTGTGTTGTAAGTTCCATCAAGATCTTATTTATTCAAAAAAACTCACCTATGCTGTTTACTTTGTTAGATAGAAAGATCTACTTCCAAATCATCATAAATAAATTTTATTCCTTACCTACCAATCAATTTTTTAGTCCTTGACTTAAGCATTGGACTGACACTGTATCTATAATTAATTGCAAAATAAAAGAACTTACACCTTACGGTAAATTCTTATACTTTAACTAACCAATACAGCATTTTATTTTGAATAGCACACCGTTTTTCGATGATGTTTTTTTTGGTTTTAAACTTGCTTACTTTATAATCCTATTTTTACAAGACAGATATATAAAAGTAACAGTTAATAAAATCAAAATGATCCTGTTTAAAAAATAGTACTCTGGAGAAATAATATAGTAGTAATTATTTGAATGTGCTCCGATAGAAAATATATAAAATAATCTTCCACCTGATAATAAATCTCCACTAAAATAAGTCAGAGTAATTAATAAACCAAAATAATTGTTCTTCGTTAATGATGTCATGCATAATAAAAAAGAAGAGAGAAATAATATATTAGGTATGAATCTTAAACTTAGCAATAAATTTGTAGTATCTAGAAAAGAAATATTACGATAATAAAAAACTCCTGAAATAAATGTTCCAATACAAAAGACAATTGTATAAATAAGATAGCGCTTCAACATCACATAATTAAATTTATTTTTATTCAAAAACATTAAATATTTATATGCACTGTCTTTATAATCATTATAAAATACAATAAATATTATAAATGAAGATAATAATGGTATAGTATAATCAAATAAATTATCAATACTTATTAGCTTATATTGATTTTTGATAGAGATAAGATAATCTGAAGTAACCGGATTAAATACGGAAAATATAAGAATTAGGGTAATAATACAGAAGGTTAATTTAATTTTCAAACCATTTGTATCATATATTTTAAAGTAATGATCTGCTAGAGCTTTATCTTTTTTGAAAATAAATGTAAGCATTCTCCAATGATATCTCCTTTTCTCGATTATTTTCTATATCTATGTCTAACCCTTCGGTGTTAATGTAGCGTACTTTGATTTTATCAGAATTAATTCTTTGTTGTTCGATAATAGTGAAACTATTTTTAATTTCAAAAAACTCTTTAATCGAGAGTTCAATAGTACGTATATTTGGTATGCTTTCTGCTAATATTTCATCTATTGTGCCATTATAACTTATATGCTTGTCTTTCAATATTAAAAGCTTTTTACTAAATAGCTCTACATCTTCAATAATATGAGATGAAATAATTGTGATTGCATTATCACTTATTTCTGATAGATAATTCCTAAATTCTACTCGTTGTTCAGGATCTAACCCTACTGTAGGTTCATCAATAATGATTAGTTTAGGCTTTCCCAGTACTGCTTGGGCAATACCAAGCCTTCTTTTATATCCACCGGAATAACTTTTAACTTTCTTATTAATTATAGGGCCTAAATTGAATTTTTCTACTACCTCTTTTATTTCTTTATTTTTATCTCTATTATTTGAATATTTGGAATCATATACATATGACAGAAAATCATAGCCTGTAATATTATCGTAAATTTTGAATTCCTGAGGTAAATATCCAACTAAATTAATAGGGTATTCTTTTGTATCTACTAAATTTATTCCATTTAAGGTTATTTTTCCGTATTTTGGTTTTTTTAATCCTGTTAATAGATTTATTAAAGTTGTTTTACCGGTACCGTTATTGCCTAATAATGCAAAAATGCCATTATCACATGTAAATGATACATTATTTAATATGTTTTTATTTCCATATGAAAAGGATATGTTTTCTACTGTCAATTTGTTTGTCATTTCGGTTATTCCCCTTTTCTATAATTCTAAATAATTTACCAGTAGTGTATCATCATTCAATTGAAAGTATTTATAGTAAACTGGCCAGATACCTACTATAATACGATTGTAATTTTTATTTTGTATTTGTGCTATCTCAGCATCAGAATACTCTTTACTCGATAATTGTTCACTTATATTATTCAAATGTTCATTAAAACGATCAAAGTTATAACTTATGGGAATAATATACTCTACTCCATATTTATTAACTTTTTTATATTGTCCTGCAAAAAAAGATATACTTCCTGTTTTACCTTGGTAAAGGTCTGAACTTATTTCAGTTAAATTAGAAAATAAAGATACTTGAGTGTTAGTTTTAATAGAAAATTCACTTATTTCTTGCTTTGAATTTTTAGGGTACCAATAAAAAATATTTCCGGGTAAGTTAATTGCATTTTTTGTAACATAAAAACTAGGAACCCCTAGATCATTATTTACAAAAATTGTACCTTCATACTTTATACTTAATGTTACTCTTTCTCCTTTTTTATGAGGAGTATGTACTACTAATTTATTGTTAGTAAATGAGTAATCAATTGGTGAATTATTCATCTTTATTTCTTTAATCTTGAATACTTGATCTAACAATAAAACTATTTCATCTATATCATTTTCTATTTTTATATTCATTAACATGTCGTTTTTAATTTTTTCAGAAAAATCAATATTCATATTATAAGATGTTATTAAATATAAATCATCATTCACAGTTGGGTACTCAAGAGTAAAGGTTTGTTCAGAGTTTATTAAATATTTTGTAGTTACAACAACTGAAATGATACAGCTTAGTGATAGACATAAATATATGAACCGTCTTTTGGTATTATGAAATAATCCAACTAGAATTATAAACATTAGAATAAGTAATACAATAAATATCTTATCTAATATATATTGAAGATTAAATACTAATCCTAATAAATTATTAGTCATAACTCTAAGATTGTCATCATATATATTTAACATTTTTTGAATTGCTTTATTGTCTAAAGTTAAAGAACGCCAAATAAAAAAACTATAAATAAAGATAGAAATTAGTGCTGACCACTCATTTTTAATAATACTCCCTATAGTGGTTCCTATTGCAGCTGCAAGTAAATTTGTTAATATCCATATTATTAAAAAATGTAGAATTCCTACTGTAGTCATATTAGAGTCAATAGAACTATTCTTGAAGATCATAATAAATAATATTGGAATAATAGAAATGACAATGCTTAAAAAAGTAGACGCTAATAGTACAATTGATTGTTTTTTTATAATATTTCTTTCAAGGAAATTATGTATTTCTGAATTTTTGTTCATTGTAATCGTTGGAGCAATTAAGAAAAATAGATTAATGATGATAAAACCGTAATAAAAAAATTTCACAAAGTTAAATATTGAAATGTCTAGTGTGTTCTTTGTAAATAATAATAAAAAAAATAAGAATATAATTGAAAAGGTGAATAGCGGATTTTTGATTAACACTTTTAAATAATATACAGATGATTTTAGCATAATAATGTGTGAAGTAAGTGCTTATAAAAGCTATTACTAACTCCTTTCTAGATTCATTATAAAATAGCTAACACTACTAGAGAAAGAAAGTCTCTAATAGTGTTAATTAAAAAACCTAACTCTATTATTTTCTGATTATACTAGTATCAGTCGGTAACATGCAGATCTGCACTAGCTGTTGAAGTATCACCCAACCAACGAACATAGTAAGACTGCCCGTCACCAGCACTATTTGTCGATACGGCAGTAAAAGAAGAAGTCGCTGAATTTGGATTTGTCAGGTTTGTTAAAGTTGCTACTGAACTATCTGGAAACCATTTAACTATTTTCATGGCATGTGCATCACCTGATCCTTTTGTAGCTGTACCTTTTAGGTATCTTGTTCCAGAACCTAAACTATAGTCACCTGAATCTGCGCTTGTACCAGTAAGGCTCTGGGTAGGTATAAAAGTTGCAGCACCTGCAGAAACAGAGGTAGATAGTATTAATCCAGATATACCTAAAGCTAGTAAATTTTTCTTCAATGACATTCAAACCACTCCCTTAAATTAGATGTTTTTTCTGTAACAATAGTATAATTTTAAAAATTAATATATGTATACCTATATTAATTGAATAAATTACCTATTAATTACCACAAAACTAGTTTACTATTTTTCCCTTTTTTGGTCAATGATTTTATTGTAAAAATTTGTTGATTAATGTAAAAAATATAAATATATGCAAATTTATGGTGTGTGATGTTCATATATTTATATTTTATTAGAGATAGATCTACTGCATTAAAGTAGAATCAAAAGCTACTGTGGTTTGGGGATGCCTAAATAATGTATTCGATCTAGTAATTGCTATTTCTCCCGATGAGATTAGCTTATGTTGCAAATGATTCAAGTAACGATGTAACAGTCATTGATACAAAAACACAAAATATCATTGATACTGTTTCATTACCAACCTGTGTAGATTTTCCAGTTGGAATGGCAATTAACTCTTATGGAAATTATGTATATATCAGTGAAGGTAACTAACACAGATAGAATAAAACACATAGTGTGATAGCGACGTGACTTTTGGAGTCGATACGAGGGATATAACAATCACCCCTGACTAATCGAATTGAATAAGAGACTTCTTATAACCACTATTATGTGAACTAGAAAATGATGGTTGGTGATGTCATATATCGACAATTAAGTGTTTTGCAACTATTTATCACCTCCGTTGCTTTTATCTCTCATTTGTTCGAATACAGCTATAAAGCATGCAGAGAAAGGCACACCGAGCTTTGATAAATTTTCTATTATCCTTCAGTACCGATTAAGAACATCAATATGGCATTTCTCATAAAGCTTGATTCATTACCAGTTATAATTTCTACTTAAATACCCGCGAAGATTAATGACAGCATACTTGCTTTTTTTAGTAGTCCTTTAAAAGCCGATTTTGAAGATGTAGTCTTATCTCCAACGCTTGCTGCAGTTCCAATCCAATAATCTACTATCATCAATAAAGCTACAGTCTTTAGAAAATTAATTACTATTCCCATTAAAAAAGCGAGACTTGCAAAAGCTCCACCAGTGACGAATGTATATAAAGTATCTGTATTTTGTTTCATATTTTTCCCCTTTCCAAACGAGTAGAGGGAAAATAAGGACATTATTTTCGCCCCTCTCACAACACCGTACGTACGGATCTTGTATACGGCGTTTCATTTTACTTTCAGATAATGTTCTAAAGCAGATGGTACTCCCCTCTGCTTTAACCTTTTATTTGAGATTGCTCTTTGAACAACTTTCGATAATCCTATATAACGGTATCCTTTACGACAGAAAGTTAATTTCCTGGGTATCTTCCATTGCTTCCAGATGATTACCCTTATTCTTGAGAGTAGCTTCTCATCGATTCGTTTCAAAACTACTTTCATATTTGCGATTCTAAAGAGCTCACCCATCCTACTATGACTAGTTTCAGTTTCTCAGTTCGGTAGTCTAACTGGATACTCCAATTTCGCTTTGTCAGTTTTCTCAGTTTCCTTTGGAATTTCTGAACTGAATTTGTGTGAGGTTTTACGTGATATCTCTTGTTTTTAGTTTTGTAATAGTACCCAAATCCTAAGAATTTCAGTTCTTTTGGGCGAGATATTTTACTCTTTTCGGCATTGACTATCAACCCTAGTTTCTCTTCTATAAATCCCACGATTGATTTCATTACTCGATTAGCTGCTTTCTCGCTCTTCACAAAGATAAGATTGTCATCAGCGTACCTCACGAATCGTAATCCTCTATTTTCTAGTTCCTTATCTAGTTCGTTCAACATAATGTTACTTAAAAGAGGACTTAGATTGCCTCCTTGCGGAGTCCCGACTGGTGTTTCTTCACATCTACCATTCACCATAACCCCACTAACTAAGTATTTTCTTATTAGTGAGATAACATCTTCATCGTCTATTGTGTTAGATATAATTCGCATGAGCTTATCTTGGTGGACTGTGTCGAAAAATCATCAACCTAATTGTGCTGAAAGAGCTTCTTTGAAGTAAATATAAAATTTATAAAAGAAGAGGTTAAATTGTACCTGTTTATACGAAAGTTGATCTTCCACGATATGGCCCAATAGTTAAATACCAACATGTTATTTTTAACATAAAAACACCCTTTGAAAATGCATATCCAAAGGGGTAAATAGGTTTACCTTTTTTTAAAACGGTATAACTTTTTTCAAAACAGTACATCTTTCTTATAAACGGTACATCTTTGCTTAAAAGTCACATCATCTTAAACCTATTATAATTTCTTAAAAAGTATTGACTTATATTAGCTGGTATAGTTGAAGAACCGGAGGATTTATTAACCTTGAAATGTATAAGGAGAAGAGGCTTTTAGTAAGCTATCCACTCCATAAGGATGATAAGGCATTAATTCATTAGCCCTTTGTACGTCTACCCACTCAATTTCTGAAATTTCGTCTCTATCTATAATTGAAATTTCTCCCTCGATGATTTTTGCTTTAAATGTTATAAATAAAGCGTGATGTCCCTTTTCTTTAAAAAAAGCTTCATTGACAGCTATAACCTCAGCAACTTCAATTGTTAAACTTGTTTCTTCCTTAACCTCTCGAACAACTGCTTGTTCTAAAGTTTCCCCTTGTTCCACTGCACCACCAGGAAGAGACCAACCTCCACCCTTATTATTAACCATAAGGATTTTGTTCTCATCCTTCTTATAAATAAAAGCATATGCTACATTTACTCTATTCATTTATTACACACTCCTATCTATTTATTTCAGGATTAATTCCCATATAACAGAATATTCTGTAATTTTCTTGCCCCGTTTGCTTAACTAATTATTTCAAAGACAGCTAGTTTAGACAATCAAAAAATATAAAATAGACACAATTCTTATTCCTGAAATGCGGCCGATAGTCGAAAGCTTGAATTCGAGATAACTTGTAATATATTCTTCGATTTAAGCCCCCTTTACCTTAAGTACAATACTTCACAAACTCTACATTTTAGTTATCTTCATAGACTTTATACCAATGGTATGGTTGTATTTCCTTCAACATTTTATATTCCAGTTTTCCATTCGGATTGGTTATAGCTGCCTTTACATTTTCTCCCCAGTAAAATAATCTTTCTTGGCAGATACCACAAGGAGTTAAAATTTTAAATTCGGCATCTTCATCTTCTCGCACAACACAAATAGTGTGTGTGACCTTTGCATTTAATTTATGTGCTTCAAGAATTGCACCAGTTTCAATACACAATTCTGTTGAAGCATTGATAACTTCTGGTGAAACACTGGTTAAGATTTGACCATCTTCAGTGTACATCGCCGCAGCTCCTCCCCAACCAGAAGGATACCTTTTTTCTATTAACTCAATCGCTGACTGATAAATCCTCTCTTCGATACCCAATTTTATCCCCCTATTTCATCATTAAAAATAATACTACTTTTTTGAGAACCACTGTTCTATTAACCTGAAAAATCCCTACTAATTATTTCAAAATTATCTATATTCCACAAGGTTTTTTATTCCATAACACCCATTCATAAAGAAAGGGGCTTTTCTATTACAGAGATTTTTGCCTCTGATTCAGTTCTTTTAAGTTATTATCTCGATTTCAAGTCTTCCACAATCTTGCCCAAATCATAAATACAGGTGCATCTCTTAGAGAAATGCGCCATATCGTATTATAAGATTCGCAAATTAGTCCATTCTTAATAGACTTATCCTTAAGGTACTCAGGATCGCCTTAACTATATTCTTGCGCCATATTGCTGAAGATCATAATTTTGAAATTAGACTGCTCTGTTATTTAAATAACAGTACCTTACCGAAGAATTACTGTTGGGGTTACTACAACATAGTGTATTTATAATGTATCTGATGAAAGGGATAATCAGTCTTACACATTAACCCCAAACAATACAGTTTGTGATCACCCACCACTCGGCTGTCATATGTATCGTCTATCAATTTTGGATAATGGAACTGGTGCATCGCTAGTAACTATTGGCAATAGTTGTAGATGCATAAACGTCACTACCTTTCAAAAAGGTGAGCAAAGTAAATAAGCATTCAGTATTAAACATAGTAAATACACTTTATACTATGTCTTCTTCACTCTTTAGTGTGTACAAAAATAAATTAATTTGATAATCATAAATGTTCAATGGTGTTAAAAAAACAGAAAATGAGAATAGGTATGATGGGTTTTAATAAGAGTTTAAATAATTTAATAAAAATGGATATTTTATTGGATTCACAAATAACTATATCCCTAATATTACTCTTGAGGGCTCTGATAATGTTATTCTCACTATTATTCATGATTATTTTAATCACCTGAATCTCCCATATAAAAAGAGCATATAAAACTCCCACATGCTCCTTTATCTTTTTCAATTATTAATAAAATCCTTATTGTCATAGGTTGAATATGTATCATTGTTTGACAACCACTCTTGAATCCCAAGAATAGTATAGTAATTATCATCATCTGTACGTATGAATGGAATCCCACTGCCTAAAAGAACTTGATTTAAATCTATTCCATCAAATTCACTTATGGTAATCCCCATATACTCAGCTATTTCTGATTTACTATATAATCTCATTTCTATCTTACTGTTTTCACTTACTGAATTGACTGAACTAACTGAATTAGATTTTGCCATGTCTGATAAAGAATTGGAGATAAATAATGAACTGACTAAGATAGATATTGCTAGAATAATAATTGATATCCCAGTAAAATTTATTTTCATACTCCCGCCTCCCTTCGAACAAGCATGTAAATTCCTCTTCTTTGTATGATTATACACTATTAAGAATAATCCAATCGACAATTTAAGTACTCTTATTCTCTTAGACTACTGACACTTAGACTTAAAATTGTCATTTTATTTTAATTTACAGAGACTTCGTTGGGAAATTTTATTATATAATAGCGCCAAATCGTATTATAAGATTCGCAAATTACCTGGTGCTCATTCTTAATAGACTTATCCTTAAGGTACTCAGGATCGCCTTTACTTATTCTTGCGCCATTTCGTATTATGAGGTCAGCCAGTAACATTTCTGGTTGACCTTTTTAATAGGTATTACTCATAAGGTAGTAGGGATAGCCTTAACTACATTCTTGCGCCATATTGTGGAATAATCCAATGAGTTGTCTCAAATCATATCTTGTCACTAATTCCCTAACCTTTAGTAATAAGATTTAAGAAATTCAATTATCTCATTGTTTAATTTGTCCAAATAGTCTTCAGAAGGAAAATGCCCCATATCAAATGTTTTGAATGATATTAAGTTGGGGATGATTTCTTTAGTTACCTCTTCTAATCTACTTTCGGGAAAGAAAATGTCCTTTTTCCCTACTATAGTTAATGTAGGAGAACTGTATTTTAGTAGTTCATTTTTCTCAGTTAATTTTGGCATTTCTTGTTCAAGCTTTACATACTTAAAAACATCACCTATTATTTTTTTGTCAAGTTCCTTCATAGAATCGGAAGACATAATTTTTGTGATTTTATTAAGATACTTATCAGATGATGTCACATTAAATAAAATTAACGGAATTAAGATATCCTTAATCATACTAAGTTTAGAACCTAGCTGTATTCCTGCCGGTGAAACTAAGATAGAGCAATCTATTTTTTCCGGCATAAATGTGGCTAACCTCAATATAATACCTGCTCCATATGATGGACCTATAAATGCACTACTCTCTATATTTAAGTAATCCATCATTTCTTTTATCCAAAGAGCAAAACTGTTATCCTTTGCAGAAATTCTATTTTCATCACTATATCCTGGATGACCTATTGTATCTGGAGCATATACTCTGTACTTGCTTGTTAATTGTATTGTCATAGGATTAAACACAGTTACCTCCTTGAAAGATAAACAGGGGCTTTCCTTCAGCTGGACCTGATACGAGAATGTGGGTTTTACCAAAACTAGTGTCTATATACATTCGTTTTACATTAAATTTCAGTGTATGTAAATAATTTTCATAATGCTTTTGAATGTATTGTTTACCTTCTTCACTTTTATAAATTGTATTACTCCTCATAATAGCCCCCAATTTTTTAAACTACGTCAGAACTAGTTTAATTAAATGTGTTTCAACAACTTAATACCAATTATTTCAAATTAAATTAGTATAGACAACCATTTATTTTACAAAGAAAAAAAGCCTCTCCTCAAGAAAGGCGCCAGATTGTTTAAGATCTCTAATCTATTGACTTGGGATCAACTTCTACTTTCGGATAGCCGTACACATGACCAGCATTTGTATTGAAATACCCTGGAACGTCTTTCAGTGTAAATTCAAGTAAGTGATTTTCTGTAAATGTTTCAGCTGTCATATAGCCATAATCTACTTTTGCTCCTTCTCCTTTTAACGCTGCATCTAAAATCCATGTATAAGTTAAATTTAGTAGATTGCTATGAAAGCCGTAAATCACAATTGCCTTTTCATGGTCATAGCGTACTCCCGATTCAGAAGTTGCATTATAAGTAAACCACATTTCTCTTAAGGTTTTGTCAGACAGACTAAACTCTCCCTCATCCTCATAGGATACATACACATAGTCTTTTCCAACATTATATGTCAAATCATCAAACCAAGCATAAGCTACCACATCTCCCCTTAGTATGGTTCCTTTTATAGAAACTAAATTGGGTATATATATGTTAGGATAGAAAAAAGACTATGGAGAATCATATATATTTAAATTAATAATTTAAATATGTATTTTAATCTTTTTGTTACCAATTATGGGGGAAGTTAAATGATAGAAGGAAAGTTTTTGAAAGATGTAAAAACATTGGTGAAAATGCACTCTAAAGGTTTCCTTGGTGGAGAATTAATGCCTGAAGACGTTTTAGTTGATGTTGTAGTAGAAGAGGAATTACAAGATGTTTTAACATTAGCTATGGCTTTAAATTATCAAAGGAATTCTTATAAACTGTGGGAATCTGTAGTAAAAGCATATCAAAATGATGAAACAAAATGGATTTTTAATCTACGAGTTGTTGCTAATAGTAACATAGATGATTTACGAGAGGCATTGCTTTTTCATCGTGTAGGATTACAACCTAATCGGCATCCAGAGATTTGGCAACGTGTAGCAAAGGGAATTGTAAACTCTTCAGAAAAAGGTAATGTACAAGGTCTTATAGAATCTGTGGGATTTGATATCCTTCCTCTGAAAGAGCTCATGCAGAAAACTCGTAAATCTGATTTCCCTTATCTATCCGGTCCTAAAATTTTCAACTACTGGCTTTATGTTTTGGAGAATTATACAGGTGTTTCTTGGAGTTCTCGTGAACTTATTACAATTGCACCAGATACTCACATATTAAAAGCTACTGTTAAATTAGGATTATGTTCGGAAGAAGTATTAACTGGTAATTATACTGATAGAAAACTAGTGTCAAATGCTTGGGAAGTGGCACTTAAAGGCACAGGATTAGCACCAATAGATGTACATACCCCATTATGGTTATGGTCTAGGGCTGGGTTTCCTTCACTCATAGAATCTTAAAGCTAAAAGCAGTAGAAGTCTTTTTCAATCACGGTACATTAGTGGAATAAGTATCATAAAAAGTCGATCCCTTAGCGTTAGCGTACAGGTATCGGTTTTTTTATGATAAAAATAGGCTTAGCGTACAAAATTTCCGAAATGTTGGCGATACCCCCTTTAGTTCTATTAATGTAAAATCCTCAAAACTATTTTTCTAATATATGTATACAAATAATATAGTTTCTGTAGTGATTAAATAAAATAATATACTTTTTAAATGGACTACATGTTATACGTGTAAAATTATTGATTGGAAAATACTTTGTGGGGCTTATGTACTTTGTCCTCTTATTATAAATATGAAGCGCTCCAATCACCCCCTAGTCAATTTTCTTAAATCTTAACACAGATATAATAACCATTAATCAGCCTTTTCTACTATAAACACTTCACCCAACCCAAACAATAACATAGTGAAATTGACTCATTATTTAAAATTATTACAATTTACTCAAAAAAGTTGCGACCAAAAATGAACTTATTCGTCTTATATGTACAATTTAATTTAAGGAGGAGATTTAAATGATAAGCTAACTAGAAATGCGAGCTACCTTTATTTTCACTTCAGGTTATCAAAATGTTTAAGTCAACAGATAGAAAGATTTTTGTATCCAATCAAATATACTAAAACATGAGGTGTTAATTATGAAGAGAATAATTAAATTACTAATTTTGCTATTAGCTGTAATAATTACATTCAACCCGGCAAATTCATATGCGAATCAAACTGCACTAGAAAAAAATAATAAAGATAGTGATGATGATATTTTCGTAGAGCAAATAATCCTTACAAAAGATGACATTAAAAAGTACAGAAAAGATAATAAAATAAAGTTTAATCCTCAAGATTTACAAAATAATGAAGAATACCTAACTAATAAAACTATTGAAATTGAACTAGATCACGATAAGATTGAAGAAGCAAAAACTGTTGCACTTTCTAATGGTTATGATTGGGAATTAGGTTCTATTTCAATAGAAAGAAAATTTGTAGATAAGAATGGGGAAAAATTAAAAATAAAAGATTTTAAGAAACTTAAAAAAGAAAAAATATATATAGTAGATCCCTCTAAAGACGATAAAAATATGGATACTAGTTCATTAATCTATGCAGCAGGAACGGAAATAGGAGATTATCGCACTGAGTATTACACTTATGTTACATCAAGTATCATAAGTTATAATATTACAGACCCAAACAAAACAACAAGAAACAGAAGGCATTATATTTTTGCACAGCATAACTTTGGCGATGAGCATCATCAAGGTGGTGCAGTCGATACCAATGATTCTGATGGGGATCCTGATGTGGCTATCTTAGCATGGTCAATAGGTCCACAAAATAATGATAGTGAAAGATTTATAGATGCTACATATGAAAATGTAGATGGTTCTTTCACTGAAACTAAAGATGAAAGTGATTTGGACAAAAATGCTGATGGTACTGATACAAATTCAATTGCATATAACATTGATGAAGTTTATATGTATGCACCTGCTAGGTACGCATATATTAAACTTGTTAATATGGCAGTTTATACTGGATGGTATGATAAAGGACAGTTTGGAGAGGACGGAAAAACTGAGACAGTCTACGCTCATGGTTTTAAAAGTGATTCACTATCAGTATCGGTAAGTGTAAGCCCACCAAAAGGTGTTGCAATTGGTGTAACACCTACAAGCTCCTCTAGAGTTGAGAAAGCTAAGGCATACTGCCTTTTAGAGACAGAGTAATATAATTTATTATGAGTAAACTCAACATGGCAGGAAACGGAGTGCTTCCTGCCTATTAAAAAGATTCACTATAAACTCAACTTGTTTTTTGCTAGATTCCTTCCCAAATAACAGAAATATACACCCTCTGTCAATCACATGGTGTGGTCAGGGAGTGTATATTTGATCAAAAATTCTGTAATACATATAATTCTAAATACTGTCTATTATTCTAATGGCTCTTTGTGTGATTGTTCCTTTTTGATCTATATAAATAATATCTAATAATACTTGTGTGAATTTCGCTCTTTTTAATAAGCCTCGCATTCCAAGCATCACCTTTAATTACATTATAAGCGATTACATATTCTAATACAATGAATTAATCGAACGTATTTTCGTATATACTATTGTAAAGGAGTGATACGTTTGAAGGACAGAGGAATAGTTTAAGATGATGAAAGAAGCTAAGGCTGATTATTATAAGGTGCAAAAGTTTGTATTAGATGAGCATGAAATAGAGGAAATTAACACTATAATCCTAGAAACTATGGAGTTTACACAAGAAGTAACAATGACGTATTTTGAGGATGGTGCGTTTAAACCGTGCATGGGATATATTCATTTTGTAGATCAGCTCAATAAACATATCAGAGTAATGGATAAATTTGAGGAAGTTCACAGAATTAAATTTGAGGATATTATAAACATACAAATAATATAACAGCTCCACATGCTCTGCAGGGCTGTTTTTTCGTGGTCGTCATTCGTGATGTATTTTATATTATTCAAGAGTTGTTTTTTGTATTCGTTTTTTAAAGACCAGCTATGGTTTATAGGATTAAGAAATATTATTTCACTTAATGTTATCTACATTTTTCAATTCCTTTTTCCACTTTTTCACTTGTAATAATGTATTGTTTTCTAACTATTATTAGGTCTAGGATAACGGCATATTCCTGTAACAAGTTAGATGTAGTTCATCACCTGAATTGAATGAATGGAAATAGACCAAAGTAAGAAAATGTCCCCCTCACCCCCACCTTGATTCACGCTAATTTAGATTTAAGTGGGGGCTGTTAATTAACAAATAACTCCAACCTTCTATTAGAGAATTATATAATTGTAGAAAAGTTCCACTTTTTCATTCTGAAGAAATGGAACTAATCGTCTCACTAATCATTGGTTGAATTAACTGATCTAATAAACTAGTACAAGTTAACCCTAACTCACCCCAAGAATTTATTACAAACGATTTTCATCTCATCTAATAGTTTCTTACTCGTAATTGATATTTCCCTCCAATATTACCTGCTTGAGTATAAACCTTTATTTTATATAGACCTGAACCATATTTACTTAGATCAGCTGCAAATAACCTCTCTTGAGTATCTGCAGTTATAGATTCTCCAACCAACCTTCCATCAGGAGCATAAACTTTATATTTATAGTTGTAACTACCATGTAGATTATTTAAATAAAAATTGCATTCTGATCCTACAGTGACATCTATATTTACGTAATGTAAAGCCGAGCTGCCATTAAGTGTTTCTTCCGTACTAAATACAGCTTCAGCCATTTCCTCCACAGGAGCAGACGCACTTCCTGAATTCTTTAAGTTTTCTTCAAACTGTGAGGCTAACAATATACCGACAATACAAAGTGCAGTAGCCACTCCAGCCATAGGGAGTAGTTTAAATATTAGTTTGTCCTTTTTGCTTTCTTTATTAATAGTCTTCTCTATTTTTTGTCTTAACTCTAATTGTTTTTGTGAATCCCAATGTATGTTTTTATCCAGATTTTTAAACTGATTAAACTGATATTGTTTAGGATAATTTCTCATATACAAACCCTCCTTCCGTTAATTCTTTATGCAATGCCTTCAGTGCTCTAGATAAGGTTGACTTAACCTTGCTGTCAGACCATCCTAAAATTTCACCAGTTTCTTTTATGGATAATTCTTCTATTTTTCTAAGAACAATAACTTCGCGGTAAGTGGGTTTTAGTTTGCGTAGAGCATTATACAATTCTTTAAAATTTTCATTAATGATCATAATGCTTTCTGTTGAAGGGGTAACCTCTTTTTCACGTACATGTAATTTAAGATGTTCAAGGATATTAAATTTGTTTCTCCTTATATAATCGATGGTTGTGTTATGCGCAACTTGAAAAATCCACGTTTCTATTTTTTCCTTATTATTAATTTTGTGCAATGAGTTACTTACTTTAAGAAACGTATCATGTGTCAAGTCTTCAGCTTTATGATAATCATTAGTGATCATATAAATAAACTTTAAAACTCGATTACTATAAACATCGTATAAATGAAGAACTTCATTAGTTTTATCTTCTACAAACATTGTATCGCCACCTTCTTTTCCACTAAAAACTATAATATCAGTGGTAATATATGGTCTGTTTTTCAATATCTACATTTATTCTATCTTTTTTTTCGGAAAAGTGCGACAAAAAATGATTTTATTCGTCTTACATATGTATTAAAAAAATTTAGGAGGGGTAAATATGATTCAATCAGTAGTAAGATCAGGAAAGAAAACACTCTTAATTTTTGTAGGTTTGCTGTTAATGGTAATGACAATGTTTTCTGGGACAAGTTTTGCAGCATCACAAGGTGCTGTAAAAGTCATTACCAATAACAAAAGTTATACAGGAATTACGGCTGACATCAAGCTTTCTAGTAATGTTGATGTCAATACAGGTTATGTTAACTGGTATTTAGGTATAGGTGCAGCTAAGGTTGAGGCAGGAATTTCAAGAACTCCAATTGGGTATAAAGTCTTCCTTAACACGGGTTGGAAAGAATCTGGAGAACAAGATGAATATTGGATTTCTTCATATGATTCATCTATTGAAGATGGAGATACAGTGAATTTGAAATTGGTTAACAATGGAGACGATACTATTACTATGTATGTGAATGGTGAGGTATATGTGAATGAGGATGGTGTAAGATACGAAGAACGTCCTATTTATGATGGTTTAGCTCAATATGAACAAGTGAAGATGGTGATGGGCGTTGAAGATGATGGGAGTAATTCTTTCAGCGAAGCTAGTTTCTCTAATGTCCAACTAAGAGCAAATGCATCAGGCTCTATTTATAAAAAATGGGATAGTTCAATTTCTTCAGAATTCAGTAGATATTCATCCTATGGTGATGATTTCAACGTATCCTCACAAGTACCTTTAAGTGCTAGTTTGCGCTAACACCTATAGCTATCTATTAAAAAGGGATTAAAATTATCAATGTCTAGATGTCCAAAATACTTTAATATTTATTTGAAAGGTGGAAATTTATATGAAATCGAAAAAAAATTCCAGTTTTAAGATTGCGATATCTACTTTTTTAGGTCTTACACTTTTCTCAACTTCTGCATTTGCTTGGTCAAATAGTAATAATAATGACTATTGGTTTCCATATACAGGGTCATTTTCTGTTTCAAAAGATATAAGCAGCACAACGATTCCAACGATTGATGCTGATTTAAACTTTAAGTTTAATACAAGTCAAGCTAATCTAATACATGCAAATATCAGTTATTATCCTACATTTGATGTACGGGATGATTCTAAAGGTGCTTTTGATGGTAATTTTATTACTACTAATTTACCAGACCCAAAATATGATTATGAAGATGATAATGATGATGGTTTTGACGATGAGCTGGAGGTTATTGTAAAATCACAATGGGATGTTGAAGCAAATAAATCTTATTATGTTGATACTGGTTGGATAGCCTATTCTGAAATAAATGATCCCGCATTAATATCCTATGCTTCTGTTAGTGTTGCTCCGTTTTTCCCCGGAGGGGATTACAACACCGTTGCAGGCACATCAAAATATTTAGGTGGGGTTAAGTGGAGTCAGATGAGTACAAATAAAGTCAGTGTCTTATCTCCTGCCAAAAACAACAGTAGAGTTGATTTTAACGCTGTTAACAATAGCGAAAGCATTATGAATTTTTCATCACTAAAAAAACAAGATTCCGAATACCCTGAAATTAACTCTAAAGATAGTTTAGGCAAATACAAAACTAAATCCCATGGTTTGATAAAAGAACTAAAAAATAATGAAGAGTATTCTTTTGTTATTACTCTTGATCAACCTATTAGTATAGAGGATTTCTATGACTTAAGTGATAGTTATGATATAGAAATTACTCAATTAAATGCCAGAGCAATAGATCAAAACGATGATAAAGTAACTATTGGAACAAATAAAATTGAAGATGACGTTTTAAATCAGATTAAAGAAAATGAGTCTTACGATTTTAGTGGTATTGTCGAGATGAAGGGAATAGGTACAGGAAAGTATTTAAAAGATTTATTGAAAGATGAAAGAGTTTTTATAGTAGAAGTAGAAAGTGAAGGTAACGAAACATTTGGTTTATATTGGAATCATGAGAAGTTTAATTTAAAATAAGAAATGAATTTTAGATTAGCCAAACATAAT
This sequence comes from Nanhaiella sioensis, assembly GCF_046557775.1. NCBI lineage: Bacteria > Bacillati > Bacillota > Bacilli > Caryophanales > Bacillaceae > Nanhaiella > Nanhaiella sioensis. The sequence goes on from NZ_JBKAEG010000002.1 coordinate 141,420, forward strand.
GGCTGGGACATAAGTTGAAACCTAACTGATTTTTATACAATACGCAAAAATAAAACCGCATGAAATCAAGGTTTATAAATTTGATTTCGTGCGGTTTCTTCATTTTAATTGGGTTTTGTCCCAGTCTCAATAAAATTGGAAATTCCCATCCGATTTATAAAATATGTACTCCCTAACCTTTTAGTGTAGGCTAGGGAGTTCGTGATAGTCAATCGTGGTGTCCTTTATATTATGCAACTGTTATTTTTTGTATACGTTATTTCAACGCTCGATCAACAATAACAGTATTTAAAAATATTGCTTCATCTAGAGTAATTTCTTTCTTTTTAGTTTTTTCTACCCATTCATTGCTTTTTAAAATGTTTCGGTCATATGCGTTTTGGTAGGCTGCTTGTAAATCCTATACTCCATTGGTCCAGGTTAAACATCTTTCCGTTCATAACAGCTTTTGTTATAAGTTCTTCAGGGGCTTTCTACCTCGTAGCAAAGCTTCATATCCTATTATACGGTGTGTTTTAAGTCAATTATCGGTTGGTATACGTTATATAATGCTAGGGATTTAAACATTATTATCTTTCCTTTCTCCTTATGTCATTTGGTAGAAAAAAAGACACAAAGCCCCTATAAGGATTTTGCGTCTTCCGCTACATTTCCGTATGCTATTAACCTTAATTCTATCACACTACTCAAAAAGAAGTGAAGCGTTTTTAGAAAATGTTAGCAAGGTAATCATCTTAAAAATATGATTATAATTTTCGATTATTCAGTTCGTTTTTTAATAGATCGATTACGAATTCCTGAAGGTTCTTCCCTCTTTTTTTAGACTGGTCTTCTAACGCACTAAGCATTTCTTCTGGAAAATAAAACGTCTTAGAAACAATACCAGTTCGTAAACTAATGATACCTTCCTGGTATTCAATGCTCCCGCTTTGTAAGTACATATTTAATAGAAGAAAGTCGTTTTCAGTACCGGTAAATTCCATTTGGCGACAACGAATCATATAGTCTCCCGCTTTTCTTTCGTATATCTGAAGGTTTTTCTCCCCTACTTGTTCGAGCATATGATATAAGGTTGTATATGTTTGATGTTCCATATGCCTTGGTATAGGCACAATAAATTCAATAAAGCCTCTTTTACGAATGTAAGGTACATCGTTCCATTTCGGCTGTTGTAAATCAATATCTTTAACACTTAAGATTTGGCCATCTTCTTTTAATAATTTAATCGGAGCGGTGTCAACAACTCGTACTAATTCTCCTTGATAGACAAATTTCTCAAATAAACGTACATTGTTTTTATATGCTTGTAGTTTCTTACCATAATTAGCACTTCTTTTAGTATGTATCCTAGCATCGAGGTCTTCTTTTAGTTTTATACAGGCTTCCTCTTCAAACTTTCGCACCTGTTGTTCTCCGATTTGAACGAGTTCACTTTCGATTATTCCTTGTCTAGTAAGAGAGTTTAAATACTGTGGGGTGATACCGACCATTTCTGCTGCTTGTTTGAGTGATAGTCTATTATCAGTGTGCAACTCTTTGAGTCTTTCAAATTCTTCTAATGTGAAGCGGTATCCCCCGTCTCTTCGATACGTATCTAGGTTGACAGGTCTTACTGTTCCTTGCTTAATAGCATACTGGATCTGTCGCTTTGTTCTTCCTAGTTTTGTTGCTAGTTCTTCAATGGATAAGTACAATTTTTCCCGCTCCTTTAGGTGATGAACAGTACGATGACTCCAAATGTTAAAGATGTAGCTCCATAGCTTAGTGTTATGATTGAGAATAACTTTTTAGCTTTGTTATTAGTGATTGAATCTAACTCGCTTAATGATGAGGCGTTTTTAATTAGTTTATGATGACGCTTCTCCAAATAAATGTGTACGATGGCTAGTAGTAAATAGATTAATAAAAGAACAGTTGCTAATGTTTCCATATATATTATACCTCTTTTCTAGGAATTTTGAATTGTAGAAATCAGTTTTGACCCTTAGGGATGCTTATCAACAACTTGGGTTGAGTCATACTGCAGCAAACCATTCTTTTGGGTCCCCGTTATACGATTTAGAGTCTCTATTTTCTATTTTTCCAATATGAATCACCTTTTTTTCATCATCAATAATGTAGAAGAGGCGAGCTCTTTTACATTTAACTCTTTTCACATCTCGATTCTTATTTAATGCTTGAAATTGTAAAGACACTGGACGTGGATTTGCTTGTAATACTTTTATCGATTTCTCTATTAAGTTCTTTTCTTTAGAATTAAACTTATTAAATTCTTTATTAACCCTTTTAGATGTAAATCTTATTTTATACATAACCAACTCTCCTTCTGAGATTAATTATTGCTACCTTTAAGGTGACCTGTTAAAGGCTCTCTTTTTATGTAGGTGGTAAATTAAGTTAATTTTATATTATCAGAATTGAACGTTAATCACAATAAATAAAATAGTAAAAAGTATTATTATTTTATTTATTGTAATTAAATATAGAATAATTATCAATTTTTCTATATTTGTTGTTTTGTGGTTTAGAATATTTAGAGTATAATAGTTTATGAAATGTAATAACTAAAATGTGGAAAATAGAGATTGGTTACGTTTCTTGATATAAATTACATAATTTGGATTTGAATGAAGTGGGGGAAACTAGGATGGAAGTTGTGAAAATTTCGAATCAAAATTTGGTGATAAATGAAAAAGATTGGTTAGATCAATCCCTGTATGTTCAAATAGCTAGACAAGGATTCAGAAATGTGAATTGGAGCGAAGTTCCTGATGAGGTTATGTTGTATCTATTTTTGCATGACGAACCAGCGCACGGGAGAGAACGTTCGAATCAAACCAAAAAAGAGTATTTTCGAGATATACGCGATTTATTAGCATTTGCATCTGAATTTGGTGGGATTCGTTATGTGAACCAGGATGACATCGAGGTATATCAGTCTAGGATTCATGAAAAATACAAAGCAACGTCTTTAAGAAGAAAGTCAGCTGTAATCAAACAATTTCTTCGTTATCTAAATGTAAGAGGAATGATTAATCAAGATTTATCATTAATGATGAAAAAAGTAGCTATCAAGAAAGAGGATCTCGTAAATCGTGATTTGTATGAACATGAAGTTAAACAGTTACTTGATTATTTTAAGAAAAAAGATTGGTTTGCTTACACATTGATTTTTATCTTAGTGAGCACTGGTTTACGTATTGCGGAGTTAGCGTCTGCGAATTGGTCCTCCCTAATGTACCATGAAAAATTGGACCGGTATTTCTTGACGGTCATTGGGAAAAGAAAAAAGGAACGTCCAGTGGTGATATTTAATGATGTATTAGAGGTAGTGAAAGAACTGAGGAGAAGAAAAGGATTAACAACAGAATTGAATCCTGAAGATGAAACAGCGTTCTTCCCTAAATCAAATGGTTCACACTACAATAGCAGCTATTTGAGTAATGAGTTCAGTCGATTAATCATGTCTACTGCAGATGTTCTACCGTTGGTAAAGCAACGATTGAAAAAGGAAGAAGATTATGAAAAACAAGGTAACTCAATTAAATTTCGCATCACAGCACATACTTGTCGTCACTTTACAGCAACTTATTATAGTGATCAAGATGGAATTGATGTGAAAGATGTACGTGACTTACTTGGCCATGAGTCAATCACAACCACGGAAACTTATTTACGTAGAAAAAGACGGTTGGAAGAACATGCGGGGGTTAAATTAGGTGAAAAATTCATGTGAAATTACTGTTGGATTTAAGAGGTACTTATGAGAACGCCATATGTTCACTGTCAGCCTTTTTATTTAATTTGATACTTGTAGCATTAGGCTTTGGTTGAAAATCTCTTAGAACAAAAAATAGGAGCCCGTTATTAAAAAAACTGCAAAAAAATCCAGCCAATTTCTCCTCGTTTATGGAAAAATTGGCTTTTCTATATCCTCAAATTTGTCAGATATATCTATTGAGGATTCCCACCCTGTTCTCCAAGCATCATTCTTAATAATATCAAGGACTTCTTCAATCAGTATATCAAGTTGAGCTGTAACTTGTTCCATTATCGTTTATATCCTTAGTATCAAGAGGATTATGCTCGTCTTTTCTTTGAGGAGAACTGTTTAGCTTATATGAAAACAAACTTTTATTATATTGTTCGGGTAATACGTCTGCATTTTTCAAGAATTTATAACAGAACTTAACTTCTAAATACATTTTTTCATGATTAATTTCTTCTAGTTGCTCTAAGACTGAATCAACATCATCAATGAGTCTTTTCCCCTGAATGTGTTTAAACTTTAAATCAATTTTCCCTTTATTATGTAACTCATAAAGGTTATCAATGGTCTTCTCTAAACCAATACGTGGGATGTATTTATATTGGAAGTAGACTACTATTAACACTGCTAAGCATGCAGTAGCAAGCTTTATAATTAACATTAAGCGTAAAAAGTATTCAATTTTTACACTATAGATATATTCACTTGCAAATAGTTCTCGGAAGAACAATAATAGATCACCGACCATTATTAATAGAAAGTAGGTCACTCCGAAATAAATGATAGTCTTTTTAAGGCTTGGGTGCATATTTTTAATCATTTTTATAAAATTTAAACAAGGTATCACAATAACCCGTTCTATTAGTAATTGATAGTCTTTAAATCTAAAATCCTGCTTCCTCTTTTTCCTTGACCATGCTTCGCTTAAAAGAAGTATCAGGAAGGGCATTGGCAGGAAAGTTGTTATTATTTGCACAAAATCAAAGCTGAATAGCGAACCTGTAATGATACTAATGACAATTGGTGAAATACCAATGATGGTTGCTACTACAAGGATTTTTTTAGTTACAACCCTTTCGTTCATTAAGGTATTTTTCTTTTTCATAAATTCAACCTCCATATTTCTTTCGGTATAAACGTACTAAATATTCAAACAATTTTATCGTTATCCATAACAAACCACTTATCAAGAATACGAATCCAACTCTACTTGAAGCAAAGATAATCGAATCCCAAATATATATTATCCAAGGGTCACTTTTTAATCCATTGTAGGAAAGAAAGTCTCGTTTTCCCTTACTAATGTACATAGAAAATGCAAATAAAGTGGACCATAAAGCTAATGTACTAAGAATCTCCCATTTTAACTCTTTTACTAAGTGTTTATTTTTGGGACTACTATTGAAGTTCTTCGTCATATTTGTTTCATCATAAATACCCAACACTCTCCGCTCCTTAATGAATTAATTTAATAGTGACAATTGTAAATAATAGAAAGCATATTTGTTCTATTACACCACCAGTTTTAAAGTTGAAAGGAAATCTTATATAATTGCCAAACGGGTAAAGAAGTTTCACACCAGCTGGAGTTAACATGTCTCCTATGATATGCCCCGCTGCTCCAATAATTATTCCTGTGACAATGGATTGTGGGAAAAAACCATACAGAAGAGTTAAGCATACCAGGAACAAAACGCTATGAAAAAAAGTACGGTGTGTAAAAATAGTTGATACTAAGGATGGAATGATAGGAATCTTGTTGCTAATTTTACTTTTTGGATGATCTATATCAGGAAGAATAGCCCCAACTGTCAATCCAATGATGTACATTGTTGGATCTGTTACAGGTATCAAGGACACCACTGAGAGTCCAATCATTCCTGAAAAGGCAATATGGGTGTGGTATTGCATTAGTTAACCCTCCTTTCTGAAGCCATAATAATTTCATCGTATTCAAGTTGTTCTAGACATTTCAATTTCATTGTGGAGTTTATAATTTCTTGCAACCGTTTTGTCATTTGATATACCTCATGACCTACCGTCGATTATTCTTCATTTTTAGCTCCTCTAACAAGATAAACCAGCCTTCTAAAGGTATCCTCGTCCTTTACAATATCCTGAATGATATACTTTATAAAGAGGATAAAATGTTCATCATTTTTAAAATCATGCTCAATGAATGAATTAAGCATATCTTTTAAGGATAGTTGAGGATGTTTCCTGATAAAGAGTGTTAAAGCATTCATTTGTTTGTCCAGAAAGAAAGAATCGGATAAAAATTCTTTTGCAATTTTTGTGAGTGCTGCTATTAACTTATCGGAATTATATGTCGTGTCCTCAGAAACTTCATTTAATTCTTCGATTACCATCACATTTAATTTTTCTGCAACTGTCATTTTTCTCACCTTTCCAAATCTACCTATTATCTAACTAATATCAATGTCCTTATTACAACAAGCTGATATAAAGCGTAAACATTCAACTACAGGGTATCTTACTAATTTGAGAGATTGATTGAACTGCACGCCTTCTCTTTGTAGTAAGGTCAACAGTTCGTCAACGGTTAACTCATTCCTATATACTTTGTTAAAATGGTTTAAAACTATCTGTTTCCACACTTTCGAAGGAGTAGAAATGTATACTTCTCCATCAACGTAATGATTGAGAATTATTTCCATTTGCTCTTCTTTTTTCTTTTGTTTGCTTCTTTCCTCAAGTGTTGTCATTATGCTCACTCCCCACACTTGTAGGTTCATTTTCAATTACCTTCTTGCGTTTGAAAAACTCTAGGTATTTTTTTGATTTGATTAACATCTCTGTTTCTTGTTTTTGTTGAAAATCATTTTTTCTCAAGTGCCCATATATCAATACATCTTTGTCTTTAAGTTGACTTTCTTTGTAACTGAACTCTTTCCAGTAACGTTCAAAAACCACAATCGTGAAGTTCACATCATTCACAGGATAAAAATTAATGTACATAACCTTTTCTCGTTTGACGATTTTTTGTATCTTCCCGTACACAAAATAGCCGAGCTTAGGTATGGTTTCATCAGACCACAGCATATTGTGAGCTCGCTCCTGATTTATTACTACTGAAGACAGTGGTATTTTCATACCTCCCCCTACATTAATAAGAATGGATGCCAGGATGTCAGGCTCGTAAGACGTTAATAGCTTTACTACACTCTTAACTGAAGATATGTTTTTAGGTGTTTCGTTGTCCCCTTTCACTTTCACTTCTTTTTCTTCGCGAGAATTCTTCTTTTCTCTTTCTATCGAATTGGGCTCATAGTCTGGATCAATGCGATTCATTGACAATCTAACAACGGTTTCTTTCATACCTTTATCAAGTATATCCTCCTGATACTCTCCAACCTTCTTAATACTGTCTATTAGATCTAGTGGTTCGTAGAATCCGCATTCGCTAATGTGTTTTGACTCACCTCTTCCTGTTGTTTTAAAATGAGCGTTGGCTTTTCCTTTTGATACAAACACAACCGGGGCCTTGCACTTTTTATCGATGCAATATAATCGTTGCCCGTGACTCTCTGGTTCATACTGATCTGCTGATATTAATTGACCGTTGTGAAGATAAGCAGCATTCATATTAAAAACTCCTCCTTATTAATTCATTTCGGGGTCCTACCAGCAAAACGCGGAAAATATACGTTAAGAGTTTGTTCAGAATACCTTGAGTTGCTGAACACCTTATGAACAAAGGATTTATATGAATTATAGTCATTTAGAATTGTTCAATAACCTATTCAATAATCAATGTTCAGTAAGGAATACGAGACCCCATTTGGTGAAATAAAAAAGACGCACTTATCCCGTTAAGGTATAAATGCGTCTTCCGCTACAGTTTAAATTTAGTTGTCACTTACCTGCTTTATTATCTATTATTCTAGCTGATTGTTTCCCATAATTCAATGAAAAATCCCTATATATGGGTAAAAAGACATCTTAGGGACATTATTTTAATGTTATTATTATTCGGAGTTGCTACTTAGTAGGGTGTGGATCCCATGCGTCAGGCTTTTCATAGGGAATCCAGATTGTTCCGTCTTTTCTCACGATGCAGTATTGACCGTATCCATCTTCATCTACATACCAGGTGAGTTGTTTTCTAACTTCGACCGATTGAATATGTACCGGTTGAATTGGAGGTGCTGTACTTTTCCTTACAAATGGTGACCAGCCAAAGATGACATCATCAATCTGACGTATTTCTTCATGAGATTTGTTAATGACCCAGACACCAAAACGTTTCATTTCACTCGCATACCATATCATTTCATCAAGTATAGGATCGCAAGGTGGTTCAAAGGGAAACCCTTCGTATATTGTTTGTTGTTTTACTGTATTGCTCCAATCTACCCCTAAACGACAATACTCCACATAAGAGTCTGCTACTTCTTTAGGGAAAAGAGTGTAAACACTTGCTTTGTATTGACCACTTGGTGGGAATGGAATAACATTTGACTTCATGTCTAACACCTCCTAGTACGTATGTATGTATTATAATAGGGAATTATTATTTTGTCTAGTTTCTTCAATTCTTGTTTTTAATATCCATAAAGGTGACTTTTCCTTTAATCGTGCAACTTTGCATATAACCATTTACAAAAGTAAATTGTAAATCTCCAACCGCTGTGGAGCTTCCAAAGATAAAATGACGTATTAAATACTCTATACTTTCCATACTTTGTCGAAATCTACTATTATCTAGTTTGTTAGACATACTCGTAACCGTTGGTCCATCTTCCGTATAATTTGTGTGAAGCACTCTTTCATACTCGCACCTTGGTTCTTGGTGATATTTTAGCATTAACGTTACTATTCCCCTCTCTCCCTCATTAGTCAGGAATTTGCAATCATTCTTTAATAATTCTTCAACATTTTTTATAGCTTGTTTTGTTAGTTTATTTCGGTCAACTTCTATTTTTTTCATGTAATATTCCTCCTAAAAAAGTCCTATGAAATGTTGATGTTTTTATTTTTTTTAAATTCCAAAAACTAAATACATTCCTTAAAAAGTACGAAAGACGTCACTCATAATGAGTAACGTCTTTGAAATAATATTAGCCAGTTGGTCGATTTTCTTCTGATTTTATTTTCATATCAGCTGCTGCAAAAGCTGAACTCTGGGTCAAATTCAACGAAAAAGCACTTAATGTGATAGCTAATGCCAGTATTACATATGAAATTTTTCTTTTCATTTAAAATCCCCCGTTTCTATAAAGAGCATTAACGCCTACAGGATTCTCTCCTAATTTAATCAATTCATTTCGAGGTAATTTGCCAAATAATTTTTCTCCCCTATTACTGTAATCTTCAAGCGATAACCAATGATATGTTGGGTCTGAAGTAGCTAAACCTCTTAGCCACAATCTTTGTGCTTGCAGGCTGTCTTTAGAATCAATCCTATCAAGAATTTCTACTGCCTCTTTATTTCTTCCATGTTTGATTAACCAATAAGCTTTGTTCTGTTCATGAATTATCTCTTCTAGTTTTACATCAAATCCCCAGTGGATTTGAGTAAATTGGATTTTTTTCATAATCAATACTGCGACTTCCTTCATTCCTATTCTATCATAAAGTTGGATAGCTTTATTGAAATTTTTGATTGCTTCATCAGGATTATAAAACATATCTGCTTCACCGAAGGTTACATAGCACCCTGCATCATTTTTTATACTAAAAGATTTCGCAAGACCTTCTCTCGAATATTCTTTAGCCTTTTCAAAATCACACAAATTTCTAACACTAACAAATTGGAGTAGTTCATTTAACTTAACTTCAAAAGTTATTTTTAATGTATTATCTTCAACCTCCTTAAATAGTTTCTTTATTCCTGTTAACTCTGCCTGCGTTTCTTTAAAAAACTGAAGATCATTTTTAAGATACGCCTTCAATATTTTTTTTAATACTCGATTTTCTGTATTACTTGTTTTTAAAATTTCAACTAATCCAAGTAACCTAAGTAGTTTATTCCTCCTACTTATTCTTTTTTTGTTGTTATTACTATTATTAGATATCTTAACTAGCTTTTCGTATTCTTTTTTTCGCAAATAATTAATTCGATACAATCTACCTGTTTCTCTTAACATTTCATTGTGATGAGATTTTGCTACTCTTGTTAAATGGTCAAGCTCTTTAAGATAGTTGTTTTTATCGCAATACCACATTGCACCATGAATAAGTTCTATTTTTTCGTCCATTTCTGCTATGAATTTTTTCATTAATATTTCTTCATGATTAGAGTCTGTTATAGTATCAAAGCTTTTTAAGATATCCAATACCTTATGAAATTTTGTTACAGATTCTCCTTTAAGGAAATCACTCAAGTAAGACCTGCTAACACCAGCTTCCGTATATAACATTTTACGTGAAACTCCATGCTTATCCATTAAATCTTTTAATAAACAGCCTGTAGAATTACTTATTTTTGGAGATCTTAGAGTGGTTACCAATTTCACCATTTCCCCTCTATCTATTTTTAGAAAATAAAAAGCTAACCTCCACAAACACAGAGATTAGCTTCACATACCAATAAAAAATATAGGAAAATATTTCTTGATTTGATATGATAGGAAGCGTATCCTAGTTCATTAGTCGTGGTAGGATACCGAACTTCCACCTTGACGACCAAGAAAAGGTGGAAGTTTTTTCATTTTCTATTTTTATTCAATAATAATTAATGATTCCTTTTTTTCCATCATATTCTATGATAACAGAAAGAAAAACCTTCAAAAAACCTTTTTATCTGCTTTAAATGGGGATTTTATGTACTTATTACTCAGTTATCTTATTATTTCTACATTATTCGTAAGATGCTATAAATATATTAATATTTTTTAATACTTTTTACTTATATTAGGTTTACATTTTCAATTTCTATAGATGGGTAATTATTCGTATATATACAAGCAATTATTTTCAGTAGGGAATTATTACTAAAAAGAGGCTGGGACAAAACCCAATTAAAATGAAGAAACCGCACGAAATCACATTTATAAACCTTGATTTCATGCGGTTTTACTTTTGCGTAATGTATAAAAATCAGTAATTTTTAAACTTATGTCCCAGCCTCTAGTAAAAATATAAAACAACATATGGAAGAATAATAAAAAGGATTCCAACAAGGACCATTCCGTAACTTGTAAATTTCCAAAAGCGAACTGCCTTAGGGTTTTTACGTATTTTAAATATTTTAGCTGCGATTACACACATAACCGCTATTAACAAGACTATTACAGATCCCCACTTTTGTAATACGTGGAATAAAGAGAATAAGAATACTTCAATTTCTTCGTCCCCTGGCATCCGTGGCAACAACGTATCTTCTTTAAAAACAGGCAGTTTGTTACTCATGGTCTTCGATATCCTTATAAGCAACTCGACCTTTAATGGTACAACTTTCTATGAAGCCATTTACAAAAGTAAATTGCAGATTTCCCACCGCTGTCATACTACTAGAAACAAAATGACGAATTAGATACTCGATGCTTTCCATACACAAATCAAATTTTTGATTATCAAGTAGGTTTGGTGTTTTCTTAACGACTGGGCCCTCCTCATCATAATTTGTTTGAACAACTCTTTCATATTCGCACCGCGGAAATTGATTATAATTTAGCATTAACGTTACAATCCCCTTCTCCCCTTCATTAGTCAGGAATTTGCAGTCATTTTTTAATAGCCCTTCGATATTTTTTATTGCTTGGTTTGCAAGATTCATACGCTCTATTTTTTTCATGATGAGTTCCTCCTAAGCTATTATTGGTTTAGATGGGGGAATCTTGATCCCTCCCCTTTTCAAGGTAACTGGCTATTTTCATAGTTAGCTTGAAAAGAACAGGGAAACTTCCCCCTAAAAAATTACTGAATTAATCTCTGTTTCTGATGGTTCTTGATACACCCTCACAGGTTTTACGATTTGATCTTTTACTTGAATTTGAATGGTTGCATCTCCTAAAACAACCGATTTGTTAAAAATAAAATAAAATTCACTCTGGTCAATCTTCACTTTTGCTAGATTATCATCATATTTATCCAAAATTACTGCTTCCACTAGATGATAGCCTTCAGAAAATTGATACGAAGGTACAATATTACTATCTGGTAAATCTAGGGTTAGTTGTTGTTCATTGACTGATTCATAGTTTGTTTGTCTTGGGTCAAATGTTACACAATTAGTATCATGTGTCACAAGGGATTTTTCTCCTTTTCGACAAACATCGACAACGTTTTTTTCGTTTACTATAACTTTTTTGATTTTATCTAAATATTTTTTCGATGATTCGTCTAGCTCTACTACTTCCAATACCTTGCTTTCAGTCTCTTGTTGATTGGTTTCATATGTTATTTTTTCTACTCTCTCAATCGTATGAAATACTTCTAAGGAATGGTTATCACTAACAATGTTCTCACTTGTTATTTCTTCTTTTGACTGTTGTATGGAGTCTTCAAATGGATAAGATGTTGAATTTTGTTGTGATTCTAGTAACTCTGTCTGTTCTTGTTGTAACCAAAATTCCACTTCTCTTCTTTTCGCTCTCTTAAAAGCTGAACTATCTAACATATACTTGATTGAGACTAGTAAAAATAGCGAAGTTATAATGACTACCGCTTTTAACAAAACCCTTCTTCCTCCTTTTGGTATCTACTATTTCCTTTAAACAACGCAAAAAGCCCCATGAGGACATACTTCTTCCGAAAAAGAATAAATGCCACCCATAGGGCTTAAATCTCGTTACAGGGCTCAGAATAGAGCAAATAATAAATAATATACTTGAATTATAACTTACTCCTATGAAAAATGCACTACGTATTAGAAAAAAATTCTACTACTTCGATATTTTGCTATAATTCTTCAGCAATGACAAGTAATACTCTTTATCATGATGTACAATATATCGTTTTAATCGTGTTTGACTTCCTGGGAGCTTAAAAGATACCGTATCCATTAATCCGTTTAACCTCGAGACGACTGAACGACTTCTCTCTAGGTAAACTTGCATTTTACTAGCTGACAACCAGTTATTATCTAATAGTTGTGTAACTAAATATTCCTTGTCATCCTGTGAAATATCAGTGAAGACCTTTTGTGTAACATCATTATCTTCTACCATATTTTTTGTGAAAATTAATTCACCTTCATTACAAAGAAAGTGCATGATGTCGCTAACATCAATATATACCTTGTATTTTAAGCCTGCTGTCTTCCGGTCTTTAATTGCAAAATGTCTTATCTCTGATTCCTTAAATAGCTGTCTCTCGAAAGCTGAACGTGATAAATTCAAAAATTCCATTAAATCAGGAAGTGAAATAAGATAATCAAAAGCATAAACTTTTTTCAATACTTCCGAATTCAACACACTCGAAGGACTGTTTGTATCAAAATACTCTTTTAACTCTATTTCAATTCTATTCATAATTATCCACCCAACACTAAAATGATGATATATATATATGTATTGTATTAGGTATCTAAATAATTGACAACACTAGTTGCCAAAAACAACTTGAAAGTGTAGTTTGGTTGCAAAGACTGAGAAAGGCTTATTTCATGAGCTTTTATTAAAAAAAGAGCAAGAACAATATTTGCTCTCACTCCCTGTTTACTCATTGTGCAACTTGTTTTAACTCCTCAAACCGTTGGTATTGTTCTTTCGTTATTCGTGATATTCTCCCCCCAGCGTCACAAAACTGAGCATTAAAGTTAATAACATGATTATAGATGGACTGTGTGTGAAACAGGTTGTTCATTACATTATTAGCTAGTAACGCTGCCATTTTATTGGTCGCAGACCTTTGAGGGTTGTTTATAATCAATTCTCCACAACTCTCGTCTGGAAAATGGGATGCTGCATCTTCTAATATGTTTGGAAACATTACAGTTGCCGGTTCTAGTATCACAACACCTTTGTACTTAAATCCAACAACAATTTGACCACTAAAGCCACTTTGTTCAACTGATTTCCTCTCTTCCTCTGTCTGCTTACTTTCAGTATCTATCAACTCAACACCTGTCACTCCCGTATCAAGCCAGATTAGATTCTCTACCTGATCAGAGTAAAAGTAATCATGAAACAGCTGTCGTGACTTGTTATTATCAACCATTCCACAAAGAACTTTAACTTTTTGGTATTGGTCACTTATGTCGGTAACAGTAAACAATTTATGAAGTATGTCAGCACTTTTTATATACTCCGTAACGCTTTTAACAGAAATATCATATACACCTGCGTATCGTTCTGCTAATGCTTCTACTTTATATTCGCCTATATCATCTTCAGTACAGAGTTGATTCGAAAGGTTTTTTCTTTCATATTTATCAGCATCACAAATTGTTAAATCTACTCCGAATGTGACACGATTTATGTTATCTCCCTCATCAAAGGCATTAAAATGAGTACGTATATCCTGGCATAATGAACGGAAAAATTGTCCTCCATTTGCACCTACACCAACTGTTACAACCTGAAAGTATAATTTCTTTTTCCCCTCTTCTAATAGCTTAATAGCTTGCATAAATAATTCCTCCTTAAAATAGAAAGAAGAAAGCCACTGGACTCTCTTCTTCAGAATACTTATCAAATAATACTCACTCGTTTAGTCCATTCTTCAGGATAAGGCACATTTTGTGATACATCCAAGAAGGTTGTGTCAAAAATATAGTCTAATGAAAGTCTATAGAATGTACCGTTTACACCTACCCGAATTTTTATGTCAGGTTCCTGTTGGTCTAAGCGTCCTACTACTCCGTATAATAAAAACTGCTGTTCATCATTATTATCAGTTTCAGAAAAGTACGCTTCCATGCTATTGTGCGAATGTACCTGCATAACTTCAGTTAAGTCTGGAGCTTCATTATCAAGTTGTGCCGATACCCTTGCTTTACTCACTTCCTGAGTTGGACAGTCAACAACAAAGTATCCATTATTGTGCCAAAATAATTGAAGCATAACCTCATGGTCAAGGTTTTCATTGCAATATGCACGAAAGAAGGAAATAATTTGCTGTAATAAGTATCCTGGTATTCTAGGTAACTTCATCTGAAACCCTTTTGGTACTTGTTCGATCCTTCTGAGTTGTTCCTCTTTTGCAGGAGTTACGATTGTTCCTAGTAACGAGTTCCTTATTTCATAGAGCTTGCCATCTTTTGATGCAACAATGTTATATGGGTGCGCCTCTTTATTGGAAATATAGTCTGATAGTCGCCAGAATAACTGATAGATTCCTAGATTCATCAGACCCACCCCTTAGCTGCACCTGATACACGTGGGAATAACCGCTTATTTTCTTTATCGTGGTCCCATGAAGTACGGTCTTTTGACATTTCAAAGAAGTCTTGGCTCATTGATTCCCGAAGGTGTTCAAGTGTAATCCCTTCCTCTGGTATGTCCTCAATAAATTCTTCAACTGAGAAAGTAGCTCGTGCATAATGGATAGACCAATCACTCTGAACTTTAATATCCTCTACTTTCTTTTTCGGGGGTGTTGAGGATGTTTTCTTGCTTTGTTGTTTACTAGATGAACTTCTAGTATTCTCTTTCGCTTTCTCTTCTTTTACTTCTTCTTCTCCAAAAAGATTAAGTTGTGCCATAAGTATTTCCTCCTAAGTTTTTTTATATTTTTTCTACACATCCTGAGTCGGTAATTCAAAGAAATCACCTAATGTATATGGTGTTTCTTCCAGTATCTCATCATCGAAATCCTTGTTTTCAAGCTCTAAGAATCTCTCTCGTAGGTTTGTCCCGCTATATAAATCATCATTAGACGGTGAATTCAAAAATAGATAAGGTAAACTTCCTATCATACTGATATCCTTTATTTCCATTTGACGAACATCTGACCAACATGCTTGGAAGTTATTACTTACATTTGAAAAAGGATAACGAAAAATCTCTGTAGAGGATTTTAATACGCTATCTTTTACCGCCAAGACTTGTGATGAACACACATGTTGTCCATCAATTCGAAAAATGAACAGGAGTCGGGGGTGACCGACCTGTTTAAAGCTTCGTCTATGATAATCTATATTTACACGTTGTTTATCAACTTCTATACCTACTACCTTTTCTCCATTCATTAATTCCTGATATAGAAAGCATCCTTTTGGCAATATTGGGCTTGTACACTTCTTTTCATTACGTATATATGGTTGTAACACATCCATAATCCATTTCTTTTTCGCTTTTTCAGCTGTTACTTTAAATAAACTGTGAATTAGCTCCTCATGCTTTGAAAGAGTTGCACGTTTGAGCACTTGAGATAGAATTGTTTTGATATGTTTATCTTTTACGCCTTCGATTAAGTTAATCTTATCGATTAGCGCACCAAGAATGTTACTTAGTACATCTTCATTTTCAATCGATTGAACTTTATGCAGCAACTTCTTGAAAATCTCTTGAACAGCTTCATCTGCTAATTCTATTGGGTCAAAGTGCCAAGATACCGTGTTTAATATCGCTGTAATAATAGATTGGTCATCTGCTTGATCGATGTAATCAAACAACAATGACAATACTTGAAAAACATCATCTTCAAGATCTCTTTCGTGATCTTTATCCATCTCAAAGAATCCTGAAAACACATCTACTAACGATTTATCTTCTAATAAGTGTGAGACAATGTCTTCATTATCTATCATGTCAAGCATGGCCAATGATAGATCTGTAGCAGTGACACGTTTACGGTTTACTTTTATTCCATTGAAGTATTCCTCAATACGTGGCAAGTCTTCATCTCGCAATACAATACGTGTTTCATCAATTGGCTGTTCCATTCAATATTCCCCTCCAATATATAGTGCGTTCTTTAATCATTTCCTCAAATGATAATAATGCTTCTACCATTTTGTGATACATACCTGATGTGCTGAACCCCTCAAAGGATAATTCAATACCTATGTCAATGAATTTTCCATTCATAGATAACTCAAAAAACTCACAGGCAGCATCTAAAGTATTAACAATGCTATTATTATCCTTGTTGAATTTATCGTTTCCCTTAAACTCTGTTTGAAGAGAATGCCAATATATCACATCACGATGATTCTCTATCCTAACTTTGAATGTCTCTTCTTCATTCTCGACAATCTCAATGTGACAACCCAAGAAGATTACCTCCATTGCCTTGAAGAAAAAGAAATTATCATTGAATGGTGAATCAACATAAAAATGTAATGAGCTATCTAAAGGCATTCCTGCATCATGCATAATCTTAGCAATCAAAATGTTATCGGCTGTAAATACATATTGATAGATTACTTCAGATGTTAAAAACACACTCTTCCCCACTAGAAAAACCTCCTTTTAACACGCCTTACCGGAGGGGTTCCTTTAACCAATTTCCGCACATGAGCAATCCTATTTAATTCTGTAATCGAATTCTCACGATTTGGATTCATGTCATACGGTTCAGACGATTCATCTGACTGATAGAAATGAATATTTTCTAGGGCAAAAAAAGCATCCTGTTGGGTAAATGAATCAAAATCAATATCCCCTAGCGTTTCTGATGATGAATACATCATGTCAAATAAGACATTTAATAATCTTTGCTCATTATCAGCACTTTCATCTAGTAAACCCGCATCTTGAAGATTCTTACGAAACTTCTCCAAATTAACTAATTTCACAGTACTCCTCCTCCTTTTTTATTGCATATAAAAAAGCCAAAGACTCTTTTAGACTTCAATAGTCTCTAAAAGTGAACTTTGACTTCCTACATGCTATAAATATCTTCCTAAAACGCACAAAAAGCCCTATGAGGACATACTTCTTCCGAAAAAGAACAAATGTCACCCATAGGGCTTAAATCTCGTTAAAGGGCTCAAATAAGAGCAATAAATATATATAACTATTATCATACTATCAAAATCAACCTAATGAATCAAGATACCCGATACACTTCCATTTAATGTTTTGAGTAAAATATATAATGATGTATTTTAAAGCATCAATTATTACCTTTAAAAGAAAAGATTGTTCAAGGCTTCCATTTACATATTATTTCATCGGAAGGTGTAGTAATTCGCTATTCTTATCAGATTCATATGATTATTAAGCTGGTATAATAATACTACTGAATAGAGAATTGTCAAACGATAATAAAGAGTTTAAAAACAAAAGAACGTTTCAAAAATAATATAGTTATTTAAAAATGATTACATAAAACGCATTCTATCGTTTTTTATAATGAGTACCGTGTTTTTCTGTAACAACGCAAAATGAAATAACTTTAATAAGAGAATCAATGCCGATACAACTGTAAGAATGCACCTTGTACAACTTATTTTTAAATGACTTTATTGTCACTACACAATTCTATCTAGAGCAAAAAGAAGAAAGGTGTGTACAAAATGGCTGATTGTAATAATGAAAATAAAACGTTAGTTAACGATTTATATCAAATGGATTTAAAAGAATATCAAAACTATATTAAGGAGCGTTTAATATCTCTATATCCAGATACAGAAATTATTACAGAATGGAATGCAATGAAAGATGAGAGAGAGCTGGACTTTTATTCACCTCGTATTGATGCAGCAATTGGTCCTTTTGCAACTAATGGAAGGTATGAAGATGTATACGATCAAATGGTGGAAAACCCTAAATGGGGTGCACTAATAAATAGACTTTTGAATTTTAATAATGACAATTTAGCTGGTTATAATCAATTTACTAGACCCCCTGATTATCATGAAATTGTCTACCAAAACAGCAACGCAAGATGCTTTATGGGGATAGAAATAGAAAACAAAGTTAGTAGAAAACATTTACTTGGAGGAGCTATCAATGCATCTGCATTAAGTAGGATAGGTATTGTGATTCCATGGTCAGATGATAAATTACGAGCATTTATTAGATTAGTTAGGTACTTTCAATATTTAAAACTTGCAGAAAAAAATACCTTTAACACGACAAATTTACTTATAATTACAAAAGAACAATTTCTATCTGCCTTGAACTACCCACCACTTATCAGACCTCACGGTCTTGATTGAAGCGGGGGATTCCTAAGTACGGAAACCTAACGGTCTCTAATTGATTAGGCTAGCTCCGTAGTTCCTACGGTTAAGTGACGAATCGCTTCGTTTCTAAGGTTTTGTCCTGCGTTAATATCTCTATCGTGATGGGTTCCGCATGATTTACAATCCCATACA
This sequence comes from Nanhaiella sioensis, assembly GCF_046557775.1. Classification (NCBI taxonomy): domain Bacteria; kingdom Bacillati; phylum Bacillota; class Bacilli; order Caryophanales; family Bacillaceae; genus Nanhaiella; species Nanhaiella sioensis. The sequence continues at coordinate 160,364 of NZ_JBKAEG010000002.1, forward strand.
CGTAAGTTTAGATTCTTAACGTCTTTGTTTTTGAAACCACAATGAGAACAAAGTTGGCTTGAAGCAAATGTTTTGGATACTACAATGACTTCTTTACCGTACCATTTAGCCTTATATTCAAGCATAGTACGAAACTTCGCCCAAGATACTTCACTAATTGCTTTTGCTAGATTACCATTTTTCAGCATGTTACCCACTTGCAAGTCTTCAATACCAATCATGTCGTGGCTTTTGACAATATCAGTAGATACTTTTTGCAAGTAGTCATTTCTAGCGTTCATTATTTTTTCTTGTAGACGTGCTACTTTGATACGCTGCTTATTCCAATTCACCCCGCCTTTTGTACGTCTAGAAAGAATACGTTGAGCAATTGCCAGTTTTTCTTCTAGCGTTCGAAAGAATTTGGGGTTTGAATATTCCTTGCCGTCGGATAGGATAGCGAAGTGTTTTAGTCCCATATCAATGCCAATAGACGAATTTGTTTTCTCTAATATTTGAACTTCAACTTCAGCTAAAAGAGAGACGAAGTACTTTCCACTAGGATTGCGCCTAATCGTTGCACTAATTATACGACCGTCAACATTACGGCTATTAGCATATTTAACTAGACCAAGTTTAGGTAACTTGATTTTGTTCCCAACAATGGCAATGTTACCGTTTGTATGTTTTGTCGTATACGATTGAACTTTATTCTTTTTAGATTTGAATCTAGGAATATCATTTTGTTTTTTGAAAAACCGATCAAAGGCATCTGCAAGGTTGCGTAGTGACGATTGAAGAGAAATACTGTCAACTTCCTTAAGCCAAAGTAGTTCTTTTTTTAACTTGGTTAGCTCGGCAGAGCAAGTACCATATGCAAGACCTTTACCAGTCTGTTTATATGTATCATTCCATTCAGCTAAAAAATGATTGAACACAAAACGACTACAACCAATGGTTTTAGCAATTAACAGTTTTTGTTCTTTGTTTGGATAGATACGAAATTTAAACGCTTTATTGACCAGCATTTTCTTCACCTCACTTACCGATTAATAGGTTAATTATACCATATGCCAAGTGAGTTTTGACTTACACCAACGGTCATTCATCCCCCACTTAACCTTCACTCGCTTCGCATTGTTTCGGTTTGAAGTGAGGGTCTTCTGTCCGACAAATGATAAAATGTATAATTTCATTCAATAATTTGAGGGAGGAGTATTATTCTCCTTCCCTCTAATCTTAAAAATTAAACGCCAGCTGATTCTCAACTGGTTTTTTTCTCGAACGTTTTTTATAACTCCTTATTTCTACTACCTGTATATCGTACATCTCAAATGGATCAAGCTGACCGCTTTCGTTACTATACGATTCAGCAGCAGAAAACAAGTTATGTTCTTCTTCAGCTGTAACTTCTAATCTCTTCGTATTAATATCTATAACTGGTACACCACATAACCTTCTCGTTTCATTGGCTAAGTCTATCATACGTTGTTCCAACACTTCTTTAAACATAGATTCTTCTACTATTTCTAAACCTTCTAGCTCTTTAACTGCAAGTGTCGTCCAATCTGTTGCAACATTAGAATCTGCGAAACAACTAGCTAAATCAGACGCTAAGGAAGATTGATCATCACGAGCATACTTTGCTAATTCTCCTCGATCTAACCTACCTTCTGTCATTAAAGCGTGTCCTCGAGCTGCCATGATTTTTAGGAATTGAGCCATCTGCTGTGTTCCATTATAAACTGGTATGAAGACTCTACATTCTTTATGTTGTCCTATTCTATGACTGCGTTTTCCTGATTGACGAACAACGTTAACCTCATAGCTAAGTTGATTAAAGATAATTGTTGGCCACGCTAGCATATCAAGCCCAACCTCCACAAGCTTCATATTAGTGATAATGACCTGTACACCATCATTTGCTAGTTTATTTAATACGTCACCACGTTTTTCAGTATTAGGCTCATTCAAAATCTCGCTCTCAATGCCATGATCTCGCAAAATCTGCTGTGTACGCTCATTCATTTCATATTCTCCAGTATAGTTATTATAAATAACCACACCCCTATTTTCACTAAGTTCTTGTTTAACTCTATCTATTAGCCATCTCTCTTTTGCATGATAACCTTCAATTTTTGGGGATGTAATGACTGTATCTTCACCCTCCATATTTGGGAAGGTATAATAAGCACCCAAATCGGGTCTATCAGCATAGTTAATAGTAGCAGGTACAAACTTACTCCATGCCCCTTTAGAACCCGTCCATGCCCTATTCTTACACTCCTCATACATTTCTTCATGGAAGTTGCTATAAAGGACTCCATGCTCTGGGTCCATGTTAATGAATATAGGCTTCTCATGTAATTCAACAAGTGGCAATCCTAAGTCATCTAAATCTAAAAATGTAGTCTTATGAAGTAGAAATTGAGCTGTCATTTGCGGTGAAATGCCTGGTTCTTCTACTGGTTGCTGTGGTTTCCTTCTTTGACGAGTGACCCATCCGTTTTCATCGACTTCATCGGATAAAGTAACCACTTGCTTAACCTTACCAAACCGCTCCGCCCATGCAATATCTCCTGTTTTATCAGAAATACCATGTTCTATTAATGCGTCCTGATCGGTTCTCCATAAAATCTCTTTAATGGATGTAGATTTCCCGTTAACAAGTGTGCCAGTAAGAAGTAGATTTTTTTTAGCTGCTCTCACCATTTGAGCGAATGCATCACCACGACCACTATTTCCTTTTGCTTGGTGCACTTCATCGCATATATATATGTCAAAATACTTTTTCATCCTTTTGAAGATTCGACTGATATTCACACGTGGACGATTTCTCGTTTCACCTCTGTTTTTAACAGCTGGTCTCCATAATTTCGAATGACAACTCGCTTCCAGTATTGCTTGTTTGTACAGTTCCTCATCAGCTTTACTCCTACTCCGTTCTAATAGCTGTTGAACTTCACTCTCTGGAAGATATCCACCTACTTCTTTTCGATATGAGCATTTAGTGAATTTCTTGCTTTTTCTCCATTTGACTTTATATCCCTTCGGTAAGCCATTAGGGAGTCGTATCTTTTCACCTAAATCAGGGTCTGTTGGTTGCGTTCCCCATGCTACATCAGACCATTGAAGGGGAATCCAATCGTTAGTCCCTTCTTCCTTTTTGTATAGAAGTCGCCCGCAATCAGGACAATGCCACCCATACACGCTTTTTTTACCTTTCACACGTTTCCAAACCCCTGCAAAAAATGGTTCAGATCCCAATTTCGCTTTGTCGATACCAATTAACGTATATTCAATATCAGTAGGTGTTGGTCTGTATCCATTCCTCACTTTATTAAGAAGTCTAAGCGCTTCCTCACTTGAACGGATAATTTGTGTCTTTGCATGAGGTAGTGTTTTACCGATTTCTTTCTTCTCCCATTTAGTTAATGTAATACCAGGAGCAGAAAGTAAAACAGTAGTACCACGTTTCGCACCATTACGTCTTTTACGATTATGAATGACATTTACAACACCGTTGGCTTGAATAGATTTTCCGCACCCCATATTTGCAGAAGTCGTTACAGAATTTTCAACGTCTAACCCATTCACCAATGCTTGAATGACGTGAGCTTGGGCAGGAAAAGGTACAACACCCATCTGTGCAATAGCAGGCTCAAGGTTGTCAGTAGGCATATGCTTCGGTCGCATTTCTTGAAGCTTTTTACCCATAGTTTCAGCATTATTGACCATGTACTCTTTCATACTCCATGAACGGTCAAAAACACCATGAACATCAGATTGTGGAATACGTAGCATCCCATTCTTGAGTGCCATCTCTACCATTTCTAGAACCTCTGATTCATCACCATCAAACCTTATGGCTCTAATATTAGGATAGAATGAACTAAACTCAGGATTTCGAACGATGTCTAGTTCGCTGTAAAAAGGATTGAATAAAGAAGAATAATGCTCTTTCCATTCATAAGGCAATCCAAAGCGACGAATCACATGTTCAGCAACAGCATCATCCATATTGCCATCTACTGAAATAATATATGCTCGGTTACTTTTCTCTCCTATTTCTTCAACACCTTGTATACTAGCAAGAGAGTTATAGATGATCCCATGTGCAACATCTCCTAAACCGATGCGCTTTTCCATCCGTCTAAACGGATCTGCTCCTCTATGATATTCTTCACCTTCAATTATTACTGAGCGTGCTTCAATAATTCCCGCTGATACAGCAACTACAGATTCAGGTACACCTACGTAGCTTGCAGCTACAATATGATTCTCATTCTTCACCCGCTCCGAGATGACAAATTGTACAGTAGCATCAAAAAATCTTTCTGAAGATTGCAATGTTATTTTCATAGTTGTTACCCATGAATACCTATCCTATGTACAGAAAAGGGTAACCCCCCTGTCTGTAAGAAATAAGTAGACAGAGGGGCTTCCCTCCTTTGTTATTTTTGATTACCTTTTATTACATTGTTTTTAAGAATTCAAACTAAAAATCCCGTTTTATTAATTAATAATTCTTCATATTGTAAAATTTGTTCATATGTTAACCATTCTGGTTTTTCATTATCAGAAAAACTATTATACAATTCTTTCATTTTTTTAATTTGTTCTTTTTCGTTTTTTGCCCACAGATTGTTTGCATTTCTGTTTCCACTTCTTAAATAATACTCACAATCACTTCTTAATCTGTCTAATAATAAATAGTTAAATCTATCTTCTTGATTTATTTGTTTTACTGTTTCCTTAAAATGTATTTCTAGATCATTTTTGATAGGCCAACCGGGTTCACCATCAAAATCATTACTACAACAATATAAATCGGGGTTATCGCTGCCAAGTGTTATGTCTTTATATAAGTTTCCTGTTTCAATACATTTATAAACGGGTCTACCCCAATAATCATCACCTATATATTCCATAGTTCTAATATTCTTACTTCCCAATGTATTTCTGTTCATCTCACATTCCTCCAAATGTTGTCTTTAAAGCTTCAAAGAGCCGTTATTTTAATAAATTTATTCTCACTAAATCTCAATCCCAAAACATTGTTAATTCAAAAGTCATACCATCTATATGAGTAATATCAAAACCAGGCATGTCTCCAAAAATATCATCTTCATCATAGTACCAAATGTCATACGTTTTCTTTTTTACAATATTTAACACCTCTAAAGAACCTTGAATCCTCCCATTACTATGTAATCGTTTTACTTCTTGTTCTATTAATTCAGCATTCATGAAACTACCTCCCTAAATCTCGCTTTACTCTTCTTCAACAAAAATAGCATACCCTTCATCAACAAAACCTTGTAAGGTTTCTATTTGTTCAGATTCTAAGTATCTACCTTCTTCAGCATGAAAATAATTAGCGTACGAAAACGGTTTGATAAATTGGATCTTTTTATACATATGTCCCTTCCTCCTACCTAGTTAATGTTACTTTTCTCTCATTATTTCTATTTGTTTGTTCGATAGGGTATATTTTCTTTTCTTTCTTATCGTAATAAATACTTGTTGCCAATTGGTTTTTGTCTATGCTAACTAGCTCATCAGTTTGTTCCTGTATTAAGTTAGACTGCAGCAAGTGTTCATCAGTCTCATTAATGTATGGAACAATTTGATTTGCAGAAATATACACTATCCGATCTACTTCCTCTTGAGTGAGTGGACGTTGATGAACCATTAACCTACCAGTTCCACCGCACACCAAACAAAATTGTAATTCGCCTCGACAATCGCACTGAACTAACTTCACCTTTTGTATGTTCATTATATTTTTCCTCCTATTCAAGTTCGTGAATTCCTGTTTGTGTAAACACTCTCACGATAGACTTATGATGCTTTATATAAATCTCTCGTTTTTTTAATCCTTCATCATCAAATTCTTCTTCCACATCAGTGACAGGTTTTGTAATACCGGTCACAAGGTGATTGCCCATGTTTCCTGAAATCGCCCCGCTCGCAACTGCAATACCCATATGAGTAGGTTTTAGAGGGAGTATGGGATTTTTCATGGTTGCTCGGTTACTTTTCTGTGAGATTCGCTTAGAAAATTCTTCAAACACAGATGACTCTTGTAAGTCTCTTACAATCTCTTCTGGCTTTAACTTTCCTGCACGAAACACATTTACTTCTTCCAATGATGCCTTTACAACAAAGTCTTCCTCTATATCTTCTAACGTTGGTAGTATGTCCGGTCCCGACTTTGCAAATTCTTTGAGTCTAGCACTTATTTCCTTTCTTTCATCAAGTTTTGCTCTACCGTAATATCCAAACACAACAACTTGTTGAAAAATGGGATAATTCTTATCAGTGAATCGATAGACCTGAACATTGTGGAATCTGCCTGCTAAAACACTTGCACATGCTCCAAGTACATACTGGGGAACACAGAACATTAATAATCCATTTTGCTGTAACACGTTTTTTGATTTACTAGTGAGAGTACGTAGAAAACGTAATTCAGTACGTTCATGAAAAACCTCATCATATACTGGATTGAGCCACATCAAGCTGTATTTAGGATCTGTTCTCACATTCTCGTATCCATCTTGTATCACGTGATTTATTACTTCTCTAGCCATATTAGCTCTTGTTATTTCTAGCTCTACTGCGTATGTTTGAACATCAGCACCTAGTCTATTAAAATGGTTACCTATTGCATGAAGAGCTTTTCCTTCACCTGCACATGGATCACACAGGTTTAGCAGTTTATTTTCTTCTCCACGTTCAAAATATAAATGTTCAAAGATGAATGCTAGCTCCTCTAATGGTGTTGAATAATAGCCTCCTTTTGATTGTGAAGCAATTCTTGCCATGACAGTTCCTCCTTGCTATGAATTCGCATTGAAAAAATAAACAAAGTCGATTTCACTTGAAGGAAAATCGACTTTGTTATTATGTAGAGTCGTTTAGTTAATCATAAAGATGGTCAAACGATTCCTCTTCTTCTTTTAGTAATTAGTTTCTTCAGTTTCATCCATCCAATTACAAACCTATTCGGTATATATTGATTAGGCATTATAATCTCATGTCCATTTTGAATACAGTCTTCCTTTAAAGCGACTTTACTGCATTCAGAATCTAATATTACCCTGCCATCTGATAATTGTAAGATGATTAATTTCTCATCATTTCTTATGATTGTTCCCTCAATAAGTTCTGAATTTGAAAATAAGACCCAAACTTCCATCCCTACATAGGGGGATTGTTCCCGATAAGTATCTTTCATATATAGTTCCTCCTTGTGTGTTGTTCAAATTTCATATACCATATAGTTTCAGAAAAATTCTATTATCTTCTAGTTGAACCTTACAGCTCTTAGCTTTTTCATTAATAATTTCCTCACTCTCCAACGACGAGTCATATTAAAGAAAAGTCTATTTAAAAAATTCATAGTAAATTCCTCCTTAGTGTTCTTTCTATCTGCGATAACTGTAAAAATCACAATCATTAGCGGATATAGTCCTTCCGTCATTCAGTTCAAATAACATAATGTTAGGTATCCCCACATCTTGCCTAATGAGCTTACCTGGTATTACGTCTTCTTTAAAATGTATCCATACTTTCATACCCACAAAAGGGGTCTGAAATGGTTTATCCCTTCTCATTTAACCCCTCCTTTTATGCAATACAGGCATGAAACGGTTCTTCATTAATACAATCGATAAACCAATCATTTATGAAGCGAATTTCTCCGTTCCAGTTGATAACTAAGAAATAACCTTCAGGTCGGTCTTCTTTTTGTTGCCACCTAACAAAATCCGCTTCGATCCTCTACTTTTGACCGCTTAATCGTACCCTTATTTCTTCATTTGATTTGAATGTTGGATAAGTAGTTACTGACATTTTCTATTCACCTCCTTTGAAGGGAATAGAAGAATCGTCATTGTATCCTTTTTATTCTTAAATCGTTCTTTTGCCCAACTTCTTACTTCTGTTTCAGTCCCTAACTTCATTAGAGAAATCGGTTGTTTTTCTTTCCTTATGACTTTGATGCGGAATATTTGTATATCGATGATAGCATCCCTTTTGAATGAAACAGGGGCCTGTTCAATTTGATATACAATGTCAGTATTAATTATCCGTTTTTGTTCACCTATTTGAATATAGAACACCGCAGGTTCACCGACTTGTAGCTCCTTTAGTTCCACTTCGCTTAAAGAAAAGTGACCATTTCTTGAATAACCTTTTTCCTCTAACACATATTCCACATTTTCTGTCTTAAATTTAGCAATCATTATAAATCCTCCTTATTGAGTTAGAGTTTCTCTTCTTAAAACATAAAAAAGGAGTCACAATAAAAATTGCGACTCCTGTGTGTTTTATAAGTTCTTACTACTTAAGTAATCGGATGGATTTGAGGTTCGAAACCATTATTGTAAATGTCATCGATTCCTTTTCCTTTTTCTATCGGCCATATAGCAATAGAAAGTCGAATACCTAGAGGAGTAAGTTCTTTAGTAGCTTCCTTAATGCAGTTTAAAACATTTACTTGTACTGAATCAGTTTTGGTTTGTGCATCAGCATCAAAGCCAATAATGACGTGTTTAGCTTTCAATGCAATAGTTGGTTCAAGGAGCAATCTCCAAGAAGTAACACCCGATACTTGTAAGTGGATTTGTTTAGTAAAATCAGCAGCAATATCACCTTTAAGTCCTCCTTCTCCCCACCAAATGGTGTCTGTATCCACACCATGTTCTTGGATCTCTCCTTTATGGAGTGTCCAATTTAAAAGTGGTCCAGCGGGAACAGCCATATGATATGGAGTAGGGTTTGCGATTTCTGCACCTTTTAAAATCCCTTTACTTTCATCGGCAGTTGAAGACAGCCATCCGTATTTAGAACCTTGTTTTGACTGTACCTTTCCTTCTGCTAGCACAAGTGGCTGCTTTGAAAGCTGATTACGAGTACAATGTTCAAGAACTTCACCGGTACTCTTTTGCACAACCAAGAAATGCTCATAATCGTTCATGTGAACTTCAAGATCCCCTTCACATTCAATAAATGTTGGTCTTTCATCATACAAGATTTGAAATCCTTGTACACGATTATGAATATCTCTGTAAGGTATCAGCAATCCCGCTCTTCCAGCTGTTGTCCAATATGGACTATATTGTCCTTTTTTGAGAGCGAATCCAGGAATACCATCTAACTCACGCACATGACGCAACAAAGCTTTTGTAGCTATGTAGCGATCTTTGTTGTTGTGAGTTAATGACTTAAATTGCCTTATCCTTGCAATCTGTAAAGGAATTTTCCGTACTTCCTTAAGGTGGTCAATGTGCCTATCATATAATGGTAGTTGCTTTAACCATGCTTGATAGACTTCATTGATACGTTCAGCAGATGCTTTTTTATTTTGGTTTTCTTTAGGTGTAAAAGTGGGCGTATAATCCACTGGCTGAAATTCTTTTGTTTGACCATCATCATATTCAATGGTGATTCCAGCAAGCCTACAAACCTCTTCCACCGCTTCAACAAACCGTTTATCCTTTGGATATGGTTCATTAAAACGTCTATATGCAACAAAAGAAATGGGGCATCTACCTGAAGCAACACCTCCAAAATCCTTCCAAATACCTCTTTGGGGGTTAATACTAAGAGAGGGTGTACGTTCTCCCCCATTTCGGTACGTAAAATAACTATGACCTGACCTTTGAAGTGACTCGCCTAATTGTTCAGCTATAAAAAGTAAGTCTACTTTTTTGGCTTTTTCAACCGTTTTGTCACTAATCCTCATACATGCTCATCCTTCCTACAGGTTTTAAATACGCAAAAAAGCCCTATGTGCAGACATACTACTTCCTAGAGTAATCATGTCACCACATAGGGCTTAGTTCTCGTTACAGGGCTCAAAATAGAGCAAATTTTAATAATATATGGCTATTATAAGTGATTTTTTTGGATGGGTCTATGTTTTTCTGGAAATTCTTCCTACTTTCACGTATATAAGTTGGCAGTTCAGTCAATACTTAATGTTGTCGGACATGTCAGACAGTAGGACACGTCACACAAAATTAATAAAAGGGTGTGGAATCTACCTATGAAGAAAAGTACAGAGAAAATTTCAGATAGATTATACAAGGATACAATTAGTCGAATTCAAGATATTGCTACTGATCACGAACAAAAAGCTGATGTGTACGAAGCACTCGTACAGGCATATGACCTAGTGAATATACAACAACATAAGCATTTAAAGAATGTCTCAAAAAATTTTTGGATACTGTTGAATGATTTATCAAAGAGTTTTTTAGATTTAGTCAATCAATCTAACTCTCTCTTACAGGTTGAAAAAGAAAAAGTGAAACGTTCAGAAGAGCTTTATAAGGAAAAGGTATTTGAACAGACTGAGCTTACACAAGATTATGACAAACAGCTAGTAGCCAAAGATGAAGAAATTGAAAAATTGAACGCAAAGATTATAACATTCGAAACGTTGGAACAACAATTGAAAGACAAAGATATGATTATAGACACATTAAAAAAAGAAAATGAAGCTTTTGAAGCTAAACTCGATGAACATAACTTAGTCATGGAAGAAAATACGGCTCTATTACGCAAGCTTCAATCCCATAAGGATGATTTAAACAAAGAGAAGGCAGCAAACAGATTATTAACAGAAACCATTAAGCACAAGGAAGAACTTATTAACAATCTTCATGACAAGGTCACAATTAGTGAAGGAATTAAAAGATTGTTAAAAAACAAACAAGGTGAAGAAATTGAGAAAGCGACAGGGTCGTAAACAATTTCAATTACAATTCATCCTAAAAGCTCGAATTTCTTTACATTGAAAAATTAAACTGAACTATACCGCAATGTAGATTCCGTTATGTAAAATAATAAAAGTTCCAATTTTTCTTTTTTGAAGAACTGGAACTAATCAACACACTATTCATTGTGTTTCTTTGATCATTTAGACAATTGACAGTTGCATATTTAAATAGTCAGACATTCACTGAATAAAAGGAACATGTTTACATCTTAAAACTTAAAAGGAGTGTAATTGAATGTCTGATTGTAGGTGTAAGGGAAAAGGAAACAATGAATTATTTTGTAAATGTGAAAAAACACCTATCACTTTCACAAACGTTAATGTTGGAGTAGATCCAATACCCTTAATAACGTTGACAACTGATAATCTATTGATTACTGAAAAGGATTGGGTTGCAAAAATAGATTCAATGTTTGTCATACAAGCTGATGCGACAAGCCCCTTGTCTGTAAATTATGAAGTTGAACGTATTACAGGGAATACTACAAAAATATTGTGTACCTACACAGTGAGGGAAAATCGAAATGGGCAATATACACTTACTCCTAACAATACTGTATGTGATGAACCAGGAATAGGATGTCACAAGTATCGTTTATTTGTCTCAGGTCTTCCCCCACAAGGAACACTTAATTTTACTTGCAGGTGCATCAATGTAACTACTTTTCAAAAAGGTATGTAAACATTAGAAATGCCCTACTCTATTCAAAGAGTGGGGCTGTTTTCATGTCATCATGCAGGTGCATTACATATTATGTTTTCTTGATTTGTTCGTGCATTCAATGAGAAAAATAGTTGTTCAACACAATTTCTATTTTGTTTCCTCGTAAAATAAATCCTTGTTTAGTAACACAATTTTTTATCTCATCGTAAAATGGCGTTTCTTTATCCATAGAAAATCTCCATATTTGCTTCTCAAGCCTCTTTTCTTCTGCAATATATTTTTTTCTTTCCTTGATTCTCTGTTCTATCGGGAATTTAAAATAATAATGAGGATTTCTTGGATGATTCTCTTTTTGTTCTCTGAGATGTTTTTTAAACTCTTCTTTGGAACAATTATTTACATGCATGAAATGTTCAATCACATAATCCATGTTCTTACTGTTAATAATTGTATTATTAAAATGCTTAACACTATGGCAGAGTTTGCAAAGACTCTCAATGTCTTTTAGGTGTAACACACAGTTATCTATATCGAATTCCCATACTTCATGACCTTCTAGATGACTTTCATTTCCACAAATTTGACATCTGTTTTTATTATCGTTGAAAATTTCCTTCCTAACTTTGTCCCAAAGTTTTTGTGGCAAAAGGCTTCTTATATTTTTCCCTTGAGCATAGCTAGGTAGTGCTATTTCTATAGTTAAAATCATCTCTGCCATGTTATCTTCCGTCCCTTATATTATAGTTGACTCAATATCATTGTTGTTTACTACTTTGTTATAACACTGGAAATTTCTTTGGTGTTGTCTATTATCCATGTTTCCCGTATTTTTTGTTGATGCTTCCTCCTCACCAATCATATTATTTGTTTTGTTCTGTTTTGAGTAATAACCGTAAATACAGTTCGCTTAACTCCCTATAATAATCTTATAATTTAAATATTAATTCTGAACAAAACCAACCTAAAACATACTCAACTGCTTTCCATCTACATTCTCTTCACAAATTTGAGCACCACTTTGAATTATATAGTGTCTATTCTGTAGGTCAGAAATTTTCAGTTTCAAAACATCTTCCCTAACTAATACATCTAAAAACAGAGCGATATGAGGGAATATTCTAGGTTTCCCACCTTGATACGTATCATTACTTGCACCAAAATCTTCAATTAAATACCTACAAATTGACAGTACATCAATAGTACTTTTTGGGTATTGATTTAATAGAAGTATTATGGCTTCCATATACTTTTTACTGAGTTCAATATTAAGGTATCCTATATGGATAGTCCTTATGGTTATATTTCGTTCTTCTATTAGTTGTTGCTCTTTAGCCTTTTGCAACTCTCGTTCTTTTGCCTTTTCTTCTTCGCTCTGTTCTTCTTTTCTGAGCCATTCTTCTTGTTGCTTTTCAATGTGTTTCTGCCTTTTCTGCTGTTCTAACTCATTTATATGATTCTTAATTTGTGCTTTTAATCTGTTAATTTGCCGGTCTAGGAGAGGTATGTCATTTTCAAAGTGTTCTTTAATATCTTGAGGAATGCAAAAGCCATCTGGTATCAATATGTTAATATCTCTAAAGTTCCATCCATATTTTATTTTTTCTAGTATTTCGTCCATTTCATAGTCTATATTTTCAAATCCTTTAATAATGTCTCTAACTAGCTGAGCTGGTAAATTTGTGTGTTGTTCAAAATGCGTTTCCCCAAATTTATGTGTATCACCAGTTTGGTTGTTGACAACAATATACTGGTAACGAAGCAATTTTCCACAATCACAAAAGAGGTCTGATGTTTCTTTCCAAGTTTCACCCGCATCTAGAAAGTCTATCAACACCCAACTGTCTGCTATTTCTTCTATTCCTTCTGTTACAGAACTAGCTTTCCATTCTGCCAAAACATTAGAAAATATTGTTTTCTTACCACGCTTTAACTGTTCATTTATGAATTGCTTTTTGTTTTCATCCAATGTTCTAATAATGGCATCACGTTCTGATTGGTTCATAATTTCCCTCCTCGCTTGTTAATTAATCGATAATAAAAAGACAGCCCAAAGTTACCTTAATAGGCTGTGACGACAGCCTAAGATAATAGTTTTTTATTTATCTTCTATTAGTTTGATTATACTATTAACTAAAAAAATATAATTTGAAAATTTTACAATATTTATAAATTTAGTACGGTTAATATTAATTCTGTTAAATATAATAGTGTTGCTAGAGCGCTTTTTGGGTCAATTACTTTTTCTTTTATGTAATAGTTATTATCAATAAACACTTACTCAAGAGCAAAGGCTGACTAGAACCCCATCTGATAACAAATTATGTGTTGGTTTAAAACAAATTTTAATTAAAAGTATCTCAAAAAACTTGAACCTATCACTAATAAAAAGGAGACATTTTGAAAAAAGATTGATCAGTTTATACCCATGTTAATCCATATTCGCTCCATATTGTGAAATAACAATTCTCAGTTTGGGCAGTAGGAAAAACTAATCGACTCATTAATCATTGTGATTAGTTATTAATGGTAATATAAAAACATGTACATTTACTTTTGGTATTTTAAACACTCAATTGTTTCAACTAATTATTTCGACCTAATTAAAAAGACTACTGATAAAATAATGTAATACCATGCTATTAAAGAAACTGTCAACGATAGTATGACTTCAAAAATAACTGATGAAAATAGTAAAATGTTTAGAGAAAATAAAAATGATAGGAGAAATAAGGTGCCGGTAAGTATAAAAACAACTGATGATTGTTTTACATATTTGAATAATAATAATGATGGGATTGCAAAAAATGTTACATAATACGATGCTAAAAAAATAGGTAAAAATATATCTGTGAACAAAGGAAATTCATTATCCTCATAATCAGGCCAATAATTATATAAGGTGTATATTGATATTATTGCGGAAAATATCACCCAAATTATCAATCTCATATTATTCTCCAAATATTTCACGTTAGCGCCACTGATTGTGGAAGAAGACTTGTATTTCTTATCATTTAATTTTGAAAAAGAGGACTTTTTGTAGCTCTTTAAGTTTATTCAACTTTATGCCATTTAAAATCTTCTTTCTTTAATACATTTGATCCTTTAGGGTAGCCATAATAATATAATTTGTTTCCATCTTTATCATATGCCGTGGGATGCAGAAAATCTATTTGCATACTAAACGGAAACAAGAAAGAGATTTGCTCATCCTTGTTGATTTCTTTTCTTTCTACATTAGGTACCACACCAGCTTCTATATATGCTACATCTTCATCATTCGATGTTATACTCAAAAAAGAAAATTCAGTATTTTCCGATGTAAAACTCATACCTCCAACTGTTTGAAGTTTATCAGTACTATAAGGAAAATAAGTAGATGCATTACTCCTAAATAGCACTCCTGATTTTTGAGTTAAAACGGTTCGATATAATTGTTCTTTATCACTCTTAAATAGAAATATAACAGATGAACCTATTTCATACTCCCCCAACAATTCTGCATCTTTAGATAAGGAGGAATTACTTTTAGCAGCACTTAATGCCGTAAACCTATGCCCACTAATAAAAAATATCAACATGATTACAACTAACATTGTTATTACATTCATCAATTTTTTCATATTTTTCAATATCCAACCTTCTTTTTATTACTTTTCAATAAATGTTTCTATCTTTTTATATAGAAAATTATCTATGATAAAAATTCCGAAAGACTTCAATTACCAAAGGAAATACACAGACCATTAACAATATAAATCCACTATATTGAAATACCACATCGACAATATCTATTATATCTTCCCAAAAGAAAAAATGAGGGACAGGTAAAATTATCAATACAAATCCAGCTATAAATCCGTAAAAATATGTACGTTGCTTATCCATCTTAGTCCTCCTAATATAATTTTATATTCAAACTCTTTAATTGTTTCCATTTTAGAAACTCACTAAATAACGATTATACTAATTAATCAGTAAATAACCACAATTAGACATTGCAAAATACGTAAGTTTTTCCTATCTATCCATATTTACCCTCCTAATTGTACAATATAAGATTTGCAATTTGAACGGAGAAATAAGTAAACAAATAAAGGCGCTTTTCAGTATTATTTCTGAAAAGCGCCATATTGTTGAATAATATTGTCATGTAGCATTAGAGCTATTCGACTCATTAATCATTGAGTTTACAAATATACGATATCATTGTAATTGGTTATAATTACATGTTCTTTTGTTCTAACAATTACTGTAGAGTTATTTATGCATGAAGATTATTACTTTTTTAGGAGAATAAATGATTAAACAATTTTAGGGATTATAAATATTCTCTTATTTACTACCACAATCATATTGGGTATTTTTTTGAATCGCTCTTGAAGGTTTTTCCTAATAAAGTAAGTCCATACTTATCCGTTATTACACATTGACATTATATATTAATAATAGTTATAAATTAGCATTTTGGACTTTGGAGATACTTACTTTTTATACCTTTACTAATTGTTATATTACATACCTTACTTTAATAGCATTATCAAAAATTATGGTGTGGTTGATATAACAAATTTAATATTGTTATATTAACGAATAGTTTGTCTTTGCCATTTAGCAATAAAGGAGGAGCGAGAATCGAAATGTTGAAAGGTGAGTCTACCAAGAAATATTTAGCAATAATAAAAAAAATCCTTTTATTTTTTTCAATCCTAATATTTGCCTTTCCTTTATTCCTTATTGGAATATTTTATTTTTATGAGAAAGAACTTGACAGTAGCACATCTCCTAAAAACATCAACAAAATTAAAATCGTTGAAAAAGGAATGACTGTAGGGTTTGGTAGCTCAACTGTTAGAATAAAAAGTGGGTGGAGCTATATAGATAGAAAAATTTATAATGATGGGGGGACACTTACCTCTGCAAATGTTTCTATAACTTGGGAAGATGACTATAAAGCAACCATTAAACTTTTTGGAGACGAACAAATCCCCGAAATCATTAAATTTAACGCTGAAAGTGACAACCCTTTTATGGAAGGACAATATGAATTAGGCTCTTTTTCTTTTAAAGTAAGTGAATCTCCCAACCTTATCAATATCATTGAATTAAGAGAAATATCTAAATCTAAAGGACCTTCCCCATATGCAATTCTTAAAATATTTTATGGTAAAAGAGGAAGTCCTCTTCATGAGTATATAGAATACACCCCTACTGATAACATTTTTCCTGACGATTTTAAAATCAAATGGACAAATGATGAACAAGTTACTATTGAAATAGTAAAAGAAGATGCAATGGGTGAAGCCTATATAGAAGATACCATTGAACTAGATTTATCAAATCCATAAAGATATTCTAATCTTCAACAATCTAAAATGAAAGAATGGCACCATTATCTCAGACTTGCGCCATTTCGTAATATAAGGTTATCAGTTTTGATATGCTCCCTGTCTAGTAGACAGCGGAAATAATAAAAAGTCACTTAAGCGGCTTTAGCTCTATATTCCATAGGGCTAAGGCCATTTAATCGTTTTTGGTACCTATCGTAATTATAAAAATGTATATAGTCTTCTATGGCTTGAGATAATTCTTCAAAGTTCTCATATTTATTTAAATAATACTTCTCACATTTTAGTGCTCCCCAAAAAGATTCCATCGGTCCATTATCAATGCATCGACCTACTCGCGACATACTTTGTGTCATCTTAGCGGCATCTATTTTTCGTTTAAACCCTTTAGATGTGTACTGAAATCCTCGATCACTATGTATTAGTGGATAATCCCCGTTCAGTTGGTCTATCGCTCGGTCAAGAGTATTAAACACAAGAAGGTTATTATTCGAATTCCCTAAAACATAACTAATAATTGAGCCATCATATAGATCGAGAATAGCACTTAAATAAGCTTTCTTTGATACTCCATATTTAAATTCCGTTACGTCCGTTACCCATTTTTCATTCGGTTTTTCTGCCGTGAATTCGCGATTTAACACATTTTCTGCGACATGTTGAGGAGTAGAGCTCTTATAAGAATTTTTCTTTCTTCGAATGACAGACTGTATGCAGGCTACCTTCATTAGTCTATAAATACGTTTGTAATTAAAGTTCTCTTCAAATTTCCGATTGATATTTAACGTCATTCGACGATATCCATATATCCCATCGACCTTCTTATGTAGAACCATCATTTCTTTAATAATCTCTTCGTTCTGAAGTTCTTGTGCCGAAGGCTTCCGTTTTAGCCACTTATAGTAAGCACCTCTTGTAATACCTGCCACTTCACAAAGCAATAGAATACTCAGGCCTTTGCTTTCATTAAGTTCCTGAATGGCAATATACTTGTCTTCATATCGAATGCAGCTTACTTTCGCCTCCTTTCGATTTCCTCTAACTTTTTTAAGAATAAATTTTCCGCACGTAAGCGCTCATTTTCTCTTTCTAGCTTTTTCATCTGGAGTTCAATCTTCTCTTCTGGAGTTAGCTTTACTTCTTCTTTCTTTTTTCCACGTTTATCTTTAAGTCCTTCATCTCCACCATTTTCATACTTCTTAACCCATTGGTACACCTGTTGATAAGAGACCTTGTAGGTCTCAGCTGTTGTTTGATAATCTTTGCCATTCCCTAAACAGTCCATTACAATTTGTATCCGTTCTTCCCAAGTCGTATCTCTTCTGTTAGTCATAGTCCTTGTCCTTCCTTGTTTCGTATCTTTTAATTCACTATGACTATTATACTTGTAAACCCATTTCTCAAGGACGGAACAACTTGAAATTTCATATTTACGAACAACCTCACGTTGAGAGTATTCCCCTGACAAATAATCTTTAACTGCAGCTTCCTTTAATTCTTTGGAGTAGTTTTTCCATGTTTTAGAGTCAATTAATCCATCAATTCCACTTTTCTCAAATCGCTCTACCCATTTATAAATAGTATTTTTAGGAATTTGGTACATTGTTGTTAGCTCTTTTAGAGTGAAGTTTTCGTTGTTATATGCCCTCACCACTTCATGTTTAAATTCAATAGAGAAAAATTTATTGGACATAAAAAAGCCCCCTTAAGGTAATCAGATTTTATTTTTTAATCTGTCTACCTTAAGGGGAGCATATCATTTTTGGTTGACCTTTTTTCATGAAGTCTTATGATAGAGGTAGTCGGGGTAAAACGCAGCGCCAGTGTGACTTGATCCCGTCAACAAAACTGTTCGCCCCCCTACAAGTATAAACATGTTTTTGGCTGGTTGGGACATAGATCCCGTTTTACAAGCGAACCTATGGCATTATAAGGAGCTTAGGGGTTACCGACTCATTCATTTTTCTAGGAGGAGATTGATAGATGAATCCAGTGGTTGGTCTGAATGTTTCAAAAGGAGAGAGTCATGTTCTTATTAGATTTCTTACAGGAGGTTACAAAAGTATCAGGTGGGCTGAAACCTTCGGTATCTTTGAGTCAACTGGTTCTTACCATTCACCTGTTGTCCAGTTTTTAGAATCCACTTGTGTCTCATCGCTCACGTAGTACAAATCTAAGAAAGGTAAAGACAGACCCTGTGGATGCAGCTAAGCTACGTTATTCAACGAAGTAGATTCATGATTATGTAAAGAAGTTCCGGTTTTTCATTTCTGAAGAACTGGAACTAATCGATTCACTTATCATTATGTTTCGTAAACTACTATTATTTTGGTGCATCCATACCCATAAGCGCCCATTCTTCTTTGGAAGGACCGTAAATACCTGGAACACTTAGGCCTGCTTGCCTCATAAGAATAGTTATTTGTCCTCGATGATGTGTCTGATGTTGGTTCAAAAATAATAATAGGGATCCCTTCGGCATTTTTTGACCAAAGAAATCAATTTGATCCAAAAGACTCTCATCTGTCCATTGAGCCTTCAAAGCCTCAACAAATGCATTAGAAGATTGATCATAACTCTCAACTATAGTATCTACAGAAGAAGGGATAGACCAATCTTCACTAGGAGCTTCAAAACTTAAATCTCCTTGTGAACTAATAACCTTAATAGAAGTAACAGTATGCCATGCTATACGTCCTAAAGTCCAATGGTGTGGGGCAACCTCAAAACTTAAAGATTCATCATTGAGATTTTTTAGAATTTTGCTTGTTGCTTTAGCTTCGAATTCCCAGGATATTAAAAAATCATTTAAACTACGATACATCTGAAATCCTCCTCTTACAAAAAGTTCTAGTTTAAACATCCTCTATTACATTATTATTTCCTTCATAAATAATTTATTTAGAACTGTTCCTATTTAAAATGTAAAAGCACTATTTTTTCATTACGGAAAAATTGGATAATACAACACGCAAAACTGACTTATGTAGCTAATACGCTTATTCTATAATGTACACTATGTCCATTAAGTTTCCTTAAAAAATATCCCTGTCTAAAAAATTGCTTAGTAAATTCTTAATAACACCTTCTCAAACATCCTACTGTATATAGGCTTCTCTCATATTTAACAATACTAATCATTTTATGTGTTTTTTATTCAGAATATATTGATAATATTCTTCACCTTCAATATCAATCGTTTTCATGTAGGTAAAACCACTTTTTGTGATTACCCTGTTTGAGCTTTCATTATTTGTTAAAGCTATCGCATTTAGGATTTCAAGATTCGTTTTTTCAAATAGATATTTAGCCAGTCCTTTCACAGCATTAGTTGTATACCCCTTATTCCGATAGTACTCTGATATTACATAACTAATTTCTCTATTTGGAGCTGGTAGTTCATCCTTCATGGAAGTAGCTATACAGCCAATAAACTCTTCAGTCTCTTTTAAAATAATCCCTAATTTTAAACTCTTAGTTCCTATATCAGGGACAGAATGTAAAAACTCTTTACCACCAGGAATCTCCCAATTTACCAGCCAATCTAATCTTTGTTCTTTTGTTGATTTCCAATCAGGTAAAAACTCCTCAACACCAGGGTGTGTAGTAATTTCATAATATTCATCTAAATCTTCAAGTCTCAATTCTCTTAAATATATATCTCCACAGTCTATGTTAAATTCAATATTAAGTTCTTCCATATCTTTACCTCCTTGATGATGACCGAATACATGTTGCAAATGTTTTAATAATGTCCATGAGGCTGTCCATTAAGTAGACTTTTCAAGAGTTGGATGTGCCTTATCATCAAAAGAATTCTGATCGATCAATATTTTTCATGAGAAATTTTGGTAGAATTTCTTTTCTTTTGGACAACCCATCTTACACTATATGCTCCATGCCCTTAATAGGTGTGAATAGGTTCATTTCTTTAACAAGATAATAAAATTACATAGTTGTTATCATGAAGATGCACCTCTTTTAAAATTTAATACGTAAATTATATTAATTTTTTACCATAATTTTCATTATAAATACAGTTATGAAGTCTTCATTCGTTTTATACATTGACAAAACATATATGCCATTTTTAAAAATCTAAACTTATTATATTAACTTTCAATTAGTTTTCAAATGGAAGATAACTACTATGTTTGCACTTTTCCGACTTCTTTTAATATCCTATTTTCAAAAAGAAGTTGGATTTTTGCTAGTGATCACAATATCCATGTGGTGAATTAAGCATAAACTACACGTAAGATCCACATATTCTAGACATTCAAGTGGTTTAATAGGGATATAGCTTTATATATACCCTTTTTTTGACTCATTTGCTATTATGATTCTTACAAAATTCTATTTTCACTATTCAATTATCTCACTATTTTATGGAATAGGGGGAATCGATTTCAGAAAGTCGTTTTTGTCGACGTCCCCCTTGTTACAACAGGTTGCTCACTCTTCATTCAATTACTAAAACGCAAACGTATTAGTATTTATTGTTCTATATGTGCTTTTCTACCTACTTTACATACCAATCTCATTAATTTTCTGTGTGCTACTGGGAATAATGTGAAAATGATTTCCATTGTTTTTCGCATAGGCATTGGACAGATTATAAGCTTATTTTGATGTATTCCATCTATGGTGATTTTTGCAAGTTTTTCTGGAGACATCATTTTTTGCTTTTTCATTTGTTTTGTCATGATGGTTTTATCCATATTGACAGCTTTGGCATTCTTAAAAACTGGTGTATTAACGAAGGTTGGGCAAAGCGTGCTTACTTTAATGCCAAAATTTTCTGCTTCATAGTGCAGGGATGTGGTCAAACCTATGACAGCATGTTTCGTTGTAGAGTACGCTGCAGATATTGGGGAAGGACCTAATCCAGCTGCGGATGCAGTATTTACTATAAAACCGAAACCTTGTTTTTTCATCAGGTTGTATCCTATTTGAGTTCCATGAATGACCCCCCACAAATTAATATCCATTATTTCTTTCCAATTCTCAATCGACATATCATATAATTCGCCATACATAGCAATACCCGCATTGTTAAAGAGATAGTCTAGCCTACCAAACTCTTCGTATACATTAGTAATTACAAGTTTCACACTTTTGAATTCAGTAACATCTAAAAATACATATCTAGACGTTATTCCTTTTTTGTTAAGTTCACCTTCAAACAGCTTACCCTCTGATTTATTAATATCTGTGATGATTACAAATATATTATGGGATACTAACTCGTTACAAATTGCTCGACCTATTCCAGACGCACCACCCGTGACAATAGCTACTTTTCTGTTCTCTGCCATCAGTCATCTCTCCTCTTTAACGAAATATCCCACTTATCTATTAATTGCTACTAAATAGTATCTTTATTGTTGTATAAGATTTGGTACTATGTTTTAAGTTGTTTCTATTTTATATTACGTATATAGAGATTTATTTAATGACTTCTTCTTTTTGTCATCAAAAATATCATCTATCATTTTTTCATATTGATTGGCTACAAGTGTAGCCCCAACTGAATTTAAGTGAATACCATCAAGGGTATAATATAACCCTCTTTTTTCTGATAAACGATCAATTCGATTTATGTTTTTATAAAAAAGAACATCAATTAAGATTCTTATGGTGCTAGTTGAAATATAATCAGAACTATTTTTACCATTAAGTTTTTTTTCAAAGTTGTCATGGAGATTTAAGTAGGTTACATTGGGGTATTGATTAGATATAGCATGAATAATAGCACACAATTCTCTTACTTCATGATTTGAGTCATTATCTAGTTGTTCTCCTACTATAGCTGGTGTAACTGTAACAATTTTTGCTGATGATTCAATCAAAAGATCAAGTACCTTCTGAAAATACACCTCAAATTCCTGATGATTTTTTGCGATAGGTTGTGCTTGTACTCTCAATAATTTAGAGTAGACATCGTTAACTCCAATCCATAAAAATGAGACATCGTACTTAGAGCTTTGTGGTTTTTTTAACAAGCGGTTATATAAGCTAACTACGGTTTCTCCAGGTTTTCCATGAATATCAATGACAGCGTTTTCATATCTTGTCTGAAGAATTGAAGCAAAAGATACTCCTGGCCTTCCTTCTGTCAAACTATCACCGATTAATCCAATTCTCATACACTTCCACCTCAAATTGTTCTTATTTTTTCGGATGTATATTTCCATATTTTTGAACCACATAAGAGTGTTGATGATCCCATTAATAAAGTAATCGATATACTTTTCAGCTGTATTTTTGAACGATCGTTCAAACTTACATAAAAATATAATGAGGAGTGTCAATCTTGAATTGATTTTAAAAATATCGTTACAGCATTATCAAAAAGACGTTCTAGTGTGACAAAATCTAATATTCCAATAGACGCACATAATCCACCTAGCCATGAACTATATAGCAATGTCGTTTCTTGGATATTCATAATTGAAAACTCTCCACTTTCAACCCCTTCTTGAAAAATCTTAAAATAAGCTTGATTTGGTACGGCAGTGAGATCTGTGTATAAATTCTTGACAGTCTCTGGATCTACATGCTGATTCGTAGCCATTTCACGCCCGGCTTGTAGTAAAGGGGTTTGAAAATTATATAAAACGTGTCTTGCCATACCATATAGTTTATCAGTTGCATTGCTGTAAGAAATTTCGGTTTTCAGCCATTTTTCTCTCCATTCTGTCATTGATTTTTTTGCTAAAAATACAAATAACATTTCTTTATTTTCAAAGTAATAATAAATATGGCTTTTACTTAAACCTGTTACTCTGGATATATCACTTATAGAAGTTGCTGCATACCCTTTTTGAGAGAAAAGTGCTGTGGCATGCTTAATAATTTTTGACTTTGAATCATCTTTTGATTCATTTTGAGTACTCAAATCATCACTCCACAAATATCAACATAATTTTGAACGATTGTTCAAATATAGAGTATCATATAACAAAATTAATAACAATACTTTCCACAAATAAGTCTATCATTGGTATATTTCTTTTTCAAAAGGAAAGCCTCCAAAACAATTATTTTGATCTGCTTTCTCAATCACTTCTAA
Source organism: Nanhaiella sioensis (assembly GCF_046557775.1). NCBI lineage: Bacteria > Bacillati > Bacillota > Bacilli > Caryophanales > Bacillaceae > Nanhaiella > Nanhaiella sioensis. The sequence goes on from NZ_JBKAEG010000002.1 coordinate 184,222, forward strand.
TAGTTCTTTTTTCATTTCTTTAGCAAACCACACTTTATTATCAATAAATCCATCAAATGCATGCATTACTTTTTCCTTTAAAGAGACTTGTTTCGTTTTAATCCCCTCCTACTTACCCAATTGGCTTTAATCTCAGTTCAAGCTCTTCTACTTCCATTCCTAGAAAATCGGCTGCTTCTTCTGCCTCACCAAGTTCGTAAAATCTATAGGAACTATTAATATCGTTTGTGTAACCTGGATTAAATAATGAATCTGATAAGTTTGTCTTAATTACTTCTGGAAAGTCTCCTTTAATTTTAGAAGGAACCATTCTCGAACTGTAAACTACATATTCTTTATCCATACCTTCACTCTCCAGTTAAAAATTAGTGAACACAACTATAATTATGTTTACTAATCTTTGTTATAATTTTCCTTGTACATATCTTTTTTAATGGAGTGATTCATTTTGGAACTTTCGCTTTTATTTGCTATACCTATTATTTTGATCATCTTTTATGAAATAATAAAACGTGCTGTTAAAAATGGTATCGATGAATCTATGACGAGTAAATTGATTAGACAAGATATTAAAAAAAGACATGGGTCGAAATAACGACACTACAAACACTCCCATTTTGTAACGGGTATTGTAAATAGATGGATCACCTGTCCTATACCAACTGGAATCTATTAGCATAGTATATTGTATAAGACTATAGGAGGTGTTAAAAGGTGGATTTATTTAATAATGTGGCACTTATATTGGTTTTATTTATCTTGTTGGTTATCGTATTAGTATCAGGATTAGAATCTAACATGAGAGCTCTACTATTATTAAACATATAACAAATAAAAAAGCCACCGACATAAGTCAGTGGTTGTAATACATAGGGGTTGTTCAAAAAATTTACCGAGATATTGAACAATCTATAATAGTATGTATATATACCCAGAAATAACTTTTTTATGATTTATATCTCTATCCTTTAGTGCTAGGATTTTTCGCTCAAAAAAACGCGATGTTATATCATCGCGCCATATTGTTGAATAATATTGTCATGTAGCCTTAGTCTAATCGACTCATTAATCATTGAATTTACAAAAATAAATAGCAATAACCACAATTTCTACTATGTTCCATATAACCTTGTTAAGGACTTTATTTTTTCCCGATTAACCAATTAATCACTGGTCATTATGGACAATACCCATAAATATCCTATTCCTAAGAATCCAATTGATATAGTAAGAAAAAAGATGGATAGATTAATGATCCATCTTTTTTTAAGGTCAAACCCTAAATTTAACATTATTACACCGATGATAAGTATAAAAATGTTAATATGAATTATCCCAAATCATACACTCCTTCTTTTTGTTCATTCAATAGATATATTACGAAACACAATATCACTTGTGTTTACTTAATAGGTAACTATCCTTAACATAGTCCAGATAGCCTTTACTAGCTTCTTGCGCCATATAGTTGAAGAACCGGAGGGTTTATTAACCTTGAAATGTATAAGGAGAAGAGGCTTTTAGTAAGCTATCCACTCCATAAGGATGATAAGGCATTAATTCATTAGCCCTTTGTATGTCTACCCACTCAATTTCTGAAATTTCGTCTCTATCTATAATTGAAATTTCTCCCTCGATGACTTTTGCTTTAAATGTTATAAATAAAGCGTGATGTCCCTTTTCTTTAAAAAACGCTTCATTGACAGCTATAACCTCAGCAGCTTCAATTGTTAAACTTGTTTCTTCCTTAACCTCTCCAACAACTGCTTGTTCTAAAGTTTCCCCTTGTTCCACTGCACCACCAGGAAGAGACCAACCTCCACCCTTATTATTAACCATAAGGATTTTATTCTCATCCTCTTTATAAATAAAAGCATATGCTACATTTACTCTATTCATTTATTACACACTCCTATCTATTTTTTTCAGGATTAAATCATATATAACAGAATGTTCTGCAATTTCTCTGCAAGTTTGCTTAATACTAATTATTTCAAAGTCAGCTAGTTTAGACAATCAAAAAATAGACACAATTCTTATTCCTGAAATGGGCCCGATAGTCGAAAGCTTGAATTCGAGATAACTTGTAATATGTTCTTCGATTTAAGCCCCCTTTACTTTAAGTACATTACTTCACAAACTCTACATTTTAGTTATCTTCATAGACTTTATACCAATGGTATGGTTGTATTTCCTTCAACATTTTATATTCCAGTTTTCCATTTGGATTGGTTATAGCTGCCTTTACATTTTCTCCCCAGTAAAATAATCTTTCTTGGCAGATACCACAAGGAGTTAAAATTTTAAATTCGGCATCTTCATCTTCTCGCACAACACAAATAGTGTGTGTGACCTTTGCATTTAATTTATGTGCTTCAAGAATTGCACCAGTTTCAATACACAATTCTGTTGAAGCATTGATAACTTCTGGTGAAACACTGGTTAAGATTTGACCATCTTCAGTGTACATCGCCGCAGCTCCTCCCCAACCAGAAGGATACCTTTTTTCTATTAACTCAATCGCTGACTGATAAATCCGCTCTTCAATACTCAATTTTATCCCCCTATATCATCATTAAAAATTATACTACTTTTCTGAGAACCACTGTTCCATTAAGCTGAAAAATCCTTACTAATTATTTCAAAATTATCTATATTCCACAAGGTTTTTTATTCCATAACATCCATTCATAAAGAAAGGGGCTTTTCTATTACAGAGCTTTTTGCCTCTGATTCAGTTCTTTTAAGTTATTATCTCGATTTCAAGTCTTCTACAATCTAGCCCTAAAATGGATAATGGCACATATCTATGTTTCAGATATGCGCCATATCGTATTATAAGATTCGTAAATTACCTGGTGCCCATTCTTAATAGACTTATCCTTAAGGTACTCAGGATCGCCTTAACTACATTCTTGCGCCATATTGTTGAACAACACTATCGGTTACTTAGTTGGAAACTCAACTTATGTTTACTAACACCTCCTGTTGCAAAAACTTTTTATGCAAGAAATTAAGGAAATAATAAGATTCCCCCTCTTCAAAACCTTTATAATTAACAATATATAAAATCATGTATATATGAAAAATTTTCAACCTTTAAAAAACGTTGTTATATTAAGGATTGTGAAATTGTATTGGTTCCGATAGTTATGATTATGTAAACTAAGTTTGTATATCTTATTCAATGATATACAAAGAAGCTGAAGGTTCATTAACAGCTTCTTTGACTTTTGTACACCTAAGATAATTGAATAACCTGCAGTGAAAGGGTAGTAAAATCTACAGAAGTTCCTGGCATGTCGGTGTCTATGACAGTAGAAACTACATCACCCCCAGTTAAGGTACGAATGGTGGTTCTTGAGAGTGGGAAATCTATCAGCCCTGAGTTAGAATCAAATATAAATAGTCTTGTATCATCCCGAGTTACGTTATTAATTGTTAAAAAATGAGTGTATCAACTTAATCTAATTACATTAAGAACTGGATCAGAATAAACTGGGGTATTAGCACCAACACTATCAACAGTTGGTGTATCAACTGTTATTATGTCATTCACTGCATTACTATATAAGACAGTTTTAGCTATCGGAATTTCAATCGCACCACCAGAGGTGTTTTCTATATCTAAATTCCCTCCAGTTATCACAGTGCCATTTGCTCTAATTTGAAAGAATATCCTTTCTGTATCTTCTAAATCACAGTATGCTCCGAATGAAATTTCATAAACCCCAGATTCAGTTAGTTGGATACTTTGATTACCCATTGGCACAGTTATATTTTGACAAGGTCCCAGATTTCCAAAAGATACAGTACCACCTTCTTGTGCCGGTACTTCACCGGGGGATCCATTTATTTGACAGAATCCTAATGCGGTACCTGGTGGTCCCGTTGATCCTGTTTCTCCAGTAGGTCCTTGAATTCCCATTGTCCCCTGTGGTCCTTGAGGGCCTTGAGGACCTTGTTTCCCCGGTGGTCCCTGTGGCCCTTGAGGTGGTGGTGGAACAACTCTACATTTACAATCTTTATCTTTCATTATTATTTTCACCTTCTATAATTGTTTTAATTTATTTTATGGTCATTTTCTATAGAAAGTTTGGACTAACATGCTTAGCGTGACAAAAATGTACTGAAGTCTATGTAAATTGTGTGTGTTTAAACAAGTTTCTATAGTTGCTATTATGTAAACTAGAATTGTATATTATATTCATTGTTATACAAGAGAAACGCAGAACTCGCCATTAAAGACGAGTTCTGCGTTTCTCTACAACTATGTACAATTATCATTTCCTTAGCTCAGGCGGTGGTGGTATGGAGCCTCCTCCTACTCCGCCTTCAATAGCATAGACTGTGTATTGATTAACCATTATTTTCACCTCCTTGAAAATATCAGATAACTTATTTACCATTATATTCTTTATTTTCAGAAAATACAATCTATTATTATTATGAAAGCTAATTAAGAGGAAACTATTTATGTGTGAACTACACGCCACTTAACACCTTCTACCGTTATTCTACACTTGTCTCAATAGGGTGTACTCTTTTGAGACTCTTTGGTTCAAAATATGTATAATACATTGGCTCCAATTGTTCAATGTATGGGTAGCGACTTTTCAAAAATAATAAGGGCTGAGACAGCCCTAGAATAATTAATTTGAATCAAATAATCTACAAATTGCATAATCGAATACAATAGGGTCCCCATTCACGGGATTCGGATTGGTTGCTTTGATTTCGACTATATTTGCAAAATTAAAAGTCCCTCCTTCACCTTCAGCTAATGATATATTTACATCCGGTCCACTTTGAGGTACAAAGGTTAAATTTACTGGTCCACTGGGTAGATTATCGAAGCCGCTATTACCATCTATAGAAAGCATCCCTGTTGTACCGATCTGGTTTGAAATATTCCGATAAAACACACGGGTTTCTCCAGCTTGAATCCTAACTGAAATGTCCGCATCTGTCTGGTTACATAAGATTTTGCAACATTTTGCTGTGTCAACCTTAAATGGGACTTTATTTTTACATGTGCAGGCACTCATTGAATCACCTTCCAAATAAATTAATACTATAAGATACGTATCACTTATTGAGAAAGTGTGTGTGTTTAACTACGAGGATCAATTATATAAAAACTAGTTAACTTCCTATAACTACTATTATGTAAACTAAAAATGTATAAAGAATACAACCTTATACATTTTTAGAACACTAGACTTTCCAGACTTTCTAACTTTTCTAACTCAATCTTTAGTAATCAATAACAGTCTACTATTACTATAAAATTTCTTTTTCAATTTTATTACTATTAAAAATAGTTCCTTCCCCTAAATTTACAATATCAGCTGATTTATTCCACAGAAAAACGTTTCCTATTACTTCGGTTTTATTTCCAACTATAGTTAGTCCAACATTACTATCAACAACAAGATTATTTAATAATTTATTATCATCTCCTAGAATATCTACACCCTCAAGTTTATGAGATTTAATGATATTTCTAGAAATTTCATTCCCAGAATTTTGTATGATAATTGCAAAATCATTATTAGCAATCAGATTTTTTGAAAAAACATTGTTAGTTGAATTTATTGTTAACCATCCTATTGCTATCTCAGACTCAAAAATGGTATTGTTTTCAATTAAATTTCGAATTGCACTCCCTTCTGAGCAAATAAATCCACCTATTACATTTTCATCGCAAATATTATTTCTACAAATATTTGAACTCCCTGCAATATTTACTCCAGTTATAACATTTAGACGAAATAAGCAATCTTCAATGATGTTATTATCTCCTCTTAGAAGACAGCCGTATATAGCATTTGATGTTGCTGATACATCTATAATCCTATTCTTGTTTCCTCTTAAGAAAATCGCAATTGAATAGTTAGTAATCACTAAATCTTGAATGATCACACCTTCTACACCTTTAATATCTATACCAATTCCTGTTTGGTTGAATCCCCTAATTGTGACACTGGCTCTGTCTAATGCTTGAATTGTAATGAAATTTTTATCAACAATGACATTTTCAGAGTAAGTACCCTCTTTGATCTTAATGATATCTCCTGATTCAGCCTGATCAATAGCCGAATTGATTGTTGGTGTGTCATCTGAAGGCACAATAAAAATGGTCAAATCATCACTTCCTTTAGGTTTGGGATAAGATATATTATTCGTCTGCTCTCCAAAATGATTGTATGCTGTGTGATATATACAAGGGTATATTGCAGCAAAATCTCCTGTTATAAGGGTATGACAACGGTTCATTACGAAATTTTGTTTTTAAGGTAAAGGGAGCTAAGCTACGATATACCGCAAAGTAGAATCCTGATTATGTAAAATAAAAATAGTTCCAATACTCCATTATTGAAGAACTGGAACTAATCGACTCAATAATCATTGTGTTACGTAAAAATGATTTATTTGACCTATCCATTCATACAAGCTTAACTAAAATACTTCCATAAAATAAATTACACCCTTTATTATCACTCACTCTCCTTGTCGCCTTCTTTCAAAAAACAGGGAGAGTTTACATATCTTAAGATAATAAAAATAATGTTCCTACTTAGTAACAGTCATATGGTACATCTATAAAATCATTGTTATATACAGGTGTACCTACCGTACAATTATCCTGGTCACGAAAATAAAGATTTGCGAAAACACCCATACATTTACACTTATTTTCAGTTTCTATAACAAGTTCAGCGTGTCGAGACATTTCGAAATCAAATGCTGCCCGAGTGTTCGGATCAATGACTATTATCTCTTCTTTAATCAACATTGGTTCATTTTCATCTTCCCAATCAAATGCTGTAGCTTTTATTGTACATTCCTCTTCGCCACGATTTAGGATTTCTGTGTGTCCTTCAACGGTACCTACTTCTCGGTACAAAACACCGGTAGTTCGTATTTTTCCTTTGGCCATAAATACACCTCCTTTAACCTTTATAGTTCATTATATTCATTAATTAGAGAATAGCTTGGATATGTATATGTGATTTTAAAAAACTATGCTTTTATATAGAAGCATAGTTTTTGTCTTTTTATGGACAAAAGCTCAAAATAAATAAAGTTATAATGCATACAATATAATCTACCAGTAGAATCCTTGTATAAGGCTATTTATCACCTCGCGAAAATTTCGGGAGGTTACATAATATCACTTGTGTTATGCGCCCATAAGGGCAGATAAAAAATCGCTGGATGGCAACAGCGTAGGTTAAAATTCACAATCGAAGCCTATCATCACCCAACTTATCCGAAGGGGAAACCTAACGGGGAGTGTAGCATGTTGCGTAAAGCCATAAGTTGACGAGTTACCACGCCACGACTGAAGGGCAAGATGAATTTTGTAAACAAGGAAGAAAGCTAAACTGCTTGAACGATAGTCTAAGAGCGATTAGTGATGCGTATAGCGAAAGGTAACTGTAACGCTATAAGGATAAGGGTTGATTATAGAAACATAGTAAGAGGCCAAGTGTATCTTATCCTCTCAACTACCATAAGTAGAAACAGACGAAAGTCGCTTCCTCCATTACAAAAAGCTTGTTTCTATCTGTCTAAATGGGGATTACCTAAGTCGGAATGCCTCAAAGGTTATGGTACGTACGGTATCTGAATATCCGATAAGGTAACGGAGTCCTCGTAGTAGTCCGAGATAGGGAAAGCCTATCACATGGCAAAGGAGGACAGCCTATCAGTTTAATACAAAATGAGGTTAATGCGTGAGGCATTATAAAATCTAAAAGTAGTATTAAACAAGTCTAAACATTTAGATGATAAGTGGAGAGCCGTATACATTGAAAGGTGTAAGTCCGTTTCGGAGGGGAGCGTTTGGAAACCTGTCATAGCAATACGACAAGGCACCGGGCGCTTACCCTAATACTATAAACTATTTTATCTGCTACCCTCATCTTTACAATGATTACAATGAGAATAAAAAAGTATTATATATAGGATTTTTTGTAGAAAACATAGACCTTATCAATAAAAGTTAGTATAATTTAAATGTTCAAATTATTCTGTCAAAGAGGTGATTTAGTTAAGAAAAAATTAATGATGTTTGCAGCAAACCTTCACATTACTATTCGGGATGGGGCTAGGTACATCTAATACATATTATCCACCACCACCTTCTGATGATGGTGGTGGTACTGGTGGTACTGGAGGCGAAAATTGTGATCCATATCCAGATGGTATTTCTCTTAATAAAATTTGTCCACCTGAAGATTAAGATGCCAATGTCATTTAAAGTACCTCTCCATTTGTGACGAGGTACTTTCCTTTTGTATCTAATCACTCTTAGATACGATAACCACAATGTCCATTTTGTTTACTAACTCATTATTAATTATTGTTATAATTTACCTTGTAAATAACTTTCTAACTTGAGGTGATTAGCTTGGATGCTATACTTTTTCTTGCATTATTTGCTGTACTATTTTCTTTTTTGTCTTTTATGAGATACTAAAACGCGCTGTAAAAAATGGTATCGATGAATCTATGACGAGTAAATTGACTAGACAAGATATCACTTAAGTTGCATAAAAATGATTTATATCACCTATCACATTTATACAAGCTTAATTAAAGATACTTACATAATATATAGTACACCGTAAATACCACACTTTCACCTCTCTGATGCTTCCTCCTTTCATGAACAATCAGCGAGGTATACATATGTTGCTGTGATGCTCTCAGGCCAATTTATCTTTTCTTTTATGTACAAAAAAAAAGCCTCTATCCAGAAGAATAGAGGCAATACAGTTGGAAATTCCCATCCGATTTATAAAATATGTATCCCCTGCCAGTTTGGTGAGGGCAGGGGTATTCGTGGAAGCCATTCGTGATGTATTATAGTATATGCAAATGTTATATATTGGTATACATTATTTCAAAGCTCGATCAACAATAACTGTGTTTAAAAATATCGCTTCATCAAGAGTAATTTCTTTCTTTTTAGCTTTTTCTACCCATTCATTACTCTTTAAAATGTTTCGATCATATGCGTTTTGGTAGGCTACTTGTAAATCTTTGTATTGCCAATCCTTCAATTTCATGTTTACTTCCTCCTGCTTTGAATTTAATTCTGCTTCAATAGCTCTTAGAAACGCATTCCATCTACCCTCACCTAAAATTCGATGAGGACAGTATTTATTTGACCAATCTTGGTGTTTTTTTACCTTATCTATACCCCAATTACGCTCTTTTAACAGTTGAGCAACATATTTTACTGTCAATGCTTCTGCTTTTCTATATCGCTCTCCCCCACCTTTTTAGTAACAAATTTCAATACCAATTGATTTACGGCTTCCTTTACCTTTGAGACCATCCCCACAATGCCAGGCATTTCGATTAATTGGAATACCTTGGACAACTTCTTTGTCATCTACCGCATAATGGAATGACACTTCATTATTATTGTAAATCATATACTTAATTTCATTTTCTGCTGGAGCATCATTTGCAGTATTATGAAGAGTGATATACTCAGCATTCATCGTATATGGGCATTTAAGTTTATGTTTAGTTTTAGATACTAGGCTTTTACGTACTGGAATCATTTGTGCTCACCGTCTTTATTCTCTGGATAAATAACTTCTCTTCTTTTATTAGATCTTTCTGTTTTCGCTTTGATTTCAGATGCTACACTTTCTACAACTTTAATTGGCACCCATTTTCCCCACCCAGCACGTTCAAAATTAGCAGCCGCACTCATTAAGGTGTGATAAATCAAACCTCCAGTTATTAACGAGAAAAACATACCAATTTCAATTTCGTACAGAATAAAAATGGTCGATAGTGTTTTTGTCAACTATGTTTCCTAGCACTGGAAGCAAAAACATAACTAACGTTCTGTAAATGCCTGATTTCCCATACTCAGACGTGTACGTTCCATCAATTTTTGATGCTCTAATTCCACTTACCCAATCTAATACTGTAACGAGTGCTAACATTGCAATAAAGATTAAATTTCCTACTCCATACATGAAGTTTAACGCAGTTCCAATAGGGCCTAATTTTATAAATCCCGCTGAAAATTTTTTAATTAAATTCATGTTATCCCCTCTTTTTCTCCATAATTAAAAGCCCTTGTGACAGGGCTTGAATTTACCGTTATTCACCTCAATGGGTATTGTGTCTACTAAAATGTCTACAACTATGGATTCATAAAATAGATAAATCAAAAATACTTGTTATTCCACAATATGGCCCTAAAATGATAAGAACGCTAACCTTTATTACAGATTAGCGCCATTTTGTGGAATATTAACTTTGAAGCTTAAACACTATGAAACACAACTAAACTTGTGTTTCATAGTGCTTTTTAATATAAGAGATTTTGCAATGAACTAAATTTGGTTGTCAAATATTCCTGGATTATATATTACTCATCAGGCCAATCAGGTTCTGGTAAATTATTAAAAGTTACAATTTTTTGTTCACCGGCATTAGGTGCCGATTCAGCATTGACTAATTCTGACATAGATGTTCCATAAATTATTGATCCAATTAGAAAAACACTCAACAATTTTTTCATTTCAGTATCCTCTTTCCTTGTTAAAAATATTATGAAGAGCTTCATTACTTAATGATAAATATTTATATGCTTTTTGATGGTATTTAATTTCAGAATAATAGGAAGCCATTAATTCTCCGTATTTAGATACTAATTGCCATTTTTTATTTTTCAGAAAAAAAGGTAAAGCATAAGACTCAATGTATTTGTACATTTCTTCACAATTATTATTTAATTGATGCGAGTAAATTGTAAACACCATGACATTTGTTGTCAAGTCCTTTTTAATAGACAATTCTATAGTTCGATTTATTAACTCTCTAGCTACTTCTCTTTCATTCAAATATATATATGATTCAGAAAGTCCCGATAAAGTTATAATATAATCTTCAGAGCCAAACTCTTTTATTTCTAAACTTTTCTTAAAATACTGTGAGGCTTTGTGATACTCTTTTTTCAAAAAATACAAATTACCCATATTATGGTAAATTTTAGCTAAGTGTCTATTACTATTTAATAACTCTGCTTTATCAATTAATGTGAGGTAAATTTCTAATGCTTCATCAAAAGCTCCTGTCTGTTTTAAATTTATTGCTATAACCAATTGGGTATCAATAATTCTTAGATAATTATTGTCCTTTTGAAATTTTTCCAAAGCTTTTTCACCATATAACATAGAAAGTGAGTATTTATTTAATTTTCCATAAGATAGAGACAAATAATAATAGACTTCACTTGGTGGATCTTGCTCTATTTGTTGTATCTTCTTTAAAATATCAAGAGATTTTTTTGGATTATTTTTCTTATGATAGTAGATAGATACAAATAAATCATATAAAATTCTCTCATGTTGGGAAAATTTTTTTTCTTGTTTCATTAACAGGGCCTTTATATGTTGTGCTTTACTAAGCTCATTAAAAAATAAGTAATAACGGAAAATTACTATATTAAATAAAAAGACAAGTGTTGTAGATTCAATCCATTCTTTTTTTTCAATAATATTCGTGTAAATCATTTGGCTTTTTTGTATATTTAAACTTGTTAACGCTTTATTCAATGATTTAATATCTTTTTCGATACGGTTAATGTGGTGTTTCTCTTCTGATAATTGAATATTTAATCTCTCACAGAGTAAATGCATTGTTTCTTTGCTCATTTCTGTTGAGTTATTTTCAATTTTACTCAAATGAGATACTGAACAAATTCCTTCAACCAATTGTTGTTGTGTTAAACCAGTCCGCTTCCGATGGTAGTATATAAGTCTTCCAAAATTCATCATAAACTTCAAATCCCCAAAATTATTTATAATAACTACGTATAGCAATAATCTTCTATCGAAATCAAAATAAATTTCCCAATACAAATTTATCATACTTTGCTTTATTATAAAACTCGTTGTTCATCGGCCGATTTTCAATAAAAACTTATTAGAATAATGTTGTTTTATGAAAAATTCAATATTAACATAACTAATACTTATACGTACATTTGTAATCATTCTTTAGAGGGGGCATAATGTTAAAACGATTTTTAATCCTGTCCTTATTTTTACCAGTAATTATTTCATCATGTATTTATTTTTTTCTTACTACAAATAACGATAGCAAATCTCAGCCTTCTCTGATAAACGCACAGTATGTTGTAAGTGTTTTTCAAGAATTATTTGAATCTGAGAGTTCTTTTGGAAAAGAAAAACCTAACTCAGATTCTGTAATACCTTGGGGAATTGAAAAAGTAATAAGTCCTTTTATTCCGTCTGACAACTTTGGTAGCGGGGTCAAAATTGCAATTTTAGATAGTGGTATAGATAAAAATCACGAGGATTTAAAAAGTAGTGTCGCAGGTGAATTTAATGCTATTTCTCCAAACACTCCTGTAATTGATGATCTAGGACATGGGACAAATGTAGCCGGAATAATATCTGCACAGAATAACGATGTTGGTATCATCGGCATTGCACCAGGTGCAGAACTATACTCTATCAAAGTGTTAGATGAATTTGGATATGGAGAGTTATCCCACATACAGGAAGCTATTGAGTGGTGTATTGATAACAAAATACAAATTATTAATATGAGTTTTGGAATTGAAGAAGACAAGGTTGAACTTCGAAATGCAATAAATAAAGCAATTAATGCAAATATTGTTGTAGTGGCTGCTGCTGGAAATTCTAGTAATGGGAGTGTTGAATACCCTGCTGCATACGATGAAGTCATATCTGTAACTGCAGTAGATAAAGAAAATAACATAGCCTCATTCTCTCCAAACGGAAAAATAGATTTTGCAGCACCTGGAGTTGATATTCTTACAACAACGACCAATAATAGTTACCGTTCATATAACGGGACATCTCTTGCAACAGCACATATCTCTGGAATTGTTTCTTTAATCTTGCAATACTCTCAACAACTGGGTATTGAAAAAAATGATACTTTCTTGCATGAAAAAGTGTACGAGATATTATTAGATATGTCTGAGGATTCATCGTAAAAAAGATAAGACAACATTTTCTAAAAATATTCATTTCAATACATTAATTAAGGAGAATTATAATGTTTAAGAAAATATTACCATCTATAATGGCTTTGATTTTGGTATTTGCTTATACCGTAAATGAAAAAACATTTGCAACGAATAACACCGAAGAAAATAGATATGTTTTTGCAGATGACGAGTATTTTGAAGAGTTAGATATGACTGCAAAAGAAGTAAGAGATAATATTGAAATTATCACAGATAACGAACAAAAAATTATAGCAAAATTCGAAATTGAAAATTACAATGCTAAAATGACATATGATAAGGAAACAAAGGAAATAACGGTAAAAGAAAAATATAAAGAGCAAGACCAGGGTAACAAAAATAAAGATGTAGAGAATGATTACATAGTTCATGTTAACGATCTTTATTACAATGAAGATCTTAAGAAGAAGATACTTGATGTAGAGTTTGAAAACATTACTACTGGTAAAAAACATAAAGTAGTTAAAAACAAGGACAACGTTAAGGCATCAGCAATCCCAATAATTGTAGGTATAGGCGCTGTTATAGGTACTGGCCTTCTCGAAGCACTTGCAGCTGCCGCACTAGTTATTATTATTAGTGCACAAGAATTTGCTCGTGTTGTTGAAATTATAGAGAAGTTAAGAAATAACAATAAATACGATTATTATGCTGCTGCAATTCAAAATGATAATGTATATGTTGGTCCAGCTATAACTAAAACAGATGCTACAAATAGAGTAAAGTGGTCAAAATCTGCAGCGTTTGAGGAAAGGGATGTTTGGGCAAGAAATCAAATTTTAGCATACAATCTTGCAGATGCCGCTGCTCAATACGTTTGGGGTTACGAAATACACGGTGGTCAGACAACACCAGGAAATGGTTATTACTACCATTACCATGCATCCAACACTAAAAAACCTGAAGATTTTGGAAAGTTACCTTCTCATATCTTTTTTTGGTAAACTAATCTAGAATCTATACTGAGCCAAAAGATAGGAACATTCCTTTTGGCTCGACTTTTATATAATGGAGAATTCTCATAAAAGAGGACTAAATGAAATCAAAGGGGTCTTATCAATGATTATAGAATTAGATTATTTTCAGCACCAGGACTATATAACTGTTCCTGCCCACGTTGGAAAAAATATAGATGATATTAAGGTTAAATTTTATACTTGGTTAAATGATAAAGGTAATGACCATAAATATTGGATATATCATAATGGTCAAAAAGATGGTCTTTTAGTGAATACAGAAGGACTTGTGGAATGGCTTAACACTCACTATCTAAAACAAGAATCAGCAAAAATAATTGAGGGTACTCCAGAAATTATTGGTCAAGTAGAAAAAAGAATATGGTTTTAAACTAAGATTATGAGCTGAGTCAGCTCTTTTTTTATTTGCTTGCTATCAGCCAAAACGTCCATTGAGTTATATAGAATTTTCAAAAAACTTCTCCTTTAAAAGAGAAGTGATTTGATGTTTGTTTATAGTCTGATCAAGCTAAGTAAGTCTAACTAGATATAGGGATGTATCTTATTAAAATTTATAACCTACAAAATAATTAATTAAAAAAATCAGAATTCCACAATATGGCCCTAAAATGAATATTGGCATATATCTATCACTTCTGGTTGATCTTTTTTCTATAGCTATTATTCTTCATCTAGCCGGGATCGCCTTTACTATATTCTTGCACCATATTGTTGAATAACATTTAATTAGTAAACAGAACTAAGCTTCTGTTTACTAATACCTATCTTAATAGTTTTGATTTCAAAATTACAAGGTATGTAACAAAATCAGAATTTCATATTACCTTTTCAATTTTAAGCAAGTTTGATGAAACTATCCCATTATAGACTAATAGTCATGAAACTTCCTTTAACTGGCTATTAAGTAAGCTAGAATTGAATATGACATTCATTAATATACAAAAAATTCAAAAAAGACTGGATACACCAGTCTTTTGAATCCAACCTCGGGGGTGTCAACTGTATCTAATTACATGTAAAAGTTGGTCACCGTAACTAGGAGAACCATCGGCAGTAGGTGTTGAAACGGAAATCACTTCATTCATAGCACTGCTTTGATATAGAAAAGATTTTGAAACTGGATAGGTTTCAGATGAAGCAGCTGCAGGTCTAAGTTGAATGGTTGATCCAATAGATCCTGTAACATCAGAATTAAATTGAAAAGAAAGATTTTCATTTAGATTCATATTACAATTTGTCTCAAATGAAATCTCATATATTCCAATATCAGAAAGCTGGATTGCATTATTGTTATTGGCTGTTGATAAATCGATACAGGGACCTGGTACGCTAAACACGACATCCCCACCAGGTGATGCAAATTCTGTTCCCTCTCCTTCAATTTGGCAGACCCCTAGTGGGTTACCTGGTAATCCCATTGGTCCTTTTGGTCCAGGTTTCCCAGGAGGTCCCTGTGGTCCTTGTGTAGTGCTGGAACAACTCTACATTTACAATCTTTTTCCTTCATTATTATTTTCACCTTCTATAATTGTTTTTACTTTATATGTATGGTTATTTGCTATAGAAGGCTGGACTAACATATATAACTTGACTTAAATGTGCGAATATCTATGTTAAAAGCTCTTGTGGAGCTAAGCCACGGTAAACTGAAAAGTAATTGCTGATTATGTAAAATATGAAAAAGTTCCAAATTTTAATTTTTGAAGAACTAGAACTAACCGACTCATTAATTGTCTAAAAATAATAAGGGACGCTAATCTATATTTCAGATTTGCACCATATTGGTGAATAACAATTTCAGGTTGTTCATTTTTCAAAAAAAAATTATTAATCAATGTGTCCCGTAGTTGATACACATTCAATAACCAATTAATAGATTTAAACACCTCTTTATCACTTATATTTCCATCAGTTATTAAGCCTGTTAGCTTAATACCACTATCTCTACCATATTCATCATAGGTGTTAATTATTAATTGGATACCATTACTCATATCTATTATCTAATCTTCATACCCTTTATAATAAGGCCTAAAGCATTCACTTATATTAACCGTTACACTCAACTCATAATTTAATCAAACAAAACGCAGTTAGCTGTTATTAGCGGTATTATAGATTAATTTCTGTTAATGCACTGTATGAATCCTATCAAAGTACCAATTTAATAAAGTAATTCCTTATATCTACAGGTAGTTCTTCTACCATAAGAATCTCTAATTTATCAGTACCTGGTATAGTCATCAGTACAAAGGTCTTTTTGTCATATTTAAAACAGTTTAAATTGAGGTATTCTTTTTGGATTATTAGATGTAAGAAACTCATAATCTTCCAGTTTGAAGTTTGACTCATATCCTTCCAATGCAGCTTCAAACTCATAAAATTTAACTACTTTATTATGCACCTACAAAACGACGGTCAAACGGTAATAAAGAAAGTATCAGCCAACTTGTCTCAAGATTTTGTTACATTCCTATTGAGTTAAAATGACCTCATAAAAAAATTTTTTAAACGACTTTATTTTTCGTAATCATCTGAAGGAAAACCCATACTGATACGGTAACTCAATTACATACAGCTTAGCATGGAAAAACCTCGAATAGTTCGACTATAAAAAAATGTCTACTATCCGAGGCCCTGTGTGAAAAACTTTTTCGATTATTTGGTAATAAACCAAAATATAATATTTACATGTACATAAACCTAATACCTTTTGATTCGAAAGAATTCTCGTTTAAGTCATTTATTTTTAGTTTTCTCTTTCCGCTCAAAAATGTAAATAATCAACAACGAACCTCCCACACATAAAGTAAAACCAACGAACAAATAATAAATATTTTTAGGAATGTTAAAGACGTCAACTAAATAAAGAAAAATAAATACATATAGAGATGCGACTACATATTTTATCCAACTTTTCATTAGAAATCAATATATCCATTTCTTGGCTTTTTGTCCTTTTTATCAAGATATCTTGCTATAGCTCCACCTACGTCTGCATAGTTCAATGCAAATGCTACAGCTGCCCCTACAGCAAATGCTAATTTTTTAGCGCCCCAAGCTTTAAGCCTACTTACTACAGTTTTATAAAACATTCGTTTTGCTGCCTTTTTTCCTTTTTTAATAATATAGGCTTGAATTGCACCAACACCTCCACCAACTGCAAACCCTAGAGCTGTGTTAAGAAGTGCTGCCACAGTCCTTACTTTTATTCTCCAATGTCCAGTAGGATCAATATACATTATAGGGTTATTTCCAACATAAGCATATAAATTTAAACTTGACGGGTCTTCCTCAAAACCAAGAAACTTGTCTCTAGTAAGAAAACGTCCATCCTTTGGATTATAATAACGAGCCATTAAATAGTATATATCCGTTACTTCATCATAACGATAACTAGCATATCTATAAGGGTTAACTGATGCTAGTTCACCTGATTGAGAGAGAATGTTCCCCCAAGCATCATATTGATATTCTGCAACAATATTACCTACTTCATCTGATAGAGATATTACATCACCATGACTATTTATTTGATAATAATATGTCACACCCTCTTTAGTCATTGTTACAGGGTTTCCGTCAGCATCCCAAGTGTATTCTGATATAATATTATTATTTTCATCTGTTTCGTAGATAACTTTATCGCCTTGATAATGAAAGTTTATTTTTTCATTAGTCGATGTAGTCATGCTTGTTCGTCTACCTAGATGATCGTACTCAAAAGTAGCTATTACTGTACCATTGTTATCTTGTACTTCAATCAAACGGTTATTTTCATTATAAATAAAGGTCTTTTCTCCATTATTTATAAGATTTCCATTCGCATCATAATTATACGATTGACCATCTACATCAGTTAACTGGTTACCTGAATCATATGTGTAATTTGTAGTTGTGGTACTAAGGCCATCTGAAAGTATCTTTTTTGTACGATTTCCAACAGCATCATATTCATAGGATATCTCTGCACCATCTGTTAATGTTTCTTTTGTTAGACGATTTAAACTATCGTATTGGTACAATATATTTCCATTGTTTGTTTTAACTTCAGTCAGATTACTGTTTTCATCATACGAATACACATATTTATCAATCACATTGCCATTTGTATCATAATTAACAAGTGAGTGTATTATATTGTTAGAATCATACTCAATTGCAGAATACGTTCCGTTTGAACGTTTTGAAGAGATAATATTACCTCTTTCGTCATATACGTATTTAATAATATTGTTATTGTTTCGTTCCATAGCAATTATTTGATCAAGCTGATTATACTTAAAACTATTCGAATATTCCTTAGCACCAGCAGTTACACTATATGAAGTTATGTTCCTGTTAGAATCATATACATAGTCTATTACATTCGAAGATTTTTCAGTACTTTGAACCAAATTACCATCATTATCATACTTATATGTTGTTCCTGTCCCAAAAGGATTCATTACTGAAGTGATGTTTCCATTTGGATCGTACCCGTAACTCCATTTTTCAATGCCATTGTATAAAACCTTTTCTAACCGATTTAATTCATTATGAGTGTATGAAATTATATCACCATTAGGGTTAATAAGTTTTGTCTGGTCACCGTTTTTATTATATTCAAATTTTGTTATTTGTTGTAGCGGATTAACAAATCTTGACAATTGATTAAATTCATTATACTCATAACTAGTTACCTGATTTTTTGCATCGGTAACACTTGTTCGATTTCCTTCTCCATCATAAGTATATATAGTCTCATTTAAATTTGTATCTCTTACTTTGGTTAAAAGATTTCGACCATCATATTCAAAAGTAGTCTTTTGATTTTTTGCATCAGAAAAACTTATTAAGTTCCCAACTTTATCATATCCATAAGACACTGTATTTCCAAGTGGGCTCTTTACATTTGTAATGTAATTACCGTTTGCATCGTAGGTTAATTGAGTATGAGAAGCACCAACCTCTAAACGCATCGCATCAAACCAAGCTGTTCCTGTTTGATTATAAAAATAGTAGTATACATCGATCTGGTCAAATGCCTTTTTAGGGTTTACTTGTGCTGCAATATGTTGCCAACCTTCCGCTGTTGGATCAAAGAATTCAGAATTAGTCCAATCAATAGTACCATCTTTATGATGAATAGCTACTTGTACTAAATAATATCCACCATTCGGATCAGCTCCATTTTGTTTTGACCACCCCGATAAAGTAAGTGGCGTATTCTCATCCCCTACTAAAGAAATAGACTGTTTAATATACTTATTTTTTCCTACTTCACCAGTTAATTTAAGGGCATTTTCTCCAACGTAAGCATTAGTTCCGTCTAAGGTATCATTTACAGAGAAGTTTCCACTTGTTAACCAATCATCAAGGTAACCATCTTGATTACTATCTCTTTCAAATCCTGAATTTTCAACTAAGTTATACGCACCTAAAACAGTACCTTTCTCAATTTGAATTGCATCAAAATACGCTTTTCCTTCACCTACAAATGTTCCGACTGTAACACGTATTTGTGAAGTATTTACTGGTGCGTTATCAATCACCGTTTGTACTCGAGTCCAATCATGTGATCCTGTAAGTGCATAAGAATAGGTTTGATCAAGCCATGTTCCAGTTGAAGTATAATAATCAATTTTAAGTATTGCTGTACCAGTCAAGGCTTCAGTTTTCACATAACCACTTGCAATGTAATTTTCATTTTCCTCATACGGCATCATTTCTGAGTAGAGAACAGCCCATCCTTCAGGTGATGATACGCTTATTGATTTGTTACCGAACTTTGAAACATCTTCCCAAGCATAAGTTGCAGATGTACCTGTCTCCGTGTATTGGGTCCAATGGTCAGGCCAGTTATCCCCATCACTGTCCCTTTCAAAACTAGGGTTAGATAACAGATTATCTGCTACAGACATTTTGTGAGTAGAATATTCTACATTTCCATTACTTTGATATTTTTGTGAAGCTGTTTGTTGGTATGGATCAATTGATTCCGTATTATTATTTTTTTCATCATATTCATATTCACTAATGTTTCCATTAAAGTCTTGCTCTTCTATAATGTTGTTTTCATTATCATACAAATAGAATGAACTTGTATCTTTAGGAGATTGAAATTGATTGATATTTCCATTTTCATCATAAGAATATATATATGCTTCTGATCCATTTTTCTTGTTTATATTTGGTTCTATAACTTTTGTAAGATTATTCTTATCATCATAACTAAACGTAGTAACAGCTTTATTTTGGTCATCCAATGGATTTTCTGTAATCTGAACAATATTTCCATTCGAATTATACGAGTAATCCACACGATTTCCTTCTCCATCAGTTACAGAAGTAACTGCAATATCTGGATTATAGGAATAGTCTGTTTTACTAGTATCAACTACACCTTCAATTGTAATAGGTTTACTTATACTTTTCACTCGGTCAAATTCATCATAAACAATAATAGTAGTATTCTCTCTACCATCCTTTATTGATGTAATATTATGAGTTGAGTCATAACCAAAAGTTGTTCCATATCCTGCAGGATCTATAACTTCTGTAAGATTACCTAATTCATCGTACTTATAGCTTGTTGTACGATTAGCAGAATCAGTAATATCAGATACAAATCCATTTGAACCGTAAGATAGAGTTGTTACTCTTCCAGATGCATCAGTGATTGAAGATAATTTACCTGAATTATTATAGCCATAAGTAGTTTTATTGCCGTTTTTGTCCGTTATGGTACTAATTTTCCCAGAAGTATTGTATTGATATATTGTTCCATCTACTTCAGTAATTGTGTATGTTCCATCAGTATTTTTTGTAAAGGAGACATATAGACCATTAGGTGTCTCATATCCTCCATCTAAGGATTGACCAAAAATATGGCTAGTATTATCTTTATCCATAAATGTGATAGGACCAAATCCTGAATCATTCAAACTTGACTCTAAATTGCTCCACCAACCGTACCCAAACATACCAAACTTCTCTGATTTTCGGCTGTTATACGTGCGAGTAACTTCTGTAGTTACGCCAAGCCCAGGTATGTCTAAATCTATTTTTGAGAATAACAGATTTCCATTTACAGGATTAACTCCATCTTCTGTAATATCCCAATAACTTTCGAACCCAATTGGATCAACTGTGTAATTAATTGTTAACCTAGGTGTAAAATTCCCACTGTTAACTTGATTAAATACCCGTGATGGTGTAGAAGATTCATTTTTCTGCACCAACATAAAACCATAGTTCCCTTGGTCGCCACGATACCAATCATTTGCCAAGTTGGTTATTTCCCATTCCCAATAGCCATTTGCGATATTGTTTGTTTCTGTAAATTCTGGATTAGGATCAATCGATGGTTGTCGATTCCAAGTTGTAGTTCCAGCTTCCCAATCATCCAAAATACGATATAAATCTATAGATGCAGTAATTCCATCAGTTTTCGTTTGATAGGCATGGAATGTTGCATTAGTAATATTACTGTCACTTGGTAGAGTTGGTAAAGTAAATGCCAAAAGCGAACGAGTTACTCCATAGGATGTATCGAAACCTGTTCTCATAGAAGGGTGACTATATGCTACAGAATCTGGATACGCAGTAGCTACAAATGTATCAAGTAAAACATCCCAGTGGTTAATGGTTGGATCAATTGTTACCGGATATTTAGTTTTAGGATCCTCTAGAAAAGTAGAATCGGCTACAACGTCAACAAAAATCTTTCCTTTTTCTTCTTTTAAGGCTAAAATAACATCTTCAGAATATTGTCCATTTGCATCAGTCATAAATGGCTTCTCAAAATACCACTGCTTGTTACCTTTTTTATCTTTAAAAATAATCAAACCTTCTTCATCAGTCGTAGCAGTCAAGCCTTTCAGTTTCAACTCAAATGAAAAGGTATTCTCACTAGGAACATCATTAAGTATAATATCTTCCTTAACTCCATTTCCTTGCATTTGATAACGAACATCTGCTTGATCAAATATCTCACTATAAGTTATTTCGTTATCTTCTATTTTTCCTTTTACTTTCTTTTCCTTATTTTTTGTAGGAATAAGGGATATGCTATTCCCATCTTTTTCTATAGTCACAAGGTCTGTTCCACCTGATTCTTCAGAGAAAGCAACATTGAAATTATTAGCTGAGTTTTCAACCTTATTTTTTTTGTCTTTTTTCTTTAAGGTATTATCTATATTTTTCCATTTTTTATCTTTAGGATCTTGATAGAAATGCGGTTCCAGATAAATTTCCTCTGTAAAACTTCCATCTGGATTAAGGTACCTAGTGGAGTATTTTGTTCTTTTCCTCTTTAATTCTAATTTTTCTTTGGGTAGCTTTGATGGCATTTCACCAATATCTGCTTCAATTTCTTGTTTTTTTACTATTCTTTCTTTTTCTCCTTTTGCAGCGTTTGCAATATTAGGAGCTACCGCAGTAAAAATTAAAAGAAACGATAAAAATATAGCAATAAAACGGTAGTATTTTCTAAACGATGGTGACATTAATAATTCCCTCTCTCTTACTGTTAGTCTGTCCGGACTTTACTAGTATAAAGTAATAAAGAAACAACGAATATATAATAATAATGGTATACAAGGTATAATATCCTACTAATGGAATTAATTTTTCAATTGACATTATTCATTTGAAAACAAATTTATTAGTGTGGGTACGTACTTTGACATAAAAACCATGAGGTTATTGCACATTTCGTGAAAGGTTATAGTATTGTGAAATATTTTAGTTGTTTGACATATACTTGTAACCATTTTGACATACTTAAATGTTATAGTACTCATACACCTCACATAAATCGTAAACTATAGCTGAATCATAAACATCTAAACGATTATGATAACTGATGTCTTGTCCGGAATAAGGTTATTAGTTCAATAGAAGCTGTTCTGACTATAGTGAGTTGTGGGGTGTACAATATCACACATAAGCGAAACTTTAGGGGAATAAAAAAATTTTTATGATTACGGCAGGAGAGCCTTATTCAATTTGAGGTAGTCACCATATTATACTGACTGATAAATCAAAAAAACTTGTTATTCCACAATATGGCCCTTTTCTTGAATAACTATATTGTCGTTCAGATTTTCTATCTCTAATTATAAAAATCCCTTTAGATATATATCCAAAGGGTAAAACGTCGTATCTTTTTTATAAGCATCGCGACTTTATTCAAAACATCGCATCTTTTTTATAAACATCGTGACTTTATTTCAAACCAACATTTGTACTCTTATATAAAGAACCTAAAATATTGTAACTTTTTTTGTAACTAAACGAACATATTTTCGTATATAATAATAAAAAGGAGTGATGCAGTTGGAGGATAGAGGGATTAAAAAGTGGGCGTCTGCTTATATGCTACAGGATGCAAAGGATGACTATTTTAAATTAAAAAGACCAGAATTAGATGAACACGAAATTGAGGTTATAAATAATACCATAGTAGAAGCTATGGAGCATACAAACGAAGTTGTAGTGACATACTTTGAAAATGGACAGTTTAAACCATTTGTCGGTCATATTCATTATGTTGATACGATGAATAGACATATTAGGATAATGGATAAGTTTGAGGATATTTATAGGATTAATTTCAATGATATAATTGACGTTCAAATGAGTTAACAGCCCCACAGGATGAGATGTAGGGCTGTTTTTTCATGAAAGCAATTCGTGATGTATTTTATATTATGCAATTGTTATTTTTTTGTATTCATTTAAGGTTTGCTTTTTTGCGGAGCTTTTCACCATTTTTATTAACAGCTTCAAAGATATGCCCCTTATGAGAACAATAGATTGATGTAATAGGTTGCTCTCCATCCCACGTCCAGTAAGTTCTTCCGTTATCGTTGAAATAGACCAACGCGTACTTCTTTGGAAATTCTGTGAAATACTGCAAGGCTTCATGTTCACTCATATTCGTATCTTCTATCAAAATGCTCACAAGCTTTTCCCCAACTGTGAATGTTAATGTATTATTCTCTTTACAATCAGGACAGATTATTGTTTTCTCTCCAGCATTTTCTTTTATTGAGACCACTTTTTTGTCGCACCGTTGACCACATTCCTGACATTGTCCATCAAATCTCTTATGTAGTTCCGCTATTTCTTTCTTATCATGAGTCTTTTGTTTTCCCTTGGTTTTTTTCTCTGCTTGTGGTGTAGGTTGTTGTGCGTTTAAGTCTTTTATTCTAGTACTCTTTTCATCTTTTGATGCTTTCACTTTCTTGTCTTGTTTTTTATCATTCTCTACATTATCTTTTTTAGGGACATACTGAGCTTGGAAACAGATTAAACCCATATCCCCCTCTACTATATCCATTGGTAAATCTAACGTAACTTCCCCTTGAATCATCAATTTGTTCGCATTTTGGAGCGTGTCACCACATTCATCAATACTCTTCTGTAATTTTTTCCATTGTTTCTCACTGAGAATAGCAGTGACCGCAACTTGTCCCGGTTTTGGAAGTGTTTTTGGAGGAATCGATTTGCTTTGTTCCTCGAAATCTAAGCAAAATATTTGTTGGTTCTCAAATTTACAAGGTCTAATGTTGATAGGTTTTCCAGTCACTGTTAGTTTCATTGCCATTTCACTTGCCACCTCATTTTCCATATTTACATATAATTATAAGTTAAAATAAGAAAAATGAACAAGGACACTTTGTTCATATGTTGCTCCTGCTAATTATTGAGATTGATAATTTATTGAGGGTACAATCAAAGCAGAAAACCTTATCCTTCAGGTGAATTAAGCTCAAAATCAAAATCCCCCGTGAGACTCAATACTACTGATAATGGTACGAATCACTTTTTCATCATTGCCTTCTTTTGTTAATTTTTTTATAAAATCCATATACAACATGGCTATAACATCCTCAACTGTAAAATCAATACCTTCAATAACGTTAGAAAGATCGTACAGTAAAACCTCACCTCTGTATATCTCAGTCCGTTTAATTCGAATAGTTAAATATGCATATTTTTTTTCAGTTTGAGAGAAATAATCAGTCGTTTCTTCCGTCTCGAAAATCCAGGTATTAGTTGTTAACTGTTTTAATTTCTCTCCATTAATTGTTTTCAGGTTTTTTTCTCTAAACTCATCTATTTTATTTACCAAATTGATTCCTAATTTTTCAAGAGAAAAACCCTTCCGAATTTGATTGAGGAACTGTAAATATAACAATGAAATAAGCTTATCTAAACAGACATGTTGAGATTCACTATTTAACGCTTTTATATCGGAAATTAATACATCTCCACGCAAATAATCTATTAAAGGAACCTTAATATCTATATATAAATATGTTGGTTCAGGAATTAATCTCCAAACACCCTTTTTCTTAGAACCATGTAACTTTTCTTTTAATAGATTGAAGTCGCTGAAAGATTGCACTATAATTATCTCCCTTCTCAATATCTTTTAACGCTGACGTAACCATCATATATACCGCTCTACGGTCAGATATCCCATTTTCCATAGCTATCCCATTTAGTCCACCTATCTCCTGATAATAGAACTCTGGTGGCTTTGTATGCATGTAATTTTTCGAATCACAATAATCTTGTTCCCAGTTCACAATGTGTATGTTTTGTAGAGCATACAGCAATAGCAATGTATTATATTTAGTTTCTCTAATTTCTATCTCGGGAAAATAATATTTAAAGCGCTTTAATGAAGATTTTAATTCTTTTCGTAAATGTATACTAACAGGAAACTTTACATCATGAGCTTTATCAAAGTGCATATTTCGTTTACGTGAAGTTTGCTTCTTCGAAACAACTTCTATTCGTTCCTTATTTTTATCCTGATTATATTTTTCTTCAAATAATGGATTTAAGTTACCCAACATCTCCTCTCCCCTCTCTTTGTAATAAATCTATAAATTTTACAGGGTCACTTTTCCAGTTTTCCTGTCTTGTACTAGCGTATGGAAGGGAGGGGATAGTTATGACTCAAATTATGTTTAGAATTTTAAAAAACAACCTATACTGCTATTAGAATGGTGACGTGAAGGAGAGTGAACACTATGGGGAAAAAAATTAATAAAGATACTGCAAGTAACTTTTCTAAGCTCTTAGAAAAAGCGGGAAAAAAAACAGGAGCTAAAATTGTAAAAGTTAAAGTAAAATAAGTTATCAATATATAAAATGTTATATCTATCAAATTTTTTCAAAATAAACAGCCCATATCTGATTGGGCTGTTTATTGATTATCTGACTGGTAACAATAAATCTACAGAAGACGTATCATCTTCCGAGGGATACAAAACAATCGGTTTCATCGGATCTAAAAACTTAATGATTACTTCTTTTCCTGGTATCGCTCCAATTGCGTCAAGCATGTATTTCACGCTCAATTTAAGTTGAATATCTCCGCTTGCATCTTTTATAAATAATTCTTCGTGAGCTTTTGCCAACTCGGTTTTCCCTTCCATTTGAAGAATTGGTAATGTACTTTCAGAATTTAAAGTTAGGCAAATAATCTTGTCTTTTGTAGCCTCTAACATTACTAACAATCTTTTCAAGGAAGCAGCTAATTCCTCTTTATGTACCTTACAAGATGTTGAAAACTCTTTTGGAATTAACCCTTCAGTCCTAGGGAACGTACCTTCAAGCAGCCGAGAAGCAAATAGGATGCTCTCACTACTTATTTGCACATTGTTTCTTGAAAACTGAATAGTAATTGACTTTTCATCTAATGGAGAAAATGTTTTTATCAATTCCTCTACAGCTTTACCAGGGATCACTATTCCATCGAAAGCTTCTTGTTCCTCATTTAACTTAATACCATATGACGAAAGCCTATGAGAATCTGTGGCCGTAAAAACGACTTCCCCTTCTCCTTTTCCTTCCATATGCACTCCTCCCAAAATTGGGCGGTTAGCACTTTCCGAAACAGCATATAGAGTAGCATTTAATCCGGCTACAAATTTGTTTGCTAGAACTTCAAAAGATGTATCAAATTCTTCTGTTTGTAAGATAGGGAAAGACGATTCATCCATTTTACTTAGATCATATTTATTTTTCTTTACGGTCAGTGTGATTTTCGTTTTCTTGATGTCTATAGTGATTTCTTCTTTTGGTAGTTTTTTTAATAACTCAAAAAATGTTTTAGCGTGTACCAAAAATGCTACTTCACTTTTCGTTTGCGAAACATCTTTACCAGTACACCTAATGGTTTTATCCCCATTTGTAGCTATTAATTCAACTTCGTCACCTTTCGCTTGCACAAGTACACCTGTAAGTAATTCATTTTGTGCTTTGTTGTCAATCGCACCTAATACTGTTTTTAGTAATTGTTGAAATGAACCTACTTCTTTTATTGTTATTGTTGACATGGTTTTTCCTCCTAATAAAAAGTGTTTTAAAAATAAAAAGCCAAAGCATTCTTTTAGCTTGTTTGCTAAAATCGCACTTTGACTTCCTGATGGTAATAAAGTTTCCTCTTAACTCCATGCATTCTAAGTAATCTTTTGTTAAACCATAAACTGATGCCAATTCACAAGTTTCACATGGTAGTCTTCTTCACTAAATTCCTTCAGGTGTACATACCAAATGCCATCTACCTTAATTAACCCTTCTACAGTACTTTCTCCATATAATGTGTATACCTCTTGACCTATTAACTGTTCAACTTCCTCTTTTAGTTCATTAATCATCAACCTATACGTCCTCCTTTTAATCTTTTTATAAAGCCAGAGTAGCCACCTTTTGCTTGTGTTCGCTAGGTGAAACTTTAGCTTCTATAAGCTATGGAGCTATTTTCCTAAAACGCAAAAAAGCCCTATGAGGACATGTTCTTCCAAAAAGAAAAATGTCACCCATAGGGCTTGGTTCTCGTTAAAGGGCTCAAATTTGAGCAGAAAATTAATAATATATTCTATTTTAGATTATTTTTCACTAACATGCAATGTACTTCTACATCTTGGAAGTGTGAAAAAACTATATATCTAAACTAACAATTAAACTCATTCCTCATAAACATTATAAAGAAAATTTATGTTTAGGAGGAAATACTTTAGGTGAAAATGCATAATGATTAGATTAAAGGAGATGGAGATTGCATGAGAGAAAAAAAGAATAAGGCAGATAAGATAGTAGACATACGAAAAAAAAGAGTGAAACCAACTCCTAGAAGGAGTATGGAAGAGATATTAGCAGGGCGCCGGAGGAAACGTAAAAAAATAATAGATAATCTACCAAAATAAAAATGACCATCATTGAATTGACGGTCATTTTTTATGTGAATTACTCTTAGTTATTTATTGTTTGTAGTTCTTTTTCAACTTCCTGATTTAGTTTTTCTATATAAGAACGTCTTTTTGCCTGTCGGTCGCTAATGATTTGTCTTTGAGGGCGAGATGGTACAGGTGAAACACGTTCCCAACCAGGAACTGATTCTTTTCTAGACTTATCTGGGTTATTTGTTTTGGCTTTTGCGAAACTCATTTTTCTCGTCCTCCTCCTTGGTTACTTTCCCTTCCATCAACAAACACAATGAATGAAAGATATTCATTATATACTTTGAATCTATTATATCATCGGTTGCTAACAAATACCAAGCTCTAGGGTTTCTTTCCTTATCAATCTGGAAATTAATTATCCATTCAGAGCTTTTTAGCTTCATGTAATAGCTTATTATAAAGTAACCTTCTTTGGTTTGAAAAAACTGAGGCACGCTCTCTTTTTCCGTTGCTACAATAACTGCAGGTATCATACAGTCATCCAATTCATTTTCATGTATATTAAGGGATACTTCCGAATCAATGTACGGCTTTTCAGCTGCTATTTGAATCAAAGTATCACCTTCCATCGTATACAAAGTAAAACCAGTTAGTAATCTCAGGTCTGAGAACCTATAGATCCCCTTTGACATATCTTTTAAGAGTAAGTTAATTTCCGATAGAAAATCAAGTAAATAGGTGACAATATCTTCTGTAAATATAAGTTCATCTTCTAGTAGCGCAACAGCTTCTTTATATTTCTCTATTGCTTCTTCATGCTTTTGTTGTATCAGATCCTTCTCACTTTTCATCTCTTGGACCCGTTGTGTGTGTTCTTCTTTTAATAATTGTACAGCTCTATGTACATCATCTTGTTTTGTAACAACTCCATTTACATACTGTGATAGTCCTGCATAAGAAAAGTTTGGATCAATTACAGAATGATTTAATAACTCATATTCGTTCTTTCTGAATTGCATGTAAGCTGGAAGGTGAAAATCAGGATGGTATACATTAAGCATTTTGCTAAAATATAGTGGGGCTATAACAATTAGAAAAAGTATAAATGAAGCTAACCCTATTCCAATTAACCAGTACCACTGTATTTCTGTTAACCACTTAGTTGTAGTAGGAATAACTCCTCCAAACAGGAGAGGTATAATTGTCAAGTTTATATTTGTTATGTCTTTTTCATCATTTTTAGAATGCGTAGGTTTTAGTTTAGTAATTACCTTAAAGAATTTTGGGATATCCTTCAACTCTAGCATTAAGAGATAAACAAGCCAATGTGAAGTTACTTGTGTTCTACTGCTGCTATTCGTGAATATTTGTAATAGCCTGTCCATTCTAGGCGCAATGTTATATAACGTTCCATGATAGTTCGGTTTGTTTTCCAAACTGCTCACCTCTTCAAATATAATTATTATACATAAAAAGCAGTATTCCTCTTACCTCTTTCATTATTATGTTCTCATCATTTACCTCCTTCGCGTTTTTAAGCTCAAATAGCCCTATGAGGACACACTTCTTCCGAAAAAGAAAATGTCACCCATAGGGCTTGTGGCTCGTTTAAGGGCTCACTTAAGAGCAAATAATAAATAATTATAATAAGTTAAGTATAGAGGATAATTAACAAACTATCAAACATAGAAAAAATCAAGTTTTTATTTCTTGTAAAGCCCCCCTTTTCCCTCATCTACAACACCCTCATTCTTGCTATCTATTTTCGATTGTTTATTTTTCATAAACCGAGCAAATAATCCTTGCTTTTGTTTTGGTCGAGCTAGCTTCTGATACGTTTCTTTTGATAGAATAAGTTGTCCTAGATCACTCATGATATCCTGAATTGATTCATTTTCTTTCTCATTTAAGCTGTTCCATATGCCCTTTCCATCCATTAACCACTCATTTATGTTTTGAATGGTAGGGAAATGCACCATTTTTTCTACCCCATAACACCCTAACAACATCTTTTCGTACTTTTTCTTCAAATATGGAGTTGATTCATTTGCTATCACAATCATCTTCTCTCCTAATTGTTCTGCACTCATGTACTCCACCATTTTTTTATAGGACTCATGCTCTCTGTTTACTCGTACAGGGTCGAACTTGGTTGTTAAAATAATATTGTTAGCCTGTCTTAAGATAAGCTTCTCTTCTTCATTGTGAACACCATGAGACATGTCATAGATTAAAATAGGAATTTGTCTTGCATAGCCTACTAAATGAGCTGTTTTCATCATATCCCACTTTTTATATGTTTCTCTCTGATTACGAATAAGGTATGTCACATTATGAATCTCAAGGTCACTACCTTTTTGTACCTGTTCATTTTCCTCTAGTTGCCTATGCCAACTTTTCCATTCACCTTTTATATGTTTAGAAGCATCTAATGCGTCAAACCAATATGGCTTTGCAAATGGACTCTCTAAAACGCCTACATGCAGGTTTAACGAGGATAAGTACTCTGCTAGTATTCTACCTATAATAGATGACCCAGCTCCTTCAAATGCGCTTGCTACAACAATTAGATGGGGTTGAATGACTAACTGTTCATAGATGGGGACAAGGGTTTCAATCACACGCCCTTCACGTGGCTTTTTCCCTTCATGAATGATACTCTCCGCTTCTTTTTCTTTTCGCTGTTGCTCCAGCTGTCGTTCACGCTCTTTCTGCATGTCTTCAGTTACGGTATCAACTTTTCCCCTGAACTGTTCGATGTTTTTGTAAGCGGGAGCTGCTTGGAGTTGTTCTATGTATGCAGGAGGAAGATTGCCTTCATGAAAAATATCCAGAATGTTTAGTGTAGTAAGTTTTGTGAGGAATACATCATCTATCGGTCTGTCACAAAAGAAGATGACTCGTAAAGATGAGCTAATCTTTCTAAGTTCTTCAATGACCAATATCCATTCATCATCACTGTTTTCCTCTAAGCCTACTAAATCGTCTCCTATAAATACGATAGAAGGCATAAGTTCAAAGACGCGGTTAACTAAACTCTTTCGTGTTGTAACTGTTGACACAACTTTCCCTATATTATTTTGTTCAAGGTCACCTCTAATCAGCTCGTCTAATTCTTCATTTCCTGTACCTACAATGATTTCATTCATCATCTCATCACCGACTTGTTTTCTAGGAGACTCGAAAGAGTACTCTCAAATTCTATAAGGGTCACGTCACATGTCCCTAACATTTCATATGCTAATCTAACCGTTCGACTCCACACATAAGGGGATACATCACGCTCGCCTAATTCCATTTTGACGACTGTACTTCTACCAGTGCCTAATTGTTTTGCTAGTTTTTCCTGCGTGAAGCCCATCTTCTTACGCAAAACACTGATACATTCACCTTTGTTTTGTGGTGTGATTGTATAAAGTACCTTTCTTTCCATAGTGGTCATTTCTTTTCCCTCCTGTTTTATATAGAAAAAAAGACGCACCTAACCCGTAAAGGTTTAAGTGCGTCTTCCGCTACATTTCCGTATTTGATTACAAACAATTTTACCACACTATTCAACACGTATCAATTCGAAGAATTGATGAATTGAATCTTTATCTACGTTCACTATGACTTCATCGTTTCTGATAATATCATTGGAGTACAATACTTCAAATAGAAAAGTGTAAGGTCCTTCTGGTAACTTGTCATGGTCGTCCTCTGCGATTTCACCTTCCCACTCTGTTCTCTCTAAATTAACAGGAGCTAAAAGGGTTTGGTCACCTGTCTCCATCATAGTAACAAGGACATGAGTGGCTATCAGTGTCGAATCAGTATCCGTTGTATCAGCTGATAGTTTAAAAGCTTCACCTGCAAGAAAAGTATTAATATCCCATGGTTCATGAATGTTGCCACTATTTCTTAGATTATATTTTTGACGCCTCATCTCCCATGCGATAGGATGATTCACCGCTCCTTCAATATCTAAATCGAGTATCTCAATGGTATCTGTGAAACTTACTTCAGGGCTCTTGCCATCGGTTACATATTGAGTAATCATCCAGTTCCCAATTTGGTCACTAATAAATGATAGATTTCCACTGCCATCTACTTCATCATCGCCTGTTTGGTAAGTAACTATGCTACCGTCTCGCTTTTCGACTGTGTAGCGGTAGGTGAGCGGGTCGTTGTCTGCGTCTATAGCAGTTGAACGTAATGTGATTTGTTGACCTATATAGTATGGACTTTGGTGTGTAAACCCCGGTGTTGGGGGTGTATTAGATGTTCTGACAGGAATAATCTGTTCAAACCACTCTGAGTATTTTTGTTCTCCTGTAGCTTCTTGTACTCTTTTTCGAACTCTCCAATCCCCTTCAGATTGAAAATGAGCGGTATTATCTATGGAATTATAATTTGAAAAATTAGTCCACTCATTTCTTGAAAGTGAATAATATTGCCAATAATGAATCAGGTCGTCACCTTCGGGATCATATGACTCATCGTACAAATTTACAGTATCGTTTGGTTCAATCCCCTGTGTTGGTGAATAAGTAAAATATGCGACTGGTGGTTGGTTAGGTACTGTGCTCACATTTTCTACAGTCTCAGTATGAACAGCATATTCTCCCTGAAAATCTTGCACTGTTAATTGAATTTCATATGTTTTTCCAGTTTGAAGCCAGGATGGCGGAGAACTTCCTGTTGCGTACCATCTAGTTGTACCTACTTCACGATAATGCCACCATTTCTGCTTAATTCCCTTTTCACCATCAGAATATTTGTCTAAATCATAAGAATAATCATATACTGTAATTCTTCCACTTCGCGAGTACACATCGAACTCAGGTATAGGCTTCCTGTGTACATTTAGAATTAATTCAGACGGTGGTGACCACTTACGATATTCGTCAAAAGAGTTATCACTTTCAACAGGGTTGTCCCTTGCTTCACTGTTTAATGTATATCTTCCGACTTTATCAAACTGTGTTACAGGTTGACTTAATTGTTGTTCATGAATATCCCAAGTTCCCATTGAATTTTCATAGAAGGTTGCATCATGCCTGTAGACATGTCTTTCACTGTATTTAGGATCTCCTTCAAAGTCAGCATAAGATTCCTCATAATTTACATTGTCATCTAAAGTGACAGTAATTTCTTTAGACGTTGACTGGCTATATTCGGCTATAATTTCGTTAGCTAATGTAGTTAATGAATTCGTTAGATTACTGTTATTTATGAACATTCCTTCTATACTATTTGAATAATTTAAAATAGCATCGTGTTGACTTTGACTTACACTTGAACCAAATGGATAGTATTTAATGTCATTATTTAATAACACATTGGCAAATGTAGTTTGATAAGTAGTATCATTTAATTCAGAAAAAGTATCTTTAAAGATTGGAACATAGTATTTTGGGTTTGTAGTATCCCAATCAAAATCCAATAAATCATTATCTAAATCAAGTGTAGTCGTTTCTTTAATTGTACTGATTGTGTCAGTATTGTGATCTTTGAAATACACTTTATCACCAAGTAAAAAAATTTCATCATAAAAATTACCTGAATATAAGACTTCTCTATTACCATTAATGTCGTATTGAACAATATAATAATTATTTATTTCTAGCTGTCTATCATATTGTCTTTCTGCTACATAAAAAGTGGAGTCATCTTCTGATACTTCAAAAGCATATTTATCTACAACTCCTTCAGTTTGAGCTGTAAATAGAAATTGTACTTCATGGGAGTCTTGGTGAAAGCGATACACGTCTTTTCCACTTCCGTTATTAGTAGTGTAATATACCCAATCATTAGGTGTAGATTCTAACAAATATCTCACATCATAAACATAAAGATTTCTTTTTCTATATCCGCTATTGTATCTATCAGTTATCTCAAATTCCACAACCCTATCATCATCATCATCAGTTAACGTATAGAACCTAGTATCATCATCTGTTAATAAACCATAATGATAATCATCTAGGTCCAATGTCCATAGTGGATAATCCCTATCACCCTTCCAATAAAATGTAACTGGTCGGTCGTCGTCACCCTGATAGTACAAATAATTACCACTATCACTTATATAGGCCCCGTGATCATAATCATCATTACGGATTGTGTATTTTAGACGTCCTGAACTACTGCCATCATCGTATAGACGGCCTTCCCAAAATTTTGAATACCCACCATGATTTGAATTACCAACGTGTTCACGATAAAGAAAGTAGTTTGAATACCTTGACATAAATACAGATGAATACTTAAGAGAATCTGCGGTTATTTTTGCTACATTACCAGTTCGAACATTATAGTACGAAGTATCCGGCGTACCCCATGAATTTGTTGGAAGTTCCTGAAACAATAAATAATTTCTATTAGACACAGCTAATAGTCGGTTAGCTCCAATTCCTAACGATTCTGCTCTATTTCCATACGGATATTTTTTAATTGCGTAATTCAAGTTAATATTGTTTTCATGTAATTTAGGTAATAAAGTGCTATTGATGGCTGATCGTAATTCTGATTCCGATATATCTTCATCTCCAATCGGAAAATTTATGTTCACTGTTACATATTTGCTAACCTCATAATCGAAATCAGGTGCATAGTTATTCACATCAACAATCTTTAATTCTAATTCTTTATCTGTCGTATCATCCTTTAGAGCTTCACTAGGATCATAAAACTCCGGAATAACATCCTCGCTTCCACCTTCGATTACCTCTAATTCTAGTTTATATTCACCAACATGATTCACACGGTAATCAACTTCTATGGTATTACCATCATCCATAACAGTTGGGGTTTCATCTTCAAAATTTCCGTCATTATCAGAATCAAATGTAATTGTCCATATCCTTTTTGCAATTGTATCTCCATCAGGAGAACGACTATTATCTGTTGCTTTTATAAATGCGTAATCACTGTTTTCTTCTCTATATATAGTAGTCTCTGTATTAAAGTCAGCTTCAGGTGGTTTATCTGGGCTAATGAAGATTACTGTTTCTGTGGTATCTGAGTATCCATAATTATTTTTTACGGTAGCTGTAATTTTGTAGTACCCTTTCTCTTTGAACATGACTGGTTTTGTGATAACCCCATCTAAGCTACCAGAATATTTGATACTCTCGACGTTTTGCCCTTCTACTGGTGTTATTTCTATTTTTGAAAGCTCCCATTCCATCACACTATCACCAGGAGTTTCACTTTCTGAAATATCAATATCAATCTTTTTATTGACTTTCAATTGACCAATTGTTTTAATTCGAGCTGTAGGAATAGGTTCTAGAACTTCAATCTCTTTAATTGTTTCGTCATGTCCACCTCGAAAATCGTCTACACCATGCCACAATTCAAAAGTCCCTATCTCTTTAAACGTCACTTTTACAAGTTCATCTTCAATTATCTCAAGGTCGCCTATGTCTTCGCTTCCATTATCCCAACCATACAGAGCAATTTGACCGTCAGGGTCGTAAGAGCAAGAATCGTAATAATAACTATCCCCCACATAGGCTTCATCTTGTCCACTGATACAGGCGATAGGGTCTAGGTTAGCCTCACCGACTGTGATAGTGTATTCAACGTCATCTTTTTTCCCGTTTTCATCTGTGACAGTTAACACAACATTTTTCTGTCCTTCAGTCTCAAATTCATAGTTTGGATTCTGTTCAGTAGAAAAAACATCACCAGAATATTTCCATTCCCACTGAACAATTTGTAGATTATCAGGGTGCATACTTTCATCTCTAAATCTCACATTATCTCCAGCGTTAGGTGACGTTGGACTCCATCTAAAATCTGCAATTGGTCCGTTAGGGTCTTGAGGATCAGTACCCCCTCCACTTCCAACACTGATTGTTTCTGTTTTGGAAGTTTGACGTTCAACTCCATCAATTACAGTCACTTCAACTCGATAATTCCCTTCTCCAGTAGATTCAAAGTTTAACGAAGTCTTATGTGTAGTAGATTCATCTCTTGAACCTGAACGTTTGCTACCGGTTAGCCCTGAGCGATTATAAACAACTGAACCCCTAGGGTCAGTGATTTTCACGTCGATAGCAGCATCATCATATGTAAAAGCATACTCACTGAAGTCAATGTCAACATATACTGTTGAATCCGATTGTCTTGAGAGGTTGATAGAGTCTACGGAAGGGTACTCAGTCACCCATGCATATACAAGACCATAGTTTTCACCGCCACGAATAAATTCTTTTTCAAACTTGATGTATGCACCTGACAGTTTTGCTATGTCTCCGAGGTAGGTCATGTACTCTCTTGTACCATCACAAGGATACTTTGAATCATTACAAATTAATTCAACATTTCTTAGATTCGTATTTACATAATCAATATCCCCATTGAAGGTTTTAACCCACTTTTCAATTGTTGAATAAGAATTATCAACAATCGAATAACCAATTCTTGAGTCACCTTCTCCCGTAAGATGCATTGTTTCTCCAATTTCAGTGGTTGGTGAATATGGTCCGAAATGAGGAGTTTCCCCCCATGAAGGGATACCTCCAATGTACTCCTTAATTTTCACTATGTTATTTCTCATATAGAAATAACCTATTGAGTCTGCAGTTAAATCATTACTATCGATGTGAGTCCCTTTTTCATCACCCTTGTTTGGGTCTCCGGCAACCGCATCAGGATAAGGGTTTAGGCTGATAAAAGCTTGACCAGGTATTACGAACAGAAAAAGTGAACCGATAACTAATAGTGATATTAATAATATAATTTTCTTTCGCTTCGATAGCATTTTCAATCGTTCAATTAGTCTCGACAAATATTTTAACCCCCTTTGTGAGCAATAAAAAAAGACGCACTAAACCTGGTAAGGTTTAAGTGCGTCTTCCGCTACAGTTTTTATTCTATTAATTAGGACTATATCATTTCCACTATAAAAATTCAAGAAATGATATGTTATTTGTAATCAGGTTTTAACTGTTCATTAGATATTTCAATTCTGTGAAATTTAGGAATATCTCGAGTGTATAATTCGAGTTTTTTAGATACTTCTACTAGCGGGACATACATTGTATCATTTAATAATTCAGGAGCAATAGTGAGAGAAATCATTTCTCCATTTAACTTTGCTTGTTTATTGTTATGTTTTAGCTCTAATTTGTTTCCATTCACTTTTATAATTAATGTTTCACTATCAATTTCAACATCACCATATTGCTTATATAGGGATAATCCATCTATCATATCTACTTCTTTTTTCGTATATGATTTTGAAGCAAACCGGTCAGTATTAACGGAGTCATGTCGATAGATTGGATAATGGATAGACTTTAATTGAATATCTATTATAATCCCATCTTTACTTGTTGGTCTCGTGGGTAAAACGTTTTTAGTAAAATCAATGAAATCAAATGTTTTAGTACCATATTCTTCATACATCTTTAATTGCCTAATAGGCATAGTTCTTCGATAATCAAAATACCAGTCTTGTTGGGGGTGATTCGATAATGTATCTTGTCCGACAACAAAAGCATCATAGAAAGGGTATCTATCCTCCATTTTTTGTCCCGAACTTAAAAGTCCTCCTCTTTCAGCTTGCTCAAAGTACTCTTCTGGAGTTAATCTGAAACTGTCTCCATGTGAAATAAACTCATACAACTCCTTGATATAGTCAATTACTACAAGATTATCAATTCCTTTTTCTTCATCAATCTCACGAGCTAGTATCTTTCTATCTCCATAGGTTTCTCTCAATTGCTCCACAGTCATTTTTTTATAATCGTCTGTTGCTATAGGTTTCACAGGTTCATTTGTCATAGCACGATACACAAACACTGCAAGTTGCGCTCTTGTGTTACTAGCATCCGCTCGAAAAGTATTATCTTGATACCCTGTTGTGATTTCATTGTGCCGAAGAATTGAAATATAACGATAAGCCCAATGCTGTGTGTCTATATCATTAAAATCCTTGTCAGAAAACCCTTGTATATTAAAAGCATTTACTATCACCTTCGCCATTTGAGAACGAGTTAACTCCGCTTCAGGGTCGAATATCCCTGTTGATTTCCCGTCGAAAATTCCAGCCTTCACAACCGCTTGTATATATGCGTAATCTGAATGCTCGGTGGGAACATCGTAAAATTCCCTATATCCTTTTGCATCTTCAAGATCAAGATTCAACGCTTTTGCTAGTATACGAGCGGTTTGTGCTCTTGTCACAGTAGCATCAGGAGCAAACGTATTACCTTCCCTAGCTTCTGCAATGCCTTTTTCTTTTAGATACTGAATTTCCTTAAAGGCCCAATAACTTTCAGATACATCTTGAAAAGCTACTGTTTCAGCATGTACTACTGAATCATTTGGAATTACCGCTGAGAAACCACTGAATGCTATACTCATAGACAATACTATAGGTGCAAACTTTTTCATCATATCCCCTCCGATTCTATTAATTCTCTTACTACTAAACTCTCAAAAAAATAGCTTTCTGTAAAGAACAATTGACACTCAATCTATTTTATATCGTTGTTTTTTTAGCTTTTCGAGTAATATTCTGATTACTAACGCCAGAATTTCACGCACATTATTTTTGTCCATTTTTGACAAAATTGTAGATAGTCTATTCTGCACTGTGCTACTTGAGATCATTAATTTTTTTGCAGCTTCATAATTCGTACAACCCCGCATGCAAAGTTCAAAAATCAACTCTTTTTCTTTATTCGTCAGCTCATATTCAATCGCAATTTCGTCAATCACGTTATGTAGTATTTTCTTTTCTATTCTTTTCAAATAGATCACCTACCCCCGTCAAACGAAAATCTCATTACCTTAAACTAATTATAACATTTTAATGTACTTTTTGTACAATATTTTGTATTCAATATAGTGAATTACTAAAAAATTTATATTTATTCGTAACAAACAATTCTTGTGGTAAAATATTTTATAAAATAGTAATTATATATAGGTTCTCAAACGGGGTGATAACAATTATTACTTACAAGCCACTGTGGAAATTGTTGATTGATTTAGATATGAACAAAAAACAATTAAGGGAGGCTACAGGTCTATCCCCAACAATAATTTCAAATATGACTAAAGATCAATATGTCAACATAAAAACACTCGAAACGATTTGCTTAACTTTAGATTGTAAAATTGAGGATGTTGTTGAAATAATAAAAGAATAGTGTTCTGATTGTATTGTTTCATTAAAGCCATTGCTGTACTATACATTTACGAGTATTTTCTAAATTTTCATATATACTATAGATAAGGTCAATCAGGGGGGAGAGAGCTAATGAGAGACGAGAATAAAATATACTTTCCTGAAAAGAAAATTTATTTTATGGATCAGCACAAATGGGCATTTTATATATGGGAATTAACAAGAGAAAAAGGGTTAATACAGCCTAACGCTACTCTTTTTCATGTGGACGCTCATCTAGATGATTGCCCTTTCGTTTTAGAGGATAATCCCGAATACATAAACATTAAGGGCTTAGAAAACATAAAAGCTTTTACAGAGAATTATGTTAATATCGATACGTTCATCTGGCCAGCATTCGGTCGTGAAACAATCAATAACATTATCTACGTTTCAGATTTTGCAGGTAGTAATGAACCTTTCGATGATTGGAGTAGGAAACGAGTAGAAGGACGCATATATGAGGGTGTTAGAGTTCACTCCATTCAAGAACTAAAAAGAGCAATCTCACTTGGAGAAGTAGAACCATATATTCGGGATAATTCCTTAATACTCAATATTGATTTAGATTTCTTTAATGAAGAAGATTTATATGATTGTAATCCTCTATTGTATTCAGATCAAGAAGTAAAAGAATCTTTAACCTACCTAAAGAATTTATATAATTGGGACTTGATTACAGTTGCATTATCACCTGAGCATTGTGGTGGCAAGGAAGCATGTAATCATTTGTTTCATCTATTCCTAAACGTATTTGAGCTGGATTTAAAGAAAGGAATATCATGGGATGAATAAAAACTACTTATAGTTTATTATGCTATGTTAAACACCACAGTAATTAAGCTGTCATAGTTCCATTAATGCCATTGCTGTATTATGATAGGTAGTCGAAAAAGCCTGTAAAGACAATATTTACAGGCTTCACATAATATTTTCCCAATAATTTTTTTGTATTTCCCCTACAAATATTATCGCTTTTCAAAAAAAGAACATCTCCTCTTCAAGTGTGAAACAATTGATTGCGACCAATATTATAATGCTGCTAAGGATGTCCCTTTCAGTATAGACAAAGACTATATTATTATCTTTCTTATGGAATGCTTACATACATTCCCTCTTTAGTCATTTCAGGATAAACACTAAGTGTATTCCAATATTTCAAGACTGTTTCCCCTAATCCTTTTAGTTCGTAAACATCATTCCAATTTGGATATTTCTCAAATAAATCTTGTAATCTTTGATTCAAACTATCCCATACATCTGTAAAACCTTTCTGTTCAACCGCATCATTAACCATAGAAATAACTTCATTATTTTCCTTCAAACTATGAAGTGTACCACAAACTGTTGCTGCTATTTTTAAAAGAAGTGATGAGTTTTCTTCAAGGCATTTCATAAATTTATTTATGTTTGCGTGAATACGATATTCTTGAATGTCCTTATCAATTACTTCTTTTATATTTTTAATTAAATATAGTAAATATCCAATTAAATTACCAAAGCTTTCAGATTCAACTGTTGTGTAAGATAATCTCTCTACTATATATTCACGCCAAATAATATCTGCACGAATAATTAACATATGTTCTAAATGCGTTAAACCAACACCTCTTTTACCATCTTGTGAGTATACTCTTTCTAAGTTGGCATTGTCATGTATATGACATAATTCATGGTGAAGATAATGAAACGATTTATTGGCAATTTCCTTCTCGGAGAATAAACCATACAATATATTATCACTGAATATTATTGACTGTTGTAGTTTATCATCTTCACTATAATGCTTTAAAACTTTTGCAACAGCCTGACCATGTTCAGTATTAGTAGCTCCATGTTCACTAAGTCCATGGTCTCTTTGGAATTTAATTACATCTAAAAAGAAATCAGAGGTTACAATAATGGATTTAAGACTTTCTAATTCAAGGTGATCATTTAATTCTGTAATTCTGTCATTTAAAAATCGGTTTAAATTTGCCCTCTGCTCATTATTAAAGATTTCTGTATTATAAATAATGTCCACTCATCTTCACCACCATATTTATAAATAAATCTACACCCATAACATGACTTTATTTTATTTGATTTTTTTGTCTAATTCATTTAATAATTTAATATAGTTATAAAAATCTTCTGTTACATTCATGCTCTTCAGAGTATTTAATCCTGTCGAATTAATTACTGTTGATGTGTTCTTTAAAGCCTCTAAAATCATAAAATAAGTGCAAGTTTTTATATCTAAAAGAATTTCAACGACTTCTACATCTATGTATCGATTCAATTTTAGCACTTCATCAATATATACCTTTGTATTTTCTTTTGACTGATAAAGAAAATCTACGCACTTTATCATTGCTGTAGAATTCCTTTTTAGTGGAATAATGACATAAGGATCTATTTTACTCATTAGCAACTCAATTTCTGGATAAGATACTGAGTTTCCAAGTTGATGATTAGCAATTTTTTGTAGTTCTTTAAGCATTAATTCATTTTCTTTATGTATATCACGAATTTTTTTATTTATTTTATCTCTTAGTATCCACTTACTATATTTATCAGGCAAATAAGTTACTATCATATAAAATATATAACTCACTACATACGATAAGCTACAAGCATAAAGTATTTCTCCAAGTTCCGATCCCCAACTATAAAACTCTGGTGTATCCTTCCATATAAATTGCGTAATAGCAATTATTACAATAGAAATTAGAAGACCGATACTTATATATAAATTATAAAATTTTAATAAATATCTCACCCGAAACCTCACCTAATTAGTTTTTAAACTTACTTACCAACTCATTAATCATCGTTACTATATATATTTTATCATTTTAAGTTATTAAAATGTTTCTTTTTATATAATACACATCGGATTAAAAAGTTTTGTTTTCTCCTTTTAAAACTGAGGATGGTGAGAGTTATACAATTGATAATTTCACACTTGTTAACTCATATTATATATCCACTAAAGCCTTTGCTGTGCTATTCTCTTGTCAACTGGAACAAGATATACATCCGAAGTCATATTTCGATTAAAGCCATTGCTGTACTATGATAGGTAGTCGAAAAAGCCTGTAATGACAATATTTACAGGCTTTTTGTGTATTATTTTAAACTGTATCATATGATTTTCTTTTTTGACTGTATTAGAGTACTTAATTTGGCATACCTTGAATACTATATATTATCATCAACTTTTCAGGCTATAAGGAGGTGATGTATATTAAAGTTTATCAATCGCTAAAGCTTACTATCTCTTTTCTGGGACAACACATTTCTTTACAGTACTATAAAAATATAAAAAAATAGACCCTAGAAAAGGCCTATCCATTTGAAGAATCGCTTGTCACATTAGGCCGTAGAATATATTGTTAGGACTACGGTCTTTCTTATTATATGAAGGCTTCTTTCCTTATTATGAATGACTTATTCTAAAACATTTACACATTTAATTTATCCTCATGATGTATAATATCTTTATTAGCTCTGTGACTATGTATTCAAGGGTCATAGTTCCATTAAAGCCATTGCTGTACTATGATTGATTTTGCCTGCTTTTGGCATGTTCAACCGTCATAGTTCCATTAAAGCCATTGCTGTACTATGATACCGTTATTTTTGGACTCTTTACAGTCGATGTCATAGTTCCATTAAAGCCATTGCTGTACTATGATTTAACCAGTTCCCACCTCGTAAGCGTGCTTGTCATAGTTCCATTAAAGCCATTGCTGTACTATGATTAATCCCCTTTTCGGGAACTAATTCGTTTCGTCATAGTTCCATTAAAGCCATTGCTGTACTATGATCATATGAATTGTTCTGAGGTACTACCTCTTGTCATAGTTCCATTAAAGCCATTGCTGTACTATGATCAATAGGTACGGAAGATGCACCAGCAGGAAGTCATAGTTCCATTAAAGCCATTGCTGTACTATGATGAAGACGTTCAAGCTGACCAACTAGCTTACGTCATAGTTCCATTAAAGCCATTGCTGTACTATGATTCATATCGAATAGGATCTTTCCAATGTCTTCGTCATAGTTCCATTAAAGCCATTGCTGTACTATGATACATACGTTAACTGGGAGCAAGGTCATAGGTCATAGTTCCATTAAAGCCATTGCTGTACTATGATTTCATCCCAACCGGGACAATCGAAAATTCCGTCATAGTTCCATTAAAGCCATTGCTGTACTATGATATATGTACGAGTATCAACAATGCTGAAAAGGTCATAGTTCCATTAAAGCCATTGCTGTACTATGATTTACGATCTCTATCACACCATGTATACATTTGTCATAGTTCCATTAAAGCCATTGCTGTACTATGATATCCGCCTGTTACGCCGTTCGTCATCGTATGTCATAGTTCCATTAAAGCCATTGCTGTACTATGATCAACTTACCTAATACAAAAGCACCAAAACCGTCATAGTTCCATTAAAGCCATTGCTGTACTATGATATATGGATTTAAATGCTAGAGATTTTAACAGTCATAGTTCCATTAAAGCCATTGCTGTACTATGATAAAGGGAATGCGAAGTTGTCACATCTGTTAGTCATAGTTCCATTAAAGCCATTGCTGTACTATGATAGAATTACTTGGTACGACGACGGTTTTGATTGTCATAGTTCCATTAAAGCCATTGCTGTACTATGATCAACTCATGGAGTTTATGAGGGATAATGCGTCATAGTTCCATTAAAGCCATTGCTGTACTATGATGTGTGGTTACATCTTTGGTATCACGAATATGTCATAGTTCCATTAAAGCCATTGCTGTACTATGATATAACAGTTGGTTTGAAAAAGAAAAATATAGTCATAGTTCCATTAAAGCCATTGCTGTACTATGATTTGAGTCGAATTGCACTACTGGAGAAGATCGTCATAGTTCCATTAAAGCCATTGCTGTACTATGATTAATATATCTGGATTATCAAGCGCTTGTGCGTCATAGTTCCATTAAAGCCATTGCTGTACTATGATAGAGAAAACAGCATTGTATATCGACGTGTAGTCATAGTTCCATTAAAGCCATTGCTGTACTATGATAAACCTAACGGGGAGTGTAGCATGTTGCGTAGTCATAGTTCCATTAAAGCCATTGCTGTACTATGATAGGTAGTCGAAAAAGCCTGTAATGACAATATTTACAGGCTTTTTTGTATATTATTTTGAAGTGAATCCTATGATTTTTTCCTTGAATTTTATCGTTTTTCAAAAAAACACCCTTATATTTTAAATTATTTTCTATCTTTATTTTTCCCCGTTGTTTAAATTATAGACCATGCAGATATAGTATTCCTTATTTAAAATAACGAAAGTTGATTGGTTGTTATATGCCTTTCATTTGTTGTGTAATCTCCAAGTAGTAATCTCATGCGTTCGTATT
This sequence comes from Nanhaiella sioensis, assembly GCF_046557775.1. Taxonomy (NCBI): domain Bacteria; kingdom Bacillati; phylum Bacillota; class Bacilli; order Caryophanales; family Bacillaceae; genus Nanhaiella; species Nanhaiella sioensis. The sequence continues at coordinate 229,025 of NZ_JBKAEG010000002.1, forward strand.
GTTTTTCTGTAACAGGTAAAGCTCTAATAGAACCTTTAGGTGGTATAACCTTTTTGATGTTGTCTAATTGACGTTCCATAGATTCGTGACCATTGCATAGTCGGCAATAAACGCTATATTGCATCATATCAAACCCTTGATTAAGTAAAAAGTTTCGGAACTTTGTATAATCACGACGCTCCTTTTTTGTTTTTACTGGCAAGTCAAAAAACAATAAAATTCTCATATAATTACTCATACTGATGCACCCTTAATGGGAGCACTTTTGGCAATTTAAGATATAAGGGGTCCTGCTGGCGACAACATGCTATAAAGCTTTTGGTGATATCATCTATGGCAGTTGTGATTGATCTATGGCTTCCATCTATATAGACATTCATATTCAATAAGTTTACTATATCTGCTTTTGTTTGGGTGTCCCACTGATCTAGTTCCTGTTGAGCTACATGACAATCAACGATTGGTCGTAAAACCTCCATAAAATCATCAGCAAGATTAAAGGAGTTTAATTGATTGTCATGATCTATACCCAAGCATGTTGTAAATCCGTAATTTGTTAAGGATCGTGCTACAGCACTACGCATGATCGAGTAACCATAGTTTAAATACTTATTTAGCTCACTATCAGATCTTCTACTAAAGGAGTCTCCAAAAAGATATAGGAAATATTTCCTTGCTGCATAAGCTTCCCGGTTTGAACTATCTCCTGATTCTACAGTTTTTGCAATATTTTCAAGTTCCTTAGCGCCTTCCTTACTTAAATAATCTAAACAATAAGCTTGGTTTAGAATTTTTTGTACAACAATTCTTTGCCAGATTCTTTTTTTAAACGGTTTAGATAAACCTAACTGAGTCTTTAATACAGTTAATTGTCTTGAGTGCTGATGGTATCCAGTTAAAATACCATTAGGAAGTTTCTTATCACTACATGTAATTAAGCTTATTTTATGATCGACACATTGACTAAGTAGGCTAGAGGTAATTGTAACCGCAGGAGCTTCAATCAAAATTGATGCGATGTCTTGTAATGGGATAGTAAGAATTTCTTCTCTCTGGATAATCAACTGTTTATTTTTTACTGATAAACGAGCGTTTTGAGTAATCATAATATGTCTCCAGCTCATAAAAACTTCTCCTTTCATTCTATGTTTCTACTATCCTACCCAAATGAGAGAATTTTAAAACGGTAGATTTATAATATTTTTATCTACCGTTTTGAGTATATTTATATATTTATTTTCTGCTTTGGCTTCCTGAATGATTGTCTTTTCTCTTGTTTAACCATTTTAATATCACCAAGAATACCAACTTCATATTTTTCAAGTAAATCGAGTGATTTAATACTGAACCTAATTTCACTAGATTTCGATGGCTTATTAATATCTTTTAAATTTATTCTATCAGAGTTAATATCTAGAGTAATAAAATAGAAAAACTGATCTTCTTCTGCTTTTTTAACTCGTATTAAATCATAGGGGTGTAGACTAAATTTGAAGTCATATGTTTCATCGATTGTAATCCACTGATCGTACCCTTTACCAGTTGTCACAGCTTTGTTTGGGAATTCGGATAAACTTGTGTCCATAACATAAATCGGAACCATATATAACTTTCCTTCTTTTTCAAACAAATCAATTCTTACTAATTCTCCATTTTGTGCTACCCCGTCATTAACTTCTCTAACAAACGATTTGGATTCTACTTCTACCTTCACCTTTCGAATAGGATTACCTACGCCATTATTACAGGGCTTACGCAACACCTCTTCAAATGCTTTATTTGAATCCTGGCCATGATCTAGGTACCTCTGTTTTATTGCTTCATAAGTAGCTCTGTCTTGATCTTTTCCCACCATCTTAAAGTCCCCCTGCTTATCGAACTTAATATCTTTTAGAGGAACACGTTTTGCAATAACAGTCTTACCTTTCTCATCAACCCCAGCTTTCATCATAATCGTTTCTTTATGAGCAGCACCTGTAATTGAACGCTTTAACATACGTGAAACAATCATATAATTAGGTAACTCCAGACCAGATTCAATTGCACCTTTCACTTCACTCGGAATAGGTTGAACTGCTATCTTGGATAGTAACTCATCTCGGAAGCCTCTCCATGGCCAAGGAAAATACGTTTTCATATGTACATTCAAATTTTCTTTGTTTTTGTGATATTTTGTCATTCTAGTCACCATGTAGTGGTCTGTACATGCTACTACAACAGCATCCATGGCATGATGCAAGTGCGTATCTTGTCTTTCTTTTTCTAGTCCCCAACGTCTTCTGATGTGAGATGTTATTATCCCATTGACTGTTTGAACCCGTTTAAGAAAATTGTCATCTTGCCCCTTTTTAAATTCTAAATTGTGTTCAATAAAGTTTTTTAAGAATTTGCTTGCGTACCGAGTATCATTTAGGTGCCTTTCTCTTATTTGATCCCTTTCCCTGCCACTGTATTCTTTCTTCAGCAAGTTCTGCTTTTTCTTTTTTGAAAAAGATGAGTTAGATTGAACATAACTCTCAAAAGCTTCCCAATTTGAATTGTTTTTCGTTAAATAATCATAAGGGATTTTGTCTCCCTTTTTCCGATTTTCGTCACTATACACAAGAACTTTGTTATGGTAGCTATCCATAAAGCTTTGGCTGTACGGTAAAATGTGATCAACATCTAATGTTGGTACACTTCCACGTTCTCTCCGTAACTCAGAGAAAAATGTGTCAGGTTTAATCTTTTTTAGTGAATAGGGACATCTTTCACCTTGCTCTTTCCAAAGTTTATAACGAACAATATCATGACCAGTTGGATTTAATATGCCGTATTCAATAAGCATCTTAATAGCACCTTTGTTACGTTTGTAATTCTCATTTTGCTCCTTAATAATTTTCTGTCTCTCTTTATGGTCTTTTGATAACTCCCGAGCTAATTCGATGTGGATAGATAAAGGGGAGCCATATCGCTTAATTATTGCATTAATGACTTTACGAGATTGTGTTAAAGCCCTTTTCACAATAGGATTTGTAATTTCTTCAGGAATCTTAATTAGAAGCGTACGTCGTTCTGATTTCTTCAATCCTGTTGTATCATAGTTTAGAAAATCTGCTGCTTGCTTAAAGGTTTTTCCTTCCAACATAACAGGCAGTAACTTTTGAATAGCTTTAAAAGATAAATGTCCAAATTTTGTATAGGAGAGATGTAATAATTGTTCAACAAGCTCATTAGGATAACTACGTTTGGATAAATTTGTTGGATTTTTCAAATATGAACGAATATCCATATCTGTTTTATAAACCGTTAATGCAAATCCAAACGTGTCAAAATCTAATCTAGTGTAATTTTTAGTACCCTCTAGTGTTCCCATATAGTTGAACACACATTTTTTTATTTCATAAAACGATTTGATATTTACAAATTCTTTTTGCTCAATTTTTTTTATTGTTTCATTAGGATCATATGTGAGGTTATTGAATGCAGATGAATCATCTAATTTGATCCACTTTCGTATATCATGATACGTAATTTTTGGTAATGATTTTTTATTTAAATAATCTGTTCGATTAAATATTTTATCTAAAATCAACTCTCTTTGTTCATTGCTCAGAGGGTCAAGTTTTGCACCTATTCTTATATTATTTAACTTATCAAGTACCATATAGTATTGGAAGGTATATGTAGCTTTAGGAATTCGTCGTTCCTTATCCTCTAAAGAACAAGCTCCGACTTTTTTGAGTATTTGGTTACCCGAAGCAAAGGGTAACTGGTGCCCCCAAATCTTGATGTACTGTTCTTGCATCTCTTCAGAAGCAAATTCTGAATGAAATTGTCTTTGTGCTTCAAATAGCGTCTTTATTTCACTTTCTAAATCAAATCTGCTAACAGAGAAAACATATTCTTCAGTAGTGTTATGTCGCCTTTCTAGTTTTCTGAAAGAAGGGTCTTTCATCCACATTTCTCCTACAGTGCGATATGAAGATAGGCGTTGTTTATTTTCTTTTATGTTGGTTAATACTCGTCCAGTTTCAGTCTCTTTAAGCTCTGATTTACGATTAGATTTAAAGCCTCTACGTTGAGAAAGGTGGATGAGTAATCTTGTCCATTCGAAACGATTTAACAAACGATCTAATCCCTCAATACGAATATCCCAAATATCAACTGTTCCCTTTTTTAAAGGGTATAATTTATTCAATTCTTCTTGACTAATAACATCATATTCTACTAACAATTTGCGAATTTTTTGTTTTCTCAGTTTTTGTCTGTTTAATCGCCTTCGGGAGGATCGAGCTAAACGACGAGGCTCAGCAAGGGATGCACCTGTTTTAGGGATTTCAGATTTATCAAACATTCGAACACCCATATCAATAATGCTTGTTTTTTCATATTTTTCTTCGATTTCGTCATAGTCTAATTGAATGACACCCCATCCAATGGAATTTGTACCAATATCAAGGCCAATTCGATAATCTATGTCTTTCAAATATGTTCTCCTCCTTCACAAAAATTGTTAATAAAAAAGACCCTTGCTATCAAATGAGTAGCCAGGGTCCTTGTAGTCAGATTAAAGTGGGGAGACACCCGTCGTAACGGGCAGGCGATCCCCAACGCCACGGGCCTAAGCCCTTATCATAGAAACATCAAAGCCATTGCTGTACCATGATACTAATATTTTACAAAAAAACTCAAAAGATGTACAGCCAAATCTAAGAAATCTATAAGAATTTTTCATTAAATTTGCTTATATTAGATTTAATATAATATAGTTCTTGAGGTTTTCACCAGATATCACTATCCATTACCCATTACTCAATTATAATAGTTTACCTGTTTTTCCGCTCCCTGCACCCCGACCGCCCTTATAGAAACATGCTATCTTTCTCCATTATGCCACAATTTCCCCATCAAAAGAACTCTTGTTCCTCTCAAAACACTGATATTACTAACTTTTTTCAACAAACATATACAGCTTTCGAGCTCGTTCGATAATAGTAAGCAGCGTCTTGTAGTCTTCCTTGATATCGCATGTTCTTACTAAAAGAGTTTCTTTTTCCACTTCCAACTCTTTCAACTTACTTTCAAGTTGATTAATACGATGGACCAACTCTTCATTCTCTTGTGCAATATCTTCATAACGCTGACTTTGTCCTTCAAGCAATTGTAAATAATTGATGACGTTTGATATATTTAAACGTTCAACACTATTTTTTTGTTCTATATGTCGCACCTCAGCTTTATCCTCTAATGATTTACTATTATTTTTCTCTTTGCGTTGCTTCTTCGCAAGCTCAATTCCTGTCTTATATTGTTTTCTAACAAATGAATTCCACCGAAAGCCACAAGCTGAAGCTGTCCTCGATAAACGCTTTCCTACTTCCTCAAAGGCTGATAATTGTGTTCCACCTTCTCTTATGTGCCTTAGTACCACCTCAGCTAATAACAAATCCTCATCCTGTTTCCATGCGTCTTGACGTTTAGCACCCATACTCTCCCCTCCTAATCGCTTTTTTCTTGATATATGCGTTAAGAAAGGAAGATAGACTTTTTTAAATATTTTCAATTCAAAAAGACGAGATTTCTACTCTCGCCTTCCATTTTTCATATGTATCTTAGTGCTCTGATTAGATGATATAACGATTAGTCGGCTGACTGTATTCACTAAAGGTATGTGTTTTCGCAGTAATGAATTGTTCTAGTTTGAACGGAAATGACAATTGATATTCATTTAATATTTTTTCATTCTTAATAAATATCTTATGGTGTCTATCTGTAACATTGTCTGGTCTTATTGTCTCGATTAATGCCTTAAGTACTTGTAAACTAGATATCACCTGAAACGCTTCTTTTAATGTTCCGTGATAGACCTCTTGCATGTCTCCTACATGTAATATATTAAGCTCTTTGAAACGAACGATATCCTCATCTGAAAAATATTGAGGCAAAATTTCCGAATAAAAATCATGAATTAACTCCCTAATCTCTTTTTCTTGTAAAGGAGTTGAGGCAAATACTATTTTCACTTTGTACCCCCACTTATTTATTTCTATAAAGAAAGAATATCATAAGTTAGAGCATTACATATGTGGTAAAAAATTACTATTAATCACAAATAAAAAAAGCCTATCTATTGATAGACTTGGATTGACTAGTAGTATGTATGTTAGCCGTTTTTAACCGCTTCTTTTAGTTCTTTACCTGACTTAAAAGCTGGGGCCTTACTTGCTGCGATATCAATCTCTTCACCAGTTTGTGGATTTCGACCTTTACGTGCTGAACGCTCACGTACTTCAAAATTGCCAAAACCAAGAATAGAAACTTTGTCACCCTTTGCTAAAGATTCTTGAATAGTTTTAAATACTGCATCCACCGCTACACTTGAGTCTTTCTTACTTAGTTCTGCTTTACTTGCAACTGCACTTACTAATTCTGTTTTATTCATAATTTTAAAACCTACCTTTCTTAGAGAATATTATTATATCAGGCAGTTTATCCAATTGAAAGAACTATAATACTCTCAAACTACAAGATATTATATCAACACTCGACTTTTTGAAAAGTCGCAATATTATATTCTGTGTCACCTTCGAACGTCTGAGGCATGATACTCTTTAGTTCAAACCCATTAGATATCATCGTATTGATTTGTTTCTGGATTGATAATTCCTCCTCTATTGTATCAGGAGTTTTGAATTTAAGCCTTTTTAGAATCATAGTATACACACCATTCTTTATGATTTTACATGCGTCACTATGCTTATTCTAGTTTAAAACCTCAATCTCCTACTCTTTTATATTAATCTTTCGTTAATTTCCTCTATCCTTATAGCGATAAGCAGCTTTAAAGTAGCTAATCGGTTTATTTTCTACCCCATGTTGTACTTCAATCAACCCTAATACTGTTGGGCCATATATTGCTCTCTCAATTGTTATTTCTTCTTCGCGATACGTTACAGTAGCGGTGAATGTGTATGGATATTCAGGAAGTCCCATGACATCCGTTGGAGCCTTATCGTCCCCTAAAAAGAAAATGTCAATAATCTTCACAGGATCTTCTAATAATGAGTTTTCTGTAGGAGTCATGTTGTCATTTAACTTAAGAATGGTTTTCAAGCGATGGATATAGTTCAGTTCTCCTTGAATATCATCATTTTTTTAATAATGAAAATCTAACATTTCCGCCTCCCGATTTATATTACCAACATAATAACCATAATATCACTTGAGGTGAATAAAAAGAAAAGCATGAGCAACATCTGCCCATGCTATAATTAACCTAATATTTTATTGTTCCTATAAACTAATCCTCAAAATATCCAGAGTCAATTAGTTTTTGGATTCTAGTTGATAACTCATGTTTTATTTCTTTAGTTCTAAGATTAGATATTTTTATTTCTTCTAACCCTTCAGTAAAAACAGCATATTGATTGTTTAATTTTTTTATTTCAGCTAAGTCCTCTTTAGTTAATGAATCAGTGAGTGATTTCTCATATAGCCCAAAAATACTCATATATGAGCTTTTTACAAAGGCCCTTACTTCAGTTTCAACAGGTAATCTTAAATAATAGTTTTCATCAGATGCACTTTTAATTTTTCTCAACGCAGAGGTATAATACTCTGTGTTACCCTCATCGATTGCCTCTACTAAATATTCCATTTCATATGCAATGTCAAATTGGTTACTTAAATATTTCGTGTATGAATTATTGATAATGGCTGCATTATCATTTGTTGTCTCAAATAACACTAGATTAAGAAAAAGAGAAGTAACAAACGAAAATAATAAAATGGTTTTAATTAATTTTGACTTCAATATTTCCACTCTCCAACACAGAGTATTTCAAGTTTTTAAGCCTAGATAATAATTTTTTAATCAGTCCATTTCACTTCCATCATTCTACCTGTCCAATAATATGCTGTATATGATGAATTTGGATTCTGATAATTATTTTCAAATCTTGCAGAATAGTTAATTCTTGTAACTGGTTCAATCGAAGCAGCACCCACGCCTGAATTACTACCTTTAATTCTATATGTGAAGTGTGTTACAAACCCTCCATTAGTTTTATATGAATTACCTATAGTTGTGCCTGATGGTAAATCAATCTCAGTGCCTAAACCATTACGAACTTTTACATTAAAATAATAAAGAGCATTGTTATTTACATTTACATCTTTCACATGAGTAACATTAGGTTTAAAGGTTAACTGTTCAGCTACTAGTTTCAAAGGTTCTTTTAAAAATATTTCTAAATACCACCATTTTTCCAGTATATTGAGTCCTATTCCGGCTGCTGGCCAAACCTCATCCTCTAACACATCTAAATTTGTTGAACCCGTAAATAGCATATTAAGTCCTTGAGCCCTAGCAGTAGTTTTAGCATATAGAGGGTCTCTTAGATAACTCTCTACAACACTTATATTACTAAAAGTTCGCATAGTAACTGTAGTTGTACCATCAGAATTATTAGATGAATAAAAGTTTGTGACACCAGTAGTTTCCCCGATATTAGTAAATGTAGTTGGGAGTGTTTCAGTTCCACCTTTGCCAAGATAACCAACATCGTCAGTACCCATGTGAGTAGAAACATCTTGACTACTTATACTTGTAGCAACTTTTAACATAGTTGGAGCAAGTTTTGGTGTTACTAAATTTGATGTTTGTACAACTGTATTTTTGTTGTTTTTTAATTCAATTAATTCTTCTGCCTTATTTATTTCAGCTTTAGAAAGTTCTGTATGATCTCCAAAAAACAGGCTACCTATGCCTTTTTCAGATATTTCACCAATTGAAATTGTAACTATAGCATTTTTTGTTGATGGATTAAAATATAAACCTAAGATACTATCTTCTGATCCCCCTTTTGTCTCTGATGTACCTTCAAGTGGACCATAGTAATAAATTCCTTCTTCACCGGTAAACTTTTCTAAACTTCCATTATAATTACCTTTATAATTGTCATCGTTCACTTTAGTCACTGTGTGTACATCAAAATATGATTCACTGTTATTTTCTTCGATTTTTATATTTAGGTTTATAAAGGTATTCTTATATTTCTCTTTGGTTAAACCAACCTTCTCCTTGTTTCCCTTTAAAATATTTTCATTTGTTAAATCTTCCATATCCTTAGCATAATTCAATTTAATCTGATGTGTAGAATTTACTTTTACTTGGCCACTACTTAAATCTATAGCATTTGCTTTTGTAGTGATTACTGAACTAAACAGTACTGATAATATTATTCCAAAAATAGCAATTCTTTTCATGAACTCTTTCTCCTAACACTCTCTTTTTAATAATCGATAATATAGATTACAAACCAGTTTGTGTAATTAATTGTTCGAACAAACTTAGCTTATCATTATGTGAGAATTATGTAATTAGGTAGTTTTAACCAATATTCTACAAATATTAATAAACTAGCTTTTCAATAGATTTGTTGATTTTGTGAACAAAAAAATGGTTAATTTAGAGAATAAAATCACAGCATATTACCATTAGTTAGATGGAGTAATTTATATATTTTCAAACACAATTTGTCCATTGTGTCGTATAGAATTTTAAAATCCACCTCGGATAACGGTGATGGGATGTGATATTTTTTATAAAGTCTTAGCAAGCTAATTAAGTCAGTCTAGAATTTATGGACCTCCTAAGAATTTATAACCAAAAATAATTAATCAAAAATACTTGTTATTCCACAATATGGCCCTTTTCTTGAATAACTATATTGTCGTTCAGATTTTCTATCTCTAATTATAAAAATCCCTTTAGAGATATATATCCAAAGGGTAAAACGTCGTATCTTTTTTATAAGCATCGCGACTTTATTCAAAACATCGCATCTTTTTTATAAACATCGTAACTTTATTTCAAACCAACAGTATTTGATCTCCAATTATTTTGACAACGGAAACAAAAAACCTTTTCGAAAGAAATTGCTTAGTAAAAGTTAATACTATGGTAGACTTGCAAATATCAGCCTACAACAGGAGTATTTGGTGTGGATTATAAAGTGGAACGAATTACAGGTAACTTCTGTTACGACATAATGCAGTTTCAATGTAAGTGATGATATGAGTGTTGATTTCACATTAAACCCTGTCAATACAGTTTGTGATACACCTCCAATAAGGATTAACATTTATCAATTTTAGACAATAAATTTATACTAACCAGCTTGAGACTAACGAATAATTGCCGTTGTTTTAACGTTACTACTTTAAAAGATATCAAGTAAAAATAAGAAATGTTCTTCTCTAACAAGGGCTTATTAACTGTTGGAGTATATTTTTTCAATAAAGTGACATTCGTGTTTATTGTCACAACAATTATTTAGAAAAAACGTCGCCTCTTTTCTGTAAATATCCTGATTAAATAAAAGGCATTGTACCCTACATCATAACTTCATCAGAAATCCATATCCATACTATAAAACCTCTACTAGTAATCAAGATGACTAACGAGGTTACCTGATTATCTTTAAATATCGAAACATAAAAATATACTGAGCTTCAACAAACTGGGATATATAGCGGAACAGCGATTTGTAAATTTATAGTAGATTCAAAAATTCTTTCTCTTCGTTAAAACACACCTTATGATTACTTTGTAAAAATAGAGGCAAATGAATGTATTTAATAGTATCTTGTCTTTAATGTCACACATAATATTAAAACTAGTACAACACTTTGCGCCAAAATATAGAAAGTCGAAAATGTAGTTCTTCTGATTTAAGAGCAGTAAATTTGCTTGTTTGTTGAATAAATCCTAAGGTTAACACTAAACTATTACCAACGTAAAAAAAGATATTATCAATTTAATATTAATAAATAATTGAATCAAAAAAACACCTTACAATAATGATTATGTAAGGTGCATTGCAAAGTATTAATCTATTAATTACCAGCCATAACTGTCAAACCATATAGCATTAGTATAGTTTTTAATTGCTTTTTCTACGTATGGGATAATATTTGGAGGTAGATCTTCTAGTTCAAACCAAGTAAGTAAATCACATTTATTTGGTTCCATATTTATTATTTCCCCTTGCCATTTTTCGGCTACAAGGAAAAAGTCCATTCTCTCGTCCGTTGTTTTTCTATGCATTAGTCCCACTACTTCAATATCATCTAAATCTAAAATAATACCCGCTTCCTCTTTCGCCTCTCTTGCAGCTGCCTTTTTTACTTCCTCGTTTCCGTCTAAGTGACCTGCAATCACACTATAATTTCCATCTTCATATCCAGTATTGAACCTTCTTAATAATAGAATTTGGTTATCTTTTTTTAGAAAAAGGTGTACAGCTCCAACCATTTTGAACCTTTCATTGCTCATTTGAATATTTCCTCCTCTTTCTCCATGAAAATCTCGTCGAGGCTTTGGAGTACCTCTTGACTTAATTTTACATCAATAGCCCTAATATTTCCTATAACATGTTCTTTTTCACTTGCACCAATTATTGCACTTGTAATGTTAGGATTATTTAATATCCAAGCTAAAGATAATTGTGCAGGATTTAGATCTAAATTATTTGATAAATCAACTAACTTTTGAACTTTTGTTAATACAGCTGGAGACAAATCTAAATTTTTCACTGTAGTTCTTCCTGAATTTAATGAACCAGATAAGTACTTTCCACTTAGGACACCTTGAGCCAAAGGTGAATACACTATTTGTGATATACCGTTATTTGAACACCAAGGAATAACATTGTTTTCTATCTTTCTGTTTAGCAAATTGTATGGAGGTTGATTTACCACTATTCGCTCTAGTAGATACTTGTCTGCGACTTCCAAAGCTTTCTTCATTTGTTCAACTGTCCATTTACTTACACCAATGTATAATATTTTCCCTTGTCTAACTAGATTTTCTAGTGTTCTTAATGTTTCTTCTACAGAAGAATTGATATCAAAACGATGACAATAAAAGATGTCTATATAATCAAGATTCATCCTTTTTAAACTAGTATTTACTTGGTCAGTTAAATGCTTTTTTGATAAACCTTTTTGAGTTGGCCAAGGACCAATTGGAAAATAAGCCTTTGTAGAAATAATATACGTGTCTCTAGAATAATCCTTTAGTGAATGAGAAATTAACTCTTCAGCTTTTCCATTTTCATAAACATTTGCTGTATCAAAATTATTGATACCTAACTCATATGCAGTTTTTACAATTTCATTGGATTTAATATCGTCTATATAATTACCAAAGGTTAACCAGCTTCCAATGGAAAGTTCGCTTACTAATAATCCTGAATTACCTAATTTTCTATATTTCATCTTAACACCCTTCTAGATAATTTTTTATTATACAAGTTCAAATTTATTAATTAATGCCCACTCATCCTTTTTATCAATCCAAGTATTTAAGGATTTCTTTAAACGGTCATCCACACTGTCGGTAATCTTATCTTCATCCAAATCATTCTTCATATCTATTACAAGTCTCTCCATAAGCAGCTGCCACATAGATAATGATAATAGTATTTGATTTTTCAGAGAGGTATCTGTACTTTTTTGTTGCAAGAAAGCCTCTACTTCTGACAAAAAATTCTCTCTAATTAAATACTCTTTGAATGATGAATCTATTTCATAATTTTCTTCTATGCATGAAATTAAAAATTTCAGTAAGAAATGACTAATCTCTCTATGTCTCACCATGAAGTTATATAACAGTCCCCTCTCACTATTAGAAGCAACTTTATAAAGACTTTTAGTGGTATACATAATACTAAAATTACTATCAATCCACTTTTGAGCAGCAAGGCTCAATTCACCAACTCTTTTATCTAAAAAGGTTATTGCATATCTAGCCATATTTGTATCTGGTTTTCCATCATTCAATACCAGTTCAACATCACGTTTTTTTTCTGTTAGCTTCAACATTCTGGAATAGGGGGAATTCATTAGCACTTCCATTGAAGCCAGCATATAGGAGACAATAGAATGAACTGGCCTTCCAACCTGATGTTGCTTAATGTACTTTTTATCTAGAACCAATTTATCGTATAATTCTTCAAAGGACATCTTCTTCATATCTACTGTTTTAATTACTGCGTCTTCTCTTTCAAGAAAATTTAGATTCTCCTTTAAATCATCAAACCCTTCCATCATTTGATCAAACATAATAAAACCAATTCTTAACTTTATCCCAAGAGCGCTCAAAATTCTAAGTGCAACGATGTTTTGTTCTGGTTTAGTACCTTTTCCATAACGTTTTAATTGTTTTTCACTTCCAGACTCTACACCAATAAAAACCCTGTCTACCCCTGCTTTTGCAAGATAATACCACATTTTAAATCTTTCAACATTCCATTCCTTACTGCGTTTTGGCTCATATACCGAATCTGCTCTTACAGCTATATCAAACTTAATTTTATCTTTTCTTTTTAATAATCCTTTACAAATGTTAATTATTCTATCTGCTTCTTTTCCATCTGGTAATTCTCCGACAAATTCCTCATCAGCAAAATAAATATGTGGCTTAATACCAACTGCGGTACCTGCTTTAACTAAATCATCTACTTGTTTTAACGTTTGTTCTACAGTGAATGGTCTCCATGATCTCATTTTGTGATCCCTCGGACAAAAAGTACATAAAGAATAGTCGCAACCACGACTTGTTTCAAGAGTTAATGCCCCTCTTAGTTTCGATATTACCTTTAAAGTGTCCAAAGCAGGAGTTGGAACTTCTTCAATTTTTACAATTGTCGTTGGATTATACTTAATGGTGTTTTGATCCCTATCAAAGTATTGAACACCTCTTACATCTTCAATGGTAATTTCATTTTTTATTAACAAGCTAAGATCTTCTAGTGTATACTCTCCTTCTTTATCTGCAATTAATACTTCCGGGAATTTTTCAAAAAATTGTTCAGGAGAGAATGTTGGTATTACATTCCCACATACTATTAGTGAATCTATAGATCCATTTAATTTATGATTAAAGAGTTTTTCAGTTAGAGAAAATGCTAACTGTTTTTGTCCAAAGTTTACTGACATACCTATCAAACTTGGATTAATCTCCAAAGCTTTTTCTACAATTCCTTCTAAAGTAACCCCCACTTGCATATCAATAATAGTTACGTCTGCCAACTGTTTATTCCTAAGGTATGAAGCAAGGGTACCAATACTTAGATTAAGCCTAGGTATCGGGAAATTTTCTATTACACTAAGGTTAATTAATAACATTTTTGGCAGTTCCAATTGTTTAATCAATTTTTTGTCTAACTTAATTGTGGAAATATGTAAAGGTTGATTAAAGTTATGTGCCCAATTGCAATCCCAACGATTTAATAGTTTATTCTCCCTTATATCAGACTTAGGACAAAAAACAGTTACATCTTCTTCAGTTATTAAATATAAGGTTAGATTTTCTGTTTCACCAGTTACAATTAAATCCTTGTAATGAACTTGATTAATATTAAAAAAAGATTTTATTTCTTCTTTCATTTCATGAGGTGAATTCCAAAAATCACCAAATAATTCATCTAGATATTGTAAAATAGTTTGATTGTCCATCATAACACTCCCATATTTTTAAAATTATTTTCTTCATCCAAAAAACTAGGAATAAAGTTATCCAAAAAATATTTAATATATTCATGTTCGGAGGCTAGCTTACCTAAAGAATCCTCAAATTTGGATAGTATCGGTTTGAATTCACTATTTCCTCTTTTCACTTCGAAAATTGCTTTGCAATAACCATCCAATTGGTCTGCTACTTCAACAATGTATTCAATATCCATGTTTTCAACGTGTAGAGTATTAAAATAACTAGATTGTAACTCGATTGGTAAACCTTTAATTAGATGTTTTTTAGCACTTTGTTTTGTAATAGTGTAATTCTCTTTAATTGATGAATGATTCTTTATAGGGGATATTATGTGGGTAGTAATGCTGTCAGTTGAATCATGAAAAATGGCGTACTCAAGGGCCTTTTCGATATCAATTTCCTCATTGAAAATTTGTTTTTTTATCATGCAAAGCGCGTGAGTAAAAACGACAACATTAAAGCTATGCTGTGCAACATCTTCACTTTTTAAACTATATGTACCATTCCAACGTGGGATCATAGATAACCTTTGCATCATGGCATAAAAATAATAAGACATGTAACTCTCCTTTTCTTAATTAGTTTTAGAGATTGGTATGATATTATTTTTTTCCAATTCCAACTTTAATCGGTGAGCTTGTCTAAGAGGTGTAGTTATTTCTTGCTTAAATGTAATTAATTTAATGTCAAATTCTTTTGCTACTTTTTTCCCTGCATCAAGAATATGAGTTTGGGCTTCATAACTTTTTTTGAAACCTTGGTTATTATCTAAGTTTCTATTTCTTTTTTTTAATAAAGAAACCCAATCTTCATAATCAATTTCAAAGTTTATTAGAACATCAGGATTGGGCAAATTATAATAATCTAACTTAGTAATCTCTTTTAACGAGGTAAAATATGGATCTGTGTTTTCTATAAACCATTCCATTCCAGGTTTCTCAAAATAGTGATATAAAACTTTATTATAATATGAGTCTACTATAGCCCCTTTCCCTTGTTCTTTTATGCTTTCTGCTAAATACAATAGCGGAACTCTTATAGACCTAAACCACATTATTTCCGTAAAATGTCCATATAGGTCTCTATTTTGCGCTACAAGTGGCCATTCATCTTCTTCTGGTTCTACTAACACTTCGAAGTTAATTAATTTACCCAATACTTTCAAGGTAGACGATTTACCACACCCTGAAATACCTAAACCTGTAATAAATGACAATATTACCTCCTCCTAAATTTAAACAATTTTAAAAATAATTTGAATTTTTTTCTTTTTATTATACAATAAAGAAAGAATTTGTAAATCTTTTGTAAATCTTTGTTAAAAAATGTATAGGAGAAGTTTATGAAATTTAAAAGATTTTTTGTTACATGGGGAATATTATTAGCTTCATTGTCAGGAGCTTTTGCAGTATTATTTAACGGGAGTTTAATGAATGTAGCCCTCCCTTATTTCACCAATCTTTATAAAATTAATACAGTTACTGGACAATGGATCATAACAGCTTTTCCCCTAGCTATGGCTATTACAATGCCTTTAATTGGTTATCTTCAGAAAAAAATGGGAGATAGGCCATTATATCTTACCGGTTCATTTATATTCACATTTGGTTCAATTGCAGGGTCATTTTCATGGGATCTCTATTCCTTAATTTTCTTTCGAAGTATACAAGGGTTTGGTGCAGGTTTAATCATGCCATTAACAATGGTTTTTATATTTAAATATTTCCCAAGTGCAAAAAGAGGATTTATTATGGGTATTTGGGGTGTTGTTGGAATGATAGCACCTACTATAGGTCCAACAATTAGTGGTTCGTTTTTAAATATTAACCTTTGGCAAGGTCTATTTTTTATTAATCTACCAATTATTACACTAACTATTGTTTTCTCTTTTCTTTATATACCTAATGAAAAAGAGAAAATTATGAAAAGCACTAAATTTGATGTATTGGGGTATACTTTTCTAACTCTTTCATTGATTTGTATATTAGTTGGTGCCAATATGGGGAATTCCAATGTGAATAATTCCCCTTTGGGATATTACATAATTGTAAGCGGTATAATCTTGTTAATTGTATTCTGCATTATTCAATTCAGAGTAAAAAATCCATTGTTAGATCTCTCTGTTTTTAAAAATTTGTCTTTTACAATAAGTCTACTTATTTTGGCTGCAAGCACTATTAGTCTTTATTCTGTCATACTATTTATTCCGATTTATCTCCAAGAAATAATGCAATTGAGTCCACTGATTGCCGGATTAATATTGTTGCCACAAGCATTATTTATGGGAATTTCAATGACGATCGGTGGTAAGCTTCTAGATTTGAAAGGGCCAAAGGTAGTTTTGTTAACGGGATTACTATCTTTAAGTGTCGTTACCTATGTGTTGAGCTATAGTTTAACGACTTACTCATTAGTAACAGTAGTGGTGATACTTATCATCCAAGGTTTTTGCAATGGACTTATTAATACACCAGCAACAACTCTGGGGTTAAATTCTCTTAGTAGCAAATTATTAACAGCAGGATCTACTATAAATAACTTATGGAGACAATTAGTGAAAGTATTCTCCGTATTACTGTTAACTATATACTATGAATTTAAAATCACTCCCTATCCAGGTAATCCACAAGATCATGTAAATACTAAAATTCATGCTTTGTCTGGAACACTTCAAGTAGTAGCTTTAATTATAATCTTATGTGTTCCATTAACATTTATATTAAAAAAAAATAAGGAGGAAAATTAATGAACATATTATGGGGAGGATTTGGTATATTTACCATTCTATTAACAGCTTATCTATTTTCAAACAATAAACAGAAAATCAATAAGCGTGTAGTAATAGGTGGCTTAATCATTCATGTGTTGTTTGCATTCATCGTTTTAAAATGGAGCTTAGGAAATAAAGTATTGACATCCATTTCTGGATATATGGTGAACTTATTAAGTTATGCAAATGAAGGAGTTAACTTTCTTTTTGGAGGCATTTTTGAAATAGAGGGTGTTGGATTTATATTTGCATTTCAAGTGTTAACTACGATAATATTCTTCTCCTCTTTAATCTCTATTTTATATTATTTTGGTGTAATGCAATATATTATTAAAATTATTGGCGGCTTTATCCAAAGAATCCTTGGAACATCTAAAGTTGAGTCTATAACTGCTACGTCCAATATTTTTGTAGGTTGTACAGAAGCTCCTCTAGTAATACGCCCTTATATTAATAGACTAACACAATCTGAGTTGTTTGCTGTTATGGTAGCCGGCTTATCTTCAGTCGCTGGCTCAGTTTTGTTAGGGTATAGTTTGCTCGGTGTCCCCCTAGAGTATCTCATAGCAGCTTCATTCATGTCTGCGCCTGCTTCACTGTTAATGGCAAAAATAATTTTTCCTGAAAACATGAGTACAAAAGAGGAAGAGGAAGTCGTATTATCAACCAAGGGTGATGGTGATGATGATCCAGTAAATGTCATTGATGCAGCTGCAAAAGGAGCTTCTGATGGTTTGAAACTTGCATTAAATATTGGAGCTATGCTGTTAGCATTTATCGCTATAATTGCTTTATTGAACGGTATTCTTGGATACATTGGTGGGTTTTTTAATGTAAATCTTTCAATTGAACAAATTTTTGGTTATTTATTTTCTCCAATTGCATTTATTATTGGTATACCTTGGGCTGAAGCCGTACAATCTGGACAGTTTCTAGGATTAAAATTAGTACTCAATGAATTTGTTGCGTTTTCAGCTTTAGGTGCTGAATTAGAAAATTTATCTGGCAAGAGCATATTAGTCCTAAGTTTCGCTTTATGTGGATTTGCGAATTTTTCAGTGATAGCAATTTTATTGGGTGGATTAGGAAGTATAGCTCCAAAGAGAAGAACAGATATTGCAAAATTAGGATTTAAGGCACTTTTTGCAGCAACATTAGCGAATTTTTTAAGCGCTGCTGTAGCTGGGATGTTTTATTAATAACGAATCTCTTTAAAGTTTAATATTAAATAATTACAGCAAGTTGCTTGAAACAAAAAATAAAGATTTGTAATATTAAAATATTTTAAAAAAATGGAATATACGGCCCAATTCTTGAATAAGAAAAGACATTACATATTATAAGTCATAAAATATGTAATGTCCTTTAATCTAGGTCTTGATAAAGCCTTATCAAAAGGAGAATACCGTCACATCTTTTTTATAAACATCATGACTTTATTTTAACCCTACTATTTTTTTCATATTTTTAAAAGATTCGGTGTATATTTTGCTATTTTTGGTAGTTGGATTCAATAGATGATAACATCTACAAACATACGCTCTTAAGAATTTAATAATATTATACGAAATCCATAAAAGTTGTGGTGTATGTTTATCGAAAATAGGTCTGAAAAATTATAACATGTAGCACTATACGGTCCAAATGATTAAGACAAGGATATAATGCATTCAATTGTTATTATCACTACCCTTATAGAGGTAAAGGAGAGAGATATAATAGTTATATCAAATACCGATTTAGAGTTACACACATCCTATGTAAATTATTTTTAAGGATCATTAAGGAAAATGCGTAAGGAATTTAAAAATATTAAAAGTACAATGAAGAAGAGAGGTGTAAAAATTTACAATAGGAAGTAAAAATTGAAGAATTCAACATTTGGGAATATTAATGTCGTGGATACAATTGAGAAATTTGGTGCCAATATGGGAAATTCCAATGTGGATAATTCCCCTTTGGGATAATACATAATTGTAAGCGGAATAATCTTGTTAATTGTATTCTGCATTATTCCATTCAGAGTAAAAAATCCATTGTTAGATCTCTCTGTTTTGTCTTTTACAATAAGTCTACTTATTTTGGCTGCAAGCACTATTAGTCTTTATTCTGTCATACTATTTATTCCGATTTATCTCCAAGAAATAATGCAATTTGAGTCCACTGATTGCGGGATTAATATTGTTGCCACAAGCATTATTTATGGGAAAAAGGGGTGTGTCCATGAGGTAAAAACTAATGATGTTTGTTGCAGCCTTTCCATTAACTTTCGGGATGGGATTATGTACAACTAGCGCAGATAATCCACCGCCTCCTCCTGATGATGGAGGTAGTACTAGTGGCGGTGAGAACTGTGATCCAGCTCCAGATGGTATTTCTCTTAATAAAATTTACCCACCTGAAAGATGATAGCGAAAGTTGATCATCCAATGTCAATTGGAGTATCTCACCATTCCCGGTGAGGTACTTTATTTTTTTGTCTAGCAAACCTCTCAGTTATTATCCTAACATAGGAATAACTACAATTTCTATCTAGGTTATTAAGAGTTAACCTTCTTTTTTACCTATTTCTTATTTTCCAGTTAAGCTAGTTTTCTGTAACAAGATTTCGCATATTGTTGAAATTTTAAACTTTTCCAACAAAAAAGCGCAACGGATTTCAACTTCATTCCTCTTACATATGTATATAAATTTAAGGAGGAAATTTAAGTTCTTCAATTTTATCCATGGGTTTGTTAATAGGTACGTTGGATATTACAGCTAGTGCAGCAGGAGAGTATGTCCCAATAAGAGAGTTATTTCCCGACGCAACTATAACATACGACAACGCCACACAAACTGCATATGTTCAACGTGATAACGGCCTTTCAAAATATTGGAAATGTGATAAAGTGGAGAATGGAACATGTTACATATGGTGGGACGAATAAAAATAAAGATGTATCGATAACACTCCTTGGCGTGGGCAATTTATAATATGCGTAATAACCTCAATGTCCATTGTGTTGATTAAAATTAGTGTATAATTATTATGATTACATCAAATATTATAGTTACGCTGTTATAATTGATTTAGTTTAAAGCACTCATTTATGGGTGCTTTTTTGTGTTGCTAGTACGCCCTCAGACAAAATTATCTTTTCACTTACTTACCAAGGATAAATGCAAAATTAATAAGCCTTGAATCCAATACCAAGGTTTTAACTGATCAAGGTTACGGCAACTAAATGCTTATTAAGTCGTCAAATGAATAAAATAATGAGATAATACCAAATATATTTGTGTGTAAGACGAGATACATGTCTCTTGCAGGCATCACGAATTATAAGTTACGTACGTTCAAACGTAACTTGTAGGGAAATATATCAATATACGTACACCTTAAGGGTATTGATATAACCTTAGCTCGATAGTGGCGACTATTGAGCTATTCGTGCTCAGGTGAGATGTAACCCTGTTCAATAACGAACAGGGCTGGATAAGGAGAAAATACCATCAACGCCTTAAATGAGGGATCGTAATTAGACGAGGCGGAGGTTACGACCCCTCACTTAAAACGTTATGTATAATCTCTAACAGAAGGGGCCGTGCATTTTACAAAGAGATGAACGTTCACTTGTTAAACACGGAAAAGCTTTCAGCAAGGAGATTGGCATGAGTTACCTATATGTAAAACGGCCCCTTGTGTTAAACATTAAATAAAGTATTAGTACAATCCCTAAAATTATAATTCCCTAAGAATCCCTTTTTATACTCGTTTAATCAAAAATGTTGTCAGAAGACAAAATAGATAAGCCTCACTCTGTAAAAGAGCAAGACTTTGTGAAGGGAGATAACTACACATCATTACGCACTGAATATAAAATATGTACTCCCTTATCATTTGGTGTCGACAAGGGAGTATTTTTGTATGCGTTATTTCAATGCTCTATCAACAATAACCGGATTTAAAAATCTTCATCGAGAGTGATTTCTTTCCTTTTAGCTTTTTCTGCCCATTCATTGCTTTATAAAATGTTTCAGTCATATGCGTTTTGGTAGGCTGCTTGTAAATCTTTGAATTGTCAATTCTTCAATTTCATATTTACTTTCTCTTACTTTGGCTTTAATTCTGCTTCAATAGCTCTTAGAAACACATTCCATCGACCTTCACCTAAAATACGATGAGGACAGTATTTATTTGTCTAATCTTGATGTTTTTTAACTCTATCAACTCCCCAATTACGCTCTTTTAACAGTTTAGCAACGAACTTAACTGTTAATGTCTCTGCTCTTCTATAACGTTCTCCACCACTTTTTGAATGGCTTATTTCTATACCAATTGATGAACGGTTTCCTTTTCCGTATCGACCTTATGGGGCGCTCCATTCTTAATACGGCAACTACAAACTGCCTTTATTTGATGAAATATTTTCAACATATTTACCTCCATGAAATAAACAAAATAAAAAGCCCTATGGGTACTAATCAACTAATTGGGTATTGAGTCGATTGAGGTTATTGTTTCTTCAATTTAAGGCTCCATAAAATCCTTTAATCAAAAAATTTGTTATTCCACAATATGTCCCGTCTCATGAAGAAAACGCCTTCTCCCCTCTTAGTTATCGGGACTAATACGATGGATGTACCAGAATAACGGTACTGTTTCTAGGTCATTAGACATCTTAAAGACTTATTATCTTATTTAAATATTCGGAGTTGCTACTAAGTATTAATCGTAATATCCTTATCTAGTAGGTCTTTCTGATGGCAACCAAATTGATCCATCTTATTAATTATTGTATATTGTCCAAAACCACGTTGGTCTACCTACCAAATTAGGTAGTTTCTTATTTATACAGATTGAATATGCACAGGTCATGAGGTGGAGCACTACTTTTTCTGACAAATGGTGTCCAGCCGAACTCAATTTCTTCATTTAGAGAGTAATATCTTGGGTTACATATAATAATATGATCAAGAAGGTCTATCCCTACAATTTTACCTACTTCCACAAGGCGTTTAGTAACAATAATAGCAATTATTACATGTCTGTTACTAGTTGCTATTAGCATTCCTACACCGTACTCAGCATCTGCTGCGAAACCAGGGCATAGTTTTAATGACTTAGAAACAGAAACAGTCTATGGAAATCCAAGGGATACTTCCAACGAATCAGCTCTAGCACTTGCTTTAATAGCTTGGATTCCTGGAATATCTTCTTATAAAGCACTCGATATTGCAATGAAGGCTATAGGAACTGCGATATCATGGTCAGCATTTGTAGATGATGATAAACCAAAAATGAGTTTTCAATTTATAAATATGTTTATAAAGCTGATGAAGTTACGATGAAATTATTGGGGATATTTTGATGTAGCTGTAAGAAATGTGGTTACTATGGAAGAGTGGAAGACTTTTGACCACGTTATAGGAAAAACAGCAGCAACATAATAAAGAAGAGAATATGTAATTATGTTATATAATGGCGAGCCATTTGACTTGCTATTTTAATTTATAAAGGTGGTTACAAATAATGAAAAACCTTAAATTAATTGTTAGTTTAGTTCTATCCCTTATTGTGATAAGTGAGTACAAATGGAGACACTACGAATGAATATACTTCTTCAAATAATACTGTTCCTAAAACTTTTGAGGTAGTAAATAACGAAGAAATTATTGCAACAGTATATGAGAAAGAAATTAAAGGGAAAGAACTTAATGAATTATTTACTTTATTACAATTTGACGGAAAAAAATCTGAGTATATCTCAAATACAGAAAAAAAACATAGCAAATATACTTATAAAAAAAACTAATATATTCAAAAAGAAGCTGAGTAGAAGAGCTATCAAATTTCTAATTCTGAAATTAAAGAGAATTTAAATGAATTAAAGAGCAAATATAATACTGAAAGGAATGGCAAAAGATAGAGAGATTCCAAGATTTAATGAACTAAAAGATTTTATTAAAGACGAGATGGAAGAAAAACGTATAGATACTGAGATAAATAATATCATTGACAGATTGATCGAAGAAGAAAAAATTGTTATTTTTCTATAAAAAGGTTGCTATTAAAACACTCATCTAAGGTTTTTTTGTTATTAGGCTTGTTAGCCGTTAGAGTTTTGCCTATTCGCTGGATAATAACATATGGGGCAAAGGGAGCTAATCTACAATATACCCCAAAAGTAAATTCCTGATTATGAAAAAGAAAAACTCAATTTTTTTTTTGAAGAACTGAAACTAATCGACTCTATAATCATTTTGTTTAATATAACTTCGAATTTCAATTTCTAATAGTAATCGAAATTCATCTTCATCCTTCACAAACATGGAGATGGAAACTTCTCTAGGTAAACTTTAAAAAATTCGTATAAGTGGGACCTGAAATGGTAAAAAATGTGGTTTTATTTCTGGTTGATGATAGTATGGGTAAGGTTGATAATAATGATGTTTTGACGGATACATCCAGTACCATGGGTACGGTTGATAAGTATACTGATTTTGAGGATGTATTGAGTACCATGGATAACGTTGACTTCTAGCGTGACCTAGCTCTTGAATATCGTGGTATGGTATCGTCGAGATCAAACTGTTGTGCATAATTATATAACCTCTTTCTTATTATAGAAAATTAAATTATGGGTGTGAAGCTTTAGTATATTATATGCAATTATCCATAATTCTGTTATTAATGAGTTTCTACACATAATAACGTTACACCTTAACGGTTATTTGGCTGTATTCTTGAAGCACTCATTCATGGGTGCTTTTCTGTGTAGCTATGAAGCCCTCAGACAAAATTATCTTTTCTTTTATGTACTAGATATAGTTCAATTCAAAATAAAAAAGCCACCTTCAATAGGAGCTCACACCATATTTTTAAGATAAGTAATAATTACTTTCTTATATTCTTTTTTTATGAAAATTAGCCCTGTTCAATTATGAACAGGGCTGGATAAGGAGAAAATACCAACGCCTTAAATGAGGGATCGTAATTAGACGAGGCGGAGGTTACGACCCCTCACTTAAAACGTTACTTTATGTATAATTTCTAACAGAAGGGGCCGTGCATTTTACAAAGAGATGGAGGTTCACTTGTTAAACACGGAAAAGCTTTCATCAAAGGAGATTGACATGAATTACCTACATATAAAACGGCCCCTTGTGTTAAACATTAAATAAAGTAAATTTTTAGTATTAGTACAATCCCTAAAATTATAATTCCCTAAAGTTAATTTGTTATACCCTATTTTTCAAAAAAACTTAAACACAGTCTGTATTAGAGTAGAGCTTTAATGGTAAGAGGTGACGAAATATCCTCTTTATAAAGTATGTATCCCCTGTCCATTTAATGTGAGCATGGTAAAGCAAAGTTGTTGGTTTGGAATAAAGATTGATCAAAATGGATTCTTCCCCTAGTTTTAATGTGAATTTCTATAAAAAAGTTCGATCATTTTCTACTTCTGGTGTTCCAAGCTCCATATCGTATTATGAGGTCTACCAGTTACCTGATTGGTCCATATTTTAATTGTTATGATTCTTAAGCTAGACGAGATAGAATTCCATTCATGAGCCATATTGTGGAGTAACGTTAACGGTTGATAATTAGTAAACACAACTCACCATGTGTTTACTAACAACTCATGTTACAAAAACTTTATATGCAAGAAATTCGGAAAATAATTAAATTACCCCTCTTCAAAACCTTTATAATTCAACATTGTATAATATCATGTATATTCGAATAAATTTCAAAGCTAAAAAACTTTGATATATCAAGGGTTTTAGTAGGAAGTGGACAGTATTGCGGACAGGATCAAGTCCCACTGGCCCTCACATCCTACTCCGACTACCTAAAGAATAGCCTATAAAAAGAAGGCCAACCAGATAAAATATCAATCTGGATGACCTTATAATACGATATGGACCTAAATAGAAAAATCATCACAAATTCTCACGAAAAAAAAAGAACTGATAATTTGTCCTCTTCTTAAAAACACTGATTTGTAGTCTTATTCAACAATAGTGGAATTTATTAAATTATCTAAAGGTAGAAGTTCTAAAAATATTAGTAATGACACAGCTTGTTGAAGGAATTAGTGCTTCTATAATATTGTGGTAGAATCCGTCCTACAAACCCTGTTAAGCACTTATATGACAGAACAGCATGTGAAAATTGAAATTCTGCTTTATCTACTAGCATAAATTCACAAAAAAGCCAAATCTATTTCTTCAAGTCTAACGCCAAATTTATCTGCCCAGCTATGAGTTGATACCCATAATTCACTTGCACTATCTTTTAAACTTTGGACATCAGTATTTAGAGATAATAAACTGCAAACATTCTGTTCATACCCCTTGGGTAATGACTTTAATTTGAAACTCTCATTATACATTGTCCGACCAGATAAATATTTTTGCTTATTTTTTAATCCCACACAAATTGTTGCCCAATAAGCAATTAGCCTAGCTTCTTGTGCAGCAATCATTGTATCAGTATTTTTTAAAGTAAATACTTTGTATACATGTTCAAACATGTCGGCCATTGCATCTTTTACAAAAATATTAAAATTAGCTTGATCTTCTACTTCTTTTGCAATTTCTCTTAGATTTTATATAGATTGGTTGGGTCATAAATTATTTTACATGTAAAAAGAGAATCACTTTTTACTGACCATTCATAATCAATATTCTTAGCTTTTGACTTCATTTTATCTATAGTACTAAAACTTATTCCCACAAACATTCCTTTATAAAAAAACGGGTACCAACCACTTTCTCTACCAACTACAATCACTCTTAATTCTAAATCGGATTCTGGACAATCCATTCCTTTTGCTGTAGAACCTTCAATTGCAACTGAAATAAGATTATCTTTATACTTCTTTAATAATTCATTGTTAATTTCTTCAGCTATTTGAAATCTATCCTGAGATTTGAATTTATTAGGTTGCCAGCTGTTCAACTTATTCGCACCTCTCTAACAAATATATGCTACCTATAAAAAACATTTTACCCAATATAAAACTTATATTCATTAATTCTCTAATATATAATTATAATGAAAGGTCTTTTTGTAAGTAAATACTATTATTTCAGATGAGCGCCATATTGTAGATAATTACTTGAGTTTTATTAACTGATATGGAGCTCAATCCCTTCACCATTTGGCTTTCTGCCCGCCACCTAACTGTCTACGCTTAAAGACTATAGTTACCTTTAGTCCTCCAAGACTCGCTAAGAGTGAATAGCTAGTTCTTACTCGACGGGAATCCTACCCGTTCTATGATACGACCTAAGCTCGGCCGTACAAGCACCAGATTGCGGAAGATCATTATTAGTTTTACTAATCATTGAGTTGAATTAAGCGATCTACTAAACTCTCTCCCCCTACAATTTATTACAGGACGATTTTCATCTCACCTAATAGTTTCTTACACGTAATTGATATTTCCCTCCAATGTTACCTGCTTGAGTATAAACCTTTATTTTATATATACCTGAACCATATTTACTCAGATCAACTGCAAATAATCTCTCTTGAGTATCTGCAGTTATAGATTCTCCAACCAACCTTCCATCAGGAGCATAAACTTTATATTTATAGTTGTAACTACCATGTATATTATTTAAATAAAAATTACATTCGGATCCTTTAGTAACATCTATATTTACGTAATACAAAGCAGAGCTGTCATTAAGGATATCTTCCGCACTAAATATAGCTTCAGCCATTTCCTCCACAGGAGCAGACGCACTTCCTGGATTCATTAAGTCTTCTTCAAACTGTGAGGCTAACAATATACCGACAATACAAAGTGCAGTAGCGACTCCAGCCATAGGGAGTAGTTTAAATATTAGTTTGTCCTTTTTGCTTTCTTTATTAATACTCTTCTCTATTTTTTGTCTTAACTCTAATTGTTTTTGTGAATCCCAATGTATGTTTTTATCCAGATTTTTAAACTGATTAAACTGATATTGTTTAGGATAATTTCTCATATACAAACCCTCCTTCCGTTAATTCTTTATGTAATGCCTTCAGTGCTCTAGATAAGGTTGACTTAACCTTGCTGTCAGACCATCCTAAAATTTCACCAGTTTCTTTTATGGATAATTCTTCTATTTTTCTAAGAACAATAACTTCGCGGTAAGTGGGTTTTAGTTTGCGTAGAGCATTATACAATTCTTTAAAATTTTCATTAATGATCATAATGCTTTCTGTTGAAGGGGTAACCTCTTTTTCACGTACATGTAATTTAAGATGTTCAAGGATATTAAATTGGTTTCTCCTTATATAATCGATGGTTGTGTTATGCGCAACTTGAAAAATCCACGTTTCTATTTTTTCCTTATTATTAATTTTGTGCAATGAGTTACTTACTTTAAGAAACGTATCATGTGTCAAGTCTTCAGCTTTATGATAATCATTAGTGATCATATAAATAAACTTTAAAACTCGATTACTATAAACATCGTATAAATGAAGAACTTCATTAGTTTTATCTTCTACAAACATTGTATCGCCACCTTCTTTTCCACTAAAAACTATAATATCAGTGGTAATATATGGTCTGTTTTTCAATATCTACATTTATTCTATCTTTTTTTTCGGAAAAGTGCGACAAAAAATGATTTTATTCGTCTTACATATGTATTAAAAAAATTTAGGAGGGGTAAATATGATTCAATCAGTAGTAAGATCAGGAAAGAAAACACTCTTAATTTTTGTAGGTTTGCTGTTAATGGTAATGACAATGTTTTCTGGGACAAGTTTTGCTGCATCTGAAGGGGCTGTAAAAGTCATTACCAATAACAAAAGTTACTCAGGTATAACAGCTGACATCAAACTTCCTAGTAATGCTGATGTCAAAACAGGTTATGTTAACTGGTATTTAGGTATAGGTGCAGCCAAGGTTGAGGCAGGAATTTCAAAGACACCAAGTGGTTACAAAGTATTCTGTAACACTGGATATAAAGAATCTGGAAGCAATGATAAATATTGGATTTCTTCATATGATTCATCTATTGAAGACGGGGATACAGTGAACTTGAAATTGGTTAATAATGGGGACAATACCCTCACTATGTATGTGAATGGTAAGGTATATGAGAATGAGGCTGGAGTAAAATATGAAAATCGCCCTATTTATGATGGTTTAGCTCAATATGAACAAGTGAAGATGGTGATGGGTGTTGAAGATGATGGGAGCAATTCTTTCAGCGAAGCTAGTTTCTCTAATGTCCAACTAAGAGCTAATGCGTCAGGCTCTATTTATAAAAAATGGGATAGTTCAATTTCTTCAGAATTCAGTAGATATTCATCCTATGGTGATGATTTCGATGTATCCTCACAAGTACCTTTAAGTGCTAGTTTGCGTTAACATCTTTAATTTTGGTGATGAATCTGAATAACCAATCTATTTCTTTTTATTCATAATAAAACAATAATTGTTCTACAAAAACTTTAATATTATTAATATATTGTTAATATGTACGAACAATGGAATAAAATGGGATTTAAACCGATTTTATTAGGAACTCCCCGGACATAAAATAATAACACTTTCCAACGAAAAGGAGAAAAATATATTTATGAAAAAAATATCTATCGCTCTGATAACAGTTCTTATGATAATGGGATCTTTAACTAACCTGAATACACTTGCAAATGAAAATAGTACACCAATGAGTAAAGAGAACATAAATAAAATAATAAAAGAATTTGAAGATGAATACAATCAAAACACTTTAAAAAATGAAGATAGAGAAGAAGCGAAAGAAAAAATAGAAAAAATGAAAAGGGTCAAAGAAAAAATTAAAAAGGAAAAAGATAAATTTGCAACAGGTTCTGAATCGCTAGAATATAAAAGTCTGAAAATGGCAGCTAATGATGATTATAGTGAATATTTGAATGAATTAAGACAAGGAAACTATATTGAGGGAATACTTGATTTGGATGAAGGCTTATCAGAAACAGACATCTTTGATATTGGGTATACTTATGCTAATGAGGCTAGAGATGCTGCGATTGATTATAGTAGTAATACAATGCTAAGGGATGCTTTCAGACATTTTAGTTGGAATTATTTATCTACTGTAAATGTTGGGAAATCTGAAGCTAGAACTGCGACAATTAATCATGAATGGGGTATTCAAATGATTGACGCAATTGGAAATTATTATACAAATCGCTATAATGAATATATTGCTGACGGCTATTCTGAATCTGACGCTGCGAACAAATCTTTTATTGATGCAACACTATATATAGATGATCTTAAGTATTTCATGATACAATTTTGTGAGGACGATTTAAGCTTTTTCAAAGGATATTTTGAAGATTCAAATATAATGGACTTTACTAATAACCACTATGGAAGAGAATATGGTGACGACTATCCTACAATCGGTTATAAATTTGCCTTTGCAAATGCTAAAGATGAGGACGTCAATCAACTCATACTTGATGAAGATGATGTAGTAAGTTCAAGTTATGAATTAGTTTGGAAGAATGATTGGTACACATATTAATTAATGGTTCAACAAAGTATTCATTCTATGGTGGATTTTAGAATTAAAGGTTTTCTATTAAACCAAACCAAGCCATAGGTTGGTTTGGTTTAATAGATTATAATATTTTAGGAGTAAAAATATGAGATTCATAATTTGGATATTTTTCTCAATAATAATATCGATAGCTATCTTATACAGATATTGGCCTGATTATAGAGATAACGAATTTCCATTGTTCACAGATATCGTTATGCCAATATTTTTAATGTCATATTATATGACATTTTTCGCAATCCCATCTTTATTACTACTTAAATTCGGAAAACGTTTATCGGTAAATTTTATAATAACCTGCATTATATTTCTTCTTTCATTTTTATTTTCTTTATTCGTTTTAAAGTTTTCATCAGTAGTTATTGAAATTGTAATATCATTAGTAGTTTCTTTGCTTGCCTGGTTTTATATTATTGTATCAGTAGCCTTTTTATTAAAGTCTAAATAATTACTTGAGGTAAGTGATTTAATTAACATAAATGATTAATGAGTAGATTAAAAGGACTGTAATCAGCCCTTAATCTCATTAATAATCATGAGGATATCCGAAAAGAGTAATTTTGTGTGCAATTTAAAATCAGGTTGTTGATATCACAGTTTCTAAAACATATAAAGGAGCATCCAATAGCAGGATTATCGACTTATTGGAAAGCCACTAAGTTGTAAGGTTCTTTTCTTTTTCACTCCTATTTTTTTTTACTCTAATTTTCATCTAGATAACCATCTTCAGTTACTAGCTTAGCTCTTATAGATAATTCTTTTTGTATATCTGAAACTGTCAAAGTAGAAAAGTTTAAAACTTCACTTTCCTCTATAAAAAGTTGATATTGACTATTTAGTTCATCCAACTCTTAAATGTCTTCTTCAGTTAATTGGTCAGATAACGATTTTTCATAAAAAGAAAAAATCATGTTACTGGTATTTTCAACAATAGATATCATATTTCCGTCAATATTTATTTGATACATAAAATAAGAATTTATCTCAGCTGCTCTTTTTACATTTCTTAATGCCTGATTATAATCTTTTCCTTGCTGGTGATCAACAAGATCAACCAGTATGTTTAAATTCCTTGCTATACTAAATTCATTGCTTAAGAATTCAAGATAAATATCGTTTAGGAACTTTTGATCTGTCTTTACTTGTTTATAAAAGATAACAATCAGTATAAGTGAAAAGACAAGCAATACTGATAATCCAATTTTTACGATTTTCGATTTCATTTTAGTTCCCTACCTTTTTCAAGAGCTCATTCTACAGATGAGATACACTATCTAATAAACAATTAGTATGCTGTGTAAGTTGAGTTTGGGTTTTGATAATTGTTTTCAAACCTTAGCTTATAATTAATTCTTGTAACTGGAGCAATATCTCCACTATTTGAACCCTCAAAATGGTATCTGAAAGAAGCTAGAAAACCACCATTTTCCTTATATAAATCATAATAATTTACATTAGTTGGCATATCTATTTCTCTACCCAATCCTTTTCTAACATGAATATTACGATAGTATAATATATCACCATTTCTGTATTCAAAGTATTCAATTTCAGGTTGGGAAAATAATTCATTATCAAACACTTTCCAATTCTATTTATTAGGTAATATTTCAACAATCCACGATATTTAGAAAACCTAACACTACTTCCTTCTAATGGGTATGTGTCGTCAATTTGGATATTTTTTGACCCAGTAAAAAGTATATTTAGCCCCTGAACACTAGCAGTCGTATCCTATAAAAAGAGTTACTTCCACCGAGAGTTTGAAGACTCTGAGTGTGACGGATTTGAGATTCCGGAAAGCCTTGTTCACGATTTTTTAAAATAACTTTCTCTTAATAAGGTTCCTTGTGCATCTTTATATATACCTATGAAGTATTCTTTGTTCACGTCTAGGGTAAAAGGATTGTCAAAAATTAAATCTGGAGTAGCCTCAGCCCTCCCATCCTCTCTGATATGTTACTGTTGTCATTGGTGTTTCCCCTATTCTAAACCCTGTGCTTCTGTCGTATACCAGGTTGCAGTAGCATCATAAGGAAAATTTGATCCCTTCACAATTATTTTATTTAGTTTTAAAAGGGCAGTGCCTCTGGTTTTAATAATATTTTGGTTCGATATGAAACCTCAAGTAACGCTTTAGCATCAGGAATATCCTCTAATCTATTGATAATTCAAAGGCATTACTCCATTAATTTTTCTTTTTAAATTAAATTGTAACATAACAAAAACATTTACAATATATGTTATTACAGGAATAAAAAAGGGGTTAAAGGAAGAATAGAGATGATTAGGATATAATAAATGGATTTTTTAAACTCGCGTGGTGACGTTAAACACCCTATTCTTATGATAGAGGACCAGATTACTCTTTACACTATCCGTGAAGAACAACTAGAACATTTAATCTTAAATTTTAAACGTTCAATAGAAAATATAGTAAAAGATCGGAATGAAGCAATTAAAATAAAACCAGAGATGATTGAAAATATGGAAGCTGATGGCGATAGCATACAAGAATATCATTAATCAAAATTGAGGAGAAGGTAAATTTCTCGTCTTTTTTTATTTAATTTAAAATAATTCTCTTTTATCTTGGAAAGATAAAAATTCTTAGGGTTAATTAATTCTTAATTTTCAAAAAAGAATGTCACCAGATTGATGACATTCTTTAATCAATATTTTTCAAAATAGTTTAATTTAACATCTGAATTTTAGTTAAACTTAGTAATTAATTCTTAAAATAATACTAAAATTTTCCTGTTACTAAAATAAAGTCATAAAGATTTTTATCTATAAAATTTAAATTTTGTACCTGAAAATTATTCTTTTCTATAAATTTTATCTATTTAGGGTTTCTATATTTTATTTGAATTTCTAAATCTAACGCATCTAAAATTTTTAATAATGTATCTATATTATAATTTTGTTTTGTGGTAACTCTAGATATTTGTGAATAACTCATTCCGTCTATTTTCTCCCCCAATTTCCTTACTGTTAATCCGTTCTTATCTATAGAATCTTTAATCATATTAGCAATATGACGTTTAGGTTGATCGATTACTGTATACTCCACAGGAATTGGGACGATATCAGAGAAAGAAAATGTCTCCGTATCCTTTCGGTTTTCCATACATTCTCCCCTTTTTAGAGTCTGATTCATTTTTATCATTCCTTTAACAGTAAATTTCATTATATCTTCTATAATGTAATATAGGGTGTATATAATTTTTTAATGATTTACTACAAAATTGAATGGTTCATTCCTCCTCAGTATGTTATATAAATAGATTTTTAATCCCTTCTTTCTGAGTTTACCTCCTTTACATTTTAGTTTTTATTTAACTTTTCTGTTCATTTTCTAATTTCATTACCATAAGAGGAGTTACTAAAAATCGGGGTAAGAAGGAGGGTTTATACCCATCCTTCTTCCTTAGCAACTTTTTTTGCTTTGTCCCAGTGTTTCTTTAAAATTTTGTTATCTTTTTTTAAAAACATTATTACTAATCCATAACCATCTTGTGCCCTTCTAAAAATTATCCTCCAGTAATTATTTTGGGACATTATCCGAAGGGACCACCACCCATTATGTAGATTTTCTAAACTTCCCCTTGTATGGAACTCTAGATTAGTACCATGATCGTTTAAGGTATCTAGATTGCTCAATACCTTCCTAAACGCGATTGGGTCTCTCTTTAAAGCTTTATCCTTTTCTAAACTCTTAAGAAAGTCATCACTGTAACGTAAGTTGGAGTGTTTCGGATTTCTTTTCATGTTTAACCTCTCCCTCTTGGTATGAAATTTTCAATGAACAGTTAATAATAATTGCCTTATTTGATCTCGTTCGCATATATGATAACAAAAAGGAAATTAAATGTAAAGGATATTGCATCTACTATAAGAATAGGAGTTAATTTTGTAATATTACTCGATACTCAATGTACCCTGATAACGACTATTTTTGTTGATTCTCCGTTTTAAACAACAGCATCAATAAACCAATAGCTAGGGAAGGAATAAGTATGAAAAGTATAGTAAGTGGTGAAAGAATTAGAGAATTAAGACTAGCTAGAGGATATTCACATCAACAAATGAGTGATAAATTAGGTTATGTAACACTGTAAGTTATCTCCAAAACTGAGAAAGGTGACAGAAATCCATCTTTTCCTTTACTTGATGATTTAGCTAAGTTATTCAGTGTTTATAAAAATTACTTGCTTGGTGAAACTGATGAAGTAGATATAATTGATGAACAATTTCAAAAACGCATAGATGAAGAAACACAAGAGCTATAGGACATTTTACAGAAACTCGACCCGGACAAAAGAAGAAATTAATGGATATAGTTATAAACTAGGCAAAAGTAAAACATCCAAATTTGTAAGATAAAATCAATTGGAAGCTACCTTTTACAGGTAGCTTCTAATTGATTTTATTCACTAGTTCCGTAGCATCACTATCATTTCTTGCGTGCTTGTCCTCAACAGTTAGTTGCAACATTAGGTATTCTTCCTTTGACATTTCCATTTATAAAAATAAGTTCTTCGACTGGAAA
Source organism: Nanhaiella sioensis (assembly GCF_046557775.1). Lineage (NCBI taxonomy): Bacteria > Bacillati > Bacillota > Bacilli > Caryophanales > Bacillaceae > Nanhaiella > Nanhaiella sioensis. The sequence goes on from NZ_JBKAEG010000002.1 coordinate 263,438, forward strand.
AAACTATATATATAAACTAATCAGCCCGCCAAATGTGATTGCAAAATTAACGGTTAAATACCATTATAGGCCCCACCCCTTTTCAAAGAATAAAGCCGACAACCCTTATAAATTATTTATTTTATTCCATTTATACCATAGTTACCTATATTGTTGTAATTTGTCCCACTTTGCATGTTATTTTAAATTACAAAAGTTCCAATTTTTCATTTCTGGAGAACTGGAACTAATTGACTCAATAATCATTGAATTTCCTATTCATAAACGAAACTCCGTAAAGATGTTTGGAAATTAAGCTTCGAAGATGATCTATCGATGACGGATTAAACTTCTCTATTTTTTCAACAGGATTTCCGTTCTTAAATATAATTACTGCTGGATAAAAATAGTCAATTTTAAAATCATCTATGGTAAATTTGGGCTTGACATTATATGTTATAGTTTCAAACGGAACAAATTCTTGTTTAATTTTATCTAGTTCTTTGTTAACATCAAAAAAATTACAAATAGAACAAGATTCTGTTGTAAGACCATAAACTTGAATACCGGTTTCTTTTAAGTCAGGTAGGCCATAATCACTCATAACTGATTCTCCTTTATTATAATTTCACTATTATCTACATAAATTAATTATCTTGTGTAAGAAAAATATAATTAAGTATTAATTTGATCCAGTTTTGTAATTCTAAATCAAAAAACTATTTAACACAATGTCCATTATGTCGATTAAAAGGAATTATTTGACCTATCACATTAATACAAACTTAACTAAAGTAACTTACATAAAATAAAGCAAACCCTTTAAATCACTCTTTCCTCCCTTCCTTTCCTTTCTTGAACGAATAATCAGGGAGGGTTTACATACGACTATCATTGAGTTAATTAGTGCTACTAGAACGCCCTAAGACAAAATTATCTTTTCCTTTACGTACTATATGATAGATAAATGCAAGATAAAAAAAGTTCCTACTCTATATATGAGGAATTACGGCTAGATTTGAATGATTTGCAAAATATGCACTCCCTATCTGCTTTAATTGATAGGGAGTTAGATGGGTTGGTGTGCAGCAGGGGATCACACCGTATTATAAAGGTATGTAATAACTGCTTTTCTATATTCTATCTTTATGAATATTAACCATGTTCATTGAACAGGGCTCATTGCCAACGCAATAGATGAGGGCCATATCATGCGGGTGGATACCACGCACCTCACTTAAAACGTTATACATAATTTCTAAATGAAGGGGCCGTGCATTTTACAATGAGGTGGTTTTTCACTTTCTAAACATGGAAAAGTTTACAATGAAGGAGATTGACATGATAATACACATGTGTAAAGCGGCCCCTTGTATTAAAAATTATATTTTAAGTATTAATACAATCCTTAACATTATAATTCCCTAAGAATCCCTTTTTATACTCGTTTAATAAAGAATTATGTCAGAGAACAAAGTAGATAAGCCTCACTCTGTATAGAGCAAGGCTTTGTATAGGGAAATGAATATACATCATCACGCATTGAATATTAAATATGTACTCCCTCACCTTTTGGTGTCTGCTAGGGAGATTTTTGTATGCATTATTTAAATGCTCGATCGACAATAACCGTATTTAAAAATATTGCTTCATCGAGAGTGTTTTCTTTCTTCTTCGCTTTTTCTAACCACTTTTTACTTGTTAAAATATTACGGTCATATGCGTTTGGAATGCTTCCTCTAACTCTTTGAATTGCCAATCCTTTAATTTCATATTAACTTACCATGGCTTTAAGAATCAGATTGCCAATTGAATCCCAAAATACATATCAGTTAAAGGCTGAAGTATTTGATAATAACTAACCACCATAATCATACAGTTACTTTAAGTTAGCACTTATTCGATCGACCGTTCTTAGGAGTTTATTCACATCATTGTAAATCACTTGTAGAAGTTGTTTTGCTAGTTTAACTTCTTTTTACTTGTTTCTATCGCCATATTCAACTATTGATTCTAAATAAACTATTATTGAATATTTCACCAGTTATTCTTTTATATTCTTCCAATGTATGTAATCCCTTTCACATTCTCTGATTTTCTCATAAATTTGAATAGAGAGATAGAGGTATTTAGTGAACTTTTATGCAAACATTTTATGAAATATGTTTTTTCATACTACTTGAAAACCTTGATATAACATCAATGCATAAAATCGTGCATACCGTAGTATTGAATAGAGTATACATATACATTTCATCATAAGATTTTGAGTATAGGATATTACTTTCAGGGAATTATATTATATGGGATTTTACTAATACTATTTTATAACTTCTAATTCCTATAGAAATTATAAAATGTCTCGTTAAGTTAGAAATTAAATTGCACGACTATGATGTCCATGTGATATTTAACTTTTCCCTTCAATTGTCATATTTGAGCATGGAAACACAGCTGTTTATAAGAGTTAAATGCTATCAAAAGAAAACTATACGAGTTAAGGAGGAATATTAGATGGTTGAAGATAAAAATATCTGTATAATGAGTTTATTTAATCTTAATAAAGAAATCAGAGAAGGATATTATTCTCCAACAGGTTTTAGTTACCCACGCTTTGATGAGGATCGTGGTGATGTTTACTCTTTAATGGGAAGCTATGGTGATTGGGAAGTCTCGACTAGGAGTGACCAACAAAGCCTGATTTTTAATTGCCCTATCATAGGGGGGACTTTCCAAAATTCTTTAGCATCAACAAATGTATCGCTCGAAAATAGTTGGATACAAATAAAATATGAACTTGATGATATTGAAGCTTATTTCAATATGCTTGCCTCCCTTGTTCCTGCTCCTGATCAACCTGAGGTTGTAGTTATAGATTCATCATATAACTTTTCTTCAGAGGCTGATCCTTCAAGAATAGAACGGGAGTGCAATAGATTATTTGAAAAAATATTCTCAAGTGAAAGTGGCGACTTAGTCGTTCATATTTTGTCTATGTTGATTCCTGATCCTAAACTCAGAGGAGATAAAAAAATATTTCTACAAATATCTTTAGATAAAAACAATGATGAAGAAACAGACTTGCAAAAAAGTATGATAAGTATGTCATATAAATAAGCAATTATAATATTCTAATCATAGACAAAGAGTAACTGCATACAATAAGAAAGACCGCACCCCTATTTAAAGTGTACCCTTTGTAAAGGACATTTTAAAAAAAGCCTAGGCTACATTAAGAAGGTGATCTCTGTATTGAACGAGGGCACTGAAAAACTTACGTTTTTTATTTTTATAATCTCAACTCAATACAAAAAAGGCAATTTACTATCTAGTTTTAAACGTAAATTGCCTTTTACCTTTTCTATTTTTATTCTTTTTCACTAAGAAGTTTAAGGATTCGCTTGAGATTAACTGCAAATATCGCTGTAGCTCCTTGCATTTCCATACCTAATAAACCCGCAGATGAAGCCGTTTCATACCCGTGTCTATGTTTTAACTCACTATTCTTTGCTTCAATTTTATAACGAGAGCGTGCCAGTTCTTTAAATTCTTCACTGTTTTGAAATGTTTCCTGTTCCTTATGTTCAGTGGACTTTATTGAAACAGAATAGGTTTTACTTTTTGCCTCTTCTCTATAACAACCCTCACGGAAAGGACATACTTTACACTTTTCAATGTCAAAGTAATACGTATCCTTTTGATTTTCATTTTGACCTTTCTTTCCTGTTCTTGCTTTTCGTATTGCCATGTGCCCTGCTTTACAAACATACATACCTGCATCTTTATTAAACTCAAATTCATCTTCTTTCGCACGTCGACCTTGTGTGATCAGAGGGTTCAGTTTGGCTACTAGTTGAAGTTCTTCTTTTTTTGCATATTGAATATTATCTTTTTCCGAATAAGCTGTATCACCAATGATTCTATCAATTGTCATTCCTGCTTCTTTACTTTTCTCAACTAATTCTTTCAAGTATTTCCCATCACTTTTCTCACCAGTAGTAACAATCGCCCCTATAATAATCCGTTCATCACTCATGGCTATATGTGTTTTAAATCCAAAGAAAGAAGAATCAGCTGTTTTGTGTCCGACACGTGCATCTGGATCATTTGAATAACTTAGTTGTTTTGCATAATCTTCTACAACTTCTTTTAGTACGTTTAATTTTTCTTTGACAGCAGGAATCTCAGAGATTTGTGGCTCAGCTTCAATAACTGTAATGACTTGACGACAATAATCCAATTCATCATTCATTTCTTTAGAGTTCGTTTTTGGTGGGAATTTTTCTCTCATTGATCCATCTACTTGATATACTGCTTTTCGGGCATTTTTTGATTTTTCTTGTAAAAACTCTCTCGGTGATTTTTGATTATAACGAGCTTTTATATGTGTTGCATCCACAATAACTGTTTTACTCTTAATGATCTCTTTTTCTAAAGCAATCTCAACGGTTTTGCCAATAAGCATATCTAATGGACCCACATCTTGAAGACGGAGTTTTCGGAATTTGGTTAAAGTGCTCGGGTCAATCACTGAATCCTCTGGAGCCATGTCGAGAAAATATTTAAATGACATATCGTATTTTGAACGTTCTATAACATCTACATCTGACAAATCATAGATTGATTTAAGAAGTAAATATTTGAACATGCGAATTGGAGAAACTGCATTGCGACCATTATCCAGACAATATTTTGATTTTAATTCTTCTAGTATGAAAGTAAAATCTACAAGCTCATTAATTTTACGAAGCATATTATCTTTTGGTACAACCATATCGTATATAGCCATGAATGGGCTAAAGTTGAGAGATTCTTGATCAGAAATCATTGGATACCACCTACATACATTTGATAACAATATTATAAAGTAAAAAGGCAGTTGAAAGTTCATTTGATTGAACTTCAACTACCTTTATTAAATATTGGACTTTTTCTGTGCCCTCGTATTGAACAGGGGTCATCTTCTTTAAATTCCATTGATATCTGTATTTATTGTAATAAATCATATATTGCTTAATTTCAAGTTTTAGTTCGTTTAGTGTCGTACATGGTTTAATATAAGCCTCATCCTTAAAATGTCCAAAGAAGGATTCTTGAGGAGCATTATCCCAACAGTTTCCTCTTCTAGACATAGATTGATGTAATCCAAATACAAAAATGTACCCTATAGGGAGGCTTTTTTAAAGTGTCTACTCTATAGGGTACATTTTATTCCATTAAGGGCAGTTTATTTTTATGCAGAAATGAAAGGATCGCTACAACTAATGTCGCAAAAGCAATCATGATCATTATCCATTCAAATGTAGTTAACATAGGTATGACCTCCTTTCACAAGGAGAATGAAGGCGAACACCCTTAGAAATTCGCTATTGTATTCCAATTGCAAACAAAAAACTGACTGATAGCAGCCCTCAGTAATTCTGAATATGTAAAATAGAAATAGTTCCATTTTTCATTTCTGAAGAACCGGATAATCGACTCACTAATCATTTTGTTACAAATGAAATAAGACAAGAATTCTTTTATATTAGTTTCCTTATGTCTAACTATCTCAACCGAAGAAGTACTACTTATTGGTGCTTCCCATTTTGTAGAGTTTAATGAAGAAGTTGAATAAGCAAGTATGGAATTTGATATGATAATAACCTTATTGAACTGTGGGCTGCAAATAAGTTTTTTAGAATCCATTACAACATAATACAACAAGTTCTTATCTAGATCGTAAGCAGTAATAATATTATCTTCTGAAACATACAATTTGTAACCATCAGAAATAATTGAATTCCCAAAATTACCCATACATACTTTTAGCTTAGCTCCCTCTACCCCAATTTGTTTTTTTCCTTAATAATTCCCACTTTCTACATTTCATGCTAGGTTTCAATTCAGATAAAAGTTCTTTTCCAAGAACTATTTCAGACAATTCCTCCATAGTTTTGTATAATTCTTGTCCTATAGAGTTTTCTTGCTTTATATATCTCCCGATTGATCTACAATCTATCAAAGAAGTTGTCATTTTGTGAACATAAGGAAAATGAAAAGCTTCACCTTGAATATTTATAGATTCTTTAACTGATATTTCATGTTTCTTTTTCAAATATTTGGTAGTGAAATTCAATAATAACGAAAATTTTAGGAGAAATTTCTTCTCTAAAACAGATATATTACTCATCTATCCTATTTACTCTTACTCGGTCAAATGTAGAAGTAATAAAAATGTTATCTGCTCTTAAGATAATTTTTTCATGTTCATTACCTAAGTCATGAGACATATCATAGATAACGATGGGGATTTGCCTTGAGTAACCAATTAGGTGTGCCGTCTTAAATAAACCCCAACCCGTTAAATAGTCTTTTGGATGTCGTATGTAATCTTGTCAGCCTCAATATCTCCCCCTTTTGTAATCTTTTCATCGTTATCTATTCTTGAGAACCAACTGTTCCAATCATCTGTAACTCTGGAATATCCATTGATAGCTTCAAACCAATACGCCTCACTAAATGGGCTTTCAATGAGACCTACATGTAATTGTAGTTGAGCAAGATACTCTAAATGAAGATGGTCCTGCACCTTCATAGGCACTTGCAAAAACGATTAATTTCGGTTGCACTATCAATTGTTGATAAACAGGGACTACTTTCTCAATTACTCTTCCCTCTTCTGGCTTAACACTAATAAAGTGTAGTCGATCAATGCTCTTCATAGGTTAGTGTCTGTTATCCATAACTTCTGGAAGAAGGTCTCCACCTAAAAGAAGACAGGAATTTAATGAGACAGTTTGTAATTCAAACCCTCCAGAGTTTGGCCATTTTACTGAACTTAAACAGTTTTGTCCAAATTCATCTAAAGAAGGAACTTTACTGTTTTCACCTTTATTTAACTTATCTTGAATATATGGAACTATGAGATCTGCAATGGTAATTCCTCCAATAACAGAACTATATAAACCTCCGTATAACTTTAGTCTAAAATTTTTAAGATTTATTGTCGAGGATTGAGTAAGGTTTTCTGGTGTTGTCTCCGAGATCAAAGGTGTTATCTCTGTTTCTAAGGCTTCTGCTTGTACATCTACTAAAGTTATTTGGGTATTTGAATACAACAAGGATTTTATTTCTTGTTCAGAAGTTCCATCGAATAAGATAAATCCTGATTCATATCTATTAGTGAATGGCTCTGTTACAAATTTTAGATTTTCATCAATTGTTCCTGCAATGTTACCTACTCTTCCTATCACGGTTCCATCAGAAGCTATACCGTATATCTCGGACGTTGATGAATATCCTGACTTCGATGCTTTCATGATGCTTACTCCTTCTGTCCTTTTTATTGTAGGTAGAGATGATAATTCATCATTAGTATAATTCTCAGGCATTAATTCACGAATTGCTTCAGCATCTTCACTAATATCTGATAAATCAGTTAAACTCGAAATTACTTTTGTTATGTTTCCACTCTCATCTTTGATAACACCAAGTATTGTAACTCCTACTTTATTATTTCCGTCTAGGATTGTACTTGTTGTGTTAAAAGTTTTTAAACCTTTTTCAGAATACTGTGTTAGTCTTATTAGGTTTTTTCCTGAGAATAGGGTGTTGTCAAAATATTTAATTCCTGTCTCTTCAAGGGGTCTAGCTTTGAATTGACCGTACTCATCTATATCACCCAGATAGGTATTTACATCATTAAATACTTGACCTTTTGAATTAATACAATTCACATTAACTTTCCCATCATCCGACATAACAGTCAAAGACAAATTATCTATTTCTTCTTTTGAAAAAGCCCTAGGTATTTCACCAAGCAAACTGTCCTCACCGTTTATTGTGTATATACCTAATTCAGCTTCTGTATACCAAAAGCCTGTATATTGAATCTTACCCGATTGTGTAACCTTCCAACTGTTCATGGAATCTGTGTCGGTCGTCAATAAATTATTATTGCTATCTATACCTATAACCTCTAGGGTTTTTTCTTCTCCAGTACTTTCACTTTTTATCAATAATGTTGTTAAATCTTCTTCTTTGTTGATAATATTTTGTGGTACTTTAGACAACATCTGTTTTACTGTTGAGCTTGTTTCTAGGGTAACACTATCTCCTTTTGCATCTTGCAATGCAGTATCTACCGTATCGTCTACTTGATCAACTACTGCAGTCTCTGCCTCACTACCCAATGCCCCTATACCAGCAACCACAAACTCTCCAACTAATATACCTGCCGTCGTCGCTGCTACTCCAAGCACAATGTCTTTCATAAAATTAGTCGTACTAGTGCTTGGTATAAATATTTTAGGACTAGCCGTGTCGTCAATAGAATCTAATTGCAAACTGTTCTTATAAAGGTTATTACTAGAATCTACACCTGTGCTAATTGATAGTTGATATTGATCGGAGTAACTCATAATAATTGTGGTCTGAGATTGAGGATCTGGATCTAATTTCACCTCATCAAATTCAATGCTGATTTGCTCACCTGTTAACGTCATACTAAACCTCTCCGCGGGTATCTTTGCCTGCTGTTTTCCACCTTTACTATTTTCAAAAGTATCCCAAATTATTTCTTTATTATTGGATATCGTTAAACCTTCAGAATCATCCTTGATTTTAAAATCATCAATGTCAGCTTTATCAAAAAAATGTTCAACTCCAGCCAAAAGCCATTTTTTCACAAATAGAGGGCCAGATATTGCGAACGCTGCTGAAGATTCTGAGTATTCCAACATATTAGGATCTATCGCATGCCCACTGATAGGAGGTTCTCTTCCTTCTGTCATACACATAACTCCTAATGTACTTTTGCGCAAGTTCGTTTCTTCATTTTCACTATTATTAATCGATGTAATGGCATAATGAACATTTGTTGGCTTTAACCATTGATAATCTTTATTTGTAGATTGTTGATTCAAGACAAAGATAGAAAATACATGATTAAATTCGTCAATATGATCCTCGAAGTATTTTACAAACACAGTCTCACAGAGAACTTTTATCATACTAGGATCAGTAGAAGAAGTAAAATCAAATGATGAACTTGTAACCACAATATTACCTTTCTGAAGCTGTAAATTTAATTGATCTCCCGTTCCTTCTATGGACCTAGAATCAATGTGTAAATTCTCCTCAGATTCTATAAAAGCAAGCTGTACCTCAACCTCAATCCAGCTATCATTAATATTGATCGGTGAAGGTTCAAGTGGAGTAGTAAATTCTCCTTCTTTTATGGGACATCTTAATACAAGGTTTTGCCCATCACTTTTAGTGGAGATAGACCAATGATCCCAATCTCCAGAAATCGAAGATGTTATATCCCCATTTGAATCAAGGGTTTTGTAATTAAAGTTAGGTGGTGTTGAATCTAACTCTTCAATTGCTTTATTTGCGTCATAGAAACTTATCGCATACGCAGTATCCCATCCAAATAAATCAATATTCTTAGACAAAGTACATCATCTCCATTATATTTAATAAATGAATATTAATGTATACCTTTAAAAGGTGTTGTTAGAAAATTATTAAGCTCTAAGCATTGGACAAGTCAAAATGAGAAATTTGAGGATCTATCTTCTCGATTAAGAAGGAACATCGGATATCAAAATTTTCTCACAGATAAGTACCCTACTTTCTCACAATGGCCCGTGCTTTTATTAAAGACATCCCAAGGACTTTTTTTAACTAAAGATTACAAATCCTTATAATTGCTGATTCTATAGGAGTTTGGAAAATCCCATCTGAGATAGGGCATTTAAAAATCAGACTTTGTTAGTCAGTATTAACGGAGATTTCCCAATCATCAAGTATTAATACAATCCCTTGATAATATAATTTCCTAAATGTAATTTCCTATACTCAAATTCTAGAAAAAATCTATACCCTCAGAATATATGTGTTAAAACAGTCGATAAACTTGAATAGTTATAAATACACAACTTCTTGAAGAATGATTTCTTAATTTCCAGCTATTTTCGTCTACTCATTACTTTTCAATATTTCACCTTAAATTGCATACTAGTTATATTATCCAAAGCAAGCTTATTTTGGAACTTATAATACCTTAATGAGTAAAAAGATAAAGATCCTAAAAAGTAACACAGAAACAAAAATGTTTGTCGTGTCTCCTTCTCCCATGTATATCAAAGCTATTGTTTCTACAACTGTTACCGCCTCATTGATAACTTCAATAATGCTCCTTTTGAGAATCAGACAAATACACATCACTATTTTCTAGCAAGGAAAATTTATACGGGAAAGAAGTATTAAACTCACTTATCAGCTTAATAGCAACATCTGTTTCAGCTATCCGCTTATCAAAACCCTAAGGATAATCACCCTTAAATATCTGAGTAATTACATCCCACGAATGTCGGAGCGGGACAACATACAAGTCAAGATTATCAACTTCATTACCAACCATACCTAATAAAGTCTGCTTCATGTTTCCTACCTTTTTAATCTTATCTCCATATGGATATCTAGTAAGAAACGAATTATCTAGAGCTGCGAATATAACGATATGGTGTTCATTTGCTCTTATTCTTGCCCATTCCTTATACCTTTTGACCTTTACTTTAATATCTGACAACTTTTCACTTCCAGTATCTAACTCAATATATACATACATATTATTTTTTCTTAAGTATCCAATCAGGTATAACATATTGTTTATCATCACCTTCAAGGTGAAAGGGGTGAGTATAGGGGTGTATTGAAACAACATTATTTAATTCCTTTACTTGAAGTAATGATTTGATTACAACTTCCTGAGTTGCAAGATAATGGTCAACATTTTTTATATTTGATAGTTTGTGAACCGCTTCATTTTTCAAAACAGATTCTGGAAGTTTCCCATTTTCCACTAATAATTTAATCCCCTCTCGTCCTATGTGAAAATAGTTAAAGCGGAAACCATCTTGTCCTAATGGATAGTTCATTTTCACAACAAATTGTACTTAGCAAATTTACCTAACCTTCTAGTAAGTGTTCTATATTTACTTCCATCACTTATGTTAAGGTAGTACTGAATCTGCTTAGTAGTTAACAACCGATGTTCAAATAGTAGAAGCAGTAATTCCATATCACTATCTTTCAAAATCAAACCTTGCCTATTCTGCTCCAATGTAATGCGTAATATTATGCCCTCCTCTATGAATAATAAAAAACACCCACAGCAAACCAAAAGACTTAATGTTAGCTCTTTTAATCTACTATGGGTGCTTCCCATTAAAATTTATGTTGTTTTACACTCGTCATCATACCATAATATCCCATCGTTACACGGAATGTATAAATATCCACTATAAGATGATATTATACAATAAATATCTACTTAATTATGAAGTTTGATAGATATTGGTAGGTAGAATTCATGCTATTTCTTTTAGTACAAATCGGAACTTGAAAAATAACTACATTTTGAGTTAAAAAATCTGCATTTTCCGGTATTCAAAACAGAAAAGAGTCGGGGTTACTACTTTTTTATTATGCGCTATACAATAGGAAAAAATCAACTAAAAGTATGTCTCTCGAGGGACAGGGTCAAAAGGACACATTTACTCTGTCTTTTTGACCCTGTCCTATTGACCCTGTCTTTTTGAGAATTGTTTGGAATATATTTCTAATAAAATCTGTTTCTTTAAAAAAACAATGAATGTATATTATTTATGGTTTTTATACATTCGATTGGAGTGTATTTTTAATAACAGAGGTATGTTATTAACTCAATAAAAACTAGTTTTAATTGAGAATGAACTAATGAAATAATAAGCTACATAATTGAGACTCCCTGATAATCCTTGATAAAAATCGATATTGACCAGCAGCCTTTCTATAAAGCTCCCACTTATCCACCAGCTCAGCTCGTCCAATCGTACCCCTATCACACTCAATACTAAAAAGCGGGGCAAGTGACTCATCATCAAAGCAGGTCTTCCGAAAAAAGTACGGATATAAGAGTGTGTTATGAGATAAGTCCTCCTTCAATTCAGCTTCTAGTTTCTCGCTCCTATCAAAAAGTAACCAATCAGGGAGATATGGGATTGTTTCATCATCAAAAAGTGGAAAACGTCTCCACTCACAATGGAGTCGGTCCGGCTGGAGAGTGAGGAAGGTGCACAACCACTCCTGCAATTCTAAATAGTGATCATGATACCCACGCACACGAAGGTCATTTAACGTGTAATGTTCCTTGAATTCATCAATACGGGGAATGTACTCCCTTACCTTCAGCACATCATCAACCACTATTCTTAACCCAAAATGTGATAGAGAGTACATATGTATGGGTACTTTCTTTATACTCGACCGAGAATTTACGTTAAGTACCTTCCTTTCAACAAGCGTTCTCAATCGATTTCTCAATGAGTTAATAAGCATATTAAAAAATCCTAGTTTGTACACTTGTTCAACAGAAAGTGCCCTATGTTGGTATAGTAAAAGTAAAATTGTATGATCAGTTTCTTTATTATTGTGTACCATGCTTCTTACACTTTCAGCATCATATAGCTTTTTGATCTGGGCCTTGCTCTCATGGATCACGTCTTCCGCCTCTAATAATTAAGTTGTTATCTATACGTTACATGCCCTGTCAATCTCCTATTCAAAAAGCAGACACTCATAAAACTACAATTTGTGCTGGAGACTAAAAGTAGATTAAAGGATTAAAACCAAAGTGGAAATAGATATCGGAATCACCAGTGCGGGGGGACATAGATTGTTACGGTTTCCGCACCCCTATTTTTGTGTTTGACCAAACTTAAAAGGCAAAACAGGAAAAATCATGACAAACGTTGATACACCAAGGAATACAGTTATTAAATAGAGTAATAAATAAACTATGAAACATATTATTTACATAAAAAACTGCCTATTAATCCAGTAGTAGGCTGTTTCATATTGAGTTATATAGATATATTTCATGCTAAGTTTCATACGCATCTTCATAATAATCTATCACAGTTGTTCATATGGTGGTTCATTATCTTGAATATAGTTTAATAAACACTAAGGAAGTTCTTCGGAAGATGATTAAGTAAATTTGCACAAATCTAAGCTGTTTTACAGAAAAAACTATAGATTTCCGAAGATTGTAATTGAAAAAATCTGCGCAGAAAAAACATTGATAGTTTTTCGAAAATTTTTACCAAAGGCACTCTTCATCGAAAATTTCAAATATATATTAAAAAGTTTTATTTTTTTTAAACAAATATAAAAAAGAAATCCAGGTAGTGTATTGCCTGATCCATAAGAAAAACTTCTTAAGAAGTTTTATAATATACACTTACGTTAAGAAGAGTAACTCCATACGGAATCTAACTATAGACTCCATATTAACAACAGAATTTTACAATATAAATTAAACCTTTCTATATAAACAATATTGAATGGAGTCTATATATAGTAACTGCATTATAATAATTTAATAATTTATAGATAAATATTGTATTTTTATCGAAAAAGTGTAGTATTCTTTGAATTTTTGCGGATACTCACCATTGATTAACGAATATATTAATCTAACATACCGTATAGACTCTATATATAGTAACTTGATTTAAAGATTTATATACCAATAGTTTAATAGATTTTAATTTGATTAATAAAGTAAGTATTCTAAATACAGACTCTTGTTATGGACACTTATAGAAAAATGAGGTAATATATAGAAAATAATATAGGAACAAGAAAGGAGGGAAACTTTTGGATGCCTTCCTAAATCAAAAATATAAAGATGTCTCCTTTTCGTCTGAAGTAACCGAAATGTTTGCTGATATTATTCAACAAGACCCAAACATACAAGAATTATTTTTATTCATAGGAAAAGAACTAAAAAATCAAAAAGCAGAGAAATCATTAACAGGTATTACAGTATCAGACATTACAGACAATCTCATATTAGTTAGAGCGACAAGAGATGAAAAAGCTAGAGGCAGATCATATACTTACAAAAAAGAAAAAACAAACATACATAGAAAAACAGCTGAAAGATTAGTAGATAAGCTTTTAGATATGTCATTACTTTATTATCAAAAAAAGGCACCATTTAAATTTCTATTCCTTACCCAACGTGGGGTACAGGTTATGTCGGTATTAATTAAAAGATTACAAAGGGAGAGTGATTAAATTGTCAAAGAGCTTTATTCATAGTGAAACAGCAATTAACATGACATTAGTAGGTTTTGGACAAGCAGGCGGGCGTATGGTTGACGAGTTCGCAAGTATCAGGCGTGTAGACGGCACACCAGTATACAATTGTTTAGCATTAAACGCTAATACTGGTGACCTAGAAGGTCTAAAGCATATCCCAAATTCAAACTGGGAATCTCTTAATTTAGGTGGTTTAGGGAAAAATCCAGAGCGTGCTTTAGAAATCCTTGAAGATAATGAAGAAGCAAAAGTAAAGCTGAAAAAGTTTATCCAAGAACGCATTCGTCCTGAAGATGAATTAATATTGTTCTTTGCTGGCCTTGGAGGTGGGACTGGTACCTCAACAATTGTAAAAGCGATTGAAGAGTTTTACGAGTTTAATAATAAGCCAAAAATAAAGGAAGAACTATTAAAAATCCAAAAAGAAACTACTGCACAAGATTTCAAAACTAATTTAAAAAAATATATGAAAGAAGCTGTAAAGCGTGCCGAACGGAAATTTGTAAAAATTGGTGTTGTAACTACCCTTCCGTTACGAGCAGACGGCCCTGATGTCTTAAGACAAGTAAATAATTTTGCAACGAAAATATGGGAGCTATCACAAGATAAGACAAAAGGTATTGCATTTCCCCTATTTATTGATAACCAATATATATACGATCAATTTAAAGCAATAAGTGACAAAGATAAAATTCATGTTGATAATTATCGTGATTATGCAAACAAATTAGTATGTGAGACAATTCATGAATTAAACACTGCAGCAACAGTTGGCGGGACGGAAATTACGTTAGATAGCCAAGATTTTAGAAGAACATTACTGGAACATAGAGGATGCCTTGTAATCAATCGCTTGTCACAACCAATGAAAAACGTGAAAAATGGTAACGACGTAAAGGATTTGTTCTTAAAAGCGATACCAGACAGCAGTTTTCATGAAGCAATCGAGTTAACAACTATTGAAGATGGTCAAAAGAAGGCTTTAAAAGTCCACCATGTAGGTTTATTAGCTGTACTCGACCAGATGGTTATATCTAAAGGTACAAGTAATATAGGCAGTTCATTCGTTGATGATGCAAGAGTAGAAATATCTGAATCACTCCCCCTAGCAGGAACTGTTTTCCCTGGATATATCGAAGCAAAGAACGACTTCAATGCAACTGTATACACTTTTTATAAAACTGAAGGCTTGCCTAAGCGATTAGCTAAGGGATTGGTAAAAGAATTTGAAGAATTCCAGGAGCAACAAAAACAAATTGTATACGCAAAAACCTCCATTCAACAGATAGATCAACAAGAAGATGATGATGATTTTGATATTGACCTCTCGGAATTTGGAATCGAAATTGATGAAGAGCCAAAGCAAGAACAAGAAAAGAGCGAAGAATATGATGTTAATATTGATGATTTAGATTTCAGTAAAATATAAAAGCACTTCAAAGAAAGATCTTTCAGGTCTTTCTTTTTTATTTCTTTGCTTCCCCCTACTACATTTCCAATTTATTCTCCTTCGGACCTTATAAATCCAGCTCCGAAAAGATATGAATAGCTACAATATTCACATATGTGGATAAAATATGGTAGAATTAAAAAGAATAGAAAAAAACACAATAATTTTCTCGCAAAAAAGAAAAGAAAAGAAAAGTCTTTTTACTTTTTTCGGAATTTATCCGTATTTTTCTCTACCGAATAACAGAATATAAAAGACTTTTACATAACTTCCGTATATTTCGGAAATATGCTAATTAATTCCGCACAAAATATTGCCATAGAAAGGAGAAGGTTATGGAGGAGCTTAATAAAAATGATGAAATGCGAAATAAGTTAATTGATGAATTAGAAAAAGATCCGCTATTTCATGAAATAAAACAAAGGCGACATGAGTATAATGAATTGTTATCCGATGAATTCCTTCAATATATTGAAGTTAAAAAGTGGTATTCAACTGTACAAGCTGCTGAGATGTTTAACATCAGCGATAGCAAGCTTAGATATTACCTTAAACCGTTGTATGAGTACATTCTCACTGAAGATACACCATCAAGTAGTTCAAGTTACCGTTTAAACTATTTATCTATTGTCAAACTAAAAATGATTTTACTATTAAAAGATGAATTTAAAGTTGCTGGTATTCAAACATTAATTGGTATGAGAGGAAAAGTAGTTAATACTGCTAAAACTACAAATGTATCCAATCCAAAAGCAGATGATGAAAAGGTACAACGTCTTGAAAACATTATTGCTCAAATCTTTAATACTGGATTGTTTATATTTGAAGAAGAAGAGGGGGAGGACTTACCTAATTTAAAATTGAATAAAGAGGCACTCTTAAGTGAATTAACACCAAAATTGATAGAATATGAAAATGTTAATAAAGAATTATCCAACATAAAAAAAGAGTTAGCTCATGAAAGAGAAGAAAAAGCTAACTTAAAAAAACATATCGGAGAATTAAAAAGTTCACAGCAGAATTCCGAAGAAAGTTTAGAAAAGAAATTAGAAGATAAAATGATAGAAGTAAAAGAACAACAAAAACAAGATGTTGCTATATTGTTATCTAAACGACTTGAGGTAAAAAAATTAGAGAAACAAGCTCTGGAGGCATGGAAAAAAGAAAAAAGTGCAATCGCAAGGATACTATCCAGTGAAGATGAGAAACAGCAATTTGTAATTGATTATATTGAAAATGAATTAAAAAGTCGTAATGACTAGTTTATTTCCATTAAACCAATTAATAAAAAAACCGTGGAAAAAAATGAATAAAATTTTCAATGTTTAATTATTATTCCATGTAAAAGTTGTGCATCTGTAGAAGAACAACCCTATGTTACTAAGCAAGCATTACAAGAGGTATTACTCAAATTTGATAAAGAGTCGATTTCAAAAGAGGACTTATAAACAATAATTCAGCGCATTAATAATAATGCGCTTACTGAAAAAGAATTAATGCAACAGTTGAATGAAATGAAAGATGATAGAATTGATTTACTTCAAGGAAATATTCCTCCATTATAGCCATTGGCTCAGTTATGATTGCTTTATCGGGATGATTATTAATCATTGGTTGGTCAGAAGTAATTGTAAAAATTGAATGAAGATGCTAACAAAGCAAAAGGTGAATTTTTCGATAAAGCAAAAATAGTTGAACAAAGGGTACTTGAGTTTGAAAAGTCAATGCATGAACTTATTACAACCAAAGAATTATTTATTAAAAATTTTCGAACAGAAGTCAAAACAGTTAGATTCTTATTCAGCTTTTTATAAATACCTGAGGTACAAAGATTCAAAATTTGAAGCTTTATGTTTATACAACAATCTTAAACATGAAGAAGATACTTGTAAACAGATTGAGCAATATATTACGAATAAAAAAATAAAACCCAAGTCAATATAAATAAAGGTATATCATCCAATTTAAAATTATTGAGTCGCCAGCAATATGAAAAAAAATAGTTAATTGAAGTTCACATATTACAGAAAATCCTGAATAGCGTTTTTATACCTTATACAGCAGACAAATAAAAAGAATCCATATAGTTTGATAAATATGGATTCTTTTTATTTGTTGAAATAACCTCTTTTGGTAAAAAGATCCTATTATCTACTATCTTTCTTGAGAAAAATATAACAGATGTAATCAAAGGATTTATCTCTAAAAAATAGGGAATAAATTTGATGTAAATCGAGGATTTTCCGTATATTGATTGAAAAGTAAACTACACTTTTCTTCAACCCCTACATGTCGCTTCATCATTAAATGCCCCGATTACTACACACTGTAACTCCCTTAAGTTGTTCATTGTATAAGTTCATGTACCTCTTTCATGTTGACAATTCTGAACGAACCTAACAACATACAAATTAGTAGATCAAAAGGGAATCAGGCTATCAACTGAATATGTTGCTTCAGTCAAGTACATGAGCCTGAAGATATAAACAGAGTTGTAAGGATATATGAAACTGTCGTTGAAATGCAGCAAAACTTCTCATAAAGCAGAGGTTTAAAGCACGATTATTGAGCTGAATAAACAAAAAAGCAGCCTTTGTTAACTGCTTTTTCTTTTCCTTCCTCAACAATAGATAAACAATTAACCTTCTTATGGCTTAACCGTTTTTTTAATTCCTTCTTAATAGTTTCTAGTTCGTCTTTATTTTCACAATCAGTAGCAATATTAATACGAGCCATTCTATCACTTCCTTTTTTAATATATTCATTTCCACGAATCATAGTATATACAACTATATTTTTCTAATAATACTATTAAAAATAGATATTGTTATTGTATACTTTGTTCTTTTCTATAATAGTGGTACAAAGTACACAAAGGTTACAAGAATAAGGAAATCATCCAACAGATGAGCCAACAAGGTCTGAATTACAAACTAGATGAATTATTTCGGGTCAAAGTGTAGGAGAATAATATTATATGATGTTGATTAATAATAATGGTTTAATTTTTTTTATATTTGAACTTAATAGTGTAAAGTTACTTTCGACTTTATTAATTCTAATTTATAAAACAGTTTCTCTTCTTAAATTGGAGAGACTCTGTTTTATTTTTAAATTGATAATAATATCATTACTTTTTACTTAAGATATTCTTAATTTCAATTATAACTACAGATTAGGTATTAGACATTGTTAATGTGTATATGTCAAAGTGTTTACTTCTTAATTTTAAAATGTGGAATGTATATTAGAGTTAGTATAGTTTTATGGACACAAAAACGTTAAGTACTTAAAATATACATAGAAAGGTTGTGTCCGGATGGGAAACAAAAATACAGGCAAAAAATATACTCAAGATTTCAAGAAGATGATCGTTGAATTTTACCGTTCTGGTAGCTCAGTCAAAGAACTTAGTAATGAATATGGCGTATCGGAAGTAACTATTTATAATTGGAATAAGAAGTTCTTTCCTATTGAAACAGAAGATGGTTCAAGCCTTACGGCTGACGATATTTCAAAGATGCAAAAACAGATGCTTCGTCTTCAAGAGGAGAATGAAATCTTAAAAAAGGCTATGGCCATATTCGCGAAAAAGTAAATTCAGACGAGCTAATGGGCTTCGTCCAAGAGAAAACGACAGAACATCCAGTGTCACTTATGTGGAGCGAATGACAACCATCCATAAAGAGAGTAAAGGACGTTATCGGGCTCCAAAAATTCACCATCAACTTACAGAAGAAGGAATACACATCAGTTTGAAACGTGTCCAACGTTTAATGAAAAAAGCTGATATCCACTCTATTGTTAAAAAGAAATTCCGTCCATTTAGTTCAAATGAGAAAGTTGTAAATCGAGAAAACATCTTGAAAAGGGATTTTTCAACTTCATCAATTAATGAAAAGTGGGTAGCTGATATAACTTATGTGCATACGGTGAAAGACGGATGGTGCTATTTAGCATCGGTGATGGATTTACATTCGCGAAAAATTGTCGGCT
>NZ_JBKAEG010000003.1:0-40997 GCF_046557775.1 Nanhaiella sioensis
TAACCACCTGGTTTCGCTTCTTTCATTTGTGCCACTCCTTTAAGTTAACCTAAACGACTTCCACCTGGTTCTGGAGTAATTGGGTCTAAATGATGCCCTCCAGGCTTTGGTTCAACTGGGTCTATATGATGCCCTCCAGGATTGATAGGATCTTTATTCATTTCATCCACCCTTTCAAATTAACCTATTGGTGCATTTTCATCTGTAAATGATCTTCCACCTATTGGAAGTGGTTCATCATCCAAACGATAACTGCCCGGTTTTAAATCGCTCATTCGTATCACCTCACACAGTTGTAATACTAATAAGTTCTATATTCTTCGTTTAATCCCTTTAATAAAAAGGAAAGCCTACCCGTGCAAGGATAGACTTCTCTGCCATTTTCTCTTATTCAATCGACTTACAATTATTTCACACTACCATAGTAACACCTTTAGAGTGGATATAAAATGCCCTCTTTTTGCCCTCCATTCCTTACAAGACAAATCTTATGCCATCAACCCCAAACATTAAGGAAGATAATTCTTTACAGGCATTGTTAATATCTTTATAAACGGTCCTATTATCGATGCAATTCTCTTTAGCTATCTGGTTTACAGTCTTTTTATCGTCAGAAATATACATGTAAAAAACTGTTTCATATCGTCTCATATCTTCTGGTTTATCTGAATCCTCACAACGGTTTTTATACAGGACAAACATTTGATTAATAAACTTGATCATTGCTAATGTCCTTTGTTTACTGCGCTTAATGCTCTCAACTGCTAACTCATCCGCACCATGTAGATCATCAATCAATAAATTATCATTCAATTGGTCAATGTCATCTTGTATATCCTTCGTGTGTAGTACAAAATTACGATAGTTCTTGATTAATATTTTGGTGTTTCGTAAACGCTTGTCGTACTTTTCTTTTTCTTCTTTCTTCTTTTGCTCTTCCATATATTCCATAGCAGCTTTGACGGCCATTTCTGTACTAATTTTGGTCACTTGCTCAATCAATGTCTGTTGGTTCATCTTTGTTTTACCCATTTGCTATCAACTCCAATCTCGCTTTCACGGCTTGTAATAGGGCATCTTGGCCCAACGCTTTGCCCTCAAGGGCTCTCATGACATCCTCGTCCACTGACCCCTCAGCAACTAAATGGTGCACCACAACACTGTTTTTCTGTCCTTGTCTATCTAGCCTTGCATTCGCTTGTTGGTACAACTCAAGGCTCCAGGTGAGGCCAAACCAAACGATGATATGGCCTCCTGCTTGAAGGTTCAACCCGTGCCCTGCAGAAGCCGGATGGGCTAACAGCATAGATATATTTCCTTTATTCCAATTCTCAATATCCTTTGATGTTTCTAGCTTTCTAGCATCTTTAAAATGCTCCTGTATTCTTGTTAGATCATGCTGATAAGAATAAAACACTAGAATGGGTTTACCGTTTGCAGCTTCTACAACATCCTCTAATGCCTTTAATTTTGCATCGTGGATCTCTTGGATGTTTCCATTTTCGTCATATACAGCACCATTTGCTAACTGTAAAAGCTTGTTTGAAAGGACGGCTGCTGTATCGGCTACCACATCACCTTCAGCAAATGGCAATAATAACTCTTTCTCTAGTTTTCTATAATGCGCCTTGGTTTTTGCAGATAACGGTATATTTATCACGTTGTTAATTCTTTCCGGCAGATCCAGCCAATCTTTTGCCTGCATACTGATACAAATATCTGAAAGCTTATTGTGTATATCCTGCTCAGCATCAGGACGTAACTTCCAACTATAGACAATATGGCCGTTTCGTTGATCCGGCTTAAAATATCGATCTCTGTACAATGTCATTGTTCTTCCTAATCGTTCACCTTGATCTAGTAAATAAATTTGTGGCCATAAGTCAATTAAACTGTTAGGTGCTGGTGTGCCTGTAAGGCCTACTATCCTTTTAATAAAAGGCCTCACTTTTCGCAATGCCTTAAACCGTCTTGCTTTTGGAGATTTAAAACTTGATAGTTCATCTATGACAACCATGTCAAACGGCCATTCAGCTTTATAATGTTCCACTAACCACTCAACATTCTCACGATTGATCACATATATGTCAGCTTTTTCATCTAAAGCTTTTAACCGTTTATCCTTTGCCCCTAATACTTTTGAAACTCTTAAATATTTTGTATGGTCCCATTTCTCTGTCTCACGGCTCCAGGTGTCCTCTGCTACTCGTTTAGGTGCAATAACTAATACTTTCGTAACCTCAAAATAGTTATGTAAAAGCTCAGTTATCGCTGTAAGAGTGCTAATCGTTTTCCCCATACCCATTTCCAAAAGCAGCCCTACAGCTTTAAGATTTAATATTCTTTCTATCGCAAATTGTTGGTAGTCATGCGCTCTAAATTCCATAGGCCACCTCCTGTATAAATTCATCTATCGCATTAAGAGAATCAAGCTTGTATACTTCAAAACCTAAATTCTCTAATTCTCGTTTTCGCTTTTTCTGTAAAGGTCTTAGTGGTTTACCTGGCGCTTTCATTTCAACAAAAACACATCTGCCTCCAGGTAATAGGACAATCCTATCCGGCACCCCTGCCTTTCCAGGTGACGTCCATTTCAACGCCTGACCTCCCACCTTCTCGACCTCTCTTTTCAATGTCCTTTCTAATTGGCTTTCTAGCATGTCTGGTATACCTCCCATTTCGTCTAGTTTCCACAGTTGCCATAAAACGCTCTCTCACACACGTATACGCTATATATGCGTTTATGCGTTTTATGTATATATGTGTATTCTTTTATACACTTACCTCTATAAGAAAGAATGGATACTATGGATACTAATAAAATAAAACCGTTGGGGCTGTAAGAGTTTTGGAGTATCCGTCCCTAGTAGCCATTCCCATTTTTTACGGATACTAAGGATACTTGAAAATCTATAAATGGTATGTTTATGAAAACTTTTACTTTTTAATGGATACCATGGATACGCCTATCAATGGATACTTTTTTAGGGCAAGGATACCGTTTTTCACCCTTATGGCAACCCTGTTTTAACTTCTTACAAATGCCCTTTGTATACCGTACAACTTCCCAAATTTCATTCTCCCTCTACTTTTTGTATAGGCTCCCCACCCTGACATTCTCCGCAAGATATCGTTAATCTCTTTTGATTGGGCAGGGTTCAGGTGCTTAGGATCACTCTCAAAGAGCTCTACCCATACCTCCATAGCACAAACACGGTCACGCTCTACTGTGCCCTCTTCTTGCTCTCCAAAGTCGCTCCCATGAATATATCTACGTCTTGCGCCTATATCCATATTGCTCCAGTTGGAAGGTAACGGCCTGTTTAAGTATTCCTGGATCACTCCATACTTTTCACTTTCTTCAGTGTGAAGCTTCTGCCTTTCCATAGCTTCTTCTTCAAGCTCTTTTGGTAGGTAGAGTGCTTCACCTTCCTTATAGGCTTCTTTTGCTTCAGCCCATATTTGATTTATCTCATGATCTGTCATATCATCCCATAGGGTTTTTTTACGCTTCTTTGCATTTACTGACACGGGCCAAAATCTTCTATTTCCCGTTTTATCTTTTAAAAAGGTAATATCATTCGTTGTTCCAAAGAACACGCATTGACGTTTAAATGTAGTCGTTTGCCTGCCATAAGCCACACGGTATATATCTTCACGTTTGGTTAAAAAGTGCTTGATTGCTTCAACATCTGCTTTCCTTGTGGCTGAGAGCTCGCCCATTTCAATGATCCATGCCCCCTGTAATTGCTCGTATGCCTCTTTTCCTTGTACTGTCGTTAGTGAGTCCGAAAACCAACTCTTTCCTAATTTATTAAGGATAAGACTCTTACCTACACCCTGGGAGCCCACAAGTGTAAGCATGTAATCAAATTTCACACCAGGATTCATGATCCTGGCTACTGCTGCCGTTAATGACTTACGTGTAACAGCTCTTGTATACGGGCTATCATCTGCCCCAAGATAATCAATCATGACAGTATCTAATCTTGGAAGGCCGTCCCACTCTAAACCGTTCAAGTATTCTCGTACTGGATGGAATTGGTGCCTTTTAAGAACCACTCCTATAGCATTTCTCACTTTAATTGATGAACTTATTCCGTAAACTTTCTCTAAGTAATGGAACAAAGCATCATCGTCCTGATCACTCCAGTATGTTTCTGCTTCAGTGTTTGCCCATGGCAGCTCTTCTAGGATCATAGGTCTGTTTGCAAACTCATTCATGGCAATTTTGCCTTTTAGTGAGGGATCATTCTCCAGGACAATTAATGCATTATCGATGGTGGAAAGGATTTCCCCTGATTTTCTATCTCGCTTCAATTTTTTAAGCCATTCCATATTAGAATCCTGGAAGTCCACGCCTGCTTCAGTGAGCTTTTCTTCACCTAATAACTGACTGACCTTTTCGTCTTTTCCTGCAAACTCAACCATGGCTTTATATGAAGGTAATTTTGTTACTGGCGTTCCTGGTTCTGCATCCTCGTCCCTAATCCCGTACTTATGCAGCCGGATTAAATCAAAAGCATTAACGAGCTTACCGCCTACTGGATCCGTCCCGTGATGGGAATAAGCAAATTTATCATCACTGTATAAGATAAGCCCTCCATTTGTGGATCCTTCTTTATACGTGTACCTGTTTTCTCCTGCAGGCTCATAAACATCTGTTAAAAATGACTCGATGGCTTCAGGAATGGAGTATGTACGGCAAAATGCCCCAACCATTCCTGGTTTTTCGTGTGGATCCCCTTGCTTATCTGCAAGCTTTTGGCGTGATTGCTGCTGCCTTGATGACTCCGGCCAATATGAAGGATCACTCCAATCTGGATAACGAGCTAAAACCTTATCCGGATCTAACCAAGGCTCGTCCTGGTATTCAAACATAAATTCCCCGTCTTTAGGTGTTGACGGCCAATACATGAGCCTGTGAGGTTGGTATGTTGTATCATCGAAAAAATCAACGCCTAAATCGGCTGCTATGCGCCTTGAAACGGCTTGGTACTCGTCAGGTGTGATTGGTCTACTTAGTGGGATAACGAGCCGTAGGCGTGGCGTTTTGGTACTATGCTTGTGTGTTGAATAGGCAGCACAGGCAAAGTCGTACATCATTTCAACTGAGGTCCATAAATCGCCTTTGATATAGTCAGCATCCAGTGTAAGAACTTGCCTCCATACGACTGCATCTGTTTTTCTTCTTCCACCTCTTAACGTACCCCCAACAAAGCCTCCTATATCCTTAATTTCGCCTTGTTGTGACTTAGGCATCTTCTTGTATTCTTGATAAGTTTCATGCGTTCTAGTAGTCTCAGAGAGACGTTTAATGAGATCTGACCATAACGTCTCTTTGTTTTTCCAATTAGTTTCTTTTCGGCTTTTTCCAGTAGCAATTGTAAGGGATCCATCGTATTGTAATTTTGGTGATTTTTCAGCACTCATAAGATCACTTCCCATCAATCTTCAAATAGTAGTTTTTCAATTTCGTTTTCCAAGTTACCAAGCCCATGCTTAAGGTTTTCACGTTCCCATGAGGTCGCACATGTAAGTTGGAGTATTAGATTGTGGTGATAATTTAGTAGAAAGTTCAACCGTTCATTTTTTGTCATGCTTGTTTCATTCCTTCCTGTATAACTGTCAAATACTCCCCGTTTTCTTTTAACTTATCTAGCTTTCTTTTCACTGAATTACGGCCTCTTCCCAAGGCGTTAGCAATTTCAATTCTTGAGGCTCCCCGGTAGTGCATCATAATGGCTGTTTCTTCTTCTCCAGGACTCCAGGGCAGATATTTATTTCGGTTTCTATCACTAGTGAACTCATGTTCAGTAGCTTCATAGGTTATCCATCGATGCCCACATAATGAACATAAACGGGATCTTTTAACTGTGTGTTTGTATGGACGGCTATCTGTTACTTTACTTTTACGGTCTAACACTCCACATCCAGGGCACTTCATCAAATCCCCCCATAGCCTACTGTAGTTTTTGCAATGGAAAGCTCTAGCTCTCTAACTTGTCCTATTAAATTGATTCTGTTACCTTTTTCATACGCTGCATACAATCCTCGGATTTCTTTCACCATCCTAGAAACTTGGACCTGACTGCAACCAAGCTCCTGGGCAATCTCAACCTGTTTTTTACACTCCAATCTTCCTTTTAACACTGTTTGTAATGGCGCTCTTAATGAGTTAATAAACTCTTGAACATATGCACTAGAAGTATCATCGTTACGTCCAATGAAATAATGAATTGTATCGGATGGCTCACCACAGTTTTTTGTCTCTTTTTCTAAGTAAACTGGAAAACAATTCTTTTTGTACTTCAATGCCTCAATTACTTGCGACTCACTTACATCTAACTTTGCTGCAATCTCTTCAACTGGAAGATCCACCATATCTTTTGTGATGTTTCCGGCTATAAATTTTAAATATGGAGGATATTTGGCTCCAAGGTTCGTTTCATGTATTGCCCTTCTAATTTCACCGGCTATACGTGGTGAGGCGTATGTTGAAAACTGAAACCCTAGCGAACTATCATAGTTTTCATATGCTTTCATTAATCCAATAGCGCCAATTTGTGCAAGATCATCAAACTCTAACCCTAGACGGCTTCCTCGTACTTTGAATTTATGGCAAATTTGATAAACAAGTTTCAAGTTTTGTTCTACTGCTTGGTCCCTTGTAATAGGACGCCCGTTGATTTCTTTTGTCATTTCCAAGTCCTTCAGCTCCTAGTCCTTTTTATAGTAGTTTGTCTCGTACCCATCGGCTGTAAGTGGTAGGTCAATCGCCCAGGGAATAGGCTGTCCCATGACCTCAGCTACATGGTCCACGGATCCTTGACCTATAGGCACATCCAGTATGGCTTCATCGTGTACATGGAATGTAATATCATACCCTGCTTCATCTAATCTGATTAACGACTCGGCCAAGCAATCACGGGCAGTAGCCTGGACAATATTCTCGACCAATTTTCCCCCGTATGTATTTAGCCGTGTCCACTTCCCTTGTTCTACTCCCTCATATGTGAGCGCTTGTTTGTTAAATCTTTCATCTGTTTTCAATTTTGGTCTTACATATGCTAAACGCCTTCCAGACGGTAGTTTTATAAATAAACAGCCTGATTCATAAGAAAATTCTATCCCGTGCTGTATTTGTACGGCTGTTTTTCCTCTCACAGCTCTAATGGCAGCCTTTTCTACTTCATACCAAAACTTAACTATATTTGGATTTGCGTTTCTCCATGATTTCACCAATTCCGGCAGCTCGTCCTCTTCAAGCCCCATATCAAGAGCGCCCATTTGAATCAATGCCCCTTTACCTCCCTGGTACCCCAAGGCCAATTCTGAAACCTTACCCTTTTGACGTAACGGGCTGCCTTTATCGATTGATTCAATTGGTACTTTAAACATCTGTGCTGCAGATGCTTCATATATTTTGCCGTGGGTTTTGAATACATCCATACGCCACATTTCACCAGCAAGCCAAGCAATGACACGGGCCTCAATGGCTGAGAAATCAGATACAATGAACCTGTTCCCTGGTGACGGTATAAACGCTGTCCTGATTAGTTGGGATAGAATGAATGGCACCTTATCAAAAAGAATATCTAGCATTTCATACTGCCCAGCTTTTAAGAGCTCTCTTGCTACATCTAAATCTGAGTCTGCTAGTTTGTTTTGTGGAAGATTTTGCACTTGTACGAGCCTTCCTGCCCATCGTCCTGTCCTATTGGCACCGTAAAATTGAAGGAGCCCACGGACACGATTATCAAGGCATAGCCCCCGTTCCATAGCTTGATATTTTTTAACAGAAGTCTTGGCCAACTCCTGACGAATTTTTAAAACTTGTTTTACTTTTTCATTTTTTGTCCCATCGATAAGCTTTGAAATGGCTTCTTTATTAAGGCTCTCAACTGCGAGCCCTTGGTCATGGATCCACGCTTTTAGTTGAGCCACACTGTTAGGGTTTTCTAAACCTGTGAGCTCCTTTGCTTCATCTAGTAATCTCTCTTGGTATGCCGTATCACATGATATGGCGTGATCTACGAGCTCTGTATCAATCACAATGCCCCTATCTATGATCCGTTGATCTAAGTGCCATAGTTTTTGTTCAAACTCTGAAGGCACAAACCCACTTAACTTATTTTTGATAGATCTCTCAACCTCAACGTCCTGGGCACAATAAGCCGTGTACTGTTCCCATTTGATAGGATCATGTTCAGGTAGGTTCCTGGTACGCTTGCCGTTTGCCTTTGTAGGCTTACAAGGCTTAGAAAAATATCGTATTAATGCCTTACCTGAAGCATCTTTTTGTGAGTCTAGGTTCATGGCCTTGGCCACCCCATCCAAATTACCAGGTAGCCCCATCGTTAATGCATGTACTGCAGTACAGCTCCACTGTTCAGGAGCCATATATCTATTTAAATGTTTTTCTAAACATGTGCGTTCAAAGTTAGCGTTGTAAGCCGTTTTTATAACTCCTGGATCAGTTAAAGCGAACCATACAGAAGTTGGTATTTTTTCACCATTAGCCAGGTCTATAATTTCTACTGGCCCATCATCAAATGCATAAGCAAAAATTAATATTTCAAAATCAGGCGCCTCTGCATATGCATAAACGCCTGATTTAATTAGATCAATACTGCTATAAGTTTCTATATCTATTGAAAGAGTTTCCATGGTACCTCTCCTTATTCTCTTGAACTATCATTAAGACCATTAGTTGTTATTTAACAAACTGTTGAGTAGTTTTGGGTAAATTTAAAACTAGTGATACAGGAGCACTATGTCGTCTTGATAGTGTAATTCCTTTTCTTTTCTGAATTAAATGATCTATAAGTTCTTCCATGCTCTCTTTTTTATTAAAATCGTAAAAGTTAAATGTTCGATCATGTGGACCGCACATGCCTTTATCGGTATCGATGATTGTATATTGAATACCTTCTTCTACTTCATGCGATGTAGCCACAATGTAATTTTCTTTTTTTGCTTGCACAATGAATGTGTCGGGGTTACTTTGTAAAAAGTAAACTTTATCTCCGACATTTAGTTTAGTTAATGATTCAATCATTTGTATTCCCCTTTCGCTAATTGACTCCGTTGCTATTAAGTTTCATAGTTTTATAACTTCCAATAAAGCAGCATTGGACTTCTCAACTTGTTTTAAATATGCTTCAAGATCACCAACGTTGTTTTTATCAATAAGTAGCTCATTAGCTTGTATGAACAGTAAGGCAGACAAAACGCTTCGTGCATAACCCTTAAATCTCCATTTGTTTAATGTTTCTTTGGATACAGGATTAAATACTTCCTCATAACGCTCAACAACTACATTCAATTTGTCGTATTCTTTAATACGGACATTTTCTATCTGCGATATAACTTTCTTTTCTTTTGTTTGCGCCATCTCCAATCCTCCTAATTGACTCCATGCTTCTTGTGTTTATTAAACATTTCTTACTTCGCAGTTAAGACACTCAGCTACATAATTAGCCCTACTTTCACTTTGGAAAACAATTGCATCTGCTCTAACGCAACTAGTATCTACTGTTTTTCTTTTCAAATCATAAGATTCTACATAGTCATAACCATCAAAAACTAAAATATATCCGCACATTTTTATCTCCCTTTCTATAAAAAAGGGGAAACTCTCGTCTCCCCTTTGATTTCATTATCCTAAGAAATCGTCCTCATCGTCTCCAGTATCAACTGCATCAAAATCATCTTCAGCACGACTACGGCCTCCTAGATAATCCCCATCTGCTAGTTTTTGAACGTTATTTAATCCGCAAGCAATCCCTTTATTTCCTGCTGTGTTGTAAGCGTAGAAGTTAAGTGAAGCCCTGCCATAGCAACCGCTATATACTTCCTGGGAATCCATGATCTGGTTTAACTGTGCATCAACAACACCTGGCGCTGTTTTTGAGCTTGCATTTAAGAAGTAATGCCCTGCGTATTCCTCTTGGTCAGGTCTTTCCTCGTCACCATCACGCAATGGCGTTTTCAAATTGCCTGGAATTTTGCCTCCCCACTTTGCAGATCCTGCTTGCTTTGCTGCATCTGTTGCCGCCTTGATCTTTTTAAGTGTTGCTTTGTCACTCTTAGGAATTAAAATTGAAACACTGTATTTTTCCTCCTGGCCCTCCATTGCATGAGGTTGGAAGATGTGAACATAACTTAAACGTACCTTTCCTGTAATTACCTTAGTATCTGTATTTGTAGTTGCCATATTTATCATTCTCCTTTTTATTTAAAGTCTGCTACTGCTGAATCAGTAGAATTTATTTCTGGTCTTTTATCACTCACTGGCGCTAGTGTTGGCTTACCTACTGGCTTAATAACTAAATCCCCTAACACTTGGCCAAATGCTTTTTTACCTATTTCTTTTTCCATTTTTGATAGCGTTAATAGTGACTTGTTGTAAATCTTCTCTTTTTCATAACCTTCTTCAAGTAATGCTTTAGCCACAGCCTCTTCATTTTTGTATTTACGATTGCTTCTGCCTTCAACTAGCTTGTACCCTGGGTATTTCACACCGTGATTTTCTGCTTGATCTAAAGCGTATTTCTTCACATCTTCAGCCCATTTTTGGATCTCAGATACTTTGGCCAAGACCTCAGCAACCTCTTCAGTGGAAAGTAGTTTTGAGTCCTTAAAGTCATGTCTTGCCAGCTCCAGGTTTTCTTCAGCTCGTTTTCTACAAGTGGATCTCGCTTTACAAAAACGGCAATGATCCCCTGCTACGAATTCCCCTTCACCATTTATGGCCATTTCAGCCCTTGGCTTCACGACTTCATCCGCCCAGGCTATTAAACTATCAACGGCCATTTCATCAGTTGAAATACTGTCTAAACGGGGTTGTACAATCGTCATACGGACCGTTTCTATGTCATACAAGAATCCGTATAATGTGAGTGCTCCAAGGGCATACAATCTAGCTTGTGAGTTATCTTCAGCAAATACTGGAACACCTTTCCCGTATTTCAGATCAATCACCTCAAGCACTCCATCAGCTACGATAACTACGTCACCAGTACCAAACCCATCCGGCACCCATGCGCTAAAATCCAACCTTTGTTCTATAGAAATAACAGCATCTTTTGTTTTGGCTTTTGCCTCGTTGATCCTCTCAATAACATGGTCCACATAGACTTGTACATAATCAGCCATTTCCTCTGAGTACCATTCACCTTTTTTCTTCTTGTTCAATCGCCTTGTTGCCGTTGATTTTGAAATCTGCCCTATGTATTTCATGAGGTGTATCTCTGAGAGTTCA
Organism: Nanhaiella sioensis; assembly: GCF_046557775.1. NCBI lineage: Bacteria > Bacillati > Bacillota > Bacilli > Caryophanales > Bacillaceae > Nanhaiella > Nanhaiella sioensis. The sequence continues at coordinate 11,267 of NZ_JBKAEG010000003.1, forward strand.
TGAGCAAATGTTCCTTCTTCAGCAAATTCACTAGTTTGATCAGGGAACTCTGTCTCTAATTGAGCACTTGGTGTACATGTGAGCCATCGTTTTGATCCTGAAGCACTTAGTAATGCATGTGCCCTTTCTGCATGTGCTGTACTCATTTAATTTCTTCTGCCTTCTGCAGTAGTTCAGCATATTTCTCTTTTGGCAATTGTGTAAGTTTCTTAACTCCATAGGATGTGAGCAGCGCTTTGACCTCTTCCTGTTTTCCACTCTGTGAGATATCGGATAACTTGGCCCTCACCACTTCCAGTGTTACTTTTGGCTGTTCTTCTTCTGTTTTTGGATCTTCTTCAGGAGCCGGATCCGGCTTCTTTACATTCTCTGTTTTTTCTTCCTTCTTAGTTGGTGCTGCAGTTGGTACCATTGCACCTTTACCTGTTAATGCTTCAGCTAATGCTTGAATGGCAGTTGCTAGTTCAGGTGCTTTTATATCAATTGTGATGTTCATTATTCATTCCTCCTATAATTTGGTCTTAGCTTTGGTATCTCTTCCCCACCCATTACCCTACAATCAGTCCCAAAACGTGAAGAGCACTCTTTGTAACGTCTGCATTTGGCCATACAGGTCATTAACTTGTCCTCCTTGACCATCCATTGAGTCCTGCTATCGGTTATTGTGACCACCCTAAACACCTCCTTTTTATTTAGCCCTAAAAGTCCTAACGTGGTTAAAAAAAATCTATTTAACTATTAAATCATCAATCGTTGTATCAAAAATAGTTGCTACCTTGTTAGCTCTATCTAGTGTGATGGGACTTTTCCCAAGTTCTATCTTTGATAATGCCGATGCAGTTAAACCTAACATTTTGGCTAGTTCACCTTGAGAAATTCCTCTAATCTTTCTGTGATACGCTATTTTATTTTCGAGCATAATTAATCACCTACTGTTATATGTTTTTGCAGGACTTTAAGGTCTGTTGTAACCAAAGTATATCTGCCCTATTAGTCCTGAGTCAACAATTTTTTTGATGAAAAAAAGACCAACTATTGTCCTATTAGGACATTATCTGCTACAATGGAGCTATCTTTATAAGGGCTACTGTCCTGAAAGGACTGACAAAAAAATTATGGATTATAACAAAATCGGTAAACACATTCGTGCTGCAAGAATGGCTAAGAATCTTACTCTTGAAGATGTTGGCCAAATGTTAGAAATGAATTATAGTAGTGTTGGTAAAATGGAAAGAGGCGAAAGACGGCCAACGCTTGATACAATTGAACAGCTCTCTATCATCTTTGATGTGACTATAGATTATTTACTTGCAAAAAGTGATGAACCTAAATTGACTGCAGAACAAAATAGTATAATTACTAAAGAAGCAATGGAGCTTTATGAAGTCATTGAATCTCTTCCTGAAAAAGAGAAAGATGAAATAATCAAAGAAGTTATAGGATATGTAAAAGTAAAATCGAATAAAGGCCTATAAGCTACCTGGTGGAACAGGTAGCTTTTTTATTTTCAATTGTTTGTGCTAGTTTAGTTGCTGTAGGCATACTTGCATTTTTGTTCTCTACTAATTTTTTTAGTGCGTCTAATAGTTCTGTATTCATTGAAAAACCCCCGTTATCTCTCTATTTTTTTCTTACAAGATCAGACCATGAATCTTCTCCTCTTAGATCAGGATCCCAATCCGTGTGTTTCCATTTTTCTTGATCCATAATCTCAAAGGCTTTTTCTGCAAGTTCGTCAATCTCTGTTTGTATTTTCTTTTGTGGGAATGGAATAATTTTCGCTTGTTGTTTTATTTTCTGCATTGACATGGCCACGATGATCACCTCTTGTATTTTTAAAAATTGACAAATTGTGATTTTTTTCAAAGATTGTCAACTTTTCGGTAAAAATGCGAAAGACGCAACCCGGTTAAGGGTTACGTCTTTCAAAATGATAACTTGTTATATTATTAAATTGTCTATTAACCGCCTGTTGGAACTGTACCGCCTGATTTCATCGTTACATCTTGTTTTGGTTTTACGATTTCTGTCTTTGTTTCTTCAACTTCTTCCGTGTTTGCAGCTGCCATACTTGGCGCAATCACTAACCCTAAACTCAAAGCCGCTGTCAATAATCCTTTTTTTAACATACTAGTCACCTGCTTTCTGCCTTATGAATGTTATAAAGACCTTTTACACCTGTTTCGCTTTCTCCTAATCGCAAGAGTGCTTGCATTGGAAAGAAACCATATAATTTATCATTTTGCTCTATTAATTCAGATAAAGATTTCCAATAGAATTCCCTATCTCCAGTTGCTAGGCCCCTCATGTAGTCTCGTAGAGGTTCTTGATAATCTTCTTCATCCTCCACTTGCTCCAGGAGGGTAAGCCCCTCTGCTGTATTACCTGATAAAATGTATTTAAAAGCAATATTTTGCTTGTGCTCTAACTCTTCCATAGGAACGTTAACGCCATGTACCAATTGGACAAAATGCATTTTCTTAACTATCTCTGAGACAACTTCAGGCCTGTCCATTTCTCTATAAATGTCAGCAGCCTTTTTAAAATATTGAACTGCTATTTCAAACTGATCTTGAATATTTCTCTCTGCCAATGTAATAGTAGCAAAGGCATTAAACCCTTTTCCTATTGAAAACCCTAGTGTTTGCAAAGCTAACTCTTCAGCTTCATCAAATCTTCCTGAACGTACATATATTGTCTGTAGAAATTCCCCTAAACGGACCCCAAAGGAAAAACGTAAATATGTATTTTCAACTTCTGCTATTATTTCTTTTAATTCTAGCATGTCATTTGAAATGTTCACGAAGTTTCTGTTGAAATTATCATTCTCAAGAGCTCTTAATGAGCGATATATCTCCAACTCTTTACAAGATGGTTCTATTTCCATGAGTTTAAGTTTAGTATACCAATCTGTTAATGATATCTTTCCTAGTTTTCTTTGAATACTCAGATAGTATAGGTCAGCCCACGCTTTTAACTCGTTCGATTCTTTTGCCTTTGACCAAAAATACTCACATAATCTTTGTAACTGGCCAAGAAAATTGTGCGTATCGCAGTACTCCATGGCGACCTTAACATTATCATAGTTTCTCAGTTCCCGAATGTAAAGTAACATTAGTTTTTCAACTTTAATCTTTTTAGAAAAAGTAGCTATATACTTTACAGCAGCAAGTATTTTTTCAAAGTCGCTCTCTCTAGTACCTTTTAAAACCTTTGAAAACGTAGTTTCATCAATGCCAAATTTCTCTGCTAATTCCTTTTGGCTTATCGGATATTTTTTAATCAATTTTTTAAATTCTGTGCCAAATTCTAAGGTGGAGGCTGCTGCGTCTCTAGTCATTGGTTTTCCTCCTTTTTTACTGTAAAAAAGCTAATCCCCACGCACACGCAAAGGATTAGCTCTTCATACACATCAAAAAATAATGGAAAAACAGACCAATTTTTGATAATATACAAGAGTATCCTATCCTTTAGCGAGTGTTAGGATACATGCCGTTACCTTAACTTCCACGAAAAGGTAACGGCTTCAATTTTTTAAAGAACATTCCGACTTTTATACTTATAAATCTACTAATATTTTTCAGTTTATGCAATATATGTTTTTAAATTTAGGTACGTTAATCGTGACCAACACCTTATCTTACTCTATTAGAATTTACACACCTAGATACAAAGGACGGTATCACGCATGAACGGCATCCATTGTAAACTAAATGAGATTCTAGAAGAATTAGATTTGTCATTTTATCGAATTGCCCTTGACAGTGGTATTCGAAAGAGTACAATATCTGATTTAGTTAATAATCGAATGAAAGGTATTCGAATGAGCACACTGTACGAACTCATTCACACTCTTAATCAACTTGCTGCCGAAAAAGGTATTGATAAAAAATACGACGTTGGCGATCTATTTCACTACTACGAAGAAGAAATAGATAGCTAATTTTTTTTAACCTTAAACCAAACACATGTTCTGTTTTCTGTTCGTATTTCCGATTATAACACCTAAGTCGTTCGTTTTCTACACAAATTTTATATTTTTGGAATTTTACACTTTATCTTCCAGTTCGGGAAGTAATTTTCCAACTATTTTTTTATTTCACATTTGTTAATTTATGTATTCCCCATCACCCATTCAATAAATTTGATATAATCCCTTTTTTTCACAGTTTATTAGTTTGAAAATATGCTAACATACCTCGTATAAAAAAATCTTTGGGGTCAAATCTTGGTTTGGTGAATGTAGCACCCTGAATGCTCACGAATGCTCCTGTTTTCAGGACAAAAAATAAACATATTGATATTTTGTCTTTTATTGTCAAAATGCTTTTATATCAACGTTTATAAACTAAAAAAAATTTATAGGACATGCGCTTGAGCCCAGGGACATACAAAAGGACACATGTAAATAAGCTTATGTCACTCTAGCATTTTAGCAATTAAACTATGCTTTTCATCGTTCAATAATTTCTCTTTGTTGATACCCTCCAATATTGGATCCTGGCAAACGTATTGCTGCTCTATTTGATTGAATGTAACAGAATACACAATTTTACATTGTTCTTCCAGGTCCATAAATCCGTTACGTTGATGGCGCTGAATCATATATCGGTATAATGAATCTATCGCTATTAATCCAATTTCATTTTTATCTGTCTTGCTGATACGGACACCACTAAATGTTCTTTCTGCATTTTTGCAAGCTAGATTCACACGGTCCCATAACTCTTTTAAATCATGTTGAAAAATTCCTGCGTATTTTTCATTGACTAATTTAGGAACATATTTTATGTAATTAAATACCCCAGGCATTAAATGTTTAATAGATAGGTTACTAGCTTTAAAAGATAGGTTAGTTTTATGGGGTGTCAATTGGTTAACAACTTCTTGTTGATTTGGCGCTGTTTCTTCCAGTTCCCCATCTGTTCGGGGGGTGTCAATTGTAGTAGATTCAGCTACAAATCTATTGAATATCCAAAGGTTTGTTGATCTCGATTCATCCCGTCTGTGTGTTGGTTCAATTTTTAATATGCCTAAATCTTCCGCTTTTCTTCTCATACGGTGAAAAGTAGATTCGCTCACGCCAGGCTCTGTGTCTTTTCCTTGAATAGCCTCCAGGATCTTTCTCTTACTAGCATTAGCGACACCGATAACCTTAGCACAGTATTTTCGTAAACGATTGAAAGCTATGAATTCTGATTTAGTAAATTCTTTTTTATGTATAGCGAGAAACATTTCTATGTGGTTATTAAACTCTTTGAGGTTTTTAAAATTGCTGTAGTGTTTGAATTCTTCAATTCTTCCGTTGAGTATCATTTTAGCTCGTCCCTTTCTCCAGGAACGAAAAAGAACAATTGTGTTGCCGTCCGTACTGCGAAAAATCTCGCAAAATGGCAAAACAATTGTCCTTAAAAAGCTTGAAATTTGCAGCTAAAAACAGTAGAATATATAAGAATAAATAATATTCTAAAGTTTGTTAACTACAAAGAACTTTCTTTTTGGCACAGTGTTTTACCGTATCTGGAGTACGGTTTAACCGTTATAGAGTGTTGGCGCACCTTATAACAGTCGAAGAGAAGGTTCTTTTTCATATCCGTTTCTATTATTCAACTTGTTTTCTAGTTTATACCTCTACTGGATAGATTGCAATAGGCAATTTTGCAAACGGTTTCCCTCACACACTTCAAATCATAATGAATTAAACTTGAATTATAATTGATTTTATTTTAAATTAAACTTGAATTAAGTTGGTTGAATCTGCTAATATAGGAATATAGTTGATTCAAAATTAAATTAAATTTAATTCATACTTAATTCAAGGAGGTTTTTTAGTTGAAACGCTTAAATATTCCATATGCAATTGATTTAGGAAATGGTTATACGAAAAGGACGAATGGTGAAAGTGTTTTGGTAGAGCCGTCTGTGTTTGCTGCAGCTCCTGATTTTTTCTCAACAACCAGTGACTATGATTCTTTTAAATACCATGATACCGATACATACTATGTCGGCAACGATGTTAGAAAGGCTGATTTAACAGCAATTCCAGCTCTTGGTGATGACGATATGGGGCGATACGACTCAATAGCATTTAGACAACTATTATTTGCTTTTATAGCAAAAGATTTTAGAGAATCTGTTACAATACCTCATCTAGTTACTGGGCTACCAGTAAATCATTTTAAGGCTAAGGCTGACGATCTAAAAAAATTAATTGAAGGCAGTAAAGTTATTTCTATTAATGGTGAAGAAATTATTATTAAAGTAGAAAAGGTCCACGTACTACCGCAACCAATAGGAACGTACATGAGCTTGGTAAACAGCGAAAAAGTTAACCCAGAAGAACAACTTTCACTTATCATTGACGGAGGACACGGTACCCTGGATGTTACGGAAATGAAGGGATACACTATAAATCAACGTGCTGGAGCTTTGAAAGGTGTTAAAAATGCACATATTGATATTTATAATTATCTAGTAGACCAATTCGGAGACATGCGATCTATTTCAATATCAAACATTCCACAGCTTCTTGAAAAAGGCATGGTTTACGATGGTCAAGTATTAGACATTAAAGAAATAAATGAAGTAAAAGACATTTTAAACAAGCATTTTGATGATATGTTCTTATTTGTTCGTGACAATAATTTTGATTTGAAATCATATAACAATGTAATTTTTACAGGTGGTATGGCAAAAATGCACTCAGATAGAATAAAAGCGAAAAATAGAAACAGCTTTATTGTGCTCGATGATGCGCAAGAGGCAAACGTACTTGGATACTTCGACTACGGAAAGGCTGTGATTGAACGTGAAAAAGAAAGTTCAACTGTACGTTAACGATAACGAAAAAGAAGTTTATGCCCTTCTCGATCAAATAGAAAATGAAGGAATTGAATATAAAGAAGCAAATGGTGAAACACAAAAAGTTGTAAAACGTGGCTATGTCCAAGACCGATTGAAAGAGATTTTGAAAGCATACTCAATTATTGCTAAGTCAGTCGGATCTTCTGAACCATCAGAAGTAATAAATAAATGGATTCAACTTAACTCAGGAACTGCTGCAGTTTCCCTATCTTCTTCAGATCCTACAATTAATATAGAAGAAACTAAAAAAACTAATAGCAATTTAAATGGGTTCATTGAGCAAGCTAATCATAATTTTGGTGTAGATTGATAAAAAGCGTAGATTAATTTCTACGCTTTTTTATTTATTACCTTTGAATTTTTTTGTATAAATTACTCATATGTCAAACCTTTCTTTATAACAAGATAGTATTATCAGGCGTTCGAATGTTGCTTACGAATTACTCAGAGCCTTCTAATCACTCATAAGCTCCTTTCGAAAATCATTAAATTGCTCTCCAGTTATGAAAATATCATCTTGATAACCTACCATAATAAAAGTAAACTTACTAATAACACAGTAATATCAAGGGTTCAAAGGTTGATTGCGAATTACTCAGATGGTTCGATTTATTCAGATGGGGGTTATGAAGATGGATGAATTACTAGCCATACATACAATTAGTGAAGTTTCAAAACGTATAGATGTTCCTGAAGGAACTATCCGACAATGGGAAAAAGATTTTGATGGATTACTAGTTATCCCACGAGACAAGAAAAAAGCCAGGTACTATACGCACTATGAAATTGAATTATTACTTACAATAAAAGAAATGCGTGAAAAAGGTGCATCTAAACCATTAATTCGTGAATTTTTAGAAAAGAATACAGTTAAGGAAATGGAACAAACGTTAAAGCCAATTAAACAAGATGGGATGAATCAGAACGAGGCTGTAACTGTACTCCGAGAGATTCAAAACGCACTTACGAACTTTGAAGAATTTAAAAATGATCTGCGTGAAGAGTTGAAAAATGAAGTGATTGCAGAGGTTCGCAGGGAGCTTGCGAGTGCTTCAGAACAACAGCAAAAACAGCTTGAAACAGGCGAATTTAAGACCTCTGAGCAAATCAAAAGTATTTCGAAAACTATTGAACAAATAGAGGCTAACTATAAAGCTGACATAAAAAAACGTGATGAAGAACTCATGGAATCGTTGCGAGAAAATCAGATACTGAAAAAACAACAGGTGGAAGAAAGTAAGAAAAAAGGGTGGAGAAGATTTTTTCAGTAGATACATAATATTATAGCTTCAACATATCATCAAATAAGAAAAGACCAAAGGTCTAGGACACTTATAACTGTCCTAGACTTATTTCGTTTATTTTTGCTTATTAAGATAGTTATTTACAACATCTACAACATTCATTGTGCTGCTCTTCACACTGTCGTATAGGTAGAAAATGAACTCAGCCCAACTGATTTCACCGTCATAGGGATTATTCGAGTTTATATATTTCATAACTTTTTTTAACTCTGCCATTCGGCTATCATCCAACTTACGCTCCAGGTAGCCCTTTAGGAACTTTCCGAAAAAATCATGCTCTTTGATGGTTGCTTCAAGTAAATGGGCAGTTGCAGCAGAAGGGGTAATATCTAAAGCATAGGCTAACTTTTTTATATTTTCATAGTCGGTTTGATGGAATTTAATTGTTATCCTAGATTTCTGTTCTTTTGTGGATCTTCTTCTCAAGCTAGGTCTAGACATATCGCCAATATAATAGGTGGCTTTCAGATGTAAATTACGCCTAAATTTTTCAGATAGGTGGTCCATAACTTTGATTGATACTACTCCTGATCTACAAATCTGCTCCGCAATATCTTTAACGGGTTGATCTGTTATATATGAAATACGATAAATGCAGTCTTTAAGAGAAACTGGAATTGTTGGTTTGATCTCTCTTTTTTTATCTGAACGTACCTTTCTTTGCTTCAACACCTCTTCTGCTTTCACTTTATTTTCCTCCATTCCCATGATTAAGTTTAGGACACTGTCTTTGTGTCTCGATTATTTTCATGTATATGGGGAGGGAGAGAAGGTTATGTATACAAGCTTTGATTTTTGGCAATAACTGAGATAAATAGAATATGAGAGGTGAAGCCTGGTGAAAATGACAAAGAAAGAGGCTGAAGAGGAAGCAAAAAAAATACTCGCTGTTGCTGAAAAATGGGGACTACCAAAGAGGAAGAAGAAGAAAAAAGTGAAAAAATAAAAAGGGCTGCATTAACTACAGCTCTTTTTTAAATTGCTCCAACTACGGCAGGCTGTGATGTTTTAACAATCTGATCTACTGGGCAGTAATAAACAAATATTTCATTTCCATCTTCAAATATGAGCCGTTTACCACAATGCAGCATCGAAAATGGTTGGATCTCAACTTGATTATCTATAATTGTCTCTTTTATATATTTATCTACTGCATCAGCATGTTTTTTCACACGCCACCACCTGGATCTAAATGGTACCCTCCACCATCACCTGGATCATGATGGCCGCCGCCCTTACCAGGATCTTTAAATATAGGTATGCCTCCTCCTGGATCAATCATTCGTATCAACTCCTTTTTACAAAATGGATATATAATCCCAATTCGACATAGAAAGTGATATTCCTACTATTAAATATTGGAGATTTATACATAAAAAATATGCAAGAAATTCGGGAAATAATTAATTTACTCCACTCTAAAACCTTGATTTAAAGCCAATGTATAAAATCATGTATATATGATAAATTTTCAAACTTAAAAAACGTTTCTATATCAACGATTGTGAAAAGGTATTGGTTCCTATAGTTACTATTATGTAAACTAGAATTGAATAGACTATACATCTATATACAAAAAAAGGACTAACAATACTAATGAAGAATATGAGTAAAAGGATTTCAATATAATTAGAGGTGGTGATGTAACATGAAGATAGTTGATAATGTTACTTCTTGGGATAATTCATTAAAGGTTGGGGATGTTATTTTCACAACTAATTCCACGAGCAATTACTATATGGTGATTTGTGTTAAACAAAATGAAAAATTAAAATTAGCCACATTAGATTTAGAAAAGTTAACTGTAAGTAAATTATATGATAGTAAAGAAGAGATATTAGAAACAATTAGAAAAGCGAATGAAAATTCGTCAGCACCTTGCGAAATAATAAGTAATGAAAAAGTAACCATTATGTTTGAGTAAACAATCCAAGTTTACCCTTAATTGAACGTATGTCGCCATTGTACATTTCCCAATAATTATGATATTCTAATCATAGACAAGCATTAACTGCATACAATAAGAAAGACCGCAAGTGCTCTCAACACTCACGGTCATACAATAGACGATTCTCTAGAGAGTCGGCTTGATAAGTCAAAATAGACCACCAATCGCTCGGCTAAAGCGTTAAGGGTGGTCTATTTTTTGTCGTTTTTGTTGAAGGACAGTATTGAAATAATTAGCCCGCCAAATGCGATTGCCAACATCAACGCTTCAAATACCGTCATACGCCTCACCCCCTTTCAGGGAATGAAGCCGACCACCCTTAGAAATTCGCTATTGTATTCCAATTATACCATAGTTGCCCATGTTGTCGTAAGTTGTTCCCACTTTGCTGACACTAGCGTTCGTGGCACCTTTTCTCCTTTAATCAAAACAAAAAGGACTGAATTCAGTCCCTAGTAACCTCAATAATCATTATGTGTAATAATATTTTTGCAAATAGAGCATTCAGTCTCCACAGCTCCAGTAAAATCATCATAGTTTTCTAATTCCTGTTTAGTATCTTTTTTGCAATGAGAGCAAGGCAAAATTTTATTTTCTAAATCCATCTTCTGAAAAGCATCTGGATAATCTATCTTTTTACATTTTGAACATCGATATAACCCTGGCTCTTCAGGATCATAAAAACTTGAAACATCGCCACAGCAACCTAGATAAGTATCTACTCTGACTTTTTTCATCAATACACCACCCTATCATTATGAATAATATTATAGCAACACCTAAACAAAATAACTTGTTCCTATATTTGGATAAGTGACAGGGTTCTTGCTGTAGCCTGCAAAGTAAACCTAATCGACTGAGTTTCTATTAAGGTTAGTTAATATATTTAAGATTGTTCTACAACGGCTAATCCTAACTTTTCAAATTCGTAAGAGCTAATACTTTCGATAAAAAAAGAATCTTTTCTTTGATGTTTATTATCTTTGTACAAATAGAATACAGTTATTATCGTGTATATATCTTCAGTGATTCCGCCATTTGCATAAAAGTACATGTTCCGTTTATATTCATTCTCTTCTTCTATTACAGCTTTTCTTATATAATTTGAATGTAAATCTCTTTGTAATTCTTCAATAAATTCCTTTGATGTAATCTTTTCTAATTCTTCAAAATCAAATTCAATATAATCAAGGAAATTCAAATCACTTTTTTTGAAATACTTTTCCATTATTTTACCCCTTCCTATTCAACTAAATATCACTTTTGTTTACTAAAAAAACCACCTAGGATTGCTTTTCGTTTGAGTTCTTAATATTTAGTGCTTCTTTTATTGACGCTTGGAGAAGATGAGAAAAGTTTAATCCTGCCTCTTCACCAGCATCACGTAACCACTTCGGTAAAGTGCAGTTTTTAGTAACTGATTTATTTGCTGCCTCATCACGATAGGGTGGCATGTAAATCTCGATAAACACAATACGATCACTTTCATCTAATAAATCAATGCTGGCAGGGTCAGAAGGATTTGGTATACCTTTACCTTGTTCTTCAAGTCCGATTACAAGGTTTGATAGCATTTCTTTTGCCTTTTGAATCCCGTCAATAAGATCTTTTGCAAGTATACCTGTACCTAAAAAATCTGGAAAGTACATTCCTAGCCCACCATCTTCTGCTTTTTCCACGACTATAGGGTAAATATAATGATTAGGATAAGACACAATATCACACTCCGATATATTAATTATATTTCTCACTTGAAGGAAACGAAATTGGGTTAGGACTAAGAGGGATTAGAATCTAATCCCTGTCGTCCGTTCTATGCTTCTTAGTGTTCCTTTCGGTATCACTTGACCACTGTTGTGGAAGGCTATGTCAGCATATCTTGTTGAGTCATCCTTATGTATGTATCTTTGGTGACTTCCTCCACCCTTATGGTTTGGGGATTTTATAAATCCTTCTTTTTTTAGTCTTTGTAATGCTTTTCTTACTGTGACTTGTTTCCCCAACTCGTTTCCTCCTTTCTTAATTATATTATAACACGCATAAAACACGCGCGTCAATAATAACATGCGTAATTTATGCGTGTTATTTTACGATCTTGATTAACAATGTGATTACTAGTGTTGCTATAACGCCCTCAGACAAAATTATCTTTTCGTTTATGTACTATGTATAGTTAAGTGCAAATAAAAAAGCCTTACTCTAGTAGCAAGGCATTATTTATCTAATAACTCTATCGTTTTATGTCTTTTAGGCTCCCAATTTAAAACACCTTTTTCCTGCAATCGCTTGAGAGCATCGTACACAGTAGATAATGATTTAATTTCTGCCATTTTCCTGATCTCTCTCATGCTTGGTGTACGATTATAAAGCTTTAGATATTTTTCTATAGATTTTAATACTTTCTGCTCAAATTCAAGCTTCTTTTTTTCTTTTTTGTTCATTTCATATAGCATAATCTATGCTCCTTATAACTGCATTTAATTACATTATAAACGAACGTATATTCTATTTGCTAGCCTAAAAAGCACAAAAAAAAGCCTCTACTCCGAAGAGTAGAGGCTATGTGAGGTTATGCAATTATGCAAATGCCATGTAGATTAAGTTATGTACTCCCTAACCTTTTGGTGTAGGCTAGGGAGGTTCGTGATAGTCAATCGTGGTGTACTTTATAATATGCATCTGTTATTTTTTGTATACGTTATTTCAACGCACGATCAACAATAACAGTATTTAAAAATATTGCTTCATCTAGAGTGATTTCTTTCTTTTTAACTTTTTCTGCCCATTCATTGCTTTTTAAAATGTTACGATCATAAGCGTTTTGGTAGGCTGCTTGTAAATCGTTGAATTGCCAATCCTTCAATTTCATATTTACTTTCTCTTGCTTTGGCTTCAATTCAACTTCTATAGCTTTTAGAAAGACATTCCACCTACCTTCGGATAAAATACGGTGAGGGCAGTGTTTACCCGACCAATCTTGGTGCTTTTTAACCTTATCTACGCCCCAATTTCTTTCCTTAAGTAGTTGAGCAACAAACTTAACTGTTAATGCCTCTGCTTTTTTGTAACGTTCTCCACCACTTTTTGAGTAACAAATTTCAACACCAATTGATGAACGGTTTCCTTTACCTTTCATGCCATCCCCACAATGCCAGGCGTTACGATTAATTGGAATACCTTGAATAACTTCTTTATCGTCAATGGCATAATGGTATGACACTTCATTATTGTTACCAATCATGTACTTTATTTCATTTTCTGCTGGAGCATCATTTGCAGTATTATGAATAGTGATATACTCAGCATTCATCGTATATGGGCATTTAAGTTTATGTTTAGTTTTAGATACTAGTTTTTTACGTACTGGTATCATTTTTGCTCACCATCTTTATTCTCAGGATAAATAATCTCTTTTCTTTTATTAGATCTTTCTGTTTTCGCTTTGATTTCAGATGCTACACTTTCTACAACTTTAATTGGCACCCATTTTCCCCATCCAGCACGTTCAAAATTAGCAGCCGCACTCATTAAGGTGTGATAAATCAAACCTCCAGTTATTAAAGAGAAAAACATGCCGATTTCAATTTCGTACAGAATAAAAGTGGTTGATAAAGCTTGGTCAACGATGTTCCCTAGTACTGGTAATAAGAACATAACTAACGTTCTGTAAATGCCTGATTTCCCATACTCAGACGTGTACGTCCCATCAATTTTTGATGCTCTAATTCCGCTTACCCAATCTAATACTGTAACGAGTGCTAACATTGCAATGAAAATTAAATTACCTACCCCATACAAGAAATTTAGTGCAGTTCCAATAGGGCCTAATTTTATAAATCCTGCTGAAAAGTTTTTAATTAAATTCATGTTATCCCCTCTTTTTCTCCATAATTAAAAGCCCCTGTGACAGGGCTTGAATTTTTTTATTAAACATATTGGGTATTGTGGTTACTAAAAATGCCCATAAAAAATACACCGTATCTGGTGTTTGGTTTGATGGTAAATTATGCTGTTTTGTTTAATACTTCTGTGACAGCTTCTTTTAAGTTTGAAAGTGAAGGGACTTGATCTTGACTATAAATACCACTCATTATTAAACTTACCCAAACTTTTACTAACCCACTATCCTTTGTAAATATCATTATTAATCATCCTCCTAGTATTATTGTGGCATTGAGATCAACATTGTTAACTCTCCAATTGCTTGATCTTGTACTTCTACCTTTGTTTTTAATTGCGCTATTTCTTCTTCTGGTGTTAATGGTCTTTTTTCATATTCATACCACATTTCACCACTACTAATTGTTACGTATAGAATTCGCTTTTTTCCTTCTTGGAACTCAGCCTCTAAAATTGTCTCCACAATTACTGCATTCTTCCACTGCTCCTCAGACAAGCCAAATTCAGAATGATAAGGATCTGAATGAATCATATTAACTCTTAATGTATCTTCTGCTATGATGTCACCTAATAAGCCTTTCAATTTTCTTCCTCCAATCATGATTTAATGGTTAGATCATATAAAATAGGTTGTATAGGCATTCCCCCATTACCTAGGTCTCCAGATATAATCACTATTTTATTTCCGTTAGTTTCCTTATTTCTAACTATCTCAATTGAAGAAGTACTACTTATTGGTGCTTCCCATTTTATAGAGTTGAATGAAGTAGTTGAATAAGCAAGTAAGGAATTTGATATGATAATAACTTCATCGAACTCTGGGCTGTAAATAATTTTTTTAGAATCCACATAAGCATAATACAACAGGTTCATATCTAGATCGTAAGCAGTAATAACGTTATCTTCTGAAACAAACAACTTGTAACCATCAGAATCAATTGAATTTGCATAATTACCCATACATGCTTTTACTATATAGTTTCCGTTGGAGTAATCAAATTTTATAAGATATCCTTTATGTGCTGTAACGTAAAGGTATCCACCTACTATAACGTAGTCTTTTATTAGATTTCCACTTTCAATTTCTGCTTCATAAATAGACTTGTTCCAAATTATATTCCCGTTACCATCAATTAGCTCAAAATTTACACCTGCACTACTTCCATAACAACAAAGGAACAGTTCATTTTCGTAATCGACACAATAAATGTAATCCCAGCTAACGTTTTTTTTCCACAGTTCTGTGTACAAATTATCCCTATTGTAGCAAAGAAGATCATAGTCAGCGCTATTACCAACAACAATTATTTTATTCTTTGAGATGGCTATATTCTTTATATCCCAACGGGCTGATGTGTCTCCAGCTGAATGGTCGCTTTTAATAGTGCTTACTTGGTTAGTGTCTAAGTTTATTTTTTTAAGTTCCCACCATGCATTTTGTGTTCCATGAGTGTCTGCTGCTGATTGACCCCAATAAAAATATTTACCTGTTTCATCTACTGCACCACGTTCTCTACGCCAGTAACGTGCATAACTATCAAGTGGTTGCTCTTTATGAATTACTGGTACAAAGGGAGCGTTAAATCCCAAAGCAGAATACGAAATTCTATCACCGATTTTATAATCACCAACAATTTCTGGAATTGCATTGTTTAGTTCATTAAAGGTTGGTACACCATCAGCATCAGCATCCACGACCGTAGCACCATAGTCAGTAAGTGTGTCGTGGAGTAATTGTTTCCCACTACTGACAGATGACTTTAAATGTTCAATATTCTCAGAAGTTTCTTCTAAAAATTCAGCAAGTCCATCTTCAATGTTATTCATATTTGATGCTGTAATAGGTGTACCTGGCTCTATAATTTGACCTTCCGATGGTGTTAAGGTAACAGTTCCATCATCGTTTTCATCCATTGTAAATGTCATAGGACGTTCTACTACCCTATCTTTCCATGTTGTTTTACTGTACGTCACTACAAACCACCCCTACTTTCTGTAACACCTCTTAAAAACCCACGATACTCAAATTCTTGCTTCACAATTCTTGTCTGTCTTTTCGCATCAAAAGCATCTTCAACTAAGATCACGTCACCGCACTCCAATACTGGATTCTGTCTCCAAATCGTTTTATATACTGCATTAATATTACTTTCTCTAATAATCCATTCGGCCACTTCCTTGGCTAACGTTTCATTATTAATTAGTGGGTTATCTATTTGAAATGAAGCTCCATTATTCCCACTAATCGCACTATTGATATAAATGACTTCTCTCTTATTATTAGATTCATATACATTCACCACAACCTCGTATATTGACTTGTCTAACGATATGTCAGGCTCTTTAAAGATGTTGTCATAATCAATATGTTTCATGTCATACCCTACATCTACTGCTGGGATAGTGACTCCTGCAAATACATTAGGCTGCCCACAGTACACTAAGAAGTTATCTGATTGGTCCAATACCTTAAATGGTTTTATAAAGACGACACCATTTCTATCCTGGAATACTGCACTTTTACTTGCTATACCTATATGCTGCAAGGCTGTACGACTATCTATACGTTCAGTAAAACCTTCTGTATGAATGGCTTTCAAGCTATCGTCTATTTCATAATCTGTAATCTCAGCTCTCTCAAAAATATCTACTGCTAAATCGTATAGTGTACCTGGATCTGTGTTGTGATAAGAAACTTCTTTTAGTAGATCAAAGCTATCTCGTCCGATTAATGAAACGCTCATTGAACCAGTTTCATTTTTCCATTCAATTAAAGTAAATGATCCCATTGGTACGTACTCAATCATTCCATTTACTAGTTCCAAACCAAATTCAGCTTTAATTTTAGGCTTTTTAGCCAACACATTCTGGATGTTTTGTAAGTTTAAAAAGTCAAACGCTCTTGAAGTATTATCAAGTGTCACCTGAATTTCATTTGAAGGCAACGTAGTATTTATCGTGTTCATTTCTTCTAGGATTTTCAAATCTATGATTGTATCGTCATATATATTTGTTTCATCATCTATCGTAAAGCTAATTCTAGCCGTTATTTTTCTTACAAGTGTATAAACTGCATTTTTATAGTCTTTTGATACATCTAGCATGCTTACACACTACCTTTCTATCAAGTTAAACTTAGCATCTTTCCAACGTACAACACCATTACGTATATCCATCACTCCTGCTTTTCGGTCTCCACTGTAAAATGTTCCTGTATTGTGGTCGCCCTTTTCAGGATCTATATACTCTACAGTAAAAAACACATCTGATACGCTCTGGAATACCAGAGATAAATTTTCTTGAGTTATAGTATTCCATGTTAACTCAATTTTCCTTTTTGTTGCTATTCTTTCAATGATCATGTTCCCACGAACATTTCGTTCTGCTTGAGATAAATCTTGGATGCCTATCGCATATTTAGAAGGAGTGGGCAATTCCACTCCGTTTATTTTGATCATAATCGCCCACCACCTTAAATTGGATTTAGTGTAATGTCGTTTCCTATACGCTTCTTTTCTTGGTCTAGATAGGGTTTCATGACTCTTGCGAGAGTTCTTCCATCAACGTTAAATATTAAATCACCGGATTGACCTGAGTTGCTTGAATTGCTAAACTCCATCGCGTTCATAACTGCAGTTCCCAGAGCACTTGCTATTTTGTCTACAAAAGAGGTGTTTTCTAATGGTACAATCATTTCTTTTCCAGCTTCTCCAGCAATGTAATTACCCATGTTGGTTTTTGTGTCTACAATTCCACCTCTAGCTAATTTAGGGATCTTTGGAATGCTGATACCAAAGGTTTGTCCACCGTACTTAGGCACCCAATCAGGAATATCAATGCTAATACTGTTTAAAGCTCCTATTACTGTATTGATGGCATCAATAATCAAGTTTAACGGTGTTTTAACAAACCCGTACAAAGACTCAAATATCCCTTTGAAGATGCCTTTGACACCTTCCCAGGCTTTCTCCCAATCTCCAGTAAATACACCTGTAATAAATGTCATCAAGCCCTCAAACGTTGTTTCAAGTCCTTTGATAATGCTTCCAATACCACTAAAAACTGTGTCAAACGTATCAGCAAAAGCTCCTGCTAAGTACTTCGCTACTGGCTTCAACACGTTGTCCCATAGCCAAGTAATAACTGTAATTAGACCCTCCCAAGCCTTTTTAAATACGCCTCCTAAAAATGTTCCTAGTGGCACAAGAATTTTTTCCCACAGAAAAGTAAACACTGCAGATACGGCTTCTAGTGTTGGGCCGAATGCAGATACAAAGAACTCAGCTAATGGGACTAAGACATTTTCCCAAAGTGACTTTGCAATTTCTGCTACTGTTTCAAATGCAATTGCCAAAACATCAAAAAGAATTCCACCTACAGGGACTAATACGTCCTTCCAAAACCACCATAAAAAATCACCTAATGGAACAAAGACGTTTTTCCATGCCCATTCTGCTGCTTGTTTGACTGTATCCCAAGCATTCTTAAATACTGTAGCTAAAAACTCACCGAATGGTACTAATACTTTATTCCAAAGCTTTTCACTCGCTACCTTAACAACATCCCACGCTTTTGAAAAAACTTCACTTAGAAACGTTCCAAATGGAACCATGACATTTTTCCAAAGCCATAGTGCTGCATCTTTTATTTTGTTAAAGATGCCGTCGACAACACCTCTAAATTTTTCATTTTTTCGATAGAAATAGACGAACGCTGCAACCAAAGATCCAATGGCTAATGCAACTAACCCTATAGGTGATAATAACGCTCCGAAAAACTTTGATAAATTTTTAGAAGCGACCGCCCATAATTTTGTAGGAACCTTAGCACCATTTAACAGGACGGTATATGCAGTAATAGCTCCACCAATTCCGGCTAATGAAGCAATAATTAAATCTTTATGCTCTACTATTAATGATTTTACATCCTGGAAGAATTGTTTTGTTTTATTGGCCATTTCTTGAATTTTCTCTCCGATTTCGGTAGCATTTGTATCAAAATTGATGGGCATTTCTTCTGGGATACCAGCTCCCCCTGAATCAGCATCCTCATCTTCAGCACTTGAACTGTTACCAAGAGAGTTTATTTCATCAAAACCAGCTAAAGAATTTTTGGCTTTCTTTGCTTTTTTTCCAGCTTCTTTATATGCATCTCCAAGACCGCTAACAGCTCCTGCTTGTTGGTCTGTAGCTTTAGCTTGGGCATTTTGTTCAGATTTCCCAAAGAGTGCTTTTGTGAATTGAGCTACTACATTCATTACTTGAACCAATTTACTTACAAATGCAGTAAGTGCAGGTAACACGTAGTTCCATATTGGCATGAATGCTTGGCCCATTGCGAGCTTCAAATCGCCTAATCTCGCTGTTAGTTTTGCTGTGGCTGACATGGTGTTATTACCAACTTCAACACCATATTTAGTTGCAGCTTGTTCTAGGATGGCAAAGTAACGTATTGTTTGTTGAGTTCTAAAGTCTAATTGGTCCCAAGACTTACCGTTTGCAAATTCCTGAAATGCTTTTGTGCTTTCAATCATGGCCACGTTTACGAAAATCCCCAGATCTTCAATTGCTTCCGTGTTACCTAACATCCCTGAACGAACACGCTCTAGTGCATCCTCCATACTTCTGCCTGTCATACTTGCTGCAACTGCTGTAGCTTGTAATAAGTCCTGTGTGTATTGCTGAGTTTGTTTTGTATCATTCGCAAATGTACTAATGATATTAGAAAAGGTTGCACCGTACTGAACCGCATCACTTTTACTCATGTTAAAGGCATAGGCAGTCGATTCAGCCCATTTCATAAACTCTCCTGCGCTTTGACCCATTAATCTATTTAATTGTTGTATTGATGCCTCAAACCTCATCGCATCATTTACTGCATCTTTCACATAAAAACCCAGACCAACGGAAGCAATAGTAGCTCCTATCCCAGCTAAAGTTTTGTTTACATTTTTCTTGAACGACTTTACTTGCTTTTGCGCTTTATACATATCTTTGCGCAATTTACTAAAATCAGCTCCGGCACGAACCATTAAATTCTTAACTACTGCTATTTGTTTCACCCCCTAATGCTGCATTTAACTGTTTAACCTTGGCCAACATCTGTTCAGGAGTCATTTTCTGTGGTTGTTGTTGCTGTTTCCCTAGTACTTGTTTAAAACTAGGCAACTTCTTGACACGTTGCCAATGGGCACTTAAATATGCGAATGTTATTTTTTCTTCTTCCTCTAGTTTCCTTTTCTCATTGTAGACACTCACATGTAAACTCAATTGATATGGTGTCATGTCATCATATTCCGTTTGACTAACACCAACAAGGATGGCAGAACGAAGGGAATCTTCCCAATCCCACTTTACGTGTTCTTCGTTGCCATCCTCTGTGCGTTTTTTGAATCACCAGTATCAAATTGACCGAATGCTGCTTGAAAAGCCTCCTGCATTTTACCCATAATTACATGATATGGAGCTTCGTCTAGCAAATCCTCCATATCCTCCAGCTTCAATGTTTCGTTATTTACTTTCGCATCTTTCAAAAGGCCACAATACATGATTTTCTCAAAATCTTCTAAGTCAAATTCTTCTTCAGACATCATTGCATCAATATCTTTCCCTGTCATTGCTGTTAATGTCTTTAATGCTTTATGTCCATACCACAACATTCTTGGTCTATCTAATTCGATCATTACTACATCGTTTTTATCTGCCATGTTACCCCTCCTGTGCTTTAAATTCGTTAATTTTTTTGATCTTGCTAGTAATCCTGTCTAATTGATTCTCTAATAGATTTAATTTTTGATGTGCTTCTGTAGTGTCTATATTAACTTTGATTTCTAATTGGTTTTTCAAAATTATCCCTCCATATAAAAAGACTAGGAATCAACCTAGCCTATGCTTCCGTTATTGATAAGTTGGGTTTACCACTCACTTTAAGAGTAGATTCGAATGAGACATTATCCTCCATCTCTGCCCCTGTACTATATGCTGTGACGATTGCTTTAAATTCCCACGTTGCTCCTAATGCTGCTGGAAATTCAATTGAATAATCAATTTCAGCACCGCTATTAAAATCGTTTAGAAGTCCTTCATGGGATACATCAAAATAGCCGCTAATCCCAACCTCACCTGCATCTTTCAACCCTTGCGTAAACGTACGATAACCGTCTGGTGACGATAGTGTAGTCGTTTCAATCGTATCTGCTGATAACTCTAGACCACTGATACTTGTAAGTTCTGCTATCACAGTAGCACCCTTTTTCAATTTTGTTCCCATTGCTGCCTTTGGCATGTTACCCCTCCTTAAATTTAACTTTGCAATTTATAATACATCTATATAATTTCACTTGATCTTCCCACAACTCTACTGGTTTTTCATAACTAACGTTTTCTATAAAAGGGCCATCGTTACCAATGGCTCTCCCTTGAAATGACAATACCTTCTGTAACACAAGTCGTGTTTTAGACTTTAATAAACCATATCCATTGTGTAAGATATTAAGCTCAAAAGAAACCTCTTTACTGTCCAAATAACCTTGTAAACTCTTATCCTGTAACCCCTCACTAGATACATAGATGATATAAGGTGCTTTCGTGCCTTCTTTAGCATTTAACGGGTATACTTTCATAATGGTTGATAACTCTTCTTGTAATGCTTCTTCAAAAGTCACTAATAACACCTCACTTTAACTTGTCTATTTCTTTCGAAAGGACACTGATCATAGACCTTTCCATCGCATTTACATTATTCTCGATGGCATGTCTCATGAAACGGTAACCAGGAATATACCCTCCATTTTTGGTCATAAATCCATATTCTTGTGACGCAGGATAATAGCTTCGCTTTCCATCCTTTGATGTCTTTACGAATACATCGTTCATATTTGCATCCAATGTTACTTGATAGACTTTCTTACCCTTGACTTTTAATTTTTCACCTTTTAACACAATACCTTTCTTTAGATCACCAGTATCATAAGGTGCTCCTTTACGTGCTGCTTTTAGTGCAATGGTTGCCCCTTTTTTAGCTGACTTAGTAACACATTTTTGAGGGAGTAGACCTAGTTTTTTGATAGCTTTTTCAAGATCTCTCATACCTTCAATTTGATTTCGTCTAGCCATCTAAAACACTTCTTTACAAGTAATTTCAAGATAACGATTTACCTCTTTGTCATTCAAAGGTGGAGCAACAATTTCAAATAATCTTTCTCCGTACCGTACCCTCATGTCATGAGAAATACCTGGACGATATCGAATAATAAACATGTATGTTGCTTCAGGGTGAATTTGTTTAGCACGGTACAATTCACGACCACGCAAAGGGTTAACATCTGCCCACACATGAGCTATTGCATTCCATATTTCATCTGATTCACCGTAAGAATCTTGTCCATCAGGTTGTTGTAAAATATCAATTCGTTTATTTAATTTCCCTGGATTCATCATGTATCACCTTCATAACAATAGGTTAATTGCTCAATCATATTTCTCACTGTTGGACGGATTTTTTCACTCGGTCCAGTAAATGTACGATTCTCATACATATCTGTGACAAGTACCAAACACAATTGTTGAGCCAGTTCATTAGAAGAATCAAAATCGTGTCCTGTACCATTCTTAATGTAAATTTCTGAAGCTCCTATAATTCTACTAATCATCCCGTCATGTAAATCATGCTCAACACCTAACCACTCTTTTGTCTCCAGTAGGGTTACTAACACATTCTCACCCCCATAAGGTGGGGATGTTACTCCCCACTCTCAAGCTTTTGTAATGCAGCAAGTGCATTATCTTTCCCTTTGACCTTTTCACCATTCGGTAACTCATAGTAACCGCCACCTACATGCTTTATTCTTTCATCATCTAGGTCTTCGGAGTGGATTTCTTCTCCGATAAACCCCTTATTTTTTAGGTATTGTACTCGTTCTGTATCTTCTGTGGGGTATTCGTCTCCTGGTTTGAAAAGCTCTTTTGTATATTTATCACGAAATGTATTTTTCACTTCATAACCTGGCATATTATAAATCCTCCTTTAAACTAAAGCGTTGGAACAGAGTCAACTGAAACTTCACCTTTAATTACTGCTCCTTTGTCAACTGTTTTAATGTCCAAACGTTCACGAACCTTCACACCAGTTAAATCTTTATCCCACAAGTCTCCTGCCTCTGTTGAAAATTCAATGGATAAAGTTTCACGATCAAAGATTGTAATGGCTTCTTTAAAATCCCCCATGTAGAAAGGATGTTTATATCCAGTTGGCGAATTTTGGTCTCCAATAGGTGTTGATTTTAGTACTTTCTTTGAAACAACGGTAATTGGGTACTTTCCAAACAATAATTTTTCTGTCTTGTTAATAGGATTTGGTTGAAGAATATAATCACCATCCGAATCCTTTTGTTTATCTAACCAATTAAACCCTTCTTGATTAGTTAATATTTTCGATGTCAAGGCAATTGATGGATCAAGTTCAATATTGAAAACATCTTTAAAATCATCAAATGTGCTCAATTCCTTTGTCTTGTCTCCTCCAAAGCTATTTTCAAGCTCATCTAGTATTAAGAAATTACGTGTGACTCTTGATTTTTTAGAGATCCATCTTCTTAAATAACCTAGAATATTTTCAGCCGTATCCTTTAAAAGTTCTCTAGTTACTTTAAGAATTCCACCTTTTTTTATGACCTTATATGTTAGATTCTCAAATTTTGGTGTATCCACATCAGGAAATTGCGAAGCTTCATCTACATTATCGAAAGGAACTTCATCAGCATTAACTTCAATAACCCTTGAACCACTTAAAGTTGATACTGGCTCAACGTTTACTAAAGGCTCCAAAGCGTCTCCTGCTCTACGAAGCTCTTTAACCTGTGTTCTAATGTCTTTCGGAACAGTCAGACCTCCATCAGACTCCCCTTCTGGATTAGGATCTGATTCTGTCATCATGTTGTATACTTCAACATCTTCTTCATTAACTGGCTTTTTAAGTACACCTGCCTTAAGAATATTCACGAACGAATTTCGTTGCTTTTCACCATCACTTTCTGTTTTAGCAGCTTTTGCTTTATTCTTAACTTGATCTTGAACAGTCTTTTCTTGCTCATCAAACAGATCTTTCGCAATATCAAACTTATTTTGAAGTGTTTCTAATTCAGCTTTAGCAGCCTTTGCCTCATCAATTTTATTTTCCATAACAAGCTTTCTTGCTTCTTCTTTCTTTGTATTGATTTGATTTAACATTTCTAATAATTCTGGATTCAAAGTAATTCCTCCTTAAAATTTGAGTACAAAAAAAGAACTAGATTAAATCTAATTCCATTAGTAATTTTTCCTTTTCAGTTTCCAAATTATCTTCAATTACCTTGTTATGCAGTTTGTCAAAATCTATTAACTTCTTAATAGACTCATTTGCATTATTTGTAATGGCAAAACGATTAAAAGATAAATTAAAGATGTTTTCAACCTTCTCATCATCTTGGAATAATATTTTGTCTACAAACCCTTCTTTAACGGCAACGTTTGCTGACATCCAAGTTTCATCATCCATCATGGCAGAAATTGTTGATCTTGATTTGTTCGTTCTAGCAGCATACGCGTTGATGATTGTATCTTTAACAACATCTAACACATCTGCTTGTTTTCTTAAATCACTAGCATAACCCCTAGCACCACTTAATGGGTTATGCATCATGATTACTCCAACTGGAGACATTAATATTTCATCTCCTGCCATAGCTATAACACTTGCTGCAGACATTGCTATTTCAATTCTAGTTGTTATTTTACCTTTATGATTTTTTAAAGCGTCATATATACCTGTAGCCGCAAATACATCCCCTCCATTACTGTTGATCCAAACCGTTAAATCTTGATTTGCATACTTACCAAGTTCTTCTCTAAATGCATTTGGACTTGTAGACTGCTCTCCAAACCACTCATATAACCACGCGTTATTATCGGATACTATGTCCCCATCAATTCTTAATTCAACACTACCAGGCTGTGTTTCGCTATCTTGATTTTTTATAAAATTCCAAAATCTACTCATTACTTTCACCTCCTTTAACCCACTGGTTTCCAGCCATAGTAACAGGGATGCTGTTGCCATTAACAGTTAATACATCTCCACCTTCTGCTATTGGGAGATTTAGTATTTCTCTTGCTTCGTTTCTCTTGTAAATACCACTGTCAACAGCCTTTGCAAGAGTCTCCATTTGTGTTTTACTGTCAGTTCTAAGAATTACTTTCTCGTTGAATTTATAAAAATAACCCTCATCCAATTGCTCTGGTGAGAGTATCTTAAAATCTATTTCTTCTTCATAATGTTTTAAGATGAATAGCTCTGTATCAACATAGAAGGATAGTTGTTGCATTTCTGAATTTGCGTAACTTGATTTTTCATAGTCGTTAATCTGATTTGGCTTAATGCCAAAAGCACCCGCAATCTGCAAAGCGTTGAACTTCTTAAGTTCAAAAAACTGACTATCCGTTAACTTAATATTTAGTGGTACTAACTTCATTCCAAGTGGCACAGGGATGATTTTCCCTGCATTTTCAGATCCATTTGAAAATTGTTCAAACCCTTTTACTAGTCGTTCTCTGGCTGTCTTATCTAAGTCCCCTGTGTATTCTAAAACAGCCTTTGCAGTAAGACCACTTTTGTATAGGTTGTTCATGAAGTCTTGGCTTTCCAACCCACCCTCAACTGTTGCTTTTAATATTTCTTTAACTGGCAGTCCCATGATCCCATCAAAACTATAAGATGTTTTAAAATGTAAGACTTCATGGTTTTTCAAAAAATATTGTTCACCACTATGTTTATCAGTATAGATGTACCATATTTGGCCAGTGTTCCCGAAATATCCAGCGTTATCGAACATTACTTGAACTGAATCCGAGGGCATAATCCACATGTCTTTTAAATCATATGAACCGCCAAACTTCTGTAATTTCAGCTCTCTTCTTAGCCATACAAAAGCATTTCCGTAATGATTTCTATTCATTTCTACAGATGCCCAAAAGGTTGATGCTGTCATAAAAGGGTTTGGTCTTAATCTCAATAATTTATAAGCAGCATTTGGTGTAGCTTTCTCAATTCCCTTTTCTGTTTCTTGGTAGAGTTTAATAGGCATTTTCCCAAGAGTTTCAGACAGCATTTTTAAGCAAGTAAAATATGTGACCTCGCTAATAACCTTTTTTGAAGTGGTGCTAATACCTAACCACTCAAGAAGTTCTTCACTCTGCATGTCTGCAACTTGTGTGGGGGTTATTAAATTCTTTATCCCTTTATACATCCTTGCAAGCACATTCAATGTTTCATCTCACCTCCTACCACCCCATCATATCTAAGTATTCTTCTGTTGCCTCAGTAACATCAATGCCTATATCCTGTGTCATTGCCATTTTCCACGCGTCAATGATGGCATCAACTGGATCTATTCGTTTCTGCTGTAAATCCTTATCGAGCTTAATTTCTCCAAAAGAGTTTGAAACAGTTTTTGCGTTTGTTACTGACCATGTTAACAATTGATTATTTTCGTCATACTCTACATTTCCTGCCTCGACTTCTAAACGGAAATCAACAGTTGGATCATTTAAGTTTCTTGCTGATTGAGTAATAGATAAAGAATCATAGCCAAGCTCTTCTATATCACCTAAAAATGCAGAAGCATTATGGGGGTCATAACAAATCATCTGTAAATCAAGGTCGTATTCTTCAATCAATTTCTTTAAATGGGCAATGATATATTTATAATCCGTTTTAATACCGCCTAACGTCTCAGTTGCCGTCAATAAGCCGTCTCTGATCCACATATCATATGGTGCATAATCCTTTTTTACATGCTCTTGGACACGGTTTTTAGGGATAAATGAATGAGAATAAACATAATATTTTTTTACTCCGTCTACTTCATACGGAAAAACTAAGGCTAAACTGGTCAAATCACCGCCACTAGATAAATCCAAACCCGCATAACAAGAAAAACCCTTGAAATCTTCAAGCGTTTTTTTAGATGCACATTCTTTCCAATGTTCTAAGTTCATATATTGATTGTCAGCAAATTGTACCCATTCATTGAGTGATTTAGTGAGGAAATTCTTTAAGTCATCGCCACCCATTGCTTTAGCTTTAATTGCTTCAGCTCGTAAACTATCAAGCGTTTCTTCAGTCCATAAAGGGTTAGCTTTGATCCAATTTTCCTCGTTCCAAACATCGTCACCCTTATCTAGTTCACAAATAAATACGAATTGTGTTTCATCCTTAACGACTCCAGATAAAACCTTTTTACAATATTCATAAAGAGCAAAGCACGGTGAATTAAGGTCAAATCCCGCTGTAGTGATAACAGAGATTAATGTTTGCTTCAACTTCTTCGTACCATCGGCCAACAATTTATACATTTGATTGTCTTTATGAAGGTGGTACTCATCTACACTTGCGAAGTAAGGACGGAATCCATCAATGGACTTTGTATCACGCCCCAATGCTCTAACTTCACCATTAGAAACATTACACTCAATCACACTTTTATAATCTCTAATTGTAAACAAGCCATCTTCATATTCATCACCTGATAATTCAGGATCTGCATTAATAAATTTAAAGCACTCTTTTAACACAATCCTCGCTTGCAGTTCTTTAGTTGCCGTACAGTATATTTGAGGATAATTGTAGCCATCAAAATTACCGTAATACATCGTAGGGACTGCATTTCCTAGTGATTTACCGTTTTGCCTGGCTACTTGAACATAAGATGTCCTAAACCTCCTATACCCCTTTAACGTTCTCCAACCATGCCAGGAGCCAAATATAAAGTCCTGGAATCCATAAAGATTTAATGGTTGAGGCTCTTCACCTTCTGCAATAGTGAGTGTTTCAGCAAATTCAATAATCTCATGAGCTAATTCTACATCCCAGACATAAGGAAAACCTTCTGTGTTTTGACGTTCCAAGTCTTTTAAGTGTCTGTTACATGCCTGTTGTTGTGTTTTCCCTGCAGGAATTTTACCCATACACACATCAAAAGCATATGAGGTGACTCGATCAACCACTATTGCCACGACCAAACTTAGCAAACTTACTTTCAGGCTTTTCTTTCTCTTTTGTAGGAATGACTAACTTTAAGCGAGATGTAATTGTCAATCCAAGGTCAGTTGCTGCAGAACGACATTCATTAAACAGTAAGTTTTTCGTTTTCCTTAACTTAATATAGGACTCATTATGAACAATTTCTGAACCACCTTCAGTATCAACTCGGATTGTAGGCTTCATCTTCCTTAGCTCTTTACTGATCTTCTCATGTTCAGATTTTGAGTCTATATATCGCGCTAAATGGTCAACATCTAAATTGCTTAATATCTCAATTCGCACAAGTTCATTTGCAATTCTATTAAACTCTTTCTTTTGTGCTGCTGTTAAATATGCAGGTGGTTCAATGTTATCTGTATAGCCTTTTATAGCTTTTTCTTGCTCTTTTCGTTCCTTAATTTCAGCTTTTGTTAAATGCTTTTTTCCCTTTCCTTGTACAACTGCCAAGGGTTGTTTATTTCTTCCTGACATATCAATTACACCTCCTTAAAAAAAATTGTAAAAAGGGAGTTTTTACGTGCAACAACTGGATACGCGGTATTCTTTAGATTCCCTAATACTTTTTAGATACCCCCTACCCCTTATAAGTTGTCCTATATTTCTTCCTATCATCATGAGTTTTCTTATTATGACAAGAGTTACACAAACATTGGAGGTTACTAAGAACTAATTTTAACTTCCAATTAATTTTAATCGGAATGATGTGGTCAACCATGTCAGCGACTTTAATACGTTTAGCTTTCAAACAGTGTTGGCATAGGTTCTTATCGCGTGACCTGGCTTGTAGTCTCACTCGTTCCCATCCCTTGCTTTTATAGAAAGCATCAGCTTCTTTATCTCGTCTGTATTTATCGTATAGTTTGTGGCGTTCTTCTTGTTTACCCTCACAAGACGTGCACCTTGAAAGAGAAATATCAATTGGGTTACCACAACGGCAAAGCTTTAGCATTGCCATAATAATCACTTCCTTCTCAAACAGAAACGGATATAAAAAAGCCTACCCATTTGGATAGACTTGTAATTAATATTTATTTAAAGCTATTAAAAGCTTCTACTATTTTATCTTGCTCTGGATGTTCATCATGATTTATCAGTATAAAGTCCCCATTCACAACAACAGAAAACGAAAACCCATCCATGCTCATTGTCCCTGATGAACGTCCGTTATCAAGGTTTGCTTTAGTTTCTTCAGTAGCATTCTCAATGTCATATTCATAAAATTCAATCTGCGTTCCATTCGCTTCAACACCAAAGCCGTCTACAGCACCAAGCATTTCGTAAGCTTTCTTTGTGACCTCACCCATTTCAAACCCTTGTGAACGAAAATGTTCAACAAGTTCTGGAAGTCCTTTACTTTCATTGGATTCTACTTCTTCTGTTTCTGTGTTTTCTTCTGAATCTGTTGTGCTTGTTATCTCTTCGGAAGATACATCTGTATCAACTTTTACTGTTTCCTCGGCTTCTGGTTTAACTGTTTTCGCTTGTTCCTCTCCACAAGCCGTTATTAATAAAAGGGATGTAACCGAAAAACCCAACAACATCTTTTTTATGATGTTATATAATTTATCTCCACCTGTATCAGGTTCGATTGGATCTAATAACTTACCGCCACCTGGCTCAACTGGATCTCTAGACATAA
>NZ_JBKAEG010000004.1:0-13266 GCF_046557775.1 Nanhaiella sioensis
GACTACAAAACTAATGATAGCAACAAACTAAAAATCTATCAATAGGGTGTACCCTACTGAGAGAAACTTCATAACCTTGACATGGCTGAATTTATCTTCTTAACGTTTAAATTGTCAAAATATCCCTCGATAGAAATTATCGAAATTTATCGATTTTTTTGTAAAATTTGATTTTTTTGTATTTTTTGATATTGATTTACTAAATGAATTAGTATAATATTCCTATTGAGTACTCAAAAAATACATTATTTTATATAGGAGGTATATCATGGAAAACTTAAAACCAGTTAGTATAGAAGATATCGAAAAGTATGAAGAAGAGCGTAATGATATCGTTCGTTGTGATATCGTTCGTTGTGATATCGTTCGTTGTGATATCGTTCGTTGCTAGTTTAATAATTCAAAAGTTTAAATTGGCAGATATTGTTGCATTGCAATATCTGCCTTTTATTGAAGGTGATAATTATGAATGATTTCTTCTTATTTTTATTTTTACTAATAACAACAACATATATTTACACATATTTTAGTGCTTATATTCATGAATTTGGACATTATATTTCAGCGAAATTATTAGGAGCAAATTCGGCGAAAATATTATTTAATAATCGTTCAAGTAATTTACCTCGTTTTGTTACAAAGTTTAATTTTGAAAGAAAAATGAGTGTGCGAGAAAATATAATTGTCACAATATCTGGTGTTTTATTGCAAACATTGGTAGGTTTAAGTTTTATTATTCAAGATCACTTCCTTATGTTAAAAGTTGTTTCTTGTATATATTTACCTGCTTCCGTATTTAATATTTTGCCGTATAACCCATTTGATGGATACTATCTTTATGAATTATCCAATAGAAATAAATATCTAAAACAGATACTTATAATTATATTTTCTGTGGTTTCTTTAATTTCAATCTCTGTATCTATTAAACTTATTCTAGATTTTTATGTTATTTCTCCCTCAAAAGGTTTACTAATATTAATATTATTAAGCACATTTTTATATAGGCTGTTTAGGAAAGCAATATTTTATTCTAGGGTGGTCAATCCATGAAAAATAAAGAAAAATACATTATCAGACAATATCAATCTAAAATTTTATTCACGGATAGAAATGTAAAAACATTTTGGGAAAGTGAATATGAAATTCCAACAATACACCCAGATGAACAATCACACCTTTTTTCCCCCTCTGAATGCTCCTATTTTTCATATCCACACAGCCATAACGGGAACATTCATTTATTCGGATTTCCGTACAATAAGGGGACACAGATTAAAGATTCAAATGTTAAAAAATTTCCTTCTTCGTTAAGATTATCAAGCACTAGAATACCAATTTATATGGATAAAGAAGGTTCAACAACATCTGGAATATTTGATTACTTAGCTGAAGATTACCTTATGAAATACTGTTTATTAGTAGATCATGGTGATATTAAAATTGATAATAGTGCATCGTTAAATGATTTAATCGGAATAACTTCCAAAATTTTGAACCCTATCATAGGTTCCCTAAAAACTAAATTTGGTGTAATTGGTGGAGATCATTTCATTACATACATACTTATAAAATCTATCTTGGATAAATTGAATAAAAAGATAGTTATATTTCAATTTGATGCACATCATGACTGTGGCGCAAATATATTGAAAACCGACAAAGAACCGCATCATGCTAATTTTGTTCGTTTTTTACTCGATGAAGAAAAAGTTGCGGGAATTATCCAAATTGGAGTAAGAGGGCTCCGTTCCTTAGGACAAAAAATTGAACATCCTAAACTGTATCAAATTCCTGCTAATATGATGAACTTCAATTTAGTACGTAAAGCCTTAAATGTAATATATAAAAACAATGAAACAGAGGATCTTTATGGATACATTTCTTTTGATGTAGATGTTATTGACCCAAGTGACTTCCCTCTTGTTGATTTCCCAAAAACAGGAGGTCCAAAACTAGAGGATATTATTCAGTTTATCCACTTTATTAATGAAGAATTTAATGAAATTATCGGGTTTGATATTGTAGAAGGCCTATCAGAAGGGCGATCCGATCAATATGACCCAGTTCTTCAAGTCCTTGTTCACATATTAAATAATCTAACAAATCCAAACAGGAAGTGAAAGTATTGAATAATTTATTAAAACAAACTGCTATAGATATAGAAAGTATTTTAAAAAAAGAAGAAGATGAAGGATCTAGTAATGACAATTTTTTTGCTTTAGCTAATATAACAAAGGAATTACTTCCTACTAAACAATATTCTAGAGAACAACTCTTAGAGATTTGGAAAAATTACCGTACTAGTAATGAACGTCAAAATATATTTCGACTAGAACCCTTACTTCAAGAGTTTAAAGAAATAAGGGGAATCGAGAACTTAAAAAAATGCTGTGAGGAAGGAGGAGTTTTTGGAACATTTCATTATGGTGATTATCGTCACGTTCCCTTCCAAATTACAAAAAGCCTCCAAATGGACAAAACTAATTCACTTAATATAGTTGTTGATCAGGATTCTTACAACAGTGAAATTGAACTGAAAAAGTGGAATAAACTAAGAGAAAAGTACAATGTTAAGTATATAGTTTCTGAGGAAGAGAATAGTGGGTTAAAACTATTAAGATTATTACGAAAAGGTCGTTCAATCCTTCTATACTTAGATGGGAATACTGGATCAGGGGATGATTCTCAACCTTTTAATGTACAACATATCACATCAACAGTACACATCAGAAGTGGTATATTCAGGTTAGTTCAACTATTAAAAAAGCCAATGTGTATTGTAATAGCGGATAAAAACGCGAATGGAGAATCACGTTTAACTGCTTACAAACCAATAACAGTGAATAAAGATACATTAAAAAAATCAATAGACTACAGTTATGAATTATTCCGAAATAAATTGGTAGAACAACCGGAACTTTGGAGGTTTTGGTTTAGACACCATCGGTATGTAAAAGAATGGGATAACATACACATTAACGAAACACATATTCAGAATATAGACTGGTTTAATAATAAAAAAGAATTTGGTCTCGACTTAGAGACAGGAAATATTTTTAAAATATAAGACTCAATCATCATCCAAAATTTACTACCTTATGAATTTTTTTGAGTTTATGCTGCCTTTTGTTTAAGTAATATGGCATTGATTCGATCAGTTGTTAGTTTTGAAGCGTTATATACTAAGGTTACTAAGTCGAAATGAACTTTAGCTCGTTTCTTGGTACGATAACAAACATTTTCTAATTGAAAATATTCTTTTAGATAGGCATTCACTCTTTCAACAGCAGTACGACGTTTAAATAAATCCTTTCAGGATTTTGAGCCTCCGGCCAGTGCTGTGCCATGGTCTTAGGCTCGCTGCGTTTATTATAAGCAATAACAGCTTGGTGTCCCATCCGATGAATTTGTGTATAGATGGGTTCAAAATCGTTGGGTAGGTTCTAAATCATATAAACCTTGCAGGTTAAATAGGCTTCCCTGTCGTATAGTAGTCACAGGGAGTCATCTCCAGTCTTTTAGTTTTGTGTCGTAACTAACTAATTTGACTATTTGAGGAGGTACCCCTTTTTTAATTCTTAAAAGCCTTGAGCCATTAGGGTTCAGATATATGAAATTCATTCATAATGATTAAAATATTAATTTAAACAATGATCTGTACCTCTACATCAAGGTTCGATCAAAATTGGAGGATTTAGAGTATGATTCTTAAAAATAAAAATTTCCTCTTGTTATTCCTGTCAAGATTCTCTAGTGTTTTTGGAGATGCAATGTTATTTATACTACTATTAACAATGTTAGATAATTTAAATACTAGTAGTGTAGGATTATCTTTATTTTATATATATTCAACTATTCCTGCTTTGTTATTTTCTGTCCCTGCAGGTGCAATTATAGAAAAAAATTACCTTCAAAAAGTCATGTCTATAACTAACATAAATAGAATAATACTAATACTATCACTAATCTTATTACAGTTTATTTCTTCACCTTCACAAACTTCTATATATTTACTTGTTTTTATGGTTATGGCAAATCATGTATTTTATATACCTGCAAATTCATCTTTATTAACTAAAATTGTAAAAAAAGAAGACGTAGTTAATGCGAATAGTCATATACAAATAACCATGATGGTTGCAAGACTAGGATCATATGCTTGTAGTGCATGGTTAATAAAAATAGGCATAAGCTTCAATAACATTCTTTTTATTATTGCCTTAATATATGCACTTTCCCTAGCTTTTATAATTTCTATAAAACCTTATTATAAAAGCCATAAAAATAACTCAAACACCTCTTATTTTCAAGATATTTCTGAAGGGATGAACTATATAAAATCAAATAGAATATTTTCTAGATTATTCCTGATATTCGGACTATCTTGGATTGTTGGATCTTCAATTGATATTTTCTTAATATCATATTTGACTAACATATTAAATAGAGGTCCCGAAGATTTGTACCTTATTACAACATTTAGCCTCATTGGTATTACCATAGGATCATTATTAGCACCTTATTTATATCGTAAGATAGATGCTAAAATAGGAATATTATTATCTAGTCTTTTTTTTAGTATTGTAATTATACTATTTTCACTTAAACTCCCGATTTGGATATTATTAATTTCACTATTTATAGGAGGTATTACCCAGGGGTTATTTTTAATCTTTATAAATACTTACTTACAGACTCATGTACAGGAAAATCTTTTAGCCAGAGTATACAGTTTTTATAATCTCTTATATACTGGTGCCACCCTACCTGGCTATTTATTATTCGGTTATCTTATTAAATATATGGGTGTAATAAATACAGGGTTTATAATTTCAATTTATTTATTTTTTGCCTCTTTAATGACTATGGCTATTTTACCCAAAATGAATTCAAACTCAAAACTAACTGAAACCAAAGAATTAAATTATTAATAATATAAATATTGAATTTCTAAAAAAGACTGCCTTTTGAGATCTCTGTAAAATGAATACAATAACTGTAGGACAATGTATTATTCGAATGATTAACAAAATTATCCATCATATATAATTATAAACAATTCTAAAAATTTTAATAAAACACACTGAACTTATAGGGTCGCATCTAGAAAATGCGGATTTATAACGTTAAGAAATAATTCGTTATTGAACTACGATAAGCTTCCTGTAGCTATTTTTAGATATGTATATAAGACACTATTAAGATATCAATGTCGGATAAACAGTATATTCTCAATAGGGTTTGTACCGTTTGAACGGCCAATTGTAGCATATTCAAATTCTCTCTTTCGCCCTCTATTCGTCTCCTCCTCAACCCAAATAGACACTCAAAAACACAGCTATGAAAGCATTTGAGCAAATAATTGAATCCTCTCATTTTTCATAATCTGTTCCTGGTCATATTCTTCAAAAATAGACTCATCACTTGCTTTTTGTTGTTCAATTTGAGCAAAAGTAACAGCATAAACAAGCCTGCATTGTTCATCCAGTGATAATGTACCTTCGTTTCGATAATGGCGATCTTTTATGTATTTCTCTAGCGTTCTGAGCGCATATAAGCCTATTTCCTCGCGTTCTTTTTTATCGACTGTTACATCACTAAAAGTTTTACAAGCTGCGTTACAAGCCCATATGACACGTTTCCAGATGAATTTTAGGTCTTGTCCAAATAAATTAGCGTACAAAAAGTTTACATTTTTAGGAACATACTTTAAATACTTAAATCTTACAGACATTAAATGATCTTTTATATTATTTAAATGTTTATTAGTTTTAAAATTATTAATAGTTTTAAGGGGTGTCAATTGTCTAACAATTTGTTCTTGATTTGACGCTGTTTCTTCCTGTTCCCTTGCCGTTCGGGGGGTGTCAATTGTAGAAGAATTAGACACAACTCGGTTGAAAATCCATAAATTTGTTGATTGTGATCCATTATTTCGTTGAGTAGATTCAACTGATAAAATGCCTAGTTTAATAGCCTTTCGCTTCATTCTGTGGAATGTTGACTCGCTAATACCTACTTCATCGTCTCGGCCTTGCACCGCTTCCAGAACCTTTTTCTTGCTTGCATTAGCTACACCAAAGACCTTAGCACAAAATTTACGCAGCCGATTAAACGCAAGGTACTCTGAAGCTGTAAATTCGTCCTTATGTTCTGCCAAGAACATCTCTATATTGTTGTTAAAATCCTTTAAACTATTAAACTTGCTATACTTTGTAAACTCTTTGATATTTGCTGTGATAATCACAATAATCCGTCTCCTTTATGTATCGGAAAACGAAAAAGAACAATATTTTACCCACCGTACGTTCGAGATTACTCGAAATTGGTAAAACATTGCTCTTTGAAAAGACTTGAAAACTCAACCTAACAATATTAAAATATAGATTAGAAATTTAATATTGTTAATATCAGAGCTTTCTTTTACAAGTGTTTTACCGTAGCTGGTTTACGGTTTAACGGTTGTAAGGTGCTACCAACACCTTGCAACAGTCGAGGAAAGTTCTTTTTCCTATGTCCGTATTCTATTAAATTCATTTTATACCTGGTCATATCGTCTGTAAATAGATTCTTTTAATAACATTCAACAAAGAGCTTTTAAATTGATTAACCAGTTGCTATGTAAATATTTAAAGGTTAATAACCAAAACACAGTTAGCCGTTTAAATGATCGTTCATTTCCCTAAGTAAATCCGTGTCACCTGGTCACGACCATGCCCCAACAGTTCAGCCACCGCTTTTCTAGCTGTTTTTTCATCCAATCCTTCGTCAACCTTCATTTTGTACTGCCAACGAGCATACGAGTGTCTAAGCCCATGCATTGTAAGACTCATTCTTTCCTCTTCAATGCCGAGTTCCTCACGATACCTTATGTCATCCTTTACCGATTCAACAAAGGATGCTCGATGATTAGCAATCCAATTTTGTATGCTTTTCATGGCTTGCTTGTGGGTTTGGCCATGCCCCGTAAAGACGCGTTCATTACGCGATTCCGACAGCATTTCTCTTATAACCCTTTCAGCTCCTTTATTAAGCGGAACATCTCTAGGTATGCCACCTTTGGTGTTTTTTAAATGGATATGACCGTTCATGAGCGCGTCACGGATTTGTGTTTTTGTGAGCGCTGTGACTTCTTCAAGACGTGTACCTAGTGTCCTTGCACAACGAATGGACCACTCAACATCTTTCCGCCCCATGTCCTTGGCTACCGCCACCGCTTTCTGTGCCTCCGTATCGCTCCACGCCCGATCTACCCCTACAATTTTTCTTTTCTCAGCCCCGATCTCTTTGTTCGTTAGCTTCAGCTCGTGCCTTTTCTTCGGTAACATATCATGAAGCTTTCGGACAGCTGCTAAATCGGTTTTAATAGTTGATGCTCCAATCTCACACTTTTTTGATTCCTCAACAAAGCTCTTTAAATGCTTATCACTAATGTTTTTAAAATTCTTTGACTTATAGTGAATAGCAAGGTGTTTACAAAAAGATCTCACACCTTCACGGTAACGTTCTGTTCCTCTAGCACCCTGATGATGCGTTCGAAAATCGTAGATTTTCTTTGCTTGATTATATAAATTGCTATAGATATTTTTCTCTTTTTTGGTCATTTTCCAGTCCCGTTTTGCCATGTTCCCACCCCTTAATTTTATTGATTTCAGTCGATAAGCATAGTTCACCCGTTGGAAATTAGTGGTTATTCATAAATAATTCAGTCAATAATCCCGCTCTATACTTTGTGTATAGCGGATGTTCGTCAAGTGTCTCATTCTTGCTTCAAGAACCAGAATGAGACACTTGACGAACGCGATATGTAGTTTTCTCGCGTTAAGTAGCAAATGCCTGAACCTGCAAGCAGGTGTGTACTTCGTACACCAGGCATTGTCGACAGAGTCGACTTCATATTGGGCTTACGCCCCCATGCTACCGCATGGCTCTAATAGAGAATATAGCGTAGATTATGATGTTACGTTGTGAGGACTACGACCCCCTCACCTAAAATTGCACAGATCTACATTAACTAGCATAAGTAGACCATCACACCGGTTTAGATAATTCCTTTCACATTTAGAAATTTTTTAACTCCCTCCTTATTTTTTTGATCTATCTATATAAAAGCTCTATTGAGCTGATTTTTCAAACGACAAAAAAGACCTATTCTCATATGGAATACGCCTTTTAGATATACTCTTGTATTATTTTAAATTTTGACATACTAGCCCAATTTTTAAATACTCCCTCAAAAAACTTCCGTGCTGAGTTCCTATCCGCTCACATGTTAATGTGGGATAGCATAACAGCTTTCAATAATACACACCATGCCGAATTCCTACCTGCTCACGTTAAGTGGAGTAGCATAACAGCTTTCAGATAAAACAAAATATAAGATAATTATATCATAATTAAAAAATAAAGGAACAATTACCTTATACTCCCTATCTATTCAATAGGGGAGCTTGTTATATGAATGTTTTTTGCAATTATTTCTATTTTTTCTCGATAACTAAAGTGTAAGGAAGATATTAAGCCCACCACTGTATTTTGGGACGAGTAGGGGTTCGAATTAGAAAGGTTAGCTGTTAAGATATTTAAAATTTCTCTTAGCTCGTAGGAGGGTTTTTTAAAATCTAAAACAAGAACTATAGGAAAGGAGGAAAAACTAAAATGGATTTAAGAAATATTGGATTATTAACGTTATTTTTTAGTGCTACTGGAGTGATTTTGGCTGCAATTCATTATATGTTTCCTAAGCTATTGCCAAGATTCGGGATGTTCTTATCTGGTTTAAGTATTTATCATTGGATTATTGTATTACTCGTAATTATTGTTCTTGTTCAACAAGGTTATATTGTTAAATTGAAAGGAGCTACTAGTTAGCTCCTTATTTTTCATCCCCTACCTCTCAGTAGGGTACACCCTATTGATAGATTTTTAGTTTGTTGCTATCATTAGTTTTGTAGTCTATCATTTACATCTATCAAAAACACATAGCGGGGAGTCGTTGAAATGATATATGGATATGCGCGCGTCAGCACACAAGACCAAAATCTTGATAGCCAAGTAGCAGAGCTGAC
Organism: Nanhaiella sioensis; assembly: GCF_046557775.1. Classification (NCBI taxonomy): domain Bacteria; kingdom Bacillati; phylum Bacillota; class Bacilli; order Caryophanales; family Bacillaceae; genus Nanhaiella; species Nanhaiella sioensis. Next base: position 9,072 of record NZ_JBKAEG010000004.1, read on the forward strand.
AAAGTTTGGTGTCGATGAAATTACCCAAGAAAAAATAAGTGGTGTCTCTAAGCAGAAAGAACAACTTGAAGATCTCCTTGGACGATTATCTACTGGTGACACATTAGTAATAACACGTATGGATCGGTTAGGTAGGAATACAGTTCAATTACTACAATTGGTGGAGCAGCTGCGAGAAAGAAATGTAGACTTTGTTATATTGAATTTAGGGATCGATACCAGAACTCCTACAGGAAAGTTCTTTCTAACTGTCATGGCTGCGTTTAGTGAGCTTGATCGTGAAATGATTAAAGAGAAGCAGCGTGCAGGGATTAAAATAGCAAAGGAAAAAGGTAAATATCGAGGACGAATCAAAAAATACACAGATAAGCACCCAGGAATGATTCATGCGATAGAATTACGAAATACAACAGATAAAACAGTCAAGGAAATATGTGAGATCACTGGCGTTAGTGAAGCTTCTTTTTATCGCAGGTTAAAAGAACTGGAACAATAAACATAAATTCTATTTCAGACCTCGAAGTGATTATTGTATACCTTATATAGTTAAATCCCCCCATTTTCCATAATGGGGGGATTTAGATGTTATGAATTTCAGACGCTACTTCTTGATTTAGTACCTATAATATATTGTAAAGTCCGGGTCTAATTGATAAGCAAATGAAACAATTTGACGGTTTACATTTACAAGTGAAGCAATTAACTCTGAGATCTCTTTATTATTCTCATCGATCCCTTTAGTTAATTTTCGATCTATTTTCGCCCGCACTGGAGCCATTACAGTTACTTGAACACGGCCTCCATTTTTTAACTTTAACCCATCAAATGGTACTCTGATATCAAACTTATAATCATTTGTACCAGAGATTGGATAAATCTTGTACTCATAAGATAAAACATAAGTATTAGTTGCGCCTGCTATCGGTGTCAAAGGAGCTTTCGTCATTATTGCACGCAACATGAACCTAGCTGAATCTTCCATGACTCCTTGTAGATTTGCGCTTTCAGACATTTCTTTAATGTCTTCCGTTCCAGCTAGAATAGTAGAAGCTTTTTTAGGGTTCATATCAATCCCTGCAACTTTAAAAAAGTTCAAAACTTCTGGTGGTACAGAATTTCCATTTGGAACATACCAAGTTTCTTCAGCTGGTATTGGTTCATCTGTTACTAGTAGTGTTTCAACTCGAACAGTATCGAACTGATTTCCATTGTAACGAGAAGTTCCATTTAAAATTACACTAACATCTTGAAGTTTAATATTCATTTTTCAGCACCTCTTTTAATTTTTTTATAGATGCCGACTTTGTTTAATGCTATAATGGGGAACATTCAGTGATTTAAAAAGTTAGCATACAAGTCGACTTTTTAAGATGTATGGCGATTGGGAAAGCCATACATTTTTTTGTGCTGAAATTCATAACATCTGTTATTACATAGTATAACTACTGTTATTTATCTTGTCAACAAAAAATAACATATGTTATTTTATTAATAACAAAATTAACAAGAATGGAGAAACGGATATGAATGTAAAGGAAAGAATTGTTAGATTAAGGAAGGAATTAGGAGTTAATCAAACTGAACTAGCAAAACGATCCGGTCTCAAACCTCCAGCTATTAGTCAATATGAATCGGGAGCTAGGAACCCTTCGTATGATGCTCTTCTTAGATTGGCAAATGCATTAAATGTGTCTGTCGAATATCTAGTATCTGGTGTTGACGATAATAAAAAACAAATAACACCTTTTAATGAAGTTTTACTGAAAATCTCAGATAAATTATCTCTTGATAACCAGAATAAGTTATTAGATTATGCATCTTATCTTGCTTCCATACAAAAACAAGACCATGATATTTTTGATAATATCCCAATAAGCAATGATCCGAAGAAGTTCGCTAAAAACATTTTTAATAATTATACAAATAAGCAAATGCCAGTGGATCTTTATAGTATTACAAGTTCTTTTGGGTTGGAAATTATTACAGGTGATTTAGAAGATAAATGCGAAGGTGTGATTTTCAAAAAAAGTAAATTTATTATGATCGATAAAAAAGTTACTCTTGAAACAAGGAGAAAATTTATAGTTGCAACTTTAATTGGACATTATGTTCTGCCTTGGCATACAGAGCCTCACTATTATATTAGAAAAGGTAATAAATCAACTCTTGAAACAGAAGATACTGAACAAATGGAAGCTTCTTCTTTTGCCTCAGAGCTGTTAACACCTAAATATGAATTAGAAAAAGATTTTAAAGCTTTAAATGAAAGAAATAATGTCTCCATTAAAGAAGTGAAAAGTTTAGCCGATGATAAATATCAAATATCAATGTCGTCACTATGTAATCGACTTACAGAATACAACAATAAAAAATTTAGTATTATTTATTCTAAGGATTACTTGGTTACTAAAAGGTATAATGCACTTCCTGATCTAATAGAGAAAGGGGAAAAACTTCGTCAATCTAGTAAAGCTTTTTCATTTTTTCAAAAACCTAGTTTGACTGAAGATGTAAGAGAAGAGTTTGTCCCTTCTAATACATGGTTGAAAAATTCTAGCGCTGATAAAAAAATTTTTGAAAGTACAATTTATAATCCAGATTATAAATCCACCGTTACATTGTTAACCATACCTTTATAATATACATCTGATAAAGGTATCACTAAGTTAGTTGTAAAGTAAAAACCCTCTTCACTATGAAGAGGGTGTTCGATCATAAAGATTATTCACAGGGCGGCAATCCTGATCTCTGGTAACTACCCAACAGGTAGCGCGTGGGGAACCTTTCCCACCTTAAATAATCTTTATGTATTTAATATACTCAGTAAAATAATAAATAATACACATATTGCTTCACTAATATGATAACCTAAAAACACATTTTTGTAAACTACACCCCTCAACTTGAAGGGTGCTCTTCTCTAATTGAAGAAAGAAAACGGATGTATACGACCTACTCTTAATCGCTTTTCTATCTTGTTTGCTCCATTATCCAATATATAAAAAGAGCTTAAAAACAAACCGGTATCTTGATTTAATTTGATTGGTAAAAGAACATGGTCACTTACAACTTTGTAAATCTCCACAGTATTAGGTTCTTTAGGGTTTTGACCTGCGTAATCGGGGTTAGCAATCATATTAGGAATATCATTATAATATGTTCTAAAATCATTCCAATGACCTTGTTTTTTCAAATGCTTCAAGACACCTGGAGGCATATATACATTAAAGCTTGCACACTGAATAGAGTAATGATTAATAACACACTCTGGAATAATGCCTACTAGCTGAGAATTTGTAGCTTCTGGGTTTATATTTATTGTCATAAACATTACAACCTTTTTTAGGAATTTATTAGAAATAGGGAGACGTCATATCTACAACAGTAGAAAATTAACAAAGGAGTAGCACTAATTTTTATGTCTTCTTTATTTCGATTTAGAAAATAGTCTTCTCCAGAAACCAATTTGAGTTTTTGTTTGTTTAGTACTAGCGATCTGTTTCTTCACTTCTAGTGTTTCTTTTAATGATTCCATAAGTTTTTGATCTCTTGCATCTAGTCGTTCATTAATATATTTTTGTTGCTCATCTAAACGTGAAATCAATTCTTTATTAAACAACTTTAAATCTTGGTTGAATTCTTCTTGTCTTTCTACATGTTCCAGTAGCATATTAATTTTTTTATCATAACGGCTCATATCGCTAGTTCTTTGTTCGTTATGTCCCGTTTTCTCTATGGTTATATTCTCTTTAATAGCTTGTTTTATCGCGTCATGTAGCATCATACCTTCAGTTTGTGTTAATTCTTTGATATGTTTTAATACATGTATGTTACTTTTCACAAATACTCTTTGATTTTTGTCATTCCGCATAAGTTTATAGTCTAATTCTTCTAGAAGAAGACACCACTTTCGAATTGTTGATGGTGAAATGTCTAATTGTAATGCAACTTCTTTTGTCTGAAATGCTTCTTCAGTATAAAGTGTATCGTTTTCCATATGTAACGCCCCCCGATTTATTGCGTTATGTATAGTATTCGAAGCGATTGAAAGAATCCCTCTTTATTAATATTTATAGTATATAACGCTATGCGTTTTATAGTGTCATAAGTATGGTATTGAAACAATTCCTCTTTGCATATCCATATATCATTTCAACGACTCCCCGCTATGTGTTTTTGATAGATGTAAATGATA